>JBBCGS010000008.1:0-553486 GCA_037200125.1 Gammaproteobacteria bacterium | reverse complement strand
GACTTCGGCAACCTCGTGACGGCAGCGGCGCGTTCCGCGCGCGCGGCTAGAATCGCGTCGACACCGTTACGCCTACCTCGCGTGGGCGTTGATTCGACAGGTAGGTGATGAACGATCCGCTCGGGCGGGCGATGGAAAGAACCGTGTCCTCGTTGGTGAGATTGTCCGCGAACAGCGAGGCCTCCACGCGGGGGAAGTTCATGCCGATGCGCAGGCCCACGTTCCTGAACGCCTCGCCCTGGTAGCCCACGGGGTCATAGCTGATCGTGCCGGGGCCGGTCGTGCGGTAGTAATCCCCGTCGTAGGAGTAGTCGGCACGGATGTAGCTCTGCACGCCCGCGACGTTGAAGTCGTACTGGGCGGAGGCGCGGGCCTGCCATTTCGGTACGCCGAGAGCGTCGCCATCGCGAACGACGACCTGCGCAGCGCCGCCGGCCGAAACCTGCGTGAGCACGGTTTCGGTGTAGTGCGCGTCGGTGTAGGAAGCAGAGGCATTCAGCGTCACAGCCCCGACGCGGCCGTTCAGCTGCACATCGAATCCACGGCTTATCGCGGCCCCACCGTTGGACAGGTAGTTGAAGAGACACTGGCTCAGGCGCTGGTTGATCTGCGGGTCTTTCCACTGGATGAAGAAGACCGAGGAGTTCACCTGCCAGTTGCCGAAGCGGTTCTTGGCGCCAAGCTCGTAGTTCACCAGTTTGTCGGACTTGTATTCCTCGGGCGTGGTGGTCCAGCCGAGTGCCTGCAGCACAGGCCCGCAGTTGCCCTGACTCGCCGGGATGTTGATGCCGCCCGCGCGGTAGCCGCTCGCGACCGTGCCGTAGAACAGATTCGAGTCGTCGAGCTGATACGACAGGCCGACCTTGGGCGTTACCGGGTGCTCCTTCTGCGCGCCCGCTGTGGTATTGACCGGGTCGCCAGGCTGATTCGCAAAAGGATGTCCCTGGGTGGGATCGGTAATCGCGGCCGGCGGCTGCGGAGTCGCAACGAAGCCGGGCGGGTTGCCGACGAGGTTGCCTCCCGCGGAGAGCTGCCGGTAATCGAGCGATGACTCGAACGCGCGCACACCGACCGTTCCTTTCAGCTTCGGCGTGAACTCGTAGCTCATCTCGCCGAAGATGGCTTTCTCTTTCTCCACCGTGATCTGGTGACGCCAGGTGCTGAGGCCAGGTGCGCCCACCGGAAGAAGCTGCCCGGTCGTGCTGGAAGCCGGAGCCCCGAGGAACCACTCGAATCCGACGCCGCGCAGAAACATCGAGACATCCTGGTCGTTACCGTAGTTCTCGAGGTTCTGGCGGTAGCGGGATTCATTGTAGTAGAGGCCGGCGATCCAGCTCAGCCTGCCGCTGTCAGGGGCGGACTGAATCCGAAACTCCTGGCTGAAGGCCCTGCGCGCATTGAAATACACGGACTGCGCGAACCGGTCCGGAAAGCCGGGAACGAGGAAGTTCGATCCCGTACCGCCGGTCACCGGGACGCGGCAGATGCCGTCATCGGTGCGCGACGACGCGCTCGCGCACGTGGCCGCCACGGATCCCGGAATCACGAGCTGGGCGTTCGTGCTGTTCGGCATGACCGCCGGGAAGGTGCCGAACATCTGTGTCACGCCCGGGGTGTAGCCCTGGACCGTGTCATCGATGCGTGCGGTGATCGATTTCAGTGTAACGGGGCCGAAGTCGTAATCGACGGTCACCGAGGGCACGAAGAGCGTCGAGTTGCGCGGCGAACCTGCAAACTCCGGCGTGCTGTTGTAGTCGGAGTAGTTCCCCATGGGGGTCTTGCCGGGGCCGAGATAGTTGTAGGGGCCGAAGGTGCCGCCAGTGAACAACTTGTCGGGGAAATCGTATTGCACTCCGCCGGGCGTGACGCCCTTGTTCGTGAATACGCCGGAGTTGATCGTGAACTGAGGTACGTTTCCGAACGCGAGCTCGCCGTCGTGCTGGTAATCCCCGGAGTAGTACGCGGACGGTGTGATTTTCAGCTGATCCGTCGGCTGCCACAGCATCGCGAGCCGGAACGACTTCGCCTCGCGCCAGTTGGCGTTGGGCGCGAATGTTTCACCGGTGTAGAGCGAGACGTGATCGATGTATCCGCCCTGACGGTGGTAGCTGGCGCTTGCCCTGACGCCCAGCTTGTTTTCGATGATCGGGGCGCCCACCGCGATGTCGCCTTCATAGCTCGTGCCGCCGTCCTCGACCTTGGAGGTTTCGCCTCGTGCCGTGACATCGTATTGGGTCAGGCTGGGAGTGCGACTGATGAAACGCACCGCGCCGCCTTCCGCCGAGCTGCCGTACAGGGTGCCTTGCGGCCCGCGCAGCACTTCGATCCGCTCCATATCGTACAGCTGCGGAAACGGCGAGCCGTTTCCCGTGATTCCGCCGGAACTGCCGCGTTTCTGAATCGGTACATCGTCGAGGTACACGCCGGTAGTGGGCGTGCCCTGGCTGAAGGATTTCACGCCTCGGATCGAGATGTCGGGGTTGCCGTCATTCGCATCGCGGCGGAATGTCATGCCCGGGACCATGCGTGTCAGGTCCTGCACGTCTTTCACGCCCTGTTTTTCCAGGTTCTCCGACGTCACGGCCGTCATCGAGATCGGTACCTTGTTGACCGACAGTGACTGGCGAGTGGCGGTGACGAAGACTTCCTCGAGATCGCCCGTCTCCTGCGCCGGCGCGCTCCGCGGCGGCGACTCCTGCGCCCGGGCAGGCACGCTCAGAATCGCTCCGACGGCCACGCCCAGGATCATCTCGAGTACTGCGGCGGGCGTCGTGGGCAACTTGCTCTTGGATATCATCGCTTCCCCCTCACGGATACGGACTACGGGCCGGTGCGCGCCGCTTACGGCTCGCGCCCTCGCTCTGCGAACGATGGCCGGCACGACCTTGCAGCGTCGCTGGCGGCAATCGCCATGTTCGCTGTCGAGGTTGAGCGCGTGCTCTCCGTCTCTCCAGACAAAAAAACGACGTTCGACAGGACTTTTCGCAGCATGCACGCGCGCCGGCGACGGGCCGCGCGCCCGGGGAAGCCGTGGGGGAGCGATGGCGGGCATTCCTGCGAACTTGGTCCGCAGAGCGGAAGCTCAGAGCGAGACACCCAGTGTCTTCAGCCAGCGCAGGCCTGCGTTGGTGTCGCTGCGCGGACGATATTCGCAGCCGATGTAGCCGCGATAGCCGAGCCGTTCGAGTGCTGCAAATACGGCACCGTAGGCAATCTCGCCCTCGTCGGGCTCCGCCCGGCTTGGCACGGCTGCGATCTGAACGTGGCCGATCAACGGCAGGTGCTGTTCCAATCGCCGCAGCACGTCGCCCTGAGCGACACCCACGTGGTAGACGTCGAATAGGATTCCGAGGTTGGGAGCGCCGACGCGCTCGATCATCGCTGCAGCTTTTTCCACCGTCGAGTAAAGATAGCCGGGTCGGTCACGCCGATTGATCGGTTCCAGCAGCAGTGTGAGATCCGGCGCGCGCTCGGCAGCGAGGCTGAGATTTGTTGCGAGCTGCTCCTCGGCGCGGCGCTTGTCCGCCTGCGGCACGATGCCGGCCATGACGTGAATGGAACCCGCGCCGATCCGCCGCGCATAGCTGATCGCTCTGTCGATGTCCGCAGAGAAGTCGACTTCACGGCCCGGTAACGCGCCGAGTCCGAACTCTCCAGCGTGCGTGTCGCCGGCCGACGTGTTCAGACCGATGGCGCGAACTCCCGCCTGCTCGCACGCGTGGCGCAACTGTGTAGCGGGAACACCGTATGGCCAGTGGAACTCCACTGTCTTGAAGCCGGCGGCACCCGCTGCAGCGATGCGATCGAGCAGAGCCAGATTGGGCCAGAGGAAACCGAGATTGGCGCAGAACTGGAGCATGGATTACCTGGTGCGGAAATGCCGCTCGAGATCGGCGAGTGCTTCCGGGCCGAGAAGGCGCACGGGCATGCCGCGCGTGAGCAGTATCAGCCTGGACGCTTCTTCCAGCTCCTCGATCGCGAAGATGGCCTCATCGAGCGAGCCACCGCAGACTACCGGGCCGTGGTTTTGCAGGAGAACCGCGCCGTGCTCGCGTGCAAGACGAGCCACCGGTGCAGCGATTTCCAGCGAGCCGGGCCGCCCATAGGGTGCAAGCGGCACTTTGCCGACGCGCATCGCCACGTAGGGTGTGATCGGTGGCACGGCATTCGTCGGATCGACATCGGTGAGACACGAGAGCGCGGTAGCGAAGCTCGAATGCAGATGCACCACCGCTCGTGCCGCCGGACGGTTGTCGTACATGGCCAGATGCAGTGGCCACTCCTTCGTGGGTTTATCGCCACCGACATGAGTGCCCGACTCATCGAGCCGGGAAAGCCGCGCGGCTTGCAGGAATCCGAGACACGAATTGGTCGGTGTCGCCAGGTAGCCCTCTGCCAGCCGCACGCTAATGTTGCCGGACGATCCGCTCGTCAGGCCGCGCGCGAAGATCGACGCTCCCCAGGTCACGATGGCTTCCCGCGTCTGCTGCTCGTTCATGGCGATCCTACTGCCTCCAGGGCACGCACGAAGAAGTCGTCCGCGCCGAAGTTGCCGCTCTTCAGCGCAATGCCGATCCACGCGCCGCGCTCGGCAAACAGGACGGGCACGCCTGGATCGATTTCGGGGCCGATCCACAGGCGCTCGAGCCCGAGCGCGGTCGTCACGGCGCCCGAGGTCTCCCCGCCACCCACCACGATGCGGCGTACACCGTTGTTTGCGAGCAGGCGGGCTAGTTCACCGAAGAAACGCTCCACCGCGGCCGCGCTTTGCTCGCGCCCGAGCGCGGCCTGCACATGCGTCACGGCGAGCGGATCTGCAGTCGAGAAGACGATTGGTACGGCGCCACGTTGCGCCCGGACCCACTCGGCGGCGCGGCCCGGGGTCATGCGGCCGCCGAGCAATTCAGCTGGATCGATGGACAACGCCGGGGCGAGCTGACGATAGGCTTCGACCTGTCGTCGCGACGTCGTGGAGCATGAGCCGCACAATACAACTCCGGCGCCGCGGGGTGTCGGCAGCGCCAGCGGCCGCTCCGCGAGCAGGCCCTGCTCGCGAAAGTTGCGCGGCAGCCCGAGCGCTATTCCGGAACCTCCGGTCACGAGACGATGCCCGGTTGCCGCCGCGCCGAGCGCGAGCAGGTCTTCATCGGCGATGGCATCGGTTACCACGAGACGGTGACCCGCGCGTTTCTCCTGTTCGAATGCTTCGCGCAGTGCCGCTGATCCCGCGCGAACCGTGTGCAGCGGAATGTGGCCCACGCGGCACCGACTCTGACGCGCGAGCCAACGGCGGATGTCCGGATCGGTCATCGGTGTGAGCGGGTGATGCTCCATGCCGGACTCGCTGAGCAGCCGGTCGCCGACGAACAGATGTCCCATGAACAACCGGCGGCCCGCGCCCGGAAAGGCAGGGCACACGATGGCGAGGTCCGCCGACGTCAACTGCAGCAGGGCATCGGCGACCGGGCCGATGTTCCCGGCAGGGGTGGAGTCGAAGGTCGAGCAGTACTTGAACAGGATCTGGCGACACCCTTGTGCCTGCAGCCAGCGCGCGGCCTCCAGAGAAAGGCGCACGGCGTCGTCGGATGTGGCGGAGCGTGTCTTGAGTGCAACGACGCCTGCTTCACAATCCGCCGGCGCTCCGTCGGCGTCGACGCCGACGAACTGAACGGTGCGCATGCCACCCTTGCGGAGCGTGTTCGCGATATCGCTGGCGCCGGTGAAGTCATCCGCGACCGCGCCAAGCAGCATGATCTGAGCCGACTCTCAGGAAAGTGCCGCAGGCAACGGCAGTGCGCCGCCCAACTCGTCTTCGATGTGCACGCGAATGATCTCATCGAAGGAGCTTTCGGCACGAAAGCCCAGCAGGCGCGCACGCCGGGCATCGAAGTTGCGCGGCCAACCTTCGATGATCGCTGCCACCGCGGGGTCCGGTGCATGCCTGATGAGCGCGACAGCAGCGTCGCCGGCGACACGGCGTAGCGCTTCGATTTGTTCGGCGACGGTCGCGGAAAAACCCGGCATATTGAGCGTGCGCACGGTGCCCAGCGCAGCACCGTCGAGTTCCGCCGCGTGCAGCATGAACCGGACGGCCGCGCGCGGGCTCGCGAACCAGTGACGTGCTGTCTCGCTCACCGGCAACAGTGCTTCCCGTCCGATCAGCGGCTCGCGCAGAATGCTGGAGAAGAAGCCGGAAGCGGCCTTGTTCGGCTGGCCCGGCCGAATGGAAATAGTGGGGAGCCTGAGGCCGACTCCATCGAGATGGCCTCTGCGCGTGTAGTCCGCGAGCAGCAGTTCGCAGATTGCCTTCTGCGTTCCATAACTGGTCAACGGCGTCACGCAATAGGTGTCTTCGATTACCTGCGGCAGCGGCTCACCGAACACCGTGATGGACGAGGTGTAGACCACGCGTGGCCGGTAGCCACCGCCCGCTTTCCGAATGGCCTCGAACAGCGCGCGGGTTCCATCGAGATTGACGGCGTAGCCCTTGTCGAAGTTCGCTTCCGCCTCGCCGGATACGACCGCCGCGAGGTGAAATATCAGCTCGGGCCGCGATTCGATCAGGCTCTCCGCACCCCCCGGCCGGGATACGTCCGCCGCCAGCGTGTGTACCGGCACGGACGAGGAGGGCGCCTCGGGTGCGACGATGTCGGCCAGCGTCAGGCTCCTGATGCGCTGACTGCCAATGCTCCCCTGGCGTCCCAACATCGCCGCGAGCTTGGACCCGAGCATGCCGGCCGCGCCGATCACCAGCACGCTCACCATGGATTCCCCGCGCAGCGACGTTTCACCAGGCAGCAAGGCTCCCTTTCCATTTCCATCTTTCTTTCCTGATATCAGCGAATGTGCACAGACCAGGACATGACGGTTTCAGGGTTCCCCGGACTTCGCTTCGGGTACGCCAATGCCGGCGCCGGGTTGGGCGAAGGTTGTATCGAAGATCTCGCGGCACGTCAGGGTGTATCGATCGGAGACGCCACGGCTGTTGGAGTCCTGTTGCGGCTTCAGGCCGTCGGGGGTCTTGCGGTACGCCATGCTCGCTTCCACGTCTTCGGTCTCGATCACCGCCAGGTACCGGCGCTTGTCGGCGGGCCCATCCACGATCTCGTACCGCCGGATCCTGTACACGCCCGGAACCTTGTTCATGTCCTTCATGTGCACCGTGTGCGCCCAATTCAGGAATTCCTGAGTATCGGGTGCATTAAACGTCACCATGATGATGCCCTTCTGCATGTCGTCGACCTCTTCAGCGAGTGTTACCGGCTGCGGCGTGCTGTCTTCAATCTAGTACGGAAATCTGGCAGCCCAGTAGGACAAATCGATTGATGTCCAGCAAGAATCCTCACCGGCGGGTGCGCTCGACGCCGCGTCATGGGTTCACGAGATCGGTGTGATCGCGACCCGTTGCGGCGTTCCGGGAAACGGTGTATCAATGTGGCCTACTGGACCGGTGACCGGTCCAGTTGTCAGGGGACACCGTGCCGACACTGCTGCCGCTCAACGAGGCCATCTACAAGCAGACCGCTCAGGGCCAGGTCCGGGACAAGCTCCTGTCCCTGATCGCATCCGGCATTCTGCAGGTCGGTGATGAGTTGCCTAGCGAGCGCGAGCTCGCGACCATCCTCATGGTCAGTCGCGAGACTGTGCGAGGAGCCGTTCAACGGCTGGCGGGCGAGGGCATCGTCCAGGTTTCACACGGCACGCGCACGCGCGTCGCGAAAGGCGACGTGAGTGTCCAGCGCATCGGCATTACGAACCCCACGTCGATCAACGGCTACAGCCTCGAGCAGGTGCACGGTGCGCGACTGCTGGTGGAGACCGCCGTTGTCGCCGATGCGGCAGCGCACCTGACCGACGACAGCCTTCGTCGCCTCGAAGACTCCATCGCTGCGCAGAAGCTGGCCTGCAATGACCCGGTGCGCTTTCTCATCTGCGACCGCGAGTTCCACCTGACGATCTATTACGCCTGCTCGAACAAGCTGCTGGCCGACTTCGTGGTCGATCTCTACACGTACATGCTGGATCGGCGGCGTCTCGTCATGGCCCGGCCCGGCACCATCGAGAAGAGCCTCGAGGATCATCAGTTCATCGTCAACATGCTGCGCACCCGCGATCCGGCGGCGGTCGCTGCGGCGTTTTTCAAGCACATCTCGCGCATTCACGACACGAGCCGCGACCTGGGTTCGGCGCAGGCCACACAGGCATCGACGAGCAGCCAAGCGGAGAAGGCCTGATCATGCGCGGCGCCGTGCTCCCGATCGACAAAATCCTGCGTGAACGCACGCAACGAGCGGACCGGGGCTGCAGGTCTACACACAAGGCTCATGGAGGAACTCTTGCTCGCTGCCGCGGCATCAGACACCGGTTATAGGCAGCTTCATGAAGAGTTCCATCGGACGCCTGATCATTGGTGACGACGCATCGCCGGTTCCGCAGTACGCCGCTTATGGCGAGGCCGCGCGTGCGGCGGCGGAGCATCTCAGCATTCTGCCCATGCGGGAGCGGCTCGAACTCCACCAGTTCCTCATCGAGCCGCACTTCCATCCGCATCACGAGCAACTGGTTCTCGTGAGGCGCGGTGGGGGAACCGTGACGCTAGAGGGTCGCGATTACGCGTTGCGCGCGCCCGCTGTTCTGATCGTTCCTGCGTGCACCGTCCACGGATTCTCGTGTGAGAAAGATACGGAGGGTTCGGTCCTGACCGTGGCCAGAACCTACGTGCAGCAGATCATGACTCGGGCGCCGGAGTTCTCCGACATCTTCGCCGCCGGTCATTGCATCGAATATTCCGATCAAGACCCGGCCTATGCGGAGATCGAGCGCGTCGTCGGCAAGATGGAGTGGGAGCTGCGACGCAGTGCGCGCTGCCGGGAAATCGCGACCGAGGCGTTGCTGATCGATCTGCTCGTCGGACTGACGCGCAACGTGCAACACGGGCGGTCGCAGGGCGTGTCGGAGAACGGCTCGTACCAGGAAGCGTACCGACAGTTCATGGCGATGGTGGAGGCGCACCACCGAGAGAACTGGAGCCTGGAGAAGTTTGCGGCCGCCTTACGAACCAGCATTCCGCGTCTGCGCTCGATCTGCCGTAGCGTCGGCGGGGAGTCGCCGGTCAGGATCCTCAACGCGCGGATCATCCTCGAGGCGAAACGGTGTCTCAGCTACACCAACATGAGCGTTTCGGAGATCTCGTACCGGCTTGGCTTCGAAGACCCTTCGTACTTCTCCCGCTTCTTCAGGGTGCGCTGCGGGCAGACACCGACTCAGTACAAGGCCACGAGAAAAAACTTGCTGCGTGCGCCTGAGGCGCCGCGCCTCGAGTCGCAACAGAGGGGATCGGAATGGCACACCAACCAATGAGCTTCTGTGTGATCGGCGCCGATCACATTCACATCTACAAGATGACGGAAGACCTGCTTGCCGCAGGCGGCAAGCTGAAAGGCTGGTGGACGCGGGACAATCCGGAGACGAACGCCGGCACGATCGATCCATTCCCCGGCATTCCGCGATCGGCGGATCGCCGCAGCTTGCTGCAGGATCCGGACATCGACCTGGTATTGATCGGCGCGGTGCCCAGCGAGCGCGCGGGCCTCGCGATCGAGGCCATGCTGGCCGGCAAGGACGTCGTGACCGACAAGCCTGGCGCAACGACGCTGCAGGACCTCGAGACGCTGCGCACGACGGCTGCCGCGACCGGTCGCATCTGGTCGGTGAGCTTTTCCGAACGCTACCGGATACGCGCTGCGATCCGGGCTGCCGAAATCGTTGAGAGCGGGTTCATCGGCGAGGTCGTGCAGACCGTGGGGCTCGGCCCTCATCGTGGCCTCTTTGGCCGGCGTCCGCCGTGGTTTTTCAGGCGGGCCACCGGTGGGGGCATCCTCACGGACATCGGCTCTCATCAGATCGACAGCTTCATCTTCTTCACCGGCTCGCGGCAACCGCAGATCGTCGCCGCCAGCGTGGGCAATTTCACGCGCCCCCATGACCCCGAGTTCGAGGACTTCGGCGAGGTGATGCTGCGCGGGGAGCGCGCGTCGGGCTACGCACGCGTGGACTGGCTTACTCCGGATGCGCAGCCATATGCCAGCGACGGCCGGCTCATGATTCTCGGAACGCTCGGCACCATCGAGATCCGCAAGTATGTGGATCTGGCGGGGCGGCCGGGTGCCGACCACCTCATCGTCGTGCATAGCGGCGAATGCGAGCGCATCGACTGCTCGAGTGTTCCATTCCGCTACTTCAGTGATATTTCGAAAGACGTGCGTGAACGCACCTCGACGGCAGAGAAGCCTGGTCACTCGTTTCTGGTAACGGAGCTCAGCATCCGCGCCCAGAGCGCCGCCGAGAAGCTCGGCCATCTTGCGCGCTGATCCAACGGTTGTGTCCGCCGAACCGCGCGTGGTGAGTGAGGCGCCGCAGGGCACGCCGGATAGCGCGGAGCCACTGGACACTCGCAGCTCGTTTCGACAGTGGTACATGGTCGTCGTGCTGGCGTTGACCTACATCGTCAACTACATCGATCGTGGCGCCCTCAATCTGATGGTCGAGCCGATCAAGCACGACCTGAATCTCACCGATGTGCAGATGAGCTTTCTGCTCGGCTTCGCCTTTGTCTCGCTCTATAGCCTGGGCATCGTGCCGGCGGGATACATCGCGGATCGGGTGAGCAGGCGCCTGCTGTTGTCCGGCGCGGTCGTGTTTTGGTCCGGCGCCAGCGTATTGTCCGGATTTGCAGGAAACTATTGGCAGTTGTTCGTGGGCCGCGCGGGCCTCGGGCTCGGGGAGTCCGCACTGCCGCCTACCGCGTACTCGCTGCTGCGAGATGGCATCCAGGAGAAGAACCGCGGGCTTGCGTTCAGCATCTACAACTCGGCGCTCATGCTGGGCAACGGAGCCGGTGCGCTCTTCGGTGGCGCCGTTTTCACACTGGCAACGGCGGGATTCTTCGCGTCGTTGCCGTTCTTCGGAGATCTGAAGCCATGGCAGTACGTGATCATCGTGCCAGGCCTGTGCGCGACGGTGATAGTGTTCCTGCTGCTCAGCATTCGCGAGCCGCCTCGGGCCAAGGTCGCCGCCACCGGCGAGCCGGTGAGCTTTGCCGAAATGCTTCGCTATGTACGCGCCAATGCCCGCATCTACGCGGTTCTCTTCGCGTCTGCAGTCACTCTGTCGCTGGGCTTCGCCGGGTGGAACGCATGGATTGCGGCGGCACTGGGGCGAAGGTGGGGCATCTCGCCCGGCACGATCGGGCACACGATCGGCACATTTGGTCTCGTGCTCTTCCCGATATCGGTTTTCCTGGTCGGAACTCTGATGGACTTCATCAAGCGCCGCTGGGCTGATCCCGCCGGTCCTTTCTGGGTGGCGGCCGGGGGGTGTGCGCTCAATCTCGTGCCGGCGATGCTGGTGCTGCATGCGCCGTCCGTGAAATCGATGTGGATATTTTACGGGTTCTATATTTTCTGCACGACGGCCGGCGTGCAGATCGCTGGCGGCTACGTTCTGGCAACGGTGACGCCGGGTCGTCTCATGGGGAAACTCACGTCCTTCTATTACCTCGTCAACAATCTCCTCGCGGGTGCCACGGCGCCGACCATCATGGCCATGGTCGCACAGTACGGATTTCAGGGGCCGCGCGCGCTCTTGAACTCCATGTCGATTTGTTATGCGACGTTCATCTCCATCACCATCGTTATCCTGCTGATTGGCGCTCGCGAGAGCCGCCGGTGGCATCGCGGGCGGCGCGCCGAAGCGGCCGTCTCTGCGCAGACCGTGCCTGTGGTGAGCGGTAGTCCAGTCGAAAGCGCGCGCGGATGAGATATCGTACGGTAGGCAGGTCAGGGCTTGCGGTCTCGGAGGTCGGTCTGGGGACAAGCAATTTTGGCATCCGGGTAGAGCGGCGCGACGCGCACTCGATCATTGGCGCGGCGCTCGACCTCGGCGTGACCCTGTTCGATACCGCAGATGTCTATGGTGGCGGTCACTGCGAGGAGATCTTGGCTGAGTCTCTTGGCAAGCGACGCAAGGACGTGGTGATCGCGACGAAGTGGGGCGCAGACGCAGCGGGTCTGCCCTCCGACGCCCGCGGTGGCTCGCGCTCCTACATCCTGAAGGCGGTGGAACAAAGCCTGCGGCGCCTCGCGACGGACTACATTGATCTCTACCAGATGCACGTGCCGGATCCGCGCACTCCCATCGAGGAGACGCTGATGACGCTCGATTCGCTGGTTCGGCAGGGAAAAGCCCGGTACATCGGCGTCTCCAACATGCCGGCATGGCAAATCGTGGAAGCTCAACTGATCGCCCAGCAGCTTGGTGTCCACCGCTTCGTCTCGTTCCAGGCCCGATACAATCTGCTCACTCGCGAGATCGAGAGTACGACGTTTCCGGCAACCGATCGCTACGGGTTGGGTTTGCTTCCCACACTGCCGCTCGCCGAAGGACTTCTAACAGGAAAATATCGGCAGGACTCACCCGTGCCGGAAGGCACCCGGCTTGCCAACTTGTCACTCATGAAGGAACGGAGCGTCACCGAAGCCAAATGGAAGGTCCTGGAGCGGTTAAGACAGTTCGCACAAGAGCGTGGGCACACGTTGCTGGAGCTGGCGATGTCATGGCTGATCAGCCGCCGACAAGTGTGCAGCATCATCGCCGGTGCAAGCCGCACGGAGCAGCTCGTGGAGAACGTGGCCGCCACAGGTTGGAGACTCTCGACGGAAGAGTTGCTCGCGATCGATGAGCTTACTGTGTAGTTTGGAGCCGCACGACCTGCTCGCCTGCAACTGATCGTCGTACGCCGTTTTGAGCGTGACCATCGAGCTGAGCAGCGTGAAGGCAATGGTGAGAGCAGAGGAGCGTGAGCAGCGCTTCGGTCGTATGGCGCCGGAACGCTGCCCAGATGAGCGGCAGGTACTTCATCTGCCGAATGTCGCAGTCCCTGGGCAAGGGACGCCAGTGGAAGTCGTCACGTCACTCGGCAGCGGCCGCCGAACTCCCGCAGCGAGGAAAATTCCCTACAATCGCAGTGAAGCGGGTTGCGTGCAACTTGGCACAGTCGAGTCAATGCATTGATGTTAGAGAGAAAATTTTCGGTCGCCCCAATGATGGACTGGACGAACGCGGCCGGTTTTCCGTTCTGAGTCGCGTGGTTAGAGGTCGCCGGGGGTGCTTGGCACCTATATGGCACCTCGTTTTTAGAGCAGCCGCTCAAGCCTGATTGGCTGCGAAGCTTATATCGAGTCATCAAATCCGTTCGCAGTGACTTCGCCTCGCTTGTTTGTGAAATCGCGAGTTAGGTGGGCCCCGACCACCCGCCGCCTGAACGAGTCGAGGATGGGTGCTACAGAGGTCGTGCTTCGGGGAACGCTGCCTAGCAGGACACGCAGATGAGACATCGATGAAGCACGGGGCTTCGAGATAACATGCCGCTCCAATGCCGCCACGGTCGCGGCGTCTGCTCAAGGGTCGAGTGCCATGGACGATCGCGCGAAGTTGCTGACCAAAATATTTGATCAAGGATTTCGCACGCCGGACAGCCGCCATGATCAGCCCCCTCCTGTCGTTACTCTCGAAGATTTCTTTGAAGGCAATACGCAGCCCGACTCAATTGCGGTAAACCTCGCGGAACACCCCGGTGTGGAATTCTTCTATGAGCGGCTCAAGGCCATTCGTTCACGTCCAGATGTTCAGGCGGTGCTCGTAAACATCTACGATCTCTCCCCGATTATTTTCGATCCGGATCACGGATGGCCGTATGCGGAGAACGTGCATATTCTCACTTCGGCGCCCGAGTCGACGGTTCAGGAATGGGCCGCGGAGCTACTCTCGGACGGCGCCGGAGAGGGCTGGCCATACGGCCAGCCTAGTGTGGCACTAGAAGCGAAGGGCAGTTCGAGGTGGTGGTTCCTGGCGTGGGACTGATGGCACGGCAGCACGGTGCCGGGCCTCGAGCAGCCACTGAGGGCGAGCGCAGCGCGTGACTGAGAATCCATATCAGCCGCGGACGGCCAATTTGAAGGATGCTCCCCCTTCAGCAGTCTCACCCGTCTCGCGTACACCTATTGCCGTAGTTCTAGTTCAGATCGTCGTATTCCTTGCCGCAGCTGTGCTGGCTGTCGGTTCCCTACGTATTGCATATCGGCTGATCGACGATGCTCCATCGGAGTCCGTCCTATCGCTTGCCCTTGCGATCTTGTGGCGCGTGGTAGCTAGCATCGCCCTCGCGATGGTCATTCTGCAGGTTCGCCGACGAACTCGCTCGGGACGGATCCTTGGTCTCGTCGTGGTCGCGCTCGTATCGCTCGGAACGGCCATGGGACTCATCGATGGATGGCCAGACGCTGTTACAGTCGGTTCACTGATTGGGTGGGGCGGAGTAGCGCTGGTGATACTGGCACTTCTGTCGTGGTGGGCGCATTCGTTTGGTTTCTCGCACGTGGCAAGAGGGTACTTTCATGCCTCGGGCAAGGAGTGAAATTATGCCGTACGGCTCAGTAGCTCCACGAGAGATCGATCTGTGCAGCTGACAACCAGCGGTGATTTCGATGAACGCCAGCAGGTGTTGGTGGAGCACATGGTGCGTGCCATCAAGCGGGAGCTCGAAAATGTGGATGGATGCGCCGTCGGAGGTCGTCCAGCAACTTACCGGCTCGATCGCGTTTGCAGTCGCGTCGCTAATTGATGGAACAGCCAGTGCTGAGTTTGAAGGCAAAGAACTCGACCCGCACCTCGCTTTTGCGGTTCGCGCAGGTGAACTGCTGTATGCCGGCGGAAACAGCTGGATGCATGAGTACGTTTGCCGAGTTCTGCCCGAGGTTTTCTCAGCAGGAGAGTAGTCGCATCGACTTGCTCCTGCTTGAGCAAGCGGAGACGCGGAGGAACCTCACGAAACTCCGGCTGCGTGGAGAATTCTTTACAATCGCAAGGAAGCCGAGCACGTGCAACTTCGCACGGTAGAGTCAACGCCTTGATCTTAGATAGAAAAGTCTCGGTTGCTCCCATGATGGACTGGACGGACACCGTGAGATCGGTGTGCACGATCAATCTGTTACGGAGCTCGGAAATGACCCGTAGCCTTTACGTAGCCTCGTTCTCCCGCCCTCAGCGCACCCGAGAAGGGTCGGGTCGAGGGGGCTGCTCGCGCTAGTGATCGGAAGCGGAGGCCGCTTGCTCGGTCGCCCCATGGTTCGCCGTCGCGCGGTAGGCGTAGACGATCGGTGCCCAGCTCTTGCCCCATGCCTTGAGATCGTCGAGATACTTCGTGCGTCGCGGATCCGCAGTGACACGATCCTTGGCCCACTCACTGTTCGCCCACGAGCGCTCCGTACTGAGAATGCCGGCCGTCGCCGGTTCGAAAAAATAGAACGCGGTAACGAAGCCTTCAGTGTTCGCGCGATGGATCGCGACGTTGAGCAGTACGCCCGGCACGTCGACCTTCATGTCGTTCAGCACGCCCTGCGCGGCGCGGAAGATCGGCTGCTTCCACAGGGAATCTCGCATTGGGGCATGCCGTGGCAGGCGACTCCGCGACGGGTCTGCGACTCGCGAGCCAGGCTCGCGACGAATTGGACCCGGCGGGCATTGCGATCGAAGACACGTTCCGCATCTCGCTGGAACTGACCTATGTTCGCGTACTGCTTGCCGGGGGCAGTTGGACGAACGCGGCTACGTACATCGAAGAGCTTCTCGCAGTCGTGCGCCGGACTCAGGGTGAAGACTCGGACCAGTACGCGATGCTGCTCGCCGAAGAAGTGGAGGCCGCCCGCCAGGCGCGTGATGTCGTGCATGGTCGGAAGCAGCTCGCTGTGGCACGCGCCCGTGCAGCCGGGCGCGGCATACCTGAAGAGCATCCGACATTCGCTCGTTTCCTGCGGGACGAGGCTGCGTTCGCGCGCCTGGATGGCGATCTGCCCACGGCCGAGCGCCTGCAGCGCGAGTCGCTGGAAAACCTTGAGCTCACGCACAACGCCTTCGAGGTCGCTGTCGCGCAATCCGAGCTGGCACGGATCCTCGCCGATCGTCGTAACAGGAGCGAGGCATCCGCGTTGCTCGCGCAGGCGGTCCCGGTGTTGCAGCGGGCAGTGCTGCCGCAACAGGCTGATCTCAGGGCGGCCGAAGCCTTGGCGCGCGAGATAGCGCCACTCAGTCGGAGGGCACCTCGGTGATCGTGAAGGTGAGGCTCGTCGTCCAGCGCTCGAACGCGCCGGGTTGGACGTTGGGCGTGGTTACCTCGGACGACCGGCGGACGATCCGCGAGCTCGATCCCAGTTTTGCAGCGCCGCTCCACGGCGCGGTATCGACTGCCTCGGAGGCGGAAGTGGTGGTGGTCGATGAGACGCTTCCGTTGTTGTCGTAGTTCGTCTGGGTCGCCTGGTTCGAGGCGACGTTGAAGCTATTTCCCAGGCACCCGAAAGCGTTCTGGAACGTAACGTACAGCGACGGCCCGGCGACGTGTCCGCGCGCATCCAGGTTCCAGCGGTCCACTCTATAGCTTCCGAAGAAACCGTGGCTGCCGCACTGGGCGACGAGGGCATTGGTGTCATGGGCGATGACAGATCTCTTCTCCGGGGTACAGGAGAATGCCCCGCTGTCGCAGATCCGGTCGTACGCGAACGAGGAGTCGAGGGTCGCCGAGGTGAGTTCGGGCGTCGATCCCGACAGGTGGAGTTTTCCGCTGGCCGTGGCGTTGAGCTGCTCTCGCGCGGTGAATGCATGAGCCGCGTCGGTGTCTGGTTTGACGGTGTCGTCCAGGTTGTGGACCTGCGTCCAGCCGACCGATATGTCGTACGTCGATCGGCCGCAGGTATCCATCACGGACTGCAGAGTGGTATCAGTCTCTCCACCCAACAAAGCGATTTGTCGCAGTATGCCTAGAGCCTGCACGGTGGCGGCGGCATTCTTGTTTGTTGAGCAATCCTCCATGGCCTTCTCCAGGCCCCGTTTCGTGAGATCGATCAGCTGTTGCGAGACCGTGGCATCGCGCTCGTCCTGAAGACCGAGCAGTTGCCGCATGCGCTCCCAGGTGCTTAGCGCCTGGCTGGCCTCGCGAAACTGGGCGATGTCGGCGTCCGCGGCGCCCGCGGCATTCAGCGCCGGTGCGACCACGTCGTTGTAGTAGGCGTCGACGCGCGCCTGCATCTGTGCTGCCCAATCGGCATCGCTGGGGGAATCGGCGGCGTTGATCCTTACAGCCATCGGCCGCCAGCCGAAGGCGGCCGGTACGGCCGGACCTGAGAGCAGCGTCTTGCGGAGCCCGTACGATGCTGGGGCGATGGCTGTCTCGAGTTGAAGATCGACATACGACGGCCACGCCGCCCCGAGCACCGCGGCCTGCTCGCCGCTCACGGTGGCAATACCGAAAATGCCGAGATGGCCAACGTTCGTCGTGAGTGTCAGAGCGGACCATGTGCCGTCGGCGTTCGCGAATACGGGCACGAGGTGTAGCTGCGTCCCATCGGAGCGCGCTGAGAAGATCACCAGTTGGCCGCTCAAGGCGTCAAGCGTTTGCTGCGTGAGAGTGAAGGTAACGCGCACCAGGTTATTTGTCTGGATCTCCGGAACGGTGTTGTCTGTGGGATCGAGGTCGAACGCGGCGATCACAGATTCAAATGGTAGCGGATGATTGCTGTCGAGACTCGCAAGCGAGACCTGTGTGGCGGCGAGCGACTGGTCCTCCAGGAACGCGTTGCCCGGGAATCCGAAGGAAACGGTGACGCCGTTGGCCACGACAATGTCGGAGGCCCCGTTCGGGCTCTGCACGGTTGAGTCGGCTGCGCTGCTTACGTCGAAACTAGAGAGTGTGCCGGCGCCCGGGGTGACCGCGACTGCGAGCGGATTAGGCGTATGCGGGAACTCGCCGCTGGGGCTGCCGCCGCTGCCACCGCCGCTGCCACCGCCGTCGCCCCCGTCGCCGGATGAGGGTGGTGTCGCTCCTGTCGCAGTAAGTTGTGCGCTGCTGCTGGCGACACTGCCGGCGCTGTTGCTCACGATGACCGAGTAATAGCGGCTGTTCATGCCAACTTCGGTGGCGCCAGTGGCATAGCTCGCGCCGGTGGCACTCGCGATGTTGGTCCAGCTCGTGCCGTCGGTGGAGTAGCGCCACTGGTAGGCAAGTGGCCCCGTCCCGCTGGCAATGACAGAAAAGGTGGCCGGCTCAGGCACCGTGACGTTCTGGGCAAGCGGTTGCGTGGTAATGGTCGGCGCGGTCGCCGTCGGCGCGGGAGGAGCGTCGCCACCGCCCGCGGGCGCGGGGTTATCCGATCCCCCGCCGCAAGCAGCAAGCGCCAGCAACGCCAGCAAGGCTGTGATCCTGATCACGAATTTCATTCCCGGTTCCCATCGATGCGCCGGTACACCCGGGCTTACCGGTATAGATGCGAAAGGGGGAGCCGTTTCGTACACGCCGGGGAGTGATTTTCACTAGACCGTGCAGGACGAACTACGTCATGCGCGCTCGACGCTGGGGCATCCGACCGAAAAGGGGATGCGAGATACGGTGAAACGCAGCTTTCGTCATACAACATCCCAGAGTTCTTCGAGGCTGCGGCCGACGGCTACGATGCGATGGGTCGCAGCGCCGCCGCGGAAGCAATTCACAAAGCACACGCCCCCGTCGATACGAGAAACGGGAGCGGTCGCCAGGCTGAAAGGCCGCGGCGCCGGCATCGGTGCCGTCTTCAAGTTCTTCAAGAAGAGTTCGCCTGCTGACCTTGCCAATGACTTGGACAGCATCGATTGGTGGGCTGCGCCGGACCGGCTGGCGTACGTCCGCCGAAATCGCACACACGTGAACGAAGGTAATCAAGCGCAGCTGCGGCTCACTGTTTTGGCGCGGCTGGTACGGTTGGTGCTACTGGGTTCTCGTCCTCAGTTCCTGAGGTGGTTGATACTTCGCGAACAAGGCAGGCGCGCTGCTCAATAGGCGCTTTCCAGAGGTGGCGAGCGATTCCCGACCGACGTCGCACCCGATGCAATCAACCTGTGCTTAGGGTCTCCTGATGACCGACGATGTGTTTTGTTCGCAGAGCAATCGCGAGGCGTCGATGCCCATCGGGTCTTCGAGTATTCGGATCGTGCGTCACGTAACGCGGGAGTTCGATGAGCAGGCCGATCGCTCGCACGTCTCGAGAGAGCGCACGGCGAGCGGGCTCTGTTGCTGCATCGCTGACGCTGCGACCGCGCGAGACGATGGACGTCAGCGCTCGCCGTTCGGCAATTCAATCATCAAGGCGAAGAAAGTAAATCCTCTACAATCGCAGGCGAGAAGACTGCGCGCAACTTGGCACCTTAGAGCGAAAACATTGATCTTAGAAAGAAAATTCGCGGTTGCGCCCATGATGGACTGGACCGACCGCCACTGCCGCTACTTCCTACGCGGCTTCTCCCCCCACGTCCTGCTCTACACCGAGATGATCACCTCTGCGGCGATCCTCCGCGGCGATCGTGCGCGCCTGCTCGCATTCGATGCGGAAGAACATCCAGTCGCCCTGCAACTCGGCGGCAGCGAGCCGAAAGACCTCGGGCTCGCGGCGAAAGCGGGTGAGGACTTCGGCTACGACGAGATCAACCTGAACTGCGGTTGCCCAAGTGACCGCGTCTCGAGCGGATCCTTCGGCGCGTGCCTCATGCGCGAGCCGGAACGCGTTGCCGAGTGCGTGGCGCAGATGAAGGCGAGCGTGCGCATTCCAGTCACCGTGAAGATGCGCATCGGCGTAGTCGAAGGCCGCAAGCGCGAAGTCGCCGAAGCGATCGCGCAGGTGTCGGATGAGGACGTCGCCGAGCTCCATCGCTTCGTCACGCTCATTCGCGACGCCGGCTGCGAAGTCGCCATCGTGCACGCGCGCAAGGCGGTGCTCGGCGGACTCTCGCCGAAAGAGAACCGTGAGGTGCCGCCGCTTCGCTACGACGTCGTGCGCGATTTGAAGCGCGCGTTCCCTTCGTTACCGATGATCGTCAACGGCGGCTTCCGCAACGTCGATGAAACACTCGGCGCGCTCGACTGGTGCGATGGGGCAATGCTTGGGCGCGAGGCCTATCACCGGCCCTGGGTGCTGGTGGACATCGAGCGCGCGCTCTATCCGGCGTCGGGCGGCGAGGCGTCTTCGAGAGAGGCGCTGCTCGAGCGAATGGCGCGTTACGCTTCGCGCGAGATCGCTAAGGGCGAGCGCCTGTCCGCAATCACGCGCCACATGCTTGGGCTGTACAGCGGAGAGGTGGGTGCGCGCGAATACCGGCGGTTGCTCAGCGAAGGTTCGCGCGCGGCCGGTGCGGGGCCGGAACTGATTCGGGGTGCCGCGCCCGCAACCTCCGGGCGTGAGGAGTGCGCGCGAATGCATGATGCACACCATCGGTCGTGATGAAGTTTCCGGCAGCTCGGGCTGTACAGTGGGGGAGCGCGCCGACAACCCCACGGATTCCTCGGAGAAAAGCCGCTGTTTCGAAAATAACGGCGTCTCTTCAGGAATAACGGCACTTTTGGTGGAAATTGCGGCGTTGGCGCGGGGAGCGACGGCGCTTTTTTCCGGGAAACGCCGGCGTTCGCAGGGAAACGGCGTCCTGTGCCGTCGAGCGCCGCTTTCCGGAAAAAGACGCCGTTTTTCGCCGAGGGCTGTTTTTCGGCGCGAAGGGGGTTTTTTCCGCCGCCCGCCGCCCATTCCGGAGAGCTGTTGAGGGCCCCGAAAACGGTACAGCGGCCCACTCGAAGTGCGTATATATATTAGAGTGTAGGTGCAGTGCAGCTACCCGGAGATCCGCGTCATGCGACCTGTCGGCAAACGGTCACAACTCGAATTCCTGAAAATTCAGGACGTTCAGCTTTGTAGCCACTGTTAAGTAGTCGCGTATAATCACCGCCGGTCGCTGCCGGGCGACGGATAGCCGGGATCTCCTCGCCGCAGTAGACATCTATTCCGCATGGGCAAAGACATCGAGCTCGCCATACTTTTTGCCGACGTCGTCGGCTCAACCCGGCTCTACGAGCTGATGGGCGACCTGCGTGCGCGAGACATGGTGGCCATCTGCATCGATGTGATGCGTAGCGCCACGGATCAGCACCAGGGCACCGTCATCAAGACGATGGGCGACGAGGTCATGTCGACCTTCCCATCGGCTGACGAAGCGCTCAACGCCGCCGCCCAGATGCAGCAGCAGATCTCCGCCCATCCTCAGCTCAAGGTCGACGGCCAGGCCGTCGCCATCCGCGTGGGGTGCCATTTCGGGCCGGTCGTGCTCGAGAACCGCGACGTCTTCGGCGCCACCGTGCATACGGCCAATCGCATGACGAGCCAGGCCAAGGCCGGCCAGATCATCACGACGGCTGCGACGGTCGAGCGGCTTTCACCCGAGTGGCGGGCGTCGGTTCGGCAGATCGACGTGGCCATGATCAAGGGGCAGGGGAGTGAGGTCACTCTCTTCGAGGTGCTGTGGCAGACGGAAGATGTCACGAGCATGGTGCCCGCGATTGCCATGCAGTCGCGCGGGCCGCGCACGATGCGGCTCAAGTTGCGGTTTCAGGATCGCGAGATTTACCTGGATGAGGCGCGGCCTAACGTTGCCATTGGGCGGGCCGAGGACAATGACCTCGTCATCAAGGGCAACCTCATTTCGCGCATTCACGCGCGGATCGAAATCAGTCGGAACAAGTTCGTTCTGATTGATCAGAGTACGAATGGGACGTTTGTTCAGACCAAGGATGGGGAAGAGGCTTTTGTCCGGCGGGACAGCCTGCAGATCAAGGGTGAGGGCATGATTGGCCTTGGCCGGCTGCCTGAGGGTGAGTCGCCACAGACTATTCGCTATTACTGCGAAGAGGCTTGAAGAGTTAAGAGGCCCTCAATCGCCGGGGGCGCTGCTGGCCCACCTCGCCCACCGGCCTCCGGCATGAGATCCGGCTTGCGGCTGAGAGCGGAGCAGGAGCCAAGGGCCAGGAAGGGCCGCCCGAAAGGCGTCCAGCCTCTGAGATTCCAAAGTAAAAAGGCCGCGCTTTTGGCGCGGCCTTTTTACTTTGCGGGGGCGTCGAGCTCCGGGCGTTCCGAGCCGCCCGGCGATTGAGGGCTTCCTAGTTCAGCTTCGCTTCAACCGAATCCAGCTGCTTGCTGAGCTCAGCGGGCAGCCGGCTGCCAAAGCTCTTCAGGTACTCGCGGATATCCGCGACTTCCTTCTTCCAGAGCCCCGGCTCGACACTGAGCAGCGCCTGCAGATCCGTGGAGCTGATGTCGAGCCCGCGGGTATTGAGGTCCTGCGGCCGCGGCAGGTTGCCAATGGCGGTTTCATTCGCCTGCACCTTGCCGGCCACGCGATTCAGCATCCACTCGAGTACCCGCAGGTTTTCACCGTAGCCGGGCCACAGAAACTTGCCGTCCGCATCGCGGCGGAACCAGTTGACGTGGTACACGCGCGGCGGGTTCGTCAGCCTGGCGCCGACGTTCAGCCAGTGCTGCCAGTAATCCGCAAAGTTGTACCCGCAGAAGGGCAGCATCGCCATCGGATCCCGGCGCACGACGCCCACCTTCGCGGTGGCGGCGGCGGTGGTTTCCGAAGCGACCGAGGCGCCGACGAGCACGCCATGCTTCCAGTCGCGAGCTTCGTACACGAGCGGCGCGAGCTCACGGCGGCGGCCGCCGAACACGAGCGCGCTGATCGGCACGCCACGCGGGCTCTCGGCTTCCGGGGCGTAGGCCGGGTTCTTCTTCGCCGCCACGGTGAAGCGCGAGTTCGGGTGCGCGGCCGGGCCGTTCTTCGGATCGTAGGGGTTGCCCTTCCAGTCGATCACCGGCGTGCCGGTGGGGAGGCCCTCCCACCATGGCTGGTTGTCTGCGGTGAGCGCCACGTTCGTGAAGAGTGTGTCGCTGTGGATCGTGTCGTAGGCGTTCCGGTTGGTCTCACGGTTCGTGCCGGGGACCACGCCGAAGTAGCCGGACTCGGGATTGATCGCCCACAGCCGTCCATCCGGACCCGGCGTGAGCCACGCGATATCGTCGCCGATCGTCGTGACCTTCCAGCCCGGCATGGAGCCCGGCGGAATCAGCATGGCGAGGTTCGTCTTGCCGCACGCCGACGGGAAGGCGCACGCCACGTAGTGCTTCTCACCCTGCGGGCTCTCGAGGCCGACGATGAGCATGTGCTCCGCCAGCCAGCCCTCGGTGCGCGCCTGGTAGCTCGCGATGCGCAGCGCGTGGCATTTCTTGCCGAGCAGGGCGTTGCCGCCGTAGCCGGAGCCAAAGCTCTGGATCTCGAGATCTTCCGGGAAGTGCATGATGAACCGGCGCTCGGGATCGAGCTCGCCGATCGAGTGCAGGCCCTTCACGAAGCTGCCCTCGCGCGCGATGCGCTCCAGTGCCTGCCGGCCCATGCGCGTCATGATCGCCATGTTCAGCACGACGTACGCGCTGTCCGTGATCTCGACGCCGCAACGGGCATAGGGCGAATCGATGGGGCCCATGCAGTAGGGCACGACGTAGAGCGTCCGGTCTTTCATGCAGCCGGAGAACAGGGCTTTCATCTTGGCGCGCGCGTCAGCGGGGGCCATCCAGTTGTTGTTCGGGCCGGCGTCGTCCTTGTCCTTCGAGCAGATGAAGGTCAGGTGCTCGACGCGCGCGACGTCGCTCGGATGCGAGCGCGCGAGGTGGCAACCCGGAAATTCCTGCTGGTTGAGCTGTTTCAGCTCGCCGGACTTCTCGAGCTCCCGGGTGAGCTCGCGAACTTCGTCATCGGAGCCGTCACACCAGTGAACGGCTTTCGGCTGGGTCAACTGCCGTACCTGCTCCACCCACTTTGCGACGTCGCTGCTGAGGCTGGAAAGGGCGGAGATGAGGTGCGGGGCTGTTGCCATGCTGTCTACCTTGTGTCCAGTTCGGCCTTCTTGAAAGCGGACGGCGATTATAACGACCACTTTTCGGACGGGGCGGCTCGATTTTCCAGAACACCCGCCGTGTGGCGATATTCGCGCGGAACCAGATCCCATAACAGCGTAGTTCTACGGTATTTGTCGTGGTTATGGCTGCCATCGAGGATGTCGCCCGGTGCGGGCGTAATCGCCCGCACCGGGGTGCGGGCGGCGGTTACGATAGGCGCCTCCCGTAAATTGCCGGCCGTTCCGCACCCCATCCGCATGCTCGATCTCGAGGAAATTTTTGGCCCCGAAGGCCCTCTGCAGCGGGCGCTGCCGGACTTCCGTTTCCGGCGCCAGCAGCTGCGGATGGCCGAGCGGGTGGTCCGCGCCATGACCAATCGTGAAGCTCTCGTCGTGGAGGCGGGAACGGGCACGGGCAAAACCTTCGCGTACCTCGTGCCGGCGCTGCTTTCGGGCAAGCGGGTGCTCATCTCGACCGGCACGCGCACGCTGCAGGACCAGCTCTTTTCGAAGGACCTGCCGCTGCTCTCGGCGGCGCTCGGGCGCCCGGCGCGGGTCGCGCTCCTCAAGGGACGCTCGAACTACCTTTGTAGGTACCGACTCTCCCAGGCCGGCGAACAGCTGGCGCTCGAAGGCACGGGCTCGCGGGACCGCACCCTCGAGCGCGTTTCGCGCTGGGCAATGACCACCCGAACCGGTGACCTCGCCGAGATCGCCGGGCTTTCCGACTCGCACCCGATCTGGCCGCAGGTCACCTCGACGCGCGACAACTGCCTCGGCAATCGTTGCGGGGAGTTCAGCCGCTGCCACGTGGCCATTGCCCGCCGGACCGCGATGGAATCGGACGTGGTGGTCGTCAATCACCATCTGCTGCTCGCGGACCTGGCGCTGAAAGAAGACGGCTTCGGCGACATTCTGGGCGCGGCCGATGCCGTGATCCTCGATGAGGCCCATCAGATTCCGGATCTCGCCACGCAGTTCTTCGGCGCGAGCTTCTCGAGCCGGCGCATCGAGAACGTCGTGCGAGACATCCAGTTGAGCGTGTCGACGGCCGGCCGCCATTCGGCGGAGCTGGCGGCCAGCGGCTGGGGCGCGCAGGTGACGGAAGCGCTTCGCGCGGTGTCGACTGCGATCGGCGCGATCGCTCTCGTCCTTCCGCGCCAGCAAGGCCGCTACCCGTGGGGTGACGTGAAGGCCGATCTCGTGCCGCTGGTCGAAGACCTCGCGCACGCCCTCAACGATCTGGCGGCTCAGCTGCAAACCGCGGGCGAGGAATCTCCCTTTGCGAAGTCCGCGGAGCGCGTGAGCGAGCTTGCTCGCGTCGTGGAACGCATCGCCGGGCTCGATGCTCTGGATGGCACCCGCGCCGTGGAAGTCACCGCGCGCGGCTACACGCTCAGCCTGCTGCCGTACGACGTTGCCACTCGCTTCCAAGGCCTCGTGCGATCCCGTCCGTGCGCGTGGATCTTCACCTCCGCGACGCTGTCTCTCGGTGAGGATTTCTCCCACTTCACGAGCCGCCTCGGCCTCGCCGAAGCGGACACCCTGAAGATCGACAGCCCGTTCAACTACGAGACTCAGAGCATCCTGTATCTCCCGCAGGGCATGCCCGATCCGCAGAACCCGTCGTACACCGAAGCCGTCATCGATCAGGCGCTGTCGCTCATTCGTGCCTCGCAGGGCGGCGCGTTCGTGCTGTTCACGAGCCATCGCGCACTCTCGAAAGCCGCGCAGCTGCTGCGAGAGAAATGGGCCGACGAGACTCCCTACAATCTCTACGTCCAGGGCGAAGCGCCGCGCGAGCGGCTGTTGAAGGAATTTCGTGACGACGGGTTCGGTGTGCTCCTCGGTACCACGAGCTTCTGGGAAGGCGTCGACGTGAAGGGGGAAGCCCTGCGGCTCGTCATCATCGAGAAATTGCCGTTCGCCTCGCCCGACGATCCGATCGTGAAGGCGCGCATCGACCATCTGCAGGCGACGGGCGGCAATGCGTTCCGCGATTATCAGTTGCCGGAAGCGGCGCTCGCGTTGAAGCAGGGCGTCGGGCGGCTCATTCGCAGCGAAGAAGATTACGGCGCCGTCGTCATTTGCGATCCGCGCATGGTCGGTCGCAATTACGGGCGCGTGTTCGTCGCGTCGTTGCCGCCGATGCCGGTCACGCGCGAGTCGGACGAAGTGTTGCGCTTCCTGCGCCGTCATTCGCCGGATCCAGCGCAGGCTGCTGCCCGCGTGCGTGCTCAATGAGCTCCGGTAGCGGCATATGGCGTGTGCCGGCGGGGCCGGGCGCGCTGAGCGACGCGCGCAGCGGTGCGCGCGCAATGAAGATCCTCGCGCTCGACACGGCCACCGAGAGCTGTTCGGCGGCGCTGCTCATCGACGGCGAGCTCACGTCCCGCGAAATGGAGTTCGACCGCGGTCACGGCGAGCACATCCTGCCGATGATCGATCTCCTGCTGATCGAGGCGGGCCTGAGGCTGGCGGACGTCGACGTGATCGCGTTCGGCCGGGGCCCCGGTGGCTTCACGGGGGTGCGGCTCGCCGCCAGCATCGCTCAGGGTCTCGCCTTTGGGGCGGGCAAACCCGTGGTTCCGGTGTCAAACCTCGCAGCCCTGGCGCAGCGGGCCTTCGACCTGGCGTTTGGGCCTGAGCGGGTGCTCGTCTGCAGCGATGCCCGCATGCAGGAGGTTTACTGGGGCTGCTTCGAGCTGTCGGAGAACGGGCTTGGGAAGGTTCTGGGTGCGGAGCACGTCGGCCCCCCACAGTCCGTGGTGCTCCCGGCCTCCTGGGCGGACGCGAAGCCCCGCTCCATTGCCGGCATCGGTCGGGGTTTTCGTGCCTACCCGACGCTGCCGGGTCTGGTGGGCCCCCGCGTCGCCGTCGCTCGGGACGACCTGCTGCCCCGGGCGTCCGAGATCGCCCGGCTGGCCGCCCTCGACATCACGGCGGGGCGTCTTCTCAAGCCTGAAGAGGCGATTCCGGTATACCTTCGTGACGATGTAGCACGACCGCAAAACCCGACGGCGGCAGCCCCCATCGTCACAAAGTTGACATGAAATATGCCGTTCGTAATCAATCTGTAATCGGATACCACTGTAATACGCCCGCCCCCTGCCATCAGGTCGAGCATGCCCGCCAAACAGGTCTTGATAGTCGAAGATGAGCGCCCGATACGCGAGATGATCGCGTTCGGCCTCAAGCGTCACGGTTTCGAGGTCCGGGAAGCGGAAGACTGCCGCGCCGCCCGCGCTTCGCTCGCCGATCGGCGTCCCGACCTGGTGCTCATCGACTGGATGCTGCCGGACATGAGCGGCCTCGAGCTCGCCCGTTCGCTCAAGCGCGACCGCGAGACCCGCGAGCTGCCCATCATCATGCTCACGGCGCGGGCCGAGGAGGGCGACAAGGTCGCCGGCCTCGAAGGCGGCGCGGACGACTATGTGACCAAGCCGTTCTCGCCCCGCGAGCTCGTGGCCCGCATCAACGCGGTATTGCGCCGCGCGGCGCCCCATAACGGCGACGAACGCATCGAATTCGAGGGCCTCGCCCTCGACCAGGCGAGCCACCGGGTGCTGGTGGGCGAGAAGACGGTTCCGCTCGGCCCCACCGAATACCGCATGCTCGAGTTCTTCATGACCCACCCGGAGCGGGTGTACAAGCGCGACCAGCTTCTCGACCGTGTCTGGGGCGGCAACGTCTACGTCGAAGAACGCACCATCGACGTGCACATTCGCCGGCTCCGCAAGGCGCTCGAAGAGTTCGGCTACGACCGCTTCATACAGACCGTCCGTGGTTCCGGGTATCGCTTTTCAGCCCGGTCGGAGTGACCATCCCCGCCCATGCAGGGTGAGCAACGAGTCTGGTGGTTTACGACGGTCCGGTTGGTGGCAACCGTGGCCATTGGCCTCTTCTGCGGCTGGATCCTGGGTAATACCTGGATCGGCCTCGCGGTCGCGCTCGCGACCCACCTGGGCTGGCAGCTCATCCATCTCTTCCGGCTCGACTGGTGGGTGCGCCATCGCAGCTTCGCCGATCCGCCGGAGTTCGGTGGCGTGTGGGGCGAGGTGGTCACGCAGGTGGTGCGGCTCCACCGGCGCAAGCGCTATCACAAGCAGCGGTTCGTGAAGCTGGTGCGGCAGATTCAGCGTTCGACGGCGGCGCTGCCGGATGGCGTCGTCATCCTGAACAGCCAGCGCGAGATCACGTGGTTCAACCGAACGGCCGGCGAGCTCCTGAGCCTGCGCGGGGCGGATGACTACGGGCTACGCATCGATAACCTCATCCGCCAGCCGAGTTTCGGGCGCTATTTCGACGGCGGCGAGTACACGAACTCGATCGTCCTGCAGCCCGATATCCAGATCGACAACTTTCTCTCGATGCAGCTCGTGCCGTATGGCGAAGGCCAGCACCTGCTGCTCGTGCGGGACGTGTCGCGCCAGATGCGCCTCGAAAACATGCGCAAGGATTTCGTGGCCAACGCCTCGCACGAGCTGCGTTCGCCGTTGTCGGTGATCGCGGGCTACCTCGAGACGCTAGCGCACGATCCCGCGCTCGATGGCGATCTGCAGGCGCCGGTTGCCGAGATGCGCCGCCAGGCTGGCCGCATGACGTCGATCATCACGGATCTGCTGGCGCTCTCGAAGCTCGAGGAGTCGGAGGAGACCGTGGGCGGCGACTACGTCGATATCGCCGCGCTGCTCGCCGTTCTGCGCAAGGACGTGCTCGCGCGGCCGACGCATCCGCGCGACGTGCGGGTCAAGATCGAGTCGCATGCCATGCTTCGTGGCGACGAGCCGGAAATCCATTCCGCGTTTTCGAATCTCGTGGACAACGCCGCCAAGTACACGCCGCAGGAAGGTTCGGTGGAGATGCGGTGGTGGGTCGACGATGACGGCGGCCACTTCTCCGTCACCGACACGGGTATCGGCATACCGGCCGAGCATATTCCGCGTTTGACCGAGCGTTTTTATCGCGTGGACGCGGGCCGTTCGCGCGCCACCGGCGGCTCGGGCCTTGGGCTTGCGATCGTGAAGCATGTGCTGCAGCGGCATGGGGCCACGCTGGATATCGAGAGCACGCTGGGGTCGGGGAGCACGTTTACCGTTCATTTTCCGGCGCATCGGGTTTCGGACGAAGACGTTCAATCGCGGGCTGCGGTCTGAGACAAGAAGCCCTCAATCGCCGGGCGGCTGAGAGAGCGAACAGAACGCCGTTGCCTTCCGAGCTGCGCGTGCCTTCCGAGCTGTCCGCGCCTTCCGAGCTGTCCGCGCCTTCCGAGCTGTCCGCGCTTTCCGAGCCGCCCGTGCTTTCCGAGCTGCTCCTGCTTTCCGAGCCGCCCGGCGATTGAGGGCTTCTTGTCTAGCTTTCCAAGCTAAGTCACCCTCACTGCAAGAAATAGTTCGTTGGCGCGTCATCCAGCGGCAACACGTTCCTCGCAGGCTTGGAGGATGCGGTGTGTTGAATCCGCGGGAGGCTCATGACGCGTGCACACGGCTCGCTTTCAGCGAGAACGCTTTTCCTTTCTGACATTCACCTCGGATTCAAGCGTGCACGGGCGCGCGAGCTCGCAGCCTTCCTTCGCAGCGTCGATGCCGAAACCATCGTTCTGGCGGGCGACATCGTCGACCATCTGAACCTCGCTCAGCGGATGTTCTGGAACGAAGAGCACACCCAGGTGGTGCGCACGCTACTGGCGAAGCGCCGTGCCGGCGCGCGCCTGATCTACATCCCTGGAAATCACGATTCGGATCTCTCGCTGGTGGCGGAACTGCTCAACGGCCAGGTGGAAGTGCACCGTGAATGGGTTCATCGAACCGCGCGAGGCGAGCGGCTGCTCGTCGTGCACGGTGATCAGTTCGACAGCCAGATGGAGCATGCCTGCCCGCGCTGGATGAGCTGGCTGGGCAACGCACTCTACGACTTCACCGTGATGGCGAACGACCGCGTGAACGACGTTGGTCGTGTGCTGGGCCGGCCTTACTGGCCGCTTGCGGAGAAGCTGAAACTCTCGGCCAGCGGTGCTGTTCGCTACATCGAGCGCTACGAGGAAGTGGCCGCTGCGTACGCTGCGGAGCACGGCTTCGACGGCATTCTGTGCGGGCACATCCACCGCGCCAACCTGCGCCATATCGGACAGACGCTCTACTGCAATACCGGGGATTGGGTGGAAACCTGCTCGGCCATCGTCGAAGAGCGGAGCGGCGAACTGCGCCTGCGACGCTGGTCGCATGCCGCCCAACCGCACGTGGATCACGGAAGCGTGATGGTGGGGGCTGGTCGCGCGCAGGCGTTCGGCTATGATCGCTTGATAAGGGCGCTTCATGCGCCGGAGTAGCGACAACATGGAAACCGCCGACCTCAGCCATCACATTTCCCGGCGCTTCAACGAAGACCTGGAGCGAGTGCGGAGCAAAGTGCTGGCGATGGGCGGCTTCGTGGAGTTGCAGCTTCAGAAGGCCATCACCGCGCTCGTCGAGGGCGACAGCTCGCTCGGCGAAGCGGTCGCGATGGACGACTACAAGGTCAACGACATGGAAGTGTCGATCGACGAGGAGTGCAGCCGCATCCTCGCCACCCGCGCCCCCGCGGCGGGGGACCTGCGACTGATCGTCGCGATCATCAAGACGATTACCGACCTCGAGCGCATCGGCGACGAGGGCGAGAAGGTGGGCTACATCGCCTCCCGCCTCGCCACGATGGAGCGTCCGGCGGACAAGTATCGCGAGATCAAACATCTCGGCCGCGTGGTCTCGGAGATGGTGCACGACGCGCTCGACGCCTTCGCCCGCATGGACGTGGACTCGGCGCTCAAGGTGGCGCGGCAGGACCGGCTGGTCGACGAGGAATACGAGTCGATCCAGCGCCAGTGCATCACCTTCATGATGGAAGACCCGCGCGCCATCCGTCGCGCGCTCGATATTCTCTGGGTGGTTCGCGCGCTGGAGCGCATCGGCGACCACGCAAAGAACATCAGCGAATACGTGATCTACATGGTTCACGGCAAGGACGTTCGCCACACCTCGCTCGACGACGTCGAGCGGCAGCTCAAGGAAGGGCCCTCGGCGGCGGCGTTATCCAATCCCCGGCCGTTGTCGAAGCCTGCCAGCTGAGGAACGTTTCGAGCGGAGGTTGTTCCAATTCGGGGCATTGGTCATTTAGGATCCGCCCGTGAACAATCGACGACTCGCCAATCTGGCCGGATTTCTAGCGTGCGCGGGGCTGTTGGCCTACGCGTTCTATTCCCAGTTTGCGATGAACGTTGAGCCGTGCCCGCTGTGCATTTTCCAGCGGGTGGGTGTGGCGGCGATGGCTGTCGTGTTCCTCATTGCGGGGCTTCACCACCCGAAGGGTTGGGGGCGCTACGTGTATGGAGCGCTGATTGGGATCGCAGCGCTGGCGACGATTGGGGTCGCGGCGGATCACCTCTATGTGCAGAGCCTGCCGGAAGGGGCGGTGCCGTCGTGCGGGGCGCCTCTTGGCATGCTGTTCAAGTTTTCGCCTTGGCTTGATGTGGTCAAGAAGGTGCTTACCGGTAGTGGGGAATGCCATGTCGTGAACTGGCAGTTCCTGGGGCTGGCGATGCCGGCGTGGGTGTTGATTTGGGCGCTTGCCCTTGGGGTTGGCGGCGTGTTGGCCAACGTTCGTCGGCCCGGTGCGCCTGGCTTGGCGCTTGCGACGAAGCACTAGAAGCCCTCGATCGCCGGGTGGCTCCGGAGTGGGATTCGGACGAAGAAGCCCTCAATCGCCGGGCGGCTAAGAGAGCGGGCTCTCGTCTCGTGGCTCTCGTCTCGTGGCTCTCTCTCTCTTAGCCGCCCGGCGATTGAGGGCTTCCGCTTCTTACTTGGCGAGCAGATTCTTCAGCGTCTGGAGATACATCGCATGAAGCGCATCAATCTCCTCCACGCGCACACTCTCATTGACCTTGTGAATGGTGGCGTTAACAACGCCCAACTCCACAACCTGCGCTCCAGTAGGCGCAATAAACCGCCCATCCGAGGTGCCACCGCCGGTGGAGTACTTAGGCGTATTCCCCGTTACAGCCTTCACAGCAGCACTAACCGCCTCAGAGAACTCACCAGGCGACGTGTAGAACGGCTCACCCGACAAATACCACTCGATAGTGAACTTCACCCCGTGCTTGCGCAGGATGCCTTCCACCGTCTCCTTGAGCCCGTCCAGCGTCTGCACGGGTGAGTAGCGCAGGTTGAACCGCGCCTTGAGCTCGCCCGGAATAACGTTGGGCGCGCCCGTTCCCGCATTGAAGTTCGAGATCTGGAACGTCGTAGGCTGGAAGAACTCCGTCCCCTGGTCCCATTCGCGCGACACGAGCTCCGCCAGCGCCGGCGCAAAGCTGTGTACCGGATTCACCGCCAGCTGCGGGTAGGCCACGTGCCCCTGCACGCCGTGCACGGTGAGGCGGCCGCTGAACGAGCCCCGGCGACCGACCTTGATGGTGTCGCCGATGTTCTTCTCGCTCGAAGGCTCCCCGACGACGCACCAGTCGATGCGCTCGCTGCGAGCGTTCAAAGTTTCCATAACGCGCTTGGTGCCATCGACCGACGGCCCTTCCTCATCGCTCGTGATGAGGAACGCGATCGAGCCCTGGTGATCGGGATGCTCGCGGGCGAACTGCTCGGCGGCGGTCACCATCGCGGCAAGGCCGCTCTTCATGTCCGCGGCGCCGCGCCCGTACAGCACGCCATCGCGCACGGAAGGGGCGAACGGGTCGGATTTCCAGTCTTCGAGCGGCCCGGTGGGCACGACATCCGTGTGCCCCGCGAAGCAGAACACCGGCCCCGCGGTCCCGCGCCGGGCCCACAGATTGTCGACGATGCCGTAGCGAAGTCGTTCGATGCGGAAACCGGCCGCTTCGAGGCGGCGGGCCATGACGTCCTGACATCCTTCGTCGGCCGGCGTCACGGAGCGGCGGGCCATCAGGTCCTGGGTCAGCTCGAGCGTTGCGGACATTCTCGGTGGGGTGCGGGCCAGCGTGAAAAGTTGCGCGTTTATACGGTGCGCGACCCGCCACGGCAAGGGGCGCGGCCACCTTCGTTGTCATACATACGCAATACGACAGCTGTCATACGAATCAACCGTTTGCCAATACCTGTCGCCTCCGCAACGTGACTGTAACAATTGGCTCCTACAGTGCCGCCGTCACAACCGGAGGTACTCTCGTGACCCACAAGCTTTTGATGTCTCTCGCCGCGGTCGGACTCGCTGTCGCCGGCACCGCCCACGCCCAGACTTCGCGCGATTACATCAACATCGTCGGTTCCTCGACGGTGTATCCCTTCACGACCGCGGTCGCCGAGACATTCGGCCGCTCGGGTCAGTTCAAGACTCCCAAGGTGGAGAGCACCGGTACCGGTGGCGGTATCAAGCTCTTCTGCAACGGCGTCGGCGTCGCGCACCCGGACATCGCCAACGCCTCCCGCCGCATCAAGCAGAGCGAAGTCGACACCTGCGCCAAGAACGGCGTCAAGGATATCGTCGAAGTCAAAGTCGGTTACGACGGCATCGTGCTCGCGCACAGCAAGAAGACCGCGAACATGAAGCTCTCGCGCAAGGACGTGTACCTCGCCCTCGCGAAGCAGGTTCCGGATCCGGCGAACCCGAACACGCTCATCGCCAACCCGAACAAGACCTGGAAGGACGTGAACTCGTCGCTGCCGGCCCAGAAGATCGAAGTGCTCGGTCCGCCGCCGACCTCCGGCACGCGCGACGCGTTCGCCGAGCTCTTCATGGAGTCGGGCTGCTCGACGTTCGCGTGGATCAAGACACTGAAGGATGTCGACGAGCCGCGCTTCAAGAAAGTGTGCGACTCGGTTCGTGAAGACGGCGCGTACATCGAGGCCGGCGAGAACGACAACCTGATCGTGCAGAAGCTCGAGTCGAACCCGACCGCGCTCGGCATCTTCGGCTACAGCTACCTCGAAGAAAACCAGGACAAGATAGCCGGCAGCCTGCTCGAAGGCGTCTCGCCGGTGTTCGAAACCATCGCCTCGGGCAAGTATCCCGCCTCGCGTCCGCTCTTCATCTACGTGAAGAAGGCGCACATCGGCGTGATCCCGGGCATCAAGGAGTTCGTGACGGAGTACGTGAGCGACAAGGCGCTCGGCCAGGAAGGCTACCTTGCCGACAAGGGTCTCATTCCCCCGAGCGACGCGGAGCGGACCAAGATTCGCACCGACGCGCTCGCGTTCAAGAATGTGAAGCTCTGAGCGCGGGCGTAACTACGCGTGACGGCAGGCGGCAAAAACCACGCTTTTTGCCGCCGTTTACGAAGCCGACAGTCCGAGAAAGCGCCGCAGGCGACTATTCTCCAATAGACCAAGGGTAACCATGAAAAACAGGATCGTATCGGCTGCCGTAGCGGCGGCCCTCTTGAGTGCTGCCTGCATTCCGGCGGCCCACGCGCAGAGCGCGGATTTGCAGGCGCTGAAGGCGCAGCTCGAAGCCCTGCAGAAGAAGGTTGGCGAGCTCGAGGCCCAGCAGAAGGCGCAGGCCGAAGTGGCGGACAAGACGCTCGACCAGGTCGCGCAGCAGAAAGCGAACGTAGGTGACTGGGTCGGTCGCTTCACATGGAAGGGCGACCTCCGCTACCGCAACGAGCAGATCAAGCAGGAGTTCGTTGCGGGCGATCGTGATCGCGATCGCATTCGCGCGCGTCTCGGCGTCGTGGCGAAAGTGAATGACACGGTGACCGCTGAAGTTCAGCTCACCACCGGCGAGTCACTCGCCGCCGGCGGTTACGGCGACGCGCGTTCGCCGAACCAGACGCTGACGGACGCGAACTCGCGCAAGCGCGTGTGGTTCGACACGGCGTTCTTCCAGTGGAAGCCGAACGCCAACTGGACGGCGACGCTCGGCAAGCAGCGCTATCCGTGGATTCGCCCGGCGAACGTGCTGTTCTTCGACGGTGATATCAATCCGGAAGGCGTTTCCATCGGCTGGCAGCAGGGCGCGGATGGCCTTTTCGCGACCGCGTGGTATGTGCAGCTCGCGGAGCGCTCGGCCGGCGCGGATTCGACGATGACCGGTGGCCAGTTTGGCTGGCGCGGTCCGATCGGTCCCGCGCGCCTCACGGTGGCGGGCAGCTACTACGATCACGGCGCGGTGGAAGGCTACAACGCGGTGCAGGACGGCACGTTGCCCGGCAACGCGTTCGGCAACACGACGACGACCGGCGCGGCGGTTTGCCGCCAGGGTCTCGCGACGTGCATCGCCGATGACTTCAACGTGGTCGAGGGCCTGGCCGAGCTGGCATTCCAGGTCGGTGGCAAGCCGCTGACGTTTGTTGCGGATTACTCAAAGAACAACAAGGCGGACTTCGGCACCACGTTCAAGGGTCTCGACACGGCGTTCGCCGTCGGCGCGCAATACGGCCGCGTCTCGACCTTCAACACGTGGGAAATCGGGTACCTGTACCAGAAGGTCGAGAACGATGCGCTGTATGGACAGTGGGTCGATTCGGACTTCGGTGGCGGCTCGACCGGCACGAAGGGGCACGTGTTCCGCTTCGGTTACGGGCTCGGACGCAACTTCCGGTTCAACACGACGTACTTCATGAACGATACGAACATCGACGTGCCGGTGACCATCGGTACCACGCCGGTTACGGATCGGAAGTACAAGCGCCTGCAGCTGGACGTGGTGGCGAGCTTTTGAACGTGAGGGCGCAAGCCTTCCAGGCGCGGTTCTGTCCGACAGGGATTTCGGGCAGACTTGCGCGGACAATGAAACGGGCCCGGCTTTAGCCGGGCCCAATTTGCCTCGGGCCCGACTTTGTTGAGGATGGCATGACACCAGCGGCTCTTCTCGTCGTTCTAGTCGGTCTCGCGCTGGTCGGCTATGTTCTGGGCAAGTCGCGCGCCCTCGCCACGGTCGGCGGCAATCGCGGCATCCGCAACCTGCATTCGCTTCCCAGCTACTACGGCGCGCTCACTGCGTTGTGGTGCGCGGTGCCCGCGCTCGTCGTGCTCGGCGCGTGGGGCGCATTTCAGGACACCATCATCATCAAGCTGGTCACGGCGCACATGCCCGCCGCCGTGCAGTCGTTGCCGGAGTCACAGCTCGGCCTCGTGATCAACGACGTGCACAACGTCGTCGCGGGTAACGTTTCGTTCGACAACGCACGGCCCGAGATTCGCGCGGCCGCGCGGGAATACATCGAGATCCGGAGCATCGCGCGCTACGCGCTGACGGCGCTCGTGCTCGCCATCGGCATCGTCGGCATGGTGCTCGTGCGCGGGCGCATCTCGCCGGAGTTTCGTGCGCGTAACGCGGTCGAGCGGATCGTCGAGTGGGCGCTCATTGGCTGCTCGCTCATCGCTGTGCTCACGACTATCGGCATCATCCTGTCGGTTGCGTTCGAAGCCGCGCGCTTCTTCGGCAAGGTGCCGTGGTACCAGTTCATCTTCGGCCTCGAGTGGAGCCCGCAGACCGCGATTCGCGCGGACCAGGTGGGCTCATCCGGCTCGTTCGGCGCGGTGCCTCTATTTGCGGGCACGGCGCTCATCTCGGGCATCGCGATGGTCATCGCCGTGCCGATCGGCCTGTTCTCGGCAATCTATCTCGCGGAATATGCGCATCGCAATTTCCGCGCGTGGACCAAGCCGTTCCTCGAAGTGCTCGCCGGGATTCCGACGGTGGTCTATGGCTTCTTCGCGGCACTCACCGTCGGCCCGCTGCTGAGAAGCTGGGGTGAGGCGCTGGGTCTGCAGGTTGCCTCGGAGAGCGCGCTGGCCGCGGGTCTCGTCATGGGAATCATGATCGTGCCGTTCGTCTCTTCGCTGGCGGACGACATGATCACCGCCGTTCCGCAGGCCCTGCGCGACGGCGCGTATGCGCTCGGCGCCACCAAGTCCGAGACGATCAAGCAGGTGGTCGTGCGCGCGGCGCTGCCCGGGATCGTCGGTGGTGTGCTGCTCGCCATCTCGCGCGCGATCGGCGAGACGATGATCGTCGTGATGGCCGCGGGTCTCGCGGCGAATCTCACGGCCAACCCTTTCGAGGCGGTCACGACCGTGACCGTGCAGATCGTGACGCTGCTGGTCGGCGACCAGGAGTTCGACAGCCCCAAGACGCTGGCCGCGTTCGCGCTGGGTCTCGTGCTGTTCCTCGTCACGCTCGCCCTCAACGTCCTCGCGCTCCACATCGTGAAGAAATACCGGGAACAGTATGAGTGACCCCGTGACTCGGCCGCCGCTCGTGACACCGCCTGCGACGTCCGCGCGCCGCACGCCGAAAGAAACCCAGGCGCGCGTTGCGCTGAGTCTGCGCCGCCGCTACTGGTCCGAGCTTCGATTCCGGGCCTACGGCCTGAGCGCGGTGCTGCTCGGCATCGTGTTCGTCGTGTTCCTGTTCGGCACCATCTTCATGAAGGGTGCTTCGAGCTTCCGGCAGACCTACATCAGCCTCGACGTGTTCTACGACCCGGCGATCATCGACCCGAACAACACGCACAAGGCGGAAGACATCGCCAATGCGGACTATCAGGCGATCGTTCGAGCGTCGCTGAGGGCGCGCTTCCCCGCCGTCGAAAGCCGTAAGGACATCCGCGATCTGACGCGGATCGTCAGCGGTGGCGCATCGTTCGACCTGCGCAAGCGCGTGCTCAACACCGCGGGGCTCGTCGGTCAGCGCGAGACGCTCTGGTTGCTGGCAAGTGACGACGTCGACATGTTGATGAAAGGTCACATTGGCCGCGGTACGGCGGCCGATCCGGGCCCGCTGGGCGAAAATCAGCTCGTCTGGTTCGACCAGCTGGTGAAATCGAACGCACTCGAGCTGCGCTTCAACAAGACGTTCTTCACCCACGGCGATTCCCGCGAGCCGGAACAGGCGGGTGTGTGGGGCGCCGTGATGGGCTCGCTGTTCACGCTCGCGATCACTCTCGTGTTGTCATTCCCGATCGGCGTGGCCGCGGCGATTTATCTCGAAGAGTTCGCGCTCAAGAACCGCTGGACCGACCTCATCGAGGTCAACATCAATAACCTCGCGGCCGTGCCCTCGATCGTGTTCGGTCTGCTGGGCCTGGCGGTGTTCATTGGTTTCTTTGGGATGCCGCGCTCCGCGCCGCTCGTCGGCGCTCTCGTGCTCACGCTGTTGACGTTGCCGACGATCATCATCGCTTCGCGCGCGGCCCTGAAGGGCGTGCCGCCGTCAATCCGGGAAGCGGCGCTTGGCATGGGCGCGTCGAAGATTCAGATGGTTACGCACCACGTGCTTCCTCTAGCGATGCCCGGTATGCTCACCGGCACAATCATCGGCATGGCGAGAGCGCTAGGCGAAACGGCACCGCTTCTGATGATTGGTATGGTCGCCTTCATCGTCGACGTGCCAAAAAGTGTCACAGATCCGGCCACCGTGCTGCCCGTGCAGGTATTCCTTTGGTCCGACAGCCCCGAGCGAGCCTTTGTCGAGCGCACGTCGGGCGCCATCATCGTGCTGCTGGGGTTCCTCGTCGTCATGAACGCCACGGCTGTGGTGCTGCGTAACAAGTTCGAAAGACGCTGGTAGCAATCTAGTGGGGCGAGCCCCACACATGACACCCGCGTCCTCTCACATAAAGCGAGTCGATCCATGGATTCCTCCACTGTCGAACAGAAACGCGAAGCCGCCACCGCGACTTCGCCCGACGCGGGCTTGAACGTGAAGCCGAGCGGCCGGCGTGCCGCCGCCATGGAGGCGGATTCGCTCGCGCTCAAGGGCGGCGACCGGCAGACCGTAGGCACGGTCACGGTGGAGAACCCGCTCTTCCATTGCAAGGACGTGAACGTCTATTACGGCGAGAAGCACGCCATCAAGAGCGTGAGTATCGATATCGGTCGGGGCCAGGTGCTCGCGATGATCGGCCCGTCGGGCTGCGGCAAGTCCACGTTCCTGCGCTGTCTCAACCGCATGAACGACACGATTCCGGGCGCGCGGGTGGATGGCGCGATCATTCTGGACGGGCAGGACATTCATGACCGCAAGCAGGACGTCGTGCAGCTGCGCGCGCGCGTCGGCATGGTGTTCCAGAAGCCGAATCCGTTTCCGAAGTCGATCTTCGAGAACGTCGCGTACGGCCCGCGTATCCATGGGCTTGCGGCCGATCGGGTCGAGCTCGACGAGATCGTGCACACCAGCCTGCGTCGCGCCGGCTTGTGGGAAGAAGTGAAGGATCGCCTCAACAACCCGGGCACCAGCCTCTCGGGCGGTCAGCAGCAGCGCCTCTGCATCGCGCGCACGATCGCCGTGAATCCCGAAGTGATCCTGATGGACGAGCCGTGTTCCGCGCTCGACCCGATCGCGACCGCCAAGATCGAAGACCTGATCGACGAGCTGCGCGAGACGTATGCGATCGTCATCGTTACGCATTCCATGCAGCAGGCCGCGCGCGTGTCCCAGCGCACGGCGTATTTCCATCTCGGCGACCTGATCGAGGTGGGCGAGACGGACCGCATCTTCACGAACCCGCGCCACAAGCTCACGGAAGACTACATCACGGGGCGCTTCGGCTGATGATCGAAGGCCACACCAGTCGCGCGTTCGACGGCGCGCTGGCCGCGCTGCACATGCGTGTGATCGAGATGGGTGGCCTCGTGCTCGATCAGGTGCGCGAAGCCGCGCAGGCCTACACCGAGTGGGATCCGAAGTGCGCGGAGCGCGTCGTGGAGCGCGAGCGCACCGTGAACGCCTACGATCGCAGCATCGACTCCGAGCAGCTCACGCTCATCGCGCGCCGCCAGCCCATGGCGAACGACCTGCGCGCGATCATCGCGATGTCGAAGGCGGTGGGTGAGCTCGAGCGTGTGGGCGATGAAGCGAAGAAGATCGCGCGCACTGTGCTCGCCCGGGGCGTGCGGCCGGGGCCGGGGACGACGCGCGATGCGCGCCATCTCGCGCGGCTGGCGGTGAACCTGTTGCGTCTGTCGCTCGATGCGTTCGATCGACTCGAGCTGGGGATTGCCTCCGAAGTCATCACGCGCGATCGCGAGCTCGACACGGAATACGCCGCCGGCCTGCGCCGGTTGCTGACGCGCGCGATGGAAGATCCGCGCAATTTCGATGTCGCGCTGGAGGCGGCCTTCGTGCTCAAGTCACTCGAGCGGGTGGGCGATCATGCGCGCAACCTCGCGCGCCACGTGCAGTGGATCGGGAACGATGCCCCGTTGCCGGAAGTGGCGATGCCGGAATCGCCGACCGCGCAGGAATCGCACAGCTCCTGAGGCGCGGCGCCGAACGTTGCCGCGCTCAGTCCGAGCGCAGCAGCTCGTTGATCGAAGTCTTGCTCCGCGTCTGCGCATCCACCTGCTTCACGATGATGGCGCAGTAGAGCCCATATTTGCCGTCTTCAGAGGGCAGGGTGCCGGGCACGACAACCGAGCCGGCGGGAACGCGGCCGCGATAGACCTTGCCCGTCGCGCGATCGTAAATACGCGTGCCTGAGCCGATGAACACACCCATCGACAGCACGGCGCCCTGTTCGACGATCACGCCCTCGACCACTTCGGAACGGGCGCCGACGAAGCAGTCGTCCTCGATGATGGTGGGCGCCGCCTGCAACGGCTCGAGCACGCCGCCGATGCCGACACCTCCCGAGAGATGCACGTTCTTGCCGATCTGCGCGCACGAGCCGACGGTGACCCAGGTGTCCACCATCGTGCCGCTGTCGACGTAGGCGCCGATGTTCACGTAGCTAGGCATCAGCACCGCGTTTGGCGCGATGTAAGAACCCTTGCGCGCGATCGCGTGAGGCACCACGCGAACGCCGCCTTTCTTGAGGTCTTCTTCCGTCGCCTGCGCGTACTTGAGAGGCACCTTGTCGTAGAAGCGCGTGTAGCCCGCGTCGATCACTTCGTTGTCGTGCGTGCGGAAATAAAGCAGCACGGCTTTCTTCAGCCATTCATTGACGACCCACTTGCCGTCTTTCTTTTCCGCGACACGGGCCTTGCCCGTATCGAGAAGGCCGATGACGTCTTCGATCGCGCGCAACAGCGCGGCGTCGGCGTTGGCGGGGGTGATTTCCGCGCGGCGTTCGAAGGCCGCTTCGATGGTGGGTTGCAGGGTGCTCATGTGTGGCGCAATGGTAGCTGTCGACGGGTCTACTTGCGACCCGAAATGAAGGTTCGGATTCGTTCGGCGGCCAGCACGCACTGATCAACGCTGGCGGTGAGTGAAATTCGCACACGTCGGGCACCGGGGTTTTCGCCGTTCGCTGCGCGCGCCAGGTAGCTGCCGGGGAGCAGCGTGAGGTTTTGCTCGGCGAACAGGTCGCGTACGAATAGCTGGTCGTCCTGGCCGACATCGGGCCACAGATAGAAGGCGCCATCCGGACGCTTCACATCCAGCACGGGTTCCAGGATGGGGAGCACCTTCGCGAATTTCTCCTGATACAGCTTTCGATTGTGGGCGGCGTGTGCGTCTTCGTCCCACGCGGCTGCGCTAGCTATCTGCGTCGGCACCGCCATGGCGCTGCCGTGGTACGTGCGGTAGAGCAGGAATTTCGCGATGACCGACGCGTCGCCTGCTACGAATCCCGAGCGCAGGCCCGGAACGCTGGAGCGCTTCGAGAGGCTGTGGAACACGACACAGCGCTGAAATTTGTCGCGACCCGTCGCGAGTGCGGCTTCGAGCAGGCTCGGGGGTGGGGCGCTTTCGTCGAGGTAGATTTCGGCGTAGCACTCGTCGGCGGCGATGATGAAATTGTGTTTCTCGGCCAGCTCGAGGGCGTGTTCCAGGTACTGGCGAGGGGCTGTGGCCCCTGCCGGGTTGCCGGGGTTGCAGAGGAATAGCACTTCGCAGCGATTCCAGATTTCCGCAGGCACCTTGTTCAGATCGGGGATGTAGCTGTTGGATGCGTTGGTGTTGAGGAAATAGGGCTCGGCGCCGGCGAGCAGGGCTGCGCCTTCGTAGATTTGGTAGAACGGATTGGGCATCGCCACCAGCGGGTTCGATTTCGAGCCGACGATGGATTGGACGAAGGCGAAGAGGGCTTCGCGTGTGCCGTTCACCGGCAGCACCGTTGTTTCCGGGTTTACCGCGTTGGGGGGGAGATGGAAGCGCCGTTCGAGCCAGCGTGCGGCTGAACCGCGCAACTCGACGAGGCCGATGGTTGCGGGGTAACTGCCCAGGCGGTGCAGATTCTGTTTCAGCGTTTCGAGGATGAATGCCGGGGTTTCGTGCTGCGGTTCGCCTATCGACATTGCGACGTGCGGTAGGTCCTTCGGTGGCGTGATGCCTGCCTTGAGACGTGCGAGTTTTTCGAAGGGGTAGGTGGGGAGAAGATCGAGACGCGGGTTCATTTGTGGGCTTCTGGTGCGTGACAATTGGGCTTGCGTTGGGCGGTGCGCGCCTCGAAGAGAGTCGCTCGTCGCCCTTTGGCCGTGTCAGGTTCACGCCGGGAGGGGGCGCTTGACAGTGTCGGGCTCGCGCGGAGGGAGGCGGTCGCTTGACGGTGTGGGTTCACGCGGGGAGGCGTTCCCGGGGCGTTCTGAGGTTCACAGGGGGCGGGCTTGTTTCTTCAGGCCGCTTTGCGTTGGTCCAGGGCTTGGGTCAGGCGGGCTCTCAGGCGTTGCGCGGATGCTTCGTCGAGCGGGCGGTTTTCATAGTCGGTGACGTAGAAGACGTCTTCGGCGCGTTCGCCGACGGTCATGATTTTGGCGGCGCGCAGTTCGATGCGCTCTTCCAGCAGCACCTTGCCGATGTCGCAGAGGAGGCCCGGGCGGTCGCCTGCGATGAGCTCCAGCACCGAGCGGTTATTGCGCTCGTCGACGCTCACGGCGATTTGCGTCGGCGTGTTGAACATGCGGGCCTGGCGGGGCGCGCGGCGATAGACAAACGGTGGCGCGTCATCCGGCCTCTGCACGGAGCGCCACAGTGCGCGCTCGATCTCGCGCTGCCGGTCCTCGTCCGAGATGGGGGCGCCGTCGTCTTCGAGGACGTGATAGAGGTCCAGGCTGAAGCCGTCTTCCGTCGGCGTGATGCGCGCGTCGACGATGGTGAGTCCGAGCTGGTCGAGCACGGCGGTGGCGCGGGCGAAGCCGTGTTTGCGCGGGCGGCCGAAGACCAGCACGCCGGTGGTGCCGCCTACGCTGTGCGGTTCGATGGCGACGAGGGGTTCCTCGGAGCCTTCTTCGCGTTCCGCGAGGAGGCGCGTGTGCCACGCGATTTCTTCAGCGGTGTGGCGCAGGAAGTAGGTCGTTGAAAAGCGCTTCCATGCGCGGTCGATGTCGGCCGCCTGAACCTCTTGCTGGGCGAGCAGCGCGCGGGCGCCGTCTTGTGTTTCGCGGACCAGTTCGTCCTGGTCGATGGGGCTTTCGAGGCCACGACGTAGCGCGCGCTTCACGCGTTGATAGAACTCGTGGAAGAGCGATGCCTTCCAGGAGTTCCAGAGCTTCGGGTTTGTGCCGCGGACGTCCGCGCACGTGAGCATGTAGAGATAGTCGAGGTGCGTTTCGTCGCCGACGCGCTTGGCGAACGCACTGATGACCTCGGGATCGCCGATGTCTTGCTTCTGGGCGGTGATCGAGAGCTCGAGGTGGTTGCGAACGAGCCAGGCGACGAGGCGCGCGTCGTAACGGGACAGGCCTTGTTCGAGGCAGAACGCTTCGGCGTCGACGGAGCCGAGCTCGGAGTGGTCGCCGCCGCGGCCCTTCGCCACGTCGTGGAAGAGGGCGGCGAGATACACGATCTCCTGCTTCGGCAGCGACTGCATGATGCGCGACAGCTCAGGCAGTTCGTGATCGAAGCGGGGAATCGCCATGCGACGCAGGTTGCTCACGACGAACAATGTGTGCGCGTCGACCGTGTACGCATGGAACAGGTCGTACTGCATGCGGCCGACGATGCGCCCGAACATCGGGATGTAGCGGCCCAGCACGCCATAGGTGTTCATCCGCCGCAGCTCGTGCGTCACGCCCACGGGCGCGCGCAGGATGTCGAGGAACAGGCGGTGGTTGCGCGGGTTCTGGCGGAACTCTTCGTCGATCAGCCAGAGGTTGCGGGCGACGGCGCGCATCGTCGATGCGCGCACGCCGGTGATATCGGGATGCTGCTGAAGAAGCTGGAACATCTCGAGCAGCGCGGACGGCGAGCGTGCGAACGCATCGTCGCTGATCGCTTCGAGCGACCCGCTGCGCACCTGGAAGCGCGCGTTCAGCGGACGCGGAGGTTCGTGCTCCGTGAGGATCGCCTCACGGAAGAGCTGCAGCAGCAGCTCGTTGAGCAGCATCACGTCCATGACGGTGCGGTAGTACCGCTGCATCAGCTGCTCGACGGCGAGCGTGTAAGACGCGTCCTCGTACCCGAACGACTGCGCGAGCTTGATCTGATGATCGAACAGCAGCCGGTCTTCGCGCCGGTTCGTCAGCACGTGCAGGCCGAAGCGCACTTTCCACAGGAAGCTCTGCGCCTGCTTGAGTCGCCGCAACTCGGCAAGGCTCAGGAAGCCGTGCGTGGCGAGATCGTCCAGCGTATCCGCATCGAAGTGACGCTTGGCGACCCACGCGATGGTCTGGATATCCCGCAGGCCGCCGGGGCCGGTCTTTACATTGGGCTCGAGGTTGTACGCGGTGTCGTTCGCCTTGAGATGGCGTTCGTCCTGCTCGCGCACTTTGGCTTCGAAGAACTCTTTCACAGGCCAGATGTGTTCGGGCGAGATCGCCGAACGCATCTGGCTGACGAGCTCCGCGTTACCGCAGATGAGCCGCGACTCGAGGAGCGTCGTCATCACGCCGACGTCGGCGGCGCTTTCCTGCGCGCATTCGCCGACCGTGCGGACGCTGTGGCCGACCTCGAGGCCGATGTCCCACAGGAACGCGAGAAACTGTTCGACGCGCGCGCCGGCCTCCGGATCGAGCGGCGCCGGCACGAGAAGCAGCAAGTCGACATCGGAGCAGGGATGCAGCTCGCCGCGGCCATAGCCGCCGACAGCGACCAGCGACCAGAACTGCTGCTGTTCGCCGAACTGCACGCGACACACTTCGCGCAACACCGCGTCGACCAGCAACGGCCGCGCGTGCACGAGCCCATCGATGGACTCCTCGGCGAAGAAGCGTGCCTTGAGATCTTCGTGGCCCTGCTTCAACAGCTCGCGATAAGCGGCGGGCGAACCCTGCGCTTCGGCCAGAAGTTGCGGCAGCCGCGTGAGGAACGGCCACGACACCGGCCGTGGGGCCGGCGGCGCTTCTTCATCCAGCAGGTAGGGCTCACCGACCACCGGTCTAATGCCGTCCACGCGAACCAAGCGTGAGCACTTCGAAACCGTTCGGAGTAACGAGCACTGTGTGTTCCCACTGAGCCGAGAGGGAGTGATCTTTCGTGATGACCGTCCAGCCATCCGAGAGCAGCCGCACGTGCCGCTTGCCGGCGTTCACCATGGGCTCCACGGTAAACGTCATGCCCGGCTTCAATTCGAGACCGGTGCCGGCCTCGCCGTAATGAAGCACCTGCGGATCCTCGTGATAGATGCGGCCGATGCCGTGCCCGCAGTATTCACGCACGACAGAGAAGCTTTCGGCTTCGACGAACTGCTGGATCGCGTGGCCGATGTCGCCGAGATGCGAGCCCGGCTTCACCGTCTCGATCCCGCGCCACATCGCTTCGTGGCAGATCTCGTTGAGGCGCTGCGCATGCGGCGCCACTTTGCCGACGGTGTACATGCGACTCGTGTCGCCGTGGAAGCCATCGCGGATCACGGTGACGTCGATGTTCAGGACATCGCCGTTTTTCAGGCGCTTGTCGTTGGGGATGCCATGGCAGACCACATGGTTCACGGACGAGCAGATCGTCTTCGGGAAGCCGCGATACCCGACATTCGCCGGGATGGCCTTCTGTACGTTCACGATGTGGTCGTGACAGATGCGGTCCAGTTCTTCGGTGCTCACGCCGGGCTGCACGTGCGGCCCGATGATGTCGAGAACCTCGGCTGCGAGACGGCCCGCAACCCGCATCTTTTCCTGATCTTCCGGCGACTTGATGGTGACGTGCATTTCCTGCTCGCGACCCATTCTAAGGGTGCGTGTAAGACGTTGTTCCGATGGGGTCTTCATGGTATAAAGCGCGGCCTTTTTTGGCAAACAACCCCACACGCGCAACCGTTAACCTGGCGGCTGGGTGTCCCGGACGCGGCCTTTATGTACTCGTAAGGCCCTGTTTCTGGATGTCCGTCAGGGGTCGCGCGGAGGCTCAACCCATTAGGAGATCGATAATGCCTGGCGTGTCCATGAGACAGATGCTGGAGGCGGGTGTCCATTTCGGACATCAGACCCGCTTCTGGAACCCGAAGATGGCCCCTTACATCTTTGGCGAACGTAACCGTATTCATATCATCAACCTCGAGAAGACGCAGCCGATGTATTCGGACGCTGCGAACTTCGTGAAAAGCCTCATTTCCGACGGCGGCAAGGTGCTGTTCGTCGGCACCAAGCGCTCGGCCCGCGAAGCGATGCAGGCCGAAGCCATCCGCTGCGGCATGCCGTTCGTCAACCAGCGATGGCTTGGCGGCATGCTCACCAATTTCAAGACCATCCGGCAGTCCATCAAGCGGCTCGCCGAGATCACCGACATGATGGCGAGCGGCCAGATCGAAAAGCGCGGCAAGAAGGAAGGCACCATGCTCCGTCGCGAGCAGGAAAAGCTCGAAAGGAGCCTGGGCGGCATCAAGGCGATGGATTCGCTGCCGGACGCCATTTTCATCGTGGACGTGGGCCATGAGTCCATCGCCATCCACGAGGCCAAGAAGCTCGGTATTCCCGTGCTCGCCGTGGTCGACACCAACTGCTCCCCGGATGGCGTGGAATACATCATCCCGGGCAATGACGACGCCATGCGCGCCATCCAGCTCTACGCCATCGGCATCGCCGATGCCGTGCTCGAGGGCAAGGAGTCCGTGCCGACCGTCGCCGTGGGTGAGGACGAGTTCGTGGAGCTCGACGAGAACGGCAATCCGCGCAAGAAGTCGGCGAAGGGCCGGCCGCCGCGTCCGACCAACGTGCGCGCCAAGCGCCAGCCCCAGCGTCGCCGTCCGGGCGCGCCCGCGCCGGTTGTGGGCGATCCCGCTGTCGCCGCCGTGGCGCCGGTGGCGCCGGGGTTCGACGAGACGGACGATGCCGAAGACGCCATCGAAGCCGTGGCGGCCACCGTGGCCGTGCCGGCCGCGCCTCCGGGCGGCACGCAGCGCCGGCCGGGCGGTGATGGCGGCGGCCAGCGTCGCCGTCGTGACGGCGGGCGCTGATCCGTCCCAGGAGATCGAACGATGAACATTTCCGCAGATGCAGTGAAGCAGCTCCGCGAGCGCACCGGCGCCGGGATGATGGAGTGCAAGAAGGCCTTGGTGGAAACCAAGGGTGACCTCGATGCCGCCGCCGATCTCATGCGCAAGCAGGGGCTCGCCAAGGCGGACAAGAAGGCCTCCCGGATCGCCGCCGAGGGCGTGATCGTCCTCGAGAAGTCGGCGGACGGTAAGTCGGCCGCCATGGTCGAAGTGAACTGCGAGACGGACTTCGTCTCGCGCGAAGGCGACTTCAAGGCCTTCGCGCAGGCGGTGGCGAAGGCGGCCGCGGCTTCGAAGGCGAAGGACGTCGATACGCTCCTCGCCGCGAAGCTCGACGGCGGCGGCGAGACGGTGGATGACCGCCGTCGCGCGCTGGTGGCGAAAATCGGCGAGAACATCAACGTTCGTCGCGTCACCCTGCTGTCGGCTCCGACGAGCCTCGGCGCCTACGTTCACGGCACGCGCATCGGCGCGCTCGTCGCGCTCGAGGGTGGCGACGCCGCCCTCGCGTACGACGTGGCCATGCACGTGGCGGCGAGCAACCCGCAGTACATCTCGGTGGATGGGGTTCCGGCCGACGCCGTGGCGAAGGAGCGCGCGCTCCTCGTCGAGCAGGCGAAGATCGAGAATGCCAAGGCCGAGAAGCCGAAGCCCGAGGATATCGTCGTGAAGATGGTCGAGGGCCGCCTGCGCAAGTCGCTGGCGGAGATCACCCTGGCCGGTCAGCCGTTCGTGAAGGACCCGAACGTCACGGTGGAAAAGCTGCTCGCCGGCGCGAAAGCGAAGGTGACGGCGTTCGAGCGCTTCGAAGTGGGCGCCGGCATCGAGAAGAAGCAGGAAGACTTCCGTGCCGAAGTGATGAAGCAGGTGCAGGGGAGTGGTGGCGGTTCCACCCACTAACCCGTCGCCCGCCGCAAAAAACCCCGCCTCGGCGGGGTTTTTCGCACTGGAAGCCGCTGCGGCGGGGCGTGGCGACGCGCGTCGGCAGGCGGCGAAAACCGCGCTTTTTGCCGCCGGAAATGAGCTGAGGTTTTCGAAAAAAGCGCCGCGGGCGACTTTTTTCCAATAGAGAGCATGACCCAATGAACGCTAGCGCACTTCCCTTCAAACGCGTCCTCGTGAAGCTCTCCGGCGAAGCCCTGATGGGTTCGGGCGACTACGGCATCGACCCCGCCGTCATCAAGCGCATCGGCCTGGAGCTGCAGGAGCTCATCGAGATGGGTGTGCAGGTCGCCGTGGTCATCGGCGGCGGTAACATCTTTCGCGGCGCCGGTCTTGCCCGCGCCGGAATGGATCGCGTGACCGGCGATCACATGGGCATGCTCGCCACCGTGATGAACTCGCTCGCGCTGCAGGACGCGATCGAAGCGCTCGGCATGCAAGCGCGCGTGATGTCGGCCATCCGCATCAACCAGGTGTGCGAGGACTACATCCGCCGCCGCGCCGTGCGCCACCTCGAAAAGGGGCGTGTGGTGATCTTCGCCGCCGGCACCGGCAACCCGTTCTTCACCACCGACACCGCCGCGTCCCTGCGCGCCATCGAGATCAGCGCCGACCTTCTGATGAAGGCAACGAAGGTCAATGGTGTGTATTCGGACGATCCGATCAAGAATCCCAAGGCGACGCGCTACTCGCGCCTCACGTTCGATAGGGTGCTCACCGACCGTTTGAACGTGATGGATGCGACCGCCGTCGTCATGTGCCGCGACAACCGCTTGCCGCTGCGCGTGTTCAATCTCAACAATGCTGGCGACTTGCCGCGCGTCGTGCGCGGCGAAGACGTGGGGACGCTCGTTACGTTCGACTGAAAAGTCAGCAGGAGTCGCAACCGTGCTCGAAGACATCAAGAAAGACGCCGTCACACGCATGACCAAGTGCGTGCAGACGTTCCAGGCCGACACGCGAAAGCTGCGCACGGGCCGTGCGCATCCCAGCCTCGTCGAGAACCTCAAGGTCGACTACTACGGCTCGGACACGCCGCTGAGCCAGGTGGCGAACATCGCCGTGGAAGACGGCCGCACGCTCGTGATTTCTCCGTGGGAGAAGTCCGTGGTGCAGGCGATCGAGAAGGCGATTTTCAAGTCCGATCTCGGCCTCACGCCGATGACGGCCGGCACTGTGATCCGCATTCCGATGCCGCCGCTCACCGAAGAGCGCCGCCGCGACATCACCAAGGTGATGAAGCAGGACGCCGAGAACGCCCGCGTGGCGATCCGCAACGTGCGCCGTGACGTCATGCAGGACGTGAAGGAAGCGCTCAAGGAAAAGATGATCACGCAGGACGACGAGCGCAAGGCGGAGACCGACATCCAGAAGCTCACCGACAAGTACATTGCCGACGTGGAGACGATCATGGCGGCGAAGGAAAAGGAGATCATGCAGGTTTGATGGTGGGAGTTCCTCGTCACATCGCGATCATCATGGATGGCAACGGGCGCTGGGCCGCGGCCCGCGGGCAGCCGCGCGCGTCCGGCCACAAGCAGGGTATTGCGTCCGTGCGCATGGCCATCGAGGAAAGCGCGAAGCGCAAGATCGAAGCGCTCACCGTGTTCGCCTTTTCCAGCGAAAACTGGAAGCGGCCGACGGATGAAGTCGCGAGCCTCATGTCGCTCTTCATGGATGCGCTCGATCGCGAGATCGCCGATCTGCACAAGAACGGCGTTCGCGTGAAGTTCATCGGCGATCGTCGCAGCCTGTCCGTGCGCCTGCAGTCGCGCATCGCCGCCGCCGAAGAGCTCACGGCCGCCAATACGGGCCTGAAGCTGCAAGTCGCCGTGAGCTACGGTGGCCGCTGGGATATCGCGGAGGCGGCCCGCAAGCTTGCGAAGCGTGTGGCGGCGGGCTCGCTGCGCGCCGACGACATTACCGAAGACGATCTGTCCGGCGCCCTCGAGCTCTCAGGTGTGCTCGACCCGGACCTGCTCATCCGCACCGGCGGCGAGATGCGCATCAGCAATTTCCTGCTGTGGAATCTTGCGTACACAGAGCTCTACTTCACCGACAAGCTGTGGCCGGAGTTCGACGTTGCGGCATTCGAAACCGCGCTCGAGTTCTTCGCCGGCCGCGAGCGCCGCTTCGGGCTCACGGGCAGTCAGCAACGCGCTGCCAGCGCGACCTGATCCGGCACCTCCCGCGCATATGGCTGAGAGCATCAAGAAGAGGATCGTGACGGCGGGCGTGCTCATTGCGCTGCTGCTTCTGGTCGTTCTGGTGCTCCCGCCGATCGCCACCGTCATCGCGCTCACCGTGGTGGTGCTCGCGGGCGCGTGGGAATGGTCCGCGTTTCTGCGCATCACCTCTGTATGGCAGCGTTTGATCTACGTAGTCGTGGTCGCGGCGCTGCTGCCGATTGTCTGGAGCTTCACCAAGAGCCTCGATGGGCTCAAGCTCGTGCTCTCTATCGCCGTGGTGTGGTGGGTTATCGCGCTCGGCTGGGTCATGTTCGCGCCGCGCCTCGTGTCCGCCTGGGCCGCCGCGCTCGCGGGCGTGCTGGCGCTCGTGCCGGCGTGGATCGCCCTCATGCGCCTGCGTGTCGATTCGGAGCGGGGGGCGGAGTGGGTGTTGTTCGCGCTCATCCTTGTGCAGGTCGCCGACATTGGCGCGTTCTTCGTGGGTCGGCGGTTCGGCCGCCGGCGCCTTGCGCCCAGTGTGTCGCCGGGCAAGACCTGGGAGGGCGTGATCGGCGGTCTCATCGCGAGCGGCCTCGTCGCCATTCTCGGCAGCAGCCGGTTCGGCATTCCGCTCGTGCAGTTCCTGCCGCTGTGTCTGGCTGTCGTCGCGTTCTCGATCGTGGGCGATCTCACCGAGAGCCTGCTGAAGCGGTTCGCGGGTCTGAAGGACAGCGGCCGTCTGTTCCCGGGTCATGGTGGCGTGATGGATCGCATCGACAGCGTTACGGCTGCGGCGCCCGTGCTGTTCTTCGGGCTGCTGCTCACCGGGGTCACGCCATGATCGGCGTCACGGTGCTCGGCTCCACAGGTTCCATCGGCGAAAGCACGCTGGATGTGCTCGGCCGACATCCGGATCGTTTCCGCGTGGTCGCGCTCGCGGCCCGCCAGAACGCGGCGAAGCTTGCTCAGCAGGTCATCCAGTGGAAGCCTCAGTTCGCGGTGCTCGCGGACGAAAGCTGCATTCCGGAGCTGAACGAGCGTCTCGCGCGCGCCGGCGTAACGGGCACGCGCGTGCTGGGCGGGGAGGCCGGGCTGGTCGAAGTCGCGGCTCATCCCGACTCCGAATACGTGATGGCGGCGATCGTCGGCGCGGCGGGCCTGCGCAGCACCTTCGCCGCGGTCAATGCGGGCAAACGGCTGCTGCTCGCGAATAAAGAATCGCTGGTGATGGCTGGCCCGCTGCTCATCAGCGCGGCGCAGGCCTCGGGCGCCACGCTGCTCCCGGTGGACAGCGAGCACAGCGCGATTTTCCAGTGCCTGCCCGCAAACACGCGCGCCGGCGAGACGCCGAAGGGTGTGCGCCGGGTGCTGCTCACCGCCTCCGGCGGCCCGTTCCTCGACTGGCCGCTCGAGCGGCTCGCGACCTGCACGCCCGAACAGGCCTGCGCGCACCCGAACTGGGTGATGGGCCGCAAGATCTCGGTCGATTCGGCCACGCTCATGAACAAGGGCCTCGAGCTCATCGAGGCGGTACTGCTGTTCGGGCTGGACCCCGCGCAGGTCGAGGTCGTGGTCCACCGGCAGAGCATCGTGCACTCCCTGGTGGAGTACATCGACGGATCGGTGCTCGCGCAGCTCGGCTCGCCGGACATGCGCACGCCGATTGCGTATGCCCTTGCATGGCCGGAAAGGTTATCGTCCGGTGTAGAATTTCTGGACTTGATCCGAACGGCGCGCCTCGAGTTCTGCGCGCCCGATGTCGAGCGGTTCCGTTGCCTCGCGCTTGCGCAGGCCGCGGCTCGTGCCGGGGGGCTGCACCCGGCCATTCTCAACGCGGCGAACGAGGTGGCTGTGCAGGCGTTCCTCGACCGTCAGTTGAACTTTCCGGGAATCGCTGGGGTCTGTGAGGCCGTGCTCGCAAAGATGACAGGCGGGCCTACCGGTGGTCCTATCCGGGGTCTCGAGGACGTGCTGGCGGCGGACTCGGAAAGCAGGCGGCTGGCCCAGTCGCTCATTCCCACGATGCAAGCCTGCGAGCGAGGGGCTCACGCATGAATGTTGCCTGGTACCTGATGTGGTTTATCGTGGCCGTGAGCCTTCTGGTCACGGTGCACGAGTTCGGCCATTTCTGGGTCGCACGCCGCCTCGGGTTCAAGGTCCTGCGGTTCTCGGTCGGCTTCGGCAAGCCGCTGTTCGAACGGCAGGGCGCTGATGGCACCGTCTACGCGGTCGCCATGCTGCCTCTGGGCGGCTACGTAAAGCTGCTCGACGAACGTGAGGGCCCGGTCCCCCCTGCGGAACTGTCTCGCTCCTTCACTCGCAAGCCGCCCTGGCAGCGCATCCTGGTGCTGCTCGCCGGGCCCGCGTTCAACATCGTGTTTGCCATCCTGGTGCTGTGGGGCATGTTCATGTCCAAGGGCACTATCGAGGAGCCGCGTCCGGTCATTGGGGATGTGGTGGCCGCATCGGTTGCCGGTCGCGGCGGCCTGCACAGCGACGACCTCGTGCGCACGGTCGATGGCGCGGAGATGACCACCCGGCGCGACGTGCTCTTCGCGCTGCTGGATTCACTCACCGCGAACGGCCGCGCCTCGATGACGGTGACCGGCAAGGACGGCCAGACGCGCCCGGTCGCGCTCGAAGTGGGCGACAGCGCCGCCCGTCGCAAGCTGACCGAGCCGGCCGCGCTCTTCACCGGGCTCGGCTTCGAGTTCTGGGAACCAACGGTGCCCGCCGTCGTCGGGCGTCTCTCGCCGGGCGAGCCCGCGGAGAAGGCGGGGTTGCGGAAGGGCGATCGCATCATCGCGATGAACGACCAGCCCACCAACGATTTCACCGGCATCTACAAGGTCACGAGCGCTTCGCATCCGGGCGACGAGCTCACCATCCGGTACGTTCGCGGCACCGAGGAACGCACCGTGCGCGTGAAGCTCGGCGGCCAGAAGGGGCCCTCCGGCAAGGAGATCGGCTACCTCGGCGTCGGACCGGTCGAGGTCAAACTGCCGGAGTCGATGATCGTGCGCACCCAGCTGACCGTGGGGAGCGCATTCGCCGCCGCGAACACCGAAGCCTGGAATCTCACGATGCTCCAGGTGCGGCTCGTCTCGCGCATGCTTACGGGTAACGTGTCGCTCAAGAACCTGAGCGGCCCGCTGTCGATCGCCGAGTTCGCGGGTGAATCCGCGAGCGATGGCGCGATGTCGTTCATGAACTTCCTGGTGCTCATTTCCCTGAGCCTCGGGTTCCTCAACCTGCTGCCGATTCCGATTCTGGATGGCGGGCAGGTGGTGTTCCAGCTCGTGGAGTGGCTCAAAGGCAGCCCGCTCTCCGAGCGCGCGCAGGTGTTCGGCCAGCAGATCGGGATCGCACTGCTGATCCTCATGATGGGCGTCGCCCTGTTCAACGACGTCGCGCGCCAGATCGGCCCGGCTCTCTCGGGCCAATAAACCAGTAATCCAACCGACAGGTTTGTTGCAAATGTCGGTCTCCGAATAACCAAGACGTTACGAAACGTCATTATCTGTGTATGAAGGGGTCGATCTGCATGCGCCGTGCGGCACTCTCGGTTGCGTTGTTCGTTCAGGCAACGCTGGCGGTCGGCCAGCAATTGAATCGGCCGCCTCAGGCGGCGGCCGAACCCGGTTTTCGCGTCGGCAACATCAAGGTCGAAGGGCTGCAGCGCATTTCCGAGGGCACGGTCTACAACTACCTGCCCGTCAACATTGGCGACCGGCTGACGCCGGGGCGCATACGCGAAGCGATCCGCGCGCTCTACCAGACGGGGTTCTTCCGCGACGTGCAGCTACGCCAGGATGGCGAGACGCTCGTCGTCGTGGTGCTCGAGCGCCCGTCCATCGAAAGCTTCGAGATCACCGGTAACAAGGAGATCAAGACCGAGGACCTGCAGAAGTCGCTGCGCAACGTCGGTCTCGCCACCGGCAAGACGTTCGACCGCTCGGTGCTCGATCTCGTGGACCAGTACCTCACCGAGCAGTACTTCGGCCGCGGCCGCTACGGCATGCAGGTGAAGGAAACGGTCGAGGATCAGCCCGGCAACCGCGTGCGCGTGAAGATCGAAGTCAAGGAAGGCAAGCGCGCGAAGATCCGCCAGATCAACCTCGTCGGCAACGATTCGTACAAGGAGAAGGAGATCCTCGACACGTTCGAGCTCAAGACGCCGAACTGGCTCTCCTGGTACAAGCAGGACGACCGCTATGCACGCGAAACCCTGCAGGGCGACCTCGAGAAGCTGCGCTCGTTCTACATGGATCGCGGCTACGCGAACTTCACCGTCGAATCCACGCAGGTGGCGATTTCGCCCGACAAGGACGACATCTTCATCACGATGAACGTGAGTGAAGGCAAGGTCTTCAAGGTCAGCGACGTGCGGCTCGCGGGCACCTTCGTGGTGCCGGAGGCGGAGCTGAAGCGCTATGTGCTGGTCGGCAAGGGCGACCAGTTCAACCGCAAGCTCATCACCACCACGCAGGAGCTGATCCAGAACCGCCTCGGCGCCGACGGCTACGCGTTCGCGAAAGTCGATCCCGTGCCGACGCCGAACAACGAGACCAACGAAGTCTCGCTCACGTTCTTCGTCGACCCGGGCAACCGCGTCTACGTGCGCAACATCACCTTCGACGGCCTCAACCGCACCAACGACGAAGTGCTCCGGCGCGAGATGCGCCAGCTCGAAGGCGCCTGGCTCTCCAACATCGCGCTCGACCGTTCCAAGCAGCGCATCCAGCGCCTGCCTTATGTGAAGAAGGTGGATTCGGAGACGACGCCCGTCGCCGGCGCCCCCGACCTCGTCGACGTCGATTTCAAGGTGGAAGAGGGCCCGAGCGCCCAGCTCGGCGGCGGCATCGGGTATTCGGAGTCGCAGAGCTTCATCCTGAACGGCAACTACGCCGACGCCAACTTCATGGGCACCGGCAAGCGCATCGCCTTCGACCTCAATTCCGGCCGGTACTCGAAGGTCTACAGCTTCTCGCACACGAATCCGTACGTGAACGTCGATGAGCTGTCGCGCACCTACTCGCTGACCTACCGCGACGTCACGCAGTTCGTCTCGGCGTCGTCCGATTTCGGCTCGAAGACCATCGCGGCCGGTCTCGATTACGGCTACCCGATCACCGAGTTCCAGACGATTCGGTTCGGCGTTTCGCTGCAGAGCTCACAGCTCCTGGCCAACACTGGCGGCAGCGCCGAGCAGGCCCTCTTCTGGGTCGACAACAATGGCAACCACCGTATCCGGACGGTCCACGACGATTTCTACGACACCGACATCACTTTTTCGGAGACCCGCTTCAAGACCGCCGAGTTGAACCTCGGCTGGAGCTACAACTCCCTCAACCGAGCGCTGTTTCCGGACCGGGGTACCCGCCACTCCGTGGGGGTTTCCTACACGGCGCCGGGCAGCGAAGTGAAGTACTACGTCGCGAGCTACGACTTCATGAACTTCATCCCGTTCTGGAAAGGCTTCGCCCTGTCCACGAATGTGGACGTCGCCTACGGCGGCGCCTTGGGGAACACCACCTCCATTCCCCCGTACCGCAACTTCTACGCCGGCGGCCCGGATTCGGTCCGGGGCTTCCGGGAGAGTCGCCTCGGACCCAAGGACAACTTTGGCAATCCTTACGGCGGCAACTTCAAGGTGGTGGGCCGGATGGAGGCGATCCTGCCGTTGCCGCAGAAATTCGCGAGCAGCGCCCGGCTCAGCCTGTTTTATGACATCGGCAACGTGTTCTCGACCGACGGGGTGGCTTTCACCGGCATCCCCCAGATCGATCCGGACACGGGCGAAGTCACAACCGTACCTCTCGACTACAAGTTCAAGTATTCTAGTTTGAAGAAATCGGCCGGTATTTCGGTCCAGTGGCTTGCCCCACTCGGCCTGTTCCGGTTCAGCTACGCCTTCCCGATGAACGTGGACAAGGGCGATGCTTTCCGATACGCAGACGAGCAAGAACGCTTTCAGTTCTCCATCGGCCAGGCTTTCTAGCACTGGCCGCAGGCGCGCTGGGGGCCGAAAATCGCGGCCGACGAGCCGTCCTTCTCTAGAGGTGAGTGTTCTGTGACGCGTTTGAATCATTCGAAGCTTCTGGGCCTGGCATTCCTCGCGACCCTGTTCGCCGTACCGGCGTGGGCCGAGATCAAGATCGGGGTGGTCGACTACGGCCGGCTGGTCGAGGAGTCCCCCCAGGCGAAGACCGCAATGGAAGCGATCCGCGGCGAGTTCACGCCCAAACAGCGCGAGCTTGAAAACCTGGCCAATTCGCTCAAGACGAAGCAGGACAAGCTCGACAAGGACCAGGCGACCATGACGGCCGACCAGCGTTCCCGGACCGAGAAGGACATCCGTGACGGGGCCCGCGATCTGCAGCAGAAGCGCGCCGAGCTGCAGGACGACTTCACCGCCCGCCGCAACGAGGAAATGTCCCGCCTGCAGCGCGCGCTCATCGATGAGGTGCGCGCCTATGCGAAGGCGCAGAACTTCGATCTCGTGGTCGCGGATGGCGTCATCTTTTCGACGCCCGCGCTCGACATCACGCCGGCCATCCTGAGCGCCATGGTGGCGAAGGCGCCGAAGGCTCCAGCCGGCGCCGGCCCTGTCGCTCCCAAGCCGCCCGCCGCTCCGGCGAAGTAAACCGGCCGCGTCGGGTCGTGATCCCCACGCTGTCGCGGCTTCCCTGGCTTGATTGGAGAAAATCGTCTCCTGACGATTTCTTCGAGACCCTACGTCGTTCGCGGCGGCAAAAAGCGTGGTTTTTGCCGCCTGCGCAACGCATACGTAGCGTGAACAGGCCTTAGCGATGTCCGTCTCGCTCGGAGAGCTCGCAGTTCGTTTCGGCTGCGAGCTTCGCGGCGATCCTGATGTGCGCGTCGATAGCATCGCGAGCCTCTCGGGCGCGCATGCCGGCTCCGTCACGTTCCTCGCCAATCCGAAACTGCGGTCCCTGCTCGAGCAGACGCGGGCCACCGTCGTCGTGCTCGACCCGCGGTCGGTGGACCTGTGCCCGGTCGCTTCACTGGTTGCGGTAAATCCCCACGCCACGTTTGCGCGCATCGCCGGCACGCTCTATCCGCGCGCCGTTGCGCCGGCCGGCATTCATCCCACCGCGATCGTTGCGCCCGACGCGAAGGTGGATCCGACCGCGCACATAGGTCCGTTCGCCGTGATCGGTTCGAACGCGATCGTTGGCGCACGCACCTGCATCGGTCCGCATTCGATCGTCGAAGAAGGCGTCGTCGTCGGTGAAGACGTGCGGCTCGTCGCGCGCGTGACGCTCTGTCATCACGTGCAAGTCGGCGCGCGCGCCGTGCTCCAGCCCGGCGCGGTGATCGGTGCGGATGGGTTCGGTTTCGCAAACGATGCGGGTCGCTGGCTGTCCGTGCCGCAGGTGGGCGGCGTGATTCTCGGGCCCGATGTGGAAGTCGGCTGCAATACCACGATCGACCGAGGCGCCATCGGCGACACGGTGCTCGAAGAGGGCGTGAAGCTCGATAACCAGATTCAGATCGGCCACAACTGTCACATCGGCGCGCACACAGCGATGGCGGCGTGCGTTGGTCTTTCGGGCAGTGTCACGATGGGCAAGCGCTGCATGATCGGCGGCATGGCCGGCATCGTCGGCCACCTCTCCATTTGCGATGACGTTGCCATCACCGGGCTCACGATGGTGAGTCATTCCATCACGCGCCCCGGCGTATACTCCGGCGGCATTCCGGCGGAGGAGGCGCGCACGTGGCGACGCATCGTGGGCCGCCTGAAACGCATCGATTCCATGGCGAACCGGCTCGGCGCGCTCGAACGCGCGACCGGCATACGCTCGACCGAGAATGTCGACGAAGACGACAACGCAGCGAACAGGCCCGAAGGCGAGAATGATGACTGATCCGATCCGGCTCGATATCAACGCGATTCTGAAGCAGCTTCCGCATCGCTATCCCTTCCTGCTGGTGGACCGGGTGCTCGAGTGCGAGAAGGGCAAGCGCATCCGCGCGATCAAGAACGTCACGTTCAACGAGCCGTTCTTCCCCGGTCATTTTCCCTATCGGCCCGTGATGCCGGGCGTGATGATCATCGAAGCGCTCGCGCAGACCGCCGGCATCCTGGCGTTCATCACCGCAGGTGTCATTCCGGATGAGAACACGCGCTTCTTCTTCGTCGGTATCGACAAGGCGCGCTTCCGCAAGCCGGTGGAGCCGGGCGATCAGCTCGTGCTGACGGCGACGCTCGAACGCAGCTTCAAGGGCATCTGGAAATTCTCGACAGCCGCGCTCGTGGACGAGTCCGAAGTGTGCAGCGCCGAGATGATGGTCGCGCCGGAAGCGGGCACCGCCAAGGGCGCGCCGGCCGGCCCGGCCGGTGCCGCATCGTGATCGATCCGCGCGCCATCATTTCGCCGAAGGCGCAGCTGGCGGCGGACGTGACCGTCGGCCCGTTCTCGATCATCGGCCCGGACGTGATCCTCGGGCCCGGCACCGTCGTCGGCCCGCATGCCGTCATCAACGGCCCGACGCGCATGGGTGCGAACAATCGTGTATTCCAGTTCGCGTCGATCGGGGATGCGCCCCAGGACAAGAAATACGCCGGCGAGCCCACGCGTCTCGAAATCGGCGACCGCAATGTGTTTCGCGAGTCCTGCACCATCAATCGCGGCACGACGCACGACAAGGGCGTCACCACCATTGGCAGCGACAATCTGTTCATGGCGTACTCGCATGTCGCCCATGACTGCACCGTTGGCAGCAATCTCGTGTTCGCGAACGGCGCGACCCTCGGCGGGCACGTCGAAGTGGGCGACTGGGTCACGCTCGGCGGTCTTGCGGCCATTCACCAGTTCTGCAAGATCGGGCCGTACGCGTTCATCGCGGGCGGCGCCATCGTGACGCGTGACGTGCCGAATTACGTGATGGTGGCCGGCAACCCGGCCGAGCCACACTCGATCAACACGGTCGGCCTGAAGCGACGCGGATTCACGGAAGACCAGGTGCGCAACGTCCGCCACGCGTTCCGCGTCCTCTACCGCTCCGACCTGCTGCTGGCGGATGCGGTCGCGAAGCTGCACGAGCTCGGCAAAACGCAGCCTGAAGTGGCGGCGTTCGTCGAGTTCATCGGCACCTCGGAACGCAGTCTCATCCGCTGAATTTGTCCAGGATCTGGCCGTGACGCTGAGGGTAGGGCTGGTCGCGGGCGAGACGTCGGGCGACACGCTCGGCGCCGCGCTCATCACCGCCATTCGGGCGCGCGTGCCGGATGCGCAATTCTTCGGCATGGCCGGACCGAAGATGGTGGCGCTCGGTTGCGAGGCGTGGGCGTCGTCCGACGATCTCGGGGTGATGGGGCTCGTTGAAGTCCTCACGCACCTGCCGCGCCTGCTCCGGCTGCGGCGTACGCTCGTCGAGAGGTTCAAGCAGACTCGCCCCGACGTCGTTGTCGGCATCGACGTGCCGGACTTCAACCTCGGGCTCGAGAAGAAGTTGAAGCGCAGCGGGTTGCGCACCGTGCAGTATGTGAGCCCGCAGGTGTGGGCCTGGCGTCAGGGTCGGGTGAAGACGATCGGGCAGTCCACGGACCTCGTGCTGTGCCTGTTGCCGTTCGAGACCGAGTTCTACACCCAGCACGGTGTGCGGGCGGAGTTCGTCGGGCATCCGCTGGCGGACCAGATTCCCCTGGCGATCGATCGCGAGGCCGCCCGGCGCGCCCTGGGCCTCGACTCCGCCGCGCGCGTGGTCGCGCTGCTGCCCGGCAGCCGCATGGGTGAAGTCGAGCGCCTGGGTGCGGACTTCATCGGTGCCGCGGCCTGGATCGCCGCGCGCGCGCCCGGCACAAAGTTCGTCGCGCCAATGGCTTCGGGGCGGGTGCGAGAAAGTTTCGAGAAGCAGCGCGCGTCCGTCGCTGGCGCGCCGGACATCGCGGTGCTCGACGGCCAGGCGCAGCGCGCGCTCGCTGCGGCCGACGGCGTGATAGTCGCATCCGGCACAGCTACACTCGAAACCACACTGACGAAGCGGCCGATGGTGGTGGCCTATCGACTGGGCGCCATGACGGCTTTTCTGTTGAGGCGATTGGGGCTGGTGAAGGTGCCGTATTTTTCGCAGCCGAATTTGCTGTTGGGGCGCAGGCGGGTGCCTGAGTTTTTTCAGGAGGCGGTGACGCCGGCGGCGCTGGGTGAGGCGCTGTTGAATGAGATCGAGGACCCGGCGCGGGTCGCCGAGCTGCGGAAGGAGTTTCTCGGCGTGCACGAGGTGCTGAGGCGCGGCGGCGCGGATCGGGCCGCCGCTGCGATTCTGGATTACGTGAATGCGACAGGACGCCCAACGCCATGAGGATCGTCACCTCCAAAAACTACCGCGTACGCGTAGCCGGCATCGACGAGGCGGGCCGCGGCCCACTCGCGGGCCCGGTGGTGGCCGCGGCGGTGATCCTCGACCCAAACCGCCCGATTCGCGGCCTCGCCGACTCGAAGCAGCTCACCCCGGAAGAACGCGAAGTGCTCGCCCCCCGCATCCGCGAGCGCGCCGTTGCGTGGGCCGTCGGTTGGGCCGATCGCGACGAAATCGACACCATCAACATCCTGCAGGCGACTTTCCTGGCGATGCGCCGCGCGTTGCTGGGTCTCCCCGTGTGCCCCACGCACATCCAGGTGGATGGCAATCGCCTGCCACGCATCGAAGACCTCAACCTCGGCTGCACCGTCGAAGCGATCATCGGCGGGGACGACTCCCACGCGCCAATCAGCGCCGCGTCCATCCTCGCGAAGACCACGCGCGACGCCCTGATGGTGCAGCTCGACGCGCGCTATCCCGGCTTCGAGTTCAGCATTCACAAGGGCTACTCGACGCCCATGCATCTTGCGGCGCTGGAAGTGCACAAGCCCTGCCCCCAGCACCGGCGCTCGTTCCAGCCCGTGGCGGACCTGCTGGACACCATGGAGTTCATGGAACAACTGAGCTTCGACGACGGAAGCGTGCCCGCATGACGGCGGCTTTCGCACACCTGCGCCTGCACACCGAGTACTCGCTCGTCGACAGCGTCGTGCGGGTGGACGATCTGGTCGCGGCGGCGGCGGCCAAAGGCATGCCGGCGGTGGCGGTCACCGATCAGAACAACCTGTTCTCGATGGTGAAGTTCTACAAGGCGGCGCTCGGTGCCGGCATCAAGCCGATCATCGGTGTCGACCTGCTCGTGCGCGAGACCGGCGATCGCGCGCAGCCGTCGCGACTCACTCTGTTGTGCCAGTCGCCCTCGGGCTACGGGAACGTCACTCGCCTCGTGAGCCGCGCCTATCTCGAAGGCCAGCAGCGCGGTGTCGCGACGATCGATCGCACCTGGCTCACCACGGAAAACATCAGCGGACTCATCGCGATCTCCTGCGCAACGGAAGGCGACGTCGGCCGCGCACTCGTCAACGGCAAGGAGCGGGACGCCGACCAGGCGTTGTCGCGCTGGCTCGAGCTGTTCGGCGATCGTTTCTACATCGAGCTGCAGCGCCTCGGCCGCCCCGGCGAAGAGCCGTACATCGCTTCCGCGGTCTCGCTCGCGTCGAAGCGCGGCGTGCCGGTGGTCGCCACCAACGACGTGCGCTTCATCAAGCCGGATGATTTCGAGTCGCATGAAGCGCGCGTGTGCATCAACGACGGCGCGCTCCTCGTCGACCAGTCGCGCGCCCGCAAGTACACCAATCAGCAATACCTGCGCACGCCGAAGGAGATGGCGGAGCTGTTCTCGGACATCCCCGAGGCGCTTTCCAACTCGGTGGAAGTGGCGCGCCGCTGCAGTCTCGTGCTGAAGCTCGGTGAGAGCCGGCTGCCCGCGTATCCCGTGCCGGAAGGCGAGACGGCCAATTCGTTCATCCGTGGCGAGTCCGCCCGCGGGCTGACGGATCGGCTGGAGCGCCTCAAGGTCAAGGATCCGGAACGCTATCACGAGCGTCTGGAAATCGAGCTCACCGTCATTTGCCAGATGGGGTTCTCAGGCTACTTCCTCATCGTGGCGGACTTCATTCGCTGGGCGCGGAACAACGGCGTGCCCGTCGGGCCGGGCCGCGGCTCGGGTGCCGGATCGCTCGTCGCGTATTGCCTCGGCATCACAGACATCGATCCGCTCGCGTACGACTTGCTGTTCGAGCGCTTCCTGAATCCCGAACGCGTCTCGATGCCCGACTTCGACGTGGACTTCTGCATGGAAGGCCGCGATCGCGTCATCGACTACGTGGCCGACAAGTACGGCCGCGAGCGTGTCTCGCAGATCATCACCTACGGCACGATGGCCGCGAAGGCCGTGGTGCGCGACTGCGGCCGCGTGCTCGGCATGAGCTACGGCTTCGTCGACCGCATCGCGAAGCTCGTGCCGTTCGAGCTTGGCATCACGCTGGACGACGCGCTCGAAAAAGAGCCGGAGCTCAAGAAGCTCTACGACACCGAAGAGGAGATCAAGAACCTCATCGATCTCGCGCGCTCGCTCGAAGGCCTGACGCGCAACGCCGGCAAACACGCCGGTGGCGTCGTGATCGCGCCGTCGGTGCTCACGGACTTCGCGCCGCTCTACTGCGAAGAAGGCGCGAAGAACGTCGTCACCCAGTTCGACAAGGACGACGTCGAAGCCTCCGGCCTCGTGAAGTTCGACTTCCTCGGCCTGCGCACGCTCACGATCATCGACTGGGCGGTGAAGATCATGGATCGCGTGCGCGCGTCGAAGGGGCTGCCGCCCTTCGACATCAACGCGATCCCGATGGAGGACGAAAAAAGCTACACGTTGCTGAAGGCCTGCAAGACCACCGCGGTATTCCAGCTCGAATCGCGCGGCATGAAGGACCTCATTCGCCGCCTGCAGCCCGACTGTTTCGAAGACATCGTGGCGCTCGTCGCGCTGTTCCGCCCCGGTCCGCTGCAGTCGGGCATGGTGGACGACTTCATCGAGCGCAAGCACAGCAAGAACAAGGCGACTCAGGAGCCCATCGACTACCTGCATCCGGACCTGAAGCCGGTGCTGTATCCCACTTACGGCGTCATCCTGTATCAGGAGCAGGTGATGCAGATCGCGCAGGTGCTCGCCGGCTACACGCTCGGCGGCGCCGACATGCTCCGCCGCGCGATGGGCAAGAAGAAGCCCGAGGAGATGGCGACACAGCGCCAGATCTTCCTGGATGGCTCGACGAAGCGCGGCGTCGATGCGCGGCAGGCCGGCAACATCTTCGACCTGATGGAGAAGTTCGCGGGCTACGGCTTCAACAAGTCGCACTCCGCCGCGTACGCGCTGCTGTCGTATCAGACCGCGTTCCTGAAGGCGCATTACCCGGCGGCCTTCATGGCGGCCGTGATGTCCGCGGACATGGCGCACACGGACAAGGTGGTGACGCTGATCCGCGACTGCCGCGATTCGTGCGGCCTCGAAGTGAAGCCGCCGGACGTGAACGTGTCGCGCTTCGAGTTCACGGTCGATGACGACAAGACCATCCGCTACGGCCTCGGCGCGGTGCGTGGCGTGGGGCAGGGCGTGGTGGAAGCGATCATCGAAGAGCGCGAGGCGCACGGCCGCTTCACGAGCATCGAGAACCTGTGCCGGCGGCTGGATCTTTCCAAGCTGAATCGGCGCGTGCTCGAGGCGCTCATCCGCTCGGGCAGCCTCGACTCGCTCGGGAGCAACCGCGCGACGATGATGCAGCGGTTGCCGGCCGCCATGCAGCTGGGCGATCAGAACTCCAAGGCGCTGGACGCGGGCCAGAACGACATGTTCGGCCTCGCGACGGCCGATCGCAGCAAGGAAGTGGACGTCCTGCAGAACGTGCCCACGCTCCTCGAGTGGAGCGAGCGTGTTCGGCGCGACGGCGAGCGCGACACGCTCGGCCTGTATCTGACCGGGCATCCGATGGATCCGTTCGAAAGCGGCATCGCGCGCTTCGTCACGCACCGGCTGGAGGATCTCGTCAGCGAGCGCCCGTCTGGCGGCGGCGGTGAGGGCGGCTTCCGCTTCGGCGGTGGCAAGCCGGTGACCGTGGCCGGCGAGATCAACGAAATAAAGAAGCGCGGCCCGCGCACGATGGTGACGCTGGACGACGGCACGGGCTGGCTCGAAGTCACGCTGTTCGAGGACGCGTTCCAGCTGTACCGCGACCTCATTGCCAAGAACTCGCTGGTGATCGTCGAGGGCCTGCTGAGGTTCGACGATTTCAGCGACGGCTGGCGTCTGACCGCGAAGAAAGTGAAGGCGCTGGAGAAGGCGCGCGAGGAGCAGGCGAAGCGCCTCGTGCTGCGCTGGCCGCAAGGGCAGGAGCCCGCCCAGTGCAGTAACCGGCTTGCCGAGATCCTGCGCCCCTACCGGGGCGGGCCGTGCGCGATCACGGTGGAATATCGCGGTCGTGGCGCCGCTGGCGCGCTGACGCTGGGTTCGGACTGGAATGTGAAAGCCACGCGTGAGCTGATCGAGAAGCTCGAGACGTTCGTGGGTGATGCCGGGTTGCGGGTGGTTTACGGAGCGCCGTCAGGTTCGGCGTCGGCCCACTGAAGAAACCCTCGAGAGCGAAGAGGCCCTCAATCGCCGGGTGGCTGGGAGAGTGCCTGCGGCTTGGAGAGCGAAGAAGCCCTCGATCGCCGGGCGGCTGATAGAGAGCGGCTCCGCGCCCTCCCAGCCGCCCGGCGATCGAGGGCTTCTTCATCTTCAGGGCCTCTTCATCGCCGTAGAGTCAATGACTTGCGCCGAATCCAAACGCCCCTTACCCTCGCGCATCGCTCAACAATCGTCCTTTTCTAATGGCCGTCGCATTCCTAGATTTCGAACAGCCGATCGCCGAGCTCGAAGCCAAGATCGAGGAGCTGAAACACGTCAGTTCCGACTCCGCAGTGAACATCCAGGACGAGATCTCGCGCCTGCAGGCCAAGAGCCGGCAGCTCACGACGAGCATCTTCGCCAACCTGTCGCCCTGGCAGATCACGCAGCTCGCACGTCATCCGCAGCGGCCGTACACGCTCGATTACGCCAACACCATCTGCGACGAGTTCCACGAGCTGCATGGCGACCGCATGTTCTCGGACGATCTGGCAATCGTGGGCGGGCTCGCGCGCATTGCCGGGCGGGCGTTCATGCTCATCGGTCACCAGAAGGGGCGCGATACCAAGGAGCGCGTTCGGCGCAACTACGGCATGCCCAAGCCGGAGGGCTACCGAAAGGCCCTGCGTCTCATGCGCCTGGCGGAGCGCTTCAGCCTGCCGCTCGTCACGTTCATCGACACGCAGGGTGCATATCCCGGCGTTGGCGCGGAAGAGCGTGGCCAGAGCGAAGCGATCGCGCGCAACCTGTTCGAGATGACGGTGCTACGCGTTCCGATCGTCAGCGTCGTCACGGGCGAGGGCGGCTCGGGCGGCGCTATCGCGATCGGCGTATGCGATCGCCTGCTCATGCTCCAGTACAGCGTGTACTCGGTGATTTCGCCGGAAGGCTGCGCCTCCATTCTCTGGAAGAGCGCGGACAAGAAAGAAGCGGCGGCGGATGCGATGGGCCTCACGGCGCAGCGCCTGTCGCAGCTCGGTCTCGTGGACGAGGTGATCGAAGAGCCGCTGGGCGGCGCGCATCGCAATCACCAGGTGATCGCGGAGCGTTTGAAGTCGGCGATCATCCGCCACCTCGCGTCGCTCGAAAAACTGCCGCCCGACGAAATGCGCGCGGAGCGCCAGGCGAAGATCGCGTCCTTCGGCGTGTTCTCCGAAACCAAAGAGAAAGAGTGACGTCGTGACGGGCGCGCGCGGATGAAAAGCGCAGCCTTCAGCGAACAGTGGCTCGAGGCGCGGCTTACGACGCTGCTGCCGGAATTTCCTGAGGTGTCCCTTTGCGTCGCCCTGAGCGGCGGCGTCGACTCGGTGACGTTGCTCGCGGCGCTGGCGGCTTGTGCCAGGAAGCCCTCAATCGCCGGGCGGCTAAGAAGGACGCCTCCGAGCCGCGCGGCGTCCGAGCGCTCCGCGTCTTCAGCCGCCCGGCGATTGAGGGCTTCTTCGCTTCGCGCCATCCACGTGCACCATGGCCTGCATCCCAATGCAAACGCGTGGGCTGCGTATTGCTCGAGCTTGGCCGGGAAGCTCGGTGTGCCGCTCCAGGTAATCAAGGTGCGTGTGCCACGGCCGCGCGGCGCCTCACTCGAAGCGTCGGCGCGCGATGCGCGATACGCGGCGCTGGCGGGCGCGCTTCGGCCGGGTGAGGTCCTGCTCACCGGGCACCATCAGGATGACCAACTCGAAACGGTGTTCCTGCAACTCCTGAGAGGTGCCGGTGTGGCCGGCCTGGCCGCGATGCCTGACGTTGTGCCATTCGCCGGCGGGCGGCTCGCACGGCCGCTGCTCACGCGGTCTCGCGTAGACCTCGAAGACTGGGCGCGCGCGCACGATCTTGCGTGGATCGACGACGACACCAACACAGACGAACGCTTCGATCGCAACTATCTGCGTCGCACCGTTCTGCCGCTCGTCCGCGAGCGGTGGCCGGGCGCCGGCGCCGCCGTCTCACGCGCCGCACGCCACGCCGCTGAGGCGCGTCGACTGCTCGACGCGGTGGCGCGCGCGGATGTCGAGCGCGCTTCGGTGGGCGCTTCTCTTTCGGCGCAGACGCTGCGAGCGCTCGACGCTGACCGGCGACGAAACGCGCTCCGCTTCTGGATCACCCGCGCGGGCTTCACGGTGCCCGACACGCGCCGGCTCGATGAGCTCGCGGGCCCGTTGCTCGACGCCAGAGCCGACGCGAACCCGCAGGTGCGCTGGAACGACACACGGGTCGAACGGCACGCCGATGTACTTTCAATTCGCGAGGGCGGGCCGGCCCGAGCGCCGCTCGCCGCGTCTGCTGACGCCTCCCTCGACGAGCCGGCCAGCGGCGCGCCGGCCTCTGCTGCTTGGGCCGCGCCGGGTGCGGAGTCGTCGGCCGCGCAGACCTGGCACTGGCGCAAATCGCGGAAGCTGCAACTCACTGCTCCCCGCGCCGGCACGCTCACCCTCGAGCGAGATCGGCATGGACCGCTCGACCTCGACGCGCTTCCAGAAGTCCTGAGCGTACGGGGTCGGAGCGGTGGCGAGAGCCTGCGCACCGGTCCGGGCGCTCGGACGCGCAAATTGAAAGCGCTGCTCCAGGAGGCGAAAGTGCCGCTTGCGGAGCGCGAATCGCTCCCGCTGCTTTACGCGGCCGGCAAGCTGATCGCCGTCGGCGATCGCTGGCTCGACGCCTCCGTGCACGCCGGCAGTCGAACCCGGCGTCGCGCGCGTCTGCGCTTCGCGGTGCGGTGAGGTCTGGCGCGTGCCGGGAACGTCCCTCATATGCGAAGCCATCCGCAAGCGGGCACTGCTCGAGTTCCAGTATCACGGTCGGCCGCGCGTCGTGGCGCCGTATTTGCCACGGCATCTCCACGCGTGATGTCGAGGTGCTGCGGGCGGTGCAGGTTCGCGGCTCAAGCGCCTCCGGCGGGTTCGGCACCGGGAAGCTGTGGGCGGTCGCTGAAATAACCCGGTTGCGAATGCTGGACGAGACATTTACCGCCGACGATCCGCGCTACAACCCCGACGACAGCGCAATGAAGCGGATTCACTGCCGCGTTTAAACCATACCGCCCTTCCGGCACCCGCCGCGATTTGATAACCTGTCGGCCCGTCGATCCTGGCCTTCCAAACGGGCCATTGTCGATACCTGGGCCGGCACCCGGTTCTCTCTCGACGGTCTTCCTCGCAAACTTACAATTAAGGCTCACCACCTTGACGCGTTTCGTATTTGTCACTGGCGGCGTCGTGTCCTCATTGGGCAAGGGCATCGCCGCGGCGTCCCTGGGCGCCATCCTGGAGGCCCGTGGCCTCAAGGTGGCGATGGTCAAGCTCGACCCGTACATCAATGTCGACCCCGGGACCATGAGCCCCTTCCAGCACGGCGAGGTGTTCGTCACGCACGACGGCACCGAGACCGACCTGGACCTCGGGCACTACGAGCGCTTCGTGCGCACGACCACCGGGCGCCACAGCAACTTCACCACCGGCCGCATCTACGAACGCGTCATAGCGAAGGAGCGTCGTGGCGACTATCTCGGCGCGACCGTGCAGGTCATCCCGCACATCACGGATGAGATCAAGCGCAGCGTGAAGCTCGGCGCCGATGGCGCGGACGTGTGCATGGTGGAAATCGGCGGCACGGTCGGCGACATCGAGTCGCTGCCGTTCCTCGAGGCCATCCGCCAGCTCGGCGTGGAGCTCGGCCGCAGCACCTGCATTTATATCCACCTCACGCTCGTGCCCATCGTGGGCGGCTCGGGTGAGATCAAGACGAAGCCGACCCAGCACTCGGTGAAAGAGCTGCGCGGCATCGGTATCCAGCCGGACATCCTTCTCTGCCGCGCCAAACATCCGCTGCCGGAAGAGCAGCGCCGGAAGATCGCGCTGTTCACGAACGTGGAAGAGCGCGCTGTCATTTCCGCCATCGACGCGGACGACATCTACAAGATCCCGAGCCTGCTGCACGAGCAGAAGCTCGACGACATCGTCATCGAGAAGCTGCGAATCGAAGCGCCGCAGACCGACCTGCCCGAGTGGCGCCAGGTCGTCAGCGCCAAGGCGAATCCGGATGGCCAGGTCGACATCGCGATGGTCGGCAAGTACGTGCAGATCCGCGATTCGTACATCTCGCTGAACGAGGCGCTCACGCACGCCGGCCTCAAGAGCCGCACGCGTGTGAACATCCACTACATCGAGAGCACGGACCTCGAGCAGCACGGCACGCAGGTGCTGAAGGGCATGGACGCGATCCTCGTGCCCGGGGGCTTCGGCGAGCGCGGCATCGAGGGCAAGATCCAGGCGGTGAAGTTCGCGCGCGAGCAGCGCGTGCCGTATCTGGGCATCTGTCTCGGCATGCAGATCGCCATCGTGGAGTACGGGCGGCACATGCTCGGGCTCAACGACGCGAACAGCACCGAGTTCAACCGCGCGACGCCGCACCCGGTCATCGCGCTGATCTCGGAATGGCAGGACCTCGCGGGCGGCACTCAAGTGCGCGACGAGAGCGCCGGCAAAGGCGCCACGATGCGCCTGGGCGCGCAGGAGGTGCTGCTGGGCGCCGGCACACGCGCGCGCGACATCTACGGCAAGGATTCGATCGCCGAGCGTCACCGCCATCGCTACGAGTTCAACAACAACTACATGGAGCGCTATCGCGCATCGGGCCTGCGTTTCTCGGGCTTCTCGCGCGACGGGCTCGTGGAAATGATCGAATTGCCGAGCCACCCGTGGTTCGTCGCCTCGCAGTTCCACCCGGAGTTCACGTCGACGCCGCGCGACGGCCACCCGTTGTTCACGAGCTTTGTGCGCGCGGCCCGGGCGCATCGCGCAGCGGAGCTTCCGCAAGCGGCGGGGGCATGATCGGGCGTAGCCACGCGCCGAGGCAGGCGGCGGGAGCCGCGCTTTTCGCCGCCGGTGGTCGCGTGGGGTCTCGAGAAAAGCGCTGCTGGCGACTTTTTTCCGGTAGACGAGGCGCGCGCGCATGAAGCTCGCCGGGTTCGAGGTCGGCATCGACCGGCCGTTCTTCCTCATCGCGGGCCCCTGCGTCATCGAGAGCCAGGCGCTGGTGGAGCAGGTCGCTGGCGCGATGAAAGAGCTCACTGGCAAGCTCGGAATTCCGTATATCTTCAAAGCCTCGTTCGACAAGGCGAACCGCTCGTCGAAGGACAGCTTCCGCGGCCCCGGCCTCGAAGGCGGCCTCAAGATTCTCGAGGGTGTGCGCGCAAAAGTCGGCGTGCCGGTGCTTACGGACGTGCACGAAGACACGCCCTTCAACGAAGTCGCGGCCGTCGTCGACGTCATGCAGACGCCGGCGTTCCTCGCGCGCCAGACCAATTTCATCCTGAACGTCTGCTCGCAGGGCAAGCCCGTCAACATCAAGAAGGGCCAGTTCCTGTCGCCGTGGGAAATGAAGAATGTCGTCGACAAGGCGCGCTCCACGGGCAACCAGCAGATCATGGTGTGCGAGCGGGGCTTCTCGTTCGGCTACAACAATCTGGTGTCGGACATGCGCTCGCTGTCCGTGATGCGCGAGACGGGGTGCCCGGTGGTGTTCGACGCCACGCATTCCGTGCAGCTGCCGGGCGGGAAAGGCTCGGCGTCGGGCGGGCAGCGGGAGTTCGTGCCCGTGCTGGCGCGCGCGGCAGTGGCCGCGGGTGTGGCGGGCGTGTTCATGGAGACGCATCCGGACCCGGCCAAAGCGCTCTCGGACGGCCCGAACGCGTGGCCTCTCGATCGCATGATGACGCTGCTCACGACGCTCAAAGAAATAGATGTTGCGGTCAAGGCGCGGCCGTTCGAAGAATCGCTGCTCGCCGACATCAAATCCTGAAAATCCACTCGAACAACGACTGAAGGGCCCCTCCCAATGACTCGTATCACCGACATCCGCGGCCGCGAAATCATCGACTCTCGAGGCAACCCGACCGTCGAAGCGGATGTGGTGCTGGAAAGCGGGGCGATCGGCCGTGCAGCCGTGCCCTCCGGCGCATCGACGGGTACGCGCGAAGCGGTCGAGCTGCGCGATGGCGACAAGAAGCGCTATCTCGGCAAGGGTGTGCTGAAGGCCGTGGATCACGTGAACACGGTGCTCAAGAAGGCGCTGGTGGGCCACGATGCGCAGGACCAGGCGGGCCTCGATCGCAAGATGATCGATCTCGACGGCACGGAGAACAAAGGGCGCCTCGGCGCCAACGCGCTGCTCGCGATCTCGCTCGCCAATGCGCATGCGGCCGCGAACGATGCGAAGCTGCCGCTCTACAAGACGCTGGCGATGGGGCGGGAGCCGGTGATGCCGGTGCCGATGATGAACATCATCAACGGCGGCGCGCACGCCAACAACAAGCTCGATATCCAGGAGTTCATGATCCTGCCGGTGGGCGCGCCGACGTTTCGGGAAGCCCTGCGCTACGGTGCGGAGGTGTTCCACACCCTCAAGAAGGTGCTGAACGACAAGGGCATGTCGACGGCCGTGGGTGACGAGGGCGGGTTCGCGCCGGATCTCGGCTCCAATGCCGAGGCGCTGGATGTCATCCAGCACGCTGTCGAGAAGGCGGGTTACAAGCTCGGGCAGGACATCTACCTCGGCCTCGACGTCGCGTCTTCCGAGTTCTTCAAGAACGGCGTTTACGAGCTCGAATCGGAGGGGCGCAAGTTCAGCCCGGCTGAGTTCGTGAAGTATCTGTCCGACCTCGCCGCGAATTACCCGATCATCACCATCGAAGACGGTATGGCGGAAGGGGACTGGGACGGGTGGGCGCAGCTCACGAAGGCGCTGGGCGGCAAGATCCAGCTGGTCGGCGACGATCTCTTCGTGACGAACACGAAGATCCTGCAGGAAGGCATCGACAAGCACATCGCGAACTCCATCCTGATCAAGGTGAACCAGATCGGCACCCTGACGGAGACGATCGCGGCGATCGACATGGCGGACAAGGCGAAGTATGCGTCGGTGGTGTCGCATCGGTCTGGTGAGACCGAGGACAACACCATTGCGGACATCGCCGTTGCTACGGCGTCGACACAGATCAAGACCGGGTCGCTGTCCCGCTCGGATCGTATGGCCAAGTACAACCAGCTGCTTCGGATCGAGGGTGAGCTGGGCACCGTTCGCTATGCCGGCAAGGGCGCTTTCCCCGTAAAAATCTAGCGGCGGCCGTGTAGCCATCATGTGCGGCGAAGAAGCCCTCAATCGCCGGGCGGCTTGGAGCAGCGCTCTCAGCCGCCCGGCGATTGAGGGCTTCTTCGCCTTTTTCTGATACTCTCGCCCTCATAATGAAGTGGTTTGCCGCAGCACTCGGCGTTGTCGTTCTGCTTTTGCAGTACCGCTTGTGGATGTCTCACGAAGGCGTGCAGGAACTGGCACGGCTCGAGCTGGCGGTCGAAGACCAGCGGCTCGAGAACGAGAGTCTCGTGAGCCGCAACACCCGCCTCGCCGCTGAAGTCCGCGATCTGAAGAAGGGCGTCACCGCCCTCGAAGAGCGGGCGCGCAGCGATCTCGGCATGATCGCGGGTAACGAGACCTTCTATCAGGTCATTCCTCCTCGCGGCAAAGATGCGGCCGCCCCGCCCACGCGAACTGCCGCGCGCTGAGCCGCTATTCCTAATACGCTATGGCGATGCGTTATTGGCTCGTCATGCCGGCCGCAGGTGCGGGCAGCAGGTTTGGTGAGCGTGTTCCCAAGCAATATGCCTCGCTGCGCGGGCGCTCGGTTATCGAGTGGGCGCTTGCTCCTTTTCTCTCTGACGGCCGGTGTGCCGGCGCCGCTGTGGCGTTGGCGGCTGGGGATAGCTGGTGGCCCAAGGTTGCCGAGCGCATTCCTGCCGTGACGGTGTGCCCGGGGGGCGGCGAGCGGAGCGAGTCGGTTCGCAATGCCTTGCTGGCGCTCACTCGGCGCGCCGGCAAGGACGACTGGGTGCTCGTGCATGACGCCGCGAGGCCGTGCCTGCCTGCAGCGGATCTCGATCGGCTGATTGCCCAGGTGGGCGCGCATCCGGTGGGCGGCATCCTTGCGCTGCCGGTGGCGGACACGCTCAAGCGCGCCTTTCACTCGGACGGCAATGCGAATGCGCCCGCAATCGAAGCGACGGTCGGTCGCGCGGGTCTTTGGCGCGCGAGCACGCCTCAGATGTTCCGCTTCGGGATGCTGCTGGCGGCGCTCGAAGCCGCTTTGGCAGGCAAGCGCTTCCCGACCGACGAATCCCAGGCGCTCGAATGGCAGGGGTGTCAGCCCCTGCTGGTGGAAGGCTCCGCGGCGAACATCAAGGTGACCACGCCGGCGGATCTCGCACTGGCGGAGAGCCTGCTGGCCGCGCGCGAAACTAAAGGAAGATGAAGGTCTGCGTATGAAGGTCGGGCAAGGTTTCGACGTGCATGCTTTCGGGCCGGGCGAGTTCGTCATGCTCGGCGGGGTGCGCGTGCCGCACTCGGCCGGCGTCGTGGCGCATTCGGATGGTGATGTGGTCCTCCACGCGCTCTGCGATGCGCTGCTTGGCGCCGCGGGGCTGGGCGACATCGGCCAGCACTTCAGCGACAAGGACCCACGCTGGAAAGGCGCGGACAGCGCGCAGTTCGTGACCGTCGTGCTCCAGATGCTCTCGGCCCGCAAGCTGCGCGTCGGCAACGTGGACATCACGGTCATTGCGGAGGTGCCGAAGGTCGGCCCCGTGCGGGATGCGATTCGAACGCGCGTCGCGGAGCTGCTCCAGGTGCCCCCGTCCGAGGTGAACGTGAAAGCGACGACGACGGAGCGCCTGGGCTTCCTCGGCCGCTCGGAAGGAATCGCCGCGCAGGCGATTGCGCTGCTTGTCGATGCGTGAGCGCTGGATCGAGCGCGCGCTCGACGTACCCCGCGCATTCGGCTCGCCGCTCGGCGCCGGACGCCTGCGGGTCGAGCCTGAAGACTTCGTTGTCGACGAGGATCTCGGCTTCGCGCCGTCGGGCGCCGGCGCGCACGTCCTCTTTCGCGTGCGCAAGCGCGGGGCGAATACGGAGTGGGTCGCGCGGGAGATCGCGCGCCATGCGGGGTGCCGTCCGCACGATGTAGGTTTCGCCGGGCTGAAGGATCGCCACGCCGTAACGACTCAGTGGTTCTCCGTTCCCTCGCCGCGTGGCGCGGCGTACGTCGGCGACACGATCGCGTTGCTCGCGGCCGCCAAAGGCGAGGGCTACGAGGTTGTCGAAGCTCACGCTCACGCGAAGAAGCTGCCGCGGGGGGCGCTCGCGGGGAATCGGTTCGCCATTCGCGTGCGCGACGTCGCCGCGGCGGACGCCGACATCGCCGCCCGGGTCGCCGCGATGGCCCGTGACGGTCTGCCCAACTTCTTTGGCCCTCAACGCTTCGGGCGCGACGGCGCGAATCTTCAGAAGATCTCGCCCGATCTGTCAGCCGTGCACCCGCGCGAGCGCACCTATGTGCTGTCCGCCGCGCGCAGCCTCGTCTTCAACGCGGTGCTCACGGAACGCGTCAAGGACGGCACCTGGTGCCGCCTCGAGGCCGGCGACGTCGCGAACCTCGACGGCAAAGGGAGCGTTTTCCCCGTCGACGCCGTGGACGAGGCGCTGGCGGAGCGTGTCGCCGCGCTCGACGTGCATCCCACCGGCCCAATGTGGGGCAAGGGCGAGTGGCTTTCGCAGGGGCGGGTGCGCGATCTGGAGCAGCGGATTGGCAGCGAGCTCGTCGAGGCCTGCGAACTCGTCAGCGCAGCGGGCATGAACCAGGAACGACGCGCGCTGCGACTGGCTGTGCGGGAGCTGGGTTGGGAGCGGCAGGGCGCCGATGCGATCCTGCGGTTCTGGCTTACCAAAGGCAGCTTCGCGACGACGGTGCTGCGCGAACTGTTCGAGACAGACGTCGAGGAAGAGGCCGGCTAGCGCGTGGAAAGCAGCACGTGGACCGCCCCGGTGCCCCCGGAGGCATGCCCCGCCGAGGCATACGCCGCGACCGCCGAGGTCTGGCGCAGCACGGCGTCGACCGCGCTCTTGATGACCGGTCCGCGCGAGCCGGAGCGCAGGCCTTTGCCGTGAATGATCCTCACGCATAGCGCATGCCGTGCGAGCGCGCCGGCGAGGAAGTCATGCAGTGCGTGTTTGGCCTGTGCCACGTTGAGGCCGTGCAGGTCGAGCTCGGCGTCGAGCCCATACTCGCCGCGACGGAGCTTGCGGAGCACGTTCTCGGGCACGCCCGGCCGGCGGTGCGAGAGCGTCTCGCCGCCGACGACAAGGGGATCGATCTGGGTGAGGCTCGCCTCGATCGCGGCCAGCCGTCCGGCCTTCGTAAAGCGGGCCCGGCCCTGCCGCCGACGCGGTGTCTGGACGAACCGGTCCTCGCGAAGCGGCTTGACCGGCCCGACGGTCTTGCGGAACAACTCGCTGTCGTCGGCCGAGACCTGGGAAGGGGCACTCCGTTTCACGCTACCTCCGGGAGAGGGGTTTCAGTATATTTCCGGCCGCCTTAACACGGGCGCCACCGACCGCCACCGCCTTGAAAATTCTGATCAGTAATGACGATGGGTACCGCGCCGAGGGCATCAAGCGCCTCAGCGAGGCGCTGGCCACTCTGGCGGAGGTCACCATAGTGGCACCCGACCGCAACCGGAGCGGCGCCAGCAACTCCCTGACCCTGGATGTGCCCCTGCGCGTGTTCGAGGCGGAGCCCGGCGTGCACTTCGTCGTGGGCGGCACGCCCACGGATTGCGTGCACATGGCGGTCTCGGGCCTGTTCGACTACCAGCACGACATGGTCGTCTCGGGTATCAACGAGGGCGAGAATCTCGGTGACGACGTGCTCTACTCGGGCACCGTTGCGGCGGCCATCGAGGGGCGCTTTCTCGGGCTGTCGGCGGTCGCGATCTCGCTCGCCATGCGCCAGGAGAGCGACCGCAACTTCTCCGCCGCTGCGGAGGTGTCGCGCATGCTCATCCAGCAGCTGCTCGCGAAGCCTCCGGAGCAGGCGCTCATTCTCAACGTGAACGTGCCTGACCTGCCGCTGAGCATGATCAAAGGATTCCGCTCCACGCGGCTCGGATTCCGTCATCGTTCGGAACCGGTGATCCAGGCGAAAGATCCGCGCGGCCGCCCCGTGTACTGGGTGGGCCCCGCCGGGGCTCATCAGGACGGGTCGGCAGGCACCGATTTCCACGCTATCCAGGAAGGCTTTGTCTCCGTGACTCCACTGCAGATTGATCTCACGCGCCACGCGGCCATCGCCGGCGTGCAAACGTGGCTGGACGACCTGAATGGTTGACGCGCGCTTCGCCGGCATTGGAATGACCTCGGCGCGCACGCGTGACCGGCTGATTCAGCGTCTGAGAGATCAGGGCATCAGAAATCCCGTGGTGCTCGAGCGCATGCGGAACGTGCCCCGCCACATCTTCGTGGATGAGGCGCTCGGCAGCCGCGCGTACGAAGACACGGCGTTGCCGATCGGCTTCGGCCAGACGATCTCGCAGCCCTACATCGTCGCGCGCATGACCGAGGCCTTGCTCGAATTCGGCGCCGTGGACAAGGTGCTCGAAGTGGGCTCGGGTTGCGGCTACCAGACCGCGGTGCTCGCGCCGCTGGTTACGAAGCTCTACAGCATCGAGCGCATCGCGCCGCTCGTCGAGCGCGCCAAACAGCGCGCGAAAGAGCTCGATCTGAAGAACGTGCGCCTCAAACATGGCGATGGCATCCAGGGCTGGAAGTCCATCGCGCCGTTCGACGCGATTCTCGTCGCCGCTGCGCCTCTCACGGTACCGGAAGCATTGCTTCAGCAGTTGCGCGTCGGTGGGCGGCTCATCGTGCCGGTCGGGCCCGAAGGGCAGCAGGAGCTCATTCGCTTCACCCGGCGCGAACAAAAGATCGATCGCATTTCGCTCGGACCCGTGGCGTTCGTGCCGCTCCTCGGCGGACTGGCGTGAATCGCTTCAGATTTACGCTGTAAATAACTGAATACTAAAAGATAGTATGCCCGGGACTGTCTCTTTTCCGGTTACAGCTGAGCGCGAAACGCGGTGCCACGGATTTCGAGACAAAAAACGCGCCGGAAAACTCCGTGTTGATTTAGGTGCTTGCGTGTTGAACTGTGACGTGATTAACATGTCTGCGATCGCCGACATGGCGAACGCAAGGAGCGACGGGCAGAGGGCACAGGTCGGAGGGGAGTCGAGAAAAGAGCAAGAATATTTGTCGGTAAGAACAAGAAAAAACACGCAATTGTTCGAGTCTGTCAGCTTCGAATAATTGGTTGGTTGAAAAGCTTTCTCCTCCTGTGCCCTCTGCCGGTCGCTCGTCTCTCCCGAGCACCGGCCTGCGCCGATCGAGGCGCCTTCTTTAAGAGCCGAATAGCAGTGCCGCGCAGACGCGCCGCTCTTCCTGCACCAGCACATTGAACGTCCGGCACGCCGCGCCGAGATCCATCGTCTCAAGGCCGATGCCCGCGCGAATGAATGCCCCACGGATCCGCACGGACGGGAAGCGCTGCCGATCGCCGGTGCCCAGCAGCACGAGCTCCGGTTTCGCCGCGAACACGGCTTCGAGATCGCGTTCGTCGAGCTCTTCGACTTGGGTCGGTCTCCAATCCGGGAGCACCGCATCCGGCGTCAGGATGCAACTTCTGTGGAACACCTGTTCCCCGACGCGCAGCTCGCCATTCGAATATGAACGGACGAGCGTGACGTGTGGATTGGCATCGAGCGTGAGCTTCATAGGCGGGTACGATACCTCCCTGTGGAAGAAGTCGTCATCGTCATCACGGATCTGTACCTCACGAGCGCGGCCGAGGCCGCTTCCATCCGGGGGGTCGAGTTGCCAGGGCTGGCGCGCATCGCCCGTTATGGCAACGGCTATGCGCTGGATCAAGGCTGGCGCCCCTGGCTCGCCACCTGGTCGGGGCAGGAGGAGTTGGCGCAGAGCGCGCCCGCGACCATCGCGGCGGCCGCGTCACGCGCGACGGCGGACGAAGCCTACGGCCGCATGGTGTGGCTTGCCACGCCAGTCCATCTCGTTGCCGGTCTTGCGAGCGTGCATCTCGATGCGCGCGGCCTGCTTCAGGTGGATCTCGACACCCGTCGAACGCTCGCGCAGGACTTCAACATCGTGTTCGCCGAATCCGGCTTTCGGCTCGAAGCCCTCGCGTCAGCTGGCTTTCTGATGACGGGCCCGCGCATCGATGAGCTCGATACCGTGGAGCCCGCGCGCATTCTAGGGGCGAGCGTAAGCGAGGTGTTGCCTGGCGCATCCACCGCGCCGACCTTGCGACGCCTCGTGGCGGAGATCGAGATGTGGCTGTACAGCCATCCCGTCAACGCCGAGCGCGCGCGCCGGGGTCGCTTGCCCATCACGGCGCTCTGGCTCTGGGGCGGTGGCGGTGCGCGCGAAGGCATCGATCTCGGCGTGGAGCCGCCGCTCGGTTCCGACACGACCGACACGGTGCCGGCTTCGCTCGTGCGCGGCGCGGCGTTGGCGGCAACCGCGACACCGATCCCGGGCGTGGCATTTGGCCATGACCCTTACCTGCACGGCTTGTGGCGCATGAGCGGCGGCAACGCGCGCGCAACGCCCGATCACTTCGAGGAAGTGCTGGGGCACACGAGCCGTCGCGCGGTTGTTCGTGCTGGAGCTCTCGCATTCGTTCGAGGCGCATCGAAACTGGACGATCCGCGAGGCGCTGGCCGACCTCGATCGGCGCTGGATCGTGAGCGCGCTCGAGGCGCTTCGCCGGCGCGACATCGGTCGTGTCACCGTCGTCGCCAACGATCACCGCCTGACGCTCGGCACGCGCGACCCCTGGAAGCTCTGGCGCATGCCGCGCCCCGCACTCACCGCGCTCCAATAGCCGCGCAACGTCGTATAGTTGCGGCCGCGAAGAGCGGGAGAAGGGGATAGCTGGGTGACGAATTGATATTGCGTGTCGTGAGGCGCGACGGCGCGGGCAACGCGGTGCTGGGTAGCCAGCTCCATCCAGTGCTGCGGCGGGTCTACGCGGCGCGCGGCGTGAAGGCCGCTTCGGACGTCGCTCCCGCACTCGATCGACTCCTGCCCGTCGGAACACTCGAAGGCGTCTCGGATGCCGCGGCGCTGCTGATGAAGCATCGCGAGAACGGCCGCATCCTGGTCGTTGGCGATTTCGATGCCGACGGCGCCACCAGCACCGCACTCGTGCTCCGCGCGCTGCGCGCGTGGGGTTTCCCGTCCGTCGACTTCCTCGTGCCGAATCGTTTCGAGTTCGGTTACGGCCTCACCCCCGAGATCGTCGCGCTCGCCGCGACTCGCCAGCCGACGCTGATCGTGACAGTCGACAACGGCATCTCCAGTGTCGCCGGCGTCGCTGCGGCCCGTGCACTCGGCATGGACGTCCTCATCACCGATCACCACTTGCCCGGCATGGAAATCCCGGCGGCCAACGTCACGGTGAATCCAAATCTCGGCGGCAGCAGCTTCGGCAGTCGCGCGCTCGCCGGCGTCGGTGTCGCGTTCTACGTGATGGTCGCCGTGCGCCGCATGCTCGACGCCGCCGGCCTCACGCCGCCAAACGCCAAAAGCCCGGCCGAGTTTCTCGACCTCGTCGCGCTCGGCACCGTCGCCGACGTCGTGCCGCTCGACGTGAACAATCGCGTCCTGGTCGCACAGGGCCTGAAGCGCATCCAGATGGGCCGCTGCGCCCCCGGCATCACCGCGCTACTCGAAGTCTCCAAGCGCCGCAGGGAAGATCTCACCGCCACCGACCTGGCATTCAGCGTCGCCCCGCGCCTCAACGCCGCCGGCCGCCTCGACGACATGAGCATCGGCATCCGTTGCCTGCTCGCCGACGACGTTCAAACAGCAACAGAGCTGGCGGCGCGCCTGAACGAACTGAACGAAGAACGCCGCACGATCGAAGCGCGCATGCAAACCGAAGCGCTGGCCGCCGTGCGCCAGCTGCGCGACCCGAGCCCAACGATCCAGCGCAGTGGCGTCTGCCTCTACGACGAAAGCTGGCACCAGGGCGTAGTAGGCCTCGTCGCAAGCCGCGTAAAAGAGCGCGTCCCGCCGCCCCGTAATCGCCTTCGCAAAAGTCGAAGACAATCTCCTGCGCGGCTCCGCGCGCTCGATCCCCGGCATCCACATCCGCGACATCCTCGATACCGTGGCGGCCCAACACCCCGACCTGATCAGCAAATTCGGCGGCCACGCGATGGCCGCCGGCCTCTCCATCTCCCTCACCAACCTCGACCGCTTCGCCCGCGCCTTCGACGAAGAAGTGACCCGCCGCATGGCCGCCGCAGCCGGCCTCGATACGATCGAAACCGACGGCGAACTCGAAGTCGGCGAAATAGCCCTCGAAACCGCCCGCGCCCTGCGAGCCGGCGGCCCCTGGGGCCAATCCTTCCCCGAACCCAGCTTCGATGGCCTGTTCGCCATCAAAAGCGCCCGCCTGATCGGCGAGCGCCACCTGAAAATGTGGGTAGAACTCCCCCGCAGCGGCCGCACCTTCGACGCGATCGCGTTCAACTACGCCAACACGCCAAGCGCCCCTCAAACTCCCAACACACTCCCAAGCGGCAACGCCCATCTCGTATACCGCCTCGACGTCAACGAGTACCAAGGCGAACACCGCCTGCAACTACTCGTAGACCACGTACTCCCCCCAGCGAACTGAATTTCACGGCGCGACCCAACGCGCTCACTAGCAACGCCCGGAACGCATGGCGCTCGGGTCGCTAACGAATGACGCCCGGGCCGCCAACTAGTGACGCCTGCGGCCGCCGAGGCGGTGGGTTCGTCGCGAGAGGGCCCTGGCGGGCACGTCTGGCCGTAGGATTACAGCCAGACGAGGCCGCGCAGGATGCGGTCTTACGGCCGGTGCCCGCCAGGGCCCTCTCGCGGCGGACCCGCCGCATGCGCAGGCGCGCTCAGGTAGAATCCGCCCCCTTCCTCGACGCCAAGACCCGACCGAACATGGAACTGAACCAACTCAAGCGCCAACTCAAAGACCTAGGAGAGCGAACCGGCTCTCTCAGGGGGTTCCTTTGAGTACGACAGCAAGAAAGAACGCCTCGAAGAAGTAACCCGCGAGCTCGAAGAGCCCGCCGTCTGGCAAAACCCAGACAAGGCACGAGAATTAGGCAGCGAACGCGCCAAGCTGTCCGCCCAGCTGGAAGAGATAGACGGCACGACGAAAGCCATCTCGGACGCGGCGGAACTGCTGGACCTGGCCGAAGCCGAAAACGACGAATCCGCCGCAGCCGATATCCAGAAGGACGCCAATGCCCTCGAAGGCCGCGTGCGCAAGCTCGAGCTCAAGCGCATGTTCCACCATGAGATGGACGCCCACAGCGCCTTCATGGACATCCAGGCCGGCGCCGGCGGCACAGAAGCCCAGGACTGGGCGCAGATGCTCATGCGCATGTACCTGCGCTGGGGCGCCGCGCGCGGCTTCTCAACCGAAGTCATCGACTCGAGCCCCGGTGAAGTCGCAGGCGTGAAGAGCGCCACGATCCAGTTCTCAGGCGAATACGCGTACGGCTGGCTACGCACCGAAACAGGCGTGCACCGCCTCGTGCGCAAATCGCCGTTCGACTCCGGCAACCGTCGCCACACCTCCTTCGCGTCCGTCTTCATTTCCCCCGAAGTGGACGACGACATCAACATCGAAGTGAATCCGGCCGACGTCAAGATGGACGTGTTCCGTTCGAGCGGCGCCGGCGGCCAGCACGTCAACAAGACCGAGTCCGCCGTGCGACTGACGCACGGGCCGTCCGGCATCGTGGTGGCCTGCCAGAACGAACGCAGCCAGCACAAGAACCGCTCGACCGCGATGAAAATGTTGAAAGCCAAGTTGTACGAGCTGGAAGTGAACAAGCGCAACGCCGCCGCGCGCGTGCTGGAAGAGTCCAAGTCCGACGTGAGCTGGGGCAACCAGATCCGTTCGTACGTGCTCGACCAGTCGCGCATCAAGGACCTGCGCACCGGTGTCGAAGTCGGGAACACCGCCGCGGTGCTCGACGGCGATCTCGATCAGTTTCTCGAAGCCTCGCTGAAGGCTGGTGTCTGAAGTCATGAGTGAAGATCCGAAGAATCCAAAGAAGAGCCAGGGCGGTGGCCAGGGCATAGGACAGAGCGTAGGACAGAGCGGTGAGCCCGCCGCCGCCCCCGTCGATGAGAACAAGCTCATCGCCGAACGTCGCGCGAAGCTCGCGGAGGCGCGCTCCGCCGGGCAGGCGTTCCCGAACGACTTTCGTCGTGACGCGCTCGCCGGCGAGCTGCATGCCGCCTACGGCGATCGTGAAGACGCGTGGTTCGAAGCGAACCCCACGCGCGTGCACGTCGGCGGCCGCATGCTGTTCAAGCGCATCATGGGCAAGGCGAGCTTCGCGAAGATCGCGGATCGCACCGGACAGATCCAACTCTTCCTGCAGAAGGAGGCTCTGGGCGACACGACATACGATCTGTTCAAGAGCTGGGACGTCGGCGACATCGTTGGCGCGGAAGGCGTTCTGTTCCGCACGAAGACGGGTGAGCTGAGTGTGCGCACCGAGCGCGTGCGCCTGCTCGTGAAATCGCTGCGCCCGTTGCCCGACAAGTGGCACGGACTGGCGGACATGGAAACGCGCTATCGCCAGCGCTACGTCGACCTCATCGTCAACGAGGGCAGCCGCAACGTCTTCAGGACGCGCACGCGCGTGATTCGATACCTGCGCGACTTCCTGGACGCGCTCGACTTCCTCGAAGTCGAAACCCCGATGATGCAGGTGATTCCGGGCGGCGCCGCGGCGAAGCCCTTCATCACGCATCACAACGCGCTCGACATGGATATGTACCTGCGTATCGCGCCCGAGCTGTATTTGAAGCGGCTCGTGGTCGGCGGCTTCGAGCGCGTGTACGAGATCAATCGCAACTTCCGCAACGAAGGCCTGTCGACTCGCCACAACCCGGAGTTCACGATGCTGGAGCTGTACCTCGCGTACGGCGACTACCGTGATCTCATGGACTGGATCGAGAAGGCGCTGCGCGGCCTCGCTGGCGCGGTGTGCGGCTCAACGCAGCTCACGTACCAGGGCAGGCCGTATGACCTGGCGCTGCCGTTCCGTCGCGTGACGGTTGAGCAGGCGATCCTCGACGCCAATCCGTCGCTCGATCCGGCGAACGTCCGCAATCTCGAGGTTCTGCGCGAGCTGTGTGTGAAGCTTGGCTACGTGCCCGGCAAGCACGACGGCCCGGGCAAGATGCAGATCGAGATTTTCGAGAAGACCGTCGAAGAGACGCTGCTCGAGCCGACGTTCGTGTACGCCTATCCGGCGGAGACGTCGCCGCTCGCGCGCGCCAATGACGACGATCCGTTCATCACCGATCGCTTCGAGTTCTTCCTCGGCGGCCGGGAGCTTGCGAACGGCTTCTCGGAGCTGAACGATCCCGAGGATCAGGCCACGCGCTTCCGCGCGCAGGTCGCGCGCAAGGAAGGCGGCGACGAGGAGGCCATGTTCTACGACGCGGACTATATCCGCGCCCTCGAGTACGGCATGCCGCCGACGGCGGGCCTGGGGGTCGGCATCGACCGGCTCACCATGTTCCTCACCGACTCGCCGTCGATTCGCGATGTGATCCTGTTCCCCCACATGCGCCCGGAGGCGGATTGAGCGACGCGAGCAAACCGATCGGCGTATTCGACTCCGGTATCGGCGGACTGACGGTGCTGAAGGCGCTCGGCGCGGAGATTCCGGGCGAGACCTTCATCTATCTCGGCGACACGGCGCGCCTGCCCTATGGCACGAAGAGCGCCGAGACGGTCTCGCGCTATTCCGTGCAGGCGGCGGAGAAGCTCGCAAGCCTGGGCGTCAAGGCGCTGGTCGTGGCGTGCAATACGGCGTCCGCCATCGGGCTGCCGGCGATTCGCGAGAAGCTCAGCGGCATTCCGGTGATCGGAGTGATAGAGCCTGGCGCCGATGCCGCGTGCCGCGTCTCGCGCTCCGGCCACATCGCTGTGATTGCGACTGAGGCCACCGTGCGAGGTGGCGCGTATCAGGAGGCGATCCAGCGTCGTCGTGCGGATGCGAAAGTGAGCGCGCGCGCCGCGCAGGTGTTCGTCGCGCTCGCGGAAGAGGGGATGCATGAAGGCCCCATTGCCGAGGCGGTGGCACATCACTACCTCGATACCATCTTCGATCCTCCGGGCGCGACGCCCGGCATCTCCACCGCGCCCGATACGCTCGTTCTGGGCTGCACGCATTTCCCGATGCTGGCCGGCGCGATTCGCGCGGCTGTGGGGTCCTCGGTGCGCATCGTGGATTCGGCGGCCACGACGGCCAAGAGCGTTCGCGAGCAGCTCGCCGGCGCGCGCCTGCTCGGCGGCACGGGCCGCACGATGGTTCGTTTCCTTGCGACCGACGGGCCGGAACGGTTCGCGCGCGTCGGCACCCGGTTCCTCGGCCAGACGCTCTTGGCCGAGAACGTCGAGCTCGTCGACCTGTAACCGCACTGCGCGGGGTGGCCGTTTCGCCCCGCCGCCGCCTGATGTTTCGCAGGCCTGCCGGAGTCCCGATGCCGGGCGGCCCTCGCCGATTGTTTCGCCGGGCTGTCGGTGTCCACCGCCACCCCGGGCACGCCCGATTATTTCGCTGGCCTGTCGGATTCCCCTCCCCCCGTTCGTCGTATTCGAAACGGAGGTGGCTGGCATGCGATTCATGATTCTCGTCCGGGCCGACTCGAATACCGAGGCGGGCCGGTTTCCCGAAGAAAGCGTCAAACAGAAGCTCTTCGCCGACATGGCGCGGTATCACGAGGCGCTCAAGAAGGCGGGCGCGCTGCTCGATGGCGCCGGCCTCAAGCCCAGTGCCGCCGGCTGGCGCGTAAAGCATTCGGCGGGGCGGCAGTCCGTGATCGACGGGCCGTTCGCCGAGACCCATGAGCTGATCGCGGGCTATACGCTCATCGAAGTGAAGTCCCGCGAGGAGGCGCTCGAATGGTCGCGGCGCTATCCCTGCCCGGCAGGCGAGGGCGGGGCGGCGGTGATCGAGGTGCGCCCGCTCTACGAGCTGGACGATTTCGGCCCGATCGAGGCGATCGAGCGCTTTCGCGAAATGGAGCGGCAATGAGCACCGTCACTTCCCGGGATGGCACGTCCATCGCCTTCGAGCGCGTGGGTTCGGGTCCGCCGCTCATTCTCGTGGATGGCGCGCTGTGCAGTCGCGCGTTCGGGCCGATGCCGAAGCTCGCGCCGCTGCTGGCGGAGAAATTCCGCGTGTATATGTACGACCGCCGCGGCCGCAGCGAGAGCGCCGACACGAAGCCCTACGCCAAGCAGCGCGAAGTGGAGGATCTCGACGCGCTCATCGGCGAAGCGGGCGGCTCCGCATTCGTGCTGGGCCTTTCGTCGGGTGCCGGGCTTGCGCTCGAAGCGGCGGCGAGCGGGCTCGCGATCGAGAAGCTCGCGGTGTACGAACCGCCTTACATGGTGAGCCCCGCCGACAGCGCGCGGCACTCGAAGGCGGAGCACCAGATGCGGCTCGAGCGGATGATCGCGGCGGGCCGTCGCGGCGATGCCGTGAAATACTTCATGCGCGACATGGTCGGTGTGCCCGCGTTCTTCGTCTTCATGATGCGGTTCCTGCCAGGCGTCTGGTCGAAGCTGGAAACGGCGGCGTCCACGCTGCCCTACGACGCCGCCATCATGGGCAATTTTTCACTACCGACGCAGCGCTTGGCGGCCATTCGCACGCCGACCCTGGTGATCGGCGGCGGGAAGAGCGAAGCGCGCCTTCGCGCCGCGGTCGAAGCGGCTGCGCGCGCGGTCCCCAACGCACAGTTGCGCACGCTGAAAGGGCAAACTCACAACGTGAAGCCCGACGTGCTCACGCCCGTGGTAACCGAGTTCTTTGCCGCCTGACTACCGGAGCGATAACGATGCAATTCCTGATCATGCACAGAACGAATGCGCACTGGGAAAGCGGGGCGGTTCCCACGCTCGAGCTCATCCAGCGCGTCGGCGAAATGATTGGCGAGCTGGTGCAATCCGGCAAGTTGCTGGCCGGTGACGGCCTGCGCCCGAGCTCGCACGGTGTGCGGCTGCGGTTCAGCCGCGGAGCGCGCACGATCCAGGATGGGCCGTTCGCCGAGTCGAAAGAACTGATCGCCGGATTCGCGATCCTGAAGCTTGCCTCGATCGGCGAAGCGATCGAGTGGGCGACGAAATTCGCGCAGGTGCTCGGCGACCTCGAGATCGATATTCGCCCCGTGACGGAAGCCTGGGATCTCGGCCTGGGCGAAAAGCCGCCGGGCCTCACGACGACACGCTTCATGGCCACGCACAAGCATCGCGGCGCCGATGGTTGTGTCGCGCTGGACGCGGCACAAGCGGCGAAGATGGGCGAGCTGATGGCGGAGATGCAGCGCGCAGGCGTGCTGCTCTCGTCGGTGGGCCTGGAGTCGAGCGCGAAAGGCGCCTGCCTCCAGCTGAAAGACGGCAAGCCGCTCGTGCTGGACGGGCCGTTTGCCGAATCGAAGGAATTGCTCGGTGGTTTCGTGATCGTTAGCGCCGAGTCGCTGTCCGAGGCGGCGGGTTGGGCCACGAGTTACCTGGCCGTGGTCGGCGCCGAGCAGGTGGAGGTTCGTCAGATCGTCGAGCGCCCATGACCGAGGCGGCGGCTCACCGCGCGATCGATGCGATCTGGCGGATGGAGGCGCCGCGCTTGATCGCGGGCCTCACGCGCATCGTGCGCGATGTCGGCCTCGCCGAGGAGTTGGCGCAGGATGCGCTGGTCACCGCGCTCGAGGTGTGGCCGAAATCCGGCGTGCCGGAGAAGCCCGGCGCGTGGCTCCTGAGCGCGGCGAGGAATCGCGCGTTCGATCGGCTGCGACGCTACAAGATGATGGAGCGGCGGCATCGCGAGCTCGGTCACGAGCTGGCGGACGAACCTGAGCTTGCGGCGAAGCGGCGCGAAGAGCAGATCGACGCCGCGCTCGATGACGACGTCGGCGACGATCTGTTGCGGCTGATCTTCATCGCGTGCCATCCGATCCTGTCGCCCGATGCGCGTGTCGCCTTGACGCTGCGTCTTCTGTGCAGCCTGACGATGGAGGAGATCGGGCGAGCGTACCTCCTTCCCGAAGCGACGATCTCCCAGCGTATCCTGCGCGCGAAACGGACGCTGGCCGAGGCGCGTGTGCCGTTCGACGTGCCGCGCAAGGAAGAGTTGGCGTCGCGACTCGGATCCGTGCTCAACGTGATCTATCTCGTCTTCAACGAAGGCTACTCGGCGACCGTTGGCGAGAGCTGGATGCGCCGATCACTCTGCGACGAGGCGATTCGCCTCGGGCGCGTGCTCGCTGAGTTGATGCCCTCGGAGCCTGAAGTGCATGCGCTCGTTGCGCTGATGGAGATGCAGGCTTCGCGGGCTGATGCGCGCGTCAGTGCGACAGGCGACCCGGTGCTGCTGCTCGAGCAGAATCGCGCGACGTGGGATCAGCTTCTGATACGGCGGGGGCTCGCGGCGCTCGAGCGTGCGGTTTCGCTTGGAGGCTCGCTGGGGCCGTACGCCTTGCAGGCGGCGATCGCCGCTTGTCACGCGACCGCGCGCGCGGCCGCCGAGACGGACTGGGTGCGCATCGTTGCGCTCTATGACGCGCTGGCGCAGCTCACGCCGTCACCCGTGATCGAGTTGAATCGCGCGGTTGCGGTCTCGATGGCATTTGGGCCGGCGTTGGCGCTCGAACTGGTGGAAGCGCTCGTGCGTGAGCCAACGCTTGCGAACTATCACCTTCTGCCCAGCGTTCGCGCGGATCTGCTGTTCAAGCTAGGTCGGCTCGAGGAAGCGCGCGCTGAGTTCGAGCGCGCGGCTGAGTTGACGAAGAATGGGTCCGAGCGACGGCTGCTGTTGAAGCGCGCGGAGGATTGTCAGGCGGGCAGGGAATAGGGAAGGGGGAGTTGCTCGGCATTCACCGTTGGGTTTTCCGGCGAAGCGGTTGCCGGCGCTTCGATGGCGTCATCGCTGCCGGGGCCAAAGGTGGTGACGGCGAGGAACTCGCTGCGACCGTCGCTCAGTTGAACGGCGTCCACGACTTTGACGTTGCGACCGTCGCTCAGCGTTCGGGCGTCGCCTGCGTCGAGCTTCGTTGGTTCGAGGGTGCGGAAGCGCTGCATGCGGCGTTTCACTTTGCCGCGGTAGTGCGCGCGGGCGATGACTTCCTGGCCGGTGTAGCAGCCTTTGTCGAAGGCAATGCCGTCGAGGAGGTCGAGGTTCAGCATCTGGGCGACGAACGCCTCGCTCGTTGCCGCGACTACTTGCGGAATGCCAGCGGCGATGTCGAGGGCGCGCCACTCGTCGCGGCTCATGGGGGGCAGGGGGCTGCCGACATCAAGCGCGGCACCCACCTCGTCGCCGCGAGGTTCGGCTTGGTGAGCCGTTGCACGGCTCGCCACCAGCCAGCGCGACATCGCCGCGTGCGCGGGGACCGAATGTGCTGAGGTTGCGTTTGCGGAGGCCGCGTGCGCTGAGGTTGCGTTTGCCGAGGTCGCATGCGCTGAGGTTGCGTTTGCCGAGGTCGCATGCGCTGAGGTTGCGTTTGCCGAGGTCGCGTCCGCTGAGGTTGCATTTGCCGAGGTCGCGTCCGCTGAGGTTGCATTTGCCGAGGTCGCATGTGCTGGGGCGTGTCCCGGTGCCGGCGCACCGGCGCCACCGTTTTCGGTTGCCACACAAACCCAAAGTCGCCCCTCTCCATCGCGGCGCGCAGCCCCAATCGGGGCGTCGGCGAAACCTTCCGCGATACCGGTGAGCTCAACACCGGCCACCTCCCACTCAGCCGAAACATCGGCAATCTTCACCTTCGCCCTCAACACAAACCTCGCCAGCCGCGCCGCGACCGGCGCGGCCAGCTCGCGCGGCACCAGCGCCAGAATCTCCTCCGGCCCCGCAAGAACGAGCCTCAAAAGAGCGATTGCCCGCCCCTGCGGGTTGTGCAGCCCCGCCAGCACCGACCGATCCGCCGTCAGGCGAGCCACATCGTTCGACACCTGACCCTGCAGAAACTTAATGGCATCCGCGCCTTGCGCGCGCACGACCCCCATGTCCACGAGGCGGGTCCGAGGGCGCGCATTTTCCACCAGCTTCAGCATTGTTTTTCCACAGGTTTTGAATGGTCCTCGGCGCGAAAATCTCGTACACTCGCGCGCCATGCAGAATCCGGCCGAGACGCGTAACCCAGTCGACAACGAGGTCGAGGTCGCGTCTCCACGTGAGCGTTCCATGCAGGACGCCGCGCCAGTGTCCGGCTCTCATTCCACACCACCGCCGCAGCCGCTGCCACGTGAAGTGGGCGGGCCGTCCGGCCCGGAGCCCACGCGCTACGGGGACTGGGAACGCAAGGGCCGCTGCATCGACTTCTGAACGATTGAAACGGGCGCGGGGTGGCACCGATAGATGTCACGGGCACCACCGCGGGAGCACTGATGCCTGATCGACCATTGTCGCCCCACGCGGGCGTGTACAAGTTCAAGTACACAATTGTTTCTTCCTTCCTCAATCGCCTCACCGGCATTGCGCTCACCTTCGGGCTGATACCGCTGGTGTACTGGCTCATGGCGCTGGCCGACGGACCGGAGGCCTACGCCCGTGCCGCAGTGGTGCTGGCTCACCCGATCTTCAAGCTTATCTACGTCGGGCTGGCGTTTTCGCTGTGCTATCACCTCGTGGCGGGAATCCGGCACCTCATTTGGGATACGGGACGCGGCCTCGAGAAGCGTCAGTCGCAGCAGAGCGCCTGGATCGTCGCGGCGGTTTCGGTGCTGCTGACCGCGCTGCTGGTCGCCGAGCTGGCCCTCCACAGGGGGCTCCTATGAGCCTGCGCACTCCGCTTGGAAGGGTTCTCGGCAAAGGCGCCGCGAAGGAGGGCGTGCATCACTGGTGGATGCAGCGAGTGACCTCCGTCGCGCTCATTCCGCTGAGCGTGTCTTTCGTCGTGTCGCTGATCTGCCTGCCCGCGCTCGACTACGGCAGCGTTCACTCGTGGATTCACCAGAGCTGGACGGCCGTGCTGCTGTCGCTCTTCATCGGGCTCGTGTGCTGGCATTCGAAGCTCGGCTTGCAGGTGGTCATCGAGGACTACGTGCACGGCGGCGCCAAGACGATCTCCCTACTCGTTTCAACGTTTGCACACACGCTCATCGCCGCGGCTTCGATCTTTGCCGTGCTGAAGGTGGCATTCGGAACCGCGACATGACGACCGCTGACTACCAATTCATCGATCACACTTACGACGTGCTCGTCGTCGGCGCCGGTGGCGCCGGGCTCCGTGCCACGCTGGGCCTTGCCGAAGCGGGGCTTGCGACGGCCTGTATTTCCAAGCTGTTCCCCACGCGCAGTCACACGGTGGCCGCGCAGGGTGGCATCAGCGCCGCGCTCGCCAACATGGGCCCGGATGACTGGCGCTGGCACATGTACGACACCGTGAAAGGGTCGGACTGGCTCGGCGACCAGGACGCCATCGAGTTCATGTGCAAGGAGGCGCCGGCGGCGGTCATCGAGCTGGAGCACTACGGCCTGCCGTTCTCGCGCACGAACGATGGGCGCATCTATCAGCGCCCGTTCGGTGGCATGACCACGAACTTCGGCAGGGGGCCGGCCGCGCATCGCACCTGCGCCGCGGCGGATCGCACCGGCCACGCGATGCTTCACACGCTCTACCAGCAGAGCATCAAGCACGCGGCCACGTTCTTCATCGAGTATTTCGCGCTCGACCTCATCATGGAGAACGGCGTGTGTCGCGGCGTCATCGCGCTGGACATGATGGAAGGCAAGCTCCATCGTTTCCGCGCGCATGCCACGATCCTCGCCACTGGCGGTTACGGCCGTGCCTATTTCTCCTGCACTTCCGCGCATTCGTGCACCGGCGATGGCGGCGGCATGGTGCTGCGCGCCGGCCTTCCGCTGCAGGACATGGAGTTTGTGCAGTTCCATCCCACCGGCATCTACGGCGCGGGATGTCTGATTACCGAAGGCGCGCGAGGCGAGGGCGGCTATCTCACGAACGCAAGCGGCGAGCGCTTCATGGAGCGTTACGCGCCGAACGCGAAAGACCTCGCGTCACGCGACGTCGTGAGCCGCGCGATGACGATGGAAATTCGTGGCGGGCGCGGCGTCGGCGGGGAGAAGGACCACATCCATCTCCACCTCGAGCATCTTGGCCCCGAAGTCATTCACGAGCGCCTGCCCGGCATCGCCGAGACGGCGAAGATTTTCGCGGACGTCGACGTGACCAAGGCGCCGATCCCGGTGCTGCCCACGGTCCACTACAACATGGGCGGAATCCCCTGCAGCATTCACGGCGAAGCGCTTGCGCCGAGCAACGGCAACAGCGAGGCGGTCGTGCCCGGCCTCATGGCGGTGGGTGAAGCGGCGTGCGTATCGGTGCACGGAGCAAATCGCCTCGGCTCGAACTCGCTGCTCGACCTCGTGGTGTTCGGCCGCGAGGCCGCGCGCCGTTGCGCGGAAATCATCAAGCCGGGCAGCACGCACAAGCCTCTCGCGAAGGATGCGGGTGATGAGGCCGTTGCGCACCTGGACAAGCTGCGTAATGCGAACGGCTCGCGACCGACCGCCGAGATCCGGCTCGAAATGCAGAAGGTCATGCAGTCCGACGCCGCGGTCTTCCGCACGGGCGAGACGCTGCGGGAAGGCATCCAACGCCTCGAGCGCACCTACCAGTCCTTCTCCGATGTGAAGGTGAGCGACCGTTCGCTCATCTGGAATACCGACCTCGTGGAGACCCTGGAGCTGGAGAACCTGCTGCTGCAGGCCACGGCCACCATCCACGCGGCCGAAAATCGCAAGGAAAGTCGCGGCGCGCAGGCGCGCGAGGACTTTCCGGATCGTGACGACGTCAACTGGATGAAACACTCCGTCGTGTGGGTCGAAGGCCCGGGCAAGGTGAAGTTCGACTACCGCCCCGTGCACCTCGACACGCTCACGGATGACGTCGAGTCGATCCCCCCCAAAGCGCGCACTTACTGAGAACTCGAATGGCCCAGTTCATTCTTCCCAAGAACTCCAAGGTCAACCCGAACGGCAAGGTTCACAAGGCCCGCGGCGGCGCCGGTGAAATCCGCACGTTCAAGGTGTACCGCTTCGATCCGAGCTCGGGCGAGAACCCCCGCATCGATACGTTCGAGATCGAAACGAAGAGCTGCGGGCCGATGGTTCTCGACGGGCTCATCCAGATCAAGAGCGCCATCGATGCCTCGGTAACGTTCCGGCGTTCCTGCCGCGAGGGCATCTGCGGCTCGTGTGCGATGAACATCAACGGCGTGAATCGCCTCGCCTGCACCACTGCGATGGAGGCCATGGGCGGCACGATCAGCATCTACCCGCTGCCCGCGATGCCGGTGGTGAAGGATCTCGTGCCGGATCTCACCAACTTCTATGCGCAGTACGCGTCCGTGAAGCCGTGGCTCGAAACGCGTTCGCCGCCGCCGCCGGATGCCGAGCGCCTGCAGACCAAAGAGGAGCAGGAGAAGATCGACCGGCCGGCCGCGTGCATCCTTTGCGCGTGTTGCTCCACTGCCTGTCCGAGCTACTGGTGGAATAGCGATCGCTTCCTCGGGCCCGCGGCGTTGTTGGCCGCCTATCGCTGGATCATCGACAGCCGTGATGAGTCCACCGGCGAGCGGCTCGACAATCTCGAAGATCCGTTCCGCCTCTATCGCTGCCACACCATCATGAACTGCACGGACGCCTGCCCGAAGGACCTGAACCCGGCCAAGGCGATCGCCGAGATCAAGAAATTGATGGTCGAGCGCCAGCATTAGCGATGGATGTCGAGCATCGCAAACTGCTCTGGCGCTGCCGGCGCGGCATGAAGGAGCTCGACGTGCTGTTCGAACGCTTCGCACGTGAGCGTTACGATCTCGTGTCAAGCGATCAACAGCGCGCATTTGCCCGCCTTCTGGACTTGCCGGACCCCGACCTGGCGGATTATTTCTTCGGCCATGTCGTCCCGAAAGAACCCGACTTCGCGCAGCTCACGCGGCTCATTGCCGCCGCTCGCCTTTGATGTCCGGCCCTGCCGCCGGGCTCAGTTTGCGTGGACGCTCTTCGCTCTGCTGGCCGGGGTTGGGCTGTGCCTCGGCTTCACTGCGTATCCCGCATGGCGGGTGATCGCGCTGGCGGTTGCTCTGGCTCTGGGCTGGTTGCCCGGCCTCGCCGTGCTCGGAAGCATGGGGCCGCTGGCGGTCCGGCATTTCGAGTGGGCACCGGACGGGGAATGGCACCTGACGCGTGCGGACGGTCGCTGCGAGACGGGCCGTCTCGCCGGGGCCACGGCCACGGTTGGTCCGTGGATCCTGCTCGTCTGGACCGCAGGGTCGCGCCCCTGGCGGCCGTTCAGCCGGCGCTATGCATTAATAGGAGTGAGCGAGGTCGGCCTGGTGGCGTTCCGAACGCTCAAAGGGCGTCTTTGCCTGCTGGGAGGCCGACATTCGGGACGCTCCGGGCCGGATCCACGGCCGGCAGCCCCCTGACAACTGATAGACTCGTCACACCTTTCCATGCCTCAAGGGCACAATCTGTTCCGCGCAAGGCGTCGCCGATGAACTTCGTCGGAGGTTCTCGGTCTATTCACCGCCTTTTGGCTGCGCGGCCTCTTCTTACCTGCTGGAGTAGAGGGCGCGCATGAGCGCCGACGTAAGCGATCTGAGCCTGGTCCGCCGTGTACAACGCGGCGACAAGGGTGCCTTCGATGCGCTGGTGCTCAAGTATCAGCACAAAGTGGTCAAGCTGGTCATGCGCTACGTGCGCAATCCGGCAGAGGCCGAGGACATTGCTCAGGAAGCATTCATCAAGGCGTATCGCGCTCTGCCGCAGTTCAGGGGCGACAGTGCCTTCTATACGTGGCTCTACCGGATTGCGATCAACACCGCCAAGAATGCCGTCGTCTCGAGGGACCGAAGCCCGATCGACTTCGACCTCGACCTTCAAAACACCGACGAGTCGTACGAGATGCAAGGCCGCCTAGCCGATAAGGAAACCCCCGAGGCCCTCACGCTGACGGATGAAATCCGGACCATCGTGAACCAGGCCATCGAGGCACTGCCCGAGGATCTGCGCATGGCCATCGTGCTGCGTGAGATCGAAGGCCTGTCATACGAAGAGATTGCGGAAAGCATGGACTGCCCGGTGGGCACCGTCCGCTCGCGAATTTTCCGCGCCCGGGAGGCGATCGATCGTCGCCTGCGTGAAGTATTCGAAGGCGGCCTGGGCCGCGCCGAGGAACTGGGATGAACGAAGAGCTCGACAGTCAGCTATCCGCGATGTTCGATGACGAGCTTCCGGAGGACCAGTGCCTGCTGCTCGCACGGCGTCTGTCACGTGATGACGCGCTGAAGGCCCGCTGGCGTCGTTACGCCGTCATGGGTGCCGCGATCCGGGTGGAACGCCAGGGCGCCATCGGTATACGTCTGGAAACCAATCTCGCGGCACGAGTCAGCTCGGTGATCTCGGCTGAACCCGCGCTGGCCGCGGACGCGGTCGCCCGAGGTGGGGTGCGCAAGGCAGGCGGCATGCGCTGGTGGCAGCCAGTTGCCGGCGGTGCCATCGCCGCAGGCGTCGCCGCCATGTCTGTATTGTGGATTCGAGCGTCGGCTCCCGTTGGCGGTGAAAGTCTGCTCGCACAGAATGCCGCTCAGAGTGCCGTGACTCAGACCGTGGCTGACAACAGTGCGCCCGAGAGCTACGTCGTACCTGCAACCGTGGAGCGAACTCCAATGGTGCCATCGGCAGAGCTAGCCAACTACGTGGTCGCGCATAGCGAATTTTCGGCGCCGGTCAATCGGCGCAACATGCTCTCCGCCCTGGTCGCCAGTGAGGCGGAAGAAGAAGCGGGAACCGGCAGGATGCCGGGCGAGTCCGATGACGCGAACGTAGTCGAGGTCCCGCAGCCGAATGTTGAAAAAGCTAAATAGCAGCGCCGTCGCCTGGGGTTTCTTCGCCCTGATGATGAGTGCGGTCGCTGCGGCCGCCGACGCCGACGATTCCCGCCAGTGGCTCGAGCGCATGAACCAGGCGCTCGTGACCCGCAATTACGACGGCACGTTCGCCTTCTGGCAGAACGGCAAGGTGGAGATGCTCCGGATCATCCACCGCGTGAAAGACGGCCACGTGAGCGAGCGCCTGGTGGCGCTGGGCTCGGGTCGGGAAATCATCCGCAACGGCGGCGAGCTCGCCCGCTATCTGCCGGACCAGCGAGTGGTGATCGTCGAGAAGCGCTCCGAGCAGGATCCGCTGTTCGGTAACTTTCCCACGTTCGATCAGGCTTCCGCCGTGTTCTACGACATCAAGCTGCTGAAGCGCACGCGCATCTATCAGCGCGACGCGCGCCTGATCTCGGTGACGCCCAAAGACGAGTTCCGCTACGGCTATCGGCTGTGGATCGACGAAGGCACGGCAATGCCCCTGCGCACGGAGCTATGTGACCCGCGCGGCCGTGTGATCGAGCAGCTGGTGCTGGCGGAAAACAGAGATTTCCGTATCAACGCGAAAGACATCCCCGACTCCGCCTTCCAGCCGGAGGTGTCGACTCAGGGTTTCGCCTGGCGCCGCTCCGAGCCCGATGTCGGTCGGGTGCTGGCGAACAACATGCGTGACCGGTGGAACGCCACCCGTCTGCCGCCCGGCTTCCGCAATGTCATGCAGGCCGCGCAGAGCATGCCCGGCACGGTCGGGCGGGTAGAGCACTTCGTGTTCTCCGACGGGCTGGCCTCGGTTTCGGTTTTCGTGGAGACGCAGGTGGTCTCGGGCTCGGCCGCTTCGGCCACGTCGGATCCGAACTCCGCTCGCGCCCCGGGCATCACGACCACCTCCACACCGAATCCGCCCACGCCCATTGTCAGCAGCAACGAGGTGGCGCAGTTCGGCTCGACGTCGGCGTTCTCGACCGTGCTCGAAGGTCGCAAGATCACCGCGGTCGGCGAAGTGCCGCCCGAGACCGTCAGGGCCATTGCGAACTCGCTGCAGTCGGTCGGCGGTCCGCCGCCGGGGCTCAGCCCTTCGCAGCCCGCCAGCCCGCGCCAGCAGCAGCCGGCGCCCTCGATGTCCCTTCAGGGCACCCCTCCGCGTCACTGAGTCCGTGGCCGTCCTGACGCTCCTGTACCGCGAAGACTGCGGTCTTTGCGAGGAGATGCTGTCCGAGCTGGAGTTGCTCGGGCGGCGCGTCCCGCTTCCCCCGGTCGAGACGGTGGACGTCGATTCCGACCCGGAGCTTGCCCGCCGGCACGGGCTGCACATCCCCGTCCTGCTGCTCGATGGCACCGTGGTCAGCCGCACCCGGCTGGATTCGGACGAGTTGACCCGTATTCTGCGACGGGAAAAAAAGCATCTCCTGACGACTTTGCGCGACCCCGCAGCGGTTCCGGCCGCAAAAAACGTGGTTTTCGCGGCCTGCGCTCACGCGTCGCTACGCGCGGGCGCCTCATCGGTATAATGCGCGCCGCCGCTGGGTAGCCTTCCTGTTTGCGGCCCGGACACCATGCGGCTCATACGTAATTTTTCGATCATTGCTCACGTCGATCACGGCAAATCCACGCTGGCGGACCGCCTCATCCAGCTCACGGGCGGCCTCGAGCTGCGTGAGATGCAGAACCAGGTGCTCGACTCCATGGAGCTCGAGCGCGAACGCGGCATCACCATCAAGGCGCAGAGCGTCACGCTCTACTACAAAGCGAAGGATGGCGAGACCTATCAGCTCAACATGATCGACACGCCGGGGCATGTGGACTTCTCCTACGAAGTGTCCCGATCGCTCGCCGCCTGCGACGGCGCGCTGCTGGTGGTGGATGCCTCCCAGGGTGTCGAGGCCCAGAGCGTCGCCAACTGCTACACCGCCATCGAGCAGGGGCTCGAAGTGGTGCCGGTCATCAACAAGATCGACCTTCCATCCGCCGATCCGGACAAGGTCAGCCGCGAGATCGAAGAGATCATCGGCATCGATGCGACCGACGCGTCGCGCGTGAGCGCGAAGACGGGCGAGGGCGTCGATGAGCTGCTCGAGACCATCATCCGGCGCATCCCGGCGCCGAAGGGCGATCCGCTGGCGCCGCTGCAGGCGCTGATCATCGATTCATGGTTCGACAACTACGTCGGCGTCGTTTCGCTCGTGCGCGTCATGAACGGCACGCTCAACGTCGGCGAGAAGATCCGTGTGATGTCGACCGGTCGCAGCCACCAGGTCGACAAACTCGGCCGCTTCATGCCGAAGTCCCTGCCGTCGAAGTCGCTCGAGTGCGGGGATGTCGGATTCGTCATCGCCGGAATCAAGGAGATCGATGGCGCTCCGGTCGGCGACACCATCACGCACGAGCATCGCCCGAGCGCGGAGCCGGTGCCGGGTTTCAAGACGATTCAGCCGCGTGTGTTCGCCGGCTTGTTCCCGATCAACTCGGAAGACTACGAGAAGTTTCGCGACGCGCTCGCGAAGCTGAAATTGAACGATTCCGCGCTCCACTACGAGCCGGAAGTCTCCGGGGCCCTGGGCTTCGGCTTCCGCTGCGGCTTCCTTGGCCTGCTGCACATGGACATCGTGCAGGAGCGGCTCGAGCGCGAGTACGAGCTCGAGCTCGTGAGCAGCGCGCCGACGGTGATCTACGAAGTGCTGCAGACCGATGGCTCGGTGCATTCGGTCGACAACCCCTCGAAGCTGCCGCCGACCGACAAGATCGACGAGATCCGCGAACCGATCATCACCGCGAACATCCTCGTGCCGCCGGACTACGTCGGCGCGGTGCTGAAGCTGTGTAACGACAAGCGCGGTTCGCAGAAAAAGATGCTGTATGTCGCCACTCAGGTCTCCCTGCAATACGAGCTGCCGCTCGCGGAAGTCGTGCTCGACTTCTTCGACCGCCTCAAGTCCGTGAGCCGCGGCTACGCGAGCTTCGACTACGAGTTCGCGCGCTTCCAGGCCGCGCCGCTCGTGAGGGTCGATATCCTGATCAACGGCGACAAGCTCGACGCGCTGTCGGTCATCGCCCACCGCGAGTCGGCGTATAACCGCGGTCGCGAGCTCGTGGACAAGATGCAGGAGCTCATCCCGCGGCAGATGTTCGAGGTGGCTGTGCAAGCGGCCATCGGCAGCGCCGTCATCGCCCGCGCGACCGTCAAGGCGCTGCGCAAGAACGTGCTCGCCAAGTGCTACGGCGGCGATATTTCGCGCAAGAAAAAGCTGCTCGAAAAACAGAAAGAAGGTAAGAAGCGCATGAAGCAGGTGGGCTCGGTCGAAATCCCGCAGGAAGCGTTCCTCGCGGTCCTGCGCATCGGCAAGGAATAAAGGCGTCCCCAGATGCAGATGTTGATGAAGCTCATCATGCTCCTGAGCTGGGCCGCCATACCCGTCTCGGTGATATGCGTCGTGGACGACTGGTTCCTGCGGCCGAAGCGCCAACTCGCGGCGGCTCCGCAGCCCGCGCCGGATCCGCCGTTCCTCACGCTGTGCTATCGGACCCTGCCGATCTTCGTGATCTGCGGCGTCATCCGCCTGCTCGTGGCGGACCGCCTCGATTTCAGTGCGGTGCTGGTGCTCATCACGGTGATCACCGGTCTCGTCTGGTGGCTCGATCATCTCGTCTTCGCCAAGAAGCGCGCCGCAGCGGTCGCGACCAGTGGCAAGGATCTGGCGAGCGTCACTCTGCCGGGCACCGTCGACTACGCGCGCAGTTTCTTCCCGGTTGCGGCCGTGGTGCTGGTGCTGCGCGCCTTCGTCTTCGAGCCATTCCGCATTCCGTCGGACTCGATGATGCCGACGCTGCTCGCCGGCGATTTCATCATCGTGAGCAAGTACAGCTACGGGCTGCGGCTGCCTGTGCTCAACACCAAGTTCCTGAGCATCGGCGAGCCCGAGCGCGGCGACGTGGTGGTGTTCCGCTACCCGCTCGACCCGGGCATCAATTACATCAAGCGGCTCGTGGGCCTGCCGGGCGACCGGGTGGTCGTGAAGGACGATCGCCTGTTCGTGAACGACCAGCCCATCGAGTTCAAGGTCACCGGGCCCTTCAACGACGGGTGCTACATCGACTTCCAGCAGGCCGAGGAGCACCTGGGCGACCACGTTCACCACGCCATGTTTTGCGCCACGGCGTGGGCGCCGCCCCTCAGCCGGCTACCCACGTGCAATCGGAGCAACGTGACGGGGTATATCTGCAGCGACAACAGCCCCCGCAACCTCTTCGGGGGTGAAGACTCCCAGGTCATGGTCGTCCCGGAGGGGCACTACCTGATGATCGGGGACAATCGCGATAACAGTGAAGACGGTCGCAGATGGGGCTTCGTTCCTGAGAACAATTTGGTCGGAAAGGCCACGCGGATCTGGTTCAATCTCGACCTGCAACGCACTGGCGGGCCGATCTGGAGCCGGATAGGCTCGCGCATCGATTAGGCCGCCAGCGCGTCAAATTACGGTTGGCGACCTATTCGGGAGGATCGATGAAACGAACACAGCGCGGCGTCACGATGATCGGGTGGATAGTGCTCCTCATCCCGGTTGCGATCGTTGGCTATGCCGGCATCCGGTTGGTTCCGATCTATCTCAACTACGCGAAGATCGTGCGTAGCATGGATCAGATTGGGCAGGAGACGCGCGGCGGCGACAACGCCCAGAACATCCGCTTCGCGCTGGAGAAGCGCCTCGACATCGAACAGGTCGAATTTCCGGATTCCAAGGATTTCGTGATTCACCGTGACGGCCAGTCCTGGGTCATGGACATCGACTACGAGGATGGCGCGCCGCTGCTGTCGAACGTCTTCCTCACCGCTAAATTCCACAAGAGCGTCCGGATGGGAGACAAGCCGGAATGACGGTGGGATGAACAGGGCCGATGACTGGCCGGCTGCCTGGGTACGCGACAAACTTGCGTACGAGCCGCGCGACCTTGCCCTGTTCGTTGCCGCGCTGACCCACCGGAGCGCGCCGGGCCGCAACAACGAGCGGCTGGAGTTTCTCGGCGACGCCGTCCTGAACCTCGTGGTCGCGGAGCATCTGTTCCGCGCTTTTCCCGAATGCACCGAAGGCGACCTGAGCCGGCTGCGCGCGCGTATCGTGAGCAGCGAGCCGCTCGCGGAGGTCGCCGCCTCGTTGAACGTCGGCGACACGCTGCATCTGGGCTCCGGGGAGCTCAAGGCGGGTGGTTTCCGGCGCAAGTCCATCCTGGCTGACGCCCTGGAGGCGCTGGTCGGCGCGCTGTTCCTCGACGGCGGGCTCGAGGTGGCGCGGCGGGTGGTCGAGACCCTGTTCCGGTCCCGGATCGAGGCGCTGCCTCCTCCGGATGAGCTCAAGGATGCGAAGACCCGCCTGCAGGAATATCTTCAGTCGCGCGGATTCCCCCTTCCGCGCTATACCGTCGAACGGGTCGAGGGCGAGCAGCACGCCCAGGTGTTCTGGGTGCTCTGCGAGGTGCATGATCTCGGTCCGCGCAGCAAGCCGAAGGTCACTGCGTCGGCGGAGGGGTCCGGCTCCAGCCGGCGCCGGGCGGAGCAGGAAGCCGCCGAGAAAGTATTGGTTGAGATCAGCGCGCAGACAGGCCAGGCGATTCCATGAGTATTTCCCAGGTTGATGAAGAAAGCGGCTCCGCGGACGAGGAGGCCGCGCCGGCTGGCGATTTTCGCAGCGGGTTCGCCGCGCTCATCGGCCGCCCCAACGTGGGCAAGAGCACGCTGCTCAATGCGCTGGTTGGAGAAAAACTGAGCATCGTCACGCCGCGCCCGCAGACGACGCGACATCGCATCATCGGCATCGTGAATACGCCGACCGCGCAGATCGCGTTCGTCGACACGCCGGGCCTGCATCGTGGCGAGAGCCGTGGCCTCAACAAGGCCATGAACCGCACCGCCGCGAGCGCGCTCGACGATTCCGACCTCGTCGTGTTCATGGTCGAGGCGATGCGCTGGGCGAAAGAAGACGATTTCGTGCTCGAGCGCTTGAAGCAGAGCGGGCGGCCGGCAATCGCGGTCCTGAACAAGGTGGATGGCGTTCACCCGAAGGGTCGCCTGCTGCCGTACATCGCCGATCTCGGCGCGCGCCACGGGTTTCTCGAGGTCGTGCCGGTGTCGGCCCTCAAGTCCGACAACATCGACGCGCTCGTCGCCTCGATTTCGAAGCACTTGCCCGTCGCGCCCGCCATGTTCCCGCCCGAAGACAAGACAGACAAGGACGAGCGCTTCCGCATCGCCGAGAGCATCCGCGAGAAGCTCACCCTGGAGCTGAACCAGGAAGTGCCCTACGGCATCGCTGTGGAAGTCGAGCGCATCGCCGATGGCGAGGACGGCCAGGTGGATGTCGACGCTACCATCTGGGTGGATCGCGAAGGCCAGAAGCCGATCGTCATTGGCCCGAAAGGCGAGCGGCTGAAGCGCGTGGGCCGCTCTGCTCGCATGGAGCTGAACAAGCTGCTCGGCCGTCGCCTGCACCTCACGCTGTGGGTGAAGGTGCGTGAGAACTGGGCGGACAACGCGCGTTCGCTCAAGCAACTCGGGCTGGAATGAGCGCACAAGCGCGCCGAGTGCAACTCGCGCCCGGCTACATCCTGCATCACCACCCATACCGGGACACCAGCCGTATTCTCGAGGTGCTCACGCGCGACGCGGGGCGCCTCTCGATCTTTGCGCGCGGCGTGCGCGGCCCGAAGGCGAAGCTCGCCTCGGAACTGCAGCCGTTCCGCCTCCTGCTGCTTTCGTGGAGCGGGAAGGGCGACGCGCCCATGCTCGCGGGCGCGGAGGGCGCGCCGGATCAGGGCACGATGCCGCCGGCCTGCCTGATGTCCGGGTTCTATCTCAACGAGCTGCTGCTGAAACTCACGCAACGGCATGACCCCGTCAGCGGCGTGTTCGACACCTATCACGCGACGCTCGAAGCGTTGAAACACGGCGCGCCGCTCGCGCCCAGCCTGCGCATCTTCGAGAAGCGGCTGCTCGATCTGCTCGGCTACGGCGTGGAGCTGGACGTCGATGCGCGCAACGGAGCGGTCATCGATCCGGATGCGTACTATCATTTCCGCCCGGCGTACGGAGTGTTTCCGGCCGCCGGGGGCGCCGCCGGCGCACTGCTGGGCGCTTCGCTGATCCGCCTCGCGCGCGAAGAGCTCGAGACCGAGCGTGATCTGGATGACGCGAAGCGACTGCTGCAGGCGGCGCTGGCGCAGTGTCTCGAAGGGCGCGAGCTCGCCACGCGCGCAGTGGCGCGGGCGGTGGCGCGCAGATCACCAGGCAGAGGATCTCGTACATGACGAACCGGTTTATCGCGCTCGGCATCAACATCGATCACGTGGCGACGCTGCGGCAGGCGCGGCGCGCGCGCTATCCCGATCCGGTGCATGCCGCCCTGGCCGCGGAGATGGCGGGCGCGGATCTCATCACCCTGCACCTGCGCGAGGACCGCCGGCACATCCAGATCCAGGACGTGAAAGCGCTCAAGGAAGTGGTCAAGACGCGCATGAACCTCGAAATGGCCGTCACCGACGAGATGCTCGATCTCGCGCGGCACGTGCGCCCGCCGGATTGCTGTCTGGTGCCGGAAAAGCGGCAGGAAATCACGACGGAAGGCGGGCTCGATGCCGCAAGCCAGGTGCAGCGATTGAAGGAAGCCGTGTCGATTCTCGTGGTCGCCGGCATCCGCGTCGCGCTCTTCATCGACCCGGATCCGCGCCAGATCGAGGCGGCCGTGCAGATCGGCGCGCCGGTCGTGGAGTTGCACACGGGTGCCTACGCCGACTCCACCGGCTCGCAGCAGGCGACCGAGCTGCAGCGGCTCGTCGCGGGCGCCAGGCTTGCGTCGAGCATGGGGCTCGAAGTGCACGCCGGCCATGGCCTGAATTATCACAACGTGCAGCCGGTCGCGGCGATTGCCGAGGTCGTCGAGCTGAACATCGGGCACGCCATCATCGCGCGCGCCGTGTTCGACGGCATCGGCCCGGCCGTGCGCGATATGCGCGCGCTCATGCTTGCCGCTCGCGGATGACGGCTCGCGTATGATCGCCGACCCATGATCTACGGTATCGGGGTCGATGTGCTCGAAGCGGCCCGCATCAAGAAGTCGCTCGAACGTTTCGGCGATCACTTCATCGACCGGTTGCTGATGCCCGCCGAGCGCGCGCAGCTTGCGCACACCAAGCGTCCGGAGCGTTTCATCGCCATGCGGTTCGCGGCCAAGGAAGCCATCGTCAAGGCGATGGGCACCGGCTTTGCGCACGGCGTGTGGATTCGCGACGTCGGCGTCGTGCAGAACGCCTGGGGTAAACCGGAAGTCGTGTATTCGGAGCGTGGCGAAGCCGTGCGCCGGGGCCTGGGCGTTGGCGAGGGGCACGTGACGCTGACGGACGAAGCGGGCCTGATCGTCGCGGTCGCCGTGCTGTTGCGCGCGCAGCCGGGCGGGCAGGGGACCGTGCCATGAACTGCCTGGTCTTCGATATCGAAACCGTACCTGACGTCGAGTTGGGCCGCCGCCTCTACAATCTCGCCGGCCTTTCCGACGACGAGATCATGAAGTGCATGTTCACGCTGCGCCGTCAGAAGACAGGCAGCGAGTTCCTGCCGCACGACCAGCACCGCATCGTCGCCATTTCCTGCGTACTGCGGGCGAACGATATATTGAAGGTCTGGAGTCTCGGCAGCCTTCAGTCGAGCGAACAGGAACTGGTCGAGCGCTTCTTCGATGGAATCGAGCGCTACTCACCGAATCTCGTTTCGTGGAACGGCAGTGGGTTCGATCTGCCCGTGCTTCACTATCGCGCGTTGAAATACGGCGTGCGTGCCGCGCGCTATTGGGAGACCGGCGGTGAGGATCAGACGTTCCGCTACAACAACTATCTCAGCCGCTATCACTGGCGGCACGTCGATGTGATGGACGTGCTCTCCGGTTATCAGGCGCGAGCGAAAGCGGGCCTCGAAGCGATTGCCACGATGATCGGGCTCCCCGGCAAACTCGGTTTCTCCGGCGACAAGGTCGCGGACGCGTATCTCGCTGGCGAGCTGCCTCGCATTCGCCAGTATTGCGAAACGGATGTGATCAACACCTACCTCGTCTACCTTCGCTTCGAGCTCATGCGCGGCAATCTCATGCCCGAGCGCTACGCCGAAGAAGTGGAGCGCATGAAGACGTTGCTCCGGGCCGGCACGAGCGCCGAGCCGCATTTCACGGAGTATCTGCGCGCGTGGGAAGCGCAGACCTGAGACGCTGAACGCAATGAGCCGAGCATCGAAAGCGTCCCGCCCGGTGGTTATGCAGGCGGAAGAAATTGGCGTAGTTGCCGGCCTCACGCACGAAGGCGAAGGCATCCTGCGTGAAGGCAAAACGGCGTTCGTCGCGGGCTCGCTGCCCGGTGAGCGCATCCGTTTCCGTCGCGCCGGGCGTCACAAGCAGCATGACGATGGCGTGCTGCTCGAAGTGCTCGAGCCCGCGGCCGACCGCGTCACGCCGCGCTGCGCGCACTTCGGTCTGTGCGGCGGTTGCGCGCTTCAGCATCTCGATCCCGAATCGCAGATTCTCGCCAAGCAGCGCGAGCTTCAGAATAACCTCGAGCGCATCGCGCAGGCGACGCCGGAGGAATGGTTCGAGCCGATGCGCGGGCCCGTCTGGAACTATCGACGGCGTGCGCGGCTCGGCGTGAGGTACGTGAGGAAGAAGGGTCGCGTGCTCGTCGGTTTCCGCGAGCGGCTCGCGCCCTACATTGCGGAGCTCAAGCAGTGCGAGGTGTTGAGCGACCCCGCAGGCAAGCTCATCACGCCGCTGGCGGACATGATCACGACGCTCAGCATTCGCGAGCGGCTGCCGCAGATCGAAGTGGCGGTCGCCGACAACGCCGTCGCGCTGGTCATACGCGTGATGGAGCCCCCTTCGGAAGGCGACCTCGAGACGCTGCGCGCCTTCGAGGCGGCTCATGGCCTGCGCCTGTATCTGCAGCCCGCCGGCCTGGACTCGGTCCGGCGCCTCGATGCGGGGCCGGCGGGGCGGGCGGAGGAAGACCCGCTGAACTACCGGCTGCCCGCGTTCGACCTGACCCTCGACTTCAACCCCACGGACTTCATCCAGGTGAACGGGGCGATCAACCAGGCCCTGGTCAGCCGGGCTGTGGAGCTGCTGGACCCCGCCCCCGGCAGCGCGGTGCTCGACTTGTACTGCGGACTGGGCAATTTCACCCTCGCCCTGGCTAGGAGGGCCGGCCGGGTAGTGGGGGTCGAAGGGGATCGGGAACTGGTGCGGCGGGGTGGCGAAAACGCGCGCCGGAACGGCATTTCCAACGCGGAATTCCACATGGCCGACCTCATGCAGCCGCTGCCGGGTGGGACCTCGTGGCTCGCGTCCGGCGCTTCCGGCGAGTATCCCTACGTGCTTTTGGACCCACCGCGCGCGGGAGCGCGGGAAATGTTGCCAACCGTCGCACGTTTGGCGCCGAAGCGCGTGCTGTATATTTCGTGTCATCCGGGCAGTCTCGCCAGGGACATCGGTCTAATGATCCAAGAATACGGGTTCAAACTGCGCGCCGCCGGTGTGCTCGACATGTTCCCGCACACCAACCACGTTGAGTCGCTTGCCGTGCTCGAGCCGGCAAGGCGAGCGCGTTCCTGATGCCGCCGCCCGGAACCTTCGACCCATGACCCTCGGACCCCTCATGGTCGACGTTGCCGGCACCGAGCTCACGGCCGAAGACACCGAAATCCTGAAACACCCCCTCGTCGGGGGTGTGATCCTGTTCACAACGCAACTACCGGGACCCGGACCAGCTCACGGCGCTCGTTACGGCGATCCATCGCGTGCGCAGCCCGGCGCTGCTGGTCGCCGTCGACCACGAGGGCGGGCGGGTGCAGCGGTTCCGGCCGGGGTTCTCCGTGCTGCCGGCGCTTCGGCGCATCGGCAAGGAGTTCGACCTCGACGCGAAGGTGGGTCTCGACCTGGCCCGGCACATGGGCTGGCTCATGGCGGCCGAGCTGCGCGCTTGCGGCGTGGACCTTTCGTTCGCGCCTTGCGTTGATCTCGACTACGGCGTGAGCGAGGTGATCGGCGATCGCGCGTTTCATGCCAAGGCGCCAGCGGTATCGCAACTCGCCATCGCATACATGCATGGCATGAAGGATGCGGGGATGGCTGCGACGGCAAAACACTTCCCCGGGCATGGCGCTGTGGTGGCGGATTCGCACACGCACGCGCCGGTCGATCGTCGTCCCTATGTCGATCTAGACGACGACATCATGCCGTACCGGCGGCTCATCGCGAACGCATTGCCCGCGGTGCTGGCCGCTCACGTGCTCTTCCCCGAAGTGGATCGGGATGCCGTCGCGAGCGTGTCGCCACGATGGATCCGCGACATCCTGCGCGGCGAGCTTGGATTCAAAGGCGTCGTGTTCACCGATGACATGTCGATGGCTGGCGCCGCCGTTGCCGGCGACGTCGTCGAACGCTCACGTCGCGCCCTCGACGCCGGGTCGGACATGGTGCTCATCTGCAATAGCCGGCCCAGCGTCGTGGCCGTGCTCGACAAACTCGAAGTGGAATCCTCGCCGGCGTCCGCCGTCCGTCTCGTACGTATGCGTGGCCGCGAAGGCATGCCGCGCGACACGTTGATGGCGTCCGCCGAATGGCAGCAATGCCGTGAAATGCTGGCGCGCTGCTCGGCGCCGCCAACGCTCAAACTGGATGCGGGCCGCGCATGAACGACTGGTCCGTAGACATCTGGCGCAGTTTCATCGACAGCTCGCCTGACGGCGTGGCGGTTTGCGACGCCCAGCAGAACGATTTCCCGGTTGTTTACGTGAACACCGCGTTCACCCAGCTCACCGGTTACGCGGCGGGCTCGCTCATCGGAACGAACCTGCGCTCGCTGCAGGGCGAGGATCGCAACCAGGACGCGCGCGCCCGGATGAAGGAAGCGCTGGATCGCGGCGAATCCTGCCGCGTGCTCATTCGCAATTATCGCGCCGATGGCTCGCTGTTCTGGAACGAGACGCTGCTTCAGCCGCTGAAGAGCGGCGAGGGCAAGATCAGTCACTGGGTCGCCTACTGTCGCGATGCCGGCGGCCGCATGAAGACGATGGATCGAACGATCCCCGGCATGCCGGCGCTGCAGCGCGAAGATCGGCTCACGGGCCTCAACTCACGCGGCTATTTCGAAGAGCTGCTGCGCCGGGATTGGCTGCTGGCCCAGCGCGACTCGCACGCGATCGGCCTCGTGCTGCTCGATATCGACGACCTGCAGGCCTACAACGAGAAGTTCGAGAAGACGGGCGGGGACGCGGTGATTCGCCGTGTCGCGCGCGTGGTGGGCGGCTCGTATCGCCGAGGGGGCGATGTCGTGGGCTACTGGGGCGATGGCACGTTCGTCGTGCTGATCCAGGGCGAAGCGGCGGAGCGGGCCAGCGAATACGCACGCGTGGTTGCGCAGCGTGTGCGCGATCTTCTGATTCATCACCCGCGTGGCGGGGCCGAGCGGTACCTCACGGTCAGCTCCGGCGTCGCAAGCCTGGTTCCCCCGCGAGAGCTCGCGCTCGAAGCGCTCATCAACGCCTGCACGACAGCGCTCGAGCGCTCGAAGAAGCAGGGCAAGAACAGCATCGCGACCGCGGAAGCCGCGGATTTCCAATAACCGAACTCGCCGAACTCGCCGAACTCGCCGAACTCGCCGAACTCGCCGAAGTCGCGGACTTCCAGCAATGGGGCCGTCCTCTTAGCCGCCCGGCGATTGAGGGCTTCCGACAGTGCCGAGCCTCGGACGGCAGGTGCGCCCCTCGAGCCCGAATCGCCCACACTTGAGTACCCTGCGTCCCACGCAGAACCAAAGAAGGGCTACCTCACCATGAAAACGCTAGGTTTCGGCCAGCGCACCGGCCAGATCGTTCAGATGGCGTACGTCGTGAAGGACATCCGCGCCTCCATGAACTGGTGGCTTCGCGACTGTCACGTCGGCCCGTGGTTCCTGCTGGACAGCTTCACGGGCGCCGAGCATCGCTATCGCGGCGGCCCCTCCAAGGCCGATGTGGCTATCGCCATGGCATTCGCCGGCCACATGCAGATCGAGCTCATCCAGCCGAAAGACGAACACCCGTCCGTCTACAAGGAAGTCGTCGACCGGCGCGGCTACGGTTTTCATCACGTCGGCATCGCAGTCGACGATGCCGAAGCGGAATGCGCGGCCTACGAGAGCCGGAATTATCAGGTCGCCTTCCGGGCACCGGTGCCGAGCGGCGGCGCCGTGTACTACATGGACGATGGTCGCAACGAGCCGGGTTTTGTCGAGCTCATCCCAGCCACGCCGGGCATGGACGACATGTTTACCCGCTACTGGCGCGCGTCGGTCGAGTGGAAGGGCGAAGATCCGATCCGGCCATTTGGCTGATGGGGCTCGTTCCCGGATCTTCGCCGTCGCCTAGTGCCGATAGACGGCGGTGATACCGATCGTTCGCGGCCGGAACGTGATCCCATTCGTCACGTTGTAGTACGACGCGAATACGGAGCAGTCCGTGGTTCGGCATGTTGCGCGGCCGGTCAGCGTGTTCGGCGTCAGCGCGTCCTCGTTCGTCAGATTGTCCGCGAACAACGAGACATCGACATCGCCGAATAGCATGCCGAGGCGCGCGGTCGCGTAGCTCGTCGAAGACGCGAAGTACGCGTCCGGCGCAAAGGCGCTCGTGCCCGCCGGCGTCGAGTTCGGAATCTTGCCGGTGTACTGCCAGCTGCCGGCCAGATAGGCGTTGTGATCGAGCACGTTGAATGCGTACCGCGCGCCGAGCGTGCCCTGCCAGTGCGGAATGCCGGTGAAGTCCTGACCCGCGAACACCAGCGTGGAGCGCACACCAGCCGCATTCGGAACGGTTTGCACAGTCTCGGTGTAATGCGCATCGGTGTAGCCGACGGAAGAGTTCAGCGTGAGGCTCGGTGTCACGCGGAAGTCGCCCTGCATGTCGAAACCCTGGCTGACCGCCTTGCCGATGTTCTGGATGTACGAGAACACGCAGGTGGGTAGCAGATAAGGCGTCTGCGGCTTGTCCCAATTAATGCGGAAAACGCTGCCGGACACACTGAATCGCCGATCGAGCATGCGCACCTTGGAACCCAGCTCGTAGCTCCACACTTTGTCCGAGCCGTAACTTGCCGGCGTCGCGGTGATGTTGAGCTGTGCGAGATCCGTGGCGCATTGAGAAGTCGCTTGCGCCTGCACGCCGCCGGGACGGAAGCCGCTAGCCGCCGTCGCGTAGAGCAGGTTGTCTTCCGTCGCCTGCCACGAGACGGTGAGCTTCGGAGTAACCGGACGCTCTGTCACATTCCCGGTGACTGGAACGCCAGCCGTGTTCGGCGCGCCGTTCGGATTACCGGTGAACGGTGCCGCGACGAGGAGGCCGTAGGTGTAGGAGGTGAAGCTCAGCTCTTCTTCCGACCAGCGGAGGCCGGCCGTGATCTTCAGGCTGTCCGTGAGGTTGAAGTTCGCTTCGCCGAACGCCGCCACTCGCCGCTCGTGAATAGTCTGGTTAGTCGCGGTTTGCAGGTTGCTCGCGATTTCCGCAGCGGTATGCAGTGGCGAGATACCAAGCTGCGTGTGTCCGAGCAGGGCGAGTTGCAGCGCCGAGCGATCCTGCGTCGCTTCGTTGTGCGAGATCGTGTTGGCGTTCTGGTAGTACGCGCCGCCGATCCAGCTGAGTCGTGAGCCGCTCGGCGCGGATGAGACACGCACCTCTTGCGTAAACGCGTGTCGGCGTCCGGTGAAGAAATACGCGCTGCTGTAGGGGGTTCCGAGATCGAAGATGAACGGGGACTGCACGAACGGGTTGTAGCCGCCGCCGACGGTGACGGTTGTGTTCTGCGGCTCCTGAAGAGTGAGGTCGCCGTTGCCCGCGCCGGCATCACGCATCCACGACGTGATGGATTTGATCAGTACGCCGCTCGCGTCGAAGTCCGCTGTGAGGCTGCCCAATGAGATTCGCGATGTGCGCGGCGCGACTGCGGGATCGATCTGGCCGGTATACGCGAGACCGGCGTCGGTGTTGGAGAGTGACGCGTATCGCCCGAGATCGATCGGTCCGTAGGTATGCGCAGGGTGAATGAACACCGTCTGCCCGGCATATCCCGGCACGTTCGTGTAGCACTGGAGCTTTCCTGTAATCGGGCACGCAATCGGGCTACTGGGTGTGTAACCCGTGGGCAGCATGCCTCGCTGCGTGAGCGGCAGGCCGGTCAACGTGCCCGTCGGTGATATCGGCATATTGTTCGAGAGCAGCGTGCCGAACGCCGGGGTCGTGTACTGAGGTACGTCGTTGTAGACGGTGTCGAGATCGTTCTTGCGATCCCACGCGTAGTAGAACGACGGCGTGAGGGTAAAATTCTCTGTGGCCTGCCAGCGCAGCGCGCCCTTGAACGCTTTCTGATCCTGCGAGTTGCTGTCCTTGTCGACGGTCTGGCCGGTGCGCCAGTCGACATGATCGACCCATCCGCCGATTCGCCGCCCCCACACGCTGACGCGAAAGCCGAGCTTGTCCTGGACGATCGGGCCGCCGATGCCGATACCCAGTTCGCCGCCGGTGTCGCCATCTTCAATGCTGTTGAACTCGGCGCGCGCGTATGTCGAGTACTCGGTGACGCTGGGATCGGGTGTGATGTATCGAATCGTGCCGCCTTCGGAAGACGAGCCGTACAGCGTGCCCTGCGGTCCCTTCAGCACTTCGATGCGCTCGAGGTCGAACAGCAGCGGGAGAAAGGTGCCGCCGCCCGTCACGAGCCCCCCAAGCGTGCGCGCTTGCAGCGGTGATTCGTCGAGATAGACACCCGTCGTCGCGGCGTTGTTGCCCTGGATACCGCGGATGGAGATGGGAGGCCCGTTGCCTCCGTTGAAGCCGATACGCAGGGATGGAACGATGCGTTGCAGGTCTTGAGACGTCTTGATGCCCAGCTCATCCAGCGATTTCTGGGTCTGGGCGACGATGCTCATGGGCACGCGGCTGATGGCCGTTTCGCCCTGGCGGCTGGCGGTGACGATGACTTCGCTCAGTCCGCCATCGTCGTTCTGGACCTGGTTCTGTGCCGATATGGGTAAGGCGGCGAGCGCCGCTGAAGCAAGTGACAAGCAAGCTACAATCTTCACGAATATCCCCCTCGTGGCTGACTGCTTCTGCGAATTCTTCTTGCGGGCGACTGTTGCACGCGATTCGTGGCGTCACAACGGCGCGTTCGAGTACTGACCACTCGGAGGGCGAAGCGGCCGCTCGGTCCGGCGTCCGTGCATACGGGCGTATAGCACGTGCGCTCCTTCGGCCTGCCATGGATCGGGTTAGTCAGCGCATTGGATGCGTCCCGCTATGGAGACAATTTCAGCGCCGCCTCCCGGCGCTCGGCGAGCACGGTGTCCGGATCCGGCGCTGTGTAATGGCGCCGCTGGTTGTCATCCGTGTAGGAGCGCCCCGAGACCGTGTAAGCAACATCGAACGAAACAACGGCGTTGGGATCGAGTGGAGCACTGCCGCTCCAGGTGCGCCGGTCGGAATCCGCGCCCGTGTCGACCGCGCGAAGCTCGAGCGCACCCGAGACAAGCCCGCGATTGAGGATCTGATAGGGAACGACGATTGAGCCCACATCGCTCTGCGCATCCACGGTTACATGAAAACCCCGCGCGTCGACGCCCGCGTCAGGCGTGCTCACGTCGAGGGATGTGAAACGGAACCAGTAGTTCTTGCCGAACCGGCTGTCGTAGTAACGCTTGCCCGACGGCGCCACTTTCTCGAACCACAGCACGAGCTCACGGGTATGAGGAGGCGCGGTGATCGCACCCACCCAAAGATTGCCTTCGCCCGCTTCGGTCAGCGCGGGATCGATGTCGCGCCAGGCCTTGCGCAATTGAAGCGGGATGCTCTGCGCCAGCCCCTGGTCGAACTGCACACAGGCTGCGATCTGCGCGAGCCCACTCGGCTCGTCGGGGATGCGAACGTCCGCGAACTCGAGGGTGATCGGCTTGCCCGGCAGCAGGCAGCCGCGAGTCTGCTCGTGGAAATCCTCGGTGAACCGGATCTGTCCGGGCTCGCTCGCGAATATGCGTTTGGTGACCATACGGGCTCCGGTCAGAACGTGACTTCGAGCGCGACGTCGGGCGACGCGTCGAAGATTTTGAGGAAGGTCGTCTTGAGGCTCGCATTGTAGTAGTACGCATCGACCCCCGACTGGAATAGAGGGTCCGGCGCGCCGACGTTGGGGAGGGCCGTGCCCGCGCGCGTCACCGTGACCGGCGGATTGGTCCCGACAAAGCTCACGAAGTAGAAGCTCGTGGGCGGAGCGAAATTGTCGTGCGTGCGCAGGACGCGAACCCGCTGCCCTCCCGGAATGCCCTGGTGACTGATCGTTGTGAGCCGGAACGCGCCGGTGTTCTCGGCTGCGGTGGTTTCACCATCATCCTGGTACAACGTGAACGAGCCGTCCGCTCCCGGATAGACGTTGAACGTGATCGGGTTGTCGTTCGTGAGCTGCCCCATGAACTGCTGCAGTTCGCACGTCGGCAGGATCGCCCCCGCTCGAACGTACAGCGGAACCGTGAACTGCGGATCGCCGTCCAACGAGGCCCGCCAGTTTGTGACGAGCGTTCCGCCCTCGATCACCGGCCCGAGCGGGGCGCGGTTGTCCATGTACGCATACCACTGGCTCCCCGCGGGCAGATACACGTTGCGCGTGTCACTCTGTGTGACGACGGGCGCCACGAGAAAGTCGCGGCCCACAAAGAACTGGTCATTTAGAAAGTTGTAGGCGTTCAGATCCTGCGAATCGTTGAGAAACAGCGGCCGCGCGATGGGCATGCCCGATTGCGTGCACTCGTACATCGCACTGTAGAACAGCGGGAAAAGACGGTAACGCAGCCCGACGATGTACCGGCACACGCTGGGCACCGGCTCGCCGTATGCGTAGGGCTCCTGAAACGCCTTGTTGTAGCCGTTGTAGTGATTGCGATACCAGGGCAGGAACGCGCCCACGATCATCCAGCGCATGAGCAGTTGCGGGCTGGTCACACCGCCGACGATCTTTTGCGTCGTCGGGTCGTAGAAGAAGCCAGAGGTCGTGCCGCTGTTCGGGCCGTCGTCGGTTGCGAAGCCGCCGATGTCGCACCCTGAAATCGGCACACCGGAGAGCCCGAGATTCAGCACCTCCGGAATGTTGATAGACAGGAAATCCCAGCTCGAGGACGAGTCCCCCGTCCACAACCCCGCGTAGCGTTGCATTCCCGCGTACCCACCGCGCGCGATGATGAAGACGCGCTTGCCCGGCCGCAACTTCGCGACACCGTCGTATGTCGCCTGCAGCAGGTTGATGACGTAGCTGTTGTGGACCTTCGCGTTCGGCGCGAACGTGCTGAAGGTGGACATCATGAGGTCGAGCGGCAGCGTGCGATCCGGAGTGACGGCGTTGGCCTGCAGGGCGGGGCACGTCATGTCCTGCCAGATCATGTCGAGCCCGACCGTGTTGATCAGGTAGTCATACTGCTCGCCCCACCACTTGCGCACGCTGGCGCGACCGATGTCGGGATAAAAACCGTCGGCGCGCAGCGCATTGTCGGTGCGCAGGGGAAGGGACCTCACGGGGTTGAGCCCCGGATTGTTGCCGTAGTCGACGGTGCCGATGAATTTATCGGGATCCGGCCCGCCGCCGGCCCGCGTGTTGTAGATGAATGCGCCGGGAGGCTCGCCCGGCGCGGCAAGGGCTTCACCCGACGAGAGGGCGGGGTAGTCCACGATGTTGCCGGTCTCGTCGATACCGTAGTGGTTTACCAGAGGCGTGATGTTAGTGCTGCAGCGGAAGCCTTGGTTATGTAGCTGCGCCATGAGCTGGGGCGCGTTCGGAAACTTGATGTCGCTGCTCGTGAATGTGCGGTAGTTGTTCTGAAAGTCCACATCGATGTGCAATCCATCGATCGGGATCCGTGCGTTCCGGTAGTTCTGCGCGGCCGCCTGCAGAATCGTGTCTTTGTAGTACCCGTAGGCGCCCTGGTGATAGCCGAACACGTACCGCGGAGGCATCGGGGAGCGGCCCGTGAGCGCGGTGTATTGGGAAAGCACCGCGGAGACCTCCGCGCCATACATGAAGTAGTAGTCCAGCTCTCCGAATAACGCACCGAAGTAGTACTTCCCGAACATGTTCGAGTAGTCGCTCGCCCCGATGTTGAAGAACGTCTGCGCGGGATTGTCGAACAGCAGCCCGTAGCTATAGGCGCCGCCATTCACCGGGTTCGGATTGTTCTCGATCAGAAACGGGATGGAGCAGTAGAGCGGTTCCTGCGGATTGAGACAGTTCTGCCCGTCGCCGGGGATTCCCGGCCCCTGGTGATACGTGAAGTTGTCGTAGTTGATGAATGTCGTGCTGAACTCGTTCTTGGCGAGTGCGGCGCCGGCCTTCTCGCCCAGCCCGAAGTAGCGTGCATTCGCAGGGTAGACCTTGAAGTTTGCGATCACCTCCTGGCCGGGAATGTAGACGAGGTTGTAGGTCGGGGTGTCTGCATGGATGAGCTGGCCGAAACGAAAGACCGCCAGCGACCACGGCGATTTGTTGATGACGATGCGCAGAGCGCCGGTCTGAATCTCGAGGCTCCCGCCGAGATCGTTGACGGCGAACGCCGGCGCGCCGAGGTTTTTGTTGACGACGGCGTTGGAGTTATCGGACGAATAGTTGCCCGCGGGATTGAAGCGCACCCGAAATAGCGTTGCGGAGAGAATCGTGAGTTGCGGCGCCGGCCCCGACTGCATCTGGAAGTTCACGACGTTGCCGGTCTGCGTGAAACCGGTAATCGTGCCTACCGAGGTCCACTGGCCGAGATTTGGAGTGAACCCGTTACATGCGATGACTGGATAGAAGGGCATGGGTCACTTGCCGTCCTTGGATGGGGCCGTGGTTCGTGCGACAGATGGTTCGGCGTGGCCACCGCCGACCTCGTAGTCGTGACGCTTGGGCGAGAGTGCGGGCGCGGCGCGGAACTTGGCTTCCATCTGCAGTAGCCAGCTGTAATTGGCGCTGCCGGTGCGGCCATCGTTCGAGTTGATGCCGAAGATCGGTTTCTTCTGACCATCAACCGTTCGATAGCCAACGGCGATGCCGGAGGAGTAGTGGCAGCCTACACAGCTCTCGGTGCCGAACACCATCGTTGTGTCCGCGAAGACGTTGGGCGCGAGTCGGTCGTCCTGCGCGAGCGGGCCGGCCACTTGAACGCCTGTCTGGAAGTAGGTTTCCATCGTGGTATTCGCGACGTATACCGGCACCATTGCGCCGGGCGTCTTGTGCACGATGCTCTCAGGCGCGCTGCCTGCCCCGGACGGGAATGCCGATGAGCCGGGAAACACGGGCCACTGTGCACCGATGAGCTCGTAGTGCTGAAAGACAGAACCACCGGCTCGGGTGCCTTTCACCTGTCGCAGGAGTGCTTGCACCTCCGCGTTCAACGCTGCGGTGGTATTGGGGATAGGAACCACGCGTGTCACCTGAACCGGCGCCGCGGTCAGACGCTCGAGCCATCCATCCGCCGTCTCGCCCGTGCGGAGCTCACGCGGGAGACCGGTGGTTGCGTCGATGACGGCATTCTTTGCCGGCAACACGTTGGGCAGTGCCGTAGGGCTTGCGGGTCGATTGAAGTTGGCGTGCACGGCGACCGGTTTGCCGTTCAAGCCGATGCCGCTTTCGAGCTCGTTCGCGTTGACGTTATCGACTTGCTCGAATGTGGCCCACATCCATTGCGGCGAGCTCGCGGTGCGCATGGCGATATGCATCCCCACGAGTCCTAGCGTGCGCGCCTCGAACTTGCCTGTGTCGTTGTTCTTCACCTGGCCGTCGACGGTGTAGTAGCGGGAGGGGATGTCCGTGGGGCCGAGCTCCTTCCACGCCATCTTCAGCTCGATGGCGCCGCGGCGTGCGGCGGCCACATCGCCGATGGGGAAGCTCACGACGCTGGTGCGACTGAACTCAATCTGGCCGTCGAGGTTGTAGAGCTTGTTGGCGACGATGTAGTCGTACTCTTCGCGGTTGATCTTCACCTGATAGCGCACCCACTTGCCGTTCTGATCGACGAGTGGGCCCGAGAACGCCTGCAGATTCTGATCCGCACGCAAGCCGGTGGTCCATGCGGCTTTCGTGCGGTCGAGCGGAGTGCGCGCCTGTGCGAGCGTTTGCGGCCAGGCGTCCGGCTCACCTCCATCGAGCTTGAAGAGCTGACTCGTCTCCATCCAATACTCCCAGACGCGCGGGCCGCCATCGGCGAGGGTCTTGGTGGCGTCCGGCTTGCCACTGCTTGCGGCAGGCCAGTTCAGAGCGAGGAAGGCCTGCCAGGCGAAGATATCGAAGAGTCGTTGCGATTTCGGGACGCGTAGTTCTTCAGTGGGAGGCTGGGGTTTTGCAGTGAGGAGGTCTCGAGCAAGCGCGGAGGACAACTTCGCCGCAGCGACGTCGTAGGGCAACTCGGATGAGAACGCTCCCGGAAAGTGCAGGTCCGCATCGTTCAACGCCGCGACTCCGGGCGGAACGTTTTGCGCGAACGTCTCAAGGGTAAGAGCCAGTGCAACTACGCTGCAGGCTGCGGAAATGAGCCTTGCTCGATTGCGACCGATGAGGTGTCCGAGTGGCGCGGAAGCCCGCGTTTTCAATCGTGAGCGCGTTGGAGTTGAGGCGCATTCCTTTGCGGAAAACCGGTGAGACATCTGCATGGCCATGTTCCTTTGCCTGCGCTGTTCTTCTGGTTCGTTCGGATCAATCCATGGCTGCGCGTGCTTACGCCGCCGATCTTCTTGCGCGAGAAGGCTTGGAGGCTATGCAACGTGCGTACCAAATGGGGCTTGCGTGCAGACGCAGCAAGTAACGGTTGCGCGAGAGAAGGGCGTGCTGGTCGCGAATGCGGTGATTGGGGTGGCGAGTCAGGGGCACCGGGGATTGAAGATTCTCTTTCGCTAGGCCTTCGCGACGGGTGCGCCTCCAGTCAGAGCACCCGCTAAGGACGCGATTCACAGCTGCAGATTGAGGGACTCGGCCCGACATCACCTTGGCCAGTAGCAATGCATACAAGTACGTGCCCGGTCGACCCGTTGAGCTTCGAACGTTCGAAGTCAAAACGTACGATGGCCTCGACGTTACAGCGGTCTACGAGGCGCTCTCGCACCGACGTGCCGCTCACTATGCGCATGTGCTGGTTCACGTACCGGCATCCGAGAGAGGCGCTTTGAAGTCCGTTTTGGAACGGCTGATCTGTGATGCGCAGGAGCATGGCGTTGGCCTGATAACGATAGAGAATCCCGAAGACTACGAGACCTGGCGCGTTGAAGTGGATCCGCGCAGAGCGAATCCAGACCCGGCGGATCTGAACGCGTTCATTCGTACGCAGACGAGTGTTGAGTTCAAAGACAAGATTCTGAGCTGGTGCAGGAGGGTATGATGAACGTTGCTGAAAACCTGGAGAGCCATCCGGTGCGCGCTATCTCATTCAACGCGTTTCCATTTGAGGAGCAGGAGACCTTTCGGTGGCTCTGCAAGCAATCCATGAAGAATCCAGACGATTTTCGCGTAGAGGGCGAAGAGCACGCACCAGATCCTGGAAGCTCGCGCGTGCATCGCGATGTTGTGGTCGTCTATCTGCCGAATGGAAAGGGGCGTTGCTACTGTCCCGACTTCGGGAGCAGTTGGATCGTGAAGTTTTGCGATGACCTCGACGTGCACTATTTCGGTAGCCGGCAAGACGCCGAGCCGCGGGGGATCGTTGTGTGGTCATGAGGCGAATGGGTGGGGAGAACGCCGGGATCGGCGTTTGAGAACGTGTCTATAACCGCCGAATTAAAACCCCTCGAAATCGAAGGGTTCAAGCCGGCCGCCCCTCAATCACGCTCACCGCCGACTTCGTCCTCGTCACGCTACTGAGCCGGAATCCGGCCTGCTCGAACAACGCGCCATACTCCTCCGGCGTGCGCTCCTTCCCGCCCGGATACGCCATCATGATCATGTCCGCGTCCTTGCCGACGGACGGCTCGTTGGCGGGCGAGACGTGAAACTCGACGATGAGAATCCTTCCATTCGCTGGCACCGCTTTGCGGCAGTTACGCAGGATCTGAACGCTCTGCTCGTCGGTCCAATCGTGGATCACGTGACGCATGAGGTACGCATCCGCGCCCGGCGGAATGGAATCGAAGAAGCTTCCCTCGATCACTGCACACCGCGCCTCGAGCCCGTGCGCGCGAATCGATTCGTTTGCGCGGCCGGCCACGTGCCCGAGATCGTACAGAAAGCCTTTGAGATGCGGATATTTCCGCAGCACCGCCGTGAGCAACGAGCCATTCCCTCCACCGATATCCGCGAGCGTCTGGATGTCGCTGAAGTCGTACGCTTCCAGCATCGCCGCCGTCTCGTGCCCGTGGACCGCCGTCATCCCCGCATCGAAGAGCGGGCCGAGCTCGGGATGCTGGCCGATGTGATCGAACATCGGCATGCCGAACACCTTCTCGAAGCTCGATCCGCCGGTGGCAACGGCGTGGTGAAGCCCGTCCCACCCCGGGAACATCCGGTGAAACATGCGCGCAGCGGGGCGGAAGGAGCTGTCCGCATCCGTTCTCAGCGCCGCTGAAACGGGCGTGTGGTCGAATGAACGATTGGCCGTTTCCCGGAATACGCCGTAGCTCGCGGTGAATCGCATCAAGCGATAGAGCGCGTCTTCATTCGCCCCCGTGGCGCTCGCGAGATTCGCCGCGCTCCGCGGAGCGCCGCTCTGAATATGGTCGGCCACTCCCAGTTCGCCCAGGGTGCAGATGGCACGAGGGAGCGCTGCGGCGGCCATCATGCGAGTGAGCTGCTCGGTTTCCTGCAAAGCCATCGTTGAATCCCCCGTTCTGTTCGAATTGTTCTGAGGCGACGGGATACTGCGCCGAAAACAGGGCAGAGCGCCAGGACAGTAGCGCGGCGCCGCCTAGGCGCGCCCGTTCCGAAACCAGTCAGCCCCCGGCGGTTTGAAGATCAGCACGATCGCGGTGATGTCGATGATCGTGTCGAGGACGCTGATCACGCGCACCACCGTCGGCGCGCTCTCACCGCCCACGAGCATGCTGAACAGACCGAGCGCGGTGAGCATGAGCATGACGATGCGCGCCCAGTTGCGCCCATCCTTCACGTTCTGGATGAGCCAGAGATAGACCACCGCCGTCAGCGCGAGCATCACGAAGAAAAAGACGACGGATGCCGAGCGCGTGTCCGCAGGCACATCCCCCAGTGCGGCGGCGAGGTCCTGCACGAGAAACAGCGATGCATAGCCGACGACGAGCGAGATGCGCATCAGCCATACGGACCAGATTACCTGCTTCGGCGGTTCGCCGCGTCGTCCCGACTCCGAAAGCGGCGAGCCAGGGGGTTCATAGGGATTTCGGGCCAAGTAGTTTCGTCCTCAACGGCGCGCGTGTGAGCTCATCGGGTGCCGAGCGGCGGCCCGAACCCCGCGCTTGCGGGGAGTAGGGGTTGTTCGCCATCTCGTTCTTGTCGTTATCCGTGGCAACTCGTCGGCGGAGCTATCGTCCCGCTGGCCTCGCCCCTTGCGCCGGCGTAACGAGCGTAACGACCCCGAATGCCGGGTGGTCGTAGTAATTGCGCTCGTAAAACTTGATGCGGCGGCTCTCGCTCAGGCTGAACGTCGTGCCGGGTCCGGCGCCGATTCCGGCCGGCGGGTTGGCCGGCGCATACGAAAGCGCCATGCCGAGATGCAGAAGCTGCCCGCGCTCGAGATAGATGGTGCCCCCCAGCCCCGGCACATCGACGCCGAGTCGTTGCAGGGTGAAGCCCGCGCGCGTGCCCCAATCGCTCGCGGTCTGTGACCACGCAACGTGTGCGACGGGAACGTACAGGCCGGTAGAGCGCAACTTGTTTTCGATCGGCGTAAGTTGCCACGCGGTCTGGGGGAGCAAACCAACGAAACGTCCCACACCCTTCGAGCCCTCGGCAGCGTCATTGTCGGTGCTGTATTCACGACCGACCTGAGCGCTCCAGTTCTCAGCCCCACCGAGCGCCTGGTTCGTGCGGAACACGACGATCTCGATGTTGTAGACGTTCGCCGCGGGCGCGGGCGCTGGGGTGGCGGCGGCAGGAGCGGGAGCCGGTGTCGCTGCCACAGGCGCAGGCGTTTGAGACGAGGCGGGCAGAGCGGCGAGGAGCGCCGCGAACGGGATGGCGAGAGGGAGGGCCATAGCGCGGGCCAATGCGCGGACTCTTGCGGTCGCGAAAGCTCGAAATCTCATGCACCGATTCTAGCAGCGCGTGCCACGACTCAACCGCGCTTTCCGCCGCCCGAGGTGCCCGATTTGGCGGGCTTGGCCGTGGAAGTGGAGGGCTGCGTCCGCTGTCCGCTCGCCGTCTTCGGCGGAGCCGCCGAGGGTTTGCCCGGCGGGGAGCTAGCAGGTTTCGCCGGCGTAGAGGCGCCGGACTGCGGCGCTGGGGCACCCGCGCCCTTCGTCCCGGCCGCGCTCGTCGGTGTCGCGACCTCCAGACGCTTCAGCAGGTCGGTGGCGAAATCGAAGCGGACCTCATCCTTCTCCATCGGCCGCGAAATGCGCAATTTGAGAGGCCCGTCGAGGCGATATTCACGCGGCGCTTTCTGCAGCATGCGGATGACGGCGGCGGGATCGATCGAGTTCTTCTCCTCGAAGATCACGTACCCGCCCTGCGGCCCGAGGTCGAGCCGGCGAATGCCGAGTCCGCGAGCGGCGAGCTTGAGCCGGGCGATGCGCAACAGGTTCTGGCCCTGCGGCGGCGGTATGCTGAAGCGATCGATCATCTCGGCGTGCAACTCGTCGATGTCGGTCGCGCTTTCCGAAGCAGCTATGCGTTTGTAGAGCGCGAGACGAACGTGCACGTCGCCGATGTATGTCTCAGGCAGGAATGCCGGCAGGCGCAGCTCGACTTCCGTCTCGGCGGCGAGCGGCTTTTCGAGGGACGGTTCGCGGCCTTCCTTCAACGCGTTCACGGCTTCTTCGAGCAGGTCGAGATACAGCGCCATGCCGATCTCGGTCATCTGGCCGCTCTGGCGCTCGCCGAGCAGTTCGCCAGCGCCGCGGATCTCGAGGTCATGGGTCGCGAGCACGAAGCCGGCGCCCAGCTCTTCCATCGACTCGATCGCTTCGAGGCGTTTCGCCGCGTCCTGGCTCAGCGCCCCGCGCGGCGGCGCGAGCAGATAGGCGTACGCGCGGTGATGCGAACGCCCCACGCGCCCGCGAAGCTGATGCAGCTGCGCAAGGCCCATGCGCTCCGCGCGGTTGATCATGATCGTGTTGGCGCTCGGCACGTCGATGCCGCTCTCGATGATCGTCGTGCACACGAGGCAGTTGAAGCGCCGGTGATAGAAATCGACCATCAGCTGTTCGAGCTCGCGCTCGCGCATCTGGCCGTGGCCGAAGCGCACGCTCGCCTCGGGCACGAGCGCCTGCACGTCGTTCGCGATCTTCTCGATGGTCTTCACTTCGTTGTGCACGAAGTAGATCTGGCCGCCACGGCGCAACTCGCGCAGCGCCGCTTCGCGAATCGTCGGGCCGTGCCACTCCGTCACGAATGTCTTGATCGCCAGGCGCTCGGCCGGCGGCGTCGTGATGAGCGAGAGGTCACGCAACCCGCCCAGCGCCATGTTCAATGTGCGCGGGATCGGCGTCGCGGTGAGCGTCAGCACGTGCACTTCGGAACGCAGCGCTTGCAGCCGTTCCTTGTCGCGCACGCCGAAGCGGTGCTCCTCGTCGACGATGATGATTCCCAGATCCTTGAACCGCGCGTGCGCGTGGAGCAGGCGATGGGTCGCGACCACGATGTCGACGGAGCCTTTCTCGATGCCTTCCAGCGTCGCGGTCGTTTCCTTGCCGCTGCCGAAACGCGAGAGCGATTCGATGCGCACGGGCCAGTCCGCGAACCGGTCGCGGAAGTTGGCGGTGTGCTGCTGGGCGAGCAGGGTAGTCGGCACGAGCACGGCGACCTGCTTGCCCGCCTGGACGGCGACGAACGCCGCGCGCATCGCGACTTCGGTTTTGCCGAAGCCGACGTCGCCGCACACGATGCGATCCATCGGCCGGTCGCTCTCGAGATCCTTCAGCACGTTGCTGATGGCTTCGGCCTGATCCTCGGTCTCCTCGAACGGGAAAGCGTTCGCGAAGCTCTGATATTCGGACTGCGCGATCGGCAGCTTCAGTCCCTTCTGCGCCTTGCGGCGCGCGTAGAGATCGAGCAGCTCGGCGGCGACGTCGCGGATCTGTTCGGCCGCGCGCTTGCGCGCCCGGGCCCACTGATCGGTGCCAAGCTTGTGGAGCGGAGCGCTTTCCGGAGCCGCGCCGGTGTAGCGCGTGACGAGATGCAGCGCGTGCACGGGAACGTAGACACGATCGCCGTCCTGATACTCCAGCACGAGAAACTCGCCGCTCTGCCCGGCGACTTCCATTGGTTGCAGGCCAACGTAGCGGCCAACCCCGTATACCTCATGGACCACCGGGGCGCCGGGCGTGAGGTTCTGCAGGTCGCGCAGAATCGCTTCGGGATCGACCTGCGCGCGCTTGCGCCGGCGTTCCTGCCGCGCGCGCGCGCCGAAGAGCTGCGCTTCGGAGATCACCGCGACAGGGGGTGAAGTGAGCGTGAGGCCCTGAACATCCGGCGCGACGGTCAGCGCGAGCCGCGCGGCGCTATTCGCAAACGCATCCCAGCTTGCGACGGTGTCGGCCTTCAGGCCGTCCGCGCGCAGCATCTCCTGCAGCACTTCACGACGGCCCGGCGAATCCGCGCCGATCAGAACGCGTCCGCCGAAGGTGTCGAGATAGTTGCTCAGCGGCTCGAAGGGTTTCTCCGCGCGCGCATCGGCACGCAACTCGCGCGCGGCCGCGGTCGGGAAGTTGTGGCGCTCGTCGCCGCCATCGGCCGCTTCGAGATCCGCCTTGAATGCCTGAAGCGTGATGGCCTGGAACGCGCCGATGTTCGCTTCCAGTTCCTCCGGCCGCAGGAACAGTTCGTCCGGCGACAGGATCGGCCGCTCGATGTCGTGGCGCCGGTCTTCGTACCGTTGCTCGATGTCGATCCAGTCCTTCACGAGCGCGCCGGCGAGCGCGACGTCGCGGACCAGCACCGCATCCTTGGGCAGGTAGTCGAACAGCGTTGCCGTCTCGTCGAAGAACAGCGGCTGGTAGAACTCGATGCCCGGGGGCGCAAGCCCTTCGCTCACGCCGCGATAGAGGCTCGACTGCGTCGGGTCGCCTTCGAACCGCGTGCGCCAGCGGCGGCGAAAGCCTTTGACGCCTTCGGCGTCGAGCGGCACTTCGCGGGCGGGAAGCAGGCGAACGCTGTCGAGCGAATCCAGCGAGCGCTGCGTTTCGGGGTCGAAGCGGCGGATGGCCTCGATGTCCTCATCGAAGAGATCGATGCGCAGCGGGTCCTTGGAGCCGGTCGGAAACACGTCGAGCAACGAGCCGCGCATGGCGAACTCGCCGGGGCTCGTCACCTGGCTCACGCTCGCGTAGCCGGCTTCGACCAGTCGATCCCGGAACGCTTCGAGCCCGAGCGACTGACCGACCTTTAGCTCGAATGCGCGCGCCTGCACGTAGGCTTTTGGCGGCAGGCGCTGCATGAGGGTGTCTGCCGTTACCACGAGACAGCCACGCTTCGTGCGCGGCAATTCGAACAGCGAGCGCAGGCGCTCGGAGGTGATGTCCGGGTGCGGCGAGAAGAGGTCGTATGGCAGCACTTCCCAGTCGGGGAAGGTGAGGATGTTCAGCTGCTCGCCGGCATAGAAACGCAGTTCCGAGCTGAGCTGTTCGAGCTCGCGGGCGCCGTCCGTGACGATGACGTACAGGCGAGGATCGGCCTCCATCGCCTCGGCGAGCGCGAGCGCCGCCGCGCTACCGTACAGCTGGTGCCAGCGCAGGGTCGGGCGGTCTGCCGACGGAACAGGGGGGCGGAGCAGTGCGGACATCGAAAAAGGTAATTGCCGGGGGCGGGAAACGAGGCGCGGCAGCTTACCGGAAATGGGTGGGGTTACGGATGGGGCAAGGGGGGGGCCGGAAGAGAGATGTCTGGAAGGGAAGGAGAAGCCCTCAATCGCCGGGCGGCTAAGAGCGGCTGCGTAGCGCGGGTCGCCTCGCGGGCCCTCTGGAGCCGCCCGGCGATTGAGGGCTCTTGATCAGCCGCCGGTGACGACGGTGTGAATCACACGATCCTTCTCGAAGAACACCGCGAAATGCGGGTAATCCCAGCGAGTGATCGGCGGCTGGGCGCCGCCCGCGCCGCCAACGGCCGCGTGGCGTTCCGTGGGCGATCCGAACTGCTGCTCCACCGACTTCATGGTGGCACCCCGGTGCGGGCCCTGGACATCGGTCTGGCGCAGCTGCACCTGGTCATCGACGACCAGCGTTTCGGCAACCACCGCGCCGGCCGGGGCGAGTGCGCAGGCGAGCAGGATGAGACTGCGTTTCATGGCGACTCCTTCAGAAAATCAAGCGCCGGGCACTATATCACCGCGGGTAATCTGTCAAAGCCGGCGGGCCCGAGGTCGGCGCCGATCTGTGACGAAGTTCGAGGAATCCCGGCCCGAACGCCCACATGTGGTTAAATCGCGCCCCGATGTTCCACCCGCTTTCACTGTTTGTGGGCATGCGCTACGTACGGGCGCGCACCCACAAATTCTTCGTGTCCTTCATCACCTGGGCGGCGCTCACGGGCGTCATGCTCGGCGTGATCGCGCTCATCGTGATTCTCTCGGTGATGAACGGGCTCGAGAACGAGCTGCGGGACCGGCTCCTCGCGCTGAGCGCCCACGCCAGGGTGGTCGCGGCGAGCACGTTGCCCGAAGGCGCGGTGCTTTCGCCGGCGGATTGGGAGCAGGCGGCGCGGGCCATTCGCGCGATTCCGCAGGTCAAGGGCGTTGCCCCGTATGCCGAGATACAGGCGCTGGCGGTGCATACCCCGGAGATGCGGCCGATCATCCTGCGGGGCATCGATCCGGCGCGCGAAGCGCACGTCACCGATATCGCGGGCGCCGTCTATCAGGGCTCGATCACGGACCTCGTGCCCGGAACGGATCGCGTGATCGTCGGCCAGTACATCGCGCAGGACCTCGCGCTCGCCATCGGCGACTCCATCTCCATTCTCGTGCCGACGATTGCGCCCAACGGCACGCCCACGCCACAACTGCGCGAATTCCAGGTCGCGGGCATCTTCTCGGCGGGAACACCGGAATACGACTCGACGCTCGCGATGTCCGATCTCGAGTCGATTCGCCCTCTCGCCGCCGGCAACGAAGGGCTGCGGATGGTGTTCGACGATCCGCTCGACGCGCCCGCGCTGGCCGCGCGGATACGCAAGGCGCTGCCAGCGGCGTCGTTCGAGGTCATCGACTGGACGCAGGACCATGCGAGTTATTTCCGCGCCATCCGCATCGAGAAGCGAATGATGGGCATCATCCTGATGCTCGTCGTGGCGGTGGCGGCGTTCAGCATCGTGGCGATGCTGGTGATGGTCGTTACGGACAAGCGAACCGACATCGCGATCCTGCGCACGCTCGGCGCCTCACCGCGACGGATCGTCGGCGTGTTCATGTCGCAGGGACTCGTGATCGGTTGGGTCGGCGTGACGTTGGGCGTGATCTTTGGCGTCATCCTCGCGTTCAACGCCGACCCGGTCATGCGATTCCTGGAGAGCGTCTTCGGGTTCCAGGTGTGGGATTCGGACGTGTACTACGTCACGTCGCTGCCTTCCGAAGTGCGCTGGCCGATGGTGGCGATGATCGCCGCTGGCGCATTCATTCTCACCGGTCTCGCTACGATCTATCCCGCGCTGAGCGCCTCGAAGGTCGAGCCAGCCGAAGCGCTGAGGTACGAGTAGCGTGGCCGGCCCGTACGAATGGCTCATTGGCACGCGCCACCTGCGCTCGACACATCGGCGGGGCTTTGTTTCGTTCGTCGCGCTGATTTCGGTGATGGGTCTGACACTCGGCGTCGCGACGCTCGTCGTGGTGCTGTCTGTGATGAACGGCTTCGAACGCGAGTTGCGCACGCGCATTCTCAGTGTGACTTCGCACGCAATGCTGATGGGCATTCACGGCAGGATCGACGACTGGCGCGAGGTGCAACAAGCGGTTGAAAGAGAGCCGGGTGTCATCGCCGCTGCGCCCTACATCGAGGCGCAGGCGCTCCTGGCGTACAAGAAGCGCGTGAAGGGCGTCATGGTGCGGGGAGTGCTTCCGAAGGAAGAGGCGCGCACCACTACTCTCGGCCAGCACCTGACCGCCGGCGCGCTCACGGATTTGAAGGATGGCGCCTACAACGTCATCCTCGGCATCAACCTGGCGAAAGAGCTACGCGCGAATGTCGGTGACGACATTGTGATCATCGCACCGGAAGGAACCGCCACGCCGAGCGGCGTCGTACCGCGCATGCGCCGGTTCCACGTCACCGGCACGTTCCAGTCCGGCATGTTCGAGTACGACAACACGCTCGCGCTGATACACATGCAGGACGCCGCGCGTCTCTACAAGCTCGGTGATGCGGTGTCGGGCGTGCGCATGACGCTGCAGGATCCGATGCGGTCCACGTCCACGCTCCTGGACTTGATGCGAAAGCTAGGTTCGGACAAGTTCAACGGATCGGACTGGACGCGCACACACGTCAACTTCTTCCGCGCGATCCAGACGACGAAGTCGATGATGTTCATCATCCTGCTGATGATCGTCGCCGTCGCCGCCTTCAATATCGTCTCGACACTCGTGATGATCGTGAAGGAGAAGCAGAGCGACATCGCCATTCTCCGCACCATCGGCGTGGGGCCGAAGAACATACTCGCGATGTTCGCCGTGCAAGGCACACTCATCGGGCTGGCCGGAACCGTCATCGGCGCGAGCCTCGGGATCCTGCTCGCGCACAACATCCAGAGCATCATCTCAGGCATCGAGCGCGTGTTTGGCGTGCAGTTCATGGACGCAAGCGTCTACTTCATGAGTGAACTGCCTGCGTACGTAGAGATGGGGGACGTGATACGCATCTGTGTCGTGGCGTTCGTCCTTTGTGCGCTCGCTACCATCTATCCCGCATGGCGCGCGTCGCGGACCGCGCCGGCCGAGGCTTTGCGACATGACTGAATCCGTTCTCGAGGCACGCGACGTCGGTAGGCAGTTCCAGCAGGGGCCCGTCACACTGGAAGTGCTGAAGGCCGTGAACGTCTCGATTCTCGCGGGCGAGCGGCTGTCGATCGTGGGCGCTTCGGGTTCCGGCAAGACGACGCTGCTACAGATTCTGGGTGGTCTCGACAAGCCCTCGAACGGGCAGGTGCTCGTCGATGGCAAGGACATCCACGCACTCGGTGAGAAAGAGCGTGGCGAGCTGCGTAACCACGCTATGGGGTTCGTCTATCAGTTCCATCACTTGCTCCCCGAGTTCTCCGCACTGGAGAACGTCGCGATGCCGCTGCTCGTGCGTCGAATGAACACGGGCGAGGCGAAGGATCGCGCGAGCGAGATTCTCAAGCGGGTGGGGCTGGGCGAGCGCGTTACGCATCGCCCGCATCAACTCTCGGGCGGCGAACGACAGCGCGCCGCCGTCGCGCGCGCGCTGGTCACTCAGCCGAAACTGGTGCTCGCGGATGAGCCCACCGGCAATCTCGACGGCAAGAACGCGGAAGGCGTATTCGAGCTGATGCTGGAATTGAACCGCGAACGGCGCACGAGCCTCGTCGTCGTCACCCACGACCTGCGCATCGCCGCGCGCATGGATCGCGCGCTCGAAATCGAAAGCGGAACTCTGCGCGAAGTCGACGCTTTAAGGCGTTGACGGGTCGCGGCGGCTCCGGTACCTCTGTCTGCGGACCTGCCACCGCCAAAACAGATCGAGTCCGATCCGGCCGGTCAGTCCCGCCACGATCGAGCAGATCAGGCATCCCAGCAGGAACGGCTTCCACACCGGCCCGAGCCCGTACTGCAGCCAGTTGAAGCTGAGCTGGAAGTGAAAGTTTTCCACCGGCACGCGTAGCGCCGCCGATCCCACGCGATACGCCGTGTAGAACACCGGCACCACCGTGAACGGGTTCACCAGGAATACCGTGCCCACGAGGGTCGCCACGTTGATCTGCAGGGCGATTGCGATGAGCACGGCCAGCGGCAGGTGCACCGGCAGCGGGATGAAGCAGATGGCGAGTCCCAGCCCGAACGCGCTCGTGACGGATCGACGCTGCAGCGACCACAGGCGCGGGTTGGTTACACGGGGGCCGAACATGCGCAGGAACCAGCGGTTCTGCAGCTTCGACGGGTGCGGTGTAATTCTTTTTAGAAGGCGTCGGGGCATGCGGGGCCGGGACTCTAGCAGAACGCCTTGTACGGCTGCGTGACGGATAGGGATGGCGTCGTGTTGTATTCATTTTCATTCTTTGCCGGCGTCGCCACGCTGCTGGTTTCGCCAGATTTGCCCTCCCGGTGGATCGTTATTGCGCTTGGGCTGCTTGCCTTCGCCGCCGCGCTGTGTTGTAGGCGCCGGCAATGGGCGAGGGCGGCTTGCGGGGCCTGTTGCGGATTTCTGTTCGCGGCCTGGCATGCCGGCGACTACCTCGCGCATCGATGGCCCGAGAACCTGGTGGACGAGCGCGTCATCGCCCGCGTCGTCGTCGATTCGATCCCGGCGCCGGTCGATGCCGGTTGGGCGTTCGACGGTCTCGTGCGGATCGATACCCCCGAACGGCCGCCGGCAGGTGCGTCGGCCGTTTGGGGGGAGCAGTTCCGGGCCCGCCTCCTCGTGCGCGACTCGGAGTTCCGTCCCCATGCCGGCGAGCGGTGGCGACTGTTGCTGTCGTTGCGGCCCCCGCGCGGGCGGGCGAACCCGGGGGCCCAGGATTTCGAGCGGAGCCTGTTTCGCGATGGGGTGCATGCGCTCGGGACGGTGGTGGGCGCGAGCCTCAACCGGCGCATCGACGAAGGCCATCGGCCGCTCGACCGGCTTCGCGAGCGGATCTCCGAGCGCATCGAGGCTCGGGTGACAGACCGGGATGCCGCCGCGTTGATCGCGGCGTTGGCGGTGGGCGATACCGGGCGCGTCTCACGCGAGCAATGGCGAGTGTTCAACGCGACCGGCACGACGCATCTCGTGGCGATATCCGGACTGCACGTCACGCTGTTCGCCGTGATCATGTTCGCGCTGGCGCGGCGTGTGTGGGCAGCGTGCGTCACGCTGGGTGTGATGCGGGCAGGCCGCGCGCCGTCATCGGCGTCGGCGTCGGCGCGCGGCGTTCGCTTGCTGAGCGCGCCGCTTTGTGTGCTCGGCCGGTGGCTGAGTGCGCTTCCGCGCGAAACGTTCGCGGCGATTTTCGGGCTGCTCGCGGCGGCGGGTTACGCGGCGCTTGCGGGGCTTTCCGTGCCGACCGAGCGAACGTTGATCATGCTGGGCGCGTGGCTGTTCGCGCGCTCCATCGCGCGGGCTTCGCAGCCTTTTCAGCCGTTCGCGCTGGCGCTGCTGCTCGTGCTGCTGATCGATCCGTTCGCGCCGCTGTCGGCGGGGTTCTGGCTGTCCTTCGCCGCGATGGCGGCGATCATTCTGTCGGCGAGCGGGCGGTTCATGCGCCCGCCGGTCTGGCGCGAGGCGCTGTCGGTTCAGGTCGTCGTGTCGATCGCGTTGTTGCCGTTCACGCTCGCGCTCTTCGGTTCGATCCCGCTCATCGGCCTGCCCGTGAACCTGGTCGCCATTCCGGCGATGAGCTGGGTGCTGGTGCCCACGGTCCTGCTCGCCCTGGCGCTGCTTCCGGTTTCCCCATTCGCGTCGAACGCGGTGCTGGGACTTGCGGAGTGGCTGCACAACCTCGGATGGCCCTGGCTCGCTGCGGCGAGCGATGTGCCGTGGGCGTTGATCCACGCGAGCCCGCCGTGGTGGTGGTACGCGCTGGCGGTCCTCGCGCTCGCGCTGTCTGCGTTGCCTTGGCCGCTGCTGATGCGGCTTGCTCCGCTGATCTGCGTTGCGCCCCTCGCAGCGTCAATCGAAAGGCCGTTGGCGACAGGCTCGGCGGAGATCACGGTGCTCGATGTGGGCGAGGGCACTTCAGTCGTGGTGCGCACGGCCCGGCATGTACTCGTCTACGGCACCGGCGATTCGTACGGGACCAATGGTCGTGTCGCCGATAGCGTCGTCGCGCCGTTCCTGCGCAGCTCCGGGGCTCGCGCGATCGATCGCCTCGTGATTCCCCGTCCGTCGCCCGCCTCGGGCGCGGGGGTCGTGGCGCTGTGGGCCGAGATGCCGATCCATCAGACGCTCGTCGGTGACCCGGGCGATGCGGTGGATGTCGCCAGCGTCGATTGCGCATCCGTGCCCGGCCTGTGGCAGTGGGACGGCGTGACGTTGGCATTGGGGAGCGCGGGCGCCGGCCACGCTTGCGCGTTGTCCATCCGGAGCGAGGCGGGCGAGGTGCGGATTGCTGGCGATGTCGACGCGGTTGTCGTCGAGGCTGAAAGCCGCAGGTGGCTTGTCGTCTCCGGCCGACGAGCGCAACGCTCTCTCGCGAAGTACGCTCAAATGCACCTGGAAATGCAAGGCGCCGAGGTGCTGGCCGCCGCCGATCGAGGTGCCCTGCGCATTCCTTTCGACCGCGCAAGGGGGCCGGGCAGCCCCGAAACGTATCGCGCGCGACGGCGCACATTGTGGTCCGGCGCGCCTTGAGCGCGCGCAACGCTCCGGTATGATGCCGGCCACCCTTGAAGTCGCCGTGGAATCAAAAGAATGTGGGAAATCGTGCGGGCGGGCGGCCCGCTGATGTGGCCGATCATTCTGTGCTCCATCGCGGCCGCGGCGATCGTGCTGGAAAGGCTCTGGACACTGCAGGACCGCCGCGTACTGCCTAACAAGCTCGCGCAGCAGGTGTACCAGCTCATCGAGTCGAACCAGATCAACGACAAGGTGATCCAGGCGCTGGAACAGAACTCCCCGCTCGGTCGCGTGCTCGCCGCCGGCCTTGCCAACCGGCACCGGCCGCGCGAAATCATGATGGAGCGGCTCGAGGACACGGGCCGTCACGTGATCCATGAGCTGGAACGATTCCTCGGCGCGCTCGGCACCATCGCCGCAGTCTCGCCGCTGCTGGGCCTGCTTGGCACGGTCATCGGCATCATCCACGCTTTCAACGCCATCACGGCCGGCGGCATGGGCGATCCGCGCGCGCTGTCGGGCGGTATCGGCGAATCGCTCGTCGCCACGGCCGCCGGCCTCATCGTCGCGATTCCGGCGCTGCTTGCGCATCGAGCGCTGCGCGCCAAGGTCGACAACATCGTCATCGAGATCGAGAAAGACGCGGTTCGCCTCGCGGACGCGCTCGAAGTCGCGCAGGGTCGCGCGCAGGCCTGACGCGCACCGCCATGAATCTCAAGCCGCGCCGAACCGAAGACGTCGACATCACGTTGATCTCGTTCATCGACGTGGTGCTCGTGCTCGTCGTGTTCCTCATGCTGTCCAGCCATTTCACGGACGAAGGTCGCGTGAAAATCCAGCTGCCTTCGGCCGCCGGTGCGCCGCCCGCCGGGCAGAAGACGGACCCCCTCGTCGTCGCGGTCACGCAGTCCGGCAGCTACAGCGTGAATGAGAAAGAGCTCATCAACTCCAGCCCCGAAACGCTGCGCGCCGCGCTCATCAAGGTGGCGGGGGAAGATCGCACCGCTCGCGTCACATTGCGCGCCGATGGCCGCGCCACGCATCAGTCGGTGATCACCGCCATGGATGTGCTGGGCCGCCTGGGCTTCACGGAAATCAACATCGCGACCGTGAAGGAAGACACGGGCGAGCGCGGCACGGGGCGGCCTTGAACGACGGCCGGCCTGTCGTCGCCCCGGTTGCGGTAACGGACGCGCGCGCGGTTTACAAGCGCCTCTTCCAGTACGCGAAGCCGCACTGGAAGACCTTCCTGCTCGGCACGTTTGGCGCCGCGCTCTTTTCCTCGACCAACGGCGGCATGCTCTGGACGGTCAAGTGGCTGCTCGACGGGGCCCGCGACGGGAAGAATCCGGACATCGTCTGGCAGGTGCCGATCGTCCTCGTCGTGATGTTCTTCGTGCGCGGGGTGGGCGACTACATCTCGTCCTATTTTCCCGCAAGCGTCGGCCGGCGCGTGATCAAGAGCATTCGCGCCGAGCTGTTCGCCAAATACATGCACCTGCCGATGTCGTTCTTCGATCGCTCGTCGAGCGCACCGCTGATGTCGCGCCTCACCTACAACGTGGAGCTCGTTGCGGAGGCGGCCACCACCTCGGTCGTCAACCTGATTCGCGATTCGCTGACGTTCGTGGGGCTCATCGGCTACGTCTTCTATCTCAACTGGCGGCTGGCTTGCATTGTCATCGTGATCGCGCCGCCGATCAGCTGGCTGCTCCGGCGCATCAACCTGCTGTTCCGTCGCTATAGCGCGCGCATCCAGGCGTCGATGGGCGACATCACGCGCGTCTCGAAGGAGAGTCTCGACGGCCAGCGCGTGGTGAAGGCGTTCAACGCGCAGGACTATCAGATCCAGCAGTTCGAGCTCGCGAACGAGCGTAACCGGCATTCGTACATGCGGCTCATCGGCACCAAGGCCGCGGGCAATCCGGTGGTGCAGATCATCGCCTCGCTGGGGCTTGCGGTGATCCTCTTCCTCGCGCTGCGCGAGGTGATCCGTGGCGAGTTCTCGGATTCGGAGTTTCTCGTTTTCCTCGGCGCGCTCATCATGTCTTCACAATCGCTGCGGCAGATGACGAACGGATTCGGACCGCTCCAGCAGGGCATAGCGGCGGGCGCCTCAGTGTTCGAGGTGCTGGATTTGCCGGACGAACCCGCCGGCGGTGCCCGGCCGCTCGAGCGCGCCGCAGGTGCGGTTGAGTTTCGGGACGTGCACTTCGAGTATGCGGCGGAGAAGGGCATCGTCCTCGACGGGATCAACGTCACGGTCCAGCCGCGCACGACGCTCGCGATCGTCGGCAAATCGGGGAGCGGCAAGTCGACGCTCGTGAGCCTGCTGCCGCGGTTCTACGATCCGCAACGGGGCGCGGTGCTGCTCGATGGCGCCGATATTCGCGAGTACAACGTCAGGAGTCTGCGCAACCAGGTCAGCATCGTCAGTCAGGACGTCGTGCTGTTCAACGACACCATCCGCAACAACATCTCGTTCGGTATGGCGAACGTTACGCCGGAGGCCGTGACAGAGGCGGCCCGTGCGGCCTACGTTCTCGAGTTCACCGAGTCCGCCGAGTTTCCGAATGGGCTCGATACCGAGGTCGGCGACCGAGGCTCGCAGCTCTCGGGTGGGCAGAAACAGCGCGTCGCTATTGCGCGCGCGCTGCTCAAGAACGCGCCGATCCTCGTGCTCGACGAGGCGACGTCCGCGCTCGACACCGAGTCCGAGCGCCGGATTCAGGAAGCGCTCGAGACCCTCAAGCGGGATCGCACGACGCTCGTGATCGCGCATCGTCTGTCGACGGTGGAACACGCCGATCGCATCATCGTCATGCACGAAGGCCAGATCATCGAAAGCGGCACGCACGCGGAGCTGCTCGTTCGCAACGGCTCGTACGCTGCGCTCTATCACCTGCAATTCAGTGCGTAATGGAACGCGCGCTGAACCGCATCTGGTACGGGGGCGCGTCCACCTCGATCCTTTTGCTGCCGCTCGCGTGGCTGTATGGCGCGGTCATGGCCGTGCGGCGCGTGTTCTACGAGCAGGGATGGCTTTCGTCCTACCGCATCACCCGGCCGGTCATCGTCGTCGGTAATCTCACGGTCGGCGGAACCGGCAAGACGCCCTTCGTCGCGTGGCTGGCGGAACGGCTCACCGAGCGCGGCTTGCGCGTAGGCATTCTTTCGCGTGGCTACGGCAGTAACTCGACCTCCCCGCGCGTCGTCGAACCGAACTCTCCGTGGTCGCAAGTGGGCGATGAGCCGCTGCTGCTTCGCCAGCGCACCGGGTGCGACGTTGTCGTTTCAGTCGATCGCGCGGCGGGTGCGCAGCTGCTGGTCCAGCGCGGCGCGGATGTCGTTGTGTCGGACGACGGGCTGCAGCACCTGCGCCTCGCGCGGGATTTCGAGATCGTCGTGGTCGACGGCGCGCGCGGCTTCGGCAACGGTCGGTTGCTCCCGGCTGGGCCGCTGCGTGAGCCGTCGTCACGGGCGGGGCTGGCGAATCTGGTGGTGATCAACGGTCGGCCGGAACATGCGTCGCTCACGCGGTTGCCCGGGTCTCCTGATGCGCAGCCCGTGCAGATGACGCTGGCGGGGGCGCGCGTACTGCCCGTGGCCGGCACGCGGGCGGAGCGCACGCTGGAGAGCTTTCGAGGGCAGCGTGTCCATGCCGTCGCCGGCATCGGCAATCCGTGGCGCTTCTTCGCCGACCTGCGGGGGCGGGGGCTCGATGTCGTCGAGCACGCCTTCCCCGACCACCATCCGTTCACCGCGCCCGACCTGGATTTTGGCGATTCCCAACCCGTGCTCATGACGGAGAAAGATGCCGTAAAATGCCGCGCGTTCGCGGACGCGCGCGCCTGGTATGTGCCGGTCGCCGCGCGCTTCAGCGATGCGCAGTCCGCCGACCTGCTGGAGAAGATCACCGGCAAGCTGGGCCGCAGAGTCGATGCGGTGGTCCGCTGAACAACCGAGGTAATGCCGCTCCATGGATTCCCGCCTGCTAGAGATTCTTGCGTGCCCGATCTGCAAAGGCCCGCTCAGGTACCAGCGCGACGCGCAGGTGCTTGTGTGCCGCATGGATCGGCTCGCCTATCCGGTCCGCGACGATGTTCCGGTGATGCTCGAGGAAGAAGCACGCCAGCTCGGCGCCGATGATCCGCTGATGGAGCGTTAGGAGCCTTTGAGGCTCAGCCGCGGTAGATGTCCATGACCCAGACAGGCTCCTTGTTCCGAGTCGTCATCCCCGCGCGCTACGCCTCCACGCGTCTGCCCGGCAAGGCGCTGCTGCCAATGGCCGGGAAGCCGATGATCCAGTGGGTGTGGGAGCGGGCAGGGAAGTCGCGCGCGGCGGAAGTCATCGTCGCGACGGATGATTCGCGCATCGCCGGGGCGGCGAAGTCGTTTGGCGCCACAGTGGCGATGACCGCGGCGACGCATCCCTCGGGTACGGACCGCATCGCTGAAGTGGCACGTGCGCGCGGCTGGGGTCCCTCGGACATCGTCCTGAACGTGCAGGGCGATGAGCCGCTCATTCCGCCGGCACTGATCGACCAGGTCGCCGGGCTCCTCGAGAAGAATGCGGACGCCGACATGGCGACGCTCAGTGTGCCGCTCACGCGACTCGAGCAGCTGATGGATCCGAACGTCGTGAAGGTCGTGATGGATTCGGCCGGCCGCGCGCTGTATTTCAGCCGCGCGCCGATCCCCTGGCAGCGCGACTCGGCGCCGGCGGGGCTCGCGAGCCAGACGTCGTTTGCCGGCGCGCGTCGGCACATCGGCATTTATGCGTACCGGGTCGGCGCGCTGTTGCGGCTGGCCTCGTGGCCGGCGACGCCGCTCGAGATCGCGGAGAAGCTCGAGCAACTCCGAGCTTTGGAAAACGGCCTGCGGATCCGGGTCGCGGACTGCGTCGAGCCCGCCGGGCCCGACGTGAACACGCCGGAAGACGTCGAGAGGGTGCTGAAGCATCTCTTGTAACGGACGCTGGGCTACACTTTGCGCCCCATGAAGATCCTGTTTGTCTGCCTGGGCAATATCTGCCGCTCACCCAGCGCTGAAGCGGTTTTCCGTGCCATCGCCGCGCGTGAAGCGCCAGAGCTGAATCTCGAGATCGATTCGGCCGGCACCGCTGGCTATCACATCGGCGACGCGCCGGATGCGCGCTCGCAGGCCGCGGCGCTTCGTCGCGGCTACGACATGTCGCCGCTCAAGGCGCGCGTGGTGGAAGCCGCCGACTTCGAGCGCTTCGATCTCATCCTCGCCATGGATACGAACAATCTCGAAGTGCTGCGCAAGCGGGCGCCCGCGGTCCACCGCGAGAGGGTGCGGCTGTTCCTGGAGTTCGCGCCGGATTGCGGCCTGGATGAAGTGCCGGACCCGTACTACGGCGGACCGGCGGGGTTCGAGCAGGTGCTCGACCTGGTGGAGGAGGCTTCACGCGGCCTTCTCTCACATCTGAGAGAAGGCCGCTGAAGCACTAGGGCTTACTCGTCGCGGCGTCCGCCGGTGGGGCTGGACGACCAGACGACATAGGGACGCTGGGCCGCAGCCGACTCGGATGACGCCGCCGGCTCATAGTGCCGATCAGGCGCTGAACCTTCCGAGCCGGAACTCGCCGGGGCCGACTCACGTGGGCCGGAATCGCGCGAGGACTCACGCGGAGCCGATTCGCGTGGCTCCGGCGAATGCGAGGTCTGCTCGCGCTCACGCGGGGCCGAATCACGATATCCGTCTTCGCGCGGAGCCGCTTCGTGCGACCCGCTGCGCGATTCGCCGCCACCGCGAGAGTCACCGCCGCCGGAAGACTCGCTGCGAGCATGCGACTCGCCGCCGCCGCCCTGAGACTCGCCACGGCTACCACCGTACGACTCACCGCCGCTGTGGGATTCACTGCGCGGCGCACCGCCGCCGTACGAGTTGCCACCACCAGACGATTGACCGCCGCCACGAGATTCGCCGCTATCGGCAGACTCACCGCGAGCGTGTGACTCGCTGCTCTGGGACTCACCACGGCCGCCGCCGTATGACTCACCACCGCTGTGAGATTCACTGCGGGGCGCGCCACCGCCGTGCGACTCGCTACGGCTGTGAGTCCGATCGCTGCCGTTGCCGTACCCGCCACCCGAGCGGTTGCCGTCGGCTTCGCCACTTCCGTGATGGGAGTCGGCTCGATTGCCATCCGCATCGCCGTGCGGCCCTTCGCCACCGCCTTCGAACAGGCCTTCCTGTCCGCCGGTCGCACGATTGCCACCGCCGCCACCGCGACGGCCACGACGCCGGCCGCGACGACCGCGACCCGAGCGTTCGCCACGCTCACCGTTACCGTTGAGCGCGCCTTCGGCACCCGGAGCGCCGGCCGCTGCGTTGTGCTCGGCGACGGCGCCATGCGTTTCGGCGCCAGCGCCGACCCCAGCACCGCTCGAGGATGCAAGAGCGCTCGGGGCGCCATTGCTCGCCGCGGCGGCTTCAGAGCCGATCACAGCGGCCACGGGTGGAACTGAATCTTCCGGCTTCGGGCCGTGACTCTGTGCATTGCCCTGGCCGGGCTGCGCATTCCGATCCCGGTTGCGATCGCGGTCCTGTCCGCCGCCGCGCGAGCGATCGCCACGATCGCGGTTGCGATCACCGCCGCCGCGACTCTCTCCGTCCCGCGCACGCTGTTCGTTGCCGCGTTCCGGTCCGCGCGCCTCGCCTCCGCCTCCGCGTCCACGATTGCGATCGCGGTGAGCGTCGCCGCCAGCAGTACGCGGTGCGCTGTCCCGGCCGCCATCGCGCTCGCTGCGGCTTTCGCCGCTGCTTGCACTGCCTGCACTGCTTCCGCTGCCGGCGCTGCGTTCACGACGGGCGTCCTCGCTCTGCCTATGCGAACGATCGCGATCACCGCCGCCTGAACGGCGTCCGTCGCGATCCCGACGGTGGCTGCGATCGCCACGGTCGCCGCGATCACGCCTCGACTGGCTGCTGCTCGACGACGACGGGCTTGCAGGAGCTGCTTCCGCAGCGGGCTGCGCCGGAGCGGCCGGTTGCGGATCACCCACCAGCCAGCGCTTGAAGCGCCCCAGCACGCCCAGCTGCGGAGCCGGCGTCGGGGGTGCCTGAATCACAGGCTCGTGAACGACAGTCGGTGCGGAAGTCGACGGCAGGATGGTCGCCACCACCGCCACTTCCTGCTGCGGCTTGTTTGCTTGCGCAGAGACCGGTTCGGCAACGACCGGCTGCGTCGGCATCAGATAGCTCTTCTCCTTGTTCTCAGGAGCCTCCATCTCGTCGTCACGTACGCGACGCAGGGTGAAATCCGGCGTCTGCATGTGGAGATTCGGCACGATGATGAGCTCGGCCGAGCTCTTGTCTTCGATCTGCCGCAGCCACTCACGCTTTTCGTTGATGAGGTAGGTCGCCACTTCGACGGGCACCTGCGCGATCACCTTCGAGGTGCGGTCCTTGCGCAGCTCTTCGCCGATGAGGCGAAGGATGGCCAGCGCCATCGATTCGGCGCTTCGGATGCTGCCGTTGCCGACACAGCGCGGGCAAACGATGTGGCTCGAATCCGAAAGCGAGGGACGCAGGCGCTGGCGGGACATCTCCAGCAACCCGAAGCGCGACAGCCGGCCGATCTGGATGCGCGCGCGGTCGTGCTTCATGGCATCGCGCAGGCGATCCTCGACGTCACGCTGGTTCTTGGTCGACTCCATGTCGATGAAGTCGATGACGATCAGGCCGCCGCAGTCACGGATGCGCAGCTGGCGGGCGATCTCGTCCGCCGCTTCGAGGTTGGTGTTGGTCGCCGTCGTTTCGATGTCGCTTCCACGCGTCGCACGCGCGGAGTTGATGTCGATGGAAACGAGCGCCTCGGTGTAGTCGACGACGATGGAGCCGCCCGACGGCAGCTGCACCTTGTGCGCATACGCCGACTCGATCTGGCTCTCGATCTGGAAGCGGGTGAAGAGGGCGATGTCATCGTTGTACATCTTCAGCCGCCGCTGCCCCTCGTTGGGGAAGAAGCGCTGCATGTACTCCTGCGCCTTCTGGTACGCGGCCGGGTCGTCGACGAGAACTTCGCCGATGTCGTCACCCAGGTAGTCGCGCATGGCGCGCGTGACGGCGTCGCTCTCCCGGTAGACCAGATACGGGGCGGGCCGGTCTTTCATGCCAGCCTCGATCTGATCCCACTGGGTCTTGAGGTTATCGAGATCCCACTGGAGCTCCTCGGCGGTGCGGCCCACGCCAGCGGTGCGCACGATGGCGCCCATGCCGTCGGGAATGTGCAACTGGCCCATGACCTCCCGCATCTGGTCGCGGTCTTCGCCCTCGATACGGCGAGACACGCCACCGGCGCGCGGGTTGTTCGGCATCAGCACGAGGAAGCGGCCGGCGAGGCTGATGAACGTGGTAAGGGCCGCGCCCTTGGTACCGCGTTCCTCTTTCTCCACCTGCACCATGAGCTCCTGGCCTTCCTGGAGCAGCTCACGGATGTTCATGCGCCCGCCCTGGGGCTGCGTGCGGAAGTAATCGCGGGAGACTTCCTTCAGGGGCAGGAAGCCATGGCGCGCGGCGCCGTAATCGACAAAGCAGGCCTCGAGAGACGGTTCTACCCTGGAAATCTTGCCTTTGTAGATGTTCGCTTTTTTCTGTTCGCGGGAGGTGAGCTCGATACTGAGATCGAAAAGCTTCTGTCCATCAACCAGAGCGACTCGCAACTCTTCCTGCTGAGTTGCATTGACGAGCATTCTTTTCATGTGCCCCTTCTAGACGTTGAGGGGCTGACAGGCGTACGGCGGGAGGCAACGGCGGCAGCGGATGGCTGCCCTCGCGGCGGCGAAGATTCCTGATCAGGGAGGTTGGCGCTGGATGAGCTTGTATCACTCGTTAATCACTTGAGTGTGAGCCCGCCCTCAGGCGGTGCGCCGGAAACCTTCGTGTTCTCAACCGACGGCGCACCCGGGAGCTCTTCTGGAGACTCAACTCGGAGCTGCGCGGCTTGTCGGCCCATTTGCGATGGCCTCGTATGGGAGGACCAACTACCATGCGGCGGCTCGGGTGACTTGCCCGGTGATAATTCTTCGGGTCTTGCTACCAGCGCTACCGCTTTTGTTGCCGCCCGAATCCGGGCGGACGCGCGAGTATACTCGCAAGACCACAGTAGAAACAACAATTTACGATGAGGTTGAGGTGACCGAGCCACAACCGGGCCCAATCGTGGACGAGACACGACCGGGCGTCCGGCAGATCGAGGTCGATTCCGAAGGCGCCGGAACGCGCTTGGATCAGTTCCTCATGCGCTTGCTTCCAAGCGTTCCGCGCAGTCGCGTGTTCCGCATCGTTCGCAAGGGCGAGGTGCGCGTGAACGGCAAGCGCGCGGATCCGGAGCAACGGTTGCAGGAGCGCGACATCGTGCGCGTTCCGCCGATCCGGATCGACCCCGAGCCCGCTCCGGGCGAGCCCGCACGCGTCTCGTCGAGGGCGCGCGAAACCATCGAAGCGGCGGTCATCAGTGAGGATGATCGCCTTCTCGTGCTCGACAAACCTGCCGGCGTCGCCGTGCACGGAGGCAGCGGTCTGAGCTTCGGCGTCATCGAAGCGCTGCGCGCGATGCGCCCGAAGGAAGACCTCGAGCTCGTGCACCGGCTGGATCGCGAGACCAGCGGCTGTCTGCTCGTCGCCCGCAAGCGGAGCGCGCTGCGCGCCCTGCACGAGCTCATGCGCGAGGGCCTCGTGGAAAAGCGCTACCTGACGCTCGTCAAAGGTCACTGGAATCTCGGCCACACGAAGATCGACGCGCCGTTGCGCACCGACATCCGGGTTGGCGGGGAGCGCACCGTCAAAGTGAACTCGGGTGGCAAGGAGGCGATCAGCGAGTTCAAGCCGATCCAGTGGTTCGGCAATCAGGCGACGCTGCTCGAGGTGTCGCTGCTGACCGGGCGCACGCATCAGATCCGCGTGCATGCCGCGCATGCCGGACATCCTGTCGCTGGGGATGGGAAGTACGGCGATGAGGCGTTCAACGAAGAGATGAAGGCTGCGGGCCTGAATCGCATGTTCCTTCACTCTCACAGCATCAGCTTCGAGTGGCCTCAGGGCGCGCACGGCGGGCTGTTCAGTGCGAGCGCGCCGCTGCCGGCGGAGCTATCCGCGGTGATCGATGCGCTCACCGGGTCGGGAGCGAGGACGGCGTCGCGTCCGCCGCGATGGGGAAGCAAAGAGGCCGCCGCGCGGAAGCCGAGGCCGAGACGTGAAGTGCCAGATGAGGCGCCGAGCGAACCGGTCGCGCAGCGTCCCGCGCCGGAGTCCGTGCCTGCGAGTCGCGCGGCGGGAGCCTCGCGCGACGAGCGATCTCAAGCGGCGCGATCTGCTCAACCGGGTGGCCGTCGCGCGGGCCGTCAGCGCAGCGGTGGCCAGTCACAAGCGAGGGTACGCAGCGCTGGTCAGTCGCAGGCAGGCGCACGCAGTGGCAGCACGGCGCGGGCAGCGGGACGTAGCGGTGGCGATACGCGCGCCGTCGGGTGGAGCGGCGACAAATCGCGCGGTGCCGAGCGCAGCGGAGGAAGCCGAAGTGGAGGGGATCGCGGGGGAAGAGGGCGTAGCAGCGGAGGGCAGGGCCGAGGTAGCCGTGGGCAGAGTGGCGGGCAGGCCCGTGGTGGCGGAAGCGGCCGCGGCGGTCGCGCCGGGAGTCAGGGCAGAAAGTAGCCCGCTTGCCGGAGCGCGCTCGAGACCCAGATCAGCGGCAGGCCAATGAGGGCCGTAGGGTCCTGGCTCTCGATGCTTTCGAATAGAGTGATGCCGAGCGCCTCGACCTTGAAGCCCCCCGCGCAGTCGAACGGCTTTTCCCGTGCAACGTAGCGATTGATCTCTGTTTCCGTGAGCCGGCGGAAAGTTACCGTGGTGGTATCCAGGTGCTCGAGTGTCAGCTCGGCATCGAGGCAAACCACAGCGGATCCCGTATAGAAATTGGCGGTGTGGCCGCTCAGCGCGGCGAGTTGAGTGCGGCAGGTGGCTTCGTCGCCCGGCTTGTCGAGCACGCGCTGGCCGGCGGCGCAGACCTGATCGCTGCCGATGACAACTGCGTTCGGGTGCTTCTCCGCCACCGCGCGGGCCTTTGCCAGGGAGAGGCGCATTGCCCTTTCTCGCGGCGATTCCCCGCCCAAAGGAGCCTCGTTCACGCCGGGACTGTGCGCCTCGAACGGGGGTGCAATCCGCTCCAGCAGGGAGCGTCGATAGCGGGAAGTGGAGGCCAGGATGAGGGGTCGCACTCGAAACGGCTCAGGTTGTTGAAATCGGCTACGAGAAACAACAGCTTAGCCGGCAATCGGCTTTGACTTGAGGGGGGTCGATACCTATCATACGCGCCCCATGTCGGAGCCGTGGTCGCAACTGAGTGATGTCGACCGGCTCGCTGACCGGCAAGCCGATGTCGCCTTCGATATTCCGCTGAGTCGTTTGCCTCGCGTGCAAGAACAGATTGCTGGCGCGCAGGGCTCGGTTCACGGTGTCGCGCATTTCCGTCGTGAGGCGGGTTTTCGCGTGGCAGAGATAGAGATGGAAGGCGAAGCGAAGCTCGTCTGTCAGCGATGCCTTGCTCCCATGACATGGCCGATCGCGAGCGAGTCGCGTGTTGCGATCCTCGCGAACGAAAGGGATGCGGACGGTGTGCCGCAAGAGCTCGAGACCGTGCACGCGCCGGATGATCGCATCCGCGTAGCCGATCTCGTCGAGGAAGAATTGCTCCTGACGCTGCCGCTGGTGCCGCTGCATGAAAGCGCGGATGAATGCCAGGCAGTGCAGGACGATGTGCCAGCGCCTGTAGAAGAGAAGGCGCCGGCGCAGGAAACGCAGAAACCGTTTGAACGGCTGGGCGAGCTGTTGAAACGCAACCAATGATCGCTCGCGCGCAAGTTCGCGAGTGACGCCCACGAGGAGTTTGGAAAATGGCCGTTCAAAAGAGCCGCAAGACACCGTCGAAGCGCGGCATGCACCGCTCGCACGACGGGCTCGCGAAGCCTGCGCTGTCGATCGATCCGCAGTCGGGTGAGACCCACCTGCGCCACCGCGTAACGCCGGATGGTTTCTATCGCGGCAAGCGCGTCATCGAGAAGCCGGCCGACGTCGAAGAAGCGGAGTAGGCACGCCACGCGGGCCAGCGCTTTCGAGGCCCGCTTCAGGCGCTGCGCGCTCCCTCGATAATCAACAACACGGATCGCCGCTCACTTGCAGTCGATAGCCGTCGACGTCATGAGTGGCGACCGCACGCCGCGCGACTATGTCGGCGGTGTCGTGCAGGCCCTTCAGGACGATTCCGCCTTCCGCGCGTTGCTCGTCGGTGATCCGGCGGCGATCGAGAGCGCGCTGAACGGCGCATCCCTCGCGCAGATCCGTCCGCGCATCGAGATCGTGCCGGCGAGCGAAGTCGTCGCCATGGACGACTCGCCGCGCGAAGCCATCCGCCGCAAGAAACGCTCGTCGATGCGCATCGCCATCGACGTGGTGAAGGAAGGGCGGGCGCTCGCGTGTGTGAGCGCCGGCAATACCGGCGCGCTCACCGCGATGTCTCACTTCGTGCTGAAGACGCTCACGGGCGTCGAGCGCGCGGCGATCATGTCCGCGATTCCCGCCGCGCACGGGCACACGCACATGCTGGATCTCGGCGCCAACACCAAGGCGACGCCGGAGCAGCTGCTGCAGTTCGGGTCGATGGGATCGATCGTGGCTCGTGACATTTACGGTGTCACCACGCCGCGCGTGGGCCTGCTCAACATCGGCGAAGAAGACATGAAGGGGCACGAGATCGTGCAGGCGGCGCACGCGCTGCTCGGTGCGGCGGGCGCTGCGCGCACGCTCAACTACATCGGCTTCGTTGAAGGAAACGACATCTTCTCCGGCGAAGTCGATGTGGTCGTGACCGATGGTTTCACGGGCAATGTCGCGCTGAAGTCGATGGAGGGTGTCGCGCAGCTCATCTCCAATCGGCTGAAGGCGGAGTTCAACGCGTCGTGGTACGGCAAGTTCGCGGGCCTCATCGCCCGGCCGGTGCTTCGGCGCGCGGCCGCGAGCCTGGACCCGCGCCGATACAACGGGGCTTGCATGGTGGGGCTCGACGGTATCGTGGTAAAAAGCCACGGCGGCGCCGACAGCCTCGCCTTTTCGAGAGCCATTTCCCTGGCGGCGCACGCTGCCCGCCGCGGCCTGACGGCGCACATCGCCCAGGCGCTGCAGACACAGAGGTCTTGATGTATTCGCGAATCGTCGGCACGGGGTCCCATCTGCCCGCACGCGTTCTTACGAACGCCGATCTCGAGAAGATGGTCGATACCACCGACGAGTGGATTCGCGATCGCACCGGCATCGAGCGCCGGCACATCGCGGCCCCGGGCGAAACCACCGTGGATCTGGCGGAGCCCGCCGCCCGCCGCGCACTCGAAATGGCGAACATGCGGCCGGAAGACGTCGACTTCATCGCTTTCGGCACGACGACGCCCGACCTCGTCTTCCCCAACTGCGGCGTGCTGCTTCAGCAGCGGCTGGGCGCGCGGGGCGGCCCGGCGTTCAGCCTCGAAACGGCCTGCAGCAGCTTCATGTACGCGCTCTCGATCGCGGACAAGTTCGTCCGCGCGGGCGAGTCCAAGTGCGCGCTGGTCGTGGGCGCGGAAACGCTCTCGCGCATTACCGACTGGAAGGATCGCACCACCTGCGTGCTCTTCGCCGATGGCGCGGGCGCGGTGGTCCTGAGACCGTCGGAGGAGCCGGGGATACTCTCGACTCACCTGCATGCCGATGGCACCTACAAGGACCTGCTCGCGTGCAAGTCGGGCGTCTCGCGCGGCTTCGGCGAAGTGGAGCCGAAGATGGCGATCAGCATGGTCGGCAGCGAGGTGTTCCGGATCGCCGTCACGAAGCTCGGGCAGGCGGTGGACGAGGCGCTCGCGGCGAACGGGCTCACGAAGTCTTCGATCGACTGGCTGGTGCCGCACCAGGCCAACATCCGCATCATCCAGGCGACCGCGCGCAAGCTCGACATGTCGATGGAGAAGGTGATCTGCACGGTTGCCCAGCATGGCAACACGTCGGCGGCGTCCGTGCCTCTGGCGCTCGACGTGGGCGTCCGCGACGGGCGCATCAAGCCCGGCCAGTTACTCGTCCTCGAAGCCTTCGGTGGCGGGTTCACCTGGGGTTCATCGCTTATCCGGCTTTGAGGGAAATCTCGAGGATTTCTCTGGAATCGCTTGTAGGTGAGCGCGGCGCCGGGGCGCGCAAGCGAAGGGGTCGGGAGAAAAATGACAGGGGGCTGTCGAACTCACCCCCCCCCGCCTGATCTGCGTGATGCGCGCTCCGACTTGACGCACTAACTATCGAGTCTGCCCTCAGGCCGACGGCACGGCGTAGCTGTTCGACAGCCCCCTGTCATTTTTCTCCCGACCCCTTCGCTTGCACGCCCCGGCTTCCTGATGCCGTCAGGGCGATTTCAGAGAAATCCTCGAGACTTCCCTCAAAGCCTGCGCGGGCCCCGGTGCTCTGGGAGTAAAAAAAACGCCGCGCAATGCGCGGCGTTTCTGCAGTGGACGCAGGTCGCGTCCGACTACGATTACTTCGAAACCGAGCGCCGGAACATCCGGTCGATCTTCTCGTTCGTAGCGTCGCAGCAGCTCTGGCTGGCCTGAGCCGCGGCGAGAGCCTGGTTGGCAGTGCTCTGCGCACCGCTGGCCGCCTGGCTGGCGGACTGTGCCGCACTGGCAGCGGAGCTGGCAGCGGACTGGGCGGACGAGAGGTCGCTTTGCAGCTTGCTCACTTGGCCCTTCAGAGTATCGATATCGGCCTGCAGGGGCTTGAGGTCCTGGCAACCCGCGAGTCCGGCCACCACGACTGCCGCAGCAGCCATCTTCACAACGATCGCGCACTTCATACACGTTCCCCTTCTGGGTTTGTTGATTCGGGAGTTATCCCTGCTTGAAACGGTTGCGTGGCGGAGCGCAAGCGACGTACCACCATTCGCAACCGCGCAACTGCATCAAATTTGCCACGTAAATGCAACTAGTTAGCTGCGGTTTTCTTGTCCCTTCGTGCGTGCATGTCGGTGCGTCGCGACAGTTGGTCGCGCACTTTGAACACGTGTAAAGGCTGACGGAAACTTTCGCCAAACGAATGAAAGATTTTCGTATATGCGAGCACTCAGGAGTGCGCGGGCCGCGCGACCTTCGTCGCGACACATCGCTCCCACGCGAGCCCGCCTGCATGCGAACACTCGAAACCATGGGTGCGTGCGACGCGGTGTGGATGGCAATGGCTCATGCGATTTGTTGGTTGCGGAGAGTAACGCTCAGCTGGCGGGATTGGTTGCACAGCTCGCGCATGTTGATGCGCTGGCGTGCGCGCACGCTGCTGCGTACCCGAGTGCGTGCGGTTTCTCGCGTACCGCGTAATGACCGGAACCGGACATTGAAAGCTTTCCAGGGAAGTCGAGCAGCGGGGGCCCATTGAGCGCACCGAAACACTTGCTCCCCTGCTCGATCTGTATATACTCACAGCTACTGTATAAACAAACAGCACAGGCCCATCCATGTCAGACCTGACACCGCGCCAGACCCAGATCCTGCGTCTTATCCAGCGCTTCATCAGTGATACCGGCATGCCTCCCACCCGCGTGGAAATCGCGCGTGAGCTGGGGTTCAAGTCCGCTAACGCTGCGGAAGAGCATCTGCGAGCACTGGCACGCAAGGGTGTCATCTCGCTGGTGCCTGGCACCTCTCGCGGTATTCGGCTCATGGACACCATGCGAGAGCAGATGGGCCTGCCGCTCATCGGCCGCGTCGCCGCCGGTCGCCCCATCATGTCCGAAGAGCACGTGGAGGCCCGATTCCAGATCGATCCGTCGCTGTTCCAGCCCCAGCCGCACTACCTCCTCAAGGTCAGCGGCATGAGCATGAAGAACGCCGGCATCCTGGATGGCGACCTCGTGGCCGTGCATCGCACGCCTGAAGTGCGCAGCCGCCAGATCGTCGTGGCCCGGCTGGAAAACGAAGTCACCGTGAAGCGCTATCGCCAGGAAGGCTCGGTCGTGTGGCTGCTTCCGGAAAACGAAGAGTTCGAACCGTTGAGGGTGGATCTCAAGGAACAACAGCTTCTGATCGAAGGTGTTGTGGTGGGAGTCCTGCGCCGAGGCAAGACCGTGGGGATGATGTAAATGCCGTCCCCCCGCATCTGCCGGCGCATTTGGGGGCTGCTCACGGGCCACAGCCGCCGTAGCTGCTGGAACCCGCGACGCAGCCCTGTTCTTTTCGCTGACAGACGCGGCGCACGCCGCTGCGCGCGCCTCTTTCGTAACGGGCTGATGCCGGTGGGCCGCCCGTTACGCTCCCTTTGGTCATAGGCGGCTTGCGGTTCGTGGGTTCATCACATGTTCGCCAATGCACCGGCCCTTACACCGGAGATCTCTGCTGACGCCGAACGTCCCGGCCTAGAGACTCTTCTTCAGCATCCCGCCATCTGGCGTGGGCGCAGCGCTGCGCAAGTCAGCGTGGTGCCGTCCGGTTTCCCCGCGCTCGATCAGGCGCTGCCCGGTGGCGGCTGGCCCTGTGCCGGGCTCATCGAAATCCTCGTGTCGCATATCGGAGTGGGAGAGCTGAACGTTCTCCTGCCGGCGCTCGCCACACTTACGCGGCGTGACGGCGAGCGCTGGTGCGCCTGGGTGGCACCGCCGTTCGAGCCTTTCGCGCCGGCGCTCTCCGCGCACGGCGTGATGCTGGATCGGCTGTTCGTGGTACGCACCGAGCAACCGTTGTGGGCCTTCGAGCAATCGCTGATCTCGGGCGCGTGTGAGGCGGTGCTAGCGTGGGCGCCGCGCGCGCCTTCGCGGGATATCCGTCGCTTGCAACTCGCGGCGGAGAAGGGGCGGGCGCTGGGCGTGCTCTTTCGGCCTCTCGCAGTCGCCCGGGAGTCTTCGAACGCAGTATTGAGAGTGATCGTGGAGCCCACGGAACAGGGCGCCCGCATCACGTTATTGAAGAGCCGCGGCGGTCATCGCGGCAGTGTCGATCTCGCCTGGAGCCACTACCCGACGCAAGGACGCGTCATGCCCTCACAACCCAAGCGATCTGATTCCCGCACCGGGAGCTTGTGATGAGCTCTCGTCCCATCCGCACCGGCCGCGTCCGGCCGGAGGTGAGTCGCCTCCGCGCGAAGGTCAGCCCTTCGCTGGCGCCGCCACCACCGCCCCAGCAAGCGTTGGCTTTCGAGCCTCGCGAGCTGTGGGTGGGGCTCCACCTGCCGTGGCTCGAGATCGAGGCCCTTCAACAAACCGCGGGAAAAACGCCTCGCGCCATCGTCGAGTTGCAAGGGCAGACGCAGTACGTAGTCGCGGCGTGCGAGCGGGCACAGCGGTTCGGTGTACGCCGGGGCATGGGGATGGCGGCGGCGCTCGCGCTCGTTCCCGATCTTGAAACCTGTGCGCGGGATGCCACGCGCGAGCGGCAGTTGCTGGAGAGGTTGGCTACTCGCGCGTATCGGTTCACGCCGCGGGTCAGCCTCGTGCCGCCGGACGGGCTCGTGCTCGAAGTGAAGGGCAGTCTCCATCTTTTCGGTGGAGCGGAAGGGCTATGCCGTGCGCTCGAATCGGATTGCTTCGAGGCGGGTGTGAAGCCGATCGTGTCGCTGGCGCCATCGCCGCTCGCGGCGCTTGCGGGCGCTCGCGCGGGCAAATCGCTGCTCATCACGGATGCCACGCACCTCGTGGGGGAAATCTCCGCGTTGAAGCTGTTCACGTTGCGCTGGCCCGCCGAAGTGATCGAGCGTTTGCGGCAGGTCGGCGTCTACACCGTCGGGCAGGTGTTGCGCCTGCCGCGTGCGGGGTTCGCGCGTCGTTTCGGCAGGGAGCATCTTGCCGAGCTGGATCGGCTCACGGGGCGCGACGCCGATCTGCGCGACCACTTTCGGCTGCGTGAGCGATTTCGTCGCAAGAAAGACCTGCTCCAGGAGCTGGAGCACCACGAATCCATTCTTTCCGCACTGACGTCGTTGCTCGAAGAGCTGGGGGAGTTTCTAAAAGTTCGCCAGTGCGGCGTTACGCAGATCGCCTGTCTTCTGAAGCACCGACGAATACCGCGCACTCGTTGCGTACTGCGCTTTGCCGCGCCTGCCGCCAATGCGCGGCACTTCGCGAAGTTGTTCGCGGAGAAGCTGTCGACGCTCAACCTTTCAGAGCCCGTGCGAGGGATCGAACTGCGCTCGGGCGATCTTGTTCCATGCACTGCCGCCGACGCATCGCTGTGGCAGCCCGGGGAATACGGCGGCGAAACCCGTGGGGTGGCGCTCGAGATCATCGAGCACCTGCGTGCGCGGCTGGGTCATGAATCGGTCTACGGCCTGCGCGTGCTCGAAAGCCATCGTCCCGAAACATCGTGGGCCGTGGCGGAATTGGGGGGGCGCGCGAGCAAAGGTCGGGTCGTCGAGAACCACGTCCCCTGGTTCGTGCAACGGCGTCCCGCATGGCTGTTGCGGGAGCCGCAGCCGTTATCCCAGCGGAAGGGGTTACCGCGGCATCACGGCGAGCTTCGATTCCTCGAAGGGCCGGATCGCGTCGAAGCCGGCATGGCCGTGCAGGGCCGTGTTTCGCGGGACTACTACATCGTTCGGGATTCTCGCGGCGTGCGGCTGTGGATCTTCCGGGACCTGAAGCCGCCGCGGGAAGCGGCGTCCGCCGCTACGTCCGCGTGGTTTCTGCAGGGGATCCTTGGATGAACCGCCGCAGGAGGCTTTTCAGGCAGCGGGTCTCCGGTGAAGTGTTCGGGCCACACCGGGGTGGGGCGTTGCGCTTAGGAAGGCGACACGAAAGTGGCGCACAGGGACGGCACAACGACGAACCATCACCGGTCACCAGGCTCGCGCACCAGCCGGAGACTCGCTGTCTGAAAAGCCTTCGCTGAAGAAGACGACTCATGGCGCAGGAGTCGATTCTCTACGCTGAGCTACATTGCCTCAGTAACTTTACGTTTCTTCGAGGGGCCTCACATCCCCAGGAACTGGTTGAGCGCGCCCTCGAGCGGCAATACGAAGCGATCGCCATAACGGACGAGTGCTCGCTCGCGGGCGTGGTGCGTGCGCTTGTCGAGGTGAAGGAACGGGCGGCGCAGGGGCAGCGCATCCAGCTCATCATCGGATCTGAGTTCCGGCTGAAGTGCGGCTTGCGCTTCGTTGCGCTTGCGCCGGATCGGCAGGGTTACGGCAAGCTGTGCCGGCTCATCACGCGCGGCCGGCGCAACGCCCCGAAAGGTTCATACGCGCTCGATCGCATCGATGTGCAGGCGCTGCTGTCCGGATGCCTCATTCTCTGGCTTCCCGGGCTAGAGCCGGACGCGAGCGAAGGCGCGTGGTTGCAGCGGCTCTTCCCGGGCGATGTCTGGCTCGCCGTCGAGCTGTTGCGCGAAGGGCGGGATCGGCAGCGTCTCGCGGAGTTGCAACGCATTGGCAGTGAGCTCGCGCTGCCGCTCGTGGCGGCGGGCGACGTTCACATGCATGCGCGCGAGCGCGGCGAGCTTCAGGACGTGCTCACCGCGATTCGTCACAACGTGCCGCTCGCCGAGGCGGGCTGGCGGCTCTACCAGAACAGCGAGCGTCATCTGCGCGGCAAAACCGAGCTTGGGCGCGTGTATCCGCCGCGGTTGCTGGCGGAGACCGTGAAGATTGCGCGCCGCTGCACCTTCGGTCTCGAAGAGCTGAAGTATGAATATCCACACGAGCTGGTGCCGAGCGGTGAAACGCCGACCAGCTACCTGCGCCAACTCGTGGAAGAGGGCGCTCGCGGAAAGTGGCCCGAGGGCATGTCGGAGAAGACCCGCGCCACCATCGAGAACGAGCTGTCGATCATCAAGGACCTGAGGTACGAAGCATTCTTTCTCACCGTGCAGGACATCGTTCGCTATGCGCATGAGAAGAACATTTTGTGTCAGGGCCGCGGCTCGGCCGCGAACTCGGTGGTGTGTTACTGCCTCGGTGTCACAGCCATCGACCCGGAGCGCAATGACGCGTGCCTGCTGGTGGAGCGCTTCATCTCGCGCGAGCGCGATGAGCCGCCGGATATCGACATCGACTTCGAGCACGAGCGGCGCGAGGAGGTCATCCAGTATGTCTATCGCAAGTACGGGCGTGAACGCTCCGCACTCGCTGCGACGTGCATCATGTATCGCCCGCGCAGCGCCGTGCGTGATGTCGGCAAGGCGTTCGGTCTGGATCCGCTGCAGCTTGCGCGGCTCGCGCGAACCATTCAGTGGTGGGATGGCAGCAAGATCGACGAGCAGCGCGTGCGAGAAGCCGGAATAGATCCGGAAAGCGCCGTCCTCGTTCACGTGATGAAATTCGCGCACGACGTGATGGGTTTTCCGCGCCATCTTTCCCAGCACGTCGGTGGCATCGTCATTTCCGCTGGCCGTCTCGACGAGCTCGTGCCGATTGAAAACGCCACGATGGAAGATCGCACCGTCGTGCAGTGGGACAAGGACGATCTCGACGAGCTGAAGCTCCTGAAGGTGGACCTGCTCGGCCTCGGCATGCTCACCGCGCTCCGCCGCGCGTTCCAGCTGACGAACGATTACTGGGCCGGCAGCGGCAAATATCCGAAGCACTACACGCTCGGCGAGTGCCCGGCGGAAGATCCACGCGTCTACGACATGATCTCGAATGCGGACACCGTCGGCGTGTTCCAGATCGAGTCGCGCGCGCAGATGTCGATGCTGCCGCGGCTGCGCCCGAAGTGTTACTACGACCTCGTCATCGAGGTTGCGATCGTGCGTCCGGGCCCGATCCAGGGCGACATGGTCCACCCGTACCTGCGCCGGCGAACGGGCGAAGAGCGCGTGAGCTATCCGAGCGAGGCCGTGCGCTCCGTGCTCGACCGCACGCTCGGCGTGCCGATCTTCCAGGAACAGGTGATGAAGCTTGCGATGGTCGCCGCCGGCTTCAGCGGCGACGAAGCCGACGCCCTGCGTCGCGCGATGGCGGCCTGGAAGCGCAAAGGCGGCCTCGAGAAATTCCGCGACAAGCTCATCAACGGCATGCTCGAGCGCAATTACGAGCGCGACTTCGCCGAGCGCATTTACAACCAGATGATGGGGTTCGGCGAATATGGATTCCCCGAAAGTCATGCGGCAAGTTTCGCTCTTTTGGTATACGACTCCGCATGGCTCAAGTGCCACGAGCCCGCCGCGTTCACCTGCGCATTGCTCAACAGCTTGCCGATGGGTTTCTATGCGCCGGCGCAACTCGTGCGCGATGCGCGCGAGCATGGCGTCGAGGTACGGCCTGTGCGCGTCGAGTCCAGCGGACTCCATAGCACGCTCGAGCGGTGTGAGCGCGCGGACGGCGCGCTTGCGCCACCGGCGTTGCGTCTGGGCCTGAAGCTGGTGAAGTCGCTCTCGACTGCTGGCGCGGAGCGCCTCGAAGCGGCGCGCGCGAAGCGGTCCTTTGAAAGCGTTCAGGACCTGGCCGAGCGTGCCGCACTCGATCGTACCGATCTCGAAGCGCTTGCCGCGGCTGGCGCGCTCGCGTCACTCAGCGGCAACCGTCACCTCGCGTTCTGGGAAGTGGCGGGAACCGAGCGCGCGTTGCCGCTCGCTCCGCGCGGCGCGCGCGCGGCGGATGAAGAAGAGGGCCGGCCGCTTCTCACCAGTCCGTCCGATTGGGAGACGGTGCTTGCGGACTATCGCTCCATTGGGCTGACGCTAGGTGCGCATCCGTTGCAACTTTTGCGCGAGCGTCTCGCACGAGGCAACTTCCTGCGTTCCGCGGATCTGCAGAAAACTACGCACGGTGCGGCCGTGCGCGTCGCGGGACTCGTGCTGGTGCGACAGCATCCGGGTAGTGCCAAGGGCGTTACGTTCATGACGCTCGAAGATGAGACGGGTGTGGTGAATATCATTGTGTGGAATAAGGTTGCTGCCGAGCAGAGGCGGCCTCTTATCGAGTCGCGCTTACTCGAAGTGCGGGGCGAACTGCAACGCATGCATGGCGTCACGCACGTTATTGCCAAGCGCCTGATCGACCGCTCGGTTTTGATTGGCGAACTTCTCGCCCGGTCGCGGGACTTCCACTGAGAAAAAGCCAAGAAGCCCTCAATCGCCGGGCGGCTGAGATCGGACTCTTTAGCCGCAGACGCCGCCCACCGTCGTCACGGCTGTTCCGCCCAGCGGCACGTCGAGCTGACGGAAGTCAGGAGCCTCGTCACCGGAATGTTCCCGCCGAGGCTGCGGCACGCCCTCGGCGCGCCTCCACCGTCGCCCTAGAGCATCGAAGGCGCTTCGTCGTCTTCGCTCTCGTCGTCGTCGGAGCCGATGTCGTAGTCATCGAAGTCGCTCGTGAGCTCCGCTACACGCTTTTCTTCGATGATGCGCTCGAGCCGGCGCCACGCGGGATCGCCCAGCTTCCCCCTGCGTTTGGCAAGGTCCAGTTCTTTATTGACCTGATCGAGGTCGACATCCGCGCCGTCGGCGACGGGCGCGTCGTCTTCCTCTTCTTCGAACTCGTCCGATTCCGGTTTCTCACTCATGCCGGTTTTTCGCTCATGGGTACGCGATGAACGTCAGCGCGGCGAGGTCCGCGCGGGCCGAAAATTAATTCGATTCGCGCGCCGACGCAATCCCGAAGATCACGATCTGTTCTCAGTCCGGCACGAATCGCCGGAAAGCACCTATGTCGGTGGATCAGTGAATGAGCTGGTTGAGCTGGAAGATCGGCAGGAGCATTGCAAAAACGATGCCCATGACGAAGAGGCCCATCGTCACGATCATGAGCGGGCCCAAGAGGCCGACGAGCGCCGTAAGCAAACCATCGAGCTCGCGCTCCTGGCTGACCGCGGAGCGCTCCAGCATTTGTTCGAGCTCGCCGCTCGACTCGCCGCTCGAGATGAGATGGATGGTCATGGGCGGGAACAACTTGCTGTAGCCCAGCGAGCGGCCGATCGGCGCGCCTTCACGCACCCTTTGTGACGCCTCGATGACGGCATCGCGCATCGGCAGGTTCGTGACCACTTCGCCGGAGATGCGCATGGCATCGAGCACCGGCACGGCGCTGGCCGAAAGAATGCTGAACGTGCGCGTGAAGCGCGCGGTATTGAAGCCGCGTGTCAGCTTGCCCATGAGGGGCATGCGCAACACCAAGTGGTGGAACGTGCGCCGGTTGTTCGGGTTTTTCAGCCATGCCCGGATGCCGAACGCGGCGGCGACCACCACGATGATCATGTAGACCAGATAGTTACGGAAGGCGTCACTGGTCGCGATCAGAATGCGTGTGGCCAGCGGAAGCTGCGCCTTGCTGGTCTCGAACACGTCGACGACCTTCGGCACCACGTAGACCATGAGGCCCGACACGATGCCGAAGCACATGATCGTCAGCACGATCGGGTAGAGCATCGCGCCCAGCACCTTCTGGCGCATGGCTTCGCGGCCTTCGGTGTAGTCCGCCAGGCGCTCGAGAATGGCGTCGAGGTGGCCGGACTGCTCGCCGGCCGAGACCGTCGCCCGGTAGATCTCCGGGAACACGCGGGGGAACTCGGAAAGCCCGTCGGCCAGCGTGTGGCCTTCCATGACGCGCGATCGCACGCCGATGATGATGCCTTGAATGCGCGGTTTCTCGGTCTGCTGGGAGACCGCGAGAAGCGATTCTTCGAGGGGCAGGCCGGCGCGCACGAGCGTCGCGAGCTGGCGGGTGAAGAGGGCGAGGTCGGAGGCGGAGACGCGCCGGGCCACCGAAAAGCTCTTCTTCTGCTCGGCGGACTCCTTCTGCGCGACCTCGGTGACCGTGACCGGCAGGAGTTGCTTCTCGCGAAGCAGCTGGCGCACCTGGCGCGCCGTATCGCCCTCGAGGACGCCCTTGCGCTCGCGGCCGCCCGCTTCCAGCGCGGTGTACTCGAACGCGCCCATTGTCAATCCTCGCGCGTAACGCGCAGAACTTCTTCGAGTGTCGTCTCGCCCTTCAGCACCTTCGCGCGACCGTCATCGCGGATGGAAGGGGTGAGGGTTCGCGCATAGCGTTCGAGCTCATGCTCGGCTGCACCGTCGTGGATCATCGTGCGGAACTGATCGTCGACGACCACGAGCTCGTAGATGCCCGTTCGTCCCCGATAACCACCCCCCGCGTCCCGGCCGGGGCGATAGAGCGCGGGTGCCGGATCGCTCGGCTTCAGATTCAGCAGGCGACGTTCGTACTCGCCGCCCTGGAAAGCCTGCTTGGTCTCCGGGTTCAGCACGCGCACGAGGCGCTGGGCCATCACGCCGATGAGACTCGAGGAGAGCAGGAAGGGTTCGATGCCCATGTCACGCAAACGTGTGACGGCACCGACGGCGGTGTTCGTATGAAGCGTGGACAGCACGAGATGGCCGGTGAGCGAGGCCTGCACAGCGATCTGCGCCGTCTCGAGGTCACGAATCTCACCGATCATGACCACGTCGGGGTCCTGGCGGAGGATGGCACGCAGTCCGCGCGCGAAGGTCATCTCCACCTTGGTGTTCACCTGGGTCTGGCCGATGCCGTCGATGTAGTACTCGATCGGATCCTCGACCGTCATGATGTTGCGCGTGTTGTCGTTCAGCCGTTCGAGCGCGGCGTAGAGCGACGTCGTTTTGCCCGAGCCCGTGGGGCCGGTGACGAGCAGGATGCCGTGCGGCTTGAAGATGAGCTCATCGATCAGCTTCTCCGTCTGCGACTCCATGCCGAGCGCCGTCAGGTCGAGGCGGCCGGCCTGCTTGTCGAGCAGACGGAGCACCACGCGTTCGCCGTGCCCCGACGGAATGGTCGAGACGCGAACGTCGACGGCGCGACCGGCGACCCGCAGGCTGATGCGGCCATCCTGCGGCAAGCGCTTCTCGGCGATGTCGAGCTTCGACATGACCTTGATGCGCGAAACGACGAGCGGCGCCACGGCGCGCTTGGACTGCAGCACCTCACGCAGCACGCCGTCCACGCGGAAGCGCACGACGAGCCGGTTCTCGAACGGCTCCACGTGGATGTCCGACGCGTTTTCCTTCACGGCCTGCGTGAGCACAGCGTTGATGAGGCGAATGATCGGCGCGTCGTCTTCGCTTTCGAGCAGGTCGGCCTGGTCGGGCAGTTCCTGCGCGAGGTGCGCAAGATCGGTGCTGTCCTCGAGGCCTTCGGCGGCCTGCATCGTCGCGCTGTTGCCGCCTTCGTAGGCCGTGCGGAGCAGGGCGTCGAACTCGGTTTCGTCCACGCGCTCCAGCTTCATCTTCGTGCGCACGAAACGGCGGACTTCCGCGAGCGCCATCGGCGTGGTGTCGGCGCGATACGCGCACTCGGCCACACCCTCCACGTAACGTTTCACGAGCACGCCATGACGCTTCGCGAACGCGAAGGACAGGCGGCGCTCGGGCACGTTGACGGCAGCGACGGCATCATCCATCGGGCGTTCCTTTTATCCCGGCGGCCGCGTCGGCGTCGCTTGCGGCGACGGCGCAGGTTGAGATCGGGGCGTCGCGGGGGCAGGGGCTACCGATTGCTGAGGCGCCGGCGTCTGGGGGCCCGGAGCTTGAGGTGACTGGCTGGTCTGCGGCGCGACTGCGCCACCCGGTGTGCTCACCGCCGAGCCATCGCCCTGACCACCCCGCAGCTTCTCCTGCTCGACGCGCGGATCCACTTCGCCGGTACCCGGCGGGGGCGGTGGTGGCGGTGGCTCGAGTATCGGCTTCTTCGTGCCCGGTAGCAGCGGCAGGATCTCGGACTTGTTCTGCCTCCTCTGCTCGTCGCGAATGTAGTTGTATTTCGCGTCGGTCTCGAACGAGGCCTGCACACCGTCGCGCAGGATCTTCGGCCGGATGAAGACCATCAGGTTGTTGCGGGTCTTCTGCGCATTCCGGGTCTTGAAAGCGAGGCCGATGATCGGAATGCGCCCGAGGAACGGCACGCGCTGCTCACCTTGCAGGGCCCGGTCCTCGATGAGGCCGCCGAGCACGACGATGCCGCCGTCCTCGATCATCACATTGGTGCTGAACGTGCGCTTGTTCGTGATGAGATCGACCGCGCCCGTCACGCTCGCCGCGAGATTGGAGCTTTCCAGCTCGATCTTGAGGATGACGGTGTTGCTGCCGTTCAGCTGCGGCGTCACCTTGAGGATGGTGCCGACTTCCTCGCGCTGAATCGTCTGGAACGGATTCACCGCGCCGCTGGTGCCGCCGGTGCCCGTGCTCGAGTACGAGCCTGTGAGGAACGGCACTTCCTGAGCGACCTTGAGCTGCGCCTCCTGGTTGTCCATCGTGATGGTGGAGGGCTTGGCGATGATGTTCGTGTTCGCATCGCTGCGCATGGCACGAATCATCGCGGCAAAGTTCACGCCGGTTGCGGCGATACGGCCGATGCCGAGCGTGGTGCCGGTCGGCGCGCTGAGGCCGGAGGTGGCCGCGTTCGTCGGGTCCTGGATGAGCCGGGCGAGATCGACGATCGACGTGCCGGCCACCGGCTGGATGAACCCGCCGACTGGAATGCGCGTGTCATTGTCCTGCGACCAGGCGGCCCAGTTGACGCCGAGCTCGGCGGACTTGTCCTCGTTGACGTCCGCGATGATCGCCTCGACCAGCACCTGCATGCGGCGAATGTCGATCTTGTCGATGATCGCGTTGATCTGCCGCATCTGTTTCGGCGCGGCGGTGATGACGAGCGCGTTGGTTTCCGGCTCCGCCCAGATCAACGTGCCTTTGTCGGCCTGCGCCGCCGGCGAGTTCGCCGCGCCCGGCGTGCCGGGGCTGGCCTGGGCCTGGCCGGTAATCTGTTCCTTGAGCTTCGGCGCGAGCTTTTCCGCGTCGGCGTAGCGGAGGTAACGCACCTGGGTATCCCCGCCGGCCCGCAGCGGCGTGTCGAGGAGGGCGATGAGCGCCTTGATGCGCAGCCGCTGCGACGGGTCGCCGCTGACGAGCACAGCGTTCGACCGGTCGTCCGCAACGAGCTTCATCGGGTTGGTGCCGCCTTCCTGCGCCTGCTGCTGCTGGAAGAGCGTGGTGATGTTGCGAACGACGTCCACGGCGGACGCGTTCTGCAGGGGCACGATCTCGACATCCGAATCGCCCGCCTGGTCGATGCGGCCGATGATGCGCTGGATGCGGTTCACGTTCGCCGCCCGATCCGAAATGATCAGGATGTTCGACGGCGGATACGCCGCGAGGTGGCCGTTCTGGTTCACCAGCGAGCGCAGGATCGGCACGAGCTGCGCCGCGTTGACGTTCTTGACCTGGATGACCTGCGTGACGATCTCGTCAGACGTTCGACTGACGTGATCCGGCAGGTCGTCGCCCGGCATGGAGCGCGCCGTGGCATCCGGCACGATCTTGTAGATGTTGTTGCCCGCCGGCATGGCGACGAAGCTGTGCACCTGAAGGATCGACAGGAACGCTTCATAGAAAGCGTCCGGCGACATCGGCGAGGAAGACAGCATCGTCACCTGCGCACGCACGCGCGGGTCGAGGATGAAGTTCTTGCCCGTGGCGGCGCCGACCGCTTCGGCGATCTGCACGATGTCCGCGTCTTTGAAGTTGGGCGTGATGCGCTGGTTCGACTGCTGCTGCGGCTGCTGCGCCGACGCGAGCGAGCCCGCCACGACGAGTAGCGCGCCGAGCGCAACCGCGCGCAGGCGGCGGTGAACGAAGAATCCAGTCACTGTCATTTTCCGATCATTCCTGGGCGCAGGTCGCGCCGCTCGTGCAATCGATCGGGCTGCGCCTCGCAGGCCCCCCTCAATCACGATCCGCCCCTTCCGCCGGGGTCTGCGGCGGCGAGACGTCCGAGGGAGGCTGAGCCGCCGCCCCATCGTTGCCCCCGCCGACGAGTGCTTCCGCTTCCTGCGCAATTTGTGACAACTGCAAAGTGAGATCCTGCTGCTTGCCGTTTCGGAGGACCGTGACGTGCGCCTCGCTTGAGGAGCCCAGGGTGTTGAAAACCTCCTGGCCGCGCGCCGGGTCATCCAGCGGTGTTCCGTTGATGGCGAGCACGAGATCACCGGGCCGCAGGCCGATACGAGTAAACGCTTGCCGGTTGCGTCCGGGGTAAACGCGGAAGCCTCGTTGCTTGCCTTGCGCAAAAACCGGCTGCGGGCGGATGACCTCGGCGATGGTATTGGGCTCGTTGGCGATGAGCTGTCGTACCCGATCGACAATCGGGTTGTCCGCCGTCGGCAGCGGCGGGGGCGCCTGGGGCGCCATGCCGAGCGGCGGACCGGACTGGCGCGGCAGCATCAGCGACTCGAGGGTGCCCCCGCGATCCAGGATCACCTTGTCGCTATAGACCGAATGCAGTTTCGCGCCACCGGGGACCTGTTGGCCGACGGCGACCACCTTCGCGTTCGCGGCGTTCTCCCCGAGGATGGCGAGGCCGTTCTCCGGGTTGTCGGCGGCGATGACGCCCGTGAGCACGAGCGGAATGGAGGTCGGCTGCGCGCTGGCGGCGTCCCCCTGAGCCTTCGGCTGTGCCGCGGCATTCCCAAAGAGGTGATTGTTGGCGACCATTGCGACATTGACGTGCCGCCGGGGCGGGGCCGGGGGCGGCGGGGGCGCATCCGCACCGGGGAGGGACTTGCCTCCTGTGAGGTCCGTCACGATCAATGCCGCCTGCACGCCGAGCGCGAGGGCCAGCACCCAAGTGGCAATCCGGGGGCCATGGGCGAGCGACAACTCGCGCCAGCGGTCCGGTGGTGGCAGTTTCTCTACCCAGGTCGCTGCGTTCATCGCTTGGAAATCATGGTGGGCATGGTCTTCGGTATGGCCTTCGGGACCTTCATGGAACAGGCTTTGCTCGCAGTTGCCGGGCAAGCCGGTGCCCTCGCGCGGGCGCCATCATACGAGTGTGATATCTGGAGGCTCAAGCAATTGTTTTCGTTCGCTAAACTCCATCACTATCTACACGGCTTGTGTTGCCGAATGGCGACCCCTATAAAGGGCCATCATGTCGAATGACCCGCAGATTTCACGCCCGGACAATGGCGTCGTCGTAGAAGAGGCGCGCCCGCAGGTCAAGCAGCCGCCGCTGTATCAGGTGGTCTTGTTAAACGACGATTACACTCCAATGGAGTTCGTCGTCGATGTGATCGAGAAATTTTTTGCGCTGAACCGGCCGACCGCCACGCGCATCATGCTGGAAGTCCATACGAAGGGTAAGGGCGTCTGCGGAGTCTTCACATACGAGATTGCTGAAACTAAGGTAGCGCAGGTGACCACCTACGCCCGGGACAATCAGCATCCGCTGATGTGCACTCTGGAAGAAGCCTGAAGGGCCTTCAAAGGTTCGAAATCGTGTTGTCCAATGAGCTTGAATACTGCCTCAACGACGCCTTTCACCAGGCGCGCGAGGCACGTCATGAATACCTGACGGTCGAGCATTTGCTGCTCGCCATCCTGGACACCCCCAAGGTCCGGGAAATTCTGCGCGCCTGCGGCGCGGATCTTGCGAAGCTCAAGCAGGAAATCAAGGAACACATCGACCAGTCCACGCCGCGCCTCGATGAATCCGAGGAGCGCGAGGTGCAGCCGACGCTGGGCTTCCAGCGCGTGCTGCAGCGGGCGGTGTTCCATGTGCAGTCGAGCGGCAAGAAGGAAGTCGGCGTAGCCAATGTGCTCGTCGCCATCTTCAGCGAGAAGCAGAGTCACGCCGTGTACCTGCTGAATCGCCAGCACGTCGCCCGGCTCGACGTCGTCAATTACATCTCGCACGGCCTCTCGAAGATCGCCGAGGAGAAGACTACGGAGAAGGAAGAGTCCGCGCAGGGTGAAGCCGAGCGCGATGGTGAAGGCGGCGGTAACGCGCTGGAGAAATACACCAGCAACCTGAACCGCCTGGCGCAGGAGGGCAAGATCGACCCGCTGATCGGCCGCAAGCTCGAGGTGGAACGCACCATCGAGATCCTGTGCCGCCGGCGCAAGAACAATCCGCTCTACGTCGGCGAAGCCGGCGTGGGCAAGACCGCCATCGCGGAGGGCCTCGCGCGCCTCATCGTCGAAGGCAAGGTTCCCGAGGTGCTGACCGACTGCACCATCTACGCGCTCGACATGGGCTCACTCATCGCGGGCACCAAGTATCGCGGCGATTTCGAGAAGCGCCTGAAGGGTGTGATCACCGAGCTCAAGAAGCAGCCCGGCGCCATTCTCTTTATAGATGAGATCCACACCGTCATTGGTGCGGGTGCGGCATCCGGCGGCGTCATGGACGCCTCGAACCTGATCAAGCCGGTGCTCACGAACGGCGAGATCCGCTGCATCGGCTCGACTACGTACCAGGAATACCGCGGCATCTTCGAGAAGGATCACGCGCTCGCGCGTCGCTTCCAGAAGATCGACGTCGTGGCGCCGAGCGTGGCGGAGACGGTCGAGATCCTCCTGGGTCTGAAGACCCGCTTCGAAGATCACCACGGCGTGAAGTATTCGAACGATGCGCTCAAGGCCGCCGCGGAGCTCGCGGACCGGCACATCAACGAGCGCCAGCTGCCCGACAAGGCGATCGACGTAGTCGATGAGGCCGGCGCGCGCCTGCGCCTGAAGCCCATCGGTGAGCGCGAGAGCACCGTCGAAGTAAGCCACATTGAAGATGTCGTCGCGCGCATGGCCCGCATCCCGGCCAAGAGCGTGTCGACTTCCGATCGCGAAGTGCTGAAGAACCTCGAGCGCAATCTGAAGCTCTCGATCTTCGGGCAGGACAAGGCGATTGAAGCGCTCTCGGCGTCCATCAAGATGGCGCGCTCGGGGCTCGGCGACCAGCGTAAGCCGGTGGGTAGCTTCCTGTTCGCGGGTCCCACCGGCGTCGGCAAGACCGAGGTCACTCGCCAGCTCGCGCTGGTGATGGGTGTGGAGTTCCTGCGCTTCGATATGTCGGAGTACATGGAGCGTCATACGGTGTCGCGACTGATCGGTGCGCCGCCGGGCTACGTTGGCTTCGACCAGGGTGGCTTGCTCACCGAAGCGATCACGAAGCATCCGCACTGCGTGCTGCTGCTCGATGAAGTCGAGAAGGCCCATCCGGATGTGTTCAACCTGCTGCTGCAGGTGATGGACCACGGGACGTTGACGGATAACAACGGGCGCAAGGCCGACTTCCGGCACGTCATCATTGTGATGACGACGAATGCGGGTGCGGCCGACATGGCGCGGCCTTCCATCGGCTTCACGCAGTCGGACAATGCGACTGACGGCATGGAGGCGATTCGCCGGCTGTTCTCGCCTGAGTTCCGCAACCGATTGGATGCGGTTATTCAGTTCGGCACGCTGGACCCGGTCACGATCGAGCGGGTTGTCGACAAGCTGATCGTCGAAGTGGAGATGCAGCTCGAGCAGAGGGGCGTGCAGATTTCTCTCGATGACGCCGCTCGGCGCTGGATTGCCGACAAGGGTTACGACCCGAAGATGGGTGCGCGGCCAATGGCTCGGGTTATCCAGGAGCACATCAAGCGGCCCCTCGCTGAGGAACTGCTGTTTGGCAGCCTCGCTGGCGGCGGTACAGTTCGGATCTCGGTGGCGAAGGATGGGTCGAAGCTCGACCTGGCTTGCACGCCGGCTTCCCAGCCTGAAGTAACGGTGTAACGCGGGCGCTTCTTTAGCCGCCCGGCGATTGAGGGCTTCCGTAAGAGGCCCTCAATCGCCGGGCGGCTAAGAGGAAGCGCCGGCAGCCCGTCACCGGGCAAACAAAATCGACGTTGAAAAGGCGGAGTGGGTAGCCGAAGGCTACCGGCCGCGATAGATGATCCGGCCTTTGGTCAGGTCGTACGGCGTCATTTCGACCGTCACGGCGTCGCCGGTGAGGATGCGGATATAGTTCTTGCGCATCTTGCCCGAGATATGGGCATTGACCACGTGGCCGTTCTTCAGCTTCACGCGGAATGTGGTGTTGGGCAGGGTCTCGACGACCTCGCCTTCCATCTGGATTGCATCTTCTTTAGCCATAGACCCTACGCGCCCCAAGGGGCGCGAATCATGCATAAAGGACCCGCCCAATGCAATTTATGGCGCGGGAAGAGTGAGCGGCATGGGTTTATTCGCCACATGCTCGCGCACCAGCGCCTGGAAACGCGCCCTCGGTATGCGGCGGCTACCCAGACTTTCAAGGTGCGCGGAGGTCATCTGGCAATCGATGACCGCGATTCCGGCCGCCCGGCAGGCGTCCACCAGCCGTGCCAGCGCGACCTTCGACGCGTTGCTTTCCCGGCTGAACATGGATTCGCCGAAGAACACGCCGCCCAGCCGCACCCCGTAGAGCCCGCCGACGAGCTCCCGGTCGCGCCACGTTTCGATGCTGTGGGCGTAACCGCGCCGGTGCAGCTCGATGTAGGCGTCCATCATTTCCGAGGTTATCCAGGTCCCGACGCTTTCCGGGCGGGGGGCGGCGCACGCGGCGATCACTTGCGGGAAATCCCGGTCGATCACGATTTCGAAGCCGCCATTGCGTAGCGTCTTCGAGAGGCTGCGGGAGCAGCGAAACTCGTCAGGGAAAAGAACCGCTCGCGGGTCGGGCGACCACCAGAGCACGGGCTGGCCCGGCGAATACCACGGGAAGATTCCACGGCGATAGGCGGCGAGCAGTCGCTGGGTCGACAGATCCCCGCCGGCGGCGAGCAGGCCAGCAGGTTCGTCGAGAGCCTGTTCCAGAGGGGGAAACCACTCCGGCGCATCCTGCGGGGATAGCCAGGTGATGGTCTTCACGCGGCCGGATCCCGGAAAGGGACGTGCTCGCGGATTTCTTCCGCGTACGCGTCGATGGATGAGCCCTCGCGGGCGAGGTACTCCTCGATGGCCGCGCGGAAGCGCCGGTCCGTTATGAAGTGCGCCGACCAGGTGATCGTCGGCTCGAAGCCGCGCGCCACCTTGTGCTCGCCCTGAGTGCCGGGCTCGAAACGCTTGAGTCCGTGCTCGATGCAGTAATCCACACCTTGGTGATAGCACGTCTCGAAGTGCAGGCTGTGCTGATCCGCCCCCGCGCCCCAGTAGCGGCCGTAAAGCGTGTCGGGGCTCTGGAAGAAATGGCGCAGGCGATCGGGCTGCCTGACAGGTTCGCCACCTTCACCATCAGTGCGCTCGGCAACGTGCGTGAAATTTCGGCGAAGAACTCCCGCGTGAGATAGGGCTCATGGCCGTGACGGCGGAACGTGTCGCGATGGAAGGCATAGACGCGATCGAGAAGGCGCGCATCCATTTCCCCGCCGAGTCGTGTGTCGAACGTGACGCCGGCTTCCGCCACGCGTCGCCGCTCGCGTTTGGCCTTCTTGCGCTTCTCGGCGGTGAAAGTCTCCAGAAAGGCGTCGAAGCTCGCGTACCCGCGATTCGTCCAGTGGAACTGGCAGTCCTTCCGCAGGAGCCAGCCTGCCGGCCTCACAGGGTGTCGCGGTCGGGCTCGTTTACGAAGAGCGCGTGGGCGGGAGGACAGCGAGTTCTCGCTGGCGACGTGTTTCGATGACCGACAGCAGTTCGGCCGCTGCCTTGCGTTCGTTGGATGTCAGGCCGGACCAGCAGGCGAGGGCCCGTGGCGGGCGTGAACGGGACCGCGACGGAGAGCTTGGGGTAGTAGTCGAGCCCGACACGGTGATACGCGTCGGCCCAGCCCCAGTCGAACACGAACTCGCCGCGAGAATGCGTTTTTCGCGAATACCGGCGCCGCAGCGGCGATGCCTTTGGCGTCCGAGAGCGTGATGTACGTGGGCGTCCAGCCCGTGCGTCGACCGACACAGCCCGTGTGTTCCAGCGCCGCGAGAAACTCATGCCGAAGGAAGGGCGAGCTCGTACCGCTCAGCGTATTCCACTGAAGCGCGTCGACATCATCGATGCTCTTATGAACCGCGCTGCGCATTCAGCCTGAAAAACTTCTCAGCTCCCTCGTCTATTGGAAAAAAGTCGCCTACGGCGCTTTTTTCGGAACGTCAGCTTCGTTGCCGGCGGCTGCGCGCCCCGCGCAAAAGGCGCGACTTTTGCAGCCCGCGCGTTCGCGTAGCTAGGCCCCAGCGTCCAACCGCTCCAGATACTTATCGGCATCCAGCGCAGCCATGCAACCCGAACCGGCTGAGGTGATGGCCTGGCGATACACGTGATCCGCCACGTCGCCGGCAGCGAACACGCCGGGAACGCTGCCGCCGCGGTCGCATCGCCTTCGGTGCCGCTCTTCACCTTCAGGTAGCCGGTGTCGCTCATCGACAACTGGCCCTTGAAGATGCGGTGTTCGGCGTGTGCCCGATGGCGATGAAGAGGCCGGTAACCGTGACGTCATGCTTTTTGCCGTCGATCAGGTCCCTCAGCCGCACGCTGGCGACACCGCCGTCGTCTCCCAGCACTTCGTCGACCGTGTGGTTCCAGATCACCTTCATTTTGCCCGCATGCACGCGTTCGAACAGCCGATCCTGCAGCATCTTCTCGGCGCGCAGCTTGTCACGGCGAAGGACCGAGCGTGACATGCGCGGCGATGTTCGAGGAGATAGAGCGCTTCTTCCACCGCCGTGTTCCCGCCGCCAACGACGGCCACGTGTTGATTGCGGAAGAAGAACCCGTCGCAGGTCGCACATGCCGACACGCCTTTGCCCCGAAATGCGTCTTCAGACGGCAGCCCGAGGTACTTGGCGCGGCGCCAGTCGCGACGATCAGCGCATCGCAGGTGTAGACGCCCGAGTCGCCATGGCAGCTCCAGGGGGCGCTTGCTGAAATCGACCTTATGGATATGGTCGTTGACGATCTGCGTGTTGAAGCGTTCCGCATGCTCGCGCATGCGATCCATGAGGCCGGGCCCTGCAGGCCGTGCACGTCGCCCGGCCAGTTGTCGACATCGGTCGTCGTCATGAGCTGGCCGCCCTGTTCGACGCCGGTGATGAGCTGCGGATTGCGGTTGCCCGCGCGGCGTATACCGCTGCGCTGTAGCCTGCCGGCCGGAGCCCAGAATGATGAGGCGGCTGTGCCTGGGTGCCTTCATTGGAGCCTATCTGATTGATCTCATTAAAGGGTGTGGGCCGCAGGGGCCCGCTAGAGGCGCGCAATGGTAGCAACTATGGCGGCGTTTTAAGCCGCTCGCAAACCGCTCGAGGGTCCGACCCTCTATAATTTCGCGGCGCTGTACATATACCGGGGGATCCGAACTCATTGGCCCAGAACGCTGCTGATGTCCGCAATGGCACCAAATTCACCGCCGCCGTGGCCCGTGGCCTGCGCGAGAGCGCGGCCATCGCGGTCGCCGTCTTGGCCGCTCGTCGTGCTCGTGGCGGCTCGCCACTTACAGCCCGGACGACCCCGCGTTTTCCTATAGCAGCGGTTCGGTAGACGTCCACAACAGTATTGGACCGGTCGGGGGCGCGTCTCGCGACATCCTGTTCTTCCTGTTCGGGAAGCCTGCGTTCCTGCTGCCGGGTGATCCTCGGCGCCTGGGGCTGGAACATCTTCCACAACCGCAAGAACGAAGAGCGCTCCACCCGCGCCAATACGGCGGTCAAAGCTGCTGGCTTTGCGATGGTCATGATCGCGAGCTGTGGCCTCACGACGCTGCACTGGTCGCCGGGGGTGCTGCGCCAGACGGCCGGCGGTGTGGTCGGCGGCCTCGCGGGGAAGGATTCTCGCGATCGGGCTGCACTTTCCTGGGCGCCACGCTCCTGCTCCTGGCGGTCTGGATGGCGGGCGTGTCGCTCGCGTTCGGCGTCTCGTGGCTGACCATCATCGACCGTGTCGGCGCGGCGTTCTGGCAGGTCGTGGGGTCATCTCCGCGCGAAGCTTGCCACCAAGCAGCGACGGTCGCCGAAGGGCGCGAGCGCAAGCAGGCACGCGCCGAAGTCGTGAAGGCCGAGCAGAAGAAATCCGCGGACTCGGTGCGCCGCCGCGCATCGAGCCGCCCAAGCCGGTGGTCGAGAAGAGCGAGCGGGTCGAGAAAGAGCGGCAGGTGCAGCTGTATCGAGCCGGTGAAGGCGGGTGAGTTGCCGCCGCTCAATCTGCTGGACGATCCGCCCAAGCGCGAGCCGGCCTATTCGGCCGACGCGCTCGAAGCGCTCTCGCGCCTGGTGGAAGTGAAGCTGAAGGACTTCGGCATCGAAGTCGAAGTGGTGGCCGTGCAGCGGGTCCGGTCGTCACCCGCTTCGAGTTACGGCCCGCGCCGGGCGTCAAGGCCAGTGCGATCACGACCCTCGCGAAAGACCTGGCGCGGGCGCTGTCGGTGCTCAGCGTGCTGCGTGGTCGAGGTGATTCCCGGCAAGAACGTGATGGGCCTCGAGATCGCGAACGAAAAGCGCGAGATCGTCACGCTCGGCGAAATCGTGCGTTCCAAGGCATACGACGACATCAGCTCACCGCTCGCGCTCGTGCTGGGCAAGGACATCGGCGGGCAGCCCGCCGTCGCGGATCTCGCGAAGATGCCGCCACGTGCTGATCGCCGGCACGACCGGCTCGGTAAATCGGTCGCCATCAATGCCATGGTGCTGTCGCTGCACTACAAGAGCACGGCGGAGCACGTGCGCATGATCATGATCGACCCGAAGATGCTGGAGCTCTCCGTATACGAGGGTATTCCGCACCTGCTCGCGGCCGGTTGTCACCGACATGAAGCAGGCGGCCAACGCGTTGCGCTGGTGCGTAGTGGAGATGGACCGCCGCTACAAGCTCATGGCCGCGCTCGGCGTGCGCAACATCGCCGGCTTCAACAAGAAGGTGCGCGACGCGAACGACGCGAAGAAGCCGATCAAGGACCCGGTGATGATGGAAGCGGCGTCGATGGATCCGACCTTCGACCAGTCCACCATTCCGGAGCTCGTGCCGCTGCCGTTCATCGTCGTGATCATCGACGAGCTCGCGGATCTCATGATGGTCGTGGGCAAGAAGGTGGAAGAGCTCATCGCGCGGCTCGCGCAGAAGGCGCGCGCGTCGGGTATCCATCTGGTGCTGGCGACGCAGAGGCCGTCGGTTGACGTCATCACCGGTCTCATCAAGGCGAACATTCCGGACGCGTATCGCATTCCAGGTTTCATCGCGAGTGGACTCGCGCACGATTCTCGACCAGATGGGCGCGGAAACGCTGCTCGGCCACGGCGACATGCCTGTATCTGCCGGGCGGCACGTCGATCCCGACCCGTTGTCATGGCGCTTTTGTTTCGGACCAGGAAGTGCATCGCGTGGTGAACGCGCTCAAGACGGATCTGCCGCCGAACTACATCGAAGACGTGCTGAACGGACCGAGGACGGCGATCCCCGGCATCTCCTCGGACGACGGCGGACGAAGCGGTCGGTGGTGTGTCGGGTGGCGAAGAGCAGGATGCGCTGTACGACGAGGCCGTGAAGATCGTGACCCAGGAGCGCAAGCCTTCCATCTCCTACGTGCAACGCCGTCTCAAGATCGGCTACAACCGCGCCGCGCGCCTGCTGGAACAGATGGAAGCGTCCGGCGTTGTGGGCCCGTTGCAATCGAACGGCGCGCGCGAAGTGCTGGCGCCTGCGCCGCAGGGGGGCTGAGACCATGCTGAGCTCACCCCCGATTCGCGCCCTCCTGCGCGCGCTCGCCCTGATTTTCGCGGTGCTCGCCATCGTGGCTGTCGCACGGGCGGCGGACACCGCCACGCCCCTCGACAAGTATTTCGACGGGCTGCAGACGCTGCGCGCGCAGTTCACGCAAAGCGTGAAGGACGCGAGGGGCAAGAACATCGACACCACGTCCGGCACGCTGGTGGTGCAGCGGCCTGGCAAGTTCCGCTGGGAAGTCAGCGCCAAGTCAGGTTCGGGCGGTCAACTGCTCGTCGCGGACGGCACGAATGTATGGTTTCTCGACAAGGACCTCGATCAGGTCACGGTGAAACCGGCCGACGCCGCGCTTTCATCTACACCTGCGATGCTGCTGTCCGGCGCGGCCAACCTGCGTGACAACTTCACGCTTGCCGGGGCGGGTTCCCGGGAGGGCCTCGACTGGGTACTGGTGGAGCCACGCAAGCCCGAGGCGGATTTCCGCCGGGCGTTGTTCGGCTTCAGCAAAGGGGACCTTCGGAAGATGATCATCGACGACCGCCTCGGCCAGACGGCCACCATCGAGCTTGCGAGCGTGGAGCGCAACGCGAAGGTCGATCCACAGGAAGTGAGCTTCACGCCGCCGAAGGGCACCGACGTCATCGGGACGCCCGCGAAGTGAGTACCGCGGCGGCCGAGGTCGCGCAGCCGCGCAAGCTGCGTCTGTGGTGGTTGTGGTGGCTCATGGGCTGGGCGTTGCTCGCCGCGACGATCAACGAGAGCCTGCAGCGGCAGGTCTGGAAGGTCGCGGAGATTCTGCCGAACGACAAGGCCATGCACTTCAGCGGCTACTGCATTCTCGCGTTGTGGTTCGCGGGTGTGGCGCGTCGTAACCGCTATCTCGTCGTGGGTTCGTTGCTCATCGCGTTCGGCGGCGCTCTCGAGATTGCGCAAGGGTTGATGCACGAGGGACGCACCGCCGACTGGTTCGATTTCCTCGCGAACTCTCTCGGCATCACGACGGGTCTTGGTGTCGCCGCGCTTGGCCTCGGCAACTGGATGGTGTGGGTGGAAAAGCTCCTGCGAGTGCGGAAGTAGTGAGGCCGCTCGCCGACCGGATGCGCCCGCGTTCGCTCGACGAGTTCGTGGGGCAGAAGCATCTGCTCGCTGTGGGCAAGCCTCTGCGCATGGCCATCGAAGCGGGGCTGCTGCATTCGATGATTCTCTGGGGCCCGCCGGGCACCGGTAAAACGACGCTCGCGCGCATGGTGGCGGAGAAGTCCGGCGCGCAATTCCTCGCACTCTCGGCGGTCATGGCGGGCGTGAAGGACATTCGCGCGGCGGTCGAGCAGGCGAAGGAAGCGCGAGCGGTGAATGGCCGAGGCACCGTGCTGTTCCTCGACGAGGTCCATCGCTTCAACAAGTCGCAGCAGGATACTTTCCTGCCGTATCTCGAAGATGGAACGCTGCTTTTCATTGGGGCGACCACGGAGAACCCGTCGTTCGAAGTCGTCAGCGCGTTGCTCTCGCGAGCGCGCGTGTATGTGCTGCGCTCGTTACTGCCCGAAGACATCGCGGATCTGCTGAAGCGTGCGCTCGCCGATGAAGAGCGCGGCCTCGGCAAGGAACGGCTGCGGATCGAGCCGGACGCGATCGATCTCATCTCGCGCGCCGCCGACGGCGATGGCCGGCGCGCGCTGAACATGCTGGAGCTTGCGTCCAGCCTGGTGGAGAGCGGCACGCGCACCATCGACATGCGCATCGCGGAGGAAGTGGCGAGCGGCACGCGGCGTCGCTTCGACAAGGGCGGCGATCAGTTCTACGACCAGATCTCCGCGCTTCACAAAGCCGTGCGTGGAACGGATCCGGATGGGGCGCTCTACTGGTTTTGCCGCATGCTCGATGGCGGATGCGATCCGCTCTACATCGCGCGCCGGGTGGTGCGCATGGCGATCGAAGATGTGGGGTTGGCCGATCCGCGCGCCTTCGAGATCACTCTCAATGCCTGGGAAGCCTACGACCGGCTGGGCAGCCCCGAAGGGGAACTGGCGATCGCCAATGCGGTCGTGTTCCTGGCCGTGGCGCCCAAGAGCAATGCGGTCTACGTCGCCATGGGCGAGGCCAAGGCGGACGTGGAGCGGTTCGGCACGCTCGATGTGCCGGCGCGCTTCCGGAATGCCCCGACGAAGCTCATGAAGGAGCTCGGTCACGGGTCGGGCTACCGCTATGCGCACGACGAGCCTGGTGCCTATGTGCCCGGCGAGCGCTATCTGCCCGACGAGATGCCGGATCGGCGATACTATCGCCCGGTTTCCCGGGGTCTCGAGATCAAGATTGGAGAAGCGCTGGCGCGATTGCGCGCCGGGGCTGGCGCCGCAGTCGCGCCGGACGCTTCCGCCGCGCGTGCAGCGGCGTCTTCCCCGCCGGCCCGGGGCGCGCAGGGTGGCGCAGCCGCTTCCGTCGGCGGAACCACCGATCAAGGCGATTCGAAGTAACTACTTTTTTGGCGAATTATCGTGATTGACGCAAAGCTCCTCCGTTCCGACCCCGACACCGTCGCAAAGAACCTCGCGCGGCGCGGCTTCGCGCTCGATGTCGACGCGCTCCGCAAGCTCGACGAACGCCGCAAGATCGCCCAGGTGCAGAACGACCAGCTGCGCTCCGAGCGCAACTCGCATGCGAAAGCGGTTGGCATGGCGAAGGGTCGCGGCGAAGACATCGCGCCCCTCATCGCGAAGGGCGATGAGCTCACGCGCAACCTCGCCGCTGTCGACAAGCAACTCGCGGACCTTCAGGCCGAGCTCGACGAGCTCGTCGCGCGGCTGCCGAACCTGTTGCACGAGTCCGTACCCGAAGGCCGCGACGAAACCGGCAACGTGGAAGTGCGCCGCTGGGGCACGCCCCGCACGTTCGACTTCGAGCCGAAGGATCACGTCGTGCTCGGCGAAGCGCTCGGCGGCCTCGACTTCGAAGCGGCGAGCCGCATCTCGGGCGCGCGCTTCGTCGTGATGCGCTCGGGCCTTGCGCGCCTGCACCGCGCGCTCGGCCAGTTCATGCTCGACCTGCACACGCGCGAGCACGGCTACACCGAAGTATATGTGCCGTATCTCGTGCAGCCGCACGCGCTGTTCGGCACAGGGCAGCTCCCGAAGTTCAAGCAGGATCTGTTCGCCATCGAAGGCGATCAGCAGTTCCATCTCATTCCGACGGCCGAAGTGCCCGTGACGAATCTCGTGCGGGAGCAGATCGTGCCGGCGGAGCAGCTGCCGCTGAAGTATGTCGCGCACACGCCGTGTTTCCGCTCGGAAGCGGGCGCGGCCGGAAAAGACACGCGCGGCATGATTCGCCAGCACCAGTTCGACAAGGTCGAAGTCGTGCACATCGTGAAGCCGGTGGACTCTTACGCCGCGCTCGAATCGCTTACCGCGAACGCGGAAGAGGTGCTGAAGCGCCTCGAGCTGCCGTATCGCGTGATGGCGCTCTGTGCGGGCGATATCGGCAACGGTGCCGCCAAGACCTACGATCTCGAGGTGTGGCTGCCGGGGCAGGCGCTGTTCCGTGAGATTTCCTCGTGCAGCAACTTCGAGGCGTATCAGGCTCGACGCATGCAGGCGCGGTGGCGCAATCCCGAGACGGGCAAGCCGGAGCCGGTTCACACGCTCAACGGCTCGGCGCTTGCGGTCGGACGTACCTTTGTCGCGATCGTCGAAAACTATCAGCAGTCGGATGGCTCGGTCGTTGTGCCGGCCGCTCTCGCGCCGTACATGGGCGGGCTGAGCCACATCACGAAGGCTTGATCCATGGAAGTCACCGGCGGTTGTCTCTGCAAGCAGGTGCGTTACCGGATCACGGCGGCGCCGATCGTCACGCGTTTTTGTTGGTGCCGTCTGTGCCAGTACCTTGGTTCGGGCAACAGCACCGTGAACGTCTGCTTCCCCAGTAGCGCGATCACGATCGAAGGCGAGATGAAGGACTATCGCAGCGTCGCCGACAGCGGCAACGCCATGCACCGTCGCTTCTGCCCGAATTGCGGCACGGCGCTGTTCAGCGAGGCGGAGATCCGGCCGCATCTGATCTTCGTGCGCGCGGGAACACTCGACGATCCGGAGATCGCAAAGCCCGCCGCGGCGGTCTGGACTTCGCAGGCTCCCACGTGGGCCTGCTTCGATGAGAGCCTGCCGAAGATCGAACGGCAACCGCCGCCGGCGGCGTAGGTACTCGGCAGCTGCACTGGAGCTGCCGCTCGCTCGTTTCCAAGCGCCTTGGCGGTGTGCTCCCGCTCCGCCGGCGCGTTGCCAGCCCGCTTCAGCTCCAGAGTTGACCCTGCCGGGCCCCCTCATGGATCATGCGCACCCCGTCGGAGAGGTGGCAGAGCGGTTGAATGCACCGGTCTTGAAAACCGGCGGCCCCTCACGGGGCTCGTGAGTTCGAATCTCACCCTCTCCGCCAGATTCAAGAGCTTGCGAGCGTGCCGCCGGCTGCCAACCGCTTTCGGACGCTCGCTGTTTCCAAAATGTTTCCACTTTGGATGCGGCCGCCGCTTTGGTACTGCTCCTCCTCGGGCAACATCGGCTCGGAAGAGTTCTTGCGAGCATGGAAGGCGCCTGCGCCGTCAGCATCCGCAGCGATCCGCCAGCGGGCAGTTTCTTTCTTCTGCAGCCTGCGGATCGCCATATCGCCGTCCGCGCTCAGGAGAGGCGGACGGCGATGCGTTCTCATCAGGCCGCGTCACTCAGGGTCATCTTCAGTCCCAACGCGCGCACAACTTTCGTGACCGTATCGAGCGAGGGATTCCCCTTCTTGTTGAGAGAGCGATAAAGCCCTTCGCGGGAAAGTCCGGTGCTCTTCGACAGCTTGCCCATCCCGAGTCGCGCGCGGCCGATGTCGCCGAGCGCTGCCGCAATGAGAGCGGGATCGCCATCCTCAAAGCAGGCCTTGAGGTAGGCAGCCATGGCCTTTTCAGATTTCAGATAGTCGGCTGCATCGAATGGCGTGACGGCCTCCGCGCGTGCTGCGATTTTCGTCTTGCGACGGGTTGCCATAGGGGAACACTCCATAAATGTATTTACGCACGCTGATTTCACGCGATCACACCCCGTCGGCCAGCTTCACGGCCTTCTTGATGTCTGCGTCCTGCGTACGTTTGTCACCATCACACAAAAGGATCACCACGACCGGGCCGCGCTTGGTGAAATAGACGCGTTAGCCCGGGCCGTAGTCGATCTTCAACTCGCTCACTTTCTTCGTGAGCCTGCGATGCTTGCCGAAGTTGCCAAGCGTTATCTTCCGGACCGCTATGAGGATGCGACCCTGCGCTTCCTCATCGCCGAGTTCGGCAAGCCATGCGGAGAAGGTGGCGGTTTGGCGGACTTCGACCATTCCAATGTGTGATCTATAAGTCACATGGTGTCAACTATAAGTCACAGTGCCGGATTGTCAGGGCGGCTGAGCTTCTCTCGGGCTATTTGTGGCCGGAGCAGCCAACGCACCGCGCGGTGACCGCGCGGGGTCAGCTTGCCTCGAACGTAGTCCTCAAATTGCTCCCGCAGATCCGTTCGTTTGCTTCGCCGTATAGAGGTGGCGTGGCGCGAGCGTGCGACTGATCACCGGACGAAAGCGATACGCCCACGCCGATTCAATCGCAATCCGGCGCACAGGCGGCTTGCCGCACTTGGTAATCGCACCTCGGCGTATACGCTCGCCGCTGGAATGCTCGCGAGGAACCCCGCCTCCTCACGCCACTCCCTGAAAAGCCTCCGAGCCGAGCTCCTCAGCCCTCGCATCCGCCCCGCTGTTCAATCTCCGCTCGAACTCGCGCTCGTACCTCAGCACCGCGAGCCGTAGCATCGCGGTGGCGCCTTCGATCTCCTCGCGCTGATTTGCCTTCACCGCACGCTGGATCTGACCGGCCAGATATTCCACTTGGCGAGCCCCTACCATTCCAGCGCTCCCCAGCAGTGTATGGAGGTGCCGTTGCAACGCCTGCCGGTCCAATCCGCGGCTGCCGTCGAGTAGCGCGAGGGTCTGCTGGGCGGAACCCGTGAACGTCGTGCAGATTCGCTTCAGGGGCTCCATCCGCCATTGCAGGCTATCCCGCAGCTCGTCGAGCACCTTCACATCGAGGTCGGGAAGCACGGCCAGTCGCGCCTGCGGATCGTGCTTCGCGTCGCCGCCGGCACCCGGCGCCAGCCACTTGCACAACACCGCGTTCAGTCCCGACCGACCGAAAGGCTTCGCCAGGAAGTCGTCCATTCCGGCTTCGAGGCAATGGTTGCGGTCGGCAGCCATGGCATTGGCGGTCATCGCGATGATCGGCACGCGTCGCTTCAGCAGGCGGCGCACTTGGCGCGTCGTCTCGTATCCATCCATGCCGGGCATCTGGCAATCCATCAGGATCAGGTCGAACTCCTGTTGTTGCAGCATCTCGAGGGCCTCGCGTCCGCCAGCGACGATCGTGGCGGGGCATTCGAGACCGGTGAGCAGCGCTTCAGCGACGTAGCGGTTCGCTGGATTGTCCTCCACGACGAGGATCCGGCCGTGCGGGTTGTGGAACACTCGTTGGCTCTGCTCGTCCGGCGGGGGCTCCTGCGACGATTCGAGCGGCAGCGTCAGCCGGAACGTCGAGCCCCGCGGTCCGGATGTGAGCAACACGAGCCGTCCGCCCATCGCTTCGGCAAGCCGGCGGCAGATGGGCAGCCCGAGTCCGCTGCCGCCGGCCTTGCGGCCCGAGCCCGAATCGAGCTGCACGAACGGCTCGAAGATGCAGTCACGCTTGTCGTGCGGAACACCTTCACCGGTATCCTGCACGTCGATCGTGCAGAGCCCGCCGTCGTATCCAACACGGAGCGTCACGCCGCCGGCCTCCGTGAACTTCAGCGCGTTCGACACGAGGTTCGCGAGAATCTGCTTGAGCCGCGCCGGATCGCCGAGGAACGTGGGCGGCAGCTCGCTCGTCATCTGAGTCGACACGCCGAGCCCGAGCGAGGTCGCGCGAGCGCGTGCTTCGTCCGCTATTTCCCGGAGCGCCGTGGACATCGCAAACGGCTTTCGTTCGAGCGGGAAGTCGCCGGTGCCGAGACGTGCCAGGTCCAGCACGTCGTTCGCGATCTTGAGCAGTGCCCGTGCCGAAGTGCGTGCGATGGAGAGTTGACGCTGGTATTCGTTCGCCGGTTGACCGCCGATTCGCAGCATGTCGAGCGTGGCGATGAGGCCATGCAGCGGCGTGCGCAGCTCGTGGCTCATCGCGGCGATGAAGAGGCTCGGTGACTCGGGAGCGGAGCGCACGGACTCCCGAAGCGGTGGGTGCGTGGCGAGCGCCTCGTGCGTATTGCGCTGATCCCGCAGCCGAACCAGGTAAAACCGTTCGCTGCGAGCGAGAAGCGGGTGCAGGTGTATCGCGACGTGGCGGTTCTTGCCGTTCGCGGCCCGCACGTCGCCTTTCACGGCGTGCGGAACGGGGTTGGCCGGGTCCTTCCCGGTGAGATCGAGCGGATGGTCCACTACGCAGTCCGGCGGAATCAGGGCGCCGAGCGGCTTTCCCTTGAGGGCGTCGGGTTGATGTCCCAGCATGCGCTCGATCGCGCGGTTGACGGATTGGATGATGCCGTTCTCGTCGACGAACATGTTGACGTCCGCGGAGCAGTCCATCAGCGCGCGGTAATGTGCGTTCAGGCGCTCACAGGCGCCGACAGCTTGCTTCAGCTGCTCCGATCGGTGACGGAGCGCTTCCTTCACCTGCGACAGCTCCTCCCGCATCCCGGCGACGGCTTGCTGCGCTTCCATCAGGTTCTTGTCGTAGCGTTCAGCGTCGCGACGCAAATGGTTCGTCTCGCGCGTGACGTCGAGGAAGAAGCCGGCGACTTCGAGCGGCAATTCGCCGCGCTTGAGCCGATGACCGGCGAGTGCCGCCTTCGTATGCAACGCGCGATAGCGCTCCGGAAGCCCGCGCGTCGTCGCTTCACACCATTTCGTGAGAGCGCAGCTCGCCGCGACGGCAAGCGCAACGAGCACGGAGACGCGGGCAGCCATCAGTTCCGCCGAGGCCCAACGTTCAGCGGCGGGTTGATGGGAGTGGCTCGTGTTCGTGAGCAGGCCCAGGATGGTGACCGAAGCCGTGCCCACGACCAGCGAAAAGACGATGTGATCCCAACGCGTACGGCAGCGCGCGGGGAACGAGTTGCTTCGTCGAGGCATGAAGACGAGCACCAGCGTCGCGAGCGCAACGTTGATACCCGCGTGGGCGGCGGCGTTCGACAGAGTGCCCAGGCTGGCGATGGTCAATTTCCCGGCGAGCATGGGCAGCTCGCTCATCAGAGCGACCAGCAGTTGCACCAGGGATATGAGGAGAGGGCGAGCGCCCCGTCGCAGCGCTTCTCCGCAGAACACCGCGATGCCGGCGGCGGCAATCACCTGCCAGGCACCGGGATGTCCGAGCAACAGGGCGTTCACCGCAATGATTGCGAGAGAGAGTGCGGCGGCCTCCCAGCCTCCGAGCACTGTGACGATCATCACGATCGCCGGCACGAGCGACAGGCTCAGGCCGCCGGTGAGCTGCGGCTCCAGAGACATGTTCGCGCCGGCGGCGAGCGTGCCCAGCACGACGATCAGCGCGCGGACTTGCCAGGCCGTCGAAGTGCTGATGCGGGGAAGGACTTCAGATAAGCGCATGAGATCTCCTCGCGCGCGAGGACTCGCTCCTGCTGGCATGTCGTGAGCTGCGTACTTCCGAAAAGCTCATGCTGTCCCTCGCAGCGTTGCCGCCGCGTCCTCCCTAATCCATTGCATCCGCAAGACCCGAGAGCCGGAAAGCTCCCTGCGCTCATAATAGAGCGTGGTTCCTGCGCCGCCGTGCAGTCTGATCCACGCTGCATCCAATCCGGGACATACCTGCGCCGTGCACATTTCTTGTGTGAAGACGCTCGCACCTTTTCGGCCGGATGGCTCTACAGTGTTGCATCACTGGCCGCGACTTTTCGGCCGCCACAGGACCTTCGACATGACGCGATCAGACAATTCACCGGGTGACGCCCCACGGGCCTTTCGTGAGCGCCGCGCGACGTCGTCGGCGCAGGGCTCCGCAACCGTTCTCATCGTGGACGACGATCCGACCGCGCGTCTGACGCTGGCGGCAATTCTTGCGCCGGACGAGTACCGCATCGTATTCGCCTCGGATGCCGCGGAAGTGCGCCAGCGCCTCGCGCGGATCAAACCGGACGTGATCGTGTGCGATCTCGTGATGGAGGTGATGAGCGGCGACCAGTTCTTTCGCTGGCTGCAGTCGAGCGGGCGCTGGCACTTCGTGCCGATCATCGGCGTGACGGGCTTCGCAAACGATGTCGTGCGCGCGGACCTGCTTCGGGCGGGGGCGGATAGTGTGCTGGTGAAGCCGTGCAATCCGCGCGAACTGCGTGCGCATGTGCATGCGGCGCTCCGTACCCGGCAAAAGTATCGGCGGCTCGCGGCCCGTTATCTCAAGCTCACCCGATTGCGTGCGGCGCGCGTCGCGATTTGATTGCGGCCCAGGGTCGATTCTCCCGCTTGCGCGGGCTGCTCAGTGCTCGCGACCGCCCGCGGCTTCACCATAGTGCTCGCCGGAGCTTTCCTGCAGTCGGCGGTTGAACTCCTTCTCGAAGGCTTGTAACGCGCCCCTCAGGAGCGCGAGCGCGGCGTCGACGTCGTCGAGCCGGTTGGACTCCACGTCGCGCTGGATCGCGCGGGCGACATGCTCGGCCTGGCGTGCGCCGACCATGCCCGCGCTGCCGAGCAGGGTGTGCAGATGACGGCGCAGCGCGCGCCGGTCGATCCCGGTGCTGCCTTCGATCACCCCAAAGGCGTTCCTCGCGGAGTCGGTAAAGGTGGTGCAGATCCGCTGGAGCGGCTCGACGCGCCATTGCAGGCTCTGCCGCAACTCGTCGAACACCACGACGTCGAGGGCGGGGAGTGCGCGCACCTGCGCGGCGAGCTCGTCGTTCACCCGATCGCTGATGCGCGCGGGTTCCAGCCATTTGCACAGCAGGGCGTGCAACGCCTGTCGCCCGAAGGGCTTGGGCAGGAAGTCGTCCATGCCGGCTTCGAGACAACGCTGCCGATCCTCGACCGAAGCGTTCGCGGTCATGGCGATGACGGGCACATGCCGGCGCAGGAGGCGGCGCGCTCGCCGCGTCGTTTCGAAGCCATCGAGCCCGGGCATCTGGCAGTCCATCAGGATGAGATCGAACTCCTCTTTCTCCAGCCGCGCGAGCGCCTCCTCACCGCTTTCGACGATGGTCACGGGGCATTCCAGACTCGTGAGCAGCGCCTCGGCGACGTAACGGTTGGCGGCATTGTCCTCGACGACCAGGATACGGCCGCGCGGATTGTTGAAGATGCGCTGGCTCTGTTCCTCCGCAAGCGCTTCCTGCGTCACGGGCAGCGACACGACGAGTCGGAAAGTCGACCCCGCCGAGCTCGAGCGCAGGAGCGTCAGGTTACCGCCCATCGCTTCGGCGAGACGGCGGCTGATCGGCAGACCGAGGCCCGTTCCGCCCGCCTGGCGTCCGCGGACGGACTCGACCTGCACGAACGGGTCGAAGATCGTCTTCCACTTGTCCTCGGGGATGCCCTTGCCCGTATCGATGACGTCGAACGTGCAGCCGGTGCCATCGCATGTCACTTGCAGAGTGACGCCGCCGGAAGGCGTGAACTTGAGCGCATTCGAAATCAGGTTGTGGAGGATCTGTTTCAGCCTTCCCGGGTCCCCGATCAGCGCCGGCGGCAGCGAATCGACGATGCGCAGCTGCAGGGTGAGGCCGACCGAGTCGGCGCGCGCCCGCGACTCGTCCACGACTTCCTGGATGGTCGCGAGCGGCGAGAACGGGCGGTGCTCGAGGGTGAAGTGGCCCGACTCGATGCGGGTGAGATCGAGGATGTCGTTCGCGATCTTGAGCAGTGCCCGCGCCGAAATGCGCGCGATCGACAGATGCTGGCGCATCTCCGGCGCGCAGTTCTCGCCGGCGCGCATCATTTCGAGCGTCGCGATGAGGCCGTGCAGCGGCGTGCGCAACTCATGGCTCATGGCCGCGATGAACTGGTCGCGCGACCTGTGAGCGGACTGCGCCAGCGTCTGCGCCTGCTCCAGGGTCGCGAGCGCCTTCTTCATATTCGTGATCTCGCGCAGCTGGATGGAGAAATTCACGGTGCCGCGTGTCGCGAACGAACTGAGCAGCGCAATAACCTCCTTGTTCTTTCCATCCGCGGAGCGCACGGTGGTTTCGCGCATGCTGGCCGCCCCCTCGACGGGGGTTTTGCGTGCGACATCGAGCGGGTGATCGCTCGGCGAGCTCTGCGGGATGAGCAGCGTAATCGGTTGGCCCTTGAGCTCCGCCGGCGCGTAACCGAGCATGCGCTCGGCCGAGCGACTCACGGACTGGATCATTCCCTTCTCATTGCAGAACAGCGTCACGTCGCCAGACAGATTCATCAGCGCGTGATACCGGCTCCGCGCATAGTCGTTGGAGCGCGCCAGCGCGCGCAGCTGGTCGGATTGCAGTTTCAGCCGGTGGCGGGCCTTGAGAATCTCCTGCGTCAGGCGCCGCGCCTGATCGCGTGTCGCCGAGCTCTCCCTGGCTTGCCGCGCGACGTCGCGCCGCAAGCGTCTTCTTTCACGATTGACGCTGACGAGGAAATGCGCCACCTCGAGGGGTGACTCGATACGCGAGCGAAGCGTCTTGCGTTGCGAGCGCCCTGGCTGCGTCCCCGCGAGGAGGCGCGGCATGCGGCGCGCGATGTTGCTGAATCGCGCGGTGAGCACGAGGTTTGTGACATAACCCGTGAGCATCATGCTCGAGAGGCGCAGCGCCGAATTTTCGCCCCAGCCATAGCCGTTGGCCAGCGCTTGCGGACGCGTCCAGATCACGACGGCGACTGTGACGAGCGAAAGAGCGCCCACCGTCAGAATGAAGACGATGTGATCCCCCCGCAGCCGGCAGCGGAGCGGCAAGTTGGCTCTGCGCCTCGGCGTGAGTATCAGCACTCCGGTCGCGAGGGCCGCGGTGAGGCCGGCGTGGGCGAGCGCCGCTGCGCAGAGCTGGACGAACGGCAGCGCCTCGGGCGCGGACAGGTGCGGCGAGTTGACCAGGATTATCGACGCGAACTGCATGCCGGCGATGACGATGGGCCGCACGCCCCGCCGCAGCATCTCTCCGCACACGACCGCCACCGCGCAGCCGAATGCCACCGCCACGACGTCGCCGCTGGTCAGGAGCTCCGCGAGCGCCGCTATCACGGCGCAGATGGCCGCGATGACCCAGCCGCCGAGCAGCGCCGTGGACATGACGATGAAAGGCACCAGCGAGACGGTGAACCCGGCGCCGAGCTTAGGGTCGAGAGTGAGATTGCAGACCGCGAGCAAGGTGCCCAGCGCACACACCAGAATCCGTGGCTGCCGCTCCCGGAAGGTCAGCCGGTGACCGGTGTGGCCGAGTGAAGATGGCATTCCGGCTCCTCGCCTCCCTGTCGTTGCCGCCCGCGACGTTTGTGAATATACGTCATTGCAAATGTCCGTGAGCGGACATAGTTCCAAAGATAGGTAATGGGTATATTTATTTCGAGTCACCGCGGTGGAACCATCCTCATTTGTCCGCAGTCGAGTACAAATTGGAAGAGCCGCTGGCGTCGGCGGACGCTTTGCCCCTATCGTCGGTACTTCCCGCAAAGGAGCGTGCCATGAGTGAAGAAGTGCTGTTGCTGGACGACGATGCAACGATGTTGAGCATTCTCGAGGGGATTCTGTCTGCTGCCGGATACAACTGCCTGGTGAAGACAGATGCCGAGGCAGCGCTGTCGCTTATCGCGCAGCGTCCGCAGATTGGTGTGGTGCTGAGCGATATTCTCATGCCCGGTGTCACGGGCCTGCAGTTTGTCGATCGCCTGAACGGGTTAGCGCTGGAGCACACCAAGCCACGCGTGCTGTTGCTGACGGCGCAGCCCACTGTCGAAGCGGCGGTGGATGCACTACGCCTGGGCGTGAACGATTTTCTGGTGAAACCGATTCGTCCGCCGGAGTTGCTTCAGACAGTCGCGCGCGCGGTGGCGCAGGCGCGTGCGGATCGCACCGCACACCAGGCGCGTCCACCGCAGGTGGAACAGTTGATGCGCCAGGCGGAAGAGCTGGCGGGAAGGTTGCGCAGCCTTGCATATTCCACCGAGATCTCCGCGTACGAGGCCGGCGAACGTGCGGCCGCTCCTTCAACGGCCAATCGGCCGGCGCGGACGGGTGCCGAAAGTCGAAACGCGCCGGCCGGCACCGCGCCGGCGCGTGAACCGCCGGGCGACGGTGGCAGACTTGCCGTGCTCGACACCATCGAGCACCTGCGGCGCCTGCGAGCACGATATGAGCATCACAAGCTCGACGACGTCGCGTGGGACCTGCTGCTCGAGCTGCTGCGTGCGGAACGGCTGCGGCAACGGCTGTCGGTGTCCGGCCTCGCCATTTCGATCAGCGGAGTTTCCGCGACCACATCCCTGCGCCGCATGAACGAGCTGGCTTCGCGCGGCTACATCGAACGCATCCCGGATCCGGCCGACGCCCGCCGCGACTTCGTGACGCTCACGCCCAAATCCCAGGAACTGCTGGCGGAGTACCTCGCCCAGGCGAACGCCTACGTGTACGCGCTGACGGGTTGAGCGCGAACGCTTCATTTCGGATGCAACCGGCCCGATGGATTCAGGGTGGACGCATCTTCGACTCGCAGGGCACGCGCATCTCGTATCGTTGCAGTCATCCGCCGGGTCGCGACGGGTATGCCTTCAGGAGATTGCGCCCATGCAGACGAAACCCGTTTCGCGCTTCCCGGTTCGGAATGGCGCGCCATGCGACTTCCGCCAGCGGACGATGCGTTACGTCGCGGACGGATGGGAAGGGCTTTCGCGCGACCTGATCGAGCGCTTCATCGACATCGCGTGCTTCGAGCGTGCGCTGTCGCGCACGGCACAACGCGGGTATCGGGCCGATCTGCTGGCGCTCGATCAATGGATGCACACGGCGCGTGAGCGCACCCTCGCCACCGCGCGTACGGCGGAGCTGCGCTCCTACTTCCGGGAACGCATCGACGCGGGGCTCGAGCCGCGGCTGCTGGATCGGCTGCTCGCGAGCATGCATCACTTCTACCGCCACATGAACGAGTCGGGCTGCCGCGCCGACAACCCCGCGAAGCCGCTGCCGGCCTGGTCTTCCGGTACCACGCGCTCGCTGCTCGATCTGTCGATTCCGTTCTTTTCGCAGGCGCACGGCTGAGGCGCGGGGGCAAGGAAATGGCCAGATTCGAAGTGAGCAGCATCGTCCAGCTAAGCCATGCGATTGGTCGCGCGGCGCCGCTCGACACGATAGAGCTCAATCCCGCCGCATTCGGGGACTGGACCCTTGCCCTCTGCGAAAGCGGCTGGATGCTCACGAACGGCGAGGACGTGGTGCCGTTCGCGAGCGCCGGCGGCGCGAGGGTGCGCATCAAGCGGGGGCGGTTTGCCACATTGCTCGTCGGCGACAACGGCCACCCCTGCATCCAGGCCGCGATCGATGCCGCCCGCGGCGGCGAGACGATCCTGATTGCGCCGGGGACGTATCGCGAAGGGCGCGTGTTCGCGGCCGACGAACTGCTGCAACCGGGCATGGCGGCGGCGGCCTACGGCCTTGTCGTGAACAAGTCCGTCACGTTGCAAGGTGTAGCGGACGACGGTACGCCGATCACAGATCGCGACAAGGTTTCCGCCACGGCCGTCGCGCTGTTCCATTCCGCGCACAGTGGGAGTTTCGCCATCGCCGCGGCGGGCGTGACGATCCGCGGCCTGGGGTTCGTTCCGGCGAGCCGGTGCTGCGATGACGAGGTGGTCCGCGGCATCACCCGGGTATTCGAGGTGCACGGCGAACGGTTCAACCTGCTGGCCTCGGTGGTGGAACGCGGCCCGACGGCGCGTGCGCTCAGTGCCGTTCATTTCAGCGGTCGCGGCGGGTGTGCGCCGGTTCGCAATGCCGTCATTTCGGGGAACCTTCTCTGCGGATCGATCTCGCTCGAAGGCGCGACTCCAGGCGAATGCGGGCGAGTCGTCATTCGCGACAACGATATCGTCGGCGACCTGCTGCCGCCCGTGTGGATCAGCTGCGATGCCAGCGTGCTCGCGAGCCCGCAAGCGGAAGCCGCCATGCCGGTGGTTGATGACAACACGCTTCGCACGCGCGACGGCGCGCGTTTCTCGATGGTCGTCCAATGTGATGATGCCGCCGCACCAGCCGCTCTCGCGCATCACGGGCTCGACGGATACCTGTCCCGCGTTCTCGACGCGAACGGTGAAATCGGCGCCGTGCTTCTCGATGCTTCGGGCTCTTCGAGAATGGCCGCGATGGCGGACCCGACCGGCGTCCGCAAGGCGGCGTATGGCGTGGGAATCTACGCCTCGACGCAGGCGGCCATGGGTGCGGCCCGGGCGGGCGACACCTTATCTACGAGTTCAGGCATCCGGCGCGGTTTCTCCACCCCGAGCCCGGTTCCCGCGGCCCTCGCGCCGGCCCGCGACCTCAGCGAGACCGGTGTGTTGCGGGTGTTGCACGGTGATGATGGCGTCGTCCGTCCGGTACGGCTTTTCGACGGGACGGGTCGGCCGAGAGGCGCGTATCCGAACATACAGGCGGCCATCGACCTGGCTCGCGACGGTGACCGGATCTCGGTGCCGGCGGGTCCCTATCCGGGCGATCTCTACATCGGCCGGCCGATCACGCTGACCGGCGCGAACGCTGGCAAGGCGGGGAGCGTGGACGGGCGCGGCGTCGAAGCGGCGATCGTCGGTTGCGTCGTCATCGGTTCGCAAGCCACGCATGTCGTGATCGACGGCTTCGCCATCATCGGGAGCGTGACGACGGAACTGGCCGCGGAGGCGAACCAGCATCTTGCGCTTCGCAACTGCGTGATCGACGGCCGCGATATGAGCTCGGCAATCGCCGTGCTGAGCGGCTCGGGCACGAGCCTCGCGAACAACGTGATCCTGGGCGGAGTCGATGAGGCCATCTACGTTCCCTATGGATTCGAGGATCTGGCCATCACCGGCAACCGCATCCGCGCGGCCAGCGGCGGCGTCGCCATCGCGCTGAACGGCGGCGCCGGCGCCGACTCCGTGCGGATTTTTGGCAATACGATCCTGGGCGGGGACTACGGCGTTCTCATCGAAGTGGACAGCGGCCTCGAGCAGGCGGGTGACTTCATCACCATCGCCGGCAACCAGTTCGGCGAGCTGCTCGAAGGTGCGCCGAGCGGCGCACCGGTCGTCGCGTGCGTCCACGCGGATGCTCCGGTCCCCGCGACGCTCGAACGTTCGCTCGGCGCGTCGCTCGAGCTGAATACGTACAACGTCCCGCTGACGACGATGCGCGCGGATGTGCGATTCGAGTCGCGCAAGCCGCGACTCCACGAGGCGCGCCGATGAACGCGTCCCGCCGCGGTTCGAACAGTACGAAGGGCCCAGGCCCGTCGTCGCTTCGAGGGAGTCATACATGATTCGCATCACGAGCCTTCCCAAGGGATCCGCGCAGACCGTCGTGCGCCCGGCGCCGGGCCCGAAACCCATCACGCTGCTCATCATCGAAGACGATGCGACCACGCGGCTCGCGCTCGCCTGCATGGTTGCGGACGATCGTTTCCAGATCGTGCTCGCGACGAGTGCCGAGGACGCCCTGGAGCGCCTGCCGGCGATCGACCCCGACCTGATCCTCTGCGACTTCATGCTCGAGGGCATGAACGGCCGTGAGCTGTGTCAGGGACTCAAATCGAGCCCGCGCTGGCGTTACGTGCCGATCATCGTGGTGACGCGCATGGATGCGATCGCGGTCGTGACGGACCTGCTGAAGAGCGGCGCCGACGACGTGCTCATCAAGCCTGTGCGCGGCGCGGAGCTGCGCGCCCGTGTGATCGCGGCGTTGCGCACGCGCATGCACTACCTGCAGCTCGGACAGGCGGATCGCGGCTACGCGCCGCCTCGTCACGCTTACGCTCAGCCGCGGCTCACATCTGAAAAGGATGCCGCGCCCCAGGCCGGAGCGCAGCGAAGTCTCAACGTCTACGTCTGATCAGCTTCAATTGCTATTGCCCGGCGAGCTGCCTGAGTCGCAGCTCGATGAGCTCGAGCCGGTCCGGCGCGATGAGTCCGGAAGGACACGCGGACAGCTCAACCGCCCGGCGGCCTCGCGCAAGCGTTGCGAACAGCAGCAGCTCCGCGGCCAATGCCGGCTCTTCCGGCAGAACCTGTGTGGTGCAAAGACAATACTGACGGCGGCAAGGCATGCTGCCCGAGTTCGCACGTTCCATTCGCGCCCACAGTTCCCAGCGTTTCTGGTGTCTCAGCAGCACGAAGGTTTCGCGCTCCGCGTGGCTCACGGGGTTCTCGCTCGCCTCATCGCACGTCCTGAACGTGACGCCGGCCACGCTTGCCGCCAGCCATCCGATGGGCAGGGGAAGCACGGAGTCCATTCTCAAGCGCGGCGGTTCGACGAACGTGACGTGCGAAGCCACCGCTTCGTAGTGGCCATCGTTCAGCGAAACGTACTGCGCCAGCCGCAGTGACAGCGGACGGTCGATGAGCCGGCTGAGCTGCAATGAACGCTCGAGCGAAGGCTGCTCGCCGAGCAGGGAAAGGCCGTGGCCCAGCGCATTGAAGATGAGATGACAGCTGCGCAGCGGCCCCGCGCGCCAGCGGCCGCTGAGAGAGCGCCGGCCGGCCCGCGGGGTGCGTGGATGGAACTCCAGGTACACAGTGCCGTCCGCGTCGGCGCGGGCGCTGAGACGCCCTCGAGGCGAAGTGGCAACCGAGCGGTACTGGCACTGAATCGTTGGGAGCGGCCCCAGCTGAGGAGCAACGCTTGCGAGGCTGTTCATACAATTTCCGTGAGCGCTTTCATGGTTTCGTTTTGCCATCGGGCACGCGTTCACGCAAACCGGACTGCGCCACCATGGGTGCAATGTGGCGCTTTCTCGCAGGATGACGGCGCGCCGAAGGGGCAAGATAGGCGTAGTCATTCTTCAACGAGTCCGTGCGCGGACCAGCGGAGGTTCTCTTGAACACACAGGTGGATCCCAGATCCGGGTCCGGCGGCAAGCCGGCGCCGACACCGGCGCCCGCGCCGGTCGTCGTGGCCAGGACCGACGATATCGTCATCGGTCTCGGCGTAACGTCGTCCGGCAACTTCACTACCGCAGGTCTCATCTGCGTGGACGGTGTCCTCAGGGACGCCGAAGTCCAGGCGGCCGCGCTCTCGATCAGCCGCGGCGGCGAGTTCCACGGCCTTGCGAGCGTGGACCGGCTCGAAGTGTTCGGCACGCTGTGCGGTGAAGTCGTTGCGACCGATCAGATCGTGCTGCGCGCCTCGGCCATCGTGCTCGGGAAACTCTCCGCGCCGTACATCATCACGCATCGGGGCGCGGCCATCTCGGGCGAAGTGAAATCGCTCGAGCGCCGGCCGGAAGTGCAGCTTTCGCCCATGATCGCGCGCAACGTCGGCGGCAAGGGCCTCTTCAGGCGCCCGACCGCATTCTCGCTCTTCATGGGTGGGCTCGTGGTGCTCGCGCTCGGCGGCGGACTGGCGCTCGGTCGCATGGGCGAGAAGCCCGCGCCGCTGCCGGCGATGGTGGCGGAGATGGCGTCGGCCTCTCACTGAACGCGGGCACTCGCGCATGGAGTGCGGGAGAAAAGGATGACGCACGAAAACGAGAGTGCCTCGTCGGAGGAGCAACGAGCGAGGCGGGCGCGCGCGGATGTCCGGCGACCGCCACGTCGCACGGCGGATCCGTGGGATGGCCTTTCGATGGATCTCATCGATCGGTTCCTCGACGTCATCTGCCTGGACCGTGCCCTCACGCGGGCCGAGCGTCGCGGTCACCTCGAAGACTTGCTGGCGCTCGATGAATGGATGCATCGGGCCAGCGGCCAAACTCTGGTTGCCGTGCGTGGCGAGGAGTTGCGCACGTACTTCGACAAACGGGCGGCCGAGCGGCGGCGGCCGCGGCTGCATGCGCGCCTTCTTGCGAGCCTGCACCTCTTCTATTGGTATCTGAAGGAGTCCGGGTGCCGTAGCGACAATCCAGCGGAGTGCCTGCCTCTATGGGAGGCGAACGCGCCGCGCGCCTGGCTTGCGCGGATTCTCACGACTCTTTCGAAGCCGCTGCAGATTACATCGCGTACCTGATTGACTAACTATTGAGGATGTCCGGTCATGTTGTCCCTCGCGAAGACGCAGGCGCTGCCTGCAATGGAAGCCGTTCTCCGCATCGGCGACGTGCGCTCGATGCCCGGATATGCGCACGGCCTTCACGCGCCGAGCGTCGTAATCCACGTCGAGATCACGGCGCCGGCTCGTTGGCGCGAGATCGCCGTTCGTGGGCAGAAGCTGCTCGCCGGCCATCTGCCCCCGGTTCCCGAGGACTCGATCGCCGTCGTCTCGCGCGTTCGAAAGGGCGCGACCGTGCCCGCCGACATTGCCACCGTGCTGGCGTGCCTTGCTCGCGTGAATCGCGCTCTGCAGGAAGCCGCAGGCCTGCCGGCTTTCGGCAAGAGCCACGCGATCGAATTACCGCAGCGGCGGGTACCGGCCGCGAGCGGCAAGCGAAAATCGAATGGCACCGACCGCGCGGAGGCCGGGCAGTGGCTGCTCGCGGTGCCGACGTTGTCGGGATCCGCAGCTGTGAGTGCGCTGGTGTGGACCGCGCGTTTGTTCACCGATCTTGCCAAAGTGCCGGACGGCGACGAGTTGTCGCCCGCTCATCGGGTTGAGCTGCAGCGGCTGCTCGAACGCATGAGCCGCCACGCACCTCGGGGCACCAACAATCGCTGCTTCCTGAGCGCGGCCCACGAGCTCGGTATTCCTAGCCTGCGGTTGCCAGGCGGCATATTTCAGTATGGATGGAGCCGGCATTCCTGCTGGCTCGACAGCACATTTACCGAGGCAACCTCGCGGATCGCCACGCGACTCGCGCGCAGCAAGTCGCTGACGAACGCGATGCTGCGGCGAGCGGGCGTCCCCGTGCCGGCGCATCGCCTGGTCCACACCCTGGAGGAAGCGGTGGAAGCCGCCAAGGCGCTCGGTTTCCCGGTGGTGGTGAAGCCTGAGGATCAGGACGGCGGCGCAGGTGTCTCCGCAGGGCTCGTGTCCGAAGACGAGTTGCGCATGGCATTCGAGCGTGCGCGCCGGCACGCCGAAGACATTCTCGTCGAGAAGCACGTGGAAGGCCGCGACTATCGCGTCTACGTGCATCGAGGCCGCACCCTGTGGGCGATGGAACGCACGCCGGCCAGCGTGACGGGCGACGGCCACCGGTCCGTGAAAACGCTGGTCGACGAGATCAACCTCGATCCGCGCAGGGCCGACGTTTCGTGGGCGCCGATGGCGCCCATCCTGCTCGACGAGGAGGCGCTCGAGTTGCTCACCGCGGGCGGCATGAACACCCAGTCTGTGCCGGAAGCGGGTCGATCGGTACGGCTGCGCCGCGCGGCGAACGTCTCGACCGGCGGCACGCCGGTGGGCGTTTTCGATCGCATCCATCCCGACAACGCCAGGCTCTGCGAGCGTGCGGCGGACGTGCTGCGCCTGGACCTCGCGGGAGTCGATCTGCTGATGCCGGACATCGAGCGTTCGTGGCACGAAGTCGGCGCGGCCATTTGTGAAGTGAACGCGCAGCCGCAGCTCAGCGGTGCAACGGCGCCACATACCTACGGCCAGCTTCTGAGCGAGATGGTGCCCGCGCAGGGACGCGTGCCCGTGATCGTGATATTGACGACAGGGCCGGATGCGGCACTCGTGCAGGAAGTGGTCGGGCGCCTTGCCCGGCGCGACTCCTGCGCGGGCAGCACGAGCAGCACGGGTTTGCGCATTGGCGAACAGTCGATCCGCGTCGGCCGCGGCTCCGTGTTCCAGGACGTGCGCACGCTTCTGCTCGACACGTCGGTGGATGCCCTGGTGATTGGCACCGACGGAAGGGAGTTCCTCTCGAGCGGCCTGCCCGTCGACCGCATCGATGCGCTCGTTATCGCGGAGTGGCCGTTGCCCACGTCCGGCAATGTATCCGGTGCCGCTGCCGAACTGCTGCGGGCGGCGCTGACTCTGTTCAAGCCCTACTGCGCCGGCGACGTGCTGATCGCACGCAATCATCCAGCCATGCCCGTGATCTCGAGTGTGATGGGCACACGACGCGTACGGACGATGGGCTCGGTTGAAGAGCTGCTCGCCGCGCTGACGCGGCCGTTACCCGCCGACTGATTCACGCGCGCCGGGCGCGGCGCAGGCCCGCGATTCCAAGTCGCGCGGCAGGCGACGCGACGGATCGTCTTCGCGATACCTCGCGTTGCGAAGATACCGATAGAAGTGGCGCGCGACCGTCGTGATCTCCGCCATCTCACGGGTGTTGAGCCCAACCGCCACGCACTGCCTGATGAACTGACGAAGCCCGCATGAGTCGACGCCGATGAGCGTGCGCCCGAGCGACACCTGGCTCCACGCGTCGATCACGGTGAGATGTGAGAGCCAGCTCTCACGCACGTCTTGCGGCAGCCGCTGCTCGAACGACATCACGTCGATGAAGCGCTCGATCACATCTCGTGAAAGCCCTTCCCATCGGTCGCCCGGACGACGCGTTCGGCGCCGTTGACCCATCGGAACGCGTGCGTGGCCGCAGGACGCGGCAAGTGCTTTCGAAGAAATGTTTCGCATCGAATCACCGTACATCACAGCGGTTTCTCGTTGCAAAGCTAAGCGTGTAGCGCCGCGCTTGCGCGGCAGATAGCGCCAGCGTGGATGCATTCACGTGCAGCGCGAACCCAATTCGGCCGGTGAAAAGTCGAATCCGTCGAATTTCCGCCGAAGCCGATCGCATAGATTGAATCGCGCAGTCGGTGCCGCGCGGTGCGAGTCGAAAGACACGCTAGCAGCGGCGAGTAACAGCGGATTCAACGGTTGGGTGTCCAGTGAGTGTGATTTTCAAAGCGATCGCGATGCCTTGTGCGCTGGCCGTTCTGTGCGCCTCGGCGCCGTTGGCCGCACAGGTCAACGAGGCGGGCGCGGAGGATCGCGCGTTCATCCGTCTCGTCGCCGACGCGGTCCGGCACCAGCCGGATTTCGGTTCACAGGAGGCGTCCGTCGGCCAGGCGCAAGGATCGCTCTCGGAAGCGAAGTCGGATTTCTTTCCGCGCGTCCAGCTGCTCATGGATTCGGGACAGGATCGGACGGTACGCAGCGGTCGCACGGAAGACATTCCAGGCAGCCGCCATCCCGGCGACGTCAATCCGCAGCTCGCGTTCTCGCAGCTGCTCTATGACGGTGGTGCGACGTGGGGTCGCGTGCGGGCCGCGAAGGGCCGCGTCAGCGCGGCGTCGCGTGGTGTCGATGCCGTAGCCAACAACCTCACGCTCCAGGCGGTGCAGCTCTATTTCACCGTGCTCCGCCAGCGCGACTCCGTGAAGATCGGCCGCGAGAATCTCGCGAAAGTGCAAAGCGTGCGCGACAAAGTCGCGGGCCGCGCGCTGGAAGGGCGCGATCCGCGCAGCGAGCTCTCGCGTCTGGACAGCCGCGTGCTCGAAGCGCGCAACCAGCTCACGGATGCCGAGCGCGACTTGGACGATGCGAACGCCACCTACGAAGAGTTCTTCGGCGCGGCGCCGGGCGAATTGCTCGAGCCCAGTCTCTATCCGAATCGACGTGATCAGGTGGAGCAGGCGCTTCTCTACGCAAGGGCGCACAACGCGGAGCTGCTTTCGCTGCGTGACGAGCTGAATGCCAGCGCGGCGGATCTCGATTCGCAGCGCGCGACGATGTTGTGGCCAAGGCTCTCGCTCGAGGCGAGCGGCACCGCGTACGACGCGTTCGGTTCGTCCGGCGTCGATAACCGCGACACCTATGTAGGCGTGCGCGTTTCCTACGACCTCTTTACCGGCGGGGCGAGTGCCGGCCGTACGCGGCAGGCGAGCGGGCGTCATCAGGCGGCGCGACTGGCCGTGGAGCGAGCCGAGCTTGCGCTCGATCGCCGCTTGCGACAGGCGTACGCGGCCGTCGAAACGCGCGAAACGCAGACCACCACGATGGCGGACCGCGTGGCGCGCGATCACAGCGCCATCGACGACTACGAAGAACTCTTTCTCGCCGGCCGGCGCACGCTGAACGACCTGATCGTCGCACAGCGCGACTACTTCGCCTCGGCGATGCAATTCCTCGACGTGCAGCTCGACCTGCGCGTGCAGCGATTTTCCGTGGCCGCGTTGACCGGCGAGCTGGCGCCGTTCTTCGGAATCGATCCGCGGGCACCGGCAACCGATTTGGGAGACAAGTGAGATGAGCGTTGTTCCGTTCTCTAACGTGATTGAAGGTGGCTCGGCGGCCGAGCGCCGGAATGCCAGCGAGCCGACTGGCGCGTCCGAGCGGCGCGGCGGCGGCACGCCCGGAAAAGTCATCGACTTGGCCGGCTCGGCAGCGGGAGCGTCGCCGTCGGAGGCCGTTTCCGCCGGGGCACAGTCGTCGGGGCCCACCGGCGTTCGGGCGCAGTTGTTCGCACCCGCCGCCGCCGGCGCGCCGCCTTCGGAACCGGCTGCCGCCGTCGCGCCGGCGACCGCGCTCGAGCGCGCGCTGATGTATGCGTGCGAGCAGTTGGGACGGCCTTCGTCACTCGCGGTGCTGCGCGCGGCGTTGCCCGATACCGCTCGGCAAACCGAGGCGACGCATATACATCCCGCTTTTGCGCATCTCGGAATCACCGCGCGCGAGTTCGTGCTGGCGCAGGCCGATGTCGACAGCATGGGCCTGCCGCTGCTCGTGCTCATGAGCGACGGAGCCGCCGCCGTCGTCACCGAAATCGTGGATGCCGACACGGTGCTGGCCGCCATTGCCGAACCGAGTTCGACCGGATCAATGACGCCCGTTCCGATGGAACGGCGCAGCCTGATGGCCCGGGCAAGCGGGGCAACCTATGCTCTCCGTACCGCTCACGCGGCGGACAACGCGCAGCCCGGCTGGCGCGAGCGCTACGCATGGCTCGTGGAGCCGCTCGCCGAGAACTGGTGGTCCTATCTCCAGGTGATCGTCGCGGCCGTCGTGACGAACGTGCTGGGTCTTGCGATCTCGTTCTTCTCGATGGTCGTCTACGACCGCGTGCTTCCGAACAGCGCCATCGAATCGCTTATCGCGCTGGCGGTGGGCGTTGCCATTGCGATCGGCTTCGATTTCACCGTCAAGACGCTGCGCAGCTCGTTCATCGACGGTGCCGGCGCGCGCGTGGACGTGCGTATCGGTGAGCGCCTGTTCGACCAGATTCTCGGCATGCGGCTCAAGGCCCGCCGCGAATCCGTGGGCTCGCTCGCAGGCGTGATGCGTGAGCTCGAATCGCTCCGCGACGTACTGACGTCGGCGACGCTGGTCGCGGCGGTGGACCTGCCGTTCGTGCTGTTCTTCCTGCTCGTCATCTGGTTCATCGGCGGTCCGCTGGTGATCGTGCCCGCGGTGGCCGTGCCGCTGGTGATCCTCGTCGGTCTGTTCGTACAGCCGGTGCTCAAGGAGTCGAGCGCGTCTTCACTCGCTGAAGGGCGCAACAAGCAGGGCGTGCTGGTGGAGATGATCGGCGCGCTCGAGCTCGTGAAGATCAGCGGCGCGTCGCGGATGATGCGCCGCCGATGGCGCGAGAGCGTCGTCCACCACTCGCAGGTATCGACGCAGGGTAGACTCGTGTCGCAGCTCGCCATCAATGCGACGATGCTCGCGCAGCAGATCTCACAGGTCGCCATCGTCGTGTACGGCGCCGTGCTCGCGTCGAAAGGCGAGGTGTCGATGGGCGCGATCATCGCGAGCGCGATGCTCGGGGGTCGCGCGCTTGCGCCGCTCGGGCAGATCGCAAGCGTGCTCACCCGCCTCAATCAGGCCATGAGCTCGTTCAAGGCGCTCGACGCCATCATGCAGGCACCGGTCGACCGCGAGCGGCACCGGCGTTATCTCAGCCGCCCGCGCATCGAGGGGCGCATCGAGTTTCGCGACGTGTCGTTTGCGTATCCCGGGCAAGCGGGCAAGGCGCTCGACAAGGTGTCGTTCGTGATCGAGCCGGGCGAGCGCGTGGCGCTCGTGGGGCGCATCGGCTCGGGCAAGAGCACGGCGCTGCGGCTCATCCTCGGAGTGCACGAGCCGGACAGCGGCTCGATCCTGATCGACGACACGGACATGCGCCAGGTGGATCCGCTCGACGTGCGCGCGTCGATGGGCGCGATGCTCCAGGATAACTGGCTGTTCTCCGGGACGGTGCGCGAGAACATCGCCATCGACCCGCACGGCGTGTCCGATGCGGATGTGCTGCTGGCCTCGAAATGGGCCGGCGTGCACGACTTCATCGGCACCCATCCGAGCGGCTACGACCTCAAGCTTACGGAGCGCGGCGAAGGCCTCTCCGGCGGGCAGCGGCAATCCATCTGCATGGCGCGCGCGCTCGCGCGCAACCCCAGCGTGCTCGCGCTCGACGAGCCCACCAGCATGATGGACAGCGCGACCGAAGCGGACCTCATCGCGCGGCTGCGCGACGCCACTCAAGGCAAAACACTCATCGTGGTGACGCATCGAAGCTCGGTGCTCGAGCTGGTCGACCGCGTAATCGTTCTCGACAAAGGAAAGGTGATCGCCGATGGACCCAAGTCATTGCTCAGTGCCCCCCGTGGCCGATAAGCCCGGCGCGGGCCAGCGCTTCCCCCGGCTGCGGCGTGCGGCGCGCGCGGTCATGCGCATGGTCGTGGCGCTTTCGGAGCGCAGCGGTAATGCCTCGAGCATTCTGTTGCTCTCCATCGCGCTGCTCATGGTAGCCGCGGTCACGTGGGCGTCGATCGCACAGCTCGACGAAGTCACGCGCGGCGAAGGCAAAGTGATTCCGTCCCAGCAGCTGCAGGTAGTGCAGAGCCTGGAAGGCGGCATCGTGCGAAACATCCTCGTGCACGAGGGTGACAGCGTTCGCGCGGGCACGCCGCTCATGGAGCTCGACCCGACGATTCACCGCAGCCAGTACGAGCAGGCCCTGCGGCAGTACTACACCCAGGCCGCACAGGCATATCGGCTGGAAGCCGAGTCCGCCGACAAGAAGCTCGAGATGCCGAAGGAGCTGACGGAGAAAGCATCCGTGCAGGTCATGGCGGAAACGAGCCTCTATATCGGGCGCCAGAACGAGCTGCGCACGCAGCTTGGCGGCTTGCGCGAACAGCTCGCGCAGAAGCAGCAGGAACTGGCCGCGTCCGCAGCTACGCTTACGGGCACCGAGCGCGCGCTCGAGCTCTCACGGCAAAGCCGTGACGTCATCAAGCGGCTGGTCAGCAAAGGTCTCGAAGCGGAGCTCAGCCTCATCGGCGAAGAGGCGAAGGTGAACGACCTCGAGAACAAGCTCGCGGTAACGCGGACGGAAGGCGTGCGGCTGCTCTCGGCGATCCAGGAAGTGCGGGAGAAGGTGGACACCACCGCCGTGAGTTTCCGGAGCGCCGCCTTGGGCGAGCTGGCGCAAACGCGCGGGAAAGTGTCGGAGCTGCAAGCGCAGCTGGATGGGCTGAAGGACAGGGTGGAGCGCACGATGCTGGTGGCCCCCGTGTCCGGAATCGTGAACCGTCTCACGATCAAGACGATCGGCGCCGTGGCTCAGCCTGCGGAGACGCTGGTGGAGCTCGTGCCTATGGACGATTCGCTGATCGTGGAGGCTTACGTGAAGCCCTCCGACATCGCATTCGTCTACGCGGGGCAGAACGCGCGCGTCAAGGTGACCGCCTACGACGCGAGCCGCTACGGCGGGCTCGAAGGCCAGATCATCAAGGTGAGCGCGGATGCCGTGCGCAACCCGGAGGCGCAGGGACGCCCGGAAATGCAGGGCGGCAGCACGGATGTGTACGTAGTGACCGTGAAGACCGGCGCGGCCCAGCTCAGGAAGAACGGCAAGCCGCTCACGATCCTGCCGGGCATGAAGGCCGAGGTGGACATCATCACCGGCAAGCGCACGGTGCTCGACTATCTCGTGCATCCCGTCACGAAGATCGCGGACCGCGCGTTCCGTGAAACGCCGCACTGAGGGCGCTAGACGTGAATCACACCGCAAAAAGTCAAATGAATGGATCCGCGCAAGATGCATTCAGCCTGCACGCATCTGCCTCTACGGAGGTATTCGACACCGTATGTTGAGGCGCCCCTGAGGCAAGGGCCGATTTCGAGGCAGTCAGTTTTTTTCTGGATGGACGCGGCGCCTGGCGCAGCGTGTTGCAGCCGGCACCGCGCCATCCCTGTAAGCGAATTTCCAAACTCTATTTTTTTATTCGAGGCTCATCATGAAGAACCGTGGAACCGATCAGCAGCCCGCCGCAGGAACGCAGACCAACGGTGCTGCTCGCATGCAACGTCTCGTGCAGAAGCTGTCCCGCCGCGATGGCGCGGCGCTCGCTCTGCCCCTCGCTCTGGCCCTGCTGGGCAAGAGCGTTGCGCATGAGCGCGGCGACACTGACCGCGAAGATGCGAAGCACGCCACGCGGCACGGCGACGAAGCCGGCGCCAAGACAGGTAATGAAGCGCACGCGGGCGACAAGCTTGCGGTCCTTGCCGGTGACATGACGATTGCGGAGCATTTGCTGACGGAGGCGGACATTGCCGCCGGCCAGGTGCGCATCGCCCTGCGCGTGATCAAGGATGCGGCCGGTACCACGAGTCTGCAGGGTGTGCCCGAGGCGCACGCCGCGACCACCGAAGAACGTTTGGCCGCTGGAAGCGCGGACCCCGAGCAGGCGCAAGCCGACGACATGGCAGCCGCCGCTGCGGCCGCCGATGCCGGCAATGCCGCTGGCGATGCTTCTGCCGGTGGCGCGTCCGCGCAGTCCGATGAGCGCGAGGTCATCGTGCTCGCCGCGGCGGGCGACAACACCAGTGCAGCCGGCGCGGCCGCGCAGGCTACGCAGGACGACGACGATCATCATCGCGGGCTGATCTGGCTCATCGTGGGTGTTGGCGCCGGTGGCGCCGCCCTCGCGCTCGGTGGCGGCAGCCATCACAGCTCGCCGCCGGTTGAGTCGGCCCCGACGCCGACCCCCATCCCGACCCCGACTCCTACGCCGACTCCTACGCCGGAACCGACGCCGACTCCCACGCCGGAGCCGACTCCTACGCCGACCCCGACTCCGACCCCGGAGCCGACCAGCATCAATGGCCAGGTCGTCAAAGGATACGTGCAGGGCGCCGCGGTGTACCTCGACACGAACCATGACGGCTTGCCCGACGGCAGCCCGGTGTACACGGATGCGCAGGGCCGCTTCACCTTCCAGACCGGCGATACCGGTGCTTCGATCATCGTGTACGGCGGTGTGGATACGCTCACCAACGTGCCGCTCGACGGAATGATTCTGCGCGCGCCTTCCGGCGCGACCGTCGTCACTCCGCTGACGACCCTCATCGACGAGATGATGCATCTCGACAGCTCGCTCAGCGCAAGTCAGGCGCAGGCGAAGCTCGTGAGCGCACTCGGCATCACGCTGCCTTCGGGCGCCGATCTGCTCACTTACGATTCGGTACAGAACAACGCGACCGGCGGTGCCGGTATCGAAGACCGCTCCGAGGCCGTGCTCGGCACGCTCAGCGCGATCCAGTCGCTGCTCACGGGTGCCGGTGCGGCCGGCAGCATGGACGCAGCCAACAGCGCCATCGCGGCGCTCGCGCACGTCATTCTGCAGAAGTCGGGCGCTGTGGATCTCTCCTCGGCTGCCGACATCCAGAGCGTGCTCGAAGCGGCGTTCCAGGGCAGCAGCGTCGGCGCGTCGAATGCGTCCGATCTCGCGAGCCTCTCGAGTGCCATCGCGGCGGTGAACGGCACCTTGATGCAGGCGACCGGTCTTGGCGAAGCGGCATTGCAGGCCACGCGCTATGCGCTTTCGGGCTTTCAGGACCTGCTCACCAGCATCGGCGCCAACGCGCACACGACGGACCAGTACGCCCGTGACATTTCCTTCTCGTCGAACGGCGGGCTGGCCACCGCGGTGGAACACGTCGCCAGCGGCGGCGTGGATGAAGTCATCGGCGCGCATTCGTCGGCGAGCATCAGCTACGCGGAACGCCTCGAAGGCGGCCGCTTCGTGTTCGCGCTCAATCCGGAACTGAAGCTCTATCAGGGCGTGCCCGACAAGATCGACACGGTTACCGTGAAGTTCGACGCGGCGGACGTCCTCGTGCAGCGCGAGACGCATGGCGCGAACGGCGACATCTCCATTGAAACGCTCACGCCGGATTCCGACGGTCGCTACACGCTCCAGTACGGCGAGCTCGACAAGATCTTCATTACGCCGCCGGCCCAGTTCAACGGGCAGCTCGGCGCCGATGTGACGGTGCATTACGCAGGCCTGGGCGTGACGGACGCTCCCGCCACGCTCGAGATCGACGTCAGTGCGGTCAACGACGCGCCCACCGGAAGCAATTCCGCCGTGACCGCGCACGAAGACCAGCCTTACACGTTCTCCGTTTCCGACTTCCCGCTTGCCGATGCGACCGATGGCGCCTATGCGGGCGGTGCGAATGCGCTCGGTTCGGTGAAGATCGTGTCGCTGCCGGCCTCGGGCACGCTGTATCTCGGCGAAGAAGCGATCACGGCACAGGATGTTACCGGCGGTCTCTTCGTCAGCGCCTCGGATATCGCGCAGGGTCTGTTGACCTTCGTGCCCGCCCCGGGCGCGAATGGCGACGCCCTGGCGAGCTTCCAGTTCCTGGTCCGCGACGACGGTGGCACCGCGCACGGCGGTCTCGACCTCGACCCGACGGCGCACACGTTGACAGTGAACGTTGCCCCGGTGAACGACGCGCCGGTGGCGCAGAACAACGCCGCTACCGCGGACGAAGACACGCCGTACACCTTCGGCGCCGGCGATTTCCGCATCACGGACATCGAAGACAACGCGCTCTCGGCGGTGATCATCCGCTCGCTGCCGGCGAACGGCTCGCTCTACTTCAGCGGCGAGCTCGTGACGCCCGAGAGTCTCGGCGACAACGGCCTCGTGGTCACGGTCGCCGACCTCGACGAATCGAAGCTCTCGTTCATCCCGAACGAGAACGTCAACGGCGCAATCACCTTCGATTACCAGGTGCGCGACAACGGCGGCACAGATAACGGCGGCCATGACACGAGCGACACCGCGACGTTCACCGTGAACGTCACGCCGGTAAGCGACGCTCCGGTTGCGAGCGGTAACGATCTCTCGATCGACGAAGACCACAACCACACGTTCTCCGTGGACGACTTCAAGTTCACCGACGTGGACGGCGATGCGCTCGCCACCGTGCTCATCACCTCGTTGCCGAAGAGCGGCACGCTGTACCTCGGTGAGGACGCGCTCTGCGACATGGACCTCGGCGAGGACGGCTACGCCGTTTCGGCTCAGGACGTGCTCGACGGCAAGCTGGTGTTCGTGCCCGATGCGAACTTCAATGGCGGCGCGAGCTTCCAGTACGAAGTGCAGGACGCGGGCAGCGACGGTTCGAACCACAGCGGCCCCGCAACGATCAGCTTCACCGTCAACGCGGTGAGCGATGCGCCTGTTGCGGACGCCGCTCCCGTATCGATGGATGAGGACGGCTCTCGAGTTCTCTCGTCCGATCTCTTCGGGTTCTCGGATGTGGACGGCGACAATCTCGCCGCGGTGCTGATTACGTCGCTGCCGGAGAACGGCAAGCTGATGTACGGCGACGTCGAGCTGAGCGGCGAGGATCTCGGTGAGGACGGTTATTTCGCCGTCTCCGTCGCGGACCTCGAGGACGGCAAGCTGGTCTTCGTGCCGAATGCGGATTTCAACGGCACGGTGAGCTTCGGCTACGAGCTGAAGGACGACAGCGGCGCCGAAGGCAAGGACGTCAGCGCGGCTGCCACGCTCACCTTCGAAGTGACGGCGGTGAACGACGCGCCGGTGGCCAGCGGCAACACGGTCCACACGAATGAGGACCACGACCGCACGCTGCATGCGTCCGACTTCAAGTTTACGGACGTGGAGAACAACGATCTCGCCAGCGTCACGATCACGTCGCTGCCCGAGAGCGGGGAGCTGTATTACCACGGCAGTCTCGTCTGCTTCGGCGACCTCGGCGAGGACGGTTTCACCGTCAGCGCCGCGGACCTGGCGTGCGGCGAGCTGGTCTACAAGCCCGCCGATGACTACAACGGTTGCGTCAGCTTCTCCTACAAGGTGCGGGACGACGGCGGCGGCACGGACACGAGCGGCAGCGCCACGCTGACGATCGATGTGAGGGCGGTCAACGATGACCCGATGCTCTCCCTGCCTCACTACTCGAACGAGATTTCGCCGGAAGCACAAGGCGAATCGAATCTCGTGAACACGACCACGGCCGGCAGCCAGGAAGACCCGGCGATTGCCGCGCTGTCCGACGGCGGCTATGTGGTGGTGTGGATCTCCAAGGGCCAGGACGGCAGCGGCTTCGGCATCTACGCGCAGCGCTATGACGCCAACGGCGACAAAGCGGGCGAGGAGACGCAGCTCAACACGACGATCGCGAACGACCAGTTCGATCCGACCGTCATCGCTCGGCCCGACGGTGGCTTCACCGTCGTGTGGAGCAGCGCGGTGGCCCAGGCGGGCAACAACATCACCGACGCGGACATCGTGAGTCGCTCGTTCGATTCGGCGGGGACGGCCCTGACCGAAGAGTCGAGGCTCAACACCACGACGGCCAGCGTGCAGTTCGAGCCGGCCATTGCGGCGACCTCGAACGGCATGATTGCCGTGTGGACTTCGGACGGCGCCAACGGCTACGACATCTACGGCCAGCGCTATGACGCTAGCGGCGAGAAAGTCGGCAGCGAGTTCCGCGTCAACACGACCGTGGCGTTCGACCAGTACCAGCCGGGAGTGGCGGTGCTGGCGAACGGCTCGTTCGTCGTGAGCTGGACGGGCCGCGACGGCGATAACGATTCGCAGGGCGTGTTCGCCCAGCGTTACGACGCCGACGGCGTGAAGATCGGCGAGGAGTTCCGCGTCAACGGGGTTGCGGAAGGCAACCAGTCGCAGGCCTCGATCGCCGCGCTCAACGACGGCGGCTACGTCGTCACCTGGACGGGCCAGGACGAGTCCGGCACCGGCATCTACTCGCAGCGTTACGACGCCAGCGGATGTGCGATCGGCAAGAACGAACTCGTGAACACCAACGAGACCAACGAGCAGGTGGATCCCGCGGTCACGGCGCTGGCCACCGGCGGCTTCGTGGTCACGTGGACGTCCTGGGGCAGCGTGGACTCCACGCTCGATGTGTACGCCCAGCGCTTCGGCGTTGATGGCGAGAAGCTCGGTGATCCGGTGCTCGTCAACTCGCACACGACGTACGAGCAGACTTCGCCGGCGATTGCGGTGCTGGCGGACGGCAGTGTCGTCGTGACCTGGCAGTCGAACAACGAGGACGGCAGCGGCTACGGCATCTACGCGCAGCGCATGGAGCCGATCGCGCCGAACTTCATCGAAGGCGGTGAGGCGGTGGTCATTGCGCCGATGGCGCGTGTATCCGATATCGAGCTCGACGCGCTCAACGAAGGCCAGGGCAACTGGACCGGCGCGTCGCTCGTCGTCGAGCGGCAGGGGAGCGGCTTCCCCGGCGGCTGGGGCTTCGGTGGCCCGGGCTGGGGTCATGGTCATCAGGAGTCGCCGGATCACTTCGGCTTCCAGGGTGGCAATGGCTACGCGCTGCTGGAAGACGGCACGCTCATCAAGGACGGCCAGGTGTTCGCCCACTTCTCGGTGGACGACGGCAAGCTCGTCGTGACCTTCGGTCAGTCGGGCGACTTCAACATCAACGGCATTGGCGGCCCGATCACGCCGACCACTGAGGACGTCAACTACGTCCTGCAGCACATCACCTACTCGAACTCGTCTGACGATCCGGGCGAGAGCGTGAAGCTTTCTTACCGGGTGGAAGACGGCAATGCTCACTGGAACGGCGAGCAGGGCATCGGCGGCGAGGGCAAGGATTACGGCACGGTGACCGTGCAGCTCACGAACGTGAACGACGCGCCGGAGCCGCGCGAGAACACGGTCCACGTCTTCGAGGACCATTCACACGAGTTCGATCTTTCGGACTTCCGCTTCCACGATGCGGAAGGCAACAGGCTCGAATCGGTCACGATCACGTCACTGCCGGAGCACGGCACGCTGTACTTCAACGGCGAGCCGGTGACGACGGAGCAGATCGCATGCGGCTTCATGGTGAGCCGCGAAGACCTCGAGTGCGATCGGCTGACCTTCACGCCGGACGAAAACTTCAACGGTTCGGTGAGCTTCGGCTACCGCCTGCAGGACGACGGCGGCACCGCCCGCGACGGCCAGGACACGAGCGACATCGCGACGATGCAGATCGCCGTGCGTGCGGTGAACGATGCGCCGGAGATCATTCTGGGCGGCGGCTACACGCTCGTCGTGAACACGACGGCGGATACGATCGACGAGGGCGACGGCAAGCTGAGCCTGCGCGAAGCGCTGCTGCAGGCGGGGCCGGGCGTGAGCATCACGTTCGACGCTTCGCTCGCGGGGCAGACGATCGAGCTCAACACACCGCTCGAGATCTCCGCGTCTGTCTACATCAACGGCAATCCGAGCGGCGGAGCCGATTCACAGGTGGTGTTGCACACGTCGATGGCCATGCCGGCGATCATCGTCGACGCGGCGGTGACCGGCGTCGTGCTCTCGGGCCTTGCGATTCAGGGCAGCGGGATGATCTCGGTAGTCGAGACGTTGTCGCCTGCGATCCTCAACCTCGGCGGGCTCACGCTTGCTGATGTGTCGATCAGCGGCTACATGCAGCAGGCGGGCGGTCCCACATCGCTCATTGCCAGTGTCATCGTGAACATGACGGGCGCCACGCTCGACATGTCTGGAGTGGAGATCTCAGGGAACGCGGCCTATGGCAGCAGCAGCGTCGGCGGAGGCATGGGCGGCGGCGCCGCGCTCATCGCAAATCTCGGCACGATGAATGCGGTCGACGTGAGCATCGTCGACAACACCGTGGTGGGCGGGGACGGCACCGATGGCGGTTCGGCATATCTCGTCGCCAACAACGTCGAGACGACGGCGAACGTCTACGGCACGATCGATTTCGGCGACGACGCCAACACCGTGACACCGGGAATGGGCGAGGGGCTTGGCGATTCGGGCAACTACTATGGCTACGTTCCGACGGGCTCGTCGTTCGTCTACGCGCCGCCGGTCACCAACGGCGAGCCCACCGCGTACTACACGGAAGGCCACGAGGCCGTGGTGCTTGCGCCGACGGCGTCGGTCTCCGACGTCGACCTCGACGCGATGAACGGCGGCCAGGGCGACTGGTCCGGTGCGTCGATCACGATCGGCCGCAAGGACGAGGGCGAGGACCACGACGGTCACGGCTCGGGCGGCTGGGGTAATCACGGCTGGGGCCACGGCGGCCATGAGGAGTCGGACGATCAGTACGGCTTTGTCGATGGCAATAACCTCTGCTTCGTGGACGGCGAGATCCGCAAGACGGTGGACACCGTCACGAGCGTGATCGGCCACTACAGCGTCGACAGGGACGACAAACTGGTGATCACATTCGAGACGGCGGACGGTGGCAACAGCGCCATTCCGACGACCGCGGACGTGAACCATGTGCTGCGGCAGGTGACGTACCGGAACACGTCGGACGATCCGGAAACGAGCGTCACGCTCAGCTACCGGGTCGAGGACGGCAATCGCTTCTGGCACGGCGAGCAGGGCGTCGGCGGCGAGCTTCGCGCGAGCGGTGAGCTCACGGTGAACATCACGCCGGTGAACGACGCGCCGGAGCCGCGCAACAACTCGATCCACATGCTGGAGGATCACGGCCACACGTTCGAAGTCTCGGACTTCCGCTTCCACGATGCCGAGCATGACGAGTTGCAGGCGGTCACGATCAAATCGCTGCCGGAGAATGGCACGCTGTACTACAACGGCGTGGCGGTGACTTCGGAGCAGATCGAATGTGGCTTTACCGTGAGCCGCGAGGACCTGGTGTGCGAACGGCTGACCTTCGAGCCTGCCGCGAACTTCAACGGCCCGGCGTCCTTCAGCTACACGCTGCAGGATGACGGCGGCACGTCGAGCGGCGGCGTCGACACGAGCAGCGCGGTGACGATGCGGATCGGCGTGATCGCGGTGAACGATGCGCCGGCGCTGACGATGATTCCCGATACGTCGGGCGACATCTGCGCGCCCCCTTACGAAGCGCCGGTGTTCGTGGAGAACGGCGAGGCGGTGCTGATCGCCCCGTCGGCGACGGTTTCCGACGTGGAGCTGGATGCCAGGAACGGCGGCAACGGCGACTGGTCGGGTGCTTCGATCACCGTCGGCCGCAAGGACGAGGGTGAGGACCACGACGGTCACGGCTGGGGTGGTGGGAACCACCACGGCTGGGGCCACGACGGGTCGGACGACCAGTTCGGCTTCGTGGATGCCAACGGCCTGTGCTTCGTGGACGGCGAGATTCGCAAGTCGGTGGACACCGTCACGAGCGTGATCGGTCACTACACCGTCAACGACCACGGCAAGCTCGTGATCTCGTTCGCGACGGCGGAGGGCGACAACAGCGCCATTCCGACGACCGCGGACGTGAACCATGTGCTGCGGCAGGTGACGTACAGCAACACCTCGGACGATCCGAAGGACAGCGTCACGCTCACCTACCGCGTCGAAGACGGCAACGGCGGGTGGCACGGCGCGCAGGGCATCGGCGGGGAAGGGCATGCCACGGGTGAAATCACCGTGAACATCACGCCGATCAACGATGCGCCGGTCATCGCGACCCCGCCCATCGTGACGATGGACGAGGACCAGACGTACACGTTCTCGAAGTCGGACTTCCATTTCTCGGACAAGGAGCACGATCATCTCGATGCGGTTCTCATCAAGTCGCTGCCGACGAACGGCACGCTGTACTACAACGGCGAAGCGGTTACCTCGGAGCAGGTGAGTTGCGGGTTCTCGGTGAGCGCGGAAGACGTGCGCTGTGGCGGGCTCACGTTCGAGCCGAACGACAATTACTACGGCTCCACGACGTTCAGCTTCCAGGTGCGTGACGACGGCGGCACGAGCAACGGCGGCCAGGACACGAGCGCGCAGACGACGTTCACGTTCGACATGCGTTCGGTGAACGACGCGCCGGCGCTCGCTCTGCCGGCGTACACCTTCACGGTGACGACGACGGACGACACGGTGGATCCGAACGACGGCAAGCTGAGCCTGCGCGAAGCGCTGGCGGCGGCGTGCGACGGCGACAGCATTACCTTCGACCGCTCGCTGCTGATGTACGGCGGCGTTGTGGGCATCAACCTTACCCAGACGTTGACGATCGACAAACAGGTCTACATCAACGGTCTACCGGAAGGCGGAGCCGATCCTATTATCGTCCTGCAGGGCAACGGATTCACGGCGGTGGCCGTGTCCGCCTCCGTTGGCAACGATCATGGCGGCGCGGTGCTGGAGGGGATCTCGATCCAGGGTCATTCGGAGAACCCGGTGTATGGCGCGCCGGGCGGCCTGGTCAACGCGGGTACGCTCACGCTGGCCAACGTCGACATCGCCTATCACACGAGCTATGGCTCGCTCATCGGTTCAGCCGGGGGAGCGTTGGTGAACGGCATCGGTGCAACGCTGAAGGCGTCCGATCTCGATATCTACGGCAACTTCAGCTCCGGAGCGGCGTCGCCGATGGGCATCGGTTATCCCGCGTACACGGTTTTGAACCAGGGAACGTTCGAGGCCGTCAATGTCCTCGTGAAGGAGAACTTCGTGGGCGGCGGCTTGGCCGGCCCGATATCCGGGGCCGCTGGAGGCGCCGCGTTCGCGTTCCAGAACAGCGGTACGCTGCACGGAGAGATCACTTTCGGCAGCGGAATCAGTGGAAACACTGAAATAGGTGGCGCGGCGGGGATCGGCGGAACGACCGGTACCCAAGGCGATTTCGGCGGCACCGCGCAGGACGGCCCGAGCTCCTTCGTCTATACCGCGCCGGCCATCGATAGCGAAGGCCCGACCGTCGAGTACAGGGCCACCGGCGCAGCCGTGCAGCTCTCGACTCTTGCGTCGATGTCCGACGTCGAGCTGGATGCGCTGAATAGCGGTGCCGGCAACTGGTCGGGTGCGACGATCGAAGTGAAACGTCAGGGTGAGGCGAGCGCGGACGACGTGTTCGGTCACGTCTCGATGAACAACTTCATGCCACCGACGATCGCCTGGAACGATTGGAACGGCACGATCACGAAGAGCGGCCAAGTCATCGGCACGTTCTCGAACAGCGAGGGTGTGCTGTCGATCCACTTCACGGGCTACGGGTCGGCGATCCCGACCACGAGCGACGTGAACGAGGTGCTCCGGCAGATCACCTACAGCAACACCTCCATGGATCCGGAGGCGAAGGTGGCGGTGGACTACACGATTGCGGACGGCAATCTCTCCTTCCACGGCCCGCAGGGCAGTGGTGGCGAGGGCGTAACGGTCGGCACCGTGTACCTCCACATCGTTCCGCTGGATCTGGGCACGCCGGTCGTCACGCTGGAGTCGACTTCCGACAGCGGCAGCGCGGGCGACGGCATCACGAGCACGACACCGTTCCAGTTCCACGTCGCGCTGCCGGGCCTTGCCTACGAGGGCAGCGTCCTGGAGCTCTACGCGCAGGGAAGCGATCAGCCGATCGCTACCTACACGCTCACCTACAACGACGTGTTACAGGGCTCGGTAGTGCTGCAGCCGGAACAGGCCGACATCTCGGGCGCCATCACGGCGCGCCTCGTCGGCGAGAACGGCAACAGCGAATCGGATCTCTCGGCGCCGTTCTTCTTCGTGCACGACACGACGGCGCCGGATGCGCCGGCGTTCGACGTGGACTCCGCGACGCTGCGTGCGGATGACGCGGCCAGCTATGTGATGAGTGGTACGGCCGAGGCGCTGTCGACAGTGACGGTGCAGCTCTCCGCGACCAATCACGATCCGGTGACGTACACGACGACTGCCGATGCGGAAGGCCACTTCAGCGTTCAGGTGGATGCGAGTGCGTTGGCGTCAGACACTGTCGCGGTCTCTGCGACCGCGACCGATCGCGCCGGCAACACGTCGGACTTCGATAGCGCCACGCTCAGTCTGGTGGCCGCATCTCCGGTAGCGAGCACGTTGCCGGGCACACCCAGCGACAACTTCTTTGCGCCGGGGTACGTGGCGGAGCCGGGTGTGCATCAGGCCGTCACGTTCACGACGGGCGCGGGCGGTGGAGAGGATTACTTCCTCACCGCGCCGGATGTGTTCAGCAAGGTGCAGATCGCCGGCAGCTCGGCGGACTACACCATCACGCTCGTGGACGGCGAAGCGCGCGCCAACCAGGAAACCCTGGTCGAAGCGCAAAGCTCGCACCTGTACACGGACGAGCCGCTGTACCGCATCGAAAAGTGGACTGAGGGCAGCGGTACCACGCTCATCTGGGCGCAGGCTGACAGTGTGCAGTTCACCGACGGCACCGTGCGGCTCACCGCCGACGGCATCGTAGGTAACAGCTTGATGGGTGGCGGGCAGGTGTTGCACGGTTACGCAGGCGACGATCGCATCGTTGCCGGCGCGGGCGACGACACGCTGTTCGGCTACGACGGCCACAACGTTCTGCTCGGTAACGACGGAAACGACACGCTGGTCAGCAATGCGGGGCAGGACACTCTCATCGGCGGCGCCGGCAACGACAAGCTGGTGGTCTTTGGTGACGGGGCATCCGGCAACGACAGCACGGTGGACCTGCATGGCGGCACGGGCAACGATGTGTTCGTGATCGCGCCCCAGACGGGTTTCGATCGCGACGTGTCGATCCACGACTTCGTCATCGGCGAAGACAAGATCGACTTGTCGTGGCTGCGGGTGCAGGACGGCGGCACGGTGCGCGAACTGATGGGTGAGGATCTCCATCTCGCCGATTTCGCCGCCGATCTGCAGGACGACGGCAGCGCTCAGATCGATCTGTCGCACTTCGTCACCGAGAGCGGCGCGGCCATCAGCGGAACGCTGACCGTGACGCTGGCGGGTGGAGTGAGCATGCCGACGCTGGACGACGTCATCCTCGATCCGTTGAGCAGCTCGGTTCACGATGACCTGCTCATGCAAGCCCGGCTGCTGGCTCCCGTCTAAACAGCGGGGCCTTTCGCAAGGCGGGTTGCCTCCGGCCGGCCGTGCCGCCTCCTGACCGGGGCGGCACGGGCGGCAGCGATTGCTCGCCTCATCCCGCCCGGGAGTTCGTGTCGTCGAGTCGAAGAGGGAAGAGCCATGTCTATTACGCAAGTCACCAGTGCCGCCGAGTTGCGGGAGGCACTGGAAACCGCCGCCGACGGCGACACGATCGTGCTCGCTCCAGGCGTGTACGAAGGATCGTTCGCGGTCACGCGCCACAACCTGACTCTGGTGGGCGCGGGCATCGGTGAGACGACGCTGAGTGGCGCGCTCGGCGGGCTCGATCTGGTGAACGGCTTCCTGCTGCGGGATCTCAGCTACGACCCGACGGTCTTCCGCTTGAGCGGGAGCGCGTCGGATGTGCTGACAGCCGGCACGGACACGACTGGATGGCAAACGGATCGCGCGGCGCTCGCCGGGCTTTCGATTGGCACTGACCCGACGAACGCGGGCAACAGCGTGCTTTCGTTCACCACGAACGGCGCGGGCGATACCGACGGCTTCCGCGCATACCAGGGCGCCAAGTTCCTGCCGGGTGCCGGCGAGCCATGGAACGTCGGCATCGGTAGCGGCGCTACGGTTAGCTATCGGTTCTATGCCGACCCGGCATTCGCCGAGGACAACGGCAAGATCGAGAAGAGCGGCGTGTGGCTCGGCTTCCAGAACGCAAACGGCACGCTCGGTGCGGGCGGCTGGTATTCAGTGCTGGAATACGTGGATAAGGACGGCGCGGCGGGGCTGCACACGACGGACGCGCACGGTGACGCGTTTACCGGCGGCTTCCGCGTGTGGGTGGAGGGCCTCAACAGTGATGGCCAGTGGGTCGCGATCAACCACGCGGCTTCGGGCTGGATGAATGTCTCGATCGAAATTGCTCCGGCGGCAGCCGAGATTCGCTTCAACGTCGACGGCGAGACGATCTACGTTGCCAATGAAAGCTCGCCCGCCTGGGGCGCGGACGCTTTGAACGTCAGCCAGCTCAGCTCGATCACGGTCAACAGCCGGAACGACTCCGGCCAGAGTACGACGTATCTTTACGACGATTTCGCGTTGAACGCCGAGACTTCCGGCCGCGCGGTCTACGGTGAAGGCTGGCAGCTCGCGTATGAGGACGGACACTGGTCCGTGAGCAACGGCGCGCAGACCGTGGCGCTCGAGAACGTGGACAAAGTGGAAGTGGCGGGCACGGTCTATGTGCTCGTGCACGGCGGTGGCTACGACACGATTCAGGCGGCGATCAATGCGGCGGCTGCCGGAAACACCGTTGCCGTCGCGGCGGGCGCGTACGCGGAGAACCTGGTGATTGATGGAAAGGCCATTCACCTCGAGGCGATGAATGGAGCGCAGGTCACCATCGACCCGGTCTCGGGCACCGCGCTGACGGTGCGCGGAGATTTCGGCGTCGACAGCACTGTGTCGATTCACGGCGTCGACTTCACGGGAGCGAGCCGCGGCGTACAGGTAGCGGATGGCACCGTGCTCGGCGCGCTGCAGATCGATGATGCCGCGTTCTCGAACATCACCACCTGGGGTGTGATGGTTGGCAACGGCCAGTACGCCTCCGGCGCAGCGACGGCGCTGGGAAGCCTCACGATTACGGACTCCGAGTTCACCGCCGTCGGCGGCGGTGATGCGACGGGCGCTGGCGTGAAACTATGGCGCTACCAGGGCGATCTCACCATTGCCCACACCACTTTCGTCGGCGATGCTGAAGGCGATGTGACGCGACAGAACGGCGCGCCCGCCAACGCCATCGAGATGCGGAGTGTCGACGACCAGCATCTCAACGAGGCTGTGCCGATCGGCAACGTGACGCTCGACGACGTGACGATCTCCGGCGGATTCGTGAAGAATCCCGTCGGCATCTTCAACTACAGCGATCACGACGGTCTCGCCATCGACGGGCTTGACCTGTCCGGTGCCGTGTCCGGCTGGGGTCCGCTGCTGAACCTCGAAGGCTCGCAGGGGACGCTGGATGCGTCCCGCTTCGACGTGACCTTCCCGGATTCGGGCGTGGTCACGGAGTTGCAGGGCGAGGTCTCCACCGCGCCGGCGAACAACGTCATCACCGGTACGGCCGACGCCGATCGGTTGATCGGCAGAGGTGGCAACGACGAGTTGCACGGCGGCGCCGGAAACGATGAGCTCTACGGCGCGGACAAGCCAGGCGGCACCGGCGAGAGCGATGCGGGCAACGACACGCTCGAAGGCGGCGCAGGCAACGATCTGCTCGTCGGCGGAGCGGGCGAGGACATCGCGGTGTTCTCGGGAAACCGCGTCGACTACACGATCCAGCTCGACCGCGCCGGCGGCGGCTGGACGGTCACGGATAACCGCGACGGTTCTCCGGACGGCACCGATTCCCTGAGGAACATCGAGCAGCTGCGGTTCGCCGACGGCACGGTCAATGTCTCGACGCTCGACGCGTCGCTCACTTTCATCGTCGATGCGACCGGCCACGGCGACTTCACGTCGCTGCAGGCCGCGATCGATGCCGCGCTCGACGGCGACACCATCCTGGTCAGGGCCGGCGTCTACAGCGAGCAGACCCCTTACAGCGGCGGCACGATTGGCCTCGTCATCGACAAGAGCGTGACGATCATCGGCGTGAGCGGCCCTGTCGATGCGCCGATCACGAGTTCGCAAGGCGCGGCTGCGACGATCGCCTCCGGCGCCGAGTCGGCGTTTGGCACGAACTTTCTCGTCACAGCGGAAAACGTGTCGATCCAGGGCTTGCGATTCGAGGCCGTGGCGCGCTCGAACGACCCATCGCTCCCGGCGGGCGCCGTCAACAAGGCGTTCGAGATCGATGCGGGCGGCTTCAGTCTGGAACACTCCGTGGTTGCCGCCGCGGCCGGATACAACTTCAGCGGCACGACCAGCACAGCGCTGTATTTTGGTGACGCGGCGCCCGACGATCTGGAGAGCTTCCGCGTCAACGCGAACGTGCTGAGCGGCGGCATCACGGTCACCAATGGCGCCGGCGATTCGAACGACCACGATTTCGTCATTACGAACAACTCGGTTTCCGGCACACATTTCCTGCGCGTGCGCGGTGAAGTGGCTGGCGTTGCCTGGCTGACGGAGCATGCCGGTGTGCCGGATACCGTGAGCGGCAACAACGTCACGGGGGTGACGGGCTTCATCCTGCAGAGCTGGGATGAAGACTCGAGCTATCTCGCCAATGCCGACTTCGTGCGAGCCTTGCTCGCGAACAACATCACCGGACAGTACGCCTACGTCACGACCGCCGAAGGCGATGTGAGGACGGTGGACTACACGGAGTACGGCGGCACGGCTCCTGCGGTCATCATCGAGCGCGATCCAGGTGACGCCCTGGAGGTGGCGCGCCCTTCGGATACGCTGGTCATTCGCGGCACCGGCGGAGATGCCGGCGATCTCACGGTGCACACGGACAATCTCACCATCGAGGTGAACAACGCGAATCACCTTGACGTTACGCTTGCGGACGGCGTGTCCAGCGTCTCGCTGAACGGTCGTAGCAACGCGGACGTCGCCGGCAATGCGCTCGACAACACATTCGCCGGGAATGACGGCAACAACCGCTTCGACGGTGGAGCGGGCAACGACACGTTGATTCTGGAGCACAACCGCGAGCAGTACGTCTTCGCCTTCAATCCGGCGGACAGGACGTACACGGTCTCGGGGCCCGAAGGCACGGATGTGCTGAACAGCGTGGAGTTCGTTCGGTTCGGCGCGGGTGGCGAATCCATCGCCGTGCAGGCTTTGCGTGCGCCAACCACCTGGACGGTGGGAGAGGGTGGAACCTTCGCGACCGTCGCCGAAGCGCTGCAGGTGTGTCGCGACGGGGACACCGTCGTGCTCAACGCGGGCCAGCACTCGGGTGGCTTTACCGTGGACCATGATGTGACGATCGTCGGTGCTCCCGGCGCATCCATCACGGGCAGTGGCGGCGGCGTGGGAATCACGATCGCCGCGAGCGGTGTGAGCATCACCGGCCTTGCCATCAGTGGTTTCACGACAGGCATCGGTTTCGCGGAAACCGCAGGAACGCTGGGCAATCTGCGACTCGACCGGCTCGACATTTCGAACGTCGTTACCGGTGTTGCGGGCCTGAATGCGAGCGGCGGCACGAACGACACCTCCGCGAAGGTCGACGGGCTCGCGCTGGTCGACGTGAACATCAGCCATGCCGACATGGGCATCGTCTACGACGTCGATACTGCCGGAGATGCGGTGTTCCGAAACGTGACGGTCGACGGCGGCGCTTTCAGCGACATCGCGACCAAGGGTATCTACGTTGAAGCGCTGAGCGACAGCGTCATCCGCAACATCACGATGACGAACGTCGGGCAGGGCGCGGCGAGCGGCCTGCCGGGCAACGGCATCGACCTCGACTTCAAGTACGGCACATATGGCGGCGTCGTCATCGAAGACTTCACATTCAGTCACGTGGGCGGCGTCTCGGTCGCGGGAGACTCGGCAATCTCCGTGAAGGCCCGGGATGACGGTGACTATGCGAGCAATCCGGGCACTTACGACGGCGCGCTGATCATCCGCAACGGAACGATCGACGGCGTCGGCACCGGCGTGCAGCTGGGCGAGCCGGGCAGGGACAATGCCGGCCCGGATGTCACGGTCGACGGCGTGAAGGTCAGCAACTACCTCACGAGCGGCGACTTCGGCGCGTTCAACAATGCTTCCGGCGGAACGCTGACGGTTGCGCATGCGGGCTCGCTCGTCGACACCGGCGCCTCCTCACACAACGTGGAGATCGTGGGAAGCACCGGCAACGATACGCTGAGCGCTTCGCGCGGTGACGATACGTTGACGGGCGGCGATGGGAATGACGCGCTTGGTGGCGGCACGGGAAACGACACTCTGCGGGGCGACGCCGGGAATGACGTTCTCCGTGGCGGAGACGGCGAGGATTCGCTCTTCGGCGGCATCGGTAACGACGGGCTCGAGGGTGGAAAGGGACAAGACTCCCTATTCGGCGAGACCGGCAACGATACGCTCGACGGTGGAGCGGATGCCGACGCGCTCGAGGGCGGTGAGGGAGCGGACATCCTTCGCGGTGGCGCGGGGGACGATTCCCTCACCGGCGGGGCCGGTAACGACACGCTCGATGGCGGCGATGGAACGGACGTGGCGCACTTCAGCGGCGACCGCGCCGAGTACGGCATTCAGTTCCAGGGCAACGCCGTCGTCGTGACACACAAGAGCGGCGGCGCTGACGGCGTGGATACGCTCACCAACGTCGAGACGTTGCAGTTCGCCTCCGGCAGCCTCGATCTCACCGCCAGCATTCGTGTCTTCGACGCGCAGGGCGAGCTGAAGGCGCTGTATACCGATCTCGGCTCCGCGCTCTCGGCGGCGACGAGCGGTGATGTGATCGAGCTCCGATCGGGCACGTATTCCCTCGAGGTTGGCGAGGGCTTCGACGGCCTGGATGCGTCGATCACCCTGCGCGGCGCCAATGCTGGCGTGGCGGGAAGCGCCGCGACGAGAGGCGCCGAATCGATCATTCAGATTTCGGGCGGCGCGCTCGATGTGCTGGCGGCCGATGTGAGGATCGACGGCATCGCGCTCGTGGGCGGGCTGCATGTGGAAGCGGGCGCCGATGGCTTCACGCTTCAGAACAGCGTTCTGAGCAGCAGCGGCGACACGACGCTGCAACTCGTCGGAGCGGACGGGGCGTTCATCTCCGGTAACCGGATCTCGGGCGAAACCGGCATCGAGGCGCAGTCGTTTGGTGACCTGACCATCAGCGCCAACCGCTTCGAAACGACGGACGCAGGCGTGCGGCTGGAGCCGGGTGCGGCAGCGGAGAATGCGCGGATTGTCGGGAACGTCTTCCAAGGCGGCCAGTATGGCGTCTCGCTTCAGGGCGACGCGGCGGCGTACGACAACGCGGCGGCGATCAACGTCAGCGGCAACACCTTCCTCCAGCAGACCGTTGCGGGTGTGTATGCCGATGGCGCGTTGCCCGCTTCACTGGACAACTCTTTAGGCGCTTCGCTGCCGCTGAACCTGTACGGCACGGCTCCCGGAAATGCGCCGGCGAAGTCGGTCGACGTCACGATCTCTTCCGACGAGAGTGACCTGCTTGCCGGTGGTGGCGGTGCGGACGTCATCAATGGCACGGGCGGCAACGACGTCATTCGCGCCGGGGGCGGCGACGACACGATTGCCGGCGGCCTCGGCAACGACACCCTCTATGGTGGTGCTGGTAACGATACGGCGGTCTTCAGCGGCGCACAGTCGGACTACACGTTCGGGCGCGGTGCCGACGGTGCGATCACTGTGACCGCCAACGGTTCGGTGACGGACGGAGTGGACCGGTTGTACGGCGTCGAGCGCCTGCATTTTGCAACCGGTGACCTCTACGTCGACATCTCCGATCCGTCGCTGGATCTTGCCTCTCTCAACATTCATGTGAATCCGGGCGAGGGCGGCGACGCCCTGCGGAACGCGCTCGATGCGCTAGTGCTGGCGGGCGACTCCGTCACATTCGGCGGCGGCAACTACGATGGCGCGCAGGGCGCGATCAGCAACAACAACTCGTCTGTCTCATTCGACGGCGCCCAGAACATGAGCCTGCAGGTCGCGGACGATGCGGGCCAGACGCGGCTGACCCTCAGCGGCGACGGCAGCATCAACGTGAGCGGCAACAGCTCCGGATTGATGTTGAACGCATCGGGCTACACCGGTAGCGGCACGTATACGGGTGGCGACGGAAACGATGCGATATTCGGCGGTTCGGGCGACGAGACATTCGTGCTCTCGCACGGTGGTGGGCACAACATCATTGACGGCGGCGAGGGTGAGAACACGATCACGCTGACCTCAGCGGTGGACGGTGTGGTCGTCGACCTCGACGCGGGCCCGTCGCTCGGAGCGGACTTCGCGGATGCGTGGTCCGACGGCGACACCACGCTTCGGGACGCGCTGGGGCCGTATATCGGCCAAGCCTATGGCATCGAGTATCACGCCAGCGAAACCGATCCTGCGTCTTCCGCGCTGCTGTTCGACATCGATGGCGTCGTGGGAAGCCAGTACGACGACCTGCTGATCGGCGCCGATAGCGGCAACGTCTTCGATGGCGTGGGCGGCAACGACACGATCATCGGCAAGAGTGGTGTCGACGTCGCGATGTTCCACGGCACAGCGGCTGACTATGAGATCACACGCGTCGACGCGTCTGCGGTGGACGGGCAGAATACGCTCATCGCCGAACGGCTCGCATCGTTTGAGATGGCGGCCGACGGCTTCGATCCCGCCCTGCCGGTTTTCCGCGTGCACTACGTCGGCAGCGATCCTTTGTTCGCTACGGATAGCTTCGTTCAGGCGGAAACGCTGCGTTTCGCGGGCGACGGCGAAGTCGATTACACGGTCGGTCAGGACACCAACGGCTACTACCTGCAGCTTGCCGATGGCGGCGTCACCTATACCGCCGGCCTCGATGCCATTGGCGACGACTACGTGAAAGGTGGCAGCGGCGACGACCGGATGTCCGGCGGCGACGGCAACGACAGGCTCGACGGCGGCGAAGGCAGCGATACGCTGATCGGCGGCGCGGGAAGCGACAGCCTGGATGGTGGCGAAGGCTCCGACCGCTACGAGATCGCACCGACCGACGTTGGCGGCAGCGACGACCACGACACGATCGGCGACAGTGGTGTTGCCGGGACCGATACGATCCGCATCACGGCGGGGGGCGCGCTCGATTTCAGCCCCTTCACGATATCAGGCGTCGAGCGACTCGAGCTCTCCGATGAGGGGAACGAGATCACGCTGAGCACCGAGGGTGGCTGGCTGAACGGGCTTGCCATCGTCGGCGGCGAGTTGAGCGATACGCTGAACGTCGATTTCGCGGCGAACGGCGCGGCGACGCTCGACGTGGCGGATGTCGAGACCATCACGCTTGCCACCCAGGGCGAGAACGAAGCGGACGTGACCGCCGTATCAGGCGCCACGCTTGAGATCACTGCGGGTAGCGGCACGGACAGCCTGACGTTGAGCGGTGTATCCGTCGATGTCGATGCGTCGGACTATCTCGGCGCGCTGACGGTCAACGGCGTCGACGCGGCGAATCTGACTGTCACGACGGGAAGCAACGTCACGAACGTTGATTCCGACGCGGCCACCGTCATCGTGGCGGCGGCGAAGCTCGCCGATGACACGACACTCACGCTCGCCGGCGGCAGCGCCTATTCCGTGACGGGCGTAATCGGTGATCTCGACGCCTCGGCCACCACGGGCGAGCTCGCCATCACGACGGGCAACAACGGCGTCGACGATCTGATCGAAATCACGACGGGCAGTGGCGCCGCGACGATCACGAGCGGCGGCGCCAACGATCACATCAACGTCAATGCCGGCGCACTGCTCGAAGCCGCGCAACTGACGCTCTCCGGGGCGAGTGGCGTAACGGTGACGGATGGGGCGAGCGACGTTCACGCGACCGCGCTCACCGGAGCGTTGACCGTCAACACAGCGGATGCCGAGGACAACGCCATCGCGATCACCACGGGCTCCGCGGACACGACGGTCAATGCCGGTGGAGCGGATGACGCGCTCGCAATCGATGCCAGCCTGCTTTCCGCCGGCGCCACACTCACGCTGACCGGCGAATCGACGTTCGACGTCACGGGACTCGCCGGAAATCTCGACGCGAGCGAAGCTGCGGGCGCGATCATGGTCGTTGCGATGGGCAACGGCCAGCAGATCGAGGGCGGCGAGGGCGCCGACCGCCTCACGGGATCGACGGGCGCGGATCGCATCATCGGCGGCGCCGGTGCGGACTTCCTCGATGGCGGCGCGGGTGGCGACGTCGTGAAAGGCGGCGAGGGCAATGATCTGCTCTACGGCGGAGCCGATCAGTCGACGGACTATCTCGTCGGCGGTGCCGCCACCGACTACGCGATCTTTCTCGGCCAGCGCGACAACTACACGATCGAGTCGACCACCACGACAGTGGACGGTCAGGCCGGCGTGAGCGTAGTCAAGGTGACGAACAATACCGATCACTCGTTCGACTACATACAGTCCGACGTCGAGTGGCTCGTGTTCACGGACGACGTTGCCGGCTATCGCGATCATGGCACCTACAACGACAAGGTGGCGCTGACGGATCTCTCCACCGGCATTCACGTTCTCGATGGCAATGACAACGAAGTCGGCGCCTATCACTCGCTGGCGGATGCCGTTGCGGCCGCGGCGGACGGCTACCGCATCGAAATCGAGGACAACGCCGATCTCACTGCGGAAGGCGTCGTGAGCATCGCGCACGACAATCTCACTATCGCGGGTAGCGCCAGCGTGCGGATCGCGGGGCTCGAGCTCGCGAACGGCGTGGTCTCGCTGAATCTCGAGGGGGCGTTCGGCACGCGGATCGAGGGCAACGACCTCGCGAACCATATTTTCGGCAACGACGGCAACAACGTGATCCGCGGCGGTGACGGCGATGATTTCATCGACCTGCGCGCCGCCCACGGCGCGAACAGCGTCGACGGCGGCGCGGGTAACGATACGATTCTCGGCGGTGCTGGCAGCGACGTGCTGATGGGCGGCTCCGGCGCGGACCTGATCGTGTCGACGGCGGGTGCGGATACGGTGATCGGCGGCTCCGGCGACGACCACATCGTGCTTGGCTCCACGGATGGCTCGCGGGTGATCGTGCAAGGTGGCAGTGGCAGCGATCAGTTCATTCTGGATGGTTTTGTCGGCGGCGGGACGATCGACCTCAGCGCGGCGATCACGGATTTCCGGCGTGGCGAAGACCAGGTCGACCTCAGCCATCTGCGCACCGGCGCGGACCAGCAGCTCGCCCTGGACGACCTGGGCCTTACCGCCTCGCGCAGCGCCGAGATCGACCTCACCTCGTTGCTGCAATCCACGCCGGAGGATCCCGTCGGTGTCGGCGGCTCGCTCACGTTGGACATGGTCAACGGCCTGCGGCTCACTGCGGAGGACTTCCTGTTCGACCCGTCACAGGGCTACGACTGGCACCAGACGCTGGTCGGCTGAGCTGACGCGAGTCGGCTGAGCTGACGCGAGTCGGCTGAGCTGACGCGGGTCGGCGCGGTGGCGCGGAAGTCGCCACCGCGCCGTGGGGTTAGGTCCGAACTGCATCCATCTGCCCCCCACCCGCCTTTCGCGGACGCAGAATGGGCTTCGAGACAGGGATACGCGGGCGGAAATCGATATGCATTGGGTGCTCAGGGATCAGCTCCAGCGTGCGCTGGACCAGCGGGAACTTCAGGTGCACTACCAGCCGAAGTTCCATCTTGCGACTGGCGCGCTCCAGGGCGTGGAGGCGTTGTTGCGATGGCAGACCCATGCAGGCGTATGGATCTCGCCAGAGACCTTCGTGCCCGTGCTGGAAGAGACCGGCATGATCGACGAGGTCGGCACGTGGCTGTTCGAACGCACCGCGACCGACTCCGCATACTGGCGCAGTCACGGCCAAAGCGTCGTGCGCATGGCGATCAACGTTTCGCCTGTGCAGCTGCGGCGGAAAGAGTTCCTGTCGTGGGTGCTGTCGACCTGCGGCTCATGGCGGGCGCTGGACACGGGCCTCGACATCGAGCTCACCGAATCCACGCTGCTGCCGCAGTCCAATGAGTTCGTCACCGCGATGCACGCGCTGGCGGCCGCGAACGTGCGACTCGCGTTGGACGACTTCGGCACGGGATACTCTTCGCTCGGGCTCCTGATGCGGCTTCCGGTTCGCCACCTGAAGATCGATCGCAGCTTCGTCGCGCAGATGTCGAGCAGTCGCAAGGCACTGGCGGTGGTCGAGGCCATCATCCGAATGGGGCGCGAGATCGGCCTCGAAACGATCGCCGAGGGCATCGAAACCGGGCAACAGTTGCAGCACCTGCGGGCGCTGGGTTGCGACATCGGCCAGGGTTACTACTTTTCACCCGCGCTCTGCCGGGATGAGCTGTTGACGCATCTACAGTCGATAGATACGGCCCCCCGCTCCGGGATTTACCCCCCGCGCCAGTCGCATGCGCGCGCGGTGAGTGGAATCGCGGGGTGATGGGCGGCAAGACACCACGAAGCGCGTGGCGTCGCTGGCGGCATCTCAGATGTGATGCCAGAAGGCGCGCGTGATGATGGGGCACTGTTCGAGGCGGGCCGCGATGAGCGACAAGCGGTCCTCGGTGACTCCAGCGACGTCCACCTGGATGTGCAGGATCTCGGCGGTGCCGTACTCCGCGACAACCCTTCGCGGTACGACGTTCAGATTCTGAAAGCGCTCCAGGACGCGCGCGATGGCGCCCGGGTCCGCCTCGGCGGTCACCCGTAAGCGCAGGACACTGAACGATGCGGGAGAAACTGAATCGGCGGACATGACACTCTCGTACTCTGTTTTGAATCATCGAACGCAAACGAGCCCCGGCTTTCCGCGAAAGCCGGGCACGTAATGAGCTCGATGCGAGAGACGAAGTGAGTCATGCCGGAGGAGTGTACGGGAGCCGATCGCCGATTGTCATCAGCGGCGCGGCTTGATGCTGCGCCTCGCGCGCAATCCGGGTCCGTAAAGCGCCTTCTTCAGCGCCACCCGGTCGTTCCGAGGATTCGTCGAAGAGCGAAGCGGTTTGCTGGCCCAGCCAGCGATGGCCGGCATCCCTCTCGATGTGCCGCGCGAGGGGTCGATGCGGCGGTTGGCAGGGGAGTTCACGAGGCGCGAAAGAGCGACGAGAGATCCACGGACGTGCCGGGCAAAGCGGTGATGTCCAGCACGCCGGGCTGATGGAGGGACGACGCCTGCTCATAGCCCGTGCCTGCCGGACTTCGAAACACGTGCAGTTGGCGATTGCCGATATCTACAACCCAATATTCACGGATGCCATGGCGGGCGTAGAACACCATCTTCGATCGTAGGTCGTCGCTCAGAGTCGAGTCGCTCACTTCAATTACGAGAAGCGTGTCGTCCGCCGTTGGATGGCGGTCCTTATAGAAGCCCTTGCGAGGTGCGACGAGCGCGAAGTCTGGCTGGGGTTCCGAGTTGTCGCCCAACTGGATGGGCAACTGGGAGCGGACCATCGCGCGCTCGCCGACGGCGCGGGACAGCAACGTATGCAGTTCGGTCACCGTTCCGGCGTGCGGGCTTCCGATTGGGGGCATGTCGATGATCACTCCGTCGATCAATTCGACCCGCGCATCCGGCGCGAACGAGCCATCTTCCGCCATGCGGTGGTACTCGGCGACCGTAATGCGATGCCGGCGAGGCCAGTCTTCCATTGCGACGCTCATGCAAGTCCCTCGGAAGAGTTCAGTCTACGCGACAGCGGGCGTGGTTTCGATGATGCGCGGATGACCTCATCCGCGAGCGGAGTTTGCCCCGATTCCATGCTCCAACTGGAGTCGCATTCGTGGTGTTTTCGTTCAATTATTCCGATGCCGCAGCGTGAGTCGCGTGCGGGCGGCATGCAGGTTGAATGCACTGGTGATGAATGCTGACTATCCACACAGGATTCGGGGGCACTAGCGTCAGCTCGCTGTCTTCGCCGTTGTCGAAATCTCTTCGGGGCCGCGCAGTCGCCCGCTTTGCCGGGCGACACTGCAGCTGCAGCTGCAGCTGCAGCCGCACCGCGACCGCGACCGCGACGATAACGATCGCTCAGGCCACGCGGCCTGCTTCAGTGCGCGGGCGCGCCAGCGAGCGGAAAGTTACCCTCGAACGGCGGCCAGTTCGGCACCGGCCGCTCCGGGCCCGGGTAATACATCGCCGTCCAGATGTTGCGGATCTTGCCGTCCTCGATCCAGAACCACTCGCTGAAGGCGTTGCGCGGGCGGATCGAGCCGGGCTTGCGGATGAACACCGCCATGCCGAGCACGACGCCCTGTTCGTCATCGACGAGCGGGATGCGGCGCGCGGCGACGACCGCGAGGTCGAAGCCGGCATACCCGGAGACGCAATCGTCATCCTTGCCGCCGCGATTGCCGGTGACCTTCGTGCCGTTCTCGTACCGGTTGCAGCCCGGGTGCGCACGCACGACCGTCCCGTCATGCGAAGTGATGCCGTCGAAATAGCTGTCGACGATGCCGACCATCGTTTCGCGCGGCAGGCGCTTGTTCGCGGGCAGCGCGCGCTCCGGCGGAGGAGTGGCCGTGAGCGTCACGGGATTCCACACGTTCGGCGGATTCGCGCCCGGCAGGCCCGGATCGCCGTCCCGCGCGATGTACCACTCCGCTTCGGCGATCTCGCGATTCTCGATGCGCAGGCGCGCGGTGACGATCGCGAGCTTGCCGTTGCTCTCTTCGAGGATGCCGTAGTACGCCGCCTGTCCGCTAACCGCATCGACATACCGACGCTGCACTTTACCCAGCGCGGACGCGCTCTCCCAGATGCCCTTGCCGAGCGGTTTGTTGATGGCGTTTTCCGTGTGCCGATACGCACCAGCGAGCGGCGCCGCCGAGGGATCGTGCTTCAGCACGGCCTGCAGATACTTGTCGAGCGTCGAGGTCAAGCACGCCCGGTCGCATCCGGTGGTGGCGGCGGATGCGGTAAGCGGAAGTGCGGCCAGAGCAAGGAGAGCAACGACACGTTTCATTGAAGAACCTCTTTATTTTCCAGTGGCGCCCGAAGCTCGAGAATTGGCGACCGGCGGGCCCCGCCGGCGGTCGCCAATTCGCGGGCGAGCCGGAAGCCCGGCCCGCAAGGGCGGGTATTCGGCTTTCTCGCAGGGCGGTTCGTCAAATCGCTTCAGCATGGACGACCGTTTCGGGGCATTTGCGCGGGCCCCCGAACGCTGGCAAAAGGGGACGTACAAAGCCACATCACGCGGCCGGGGGGAACACATGTCGGACCAGGAAAACTCGAAGAAGCGCACGCTGACCCAATCGGGGCGCGCACGCCGCCAGTTCATCGGGGGCACTGCGCTGGCCGCGGCAGGCACTTCCGCCGCCATGATGATGCGTGGCCTGCCCGCCATGGCCGCCGACGCGCCGGCGGCGGGCGGTTGCGCTTCGCCGATTGCAACGCCGATGAAAGACGTCGAAGGCAAGGTGGCCTTCGTCACCGGCGGCAACAGCGGTATCGGCCTTGGCATCGCGCACGCGTTCCTGGACGCGGGCATGAAGGTGGCGATTACCTATCGCACCAAGGCGAACCTCGATGAGGCCATGAAGGCCCTCGACAAGTTTGCGGATCGCGTCCACGCCGTCAGCGTCGACGTGACGGATCGCGCGGCGCTCGACAAGTCCGCGGACGATGTCGTGAAGCGGTTCGGCAAGGTGCACGCCGTCGTGGCGAACGCCGGCGTCGCCGTCATCGGCGGCATCAGCAAGGCCAGCTACGACGATTGGGACTGGGGCATCGGCGTCAATCTCAACGGCGTGTTCAACACCATTCACGTGTTCCTGCCGCGCATTCAGTCGCATGGCGAGGGTGGGGCGGTGGTGGCGACGTCATCGCTCGCGGGGCTGCTGGGTCATGGGGGAGCGGGCGTCTATACGGCATCGAAGTTCGGTGTCGTCGGGATGATGGAGGCCCTGCGTTTCGAGCTCGCGGACAGCAACGTCGCGGTGTCGGTATTCTGCCCGGGCATCGTCACCACGAACATCGGTGCGTCCGCGCGCAATCGTCCGTCGGGCTCAACGGCGAATACGCCGCCGCGTCCGCCGGGAGGCCCGGGCGGAATGCGTCCGCCGCAGGGTCCGCCGCCGGGCATGGATCCGCTCGAAGCGGGCCAGCGCGTGCTCAAGGGGATGCGCAACAACGATCTCTACGTGCTCACGACGCCGGATTTCGAAGTGGATTTCCGTGCCCGTGGCGAAGCGATTCTCGCCTCGCTGCCCACGGACGTGGCCCCGACGGACGCGCGCGTTGCCCTCGGTCACATGATCGCCGGCAAGATGACGTACGTCGCCGAGCGTGACCGCCAGCAGTGCGAGCGCAAGGCGCGCACCAAGAAAGCCTGATCCCGAGGTCGGGAGCGTGCACGCTCCCGACCCTGACGGCGGGGTGGACCTGCCGCCCGCCGCCGAACTAATTCGCGTCCCCCGGTGTCGTAAAGGGCCAATAACACCGCCGACAGCGGGGGATGCGTGGCACGAGCCGGGAGCCGTTCAGTAAGGGATTGTGTTGTCTGGGCGGTGATCATCGGCGGGCACGTGCTGCTGATCACGTTGTTCACGGGCGGCAAACGGCACGCGCAGCAGCAGGTGTCGGCCGACGCGCCGAGCCCCGGCGTACTGATATTGCTCGACCTGCCAGCGCAGCCCTCGACATCCGAGCCCGCGACTGAAGCCCCACAATTCGCCTCGGTGCGCATGATCACGCCGGAGCTCGACTCGCAGAGCACCGCGATCACGTTACCGCCGGATGACAGCGCCGAAGCACCCGCTAGTGGCGCCATCGACTGGCAACTCGAAGCGCGGCGTTCCGCGCACATCGTGGCCGGCCAGAACCCGAAGCGCGGCGAGAAGCGCATCGGCGAGCATCCGCCGTCCCCATTCCGCGAAAGGAAAAAGCCGAAGGAGTTCGAGTGGGACCCGGAGCCGGACAAGGCGGGTTTCGCCGCCGGCTTCATTCCCTATGTGCGCATCGGCCAGCGATGCGTCGTGGGGCTCGGGTTCTTCGGCTGCGCGCTCGGCAAGCCGCCGGAAGCCAACAGCCACCTGTTCGACGGCATGCACGACCCGGATCGCCAGCGCAGCTCGGTGCCCGACATCGACACCTCCAGCGCACTCGATCCGCCGCCGGATTGATCCCTTTGGTCGGCAGCATTCGGCGACAAGACCGCAGGGCTTCTTCGGGGCGATAATCGACGGCTTCGACAGCACTAAAACAAACGGGGTATCTCATGCTGCTGGGAATGTCGCTCGCGACCTTTACGCTCGTTCACGTGATCATCAGCCTCATCGGCATCGCGACCGGAATCATCGTCGTGTTCGGCATGTTCGCTTCGAATCGGATGCCGGCGATGACGGCGGTGTTCCTGATCACGACCATCCTCACGAGCGTTACGGGGTTCATGTTCCCGTTCAAGGCATTCGGGCCGCCGCATGCGTTCGGCGTGCTCTCGCTCATCCTCCTGACGTTTACGCTGCTCGGGTACTACAAGTACCACCTCGTGGGTCGCTGGCGCGCGATCTATGTGTTGACCGCGATCATCTCGCTCTACCTCAACGTGTTCGTGCTGGTCGTGCAGGTGTTCCAGAAGATCCCGTCCCTGAATCAGTTCGCGCCCAAGGGCAACGAGCCGCCCTTCGCGGCAACGCAGGGAATCGTGCTGGTGCTGTTCGTCCTGGCGGGCTGGCGCGCGATGAAGAAATTCCACCCCCCGGGCAACGGGGGTGTGGTGTTCGGGCGCCCGGGATCGCCAGCCGCTAAACTGGGTTGATGCACTACCCACACGTCGCTCAGCCGAAGATCTCATTCGTTCAGGTTCGCGGACGCATCGTTGCGCTCGCGCTCGCCGCCGGCCTGCTCGCCACGAGCCAGGCCGTGCTGGCGCAACAGGCGGGGAGTGCGCCACGGCCCGCTGCCGCGGCGGCGCCCACGGCTACGTCTCCGGGCATGGCGCCGACGCCGGGCCCGAAGTTCACCGGCTATCTCGCTCCCGGTTCGCTGGATATCGTGAAGGTGTTGCCGCCGGCGCCTGTCGAGGGCGATACGCGGTACGAGACCGACCGTCTGGTCTTCAAGCAAACGCGTGCCTGGGAAGGCAGCGAACGCTGGGCTATGGCGAGCAACGATGCCGCCGCCGGCCCGGCGGACATGCTTCGCCACTTCTCCTGCAGCGTTGGCGTCGAGATGAATCCCGCGAACGCGCCGAAGATCATGGAGGTCGCGCAGCGTGCGACCCGCGACTCGGGTCGTGAGATGGGAATCGCGAAGGATCACTTCCAGCGCAAGCGACCCTTCTGGATCGACCCGGGCAACATCTGCCGCCCCCGTTCGGAGCTCGGCGACACGTATGACTACCCGTCGGGGCACACGACGGCCGGCTGGACGTGGGCTCTCGTGCTCGCGCAGGTGGCGCCGGATCGCGCGTCGCAGATTCTGGCGCGGGGCCGTTCTATCGGCGAGAGCAGGGTCGTCTGCGGCGTTCACAACGCAAGCGCGGTCGAAGGCGGCCGATACACCGCGGATGCCGTGATGGCGCTTACCTCGGCGAACGCCGAGTTCCGCGCGGATGTCGAAGCCGCGCGCGCCGAGCTCGAGACACTGCGCAAGTCCGGCGCGAATCCAGAACCCGCACGATGCGAGCGCGAAGCCGCGCTCGTCGCGCTCCCCATCACCGGCAAAGAACGCGCCGTCCACTGAACACGAGGGCGTCCCATGCCCGCGGCCAGACCGTCCTGTCGAAATCGCGCGGGCTTGATCGTCATTGGGCCGGCGGCGCATCGTGCCCGCCCACGAACGAGGCTTTGGACGGATCAATCCATGCAATACATGTTGCTCATCTATACCAATGAAAACGGCTGGTCGCAGCTCACGCCGGAACAGCAGAAGCAAGGGATGGCGGGGTACATGGCGTACACCGAGGCGCTGCGTAAGGCAGGCGCGCTGGTGCACTCCGATCGCCTGCGTGGCACGGATGTGTCGACGACCGTGACGGTCGCGGACGGCAAGACGCAGGTGCTCAACGGGCCGTACGTCGACACCAAGGAGCAGCTCGGCGGCTACTTCCTGATCGAGGCGCCCGATCTCGACGCCGCGATCGCGTGGGCCGCGCGTTGCCCCGGCGCGAGCCACGGCACGGTGGAAGTGCGCCCGACCTGGGGGATGTGAGCACAGCCGTTCAGGACGGCGACGCGCAGGCCCGGCGTACGGCGGATGCCGTCGCGCGTCGTAGCTACGGCAAGCTCGTCGCCTTTCTTGCCGCCCGCACACGTGACGTGGCGGGTGCCGAGGACGCTTTGTCCGAAGCCTTCGCGAGCGCGCTGGCGGAGTGGCCCGTGAAGGGCTGCCCGGCGAATCCCGAGGCGTGGCTGCTTACCGTTGCCCGAAGAAAGCTGATCGACCGCGCGCGCCATCGGCGCACGACCGAGCTGGCCGCGCCGGAGCTTCAGCGACTCGCGGAGCAACTCGATCTCGCGGCGGAGAAAGAGGTGATCCCCGACCAACGGCTCGCCCTCCTGTTCGCCTGCGCGCATCCGGCGATGGAGGCGGGTATTCGCGCGCCGCTAATGCTTCAGGTGGTGCTCGGGCTCGACGCGGGGATGATCGCGTCCGCCTTCCTCATGTCGCCCGCCACGATGGGGCAGCGGCTGGTACGCGCGAAGAACAAGATCCGGCAGGCTGGCATTCCGTTCCGGGTGCCCGAGCGGGAGGAGCTTCCGGCGCGGCTGGATAGCGTGCTCGACGCGATCTACGCCGCGTACGCGGAAGGGTGGGCCGACCCCGCCGGGGCGGACGCGGCCCGACGTGAGCTTGCGGGCGAAGCGCTGTTTCTCGGTCGCATCGTCACCGAGCTGATGCCTGACGAGCCGGAGGCTCTGGGGCTGCTGGCGCTCATGCTGCATGCCGAAGCTCGCCGGCCGGCACGGCGCAGTGCGCGGGGAGACTATGTGCCGCTCGCGGAGCAGGACACGGCGCTGTGGGATCTCGCCACCATCGATGCGGCCGAAGCGCTTCTGTTGCGAGCGGGCGCGCAGCAACGGCTGGGCCGATTTCAGCTGGAAGCGGCGCTGCAGTCGGCACACGTGCATCGACGCCTCACGGGCAACGCCAACTGGGTAGATGTGCTCACGCTGTACGACGCGCTGCTAGCGCTCTCGGGTTCGCCGGTCGTCGGCATCAATCGCGCGCTTGCCCTGGCCGAAGTGGAGGGCGCGGGGGCGGCCCTCGCGGTACTGGACGGGCTCGCCACCGATCCGCGCCTCACGCAATACCAACCCTATTGGGCCGCGCGGGCCGAGTTTCTGAGGCGCACGGGGGACCGGGCCGGAGCGCGCCAGGCGTATGACGTGGCGATCGGGCTCGAGCGCGATGCCGCCGTCAGGCGATATCTGCAGCGGCAACAGGCGAGTCTCCTCGACGGCTAGCTCGACAGCCCGTTGCTGGTAGCGATAACATGCCAGGCATGCCAATCGACCTCGTGCTGCTCGATCTGGATCTGTCCGACGCCCCGGGCTTCGGTGCGGTGGAGCAGGCGTGTGCAGCCCATCCCGGTGTTCCGGTGGTCGTGGTCTCGGGGCGGCACGGGCCCGGGGTCGCGGCGCGCGTCATCGCGCACGGGGCGTCGGCATTCGTGCCGAAGTCCGCGTCGGCCGCGAAGGTGATGGAGGCGATGCGCGCCGTGCGGGCCGGCGAGGTCTGGGTGCCGGCGGAGGCCGATTCGGAAGTCGCGGTACCGCGGCTCACGCCGCAGCAGCTGCGCGTGCTTCACATGCTGTGCGCGGGCCTGTCCAACAAGCAGATCGGCGTTCGGCTGGGTGTGACCGAGGCGACCGTGAAAGCGCACATGCGCGCCATCATGGAGAAGTTCGGCGCCGACAATCGCACTCAGGTGGTCGTTTCAGCCCAGCGGCTGGGCATCGATCAGCCCGCCGTGCGCGAGCGGGTGAGCAGCACGCCGCCCAGCGCCATCGCGAACCCGATGAACTGGAGCGGCATCAGCGTTTCGTGAAAGAAGAAATACGCCTGGACGGCCGCGAGCGGCGGCGCCAGCAGGATGAGCGCGGTGACTTTCGCCGCTTCGCCATGTCGCAACATCCACATCAGGAGCGTCGTGCCGATGACGGACGGCACGATCACCGCCCACACGAGGCCGACCCACAGAATCGGTGTGTCATCCCACTGACCGGTGCTGACGAGCGCCGTCACGACGATCGCCACCGCGGCACCGCCGAGATTCTGCACGCTTGCGGCCGCCCGAATATCGGTTGCCGAAAGGCGCTTTTGCACTAGTGCGCCCGCGGTTACGGCGACGACGCTCAACAGCGCTGATGCGACCGTCAGCGCGGTGAGAGAGCCCGCACCAGTGCTTGTCAGTTTCGGCGCGAGCACGAGTGCCACGCCGGCGAAGCCGATGAACAATCCCGTCCAAGTGCGTGTGCCGAGTTTGGTGCCGAGCGCGGCGAGATACAGCGCGGTGAACACTGGCTGAAGCGCGCCGAGCAATGCCATGACCCCCGCGGCCATGCCGCGAGTGACGGCCCAGTAGCTCGCGCACAGATACACGCCTTGCATCAGCACGCCCGCGAGAATGTGCGTGCCAAAGTGCTTGCCGCGAGGCCAGGCGGCCTGGGCCGCGAGCGCAGCCAACCCCATCACGATGGAGGTGAGCGCGAGCCGCACGAAGATAAAGAGTTGCAGGTCCGCATGGGGCGACACCGCCTTGGCGACGATGAAGCCCGAAGACCAGATGACCACGAACAGGGCGGGAGCGAGAAAGCGAAGCATAAGCGCGCCATTGTCGCTGGGATTCGCGCCTATGCCACTCCACCGTGAGAGGGAGCGGCGCGGCGGATCAGTCGACGAGTTTCAGTCTTGCGAGGTTCGGCAGCAGCGTTGTCGCGACGTGCTGCTCGACCGGCGAGGGGCCTGGCCGCGAACCCGATAGCAATTCGATGATCGCCAGCGCTTCGGACGGTTTTACGAGGATCCCGTTACCCAGCAACTCGCTCGGAATCGCGCGCGCCGCACGCTGTTCGATGATGCAGCGGAGGCTGCGCTCGACCAGCGCGTTTGCCGGCTTGCGCACCTCGCTCGGCTGGTCGTAGCGGTAGACGCGCGCAAAGGGCATCAAAGCGCCGCCAGCGACCAGGAATGCAAGGTTGCGAGCGATCTCCGCGGTGTTCCGGCTCTTGCCGCTGAGCGTGGCCACCGCGTCTGCGAACGTGACGGAGCCGTGACGCAGCAGGCCCTTCAGCGACTCGATGAAATCCGGCTGGAAGCTGATGTGCCCGCGCGGCACCTTGATCCGTGTGGGCAGCTGCCGGGGATCGCTGACGCTGCCGATCACGGCATCATTGATCGCTCTCGCCGCTTCCTCTGGCGATCGTGCGGTGTCGCTGCGAATGAAGACGTCGCGCCGGAACCGTCTGTTCGTCGCGAAATCCAGCGCGAGATGTTGCTGGCGCGGTGACGTGAGGTTCTTCAGCGAGTCGGTCGCGGATTCTTCGACGAGCAGCGTCGGGTGATTGTCCGTCAGCGTCGCGCTGCCGAGATAGCTCGCGCCGGCCTGCGCCAGTTCATCGATCACGTCGGCCGAGTAGAACGGCTGCCAGGTCTCGTTGAAGAACTCATGCGCCAGATAGTTCGGCGGCACGCGCGCGTAGGACTCGATGGCGCGCGCGGCTTCCGGATTCGCTTCGAAGTAACGCAGGCCGCGCATCTGCGCGAGCAACTCGACCGCCCGACGCATCTTCTCGGAGGAATCGCCGCGCGCCGCCGACGCAAGCTCCACGAGCAGGCGACGTACCGGCAGCTCGCTCGCCCATCCGGGCATGCAGTTGTAGCTGACGTAGACGAGCCCGCCGCTCGCAAGTTTCTCGTTGATGATGCGTCGAATCGCCGCGCGCGACTCCGCACCCACCCAGCTGTACACGCCGTGGAGCACGATGAAGTCGAAGGGCGGCAGCTTTTTCTCCAGCAGCCGCTCGAACGATGCCTCGTGAATCTCGATGTTCCGAACGTCGAGCGCGCTCGCATACCGGCGGCCGCCTTCGACGTGCTCCGGGTTGAAGTCGCACGCGTGAAACTCGCCGCGCGGAAACGCGCCGGCATTCACGACCGTGGAGTGCGCAAGCCCCGCCCCCAGCTCGAGATAAGTGAAAGCCGAATCCAGCGGCTTCGCGCGCGCGCCGCTCACGGCGCTCACGTAGCTCAGCCAGGCGGGTGAAAGCTCCTGGAAAAAGGTATCCGGGTAGCTGGAATCAAGGACGTAGCCTTGCGGGGGCGGCGTGGAGGTGGACGACATCCGTGGAGATTAACGGAATTTAATCTCCCGCCAACCCGGCGTGGAAGCGCCGGCCGCTAGGCTGGCCCGCACTGTCCCGCCGCAGGCGTTGCGCGGGCATCGGGAGCCTCCCATGAGCATCAATCAGTTTCTCTCTTCAAACGGCAAGAGCCGGTGGGCCTTGCTGGCCGTTGCGTCGTTCAGCCTCGTGGCGCTGGGATGGCATCTGGTGCGCGGCTCGCCGGCGGAAGCCGCGCCCGCGCACGGCAAGGAAGGCAAGGGCGGCGGCGCCGGCGTCGTCGTCGAATCCGCGATCGCGCGGCGCAGTGATGTGCCGGTGTATCTCAATGGCCTGGGCACGGCGCAGGCTTTCTACACGGCGCGAATCACATCTCGTGTGGACGGGCAGCTCGAAAGCGTTGCGTTCACCGAAGGGCAACTCGTGCACAAAGGCGAGGTGCTCGCCCGCATCGACCCACGGCCCTTTCAGGCGGCTTTCGATCAGGCGAGCGCCACGCGGGAGAAAGACGTCGCGACGCTCGCCAATGCGAAGCGCGATCTCGAGCGATATCTGAGCCTGGAGCCGGATCATCTGGCGAGCCGTCAGCAGATCGATACGCAGAAGTCGCTCGTGACGCAGCTCGAAGCGCAGATCCAGGCCGATGCGGCCGCGGCCGAGAGCGCGAAGACGCAGTTGACCTATACGAGCATCACCTCGCCGATCGACGGGAACACGGGCATCCGGCTCGTCGATCCGGGCAACATCGTGCATGCGGCGGATGCCGGCGGCATCGTCGTCGTCACGCAGATTCAACCGATCTCCGTGGTCTTCACGTTGCCCGAGGACGCGCTGAGCGAGGTCAGCGGCGCGCTGGCGGCGGGCAAGGTGCAGGTGGTCGCCCTGTCGCGCGACGGCAAGACCGAGCTCGATCGCGGCACGCTCGCTCTCATCGACAACCAGATCGACCCGACGTCCGGCACGGCAAAACTCAAGGCGACCTTCCCGAACGCGACTCGCAAGCTGTGGCCCGGCGAGTTCGTGAACGCGCGCGTGCTCGTGCGCATGGAGCAGGGCGCACTCACGATTCCATCGGCGGCCCTGCAGCGCGGCGCCGACGGGCCGTTTGCGTACGTGGTGAAGCCGGATTCGACCGTGGAAGTGCGCAAACTGAAGACCGAGGGTGAGACCGGCGACGTCGCGGTGATTCGCTCCGGCTTGCGGGACGGCGAGCGCGTCGTGACCAGCAACCAGTTCCGGCTCGAGGGCGGAACGCACGTGAAGGTGGCGACGAACTCCGGCGCTGTCGCGCAGGCCAGTGAGTTCGCGCGCGCCACGCCATGAGCCTCTCGACTCCGTTCATTCTTCGGCCCATCGCGACGTCGCTGCTGATGGCGGGCGTGCTGCTCATCGGCATCGTCGCGTTTCCGTTGCTGCCGGTGGCGCCGCTGCCGCAGATCGACTTCCCCACGATCCAGATCACTACGCAGCTTCCAGGCGCGAACCCGGAGACGATGGCCTCCGCGGTGGCGACACCGCTGGAGAACCAGTTCGGCGCGATCCCGGGCGTCACTCAGATGACGTCCACGAGCACGCTCGGCACGACGCAGATCACGTTGCAGTTCGATCTCGACCGGAATATCGACGCCGCCGCGCAGGACGTGCAGGCCGCCATCGATGCGGCCGGTGGCAAGCTGCCGCACAATCTGCCGGCGCCGCCGAACTACAAGAAGGTGAACCCGGCGGATTCGCCGATCCTGATCCTCGCCGTGCATTCGGACGAGTTGCCGATCACGCAGGTCGACGACATCGCGGAAAACCAGATCGCGCAGCAGGTCTCGCGCATCAGCGGGATCTCGCAGGTCAACATCGGCGGCCAGCAGAAGCCCGCGGTACGCGTGCAGGTGGACCCCGCCAAGATCGCGGCGCTCGGCATCCAGATGGAGGACATCGCCGGCGTCATCGCCGAAGCGAGCGTCAACGATCCGAAGGGCTCGATCAACGGGCCCGAGCACAACTTCCCGATCTACGACAACGATCAGCTGACCAAGGCCGCGCCCTGGAACGACGTGATCGTCGCGTACCGCAATGGCGCTCCCGTGCGTATCCGCGACATCGGCGTGGCGGTGGACGCCGCCGAGAACACGCAGCTCGCCGCCTGGCAGAACGGCCGGCCGGGCATCATGCTGCAGATCCTGAAGCAGCCGGGCGCGAATATCATCGACGCGGTGAAGGCGGTCGACGACCTGTTGCCGGGCGTTCTGCGCTCCGTTCCGCCGTCGATCAAGGTGGATCGCATCGTCGACCGGACGCAGACCATTCGGGCGTCGGTGCATGAAGTCGAGGTGACGCTGCTGATCTCTGTTGCGCTCGTGGTGCTGGTGATCTTCGTGTTCCTGCGGAACACGTGGGCCACGATCATTCCGGCGCTCACTGTGCCGCTGTCACTGATGGGCACGACAGGCGTCATGTACCTGCTGGGCTACAGCCTCGACAATCTTTCGCTGATGGCGCTGACCATCGCGGTCGGTTTCGTGGTCGACGATGCGATCGTGATGCTGGAGAACATCTATCGGCACATCGAAGCCGGCATGCCGCCGTTGCAGGCGGCGCTCAAAGGGGCCGGCGAGATCGGCTTCACTATTCTCTCCATCAGCATCTCGCTGGTGGCGGTGTTCATCCCGCTGCTGCTCATGGGCGGCATCATCGGCCGGCTGTTCCGCGAGTTCGCGGTCACCGTGACCGTGACGATCGCGGTGTCGGCCTTCGTTTCGCTGACGCTCTCGCCGATGCTCTGCGCGCTGTTCCTCAAGAACGAGCGGGACGTGAAGCACGGCCGTTCGTATCTCATGGTCGAGCGCGCGTTCGAGCGGTTGCTGAAAGGCTACGAGCACGGGCTCGACTTCGTGCTGGCGCACCAGAAGACGACGCTGCTCGTGTTCATCGGCACGGTGGCGGCGAGCGCCACGCTCTACGTCCTCATCCCGAAGGGATTCTTCCCGCAGCAGGACACGGGCATCATCAGCGGCATTTCCGATGCCGCGCAGGACGTTTCGTTCACGAAGATGGTGCAGCTCCATCACCGGCTCACCGATGTGATCGCGAAGGATCCGGACGTGGCCGGGTGGGGCGCCTTCGTCGGCGGCCAGCGGCCGCTGAACAACTCGTTCGCGGTCATCGGCCTGAAGCCCCGTTCCGAGCGCAAGTCGAGCGCGGAGGAGATCATTGGCCGGCTCCGGCGGCAGTTCGCGAAGGTCGATGGCGCGAACCTGTTCCTGCAGCCCGTGCAGGACATCAACCTCGGTGGCCGGACAACGCGCACGCAGTACCAGTACACGTTGCAGGACCCGAACCTCGACGAGCTGAATATCTGGGCGCCGCGCCTGCTGGAAAAACTCAAGCCGCTTCCGGAACTGCGGGACGTCAATACGGATGCGCAGACGAGCAGCACGCAACTCTCGATCGACATCGATCGCGACCAGGCGGCGCGCTTCGGCATTCAGCCGCAGGTGATCGATGCCACGCTGTACGACGCGTTCGGGCAGCGCCAGGTGGCGCAGTACTTCACGCAGCTCAACAGCTATCACATCATCCTCGAGGTGACGCCGGAGTTGCAGGCGGATCCGCACACGCTCGAAAAGCTCTATGTGAAGTCGCCGGTCACGGGGCAGCAGGTGCCGCTTTCGACGTTCGCCAAGTTCGATACGCAGCACGTGACGTATCTGTCGATCAATCACCAGAGCCAGTTTCCGGCCGTGACTTTGTCGTTCAACCTCGCACCGGGTGTGGCACTCGGCGAGGCCGTCGATGCCATCAACCGCGTGTCGCAGGAGATGGGCATGCCGGCAACGGTGAACACCACGTTCCAGGGAACGGCGCAGGCGTTCCAGTCGTCGCTGAAGAGCGAGCCGCTGCTCATTCTTGGCGCGCTGGTGGTCGTCTACATCATCCTGGGCATGCTCTATGAGAGCTACATTCACCCGCTGACGATTCTTTCGACGCTGCCCTCGGCCGGCGTGGGCGCGCTGCTCATGCTGTGGGGGGCGCACTTCGACCTGTCCGTGATCGCGCTGATCGGCATCATCCTGCTGATCGGCATCGTGAAGAAGAACGGCATCATGATGGTGGACTTCGCCATCCATGCGGAGCGGGTCGAGAAGCTCTCGCCGGAGGCCTCCATCAAGAAGGCCTGCCTGCTGCGCTTCCGGCCCATCATGATGACCACCATGTCGGCCCTGCTGGGTGCGCTGCCGCTGATGCTGGGCACCGGAACCGGGTCGGAGTTGCGTCAGCCGCTCGGATATACGATGGTGGGCGGGTTGATTCTGAGCCAGGCACTGACCTTGTTCACCACCCCTGTGGTCTATCTGTATCTGGATCGGCTGAGCGCGCGCTTCCGTAAGCATCGCCCGGAAGAGCAGCTGCACCTGCCCGCCGTGCTCGAGAAGGCCGCATGAAGCTGCTGCTCGTCGAGGACAACGAGCGGGTTACACGCTTCGTCACCAAGGGGCTCCATGAAGCCGGCCATGCGGTCGATCACGCCGGCAACGGGCGGGACGGGCTGTTCATGGCGGCGAGCGAGCCCTACGACGTGATCATCATGGATCGGATGCTCCCCGGGCAGATCGACGGGCTCGGCATCATCGAGGCGCTGCGCCGGTCGGGCAATCGTACGCCCATCCTGATCCTGAGCGCGCTGTCGGATGTCGACGAGCGCATTCGCGGCCTGAACGCCGGTGGCGATGATTACCTCACGAAGCCGTTCGCGTTCGGCGAATTGCTGGCCCGGCTCGATGCGTTGAGCCGCCGCGGCCAGGACGCGAAGGGCGCCAGCGACCGGCAGCTCGAGGTCGACAACCTGCGCATGGATCTGCTGTCGCGGAAGGTGCAGCGGGGCGCCCGCTCCATCGTCCTGCAGCCGCGCGAGTTCAAGCTGCTCGAATACCTGATGCGCCACGCGGATCAGGTGGTCACGCGTACGATGCTCCTCGAGAACGTCTGGGAATATCATTTCGATCCGCAGACCAACGTTGTGGATGTCCACGTGAGCAAGCTTCGCCAGAAGATCGACGTGTCGCCCGAAAGGCCGCTCCTGCGCACCGTGCGCAACGCCGGCTACATGATCACCTCACACGATTAGCGCGCCATGAAGCGGTTGTTTCGCTCCTCCGCTGCGGTTCTCGCCTTTGGCTACGTCGTGTTCGGCGTGGTGGCGCTGGTGCTGTTCGCCGTGCCGCTCTGGTACGCGTGGCAAAAAACGGTCGAGCAGGGGCGGTCGGAGATTCTGAGCGCCGATGCGCAGCGGCTCAGCGAGGTTTTCAAGCGCAGCGGCCCGGAAGGTCTGAAGTCGTTTATCGATGAGCGCGTGGGGCTGCAGATTCCGGGCGAGCGAATCCTGCTCCTGACGGATACGGCATTGCATCCGCTCGCGGGCAACCTGGCGGGATGGCCGCGGGACATCCCGCCTTTGGCGGGCACCTACACCGTTCAGGTCCCCCTACAGGGCAAGCCGACGCGCGCGGTCGTCGTGCACGTGCGGCTCGGCGGGGGCTACAACCTGCTCGTCGGGCGAGACACCGCGCGTTATGCGCCGGTCGAGCAGGACTTCTGGTATGGCCTCGCGGGCGCGGTGGCGGTGCTGTCGATCGTGGGCGTGCTGGGCGGGCTCCTCATCCGGCGCATGCTGATGATGCGCATCCAGGGCATTCAGGACACCGTCGCGGCGATCATGCAGGGGCGTCTCGGTCATCGGCTCGAAACGAGTCGTAGCGGGGACGAGCTCGACACGCTTTCTCAGACGATCAACGGCATGCTCGAGCAGATCGAGCACCTCATCAACGGCGTGCGGAACGTCTCGAACTCCATTGCGCACGATCTGCGTACACCGCTCGCCGAGCTGCGTTCGCGGCTGGAGGAGTTGTCCCTGACCCGTCCGGCGCCGGGCGAGACGTTCGCCGAGATCGACGCCGCGCTGGCTGACGTGGATCGCGTGATCGCGATCTTCAACGCGCTGCTGCGGCTGGCGCAGATCGATTCGGGCATGCGCCGTTCCGGCTTCGTGCCGCTCGACGCGGCCAAGGTCGCCGCGGACGCGGTGGAGTTCTATCTGCCCGCGGCGGAGATCAAAGGCGTGAGTCTCACTTACGGCGGCAGCGGGCCCGCGCTGACTTCAGGTGACCCTGTGCTGCTCATGCAGGCGGTGAGTAACCTCATCGACAACGCGCTCAAATACGTGCCGCCGGGCGGCTCGGTCTCGGTGAACGCGCTCAGCGGTGAAGGCGATGCCGTCGAGATCGCGGTGTCGGACGACGGTCCAGGCGTCATCGATAGCGAGAAGCCGAAGCTCGTGGAGCGCTTCTACCGAGGCGACGCGAGCCGCGGTACGCCGGGCGTGGGCCTCGGTCTCAGCGTTGTGGATGCGGTGGCCAGGCTGCATGGCGGCGTGCTCGAGCTCGCCGACAACAACCCTGGCCTGCGCGCGCGCCTCGTCGTGATGGCCTCGTCCGGGTCTCACGTCACTTGATGTGGAAGATCCGCTCGGCGTTCTGGTGGTAGATCTTCGCTTTGTCCGCGTCCGAGATCGGCGCTGAATCCATGAAGGCGACGGCGGGCGCCGAAGGCTGATACGGGTAGTCGATCGCCCACATCACGTTGTCCGCGCCGAGCGCCTTGATCGAGAAATCCAGCGCAAGATGCGACTCCTGGCCGCTCGTCGTGATGACGAAGTTGCGCTTGAAGTATTCGCTGGGCTTCAACCGCAGTTTGGGGGCACGCCCTTCCGCCTGCGCGCGAGCACTCATGTAGTCGATGCGCCAGAGCCAGAAGTGCACGCCTTCGCCCATGTGGCCGAGGCAGATCTTCAGCTTCGGGAAGCGATCGAACACACCGCCGAGGATCATGCGTACCGCATGCGTGGCGGTTTCCACGCCGTAGGCCCACATCGCGCTGTCCATGCCGTAGTAGCGAAAAGGCGCCGCAAGGCCTTCGGCCGGCGCGCGCGGGTGGATGTAGATGCAGCCATCCAGCGCCTCCGCGGCTTCGAGCGCGGGCCAGAACTTCGTGTCGTCGAGATACTCGCCGTTGGTGTGCGAGTTGACGACGAAGCCATTCAGTTTCAGCTGCCGGATGGCGCGTTCCATCTCTTTCGCGGCGCGCTTCGGGGAATGCGGCGCGAAGCTCGCAAGGCCCGCGAAGCGGGTGGGGTGGCGCGCGATCAGCTCGGCGAGGCGATCGTTCGCGACGGTGGCGAGGTCGGTGGCGGTGTCCGCATCGAACATCTGCACGCCGGGGGCGGTGAGCAGCAGCAGCTGAACGTCCACGCCGTTGTCGTCCATGTCCCGCAGGCGCTGCTGCTCGAGGTCGAGGAGCAGCGAGCGCAGCCGCGCGCGGGGCGTGTCGCCGGCGGCATCGTAGATCTGCTTCACCAGCAGCAGGTCGAGGCTGTTCCCCGGCGACCGTGCGACCTCGCGCAGCCCGTCCGCTATTTCAGGAACCGAGAACGCCTCCTCGGTGGCGATACGGCGGAACTTGCGCGGCGCGGCGGTCGATGACATGGGCCTCTCTCCGGGGCGGCGAAAACGCCAAGTCTAGGTTCTGCGACCGCCCGTATGGCGAGCCGAGCCTTTGTGCTGGGGGTGCTCGGGCCGGCCGCTGCCGACGGGCCGGGGGCGCCGCGCGGGCCGGCCTTCGGCTTCGGCGCGCGGAGGCTTCGACTCCACGTGGGTGATGCGCAGCTCGGTGCCCCGGATGCGCACTTTCTTGAGCTCGCGGAAGATCTCCTTCGGCATGCCTTCGGGCAGGTCGACGAAGCTGTGGTCTTCGCGGATGTCGATATGTCCGATGAACTTGCCGTCGAGGCCCGCTTCGTTGGCGATGGCGCCCACGATGTTCCCCGGCAGCACGCCGTGCGTGTGACCGACCTCGATGCGATAGGTTTCCGTTGGCGGGCCGCCCTCGGGACCACGCTTTTCGCGTCGTTCTTGGGCGGGGCGCTCCTCGCCGGCCGCTTGCGCCGCCGGAGCTTCTTCGCGCGCGGCGCGGGGCTCGGGCGTCCAGGACTTCCGGGCTCCCGCATCCGCGTGCGCGGCTTCCGCCTTCGGCGGCAGCAGGAATGGAGCCTTGCCCTGCAGAAGCGCGGCCAGCGCCGCGGCGATTTCGATCGCGGGGACGTTCTGCTCGTTCTCCATCTTTTCGAGGAGCGGGCGGAACGCGCGAGCCTCGTCGGTTTGCAGGGCGGCGGTGATGCGTTCCCTGAACTTGAGCACGCGCTGCTCGTTCACGTCACTGACGGTCGGGAGCGTCATCGGCTCGATGCGCTGGTTCGTGACGCGCTCGATGATCCGCAGCATGTTCCGTTCGCGCGGCGAGACGAACAGGATCGCTTCGCCGCTGCGGCCCGCGCGGCCCGTGCGGCCGATGCGGTGAACGTACGTCTCGGAGTCGTACGGAATGTCGTAGTTCACGACGTGCGAGATACGCTCGACGTCGAGACCGCGCGCGGCAACGTCCGTCGCGACGACGATGTCGAGCTGGCCGTTCTTGAGGCGCGTGATCGTGCGCTCGCGCTGCTGCTGCGGAATGTCGCCGTTCAGCGCGGCGGCGCTGAAGCCGCGCGCTTCGAGGCGTTCCGCGAGATCCGTGGTTTCGAGCTTGGTGCGCACGAAGACGAGCATGGCGTCGAAGCGTTCCACTTCGAGCACGCGCGTGAGCGCGTCGAGCTTGTGCATGCCGCTGACCATCCAGCAACGCTGGCGGATCTTCGGCGTCGTGCTCGCCTTGTTCTGAATGGTGATGTGCTGCGGGTCGCGCATGTGCTTCTGCGCGATGCGCCGGATCGCGGCGGGCATCGTGGCGGAGAAGAGGGCGATCTGCCGCTCGGGCGGCGTCTGCTCCAGGATCCACTCGATGTCGTCGACGAAGCCCATCTGCAGCATCTCGTCGCCCTCATCGAGCACGAGATGGCGCAAGCTCGACAGATTGAGGACCTTGCTCTTGATGTGATCCATCACCCGGCCGGGCGTGCCGACGATGACGTGCGCGCCGCGCTTCAGGCCCTTCAACTGCGGCGTGTAGCTCTGGCCGCCGTAGATCGGCAGCACGTGGAAGCCCTTCAGGTGCGAGGCGTACTTGGCGAATGCTTCCGACACCTGGATCGCGAGCTCGCGCGTTGGCACGAGCACCAGCGCCTGCGCGGCCATGAGCTTGAGATCGATCTGCTGGAGCACGGGCAGCGCGAAGGCCGCGGTCTTGCCGGTGCCCGTCTGGGCCTGCCCGAGTACGTCGGCTCCACCCAGCAGGACGGGGATGGTTTGCGCCTGGATGGGCGAAGGGGATTCATAGCCAACGGCGGCCAAAGCCTGCAGAACAGGCTCGCTCAGCCCGAGCTCGCGAAAGCTGGGCGCCTGGGATTCAACGGTCACGTAGGGGAGTCTCGGGGAAACAGGGGGGCCGGCGATTGTACAGGACAACCACCTCTGTGCCGCGAATACCTGCTATTTGCAGGGCTTGCGGCTGTTCATGACGGCATCCGCACTGGCTCTCACCTTCGGCCTCGCCTTCGTAAGGGTTAGCCGCAGGCTACGGTGGGTGGAACCGGAACCCCTCCGCGTGAGTCAATACCGCTCAGATATCTCCTGATTTGCGGGTGCCATCATGAAAGCCATGACTGTTTTTATGAGTGTGTTGGCCGTGACGTTGCTCACCGCCTGCGCGAGCGCGCGGCAGGCCGAGCAAAAGCAGAAGGAAGCGCTAGCGCGCTATCAGCCGTACCTGGGGGAGACGGTCTCCCAGTACAACCGCTACACCCGTTCCGACGGTTGGACGCCGGTGGATAACGAACACATCGTCGTCCGCACGAACGTCAACGACGCGTACCTGCTCACCGTCGCGCCGCCGTGCATGAATCTACCCTTCGCGGGCGTCGGCATCGGCGTGACGGAGCGCTTCCCGAACGTGGTGGCGAGCGGCTTCGACTCCATTCGAGTGCGTGGCGAGCGCTGCCTGATCCTCAAGATCCAGAAAGTGGACTACAAGCGGATGCAGGCCGATCTCAAAGATCTCAAAGCCGAGAAGAAGTCGGCCACCTGAGATCTCTTGACCTGCCGCATGAGTTGCAGCTAATTTCCGGCCGGGTGATTCGCAGAGCTGAACGCACGGGCGTGGCTACGCGATATCCCAGGCGGCAAAAACCACGCTTTTTGCCGCCGGCAACGAAGCTGATGTTCCGAGAAAATCGCCGCAGGCGATTTTCTCCAATAAAACTAGGGGAGCCCCGCTAAGGGGCTGAGAGGCCATTGAGGCGCGCAAGCGCGGCATGGCGACCCTTCGAACCTGATCCAGTTAATGCTGGCGTAGGAAAGTTCGTAAAGGGCGCGCCGTGCCGGGGGCTTTCTCCGCACGATCGGTCGGCCCCACCTTCCCCCCAAAAGCATTTCCCGGATCTTTCATGGCGTCCCCGCGTGGGGCCTCTGGAGGGTCAATGAATGCCGCCGTTCCGCTTCGGGTGACGACCGAGCCGCTGCCGTCGTCTCGCAAGATCTATGTGGCCGGGGAAGTCCACCCCGACATCCGCGTGCCGATGAGGCACATCGCCGTGCATCCGAGCGCTTGCGAGCCCGGCATTGCGGTTTATGACTCTTCGGGCCCCTACACCGATCCGGCGGTGAAGATCGACATCGCCAAGGGCCTGCCGCGCACGCGGAAGCCGTGGATCGAGGCCCGTGGCGACACCGAGCGGCAGGGCGTTGCCGTCCGCGCGCGGGCCGGCAAGGCCGTCACGCAACTGGCCTATGCGCGAGCCGGGATCATCACGCCCGAGATGGAGTTCGTCGCGATCCGCGAAAATGTGGGGCGGCAGCGTCGCGCCGAAACCGCAGGGCGTGACGGCCAGTCCTGGGGCGCTGAGATTCCCGAGTTCGTCACGCCGGAGTTCGTGCGTGCGCAGATCGCCGCGGGTCGCGCGATCATTCCGGCGAACATCAATCACGCCGAGTCCGAGCCGATGATCATCGGCCGCAACTTCCTCGTGAAGATCAACGCGAACATCGGCAACTCGGCGGTCTCCTCCTCGATGGAGGAGGAGGTCGACAAGATGGTGTGGGCGATCCGCTGGGGCGCGGACACCGTCATGGATCTCTCCACCGGCAAGAACATCCACGAGATTCGCGAGTGGATCCTGCGCAATGCGCCGGTGCCGATCGGCACCGTGCCGATCTATCAGGCGCTGGAGAAAGTCGACGGCATCGCGGAAAACCTGAGCTGGGAAGTGTTCCGCGACACGCTCATCGAGCAGGCGGAGCAGGGTGTCGACTACTTCACCATTCATGCGGGCGTCCGCCTGCACTACATTCCGCTGACCGCGTCGCGCGTCACGGGAATCGTTTCGCGCGGCGGGTCGATCATGGCGAAGTGGTGCCTCGCGCATCATCGCGAAAGCTTTCTCTACGAGCACTTCGATGAGATCTGCGACATCTGTCGCGCCTACGACGTGAGCTTTTCGCTCGGCGATGGTCTGCGTCCAGGTTCGATCGCCGACGCGAACGACGCTGCGCAGTTCGCGGAGCTCGAGACGCTGGGCGAACTGACGCGGGTGGCGTGGAAGAAGGACTGCCAGGTGATGATCGAAGGTCCGGGCCACGTCCCGATGCACAAGATCAAGGAGAACATGGAGAAGCAGCTCGAGCACTGCGCGGAAGCGCCGTTCTACACGCTCGGGCCTCTCACCACCGATATCGCGCCGGGTTACGACCACATCACGTCCGCCATCGGTGCGGCGATGATCGGCTGGTTCGGCACGGCGATGCTCTGCTATGTCACGCCGAAGGAGCATCTGGGCCTGCCGGATCGCAATGACGTGAAGACCGGCGTCATCACGTACAAGATCGCCGCGCACGCCGCCGATCTTGCGAAAGGGCACCCGGCGGCGCGCGACCGCGACGACGCCGTGTCGCGAGCGCGATTCGATTTTCGCTGGGAAGACCAGTTCAACCTGTCGCTCGACCCGGACACGGCACGCTCGTTCCACGACCAGACCCTGCCGAAGGATGCGCACAAGACCGCGCATTTCTGCTCGATGTGCGGCCCCAAGTTCTGCTCGATGCGCATCTCGCACGAAGTGCGCGCGGAGGCGCGTGAGCAGGGAATGCGGGAAATGTCGGAGAAGTTCAAGGAGAGCGGCGAGATCTACGTGCCCGCGCCGGTGAGCCAGCGCGCATGAATGTCACCGTCATCGGCGCTGGAGTCGCGGGACTCACGTGCGCGGTGGAGCTGGCGGAGCGCGGCGTCGAGGTCGACGTGCTCGAGCGTAGCGCTTCGCTGGGCGTGGCGTCCGCGAGCCCGCTGCGGGGCGTGGCCGCCGTGGAGCGTTCCGCCGCGAGCCCGCTGCAGGGCGAGGCCGCGGCGGAGCGCTCGGCCGCGTGCTCGTGGCAGGCGGGCGGCATGCTCGCGCCCTGGTGCGAGCGGGAAAGCGCCGAGCCGCTCGTCGCCCGGCTGGGGCAGGAGGCGATCGGGTGGTGGGTCGATAAGTTTCCGGGCACCGTGCGCAACGGCACACTCGTGCTCGCACACGGGCGTGATGTGGCGGAACTGAACGAGTTCGCCGCGCGCACGGAGCGATTCGAGCGAGTGGGCCGGGAGCGGATCGCCGAGCTGGAGCCGGATCTCGCCGCACGCTTCAGTCAGGCGCTCTACTTCCCCACGGAAGCGCATCTCGACCCTCGCGCGGCGCTTGCCGCGCTCGCCGGCCGCCTTGGCGCGCGAGTGCGGTTCGGTGTCGACGTGACATCGGAGCTCATCCGCGAGATGCGGTCGGCGGGCCGCACGGTCGTGAATTGCACGGGCCTGGCGGCTCGTGAAGCGCTGGCCGATCTTCGCGGCGTGAAGGGTGAGATGGTCGTGCTGCGAATCCACGAACTGTCGCTCAGTCGGCCCGTGCGCGTGCTTCACGCTCGTCTGCCCATCTACGTCGTGCCCCGCGCCGACGGCCTGTTCATGGTCGGCGCAACGATGCTGGAGAGCGACGACCCTCGCCGCGTTTCCGTTCGCTCAGTGCTCGAGCTGCTCAGTGCCGTCTACGCGCTGAACCCGATGTTTGGTGAGGCGGAGGTGGTGGAGATCGGCGCAGGCGTGCGCCCTGCGTTCCTCGACAACCTTCCGCGCCTTCGCTGGCGCGACGGCGTTCTGCATGTGAATGGTTTCTTCCGACACGGTTTTCTGCTCGCGCCCGCACTGGCCCGCATGGCTGCGGACGTGCTGCTGCGAGATGCCCGGTTTCCGGAGGTGATGGATGAAGATCATCGTGAACGGCGACGCGCATGAAGTGCCGTCCGCTGCGTCCCTGGCGCGTGCTCTCGAGCAGCTCGGCTTTGGCGCAGCTGTGGTCGCAACGGCGCTCAATGGGGAGTTCGTCGCATCGTCCGCACGCGGCGAGATCGCATTGTCGGAAGGCGACCGCGTCGAAGTGCTCGCTCCGATGCAAGGAGGTTGAATGAGGCGCTTCTACGGAGTCGAGCTGAGCTCGCGATTGATGGTCGGGACGGCACGGTTCCCATCACCGGCCGTCCTGTCGCAGGCCATTCGGGCTTCCGGCGCGGAAGTCGCGACGGTATCGCTGCGGCGGGAGTCGGGGGCGGATCGCGCCGGGCAGGCGTTCTGGTCGATCATTCGCGAACTGGGGATCCGCGTACTGCCGAACACGGCGGGATGCCGCTCGGTGAAAGAAGCGGTGACGACCGCACACATGGCGCGCGAAGTGTTCGGCACGAAGTGGCTGAAGCTCGAAGTCATCGGCGAGGACGACACGCTTCAGCCGGATGTTTTCGCGCTCGTCGAAGCGGCACGCATTCTCACGGCGGAGGGTTTCGAAGTGTTTCCCTACACGACCGAGGATCTCGTCGTGGCGGGCAGGCTGGTGGACGCGGGTTGCCAGGTGCTGATGCCGTGGGGCTCCCCCATCGGCTCCGGACGCGGCCTGAACAATCTGTTCGGGTTGAAAGCGCTGCGCGCGCACTTCCCGGACATTCCGCTCGTCATCGACGCCGGCATCGGCGTGCCGTCGCACGCTGCGCAGGCTATGGAGCTTGGCTTCGATGCGGTGCTGATCAACACGGCCATCGCGCGAGCGCGCGATCCTGTGGGGATGGCGGAAGCTTTCTCGGCCGGAGTCGAAGCCGGCAGGCTCGCGCACAACGCGGGGCCGATGGAAACGCGGGACATGGCGGTGCCGTCGACGCCCGTGATTGGGAAGGCCTTCCTCACGTGAGGCTGCACCTCGATCGCTTCTACCCGATCGTCGAGAACGCGGCGTGGGTCGAGCGGCTCGTCCGGCTCGGCGCGCGGCTCATCCAGCTGCGCATGAAGGGTGAGCCGACCGAAGCCGTGCGGGCAAACATCCGCGCCGCGCGCGCGGCGTGTGAGAGTTACGGCGCGCAACTCGTCGTAAACGACTACTGGCAGCTCGCCATCGAAGAGGCATGCGACTTCGTGCATCTCGGACAAGAGGACCTCGACGGCGCGGATCTGGCGGCCCTTCGAAGCGCCGGAGTCCGCCTGGGTGTCAGCAGTCACGACTACGCGGAGCTGGACCGCGCCCTGTCGGCCGCGCCGGAGTACATCGCGCTCGGTCCGATCTACCCGACCCTCCTGAAGAAGATGAAATGGGCGCCGCAGGGGCTGTTCCGGATCACGGAGTGGAAACAACTCGTCGGTGAGATTCCGCTCGTCGCCATCGGCGGCCTCACGGTTGAGCGCTTGTCGCAGGTCTTCGGCGCCGGCGCGGACGTAGCGGCGGTCGTCACGGATATCGTGCGAAGTGATGATCCGGTTGCGCGCACGCGCGAGTGGATCGCGGCCACGCAGGCTGTGCACTGATGGACCGCTACGCGAGACAACTTGCGCTTCCCGAAGTCGGGCCCGAGGGGCAGCGGCGCATCGGGAGTGCGACGGTGCTTGTCGCGGGCGCGGGCGGATTGGGGTGCGCGGTGCTGCCGTATCTCTGCGCGGCGGGTGTCGGGCGGCTGATCGTCGTCGACCATGACGTCGTCGATGAATCCAACCTGCATCGGCAGCCGCTCTTTCGGATGAGCGACCTCGGACAACGCAAGGCGGAAGTTTCGCGAGCGGCACTCGTGGCGCTGAATCCGAGCGTCGATATCGAAGCCGTGTGCGAGCGGCTCACGCCCGCGAACGCGCCTTCGCTCGTTGGCGCCGCGGACATCGTCGTCGATGCGGCCGACAACTTCGCCGTCACCTACATTCTCAGCGACGAGTGCGCGCGTTCGCGCAAGCCGCTGGTGAGCGCGTCGGTGATCGGGCTGGACGGATACGCCGGGGCTTTCTGCGGAAACGCGCCGAGTTATCGCGCGGTGTTTCCCGACCTGCCCGCGCAGGCCGGAACCTGCGCAACCCACGGCGTTCTGGGCACGGCGGTGGGCGTAATGGGAACGATCCAGGCGCAGATGGTGTTGTCGCTGCTTCTCGACCTCGAGCCGTCCATCGCGGGGCGCATGACCACCGTGGATTTCCGTACGCTGCGATTCTCCGGTTTCTCGTTTCTCTCCGCGCACGAGGAGCGCGAAGGCTTCCGCTTTGTCGCACGCGCCGATGTGACGTCCAACGACCTCACCGTCGAGCTTCGCGGCGAGCAGGAAGCGCCTGTGCCCGCGTTCGAGTCGTGCGTGAGACTCACCGCCGAGCGGGTCGAAGGCCTTCGCGATCGCATCGCGGACGACGTTCGCGTCGTGCTCTGCTGCCGCACCGGACTGCGAGCCTGGCGCGCGGCCGCGCGCCTGCGAGCCGCGGGTCATCGCAACGTCGCGCTGTTCGCGGCCGGGGATTGATGTGCCGAACGTGAACCCCACCGTGCTCGTCATCGGCGGTTCCGACTCCAGCGGCGGCGCCGGCATCGCGCGCGACCTGCAGGCGCTGCACGCCATGAACGTGCGGGGCGTGGCGGTCGTGACAGCCGTGACGGCGCAGACGAACACGAGCGTCCGGAGCATCAATCTCGTGCCACACGGCGCGATTCGCGATCAGATCGAAACCGCGCTCTCTTCGAACCGGATCCATGCCATCAAGATCGGCATGCTCGGCACGAAGCGCGCGGTGGAGACGGTGGCACTCTCACTACCTCTACGAAGCGAAGTGCCCGTGGTCCTCGATCCGGTGCTCGCGACTTCATCAGGAAGCGCTCTCGCCGACGACGATGCACGCATCGCGCTGGTGGAGTTGCTGTTCCCCCGCGCCACGATCGTCACCCCCAACGCCGTAGAGGCGGCCTCGTTGCTTGGCGAGCCGGTCGCCACCGATGCCGCGACACTCGAGGCGTATGCGCTACGGCTGCTCGACGATGGCTCGCGTGCCGTGCTGCTGAAGGGCGGGCATGCGGAAGGCGAAGAGTCCGTCGACATTTTGGTTTCCGCGGACCGCAGGGTTGCGCGATTGAGCGGTCCGAGAAGGCGCGGAACCCTGCGCGGCACTGGCTGCGCGCTCGCTTCGGCGATCGCTGCCGGGCTGGCTCGCGAACTTTCTTTGCTCGATGCGTGCCGCGAAGGCAAGCGCTACGTCATGGAGCTGTTCGAGCAGTCGCTCGCCAGCTGAGCTTCAGGTCATCTGGGGGAGAAGGACCGCGATCGACGCGCCACTCCCGCTGTGACGATGGCGCAGCCCAGCCAGAAGGCGAGCGCGTTACGCCGCTCGTGGAAGCGGATGATTCTCCGCATGGGGGAGGCCTGGTTCGTGTAGTTTTGGAGCCGAAAGCAAGTGCCAGCAGGAGCCGTATGAGCGACAGCGAATCGCGAGTCCGAACCCGGGCCGACCTCGAGGCCTACATCGGCCATTTCAACGCAAAGCGATACGAGCGGCAGATCGCTTACTACGCTCCCGACGTCGTCTACAAAGTGGGGTCGCTCACGCTCACGAGCCCGCGCCAGATCGCGGACTTCTATGTGGACTTCCATCAGTATGTGAAGGAGCACGTCGAGATCGTGCAGACCGCGATCGATGGTGACTCCATCGGTGCCGTGCTCCATGCCATCTTCCAGCCCTTCAAGGACTACGTGCGCAACGGCCTCACGTTCAAGCTGGGCACGACCACGGACATCGTGAGCTTCGTGTTCTACCGGTTGAAGGAAGGGCGTATCCACCGCATCCGGATGACGCGCTATACCGGCTCGCTGGGCGATTTCGAGACTTGAGACTTAAGAAGTCGGAAGAACTTCTCTGAAATCGCTTGTTGGTGAGCGCGGCGCCGGGGCGTGCAAGCGAAGGGGTCTCGGGATTTCTGACAGGGGGATACCGAACTCACCCCCCGCCCAATCGTCACGACCACCGCTACGCTTTGTCGCCGCCCAATTGTGAGGGCTGACCTCAGGCCGTTGGCACGGCGTCGATGTTCGGTATCCCCCTGTCAGAAATCCCGAGACCCCTTCGCTTGCACGCCCCGGCTTCCTGATGCCGTCAGGGCGATTTCAGAGAAGTTCTTCCGACTTCCCCTAGAGAACGCGGAAGAAATGAATGATCGCGGTGCTCGGCTCGCGCTCCGCCGTGGCGACGAAGAGCGTGCGATTCACCCATTCATGGGCGCTGCCGACCGGCGCTTCGAATGTGGCGCTGGTCCGAAAGTAATACGACGTGGGCGGCACGAACTCGCCCCGATTGAGCTTCGCCATCACATCCGGCGGCGCGTGCCGCACGCCGCGGTTGTTCACCGAGATCAGCACCCCGTCCGCCGTTTCGAGGATGTAGCGGGCTTCGGCGTTCAGGGCGCCATCGGACCGCACGATTTGCCAGTCGCCGCTGCCCGGCACGACCTTGCCGTTCAAGAGCGGCCCGGAAAACGTGCCTCCCGTGATCGGCACGAAGCGGCGCAAGCCATCCGGCGCCTGCCCCACCACGATGGGCGGCAAGAGCGATGCGCGAACCGTGAACGCGAAATCGAGATTCAGCTCAGGCATGCAAATGACTCTATAGTGTGCGCACTACATTCGCCATACAGGTCGATAGCGACAGATGATGCGACGTAGCCGCCACATCGAGCGGCATCAAGTCGGACGGCTGGGATGGTTGCGGGCAGCCGTGCTCGGCGCCAACGACGGTATCGTTTCCACAGCCAGCCTCATCGTCGGAGTGGCCGCGGCCAACGCCTCCACTCACGCGATCGTGCTTGCCGGGGTTGCCGCGCTGGTGGCCGGTGCGATGTCGATGGCGGCGGGCGAATACGTTTCGGTGAGCGCGCAGTCCGACTCGGAAGCCGCGGACCTGGCGCGCGAACGGCGCGAGCTGGCCGAAGAGACCGAGTTCGAACAGGACGAGCTCACCCGCATCTACATCGGTCGCGGCGTCGAGGGCGAACTGGCGCGCAAGGTCGCGCTTCAACTCATGGCCCACGATGCGCTCGGCGCCCACGCGCGCGATGAGCTCGGGATTTCCGATCTCACGGCGGCGAAACCTCTGCAGGCGGCGCTGGCTTCAGCGGTCAGTTTTGCGTCCGGCGCGGCGGTGCCGCTGGTCGTTGTGATGCTGTCCCCACTTTCGATATTGATTCCCGCGACAGTATCGGCCTCTCTCGTCTGCCTCGTAATATTGGGCGTGATGTCGGCGCGCACAGGTGGCGCGCGTCCGATGCGAGCGGCTTTGCGAGTCCTGGTCTGGGGCGGGCTTGCGATGGGCATTACGGCCGCGGTGGGCCGGTTGTTTGGAGTTTGAAAGGTAGGGAACAGGATGTACGCGCGATACGCAGTGGTTCTCGGGTTGCTCGTGTTGTCTGCGTGTGGCGGTGGAGGCGGTGGCCTCGGCTCGGGAGGGGGCTCTGGCGGGGGCGGCGGAGGGGGTAGTGGTGGATCCGGCGGCGGCTGGGTCTCCGGTGTCTACCAGCCCGCTTCCAACTTCGCGGGCCGCTGCGCGGCGCCTCGCAGTGGCACCAGCGATGTCACCGGGACGGCCCTCGACGAGAACAACTGGCTGCGCTCGTGGACCAACAATTTCTACCTTTGGTACAACGAAGTGCCGGATCTCGATCCGTCGCTGTACACCACGGCGAACTACTTCCCCTTGCTGAAGACGTCGGCTACGACGGCGTCCGGCCAGCCGAAAGATAAATTCCACTTCACCTACAAGACGTCCGACTGGGTTGCGCTTTCGCAGGGCGGGCAGTCGGTGGGATACGGCGTGGAGTGGTCTCTCATCTCCACCACGCCACCGCGTCGGGCCGTCATCGCGTTCGTGGAGCCGAATGCACCGGCGTCCACGGCGAATGCCAACCTGAGTCGCGGCGTCGAAATCCTTACCATCGACAACGTCGATCTGGTCAATGACGGCACACAGAGCGGCGTCGATACGCTCAACGCCGGTCTCTCCCCGAGCAACGCGGGTGAAAGCCACACGTTCGGCATTCGCGAGCTGAATGGCACCACGCGCACGGTCACCCTGACGGCCGCGACGGTGACCTCGACGCCGGTGCCGGTCGTGAAGATGGTCGCGAGCCCCACCGGGGCGCGAGTCGGATACATCCTCTTCAACGACCACATCGCGACGTCGGAGTCGGGGCTGGTCAACGCCGTCAACCTGCTCAAAGGGCAGGCCGTTCAGGATCTCGTGCTCGACATTCGCTACAACGGCGGCGGTTACCTCGACATCGCGGCGGAGCTCGCTTACATGATCGCCGGCCCGACGGCGACCTCGGGCCGCACGTTCGAGAAGACGCAGTTCAACTCCAAGTATCCGAGCACGGACCCGATCAACGGTGGCGCGATCACGCCGACGATGTTCTGGTCGAAGGCCGTCGGCTTGCCCGGCGGCTTGCCGACGAACACGGCGCTCCCCACGCTCAATCTGTCGCGAGTCTTCGTGCTCACGGGCAGCGGAACGTGCTCGGCGAGCGAGGCCATCATCAATGGCCTCACGGGCGTCAACGTGCAGGTGATCCAGATCGGCGCCACGACGTGCGGCAAGCCTTACGGCTTCTATCCGCAGGACAACTGCGGCACGACCTACTTCAGCATCGAGTTCAAAGGCGTGAACGACAAGGGCTTCGGTGACTACCCCGATGGCTTCTCGCCAGCGAGCCCGACAACGCTTCCGGCGCAGTTGCCCGGCTGCTCGGTCGCCGACGACTTCACCCATCCGCTCGGTGACATCGCCGAGAACCGGCTCGAATCCGCGCTCGCCTACCGCGACCTCGGCACGTGCGTCGCACTCGCGACGTTGCCGCAGTCGGGCGGTGCCCAGTCGCTCTCGGCGGTCGAGGGCGTCGTACCGAAGTCGATCTGGCACACCAACCGCATCATGCGTCAGCGGTAGCGCGGATCGATCGCGCTCAATCGAGGCCCGCCATCGCGGTGGCGAACATCAGCACCATCGCGCCAGCGCGCGGCTCGGTGCCGAAGAGCGCCGCGCGGTGCAGGTATTCGTCGACGGTCTCGAGCTTCTGCGTGGATTCGCACGAATCCACCATGTGACCTTGCGGGCCGGTGTGTTCGAGCACGGCTCGCCAGGCCTGGTCGACGAGGGGCTGGTATTCCTTTGCGGGAAGCCATCCATGCTTCACGCCTTGGAGCATCGAGAAGCCAATCATCGCGGTCGCCGTGAGCTCGGCGTACGAGCCCGGCTGGTCCACTACGTTGCGCCAGAGCCCATCACGATTCTGATAGCGCGCAAGCGTGGCCATGTGCGACTGATACGCCTGCAACAGGCGCGGGAGCTCAGGATGGTCCTTGGGAAACTCCGCCAGCGCCAGTGTGAGCCCGATCGCCGGGAAACCGTTGCCGCGTCCCCAGGCCGCCTCCGTTGCGGGTGAATGGCGATAGAGTCCATCGGGCCGCAGCACCAGCTTCCGCATGAAGGCGACGTGCCGCGCGGCGAGATCGAAATACTTTCGATCGCCCGTGAGCGCGCCGGCCTGTGCGGCGATCGCCGTGCCCATGTAGAGCGAATCGCTGTACTCGTCGTGATAGGGCATCGACTCCTTCATGCGCCCGTCGGCGTCGAAACCGAGATCGCCGATCTTCTTCACCATCCGCACGTACCGCGTATCGCCAGTCTTGCGTGCGAGCTCCGTGAACACCGTGTGGCCGGCGAGCACGAGTGAGCTGGGGCGTTGGAGGCTGTCCTTCGTGCCGTTGACGTAGGGCTCGACGAGCCGCTTCACGTCTTCGACGTGACCCAGCCGGATCCGCGCGATCAGGGCGATGGCCTGGATGTACACGGGCTGGTCGAAGTCGTGTCCGTAGAACTGGGCCAGCTCATCCGCCAACGCACGAGGCGTGCGCGCGCGGCGCCGATCCATCTCGAGGTGCGCGTCGGAGGGTGCGAGGTCTTTCGCCTCGAGGGCGAGCAGGGTGCCTTTGGCTGGCGCGGCGCGCGCGGGGATGCGCCCGATTTCCGCGACTACCGTCGATGACAGTGTCACCGCGAGCCCTGCGTCATCCGCGCCGACAACGATCACCTGATCGGGCGCATGAAGGCCGATCCATCGCCACAGTGCGTTCGCTTCAGGATTCTCGCGATACGCGACGCCCGACGGCGGAAACTTCAGCGCGACTCCATCCGGATTCGCGAGCGGAATCGCCAGCAGATCGAAGTAGCGCCGCGCCGGTCTCTGTGATTCGAATTGCCTGACCGCCGCGCGCACCCGCTCGACGGATTCATCCTTGCCCCGCAGGCCGCCGATGAGCAGTACCGTGCGGGATGCCTTGGCGTCTGACTTGACCGCCAGTCCTTCGATCACCGTGTTGGTGCCGGTGAGCCCGATCTCCAACGGCTCCGCTGCGAACAGCGGCGTGGCAAACAGCGTGGCGAACGCCACGAGAATGGCTTGCTTCATGCGCCGGAGCGTCGCACATCGTGCGACGCCCGTCGCGCGTCATCAAAGCAGTGAAACACCCTGCGGAACACGCACGACGGCCGTGCCGGCGATCTTGTCGTGCCATGCCTGGCGGCCCGGGTCGAAGGCAATCCAGATGAAGCCAAGGCCGCAAACCAGCATCGAGAGGAAGCAGCCCAACGCGCGAATGATGGCGGTGGACCAGTCGATCTCGCGCCCGTCGATGCGCACGATCTTGAGGTTGCACACGATGCCGCCGACCGTCGTGCCTTTCAGCTTCCACATGATCGCGCCGTACGCGGCCAGCGCGACGAGCTGCAGCCTGGCGTGATGGTCCAGCACACTGAACACGACACCGACGATGACCGCGTCGATGAACAGCGCCAGCATACGAATCCAGAAGCCGGCGCGCGGGAGGCTGAGCGCGTCAGCCGTGCCGTTCGAGGGCGGCGGAGACGTCGCACCTGTGCCGCCGCCGATTCCGCCGTCCGCAGGGCCGGGGCCGGCAAAGCTGCCAGCGTCCGCCGCACCGCCGCCGCCCGCTCCGCCACCCGCCGTTGCCGCCGCGTCCCAAGCTGATACGGCCGCCGCGCCGCCAGCCGTTGCCGCCGCGTCCCGATCTGATGCCGCCGCTGCGCCGCCAGCCGCTGCTGACGCGTCCCACGCTGATGCCGCGTCGGCGCTGCCAGCTGCCGCAGCGCCACCACGACCCGCCGACATCGACTCCGCACTGAAACCCGCCGTGTAAGGCGCCGCGCCAGCCGGCGCGCCACTCAGCGGCGCGGCGGGTGCCGGGCCCACGCCCGGCGCGCGAGCCCCCGAAGCCGGCGGCGGCGAGCTCCGCCGTTTTTCGCGCGACAAGAGCAGCAGCGTGTAGACCACCACGCCCAGTCCGAGAATCCCGAGCAGGTTGAAGACGAGGAAGCCGAGCACCGGCACCACATAGAGCAGCAGAATGATGACGCCGCCCACGAGCACCGCGACGGCGGAATGCGTTCGCTCGTTCTGGCCCGTAATCTTCAATACGCCGCGCCCGATCCATGCGAGCACCACGGCCTTGCCGAACAGCGCCGCGAGGAACATTCCGAAGCTCAGGATCGGAACGAAGGCGATGCCGATGATCGTGATACACACCACCACATAGAGCACCGGCGACAGCAGCATCGTCAGTAGCGAGGCGACGATGGTCTCGCCCGGCCGCTCCTGCAGCGTCCGCACGCAGCGATCCAGCGGATCGCGGAACATCACAGCGAACAGCGCATAGAGAGCGAGGAAGCCGAGCGCGATCGTCCACGCCCAGCCGAGATCCGGGGCGAAGGCGAGGGGGCGCAGGTAGCGCAAACAGTTCTTCAGCCACGACTTGGCCCCGACGAGCGCGTCCTGGGGGATCGTCATCACGTGCTGGACATTGCCGATGATTTCCGCAGCCGGATCGCGAATGAGCTCGCCACCCACCACGACCACATTGCCGCGAACCCTCGCCTTGGGGCCCAGTTCGACATCGCCCAGGACAGCGACGGTGTCACCGTCTACTTCCGCATTGACGTAGTTGTTGCCGAGAACCGCAACCGACGCGTCGCCGACCCTGCCGCCTTCGACCCGGGTGTTCCCGAACACCGAGACAACAGCGTCCCGGACCTCGCCGGAGCTCGTCGAGGAACCGAACACCGAGACGACGGAGTCGGTGCGCTTGCCGGCGGCGAGCGTGGAGTCACCACCCACCGAAACGATTCCGTCGCCGTTGTCGTTGAAGCGCATGCCGCGGCTGCGCGCCCGATCGCGGGTCCACACGATCGGCGGATCCGCATCCGAAGTGTCGTTGGCCGGGCGCGGGCCGTCGTTATCGTCCGCGTCGCTATCGGCGTCAGCGGCGGGCGGCGTCGCCGCGGGCTGCGCGGCCGTCGCAGCCGCAGCGGTAGCCCGAGGCGGCGTGGCGGGTGCGTTCTGCGCCCAGGCGGCCGCGCCGAAAAGCCCGAGCGCCGCGATGGCGCCGCAGATCAGGAACTGGCGTGTGATCGTGTTCATTTGTTGAGATACAGAGTGCGATACGCCGTCGCGCCGAGCACGAACAGCATGAAGTACATGCCCGCCGCGAAGACGAGCGCCAGGGTGATCCAGTGATTCGGGATCACGTTGAGAAGCGAATGACCGACCTGCAGCAGCGAAGAGAACACGCTCGCCGTGGATTTCGCCCGCGAGATCGTGCTTTCCACCGTCCGCGACACCGGGGTGGGATTCGAGAAGAGCCACATCACCGCATCGAGCGTCAGCTTGCTGACCAGCAGCAGCGCCGCGAACATCGCGGCGCGCGCCCCGAGCGGCCACTGCGCAAAACCCTTGTGCCACCAGGGCAGCGACTCACGCTCGATCGCCCCGAGCACCCGCGCTTCGAGCGAAGCCGGCGCGCGCAGTGGCGGCTGCTCACGCAGCACGCCGTGGATGAGGCGTTCGAGGCGCGCCTCCTGCTGTTCACGGTTGTGTTCGGTGGGATGGCTCATGACGGTTACTCCGTGATGGCCTCGCGGGCCTCGCCGAGAGTCGCGAGGATTTTCGCGAGCGCGGTTCGGGCGCGGAGAATGTCCGTCTTCACCTTGGGCAGCGAGATGCGCAGGTGCTGGGCGATTTCCTGATAGGGCATGTCTTCGAAGTGATAGAGCACCAGCGGCACGCGCTGATGCTGGGGAAGCTTCTTCAGCGCCTGCTCGACGAGCTCGCGCCGCTCCTGGTCGTGGACGCCGGCGAACAGGTCATCGGGGGTCGTAAGGCCGGGCAGGTTGAGCTCGAGGTCGTTGTCGCCGTCCTCGCTGGCGTTGTGGGTCAGGTCCGAGAAGAAACGCCAGCGGCTGCGGTGCCGGGAGAGGTGGTTCAGGGTCAGGTTGCGGGCGACGGTCTTCAGCCAACCGCCGGGGGAGGGGCTGTCCCGCAGCATGTCGAAGCTCTGGTAGGCCTTGATGAACACGTCCTGTGCGATGTCCTCGGCCTGGGCCCTGTCCCCGGTCAGGCGGGCGGCCGTAGAGAAAACCATGTCTTGATAGGCTCGCATGAACGTCGTGAACTCCGCCGTAAGGCGCTTGCTCGGGGTTGAGTTGTGCACTGTCGTGGCGTCGTTTAGGACGAGAACACGCATTGCATGCAAAAGTCGCACATGCCTTGCGGCACCCCCCGGATCGTTATGCCCGGCACTTTAGGCCATCAAAGACATAGGCGCAGCGCCCACCACGTAGCGACGGGGCTCGACCGCGGCGGTTGCAGCTGGCAACCGGCTCTTCCCGGGCGCGCGGGTTATGCGAAACTGCGCCCTTGGTCGTCGCACGTCGAATAGCATGAAGATCCCAGAAATTCTCCAGGTCGAAACGTCCCAGGTCCCCGGTAGCCTCGCCAGCGTCCTCAATGTCATCGCGGAAGCGGGGCTGGTTCTAGAGCATGTCACCACCGTCCACCGCGAGCAGGGGCGGACGCTGTGGGAAATCACCGTCGAAGTCGAAGGCGGCAAGGAGGATGAGCTCCTCGCCAAGCTGAATGCCCTCCCCACGGCGCGGTTCGTGGGGTGGTCCGACCGGGTGTTCGAACGGCACCGGGGCGGCAAGATCGAGATGCGTTCGCGCATCCACATTTCCACCCAGCAGATCCTGCGGGACATCTACACGCCGGGCGTGGCCCGGGTGTGCCTCGCCATCCAGGAAAAGCCGGAGCGGGTCTACAAGTACACATGGGTTTCGCGGGCCGTGGCCATCATTACGGACGGGTCGGCGATTCTGGGGTTGGGCAACATCGGCCCCCGGCCGGGGTTGCCGGTGATCGAGGGCAAGGCGGCGCTGTTCGCGGAGCTGGCCGGGCTGAGCGGTGTGCCCATTCTGGTGGAGAGCAGCTCCGTCGATCATTTTGTGGACGTGGTGCGCTCGATCGCGCCGTCGTTCGGCGCCATTCTCCTGGAGGACATTGCCGCGCCCCGTTGTTTCGAGATCGAGCACAAGCTGCGTGCGCGCCTCGATATGCCGGTGCTCCATGATGACCAGCACGCGACGGCTGTGGTTGCGCTCGCCACTTTGATGAACGCCACGCGTATCGCGGGGCGCGAGCTGGACAAGCTCGTTGTCGGCATCATCGGGCTCGGTGCGGCGGGTCTCGGCATTGCCCGCCTGCTGAGCGCGTATGGTGTGCACCACCTCATCGGCACTGACCTGCGTCATGAAGCGATGGGGCGCCTCGCGAACTTGGGCGGGCAGGGCGTTACGCTGGACGAGACCCTGAAGCGGGCCGATGTGGTCATTGCCACGACGGGTGCGAAGGGGCTCATCAAGCCGGCAATGATTCGTCGTGGGCAGATCATTCTGGCGCTGTCCAACCCCGATCCGGAGATCGAGCCGGCGCTCGCTCTCGCCGAGGGTGCCGCGGTAGCTGCGGACGGCAAGAGCATCAACAATGTTCTGGCATTCCCGGGATTGTTCGCCGGCGCGCTGCGAGCCGGGGCCAGGGGGTTCAGCGATGCCATGCTGATTGCGGCGGCACGCACGATTGCGCAGGCGGCGGGCGAGGGCCAGCTCGTGCCTGAGTCGCTCAACAATTCGCTTCACGAAGCCGTTGCTTCGGCGGTTGCCGCCGCGGTTACCGACCCGCGAGTTCCGCCTCCCGCCTGACCGGCGGCGAGGGGTTGGCGGTTACCGCCCAATAGGCCCTCAATCGCCGGGCGGCGGAGCGCTCTTCGCTCCTGGCCGCCCGGCGATTGAGGGCCTCCTGGCTCCACCCTTTGCAACCATTCGCCAATGACCCGCATCAATAGCGGCGAACTCGCGCAATGACGCGAGCAGGGGTCACATGGCGGCGATTGGCGAGCCTTACATCCGGGACACGTCCGCACAGGACGTAACACTCGACCCGGCACTGCGCGCGCGCAAGCGCCGCCTCATAGTCATCGGCGTTGCCTCCCTGGGTCTCGTTGTCGTCATCGCGATGGCGGTGGTGATCCGAACATGGCTGTCGACCACCCTGGTGGTACCGAGAGAACGGGTGCGCATCGCCACCGTGACACGCGGCGCGTTCGTTCGCGACGTCGCCGCCCAGGGCACAGTGGTTGTTGCCGACAGCCCCACGCTATTCGCATCGGGCATCGGCACCGTCACGTTCCTCGTGAAAGCGGGCGATGTCGTGAAGGAAGGGCAAGTGCTCGCCGCCGTCGATAGCCCCAGCCTGCGCAGCGAATCCGCGCGCGAACAGGCGGCGCTCGACGGGCTGGCCGTCGGGTTGGATCGCTCCACCATCGAAGCCCGACGCCAGATGCTCCAGGAAAAGCAGGCGACGGACCTCGCCAACACCCGCATCCGCGCCACTCAACGCGAACTGGAGCGCGCGCAGGCCGCGTGGGAACAGGGCGTGATCCCGAAGCGCGACCTCGATCGCGCGCAGGACGAGCGCGACGACGCGCGCCTCACCTACGACCACGCCGTCGCCAACACCAAGCTGCAGGAAGACAGCCTCAACTTCGAGCTGAAAACCAAACGCGTCGAGATCGAGCGCCAGAAGCTCGCCGTGAAGGAGCTGCAACGCCGTGTCGATGCGCTCAGCGTGAAGTCGCCCGTCAAAGGGATGGTCGGCAGCCTCGCCGTGAACCAGAAATCCGCCGTCGCGGAAAACGCGGCGCTGCTGACGGTCGTGGATCTCTCCGCGCTCGAAGTCGAGTTCCGCGTCGCCGAGACCTACGCCGGCGATCTCACGTCGGACATGAATGCCGAGATCGACTACGGCGGCCACAAGTACGCGGGCCTCGTCACCTCTATCTCGCCCGAAGTGCAGAACAGCGAAGTGAAAGGCCGGCTGCGTTTCGCAGACAAGCTGCCGCCCGGCGTGCGCCAGAACCAGCGCGTGAGCGTGCGCATCGTGCTCGACCAGCGCCCCGATACCCTGAAAGTGGAGCGCGGCGCGTTCACCGACGTGGGCTCCTATGCGTACGTCGTCGAAGGCGACGTCGCGCGCAAGCGTGACGTCACGCTCGGCGCCATGAGCATGGGCGAGGTGGAGATCGTCTCGGGCCTGAAAGAGGGCGAGTCGGTCGTGGTGTCGAGCGTCGAGGATTTCTCGGGCGTGCCTGAAGCGCGCCTCACGAATTGAACGGGAGTTCCACATGATCGAGATGCAGAACGTCGGCAAGGTCTTCCGTACCGACGTGGTCGAAACCCACGCGCTGCGCCACTTCAACCTGAAGGTGGAACCGGGCGAGTTCGTCGCGATCACGGGCCATTCCGGGTCCGGCAAGACCACCTTCCTCAACGTCGCGGGGCTGCTCGAAGAGCTCGACTCCGGGCGCTACGTCTTCGACGGGCAGGACGTGAGCAAGCTGACCGACAACCAGCGTTCGCGCATCCGCAACGAGAAGATCGGCTTCATCTTCCAGGGGTTCAATCTGATCCCGGATCTGAATATCTACGACAACGTCGAAGCGCCGCTTCACTACCGGCGCATGCCGGCGGCGGAACGCAAACGGCGCATCCTGTCTTCGCTCGAGCGCGTGGGTTTGTCGTCTCGCATGAAGCACATTCCTTCGCAGCTTTCAGGCGGGCAGCAGCAGCGGGTGGCGATTGCTCGCGCCGTCGCGGGTGAGCCTCGCGTGATTCTCGCCGATGAGCCCACGGGAAACCTCGACACGACGATGTCGAACCAGATCATGGAACTGCTGCTGCAGATCAATGGCGCCGGCACCACCATCCTGATGGTCACGCACAACCCGGAGCTCGCCCAGCAGGCGCATCGGCAAGTGCACATCGTCGACGGCAAGATCGATCAGATTCACCACTTCAATACGCTGAAGGCGGTGCCGGGCGTCGGGCGTGGCGCGGAAGCCGTGTCGGCCGGCGCGCCGATTTAAAGGAGGGCGCGCCCGTGTTCATGCACGACCTGCGGCTCGCGCTTCACAGCCTGCGCCGCAATCCGATCCTGACCGCGCTGATGGTGATCGCCATCGCCGCTGGCATCGCCGCGTCGATGATCACCATCACGCTGTATCACAGCCGCTCGGGTCACCCGATCTGGTGGAAGGCGGACAAGCTCTACGCCGTAACGCTGGACATACGCGACGAAGACAACGGCAGTAACGCGTTCGCGAACCTCATACGCCACCCGGAGTACCCGCCGTTGCAGGTGACGTATCAGGATGCGAAGACGATCTACCAATCCGACATCCCCACGCGCGCCGTGAGAATGTTCAGGTCCTCGCGGGTGATCGCTCCGCGGAAAGCAGGCGACAAACCGTTCGCGGTGGACACACGCGTGACGACCGCCGATTTCTTCGCGATGTTCGATGTGCCGTTCCTGTACGGCGGTGGATGGTCGCGGGCGGACGATGAAGCACCGACCCCGGTTGTGGTGCTGTCGAAGTACGCCAACCAGAAGCTGTTCGGCGGCACGAACAGCGTCGGCAAGACGCTGACCATCGGCGACCAGCAGTTCCGCGTCGTCGGCGTGATCGACGCGTGGAATCCCGCGCCGAGGTTCTATGACCTCAATGGCAACGGCTTCGATCTTCCCGAGAACCTATTCATGCCGTTCGGCTGGACCGAGGCGTTGAAGCTGCCGAGCAACGGCAATTCGAACTGCGTGAGAGCCAACACGAAGATCAACACGTTCGAGGAACTGCTCACCTCCGAGTGCGTGTGGCTGCAGTATTGGGCCGAGCTGCCCACCGCAAGCCAGCGCCAGCGCTACCAGGCGTTCGTGGACAGCTACGCCAAAGACCAGAAGCGCTACGGCCGCTTCCCGCGCAAGCTCAACAACCGCATCGTCGATGTCGACGAGTGGATGAAGATGTACGAGGTCGTCGGCGACGAGACGAAGATCCAGGTCGCGGTCGCGCTGATGTTCCTGCTCGTCTGCGTGCTCAACACGTTCGGCCTGATGCTCGCGAAGTTCCTCAAGGCGGCACCCATCAGTGGCCTGCGGCGCGCGCTGGGCGCGAGTCGCATGGACGTCATGCGCCAGCATCTGATCGAAGTTGTGATCGTCGGCCTGCTGGGCGGCGCTCTCGGCCTGATGCTCGCCTCCGGCGGCCTCAGGGCGCTGGCCGCGGTGTTTACACGGCCCACGCCGGGCCAGGACGACAACCCGGCGCGAGTGGCGCTGATGCAGTCGCTGATGTCGATGGACTTCAAGATGTTCCTGGTCGCGTTGGCTCTGGCACTGCTCACGGGCGTGCTCGCCGGGTTGTATCCGGCGTGGCGCATCGGTCGGCTGTCACCTTCCCTGTTCCTCAAGACCCAGTAAGGCATTCCCATGGAAATTCGCGCTCTGCTCAGCGCCATGTGGCGCAGCCGTGTGGGTCCGGTGCTGGTGGCCGCACAGGTGGCTATCACGCTCGCGGTGGTCGTGAACGTTGCCTATATCGTGCAGCTCAGGATAGAAACGGCTTCGCAGCCGACGGGCCTCGATCTCGACAACATTTTCTGGGTCACGTCCCAGGCCTATGCGGCGGATTTCAACGGGCCTGCGTCGGTCGCGGCGGATCTCGCGTGGCTGCAGTCCTTGCCCGGCGTGGTCGCGGCGGCGAGCTCCAGCCTGGTGCCGCAGGGGTTTGGCACCATGAGCCTGGCGTTTGCCACGGATCCGGCGGCGCTGGATAAGGGCGGGGGACAACCCGCAGTGGTCTATTTCGGAAGTGAGCAGCTGATACAGACGCTCGGCGTCAAGCTCGTGGCGGGCCGCGCTTTCGACCCGGCCGCCGTGAAGCCGCCGCAGGCGGATCCGCGCGCGGCGCTTGGCAACTGGGGAGCGGAGATCGTCATCACGAAGAACCTGGCGGACAAGCTGTTTCCGAACGGCGATGCGCTCGGCAAGATCATCCACGCCGGTCTGGTGAACAAGCCAGCGACGGTCGTGGGCATCGTCGAGCTCATGCAGCACCAACGGGTGATGGGCCCGGCGGCAAGCTTTTTCAGCTCGATAGTGATGGTGCCGACGACGCCGGGCGGAGCACGGTCCACGTACCTGGTGCGAACCCAGCCGGGACGCCGCGACGCCATCATGGCGCGCGTCGAGAAGGAGCTGCCGGACCTGCAGCCGGGGCGATATATCTCAGCGATGGAGTCTCTCGCGAATACCGCCGAGCGGCAGCGCAGAGGCCTCGCAACGAACGCGGTGATGTTGGGCGTCGTTGCGGCGTTTGTCGTGCTGGTCACGGTCGTGGGGATCGTCGGTCTCGCTGCATTCACAGTGGCCACGCGCACCAGGCAACTCGGCACACGTCGCGCGATTGGCGCAACGAAGTTTCACATCCTGCGGTACTTTCTCGTCGAGAACTGGTTGATCACCTCGATGGGTGCGTTCATCGGTTGCGGGCTGGCGCTGGCTGTTGGCATTCAGCTGAGCAAGATGTATCGCATCCCGCAATTGCCGCTGGTCTACATCGTTGGAGGCGTGGTCGCGCTGTGGCTCCTGGGGCTGCTGGCGGTGTGGTTGCCGGCGCGGCGCGCGGCGGCGATCTCGCCGGCCATCGCGACGCGAACCGTGTAAGGCGGGTGCCGAACGATTCGCACGGGCCGGGCACCAGCGCGGGCGGCTAACCGGCGAATCGATCGGCGGGCTCTACGCGGGTCGTCACAGGCTGGGCGTCCGCAAGCCGCCGAGCCAAGCCTCTCGTGGGCGGACTCGCCGCAAACGTAGCACGGGTTTTATGCGTGCGAATCTACGCCTTCGGTGGCAACGGTTGCGGAAAGATTAATTTATAGTTCCGGATGTCTTCCCGGAACGCGTTGCCGCTAACCAGTTGCGCGCGTACCTCTGCTCTCGGCAACGAGTAGTCGAATGCAGCAGACCATCTTTGGATGCGGTTCAATGCCGCGATCAATGGCTGCGCTTCCCGATGGTGGCTCAGAGCTTTCAGCGGCAACAAATAGTCTTCCCTGTACACAGTGGGGACGACGATTCGGCTGAGCTTCGCGGCACTCAGCATGCAATTCATGGCCAGGCGCGCGGTTCGGCCGTTCCCGTCGGTGAACGGATGTACTTCGGTCACGACGAACATCGTCATCATGGCTCGCGCCAGCGGATGCCCGAGAGCTTCGATACGCGTAAAGCCTTCGCGGAGCGTCCCCGGCACGAGATCTGGCAGGACGAAGTACGTACTGCCTGCCTGGTTGGCTTTGTCCTTCCATTCACCGGGTTTCCGTTCAACGCGCTTCTCCATCACGAGCGCGTTGACGCTCTGCAGCCAATGAAGGAACTCGTCCGCTGTACGTGGTGGCTGATCGCGCCAGCGTGCGAGTGTCGCGGCGTTGAACGTTCCGAGAATATCGTGTGAGTCCTCACTGCGGTTCTCGATGATCTGGCCACGAAAGACGATGTCCTCCGCCTCTTCCACCGTAAATGTGGTTCCTTCGATGTAGTTGGAGAAATAGGCTTCGAAGAAAGCGAAGTTTTCCCGCGCCGTGCCGGACGGCGCCGGATCGCCAATATCCGGCAGGGTTCCTCGATTGAGCTCGCTAAACAGCGCATCGAAGATTGCCAGACGCGCCGGGTCGTAGGGCCGTCCTGCGGCGCGGGCGAGCGCCTGTGCCTTGCTGTCGGATATTTCGCAGCTTGAGTTCCCAGCAACGCGCCTATGAGCGTGTCGAGTCGTTTGAATTGCGTTTTGTAGCCAGTCGCGTGGGCCACTTCGAATGCCTGATCCCGAAGCTGGTTCAAGCGCCGTTCGCCCCCGACCATCAGGACGCGATCAAGCGCAGCTTCCAGGTCCTGTTGTGCCAGTACGCGCTCGGACCAACCGCGTCCCCGAGTGAGATTTTCGAGATAACGGCGAGGGTCGCTCGCTAGGTAGAGATCACCGTAAGGAGTGTCGTTCGCGGGCCCGTCGCGCTTTGGATCCGGACCCGGAAGGACGTGAACGGTAAGGCCCGGAAGCCGTATCGTTCGGCGCGTTTTGCCACGCGTGACCGATAAGGAGCCTGCGTGCGGCCGGCCGTCGAAAGCCGAGCGATGGTGTAGATACCTAGATCAGATGACGTGTCCGGATTGGAGGGCATTGTTGCCGCTATGAGGGGCACAATGTCCGAGTTGTGCCTTATTGGGGCTCAATTTGTCCGAAAAGCAAGGGAATCTCTGGTGCGACGTGACCTCTGTCGCCCCGTGGGGCTCGCCGAACTTTAAAGCCCGGCCTACTTGCTGTCGTTGCCCAGACGCCGGTAGTACTCGGCGACCGTCTCGCGATACTCCGGCGAATCTTCCGCCGGGCGGGAGGCGCGAGTCGCGGTGGTCTTGCTCTTCTCCGACGCGTTCAGCGCGGCCAGCTCGAGCTGATCGACGAGGCCGACCATGCGGGCGTACTCGTTCTCCATCGGGTCGCCGTGCGAAGAGTTGCGCAGGCGATTCGATAGTTGACGGAGCGCGTTGATGTCGACGTCCGAAAGCGCGCCCTGCGGCAGGCGATCGCCGACCTCGCGCAGGCGACGGGCGAAGGCTTCGGCTTGGCGCCGATATTCATCGGGGTCGACGGGCGGCAGGGCGGTCGACGTGGCCGGCGGATTCCAGCCGTTGAGGCGGCCTCGGTACGGATCCCAGTAGCCGCCGCGCCAGCCATAAGCGCCGCCTTGGCCGCCGTAGGGGCCGTTGATGGCACCGCCGTTGTTCGCGTAGCTGCCGCCGTTGGCGTTGCCGCCATTGGCGCCGCCTTGCTGGCCGCCGCCGGACTGTTGACCGCCTTGCTGACCCTGGCCGGACTGCTGCTGGCCGTTCTGACCTTGCTGTCCGCCTTGTTGCCCTTGGCCGTTGCGGCCGTTCTGCGATTGCGGGCTCGAGCCCTGGCCATTGCGGCCGTTGGGGTCGTTCGGGTTCGGCAGCCCGGGCTGAAGCTGCCCCGGCTGCCCGTCGCGCGCGCTCGCGAGCCGCTGGCGGTTGATGTCGTTCGGGTTCAGCTCGCCGTTGGGTCCACGACCGCGACCCTCCGCGAGGCGCTGCTGTTCCGACTGCGCGGCTTGCCACGCGCGGCGCAGGTCGCTCAGCTCGGCGAGCAATTCTTCAGGCGTCGCGTCCTCTTTGCCGTCCTTCTTCTTCTGCGCTTCGGTCGACGCAATCTGCGCGGCGCGACTCAGGTCGTTCTCCAACGCTTCCATCGCTTCGGTGATCAGCGGCTCACGTGCCGCCGCCTGCATCCCGCGACCGCGCTCGATCTCCATCGCGCTTCGCTGAAGCGCCGTGTTGAGGCCGGAGTCCGCCACGTTCTGCGCGGCCGTGCCGACATTGCCCGCGGCCCGCGGCGCTTCCTCCTTGTGAGAGCGAGCGGCAGCCTGCATGTCCCGCTGCAGCGACTCCAGCTCCTGCGCGAGCGAGCGCTTCTGTTCGGACATCTTCTCCGCCTGCTCCCAGCTCAGGCCGCGCCGATTCTGCGCATTGGCGCCGCCTTGCTGACCCTGGGCGCCATCGCGCGCGGAGTAGGCCGACAGCATCTGGTCCTGCTGCTCGCGCTGTTCTTGAACCATGCGTTGAGCACGTTGCGCGAGATCATCGAACGAACCGGCCATGCCATCGCGGCGACCCTGTTCCATCTTGTCGAGCGCGGCCTTCAGGTCGCGGCTCGCCTGCGCCGAGCGCTGTGCGGCCTGCGGATCATTCGCCTGCTGCGGCCCGTTGCGAGCCTGCTGACCTTGCTGACCTTGCTGACCTTGCTGGCCCGGCTGGCCCTGCTGTGGCTGCTGCGGATCGCCCGCCGCGCGCTGCATGTTCTCGAGCGCCTGGCGAATTTCGTTCAGCGCATTGTTGGCGGCCATCCGAGTCGATTGCTGGCCCGCGTTTTCAGGCTGGTCGTTCTGCTGAACGCCCTCCATCTGCCCCGAAGGGGTCCCATTGCTCTGGTTCTGGCCTTGCCCCTGGCCCTGGCCACCCGAGCCGCGCGAATTGGCGTTCTGCTGGGCGAGTTGCTCGAGCTGTTTGCGAAGCTGCTCCGTCTCGCGCTTGAGCTGCTCCTGCTGCCACTTGTCCGATTCGCGTTGCCCTTGCTGGTTCTGCTGCTGGCGAGCGAGCTGTTCCTGCCGGCGCGCGAGATCCTTCAATTTCTGGATCGCGTCCGCGAGCTGCTCCGGCGAATCGTCCTTCGACTTGCGCGATTCGGTTTCGTACTGGTTCTTCTCGAGATCCATCTCGAGCTCGAACATCTCGGCAAGGTCGCGGCCCGCCTGGCTTCCGCCGCCGCCGCCGCCGTTCTGAGCGCTGCGGAACTGCATCTCGATGTCGGTGTAGAGCGCTTCCGCACGCAGCAGGTGCTGAAGCGCCTTCTGCTCCGATGGAATCGCCTTCTGCAGCTCGATGTCGCCGAGGGACTTGGCCGCCGGCGCCATCGCCGTAACAGCCTGCTGAAGATTGTCGACGAGCGCCTTGTTCTTAGGGTCCGCGTTGTCGACCCCGCGCGCCTTGGCACGATCGATCAGCGTCTGCGCCTGTTCAGACAGCGTGCCCTGCAGCTCCGACAACATTTTCGCGTTGTCGTCGACGCGCTCGGCCTCGCGGCCCTTGGCGTTGTCTTTCGTCCGCTGCAGATTCCACGTCGCCAGCAGGATTTCGCGCTGACGCTGCGAGATGGCGTTCTGTTCGTCGCCCCCGCCACCGCCGCCGCCTCCACCACCGCCGGCCTGGCCCTGCGTGAAGCGCCGCTCGAACGGCTGAACGTGGATCAGGAAGAGATCCGTCTGCACTTCCTGCTTTCGATCCTTCGCCACCGCGTAGTACGTGACGATGTCGCCCGGCGTGAGGTGCGTGTCGTCCGCGACATTGGCCTGCAGATCGCCCATCTCTTCGAGCCGCATCAGCGCGCTCTGATTAACCTCTTTGCCCTGGGTCGCGCCTTGCGCGGTGAGCGGCTTCACCTTCCAGTCGCCGCCGTTCACGGAGTAGTGCAGCTCCACGTTCTGCACGCGGAAGTCGTCTTTCGCATGCACGCGAACCGGCACTTCCTCGATGCTGCTCGCCTGCCAGTCGCGGCCGGGCTTGGCGATCTCGATGGTGGGCTTCTGGTCTTCGACGATCGAGATCTGATACTCGTCCGTCAGCGGCACCAGCTCGTCGCCGACCTTCGCGTGAATGCGATACGTGCCGGCCTTCGTGAGCTCGATGGTTCCGCGGCTCCAGTTGCCGTCGCGGTTGAGGTCGGAGGGTTTGTCGTTGACCTTGAGAGTGGGGGAGTCGAGCGGCGCGCTCGTCTGCAGTTCCACCTCGACCTTCGTGCCGGCGACCGCCTGGATGTCGCGAATGTTTTCGTCGACTTCCTTCTTCAGCCCGGTCCACGACGGATAGTTGTACGTGAGGCGCATCTTTTCGATGCGCGGCACGTCGGCAACGTAGATGTGGTGCTCGGCGCTCTTCGCGCCCTGCGAAACGACGTAATAAGAGAGTGGCTCGCGTAGCGCGTAGAGCGTGAACTCGAACTCGCCGCTCGGCGAAGCCTTCATCGGCGCGCGCTCGTAGTCCTTGGCATCGCCGAAGCGCACGTAGACTTCCGCGTTCTGCGCGGTGAAGCCCTGCATCGTCGCGTGAATAGGCACGTCCTGGTTGCGGCGGATGGTCGTGTCGCCCGGCTTCACGACGATGGAGCGTGAGGCAACCACTTCTTTCGGAATGGTGGCGCCGAACCAGAGGTGTCGGCTGCCGAACCCAAAGCCCGCGCCGCCGAAGATCATGAGGCCAACGAGCGCCGCGAGCGCGGCGGCGGCAATGCCGGCGGGCACGAGCAGGCGTTGGCGCGGAACCGCGGTTTCCGGCGGTGCCGTTTCGGCAACCGCGAGCGCATCCTCCGCGAGCAGGTCGATGAGCGGCACCGACTCGCCGGCTTCGCGGCGCCGGACCTGCTCCATGTAGGTTTCGATGCGACCGCCCTGCGTGGGCAGGTGGCGCTCGAGCGCGCGGGATCGATTGCGCGGTTGTAGCGCGAGCAGCGGCCTCCAGAGCATCGCGCCCGCGGCGACGAGAAGTGAAACGGCCAGAAGCATGCGTGCGGCGAGCACTGCGCCGGGCGGGAAGCCTGGGTCGCGCAGCATCCATACCGCGCCCACAGTGACGACCAGCGCTGTGATCGCCACGACCGCGCTCGCGCGCGCGACGATCGCCGTTCGCAGGCGCTGCCGGATCTTTTCCAGGTAATGTTCGAGACGTTCGCGAGCGGTCAAGAGGTTACCCCGCGCCGTACGTGTAGATATGAGTTGGCCACTAGTGGCTCGATAAACGCAAGCGTAACCGCGATCAGCAGCAGCCACGGCCAGATCGATTTGAGCGGCGACTTCGCGCCCGACGCCGTTTCGGCGGCGCTGGCGGCGACCACCTGAGGCGCGGCGCCGGCATCCGGTCCGTCCTTCTGCATGCCCGTCCACAGGCTGACACTGTCGTCAGGCAACCGGGAAAGGTCGGATTCGCGCGGGTCCGCGTTCACGGCGACCCAGTCGCTGCGCCCCCCGCCGCGCACTTCGTAGAACCCGACCTGGTCGGCGAGGATGCGCGGCTTTTCGCTGGTATCGCCGAGCGCCGTCGCACGGTTGCCGCGCGGATCAAACACTTGCGCGCCGTTCGAGGCATTCACGCCGAGCGGCAGGATGGAGCCCACCAGCGCGCTCGGTGCCGCGGCGGCCGACGTGAGGGTAGCGCGCCGAGTCGCCGATGAAGCGCACGAACAGCGGGTGGATCGCGAGGTCGTTCCATTCCCGGTCGAGCGGCGAGGTTGAGCACCAGCAGGCGGCCGGCGCCCACATGGCGTTCGATGAGGAGCGGGCCGCCGTCCTCGAAGCGAATCAGCGTGGCGTCGTCGGCTTGCGGCTCGACGGCCACGTAACGGAAGAACCGCACGCTGCGCCAGCCCTGTGGCGTCCCGGAGCGCCGGATGGCTTTGCTCGACAGACGAGACGCGACCCGTCCACCCGCCGCCCTGGCTGTTGAGGTTGCGCGTCGAGCGCACGTGCCCGCTCAGCGGAATCTTGTCGAGTCGCGCGGCTCGCGGGCCAAGGGTCATCAGCACTGTGCCACCGCCTTCGAGATAGCGCTGGATCGACGTGACACTTGCACCCGAGAGAACGCCAACGTCCGACACGACGAGCGCGGAGTAATCCGCGAGCGCGCGCTGGCTGACCGCGTCCGAGCCCGTTCGCTCGACCGCGAGGCGCGGATTGGTGAGCGCGCCGACGGCGGCGGCGAAATACGAGACGTCCGTCCACCGCTGGCGTTTGCGCCGATGATCAGCGCGCGCGGTTCGCGGTGCTCGATGACCGAGAAGAACTGATCGTCCTGGGGCAGGGCGTCCGCCGGCTCGAGGGTCACTGTGGCGCGATGGGCGCCGGCGCCGAGATCGAGATCGGCGAAGAGAGCGGTGGACACCGGCCCTGCGCCGGGAGGGGCCGTCGCTTCGTCCGGCGCTGGGTCGGGAGCCGAGGCGAGGCCCGCCGCGGAGCCCGCATTCGGATCCGGCTGCAAGGGCGCCGGTGCGGGTTCGCGCGGCGGTGTGAGCGGCTTGCGGCCTTTTTCCTTGCCATCGATGGTGAGCACGACGGTGCGTGGTGGCCCTGTCGGCGCCGTGCCCCCCGACGCGAACCTCGAAGACGTTCGCGTCTTTTTCCGACGGCCCGAGGCTCTTCACATACTGATTCGTGGCGGTCGACACGCCGACGTCGTCGAGCGCCAGTTTCACGCCGACGGGCGGCTCGAGATCCGCGAACTGCAGCGGGGGTGGCGGATCGCTGCAGATCGGTGACCACGTGCAGTTCGGTCTTGAGACGATCGTTTGCCCAGCCACGAGGGCGCGCTCGTCATGAGCATGCCGTAGTCGAGGCGCGAGAAGGACGGTTTGAGCGTCGCCAGCGCGGAGCGCAGTTCAGAAGCGTCACCACCGTTCACAGGACCCGCGATGACGCGCACGCGCGAATCCGCCGAAACGAGCAGCCCCCTGATCCGAAGGCTCATCGCGCCGATCAGGCTCTGCGCTTTCTCGATGGCTTTCTGCCAGTGATCGCCTTGCTGCATGGGACAGCGACGTGTCCATGACGATCACATGCAGCTTGCGATCCTGCGCTTCGAGCGGCGGCGTGTGCCATGGAAGCATCGGTTGCGCGAACGTCAGCGCAAGGAGCAGTAGTAACAGGATTCTCAGCGCCAGCAGCAGCCAGTACTTCAGCGTGTGCTCACGGCTCTGCTGAATCCGGCTCTGTTCGAGCAGCATCAAAGACGCGAACGGCTGCTTCGTGCGGCGTGTCGCGCGCAAAGCGATGCAGCCATAGCGGCAGCCCCACTGCCAGCAGTCCCGCGAGAAAGAGTGGGGCGAGGAAGGTCATGCTCAGTGCCGCTCGCGGAACATGAGGTAGCGGCGGAGCGCGTTGTCGAGCGGCTCATCCGTGCGCGCGAGCACGAGGTCCGCGCCGACGCCCGCGGCCGCGCGGCGTACGCCGGCGAGATGCTCTTCATCTTCTTGCGATAACCGCCTTCGAGATAGGCCGGCGAAACCTCCATGGTCTGGGCCCGACTCCATGTCTTCGAACAGCACGGAATCGCGGTACTGAGGGCTCCAGCTCACCCGGATCGAGCACGTGGAAGAACACCATGTCGTGCCCCGTGTACGCGAGCGGCGCCACGGCTTTGCTCATGGCGATCGGATCGCAGTACAGATCCGAGATGATCGCGACGAGCCCGCGCCGGCTCAGGTGCTCGCGGAATTTACGGAAGCAGCCTTCGAGATCGGTCTTCTGTCCCGGCGTCGCGGTGTCGAGCGCGTGGAGTACGCCATGCAGGCTCCCCGAGCGACCCGAAGGCGGCCGGTAGTTACGAATCTCCTCGTCGAACACGATGACCCCAACCGGGGTCGTGCTGCTTCGACGCCAGATACGCAAGCGCCGCAGCGAGATACTTGCCGTACTGAAGCTTGCTGATCTTCGCCGACTGGAAGCCCATCGAAGCGCTCGCGTCCCAGCAGCAGCATGAGGCGCGTGTTCGTTTCGCCTTCGTAGCGGCGGATGTAGGTGCGCTCCGTGCGCGCGAAGACGTTCCAGTCCACGAAGCGCGGATCGTCGCCTTCGTTGTACGCGCGGAACTCCGCGAACTCCTGGCTGAAGCCGAAGTGCGGCGAGCGATGCAGCCCGACGAGAAAGCCTTCCACCGCCGTGCGCGCGACGAGCTCCAGGTTCGCGAGCCCCGCGAGCACTTCAGGCGTCAGCAGCCGGGCGGCGGCGTCGGTCACGCACGCGCTCCACGGAATTTCGTGTCCAGCATCTCGCTCAATATCTTGTCCACGGTCGTGCCGTCGGACTCGGCCTGGTAGTTGGTGAGCACCCTGTGCCTCAGCACCGGCAGGGCGAGTACCCGAAGGTCTTCCTCGTTCACGTGATAACGGCCTTGCATGAGCGCGCGGGCTTTCGCCGCGACCGTGATGAACTGTGTGGCGCGCACGCTCGCGCCGAAGCGGACGTAGCGTTTGATGATGTCGGGCGCCGCGGCCTCGCCAGGACGTGTTGCGCGGACGAGATCGACCGCCATGCGCTGCATGGCTTCGGACACCGGCACCTGCCGCACCAGCCACTGGAATTTGAGGATCTCCTCCGCGCTGGTGCACGCTTCCGCGTTCGGCAGCTTCATCTGGTTGGTGTTGCGCTCGACGACCAGCCGCTCGTCTTCCGCGCTCAGGTAATCGAGCAGGATGTTGAAGAGAAAGCGGTCGAGCTGCGCTTCCGGCAGCGGGTAGGTGCCTTCGAGCTCGATCGGGTTCTGCGTGGCGAGCACGAAGAAGGGCGCTTCGATCTCGCGCGTGTTTCCGCGCACGGAGACCGTGCGTTCCTGCATGGCTTCGAGCAAGGCGGCCTGCGTCTTCGGCGGCGTGCGGTTGATTTCGTCCGCGAGCAGCACGTGGGCGAACAGCGGGCCGGGCACGAAGGTCCAGCGACGGCGGCCCGTGGTCGGATCCTCTTCGATGATGTCCGTGCCCGTGACGTCCGTCGGCATCAGGTCCGGCGTGAACTGGATGCGCTTGAACGACAGCCCCCGCGAGCGTGCGCACGAGCAACGTCTTCGCGGTGCCGGGCATGCCGGTGATGAGGCAGTGGCCGCCGACGAGCATCGTCAGCAGCAAGTGTTCGACCACTTCATCCTGCCCGACGATGATCCTGCGCACCTGGGTGCGAATGGCGTCCAGCGTCGTGCGGAAGCGTCCGACGAGCTCGCGGGTTTCGCCGCTGGCCAGCGCGTCAGCCTGATTCGATGTCACGTCATCATGGAGTTGGCTTTCCGGAGATTTCGAGCAACAGGTCCTGGGCGGCGCGAAGTGGGGCGCGGTCTCCAGCGCATCGAGCAGATGGCGGCGGCTCTCCGCCCGATCTCCCAGGGAATTCAATGCACGCGCGATGCCAAAATTGGCGGCCGCCGGGTCGTGCGTGTTGAGCGCCAGCAGCACCTTGTATTCACGCAAGGAATCGCGTTGGATTGTTGGTGGTGGCATAACGCTCGCCGAGCTTCGTATGGAGCGTTCCATCGAGCGGCTCGATCAAAACCAGTGCGCGATAGACATCGGTCGCCTCCTGCGTGTTGTTCGCGTCTTCGAGCCATTTGGCGAGCGTGCGCAGGGCTTCCGGGTTCCAGCCGCCCAGACGGCGGTAGTCCTGCAGGGCTTTCAGTGCTTCCGGGCGCTTGCCGGTTTCGTTGAGGGCCTTCGCGAGCACGACGTAGGGGCTGCCCTCGAGCGTGAAGTCCGGGAACAGCTGGATGGCCTCGCGCGCGTGCGTGATGGTGGTGGGCCAGTCCATTTTGTCGGCCGCTTCGTAGGTGGCCGTCATGGCCTGCTGCCACTGCTTCGGGTCCTTCAGGTACGACGCGAAGCGCTGGTTGAGGAAGGCGTCGAACTGCTTGTCGAACTCCTTCGGCGCAATGCTGAACGTCGCCTCGATCGCGGCGGCCGTGCTGGTGTCTTTCTTGAACTGGCCGAGCAGCGCGACGAGCTTCTCGAAGCCCCACTTCTGTTCGATGAAGTAGCAGATGAGACCGGCCTGCATGTACGACACCTGCACCTGGTCTTCGTACGCCGGGCGAATGAAGCCTTCGTCGAGCGAGGCGATCGGCAGCAACTTGTCTTCGTGGAAGACATCGAGCGCGCGCGGCGAGACGGCGATGCCGGGCGTCGGGCCCCGTGCGCCATTCCTCGAAGACGGAGATGCCTTCGCTCAGCCAGCGCGGAACGCGATGCTCGGTGACGGAGAGCGTGAATACGTGCGCCATCTCGTGCCAGAGCGTGCTGCCCCAGTGGAAGTCGCCGGCGGCGCGGCCGGAAGGGCTGTCCATCGCCACGAGATAGCCGAACGTAACGCCGAGGAGCCGATACCCGGCAGGCCCGCCGTGCGCACGGCGAAGTCGTCGTGGTTCGGATAGACCTCGATGGTGACCGGTTGCGCGGGCTTGAACGCGTAGCGGTTCGAATACGTCGTGATGGCTTGGCGCGCGACCTCCTCGACGTAGGGACGCATGGCGTCCGCTTCCTTCGGGTCGAGCCACGTCACAATGTCGGGCGCGTTCGTGCGGACGACGCTGTAGGTCTTCAGTTTGTCGAGCACGCGAAGCGTATTTACCGTCGTCGCGCTGAACGGGTCGCCGGAGTAGGCCTTCTCGAGCGCGGCACGCGAGGCGTCCACTTGCCCGAGGCGCAGTAAGTTGACGCCCAGCTCCGCTTGCGCGGACCAGCGATCCGGCTGCGTCGCGACGGACTTCTGCAGCCAGTCGTTCGCCTGCGTGTACATGCGACGCATGATTTCGTAGTGCGCGAGCGTCTCGTACACGCCGCCCCAGTGCGGGTTGTAGTCGAGCGAGCGCTTGGTCCACTTCTCCGCCTTCGCGTCACCGCGAAGCAGGTCGAGCGCGGCCAGCAAATGCGTAGGCCTCGAGCGGCGGCTGCTTCTGGTCTTCGGCGAGTGAGAGCGCCTTCTGCAGGGACTTTTCGGCGGTCGCGTGCTTGCCGTCGTCGAGATCCATGCGGGCCGAGATCAGGTGCGCCTCGATCAGCGCGGTGGCCTGCGCCGGGTCACGCTCGCTACCCTTTTCGATGATCTCGGTGACGATGGGGCGGGCGTCGCCGTCGAATTGCTCGGCCATCAGCCGCGACATCGCCAAACGCGCCTGAACGGTCGTCGGGGTCGGTCTTGATCGCTTCCTTGAACAGATCGCCGGCGTCGCTGAACTGATGGGTGTCGAGATACAGCAGGCCCCAGCGCACGCGCGAGCGAACGGCTTGGTCATCGGCCTGCACGGCTGCGCGAAACAGCTCGTTCGCCCGCTTCACGTCGCCGATTGCCCAGGCGGCTTCGGCCTGCGTGGCTGGGTCACGCGAGGCGTTGAGCAGCTTCTGGTAGCAGGCTTTCGCTTCGGGCGCCTTGCCGTGATCGCGCGGGTCATCGCACGCGCGCAGCTCGGCCGGGCGGCGCGAGTCGTAGTCGAAGTTTTCCGCCTGCGCGGCCTGCGCAACGCAGCCCAGCGCGAGCAGGCCTGCGACTTCAGCGATTCTTTTGAGCATCGCTGCTGCCTCCGGCGGAAGGGCCGACCAGCTCGGTCTTGCGCGCGTCGATGCGCTTGTCGAGCCGCGCGAAGTCGAGCAGCACTGTCTCGAGCTCGGTGTAGTACTCGTCCTGCCCGACCGAGCCCTTCTTGGCTTTGACCGCATCGAGCCGCGTTTCGAGCGTGCCCTGCTCTTTCAGCATCGCATCGAGCTGCGCATCGCTCGGGAGCAGGGCGGCGCTGCCCAGCCGCGCGACGACGATGCGATCCGCATTCTTGCCGTCGAGGCGCGAATGCTCCGTGGCAAGCGACGCGTTGGACTTGAAGTTGTCGGCGACTTTCCTCGACGCGTAGTCGTACGCCTCCGCCGCCGTCACGATCTCGTTCTTGTCGCGATCGGCTTCCGCGACGACAGCGCCTGCACCCAGTATTCCGCGAACCGCGTGGCGTTGCGCTCGCCGCCGCTCTTGGTAGCCGTGATGACGACGCGATTCGGCTTGCGCCACTGTTCGACCACCGAGCCGCTGGAGCTCGTGGCATTCACCACGAGCATCTGCTCGCCGGCATCGAATCGAGGACGCGAGAATCTCGCGGCCCGTGATGTCGGGCCCGGGGAGATTGAACCGATACTCCTCGCCGTCAAACGAGCCGTGCCCGATGAGCACGATCACGACCTGGTCGTCGTTCTTCACGGCGCCTGCGAATTTCTTCAGCTCGGGGTCGAGCGCCGTGCGGCGCGCCTGCTCGCCGGTGATGACCACCACGTCTTTCAGCGCGGCGCCCGAGCGGGATGCGGCGGAGGCCACCGCCTTCGCCTGCGTCTGGAATTTCTGTTCGTAGCCCTCTTCGCCGCCGAGGCCGCTCACGATCAGCACGCGCACCGCCGACTGCGCCGGCTGTGTCATCAATGACAACGCCAGCGAGACGGCGAACAGGATTGCGCGCGCCCGCGTCACAACGTCTTCCACCTCAATCTCAGCAGCCACTCACCCATCTTCAACAGCAGCAGGGCAGGAAGAGACGGGCAGATTCCACAGCTCGAGGGTCTGCCGCTCGACGATACCTGCTTTGGAGTACTTCATGGCTTCCGGCAGCTCGCCGAGTTGATCCAGCCGCCAGAACGTCCGCCTGTCGAATCCGCAACGCGCTGAGGAGCGGGCGATTCTGCTGGGTGCCGAAGTGCTCGACGACGCCGTCGTTGCGGCGGAAATGCGTTTCCAGATTGCCGACATCCGTGTTGCCCTTCTTGGCGGTCATCGCGACCCTGTACAGGCCCGTCGACGCGGCGTCGACCAATGCGGTGTAACGGCCGTCGCCTTGCCCGGACGGCGCCATCTGCACCTGCTGCGTAACGCCGTCGTCGCTGGTGACCGTCAATGCGACCGCCGCGTCGTTCAGGGGTTCGAACTTTTCGTCGTGGAGCTCGGCGCTGATGGGCACGCGGCGCTGATCGTCATACACCTTGGCAGCGGTCGTGAGGGTGAGGCGAGGCGGCGCGTCGGCGGCGACCGCGTGCATGAGCTGGCGCCAGAAGGTGTAGTGGCGCTGGTCGTTGTGGTCCGTGCGCATTTTCCAGCGCCAGGTGCTGCCCGTGGTCAGCAGATAAGTGGTGCCACGGCCGTAGTGCTGCCAGATGAGAGCGGTACTTCCTTGTTGCCGGACTTCGCATCGAGCAGCACGACCGCGCCGGGCTTGAGCTTGCCGACGGGCTCGAGGTCGCCGAAGGGCGGCAGGTCGTTCCAGGCCTTCAGGTTCTTCGTCGCGTCGTCGTCGAGGCGCGTGATCGGCGATTCCGTACCGTATCCGTGAGCACGGCCTTGCCAGCCTGCAGGGCGAAGGTCTTCGCGTCCGTGGTCGCGAGCTGTGCCGGCAGCGTCTGTGCCACAGGTACGAGGCCCCAGCCGCCATCCGACAGGCCGTCGCGGCCCGCAAGCATCAAGAGGCCGCCGCCGCGGCGATCGACGAGCTCTTGAGCGCCTCGTGCTGCTCGGGCGTGAGCGCCGTGGCTTCGAAGCTGCCGATGATGACGGCGTCGTACGCGAACAGTTCTTCGGTTTTCTTCGGGAACCCGCCGGCCAGTTCCTCGGCCTTCTCGATGCCCTGCCTGTAATAGCGATTCGGCGTCGCGCGCACCATGCTCGCGAGTCGCAGCGACTGGTCCGTACGGCGGCGCGGCGGATGAACTTGTATTCCAGCGCGGCTCGCCCTCGACGTAGAGGATGTTTCGCCCGGTGTGGCGTCACATCCATCACGTGCGTGCGCGTGTTGTTGATGGTGTTGCGCTCGTTCGGCAGCGGATCGAGCGTGAAGCGCAGGTCTCGCACGCCGGGGTCTCCGGCGGGAACGGCGATGGTCTGCGTGGTGACGCCCCGCGTCCGAGGTGAGCGTGACGTCGTTCGCCGCGAGCAGCTTCTCGCCGTCATACACACGTAAGCGCGTTTTGCCTTTCGCGGAGTGACGGATGCTGACCTCGGCGTTGAGCACTTCGCCCGGCGAGGCGGTGTCCGCGAGCGTGACGCTGTCCAGCTCGAGGTCGTTCGGGATCTGCTCCGGCCCCACGCCGACCGTGTGCACCGGAACGCCGAACGCCGAGATCTGCGCGAGCCGCTCTTCGCTCAGCGTGCCGCCGTTCTCGCCGCCATCGGTGATGAGGATGATTCCGGACAGCGGCGTCGTCGCGCCGGTCTGAAGCACGGTGTTGAGCGCATCGCCGATCTTCGTCTGCGAGCCGGGCGGCGGAATCTCATCGAGCTGCTTCAGCGTCCGCACGGGGCCGAGAAGCTGAACAGCTTTACGCCGAAAGATTTGCGCAAGGCATCCAGCGGCCCGCCCTGAAGTGCGGCCACGGACTCCTGCAGCCTGGATTTCTCGCCTTCGCCGTGAGCCATGCTGGCGAAGCATCCATCACCACGGCAACGACATTCTCGCGATCCCGCACGCGTTCGACGAGTAGCACCGGCTGCCACAGCATCACGAGCACCGTCGCGAGCAGCAGTGTCTGCAGCGTCCCGATGATCAGCTTCCGCCACCAAGCCAGCTTTCGCTGGCGATACAACGTGAATGCGAAGAACGCGAGGCCCACGACCACGAGGGCGACCAGCGCCCACAGCGGCCAGGGACTCGCGAATGACAGCTCGCCGGCGCGATACGCCCACGGCGAATATTTGAATAAAAGCTCGAACACCCCGGTTCTTCAGTGGCTCATTGAATAGAGGAGGTAGTTGATGGCGTACCGATACCGCCAGCGCCGTGAGCGGTTGCGGATACTGCGGGGCGTCCGCGTGCTCCCAGGCATCCCCCAGGTCCATGTTGAATTGATGGCCACGGTGAGACGACCGTTCTCGTCATGGATTCCTCGCCAGTGGGGAGTGAAGCCGTCCTGCTCCACGTGCGACCGCTCATGGCGCCGTAGATGCTCGGGATCTGCGGGCGGTCGATGAGATCGTAGAGCACATGGAAGACTTCGTCGGACACCGGAAGTTCGACGACGGGCCGGTCGGGGTAGACCTTGCGCATGGACTCCATGAAGCCTTCCCACTGCACCGAGCCGTGGAAGTCGTCGACCATCAGAAAGCCGCCACGGTCGAGGTACTCGCGCAGGCGCGCGGCCTCTTCGTCGGAGAGGAACCAGCCGCCGACCTCGACGGCATAGAGGAAGGGGTGATCGAAGAGGGGAGTCGTCATCGAGGCGAATGGCGGTGCCTTCGCTCGCTGCGTTCACTCGTGTGAGTCGTTTGATCCCCTGCAACAGGTGCGTCTCCGCTTCCGGCGCGTCGGTCATCCAGCGTCGGCCGCCCCAGCCCCAGCCGCGCGCATAATTCGGGTTCTCCGCGTACACCAGACGGGTGAACTCGAACTCCACCCCCGGCAGGGGTGCGACCGGCAGCTGTGTGGGACGGCGGGCGCCGCCCGAGGATCGATATAGCGTTCTTTCGTCCCGGGACTCTTCCGAATCGATCTGCGCGGCCATGTCGCGGCTGTCTCCGTAGCCGAGCAGTGGTACGAGGCCGAATGCGAAGGTGAGCGGGAGTCGGGCGGCACGCTTCATCGCTTGATCGTGGTCTGTCGCGGAAGGATTTTCTATAGTGCATCGGTGACAAAGAGTCACTTCGGCCACTCTCACTCGTCAACGGTTCACGGTTCGGCTTTTCCCGCCCGGCGCCCGCGCGGCCCGCGGTAACTCACTGACTGCGAGGAATTTCCCCATGTTCGATCCCAAGCAGCTTCTCGATCAGTTCTGGGTAGCGGTGGCAACGCGGGCGGGGGGCTTGGTGGTCTCGGGGGCCTCGGCGGACTCGGCGGAGGCGGACTTGGCGGATTGGGGCAGCAGGTTCGGGGGCGGTTGGACTCGATGGGCGGGACGGGCGGCTTTGCGGGCGGCGCGGCCATGGGCGGGTTGCTGGGGATGCTGCTCGGCGGGCGGAATCGCGGCGGCGGGTTTGCCAGCTATGGCACGGCTGCGGCGATCGGGGCGTTGGCGCTGCACGCGTATCAGGCTTATCAGCGGGGGCAGACGGTGCAGAGCACGGCGCCGATGAATCCGGCTCAAGTACAGAACACGCCACACTAGATCGCAACTCGTGGCCCCCTGCGGTCTCCCAAACGAGAAGGTGCTGACGATCGCTGGCTTCGCCGACGATGTAGCGAGGGCTCAGCAGAGAGTCTTGCGTATCACGAGAACCGGCCAGCGCCTTCACCCCGTCTTCGTTCATCAGATTCACTATGAAGAGTGAGTTGCTCGTAGCACCCGCAAGATAGCGACCATCCTCACTGAAGAGAATGCTTCCGCGCGAAGGTGCGGGGAGGCTGCGCTCGATCCGCCCGTCGGTTCGCCAGATGCGAAGGCCGCCGCGGTCATCGAGTGTTGCCGCTCGGTCGCCGCGGGGCTCAGGCTCACGGCGCTCACAATGTCCGGATGAGTGATGGCGGCGAGCTGGTCGCTTCGACCGAGGCTCCAGATATTGACCGAGCCCTCCGTTCCGCCGGACGCCACCTGCCCACCGTCGGGACTGAACGCGACGACTTCCGAACCGCCCGGATGCGTCGCACGCAGACGCTCGCGGCCGGAAGGCAATTCCCACAAGCGAGCGGTGCCGTCGAAGGACCCGGTTGTCAGCGTGGTGCCGTCCTTCGAGAAGGCGACCGCCTCGACGGGCGCGGCGTGCGTCAGCCGGATCAGTTCCTGGCGAGTCGTCAGATTCCAGACTCGGGCCGTGCCGTCGCGCGCGGCGGTTGCCAGAGAGTTACCGTCGGGGCTCAGGGCGACACCGTCGATCCAAAGCATGGGGCTTTCCGCATCGTCGGCGGAAGCCGCATGCGTGGCTCTGAATAGCTCGCGGCCGGTTGCGACGTCCCATACGAATGCGAAGCTGCCATTCGCCGTGGCCAATCGCTTGCCGTCCGGGCTGAAGGCCAGCCCGAGGCCGGCGGCGCCTGCGCTCCATGTTCGCCTCGGCGCTTTCGAGTCCAGCCGCGTGAGGCTGATGCCGCCGTCGGTGCTGATGGCCGCGAGGAGCTGACCCTCCGGGCTGAACATGACTTGCCGCACTTCTTCGCCGTGCTGAAATTCCATGCGCAGAGCGATCAACTTGCGCAAGGCCGCGGGATCGGCCGGTTCACCGGATTCGGCCGATTCGGGTTGCGAAGACAGGCGATCGCTGGCGACGGCAAAGACGCGCAGCTTGCCGTCCGCGCTGCCCGTCGCCAGGCGCGTGCCATCCGGGCTGAACGTGACAGTGACGACGTGGCTTGCCTCCTGCACAGTGAGCAGTTCGCGACCGGTGGCGGTGTTCCAGAGGCGCGCGGTTCCATCGTTGCTTGCGGTGGCGACGATGCGACCGTCGGGGCTGAGGCGAGGGCGGTCATCTCCGTGCTGTTCGCGGAAGTGTCTTCAGCGCCGCTATCGCTGCTGTCGTCGCTATCGCCGCTCTGATCGGCCGCGTCGGAGCGGTTCGCCTCGTGCTCGGCGGTCAGATCGAGAACGGCCGCCGGATGCTCACCCGGTTGCAGGGTGCGCGCCACGCCGCTCTTGTTCAGCTCGAAGAGATCCGCCGTGCCCGCGTCTCGCGCAACGGCCAGCGCCTTGCCGTCAGGACTGAAAGCCAGCGCGCGCACGCGCCCTTGTCCGCCCGGATCGGGGCTATAGGAATACGATTGAACCGGGCGCGGCAGCAAGGTGAGCGCGGCGCGCAGTGCCTGGTTGCCCTCGAACGAGGGATGGAGCCGAATCGACTCCGCAGCCAGCAGAACCGACAGCGGCAGTCGATCTGGAAATTGCACTCGCACCGAAGTGGATTGCGCAGCGAGCTGTCGCGCAAAGAGCGGTCTGGCTCTGGTCTTCCGCGATGGTCCGCTGCGCCTCGGCGATGTTTCGCTGTTGAAAGGCGACCAGCGCGGCAACGGCCGACACGACCGCGAGCACCGCGAGTGTCGCGGCGGCCGACCACGCAATGCGCAGCGCACGGCGGTGCTGCAGAACATCCTCTCCGACGAGCTCGTCCTTGGGCCGCCCGTGCAGGGTTGCCGCGAGGTCCGCGACCGCATCGCGAAAGCGCGGATGGCTGAGCGACAGGTGCGTGTCGTCGTGCGCCCAGCGCAGGTCCAGATAGAGCGGCTCGTCCGCGAAACGGCGCAGGAGCAATTCGGGAAGCGCGGTGGTGCTCGACGCGTTGAATCCGCCCGAAGTCCGATCCCATTGCATCTCGCCAGCGGTGAGCACGATCAGCAGCCGACTCGGCGGATTGCTCTTGAGCCAGTATTCGATCTCCTGCCGCACCCAGACGGACGCGACCGATTCCGGCGAGGCGAGCAGAATGAAGAACGTCGACTGATCCAGCGCCGCCTGAATGGCGCCCCACAGGCTGGGCGTCACCGCGAGGGTCGTCCTGTCGCGAAAGATATGGAGTGCGCGCAGCCGGTACCACGGTTTCGCGAAACGATGCAGAGCGGACTGCAAGGCGGGCGCCAGCCTGCCGTCGGCGGCATGGCTGTAAGACATGAATGCGTTGTAAATCGGCACACCGCAGCCTACGAAGATGCGGCGGCAATGTCACCCGCCGCCCGGCGGGACCCGCAATCCGAAACGTTCGAGCGCCTCCTCGAGCCGGTCGACCTCGAGCGGCTTGGTCAACATCGCATCCATCCCGGCGTCGAGGCAGCGTTGCAGGTCTCCTGTCATCGCCCCGGCGGTGAGCGCGACGATCGGCGTGCGGGGACGCATGCCGGTGCGGCGCCGAATCTCGCTCGTGGCCGTCAGGCCATCCATGATCGGCATCTGCACGTCCATGAGCACAAGGTCGAAGTGCTCACGAGTCCAGGCATCGACGCCGGCCCGCCCATCGCAGGCAATGTGAACCTCGCACCCCAGGCGGGTCAGGCAGCGCTCGACGATTTTCTGATTGACCTCATTGTCTTCGACGACGAGCACGCGGCCCCGAAAGCGGCCCCGCGGCCGCGCATTCGTGGCGGGGGAGGCGGGCGGCTCCGAGGCGGCGAGTGGCAGCGTCACGCCGAACACGGAGCCACGACCCGGCTCGCTCTCGACGTCGATCTCGCCGCCCATCAGCGTGATCAGCCGCTGGACGATCGAAAGGCCGAGGCCCGTACCGCCGAAGTCACGTGTGATGGAAGCGTCGGCTTGGGTGAAGGGATTGAAAATCCGCGCGCGGGATTGCGCGGACATGCCGATGCCGGTGTCGCGTACTTCGACGCGGATGGCGGAGGCCGGGGCCTCGCGCGCCACAGGGAACACCGCGACGTTGACCCCGCCTTCGGTGGTGAACTTCACCGCGTTTCCGCAGAGGTTGAACAACACCTGGCGCAGGCGGTTGCCGTCCCCGACCACGTGTCTGGGCGTGGCCGGATCGATTTCCACGCGGAAGTCGATGGACTTCTGTTGCGCCTGAAGCCGCAGAATCGTCGCGACGTCTTCGACGCACCGATGCAGGTCGAAGGGCGCCTGCTCGATGTCGAGCTTGCCGGCTTCGATCTTCGAGAAGTCCAGCACATCGTTCAGGATGCGCAGGAGCGATTTCGCGCTCGACTGGATGGTCTCGCCCAACTCACGCTGGGTTTGCGTCAACGTCGTGTCGAGCAGCAGTTCCGTCATGCCGAGCACGCCGTTCATCGGGGTGCGAATTTCATGACTCATGTTGGCGAGAAACGCGCTCTTCACGCGGGAGGCGTCGGCCGCGGTCTCCTTCGCGGCAATCAGCGCCTCCGCGTCGGCGCGCGCGCGGGTGAGGTCGCGAATCGAGCCGGACAACGTGGCGGCCGTGCCGGTGGTGGCGCCTTGCGCGGCGGCCCGCACTCCCACCCACTTGTACGCGCCTCCGCGCGTGCGCAGGCGGACCTCGAGATCGAAGGGCACTTCGGAAATGAGATGCGCGGCACGCTCCGCCGCGAAGGACGCTTTATCGCCTGGATGCAGCAATTGCTCGAACAGATCCGGCGCCGCCGGCAGCGTGGACTCGTCATGACTCAGCAGCTGCCGGAAGCGATCCGAGATCCATACTTCGTCCGTCTCGAGATCCTGTTCCCACACGGCGTCCTGCGTGCCGCGGATGGTCCGTTGCAGTCGTTCCTGCAGACGGCAGGTCTCGGTGACATCCTGGTACGCGCCACTGACCGGCCGTGTTCCGCCATCGGACGGTCCCGCGATTCCCAGGACACGCAGCCAGCGCCGGGTGCCGCGGGCGCTCACGAACGGCAGCGTCACATCGAAGGGTGTTCCGCTCTCGATCGCGGCCTGAATCGCCTGTTCCAGCGTGTTCCGTCCGGTGCCCGGAAAGAAGCGCAGCGCGCTTCCGAGTGACAGGGGGTGCGCGGGGGGCACCTCGTGGATGCGAAAGGTCTCTTTGGACCATCTCATCTTCCCGCTCGGGGGGTCGAGCTCCCACGCGCCGATCCGCGCCGCTTCGGCCACCGCGGCGGTGATGCCGCTCACTTCGGCGAGGCTCTGTTCCACCCGCTGCGGAGCGCGGCAAAGAATCTCTTCCGCGGTCGATTCGTGATCGGCGGCCATGAACTCAAGCTCGGCAAGACAGTTATACGTCTGTGTGAGTCGATACTAGGGCCGCGGAAGGAATCCGAAGCGGATGCAGTTAACCAACGGCGAAGGGAGGCTGCGGCGGACGGGTGAAAGTTTTTAACGCGCGTGTGCAGGCTGCGGGCGGTTCAGCGCTCGTGCCCCACCGCGGCGGGCATCGGCTCCGCCGCCTCGTCATGCAGGGTTTTGACCGTAGCCCGATCGCGTCCGGCATGCTTCGAATCGTAGAGCGCCGCGTCGGCCGCGCGCGCCACGTCCGCGAATGTATCCGTCGACGCCGCATCGACGACGCCGAAACTTGCCGTGAACGGAGTCGCTCCCGAGGTCAGCAAGGCCTCCGCCAGCCGGCCCCGAATCCGTTCGATCACTTCGAGCGCCCGCCGCGCGGTTGCGCCTGGAAACACCAGCGCGAACTCTTCACCGCCCCATCTGGCGACATGATCTCCATCGCGCACCGACTCCTTCAGCACGTCGGAGAAGAGGCACAACGCGCGGTCGCCCGCCTCGTGCCCCTGCGTATCGTTCAGCCGCTTGAACTGATCCAGATCGGCCAAGGCGAATGCGTACGAGGTGTGCGAGCTCGTGAGGTTCTGAACGACCTGATGAATGGCGCGACGATTCGCGAGACCGGTCAGCCCGTCGGTCGTCGCCTGCCGGTGGCTGTGCGCGAATGCCCGCAGAGTGCCGAGCCGCGCGCCGGTCTGTGCCGCAAGCGTGGTGAGCTGCGCCACCTGCTGCGAGCTCGGAGGTTTGCGGGCCGGCCCCGCCGCGTGCAACACGCCGAACGAGCGACCCATGAAGGTCACCGGCACACACACCGCCGCGACCGAGCCGCACGGGCGATCGCGCAGCCGCGGACACGCATTCAGCGCCTCGCTGTCAGGCGTAACGACCGCGGACCCTTTTCGAATCGCCACGCAGCTCGACGCGAGCTCCACTCCACAGCCCGGCGCGCCGGCCCTGGGGTGTTCCACCACCTGTTGCAGATCCGTTCCGTTGCTGTCGGCCACGAGCAGTTCCATCGGCAATGAATCGCTGACCTTCGGCATCGCCACCGCGATCACACCGCGCACATCCGATTCGTTCTCCGCCATCTCCAACGCCTGGATCAGTTGAGCGCTGAACGCATCCCGGTTGGCATCGGCGAGCAGGCGGTCGACCATGTTCTGAAGGTCGTCGGCCATCTTGTTCATCGAGACGGCAAGCTCTCCCACCTCATCCTGCGTGGCGATTTCGCTGCGTACCGTCAGGTTGCCCGCCGCAAGCGCCCGAGCCGCGTCGCTCACGCGGCGCAGAGACAGGCGCACGGACGCCGCGATGATCGCCACGAATCCCCAGGCAACCAGCGCGGTCAGCAGGCCGGTCACCGTGATCCACAGCTTGCCCGCGCCCTCCGCCAGAAAGAGCTGGTGCTCGGCCTGTTCAACTTTGTCGCTGAACGCGGCGGTCAGCGTGTCGTTTTGATCCAGAAGCTCGTCGAACAGTGTGTTGTACGAATCCTCGAGCCCGATCGCTTCGTCGTGATTGCCGATGGCGGTCGTCACGAGTTTGTCGGCGGCGGCGAGATAGCGCAGCGAACGCGGCCGGTTCGACTCCACGAGCCGCAGCACGTCGGCCGGCAGCTCCAGGCGTTGCAGGGCATCCAGCTCCACGGTGAAGCGATGCGAATCCTCGCGTAGCGTCGCGAGCACCTTGCCGGCGGTCGCGGTGTCCTGACCGGTGAGTCTCAGAGACGCGTTGACGTCCGCGTGGAGCGCGTCGTGCATCTGGTCCACGTTCAGATGGTGCCGTTCGGCGCGACTGAGCACCGCGAGCGAGTATCCGAGCCGGCGTTCCTCGTTCAGGGTGCTCCACGCCACCACGCTCGTGATCGCCAGCGCGCCCACCAACATCAGCTGAATCAGGCCGAGCCGGGCCCGAACCGAGAGCCGGGCGGGACTGAAGCGGGCCAGAAGCGCGGAAGACATATGAGACATGGCGGGTCCGTTGTGCCCGGTCTTTGCCACGGGCCTTGATGCGGGTGTCGGTTCGGCGTCTCGTGAACCCACATCGTGTGCGTCTGAAGGCCCGCATTCTCGATCACGCCGCCGTCGCGGCTTGCGGCATCGGTCACACATTTCGCGCCGCGCGGCTGCAGCAGCCGAGCTTGCCCGGCTTTGCGCGGTGGCCTCGCCCTGGATTGTGTGCGATCAATCACGCTGGGGCCGGGCCCTTGCCCCAGCGGGTCATGTGGCGCACTCCGTGGCCCGCTCACGATCCGATGAAAGTCAGAAGATCGTCGTTGAGCCGCTGCTTGTGAGTGTCGGTGATGCCGTGCGGACCGCCCGCGTAGATCACGAGCTGGGCGCTGGGCACGAGGCGCTTCACCGCGCGCGCTGACGCATCGATCGGCACAACCTGATCGTCGTCGCCGTGGATGACGAGCGTCGGCTTGTCGAAGCGCGCGAGGTCCGGGGTGAAGTCGGTGGCGGAGAAGGCGGCGATGCAGTCGTACATGTTCTTGTGCCCGGCGGTCATTCCCTGCAGCCAGAAGTTCTCGACCAGACCTTGATCGAGCGCGGCACCGGGCCGGTTGAAGCCGAAGAACGGGCCGCTCGCGATGTCGCGATAGAGCTTCGAGCGATTGGCAAGGCTGGCCGCGCGAAAGCCGTCGAACACCTCGATGGGCAGGCCAATCGGATTGCGTTCAGTACGCAGCATGATCGGCGGCACGGCGGAGATGAGCCCGATGCGGGCGACGCGGCTCGTGCCGTGGCGGCCGACATAGCGCGCCACTTCCCCACCGCCGGTCGAGAAGCCGAGGAGCGAGACGTTGCGCAGATCCAGCCGCTCGATCAGCTGCGCGAGATCATCCGCGTAGTGATCCATGTCATTGCCGTCCCACGGTTGCGAGGAGCGGCCGTGGCCGCGGCGGTCGTGAGTGATGACGCGATAGCCGTTGGAGGCAAGGTGAAATGCCTGGCTCTCCCAGCTGTCAGCGTTGAGCGGCCAGCCGTGGCTCAGGATGACGACCTGGCCCTCGCGCGGTCCCCAGTCCTTGTAATAGATCGTGACGTCGTCGCGTGTGGTGAACGTAGCCATTTGTACCTCGTGTCGGAATGCGCAGCCGCCGATGCTCGCGCCGAGAATGGCGACAGCACCGGCGCCCAGGATCAGGTCGCGGCGTGTTGGGTTGGGCGGATCGGTAACCATCGGGACTTTCTCGCGTGTTGCTGGATCGGGCGGACGGGCGCTCGTCTCGATCTCAGGTGACGATGGCATTCACATCGGGCGCCCAGCCGCCGTGGAAGCCGAACGGCACGCGAACCGGCAGACGGATCGTCGCGATCGGCTCGCCGGCGAAGTCCTGAGCATCGAGGATGACGACGTCGCTCAAGCCGCGTTTCGGATCGTAGACATAGGAGAGGATCCAGCCCGCATCCTCCGCGACGGCGCCGGGCTTTCGCACGAAGACCGGCTCGGCGGTCATCCGGCCCGGACCGTAATCGTGCACTTCAGTTGTCCCGCGCTCGAGGTCGTGCTTCATCGCCGGGCCGAAGACCACAGCGTCGTTCCAGTGCGCGGTGTACATGTAGCGATAAGCCTGTCCGCTGTAGCGTCCGTTGATTCGCGGGAACTCGTTGCCGCGGTCGTCGATCACCGTTTCGGTCAATCGACCCGACGGACGATGAAGCGTCCACCGCACCATGATGGGCGCGCCTTCGTTGGGCCCGTTCTGATCGGTGAGAAACATCCGCTTGTGCTTCGCCAGGTCGATAATGGTGAGATCGCCGTCGTCATAGGCGTTGGCGAAGTGGAAGGCGTAGCAGCGCGGCGCCTCGAACCACTGAAGGGTCGACGCGTCGCCACTGCGCGGCAGAAGGCCGATTCGCGATGGCCGGCGCTCGTCCCACAGCCACGGGAAATCGGTGTGTGCGTGCTCCGGCTGAAACGTCACTGGAAAATCCGGGACGATGATGAAATTCCGCGTGAACGCCATATCGTGGATGAGCGGAATGTGCGGCAGGTCGAGCCGTGCCTTCGTTGTCACGCGCCCATCGCTGTCGACCGAGATGTAGCGTACCGGATGGAACGGTTCGTATGTGAGAGCGTGGTGCTCGCGCGTGATCGGATCAAAATGCGGATGGCCGGTGAACCCCGCTTCGAGCGTGCCGTCGAAGTCGATCCGGCGAACGCTGCCGAGCTCGTAGTCGAGCTCCACCGGAATGCTGCCCGCCTCGACGACCGCGCACAGCTTGCCGCCGACATTCATCAGGCTGGTGTTGACGTTGCCGTCGCGCGTGCCTTCGCCCGGCCCCGGGATCGGTTTGCGGCTCAGGATCCTCGCGGCGTTCGCATCAAGGACGAAGCGGCTGCGGAACCACTCCGCCTTGCCGTCGCGCAAGCGCAGGCCATGCACCATGCCCGAGCCCGCGAACCAGTGGTGGCGCACGAGTCGCACCAGGTCGAGCTCGTCGATCGGATTGGGGCCGATCCGCAGAAAGCGCCCGGTCAGCTCGCGCGGAATGCGGCCGGTCACTTCCAGATCGATCGCCGTGACCTCGCTCTTCAAGGGCGCGAAGTTTCCCGCGACGTAGGGCGCGCCGGTGCTGTTCATCGAGGCAACTGTTTGCGCGGGCGGGGGCATGGTCCTCTCCTGTGAATCATTGAAAGGGTCTTCGCCGCTCAGCGCAGCAGGACCTTGAGAATGGAATCGGTGATCCGGCCGAACGGCGGCCGGATCAGGCTGGCGAAATTCCACCGCGCCTGGGTGAAGACGCCCTTGGCATGGCTGAGCGACCTGAAGCCTTCCTCGCCGTGGTAGGCGCCGATGCCGCTTGCACCGACGCCGCCGAAGGGCAGGTCGTCCTGTACGTAATGGAGCAGCGTGTCGTTGACGGTCGCGTTGCCACTCGTGGTGCTATCGAGCACCTGCCTGATGACGCCGCGATCGTCGCTGAACACATAGAGGGCGAGGGGTCGCGGGTTCGCATTGACACACGCGATGGCGCTCGAGATTTCCGGGTACGCAACGATCGGAAGGATCGGACCGAATATCTCCTCCTGCATGACGCTCATCTCCGGCGTCGCGCCCACGATGAGCGTGGGAGGCAGCTTGCGGGCGCTTGCCGCACCGGGCGCCGCGCCGATCTCCAGAACTTTTGCGCCCTTGCGCCTCGCGTCCTCGACGAGCCCCGCCAGCCGGTCGTAATGCCGTTGGCTGATGATCGCCGAGTACGCCTCATCCGCCGTACCGGCGGGATAAGCCGCGCGCGCCGCGGCGTCGAATGCGGTGACGAAAGCGTCGATCTCGCTTTCGTGGACCAGCGCGTAGTCCGGCGCGATGCAGGTCTGGCCGGCGTTGCTCAGCTTTCCGTATGCGATCGCGCGCGCGGCGCGGATCGGCGCGAAGCCCCGATCGACGATCGCCGGTGACTTGCCGCCGAGCTCGAGAGTGACCGGGACCAGGTTTGCGCTGGCCGCCCGCATCACGGCGCGTCCTACTGTCGTGCTGCCGGTGAACACGAGGTGGTCGAACGGCAGCGCCGCGAATGCCTCGCCGACGTCGGGGCCGCCCGTGACGACCGTGACCTGATCCTCCGGAAAAATCTCCCGCACCAGGGCCACGATCAACTCGGACGTCTTCGGCGTGTGCTCGGAGGGCTTCACCATCGCGCGATCGCCGGCGGCGATGGCGGTGGCGAGCGGCATCAGGCACAAGCTGGCGGGATAGTTCCACGGCGAGAGGATGCCGACGACACCGAGCGGCTGGAGCACCACCTGTGCGAACCCGGGCCGAAACTGCATGGCGACGCGCCGCGCGCGCGGACGCATCCAGCGCCGCAGGTTTCTGCGCAGATAGTCGATGCCCTGGACGGTGGGCATGATCTCCATGATGGCGGTCTCATAGGTGGACCGATGGCCGAAGTCGGCCTTGATCACCGCTTCGAAGTCGTGGCGGCGGGCAAGAATCGCGTTCTTCAGCTGCAAGAGATCCGATTGGCGTCTTCCCAGCGAGGGCGCGCCCTCCCGCAGGAATGCCTCCCGCTGGGCGGCGAGCACCGACCAGAGGCGGGTTTCCCTGGCGACGGTGAAGCCGGCGGGCGCGTTGCCGGTCGGTTGGCTCGTCCTGGCGGGGCCTGTCATAGGCGATCCCTCTTCGAGCGTCTCGCTCATAGCGGCGCGTTCCGATCTGTGTCGGTGCGCAGGATCGCGTGCTCGGCGTGGCCGGCCGAGTTCAACCTCGTGAAGTCGGGTGAAATTCCGTGAAGCGGCGCGGCGCTTCAGCCCGGCGCAATTGCCTCCGCGCGGGCGTCGATCTGCGCAAGCAATGCGCGGGCGGTTCGAAGGTCGAGTGTTTCGAAGCCCTCCGTGAACCGCCCATAGGTCTGGGCCAACGGCTCTCGGGCTTCGGGCAGGCGTCCCTGCTCGAGACGCAGACGCGCTTGGCTCGAGACGGTGCGCAATCGCCAGGAGAGGGCGCCTTGTGTGTCGGCCATTTCAATGGAGTGCTGGAATGCGCGCTCGGCTGCCGCCACATCGCCGGCCTGCGCCAGGACGGAGCCCCAGACGCGCAGATACTCGGGCATGTAGACGTCGGAGCGAGACCCCGGGGCCGGATCGAGCGCATTGATCAGGCTCCGCGCCTGAGCCAGATCACGGCGCGACGCCAGCGCTTCGGCGAGACAACAGGTCAGCCAGGGGGTGTAGACGACGAAGCCGCCCGCTTCGAGACGACGCAGCGACTCCCAGAGGTCACTGACGCCTTCGTCGGCTTCGCCGCGCTGAACTTTCACACTGCCGCGTATCCCCACGCCAAGCCATTTGTGAGGCGCGAGCGCGTGCTCGCTGGCAACCCGGATCAGGCGCTCGAGGTATCCTTCCGCAATCGCCCAATCGCCTCGAAAATAATAGGCGATGGCGCTCCACAGGAGGCACAGGCAAGCAGTGACCGGGTCTCTGCCCACATCGATGCTCGCCGCGCTCGGCGCCGCCGCCTGTGCCGCTTGATCGGGGAACCCCCGGAACCACAACGTGACGGCGATCATCGCGTGGGCTTCCCGGTGCAAGCCATGGAAATTGATCATGCCGTTCGGATCGACCGGCACCTTGCGCACGGCCGCCAGCGCGGCGTAAGCCGCGTCGAGATTGCCCTTGACGTGATTTGAAACGCCGAGCAGCGTTTGAGCCGCGACCTCCGCCGCTCCACCCAGCAAGGGTACGATCGCCGCCGCACGCCGCGCGGTCGGCAACAATTCGTCGACCGCGCCAGCGCGGCGGTGGTACATGTGCAGGCCGCCCAGCAGCCGAAACTGATGCGTTCGGTCGCCCAGCCGTTCGGCCATGCCGAGCGCGTTTTCCAGGGATTCTCGCACCACGTTCGAGCTGCCGCCGGTGAACATCAGAGCGAAGGCAAGCGCGGTACGAAGCGCCACCTCGCGATGAGATCCGGCCAGCTCCGGCGGAAGCGCCTCCAAAGCGCGCTCGGAGCAGCGGCGGCTCTCGGTCAGCATGCCGAGCCGCAGGAACAGCTCACACGCATACGTCGCCAGCCCCAATCCTGTTTCGGTGTCACCTCCGTTTGAGAACGTCCACTCGAGGGCGGCGCGAATGTTGGAGGTGTGTTCCACCGAAACGGCCGCGACATGGGTCGAGCGCGTCAGCCAATCCAGATAGTAGCGCGCGTGACGGCGAGAGACTTCTCCGGCCGCGCCCGCTTCGAGCAGCTTTGCGCGGGCGTAGGCGCGCGTCGTATCGAGCAGGCGATAACGCGGCCTCGGCTCGTTCGTGTCGACCGCGACGAGGGACTTCAGGACGAGTTGCTCGAAGGCTTCGATGACTTCATCGCTGTCGCCTGCGACACCGCGTATTTCTTCCAGGCCAAAAACGCCGACGAACACGGACAACCGCCGCAACACATCTCGCTCACGCTCGTCGATGAGCGCGTAGCTCCAATCGAGCATCGCCGTGAGAGTCTGATGCCGGGGCGGCGCTGTTCGGCGGCCGCGCCACGCGAGCTTCATGTGGCTGTCGAGCAAGTCCGCTGTCTGGCGCAGGCCGTATGTGCTCACCCGGCTTGCGGCGAGTTCCAGCGCGAGCGCGTTTCCGTCGACCCTGCGGCAGATGTCCCCGACGATGACGGCGTCGGCATCGTTGAGCTCGGCGCGATATCCGGCCGCGACGGCGCGTTCGCAGAAGAGTTCGGCGGCAGGAAACACCAGCAGATCGGATGTCGTGGCGATCAAACCCTCCGGCGGGACGCTCAAGGGTTCGAGCGGATAGACATACTCGCTTTGCGCCCTCAGCGGTTCGCGGCTGGTCGCCAGGATCGCGACACCGGGTGCCTGCCGGATGATGCTTTCGGCCAGGGCCGCCGCATCGCCGATGGTGGTCTCGCAACTGTCGAGCACCAGAAGCATTGCGCGGCCACGGATGAAATCGAGGATGTTCGCGGTGGGGTCGCTGGTTCTGACGACGAGCCCGAGGACGGAAGCCAGTGCATCAGCGGCGGTGTGAACGCCAATGTTCAGGCTGAGGTCCACGAAGCCAACGCCGTCCGCGAACGCGTACGCTTGCGCACCGGCCACCGCCAGGCCCAGCGTCGTCTTGCCGACGCCGCCGGGGCCGTGAAGGGTGACGAACCGATGCCCGGCGATGAGCTCGGCGACGGCGCGGATGTCGTTGTCGCGGCCGATGACGCGTGTCGCACGATGAGGCGGGTCGCGAGCCCAGGCGGGTGACGCCGGCGCCAGGGCCCCGGTGAGGGAGGCGACGAAGGAATAGCCCCGGCCCGGCACGTTGACGATGTAGCGCGTCGGGTCTTGCCCATCGGCGAGCACCTTGCGAAGGCCGGCGACATGGACACGAAGGCTGCTCTCTTCGACAACCACACCCGGCCAGACCCGCGCGAATAGCTCTCGCTTGGTCACGACTTGCCCGGCACGCTCGACGAGCGCGATGAGGATGTCGAACTCGCGGCTGCCGATCTGCACGGGCGTGTCGCCCTTCAGCAGTTGGCGTTCGGCGGGGAAGAGCCGAAACGGGCCGAACTGCGTGCGATCGCCCCGCGCGCTCATTCAGGTCGACACAGTGGCACCATGGTCCTGAGAGAGTAATGTCACAGAAGGGCGCCTGTCACGAGAGTCCGTGGCGAAGGTGTCTCCGCTGATCGCGGGTGGGCACTCGTTGCATCGGCGGTGCGATGTGCCCGATCACGATCGAATCTCGAGCGATGCGATCTTGCCGCCCTCGAGATGAGGTAGGAACCGCTATCGTGCGATTCCCGGCTTCGTCCCATTCGAACCGGGCTATGCTGGAATGGCTGTCATGACAGCGGGGATGCCATCCAATCCCATAATTCACCCGTGGAGTGAATCCGCCCGATGTCGAATGCAAAGGCCCGCAGTGTCGGGCTGGACTTTGGAACCTCGAACAGCGCCGTAACGTGTGTCGACGCGGCGGGTGTGCCGGTGCTCGCGCGGTTTGCGACGACGGCCGGTATGACCGATACGTTTCCGTCGGTCCTGCATTTCGAGCGCGAGCTCGAGGCGGGGGTACCGACCGTGCACGCCTACGCCGGCACGGAAGCGATCGAGCGCTATCTCAACCACGATACGCCCGGCCGGCTGATGCGCTCGCTGAAGGCCTATCTGGCGGATCGTTATTTCGAAGGGACCAGTGTCTACGGCAGGCATCTGTCCCTCAGCGATCTGATCGCCGCCTTTCTCAAGAAGCTGCTCGGGGCGGCCGCACTATCGCTGGGGCCGATTCCTTCGCGCGTCGTCGTGGGCCGGCCCGTTCATTTTTCCATCGAACGAACGGAAAGCGCGAACGAGTTTGCCTTGGGGCGGTTGCTGCAGGCCGTTCGGGCGAGCGGCTTCGAAGAGGTCGTCTTCGAGTACGAACCGGTGGCTGCGGCATACAGCTACGAGCAGACGGTGCGGCGTGACGAGCTGATTCTCGTCGGCGACTTCGGCGGCGGCACCAGCGATTTTTCCATTCTGCCGGTGGGGCCGGGCCCGCGCGGCGGCGCGTCGCGGTCGCGGGAGATTCTGGGCAACGACGGTGTGGCCATTGCGGGTGATGCCTTTGATCGGCAGATCGTTCGGCATCTCGTGGCGCCGGCTCTGGGTTTCGGTTCCGAATATCAGGCTGAGCCGGGCAAGCGGCTGCCCATCCCGAATTGGCCCTACGTGAGCCTCGAGCAGTGGCATTCGCTGTCGCTGATCAATCGACCGAAGGTTCTGCAGATGCTCGAACGCCTGCGGCCGTTGGCGCTGAACTCGTTGGGCGTCGAAGCGTTCGAGTATTTCATCGAGACCGATCTCGGCCTGCGGCTGCACGAGTCGGTCAGGGCGCTGAAGATCGCGCTGTCGCATGCGCCCAGCGCAACGTTCCTTTTCTCCTGCGGGCCGGTGACGATCGAGCGCAGCGTCGCGCGTACCGAGTTCGAAAGCTGGATTCGTGCGGAGCTGGAAGCGATTGATGCTTCGGTGGATCGGCTGATCGCGGCGACCGGCGTGCGTGGCGAGCGGATCGATCGAGTGTTTCTGACGGGCGGATCGGCACTCGTTCCCGCCGTGCGGCGGCTCTTCGAAGAACGATTCGGCGCGGACAAGATTGCCGGCGGCGGCGAGTTCACTTCCGTCGCGACGGGCCTTGCGTTGCGTGCGGAGCGTGACTTCGGATCGGGTTGAGCGAGCTCGGGATAGCTGTCGCCGTGAGCGCGAGCAGTGTGAAAAGGGCGGCGACGATAGTCGTGTGACGACAAGACGGACGTTGCCGATGGGGGATGCGCAACCTGTGGGTCGCGCGAATGCGGTAAAGGCGCCGCTCTACGAGTGACATCGATGCGTATTGCCCGGGGGCCATCCGGGCTCCGGGCGAGTTCCGCTATGCTACCGGCCGGCCGTGAAGGACTTCACCGGGCGGAGACGAGCGGATTTGAAAGCCGATACCCAGACAATCATCATCCTGCTGGTCGTGACGCAGTTGGTGATCTCCGCAGCGGCTTCGTTTGCACCCCGGCTCAGGATTCCCGCGCCGCTCATCCTCGTCACGGCCGGTATCTGTGTCAGCCTGATTCCCGCCGTCCCGGACTTCGTGATCGAACCGGACATCATCCTGCTGGGGCTGCTGCCGCCGTTGCTCTACGCTTCCGCGAAATCGATCCCGGCCAGCTATCTGCGGCGCGAGCTCACCACGATCAGCTACTTGTCGGTCGTGCTGGTCGTCCTGAGCTCGCTCGCGTTGGGCCTGCTCTTCGTGTGGCTCATTCCCGGGCTCGCGTTCGGGTGGGGCGTGGCGCTCGGGGCGATCCTGAGCCCGACGGATGCGGTGGCGACAGCGATCATCAGGGGGCGTGGCGTGCCCCGTCGTGTCACGGTCATGCTCGATGGCGAAAGCCTGCTGAACGATGCCAGTGCGCTCATCGTGCTCCGAACGGCGATCGTCGCGACCTCTCTCGGCTTCTCCTTCTGGCCGACCTTGGGCAGCTTCGCTCTTTCGGTTCTCGTCGCGGTAGCACTCGGAGTACTCGCCGCGCACTTGAACCTTGCAATCCGGCGTCGCGTGAAGGAAGAGGCGGTCAACACCCTCCTGTCGTTCACCACGCCGTTCGCCGCTGCAATTCCCGCAGAGCTGCTGCACGGTTCGGGCCTCGTCGCGGCAGCGGTGGCCGGCGTCGTTATCGGTGTGCGGGCGCCGCGCGTGCTGCCGCCGGGGCATCGCCTGTCGGATCAACGAAACTGGGCGACCGTCGAGATCGCCCTCGAGGGGGTGATCTTCCTCACCATGGGTTTGCAGCTCTCGACGATCATGCGACAAGTAACGATCGAGCCGGCTGGCGTCCAGCGGGGCATCGGCATCGCGTTGCTGGCACTCCTGGCGACTCTCGCGGTTCGCGCGGCCTACGTGACGCCGCTGTTGTGGGGCTTGCATCGCCGTTCGCAGCGCTTGCGAGCCAGGCAACCGGAAATCGAAGCCTTTCAGCGGGAGCTGGAGTCGGGCCACATTCCCGATTCGTTGGCGCGTCGTGCCGCGCGTTGGGGCTTCGCGCGCGGCGAACGGATGCTTCGCCGGCTCCTGAAACAGGCACGTCGCTACCTCGCCGACCTTGACTATCTGGGACGTCAGCCGCTTGGTGTGGCCGAGGTGACGGTGATGATCTGGGCGGGCATGCGTGGCGCGGTGACTGTCGCAGCGGCGCAGTTGCTGCCGCACTCGACGCCTCACCGGCCGCTGCTGGTTTTCATCGCCTTTGCCGTAGCGACACTGTCGCTGCTCATGCAGGGCGGAACCATTGGCTGGCTGGCCGCGCGCCTCTTTCCCGCTGACAGGAGCGAGGCGGACGAGCGCGCGCGCGAAGCCGATCGCCGTCGAATCCAGACATTGTTCGACAGCGTGAGCGCACGCATCGACCCCACCGACGAGGGTATGGCGATGAAGGATCATCGGCTCGCGGTGATCAAGAGAAAACGGACGGCGCTGCTCAACGCGGCCGAGGAAGGGGTCTTTGACGCGGATGCGCTGGAGGCGGCCCTGCGTGACCTCGACATCGATGAGCTCACTCTCGAGCTGCGGAGTCGCGATCTGCCGTGACGGGGACCGCCGGCTGCAACTCAGCCACCGTCGTGAATGAAATACGGACTTCGCGGCCGATCAGCCTGCGGCTATAACGCTCCGCCAATGGCTGGCGTTTGAAGGCATAGGAGATGATGTTGGTGTCTGCAACGACGACCCGATCGCGGCTCACCACCATGACGGAGGCTCCCGGCCATACCCCGACTGTCTTCGGGATTCTCTGACGAACTCCTCGAAGCCATCGAACAGCTCGGGTGGCCAGAGGCCGAACAGATCCGAGTACTTGTTGCTAGGGATGGCGAACGAGGGCGATGCGGTGACGGATGCGTCCGCGCCGCGCGTTTCGAGTACGAAATTTTCTGTCAACTCGCTCGCTACGAGCTCCTTGTGTTCAGCGTGAAGCGCGAGGTCGGGAGGTGCCGGATGAAGGCAAAGAAGAGAGCGACGAACGCACACGACACCAAGCATGCGAATGGGCAGTGTTGGAAGTGCGTCATGAGAACGTGAAGACGATGTGGTGGATTGCCTGGATCGCAACGGGGCAGTCTGGAGCGCCGGCGCGGATCCGGCCTCATGGAGTCCAGGGCTGAGGAGGGTGAACGAGCGGCGTCCCTCACGGCCGCGCGCGTCTGCCGGCGTGCCACGGCGCTTTTGCTCCGTCACGGAAAGCGATACCCTCACCCGCAATCCGGCTGAGGGATACGCCATGAAAACGAAGAAGAGCCGTGCGGGGTGGATCGCGACGCTGCTGCTCGTTCCCCTGAGCGGCGTCACATTCTCCGCAGAGAAGCCGTACGACCTCCGTCAGCAGATCGCGAAAGTCGAAGCGGAATACTTCGCGCTCTACAACAAGCTCAACACCGACCGGCAGTACGACATGCTCTGCAAGATGGACCGTGCGACGGGCACGACCTTGGCGAAGCGCGTCTGCCAGCCGCGATACGTCGAAACCGCGCAGCGAGCCAACGCGTCCGAGCGGGTGCAAACCGCTACCCATGCCGGGCCCGGCGTCGACGCCACCAACCCGAGCGCCGCTGCGTCGTCCTCGCGGGACGATGCGTTCCGCAAGAACATGCTCGAGGTGTTGCGGCAGAGTCCCGAGCTGCAGGCGCTCGGTGAGAAGCGCGACGCGCTGCAGGCTCGGCTCGACGAGCTCATGAAGAAATAGCGAGACGCCCCGCGAGGCAAGAACATGAACACTGATCGCCAGAGGCGTGTCGCCTTGACCGGCGCGGAGCCTTGACCGGCGCGGAGCCTTGACCGGCGCGGAGCCTTGACCGGCGCGGAGCGGGCGACTCTGATCGAATGCACGCTGACCGTGATCATCCAGGGCGGCTCGATCATCAACCGACTTCGAACTGCTAGCGGATCAGCTCCGTTCCGCCGCCGTCGACAACGATGACCTCGCCATCGCGCAGAGACACGTACGGCATTTCATGTTCGCGGTAGTAGCGCACTGTTCTTTGAATCGGCTCGTCGTCGCCGGTTCGGTAGTGAACAGCGACGTGGTAGTCGATCAAACCCACGCCCTCCCAAATAGGCTCAGGTGAGTAACCTCGTGCGAGAGCGCTGGGGTCGTCGAGGAACTCAATGCCGCGCAGACTAGGTGCGACTGCACAGACTCCGGCACTGAATCCGCCGTAGACCAGCTGATCGCGCTCGAGCAGGGTACGCACCACTGAGTCGAAATCGCTTCGGGCCATCGCTCGGCGGAGCAGGAACGTATTGCCGCCGTTGACCCAGAGTAGTCCGCTGCTCTCGAGGGACTGCGCCAGCCGACCCGGCGCGTCGAAGCAGGTTCTGAGATCCAGCTCGTCGGCAATGAACCCGAGGTTATCCAGCGCTTGTTTTCCCGTGGACAGAAAGCGACGGCGCTCGTCGGGAAAGTTGTCCAGTGCGTTCATGACGATCGCCGCACGAGCGCCGCGACCTGCCAGCGCAGCCAAGCGCTCCGGGTAGGCGCCAAGATCCATGGACGAAAGGTACAGACGCATGAGGTGAGCTTCCCATGTTGGGCGGATCAGTGATCGGTCTCTCCGACGCGGCACTTCACCTGCAACTCGGCCCACCCGTCGGCGCCTAGCTCTTCCATGATGCGAATGTTTTTCTCGAAGATCGCCTCGGCGCTGGGGAACGCGGCGACGGCCCGATCGACGCTTCCTTCACGCAACAGGTGCAGCGTCGGATAGGGCGAACGATTCGTTGCATTCGTGATGTCGTCCGGATCGGTGCCGTCGAACTGATACCGCGGATGAAAGCTCGCAACCTGCAGCACGCCTTCGTGCCCGAGATCCTCCAGCGCGTCCTCGGCCAGGCCGAGAAAGTCGTTGAAGTCGATGAAGTCGTTCAGCACCCCCGGATGGATGAGCAGCGTCGTGTCTACCTCCGACGGCTCCGTCGCAACGAGCCGGTTCATCTCCTCGCGCAACTGGTTGAGCAAGGTCTCCTCGTCCGTGGCCTCGCTGACGACGTAACGGACCTGGTTCTTCACCTGTACGGCCTTGGCGAAGGGGCACAGGTTGAGGCCAATCACCACCTGATCGACCCAGGCAATGGTTTCAGCAAGCACTGTCTGCGGGGAAGGGTGCACTGGGGGAAGCTTCTCGAAAATGGCGACTGCGGGGCGTCTATCATCCTGGCCTCGGCGTCTCGGCTCAACTGTCAGGCTGGAATTTTTGCGACCCAGGCGCGCGTCTGCATCCCATTGCTCAGCGGCGTGGCGCGTGTTTGATGTGATGGCCGTCGACGTAGTGCCTGTTCGTGCAGCCCGGAAAGCGGCAGCCGTCCTTGTCCCGCGAGAAGAGGGCACGACGAATGGAAGGCGGAATCGTGCGCGTCTTGCGCCCGACGTTCAACGGTTCGCCGTTCTCGTCCTCCAGCACCGCGACCACGCTCGCGTCGCAGCCCAGGCGGCGCGCGGTCTCACGCGCGAGCGATGGCCCATGCTCGTGCTCGCACCGACCGTCGCATGCCTCGCGCAGGGTCTGCGCGTCGACGTGAACGACGACATGATGGCGCTCGCCGGACGCCAGCGCTTCCGCGCCATGCGCGAGAAAACTCTCGGCAATGCGCGCCAGCGCATCGGCCCGCCGCACGCTGCGCGTCGGATTCTCGCCGGGAGTGGGATGATCCATCGCGGCGGACGTTGGGCGACCCGCCGGGCCGGCGGACGCTTGGTGACCTGCGCAGGCGCGCGTTTCAGCGGAAACGCGCTGTTCCTGAAACGCCGCTTCTGCCGCATCCGCGACGCGCGTGACGGCGCGAACCTTCGAGTACGACAGTTCGCCGCGCTCCATCGCCGCCGAGATACGTGGCAGTGACCCCAATGCATGCGGGACGCGAACCTTCTCACGCGCGGCGCCGATGTCGATGCCGCATTTCCAGTTGAGCCAGTGCGCGCAGGATTGCGTGGCCGAATCCGCCCATCTATGCGACGGTCAAACTCAGCGAGCAGCGTGAGCAGGCGATAGTTGGCGGAGTTCAGCTGGCCTACGAGCTGAGTGATCTGCGATTCGAGCGCGGCGATTTCCATGGGAGAGTCCGTGCTGGTGTGAGGGTGTGAGCGTGTGGATTCTCCCGGAATGGTAGATGAAAGGCTTCACGCGTTTCTGCTGTAAACGTGTAGAAATGCCTGGCCCGCGAAAGCGATCGTACGAACGTGCACTCTGCCGACCGTCGATGGCGAGGTGTGCACGACAGCCTCGCAATGGCGACGCTTCTCCAGGGACTCGCCGACGTCGATCCCGAACGAGAAGGTGAGAGAGGCGATGCTTTCTCGGAGGTCGGACATGTTCCCGCCCAACTCGGACATGCTGACTCGCGTCGAGATGTGGTTCGCATCGACTTTCGCGTTGAGGGCGTTGAACCGGGTGTCGACCTCTTTGCTCAACGCGCCGATCTTGCCGTCGAGTCTTTCGCTCGACGCGTCGATCTTGCCGTCGACGGTCGCGACGGCGACCCTCAGATCCGCTATCGACTCGTTGGCGGCCTTCACCTCGGTGTGTAGTTCACACACGTCGACCTGAATCTTTGCGACGTCCGATTCGATTTTCGCAATTCGAGCTTCCACGGGATTCCTGTCGATCTGGTCTTGAAGGGGCCGTTTGTGAGCTTCGTTCCCGCGCATCGTTTCAACACCGTATCCGTTCGTTCGCGCCGGACGCGAAGTTATCGCGTTGCTGAACGCGCGCCTACGTGCATGAAAGTACGGGAAAATAAGGCTCGCGTGCGTTGGTTTGCTAGGTGCCTTCGCTGTGGGTGAGCTGCCGCTCAACTCTATTCGATGAGTCCCCGGATTCTCTCGAGATCGGCCGGCAAGGTAGGGTTGTACACCACCATGCTCAAATCAGACCGCCCATCGACAGCGAACACCGAGTACTCGAACTCGATCGGCCCAAGCACCGGATGCCGAATGCGTTTCACCCCTTCGCCGTGACTGCGCACATCATTGTCACGCCACAGGGCGGCGAACTCCGGGCTCGAGCGGCTGAGCTCTTCGATGAGCGGCTCCACCGCTGCCGCGGCACCTGCCCGTGCGGCATCGACCCTGAATGAGCCGACGACGAATCGCGCGACGCTCTCCCAGTCGTACTGAGTGGCCCGCGACCGTGGGTCGAGAAACACGGCCCGCAGAATGTTTCGCTGTGCCGGCGGTATCGCTCCGTAGTCGGTGAGCATGACAGCGACGGCTCGGTTCCACCCCACGACATCCCAGGTGGCCGTTCGAATCAGGGCGGGGCTCGGCTCCAGCGCGTCGAGCACTCGCTGCAAGCGAGGCGTGACGCCATCATCCTTCCGGTAACGAGCCTCGGGCGGATGACCCAATGCGAGCAGGAAGAGATGCTCGCGCTCGAGCGACGCCGCCGCGTCGAAAAGCCCAGCGCGGCCGGGTCTAGCTTGGCTCTGCGATCGCGCAGATACGCGCCGAGCGGGTTCTCATTGACGGAGCGATCGCTCATCCTGTTAGGAGCTATACCACGATAACGTCACTACTTTAACAGGATACAAAGTAGCTCATTATCGAGCCCACGGAAACGTGGCGAGGTGGTTTCATGCGTGTGTTCGTGACAGGTGCGACAGGATTCATCGGGTCCGCGGTAGTGGGCGAGCTGCTGGGGGCGGGGCACCAGGTGCTCGGCCTTGCGCGGTCGGGCGAGAAAGCGGTGGCGCTGGCCGCGGTGGGCGCCGAAGTTCTGCACGGGACGCTCGAAGACGCGAACGTTCTGCGCAAGGGCGTCGCAAGCTCAGACGGTGTGATTCATCTCGCTTTCAATCACGACTTTTCGCGCTTCGTGGCGAACTGCGAAGACGATCGGCGCGTGATCGATATTCTCGGCTCCGCGCTCGTGGGCTCGGATCGGCCTCTGCTCGTGACTTCGGGCACCGGCATCGCGAACACCGTGCCGGGCGAGCCGGCGAAAGAAGACAACCCGACCGTGAGCGCCGCGGTAGTCCCGCGCGCAGCGTCGGAAGAAGCGGCGGTCGCTGTCGCGAAGAAAGGTGCGAACGTTTCAGTGATTCGCCTTCCGCAAGTTCACGACACTCGGCGCCAGGGGTTGATCACCTATGCGATCGCGATCGCGCGCGAGAAGAGCGTTTCGGCCTATCCCGGCGAGGGGAGCAACCGCTGGCCCGCCGCACACGTAAGCGACGTTGCTCGCCTGTACAGACTCGCGCTCGAGAAAGGCCAGCGCGACGCGAGGTATCACGCGGTCGCGGAGGAGGGAGTGCCTTTGCGAGAGATCGCGGAGGTCATCGGCAAGCGCCTCGGCATTCCGGTCCGATCGATTTCTTTGCAAGACGCAGCCTCGCATTTCGGGTGGCTCGCGCCGTTTGTGAATCACGATATGAATGCCTCCAGCGCGCAAACCCGGCAGCGTCTGGGATGGCGACCGACAGGGCCCAGCCTGCTCGCCGACCTCCAGCATCTGGAGCCCGACGACAGGCGGGCGGCACCTACTTGAACTCGAAAATATCCTTCTCCGCCGGCCTCTCCATTCCCTTCTCCCAGTACTTCTCCCAGATCTGCCCCCACGGCCGCGAGTACATATCCAGCACGTCATACTGAATCGTATTCGGCGGAGCAACGGGCGTCGCAACCCCCTTGATCGGATAAATAGTCTGCAAGCACTGCGTATACACATACGGCGCGCCCACATCGAAATCGCTAGCCTTCACAAGACTCCGAACAATCCGCACCGGCTGCACCAACGCCTCCGGATCATAGAAAATGCTCTCATGCTTGAGCCCAACAAACTTCCCCTTCCCATCCCGTTCCGGCGTGTAAATCTCAATCGTCTGCATCTTGTTCGAAAACTCGAACATCCCGTGCGACGTCCACCCCTGGATGTTCGACGTCCAGGTGATGAGCGCATCCCCGTCCCAGAACCCGATGGTCTCCCCGTACCAGCGCGCCACATCGGCGCCGAGCCGCGGCGCCGCGCCGCTCTTGTCGAATTGCCGGCCAACATAAATCTGCGTGACGAAGTTTCCCGAGGCCGAGCTCTGAATCTGAATGAGCTTCGGCGTCACCAGAATCTGATGCACACCGGTGCCGGCCCAGTGATAGCGACGCATGAAGCCTTCGGGCCAGCAATACTGCCCCGGCCATTGCGGGGCGTTCGATGAGCCCTCGTGAAACGCCTGCTGCACGAAGTGCGTCTGATATTCCGGTGTGAGCAGCGAGAGAATCGTGGGGATCTGGTTCCAGAACATCCCGTACCACGTGCCGAACATCATCTCGAAGCTCACCATCTCGTAGCGGCCGCTCCAGTCCTCCGGCAGCGTCGCCTGGCGGTATTGCGTCGGGCCGCCGTGTTTGCGCGCCTCGGCCATCAAGGCGTCGTAGTGCTCCTCGGCGGTCTTGAATCGATAGGGACTGACGATCGCCTCGCGCGGATAGTCGCGATCGCAATAGCCCCACGCGGCGGTCGACGGCGAACCGTTGATGGTGGCGATGGCCACTTCCGTGTCGTGATGCTGCTGCTCAATCGCGAAGCTGCTGTTGCAGCGGAAGTAGCGCGGGTCGCTCCAGAGGGCGCGGTCCTTGTAGAAGTCTTTCGTCGTGAAGAGGTCAACGGGGAGCGGCTTCACATTGGCGGGCGCGGCGCCATCGAATGCGGAGCCCATGTCGACGATCTTGCCGTTGACCTTGAGTCGAAAAGGGCCGACGCCGGGGTACCTGTTGAGTAGATCGTCCGTGAGGCGCCCGGTCGTCTTGATATGAGGCAGGTCCTTGAGCACGGGCGCGCCCCGGCCGATGCGGAGGGGGTCGTCTGGTGCGGCTTGCGCCGGTGTTTGGGCAAGTGCCGTGGCCGCGAACAGGACAGAGATCGCTCCGACCATTCCAGAAAGGGTTTTCAAGGCGGCACCTTTTCTTGTGTTCTATATGATTGGCAGATCTGCGCGCGCAGGGGGAAGGTATGAGCATGCTGAGGACGTTTGGCGCCATCGCGGGCATGGTGCTGCTCACAACTGCGGCCGGCAACACCATAGCCGCGGACAATCCGCAGGCTGCGCCAAAGCCGGGCGAAAGCTCGCGAGCCGCGCCAGCTGCCGCAGCCGTGGCCTCCGCTGGGAGTCCAGCGGCGCTGGCACTCGCTGACGCCATTCGAGGCGGCTGGGTGGCGGATATCGAAGGCGTGCGGCACATCTTCATCCTGAAAGTGCTCGATGGCGTCGTGAGCGGCGTCTATTGCGATGTGGATTGCAGTGAGCCGTCGCATCTCTCGTTGGTGGAGCGGGGCACACTTACCTCGGATGGCGTGCTGTTTCAGATTCATCGGCTCGATGGCAAGGCGCCGGAGCGTACTGATGGGGTCGGGCGAATCTCTGGCGGCCAACTCGTGCTGACGCTGGGTGCTCGAGATTCGGCACGGGCCGAGCAGCAAATAGCTGGAGCCTCAACCGGCGCGCGCCAGTGGACTTTGCACCGTGACCCGCGCAAGCCCGCGTTGGTGACCGTGGAAGAAATGTTCGCCCGCCGGGGCATCACGTCGGGGTCGCTGGTGATTTCCGGGTCGCCCAATCCCTACACCCCGCCGGGGCCGAACGAGGCGCTCAGCCCTGCGGCGGTGGAGGGCCTCTGGGTGTACAGCACCGGGCCGGCCAAGCAGAACTTCAGCTTCCGTCGAGTGGGCGAGCAGATCATGGGCGTCGTCTGCGGGCCGTGCGATAACCCTTACACCTTCGGCGTGATAGACAACGTGGCGATTCGCGGCGAGACGATGACGTTCGACATCAATCATACGGATGCGGGCATCGGCATCGAGTACGGACCGTTTGCGAATCACGTCACCACAACGGTTTCCCATCATGAAATGCATTTGCACTCGGTACAGCACGCCGGGTCGCGGACAATCGAAGGGGATCTGGTGTTGATCGGGCCTTTGCGTCAGACCACTCGCTGAGCGCGGTTCGGCCACGAAGGGTGCGGCATCTACAACCGGCGCTCGCCGCCGGCCGGCTCGGCAAAAGTCTTGGCCGTCTGGCACGCGACGGTTTGAGTGCGCTTTGCAGTCCGATTGAGTTCGTGCGCGGCACGAGGTCCCGAGCGAAGAAGGCCGCCAGGAAAAAGTAGAACGGCCCGCCGGGGCTGTGGTTAGCGCGCTCGTTTCTCGAACCACTTCTTTGCGCTGGGTCGACGATGCGGACAGCCGGGCCAACAACAGGGGCGGCGTTTGCCCGCCTGCAGTTCTTCGACCGCGCGTTGGATTCGGCGGCTGCGCGTGGTTCCTTGTTTCGCCGAGATGACCCAGCAAATCCATTCGTTCCGCGCCAGCGGCGTCAGGTCCTTCCACGCCGCCTGTGTTTTCGCTTCCGAGCCGAGGGCCTTGCGTAAGTCCGCCGGGGCTTTGTGCACGGGACCGGGTTTGCTCTCGTTCATGGCCGGCATCTCACCAGACGTCGTTACCTTCGGCCAGTGGTTTGATCGGCGGTGTCACTGCCGATTGCATCCGCACCCGCCGAGTTTCTCTGGCGCTGGATGCGAGTGGTGTTCGTCATCCGCGGCGAGCAAAGAGCCCGCGAAGGCGAGTGCAAGAATCGTGGTTGCGAGACGTTTTGTCATCGCGATTCCCTCCTGCTATTTGCCGCTGAAAGCGAGAAATCAGTGTCGAGGTCGAACCACCCTGCAAAGCGAAATCGTGATCATTTTACCGAGAGCGCTGTTTCAGCGCGAACTCGATTGCCGTACAGACAGCCGTTACTTGAGCCGCGCTACATTGCGCCGGGTTCGCGCGCGGGCTGTCTGGATAGACTTCAGTGATTGTCGTATAGCGAGCGTCGCTGATACCCGTGCACAAGCCGAGCTCGCGCACGGCGTATTCGATCACGCCCGGCGAAATCACGTCTGATCCGATCAGCTGGCCGTTCCGATCCGGCGCGGCGATGTGAGTGACCTTCGCCACCGCCGCGATGACGGCTTCCTGAAAGGGCAGCTGTCGGTTTGCGCTGTCGGCGACCAGATAGAAGCCGTCGGGTATGGTTCCGGGCTCGAAGGGCTTGCCGTCTCGCGCCGCCAGTGCCGGACGAAACTCGCTTTCGTCCGTATCCGTGGTCTCGTGCAGGTCGATGTGGACGAGCACGCGCTTGCGCAGCGGGGCGATGAGGCGCATCAAGGCGGCGGATTCCTCAGCAGGGCTGTTCTCGCGGAAGGAGCGGTTCGGATCGATGGCCTGTGGGTTCCATCGATGGATGCGCTCGTAGCCCCACGGACTCACACACGGCGCCACCAGAAAATTGATCCGGTCGGCGTAGCCGTCGGCGTGCTGCTCCAGAAACTCGAGCGCCCCGTGAACGCCGCTGGTCTCGTAGCCGTGCACGCCGCCCGTGATCAGGACGAGAGGCTTGTCGTCCCGCCAATCCCGATTGCGGATCGAGAGCAACCGATAGCGATCGGGGGAATAGTGCAGTTGACCGTATCCCGCCACGGAAAACCGAGCGGACAAGCGGTCGATTCTTGGGACGACCTCGTTCGTGTAGCTACGCTTCCGAACCTGCCGCGCGAGCCACTGCGCGCGTTCCGCTTCGCCCCATGCAACACCGGGCGTGCCAATAGGGTAGGGAGTGTGCGTGTGGGTCATATGAACTTGCAATGCTGCGTGCCGTCTGGAGAGGCGTCAAGCCTGGCTAGACGGACGACCTTGCCTCAACCATGACCGATTCGCGCTCTACGCACGGAACCGGCAGAAACACAGCTCGCCGGAAACGGGCGAAGGTTGCGGCGACCAGCCCGCGGCGGCATAGAAAACCGCCGCGCGTGTGTGAGGCTCGGTGGTGAGCCAGATGGGCCGGTTATCGATGGCGAAGAGCCAGGTGACCATCGCGTCGTGCAGCGCGCGGCCGGCGCCGCGGCGCTCGCAGCCGGGCTGCACGAACAGCGCCCAGAAGCTTCGGCTCAGTGCATCCGCGATCCCGAAGCCCACGATCACGCCCGCGTCGTCTTCAAAGACCCAGCCCTTGCCGCGCTTTCCCAGCATCTCGCGATACCGCTCCGTCGTAGCGCGCGCAGGGTCACTTAAACGGTTCTCCGTGACGGCGAGCCGGATGGCGTGCATTGCCTCGATGTCAGCTACAGTTGCGAGCCGTGTTCCCATAACTGGCATCTCACCAGACGTTGTTACCTTCGGCCAGCACTTTGACCGGGCGATGCGCGACTCTGGCGACGCCTGACTGAGCGCGTTAGAGTGCTCGACATGAGTCGACGCAAGAAGTGGTTGGCCGGTATCGGAATACCGTCTCGGTTGCACCTGAAATCTCATTCGGCCGGTCGCTGTGTGTTCGCGCTTTCGCTGTGTCTTGCGCTCGCCGCATGCGATTCAGGGCCGGATGTGAGGCTGTTGATCCACGCCTCACAACCAGTGGCGCAAGATTGCCTCGAGAAGCTGCCGGCTTACCTGGCGCCGCAGGTTCCGGTCGCGCAGATACGCAGGCCACGGCCCCAAAAGGGAGTCGAGTACGAGGTGCGCGGGCGTGAGAGCCGGATCTCAGTCTTTCAGGCCTTCGAGATCAACAGCATCGAACTCGCGTTGACCTCGCAGGGGTCCGGCTCGCCGGAGCGGAAGCGCGAGAATCTGGGGCTGCTGAAGAGCGTGCACAGCGGAGTCCTCCGCGCGTGCAACCTGGACCCCGGGGAAATCAGCGTCGAGCGTTCCTGCACCGGCGACACCTGCAAAGACCCTGCGTACCCGGGACTCTGACGGGCCCTCGAGAAAAGCCTCACGACAAGTGGATGTCTTGCGCTGGCTGGCGCGAGCCGTTCCCCGCTCAGCAGATGACGTGGCATGTTGGTCAGCGCTTGCCTGACACGCCGTTGCGCGCGAAGAGTTGCCGCGCGCTGTCCGTGATCGCGGCGACGGCCGGATTCTTGATCCGCCGTTCCACCGAGATGGCATAAAACTCCGCCACGACCCCATGGGCCGCGCCGATGCGGGCAAATCCGAACTGCTCGTGAAACTGTTTTTCGAGCACGGAAGGAACCGGCGCGAAGCCGTGCCCCGCGCGCGCGAACTCGCGCAGCATCGCGTAGTCCTCGAACTCGCCCACCCTGAGCGGGCGCACGTTCTGCATCTCCAGCCATTGATCGAGGGCGCGACGGATGGCCGTATCGTTCGTTGGCAGCAGCACCGGTGCTCCGCTCAGCGATGTCGGAAAACCCCTCCGAAGGGTCTTCGCGAGCGCAGGCGCAGCCATCCAGAGCACGCCGCAGTTGCCGAGCCGATGGTTGAACGCCTGGATGTTCAGGCTTGGCGTGACCGGGGCATCGGAGATGACGACATCGACCTCATGCATCGCCAATGCCGCGACCAGGTGCTCGACAGTTCCCTCGCGACAGACGAGGCGCACCGGACGCGCCAGCCGCAGAGCGGGCTCCAGTACCTGGTAGCCGATCTCTTTCGGCAGAACGTCGTCGATGCCGGCAACGAGACGTAGCGGGCGCTCCGACGGACGATGCTCCAGGGTTTCAACGAGTTCCTGCCCCAGACCGAAGATCTGTTCGGCATAGGCATACACATGCCGCCCGATCTCGGTCGGCCGCAGGGTCCGGCCATGCTTCGCCAGCAGGCGCTCCCCCAGCCGTGCTTCCAGCGTGCGCAGCTGGGCGCTGATGGTTGGCGCCGATAAAGACAGCTCCGCGCACGCCTGCGTGATGCTTCCCGTCCGCACCACCGTGTGGAAGTAAAGGAGATGCTGATAGTTCAGGCGTCGCAGATTGACCATGTTGGAACAATGCGTAAAAAGCTAACTATCAGGGGCAACAATTCTAATGGTTCTAAGGACCGCGTGCCCACACAATCCTCCGAGCAGGAGATCGTTGTCTTGACGCGAGGAGACCGAACGTGACCGAGCTCAACCTGGTAGTAGCCACAGACCTCAGGCCGAAGAGCGAGTGCGCCCTCGCGCGCGCGGCGATGCTCGCCCGAACCCTGGGCGCGGAGACGACGCTCGTCCATGTCGTCTCGAACGAGGCAGCCGATCAGGGCGTCGGGGAGCGACTCCGGGACGCAACTTTCCGAATGCGAGAACTTGCCGAGGACGTGCGCGCGACGGCTGCGCCAGCGCCGCGTTCGCTCGTGCGCGTCGGCGCGCCGGCCCACGTGATTGCCGAGACCCTCGACGAGCTTCACGCCGGCCTCCTGGTGCTCGGTCCACAGGAGGCTCGCGGCACGCGCGACAGGATCGCGACCGTAATCGGCGCAACCATCGCGGCACGCGCTTTGGCTACTCGCGTCTGCCCGGTGCTGATTGCGCGCGAACAACCGCGTCACCGGTACCGCCGTGTACTCATGGCACTGGATATCTCTGCGAATGCCGAGTCGGCGATACGCGCCGCCGAGGCGCTGGTGCTGAGCCCGGAAGCCGACGCGAGCGTGTTGCATGCGTTTGACGTGCCGTACCTTGGCACGGTCGAGCACCACAATGCCGGCAGGGGGACGAACTCGAGATACCGGCAGCTCTGGGAGTCTCACGCGACGGTCAATGTGCGTGCGCTGCTCAGGCGCGCAAGCGGGGACTTCGCGCGCTACGGCATCCAGATCGAGGAAAACCCGCCGGCGCGGGCGATCCTCGATGCGATGAATCACCAGCAGCCCGATCTGCTAGTGATGGGCACGAGTGGCCGCGGGCCTCTGGGCCGTGCGCTACTGGGCAGTGTGGCCAACGAGGTTCTGAATCATGCCTGGTGCGATGTGCTCGTCGTGCCGCAGGGTTCGTTCGAGCGAACCGTCACGGCGCCGGACGTGTCGGCGCGTCTGCCGATGCCGGGTGCGATCTCCCGGCGAAATCGCTGGCATTAGCGTGCCCAATACGCAAGGGAGAGGTTCCGCGCGAGCGCGCGGCAAGTTGCGCTGTGGTTGTGGTATAGCACTGGGTGCATATGCCATCGACCTTTACCCGCAATTGGGCGTGGATCGCGCCTCTCTCCGCCATGCTCCTGTTTGGCGTCGGGATGGTGCTTCCGTCGCACCCGCTCGTTGCGCTGCTGCTCTTCGTGGGATTGCTCGGGGCGGTGATCGCCGGCGTGCATCACGCCGAGGTCGTGGCCCACAAAGTGGGCGAGCCTTTCGGCACGCTGGTGCTCGCTCTGGCGATCACGGTTATCGAAGCTTCGCTGATCGTGTCCTTGATGCTGGCGGGCGGCGAGGCGAGCACCGAGCTTGCTCGCAACACGCTCTTCGCCACGATCATGATCATCTGCAACGGGGTGGTTGGGCTGTGCCTGCTCGCGGGCGCGACACGCTATGGCGAACAGGCGTTTGGAGTCCAGGGGGCGGGGGCGGCATTGTCGGTGCTCATCGCGCTGGCCGTGATGACGCTCGTCCTTCCCGTGTTCACCACCAGCACTCCGGGCGCGACGTTCTCCGTCCCGCAGCTCTTGTTTGCGGGCCTGAGCTCCCTCGTGCTCTATGCGATGTTCGTCTTCGTCCAGACGATCAAGCACCGCGATTATTTCCTGCCTCCCACGGCCGCCGGTGTGCAGGCCGACGCGGCGGTAGTCGAGGAGCACGCGCCACCACCCAGCGCGCGCACCGCATGGCTCAGCTTCGCTTTGCTGTTCGTGTGTCTGGTGGCCGTTGTGGGGATCGCGAAGTTGCTCGCTCCGACGGTCGAGGAGGCGGTCGTCGCGGCGAACGCGCCCCACGCGGTGGTCGGTATCGTCATCGCGTTGCTCGTGCTGCTTCCCGAAACGTGGGCCGCGTTGAGGGCTGCGCGCGCCGATCGGCTGCAGACCAGCTTCAACCTCGCCTATGGCTCGGCGCTGGCGAGCATCGGGTTGACCATACCTGTCGTGGTCGCGGTGGCTGTCTTTCTGCGGCTGCCACTCGTGCTCGGCGTCAGCTCCAAGGAGCTCGTCCTGCTCGCGCTCACATTTGTCGTGAGCATTCTCACCCTCGCCACGGGTCGCACGAACATTCTGCAGGGCACGGTGCATCTGGTCATCTTCGTTGCGTTTCTGTTTCTCTCGCTATTTCCTTAGCCCCCCGGCGTTCTGGCCCGCGGTCCACGGGCGTTTGACGTGAGCTCACTTGCGACTCTGGCTGTGGATCCCGCCGCTTGGGCGGCGCTCGCGACGCTCATCGCGATGGAAGTCGTGCTCGGCATCGACAACCTCATTTTCATCTCGATCCTCACGAACACACTACCGGAGCGGGACCGAGCCAAGGCGCGCCGTATCGGCATCGGACTCGCGCTCGGATTTCGCCTGGCGCTGCTGGGCACGGTTTCCTGGATCGTGCAGCTTACCGAGCCGCTGATCACCCTTTTCGGGCACGGCTTTTCCTGGCGCGATCTGATTCTGATCGCCGGCGGGCTGTTTCTCGTCTGGAAAGCCACGAAGGAGATCCATCACACCGTCGACCCCGATCCCGCACCAGCCCTCCTCGAAGGCCGCGTCACGCGAAGCTTCGCAGCGGCGATCGGGCAGATTCTCGTGCTGGACCTGGTGTTCTCGCTCGACAGCATCATCACCGCGGTCGGCATGACGGAGCACGTGGCGATCATGATGATCGCGGTCATCGTCACCGTTGCGGTGATGCTGGTCGCGGCGGATCCGCTTGCCAACTTCATCCGAAACAACCCGACGATCGTGATGCTGGCGCTCGGGTTCCTGCTGCTGATCGGAACGATGCTCATTGCGGAAGGCTTCGGCGTGCATGTGCCAAAGGGGTACATCTACGTGGCAATGGCGTTCGCCGCGGGAGTGGAGGGGCTCAATATGCTTTCGCGCAGAGCGAAGAAGCTGAAGAGCGCCAAGCAGGGGTAGTTGAGGTGCCCCGCATCGTGCGCCCGACGCCGATAGCCGCCTCGACGCATGCGCCGCCAGCCGCACCCCGAGCCTCACCAAACCCTCACCGTTCGAGCCTGTTTCCCTTTCCATCCGCCGCCTATCGTCAAGGTCACCCGACTAGTTGAACCAGCGTGCGAAATGCCGCGCTGTCTTTCCTGGCCGGAACGCGCGCGTAACCGCGCGCAAGCGCCTGCAAACGCGCGACGCGATCCGCGAACTGCGGATGCGTGCTCGCGAGGCACGTGTCGATGTCGCCGTGATCCGGGAACACACCCAGCAGCTTCTGGAACATATGCGCGGCCTGGCCCGGATCGTAACCGCCGCCTTCCAGCGCGCGCACCGCAAAAGCGTCCGCCTGATACTCCCAGAGGCGCGTATAGCTGCGATAAATGATCTTGTCGGCGACGAGCTCGTGCATGTTGTGCTCGAGGGCCGCGCGGAATTGCCGGTCGTCCCATTGGGCGTCGATGTTGTACTTGGCGAGCACCTGCGCCGCGTAGAGACGCTTGATCGCATGTCGGTACTCGTTGTGCCCGATCTCATGGCCGATCACCGCCGCAAGGTCCGTCTCGTTGTCGCAAACCGAAATCAGCGAGTCGTGAACGAAGATCACGCCGCCGCCGCAGGTGAACGCATTGATGTTTCTCGGATCCACTTTGAGCAATCCCACGCGCCAGTGCAGGTTCGATCGTGTGGACACGCGGCAGAGCGGCAGCGCGATGGCCTGCAATGCGCGCTCCGCGTCGGTGTTCGGGTGACGCGGGACTTTCTCGTCCTTGCCCGCAAGATAGACATCCCAGTATTGGTCGGCGAATAGCTGCTCGTCGTCGCTCGAGGCCCACAGCGCGCGGCCGTACAGCGCCATCGGGCTTGCGAGCGCCGCCTGGAGCAGGCGCCGCCGGGTGAGGTTTCGTGCGCTCATTCGAGCTTGCAATCCTTGACCGGGCAGCTGATCTCGATCGACACGGCTTGCGCAAACTTGCCGGGCGCCATGAACGCGAACCGGTCGGAAGTCTTCGCCGGCAATTTCACGGTTTGCCGGTAGCTATAGGGGGCGGGCAGCGAGCTGCCGTCCTGGCCGGTCCACACAGGCGTTACGTCCACGAGCAGATCGCGTCCGGTCTTGTTCCGGATGCGCAGCACGGCCTCGTTCACCGCGATGGCCACGCCACTCTCCGGATCCCGACGGCGCACCGCCATCTCCTTGCTCTCCACCACAACCGCGCGTTTGACGCGCTTGTCTTCCACCTTCATCGAGACCAGCTCTTTCTCCTTCTGCGGGCTCCTGCTCTCGAAGGTGACTTTGAGGTTCTGGCTCGTGTCGACGTCGATGCGCGCGAACACGCCGGCCTTGTCGAGCGTCGCCTGCAGGCGTTCGGTCGTCGCATCCCAGTCGGGCACGCGATCCCCGCTGAAACGATAGACACGGTCGCCAAACCCGGCCTCCGTGAAATCGGCGGTCAGCGGATGACCCCCATCAGCGGCGAACCAGTCGCGCACCAGCGCGACCTGCGTGCGACCCTGTTGCGTGTCCGGGTTCACACCGCTCAGCGTCACCTTGTAGTCCCGGGTCGAGTCCTGCATCGCCACGCGCTTGCTGTCGACCGCGCCTACCATCGTCGCGTTCATCTGCTGGGAAACGTAGTTCGCCGCCGCGTCGTAGAGCCGGTCGCGAAGGTTCGACTCGGCCAGCTGTGCGGTATCCCCATAGCCGTACTGTGTGATCGCCTGCGGCCGGGGCGATGTGAGCGGGCGGCGCGAGGCCGTCTGCAGAAACTGCAAACGCAACCGAATCTCGCCCGCCATGCTTCGTTCGCGTGCATTGAACGCCTCGTGGCTCGACTCCGCGCTATCGAGCACAACGATGAGGTCGCGATCCTTGAGGTCATTGCAAGTACGGTAGGCGCTGCGATAGCGCTGTGCCGTCTTGATGAAGCTGTCTCCCTTGGCTTCGTAGGAGTCCGCAAGCTTGCGGTAGTCCGCGCAGTCGCTGCGCAGCGCGTCCGCGTCGATGTACTCATTGACCAGGTACACATCGTGGCCGAAATCGCCTTCGAGCTTCTGGTGCAGGTAGGTGGTGAGGTCGCTCTGCACCGTGCCGGCTTCCTTCGGCATGAGGGCGATGCGCAGTTTTCCCGTGCTGATGGAGCCCTTTCCCGTCGTGCTGAGCTGCGTGCGCAGCCGCGCCGCGAGCTCATCCATTTCAACCTGCGCCACGACGAGGCACTCGAAGCGCTCCCGTTCCTCGGTGCAGGTGGGCGGCGCGGAGTTGGGAAAGTAGGTTCTCTGCACACGAAGCAGGTCTTCCTCGATGTCGCGTGTGAAGCCATCGCGCAGTGAAGACCCCGCCGTGCCGGCCCCCGCGACAGCCACTTTGAGTGCCTCGGCGGCGATCTGCTTGTACGCCGATTTCACGGCCTCGAACTCGCTGACGCCCTGGCCCCACTTCTCCATGCGGACCGGCGCAGCCATGCAGGGTGTGCCTGCGGCGAGACCCAGGCAGGCGGCGGCGAGCGCCGCGATCTTATTGCTCACGACAGGACCCCTGATATGAAGGATGGGAAAGCGGCGGCGAGTTGCGCAGGATGTCCAGCAACCGCGCCGCGACCGCGGAGGCGAGAGGCTCGACGGCCGTGGCGATTGCCCGCTGCGCCGTCTCGAAACCCAGAAAATCTTCCGCACTGATCTCGACGGGCTTCTGAACCGCCGTCGAAGTGGCGTTCGTCTGCAACGGGGGCATGGGCGCCGCGAGCGGCTGCCGGCTGCGTGTGCCATCCAGCGGCAATTTCACGTCGGCCGCCAGAAACGCGGTGAGCGTCACCCATTCCACGCGCTTGTTGTAGGGCGTGGTCCGGAGTTTGATGTCGGCGAGGTTGCTGCGAACCTCGAGGGCGTGCACGTTGTTCTCGTCGGTGGCGGTGCACACTGGTACGGCGTGCAGCAGCCGCGGCGGTTGAAAGCCCGTCGCCTCGAGATTTGCGCTGTAGGTGGACAACGCCGCCACGCGACGCGCGAAGCTGCTCCATTCCCCCTGCAGATAGGCGAGTGTCTGCGCATTGGGAAGCAGCACTACGTCATCGAGCCCCGCGTTGCCCGAGAAGGACTCGAGCAGCTTGTGCTCGAGATACGACGCCATCGCATCGCTCAGCCCCTGCGCGACGTTTCGGCTCGCCGACACATCCGAGAATTGGCTGACACTTCTGCCGGCGGAATCCAGAACGACGGGCGGCGTCACCAGGACATATCGGAGCTGCCCGGCCGTTCGAGTCGAGAGACGCCGGCTCTCCCGGTTGGCGCGACGTAGCAGCTCAGTGACCGAGGCGTCGAATGCCTTCCGGTAGAAACCGTCGAGCTGCTCTTGCGTGGGCGGGAGGTCCGAATTGAACTCGCTGATCTCATACAGGCTCACCGAGTAGCGCAGCTCCGGCAGTTTCTGGCTCTGCATGCGCGTGCGCTGCTCGTGCCCGATCTGCAGCCAGGTGAGATCGATGCGCACGAGCGTGCGGCTCGCTTTGCCCTCCCACGTCAGCGTGTGATAGGACGCGCCACGCAGCGACACGAGACCGAAGTTGTACGGATCGGTCTTCGGGTTCCAGCGATCGATGGGCGCGCTCAGGTCGACGGCACCGGAGCCGGCGCGCGCGGCGATTGCGCGCGCGGCGTCCGTCAGCGCCCAGCGATCGGCGGGCGTCGATGAAAAGAGCGCGGCGAGATGCGCTCCCTCGTCTCCCGCCGGAAGCTGATCGACACCGAGGAAATACACGGCGGAAGGCGATTCACCCGCCGACGAGTCGCTCGCCATGGCGGTGGGCGGCGCAGCCGTGCATCCACCGCCGAGGGCGACGAACGTGACGAGTGTCGGGAACATGAGCTTGCGCAGTGGCATGACGGCGAACGATCAGAGCTGCAGTTCTTTCTCGAGCTGTTTCGTGTCCTGCAGGTTCTGCGCCTCCCGTTCCTTCATGATCGAGGCCGTCATCCGCCGGGTCTTGTCGTCGCTGTCGGGCTGGGCCGCGGTCACCGCGCTCACGGAGCTCATCGTGGAGCCCAGCAACTTTGCGTGATCGCCCAGCAGCGACACGCTTGCCCAGTTGTCCAGCGCCCACTTTCTGTTGTCGGTCACGAACTCGATCAGCCGCTTGTCCCATACGGCGATCAGGCCACCCTGGGCGAGTGCCCCCTTCATGTTGGCGTTCGCTTCGGCCAGCAGAGCGGTGTTCGCTCCGCGCTTCGCCTCGATGGCTTTTTTGATCTCCTGCAGATCGTTCTCCATGTCGCGCTGGAGACGCGCGATGTTCTCGCTCTTCTCCTGTCCGAACTCCGGCACGCTGTCTTTGAACGACGCATAGGATTGCGCCTCTTCCTTGAGATCCAGCGCCTGCTTCGCCTGTGTGATGGCCTTGATGACGGTCATGCTCCAACGCCGGGTGGCGCGATTGACGTACACCAGGCGCTTCTGGGCGGTGCAGACGTCTTTGACCGGCGCCGGCAGCGGCGGGGCCTCTTCGAGCGTCAACGAGTTCGTTGCGGAGGCGAGCATGCCTTGCAGCGCCAGTTTGCGTGCCTGTTCGCCGAAGCTCGTCTTCTCCGCTTTGGCCGCCGGTTGTGCGCAAGGCGCATTCAACGCCGCCGCCGAGGCGACGGCCTGGGCGTTCTGCAGTTGCTGTGCTTGCGCGGCTTGCTGTTGTCCCTGCTGTGGGGTCTGCTGGAGTTGTTCGGGCTGCGGAACCTGTGTTGGCTGCTGAGGCTGCGCGGCGTTCTTGATTGCATCCTTCGCGTTCTTCACCAGGTCGCCGAACGGATTCGCCGCGTAGGCACTGGGCAGCGCGCAGCAAAGCAGAATGGAGGCCATTGTTCCGATGGGCTTCTTCATCTGTGTCTCCCTTTATTTGTGCGCGAGAACTACCAGGTCAGTTTTCGCGCCGACTTCGTTTCGCGTGTCGTGGTTTCGTCGGCCCGGACGAGCAGCGAGCCCGCCGGTGGCGGCGAGCCTTTCACGGCGCGTGCGTGCGCCCAGCCGCCGGCGTCGAAGCCCGACACCTCGAGCTCGCCGAGGCGCTGGCCGCCGACGTTATGCATCCAGGTTTTCGTGTTCGGGTCGAGGCGATCCACACCGCGGGTCATGGCCGTGAAGCGATCGCCTACGGCGATGCCGGCCGCGCCCGTGTGATTCAGCACCACGTCGTCCTCGTGAACGTCCACCACGCTCAGAGGGCGGATCTGCAGCAGCGTGCTGCTGAACATCTTGTCGGCAATGCCCCGGGCGACTCCCGCCACGGCCCGTGCCGCCGTCTGCCCCTGGAGGTCGACTTCGAGCGAGAGATTGCTCGCCGTCATGTACTCGCCTCGGCTCACGTCGAGGACGTAGACGGTGCCGTCGAATATCGCTTTCGGTGGCACCTCGGTCACGACGGCGGTTCCGAACATCCGCGTGGTTTCGCGGCGACCTTCGACGAGGTCGTATCCGGCGATGCTGCCGAAGATCAGATAGTCGACGCCGTGCAGGCTGCCCATCGGCAGGCCAGGGTCGCGTCCCTTGCTGAGGTCTTCCAGCATCTGCTGCGCGAGCAGATCCTTGATGTTGCCGGTACGGTCTTCGACCACGCGCAGCCCGCTGTACTTGTGAAAGTCCAGCAGCAACTCCTGCGTGATCTGATCGATGAGCGTTCCGCCGACCTTCGACTCGGGCTCGCCGCCCGCCATGAAGAAGCGGCCGATGGCGATGCGCGGCTCGCCGCCCGCGGCCAGCTCGGCCACGGGCGACTCGACGATCTGCGCGGGCACCTCGTCGCCGACCGTGAGCTGTCCCTGGATCACTCTGGCGAGCGCATAGTGGGGGAGCACCTCGGATATCTGAATGCGCGCCGCCGGCGCGACCGCGTTCGAGCCGATCACTCGAAACGTCTGGCCGACTTCCACGCCGTCGCTCGCTCCACCGCTCACGCGCGCCACCGGGCCGCCGGTCCCGTTGCCGAGATCCGTGACGTTGAAGTGGCCGGCGGCGGCCAGCAGCACCGCGTTCACGACCTTCGCCGCCGCAAGGCTCATCGCCTGGTTTATCTGTGTTTCGGCTGCGGAGTCGTCGGGAAGCCGCTCGTCGATGCGCACGCTGCGGCTCGCGAGCCACGCTCGTGTGTGCACGTCTACAATCCGCACGTCGACGCGCGCCTGCACGCGATTCTGCCGGCGCGCGAGTGTCTCGCCGGGGCCTCGCGCGTCGATGGGGCGCACGTCGAAGCCGTTGATCTGGCCGAGCAGTACGTAGTCCGCAGAAGGGAACGCTGCGGCGAATTTCGCCGCGCTCGCCGGAGCGGGAGCGATAGCGCTTGCTGGAGGTGGCGCGTCCCGCCCTTGCGGAGGCACGTCGTTTGTCGACGAGAGTGCGTCCTTCCCTTGCGGAGGCGCGTCGTTTGCCGATGGGAGCGCGTCCTTCCCTTGCGGAGGCGCATCGTCTGCCAGCGCGGGCGCATCACCTGCGGACGAAGACGCATCGTCTGCCACGGGTGGCGGTGTCTCGAACGCCTGCTCGGTTTCGAGTGTGTCGAGCCGCTCGCTCTCCATCACTTGCCACGGGCTCACGGCGCCGAACTGCGTGGCGAGCACCTCGGAGAAGTTCGACACCAGCAGCGCGTACTGCCCGGACTCCGCGGCGCCAGACGTGCGGAACGGTACGATCGCAACCCGCTTCGGGCCCGGTGGAGGCGGTGGCGCGTTCTGGGAGCAGCCTCCTAGCAGCGTCAGCAGTCCGAGGAAGGCGCCCGCGAGGATGCGTGACAGGGGGCTCATCGGCTTACTTCTCCTTCACGCGCACGATGCAGCCTTCCGCGAGCTTGTGCGGATCGCCTTTCGTGAGTTTCAGCGAGGCGGTGTCCTCGAACAGTTCCGACAGCTCCGCCTCGCCGACCTGCTCGCCCGCGACGCGAATCGTGTTGCCGGTATCGCCAATCGTCTTCATGCGCGGCGGACCGTAGACCATGAAGCGGGTGCTCCGGTCGAAGCCGTTGTTACGGCCCCGATCGATGATGAACACCGTCGACTGCACGTCCACCACCGTGATGGGGTTGATGCGCGCGATGAGGGCGTCGATCACCTGACGCGCCATCAATCGGGCCGCGCGCACTATCGGCGCCGCATCCGGCGGAGCGGCGCGCGCCTTGTCTTCGTCGGAGGCCTCGCTGCGGGGAAAGGCGGCCGATCCGTTCGAGGTTTCTTCGAACACCGTGTTGCCGCCGGCATCGAACACTCGCACGACCAGCTGCATCGTTGCGCTATCCGTGCGCGAGTACATGCCGCTGAGCAACTCGGCCTTTTCGAAACGCGTGCGCACCGAGAATGCCTGCAGCGTCGGTTCCAGAAAGTATTCCGCCGTATCCAGGCCGAGCTTGTCGTTCTTGCCGTCGCGGGCCAGCGGTGAGCCCTGGATCTGCCGCTCCCGCAGAATCGCCTGCACGCTCTCGTTTTCACGCACCCCGACACGAAAACTGCGCGAGTCGGTCAGTCCTTCACGCAGCACCTGCGTGAGGTTGACCTGGCGCAGCAGATTCTTTTCCTGAGCGTCGAGAGACGTCGCGATCTTCAGATCGGTGATGACGAGCCGCGGGCTTTGCGCCAGCGCGGGCCGCACGCCCACGGCGACGACCGTCAGGAGCAGTGCGAGAACGAATCGCAAAGTGATGCGCTGATTGACCACGACCCCATTTCTCCCTTCTTCTTATCCACTGACTCGATGACGGCGCTGGCGCGCTTCTTTTCAAATATTCATGGCGACGATCCGATTGCCCGCTGCAGCGAGCGGATGGATGGACACGCCTCGCGGGCCGGGCGCTGGAGGGCCTGCGTGAGGCGGCTCGCCTGGCTGCGCCAGACCGGATCAGAAATTCGCGCTGCCGCGGCCTGCACGCGGGATGCCGCCGAGGGCGCGCCAGGCAGCGGCGCGGTCGAGCCGGAGGAGCGCAGACATTCGGCTGCAGCCGTTCCCAGCGCCGCACCCAATTCGGTCAGCGCATCGATCTCGGTGTTGCAGTCCGCGCCCTCGCAATGGCCGGCCAGCGCGTCGCCCGACGAGGAAACCATTCGATCTAGCGCGCTGGGGTGCTCATATCCATATCGAACGATGCGACGGCGCCAGTCGCGCGGCGCTTGCGGCTCGGACGGCACCGAGTTCGAAGCAACCTGTGCGTGTCGCGCCGCGCGCGGGGTGCCGCTGCGGAAATCGAACGTCGTCAGGAACAGCACGGCCAGCATGGCGCACGCGACCCCCGTTGCCGCAAGGGACCACGGGCGCAGGAACCCGCGCCATACCGACCCCGACCGCGCGCCCGCAACGCGCGCCGGGTTCGCGTTGATCAACGCCCGGAGCGCGTGCGGATCGTGGGCCAGATGACTTTCAACCTCCGCGCGTCGCGCTTCGGTCAGGTCGCCTCGCGCGAGCTGCTTCATTTCGAGCAGGGAAGGGCGCGGCCCGCGCGTGCCACCGGTCTGCCCGAGCAGAGCGAGCATCGTTACCAGTTCATCCCGGGTTTCTTCGGTAGCGAGATCGCTCATCGTGGCTCCACGTTTTCGTAGCGTCGGAGTGCGGCGGCACAGATATCCAGTGCATCCCGGTACCATCCATGCGCACTTCCGACAGATACCCCCAACGCGCGCGCTATCTCCTGAAATCCCATCCCTTCGAGGCCGCGCAGGCGAAGGACGATCCAATGTCGGTCACTCAGCCGCTGACGCAACTCTGTTTGCACGGCGACGAATGCGACGCCGGCGGGATGCTCCTCCGCCCCCGCATCGCCCCGAATCAGGCGGATCAGCGCGTGAAATAGCGCCGCACGCTCCGCCGTATCGAGGGAAGTGTCCGGCCGCTCGCCTTGCTCGTCAGCCTGTTCGGCCAGCGCGTCCTCATCGAGCGGGGCGTGCCGCCGCGCCACCTCGTGCAAGTCGTTCAGCCGGTTGCTGACTGCCTGATACATGTATCGATCCCAGTTCCGCGGTGAATCCGGCGACGTGTCCGTACAAAGCTTCCGGTGGATTCGAAGCAGCACGTCCTGTAGCGCGTCTTCGATGTCCACTGCGGGAGTGCGTGGGCGCGCACGGCTGACGAACGCAATCAGGCGACTACGGAATTTCCCTGTGAGCCACGGTGGCGGCACTGCGCCAGCCGTGGAACTTCGATCACCCATAAGACATCCCGTCTAGCTCTTTTTTCATTCTTGCCCCCGCGCCTGTTTGCGACACGGTGATAAAGGGAGCGCCCGCGCGGCGAAATATTGAGTTGGTCTTGGGCCCGCGCGGTCCTGACGTTTGAACACTAGCACGCGAGTGACGTCTCCATCACTGCATCGATAAGGAATCCGCACGGTCAGGTGGATGCGATTTCGGAGTGCGTCGCACCGAATCCGTGCCGCTCGATTCGTACCGCCAACTATCGATCGGGAATTCCGCGGATTTCGCGTGCGTTAGGAATTGGTTAGCGCGCTGAAGAGGACGAGGGAGTCGTTGGGTGGCAATAAACACCCGCACCCCGCTCGATGACGACCACAACACTCGACTTCAGGGAGAACGACAATGAATGACATTCGGCTGACATCGCGACTCGCCACTGCGCTGCTTGCAGCACTCCTTTTCGGCGTCTCGACGCAGAGTCGGGCGCAGACCGGTGAGGAGGAAGGCGTCGTCACGAAGATTCTCAACGCCGCCGCGGAGGGGCTGTACGCCGTCGCGTGGCCCAGCGCAACCTATAAGCACTTCAGTATCAATGGTGTGTCGGCGGCCCGAGGGGGCTTCGACGCCCGCATAACCCTCGATGGCACGAGCGCGATGGACGGAAGCGACCTGTGGACCGAGCTCATCGTCGAGTTTCGCAACGGGCGGATCGAGGGCCTCCACTGGGGCCGGAACAATGCCGTGCTGTTTCAGCCGGGAGAGTTCCTCGAAGGAGTCGGCAAGACTCTGGTGGAGCTGAACCGGCAATACGAAGAAGCCAATTCGGGCCGGCCGCCGCGGGCGGCGGCGCTCCCGCCGGCCGCGACACCCCGCGCCACGATCTGCGTCCGGAATCCGACCCGGATGACGATCGGTTACACGATGAGCTGGGCGGGCCTGACCGACGAACGCACGCTCGGCCCGGGCGAAGCCCGTATCTATGCGTACAACAGTGACGCCCCCGAGTTCTGGATGACTTTCGACGACAGCGCCGATCCCGGGATCACCCGTCACACGGTGCGGCTGACGGCCGCCGCCGGAACGCCCGACTCATCGGTGTGCGACGAGGTCACGGCCTACGACTTCGAAGCACAGGGGGCGTCAGTTGGCGTGATGCCTTCGGCCTGGATGGCGGGCTTCGAACATCCCTTTGTCGCTCACGTCGTGAGTACCTCGAAGCCACGGACCTGGAGGTGCGCACCCGGCTACCAATGGGTTGCGCCCGAAGATCAAGGCAGCCTCGCGTGTATCGCGAGCAGCACACGATAGTTCGCAACTCTAGTTCGCAACTCTCGGCAGCGGGGCAGGTATGGACAGCGTCTTCAGCATCACAGCGTGTTGTGTGTTCGGCATTGCAGAGGAGAGCTTCGGGATTCTCACGTCACAACGATGGGCTGGCCGCGTTGGATAATAAGAGTGTGCTCGAACTGCGCCCCGCGGCTTCCGTCAGGTGAACGCAGCGTCCATCCGTCGGGGGCCTCAACAGCCATCGTCGCGCCCGTCGTCAGGAACGGCTCGATGGTGATGACGAGGCCCTCGCGCAGCACCGTCCGGTCGCGCGGTTGAAAGGTATTGAGCACCTGCGGATCTTCATGGATGAATCGCCCCACACCGTGCCCGCTCAGATTCCGGACTACCCGGAACCCGCACTGCTTCGCGCGCCGTTCGACCGCGCGGCCGATGTTGCGCATCGGCTCTCCCGCGCGCGCCTCCGCCATTGCGTCATCGAGTGCTCCGCGTGTCGCCTGCAGCAATGCGCTCGATTGAGCAGAGACCTTTCCGACGGGAAAGCTGGCGCCCGTGTCGGCCCAGTAGCCATCGAGCTCCGCGGATACATCGATATTCACGAGATCGCCTTCACGAAGCGCGCGCTCCGGCGACGGGATGCCATGCGCCAGCTCGTCATTCACGCTGATGCACGTCGTACCCGGGAATCCGTACGCGAGCTGTGGGGCCGATCGGGCTCCGTGCCGCTCCAGAATCTTCTTTCCGATGGCGTCGAGCTCGGCGGTCGTCACCCCGGGGGCCACGTGAGCGCCCATCGCATCGCGCGCGGCGGCGACCACTGATCCAACGCGCTTCAAACCCTCGACATCCTGCTCGTCATTGATCGACATCATCTGCCTCCACAGCAGCGGAGGCTCGCTGCTGAAACGTATTGACGAACTCCAGTACGGTCGTCAGAACGCGGAGTCTACCGGCTCTATCGGCGTTCTCCATACCGCCAAAATCACGCTGGACGGCATCCACTCATGAAAGCGGACTTCAACCCCGGGGACCGCGCCGTTTTTCATACGCACCGCTTTCCGGTGGCGGCCTGCATCCTGGGCGGCGCCTTTACTCTCCGCGGCACCCGCGAAGCCCTCCACCGGGTCATTTTCCCTGTCGGGCGATCCCGATACGCCGTTTCTGGATCCGATTCACTAGAGCGGGTACTGGACCGACGCATTAAAATGCGGTCGATGAGTAAGATGAGTAAAGAGTGACGGACAGCGACTAAGAGGCCGTAGCCTTTGCGTAGCCTCAGTCCTCGACACGCGCATTTCGGGAGCGGTCCTGTACCGAAAGTCACGAACAAGATGAGCATCATGAAAAAGGCTGCACCGACCCTGGCCGTACTGGCTGCCCTGATCTGTGCCGGATGTGCGATGACCGGTGGCGCCAACGGTGAAGCCGAGCCCACGCTGATCGATGCCCCGCCGGCCGAGGCAGCGGCGGCGCTCGAGGAGGCGGCTCCCATGCCGGAAGGCGGCTCGAAGCAGGAGGAAGGCGAGGTTCCCCTGGTCGTTGCCGAGTCGGAGCACCCCGACGAGGCTCCCAAGGAGGTCATCGTCCAGGGCAGCCGTAACCGTCATGAGGCGATCCACGATCTCGTCGCCGAAGCGCAGACCCTTCTGCGTGACGTCGAGCTCCAATACGTCTTCACCGGAAAAGGGAAGAATCAGGTGCTCCGCGGGCGCCCCGTCGCCTTTGCGCTGTGGAGCGATGCGAAGCAGGAGTGGTCCGTCGTCCACATCGAGCTCCCGCGCCCGCCGATCAAGTGGAAACCCGGTGGGAAGCCGCTGGCGTTTCGCACCCTGACGCCCGGTATCGAGGCGCGGCACGTGAAGGGCACCGGTGCCGAGCGGCTGATGTTCTCCTTCTCCCGGGACGGGGATCCCTTGAAGGTCTACGGCCGCAAGTTCCCGGTGTTCGACAACAACCTCCTCAAGCGCAAGCAGTGGATCGCCGTCGCCCAGACCGCGAAGCCGATCGTCTATCTGCCCTTCACCGAAGACACCTTCGATCCGGGGTTCGTCAGCGGCGGGAAGGAGTTTCTGCTCGCCACGGCGCGCAAGGCGATCGAGGAACTGCGTCTCGCGAAAGTGCCGAGCGCGGCCTTTCCCGGAGAGCTGCTCGCCGATGCCATTCCTCTGCAGGTCATCACGACACTCGCGGTCATCGAGCAGACCGATGACCGTGACTACGTGGAGAAGCAGGCGCTCGCTTTCGACGAGGTGCTGAGCCAGTACGGGCTGAAGCAGGAGGAGGCGTATCGATACAGCGTCTCGAGCGCTAAAGCGTTAGGGCCCATGCAATTCACCGACCGCCGCGGCAACGGGACCTACTCGCTCGTGGTCAGGCGTTGCCCCGGCGCAAGACTCGACCCGAGGTTCGAGAGCGGCGCGACGAATCTGCTGAACGCCATGAAAGCGGCGGTCTGCCTGCTGGATCTGGAGCTGGGGGCGATGCGAGCGGACATTCGCGCCGCTTATCGGGTCAACCCGGACGTGCTGGGCATCTTTCCGGTCGCCGCGTACAACGGCGGACCCCGCAACGTCACGAAGCTCTACCGCGTCCTGACCCGAATGAAGGTCCAGCTCGACGAGCTGAGCCGCCCGGGCGTGCAGCTCGCGGGAGCCTCCGTTACCTGCCCGTGTGTCTGGAAAGCGGAAGGCACGGAGGTGCGTCCGATGTCGATCCCGAAATACAACAACGAGAACCGGTGGTACATCGAGAAGTACCAGAGCATCGTCAGCCTGTTCGAGTGAGGGTGCGTGGTAGTGTTTTTGTCGTCCTCGATTCTAGCCGTGTCACTCGTTCATTTATACGAACAGAGCGAGCGTGCTTCGCCTGGCATGCGTGTCGCGCGCACGCCGACAACGACTCGCTGGTCTTCTTCCACCGAGCTAATGTGATAGTCGGCACAAAAGTACGGGTTCGGTGAAGTCGATTCGACCTGAATTTCTTCGAAGCGGCGGGCCGTCACGATGGACGGCTCCGCGGAGGTAAGTGCAAATTCACCTAAGGGAATGTCGATAGGGCTTCGATGTACGTATTCTGTCTATCGATGTCGCGAGAGTTGTATCCGACCGGAGCGAGGCCGACCGGTGTGAAACGAGAGCAGTGCGCGTGCTTACCGAAGGACCGCGCCGCCACTCAGCTGCGCAGATCCAACCCGCGAGTAAGCTGCGTCAGCCGCTCCAGATCCCGCGTCATCGACGTTCCATACCGCCGCAGCAACTCCGCGCGGCGAGCCTCATCTTGCGTCGAGCTCACCGCGCCCCAGAACGCCGTGAGGCGTTCGCACGTGCTTCTGACCTCATCGAGCGTGGCGGGATCCGACACCGGCTTTTCGGAAGCTTGGCGAGGCGGTGTCGAGGCCGCGGTGTCGCTCGCGGCTAGCTGCTCTTCAAGCGCAACGACCTTGGCACGCAAGTAGCAGTATTCGATGTTATCGAGCAGCGCGACGATGTCGCCGACCGGGCGCGCCCCGCCGATCCAGGCGCGAAAGTCTCCTGGCGTGCCCGGAAACGCGTTCACATAGCGCGCCACGTCGAGCCCGGGCTCGTACGAGCCGTCCGGATGAGTCAAGCCCTCATAGCCGAGAAGCTGCTTCGTTTTCGCGACGATGCGGGCGTGAACGGCGGGGTCGGTGATGTCCGGGTCTTTCACCCGCAGCAAAGTGACGGCGGTGCCGCGGCGTGCTTTGTCGGGCACACCGTGCTCGAACAACTCGTGACGCTCGAGCCACTCATCCACGGCCGCACGATTGAGGGCGGATCGGCGGTCGAGCCCCCGCGCGCTGCCCACCCGCTTCTGCATGGCGATCAAGCCGAAGGTCGTCTCCGCGAAGGCGGTGTTGCTGAACGTGTTGATGATGCCGCCGAGCATCTTGTCCTGCGCGGGGTCGTAGAACGGCCCGAGCGAGGTCGTTTGTTCGCCGGTGAGCGGGCGCTTCGCATCGCGCGGCACGGTGAGCTTGAGATGCCTCGGAATGGCCCACGCCGGGTGGCGCAGGTTTCTCTCGATGAGCGCAATGGCGCAAGGTGTGAAGGTCGCCGCGAAATAGCCGGCCACACCGCCGACGGCTTTCTGAAAGGGCATGAAGAAACACGCCTTCGCCAGCAGTTGGGTCACGAGGTCTTCCGGCCACGGCATGGCGCCCAGCATGGAGGTGCCGTCGATCAACGCGTGATGCGAGTCCGGGTCGCGATCCAGCCATTCGAGCAGATTGCGGATGTCGGTTTCATCGTAGGTGGTGGCACCCGTGGTCTCGTGACCCACGCCGACGAACAAACGAATGCCCATGCCCCGTAATTCGTCCGCCGAGGGAACGTGCCCCTCGAGATGTGCGAAATGCACGCGCTCCGGATCGCCGGCCGAAGCGAACTTCTGCAGCTCGAGCACCTGCGTGCCCCCACGATTGCCGGAAGAATCCTCCCGTGCTGGCGGAAGGTGTCTCGATCTTGGGTGTGTCGACGAACACGCGCTGCGTGGCGTCGTTGGGATTCATGAGATGCAGCAGGGCGACACTGAACCCGTTGTGACCGCCGCCGAGCCCGACGGCCATGCGATTCGTCGCTGGAAACTCGAAATAGCGATGGATCGCCCGCATCATGTCGAGCACGATTTTGTCGGCGGGGTAGCCGCGATGCATGCTCCGCTCGATTTCGCCCACGGTGAAAGGGCCCCGGTCGCGGCCGCGCTCGTCGAGCTTGCGATAATTCGCCTCGACCCAGTGCTCGAATTCGAAACGCAGCAGGCGTCGCTCGCACTCGTCCGCCGTCATGTTCGTGATGGGGCCGACGCCGAAAAAAGGGTTCGACGTGCGTGCCGGAGGGCCAGATGCGCTGGCGCTCAGCGCGCTGTCGCGGTGAGTCTCGAGAGTATCGTTGGTCATGGTTGCCGCGATGATAGTCGTCACGACCGTGCCTTGTCAGGATGGGTCGCCGTGGCGTTCGGCGAGCCGTTGCGACGAACGACTGATGCCGCGGTACTACCTCGACGATCCGCGGAGATCAGGTAGGAAGGCCAGACAGATTGGTCACAACGATCGGACCCTGACGTCCCACGATGACCGTGTGTTCGTATTGCGCCGTAATGCTTCCCTTCGGGCCGACCAAGGTCCAGCCGTCGCCGGCATCAACGGCCTCGCGTGCTTCTGTGGACAGGAACGGCTCGATCGTGAACACCACGCCTTCGCGCATGAGCCGTTGGTCACGGGCGCGTGGTACCCGGTGATGTCGGTCGGTTCCTCGTGCAATGCGCCGCCAACGCCATGGCTGAACAGGTTGTAAGCTATTGTTTGACGTGTTAATGATGCGCCGGAACCGCGTGACAGGCCCACGCCCGGTAGCCACATTTCGAGACAATCCAGTCTATATGTCATAGCCCTTCTTCTCTCGATGGACTCCGGTGACTGTTGACGACCGACAAGCCTTCCTGACCGCTGTGGTTCGCAATCACGGCGGGGGCCTGCGTCGCTATCTCGCTGCGCGCCTGCGTAATGCCGCCGCCGATGTTCCTGATCTGGTGCAGGTCTATCTGCGACTGTTGCGGATGCCTCGGCACGAGACGATCCGAAGCCCTCAAGCCTACCTTCTCACGATCGCCCACCATGTGCTGTATGAGCACCGGCTCAGCCAGTCCGCGGTGCCGGAGTCGGTGGAGATGAGCGACGTGCTGGCCGAAATGGAATCCTACGTAGCCGAGGATCCGGCTGTGCAACTGGAGGTCCGGCAGCGCCTGGAAGAGATGGACCGTGTGCTGCGGGAAGTGCCGCCGCGCGCCTACGCGACATTTGTGCTGCATCGACGCTTCGGTTTTTCCTGGAAGAGATTGCGAAGCACTTTGCCGTCTCGCGACCCATGGTGAAGAAATACCTTGCCAAGGCGGTGATCCACTGCCGACAGCGCTTCGAAGGAGTGAAGTGAGATGGCGGCTGATCGCAACGGCAAGATGAACGCCCAGATTCTGGAAGAGGCGGCGGACTGGCTGGTCGACTTCAACTCGGGCAGCACCGTGGACGCGGCAGCTCGCGAGAAATTTGACGCGTGGCTGCGCGCATCTCCTGAGCATGTGCGCGCGTACCTCGAGCTGGTGAGCGTCTGGGAAGACGGAGAGGCTTTACCGTACGGTGAGGACGTCAGCGCGACGACGCTCATTTCGATGGCACAGGCGTCCGACCCAAATGTCGTCGCGCTTCGTCCGGAGCTGGCATCCACGCCTCCGATGAGCGGTTCGTCCGCAGCGCGTTTGCCACGCGGATGGCGAAGATTCGCAGCCGTCGCGGCAATCACGGCGGTCATCTCCGTGGTCGCCATCACCTCGGTCTGGCTATCCGATGACAGCCACATCTTCAGTACGGGCGTAGGCGAACAGCGCTCAATATCGTTGGAGGACGGCTCGACCGTCGTGCTCAACGCTCATTCGCGCCTCCGCATCGATTTCACTCCGGCGCGGCGCGATGTAAGGCTCGTAGAAGGACAGGCCCTGTTCCGGGTCGCTCACGACGCCCAACGCCCTTTCATCGTAACGAGCGACAGCACGCAAGTTCGAGCCGTCGGCACGGAGTTCGACGTGAACCGTCGAAGGGGCGGCACCGTCGTGACCGTTGTCGAAGGGGCTGTCGATGTTTCCGGCGGGGCGGCATCGCCGCAGGCGCCGCCGTCGGAGCGGCTGACCGGGGGTCATCGGGTCGTCGTCAGAGACTTCGAGATCTCGAATGCTGAAAAAGCCGATGTCCGGGGCGTGACAGCCTGGACGCAACGTCGTCTCGTGTTCAACGCGTCCACGCTGGGCGAAGTCGCCGAGGAGTTCAACCGCTTTAACCAGCAGCGCATCGTTCTGCGCGACGAGGCGGCGGCGGGCTTTCCGATCACCGCGACGTTTTCCTCGACAAGCACGGAGCCGTTGGTTCGTTTCCTGAAAATACAGCCAGGAATCCGCACAGTCGTCTCAGCGGATCAGATCGAGATCGCGTCGGTCGCGCCGTGACGGAGCGGCTTTGCACGGTATCCGCGCGAGATCGTTTTTCAGTCTCTATACGCATGAGCTCGCCACATCGTGTGGCGGCCACCTTCAAACGCCTCAAAGAGGGCGCGGGAGCATTCATGCGTATCGTTACGGTCGCCGCAGCGATCAGTCTTGCCATCCTCGGTCTGTCGCAAGCGGAAGACGCGACCGCGTCTATTCGCGTCCCCACGGATATTCCAGCGCAGCCGCTGAGCACAGCGCTGCAGAAGCTGTCGAGCGATCGCGATATCCAGCTCATCTTCAGGACCGATCTGGTCGGAGATCGTCGCACGTCGGGTGCTGTCGGGGAGTTGACGCTCGATGAAGCACTAACCCGCCTGTTGGCGGGAAGCGGACTCACGTGGCGATACCTCGACGACCGCACGGTCACGGTAATGCCGAAAGCCGTTGGCAAACCCATAGCGGATGGCACGGCGAATCTCGGAGGCGCGACGCAGGAACCCGCGCCGGAGACCTTCGACAAGACTCACCGCTTCCCGAGCGGAGTGCACCTGGCGCAGGCCGGTGGAGGCGACGGAGCCGGGATCGCGAGCGTCGTGCCAGACTCGAAGACACGAGGAGCAGAGCTGGAGGAAGTGGTCGTCACGGGAAGCCACACCCGGGGCGCGAACCCGACGTCCTCCGTCCACACGATTACACGGACTGAGACCGAGCAGTCAGGTTACTCGCAGATCGGCGACGTCATCCGAAGCCTTCCAGAGAACTTTTCTGGTGGACAGAATCCGGGTGTCTTTGCGGCAGCGGGTGCTCAGAACATCAACTACTCGAACGCTTCCACGGTGAACCTGCGTGGCCTGGGCACAGACGCCACGCTCGTGCTGCTGAACGGCCACCGCCTCTCCGGAGACAGCGTTTACCAGGGCTCGGACATTTCGGGGGTACCGCTGGCGGCGGTGGAACGAGTCGAGGTCGTTCCGGACGGCGCATCAGCCGGGTTGGGCGGGTGGCCGGAAGGGGCAGCCGCCGGGCGATGGAAGCGGATCTCTGCGCTCCTGAATGCGGATCGAATCCGCGCGCCTCTTCTCGTCAACGCGGCGGACACCGAGTACGTGGCGGGACTTGGGATCTTCACGTCACTTCAGCAATTGGGGTCGCCCGTTGAGGAATTTGTCTATCCCTACGAGCTTCACATCAAAAACCAGCCGAAGCATCGGTACGAGATCTACGAGCGCAACCTCGACTGGATCGACTACTGGCTCAACGGGCGACAGGCGAGTGATGAGTCCAGGCGGGAGCAGTATCGCAGATGGGCACATTTGCGGGCTCTGCGAACCGCGGGCGGGCCTGGACGTTCTGCTGAAGCCCCCTAGAACGTAGCGGTCTTGATCTTGAAGGTCTCCGCAAGCTCGGGACTGATGTCGTGTCCCGTCACGCGATTCGCTACATACTCACCGAGCATGATGCCGTGTTTGTAGCCGTGACCTGAGCCGCCGCCCACCAGCCACACGTTGTCGAAGTCGGGATGACGGTCGACGATGAAGTGCTGGTCGACGCTGTTCTCGTACTGGCAGACCTTGCCCTCGACGATGGCTGGTCTTTCAGCGTCGGGAACCATCGGGCCACGAACTCGCGGCCCTTCTGAATCTCTTCGGCGGTGAGCACGCGCTGCTGACGGTCCGGATCGACCAGAACGTCATCGATGTGGGGTGCGAGTTTGAAGCCGCGCCCCTCGACGCTCGGAAATCCGTAGGCGCCGCCCGCCGACCATGCGGGGAAGTTCGGGTAAGTGAAGCGCTCGTCGCCGGGCGGCGTGCCCACAAAGAACACCACACGCCGCGGCGACTGCAGCTTGTTCTTCAATACCTCGGGAAAAACCTTCGGCAGCCACGGACCCAACGCGAACACGAACGTCTGGGCGGATACGGTGTTGCCGGTCGAAAGCGTCACCTCCCGCAGGCGCCGTCCGTCGCGGCGGCCGAGCGTCGCGCGGGCCGTCAGGAAGGAGCCGCCTTTCTGCTGGAAGGCGTGGGCAACGGCGACGCAGCCCTCGCGCGCCTTCAGCACGCCCGTGGTGGGGGTGTAAAAACCGAAGTCCACGCCTTCATTGCTGATCTGGGGGAAGCGGCGCCCCAAGTCGTCGTGCTTTATCACTTCGTAGGGCACGTGATACTTGTCGAATGCCTTGCGGGTGCCGGTCAAATTGTCGGTCCACTCGCTGGCGAGCGTCAGACCGCCGGTGCGGAAGAAGAGATCCCGGCCCCATTCCTTCTGGCGTGCTTCCCAGCGATCGAACGCCTTCAGCACCCAGCGCGTGTAGATTTCGCGATCTCCGTAGCCTGCGCGGATCTGCCGCGACTCTCCGCCCGAGCTCGCGAGCGCGTTGCCCGGCCCGTACTGATCGATCAGCGTGACCTCGCGTCCTTGCTCACGCAGATACAACGCCGTCCAGCCGCCGAATGCTCCGGCGCCGACGACCGCCACTTCAGGCGAGGCTTGCGAGGGCGTACGGGCCCGGGAGCTCGCGGAAGAGTTTTGCGCCACCGCCGCGACGCCATTGGCCGCAATGGCCACGGCGCTCACGTTGGCGGCGGCGGTCGTCAGAAATTCTCGTCGATCCACGATGTGTCTCCGCAAATGGTTTGCTGGGTTGGGATGATTCGTTCGGATGGCCGCGAGGGCTACCACTGATAGCGCACTGTCGCCGAGTAGAAGCCACCGTCGCCGGTCAGAGGGCCGTTCTGGGCGTAGGCGTAGTACTGGTTCGGCTGCACGAGCGGCTGCGGCAACTTGCCGGGCTTCTTGTCGAACAGATTGTTGACGCTTGCGGAAACGCTGAGCGCGTCACTGAAGCGATAGCCGAGGTCGACGTCCGTGACCCACGCCGCACCGATGTTGTAGGGGATCTGCGCAAGGCCGGCGTAGGGACCGGTTGTGGCGACGGTGGTCGGTGCGCCGTACCGGTCGAGGTCGCCGTAGTGGGTGAAGCGCAGCGTGGTGCTCCAACTTCCTTTGCGCCAGTCGGCGGACAGGATCTCTTTGCTCTTCGGTGACAGGTACAGGAGCTGATTTTTATCGGCGTCGCTGAACACCGGGATCGTGAACGACGAGAGTATGGCCGGCGTGCTGGCGACGCCGCGCAACTTCGCGTGATTCACATTGGCGGCGGCCGTCAGGTGCAGCACACCGAAGCGATCGAGGTTGAGCGACTTCTCGATCGTCAGATCGACGCCGTCAGTCCTCGTGTCGGCCGCGTTGATCAGATAGTTGACGCGATCGGCCGCCGCGAGACCCGCCGCGACCAGCAGCGCGCCGGAGCCCGGATACAGCGATTCGCCGAAGGTAGTCGTCGCCGCGATACGCCCATCCACGTCGATGCGATACGCATCGATCGCGACATGCAATCCGCGCAAAGGTTCGAAAACGATGCCGGCGGTATAGTCCCGGGATTTCTCCGGCTGGAGCGGTTTGGCGCCGAGCGCCTGGGCGGTGGCTGAAGTCGTCGCCAGCGTGTGGGTGACGAAAGTTGGCGAGGAGACGTCGCTCTTGTAGGACGGAGCCTGAAGCACCGGCGCCTGGAACCCGTTGCTCGCGGTCAGGCGGACTGCGAAGCGATCCGTGAACTCGTAACGACTCGAGAGGCGCGCGGAAACCGTATCGCCGAAGTCGGAGAAATCCTCGTAACGGGCCGCGAGATCCACCACCCAACGGCGCGTCGGGTTCAGCGAAGCGCTCGCATAGAACGCGTGGCTGTTGCGTGTGACGTCCACATTGTCGGACGGTGCGAAGCCTGGCTGGGATTGGCTGTAGCCCACGCTACGTGGCAAGTCTTTGCCGGCGTTGGGTCCGTCGAGCACATTGACGCCACCGTCGGTGTACGACTGCGGCTCGCCGTTGCCTCTGCGATAGCCATCCCGCCGATACTCGACGCCGGTCGCGAATTGCAGGGCTTCCGCGAGCCCGCCGACTTCGAACGATCGACGCAGGTCGAAGTTGCTGGTCCAGCCGGAGTACTTCAGTTCGCCGATGAAGAAACTCGTCTTGCTGTTTACGCCGTAAGTGGGGTTCAAGTCGTCATGGATGTACCACTTGATGCGGTCCTGTCCGTAGGTGCTGCTGAGATCCCAGTCCCACGCGGACGCAAGCGAGCCTTTCAGTCCGATGGTACCGCCGCCGTCGTCTTCGTCGAGCTCGTCGTGCGGCGCGTAGCCGTTGGGGAATATGGCACGGACGGTCTCGTCACGGTACGCCGGACGGTAGTTCTGCGGCGCCCAGGCTCCGCGATGTGAATAGTTGAGGAAGGAATAGAAGTCGACGGTTTCCGTCAGCGCGTGGCCGATATCGATACTGCCGCTCTTCAGCGTGTTGCCGCGGCTTCCGTTGATCTGTTGCACGTAGTTATTGCGGGTCGCCTCGCGCGGGTCCGCAGTGGCGCCCGCCGGCAGGAGATAGCCCGTGGTTGGGTTCGCTTGCCCGGTCGGGGTGACCGGCAGCACCGGAACGCCATTCGCGTTCAACGGGAAGTAATACAGGTAGTTCGACGGCACTGCGGTGTTGGTGCTGGTGCGGTCCGTGTCGTTGAATTGGCCTGAGAGTCGGACGTAACCCTGATCGCCCCAGGAGAATCCGGTACTGCCCCTGATCACCTTCGAGCGGCCATCACCTTCGAAGTATTCCCCTTGCCGGTACGATAACTCGCTCCCGCTGGCGGACTTGTTGGTGATGATGTTGATGACGCCGGCAATCGCGTCCGAGCCATAGATCGCCGACGCTCCGTCGCGCAGCACCTCGACCCGTTCGATGATTCCGCTGGGGATCAGCGCAATGTCGACCGGGGCCTGTCCGGTCAGCCCGCCCGCGGTGAGCAGGGCGGTGTTGTGCCAGCGCTTGCCGTTGATCAATACCAGCGTGTGATTCGGACTCAGGCCGCGCAGCTGCGCCGCGCGGACCATGCTGCCGTGGCCGGATGTGCCCCCTCGCATCGGGGTGTTCCACGACGGCACGGTCGTGTTGATCACGTCGAGCAGATCGGATTTGTTGGCCGACTCGAGCTCGGGAGCGCCGACGACATCGATCGGCGCGGGACTGTTGAGCACCGTTCGTCCGGCGGCGCGTGCGCCGGTCACCGTGACCGTCGCAACGGAATCATCTTGCGGGAGTGCGTCCTGGGCGCTGACGGTTGCGGCGAATGGAACGGCGGACAGCAGAAGTAGCGACTTTCTTCGAGACCAGTTCACTTTTTGGTATCCCGTTTATCAAGAGGCGCACCACACACACACACACACACACGTGACGAAGGCGGCGCGTGCGGGCACCGTTCATGTCGATCAGGCGAACTCCGTGAGAACAGACACTCTTTTTCCGAATTGCGGACACGCGCGTTTTAGTTTTACGACGCTGTGCCGTTGAGTGCGGCCGGGAGTGTAGTGCGAAGAAACCCGCTCACTCATCGCATCGATGCATCTGCAGATAGCTGTTTCGAATGCATGACAACTGACCGCAGCCGGCACGGCTCGCGGCGGCGGGTGCGGGTAACCGTATTGTTATCGGTGCGTGGTCCGCTTGCCCGGTCGCCGTACGCACGGGGGCTGCTCGGCATTGCGCCGAAGCGCGCATCGCCGATCCGCGCGGCGTGCTCGATGGATGGTTATGTGCACGTGACCGATTGGCGTTTCACGACATCGAGTCGGATCGCGTAGGCTTCATTCGGCCTCGGCGCCGCAAGAGTTCGGGCCCCCTTCCCGAGACTTGATGCCTCCGGCGTCGAGGCCAGCAACACGCAGCGCCGCGGCCGTTGCATCCCGCACGGACGTCGCCGCGCGCCGTCTTCAGGTTCCGAGGTATTCATGACCCGCAAGTCTGACGAAGCGAATCACAGCCGCATGTCGCCGCCGCATGAGATTCGGGATTTTCCGGTGACCAGCGGCTGGAACGCCTTCGATGTGTGGTGGACCCGAGTGCGCGTTCGGTGGGTGAATCCGGCGGACGATGTAACGCCGCCCGCTCAACATGCGGCCTATGAGAACCCTCGCGTGGACCGCTCGAGCGCTTCCTGACTAGCCGTAGCCGTTACGTAGCCTCACCGCGCGCAAACTGATCGCTCGCCGCGATAGGCAGCACGGACCGCGCGGCCACCTGCCGCAGCACGAAGCTCGATTCGATTTGCGAGACACCGGGTATCCGGGTGAGTCGCTGCTTGAGGAATCGCTCGTAGGCGGCAAGATCCTTGACCGCAACCCGAAGCATGTAGTCGTCCCGGCCAGTCATGAGAAAGGCCTCCATCACCTCGGGCGCCTTGCTGATCGCCGTTTCGAACGCGGCCAGAATGTCCTCGCTTCTCCGATTGAGGCTCACGCGCACCACGGCCGTCATCGGGAGCCCGACCGCGGCGGGATCCACGTTCGCGCTGTAGCCGCGGATGATTGCGCCATCCTCCAGCAGGCGCAGGCGCCGGGCGCACGTTGATGCGGACAGGCCGACCTGCTGGGCCAGCTCCGCGACCGGCATCCGGGCATTTTCCTGAATGAGCTGAATGATGCGCAGGTCGGTGCGATCGAGGGTAACGACGACGGTTTTCTTCATTTCGGCAGGGTCGTTTCGTGGGAAACACCGGAATCACGCTGAAGAGTAGCGTTCCGCACGGACCGGCGCCAATTCTTCGAACCCTCATGGGTGAAGGAGTGAACGGTGATCCTGAGCGAAACGCAGGAGCAGATCCGCGACAGCGTGCGAGCGTTCGCCTCGGGGCGCATTCGTCCGCAGGCCGCCAGGTGGGAGGAGCAGGGCGCCTACCCGCGTGAGATTTTCGACGACCTCGCCGCGCTCGGTCTCATGGGCATGACGGTGCCGCCGGAGAATGGCGGCACCGGCGCGGACTATGTTTCATATGCTCTGGCGTTGATGGAGCTTGCCGCGGGCGACGGAGGCCTCGCGACCATTGTCAGCGTCCACAACGCTCCGGTCATCGCGGCGATTCTGAAAGAGGCCACGCCCGAGCAAAGGCGCACCTGGTTGCCTTCACGTGCCCGCATCATCGCGCCTGGGCGCGGAGGGGGAGGGTTACCGTATCGCGCTCTCGAATCTCGAGACCGGCCGCATCGGCATCGCGGCGCAGAGTGTGGGGATGGCGCAGGCCGCGCTGCGGATCGCGATTGCCTATGCGCGCGAACGTCGCTCATTCGGCCGGCTTCTCATCGAGCATCAGGCTGTAGGTCATCGCCTCGCCGATCTCGCGACGAGATTGGAGGCCGCCCGAGAGATGGTGCTTGCGAGCGCCGCGTTGAAGGATGCGGGCCGTCCGTGCCTGAAGGAAGCGTGCATGGCGAAGCTCTTCGCGTCGGAAGCCGCCGAGGTGATCTGCTCCGGCGCGCTCCAGACGCTCGGCGGCTACGGCTATCTCGAAGAGTACGGGCTCGCGAGAATCTATCGCGATGTGCGCGTCTGTCAGATCTACGAAGGCACTTCCGACGTTCAGCGCATGCTGATCGCGCGTCAGCTCGGTCACGTGTAGAGCATCCATGACACATCGTCCCAGTTTGCATTTGCCGGCAGATCCGGCGCGGCCCGGCGAAGCGCCGGACTTCAGCTATCTCGACATTTCTCACGCCGGGGCGCTGGCGCGCCCGCACCCGAGCGTGCCGTTCGCGATGACCCAGCCGCTCGCGACGGGTCTGATCCGCGTGCTCGACGAGGATCAGCGCGCCGCCGGCGAATGGAATCCGCACCTGACACCTGAAACGCTCCGCGAAGGCCTGCGCTGGATGTTGCTCACGCGGCTGTTCGACGAACGCATGCATCGCAGTCATCGTCAGGGGAAGATCAGTTTCTACGTGCGCTGTCTCGGGGAAGAAGCCGTGTCGATCGCCGCCGGCATGGCATTGCAGCCCACCGACATGCTGTTTCCGTCCTATCGCAATCAGGGTCTGTTCATCGTGCGCGGACGGCCGCTTTCGGATCTCATGTGCCAGGTGCTCACCAACACGCGAGACATGTGCAAGGGGCGGCAGTTACCGATCTTCTATCACTGGGCCGAACGCAATCTGTTTTCGCTTTCCGGGAACCTCGCGACCCAGTTCCCGCAGGCGGTGGGCTGGGCGATGGCCGCGGCGCTCAAGGCCGAGGCGAACGTTGCGGCTGCGTGGACCGGCGAGGGCAGCACCGCCGAAGGCGACTTTCATCAGGCGCTGGTCTTTGCGGCGGTCTATCGCGCACCGGTCGTCCTCAACGTCGTCAACAATCAATGGGCGATCTCGACGTTTCAGGGCTTCGCCGGAGGTGAGCTGCAGACTTTCGCAGCCCGTGGTCTCGGATATGGGGTGGCCGGGCTCCGCGTGGACGGCAACGATTTTCTCGCGGTCCACGCCGCGACGAGCTGGGCGCGCGAGCGCGCGCTGGCCGGTGCGGGTGCGACGCTCATCGAGCTCGTTACCTATCGCGCCGGGGCGCATTCCACCAGCGATGATCCACAACGTTATCGGCCCGCCGGGGACTACGCCCGATGGCCGCTGGGCGACCCGGTCGAACGGCTCAAGGCCCATCTCATCGGTCTGCGGGAATGGTCGCCCGAGCGCCACGACGCGCTGACTCGGCAGCTCGAGGAGCACATCGCTCAACACTGGAACGAAGCCGTGCAATTCGGTGCGCTCGATGACGGGCCACGGCTGGATCCGGCGCTCATGTTCGAGGATGTGTACGAACGAATGCCGGAACACCTGCGCAGGCAACTCGAACAGCAGCGCGCGGAGAAGACCTGACCATGCCGCGCATGAATATGATCCAGGCGCTGAACTCCGCGCTCGCCGTCACGATGGCAAGCGATCCAAGCGTCGTCGTCTTCGGGCAGGATGTGGGCTACTTCGGCGGCGTCTTTCGCGTGACCGACGGGCTTCAGAAGCGCTTCGGCAAGCATCGTATCTTCGATACGCCGATTGCCGAGAGTGGCATGGTGGGCGCGGCGATCGGCATGGGCGTCAATGGCCTGCGGCCGGTCGTGGAGATTCAGTTCGCCGACTACATCTACCCGGCCTTCGACCAGATCGCGAGCGAGCTTGCGCGGCTGCGCTACCGCAGCGCTGGCGATTTCTTTGCGCCCGTCACGATTCGCACGCCGTGCGGCGGCGGAATCCGTGGAGGCCAGACGCACTCGCAGAGTCCCGAGGCGCTGTTCGCGCACGTCGCGGGCCTGAAGGTTGTGATGCCCTCCAACCCCTACGACGCGAAGGGGCTGCTGATTGCGGCGATCGAAGACAATGATCCGGTGATCTTTTTCGAGCCGAAGCGGCTCTACAACGGACCGTTTCACGGCGATCCGCACACTCCGGCCGTGAGCTGGGGCACCCACCCCGCGAGCGAAGTTCCCGAAGGGCGCTATACGGTGCCGATCGGCTCGGCGAACATCGTGCGCGCCGGAGAACGGATTACGATTCTCTGCTACGGAACCATGGTGTTCGTGGTCGAGGCGGTCGTTACCCGGCTGCGGATCGACGCCGAGATCATCGATATCCGCTCGATGATGCCGCTCGACCTGGACACGATTGGCACATCGGTACGCAAGACGGGTCGCTGCGTGATCGTTCACGAGGCCACTCGCTTCGGCGGCTTCGGTGCGGAGCTTCTCGCGAGCGTTCAGGATGAATGCTTCTGGGATCTCGAAGCGCCCATCGAAAGAGTGACGGGCTGGGACACGCCCTATCCCCTCGCGTTCGAATGGGAGTATTTCCCCGGACAGGCTCGCATCGAGCATGCCGTGCGGCGCGTGCTGGAGGCGCCATGACACGCTATTCCTTCAAATTGCCGGACCTTGGTGAAGGCACTGTCGAAGCGGAGTTACTCAACTGGCACGTGCGGGCGGGCGATGTGGTCCGGCAGGATCAGATCATTGCCGAGGTGATGACGGAGAAAGCGGCGGTCGAGCTGCCTTCGCCGGTGGCCGGGCGCGTCGTGCGGCTCACGGGAGGGCCGGGCGATGTCATCCCGGTCGGCACGCCGCTCATCGAGTTCGAGACGCTGGATGAGCGTCCTGCGGAGTCGGTTTCGCCAGCGGCGCGGGCTTCACGCATAAAGGCATCGCCCGCCACGCGCCGCCGCGCTCACGAGGCCGGGCTGGATCTTCGGTCGATCCAGGGCTCCGGGCCACGAGGACTGATCACTGCGGCGGACGTGGCGGAAGCTACATCGAAGCCGGCGGCTGACGTGGCGGAGGCTAGATCGGAGCCTGCGGTTGACGTGGCGGAAGCTACATCGAAGCCTGCGGGCGAATCCGCGGGGCCTGAAACGCAGGAAATTCGCGTAACGGGTCTGAGGCGCGTCATTGCCGAGCGCATGGCGGAGTCGAAGCGCACGATTCCCCACTTCGGTTATGTCGAGGAAGTCGATGTCACCGAGCTCGAGTCACTGCGCAAGCATCTGAACAGCCGGCGGCCGGACAGCGCGGCGCAGTTGAGCTATCTCCCGTTCATCATCGTGGGATTGGTTCGCGCACTCGAGCGCTTCCCGCAATGTAATGCCGTCTTCGACGCCGGCCGGAACGTCGTCGTCCGTCACCGAGCCGTCCACGTCGGCGTAGCCACCCAGACTCCGGAAGGATTGATGGTTCCCGTGCTACGACATGCCGAGAGCATGTCGCTTACCGAAATCGGCGAGCAGATTCTCGCACTGGCACAGCGTGCGCGCGCCCGTCGATCCACCAAGGCGGAGCTGAGTGGGTCGACCATCACGGTGAGCAGCCTCGGCAAGCTCGGCGGAGTGTCTTCAACGCCCGTGATCAACGCGCCCGAAGTCGCCATCATCGGCGTCAACAAGGTGGCGGACACCGTTCGATCGATCGACGGCGCGATCGTCGTGCGCAAGACGATGAATCTGTCGTCCGCCTTCGATCATCGGTGCGTCGACGGATATGAGGCCGCTTCGATGGTCCAGGAGCTCAGAATGATGCTCGAGCATCCCGCGACGCTGTTCATGCGTTGATGCTACCCGGACCATGCGAGGTGTAAGCCCCCCAAGGCGCGCAACGAATGCACCGGATCGCTTCTCGAACAGAGACGCGGCCATCGAGCAGGCCGCCAGACATCTGCTGGCGATGCACAGCTTCGACGCAATAACGGTGGAGCAGCTCGTCGAGATGGTGGGAGTCGGACGTACGCCGATCGCGGGCTTTATCTGAACACCGGCCATGGGCACCTGGGCTGGACGCTCGCTGCGGAATCGGGCCGACTGCTCGCGGACGAGGTCGCCGGGCAGCGGAGCGAGATCGAGGCGCATTGCTACCGCGTGGCGCGTTTCGGCTGGCGGAGGGTCCATGGCTTCTCCGTGCGCTCGAGGCATGTGACTTCGTCTGGATATGAAGGAGCGCTCCGTGCGCGGCTGCGGGCGCCCTGAGCGGCACGGGCACGGCGAATCGCGAACCGGAGACCCGGCACAACCGGTCCGCCGGACGGCGGCGCGGAGCGCCGGTCGCGAGGGTCAGCGCCCGGCGATCGGGAAATCGGCGCCGGCCGATTCGATGAGGTGCACCGACACGTCGCGACCCTCGTGCTTGCGCTGCTCGAACGAGCGCTTCAATTGCGCGGCGATACCGCGGATCGTGTGCGCGCCGGGCGCATTGAGCGCGTTGGTCAGCTCCTCGATGAACGCGGTCTTGCCGGACTCGAGAGACTGACTCGCCGCGTCCCACGGAGTCGTGGCGGCGAGGATGTAGGTGGCCGACGGCTGCTGGCTGGCCTGCGGTTTCCTGGCGCCTTGCCACAGCCGCGTCTTCGCGCTCGCAATCTTCAAAAGCGAATCGACCGCGCCGCCGGACTGGCAGCTGTCGATCACCAGGATGATTCGGCCCACCGGCATCCTGCGCACCGCGTCCGCCAGCATGGCGGTGCTCAGCCCTGCGTCGCGAACCTGCATGGGGTTGGAGTCAACGAATCCCGAGGGCAGGAAGTAGTACATCTCCTGGCCCGGAGGCACGCGGCCATGCCCGCTGAGGAGCAGCAGCACCACGTTGTCGGGCTCGGCCGCGGCCGCAATTTCGTCGAGCCGACGCATGATTCCGTGCAAGGTCGCGGCGTCGTCGACCAGAGGCGACCAGACGCGCGTGTCGCGGAACGGGCTGCGACCGGTTCGCTGGTTGCGCTCGAAAAGCGTGCCGACCGCTGCCGCGCTGCTCGGCGATGCGGGCAGCGACGGCAGGGGCCGGGCGTACTCGCTCACCGCGATGGTCTGCACGTGCAATGTGGAGCCCGAAACGCTCGAGAGCCGCCCCGGACGATCGGGGGCGACCGCGCGATCCAGTGGCCGCATCAGAGGCGTCGTGCTGGTGAGCTCGTAGAGCTGGGCTTCGGGCAGCGGATATTCCATCGCGCAGTTCGGATCATCGGGTCGTGCAATCCCGCTGTTGGGCTCGAGGGAATAAGGCAGCGCATCGGCGAACAGCGACACGTTTACATTCGCCTTGACCGGCATGCATAGAACCGAACGCCCCTCGCGCACCCGAACCGAGGCGAGCGACTGATTGAGCATTGCGCGCAAGCCGGGCAATTGCAGGACCGAAGCGATGTCGCGCCGTGGGAGCTTGCGCTGCTTGCGACCCCGCGAAGCGGTGCTGGCGAGTGTTTCCTGGAACAACAAGGGCGAGAAGAAATCGTTGTAGAGCGAATCGAGCGGCACAACCTCGTTGCTGGAGCCGAGGCGCCAGCCCATCGCACGGAGTGCGCTGGCGGTGCCGTCGAACTCACCGTCGGGCGTGACAACGAGCCAGTCCGAACGGCCCATGAACGCGAGGGACAGAAGCTCCCTTCCGCTGTCATCGAGACTCCAGAGCTTGATGAGGCCGTCGTCGGCGCTGCTGACAAGCGCGTGGTGTGCGGCGTCGAATGCCAGGCCGCTGATTCGCCCGCTGTGGCCGCTCAACGTGAGCGTTTTCTTGCCGGTGGAAATGCGATGGAGAACGATCTGCCCATCGAGATCGCCGCTGGCGAGCCACTGGCCATCCGCGCTGAAGGCGGTCGCGACGATGCTTCCCGGTGCCCGGTCAGGCGGGCGACCGGTTTGCCGGTGCGCGCATCGAGTATCAGGATCGGGTCGTCCGGCCCGCGCCCGACAACGGCCGCGAGCTGCGTGCCCGCGTGATTCAGTGAAAGCGCGGTCGGCAGGGCGGGGAACAACGGCGGTGGCGGAGTCTTGCCGGTGCCCTCGTTTGCGCCGGGGAGGTGATCCAGATCGATGTCGAGCGTGATCGCGCCGTTGTGGGCGTCGCGCACGTGGATATGACCCCCCGCGAGACCCGTCGCGAGCAGATTGCCCTGTGGCGCGATCGCGAGAGCGGTGAGTGGGGTGTCCTCCTCGAGCGCCCAGAGTTGCCGCGCCACGTCGGACTGTTCGTCTCTGGCGATGAGGTCCGGGCCCAGGGCGCGCAGGCTGAGCCCGAAGGACCCGGAATAGGCGGTAAAAGGCAGGAGAAACGCTTCCTGATCGCGCAGCACCTCGCCCTGTTCGAAACTCCAGATCACCGAATGCGTGGCATATTCGACGAGCAGCAGCGGGCCAATCCGGGAGTCGCCGAGAGAGAGTCTCGGTGAGCTATCCGCGGTCCGCGAAAACCCGGGCACCGGGCGCAGATCTGGATAGCTCAGCTTGCGAATTTCCTGAGTGCCGGCAATGAGGAGCACCGTGTGGTTCTCCCCGAGTGAGATCGCCTCGGGTTGGAGTGCGCGCGTGTCGTACTTGCCGAGCACTTGCGAATCGCTCAAGCGGTAGCGCTCCACGAGGCGTCCATGCAGGACCAGAACGTGTTCGCCGTCCGGCGCGAAGAGCGCCTGTTTGGCATCGGTCGTCGTCGGCACGGTGTGGGTGGGTTGCCATGTTTGCGTGTCCCACACGGTGATGAATGCGCCGGTGGCGGCCATGAGCTGCCGGCCCGTTCGATCGAAGGAGGCGCTGGTGGTGCGGTCCTGAGTGGGGAGCACGCGAAGCAGCTCGCCAGTCGCGGCATCGCGAATCTCCACGCCCCCGGAGAATCGGGTCGCTGCGATGAGCGTGTTGTTCGGCGAATAGGCCAGCGAATGCAGCGTTGCCGGCGTCTTGATGGTGGCGGCCTGATCGTTCCCGATCGTCCACAACCTCAGCGTGCGATCGTCGACTGAGATGGCACTTCGAGTGAAATCGTGACTGACCGCCATGGCTTCGATCAGGCGGACTGCGCCTTCCGCCGGGATCACAAGCTCATTCAACAGCACACCGTCCGTCGCTCGCCACACCCGGACGGAGGGTGTGCCTTGCGGCATCAAGCTTCGGCCAGCGCTTGCGACTAGATTCCCGTCGGGAGAGATGGCGATGGCACGTAGCTCGCCATGGGGCAGCCGCCGCACCTCGCGTCCTTGCGCGAGGTCATACAGATGAACGCCATTGATGTCGGTTGATGCGAGCAGAGTCCCGCCCGCGCCACCAACGGCCAACGCACTGGGGAAGCTCGGCCCGAGTTGCGCGAAGAGCCGAGGGATATCGGGCGACTCGGATCGCGCAGTTGCTCCGGCGATGAGTACCATCGCCAGCCACACCGCATTGAGCGAGCGGGCACGACGCACTAGCGCTCCTTGTCGCGCTCACCGAAAAGCCATACCAACGCGGCGGCGATGAGGAAGGAGGAGAGTTCCGCGACGCGCTCGATGTAATGCTCGAGCTGCGCGACTTCGTTGGGATTCTCGCTCGCGGGATCGAGCGCTCTCATCAGGAAAACGCCGGTTCGCCATAGCAACAGCAGGTTCCACAGCGCCGCCAGCACGGCCGCGAGGCGCATCTTGCGAAGCGCCGCCTGGCCGATCGCGCGTTCCGCCGACTGCCTGGGGCCGTCGGCAAAGATCGCGGCGATCGCCACCGCCAGCGGCACGGCGTAGGTCTTGAGAAGCGTGGTGGACAGGCGCTCGATGTCGGCGTCGGCAATCGAGCCGCGCACGTAGGCGATGACGACGGCCGCCTCCGCGAGAATCAATCCCAGAAGGAATATGCCGGTGAGCCAGAGCTGGCTGGTGAGACGCTTCATTTGCCGGGTGTCAGCGCCTTCATGACGTCGTTCAGGAAGGCTTCGCCGGCGGCCTGGGCCTTCGGGCTCACCGCGTCGTTGTATCGATATTCGTTCGAGAGCCGGGGCCGCTCGCGCAACTCATAGCGCACCTGGAAGGGCAGCTCGGTGACGCCGTTCGCGGCGAAGGGCGGGGAAAATTCGATCATCAGGCCGATGTAGGCGCGAATCCGCGGATCGTCCACCGCCAGAGGACGAAATCCCGTGGAGTACCGGTTTGTCACGTTGTCCGGATTCAGGAGATAGCCCTGAGGGTAGTATCGTTGCAGCAGATTGCAGGCTTTGTCGGGGAAGGTTTTCGCCGGGCGCCAAACGCCGGTCCGCGCCGTTTTGGCGACGAGATCGGGTGTCACGTACTCCGCGTCGCCGCTCCCCATCGTCGCATCGGTGGGACGGAGGAAGATCTTGACGAGTTCCGTGTCGTCGCCGGCCGAGCGAAATGCGATCTGCGGCGTCTTCGACGTGTAGTGAAACCCGCCCTCGGGCGTCACGAGGCCAACGCCATCGATCACGAGCGAGTCGTGGTTCTTGAATGCGTAGTGATAAGTGACGTCGAACGCGTCCTGGGAGTCGGACAGCTGCAGTTTGCGAACGCTGTCCACGGTCACCTGGAAGTTCGCGGAGCGTGCGCCGTTCACGTTCAATCCGACGGCTGCGGGCTCGTTCGGTGCCGCGGGAAAAGCCGGGGCGCAGGCGAGGACAACGGCGAGGGAAATCCACTGCCTCATGGCTCTTCTCCTTTCGACGTGCAGATGTTCTTCCGACGTGCAGAGCTCGAGTCTATTGTCACTGCTGCATTCCGGGGTCGCAAGGGTTGCTCAGCGCATGACCTGGGCAGGTTCCACCAGGTCACTACGACCGCGCGCTTTCAGGTGAACGCGCGCTGCCAGCCTCGCAACTTCGACTCCAGTTCGATACGCCGCGCGAACTTCGGGAAATCGAGGCCGTATCGGCGCCGCAATTCGGCGGCGAGGAGCCCGAGATCGCTCCACGGCTCGGGTGCGCGGCGCTCCCTGAAGCCAAAGGCGATGAAGCTGCCCTTCGTCTTCACCGGTAGCGTCAGGAACTCATCGTCGAACGCGTCGCGTAGTTTCAGCAGATGCGCGGCGCGGGTCGCGGGGTCGCCGCACACGTTGGTGACGAAGACACCGCCCGGTGCAAGGCTGCGGCGAACGGCCTGATAGAACTCCACCGAGCTGAGCTCCGGCGCAATACCTTCCCGGTCGCAGCCGTCGGCCATGATCACGTCCTTGCAGGACGCAAGGCGGGAAACATAGGTCGCGCCATCCGCGTGAATGACGCGAAAACGATCGTCGTCCGCCGGGATGCAAAACTCCTCGCGAAGCGCGATCACGTCGCGATTGATCTCGATGGCCGTCAATGCGACGGAGCGCAGATGTCTGTGGCAGAACTTCGCGAGCGAGCCGCCGCCCAATCCGAGCAGCAGAATGCGTTCGGGCGCCCGATGGAAGAGCAGGAACGCCATCATCTTGCGCGTGTAAGCGAGGGTGAGTTTGTGCGGATCCTGCATCTCCATCGCGCTTTGCACGGCATCGAAGTCGAAGTGCAGGAATCGACATCGCCCGTCATCGACGATGAAAGGCTTGTCGTAGGTGCCATCGAACAGGCGCTTGCAGAGAGCTTCAGGGCAACTGCCCGGCGGTTCCAGAACACGCAGCATGCTATGCGCCTCCGGAAACGGGCTCTCGATCGCCAGCAGTCGCGACCTTGCGCGGCTCATGGCGGTGGCCCGCTCCGGTCCGGGATGACTGCCGATCCAGCGCCAGGCAAGAAGTGAGAAGCGCTCGTGAGCGCGTCGCGCCGCGCGCGCGGGGGCGGGTCAGGCAGCCCGAGCTGAAATGTGAGTTGTTCCAGGGGAGGGGGGAGGCTCAAGGCGGCGACGGGCCCGATGCCCGCCAGCGCGCCGTGAAGGAGCGGGGCTCGTCCGGAAAATCCGACGGGTTGGGGGCGCAATAGCCCCGCCAGCCCGATAAAGGCCCACAGGGCCACGAGCGCGATACAGGCGGCAAGCGAAGGATGGATTAGCGGCGTCACCGAGACAGCTACCGAGATGCGTATTTGATTGTAATGGAATCACTGCACCGGGTCGCATTCCAATCATGCCGCCGCGGTCCATCCGGGCCCGCCGTGCTTGCGCGGCGCCGCCGCGCCGAATACTCTCTCGATTACTCTCAAATGTGATTCTCATGTAAATGAAGAAGCCGACCGTCGTGCACATGGAAGAGCGCACCGCGCGCCTCACCATCCTCATCGATCCGCGTAAGAAGGCCGTCTTCGAGCGCGTGTGCTCGCAGGAAGACCTGACTTCATCACAGGTCGTACGACGCATGATCCGGTCCTATATCGAGGAGCGCACGGGACGGCCCTGGACGCCGGAAGAGCGGGATCCAGAGCGCGGCGGCGCGGCCGCGGCGCGCGGCACAGCCAAGCGGCGTCCGTCGCGTACGTGAGCAATCACCCGACGCAACCGCGAATGCGGCGCGCGTAAATGCTCCGCGCGGCAGTCCCGCCTCGGTATACGGCTCGTGCGCCTTTGATGACGCGGGAGCTCGCCTCATGAGTGACGATTCGCTCACCGATAAGCCACGGCTCATGGAGGTGCCGAGTCCGTTCGCATTCGAGCCCGGTACCGTGCGCCTGCTCGAGTCCGGCGCGGGACTCAGCAGCGACGCGCTGGACCGGCTGCGTGAGGGAACGCTCGGCCGCCCGTTCATGATCGACTTTGGCGGTATACGGAATCTGTTCTTTACCCTTGACGCCGTGCAGAGCTCGATGCGCATGGACGATCCGAACGCGCTCGTAGCTCCCTACACGCGCAAGATGATGGCATTCCTGCTCTTCCGCCCGGCGCCCCGCCACGTGCTGATGATCGGCCTGGGCGGTGGCTCACTCGCGAAGTTCTGTTACCGCCATTTGCCGCACACGCGTATCTCGGTCGTTGAAATCAGCGCCGAGATCATTGCGCTACGCGATCACTTCGCCATTCCGCGCGACGATGAGCGCTTCGAGATCATTCACGACGATGGGGCGTCCTTCCTCGCGAAGTTGCGCACGACAGCCGACGTCGTCCTCATCGACGCGTTTGATGACGTCGGCGTGTCTCCATCGCTTGCCGCGCCCGGCTTCTACAAAGCGGTGGCTCGCCGCATGACACCCGATGGGGTGCTCGTATTAAATCTGTCGGGACTGAGAAGTCGTTATGCGGCGCATGTCGAGGGAGTGCGGGCGGCGTTTCCCGGCCTCATCCGGCTGGTTCCGGTACACGGCGAGGACAATGTGCTCCTGTTTGCCCTCGGACACCGGCACCCGCAAGAGTTGCCCGAGTTCCTGCAACAACGCGCGCACTATCTCGAGCGAGGGTTAGGGCTCGAGTTCTCGCGATATCTCGAGCGGCTGCGCGTCGGTCATACCCTTGATGCGCGGTGTGCTGATCTTCCGCCCTCCCTCATGCCCTGAGCCGCGGCCGCCGGCCACGCCGCCAATCAGGGCGCCAGGTTGGATGAGAATGAGGGCGACTTCGAGCCGCTTGGGGATGTCAGCGAGTTTGGTGCCCCAACCGTACCTGGGATGGTTGGCTGTCTTGATGTCCGCTTTGGTACGGCCGGTTGCGGCTCAGGAGCCGGCGGGCGCGCTCGATACGAGAATCCTGGAAGAGGTCGTCGTCACGGCTCAGCGGCGTGAGGAAAGGCTTCAGGACGTTCCGATCGCTGTGACGGCCGTCAGCCACGATACGCTTGCACGGCGCAACGCCGTGGACCTGTCGGACTTGCCCGGCGCGGTTCCCGGGTTGTCGATTGCCGGGTTCACTGGCGGGAACGCGAGCAATCTCGTTTCGATCCGAGGCGTGGCCGGTCAGGTGCTCCCGATCGGCTCGGGGCACGTGGATATCAGCCTTCACGGCAAGTCCTTCTGGGCCGAGTCCCCGGATTGCGAAGGCGGAGAATGGTCCCTCGCCTGGGCTGGCGAGATTCCGGGCGAAACCCGCAACGTCGGCGATCTCCTCATCAGCTACGGCTCTTTCGATACCACGATCGAAGACGAGGAGGGCGAGGGCGCCACGGGCCACGCCAAACCGACGTTTCAACACACGCCTATCGTGTGCCGCGATAACAGAGGCGCAGTGGTAATGCGCGCGAGCATGTCCGGAACCGACTCCCGCAAGCTGCGCGGTGTTCTCGCCATGAAGAACGATCCCGCCCGGGGTTCCCCGCCATGCCTGCCTCGGCACACAGATCGACACCGGCCGGCTGACCATCAGCTACAGGCAGGACATCCGCAAACCCAAAGTGGAGCTCGGCACATGCGCGCACGTTGCGCGCGGCGCGAGCACTGAAGTGCAGGCGAAGCCGAGCCCGGCCGGCGGCGTGCTGTCGATCACGTCCGACCCTGCGGCGACGATGAGCGTCGCGGTTCACGGCAACTCCGCTACGGTGACCGGAGCCGCCCCGGGCCGCGCCACGCTGACCGCACGCTACGTGCTCAACGCGCAGACCGCCACGGCGACACTGCCTGCGAGCAGCATCGAGCTCCTCTCGGTGAATTGGGGGCACGCCCATCCCGAAACTCGGGCTGTATGGCGTGGACGGCCTGCCGCATTCGAAGGTGTACCGCTTCCCGGTGGTCACGAACCCCGCGGGAGCGGGCGACCTGTTGAGCTTCTCGGCGGCTGACAGCGCCATCGTGAGCGTGGTGAATGGCCGCGCGGATGTCGGCGTTCAGCCGGTGCGCACCGGGCGTACCACCTTGCAGGCGAAGACGGCTTGCGGCGCGCCGATCGGGCCCCCGGTCGAGATCGTCATCGCGGCGTGCGACAACGACGTGCAGACCGAAACTCAGCGCAAGCGCGATGATCTTGCGCGTCGTGAGAAGGAGATGGTCAAGCGCATCACGCAGCTCGTCGCCGACCCGCGGTTTCAGCGCGCGGCGACGGAGATCAAGCAGAGCACGACGGAGTTCGCGATCAAGACGGGTGAGCTGATCGCCACCGCGCTCACCGCGAAGGAAGTGGTTGCCGGCCACGGCGGCAACACCGCCTCCGAGCTCAATGCCAAGCAGCTCGAAGTCGCCGGCACCCTCTGGGACGGCGCCGATGTGTTCGTGGACGGCGCGGTGAAAGGCGAATGGGACAAGGGGCTCGTCGGCGCGGCCGTCATCAAGTCCGGTCTGTGGCAGGTATCGCTCGTGAAGACGTCGCTCGAGTCGTACGAGGCGACGATGAACTTCAGCCGCGATCTCGGGCTCATCGCTGGCGTGGCACGCGAGCTCGAAGAGCTCGGGCCGAAATACGACGATGTGCGCAACGAGCTGTATCGAATGGATGTGAAGCTGAGTCGTTGCGAGGAGACGCCGCCCCCGCCACCGTCACCGAAGCCCACCCAGCCCAGGCCGCCGAAGCCGGATATGTGCCCGGCGAATCGGGTGTAGCGCCCCTCGAATACCTGCTTTAACACTACCGGGCATCGCCCACGAGATCTTCGAAGAGGGCCGCCGAAAAGGCTCAGGATAGTCTGGGCCTCTGTCGTTTCTAGTCGGTGCGTTGCTGTCTTTCAAAGAGATCGAAGCGACTTCGTTTCGGACTGCGGAAGCTCGATGTCTTCGGCTGGAAGTCGGCTCTCGACGAAACGGCCGGCATCACGCAAGTAAGCGCTCGAGCAAGTACGTACTTCCGGTCCTGACCTGAGCATCCGAAGCTCTGTGCTACGGCGATTTGCCGTTGACGGAGAGCACGATGAAGAAGACCCCGAGACGGCTGACACGGCGGGAACAGGCCTGCCTCGATCACGTTCGACGAGCGCGGGCCGGCAAGATGTCGCTGGCACAGTACTGCCGGAAGAAGGGCCTGAACGTACAGAGCCTGTATAACCTGCGTTATCAACTGTCGGGCAAGAGATCCGCGCAGCCGAAAGCCCCGACGAAGAAGTCACGCCGTGAGGACAAGTTCGTTGCCGTGCAGGTGGCGGCGGAAACGGCGGCGCCTTCAGCGGCGTGCCGGCTGCACCTGAAGGGCTTGCTGATCGAGTGTGCGAGCCTGCCACCGACGGTGTGGATTGCGGGATTGATGGCCGGAGGCGCCGATGCTGTGCGCTGATCTGCGCGAGGTACGCGTGTACCTGCATCGGGCACCTGTTGATATGCGCCGTCAGCGCAATGGCCTGTCCGCGCTGGTGCGTGCGGTGATCAACGAGGATCCGTTTCGCAGCGACGCGCTCTTCTGTTTCATTGGCAAAGGACGCGACAAGCTGAAGATTCTGTATTGGAACCGGAATGGCTTCGTCGTCTGGTACAAGGTGATCGAGGGCAAAGAGAAATTCCACTGGCCCCGCCGCACCGAGGAGGCCGTCGTCACGCTCACCGGTGAGCAGTTGAGCTGGCTGCTGGAAGGCTACGACGTGACGAAGATGAAGCCGCATCAGGCACTGAATTTCTCGCACGCCAGCTGATGCCTCGAGCGCGACCCCGGTATACTTCGGTGCCGTGGTCGCGCTCGAAACGAAACTCCAACAGGCCGAACAGAAGAACGCAGAGCTCACCGCGCGCCTGGAAGTTCGCGAGCGCATCAACGGCGCACTGCTCAACCAGCTCGAAGGCCGCAATCGCGAATTGCAGGAGCAGGCCGAACGCCTGCAACGCCAGCTGCAGGAAGTGGAAGCGAAGAACCGCCACTACAGCGAGCTGAACACGCTGCTGAAAGAGGAAATCGCCTGGTTCAAATCCCAGGTGTACGGGCGCTCCTCGGAGAAGAGTTCAGGCGAAGTCTCGCCCGATCAGGACATGCTCTTCAACGAGCCCGAGGTGCTCACCGCCATCGCTGCCGCCATCGGCAGCGAAGCGGATGCCGTCATCACGATCGAGGAGCATGCGCGCCAGAAGAAGCCGGGCAAGAAGGCGATCCCGGCCGACTTTCCCCGCATCCCCGTGATCTACGACATTGCCGAGTCCGAGAAGATCTGCGCGCACGATGGCGCAGCCCTCCAGGTGATCGGCCGCGAAACCGCGGAGCGCTACGACTATGTCGCCCCGCAGCTGCGGGTGCTGGTCGATACGCGCCTGAAGTACGCCTGCCCCTGCTGCCACGAGGGGGTGAAGATTGCGCCGTTGCCGCCGCGGCTCCTTCCCAAGAGCATGGCGACGCCTTCACTGCTGGCGCACATCACGACGGCCAAGTTCGTCGATGGCTTGCCGCTAACGCGCCAGAGCAAGCAGTTCGAGCGCCTGGATGTGAATCTGGGCGCCGGCACCATGGGCCTGTGGATCAATACTATCGGGACGGAGAAGCTGCCGCCGCTGATCGCGCTGATGCACGAGGCGATACTGGCCGAACCGGTCCTGCACTCGGACGAGACCACGGTGCAGGTGCTGAAGAGCCAAAAAGCGGCCACGAGCGATCACTACATGATCGTGCGCGCGGCCGGTCCGCCCGGTCGGCGGATCGTGTTGTTCAACTACGCGCCGACGCGCAATGTCGACACGCTCAAGCAGATCCTCACCGGTCCCGACGGGCCGTATCGGGGCAAGCTCGTGTGCGATGGGCTCGAGCTCTACGACTACGTCGGGGAAGATCCGGCCTTTGCAGGCATGACGCTGTTTGGTTGCCTCACGCATTGCCGCCGCTACTACGACAAGGCGGCGAAGGTGACGGAGTCGCCTTCGGGGCAGCAACTGGCGCGCGTGGCGCTGAAAGACTTCCTCGGCAAGGTGTTCTTCATCGAGCGACAGATCGACGAGCAGCGCCAGGCGCGGGAACGCGCGGGCGGGCAGTGGAGCCTGGCTGATACGCTGAAGATCCGGCAGGAGCGCTCCGCGCCGATCATGACTGCGTTCAAGGCGTGGGTGGACGAGCTTGCACCGGGCGTGCCGTCCAAGAGCATGTTGGGCAAGGCGCTGGGATACACGATCTCGCAGTGGGAAAAGCTCCGCAGGTTCCTCGAGCATCCCGATGTGCCGGCGCATAACAATCGCGTCGAAAATGACATCCGCCCGTTCGCGGTCGGAAGACGCGCATGGCTTTTCCTGGACACGCAGCGGGGCGCGTACGCCAGCGCGAATATCTACAGCCTTGCCAGCACGTGCCGCGCCAACGGCATCAACGCGCTCGCCTACTTCACGTACCTGTATGAGCAGCTCCCCAAGGCGACCACCGCCGAGGACCTCGAGGCGCTGCTGCCCTGGAATGTGAAGCCACTCCTCAAGGCCGCACCGAGCACCTGACTCTCGATCGTCTCGACATCCGCCGCGGGCATGCGGCACGGTTCGACCTCGGTTGCAAGTACGTGGATGCCTGCGCGCTTACTCACGCAATGTCATATCGCCCGCGATTTCCGGAAACGATGACCTGTTCCCACTAGAACCAGTGAAAGATCTTGCCGAGCATCGAGATGATCGTAATGAAACCGCCCACCCCGCCGAGGCTGCCCCAGAACCATATCAAGCCGCTCAGCCTCGTTTCCGTTCGGATGCCGCACTTACTCACTTCGTGCAGCTCTTGCTGGGTGGCGTCGATCTTCGTCGATAGTCTCTCGAAATTTTTGTCGTTCTTTTCTCTCAGGGACTTGATCTCGCCGTTGATCGTTCCGAGCACGGCACGGATCTCGGCCTTGAACTCGTTCAGGGAGTCGCGAATCGCCGCGACATTCGCTTCGAGAACTTCTGTAGCGCTCACCGGAACCTCATCGTATTCGTTTTTGATTGCAAGGGCAGTGCTGCTCATGAGCGTGGCTCGCACGTGTCTGTCAGTTTGCTCACGATTATCTGCTCGACGAGGAATATCGTCTACGTGCACGAAATTACGAATCGGCGTGATCGCATGAGCGGCAATCGATTCGACGCGGGACCACTCTCGGCAGGGCGATGCGCGTGTATGAGTACACTCGAAGGAGCGCGTGCGTTGCTGCGTACTGCGTTCTGACACGATCGGGTTCACGGCGGTGCTCGCGTTAGGCGCCGACACAAACGCCATCAGATCGTACGAACGTGCGCGCGAAATTTTTTCGCGTGTGAGTAATATCGGCTCCCTTCACGCGGGAAGGAATCTCGCACCCCCTCGAGCACACGGAGAGAAGCATGATCGCACCGATGACTCAAGAAGAAGCCGACCAGATGATCTTGGAAGCGACCGCGCGAGCGCGGCGGGTTCCGCCACGTTTCGAGGTCAAGCCTGCAATTGATCTTGCACGATTGCGTTCGCTTCGCCCGGGCCCGATTTACGAAGGATTTGAGGAAGACGTCAAGCGCATGCGGCGTGGCCTCGCGCCATTGGGGCCGCAAGAATGAAGCACGTGCAGCTCATCGCCGATACGAATGTGGCCTCGTACATCTTCAAGGAGTCCCCGCTGGGCGGATGCCTGGGCAGCCGCTTCCGCTCTCTAGCTCGATGTCCCGCTCGTCACGCACGATCGCGACCTCGAAGGAATCGTGGGTTTGCGCGTTCTGACCGCGCACAAGGAGTGGTGCGTTCGGGAAACGGATCGCGATGCCTTTGAGGGTGGGCGGCTGTGGATGGGTGAAAGTCCGCCGCCGCGCTTGGGATCGCTCGGAGCGCGTGACTCAGCTCATCAGTAGGGGAGTTGTCGCGAGCTGAGTATCCACGCTTTTTTCAGTGCCGAACTTTCTCGTCGCAGCTCATATGGAATGCTTCCCGACCTGCGGAACTCGAGCTGATCGTTGTCAATGCGTGCGCTCGCTGAAAACGAGCAAGAACGAAATTTTCGACACTCGTTTGCCGTCCCCTAAAACAGCCGCCTGAACGAGAGACTGACAACGCGCCCATAGGGATCAAGGAACGCCGGCTGATAGATTTGCGGTGTAGCCCCACTGCCATCGCGAACATCCTGATGAGCATTGAACAGGTTGCTCACCGCCAGCGTAACGCGCGTGCCGCGCGCCCACTCTTTACCCACAAAGCGTTGCTGCAAATTAGCGAACAGACGAAAGTCGAACGTCGCCAGCGATGAAAAGAAGAGCGGACCGGAACCGTCTCCACGGTCTGTGATGTCGGTCGGACTGGTCCAGGACCCGCTGAGTCGCACGCCAACGCCATTGTCGAGCACGCCGGCATTGAACTGAATCCTGTGGCGGGCCTGGCCTCCTGACCCGATCGTTCCGCCATTGAGCAGGTCGACCGTGGGCCCTTCGGCGTTGAACCGAACCTCATCGCGGAAATACCAGCTGTGGTAAAGCGACAGCTCGAGTTGCGCCCCATTGCCGCCGCCGCCGAAGCCGCCCCCACGTCCTCCGCCTCGATTTCCGGATGGCCCGAAACCACCGCCCGGTCGCTGGCCCCGGCCACCCGGAGGCAGACCGTCAGATGGGGCGCCACCCGCGGGTCCATCAGGTTGCCCCAAGAAGTCTGGAGGTGGAGGGCCAAGAGCATTGCCTGCGCTCTCCCGCTCACCCGCGACGACAACCTCGTCCTGCCTATTCCCGGATGATTCGGCGGGCGATTGCCCTCCGGCGTTCTCGGCGGGGGCGCCGTCCGTTCGCGTCGTCTCGACTTCCGGCCCGCCTGATGTTCCGCGAGGCGCATTCTCCCTTTCGGCTCTCGCGCCCCCGGCAGAAGGCTGACGGTTGCGCATCCCTGGAGGTCTGGAGCCAGGAGGGCGAGTGGGCCGTGTGGGGGCGCGTAGTTGTTTGGTGAGGTTGAACCCCCAGCGAATGGCCTTGCGCTCTTCACGATCGAAGTTGACCGCGCGACTGTCCACCGTTTCCAGCGCGCCATCCTCGTCGCGTTCGAAGCGATCGGGAAATGCCCTTTCCGCATTTGCCGTTGCGCTGCTGAGCGTGCCGACGGCGTTTCGAGTCACGCTTTGGATGTAGTTCGCGGTGAAATTCAGCTTCAGCTGAGTTGTGCTGATGGGAGCAAGTGTTGCGCCGAGCTTGAAGACGTGGCGGTCGTCGGCTTGCAAGTCCGGGTTGCCACCCGAGACCTGACTGACAGTCACGGTTTTGCCTTGCACGTAATCGTAGACGCGGACGTTCGACGTCGTAACGATGGGGTTACTGAGTTGAGCGAGCGTAGGCGCCTGCCGATCCTCGTTGACCGACGCGATGATGCTGATGTCTTTGCGCGGGCTCCAGTGCAAGCCATAACCGAAATTGCCGAGCGATCCGTAGCTCGATACATCCGTTACCGCATCGGTGACATTCACGCTGAGGTCGCCGATTGCGCTCAGAACGTGGTTCGAACGACTCGTCAGCGGGACATCCATGCTGATTTGCCCGGTTGCCTGTGTACGGTTGGAGGTCTTGCCCTGCTGACCCGCAATAGTGGAGTCGAGGCCACTGAAGTTGCCGCCCAACTTCATGCTGGTCGTAACGTCGCCGGCCGGCAGCCGGAACAGCTTGCCATTGGCAAGCACGCTGGCACCGCCGGTGTTGGTGATTGCTCTCGCATCCTGGCCGCGCAGCGAACCCAGCGCGGACGAGGGCAGCGGTCCATAGGGATCGATCTCGCCGGCGTCGATCGCCGCTTGCAGCGTGGTGAGGTCATAGCCGCGATCCGTCTGCGTATGAGTGTCGGCATAGTCGTAGTTGCCGATCATGGACAATCGCCACATCTTCGGGAGATCCGCATTCAACGTCACACCGGCATGCGCCTTGGCGGTGTCGATATCCTGGTGCAGCGTCTCGTCGGACAAGTAGCGGTCAACGGTCGTGTCGCTATTGCCCAACGCAAAGGGGCTACTGGCCGGCACCTGCAGGTCAGAGGCTGGATCGCCGTTCAATGCACGGCTGGTTTGGTAGCTTGCCGTCGCGTTGAATGACGCCGTGACCGCGTTCGATAGCGTATGCGCGACGACACCGTTCAGCGAGTAGGTGCGGGTTGCCGGGCTCAGGGTTCGCGCGTCGCTGTCGTCGCCAATAGTCCCGCTGGGATCGCTTATCGTACCGGCGGTCGAGGAAACGCCGCGATCGCTCTCACGCAGTGCCGCCTGTGACTTCACGCGTCCGACGATATTGATCCGATCGTTGTCGCGGATGCGGGTATCGCTCAAGTCACCCGTTCCGTTCTTGCCCCCGCCCTCGGTAGACGCGCCGCCGTCGAGATTGGCTACTTTGGCCCGGAAAAAACGACGCAAGATGATGTTCACGACTTTCTGCTGTGCGCCGTAGCCGTACTTGAGCGCAACCTCCTCGGGCAGGATGTCGACGCGCAGGATGGATTCGGTAGGGAAGTCACCCACTTCGTTGATACCCGAGATGCGCTTGCCGTTGACGAGGATGATCGGTCCCGAGCTGCTGTCGCGGCCTTGCTCGCTCTGCGTCTGGTCGGAAATCTCGTTGAGCAGATCGCTTACCGTGCTGACACCGTAAGAGGCGATGTCGGTGGGGTTGAGCTGGTTCTCGGGTGGAACATCCCCGATTACCGCACCGGGCACCGCTTGGGCGCTTACGACGACTTCGTCCATGTCTTGCGTCGATTGAGGTCCCTCAGTGTTCGAAGCGGCCAGCGACGCGGTGGGCAGCTGCATCGTCGCACCGATGAGCGCCACCGTTATCGCAAGTTGATTTCGACGGGACATCCCGCCGAGACGGAACAAAGTACCGTTCATGACGAAGTAGCGAAACGAGCGAGGTTCTTGCTTCTTTGCAGCCATGTGTCGTCCAAAAACGAGCGTGATCAGCCGTGTACATATGAGCAAGTAGATCGCGCGCTGACGCAAAGCAATGTAGAGTTTTGTGAACTGGCTCAATTCGTAATCCCCGGCCATGCCGGGGCCGGAGTGGCGTAGACGTCCCTGCCAGAAATCCTCGCTGAGCCAGTAAGTCCCGCCGCGCGCGCGGCTTGCCACTACCAGGGCGGCTCTTTTGTTGGTTTCGCTGCAGTCACTCGAGCAGCGATGAGCGACGGCTCCTCCGATAGAGGGCCTCGGAGTTAGGGGGTTGCGAGAAACGCCGTAGCACTCTGCTCCCGGACCGTCGCGGTGCGAGGTGCCGCAAACGCCCAACCCGCAATTCAGCGAAGAGATCAAAGCGCGGCGCAGCAGGTTGCGGCCATGCAAGACGGCATCACTCAATCTCGGGCGCTACTGTGAGCAGCCGCACACGGCGTGAGCGGCCGCCGTAGTTACTATCGACAGGTCCTGTACGTAAATCGGGACGACTGGTTTCGCGAGTATGCTCGCGGCGCCAGCGCGCTGGTGATGGCGTTTGTCACGTGCGGGCCATTGAGGGATCGCACAGTCTTTCGTTTGGGGTGAATAGGGAGGTTTCTCGTGAGTGGTATCACCACCGTCGATAAGAGGACTGCGTCGAGCGGTGTTGCTACGCAAGACGAGATTCGGCTGACGGACGCCTCGGTTGTTCGGATCGATGTGCCGCGTGCCCAGATCAGGAGCGTGAAGCGCAGCGGTGATGACCTCGTCATCATCACGCGATCCGGCGAGGTCATCACCGTTCACGACTTCTTCAAGTCCTTCGACGGTGCCGGGAACGATCTGGTTCTGCAGGATGATCAGGCTCGGGGCGGCCTGTGGCTGGTGGACTTGCCCGCGGGGCAGGGAGAACTGACCGCCGGTTACTCGAGCATCGACTCCATCGAGCCGTTGATGATGCGTGACAACAGCGTCGTTGCGGCGTGGATCTGGGCGGTGGGGACCGGATTCCTCCTCAGCGGCGACGACGGTGGGGGCTTCTCATCTGCACGTCCCCCTGCGCCTCCAACCGACTCGACACCGCCGGCCGCGCCCGTTCTGGACGTCAAGGTCAATGCCAACGGCACGCTGATGGTCAGCGGCACAGCCGAGCCCGGCTGCACGGTCCACATCGGTTTTCCTGACGGCAGCTCCGTCACGGTGGTGGCGGGTAGCGACGGCAGCTTCAGTGTCGTATCGCAAGGCAGCCAGCCCACTGGCAATGTCGTTGGGTACGCCACCGATCCGGCGGGTAACACGGGTTCCGATGCGGTTGTTACGGTTGTTGTTCAGAGCCCGGATCAAACCCCACCTGCGGCGCCCACGAACGTAGTGGTCAGCCCGGATGGCGGCACGGTCAGTGGCGAAGCTGAACCCGGGTCTACGGTGATCGTCAGGGATGACGCGGGTAACGTCATCGCCAGCGGCACGGCCGGTCCGAACGGACACTTCGAGATTTCCTTGGTGCCGCCGCAGAACGATGGCGGTGACATCACGGCGGTAGCACAGGACGCTGCCGGAAACACTGGCGCCGGCACGGTGATGCCAACGCCCGACACTACGGCGCCCGATGCGCCGACGGCCAGCGTCAACGAGCGTGGCGACGGCACGATCGCCGTGAGTGGCACGACCGAACCAGGCGCGACGGTGCATGTCACGTTCCCGGACGGCAGCACTGGCAATGTGGTGGCTGATCCCAGCGGTCACTACACGATCGACTCGCCGGCAGGCGTCGCCCAGCCCGACGGCAATGTGGTGGTCCACGCCACCGACGCTAGTGGCAATGGCCCAGGCGCCGGCACAACGACGGTCTACCAGGACACGATTGCGCCGGGTGCGTCGACCATCGGCACTGTCACTGACGACACCGGAAGCATCATCGGTCCGTTGACGAGTGGCAGCTCCACGGACGATCGCACTCCCACCTTCGCTGGCAGCGGAGCAAATCCCGGCGACACCATCACCCTGTACGATGGCACGACCGTGATCGGCAGCGCCGTTGTCGACGCCGGAGGCAACTGGAGCGTCACACCCGGCAGCCCGCTGGGTGAAGGCAGTCACAGTCTGACCAGCACGGCCACGGATCCGTCGGGCAACGAGAGCACGCCGTCAGCCGGCTTTACGCTGACGGTGAGCACGATTGCGCCGGGCGTGCTGACGGTGGGTAGCGTCAGCGACAACGTCGGCACCGTGCAAGGCGCGCTGGTGAGCGGCGCGTCTACCGACGACGCGACTCCCACTGTCACCGGTAGCGGGGCGAATCCCGGTGACATCATCAAGCTGTACGACGGCGTTGCGCTGATCGGCAGTGCCGCTGTTGCAGCCGACGGCACGTGGAGCATCACGCTTGGCTCATCCCTGAGCGATGGTGCTCACAGTCTGATCTCCACTGCCACCAGCAATGTAGGCATCGAAGGTTCCGGCAGCACGCCGTTCAGTCTCACAGTCGACACCACAGCGCCTGCGATACCCTCGCTGAATACAGTAACCGACGATCAGGGCAACGTTCATGGCCCTGTGAGCTACGGCGCCCCCACCGACGATACTCAACCGGCGTTCAGCGGCGGCGGTGCCACGCCTGGCGATACCATCACGCTATACGATGGCGCCATCGCGATCGGTAGCGCACTAGTGCAGCCTGACGGAACCTGGAGTGTGGTGCCCACGGCACTGCTCGCCGAGGGCCCGCATAGCCTGACTCTCACCGCCACAGACCCGACCGGCAACGCGAGCGCGCCATCGGCCGGCTTCACGTTGACGGTGGACACCACCGCGCCGAGCGCGCCAGCCGTCACCACCGTCATTGATAATGTAGGTCTGGTGCAGGGCGCGCTGACCAGCGGTGATAGCACTGACGATGCGACTCCTACTTTCATCGGCAGCGGCGCCACGTCCGGCGACACCGTCACGCTGTACGAAGGTGTCATCGTCATCGGCACTGCGCTAGTCGCGCCTAATGGCACCTGGAGCATTGAGCCGAACAGCCCGCTGATCGTAGGCAGCCACAGCCTCACGCTCACCAATACCGATCCCGCAGGCAATCAAAGCGCCCCGAGCGCGCCGTTCGATCTCACCGTAGTGTCGCCTGCTGCGACCAGCGCCGTGCCCAATCTGGGCAGCGTTGCAGACGACCAGGGCAGCGTCACCGGGTCCATCAGCCAAGGAGGGTCGACCAACGACACTCAACCGACGTTCAGCGGCAGCGGCGGTACACCCGGCGATACCGTTACGTTGTACGAGGGCGCCACGGTAATCGGTACCACGGTCGTGCAGCCGGATGGCACCTGGACTGTCACGCCGACTGGCCCGCTGAGTGAGGGAGCACACACTGTCACGCTGACCGAGACCTACTTCGTGACGAGCATTGAAGGCGCGCCGAGTGCGCCCTTCGATTTCACGGTGGACACCGCGGCGCCGGGCGCGCCGACCCTCGGTGGCGTGATCGACAACGCGGGCGCCGCGCAGGGCCAGTTGACTAGTGGCGGCAGCACTGACGATACCAAGCCCACGTTCACCGGCAGCGGGGCGAACCCCGGCGATACCGTCAACCTGTACGACGGCGCTACGCTCATCGGCAGCGCGCTCGTTGCTGCGGATGGCACATGGAGTGTCGAGCCAAACAGCGCACTGGCGGACGGCACGCACAATCTGGCACTGACCGCGACTGACCCGGCGGGTAACCAGAGCCCGGCCACACCATTCGACCTGACCATCAACAGCAACCCGCCCCCAGCGCCGACGGTGGATGGCGTCAACGACAACGTGGGTGCCGTGCAAGGTGCGCTTGCAAATGGCGCCACGACTGACGACGCGGCTCCCACCGTCACCGGCAGTGGAGCGAACCCCAACGACACCATCAAGCTGTACGACGGCGCTACGCTCATCGGCAGCGCGCTCGTTGCTGCGGATGGCACGTGGAGCGTCACGCCGGTTACACCTTTGGCCGATGGCATTCACAGCTTGACTGCCGTAGCCACTAACGGCGTGGGCACTGCAGGCCCCGCCAGCGCGCCGTTCAGTCTTACGGTGGACACCACCGCGCCGACGGCACCTTCCTTGAACACGGTGACCGATGATCGGGGCTCCATCCAGGGCGCTGTGAGCTACGGCAGCGCCACCGACGATACTCAGTCGGTGTTGAGCGGTAACGGTGCCACGCCCGGCGACACCATCAAGTTGTACGACGGCGCTACCGTGATCGGCAGCGCCGGGGTGCAGCCTGATGGCACCTGGAGTGTGTCGCCCACTGCACCGCTAGCCGAAGGCACGCACAGTCTGACGCTCACTGCCACCGATCCGACGGGCAACGAGAGCCTGCCGACCGCGTCGTTCGATCTGATGGTGGACACCACAGCATCGAGCGTACCGACTATCGGTAGCGCGACCGACACTGTGGGCAGTATCACCGGTGCGCTGACGAGCGGTAGCAGCACCGATGACACCACTCCCACCATCAGCGGCAATGGTGCGACACCCGGTGATCTCATCAAGCTATATGACGGCGCGACCTTGATCGGCAGCGTCGTGGTGGATGCCGGAGGCAACTGGAGCATCGCGCCGAGCACGTCGCTGAGCAACGGCAGTCACAGTCTGACGAGTACCGCCACCGATCCGGCAGGCAACGAGAGCACACCGTCGGCGGGCTTCACACTGATCGTAGACACGAGCGCCCCGACGCAGACGACGACGGTCGTCAGCTACACCGACAATGTTGGCACCAACCAAGCCAACTACGCCGGCGGCACGAGCACCGATGACACCACGCCAGCACTCAACGGCACGCTGAGTGCAGCCATCGGTGCGACTGACGTGGTTCGTATCTACGAAGGTGCCACGCTGGTAGGCACAGCCACGGTGACGGGAACGAGCTGGACGTTCGCAACTCCCGCGCTGGTCAGTGGCACCAGCCACACTTACACGGCTGTGGTGACCGATGCAGCGGGCAATGAAGGCACCCCCTCGAGTGGTTTCACGTTGACGGTGGATACGACCGCCCCGACGGAGACGGCGACGGTCGTCAGCTACACCGACAACGTTGGCACCAACCAAGCCGACTACGCCGGCGGCACGAGCACCGACGACACCACGCCAGTGCTCAACGGCATACTGAGTGCAGCCATCGGCGCGACGGATGTGGTGCGTATCTACGAAGGCGCGACCCTGCTCGGCACGGCTACTGTTGTTGGCACGGCCTGGACGTTTGCGACGTCGACGCTGGTCGACGGCACCAGCCATACCTACACAGCCGTGGTCGCCGATGCAACGGGCAACGAGGGCGCGGCCTCGGTCGGCTTCACGCTAACGGTGGATACGAGTGCACCGACGCAGACGACTAGCATCACGAGCTACGTCGACAACGTCGGCACTAATCAGGGCAGCTACACCAGCGGCACGAGCACCGACGACACCACGCCGGTACTCAACGGCACGCTGAGCGCGGCGATCGGTGCGACCGATGTGGTGCGCATCTACGAAGGCGCCACACTCCTGGGCACAGCTAATGTCGTTGGTACGACCTGGACGTTTGCCGCGCCGACACTGATCGACGGCAGCAGCCATGCCTACGCGGCTGTCGTGGCCGATGCGGCGGGTAACGAAGGTGCGGCCTCGGTCGGCTTTACGCTGACGGTAGATACGACTGCGCCGACTCAGACGACCAGCATTACGAGCTACGCCGACAACGTCGGCACTAATCAGGGCGCGTACTCGAGCGGCACAAGCACTGACGACACCACGCCGGTGCTCAGCGGCACGCTGAGCGCGGCGATCGGCGCGACCGATGTGGTGCGAATTTATGAAGGCGCCACGCTGCTGGGCGCAGCCACTGTCGTTGGCACGACCTGGACGTTTGCCGCGCCGACACTGGTCGACGGCAGCAGCCATACTTACATGGCTGTCGTGGCCGATGCGGCGGGCAACGAGGGTGTGGCGTCGGTTGGCTTTACGTTGACGGTGGATACGACCGCGCCGGCGCAGACGACGAGCATCACCATCTACACCGACGACGTCGGCACTAATCAGGGCGCGTACTCGAGCGGCACGAGCACTGACGACACCACGCCGATTCTCACCGGCACGCTGAGTGCGGCCATCGGTGCCACTGACGTGGTGCGCGTGTACGAAGGCGCCACGCTGCTGGGCGCGGCCACGGTCATCGGCACGACCTGGACGTTTGCAACGCCGACGCTCGCCGATGGTAGTAGCCATACCTACACAGCCGTGATCTCCGATGCCGCAGGCAACGAGAGCACACCGTCAGCGGGCTTCACGCTGACGGTGGATACGGCTGCACCGACGCAGACGACGACCATCGCCAGCTACACGGACGACGTCGGTACCAACCAGAGCACATACGCGAGCGGAACCAGCACCGACGACACGACGCCGGTGCTCAACGGCACACTGAGCGCGGCGATCGGCGCCACCGATGTGGTGCGCATCTACGAAGGCGCCACGCTGTTGGGTACGGCCACGGTCGTCGGCACGACCTGGACGTTTGCGACGCCGACACTGATCGGCGGCAGCAGCCATACCTACACGGCTGTCGTGGCAGATGCGGCCGGCAATGAAGGGACGGCTTCGGTCGGCTTCACGCTGACAGTAGATACGACCGCACCGACGCGGACGGCAATCATCACCAGCTACGCCGACAACGTCGGCACAGATCAGGGCAGCTACACCGGCGGCACCAGCACTGACGACACAACGCCGGTGCTCAACGGCAGTCTGAATGCAGCCATCGGTGCGACCGACGTGGTGCGCATCTACGATGGTGCGACCCTGCTGGGTGCAGCCACCGTGGTGGGTACGAACTGGACGTTCGCAACTCCGACGCTAGTCAACGGTAGCAGTCACACCTACAGGGCTGTGGTCGCCGATGCGGCTGGCAACGAGGGCACACCGTCAGCAGGCTTCACGCTGACAGTCGATACGACTGCGCCGACGCAGACGACGACGATTGTCAGCTACGTAGACAACGTCGGCACCAATGTAGGCGAATACCCGGGCGGGATCAGCACCGACTCCACAACACCGGTGCTCGAAGGTACGCTGAGCGCGGTGATCGGTGCGACCGACGTGGTGCGCGTCTACGAAGGCGCCACCCTGCTGGGCACGGCCACGGTTTACGGCACGCTCTGGCTGTTTTCAACACCGTCGTTGGCCGATGGCAGTAACCATACGTACACGGCGGTAGTCACCGATGCGGCCGGCAATGAGGGCACAGTCTCGAACACCTTCACATTGACGGTGGATACGACTGCGCCGACGCAGACGACGACCATCACCAGCTACACGGATGACGTCGGTACCGACCAGGGGACGTACGCGAGCGGCGTGAGCACTGACGACACCACGCCGGTTCTCAATGGCACGCTGAATGCAGCCATCGGCGCCACAGATGTGGTGCGCATCTACGAAGGTGGCACCCTGCTGGGTACGGCCACGGTCATCGGTACGACCTGGACGTTTGCAACGCCTGCTTTGACCGCGGGCAGTAGCCACACCTACGCAGCCGTGGTCGCCGATGCGGCAGGTAATGAGGGCACGCCATCGGCGCCCTTCACGCTAACGGTGGATACGACCGCGCCGACGCAGACGGTCAGCATTACGAGTTACTGGGATGAGGTCGGCGTCGATCAGGGCTCCTACGCCAGCGGCACGAGCACTGACGACACAGAGGTGGTGCTAACCGGCACGCTGAGCGCGGCGATCGATGCGACCGATGTGATACGCATCTATGAGGGCGCGACGCTCCTCGGTACAGCCCTGGTCATCGGTACGATCTGGGTGTTTGAGCTACCGACACTGATCGACGGTAGCAGCCATACGTACACGGCCGTCGTGGCGGATGCGGTGGGCAACGAGGGTACGGCCTCGGCTGCCTTCACGTTAACGGTCGACACGACCGCGCCGACACAGACGACAACTCTCACCAGCTACACCGACGACGTTGGCATCAACCAGAGCACGTACGCCAGCGGCACCAGCACCGACGACACCACGCCCGTGCTCAACGGCACGCTAAGTGGAGCCATCGGTGCAACCGACTTGGTGCGTGTGTACGAAGGCGCCACGCTGCTGGGCACGGCCACAGTTGTGGGCACGACCTGGACATTCGCAACACCGACTCTGGCTAACGGCAGCACCCATACCTATACGGCGGTGGTCGCAGATGCTGCGGGTAACGAAGGCACGCTCTCGAGCGGTTTCACGTTGACCGTGAACACGACTGCGCCGAGCGCACCGACGGTTGGCAGCGTCAACGACAACGCCGGCACCGTGCAAGGCGCGCTGGTGAGCGGCGCTACCACCGACGATGCGACTCCCACCGCCACCGGCAGTGGGGCGAACCCCGGGGACATCATCAAGCTATACGACGGCGTTGCACTCATCGGTAGCGCCGCTGTCGCGGTTGACGGAACGTGGAGCATCACACCAGTCACGCTGCTGGCCGATGGCGCTCACAGTCTGGTCGTCACCGCCACCAACACAGTGGGCACTGAAAGCCTCGGCAGCACCCCATTCAATCTTACGGTCGACACCACCGCGCCGACGACGCCCTCTCTGAACGTGGTAACTGATGATCAGGGCAGCGTCCAGAGCCCCGTGAGTTTCGGTGGTGCGACTGACGATACGCGGCCCGCATTCAGCGGCAACGGCGCGACACCCGGAGATACCATCACGCTGTACGACGGCGGCGCGACCGTAATCGGCAGCGCCGTGGTGCAGCCTGACGGCAGTTGGAGTGTGGCGCCCACAGCGCCTCTGGCCGACGGTCCGCACAGCCTGACGCTTACCGCCACCGATCCAACAGGCAACCGGAGCGCGCCGAGTGTGCCGTTCGCTCTGACGGTGGACACCAGTGCGCCGAGTGCACCGGCCGTCACCACAGTCATCGACAACGTGGGTCTGGTGCAAGGTGTGCTTACCAGTGGTGACAGCACTGACGATGCAACTCCCACGTTCATCGGCAGCGGCGCAACGTCTGGCGATACCATTACGTTGTATGAAGGCGCGGCCATCCTCGGCACTGCGCTGGTTGCGCCCAATGGTACGTGGAGCATCGAGCCTGGCAGCCCACTGAGCATAGGCAGCCACACCCTCACGCTGACGAACACGGACCCTGCGGGCAATCAAAGCGCGACGAGCACACCGTTCGATCTCACGGTGGTGTCGCCTACCGCGACCAGTGCGGTGCCCAATCTGGGCAGCGTCATTGACGATCAGGGCAGCGTCACCGGCTCCATCAGCGAGGGCGGCTCGACCAACGATACCCAGCCGACGTTCAGCGGCGGCAGTGGCACACCCGGGGACACCGTTACGTTGTACGAAGGTGCCGCGGTAATCGGCACGGCCGTCGTGCAGCCGGATGGCACTTGGACCATCACGCCGGCGGTCCCGCTAAGCGAAGGCGCCCACACTGTCAGGCTGACCGAGACCTACTTCGTGACGGCCATCGAAAGCGATCCGAGTGCGCCCTTCGATTTCACCGTGGACACGACGGCGCCCGGTGCGCCGACGATCGGTAGCGTGATCGACAACGCAGGTGCCGTTCAAGGCCAGTTGATCAGCGGCAGCAGCACCGACGACACCACACCCACTTTCACTGGCAGCGGGGCGAATCCCGGCGACACCATCAAACTGTACGACGGCGTTACGTTCATTGGCAGCACACTCGTTGCTGCGGACGGCAGCTGGAGCATCGAGCCGGGCCTCGGGCTGATCAACGGAACACATAACCTGGCGCTGACCGCGACCGATCCCGCAGGCAATGAGGGCGCGGCCACGCTGTTCGATCTGACCGTCAACAGCAGCGCGCCTGCGGCGCCGACGGTGGATAGCGTCAACGACAATGTCGGCACCGTGCAAGGATCACTGGTGAGCGGCGCTACCACTGACGATGCGACTCCCACTGTCACTGGCAGTGGAGCGAATCCCGGAGACATCATCAAGCTGTACGATGGTGTCGCGCTTATCGGCAGCACGACTGTCGCAGGCGATGGAACCTGGAGCATCACGCCGAGCACGCCACTGGCCGACGGCGCTCACAGTCTGAGCTCGACTACTACCAACAGCGTAGGTATCGAAGGCGCCGGCAGCACGCCGTTCACCATTTCGGTGGACACTACTGCGCCGACGACGCCTTCACTGAGCGCGGTCGCCGATGACCAGGGCAGCATTCATGGAACGGTGAGTTCCGGCGGTACTACCGACGATACCCAGCCGGCGTTCAGCGGCAACGGTGCGACACCTGGCGACACCGTCAAGTTGTACGACGGCGCTGCCGTGATCGGTAGTGCAGTAGTACAGCCGGATGGCACCTGGAGTGTGACACCCACGGTGCCGCTGATCGAGGGCACCCATGGTTTGACCCTCACGGCCACCGATCCGATTGGCAACGAGAGCGCACCGACTACATCGTTCGTTCTGATGGTGGACACGACGGCGCCGAACGCACCGACGATCGGCAGCGTGACAGACGACGCTGGCAGTATCACCGGCTCGGTGACGAGCGGCAGTTCCACCGATGACGGCACTCCCACCGTCAGCGGGAACGGTGCGACACCCGGTGATCTCATCAAGCTATATGACGGTGCTACCTTGATTGGCAGCGCCGTGGTGGCTGCGGGAGGCGCCTGGAGTATCACGCCGAGTACGCCGCTGACTGATGGCAGCCACAATTTAACCACTACCGCTACTGATCCCGCAGGTAACGGGAGTACGCCGTCGACAGGCTTCACTCTAGTCGTAGACACGAGCGCCCCGACGCAGACGACGGCCATCACCGGCTACGCCGACAACGTTGGTACAAATCAGGGCAGCTACGCCGGCGGTACCAGCACTGACGACACAACGCCGGTGCTCAACGGCACTCTGAATGCAGCCATCGGTGCGACCGATGTGGTGCGCATCTACGAAGGTGCAGTCCTGTTGGGCACAGCCACCGTGGCGGGCACGACCTGGACGTTTGCAACTCCGACACTACTCAACAGCAGCAGTCACACCTACACAGCCGTAGTCGCCGATGCAGCAGGCAACGAAAGCACACCATCGGCAGGCTTCGCGCTGACGGTGGATGCGACCGCGCCGACTCAGACGGTCAGCATTACGAATTACTGGGACGGCGTCGGCATCGCTCAGGGCTACTACGCCAGCGGCACGAGCACCGACGACACAGCGCCGGAGCTCGGCGGCACGCTGAACGTGGCGATCGGTGCGACCGATGTGATACGCATCTATGAGGGCGCGACGCTCCTCGGTACAGCCACCACAATCATTGGTACGACCTGGGTGTTTGAGCTACCGACACTGATCGGCGGCAGCCATACGTACACGGCCGTCGTGGCCGATGCGGCGGGCAACGAGGGTGCGGCCTCGGCTGGCTTCACGCTGACGGTGGATACGACGGCGCCCACGCAGACGACGAGCATCACAACCTACACCGACGACGTTGGCACCAACCAGAGCACTTACGCCAGCGGGACTAGCACCGACGACACAACACCGGTTCTCAACGGCACGCTGAGCGGAGCGATCGGAGCGACCGATGTCGTGCGTGTCTACGAAGGCGCGACACTGCTGGGTACGGCCACCGTCGTTGGTACGACCTGGACGTTTGCGACACCGACACTAACCGACGGCAGCAGCCATACGTACACCGCCGTTGTGGCCGATGCGGCCGGCAATGAAGGGGCGGCGTCGGTCGGTTTCACGCTGACGGTAGATAGGACCGCACCGACACAAACGACGAGCATCGTCACCTACACCGACAACGTCGGCACCAGCCAGAGCACTTACGCAAGCGGCACGAGCACGGACGACACGACGCCGGTGCTCAACGGCACGCTGAGTGGAGCCCTCGGTGCTACTGACGTAGTGCGCATCTACGAAGGTGCGACCCTGCTGGGAACAGCTATCGTGGCGGGCACGAACTGGACATTCGCGATCCCGACGCTAATCAACGGTAGCAGTCACACCTACAGAGCTGTGGTCACCGATGCGGCAGGCAACGAGGGCACGTCCTCGGCAGGCTTTACGCTGACGGTGGATACGATTGCTCCGACACAGACGGCGACCATCGCCAGCTACACCGACAACGTCGGCACGACCCAGGGCTCGTATGCTGGCGGCACGAGCACCGATGACACCACACCAGTCCTCAACGGCACGCTGAGCGCGACAATTGGTGCGACGGATGTGGTGCGCATCTACGAAGGCGCCACGCTGCTGGGCACGGCTACCGTCGTTGGGACGAACTGGACGTTTGCGACTCCTGCGCTGGTCAATGGCAGCAGCCATACCTACACGGCGGTAGTCACCGATGCAGCCGGCAATGAAGGCACGGTCTCAGGCGGCTTCGCGTTGACGGTGAATACGACTGCGCCGACGCAGACGATCACTATCACCGGCTACGCTGATAACGTCGGCGTCAACCAGGGCATATACGCCAGCGGCACGAGCACCGACGACACGACGCCAGTGCTCAACGGCACGCTGAGTGCAACCCTCGGCGCTACTGACGTGGTGCGCATCTACGAAGGTGTCACCCTGCTGGGCACGGCCACGGTCATCGGTACGACCTGGACGTTTGCAACACCCACTCTGGCCGCAGGCAGTAGCCACACCTACACGGCCGTAGTCGCCGATGCAGCCGGAAACGAAGGCACTGTCTCGGGTGCCTTCGCCCTGACCGTGGACACCACAGCGCCGAGTGCAAGCGAAACCATCGCGATCGGTTCGGTCACGACAGACACCGGCGCGAGTGCCACCGACTTCAATACCAGCAATAACACTCTGGTGTTCAACGGCACGCTTGGCGTGAGCCTGGCGCCTGGTGATGGTGTGCAGATCAGCCTGGATGGCGGCGCCACCTGGCACGGCGCTTCGGTGGCCGGCACCAGTTGGAGCTACAACAACACGGGCAGCCCGCTGGCCGATGGTACGTACAACGTGCAGGCACGCGTGATAGATGCGGCAGGCAACGTGGGCCAGACCGCCAGCCAGAACGTGGTGGTGGACACGACGGCGCCGAGTGCGAGTGAGACTATCACTATCGCCTCAATCACCACCGATACCGGTACGAGTAGTGTCGACTTCAACACCAGCGACAGGACGTTGATGTTCAACGGCACGCTGGGCGCAGTTCTGGTGAGCGGCGAGGGCGTGCAGATCAGTCTGGATGGCGGCGCCACTTGGCTTAGTGCTTCAGTGGCGGGTACGGCCTGGAGTTACGACAACACGGGTACCAGCCTCGCCGACGGGACCTACGATGTGCGGGCACGCGTGATCGACGTTGCCGGCAACGTTGGCCAGACCGCCAGCCAAAGCCTGGTTATCGATAACGCCGCGCCATCGGCGACGGCGGCGATCAGTGCGATCACCACGGATAGCGGCCTCAGTGCCAGCGATTACACGACCAGCGATCAGACGCTGGTCGTGAACGCGACGCTGACCGGCGTCCTTGCTGGCGGCGAAAAAGTGCAGATCTCGCTGAACGGCGGCAGCACTTGGCAAGACGCTACGCTGGTCAGCGGCAGCACCTACTCCCTCAACAACACTGGGAATACGCTGGCGGCTGGCGACTACACATTCGCGGCGCGCGTGGTTAACGCTGCTGGCAATGCCAGCGCAGCGGGCTTGCAGGCGGTGGTGATCGACACCACTGGGCCGGCGATCACCTCGATTGGTCTGACTGCCATCGCAACCGATACGACATCGGCACTGGCGGCCGGCACCGGCAGCACCACCAACAGCGCGACCAACACTGACCTCATCACGCGCGACACCTTGCTCACGGTGTCCGGAACGTATGCCGGCACCCTGGCCGCGTCCGGTGAATTCCTGCAGATCAGCAGTGATGGCGGTGCCACCTGGAACAACGTCACCAGTTTCAGCAACGCAACGCACACGTGGAGCTATACCGATAGCGTTCAGCACACCACTGCTGTCACCTATCTACTGCGTGCTGTAGACACCTCAGGAAACCTGGCTACGGGCGCGGGTTCGCAAGTGGTTACGGTGGATGCCGTGGCGCCGGTGCAGGGTCTGCTGGCGCCAGTGTTGACCAGCGCATACGACAGCGGCGTGCTTGGCGACCACATCACGACCAACACGTCCATCACGTTCAGCAGCAGCAACAGCCGCAACGGCGAGGCCGGCGCTAGTCTGGTGCTCGTCAACGACGTCAATAAAGACGGCGTGTACTCGGAGGGTATCGACAGCATCGTGGGCACCACGACGGTAGCTGCCAACGGCACCTGGTCGATCGCGGCTGCGGGTCTGACGGCGGGTTCCTATCGATTGGGCTTCATGCAGGTGGATGCCGCAGGCAATCGTTCCAGACTCAGCGGCATTACCGAGGTCGACGTGATCGGTGCCAATGATCACGCGGCGGCAGTAACCACCGGCTGGGGTGGCACGGGCACGGCCGGATCTGCAGAGAACAAGGGTACGGCTTACACCGTCGGCAACAATGGCCTTTGGCAGTTCTATAGCAACCTGTCGATCTACAACAACACGGGAGCGAGCTCGACCAGCTATACCGCTACGGCGCTGACCGCCGCCGACTCGAGCGTCAACAACGTAACCTTCGTGGACTACAACCGCGATGGTCTGCTGGACATTCTCGGTGAGGACAACTCATACGGGGACGGTCAGCAGTCATGGACGTTCAACGGCAGTGCCTACGCCTCGTTCCAGGTTGCGGGCACTTCCGGCAGCGCCAACGCCTACCTCCTGCACGGCACTCTGGTGGCCTATGACAAGACGGGCGACGGTAATACCGATCTTGTTTACGGCGAGTCTTACTACGAAGGCGATGCGAACGCCCCCGGTGGCCTTGACTCCCAGTTCATGATCAACACCGGCGCCGGTACTACCGCAGGTGCGTACACGAAGGACGGCAACTTCGTGCAGAGCCCGACCGGTGCGCTCGTATCGTCGGCCACCGCCCAGCCGTTTCGCGAAATCTCGGGCGTCGACATAAACAACGACGGTGCGGTAGACATTGTGTTCCACCAGTACAACCCGGCCACTTCGCTCACCGGCCTGAGTGTACTGAGCAACAGTGGCAGCGGGAGCCTGGCGGTCACCTCCACGATCAACGGTGTGTTTGCCTCACCGGTGGACAATTCGCAGGGTATCTCCATGACCTGGGCCGACTTCAACGGCGATGGCTACCTGGATCTGTTCCTGGGTTCTGGTTACCAGGGCTCCGACGGAAGCGCCGGCACCGCCAACGAAAGCCGCATCTACTTCAACAATACCGCAGGGGGACTGAGCAGCGCGCCGACGTGGTTCGGCGACACCTTGAACGGTGGCGCCTCGCTGGCGGTCGACTGGAACCACGATGGCCGGGTAGACCTCATCGAGCTGCCGAACATCGGCGCGGTGGCGTCACCGATCAACCTGTACACCAATGGTGGCAATGGTTCTTCCTGGAGCACCAGCACGCTGGCGACGGGTGTCACCGCTAACAGCGTCACAGGCGCGGTCGCGGCGGACTACGACTGGGACGGCGCGGTCGACCTGATCTACTTCAGCACCGGTTCCACCCAGGCGAAGTTCATCCAGAACACGAATGTCGTGCAAGCCGGCAGCAGCATGCACCTGCGCATCGTGGACGCCAACGGCATCACCAGCTACTTCGGCAACACCGTGCAGCTGTTCAACTCGGCGGGCACGCTGGTCGCCAGCCAGATCATCAGCCCGCAATCGGGAAGCAATACCAACGACAGCTCAGCCATCGTCAACTTCTACGGCCTGAGCGCCAGCGACACCTATACGGCGGTACTGCTGCGGAACGTTGGCGGCGCGTCGTCCGACGTGGGCGGCCTGGCCAGCGCGGGCAGCAACACCGTCGAGACCGTCAATGCGAGCTGGACCGGTTTGATTGCCGGCGCTGCCACCAACAGCTACATGCTGTCGGCCGAGTCAGGCAGCAACGCGGCCAACGGCAACTTCGTCGGTACGGGCTACAACGATACCTTTTACGCCACGGCTGGCGGCGACACCTACAACGGTTCCGGCGGCTGGAGCAATGCTCGCTACGGCACGCCGACCTGGAGTTCCGCCGGTGGCGAAGACGTAGTGGATTTCAAGCTAGCAGGCACTACCGGCGTCACGGTGAACCTCAACACTGCGGGAGCGCAGGCAACCGGCTTCAATACCGCAACCTTCCTCGGCATCGAGGGCTTGCGTGGAGGCAGTGGCAACGATGTCTTTACTGCCAGCACCTCGGCCGGCGCGAACAACGTGTTCGAAGGCCGCGGCGGTAACGACACTTTCAACGTCACCGCCGGCGGTCACACCGCGCTGACCTACAACCTGCTCAACGGCTCCGATTCCACTGGCGGCAACGGTAGCGACACGATCACCGGTTTCACCGTTGGCAGCCTGGCCAGCACAGCTGCGGCGGACGTGCTGGACCTGACCGGCCTGCTGTCGTCATACACCGGCTCTGCCCATGTGTACCTGGACGCCACCACCGGCAAGTACGCACTCGACTACGCCTCGCAAGGTCTGGCCAGCTACCTGCAGGTCAGCAACGACGGTGTCAACACCACGATCAGCGTGGATCTCACCGGCAGCAGCAGTTTCGCCGGCGCCGCGCACACTCTGGCGACGTTGTCAGGGGTGGTGACCGATCTGCCCGCCTTGCTGGCGAACAATCAACTGCTGGTCGCGTCTTCCGGCGGATCGCTTGCGAAAGTCGTCATCAATCCTGAAACCACTACCGACACCACGCCCGTCGTGAGCGGGACGATTCCTCACGCGCTCAGCAACGGGGCGCACATGGAAGTCACGATCAACGGCGTGCTTTACAGCTCGGCCAACGGAGCGGTGGTGCTCGATCCGGCCAACAACGCCTGGTACGTGCAGGTGCCGGGCGGCAATGCGCTGAGCGTCGGTACTTACGATGTCACGGCAGTAGTGATCGACTCCGTGGGCACTGTCCTGACGCAGGATTCCTCGAGCGGCGAACTGGTAGTGACCGGCGCTCCGGCTGCTTTCAGCGCGAGCGGCCTGCCCATACCGACAACCCCCACCTACACGTCCGGCATGAGCGCGGGCTTCGATGCTTCGGGCAACCTTCTCCTCTCCGTGCGCGAAGGGGTTCTGACGCAGACCAGTCTGACGGGCGGCAGCGTCGTCAACAACGGGCTCACACAGGCTGGCGACATCATTTCGAACACGACGGTGGCCGACTACAACCGTGATGGCTACAGCGATATCGCAGCCGGCGCGTATTACTACGGGGCCAACACGCAGCCGGTATGGACGGGCAGCGCGTCCGGTGCCTATGCGGGAGGGAACATACCCACCGGCGCGAATGCGTCGCTCGGCGGCGTCGTCACCTACGACAAGGAGGGCGATGGTTATCTAGATTTCATCTGGGGTGACTGGGGCGACGACTCATTCAGCGTGGCGAAGAACACCGCCGGGGTGTTGTCCGCGGATACGACCAGCTATTCCAGCATTGCCACCAAGTACAACGACCGCGAGGTGTCCGGTGTCGACGTCAACAACGATGGCGACATCGATATCGCAATGCATACCGCGGCGATCACGGGTCAGGGCAACAATGTGGCGTTGTCCATCCTGGCCAACAACGGTTCCGGAGCGTTCTCGGTCGCTCAAGCCATCCCCAACATCTTCAACAACAACAACGACAATGCCTACGACGCCGTGTCCATGACCTGGGCGGACTTCAACGGTGACGGCTATCTGGATCTCTACCTGAATCGGGCCAACAACACCGGCCTCAGCGGCAACATCAGTGGCATGGCTTTGAGCAATGCCGGCGTGCTCCCCAACGCCCTGTCGTTTCAGCTGTCGACAGCGGATGCCGGCGGCCTTGCCGGTGGCGCGTCGGTGACGCTCGACTGGAATCTCGACGGCCACATGGACGTGATTGAGCTCGCCAATTCCAGCATCGCCAACGGCGCCATCAATCTGTACACCAACAATGGTGCGGGAACATCGTATACCGGGAGCGTGCTGGGGGCCGCCGGCGCCGGGCAGTACATCACGGGCGCGTCCGCGGTGGATGTGAACTGGGATGGCAGTGTGGACCTGGTCTACAGCACGCGGGCCGGCGCAGTTGCGACGATCGCCAACGCGAACGCGGTGCCGGACGGCACCAGCCTGCACGTTCGCATCCTCGACCAGAACGGAATCAACAGCTACTACGGCAACACCGTGCAGTTGTTCAACTCGGCGGGGCAAATGGTTTCGACCCAGATGATCAACGCCCAGTCGGGAGTGGGTGCCAACGACGGTACCGGCCTGGTGAATTTCTACGGCCTGAATGCCGGTGAGACCTACAGCGTCGCGCTGATTCGCGCGGTATCGGGCGTGTCTGCCGACATCTCCGACGGAAACCATGCCGGCACGGGAGCCGCGGCCGTGCTCGCCAGTGTGGAGAACATCAACACGACGTGGGGCGGATTGACCGCTGGCGAATCCACCAACGCCTATGTGTTGTCCGGCGAGAGCTCCGCCGCCAGCAACGCCGGCACTTTTGTGGGCACAGGATACAACGACACGTTCTACGGCACGGCAGGCAACGACAACTTCAAAGGCGCGGGCGGCACAGTCACGATCTCCGGCACGGACGTGTGGAGCGCCACGGGCGGTATGGACGTCGTGGACTACAAGCTATCCGCTAGCGCCATTACCGCGGACCTGAATGCAGGCACGGTCACCGGCCAGGGCAGCGACACGCTGGCCAACATCGAAGGTATTGCAGGTACGGCGCTGGCAGACACGCTCACCGACAACGCAGCCGACAACCAGTTCGAAGGGCGAGGCGGCAACGACACGTTCAACCTGACCCACGGCGGTCACGACACGCTGATCTACAAGCTGCTGAGTGCGGCCAACGACGGCGGCAACGGCAGCGACGCCGTCAACGGCTTCAAGGTCGGCACCTGGGAAGGCACGCCCGACACGCCGCGCATCGATCTGCACAGCCTGCTGGTCGGCTACACCGGCGACGGTGGCGCGAGCTACGTCAACGGCGTGGCCACCATCGCCGGGAGTGCCGGCGATATCGGCTCGTTCCTGCAAGTGACGCAAGTCGGCGCCGACACGGTGATCTCGATCGACCGTGACGGCGCAGGTTCCACTTACAGCTCGACCACGTTGCTGACGCTGAACAACGTACACACCGATCTCGCGACCTTGCTAGCGAACCACCAGCTCGTCCTGCATTGAGAATCACGGCGCCGAGTGAATGAAAAGCAGGGAACGACCGACCGTGAAACTCAACATAAGGATGTCTGGTGTCGTATGGCTGGCCTGTGCCTGTACACCGGTCTGTGCGCAGAGGGCAGCCGACATCTTGCGGACACCGCTGGCGCCCAGCGCACTCGCGCAGGAACTGGACTCGCAACGGGTGCTGCCCGCTCTGGATGCGCCGGCCGCGCTGGAACCGCTCGAGCTTGCGCAAGCCGTGCATCTGGCCGTCGACCGGCACCCGTCGATTGCGGACGCCATCGCTACGCTGGCTCAGCAGTCCGGCAGCATCGACGTGGCGCGTGCCGGCTACTACCCGGTGGTGCATGTCGGCGTGGGCAAGGGCGACAACAATGGCTTCGGCATTAGTGACAACGGCAGCGTGGCCACCGCCTCGATGTCGCAGATGCTCTACGACTTCGGCAAGGTGTCGGGTAGCGTGGATCAGGCCGAAGCGCTAGTACGCCGACAGCAAGCATTGGTGCTCAAGCAGATCGATACGATTGCGCAGCAGACCGCCAATGCGGTCGTGATGGTCCATCGTTACCAGGCGCTGCTGGGGATCGCTCGGGAGCAGGTGGTCTCGGTTGAAAAAGTGCTGGAGACGGCGCAGTTGCGTGCCCGTGCCGGCGTCAGCGCGCGAGCCGACGCGATCCAGGCCGAAACCCGAGTGGACAGCGCGCGCGCCAACCTGCTGCAGGTTCAGGCGCTGCACATGCAATGGCGCGAGCGCTTGCGCACGCTGATCGGTGGCGCAGTGCCCGCGTTCGTGGCGCCGCTGCCAGATCAGCTCGCGAACGAGCTGAACGTGAACGCGCCGCCTGACCCCAGACTGCTGCCCGACGTGCTGGCCGCCGAGGCAGAGCGGCGCACAGCGGCGGCTCAACTGGAAGCGGCGAGGGCGCAGCGCCTGCCCACCATCAGCCTCGACGCTTCGGTCAACAAGGCCATCGACGGTATCAACCCCAATACGCTCGAGCGCTATGGCACCTACCACTCGGTGATGCTGAACTTCTCGACCACGCTCTACCAGGGCGGCGCGCTGAACGCGCAGGTGCGTTCCGCGGTGGCGGCCGAGCGAGCGGCGCGCATACGCATCGAGACCGCGCGGCTCGACGCCAGCGACCAGGCGCGCAATTTTCGGGAGCAGGTGCTCGGTGCGCAGGCGCGGCTGGGCGTGCTGGCGGAGCGCAAACGCAGCATCCAGGAGACGCGCGACCTGTATTTCGAGCAGTACACGCTGGGCACGCGGTCGATCCTGGATCTGCTGAATGCCGAGCAGGAAATCTACCAGGCCGCGGCCGACGAGGAGGCGGTGAATCACGACCTCTGGGAGAGCCGGGTCGGATACATCGGCGCCGTCGGCCAGGGCCGCGAGCTCTACAGACTGAACAACACAACCGTACAGGGAATGAGAGTGCTGCCATGAACCTGCCTGCGTCGTACACGGCGTGGTTGGAAGCGATGCTCGCCATTGCGCGCCACTATGGCATTGGAGCCTCGGAGGAGAGCGTGCGGGTGGCCCTGGCCTGGGAGCGTGGCGCAGAGCTCGATACGGTGCTCGAACACATGGCGCGCCAGATGGGCCTGGCGTTGAGCTTCGGCGTCTATAGCGATGCGCTACTCGACCCCTGGCGGTTGCCGCTGGCGGTCGAGTTGGATAACGGCCAGGTCGGCGTCGTCCGCAGCAACGATGGACAGGGGCGGTTGGGCGTGCTGTTGAGCGGCGACCAGGGTCTGGAGGTTGCGCTCGCGGTGGACGACGTTCGCGAACGTGCCAAGCGCGTTGCGCTGCTGCGCCCGCTGGCCACGGTGCCCGATGCGCGCGTGGACGATTACATCAAACCCTATCAGGCCGACTGGTTCTGGAAGATTGCGCTGCGCGACTGGCGTCGTTATCACGACGTGGTGCTGGCATCGTTGTTCGCAAACGTGCTGGCGCTGGCGACAATGGTGTTCTCGATGCAGATCTACGATCGCGTCGTGCCGGCACAGTCGGAGCCCACACTGTGGGTGCTGTTCGGCGGCGTCATGCTGGCGATCGTATTCGAGTTCGTGCTGCGTCTCTCACGCACTCATATCTCCGATCTGATCGGCAGGCGCGCCGACCTCAAGGTGTCCGACGTCGTGTTCGGCCATGCGCTGCGGGTGCGAAACGACGCGCGCTCCAAATCCACCGGATCCTTCATCGCGCAGGTCCGCGAGGTCGAGCAGGTTCGCGAGCTGCTGACCTCGACCACCATCGGCGCGGTGGCCGACCTGCCGTTCTTTCTACTGTTTCTGTTCGTGCTGTGGCTGGTGGGTGGAGCGCTTGCACTGGTGGCGCTATTGGCACTGCCGCTGCTGGTGATCCCCGGCTTGCTGATCCAGCGGCCACTCGCGCGGCTGGCCAACGAGGGCATGCGCGAGTCGGCCCTGCGTAATGCGATGCTGGTAGAGGCGGTGGAAAGCATCGAGGACATCAAATTGATGCGCGCCGAGCCGCGGTTTCAGAACCAGTGGAATCACGTCAACGATGTCTCCGCCGGCATCGGCATGCGGCAACGCTTCCTGATCGGCTCGCTGATGACCTGGACCCAGGAAGTACAGAATATCGTTTACGCGGCAGTCCTGCTTGCCGGGTGTTACTTCGTAATGAAGGGCGAGATGACTACCGGTGCGCTCGTCGGCGCGTCGATACTCGCATCGCGCATGATCTCGCCGCTGGCGCAGCTTTCAAGCGTGTTTGCGCGCTGGCAGCAGGCCAAGGTGGCACGCCACGGGCTCGACGAGCTGATGCGGCGTCCGGTCGATCAGCCCGAGGGCGCTCGCCTCGTGCATGCACCGGCGCTTCACGGCAACTATGTGCTCGAAGGCCTGCAGTTTCAGTACGGTGAGGCGGGGCAGCGCCCAGCTCTCGAGGTGGGTCGCCTGGAGATCCGGGCAGGCGAGAAGATTGCGGTGCTGGGCCGCATGGGCGCCGGCAAGTCGACGCTGCTGCAGATTCTCGCTGGTTTGCATGCACCACAACGCGGCCACATCACGCTCGATTCGCTGGAGCTGGGTCTGATCGATCCGGCGGACGTGCGCCGTGACATGGGCTTGCTTACGCAGAATGCCCGCCTGTTCCACGGCACGATCCGCGAGAACATGACGATGGGCATGCCGCTCGCGACCGACACCGAGGTGCTGGAGGCGCTGAAGATGGCCGGCGCGCTGCCCTTCGTGCAGTCGCGCCCCGACGGACTCAGCGATCTCATTCTCGAAGGCGGCCTCGGCCTCTCCGGTGGGCAGCGGCAGGCGTTGTTGCTGGCACGTACGCTGATCCGCCGGCCCTCGATCGTGCTGCTCGATGAGCCAACCGCGCACTTCGACGAGGTGAGCGAGCGGCAGGTGATCGAAGCTGTCGGTAAGTGGCTGGGGCCGCGCACGCTGGTGGTCGCTACACATCGCTTACCGGTGCTGAAATGGGTCGATCGCATCGTCGTCATCGACGGCGGGCGCATCGTGATGGATGGGTCCAAGGATCAGATGCTCGGGAAGCTCGCCCATGCCAACGCCTGACATCGGTACTACGCGGGAGAGCGGCAACGCCGCGCCTGTTTCTGGCACTGTCGCCTTCATCAGAAAAGAGGGCGCATCGCCGCGACCTGCGGCGGTGGCCCAGCTTGGCGCTTATCGTGGCGCGCCGGCCGAGCCGCCGCTGCCGCGCGCCTCGCTGATCGTGTGGATTGTCGGCGCGTTACTGCTGACCTTGCTTGCCTGGGCCTGGTTCTTCGAGCTCGACGAAGTGTCGACCGGCACCGGCAAAGTCGTGCCTTCGTCCAAGGAGCAGGTGATCCAGTCGCTCGAGGGCGGCATCCTGGTGGACCTGAAGATCAAGGAGGGCGATATCGTCAGCGCGGGCCAGGTGCTGGCCCAGCTCGACCGCACCAAGACCGAATCGACCGTGGAAGAGAGCGCTTCGCGAGTGCGCGCGGCGCTTGCGATGTCGGCGCGGCTGACGGCCGAGGTCAACGGCACGCCGCTGGCTTTTCCGCCCGAGGTGCGCGAGGAGCACGATCTGGTTCGCACCGAGACGGCGCTGTTCCAGTCGCGGCGGGAAAGCCTGGCCAGCAGCCTCTCGGGCATTGCGCAGGCGCAGGAGCTGGTGCGGCGCGAGTTGTCGCTCACCGAGCCGCTGGTCCAGCGCGGCGCGGCCAGCGACGTGGAAGTGCTGCGCCTGAAGCGCCAGATCAACGAGCTTGAAACCAAGGCCGCCGACACCCGCAGCCAGTACTACGTGAAGGCGCGCGAGGACCTGGCGCGGGCGAATGCCGAGATCGAGGCCCAGCGCTCCATCACGCGCGGGCGCTCCGACTCCCTGACGCGCCTGACTTTCGCCGCGCCGCTGCGCGGAGTCGTGAAGGACATCGCCGTGACCACGGTCGGCGGCGTGGTGCCGCCCAACGGCAAGTTGCTGGAGATTGTGCCGCTGGACGAAAAGCTGCTCGTCGAAGCGCGCATTTCGCCGCGCGACGTGGCGTTCATCCATCCCGGGCAGGACGCGACCGTGAAGATCACGGCCTACGACTACTCGATTTTCGGCGGCATGCCCGGCAAGGTGACGATGATTTCGCCCGACACGATCCAGGACGACGTCAAGCGCGACGTGTACTACTACCGTGTCTACATCCGCACCGAAGCCGACCATCTGAATAACAAAGCAGGCCGGAGTTTTCCCATCGTGCCCGGGATGATCGCGGCAGTGGATATCCACACCGGTCGCAAGACCGTGCTCGACTACCTGCTCAAGCCGCTCAACAAGGCGCGCGAGGCGCTGCGCGAGCGCTGAGTGCCGCCAGGCGACGGGACGGGCTGAAGGGCTCAGGCTGGGTACTCGAGTGGCGCGCCACGCGCTAGTCCGTCCCGACGACGATGAACGGCGCCCACACGCGCGGATCCGCGTTGGACACACGCTCCTCATCGCGGTCCGGATCGTCGAGGAGTTCGAGCTCGGCCCGACGCAGCGCCTCCGCGCGGGAGAGTCCACCCTCGCTCGGTAAAAGTTTGAAGGTACGCGTGACCAGTCGCCGCGCGACCTCATCGTCCACCGCCCAATGCGACACCAGGAGGGCGCGCGCGCCCGCGAACAGAAACGCGCGCGCCAGCCCGGTCAGACCTTCCGCCTCGGGGGTTTCCCCGGCGCCGGTGTTGCACGCCGACAGCAGTACCCAATCGGCTTGGAGGCGCAAGCCCACGATGTCGGAGGCTTTCAGGAGACCCTCATCGTCTTCGACCGTCGGCGCCGCGTTCTCGGGCGGCAGCGCCATCGCGAGCGCCGGTTCGGCGAGCCCATACTCACCCGACACCAGCGCGTGCGTCGCGAAGGCGATCACCTTGGCCCGCATCAGGCGACCCTGCGCGTTCAGGGCCATTACCTTCTCTTTCGTCGCGCGCTCTCCCACGAATACCGCGTCGTCCGGCGCGCCTAGCAGCACCCCGAGCGAGGAAACTTCGTTCGCACCCGAGAGAGCGGGCAGGCGACGCAGCCGTTCGAGGCGCGGCCGCTCATCCGAAAAATACGACTCAATGGGTCCCGGCGCCGCGCGGTCCTCGCCACCCCCGCCGAAGCTCGGCGCGAAACCCAGGAACGGCTCGCGCGCCTCGCCCGCGATGCTCGGCACGATGCGCCTCAGCGTCCGCAAGCTCGCAACGCTCGGGATCACGGTGGTGGCATTCCGCCGCACGAGCCACGGCGAGTCGCGCAGATTGCGCGCGTCGCCATCGGCGCCGCTCGGCGGCGCCGTGAGCAGCAATCCAAACGGCAGCGACGTGATCGCGCCGTTCCCGCTGATCAGCAGCGTGTGCCGGGGCCGCAGAACGCGCGCGATCGCGGCATCCCCGAGCAGCGTCGCGTACAACCGATGCGCCAGCGATCGATCGAAGCCACGCGGCCCGCGCGTGTCGTCTCGGCAGCTGTTCACCTCGATGCCGCATCGAAGCCGCGTGACCGCCGCGTTGAGGTCCCTGTCACTGATCGGCGCGCGCGACCACGCGGCGTCCGTCGAGGAGATCGCGAACACGAAAACCCCGGCCGTGCTCTGCAGGATCAGCACGAGCGCCTCGTCCGAATGCAACAACGCCGACGCGGACCGGTCGCGACCCTGCAGTTCCGCCACACCGACGGGCGCCGGGTCCGCCAGGTCCCACAACCGCGGAAAGCTGCCGCGCAGCTTTTTCGCGTTCGCGCGAACATCCGCGCGGGCGCTTTCCAGACGCCGCTTCGCCCGCAAATGCGCTTCGAGCGAGGCTGTGCCGCCCCGCGCGTGCGCCAGAACGTCCTCGCGGTCGAGCGCTTCGAGCTGCGCGCGCAAGGACTCTCGCTCCCGCACGTCCTCGCCGCTGCCCTGGCTTGCGGCGAGCGAGCGCACTCCGGCCCACACGAGGGCGGCGCCGGCCGCATGCTGCGCGCCGTATTGAGCGAGTTCGAACGCCTGCTCCAACGCCGATCGCGCGCTCGCCGGCGCGGCGCCCGGCGCCCCCGCGTCGGCCCACAGCGCCGGCACCAAATATCGCACGGTGTACTCGCGGCTCGTTCGGGCGTCGCGGGCCGCGCCATCCGGATCGAGCGCGCTCTCCGCGGTGAGCTGACGCGCGCTGATATCGAGCGCCCGCTCGAGCAACGCGCGCGCTTCGCGCGGCCGCCCGAGCCCCGTAAGGACCGCGCCACGCGCGGTGAGGTCGCGCGCGTAGTTGATGAAGGAGGGCGCGCTCGCGCCAAACGCGAAGCGGGCCTGGCCGGCGGCACCGAAAAAATCCGCCGGCAGTTGCCCATTGACGATGCCCGCGCTCTTCGCGTCGCTCTGGATCACTTCCCGCAAGAGTGTGTCGGCTTCGGCATACCGTCCGCGAAAACGCAGCGTGGTCGCGAGCGAGTAGGCGACCTGGGTATACAAACTCTCCGCCGCCCTGACTTTCTCGAAGAGCGCGATGGCCTCGCGGTACGGCCGCTCCGCCTCGGGCCAGCGCTCCTGGGCCGCCAACAGATCGCCGAGATGGGCGTGCGCCTCGATCAGTCGTTCGGACGGCCCGGCCGCGCGCGCCTCGTCGACGTCCCGCATCGCCAGTTCCTGCGCCTCCGCGAAACGACGCTGACCACTCAAACTGCGAATCCACGCGCCGCGCGCGTTGCGCCGCCACTCGTTCCGCTCCGCGCCCAGCTCGATGCGGTCGAGGCGGCGCAGGAACGACTCCGCGGTCGCGTATTTGTCTTGCGTGTTCAGCACGCCCGCGAGCCGCAGGAGAATCGACGCCGTCAACGAATCCTCGCGCACCCCGCGCCGATCCGCGCGATCGAGCCAGTAGCGCGCCGAGAGCTCCGCGTCTTCGTATCGACCGAGACCGACGAGCTCATCCAGACTGACCCGCGAGCCCATCGCGATCTCGATGTTCTGTTCGACGAGGACCCCGCCGCGCTCCCCGGAGGACTTGCCCTCGAGCGCGAGCAACTCGTCGCGAACGCGCTCGGCCGCCTCGAACTTCGACTCGCTCTCGAGACACTCCGCGAGCGCCCGCAGCCCTTCGGTGAGCAACTCCGCGCGGTTCGGCGGTTTGCGCCGGACGCGCTCGTTGGCCGCGCGCAGCAGTGACTCGGCTTCCCCCGCTCGTTGCAGCACCTGGAGGGCTTCGGCCCGCGCCAGCATCAAGTGGAAAATCCGCGTGCCATCCTCCGGCACCGCCCCGCAATCGACGTCCGCCAGCGCCTCGCGCGCCAACATCTCCTGCTCGGACGGCTTGCCCGTCGCGTAGCCGATCGCGGCGAGCGCGTTCGTCAGTCGCGCCGATGCCTGCACGTTCAGCCAGAGTCGACCCGTTCCGCCTTCCATCGTCCGCGCGTGCGAGACCGTCGCCGCCCAGTTCCTCGAACACCCGCGTTTGAGCGCCGCCTGGTCGGGCGCCCGCGCGGGCGCGTTCGAATCCGATGGCGCACCCTCGTTGGGGCCCGGGGTCGCCGCGTCGACTTGCGTGAGCGCGCCGAACAGGAGGATCCCGATCGCGAGCAACCCTCGCGCGCGCGTCGGCGCGCGCTGGGATGCGATTGCCGGTAGCGCGGTCATCGGTGACTTCAGCGGAAGATGTCGCAACATCTCATCAACTTCCTGTAATGCGCGCTTGACCGCGCCGGGCCGAAAACAGTGTTCCGATTTGCGGTGACGCGTTCCTTCGGCGCCTGGCGGCCTGAGTCGATCGGCGAATACCGACTTCGTCACTCCAGCTTCGGCGGACTCCGCTCCGCGAGCGCATCCTCGAGTATCCAGTTGGCCGCAAGATACGACGCCGCGTCGGCCTCTACGCGCGACAGGGCATCGAGCTGCACGTCGGACGGGCAGCGATACAGGCACCATGCCCCGAGCGCCCATCCCGTAGCGGAGCTGTCCGCCGGATGCGGCAGTTCTTCCGGTGCAACCAGTCTCACGGTCCAGGTGAGTGCCACGGCAGATCCGGCGCGTACCTGGACCAGCAGTGTTTCACCGGCCTTGCGTACTTCGGGCTTCAGTTGCAGTCGCACGGGTGTATTGCCGCACGCGCTCCGCGAATCGATGGGGATAGCGTCCGCGCGGGAAAGTGTCACCAGCACTTTCTGATCGGCGGGCGCATCCTTCCACGCGATGACAATCGCCGGCTGGTCCGTACCCACACGCTGCTCTGTCGCGGCGAGCTGACGAAGAGGGCGCAACGAGGAAACCGGCCTCTCGGGCTTCGGCGGTGCGCACGCCTCGGCGCCCCCGCGACTGACGCCCGGTCGGGGCGCGCGCGGCCGCGTGCGCAGGAAGTCGAAGAGGCTCTGCAACCCGCTCCAAGTGTGTTGTTCCGCCGCCTTGTCGGGCGCATTCACTTCGTACGAATCGCTGCCCTGATAACGCCCGATGGTCACCATACCCGACGCGGTCTCGATCTCCACCACCGCACGATCCGACTGCACGCGATCGCCAAACAGAAGACATTCGCCTGCGTGGGCGGATATCGGGGAGGGCGCGCCCGTCGGGCGGAACAGGCGCACCTCGCCCGCCTGCGGGTCAATGCTACGGATCCAGGCGCCGACTTTTTCAACCGGGCACAGCGACCCGGGCGGCACGGTCGACGCGCACCACGCCGCGCCATTCCCGAACAGCAGCAACGCAAGAAACGCCGGCAACGGCCGCGCCATGAGCCTGAACATCATATGGAGTCCACACTTCCAACGATTCGTTCGGCCAGTCGCTCGCTCATTTGCGTCACTCCATGCGCCACTTCGAACATGAGCTCCCCGCCAAGCGCCAGAAGGGGCGCGAGCGCGGCGAACTCGCTGCCCGCCGAGAGGGTGGGGATGAGAACAGTGTAGTGGAAAACCGCAATCGCCACACTGACCAGCCCCGCGAGCGCAAAGAACGTGATCCGCAGCAGAACACCCTGAAAACGACCTTGCGCGCGCAGCTGCATCGCATGTCCGATGCGGACATGAATGATCGCGTAAACCGCCGCGAGCAACAGCATCAGAGCGAACTCCGCAAGGAACTCGAGCCAGCCTGGTATCGCCCTCAGCGAACCGCGGGCAATCTGGAGCATCACGTTTGCATGCACGATGGCTCCCGGCATGCTGCCGAGCGCGGTCTCGTGCGCGGCTTCCGATCCGGCATAGGATGTGCCGAGGATGACGACCGCCCGCTTCAGCACGTCGAGCGAGACCTCGCTCCGCAGTATCCGAGATGCGGAAATACGCAAATACTCCGGCGCGCTTCCGCCGGAGAGTGCGGCCGCCGGATAGACCCGTTCCTGGTTGACCACAAACTGCACACGGCGGAAATCGCCCGCATGCCCACCCCCGCGGGCGTCCGCCTCCCGCTGCGCCGGATCGCCCGAAGCAAGACGCATGGCGAGCTCCGACGCGGCGAGCAATGTCAGCGGTGCCGCGTTCCCGCCGGCCTGCTGCCGGATCCGTGCGCACACCCCGTTTACGTATCCGAGCGCATCCACTTCAACGTACGGATGCACGAAGAAGACAGCGCCTCGCCCGTGGCGGGCGTCGGCAATGGTCGCAAACGCCCTCGGAGGGAGCGCGGCCTGACCCTCATGTCCCGGGCAACCCTGCCATTCGCCTTCATCCACGAGGCGTGGCAACAGGATCGGTGCAAATCGTTGCGGCTCCTCCTCGAGAGCCGCCAGCAACTCCGCGTCCCCGCCGCCGGCGGTTTGCGATCGGAGATCCACGTCCAGAAAAATGACCGCGGGTTCGTGCGCACGAATGACGTGCACCAGGCGCGCGAGCAGATCGCGGGGCGTGGCATCGCTCCATGCAACCCAACGGGGATCATTTCTCGCGGGACATACCGAGCTCAGGAGCGGTGAGGATGAGGCATCCGGCTTTGCCGCGTCCAAATCGAGGGCGGCGCAGTGCTCCGTCACGTAACCGTCCATCGTCTGCTCGTCGACATCGACGAATATCACCGTCGGGGCGCCGACACCCGCGCCGGCGCGTATCGGGGGCCGGATGAGCCGTTGCGCCAGCTGCTCGTCAAGGGCGTCGACGGTGAGGAGCGGACGAAGCCCCGCGAGCCGCGCAAGACCCAGCAGTGCGCTGAGCGACAGCGACAGCGCGATGGCCCCCGCAAACGCGATGAACGCCTCGCGGCGTAGCGCGACACGGTCCCACTTTCCATGCCTGTGGTCATTCATCAGGACTGTGCCTTTCTCCGTTCGTCATCACCCGCACCGGTTTCAAAGATCGCGGCTTCCGCCGCCGGCGCGCCCGCGCACGTTCAGGTCGTCACAATGCCGTAGCATGATCAATGATCGTCAATGGCAGATCCGGAACACAGCGTCCCCGACAGCACCGGATCATGCCCGCGGAAGGGCTATTCCCGATACTGGCGGGGTGCGCGGGGGACGCGGGAGTCGGTCCGATGAGTCTTGGCAGGCCGTCGAGGGTATCGAAGTGGATTGCGCTTGCGGTTCTATTCGCGGGCGTGCTCCTTGCCGCTTACCCGCGCACCACGGTGGCGCAGGGGCCGGCGCGCCGCCTTACCGAGGCGGATCTCGCCCGGGTCAACGAGTTATTTGCCATTGAGCGTGCAACAGACGCGCGCGATCGCTTGCCGGAACAGGAAGCGGCGCTGCGCGAGCTTGCGACGATCGCCCGTGAGGGATTCGGCGAGCGGAACGACCAGACGGCAGGCATCTACTATCGGCTGGGGCACAACCTCGAAGCGCAGGATCGCTACGCGGAGGCGCGGAAGTTCTACGAGCGGGCGCTCGACATTCAGCGCGTCGTGGTCGGCGAATGGCATCTGGATACGGCGGCAACGTACAACAATCTTGCCAGCGTCCTCATGAGGCAGGGTCTTTATGAGGACGCACAACCTTTCGCCGAGAAGGCGCTCGCGCGTTTCCGACGGCTTGCCGCGAAAGACGACAGCCGTACCGCCGCCGCGCTCAATAGCGTCGCGGTGTGCCTGAAGTCCCGCGGCCTCTATCGGGAAGCGCAGCCGCTTTACGAGGAGGCGCTCGAGATTACCCGCCGCAGCGAGGGCGAGCGGCATGCCTGGACGGCGCTTGCCTACAGCAATCTCGCGGTCAATCTGCAAATGCAGGGCCTGTATTCGAGGGCCCAGGGCCCGCATGAAAAGGCGCTTGCGCTCGCCCGCGAGCTCTTCGGCGACAACGATCCGCGGACCGCGGACTACTATGAAACCCTTGGCGGGAACCTCGGCGCGCAGGGAAATTACCGCGACGCGCAGTCACTGCTGGAGAAAGCCGTCTCGATTCATCGGATGTCCTCGCGCGTGCCGGATCGCGCGACCGCCGACGCCATCACCGCGCTCGCGGTCAACGCTGATTCGCAGGGTCGTTACGCGGAGGCTCAGCCGCTCTACCAGGAAGCGCTTTCCATCTATCGGGGAGTTCTTGGCGAGTATCACCGCGACACGGCAAACAGCTACCAGAATCTGGCGGTCTGCCTGTACGAGCGGGAGCTGTACAGCGCGGCCACCCCGCTCTTCGAAAAGGCGATCGCGATCGAAGCGGTGCTCGCGGAACGCGGTGGAACCGATCCCAGGCTCGCGGATATGCACGCCAACCTCGGTCGCAATCTTTTTGCGCAACGCCTCGTTGACCAGGCGCGGGAACACATCGGAAAGGGCCTCGAGATGCGACGGGCGCTGCTCGGCGAGCGGCACCCGGACACCGCGCTCAGTTACAACGACCTCGCGAGTGTGATGGCCGCGGCGGGGCAGTATGCCGACGCGCAGCCTCTGTTCGAGAACGCGCTGAAGATCGAGATTGCCGCCGTGGGCGATCATCACCCGACCCTCGCCGTTACCCTCAACAATGTGGCCCTCAATCTGGCGAATCTGGGACGGTACCGGAGCGCCGTGCCGGTTTATGAGCAGGCGCTCGCCGTTGGTCGCGCATCCTTTGGTGAGTTGCATCCCGACGTCGCCAATGGTTACGCCAATCTCGCCGATGCCCAGCGGCAGATGGGAGACAACACGGCCGCCCTCACAAACCTCAGGACCTCGATCCGAATCTGGCGCGAACTGCGCAACGCGGCGGTCGAGCGGCGCAGCTCCGAGACCCAGCTGATGGCCGTGGCGCAACGGCGGCGTGGGCTGTACGCGGCGTTCACCAACCTCGTCTGGCAGCGCGCCTCGGCTCATCCGCGGGAACTGCCGGGTCTGCGCGAAGAGAGCTTCCTCTCGATGCAGGATTCGATGGCCTCCTCGACGGCCGTCGCGCTCGCTCAGATGGGCGCGCGTTTCGGCACCGCCGACGCGGGTCTTCAGGACCTCGTGCGCAAACGGCAGGATCTCGCCACTCACGTCGACGAAAACGATCGCGAACTGCTTCGGGTGCAGGGCGCGAGCACTCCGGAGCCGCTGGCCCGAGTGCCGGTGATCCTCGCGGATACTCAGCGCGCCTTTGCACAGATCGGAAGCCTGGACAGCGAGTTGCGGAACCGCTATCCGACGTATTTCGCCCTCGTGAGGCCGGAAGCTCTCTCGCTTCAGGCGACTCAGGCACTGTTGGATGGGAACGAGGCCCTTCTGTTCGTTGTGCCCGACTCCCAAGGCACGACGATCATGGGTGTCTCCCGTTCGGCGGTGCTCTGGCAGCACATCGCGATCACCGAATCACAGATCCGGCAGGCCGTGCGTCAGCTTCGTTGCGGTCTGGATGCGCTTGGCTGCGGGCTGAACCCGGAGGGGCTCCCGGACTTCGACTACGACACCGCCCATCGGCTCTACCGCGAACTCGTGGCGCCAGTGGAGCCCATCCTGAAGGGCAAGGAAAACGTATTCGTCGTGGCCAGCGGTTCGCTCACCTCCCTGCCATTTTCGGTGCTCATGACGGAACCGAAATCCGCGGAGCGGGGCGGCGCACCGGCGCCGGACACTCCCTGGCTCATCCGCCGATTCGCGCTCACGACGTTGCCGACAGTTACGAGCCTCAGGGCGCTGCGTGCGGGAACATCGCGCCCGGCACCAGCGGCGGCTTATGAAACGGATTTCGTTGGATACGGCGACCCGCTGCTCGCGTCCGCGCAGAGCCCGGGCGCGCGAGGCGTCCCGCCCGAAGCGGTGTTTCGACCGGCCATACGCGGCCGCTCCGCGCTCGCCGATCCGCAGGCCCTGCGCCGCGCGTTCCCGATGTTGCCCGGAACGCGCATTGAACTACAGGCACTGCAGCGGGCGTTCGCACCCCGAAGCGAGATGCACGTCGGTGCGGAGGCGACGGAAACCGCGGTCAAGCGGGCCCGGCTGGCGGGCGCGCGGATCGTGCACTTCGCAACCCACGGTCTGATTTCCGGAGAGCTGCGGGAGAACGTTGAGCCCGGCCTCATCCTGACGCCACCGGACGTGCCGACGGACACCGATGATGGTGTGCTTACCGCCTCCGAGGCGGCACAACTTCATCTGAACGCCGACTGGGTCGTGCTCTCCGCGTGCAATACCGCCGCGGCCGATGGGACGCCGGGCGCCGAAGCGCTCTCGGGCCTGGCGAGAGGGTTTTTCTACGCGGGCGCCCGAACGCTGCTCGTTTCGCACTGGCGTGTCCGCGATGACACCGCCATGCGTCTTACGGCCGGCGCCGTCCTGCGACTGAGGGAAACGCCCCGTCTTGGCCATGCGGGCGCGCTGCGCGCGGCCATTCTCGATCTGATGGACGGAGAGTCCGCCAGGACTGATCCATCGCTCGCGCACCCTTCCGTGTGGGCGCCTTTCGTCGTGGTTGGCGAGGGCCGCTGACCGGAATCATCGCGGTGCGCGCGCCAGCGGCGGCTTCTTCCCGCTACGGTGATAACGTCCTTCGCTCGAGCTCGTCCAACCTGACCCTCGGAAGCGGCTTGCCGGGCTCGATCATGTCCAGTCGCCCACCAGCACGAACGGCGCCCACTGGTACACGTCCGGAAATTGCTCCCGGGTGTGCAGCGTCGCGATCTGAAAAGCCTTGGCGAAGGACACGCTACCCGAAGCGCCCGGCGACGCCCGAATCGACTCATAGAACTTGGTCATCCACTCACGTGTCGACAGCGAGTGCACCTTCCACAGAGTCAACAGCACCGACGAAGCGCCGGCATAGAGCAGCGCACTCATCATGCCCGTGAGCGCATCCCCCACGCCGACGTCGTTGATACCCGTCTCGCATGCGGCAAGCACGACCAGGTCGCTCCGCATATGCAAACCCATCCAGTCCCGCGCCGTCAGCGGCCCATCTGCGAGCAGGACCGCCGACGAAAGCGGATCCTCCGACTCGAACGTCCCGTGACACGACAAATGAATCACGCTCGCCGTCTGTGCGTGACGCCGGACCGTGTCGCTGCTCGCCAGCTCCCCAATGATGCACGCGGCCCCCAAGCTCGCCGCGACGTCGCGCGCCTCACCGTAGAACGACTCGACCATCTGCGGATCCTTGTCCTCGGTGTAGGCCATCACGAGCGAGTGCGAGCCCACCAGCGACCGGGAGCGCTCACTGCGAAGCACCCGCGACAGCACTCCGACCGACGGCGCATAGACCACGGCGCGTCGGGCAATGAAGGGTTCACCCCGAACGTTCAATGCATGCAGCGGAATAAAATGAAGCAGATGATGCGGAACCATGTATGCGAGATCGACGCCCGAGAGCAAAGGTTCGAGCGGCGCCAGCAGGATTTCTCCGAGCTCGCACCAGTCACTGGGCACGCTCCCCTCCGGGCCGTCCTCGATGTCCGGCACGAACGACTCCAGGAACCGCGTCCTCAGCGTATCCGCATTGATCCGTAGTCTCACGATCTCGGGCGAATCACGGCCCGATCGAAGTACGAACGCCACGAGCTGACCGCTGCTCAGGATCGCAAACTCGACGAGCGCGGCCCGAGGGCCCAGCGACTCGGCCAGGTCCCGGATGTCCTCCCACGTCGGGGCCGTGCCCTGTCGCGCCGCCACGTAGTCTTCCGTTCCCGGAAATGCCGCAATCTGCCGCCGGATATCGTCGAGGCGCGCCAGCATGAGCTCGCGCGCGCGCATGACCCCTGCCTTGTTTTCCAGCCGCTCCGAACCGAGCGAGCGGTCTATCGCTCTGAGCTGACGCGTGACGTCCGTCTCTTGCGTGATGAGGTCCTGAGGCACGCTAGCGGGCGGCTGCAGATTCACTGTGCTCATCTGCTCGAGGAAATAGCGCGCCTTGCCGGCCTCGGCATACACCAGCGCTTCGCGTAAGCGCTCGGGGTTATCCGCAGCCGTGTGGATACACGCTTCCGTCAGAGCCGTGTAGGGCGCTGCCAACTCGCGACCGAGCAACCGGTCTCCGGGGCGCGCAGCTATCACGTGCTGTCGTCGAAGCTCCTCGAGAGCCAGAGTCGCGGTCTTCGCGACCTCGTAAATGGTGGGCCAGTGCGGATCTTTCAGAAGCGATGCGAGCAGGTGGCTGGCCGTCGAGGCACACAGTTTCGGCGCGCTGGTGGGCGTAACGACGGTGAGAATCTTCTTGCGAGTCGCGATGCATTCCTCGTGATGCTCCGTTCCGCCCGTTTCCCGGCACCTCAATTCCAGCATTGTCGCGTGGAGTGACAGGGCCTGTATCCAGATCATGGAGCCGGCCGGACTTGCCTCGACGATTCTTGCGGTGTTCGATACGGCCCGATCGAGGTCGGCCAGCCGCCGATCCAGGTTGAATCTCCGCTCGAGTGCCAGCGAGTAGCCACGCAGCCCGATCACATCGCCTCGCGCGACGTGCGTTTGCTCCAGCGACTCATATAGCGCGATGGTTTCATCGAGGTCGGCACGCTCGCGAATCTCGTCGAAGCGGAACACCAGATCGAGTGCGAGCTCGCGCTGCCACTTCACGTAGTCCGAGTAGCTCGTATCGGCTGTCTTCAGCACATGCCGATAAAGCTCAATGCTCGAATCGAGATCGGCAACGACGTGAGTGTGCGCGAAGCGAACCTGCTTCACTTCCGCCAGGTTTCCCTGCCGAAGGAGCTGCGACCAGCTGCCCTCTTCGGCACACGCGACAGACTCCTCGAGTTTCTCGATCGCCAGATCGATCAGCCTGGGGTCGCCGTTCAAGACGTACCGATCCCGAAGGACCAGAGCAAGGTTGTTCAAGACACTGCCGGCGTCGATCGATCTCGGAGGGACCTGTGCGGCGAGCTCCGTGTAGAGGACCTGCGCTTCCGCGAGATCCGCTTCGTGTCCTCGCGCCGCCCGGTGTCTCAAGGAAGTGCCGAGGGAGCATGAGATTCTGAAGCGATCTTCCGGATCTTCGCAAAGGTCCATCGCGCGACGCAGGATCGCGACCGCGCGTTCCATATCCTCGAGGCGGTGGAAGCGCGTGAATCGCGTGATCAGCGCGCCGCCCAGACTGTTCAGCCTGCCCGGCGTGACGTCATCCCCGCTGCAAGCATGCTCGAAAAGGGCGATCCCCTGATCGATCTGAGCGGCATCGCCACTCATGTTGAAGTACTCGAGTAACAGCACGCCGAAGCCCGCCGCGAGCGCACCGGGAATGGGAAGCGAGGCGTCGGCGAGTAGCTCGAGGGCCTCGGTTCCCAGCGCGACGGACCTGTTGCGCAACTCCCGCTCGTGAAGCTTCTCACGGCACAGCGGCGCCAGGGCGACGCTCAAACGGTACTTGGCCGCGGCGAGGTCAGCCGCTGGAAGGCCAGCCTGCGGCGCAAGTGCGTTGAGCAGATCGACAGTCAATAGCGATTGACGCGACTGCGGGCGGTTGGAGAGGCATAGGTCCGCGATCTCACCGATGTGTCCCTCGCGAAGAGCGCGGACCGTTCCCTCGTCCGCGGCCCGACGAACGGCCGATTCGAAGGTCAGGCGTCCGGCCATGACCTCGCGGACGAGCGACAGGATCGAGTGCGCGACCGAGTCGCACGACCACGCCGAGTCGTGATGAACACCGCCCTCATTCAACGCTTGCTCGACGCCAACCGCGCGGCATTTGTTGACCAACGCGATGTTACGATCCAGCAGATCGAGGTCCCGCCCGCCCACCTCGGCAACCCGCTCCCGGATCAGGCGGAATGCGATGTCTACGATCCGCATGACCTCGGAAGCATCAACACCCGGCATGCCAGCATCCGGGTGTGAGCCGTCGCCGAGCAGCTCCGGGTAGTCGCCGATGTGCTGGCGCACCTCGGCGAGGGTCGTCAACCTGGCGAGCGAAATCACGGCGTCGAAAAATCGCTGACTGCGCGTTTCATCGCTGTGCTCTTCGTGCTCGTTGAAGGCCGCCTCTACGCCGATCTCGCGACATCGCGTGAGCAGCTTCTGAAAGGACTTGAATGCCGCTCTCGTGTCGTCGGGGACGAGGACCTTGCAGAACGCCGCAAAGACGACGTCCACTTCCGGTCGCAGCAGGATTGGCCGTTCCAGAAGGAAACGCTTTCTTGCGTCCCAGCCCGGTGCGTCACAGATGCGCTCCAGCGCGTCGACGATTTCGATGACGTCCGGAGTCAGTCGCGCGAGGCCGAGCTCTCTGAAGAACAGCAACGTCGCGCACGCGGCGAGCCGCATGGCGGTGGTTGCAGGATCCGTGTCGTCGGGGTTGCGTACAGGGTCGATGATCCAGACCGCGGCGTCGCCCAGCAGCTCGGGGTGTTCACGGACGCATCGGACGGCGTCTTCGAGGCCGGATACCTGCATGAGTTTCGTGAGACCTACCGCGAGATACTCGATGGCTGCGGCGGGGGGCAGGCCGAGGATGAGGCCGGCGAAGGTTGCCGGGACGCCGATTTCGAGGCATCGCCTGAGGAGCGCGATCCGCTCGCGGAGGACGAGGGCTTCGGCCGGCGCGGCCGCCTGGATGCGCTGTTCAAGCAGGCTTGCGACGTCGTCGCTCAGGAGGCGTGGGTGCCGATCCAGGGCGACGCGCTGGGCGCCCAGGGTGGCGGCGGCAATGAATCGATCGACCACTTCTTCGGCGTCGGCGCTCAACGTGCTTCTCGCGCTGCTGCAGTGAGTAATGGAAAAGACGCCTCACCGCGGCGATTCCGCTACCTGACGAGGCGGGCTTGCCACGGCAGTGAGTCGGCTCCACTTCGTAGTGAGGTGGCTCCACTTCGCACAGCCACGGCCGGGTATCCCCGCGGATCTCCCGCACGTTCTTGGTGGTCCAACCTGACCGTAACGAACGGCCCCGGATTTTCCTCCCCTCGGACACAATTTTCTTTCTGGCGCCTAGTCGCGCCTCGACGTCGACGGTAACGTGTGGCGGATGTCCGAGAGCGCCGACGACTGGTTTGTTCGCGAAGTGCTGCCGCACGAAGCGGCGCTGCTGCGCTATCTCGCCCGGGTGTGGCCGAATCCCGCGGATATTCAGGACATTCGTCACGATGCGTATGTGCGGATCCTCGAGGGCGCGGAGCGCCTGCGTCCCATCGCGCCGAAGTCGCTGCTTTTCACGACCGCCCGCAATCTGATGATCGACCGCGCGCGGCGAAATCGTATCGTGCCGATCGACCTGCGGGGGGATCTGGACTTCCTGAACGTTCTGGTGGACGAGATCACGCCGGAACGGCGTGCCAGTATTCGCCAGCAGCTCATGAATGTGTCCGCGGCTTTCAACCGCCTTCCAGAGAAGTGCCGGGAAGTCCTGTGGCTGCGGAGAGTCGAGAGCCTGTCTCAAAAGGAAATCGCCGCGAAGCTCAGAGTGAGCGAGGGAACTGTGGAGAAGCACATGATGCGTGCGGCGCGGCTGCTGACCAATCTCCTCTCCCAGCCGGAAACGGTGGAGAGCGAGACGTCGGACTCGCGCGCCACCGAAGAGGGGGGTCGCCGTGGACAATAGAGAAGCGGCGGAGCTGGCGGCTGCCGCATGGATCGCAAGGCGCGAGCGCGGCGAGTGGAACGATGACCAGCAAGCCGAGCTCACCGCGTGGATCGAAGCGAGTCTCGACAATCGAGTGGCGTGGCTTCGGACCCAGGCGGCATGGGACCAGACGAAGCGGCTGCAATCGCTGAGCACGAGCGCGGCGCCCGGCAACGTGCCCACACGCGAACAACTGCGCGTTCCGTTCTTCGGCGCCGCGGATTCCGGCGCGCTCCCAGCCGCTCGCGAGCGCCGCCAGGCCGGCATGCGCTCACGAGTGCTCGCAGCGGCAGCGTCATTGCTGCTTGCGTTGGCGCTGGTGGCGGCGTGGTACATCGTCCCGCGCGGTCCGGCTTACGAGACCTCGCTCGGTGCCCTTCAAACGGTGCCTCTCGCGGATGGTTCGCGGATCACGCTCAACAGCGACACTCGTCTCACTGTGGAGCTGACGAAGACAGAGAGGCGCATCAATCTAACGCGAGGAGAAGCGTTCTTCGAAGTTGCCAAAGATGCTTCGCGCCCCTTCGTAGTGCGGGCCGGCGACCGGCGCGTAATAGCCGTCGGTACGCAGTTCTCCGTGCGGCGGCAGGACGATGAGATCCGTGTGCTCGTGAGCGAGGGGAGCGTCCGAGTGGAGCAAAGTACGGCACCGGCCGCCAGCGCCGCCGTTCAACTCGGCGCGGGTAGCGTGGCTCGTGCCGGTTCGAGCGGCGTGCTCGTTCACGATGAGCCGATGGCCGAAGTCGAACAGCGCCTCAGCTGGCGCACGGGATACCTGAGCTTCGATCGAACTCCGCTCGCGGAGGCCGCGGCGGAGTTCAATCGTTACAGCAGCCGGAAGATTGTGATCGAAGATCCTTCCGTCGCGGCAATTCGTATCGGGGGTAACTTCCGCTCGACGAACGTCGAAGCCTTCGTGCGCCTGATCGAGAGTGACTTTCCGATCCGCGCGACCGAGCAGGGTGACCGCATCGTTCTGAGCGGAGCGCCACCTCACTAGAAGAATTGCCGAACCCTCGCTACCGGAATTTCCGCGCTCGTTCGTTCCGGTAACCAGCCGGCCATGCAAGAGCCGCGCTTCAGGGGTTGCAAGTGTTCAAACATATGATGTTCAAGTCCGCTCTGGTCGCGTTCGTGTGTTCCGCGTCGTTTTCCGTTCATGCGGTTGCCGACGATCCCAGGCAGATCGATATTCCCGCGGGCGAGCTCATCGCCGCGCTCAAAGCGCTCGCGCGGCAGACCGGTGCGGAGCTCGTGTACCGCTCGGACCAGCTCGAGGGGCTGCGAACTCAGGGCGCGGCCGGCTCACTGTCACCCGAGGCGGCGACCCAGAAACTGCTCGAGGGGACGCCGCTCATACTCAGAATCGACAGCAGTGGCGCAATGCTCATCACGTTGCCGGTGCCGGCCGCACCGAGGAGCGTCGCGCCTGCGCCGGCCGAAGCCTCTTTCTGGAGCCGGCTTCGGCTGGCTCAGGTGGAAGACGCAGAGCAAGCCGGCGCCGAAAAATCCAGCCGCGCCGGCAACGAAGCCAAAAACAGCGACGGAGCCGCGTCCCTGAGCGAAGTCACGGTGACCGGTTCGCGAATCCGCGGCGCGCCGCCGGCATCGCCCACCATCGAAATCTCGCAGCGGCAGATGATCGACGCCGGACAGGCGACGCTGGGCGACGTCATTCGCAGCATTCCGCAGAATTTCTCCGGAGGACAGAACCCGGGCGTTCAGGTGGGCGCCAGCTCGAGCCCGAGCGACCAGAATCTCAGCGGCGGTTCCGCTCTCAATCTGCGCGGCCTCGGGCCCGATGCCACGTTGACCCTGCTGAACGGGCGACGCCTTGCGTACGACAGCTTCACTCAGGCCGTCGACATCTCCGTCATTCCCCTTGCCGCGCTCGACCGGATCGAGATCGTTGCGGACGGCGCCTCCGCCATCTACGGCTCGGATGCCGTGGCCGGGGTCGCCAACGTCATTCTGAAACGCGACTACGACGGCATCAGCGGTTCCGCGCGCGTGGCGCGCTCGACCGACGGCGGAGATTTCCAGCGGCAGTATGGGGTTGTCGGCGGCAGCAAGTGGTCGAGCGGCGGTTTCATCCTGACGCTGGATTCAGAGAACGATACGGGAATCGACTCAACGCAGCGTGACTACACCCGCCAGATGCCGTCCCCGACGTATCTGCTGCCCACCAACCAGGCGCGCGCCGCGCTGTTCAGTGGGCATCAGGCTGTGGGCGCCTCCGCCGAGCTCAGCCTCGACATGCTGTATCAGAATCGGGAGTCCGATACCGGCAACGGCTACGGGACATCGTTCTACGCGGAGCATATTTCCGCTCGCAACTACACCTTCGCGCCCGAGCTCGCGATCGATCTCCCGGCGCGCTGGTCGTTGTCGTTTGACGGACTTTACGGTCACGACGGCGCGGTCTACGACCAGAACTCGTTCGACACGCTCGCCGATCAGGCGGCGGGCAATCGATCGTTCCAGTCGAAAGGCTGCTATTGCAATGACGTGCGCTCGATCGAGCTCAGTGCCGAGGGGCCGCTCGTCACTCTTCCCGCGGGGGAGGCGCGTGCGGCGGTCGGCGGGGGTTTTCGCAAGAACGACTTCAGCTTCTACGACGAAATCTCCGCGCTGGCCATTGGCGGGGAGCGCAAGAGCTACTACGGATATGCCGAACTGATGCTGCCGCTGCTCGGAAAGGATCAGGGCATTGCCTTCGTCGATCGTCTCGTCCTGACGGGTGCCGCCCGATACGAGAACCACGACGATTTCGGTGGTGTGGCCACTCCAAAGCTCGGCCTCGTCTACGCGCCCACGCCCGATCTGGAGCTGAAGGGATCGTGGGGTAAATCGTTCAAGGCGCCGACGCTGGTCCAGGAGCATCAGGCATCGTATGGGCAGCTCTACAGCGCTTCGCAACTGAGGGGAGTCGGATATCCGAGCACAGCGACGGTCCTCTATGTTTCCGGAGGCAACCCCAATCTGACGGCGGAGCGTGCCAACACCTGGACGACGACGCTTGCGCTGCATCCGCTGGCTCTTCCGGCGTTTCGCGGTGAGCTGAGCTACTTCAATGTTGCCTACCGAGGCCGGGTGGTGATCCCGGTAGAAAACATCGTTCAAGTGTTCACCAATGCGGCCTATCAAGAGTTCCTGACGTACAACCCGACTCCCGACCAGCAGCAATCCGTCCTATCGAAACTGCCGAGCCCGCCCCGCAACGTCTCGGGATTGCCGTACGACCCCGCCAACACGGTGATGCTGATCAACTCCGAGTACACGAACGTCGCCTCTCAGAAAATCCACGGCGTCGATCTTTCGAGCAGCTATCGATTCGATATCGGCGGCAGCGCACTGACGTTGAGCGAGCAGGCGAGCTGGATCGACAGCGAGCAGCAGAACAGCGGCACCGCGCCGGTCGTCACGCTTGCCGGCACGACATACCATCCGGCCCGCTTTCATGCGCGAGCGGGTGCGGCGTGGGAGCGGGGCAGTCTCATCGTCAGCGCCTTCTATAACTATGCGGGCGGGGTTACCGACACGGCGGTGAAGCCGCCGACCCAGGGTGCGTCGATGGGGACGATCGATCTGGCCGCGACCTATCGCCAGCAGCCCGGTGTGGGGTCGTTGCGCGGGATCGATTGGTCCTTGTCGATGCAGAACCTCACGAACAGGCAGCCCCCGCTCCTGGACGTCTCGAGCATCAGCTACAACTACGATTCAACGAACTACTCGATCATCGGACGGTTCGTCAGCTTCGGCGTCACCGCTCACTGGTGAGGTGGCATATGAAGCATCAGGGTTGGGCGCTGGGCGCGGTGCTGTTCGTCGTCTGTGCATCTGCGCATGCTCAGGGGATTCCGGAGCTGCACGCCGCGAAGGTGGAGGATGCGATTCGCATGACGCGCATCCAGCACAACGTTGCGGCCGACGGCTCGGTCGCCGCCCTTTCGCCGGACGGGCGCAAGGCGGCCGCCGTGCTCTGGCGCGGCGATCTCGAACGTAACGTGAATGTGTACACGCTGGTCACGCTGGATCTTTCCCCGGCGCATCGGGGCACCGAGATAGAAAGGCCGGAAGAAGTCCTCTCGCGCGATTTCACAGGCGATCCGGACTATCTGCAGGCATCGCCGTTCTCGAAGCTCGTTTTTCTTTCCGACAACCGAACGATCGCGTATCTCGGTCGCGACGAACAGGACGTCGCGCAGGTCTTCACCGTCGACACCGCTACGAAGCAGGTGACCCAACGGACGCATCATCCAACCCCGGTCCGTTCTTTTTCAGTCGGACCCGATGGGCGGATCCGGGCGTTCTCGGCCGCTGCGTCGGCCGGAACGGCGCAGATGAAAGCGCGCCTGCAGGGGGACGGCGTCTTCATGTGGGATCGGGAGCTCTTCCCGTTGAGGATGGCTCTCTTTTCGGCGCAGCCGATGCTGTGGTATCGCGCGGATCGACCGGTTCGCGAGTACTTCCGGGCAGGCGCCGAAGGTCCGGTGAAATTCTTCGACTCGCGGCGGAATCGGCCGGCCGCCGCGGCGGACCTGCTCGACCCGCGTGTGGCCACCTCGGGTCTGTCGAGTAGCTTCGAAGACGATCCGGTTCTCGAAAGTTTCGAAAGGCTGAGTGCGGACCCGACGGGAAAGTCGGTGCTGCTGTTTCCCTATAGCCTGACGGATCATCCGATGCATCCCGAACGCTATGCCTACTATCAAGGCAGGGGCAACGATCCTTATCTGTTGCGCCTGGCTGCGCCGTTCGCCGTCGTGGATGTCGCAAGCGGCCGGATAACGCGGCTCGTGGACGCGCCGGGAAGAAGCGTACCGCCTGTATGGGCCCCGGACGGAACCTCTGTGATCGTCGCCACGTTGCTGCCCGACGCTCCGCAAGCGCCGTTTACGTGGGTCGAAGTTTCACTCGACGCACAAAAGGTCGTGCCGCTCGGGCTCCCTGCGGGATGGGACCCGATCGGATGGACACAGGACGGCCACGGGCTGCTCTTGCGAGGAAGTGACGCGCGGGTCGGCGTGCTCCCGCGGGATTCATCGGGTCGTTGGCAGAAGCTCGCGGTACTTGGCGCGATTCCCGATGCGAACAAGGACTGGACGATCGCGACCGACGGGAAAGTGGCGATCGGCGTGGAGGACTCCACGCTGACGGCGCCGGAGCTCGTGGTATATGCAGTGCACGGGAAGCGTGTCCTCGCGAAAACCGATCTCAATCCTCAACTGCGGTCGATTCGATATGCGGACGTAGAGGTGATCCATTGGGCGACGCCTCGCACGCCGGATCTGAGCGGCTTTCTGGTGAAGCCGCTCGGATACAAACCCGGCATCCGATATCCGCTTGTCATTCTTCAGGACGACGGCACCCTCGGCCGTTCCGGTACGCCCTATCTGCTGGATGCGTCGGTGCAGTTGAGCGGATATGCCATCCAGTCCCTGGCTGCGCAAGGAATCATGGTTCTGTATACGCGCGAGTCACCGGTCCTGGGAGCGGCCATCCAGACACCGGAAGAGGGCGTGATCGTGCGTGAGCAGATGGAGGCCGTCGTCGCAATGCTGGATGAGCAGGGCCTCGTCGACCGTAATCGCATCGGGATCTCGGGCTGGAGCCGTGCCGGATATCACACGAACTACCTGCTCATTCATTCTTCGATCCCGTTCGCGGCGGCTTCGACGATCGATGGCGGCTCCACGGAGTACACCGATCGGATGCGGGCGTTCTCGGATGAGGAGCTGCGCCACATTCACGCTCCGTTGCTGTTCGAGTCGCACAGCTTGTCGGATCTCGTCTGGTCCGGTTCGATGGCGGATCGATTGATGTCGATGAATCGCCCGACGGAAATCCTGTTCTTCTCCGCAGCCCCGCACTCAACCCTCCGGCCCCAGCATCGCTTGCGATCGCTGACGACACACCTCGACTGGTGGCGGTTCTGGCTGCAGGGATACGAAGATGCCAGCCCCGAGAAGGAGGAACAGTATGCCCATTGGAGGAAGTATCGGGAGGTCCAGGGGCGAAGCCGGGGCGACTGAGGCGGAGCCCCTCTGAACGTGCAGTGCCGAGGGATCAGCCACCGCTGGCCGGATCGGTCTTCGCCAGGATGTCTCGGGTCTTACGGATGGTGACTTCATCGGGGGGCTTTGGCGGTGTTGCCCGGGTCTGCCGCCTTCACGCGGGAAGGAATCTCGCACCCACTCGGGTACACGGAGAGAAGCATGATCGCACCCTGGGCCGGGTCGATTGGAACGCGGAGCGCGTTCGCGGCACCTCCACGTTAGCGCAACGAGTTGGGGTCGCGGGATACCTGACGATGTGGATCCCGCATCAGCACCGCACCGAACACCAGAACCAGAGCCGGAAGCAGTGCGGCTGTGCGTATCAGGTGCGCGTGCCACCACCGATCGCGCAGCGTGGGCCAGTCGACGGGTAGCGCCGCCGGATCGAATCGGGCGATCTGATGATTGATGGGCACATTGATCGTCACCGTCACCACATTCGCAACCAGCACGAGCGCAAGCGCCGACAGTAGCAGGCACATCACCACGCGATCGCGCCGCTCCAAGACGGCCGAGAATGCGACGAAGAAGACCGATCCGATCCCGGTGATTGCAATGGGCAGCTCGATGGAGTGGTCCAACGCCTGAAAGAACTCGACGTACGCGGATCCTGAGATGTGCGTTGGATTCTCGCCAAGCCAGGCCCAGAACGCGCGACCCGCGGTCAGCGCAACCAGCAGCATGGTGATCAGCAGAACGGCTCTTCGTAACACTTGCGGCCTCATAAGTGGCACTCTCGCTTGGACTTGCTTTGTGAATTGGGTACCGCGGGTGGGAGAGCCCCAGGCGCGCGCCAGCTTCCGCAGCGTCCCCAACGATGCCGCAGCGTTGGGCACGCTATAAGTACGATACCGTTGCTGATACGTACGTACGCTCATAAATCAGATGGTTAAGCGCGCCGGAAGGGTCCCTGTGAACGAGCCAGGTGCGGTACCGAGCGAACGAGTACACGAAGAGTTCGAGCGCGTTCTTGCGAGCGCCACGTTCCGCGGAGCTACGCGCCAGGCGGGCCTGTTCCGCTATCTGATCGAAGAGACGCTTGGCGGCCGCGCCGCCTACCTCAAGGAGTACAGCCTCGGGGCTCAGGCCCTGGAACGCGGGCCCTCTTTCGATCCCAGAACCGACCCCATCGCACGAGTGGAAGCGTCGCGGCTTCGCAGGCGTCTCGAGCTCTACTTCGCCACGGAAGGCGCAGGCGACAGCGTCGTTATCGAGCTCCCCAAGGGAAGCTACGTCCCCGTCTTCAGTGAGCGCGCACCGGCCTCACTCTCTCACGCAACGTCTCGATCGCGCTCGAGCCGCGCGATCCGCCACCCGCTCGTGGCAGGAACGCTCGTTCTCGTTCTTGCCGCGGCCGCCGCCCTTGTCCTCTGGAAAGATCGGCGCGAGGACTCTGTGCCGCGCCCGGTGACCCGGCTGGAGGTCGCCCTCGGCGCTCATGCAACGCTGGCCTCGGATGTCGGTTCAAATTTCGCATTGTCGCCGGACGGCACGCGCCTGGCATTTCTGGGCCAGGAGCCCAACGGGGACAAGCGTCTCTATGTTCGTCGTCTCGACACTCTGATCGCCACTGCGCTCGTGGGCACCGTTGGCGCCCGAGGCCCGTTCTTCTCCCCCGATGGTCAATGGGTCGGGTTCTGGGTCGACGGCAAACTGAAGAAGGTTCTCGCGCAGGGCTCGGCCTCGCCAATTACGCTTTGTGATGCGACGGACCTGCTGGGCGCGAGCTGGGGTCGCGATGACAACATCGTCGCGAGCCTCAACTCGAGCGGCCAGCTGTGGCGCGTCCCGGGCGCGGGAGGCCCGCCAACCCTGCTTGTGGATTTCAGTCGTCAAGGCCGCGACGTCCGTTGGCCGCAACTCCTGCCCGGAGGCAAGGCGGTGTTGTTCACAGCGTCGGCCGCCAGCTTTTCCGACGCGGACATCGATGTCGCGCGACTTGACGGCGGCATGCGCAAGACACTCGTGCGCGGTGGAACCTACGGGCGCTACGCAGGGGGCGGATCCCTCCTGTATGTCGATCGCGGTACGCTCTTTGCCGTGCGCTTCGACCCGGATCGACTCGAGGTACGCGGCGCGCCGATTGCAGTCGCAAGCAGCGTCGACTACTCGCCTGAGTTTGGCTATGCCCAATTCGACATCGCCGCAAGTGGCACTCTCGTCTATGAGCGGGCACCAGGAAGCGGCCTCTCGACGATTCGTTGGCTCGATGGCTCCAATGGATCGGCTGCGCTGTTGGACGTACCGGGCCAGTATCTCTGGCCCCGACTGTCACCCGATGGCACGCGCATCGCTTACAGCGAGCGGTCAGGGAGTGATTTCGACATCCGGGGCTACGACATGCAAAAGTGGATCGCGTACGGCTCTAATGAATCCGATTCCTGGGAGGTCTACGTGCGCGCGTTCCCGGACGACGGCAGCCAGGTCCGCGTCTCCGACCACGGGGGGCGTATCCCAGCGTGGTCGAGCAGGGGCGGCCTCCTGTATTACGAAACCGAGCAGCACGACCTGATGGTTGCACGCTATGAAGTAAAGAGCGGCCGCTTCATCGCGTCAGAGCCACATCGGTGGTCAACCCATCAGCTGGCCGACACGGGTGTGCTCGGAAACTTCGACCTTGCCCCGGACGGAGCGCACGCAGTGGGCCTGATTCCCGCTGGCGGTTCCGCCGAGCCGGAGAAACGCGATCACGTCGTACTGGTATCGAACGTCTTCGACGAGCTTCAAAGGCAGCGGCGCGGGGATCCCGCCCGGGCGGGAGAGTGACTGCTATCGAGCCTGCTGTATGTAGATAGCGCGCTCATGAGAGAACGCCCTGAACCCGAAGACCCCGTGATAGCTGCCCATGCCGCTTTGGTTGACACCCCCGAACGGCAACTGGTTTTCCAGGTAATGGGAGAAGAACCCGTTGATCGTCACGCCCCCCGATGAGGTTTTGCTGAGTATCTTGTCGATGGTGTTCTGGTCGTTGCTATAGATGTAGAGCGCCAGCGGTTTGGCACGGCCCGAGATGTGCGCGATGACTTCGTCGATGTTCCTGTAAGTCACCACCGGCACGATCGGCGCGAAGATTTCCTCCTGCATGATCTGCATGTCCGGAGTGACATCGGTGAGCAGCGTCGGATGAATCGTGCGGTCGGACTGCTCCAGCGTGCCGCCGACGGCGACCTTGGCGCCTTTCGCCACGGCGTCATCGAAGAGCTTCTGGATGCGCGCGAAATTCTGTTCGTTGACGATCTGGGCAATGCTTTCCTTCTTGATGCTGCCGTCGTCCCGGTAGAGGTTCTGCTTCACCTTCGCCCGGAACGCCTCGATGAAGGCGCCTTTCTGCCGCTCCTTGATGAAGACATAGTCGGGACTGATGCAAGCCTGCCCGCCATTGAACTGCTTGGCGGCCGCAAGATCGCCCGCAACGTTCGTGACATCCGCCCCCTCATCGACGATGACGGGGGATTTGCCTCCGAGCTCCAGTGTCACGGTGGCCAGGTTCTTGGCGGCCGCCGCCATGACCAGCTTTCCGACCCGCGTGCTGCCCGTGAAGAAGATGTGACTGAACGGCAGCTCGAGCAATGCGGTAGCCACATCGACCCCGCCTTCGAACAGGGCGACGTCTCTTTCCTCGAATGCCTGTTGGATGATCTTCGCGGCGACCCCGGCGGTCGCCGGGCAAAGGTCGGTCAACTTGACCATGCAGCAATTCCCCGCCGCAATGGCCGCGGCGAGAGGACCGAAGGTCAACCCGAGTGGAAAGTTCCAGGGACCCAGGATGAGGCACACACCTCGCGCCTCAGGGACGATCCGCGCCTTGTCGTTCTTGTTCTGGGAGGGAACCACTTCAACGGGTTTCATCCACTCGTCGAGATTGTCGATGTTCCTCTGGATGTTGCCGATGACGCCGAGGATTTCCGTGACCCGGATTTCGGGTTCAGGCTTGCGGGTGTCCTGCTTCACCGCCGCCACGATTTCATCGGCGTGCGCTTCCACCGCCGACTTCAATTTCCGCAGTTTCTCTTTGCGTTGCTCGGCGGTAGAGGCCTTCGCCTCCCATTGATGGGCTTGCTGGAGAGCGAACACTCGTTCTATCGGCGTAGACACGGTATTTCCTTCGTTCGCTGGGCGGCAACCCAGATTGAGCATGGTTGTGAAGTCGATGGGATCATGGCGATGGTGCGCGTGGGAGTCTAATGGACCGAAGAGGCGCTCGGCGCAACAGCCAGCTCGGTCGTTCAGACCCGCCAGGAGAATCGCTTGTCTCCTCCATGTCTCCTCGATTGTCGTGCCCGAGGCCGGCTCTTTGGGACGTTTCGCTGGTGCGGCATCGGGTTTGACCGGTGCCGCGCTCGATGCTGCTCGCGAGCAGGCGAAGGCTCAGCGACGCCCGGGCCGGGGCCGATTCGGGATCGAGGGCATCGGCCTGCCGGGCCGGGACGGACGGTACGCTGGAGGATGCGGCCGGTTCACCGGAGGACGCGAGATACCGCGATGGGGTGGGCCGCCGTAGTACCGGGGCCCCCACCCGCCGTATTCGTAGCCGAACGGTTCGTAGAATCCGACTCCGTACGAGACAGACACTCCGCTGTCGTAGGTCGATCCATCGGGTACGACGCAGCCATCCAACGCTCCCAGTAGCGCAATTGCGGTTGCGAGGCGCAGCGCATTTCGTATTGGGAGGCTCATGGAGCGCCCCCCTTGCTGGCATCTTCGGTCCATTCGAGAAGCCCGACGGGGGCGCCCGTCGGATCGGCCACCACGGCCAACCGCGCCCCTTGCGGGTCGACGCGGGGCTCGACGAGAACGCGCCCTCCAAGTTGCGTTGCCCTTGCGGCGGCCGCAGCGGCGTCGGTGACACGCACGTAGTTCAGCCAATGCGGGTGACGTTTGGCCGAATCGCCCGGCTGCAAGTTCGCGGACGCCCGCGCGTATCCGTCAGTCGACAGCACGAGAGGGTTCGCATCGTCGGCGCTGTCGGAATCGAATACTTCGTAGCCAAAGAGGGTTTGATAGAACGCCGCTTCCTTATCCGGATCTCGCGTAATGAGAGAGCTCCAGATCCAGTCTCCTGGCGCCGCCATCACGTCGGGCGGGTCTCCGCTCGAGGACGCCAGAACGGAGAAGATCGCTCCATCAGGGTCGGATAGCACCGCTTGTCTGCCACGCTTTGGGTAGCTATGGGGCGCTGAAAGTAATTTCCCGCCATGCGCCACCGCGAGACGCGTGACCGCATCCACATCTTTCACGGCGATGAAGGTCAGCCATGCCGGCTGATGACGATCGCCCGGAGGCTCGGCCCGCTGCACCAGGCCGGCGACCGGCTCGCCGTCGAGAAGCGCGACCGTGTATGGCGCCAGAGGGGCGCTTACGTCGCGAAAGGTCCATCCAAACAGGCCACCGTAGAAGCGCTTGGCGGCCTCCGCGTCGGGAGTTACCAGATCCATCCAGATGATCTTCCCAACGTGATGCTCCCGGCTCGCCGGCTGTATCAGTGGGGGTAGCTCGAATGGCGCCGCAGGAGCAGGCACTGCGCACGTAGTGGCTGCGAGCGTGACAAGCAATCCGTAAAGAGCGTGTTTGCGTTTACCGACGCGGGAACGATCGGCGCGCTCCGGGCGCTCCGGAACAGACACCATGCACTTCTCAGCCATCCATCCACCTCGGCACCCGGGCGAGGGGGCGCTCAACGATTTCGCAATCATAGAACTCGGCGCTTCAAGCAAAGTTCCAGGCTCCGTGTGGGGGAGCCGACTATAACTTCCGGTGACCGAAAAATGAGCAGGTCGCACTACTTACGGGGTTGCACCATCAACCGCGCTCCGATCGCGGATCACGGCCTCGCGCATGCGACTGTACTCATCGAAGCTTTGTTGTGTCCTGGCGAGACAATCGGCCTGATCGGTGTCCGACACCCTTTCGGAAGCACTCGTTGCGCGCGTTCTGCCGGACTGCTTCGTATACGCCGCGCGTCGTGCAGCCACCGATCGATATCAAATACACGATGAGACAGGCTGCGGCCGGGCGCTTCATGCGCACCTCTCACGCCCGACGAAGCAGCCGCACTTTGCGTGTCGTCGAAGCATTCTCGGGTTCATGGATGAGGATGTCTCCTGGCTGACAATGCAGATAGGTGCATATCTTCTCCAGCGTGTCGAAACGCACGCCTTTCACTTTACCTTGCTTGAGCAACGACAGATTCGCTGATGTGTACACCGTGTGCGCTCAAGCAAGGCCGTGTTGGATGCGAGCACGGCGCGCCGACTCGGCAGGATGCGTTCGAGGCCTCGCTCGATCGGGCATCAGGCGTCGAGGGTCTTGTTGGCGACAACCAGCGCGCGGTAGCGCTTCTGGACGGCCGCGAGCAGCACGAAGCCAACCACGATAGCGACCATGGCCATGCTCACGACGGCGATTCGGAGGCTGTCCGCGGTGCCGATTCGATCCGACAAGGCGCCGACGGCAACACCCAGGCCCGCTACGGGCAACGCGATGAGTGGGAACAGGCTGATCGTGCGGCTTCGATACGCTGCCGGTGCCATGTCCTGCATGATGGACGGCGCCTGGGAAGTCGCCAGCCCCATGACCGCCATAGCGATGCCGACACCCGCCAGGTACTGCGTGGCGGTGTTGGCCAGAGCCAGTGCAAAGATCGGGAGTATGGCCGCCAAAGCACCCAGCATCACCAATCGCAAGTGCGCGCCCGTGCCCCATCGAGGCAACCAGCGCCGTGCGCCCCACCAACCCGCCAGAATGCCGACGACGTTGGCAACCATGCTCACGGCACCGAAGACCACACCGGCATCGCCCACGGTGAGTCCGAAGCTGCGGGACAGAATGGCGGGAGACCAGCCGCTTAGCAGACCCCACGCAGTCGCATAAATAGACAGCGCGATGTCAGTCATCACGATGGTCAACCCATGGGTGCGAAGAAAGCTGCCAAAGCCAGCGCCGACATGAGCCGGCTGGGAAGAGGGGCGCGGGGTTGCGCTCGACGGAGCGATATTCGAGCTGCCGCGCCGATGTGTGAGCATCAGCAAAGCGACCGCCAAACCGGGGAGCCCGAATGCAAAGTACAGCGTCCGCCACGGCGCGACGTCTTGAAGGTACGGGAGCGCCACGGGATGACTCTCGAGCGCCCTGTACACGGCGCCACCCAGCGACAGTGAAATGCCTCCCGACAGCAGGATCACTGCGTAGAGCCCGGCGTTCACGCCTGCGCGCTGGCGCTCGTTGAAATGCTCGGGAACCATGGCATAGACCATCGGTAGCAGCGCTGCTTCTCCAAGTGCCAGCGCGATGCCAGCGGTGAGCAGCTGATTGAAGTTTTGCGCCATGCCTGCCGCAACGGTTGCGGCCGACCAGACCACCACGCAACCCGCCAGCACGCGCTGGCGATCCGCCCGGTCCGACAGCCATCCCAGCGGGAATGCCGCCAGCACTGCGCAAAGGCCCGCAGCCAGGCCCAATTGGCCAAACTGGGTGTCGGTCAACCGCAGGTCGTGCTTCAAGGGCTCCAGCAGCAAGCTCTTCAATTGGCTGTCCGCGGTGCCCAGCGCGACGACTGAGCACAGGACCGCAGCGGAATACAGCGCTGCGGGCGTCCATGTGGTTCTCGCTTCGGTATCTGGAGGCATCTCATTGCTGCCGGTTGCGGCATTCATATCGGTATCTTCGAGCGCGATCTGGCGATGAGCAGACAAGTTGCCGGATTGTCTACTACTGCGCCCGGCGGAGCGAGTGAAATATTGTGCGTTGGGATCGATGCAAATAGAGTAAATGTACCTGAATGAGCCCGCGATAATAGTTGACTGGAAGGAAACTCGTCGCAATACTCGTGTCACGACATTCACCTCGTGGCTCGCTCGCCAAGCTCCCTCATGGCAATCGCATTCACGCACGCTCACGTGCTGACGATGACAAGCGCGAAGCCGCTCATCGACCACACTGTGCTGGTCGAAGGCGGCACCATCAGTGCCATCGGCCCGACACGCGATCTTCGCGTTCCGGCCGATGTGGGCGTGGTCGACGTTGCGGGCAAGACGTTGATGCCCGGGTTGTGCGACATGCATGTCCACATCGTCCCCACGCAGGATGACGAAGCATCTGAGGTAAATCGACTTGGCGCGCTGGCCATGGCTCGGCAGTATCTGGCGGTGGTCCTCGCCGGTGGCGTGACCACCGTGAGAAACATGGCTGGTACGCCCTTCCATCTGCGGCTGAGGTCGCTCGTGCGCAGCGGCGACGTGGTGGGGCCGCGTATCTTCACCGCAGGTCCGCTCCTCGAAACCTCTTTCACGCTTCCCGGCATGGAAGACTCCGGAGAGTTGGTCAAGACACCAGGCGAGGCGCGCGCGGCGGTGCTACGGCACCGCGACGCCGGGTACGACTGCATCAAGGTTTACAACCAGCTCGACGCGGGCATCTACGACGAGATCGTTCGAACCTGCAGAGAAGTCGGGCTGCAGGTGGTGGGGCACGTGGCCTTCAGCAAGGGACTGTCCGGCGCGCTCGAAGCCGGGCAGGACTCGATCGAGCACTTCCGCTCGTATGATTTCGCGCTCGACGTTCGCGGTCCGGAGTTTCCGGGTGCGCGCTTCGTCGGTTGGCTGCACACGACGCCCGCGCGCGTGCGCGAAGTGGCTGAGCGCACGGCCAGCGCGCAGGTCTGGAACGTACCGACCCTGGGCATCGAGCGCGGTCTCGCAGGCCTGAAGCACCGGGCCCAAGGCGACGACACTTCCTGGCTGCCTCCATGGATGCGGCAGATGCTCGAGCGTCTGGACCTGGCGGGCGTCTTCACGCCGGAACAGATCGATGCGATCGCGCGGGGCGCGCCGGTTCGCCTTGAGTTGCTAGCTGCACTCGACCGCGCGGGCGCTCCCTTGATGGCCGGAACGGACTGTCCGGGTTGCGGCCTGATTCCGGGCCGCTCGTTGCTGCAGGAGCTCGAGCTCTACGTGGAAGCCGGCCTGTCGCCCTACCGCGCTCTGCAGACGGCCACTTCGGAGCCTGCGCGCTTCCTCGGGAAGTCCGATGAGTGGGGTCAGCTCGCCGTCGGCATGGCTGCCGATCTGCTCGTGCTGGATCGCAGCCCGCTCGAAGACATCACCGCCCTGCGCGAGCAGGCCGGTGTCATGACGCAAGGACGCTGGCTGCCGACGGCGGCAATCCGTGAACTGATACTCGCCGCCTGAGCGGGCGGCGCTTCGCAATCCGCTCCGGTCTCGAATCGATTCGCGCGCTTCACCTGGAGAGAGTTTCGCCTCATGAGCTATCGCCGATTGACCCCGATCCGGCCTGAGCACCGGCAGCCCGGTTGTTGCCTGCTGCATTCACTTGTCGGTGGGTTTCCCGCCGCCGTTGACGGCGGCGAGACGCCGCAGTCGCCCGCGCCATCCTTTGTGGATGGAACCTCGGCATCGGTCTCGAGCTTCTGCGACGACACTCTTGGCGCAGGCGCGGATCTTTTCGACGTCCCCGCTACGGATCAGGCCGTTGTGATTCGCCGTGTCACGGCGCTGCCAATGGATGGATCTGTACGCGACGAGCCTCAGGCCATCATCATCAGGAACGGGCGAATCGAGGCGCTCATTCCCGACGCGCAGTGGAGCCCGGATCAGTTCCGGAACGCGAAGGTGGTGGAGGGCGCCGGCAAATTCGCGATCCCCGGCCTCGGCGAAATGCACACGCACGCGCAGTGCCTGAGTTGGGTCAATGTGTTCACCCGACGGCTCAGTGTTGATTTTCCCGGCGAGCGATTCGCACTGCCTTCCGGGCTGCTGATGTTCCAGTACCTGGCGGCCGGCGTGACGCGCATTGAAGTGATGGCAGGCGACCGCGACATGCTGCACCTCCGAGACCGGCAGCGAGAGGGCCGCATCATCGCGCCGACGATGCAGGTGGGCTCACCCATGGTCGACGGGCCCACGCCGATACAGGCGACGGAGTTTGGATATCAGGTCTCGGACGCCGCTGGGGGGCGGCGCGCCGCCGAGGAAGCTCACGCGGCGGGCTATGATTTCATGAAACCCTACAGCGCGTTGCCCAGCGAAGCGTACGACGCGATGATGGAAGCCTGTCAGCGGCTGGGCCTTCGAGTGATGGGGCATGTACCCCGCACCGTCACGATGGCCGGAGCGCTCGAGCGCGGGCAACAAGGCATCGCTCATGCGTCTGAGTACAGCAACTACACCAAGCCCGATCTTGACGAAATCCGCAGACTCGCGGCGCAGAGCGCCAGGGCCGGCACTTGGGTGCAGGCAACGCTGACAGTACTTCATCGCATCAGTGCGTTGGTCGACAGCAGTTTCCGTCCGGATGAGATCGCAGACATCGAGTTCTACCCGCCGATCCTGGCGCACGGGTTACGGCCGGATGGTGTATCGAAATGGGCCGTCCTCGCTAAGTCCGACGCACGCGAGGTCATGCGAGGCTACTGGCCGAGCGCTGTGTCGGTCACGCGCATCCTGAAGGAGGAGGGTGTGCGGCTGTTGGCGGGAACCGATGCGCCAAACCCCTGGGTCATCGAGGGGTTCTCGATTCATGAAGAGCTGCGTCGCTTTGTCGACGATATCGGGATGACGCCGCTCGAGGCCTTGTCGACGTCAACGTCGGAAGCCGCGCGCTACCATGGCGAAGAGGGCGTTGCCGGCATTCTCGCAGCCGGCGCCCGCGCCGACGTGGTGCTGCTGGACGCCGACCCGCGCCAATCGATCACCGCAACCCGGGCCATCGATACAGTGATCGTCGGCGGAGCGGTGTTGACAGCCGAGCGTCGGCACGAGGGGCTCGATCGCATTCGCGCCGCCTTCAATGCCATGCGCCAGGATCTCGCGTCGGCCTGATGTAACCGCCGCTCGTGCACGAGCGGCATCGTTACCGGTTTCAGCGGCTTCGGGCGGGTGATGGCGGCGGCGCCGGCCGCGGATACATGGGGCTCGCCAGGATGCGGCCCTGGATCGACAGCAGCCGGGCTCGCGGCTGCACCTCCACGACCGAGTGCGGCACTTCGCTGCGGTAGGTCAAAGTGTCGCCGGTCTTCAGCCGATAGTCCCGCGAGCCAACGCGCACGACTATCTCGCCGCTGATGACGTGGTCGATCCAGAACCCATCGAACTGGACGGGCATCAACGGTCGATCCAGCTTGCCGAGCGTGCACATCATGGCGCTGACTTCGATGCCGGCAAGCTCCAGCGACCCGAGCGCGTTCCCGGTGAACTCTATGGCGTCATCGGTCGCGTAGGGGATCGGTCGGCCCGTTCCGGCCGGCGTGAAGATGGGTTCGAACGCGGCGGCAGGACCGCCGAACAGGTCTCCCACCCCCACGCCCAGGCCGGTGGCCAGTGCCGAAAGCACCGGCACCGAAGGCAGTCGCTCGCCGGACTCGATCTTCGACAGCATCGCTTTGGATATGCCGGATGCCTTGGACAGGTCCACGCCGCTCATGCGACGTTGCAATCTGAACGAACGTACGCGTGCCGCCAGTGTCGCTTGCAACTGGTACAGCCGCTCCTGCTCACTGGACGCCGCGGGTCTGGTGCTGGTCTTCGATGGTCGCTGATTGGGCATTTGCGTCAGCATTATCGCGTCATCACCTTGCGCCTGCTCGACTAATAACGCCGCAGGCGCCGGATCGTTGTGAGAGCGGGGTGATCAGAACGTGTAGGTGCCCGCAATGCCGGCCGTGCGCGGTCGCAGGGTCAGGGTCTGGGTCACGAACGGGTGCTCATTGGTCGCATTGTTCATATACAGGGCGAGGTCGATGTTTTCGGCGAATCTCGTTCCGAGTCGCAGATCCAGAGTCGTGCGTTTGCCGATCAGCTGCTTCGTGGCGCTGTTGTAGTCGCTGTAGTACGACCCGACATGCCGCACCGTCGCGTCGAAGGTGCTCGGCCGACCGACCAGGGCGAAGTCGTAACGCAGTGATGAGTTGGCGGTGAGCCTGGGAATTCCAGCGAGGCGTGATCCCTCCGTCACCACCGCACCTGTGGGATCGAGCGCGGTGATGTCCTTGGTGAAGGTGGAGTCGACGTACCCCAGTGCCGCGCTCAATCGCAGGCCGGGCGCGGGCCGTGCGGCCAGTTCGAAGTCGATGCCCTTGACGGCGACACCGGCGCCAGGGTTCAGCGACCCGATGCTGTTGATGTAGGTGAAGCTCGTGGGTAGCGTCAATGTGAGTTGGGCGTTCTTCCAGTCGGTGTAGTAGATCGCCAGATTGGCGGTGACGCGGTTGTCCATCCAGGACGTCTTGGCGCCTGCTTCGTAGGTCCATAGGCTGTCCGCGGATGCATAGCCCGGCACGTCATAGCCGGGCACCGGAATGACCGGGAAATTGCCTTTGCCCGGGCGAGACCCCTTCGAGGCCTGCACATAGAGAAGCTGACGATCGATGTGATAGGCGGCCGACAGGTATGGCGTCACGGGTTTCTCCGTGGAGTTCACGTTTCGGGTGCCCGGCACCGCGAACAGGCCCAGGAGATTGATCTCATCCGCCGATTTGTACTCCGTGATGCGCAGGCCGCCGCCCAACTCCAGGCCATGGGCGAACTTGAAGCCTCCCTCACCGAACGCGGCCGCCTGCTTGTGATTGAAGGTGGACAACGAGCCGAACACTTCACCGACGGGCGACGGTGTGCTCGCATCGTTGTCGGTTGACTCGTCGGAGTAGAACAGGCCTGCGCTCCAGAACGGACCCGTTCGGGTTTCGCTCGAGACGAGCCGCAATTCCTGCGAGGTCACTTTCGAGGCAAACGAGCCCTCGACCACGATTGGAGTGCCTGTGGGAACACCGAAGGCAGTGAGGATGGGGCCGAAGCGCGACGTCAGATCGGAGGTGTACGTCAGGGTCTTGTCGAAACGTGTGGTGGCGGATACGAACTCGAAGGAGTCGGTCGTGTACCGAATCGTCACGGTCGCGCCGCGAAACCTGTCGGTGCCGGCCTCGAGAACGGCGGTTGGCGGCGCCACCAGTTCGCCGCCTTTGCGAGGGTCGATCGCCGAGCTTGCGCGATTGTCGTAGTCCTGCGCGTAGAGCTTCGCGTTGATGCTCAGGCCCGCGGCGGGCTTGGCGAATAACGCGATGCGGGCGCCCTTGGTCGTCGTGCCGTCAACGTCCTTGCCCAGGGTGGGGCTGTCGATCACTCCCCCGTTCTCCACCCGGTAGGCCGTCACGCCGATTGCCGCCACATCGGCGGCAATCGGCGTCGAGAGGCTCGCAGCCAGATCGGTGTTGGATGAGTCGGACGATGACGGGCGGCCATACCCTACGTGCGCGAAACCTTTCGTGTCGCTCAGGCTTGGATTGAGCGTCTCGATCTTCACCGTGCCACCCAGCGATGAGGATCCATAGAGTGTGCTGCGCGGCCCGCGGATGACCGTGATCTTGTCGATGTCGTACAGCAGGAGGCTCGGATTGCCTGTGGACTGGGCCACGGTCACCGGCATTTCGTCGATATACATCGCCACGGCGGATTGCGTAAGTCCGCCGTCGGCCCCGTCTGAAACGCCGCGGATGGCGATGTTGCTGCCGATGGATGAATTGCCGGAAGGGGTGACGACGATGCTCGGCTCGCCTTCCAGCGCATCTTCCCAGCGCCGCAGGCCCTTGCGATCCAGTTCGTCACCGGTGATCGCGGTCAACGACAAGGGCACATCCTGCGCGTTCTGCGCGCGCTTGGTCGCCGTGACGACGACTGTCTCTTCGCCCTGATCGGCTGCGAGCGCCGGCACCGGCGCGAAGGCTGGAACACTCAGCAGCAGGGCAAGAGACGTGGGCGCTCTGGAGCGGGCCGCCACGGACTGCCCGAAGCGGGGCATGTTTGGGCGCGGCTGGCGAGGGCGTCTGGTCATGGCGGCAACTCCGATTCGGTTCGTTGGCAACGGCAGGGGAGCGCAGCGTGCCTATAAGTTGACTTGGTGTAAACTAAATGATGACGCGTCTTGAGGTGAAATTGCTTCATGAAAGGCGAAATGTACATTTATTTCGGGTTGCGGATATCCTATTGGTCAACTGACGACGGCGATAAGAACGGCGAATGGAAGGGCGGAATTTGAACGCACACCTGACTCTCGACCACCTCGTATGCACGGTGCCGGACGTGCGGATCGGCAGCGCCGTGCTTGGCACCGCACTGGGAATCACACCCACCGCGGGCGGTTCGCACCCGGACCTTGGCACTTGCAATGTGTTGCTTTCGCTAGGCGCGGGCCAGTACCTCGAGTTGCTTGGGCCTGATCCGGCAGCAACGCATCAGGGTCCGATGGCTTTGCGTGCGGCATCACGGTCCGGCCCGGACATCTGCACTTTCGCGGTTGTCACGAACGACATCGACGCACTTGCTGAGATGGCGCGAGCACAGGGCCTCGAGGTAAGGGGCCCGGTGGCAGGTTCGCGGCGCGACCCGACAGGCGTTCTGCTCCGCTGGCGAATCCTGTATCTGGTCTCAGCGGAGTTCAAAGGTCTGGTTCCCTTCGTCATCGACTGGCTCGACACGCCACACCCCAGCCTGACGGCCACGCGCGGCGTGCAACTGCAGTCAATGGTTGTCACCCATCCGAGGCCGCACGTGCTCAGTGCCCTGTACGCAGCACTGGGCCTGGAGATGACGGTTCATCATGGCCTGCGCGGTGCCATCATCGCCACATTGGTAAGCGGTGAGCGTGTGTCGACATGGGTTGGCAGCGCGGAAGGCTTGCCGTGACTTCACCGGGCGACGCTGTATCGAGTCTTGCCAGAACCGTGGCGCCATACGGCAGTTGGCACGCGCCGATCGGGCTCGAGCAGGTCGCCGCCGCGTCGGTCTTCCTGCCGTTATGGGATCTGCGCGTCGACGGCGAGGCGGTGTTTGTTACGGAGGCGCGCCCGCACGAAGGTGGTCGATCCGTGGTGCTGCAGCTTGCGCCTCAGGGTCGAGCGCGAGTGCTCACCCCGCCGGGATTCGACGTGCGCACGCGTGTACACGAATACGGAGGTGGCTCGTGTTTGGTGGCCGGCAGCACGCTTTACTTCACACACGTTACCGACGGGCGTGTCTACGTACAGCACGGCGACACCGCACCACAGGCACTTACCCCCCGCCGGCGCTTGGCGCCACGCTGACTTCACGCACGACCGACACCGTCGGCGGCTCATTTGCGTGCGCGAGGACCACTCGGCAGGCTCCGATTCGAAGCGCGTGGTCAACACAATCGTGGAGGTTCCGACGACGCCGAACGGTTCCGGCCGGGTGCTGTGGTCCGGGGCGGACTTTGTGAGTGCGCCAAGCGTCTCGCCCGACGGTCGCTACCTCGCGTTTGTGAGTTGGAATCACGCACACATGCCGTGGGACGCGACAGCGCTGCACGTGGCAAGAATCGCAGCCGACGGCGGCCTGAGCGTAGTGCGCATTCTGGTGCCCGAAAGCGCCGGTGAAGCTGTGATGCAGCCGAGCTGGACTGCCGATGGACGGTTGCGCTTCATCAGTGATCGATCGGGCTGGTGGAACCTGTACGAAGCCGATGCGGAGAGCGGCGTCATCCGCCCGCTGGCGCCCGTCGAGGCCGATATTGGCAAGGCCCCCTGGCTGCTGGGTAGCCGCGCCTACGCCGAGTTGCCGAACGGTGCCATCGTGGCGGTGCTCACGCGCAACGCGTGCGACACATTGGCAGTGCTGGAGCGGGATGCGAGCGACGCACCGACGTGCTGGCGTGAGTTGGCCTCGCCCTATGTCGGCATCGATCACATCGAAGCCTGGGGCGATCTGGTGGTGTTCCTTGGCTCCACGGCTACAACGCGGATCGCGGTCGCGACCCTGGACCCGATCACCGGCGTCTGTCGCGAACTGCATCGCGCGCCAGGCGTGGACATCGATCCGCGCTACGTCTCACACGCGGTACCGTTTATCTGCTGCGGCACCGATGACCAGCCTGTACACGCCTGGTTCTACCCGCCGACGAACCCCGACTTCGAGGGGCCATCGCATGCCAGGCCCCCTGTGTTGGTGCGCGCACACGGCGGTCCGACGGCGCATCGCGATCCGCGCCTGGGTGAGTTTTGCCAGTTCTGGACGTCGCGCGGCGTGGCCGTGCTGGACGTGAACTACTCGGGCTCAACAGGCTACGGCACCGCGTATCGCAAACGCCTCAATGGGCGTTGGGGTGATCTCGACATTCTCGATGTTGTGACCGCAGCCTGCGCCTGTGCCGAGCGGGGGGCTCGTTGACAGACAGCGTATGGCGGTGACCGGCGCGAGCGCTGGCGGATTCGTCGTCATGGCGAGTCTGGCGTTCCACCCCGCAGTGTTCGCGGCTGGCATCAGCATTTGCGGCGTCAGCGATATTGCGACTCTGGTGGCGGGCACGCACAAGTTCGAGAGCCGCTACTTCGACACTCTGGTGGGCCCGCTGCCGGAGGCGGCTGAGCGATACGCGGCGCGCTCGCCGCTCGGTGCGATCGACCGAATCCGGGTGCCATTGCTGATGATTCAAGGCGCCGACGATCGCATCGTGTCTCCCGATCAGGCGGAGGGCATCGTCCGGGGTCTGCGAGCAAATGGCGCACCGGTCGCGTATCTGCTCTTTGATGGCGAAGGGCATGGCTTCCGCGGTGCGTACGCGTTACGACGTGCGATAGGAGCGCAGTTGGCATTTCTCGGCCGCGTATTCGGTTTCTCCCTCACGGACCCGACGTTCGATCTCGACATCGACAACTGGACGGGCCACGCGCGATGCCACGATGCGAACACTGCTTAGCCCAATGCGTCGATGAGCTCGTCCATGTCCTGGCGCGAGTGATCCCGAAAGATGGCGCAGCGGATCACGCCCTCCGGGCCAGCGCCGATGTAAGTAGAGTGATGGAGATAGATACCGCGTTCGAACGCGCGACGCTGTAACGCGTGCATGTCGGCGAACGTGCCGCTCTTGAAAGTGACAATCGGAGCGGGAGATTCGCTCGGGTCCAGGCCAATGTTGCGCAACCTGATCCGCAGGTAGTCGGCGGTGTCGCGCAGCGTTTTGCGCAGGCCCGGCCGATCGGCGACGTAAGCAAGGCTTGCCGCAGCCGCGGTGGCCGATAGGGGTGAGCCGGCGGAGCTCGCGCCGAGCGGCGGCACGGTTCGCACGCGCGTCGCCGCGGCCCCGGTGCACGCGACGACCGCCCCTTGCGCGCAGTAGGCCTTGTTCAATGTCGTCCCCGATCGATGCGAGATGCTCAACGCCGCAATGCTCGGCGGCGCCCCGACCGTGCTCGCCGACCACTCCGAAAGCATGCGATTCGTCCACAAACATCCACCCATCGTACTCGGCCAGTATCGCGGCATAGTCCGCCAGCGGCGCAATGCGGCCGGTCGTCGCAAATGCGCCGTCGGTGATCAGCAGCGGACGATGTGTGGCCGGCACGCGCTGCTTCAGGAGCGCGCGCAGGGATTCGAGATCGCAGTGAGCGAAGGTGAAGACCGGCTTCCCGGTCAGTTTCGCGGCGTCGTTGAGGCAGTAGTGCGCCAGCTCATCGATCACGATCAGGTCGCATGGCCGCTCGAGGCTGGCCAGCCCGACCATCCCGATCAGGTATCCGGACGCGAAGTAGACGCTGGCCTCGGTTCCGCACGCTTGCGCGGCCGCACGCTCGACGGCATCAAAGGTTGGATCCGCGCCACCGTGACTGGGCGGCAACTGTCGAGCGAAGGGGATGTCTTGCGCGAGCGCTCGCGCGACAGCGCCCCGAATCTCGGGCACGCGGGACAGGGCAAGGTACCCGGAACCGTAGAAATTGATGTAGTCGCGGCCATCGACTGTGAGTCGGGCCGAGACGGGGCCACCTACCGCCTTGCCAGCGAGAACTTTGCTAAAGGCCACGATTCCTCATCGCTCAACTCCGTTGAAGCAACGGTATCACCCGGAACGCGCCGCCGCAGCACCGACAGTGCGCGATATCGATGGCGAAGACACGTTTGAGGCGCTGCCGCCAGCGGTGCCATATCGCAGTCTCAAGGTCTCGAACAGCGCCCTCACTCCCTGAACCGCGCCGCCAGCGGCTCGGCCAGGCCGCGCCTCGGCGGACCACGCGAAGATGTCGAAGTGCACCCATGGTATCGCGGTCCCAACGAATCGCTCCAGGAACAGCGCCGCGTAAATGGGCTCACCGCCTGCGATGTCCGGACGATGATTGGCGAGATCGGCGATTCCAGGGGAAAGCCAGCGCCGAACGCAGGCGCACCGGCAATTGCGTCGAGATGATCATGTGCGCAAGCGCCAGAACATGCGCTGCGCCCGCCATGTCTTTCTTCATGTGACGCATGCGATCCAGCGGTTTCAACGCAAGTCCGCCCGTGTCGAAACAGACCCCTTTGCCGACGAGCGTGAGGCGAGGCGCCGCCTCGTCGCCCCAGAACAATTCGATGACTCGCGGCGCGCGCTCGGACGCGCGCCCGACGGCGTGAACCAGGGGAAACGATGTGGCTAGTTCGGCGGGCTCGTGGGTGACGCGCGTGCGAGCACCGCTCGCCGCGGCCATGCCATGAACGATCGCTTCGATTTCCCGCGGTCCACAATCCGCGGCCGGAGTGTTGATCAGGTCGAGCGCGAGCCGGGTGCCCGCGAACGCAATCTCCGCGGCCTGCGCGGCATGAAGCACTCCGGATTCCGGGCCGTCGAAGACCAGGCGTGGAGGATTCAGCGGCGCCCGTCCCGAGCGGTAGCGGTCGAAGCGGTATGTACCCAGCAGCCAGGCGAAACGCACGAGGCCCACATCGAGCACTGCAGGCAATGCGTCGAATGTGTAGTCACCTGGTGGCAGCGACGCCGAGAGTTGCGCGACGTCGAGCGGGTCGAGCTCCCGCGCGTTGCCGAGCCCGGCCACCACGCGTGCGATGCCTCCGGCAGGTTCCGGAACGAGCACATCGACTCCGCGCAACTTCAATGCGCTGAAATACATCTCGGATTGCGCGATCGGCGTGCGCCAGTCTTTCTCGCCACAGACCAGAAGCGCCGGCGTCTCAACGTCTCCAACGATGGAGAGTGGCGAACGCGCCCAGTAGTGCGCATGCATGTCGGGCTCCCAGGGAAGGCCGCCCATCCAGTAAAACGGGTAGTAATCCGGCCGGTCGACGGTCAACGCCATGCTGCTCCAATCCGTGATGGGGTAGATGATGCCGGCTGCGGCAAAACGCCGCGTCTTGCCGATCATCCAGCTCGCCAGCACGCCGCCGCCGGATTCGCCGGCAACGTACAGCCGGTCAAAAGATTGGTTCCTCGGGCGCGCACATGTGCGAGGTGGCACGTTCATCGCCGCCGTGGGTGCCGATGGGCCGGGCAAACAGGAGCTGGAACCCGAGCTTGTGGCGAATTCGACCGTCTACTGCGATCTCGTCGAGCAATGCCTTCGGGTGGGTGAGTTGCAGCACGCTTTCGCGCGCAGCCTCATCACGCGAGAGCGCGCGGGCGGCACGCTCGGCAGCCTGATCGTGGGAAATGTGCCCGGCCGGCGAGACGAAGAGGAAATCACACTGTTCGACTCCACCGGAACGGCGCTTCAAGACGTCGCTGCCAGCGCACTCGTTTACGAACGGGCGGAGGCGGCCAATCTCGGCACGATGATCTCGTTCTGGCAGTGACCCATGCGAGCGTCGGTGACCATCAGTGCCTGGTGGCGCTCGCTGCGCGAGACCGGCAGGAGCCGCTTCACGCTGTCCACTTTGCCGGCCGCGGAGTTCCCCGTGGTCGACGAGATTAACGCCCTCCCGTTCGCTGTCTCTCCCGCACGGCGTCCGATGCAGGGCGCGAAGTACGACCCGCACGTGCATACTCAGGATAATGCGGCGCTCGCTGGCAAGCTGCGGACCGCGGTGGAGGGCTTATGAGCAGTCGCAATCTCGAATATTTGCTCGCGCCTCGCTCGGTCGCATTGATCGGCGCATCGGACCGGCCGGGCAGCGTCGGTGCCACGGTGATGCGCAATCTCGTCAGCGGCGGCTTCGATGGTCCGGTGTGGGCGGTCAATCCGCGTCAGCAGTTGCTTGCGGGAAAGCAGGCCTACGCGAAGGTTGCCGATCTTCCGGAACCGCCCGATCTCGCCGTGATCTGTACGCCGGCGCAAACGGTGCCGGGGATCATTTCCGAGTTGGGTGCGCGAGGCACCCGTGCGGCGATCGTGATCACGGCCGGCCTGGAAGCCGCCGCACCGGGCGGCGGCACGCTTGCGCAGGCCATGCTCGCCGCGGCAAAGCCCTGCACGCTGCGAATCCTCGGACCCAATTGCCTGGGTCTCCTGCAGCCCCGCATCGGCTTGAATGCGAGCTTCGCGCACGCGCCCGCATTGCCCGGCAATCTTGCCTTCATCGCTCAATCCGGCGCGCTCGCGACCGCGATGCTCGACTGGGCGCGGTCGGCGAATATCGGCTTCTCCTGTCTCGTTTCTCTGGGCAACTGTGCGGACGTCGATTTCGGCGACCTGCTCGACTACTTGTGTCAGGACCCGCACACGCGCGCGATCCTTCTCTACGTCGAAGCCATCAGCGGCGCCCGCAAGTTCATGTCGGCCGCGCGTGCCGCGGCTCGCAACAAGCCCGTGATCGTCGTGAAAGCGGGAAGATATGCCGAAGGCGCGAAGGCCGCCGCGTCTCACACGGGTGCGCTCGCGGGCGCCGATGATGTGTATGACGCGGCCTTTCGACGTGCGGGTATCCTGCGCGTCGACACGACGCGCGAGTTGTTCGATGCGGCGGAAACGCTTGCGCGCCTGAGGCCGCTGACGGGGGAACGCCTCGCCATCGTGAGCAATGGCGGCGGCCCGGCCGTCATGGCGACGGATGCGCTCATCTCGGGTGGTGGATCGCTCGCGTCGCTGAGTGAAGCCACGGTGCAGCGACTCGATGCTCTGTTGCCTCCCAACTGGTCGCATGGCAATCCGGTGGACATCGTGGGCGACGCCCCCGCCGCTCGCTATGCCGGCGCGCTCGAGGTCGTGCTCGCCGACCCATCGGTCGACGCAGCGCTGCTCATTCACGCGCCGACCGCGATCGTGCCGGCGACCGAGATTGCGCGCGTGACCTCGGACACGATCGTCGGCAGCGCACGTCCTGTTTTGACCTGCTGGATGGGTGGAGAGGTCGTTCGGGAAGGCAGGGAGCTCTTCAAGCGAAGCGGCATTCCGACCTATTCGACCCCCGAGGAAGCGGTGAGCGCATTTATGCATGCCGTCCGCCACAACCGCAATCAACGGCAGCTGATGGAGACGCCGTCCTCGATTCCGGAGTCCTTCGTGCCTCGGACGGCGGAGGTACAGTCGATTATCGCCGCGGCGCTGCGCACGGGCCGCTCGCTCCTGACTGAGCTGGAAGCCAAGCAAGTTCTCGCGGCGTACGCCATTCCAGTCGTTGCGACTCGCGCGGTCGCGGGCGTGGACGAGGCTCTGGTCGCCGCACGCGAGATCGGCTACCCCGTTGCGCTCAAGATCCTGTCGCCCGAGATCTCGCACAAGTCGGACGTAGGCGGTGTTGCTTTGAATCTCGCAAGCGACGCCGCACTCGTGGCCGCCGCACGCGCGATGCTGGAGCGTTGCAAAGAACGATGTCCTGACGCGCGAATCGAGGGCTTCACGGTTCAGTCGATGGTGATCTGGCCGCTCGCGCACGAGTTGATCGTGGGAGTCACCACCGATCCGACTTTCGGTCCGGTGATTCTTTTCGGCAAGGGCGGCGTGGATGTCGAGGTGCTGCCGGACAAGGCGATCGGTTTTCCGCCGCTCAATACGGTGCTGGCGGCGGAGCTCATCTCGCAAACCCGCGTTAAGCGGATACTCCAGGGTTTTCGCAACGTTCCGCCGGTCGACATGCATGCGCTTCAGCGCGTGCTCGTGCAGGTGTCGCAGCTCGCAGTGGACATCGGCGAGCTTGCGGAGATCGACATCAACCCGCTGCTGGCGGGTCGCGATGGGGTTATCGCACTCGATGCCCGCATGCGCGTTGTGCCGACGCAGATCGCGGCGGCGGATCGTCTCGCGATCCGTCCGTATCCGAAGGAGCTGGAGGAAACTGTCGACTTCGACGGACAGAGCCTGTTGATCCGTCCGTTGCGCCCCGAAGACGCGCCTCAGCACAGGGAGTTCATCGCTCACATCTCGGCGGAGGACATGCAAGCGCGGTTCTTCCGGGCAGTGAAGGCACTGCCTCCCAGCGAGCTCGCGTATCTCACGCAGCTCGATTATGAAAGGGCGATGGCTTTCATCGCGGTGGCGACCGACGAGCATGGCGAAACCGAAACGCTCGGCGTGGTCCGCGCGCAGGCGGATCCTGACAATGTGAGCGCAGAGTTCGCGGTGCTGGTGCGCTCCGATGTCAAAGGCCATGGTCTCGGATCACGGTTGATGGAGAAGATCATTCGTTACTGCCGGGAGCGCGGACTCCAGAGTATTGCGGGAGACGTGCTTGCTACGAATGTCCGGATGCTGCAATTGGCAGCAGCGCATGGCTTTCATGCGGAGACGACGCGCGACGGCGTCGTGCGGGTCACGCTCGCACTGGCAGATCTCGCCGCTACAGCGCGGCCCGTCTAAGTCGTAGCGCGGCGATGCTCGCCTGGTCGATCATCGAAACACCGACATCCATTGAGGGCTCCTGATGAAAACCCCAAGCGTGAAGGCGATGGTGAGAATGAGGCGCGTGAGCAGCGTTTCGGTCGCATGACGCCGGAACGCTGCCCAGACGAGCGGCAGGTACTTCATCTGCTGAATGTCGCAGCCGCTGGGCAAGGGGCGCCAGTGACAATCGTCACGTCCAGGCAGCCACACCCAGGCAAACAATTCAGAAGTCATCTAACGCCTTGCGTCGAGCACGCTTCCTGGCGCCGCTGGCAGCGGGACGCGTTGAACGAGGCGAGGGCGGTTGCCTGAGCTTCCGATTCGGGTAGGCGAGCGGGATCATGTCGCGGGCTGACGCGGAGCGCGCAGCCGGTTTCTCGGGCAGCCATACATCACCACGGCCGACCATATCGGATCGCCCGCATCGAACGCGTGTTGTCGGGCGCGTCGAAGGGCCCCGGCTCGCCCACCGTCGATTCGCAAGCATTCCCGAAGACGACCGGCGCGCTCGTGAGCGGCGCGGGCACATCGGTCGAACGGAGAGCGGCGGAGTTCCCCATCTGCTCGAGCGAAGTCATCAGTGCACTCGCCCCAGGGGAAATGATGCTGCGGGCAGAAAAGCCAATAGACACCTGTCGTGTCAAAACCCACACCCGCAGAGCGCAATTCCAGGCGCCGCCATCGAAATATTTTGCTTCCCCTAGCCTCGCTGGTCGCCCGATGGCATCGTTCCATCAATGGACTGGGTCAAGAACAACATCCGCCGCCTGCACCAGGTACTGGAGCGCCGCGGCTGGAAGCGCCATGACGCCGAGGATGTCATCCAGGACGCGTTCCTGCGAATGCAGGCGTACTGCAACCAGGGCGGTGAGGTACGCAACTCTGAAGCGTTTCTCGTGCGGACAGCGCTCAATGTTTCCTCGAACGTGCGCACACGCCGACGCGACCACCTGCCGCTGGATGAAGCGGCGCGTGAGCCCGCGCTCCTGCTGGGCCTCGCGCCGGCGCCCGAGGAAGAAATCGCCGCGGAAGAGATTCTCGGCCAGGTGAGCGCCCTGATCGAGTCCATGGCCTCACGAACTCGAGAAGTATTTCTTCTGCACTACATTGACGGTTACAGCTACCCGCAGATCGCCGCGCAGCTGGGCATAAGCGTCAGCGCCATCGAAAAACACGTGGCGCGCGCGATGCTCGCGTTGTCGCAGGAGTTGCGAGATGAGCGATAGGACATCGCACGATGCGTCCTCGTCACTCGAAATTCGGGCAGAAGCCGCGGCCTGGCTCGCTCGGCTGCGCGGCCCGAATCGCGCACCCGATGTGGAGGACGGATTTCGCCGCTGGCTGGCTTCGAGCACGCATCACACACAGGCGTTCGAATTGCTGACCAGCCGCCTCGAAGTAGTAGAGCGACTGCGCACACGCACGCTGCCCGAACACTGGCGCGCTTCTGACAAGACTGCGAGCCGTGGATGGCGGAATGTGGCCGTGGCCATGGCGGCTGTCCTCGCCTTTGCCGCGATGGGTATGTTCTTCCACACGAGAGACGCGGGCGTTGGAACCGACGTGGGGGAGCAGAGGATGCTGACGCTCGTGGATGGAACCCGAATCTATCTCAACACGGATACACGGGTGGTCGTGCGATATGAGAAGCGCGCGCGTCGCGTTGAGCTGAAGAGTGGTGAGGCTCTCTTCGAAGTCGCGCACCGACCCGACGAACCGTTCGTCGTGATCGCGGGCGATCAAGCGATTACCGCGCTTGGCACAACCTTCGTCGTGCGTCGGGAGCCCCGCAAACTGAGCGTAACGCTGATGGAAGGCAAGGTGTCGGTTTCGTCGTTGGTTACGATGCCGCATGCGGTTGAGCAGAGCAGTAGAGACACCCCTCGACAGGGGCCTCCGACGCTTGACGCAGCGGCGCGAACCCTCTCTCCCGGTCAGCGTCTCACCTTGACTGCGGAAGAGCCGCGGCTCGATCGCCCGCAACTGGACAAGGTGCTTGCCTGGAAGCAGGGGCAGGTCGCTCTGGACGACATGCCGTTGGCCAACGCCGTCATCGAGATGAACCGGTACAGCAAGGTGAAGTTGATCGTCGAGAGCCCAGAGGCCGCCGGCGTGCGTGTTGGTGGCTTCTTCCGCATGGGCGACTCCGCGAGCTTCGCGCGCGCCGTCGCATCGACCTACGGGCTGAGAGTGATCGAGCGAGCGGACGAGATCGTGATCGTCGGTGTGCCCCCGGAAGGCTCGAGCACGAAGAGCCGATAGACACCCGCGTTCCCTGCGCACGCAAAATGGCGCGCGGGGATGTGGGTTCACAGTCCTGCTGGGTCTATTACTGTGTCGAGATTACGAACACACAGCAACGGACTGCTCCTGCAGGGGTCATCGATGCACAGCACGTCCCGCCGGTTGCCAGTCCTGGCAGCACTTTTGCTTACGTTTGGAATTGCCTCTCCGCCAACACGCGCCGAAGCTCTCACGAGCTTCGACTTTCCGGCGCAGCCTCTGATCGATTCATTGAGGGCGCTGGCGCGCCAGACGAGCCTCAATGTCTTCTTCGAGCCGAAGCTGGTCGCCGGCCGCAATGCCCCCGCCGTCAAGGGCCAGGTGAGCACGGAAGAGGCGCTGAAGGAGTTGCTGAAGGACAGCGGGCTCACTTTTCGTCACGTCGACGACAAGACGTTCACCATCGTGGTGGCCGGTGCCGACGACGAAGCCTCGTTCAAGGTGAACGAGGTGGTGGTGACCGGCTCTCGAATCCACGGAGCCAATTCGACTTCGCCGCTGCATGTGCTCGGCCGGGTCGATATCGACCGGACGGGTTATTCCCAGGTCGGGGACGTGATTCGAAGCCTGCCGGAGAATTTTTCCGGCGGCCAGAATCCCGGTGTGCTCGGCGCCGATAGCGGCAACCTCGCCAATCAGAACGGCTCGAATGCATCGACGGTCAACCTGCGCGGCCTCGGGAGCGATGCCACGCTCGTGCTGTTGAACGGACATCGCCTGGCGGGCGACACGTTCTTTCAGGGCAGCGATATTTCCGGAATTCCCCTGGGCGCCATCCAGCGAATCGAGATTGTGCCGGATGGTGCGTCGGCGCTCTATGGCGCGGATGCAGTGGCCGGTGTCGTCAACTTCGTTCTGCGCCAGGATTTTTCCGGCGTCGAAACCGGTGCCCGGATCGGCAGCGCCACCCAGGGCGGCGGAACCGAACAGACCTACAGCGCACTGGGAGGCATATCCCGCGAGCGATGGCATGCGCTGCTCAACTTCGAGTATTCGAAGCAGGATGAGATCAACGCCTCGCAGCGGGATTTCACCGCTCAGGCTCCCCCGAACGAAACCCTGCTGCATCCGCAGGAGCGGAGGTCGCTGTTCCTGAACGCCGGCGCAAACCTGACCGACGGTATTCGCGCATCCTTCGATGCGTTGCTGAGCGACAGAAAGAGCGACAGCGTCGGACAGATCACTACCGCTACCTCTACGACGCTCGAATCTGTCGATACGCCTGCTTATAGTGCTGCCGCCAGTGTCGATTTCGATCTGCCAGGCACGTGGAAATTGCACGTCACGGGTGTCGCCTCGGGAAGCCACAACAACTCGCGCTTGCGGATACCGGCCTCCAACTACGCATCGACTGTCCGTTACCGCAACGATGTGAAGTATGGGGAAGCTACGGCAGATGGCGATCTCTTCGAACTTCCGACCGGTGCACTGAAGGTGGCGCTCGGCGGGGGGTATCGAAACGAAGGCTATCGCAACGGCCAGCCCGCGGATGTCGCGAACGGCTCGTTCTACGAGAGCTCGCGTGACGTTTCGTACATCTATGGCGAAGCGATCGTGCCGCTCGTACGCGTATCGGACGCGCGCATCGGCTTGCAGGAGCTCGAGTTGAGTCTTGCGGCGAGAACCGAGCACTACAGTGATTTCGGGTCCAGCACGAACCCCAAGATCGGCCTGCGATACGTGCCCATCCCGACGCTGGCGTTGCGCGGAACCTGGGGCAAATCCTTCAAGGCACCGTCGTTCAGCCAGACCAGTCAGCCGGCGATGCTTTACCTGTACCCGGCGGTGTGGCTCGGATATCCCGGTGCGGGCAACGCGATGGTCACGTGGGGCGGAAATCCCGACCTGCGGCCGGAGACTTCGAAGTCGAGAACCATTGGCGCGGATTTCACGCCGGCCTTTGCGGAAAGCGCCAAGCTCTCCGTCACCTATTTTCACATCGATTACACGGACCGGGTCATTCAGCCCATCAGCAATCTCGCCACCGGCCTGAGCAATCCGCTCTATGTGCCGTTCGTGCGGATGTCGCCGAGCGCGGCGGAACAGCAGGCGCTGGTTGCGGCGGCACCGACCTTCCTGAACTCGACCACGTCGCCGTACGACCCGGCCGATGTCGTGGCGGTTCTACAGGACAAGTACGCGAATGCGACTTCGCAGAACGTGAGTGGCGTGGACGTTTCGTATCGGCAGACGTTGAGCCTCTCGCAAAGCCAGCTCGATCTATTCGCAAACGGGAGCTGGCTGAAGTTCGATCAGCGGAGCATCAGTACCGCGCCGAGCTCGAGACTTTCCGGCACCATCTTCAATCCGCCCGGCTTCAAGGCACGCGGTGGCGTGACCTGGCGCCGCGGCGATTTCTCGGCGACGGGCACGATCAACTACATTGCGTCCGAGGACGATACGAATGTGTTGCCGAGCGGGCATATCGCTTCCTGGACGACACTCGATGCCAGTGTTTCTTATGACCTCTCGCGGGCCCAGGGCTTCGCGAGGGGGTTGAGGCTTGCCCTTTCCGGCTCGAACCTGTTCGACCGCGATCCGCCCGCCAGCGCGCAGGTGCCGTACTTCACCGGCCTCAATTTCGATAGCACCAACAGCTCGATCATCGGGCGGTTCATCAGCGCTTCGGTCGTCAAATCGTGGTGAGCGCTCTGCGTCGCTGCGGCCTGGTGCTGCTCCTGGCCGCCTGCGGCTTGGGGTGGGATGCGCCAAACGCGCAGGCGGAGTCTTGCGCCGACCTCGTGCCACCGGCCGCGCGGGTCATCTCGTCGACGCGGGATTTCGTTGCGGAAGACCTGGTTAGCCTGCGTGACATCGGCCCGCGTTATGCGGTAGAGGTCACGCTGCCGATCCTCGCGCTTTCCCCGGATCGCTCCAGTGTGGCGTTTCAATTGCGGCGCGCGAAGCCTGGTGCCAATACGACTTGCCTCGGCATGTTTGTGATGGAACTGACGCCGGGCGCGATGCCGGTGTCGGTAGATCGTGGCGGCGAGCTTGTTGGCAGCGCCAGCGACACGGATTCACCTACTGCCCCCGGCAGGGCCGTCACTCCAAAATGGTCGCCGGATGGCACCTCGATAGCCTTTCTTCGTCGCGACCGAGGCACGACCCAGCTATGGAAAGCGCGCATCGACGGGACCGGCTCCGCGGCCGTGACGCACGAGCCCTTCGATATCGTGGATTTCGGTTGGTCGCCGGACGGCCGGGCATTGTTCTATTCCGGGAGACCCGCATCGATTGCCGCCCGGGAAGCGCTCGATCGAGAGGGCGATGCGGGTTTTCTCTACGACGATCGGATGATTCCGCTGGTGGGCAGCCGTCCGCGTCTGCCCGCTGCGTTACCGGAAGAATATTTTGTCGTCGAGCAGGGTGCGATGCTTGCTCGACGTACAGGCACCGATGAAACCGCCCTGGCCGCGTCTATCCTGAAGCCTGCTGCTCCATTGCACGCGCTTCGCGTCGCGAGAGCCGGCTTACAGCGGATCGGATGGATCACGACTCGGGATACTTCCAGCCCGCTCTCGCTGACAGCGCTGCATGCAAAGCAGGGCAGAGGCGCGGAGCAGCTCTGCGAAGAGCCAGTCTGCGACCGCGTCCGCGATCTGTGGTGGGCCCCGGATGGCTCCGCGCTGTTCTATCTGCGTCGGGAGGGCTGGGCGCTGAGCCAGCTCGGGCTGTATCGCTGGACGCCCGGGCACGGGCATCCTCGCCGCATTCTCGTCACCGAGGACGCATTGCTCGGCTGTCAGATGGCGACAAAAAGTCTGGTTTGTGCGCATGAGGCGTCCGCGCAGCCGCGTCGCCTGGTCTCGATCGATCTTGCGACGGGGCGCATGACACTGCTGTTCGATCCGAACCCCGAAGTTGCCGGTCTTCGCTTCGGGACGATCGAACGCCTGCGTTGGAAGAACGACATAGGCATCGAGACCTTCGGGGACCTGGTGTTGCCGCCGGATCATCGGCCGGGTGAGCGGCACCCGCTGGTCGTGGTGGGCTATGAATCGGTCGGTTTTCTGCGCGGGGGCACGGGGGATGACTATCCCATTCCGCTCTTCGCCACACGTGGCTATGCGGTGCTGAGCTTCCAGCGCCCGCTGGACTACGGTGTCGTGAAAGGTGCTCGTTCCATCGCAGAGCTCGAGCACATGAATCGCGTGAACTGGGCAGACCGGCGCAGCGTGCTGTCCGCACTCGAGGGCGGCGTTCGGTTGAGCGAGTCACGCGGCGTGGTGGACTCGCGCCGCGTGGGCCTGACGGGGTTCAGCGACGGCGCGGCCACCGCGCAGTTCGCGATGTTGAACAGTGAATCGTTCGCGGTCATCGCGGTTTCCAACTGCTGCGACGATGCCGTCGGCAACATGACGCTGCTCGGTCCTCACCTGGCGAGGTCCGCGCACGCGATGGGATACCCCGAGCTTACCGAAGACGGATCGGCGTTCTGGGCGGCGTATTCCTTGACGGCGAACGCACGTGCCGTGCGAACGCCGCTGCTGATTCAGATCCCCGACAGCGAATACCTCATTGCCTTGCCGACCTACATGGCGTTGACCGAACAGAAAAAGCCGGTGGAAATGCGAGTATTCCCCGACGAAACACACGTGCGCTGGCAGCCTGCCCATCGTCTTGCCATCTACGATCGCAGCCTCGACTGGTTCGATTTCTGGCTGCGAGGCAAGGAGGACGCCGCCGTCGCCAAGGTGGATCAATATGCTCGCTGGCGCGCGATGCGTGATGCTCAATGTCTGGCGGAAGCGGTGGCGACTGCTCCCGTATACTGCGCGAACCCAATGCAGTGATCGCCGCAAGGCTGCTTCTTCGTCGGGTCGGCCATCGGGCACATTCCGCGCGCCGACGACGGGCGGTGTCGCCTACATGCTGGCGGGTGATGTTGATCTCGACGGGCGCACCGGGAAAATTCCGCGGCAAGCATTCCCGGGCCACTACATGTTGTAGATGGCAGTGGCGTTCAACTCGCCGCACCCGTTGCTACCACGAACGGCGAGCGGTGCTCTCGTGCTGCAGCCCGGCGACGAGCCGGGCGCAGCTCGAACTCGCGACTCTACTCCGCCGACGCCTTCCCCGGACCATAGTCCGTCGTCGGCCAGCCTGTCGGCATCGCATCCGGCATGTTGAACAGCACCGCGTTGATCTCGCGGATCCAGCCGTTCTGGATCGCGAAGAACTCTCCCACCAGCCGATCGGCGGCTGTCGCCGCACTCTGGCTCTTCGCGCCGGCCTTCAGGCCAAAGCGCAGGATCGTGAGCACGACGCCGCGCTCTTCATCCACCACCGCGTAGCGACGGTCCCAGAGGTTGCGGCCGAGGAAGCTGCCTTCGTCGAAGCCGCGCGCCGTGTCGTTCTGGCGGCCGTCGCGCACCACGGTCGGGCCGGTGGTGTGCACGCCGTTCTCGATGCGGTCTGAATCCGCAGCGAGACGCGCGCGGTGGTACGCGGGGGTGCCGTTCGTCTGGAACGCGCGCCAGTAGCTCTCGGTCGCGCCGATGAGGTCGTAGTACGAATCGCGTTCGGCTTCGCGTATCGAGAGTGTTAGCCGTGGCGACACCGTGGTTAGAGCGTCCGGACTCCACAGTGCGCCCGCCTCGCCCTTGTTGCACTTGATGCTCTCGATCTCGGTGATCGCGCCGTTGATCACTTTCAGGCGCAGCACCATCAGCGTCTTGGAGCCGTCCGCGTTACGCAGCACTACCTCCGTGCCGGTATCGCCACGCTTCGTGTTCACGATGTCCCAGCGGTACACCACTTCCGCGGCGCTGTCCCAGAATGTCTGCGCGAGCTTCTTCTCCGCACCGTTCTCGGTGATGCGCGCCTTCGCGGCCTGCGGCAGCTTCGTGGAATCGTTCGCCACGAGCGCGGCAAAGTAGCCATCGACGACCTTGGTGAGGCACGCGCGGTCGCACGCCTGCTGGGCGTAGGACGTGGATGAGAAGAGTGCACCGACCAGCACCATGCCGGTGACGGTACGGAATCCGAGAGTTGCCATGTTCCTGCCCCTGATTTTTCGTTGTGTGCCATCCGGGAGATGGCAGGCGAAGGCTAGCGGGTCCGTCGACGACCGGCCAGCTTTGCGGGACGCAATGCAGCCGTGCGGGCAGTTCATGTCCACCATCCGGTCTTGGGCTGCAGCCAGACACCGCCGCCGCCAGCGCGGAGTTTGGGCATCACCCGCTCATCCAATCACAATCGACAGGAACTCTTCCGGCGCTTCACGAATGACACTGTGCCCCGTCGGCAGTGAGACGACCCGCCACGCAGCGTCGTTCTTCAGTCTCTCGTAGGTAGATGTGAAGGGCGTATCGCTCCATCCCGTCGCATAGACGAAGACTTTCTCGCGAACGTCTTTCCACCGTCCCGTTAGACGCGCCAGCCGCCGGGTACGAGTACGATGTCTGTCATCTAATGTCTCCGGTGGAAAGCGTTTGTATCGTACCGGTCGGACGCCGCAGTTCTGGCGTCATTCCTTCCACGGCACGGCAGGCAACTCTCCTGCCGGAGTAAATCCGAAAACCTCTCCATAGAACGCCAGCTCCGCTTCCAGCGAACGCACGATACTCTCTGCTCGGCGAAACCCATGCTGCTCGCCTTCGAATTCGATGTAAGCCACCGGCACGCCCTTGCTCTTCAGGGCAGACACGATGGCGCGCGACTGATAGGGTGGAACGACCTTGTCTTCCGCGCCCTGGAATGTAATGAGCGGCGCCCGAAACCGTTCGAGGTGGCGAATGGGCGCGCGCGCTTCGTAGAGCGCTCGCCCCTCAGGCAGGGGCGCAACGAGCCGATCCAGGTAACGGCTCTCGAACTTGTGCGTATCGTGCGCCAGCGGCTCGAGGTCGCTGACCCCGTAGTAGTTGGCGCCCGCCTTGAACACATCGTGAAAGGCGAGCGTCGCAAGCACCGTAAACCCGCCCGCGCTGCCGCCGCGAATGGCGACTCGCTCGATGTCGATGAGGCCCTGTGCAGCGAGGTGCTTCACCGCTGCAACCACGTCCGCCACGTCCACGATGCCCCAGTTGCCTGCGAGCTGCTCGCGATAGGCCCGGCCGAAACCGGAGCTACCGCGGTGATTGACGTCGAGAAAAGCAAAGCCGCGCGAGGTCCAGAACTGCGTGGCCATGCTCAACTCGCTCTTGGAATGGCTCGTCGGGCCGCCATGCACCTTCACGATGAGCGGTGGCCGTTCGTCCGCCGGCGCGCGGTACCCGGCGCTGAGAGGCGGATAGAAGAAAGCGTGCCCGATGCTTCCGCCGTCGGTTGGAAACTCGATCGGCTCCGCGCGTGAGATCGAAGCCGCCTCGAGGTGGATTTGTGCCGGCGCGCGCAGCTCTTTGTACGTCCCGTTGCACAAGTTGAAGCTCACGACGGCGGGTTCTTGCGTGGGAGAGGCCGCTATCGCCACGGCTGTGTCGTGGGAGAGCAGGGTGATGCTCGAAAGGCTGGTGAACGGCACATCCAGCGTGTGCAGTTTCCGTGAGCGCAGGTCCAAAACACCCAGTTTGTCCTGCGCCTTCACGCCATAGCGCAGCACCGCGCGCCCATCGCCCGTGAGCGCGTAGTTTGATTGGCCCAGCACCCACAAGGGGCCGGCAACTTCTGCTTCGATCGTGAGCACCGGTTCGATCTGCTTGCCGGTCCATCGATAGAGGTTCCACCAGTCCGAACTGTCTGAAATAAAGTAGAGCGTGCCGTCCGTGTCCCACACCGGTTCGAGCACAGACTCGTTCGGGCCGCCGGCGACACGTGTGATGCCTTCGAGGCGGCCGTCCACGAGGTCCGCAACGTAAAGGCTGGTCGCGTCCCACGGCATATCGGGATGATTCCATGCGATCCAGGCGAGGCGCTTGCCGTCTGCGCTCACGCGGGGATAGGCAACGAAGTCGCTTTCGTCGAAAAGCACGGTGCCGGCGCTGCCGCCGGCCGTTGGCACGGCGACGATGGCATTCTTTGGCTCACCGGCTGAGGTGTGATCCTCCCGTACGCAGAAGAGCAGGGTGCCGGAAGCGTCGAGCTCGCAGTCCGCGTAACGATAGCCTTCGGGCGTCAACGCGGCAGGCTCGGCGCCTGCTCGCTGGGCATAGAGCCGCTGGTCCGCGAAGTTGCTGAAGTAGATTGCCCCACGCTGCAGCGTGTAGGGCACACCGCCGTATTCATGAACGCGCGTTCGGGCGTTGAAGCCGGTCGGCGTAAGCTCGGTGAATCCCCCATCGGAATCAGGGGTCGCGATCACGTAACGACCTTGCTCGTTGGGGCGGCTCTCGAGCCAGTACGGCACGCCATTCAGCGCGCGAACGTAAGTGATTGTGACGGAGGAGCGTGCGAGGTCCGCTGCTGCGATGGGTGAGGGCCAGGTGCCGAAGGGAAGAGGTTGCATGCAGTTCGTTTCCGGGGCGCGCAAGGCGGGTCAGACGGGCCCGCAGCGCGCGACCATCACACCGAGTGCCAGTATCAGCAGGGCGGCGAGCAACTTCGGCCCGAAGCGCAGCGCGAGGTCGATGGCGGTGTTGCGGATCTGCTCGATGCTCTTCAGGGACTCGTTCATTGGGGCTCATCCGTCGTTGGCGCCGGCGCGCATGGTGGCCGGAGCATGGCTTGACTCTCATGGGCGGCATAGCCTGCACCCCCGCCCAAACTCTACCACCCTCACACCCGACTACCGACGATCCGCTGCCTGTCGAACTGCGAGAGCATGTACGCGCGACGGTGCGGATGAAGACGGAGGAGATCATGGCTCTCACGCGTGGCACGTAACCGTGGTCCTTGTCGACACCAACGTGCTGCTTGATGTCCTGCAGAACGACCCGCAATGGGCCGACTGGTCGCAGGGGAAACTGGAGTCCGTGAGTCTGACCGATGCACTCGCGGTCAATGCCGTCATCTATTCCGAATAGTCGATGGCTTTTGATCGGATCGAGGAGCTCGAGGCGGTTCTGTCCGAGGCGTCCCTGGCCCTGGAGCCCATTCCACGCGAAGCACTGTTTCTCGCTCGCAAGGCATTCCTCACGTACCGCCGGAGCCGCAAAGGTACGAAACAGAGTGTCTTGCCGGACTTCTTCGTCGGCGCGCATGCCGCCGTGCGCGGACTACCGATTCTGACGCGAGACGTTTCTCGCTACCGCAGCTACTTCCCGACAGTGAAGTTGATTGCTCCTGCGTGGTCGGGGCGTGCGAGCGATGTCGTCGGTCTGCGTCGTACCAGTTCCATCACAACTTGGCAGTGCTTCAGAAACGCATCGAGCCGCTTCTCGGTTCTCCCGGCGAGTGGGCGGCTACTTCTTCTGCTGAAACTCCGGCGTCATATCCTTGCAAGGCTGCTTCTGAAACGGCACCTCCGAGAGATACATGATGTCGTAACTCTCGTACGGAGCCGCCAGGTACACCGGATCCGTGACTGAATAATCACGCCGCAGCGAAAACTTCTGCGGATCGAGCGTGAAGCGCTCGACGATATGCATCTGCTCGCTGCTGCGCGTGGGCGGCGACAGCACGCCCGCCGCAAACCCCACGGTGTCGACTTCCAGCGTACTGCCATACCAGTTGCCGATCGAGTGACCGGCATAGCTCGGCTTGAGACCACCCGGATGCGTGGCCATGCCGACATGGATACGGCGCTCGAAGTTGTACAGACCGTACGTGATGTCGATGACCTTCTCGCCGTTCGGCAGGGTCTTCTGCTCGAACCGATTGATCGGCCAGTCCGCGGTCCAATCGCGGATGAAGCTCGTGGGCCTGCAGTTGAACCACGGATTGTCCTTCGGTGACTGTCTATCGAAGCTGTCGGCCGCTTTCTGGCCTGCGGACGTGTAGACGACTTTCGGCCGCGGCGGCTGCGTGGCCTGCACCTGCTCCAACGAGATCTTGCCGGCCGCGAACTGCGGCGACAGGGTCTTCGGAATCATGGAGCCGTTGCCGCCGCTCGGGGGCACGGTGAGAACGAGCTGCTCCACGGCCCAATCGCCACTGATGTTCGGCTGGCCATCGGCCAGTTTCAAAGGACGCTTCGAGGTATCGAGCGCCTTTGTCTGGAACTGATCGTTGCGATTCATCGCGGGCGCATTGCCGAGCTTGAAGTTCTCGGTGTAGCAGGCATTGGGGTCCGTACGATGCGGGTGCCCGTCGACCTCGATGTGCTGGCCCACCTTGAACATCTCCGGAGACCAGCCGGAACGCCGGAGCAGCGAGGCCGCACGCATCTCGCATTTGATGTGCAACTTCTTGCCGGTCTCGTCGACCGCGTCGATCTCCATGTAGGAGTGCGGGTTGATGAAGTTCATCTTGGTGAGGGTTCCGGACCAGTGCTTGTCCACGCGCATGTCGAACATGCCGAAACTGTGGTGAGCCAGCGCCGGTGCGGCGAGGCTGCCGAGGGCCACCGCGAAAAGGGTCGACAGAACAATCTTTTGCGACACGGACCTGCCCCCTGGCTTCATTTGACTGGCTGGAACGATTATAGGGGCGATGGTCCCGGATTTGTCGGAAAGGGGGGGAAACTGCCAGAGCGTATCGTATTACTGGAACTCCCCGGATTTGGCGAACACGCTTCCGGCGTACGTGGCCCCGAATTTTAATGATGCTGGCGAAGCTCGGCCTCTGTAGCAGACGTCGTCGGACGTCAGCGGCGCGCTCGTCGGGTGGTAGTGGAACGCGGAGCTTGCGATCGGGCGCGCGCGGCCGTTCGGCGTGAAGACGGTGCCTTACGAGTCGAACCACAGTACTGACCCACGCACGAACGTCGTCAGTATTCTCAAATCCATTTAAACCCGCGCGCCATCACTCCTAGCATCGCGCCCATCGAAAGCAGCATCCACACTCTGTCCAGGACTCGCCCGATCCTCAGTGACTCGAACGACTTCTGAATCTGCTCGAACCTAGTGTCGAGCTTCGTATTCAACTCCTTCATCTCCTGGCGAAGACTCTTTACATCGGACTGAATGTGCTCGGTAGTTGCCTCGAGTCGCGCGATTCGAGCTTCCATCGATTCCTCCGCGGTGATCTTTTTTGCTGGGAGCGCCATGACAATCTCCATCCGTGGTCCCGGAGTATCCACTCGTCGATGAATATCGTCTACGGTCGTGAGGCGCAAAATAATCGTGTTTTTCAGTGAAATAGATGCAGGATTCGACTGCACGATTTGCTGCGCATCGTGACGTGGAATTCTGCAGAGAAACATCGCTGTTGTTCTCTCTACGCGAGAATGTGAGTGTAGGCGGTCGTTGTGCGTGCCCGGGTGGTGTGTCTGAGTCACCAGTCCAAGTGCTTTTGATACCTTGCGGGGGGCGGTGGCGATGGCTACCGTTTCTCGCTGCAAGCGTCACCGAATGCAGCTGCCGAAATAAAAGACATGAAATCGCGGAGCCAGCGCTATGTAGTGACGCTGATGGCTGTACTTCTCAGTGGCTGCGGAAAAGACGGCACGGGTAGTCCAGCCGCTGCAGCGCTCGCCTCGGCGACGGACGTAGTCACCATCGAAGCGAAGCTCGAGCCGCTCGCAACCAGTCTCGAGGCAGTGGGCACGGCGCGCGCCAAGGAGTCGATCGAGGTCAAGTCGAGGACGTCAAACATCATCACCGCGATCGCGTTCCATGAAGACTCCCTGGTGCACGCTGGGCAGGTACTGGTCGAGCTGAATGCGGCGGAGGAGCGTGCGGCGCTCGCGGAGGCCGAAGCGGTGCTGATCGACAGCCAGAGCCAGTTCAATCGCAGCCGCAGCCTGTACACGCAGCAGGCACTCTCGGCGTCGCAGCTCGAACAGATCGAGGCTGCTCTCAATACCAGCAAGGCGCGCTTGGATGCGGCGAAAGCGAAACTCGCCGACGCGACGATACGCGCGGGTTTCGACGGGCGCACGGGCCTGCGCCTCGTAAGTGTGGGAAGCCTGGTCAGCGCCGGTACCGTGATCACGACGCTCGACGATTCGTCGACCATCAAGCTGGAGTTCAGCGTTCCTGAAGCGCATCTGTACCTGTTGCGGCGTGGACAGGCCGTGGTCGCGAAAACCGCAGGCCTGCCGGACGCGCGCTTCATCGGCAAGGTCACGATGCTGGACTCACGCATCGATCCGGCAACGCGCTCGATCATCGTGCGTGCGGAGATACCGAATTCCGACGGCCGGCTGCGTCCGGGCATGTTCATGACGGTCTTGCTGGAAGGCGATCCGACACCGGCGTTGCTGGTGCCCGAGGCCGCGATCGTGCCCGAGCAGGGGCATACCTACGTGTTCGCCGCGGTCGGCGGCAAGGTCGAGCGCCGCGAGGTGCGCACGGGCCGGCGGCGCAAAGGCGAAGTGGAAGTCCTGAGCGGTCTCACCCGTGGCGAGCATGTCGTGACTGAAGGTACGCAGATGCTACGTGACGGGGACAAGGTGCGCGAAGTGCCGCAGAACACGACGCGCGCAGCGGGTCTCTGACCGGACGCGGGAGACCTATAGCGCCATGCGTATCTCCGAGCTGTCCATCCGTCGCCCCGTCCTCGCTGTCGTCATCAGCCTGATGCTGGTCATCATCGGACTGATCTCGATGCAGCGGCTGGCCGTGCGCGAATATCCGGATGTGGACCGGCCCGTGGTCTCCATCACCACGCAGTACAGCGGCGCTTCCGCCCCGGTGATCGAAACCAAGGTCACACAGGTCATCGAGGACGCCGTGGCCGGCGTCGAAGGGATTCTCAAGATCGATTCGGACAGCGAGGACGAGCGCTCGCAGGTGCGCATCGAGTTCGACATCGCCCGCGATATGGAAGCCGCTGCCAACGACGTGCGCGATCGCATCGCGCGCGTCGCCAGCGCGTTGCCGGAAGAGGCCGATCCACCCCAGATCGTCAAGGCGGATGCGAACGCCGATTCGATCATGTCGCTCGGTTTCAACGTTGCATCGATGTCGATGCTGGACGTGACCGACTATGCCGACCGCAATCTGATCGACCGGCTTTCGACCGTGCCCGGCGTAGCGCAGGTCTCCATCAATGGGGGACGTCGCTACGCGATGCGTATCTGGGTGGATCGCGACGCGCTGGCGGCCCGGCAACTGGCGGTCAGCGACATCGAGAGCGCCTTGCGGCGCGAGAACGTCGAGTTGCCCGCTGGCCGCCTGGAGTCCGACACGCGGGAGTTCTCGTTACGCACGCTGGTGGGCCTGACCACCGAGGATGAGTTTCGGAGACTGGTGATCGTTCGCGGCGACAAGGGGCACCTGGTCCGGCTAGGGGAGGTTGCGCAGGTGCAGTTGGCTGCGGAAACCGACCGAACGGTATCGCGCTTCAATGGCAAGGCAGGCATCTTGCTGTCGGTCGTCGGGCAGTCGAAGGGCAACACGCTCGAGATAGCACGGGGCGTGCGCGAGGAGATCGAGCGCTTGAGGCCCTCGCTGCCGCCGGGGGCAACGCTGTACGTCAGTAGCGACACCGGCCTTTCCATCGAGGCCTCGTTGCACGAGGTGGTGGTTGCCATCGTCTTCGCACTGATTTCGGTGCTCGCCGTGATCTACGCGTTCCTGGGCAGCCTTCGAACGACGTTGATTCCAGCAGTCACCATTCCGGTATCCATCATCGCGGCATTCTCGGTGATGTATGCACTGGGGTACTCGATCAACGTGTTGACGCTGCTCGGCATCGTGCTGGCCATCGGACTGGTGGTCGACGATGCCATCGTGGTGCTCGAGAATGTGCACAAGCGGGCCGAGGCCGGTGAGCCGCCGATGGTGGCGGCCATCCGCGGCAGCAACGAGATCGGCTTCGCCGTGATCGCCACCACGGCGGTGCTGGTGGCTGTCTTCATTCCGATCTCGTTCCTGCCGGGCGATCTGGGACGCTTGTTCCGGGAGTTCGGCCTCACGCTCGCCGCGGCCGTGCTGTTCTCGGCGCTGGTGGCCTTGACGCTGACCCCGATGCTGGCATCGAAGCTTCCGGCCATGGGCAGCCAGCACAGCCGCATCGCTTCGGCGGTGGAACGATTCTTCCAGCGTGTCGCGCGTGTCTATGATCGTTCGCTACGGTACTTGATCGCCCGCCCATGGGTGGTCGTGGGCGCACTGGTGGTGCTGATCGGAGCGGGTGCGTGGACGTTCCACACGGTGCCCGCCGAGTTCGTGCCGATGAACGACGCGGATCGCGTGTTCGTGACGCTCGAAGGCCCGGAAGGCGCGACGTTCGAATACATGGATGGCCAGGCGCGGTTGCTCGAGCAGATGATCTCGAAGGAGATGGCCGCCAACGATGACATCATCCGGTACATGATGCGGGTGCCGAATAACTTCACGGGAGCGACGAGTTTCGGTGACGTGAATACGGCGCGCGCGTACGCCGTGCTGAAGGACTGGCACGACCGCACGCGCCAGTCCACCGAGATCTCGCGCGCCCTGGCCCGCGCGGCCCGCAAGCTGCCGGGCGTGCGTGTGACGACGGGGCAGGCGACGGGGCTGCGTCGCGGCTCGGGCCAGCCGCTGCAGGCGGTCATCGCCGGGCCTGACTACGAAACCCTCGGGCAATGGCAGGCGAAGCTGATGCAGCTGGCGCGACAGAACCCCGGTCTCGAGAACCTCAACTTCTCGTACAAGGAGCGCAAGCCGCAGATGCTCGTGGCTATCGACCGCGACCGGGCGGCGGAACTCGGCGTCTCCCTGCAGACCGTGGGCAGCACGCTGCAGACCGTGCTGGGGTCACGGGTGGTGACGCGCTTCATCGAACGTGGCCGCGAGTACAACGTGATGCTGCAGGCCCGCGACGATGCACGCAGGACGGTCGCCGACCTCACGAACATCACTGTGCGCTCCGACCGTACGGGGCAGCTGGTTCCGCTGGCGAACGTCGTCAACCTGGAAGAGAAATCGGGCGCCATCCGGCTGAGCCGCTTCAATCGGCTGCGCGCCGTGAAGATCACGGCGGATCTCGCGGCCGACTACCCGATGGGTGACGCCGTCAAATGGTTCCAGGACACAGTGGCCCGGGAGTTGCCGCCCGGCGCCACGCTGATGTGGGACGGCGATAGCGCGGAGTTCACGCGCACCAGCGGACAGCTCTACTTCACGTTGTTCATGGCGCTCGCCATCGTCTATCTCGTTCTGGCCGCGCAGTTCGAGAGCTTCATCCATCCGGCGATCATCATGGTGACCGTGCCGCTGGCCCTGCTCGGGGCCGTCTTCGGTCTCAAGTTGTACGGCCTGAGCGTCAACATCTTCAGCCAGATCGCCGTGATTCTCCTGATAGGCATCGCGGCGAAGAACGGCGTGCTCATCGTGGAGTTCGCGAATCAGCTGCGCGATCGCGGCGTGCAGTTCGTCGAGGCTATCGTGCAGGCCGCTGTCGCACGCCTGCGCCCCGTCCTGATGACCAGCCTGTGCGCCGCGTTCGGCGCGCTGCCGTTCCTGTTCGCCTCCGGTGCCGGCGCGGAGCAGCGACGGCCGATCGGCGTAGTGGTTTTCTGCGGCACGATGGTGTCGGTGGCACTCACTCTGTTCGCGGTGCCGGCGGTGTACTCGATCTTCGCGCGCCGCACGAAGTCGCTGACGCACGTCAGCAAGCTTGCGGACCGGCTGCTGGAAACGCATCCGGCGCGCTCCGGCGAAGGCTGACAGGCTGTGGCAGGCGTCCTGGTCTTCAGATCCGCAATACCGACAAACCTCATGTATGCGCGAATCGTGCGCTATTCGAACATGTCGAGAAATCTTAGTCAGGATAAACAGCCAGTGCCGGCGCCTTGCTAGCTCGTTGGCACGCAGAGACCAAACGCGCCGAGAGCGCGGCACTCGACCATTTGCTCCCAGCGCGTCCCCTCATCATTTCCGCCACGAAGCCGACTCGCGGTGAGCGGATCTGAAATACAGTCGAGCCGTTGCGGCTCCCGGGTGATCACGATCGTGATTTCGCACCGAGCTCGCGGGCCAGGCCGACGAACGCCTTGAGAGCGGCGGAAGGGTTGCGCCGCCCGGGATAATAGAGGCAAAGGCCGGGCCGCTGCGGCGTCCAGTCTCCAAGCACGCGAATGAGGCGCTCCGCAGCGATGTCGGCACGGACGTCCGGTTCCATGAAGAAGCCGAGCCCGATGCCTTCCAGCACGGCGGTCCGTGAGAGACTGGCCTCGTCCAGGGTAATAGGTCCGTTCACATCGATCTGCACTGTCCGCCCGCGCTTCTGGAATTCCCACCGATAGAGCGCGCCGTTCGGCAAACGGACTCGGATGCATGGAAGGTTGAGGAGGTCAGGCGGGACACGCGGCCTGCCATGTTTTTTGAGATACGCGGTCGAGCCGACGACGGCATATCGGTGGGTACGGCCGAGCGAAACCGCGATCATGTCGCTTGGCACGAGGTCGGCCACCCGCACACGAGATCGAACCCTTCCGCGACGATGTCGACCAGGTCGTCCTTCAGTCACGAGATCGACATGCACCTGCGGGTAGCGGGCGGAGGAACTCGAACACCAGCGGTGACAGGATCTCGCGCGCCGCGTGGCAAAGGCGTGATGCGCAGTGGTGCTGATGGCGTCGCCCGCTGGGACCGCACCGCCTCCATGGCGCCGTGAACGTCCTGCAATGCCGGGCCAACCTGGTCGATGAACACTCGTCCGGCATCGGTGAGCGACACGCTGCGCGTCGTTCGGTTGAACAGGCGGACACCCAGGTTGGCCTCGAGTTTCCCGACAGCATTGCTGAGCGCCGTCGTCGACATCGCGAGGTCGACCGCGGCCGCACGGAACGAAGCCCTGCGCGCAACGGCGACTATCGCATCGAGATCGTTCAATCCGGGCCGGTACATTGTCCTGCTCTCCGCAATGCCTCATCCCGCGTTATCCCGCTTATGGAAACAAATGTCCACGGCTAAAGTGGCTATGCGGACATGATCCGCCGGCGAGCGGCGACTTTGCCGGCCAACCGATAGAAGGAGCCGAACGATGCAACCTCCCTCAGGCGTGAAGGCCTATTTCGAGGCAGACAAAGGCGACGATGCGGATGCCTGGCTCGGGTATTTTCCGGCCGAAGCTGTGGTCGAGGATGAGGGCGCCCGATATAAGGGGGTCGACGCGATACGTGCGTGGTGGCTAGCGGCCAAGCGGAAGTATCACCACGTCGCGGAGCCGATCGAGTCGAGCGGCGCAGGCAACGAGGTCTCCGTCCGCGCGAAGGTGAGCGGGCAATTTCCGAATAGTCCCGCAACGCTCGAATTTCTCTTCACGGTGGACAACGGTGAGATCGTTGCACTGAGGATCGGCTGATGGCCGAATTTCTCACGTTGAAAGGCAAGCGCGCCCTGATCACTTCCGGCACCAAGGGTGCTGCGCTGCAACCGTTGAACTCTTTCGAGATCTCGGTGCGCGGGTGCTTACGACGGCTCGCAACGCAGCCGAAGACGCTTGCCGGCCTATGCTGCCGCCAAATCGGCGCTCTCCACCTATAGCAAGAGCCTGTCAAAGGAAGTGTCCCCCAAGGGCGTCCGCGTCGTGCGGGTCTCGCCGGGTTGGATCGAGACTGAATCGTCGGTCCGTCTGGCAGAGCGGCTCGCGCGGGAAGAGGCACCGACTTGGAAGGAGGCAAGAAGATCATCATGGAGTCGCTCGGCGGTATTCCGCTCGGGCGTCCGTCAAAACCCGCCGAAGTGGCAAATCTGATCGCGTTCCTGGCTTCGGATCTTGCAGCGACGATCAACGGTGGCGGAGTATGTGATCGACGGGGGCACCATTCCGACAGTGTGACCGTGGCGGTGTGTTTGCGCCCAGTCCGTGTCAGTTGTCGGTCCAAGCGGGCGTTCTCATCTTCTCATCGAGGAATGCAGTGCGTGCTTCATCACAGGATATGCCGTGCTTGCGGCAATTCGAGCGATCCTTGGCTTCGTCCCCATTCGCATCACGGTTGTACATCCTCAATCACTCCGGCGTGAGTGCGTTCCGGAGGGTTGACGAAGCGATTGACCCCGGTGAGCAGCGCCACCGCGCCCGTATCCTTTCGGGATACACCTCTCATTTCATCGCGGTATCCGCTCTATTCGAGAGCAATACGGGAAGGAATGAGACGCCTCTCACGATCACGCGACTCACATAACGCGAGACTTCCTAGCAGATGCCTGGGGTGGCAGTGAAGAGCCGCCGCATCTGCCCAAGATAAATGAAAGTAGGTAGTCGATGTCGTCAATGGACCTGGATAGTCGCGGCGCGCGCGTCGCGCGTCATGCCCGTGTATTTTTCCCACTCGCTGCGATGATTGCACTGAGCGCATGTGGCGGCTCACACCCTTCCTACACTCTCGGAGGCACAGTTAGCGGACTCACCGGCGCCGGCCTTGCTCTCACGACGAACGGCCAGACGCTGTCCGTCGCCGCAGATGCAGCCACCTTCACGTTCGCAGACAAGCTGAGGGAAAAGACGCAATACGCCGTGACGGTCAGCACGCAGCCGAGCGGGCAAACCTGTTCCGTTGCAAGCGCCAGCGACAAGATCACTTCGGACACGGCCAACGTCGTCGTCACGTGCTCCAATTTGACGTACGGCGTCGGCGGAACTATCTCGGGCCTGAACGGCTCCGGTCTCGTGCTGGCAAACGGCACGGACACAATGAGCGTGCCCGCCGGTGCTACTTCATTCACCTTGCCCGCTGCGGTCGCCAATCGCAGTGGCTATGAAGTGAAGGTTGCCACGCAGCCCTCGGGCGTTGCGTGCGCCGTAACCAACGGCACGGGCACTATCACTGCCGCGGCAGTCTCCAACATCACCGTAAGTTGCAGCGATCAGCCGTTCAGCCTGGGCGGCGCGATCAGCGGGCTCATCACGAGTGGATTGACGCTCGCGAACGGCGGCGACACGCTCGCGGTGGCCGCGGGCGCTACGAGCTTTGCGATGGCCGCGAATGTGAATTTCAGCGCTTCCTATGCCATCACCGTCGCGGCCCAGCCCATCGGGCTCACCTGCACGGTCAGCGATGGCACCGGTACGATGCCACCGAACGATGTGTCATCCGTGGTGATCGCGTGCTCTGACAGAAGCTTCACGATCGGAGGCAGCATCAGCGGCCTGACAACGAGCGGCCTGGTGCTTGCCAACGGCAGCGACTCTCTGCCCATCGCGGCGGGTACCACCAGCTTCACGCTACCGTCGAGTGTGGCCTTCACGAGCAACTATGCGATCACGGTTCAGACGCAGCCTGTCGGGCTGACTTGCAGTGTCGGCAACTCAACGGGAACGATGCCGCCGAATGCGGTCACCAACGTCGCGGTGACCTGCTCGGTCAACTCATACACCATCAAAGGCTCGATCAGCGGTCTCACTCACAGCGGTCTGGTGCTCGCGAACGGCACCGATACGGTGACTGTATCGGCTAACGCTGTGCAGTTCTCGATGCCGCAACCCGTGGCATACCTCGGCGCTTACGCGATCACTGTGCACACGCAGCCCTCTGGCCAGTACTGCATCGTGAATAACGGCAGCGGCACGGTCGGCCCGGCAGACGTGACTTCCGTGAATGTCCACTGCGGCGATGTCATCAACACTGTCGGCGCTGGAAGCTGGACTGTGCCGGCCGGTGCGAGCTCGATCGTCATTGTGGCGACTGGCGCGGGCGGCGGCGGTGGCAGTAACAGTCTCTACGGCGGAAAGGGTGGTAATGGCGGCAGTGGCGCGTCCATGACCCACACGTTCGCGGTGAGCGCGGGAGATGTTCTGGACTATTACGTCGGTGGCGGTGGCGTCGGCGGCACGTACGACTCCGCAGGCTTGTGCTGCGGTGGGGCGGGCGGTGGTGGTGGTGGATCTACGAACGTCATCCTCAATTCGAATGCGGCTACGTTGATGGTTGCCGGTGGGGGCGGCGGCGGCGGCGGTGGTGGCGACTACGGCGTAGCGGGCGCCGGCGGCAACGCCGCGCTTTCGAGCAGCGCCAGCGGATCGTCTGGCAACAACGGCGCCGATGCCAGCGGCTTCATCGGCGGAGCCGGCGGCACGGGCGGATTCGGCAATACAAGCGACACCGGTGGCCCTGGTGGTAGTGGCGGTAGCGCAAAGAACGGCAATGGAGGCAGCGCTGGCAGCGGCGGTATCGCCGGAACGGGCGCCAGTGCCGCAGCGAGCAGCACGGGCTCGAACGGATACTCGAGTTACACCGGAGGCGGTGGTGGTGGCGGCGGTTACGGCGGCGGCGGCCCGGGCACTTCGGGTGGTGGCGCGTCCGGTGACGCAGCCGGCGCCGGCGGCGGAGGTGGCGGCGGCAGCACGGCGCCCTCCGGAGCGTTACTCGTGACCGCTGCTAACGGCGGAATTGGCGGAGGAGCGGTAAACGCCGGCAGCGATGGCAGCAATGGCAGCGTTGCGATGGTCGTTCTGCAGTAAGCGGGAATTTGGCGGGCCGTCCATGGGGGCGGCCCGTATCGGGCACTTTGTCCCGCAGATCTTCCGCATCCCGGTCGTCTTCGATGGCTTCGCCAGCGCCTTGTATTGATCGGGCCCGGCAACTGACTGACTACAGGCGCGCCACTCGCGCAGATCGCGCTCGCGTTGTGCGATCAATCCCACCTTACGCGGCTGTTTCGTCGGGTAGTGGGCATTAGCCCCGCCGGATATTCGCTTCGGCACGCTCGAGCGGCGAAGATAGGGGCCGTTCCATTCTGGCAACTGAGGTTCCCATGGCGCTCAGCGCCACCATGTACGTTTTCGCCATCGAGCTCGCTGATTCGGACCGTAGCATCTACACATCCCTGGAACTGCGCGTCGCTCGGCACCCGTCGGAAACGGCGGAGTACCTGCTCACTCGCGTGCTCGCCTATTGCCTGGAATATGCGGAGGGCATTGCCTTCTCCAAGGGTCTTTCCGACCCTGACGAACCCGCGATCTCCATTCGAGACCTGACAGGCGCCCTGCAAGCGTGGATCGAAGTGGGTGCGCCGGAGGCGGCGCGGCTGCACCGAGCGAGCAAGGCGTCGCCCCGGGTAGCGGTCTATACGCACAAGGATGGCGAGCAGCTCGCCGCGCGCCTGTCGGGCGAGAAGATTCACCGCATCGAAGCGCTCGAGCTGTACGCCGTGGATCGTGAATGGCTTGCTGCTCTTGCGGAACGGCTGATACGTCGGATGGCGTTCACGCTGACGATATCGGAGCGACATGTGTACTTGTCGCTGGGAGAACTGACGCTCTCAGCGGCGGTTCGGAAAATTCCGCTCTAGCTGCGTCCTCCGGTTGTCGGCAAATAGAAGCCTCGATCGCCGGTGGGAGAACGTTCGGTGCGCGTTCCCTGACCGCAATCGCCTCGTTCATCAGGGCAATGTCACAGATGAGTTGTTCCGCCGATCGCTGTTTGCGGCCTTTGCGTTCACACTATTGTCGCAATCTTCGGCGTGGACGCACCACTCGCGGGGCGAGCCGAGGTCGGTGACTGAGTCCTTACGTCTCGGCGCGCGACGGACAGTCTTCGTTGGCTAGTAGGGAAACGCCTCAGATCAGCGCGAGTTTAACTCCGTCGTCACGTGGCAGCCCTGCGATGCGAATCGCATTGTCGATCCTTGATGCCTTTGGCGATGAACGCGAGCGACCGCGTGAGTTGGCAAACGTGGCGTGCAGAATCCTCCGCTACCCACCGAGTCCGACGAGCTCCGCCAGCATGCATCGCGCGAGAAACAGCGGACGCGAAACCTTTTACAATTGCAGGAGACGAGACTGGAGTTCCCAGACTTCAGTGGACAGTAGTTAACCTACGGCCGTGTGCGGAGGGGAAACGCGATGTTCACAAAGATCAGCACTGGCAGAGTCCGAAAAATCTACAGATTCATCGACGCTTATCGCGACGAGTACGTGGCGACGCTGTGCCGGGTTCTCGAGGTGACCCGCAGCGGATTCTACCAATGGCTCAAGCACCCGCTGTCAAACCGAGCTCTGGAGGATGCCTGGATCTTTCGAAGAATGGCCTCGACGTCAAAGACAAGGGTGACTGCGTGAGTGCAGACACGGTAAACCTTGTCCGAGCTGTTACTCAGTTTGTCGGAACCGCCATGGGAGCGTGGAAAGGTGCACAAAATTGGTGGTTGACCGTCGGCACCGAGGAGTCGTTTGACGGACAGAAGCCCGACGGCCCAGGTTCGTGGAACCATACGCTTCATCCTCGAGGCGGAGGTGCTCCCGTGGGTGAGCACATCTACATCGCGACCGACCAGCCGGGCATGCTTCGGCCGAGCAATCTGTCTCGCGCTCTCATCCGTGAGACGTTGCATCTGTTCGAATCGCATGAACTGACGGGCGGGCTTGCGCAGATGTTCGAGGGGCATTCCCGCCTGGATACAGAAGCCCGTAGGCTCAATGTGAAGTTTGGGTTTGGCCAATGCGATGCCGTCGGTGGCTTCCCGGCCTGCTCAAAATGAAGCAGAGTCGTTTTGACAAACCGATGCAGGGGCGAAGGTTTCACCGCCTTGCCAGGCTGCTTGCGATCGTGATCGTTGTGTTCGGCGGTGCGTTCAGCGCCCCCGCAGTGGCTTGCATGTGCAACTGTTCAATTTTTTCGACTCCCGGCAAGTACCCGATAACTACTAAACCGAAGCCGGCTGATTATTACGATCAGGTGTTCTCGGGTCTGATCATTTTGACAGAGCGCACTCGCGAGCCAGTCGTATCACCACCGGTTGTCGTTGGAAAATTGCCTTCCGGTGAGGACATTGTGGAGGATCCAGGCTACTGGGTCAGGTCGAGAGTGTTGGTGCTGCGACTCTGGCGAGGCGCGCCAGCGGCGGTCGCGGAGGTATGGACTCCGATTGCCAGCGATTGCGATGTGCCACCAATCCCGGGGTTCCATTTCGTAGCGCTGGTGCGAACGGAAAAAGGCCGCACCGTTGCACGCAATACTCACTGCGATTGCGTTGACAAGGATGCGGCTACGGAAGGACGAGGAGCCTTTGCGATTGCGGGTGTTGCAATGGTTGCAGCCGCGCTTGGCATCGTCGCAGTCGCGCTATTTTTGCTGGTGAAGGTGGTTCGACGGCGCAGGCGGGCGGGATAAGCAGCCCGCAGGCGGGATTAGAGTGATCATTTTCTCGCGAATCGATGCCGAATCGCGTACAGGCCCGTCGCGACCCCCACGAACACCGCCGTCGTGATCAGCTCGCGCCACGCCAGTGTCGACAACAGCTACACGATGATCCCCGAAGCGAGGAGGGGCGCTGCCACTCCTCCCGGCGCGATAAACGGCGAGCCTGTAGCAGCGATCCCTTTCGCGCGAAGTCGCAGCACCGCCAATGCGATGAGCGGTATCAGCTTGACGATGCCGATCACGACCGTGAGCCTCGAGCTGTCGCGCGTTCCCCAGATGTTCACCGACGCAAGGGGCACGCTCATGCCGGCTCCCGCGCCAGATGCGTACTCATCACGGGAGTCCTGAATGCGAACATGGCAATCCCGCCGGCGATGAGCGCGATCGACAAATACCACGCGGGCGCTATCGGGCTTGCCGTCACGTCGGACAACCATTTGACGATGAGTTGCGCCGTGCCGCCGAAGACCGCGACCGCGCCGGCGTACAGCATCGCGATGCCGCCTGAACGCGAGGCTTTTGGCAGCGTCGCCGCGATCGAGATCATCACGCCGACGCACGCGAGCGTTCCCAGAAATGTGAGAACAGCGGTCACCGTGTAGAGCGCGACAGCTGTACGAAGATCATTCAGCCACACGAAAGCCGGCACTGCGAGGCACAGCATGCCCACGAGTGCACTCAGCATCACTCGCCGCGCGCCGATGCGATCCGAAAGCCATCCACCGACGAGAGAAGCGATGGCGTAGCAGCTCCCCATCGCGATCGTCGCGCCGAATGCCAGTTGTGCCGGGAGCTTCAGCGCATCCTGCGCATAGGTGTTCATGTAGTTCATCACATAGGTGCCAATCGTGTTCGAGCCCAGCATCAGCAGGGCGAGTACAACGAGCAGCGGCGACATTTTCTGGCGGGCGACGGGCGCCACGGCCGCGCGGGTGTCGTCCAGGGTCTCCGAAAGATTGCGACGGATGTACAGACCCACCGGCACGATGGTGGCACCCAGCAGGAAGGCTACGCGCCAGCCCCAGGTTTCGAGTGCTTCCGGCGACAGAGCGCTCGAGAGGCCAAAGCCGACGAGACCGGCTGTAAGAATGGCCACGCCCTGTGTAGCGTATTGGATCGAAACGTAGAAACCGCGACGGTCCTGCGGTGCTGCCTCGATGAGATACGCGGTGGAAGGGCCCACTTCGCCACCCAGCGCGAAGCCCTGAATGAGCCGGAAAACGAGCAGCAGGAGCGGCGCCGCGAAGCCGATCTGCGCATACGACGGTGTCAGCGCGAGCCCGAGAATGGCGGCACCCATCAACGAGAACGACAGCATCATCGCAGGCTTGCGCCCGGCGCGGTCCCCATAGGTGCCGATCACGATGCCGCCGAGCGGGCGGGTCGTGAACCCGAGGCCGAACGTGGCGAGCGACCAGAGCAGGCCGTGTGAGGTCTGCGATTCCGGAAAAAAGACCCGCCCGATCTGGATCGCGAAATAGGAAAACGTCAGGAAATCGTAGAATTCGAGCGCATTCCCGAGGCCAATGATCATGGCCTTGCGGGCGGACAGGGCGCCGGTCATGCGAGCCGTTCTAGTTATTATGATTCGGGAAGGATACAGGAAACCTGTTCCGAAGGGATTCGACGCGCACGGGCTCCGCCAGCATGCGTCGCGCGAGAACCAGCGGACGTGAAACCTTTTGCAATTGCAGGAGACGAGACTGGTGCAACTTGGCGACTCAGAGCGAGAGCATTGATCTTAGAAAGAAAATTCGCGGTTGCGCCCATGATGGATGATGTCGAGCGGCGAGACATTCACTTCCAGAATCAGCGACTTTAGCGCTGCGAAGTTTATACATCGGCGCGATTTGTGCCCTCGATCGAAGCGGCGTGAGCGGACGACCTCAGGATCTGACAAACGCGAAGAGTGGGCCGTAGTCGTGGTTGTCCGCTGCGCGCAGGGCCGCAACATAGGCCGCACGGGTTGCGCCCGCATCAATCAGATTGGTGCTGCCCCAGCTAAATCGATTCCGCTCCAGCGATATCAGCAGCAGGTCGGTGGCAAGACGTGCATGGCGTCCATTTCCGTTCGGATAGCAGTGGATCGACACCAGCTTATGATGGAACCGCGCGGCGATTTCATCCGACGGATAGGTGTCGTGCTCCAGCCAGTACTGGCAATCGTCGAGCAGCACGCGCAACTCAGTCGGAATTTTGTAGTACTCAACCCCGATGTTCTTTTGACTTTTTCGGTACGCCCCAGCCCAGCGCCAGACATTGCGGTACATCCTCTGGTGGAGCGTGTTCAAGAAGCGTTGATCGAGTACGTTGCGTTTGCGTGAAGACGCCCACGCATCCGCTTCAAGGATGTTCGCTTGCTCGGCTTCGTTGAGTTCACCGCGCAGCGTGATGTAGGAGGGGATCAACCCCTCCCGTTCTTCGGGGCTGAGCGGCGTTGAGGAGTCGTCCTGCTCGGCAAGCGGGTCTGTCATCGCTCATCCCATAGGGCCGAGCCTGGGCCGTCGATCAGCTGTTGCGCAAGACGCTCGAGCTGCGCGCGCTCGTCGTCTTCGAGCACGCGCTGGTTTTCGAGCACCATGCTGTGGCTGATCGTTTGGAGACGCATACGCGCCACCTCACGGGCCCGTTCCTGCACAAGGCTTTCAAGCGGTTTGCGCGGAACGAGCGCGTAGACGAGCGTGCAGTCGAGCGCGCGCGCCGCCCGCTCCAGCGTCTTGAGGGTGATCGCCTTAGAGGCCTCGGCCTGTTCGAGCCCGACGACGCTAGGCTGGGCAACGCCAAGCCGCTTCGCCAGCTGGGCAGTCGTCATGCCGAACGCTTCCCGGAGGGCCTTGATCCAGCCGCGCGTCGGGCGCGCCAATAGATCCGTATTCATGAGCGCACTCAAGCGCTTATCGAGATTCTTGCGGGCCATGGCCCGGTCTGACGCGCGCATATAATAGCCTATGATCTATTTTGTACAAATAAAAGATAGGTTATTAACTATAAATATGCAACCTTATAATTTGGTATGAGCTATCAGAAATGATCTTAAAGATAGTTTATAGGCTATTTAAAATCCTCCGAACTGCGCCTCGATCTGATCGCGATGGCTGGGTCTTGCCAATCGCGGGCAGGTCACAAGTCCGCAGCCGCCTCCAGACACCAGCACCCAGCCTGGCTCCTGCTCGCCTCACAGCGTGCACCCCTCGTCCTGAGCTGCGAGCGCAATCCGTAGTCAGTTTCAGTACTTCAGGAATATGCGCTGGATCTCCCGGGTGTCCGTCGTCTTCGTCAAGGCAAGTGCCATCAGGATGCGCGCCTTGGCGGGATTCTGATCGTCAACGACGACATAGTCGTTCTTGTCATCATTAGTCTCGGCATTGCGCACTACGGCCCCGCTGCCTGTGCGAGTCGCGCGCACGATGAAGACGCCTTTGGCTCGCAACTCGCTGATCGCGGTATCTAGGTAATCCGGAATGCTGCCGTCGCCGAATCCTGCGTAGATGATCGCCTTGGTCCCGCTCGCGACCAACGCATCGTAGGGAGCACGGCTCATGTTGGCGTAGCTGTAGACCACATCGACTTGCGGCAACGACTTGATCTCGTCGATGTCGAACTCTGTCTGGCGCGTATGCGGTCGAATCGGGGCGCGATAGAGGCGCGGCTGGCCTTCCACCACGGTTCCCAGCGGACCGTAGAGGGACCGGAAGGTTTCGACCTTGATGCTGTTGGTCTTGGTTACGTCACGTGCGCTGTGGATCTCATCGTTCATCACGACGAGGGTGCCCATGCCGGCGGCCTGTGAGCTCGCCGCCACGATCACCGCGTTGTAAAGGTTCAGAGGCCCGTCGGCGCTCATCGCCGTGCTCGGGCGCATCGCTCCGACCAGCACCACAGGCTTGTCGCTCTTCAACGTCAGATTCAGCAGATACGACGTCTCCTCCAGCGTGTCGGTTCCGTGCGTGATCACGATGCCGTCGACAGCGTCGGACTTCAGCAGATCCGACACCCGGTGAGCGAGCTTCAACCATCGCTCGTCATTGAAACTCTGCGAGCCAATCTGAAAGATCTGTTCGCCGCGAACGTTGGCCACGTTCTTGATTTCGGGAACCGCGGCGAGGAGCGCATCCACCCCGACGACGGCCGACTGATAGGCACTGACGTTCGTGGTCGACGCGCCCACCCCTGCGATCGTTCCGCCAGTGGCAATGATCACCACGTTCGGCTTGTGCGCCTCGCGCGCTTCCAACGCCGGCGGGCAGGCACAAGACACCGCGACCAGCGAACTCACCGCGAGGCGCCATTTGGCAAGTTGCATTTCACGTTCCAATGCGGCTGTGCCGCCTCCAGCAACGGTTCATATCGCGCGTCGGCCGGGGCCGCGGCCCGAGCGTTCAGCGGCTCCACTTCCAGTCCTGGCTCGACGCCCGGCAGCCGCCGCCAGGCGTCCCGGTCCAGGCCCGTCCACGCACCACTCTGCCACTCGCGGCTCCCGTCGCGACTCCGTCGGCGAGCGCGCGTACTCCATTGACCCAGACGTTGTCGATCCCGGTGGCCAGTTGGTGAGGCTTCTCGAATGTCGCATGGTCCTGGACCGTGGCCGGATCGAACATCACGACATCGGCGTAGTAACCCTTCTTGAGCAGGCCGCGCTCTTTGAGTGACAACGTAGCCGCGGGAAATGACGTGAGCCTGCGCACCGCCTCCGGCAGGCTGATCACGTGCTCGTCGCGAACGTACTTGGCCAGCAGTCGTGCAAAGTTGCCGTAGGCGCGCGGGTGCGGGTTCTCCGTCAGGAACTTACCCTCCGGAGCCGGGGCCGCGGAGTCCGACCCGAAACTGATCCAGGGCAGCGCAATCTGGCGGCGCACGTTGGCCTCCGAGATATGGAAGTAGGCGACCTCCACTCGCGCGCCGTTCTCGATGACGAGGTCGATCGCGGCGTCCTCGGGGCTGACGTGACGTTCCGCGGCCACCTCGGCCAGGGTCCGGCCGATCAACGGCCGCAGCGACGGGTTCTTGAAACCGAGCAGCAGCACGCCTTTGGCGCCGGCGAACAGGTAAAGGTTTTCCCAGGCAGGGTGCGGGTCTCGCATGTCGGCGAGGACGCGCGCGCGCTGAGCCGGATCCTTCAGTCTCGCGATCCAGGCTTCGAGGCCCCCATCCTGCACCCAGGGCGGCATGGCTGCGTCCAGTCCGGTTGCGCCTGCCGTATAGGTGTACATGTCGGCTGTGATGCGCGTTCCCGCTGCTCGGGCCGCCTCGATTTTGGCGATGACGGCGTCGAGCTTGTCCCAGTTCGCCGTGCCTTCGATCTTCAGATGGTAGATCTCGGCCGGGGCGCCCGAAGCGCGCGCAATGTCGATGGTTTCCTGCACGGCCTCCAGCACGCGATCTCCTTCGGCGCGAATATGGGCGATGTACATGCCGCCGCAGCGTGCCGACTCGCGCGCCAGCGCCAGCAATTCAGGTGTCTTCGCGTAGATATTCGGCGCGTAGATGAGGGCATCCGTGACACCGAGCGCGCCTTCCTCCAGCGCCTGCCGGACGAGATCTTTCATCGCGCTCAGTTGCGCCTCGGTTGGCTGGATGTCTGCTTCGCCGAGCAGGTTTACGCGCACCGTTCCGGCACCGACGAACGCAGCAACGTTCGGCGCGATACCGCGCTTCTCGAGTTTCTCGAGATATTCTCCGAGCGTGGTCCAGTCGATCGGGTAGCGGAGCTCACCCTGGCGCTGCGCGGCGAGCGCCTTCATCGACGCGGTCAGCGGCCCCATGGAGTCTTCGCCGAAGACTTCGAGGGTCACACCCTGTCGCAGGTCGCTGAGCGCGCGTCCGTCGAGGATCAGTGATTCCTCACCGTGGGCGAGCATGTTGATGAAGCCGGGCGCCAGCGCCTTTCCCAGCGCATCGATCTCGTTGCGTCCGCGGCCGGCCGCGTGGCGGCCCACATAGGTGATCCGATCACCATCGATCGCGATGTCGCCCGCAAACGGAGGCTTTCCGGAGCCGTCGTAGATGACCCCGTGGCGAATGATCGTGTCGTGGTCCGCCCCCGCTGCGGTGAACGGGGCGGCCACAGCCGCGACCGCCAGGAGGAGGAGAGGCGCATGTCGCATGGAGGAACTCCGGGTCTGTGGTGCGAGGACTCAAGAATGGTACGCACCGGGCCGGCGCTCGTCGCAGGACTATATTTTCGTGCACGGGGGGTAGGAACGCGGAATCCGGCGCTCTCTTGTATAAATAGAGGGCCAGGAAAACGAAGCCCGATCATCCGGGGTGTATGTCGAATCGCACGCTGCTGCTGGGCTGGCGCAAGCGCTGGAACCGCAGCCTGTTGAAGTTCATTGGTCGGCGCGTGAGAGCGGCCGTCGATATCGAAGACCTCGCGCAGGAGACCTATCTGCGCCTGTTGCGTGCGCGCGATCTGGGCGATGTCCGCAATCCCCAGAGCTATCTGCTGAGAGTCGCTTCACATGTCATGGCTGAATGGCGCGACCGCCAGCCCCCGCAGGAGATGTTCGAGCCCGCCGAGGACGACATGCTGGTGGATTTGAAAGATCCCGAATTCGAGCTCGAGACGCAAGTGTCGCAGGCGCGCCTCGACCAGGCGCTGGCGGAAATTCCGATCGTGACGCGCACCGTCCTGCTGCTCAAATTTCGGGAAAATCTTCAGTGCAAGGAAATCGCCGCGGCACTCGAACTCTCGGATCGCCAGGTGCGACGTCACCTGACCCGGGGTTTCGAGAAACTGCGCGCCGCGATGCTGAGCTAGAGGAAGGCCCTGTAATGAAAAAAGATCATGCGACCGAGATCGATCCGACAGTCTCGGTGACGGAACAGGCCTCGTCGTGGTGGACGCTGCTCAATAACGGCGATGCCACTGCCGCGGATCACCGCGCCTTTGGGGATTGGGTGGCGCGCTCGCCGGAGCGCGTCGACGCGTTCCTGCAGTCGGCGCGCCTTTCGCAGGCCCTGACGTCGGGCAAGATCCGGTGGCCCGACACGCCGGTGGAAGACTTGATTCGGGCCTCCAAGGCAGCCTCGGGTGAAGTGATCAGTCTGCCGCTGCCGTATTCCGAGCGTCGGCCAAATGCGTCGAGCGAAGAAGCTCCTCCGAAGTTCCGGGTCCGGACGATGACTGCGCGGCGTATCGCCGCCGTGGCGGCTATCGCGCTGCTCGCACTCGGCGTGTGGCTGGCTTCCGTGCTCAGCCCCGAACGGTTCCGCACGGCGCTCGGTGAGCAACGCTCCGTGGTCTTGAACGACGGTTCCGTCGTGACACTCAACACTTCGTCGTCCATCGAAGTTCGCATGACGAGGGACCACCGCGTCGTGCGCCTCCTTGCGGGGGAAGCGTTGTTCGAGGTGGCGCACGATGCGGCAAGGCCTTTCGACGTCACGGCTGATGAAACGACTGTGCGCGCGGTTGGCACTCAGTTCAATGTGAACCGCGGGAGCGGCGGTACTACGGTGACCGTCGTTGAAGGCAAGGTCGCGGTATTCACGCCCGCCGCCAGCCCAAGCGGCGAGGCGGAGAAATTGCCGCTGGCGGCCGGCGAGCAATTGATCGTGTCGCCTCGTATCAAGCCGCACGCCGCGCTCGCCGACGCGGCGGTCGCAACGGCCTGGACGCAACGCAAACTCGTGTTCGACCATCGGCCGTTGAGCGAAGTGGCGGACGAGTTCAATCGTTACAACCGTAGAACCATCGAAATCCAGGGCGTGGAACTGCGCGGCGAGGAAATCACCGGCGTGTTCGCGAGCAACGACCCCGAGTCGTTCATCACATTCCTGGCGCGGATGCCCGACGTCAGGATCGAACGCGATGTCGATCGGCGGCGTTTTGTCGTGACGCAGGACGATCGAGTCGCTGCCCCGAAGTAGTTCATGTTGCGCTCGATGCGGCTCGCAACGGTGCGCCGCGTAGGCGAGACGATTCCACTGTGGGCTTTATTTCGCCGGGCGCCGGGTAGATACGCGAAAAAGTGCGCTCTATAGAAGTAACAGGGAAGAGACGGTTTTTAAAAAGGGAGGGATCAACGACTGGCGAACAACGCACTGGGAATCTAATGAACGGCAGCACGCACGACACGACAACAAACGTATCTGAATCGAGCAGTGGGAACGCGAGAGTCTGGCTCGCCACTGCGGCAATACTGGCTTCCTGTTTCTCGTTCGACTCCGTGGCGTTTGCGGATACCCCCGCGAACTACGAATTGAAGATCCAGCCACGACCGCTCGGCGCAGCGCTGCAGGAGCTCGCCAAACAAAGCGGAGTGCAGATCGTCTTCATGTCGCGAATTGCCGAGGGGCACGATGCTCCGGCGCTGAACGGCAGGTACACGCCCGAAGCGGCACTCACGACGCTCCTGAACGGCACTGATCTCACGTTTCACCGGCTCAACAACAGGACCATCGCAGTGGAGCCGAAGGCTGTCGTTCGCAAGGCTTCGGATACGACGTCGAGCAATTCGTCATTGCAGCCCGTGAGCGACTCATCCGTACCGCGAAGCGTTCAGGCGCCGTTGCGCCTGGCCCAGGGCGCGCGCGGTCCCTCGACTTCCGCCGACGCCGCGACCGCCGACCGGCGCTCCGTCGCCGCTTCCACCGACAGCGACTCTGCGCCGATGCGCGAGGTTGTGGTGACCGGAAGTCGAATCCGGCGAGCGGTCGAAGACATGCCAGCGCCGACCACAGTCGTCGATGCGGCCGCGATCGCGCAAACCGGTCTCGATAACCTTGCGGACATCATGACGCGCGCGTCGCAGTTCGGTGTCGGGCTCGGTAACAACCCCGGCGGTGACGGTGCCAATTCCGCCGACGCCGGCGCCACATTTCTGAACCTTCGCGGCATGGGTACGAACAGAACGCTCGTGCTCATCAACGGCCTGCGGCGCGTATCGGGAACCGCGGCTTCGTCGGCGGTCGACCTGTCGACGATACCCGCCGCCATGATCGATCACGTCGAAGTCACGACCGGCGGCGCGGCTGCCGTCTATGGCGCCGACGCGGTGACGGGTGTGGTCAACGTAATCCTGAAGCGGCCGACGGAAGGCATCGACGTGGCCGTGAGGGGCGGAACGTCCACGCGCGGGGATGACAAGAGACTCGCGTTGAGCGCAGTGCTGGGCCAGAAGACCGAACGAACGGAGTTCAGCCTCGGATTGTCGTATTCGTATGAGCCGCTCCTGCACGCCAAGCAGCGCTCGTTCAGCCGCTACAACGTATCCGAGTTTTCCAACCCGAACGTCACCGCTGCGAACCCCTACACGAATCTGCGGTACGTGAATTGGCGATTTCCCGGCACCTCCTATGGCAGTGCGTTTGTCATCGGCAATACGGCTTACACTATTGGTGAGACCGGCGCGCTTCGCCCCGTTCACAACGACTCGACACCGTACGGCCCCCTTGGGTACCTCGGCATCGGAGGCGACGGCTTCGATGAAGCCGATTTCGACGTCCTGCGACTGCAGTCGAAGATCTTCTCGTCGCTGGCCAATTTCACCTATCACTTTTCGGACACCCTCGCGTTCACGACCGATCTGCAGCTCGGCCACTCGTCGACGGCCATTCCGCTGCAGCCCAACTACGAATATTCGTCGATCGACCGCAACAACCCGTTCGTGCCGGCCGCCGTCGCCGCGCTGATGGATCAGTACGGTCTCACTCAGCTCGCCTACGGGCGCACCGACGTGGATCAGGGTATCAGCGTGAATCGCGGCGACCGTTCGACGTACACGCTCGTGACGAAGCTGGATGGCGATCTCGGGAGTGCCTTCAAGTGGGACGTGGCGTACCAGTACGGCCATTTCCAGGGCAAGTCCACGCTGACTCACAATCGAATCACCAGCCGATACAACCAGGCGCTGAATGCGGTGGCGGGTCCGTCCGGGCCGATCTGTGCCGACCCGGTGGCGGTCGCGGCCGGCTGCGAGCCGATCAATATCTTCGGCCCCAATGCCGCGACGGCCGACGCTGTGGCTTATTTCCGCGACGACGGCGTCACCGACATCTCGAACTCTCAACAGGTGATCGGCGCGCACTTGAATGGCAGCCTCGTATCGCTACCGGCAGGTCCGTTTAAGGTCGCGGCGGGCGTCGAGCAGCGTCGGGAAACCCAAAGCGTGCAAACGGATCCGCTCGGGAGCCAGCGGCTGCTTCAAGTGAACAATGGCCCGAGCAGCTACGCGGGCTTCGATGTGAAGGAAGCATTCGCCGAGATCGTCGTGCCGCTGCTCACGGATGTTCCGCTCGCGAGGACTCTGGAGATCGAAGCGGCGGCCCGATACTCGGACTACGACACCATCGGCTCCACGACCGCGTGGAAATTCGGCGGTATCTGGGCGCCCATTGCGGACGTGCGCTTTCGATTCACGCGGTCCGCCGACGTTCGCGCGCCCAATCTCACGGAATTATTCAGCCCGGGCCAGAACGGCCTCACCAATCCCTACGATCCCTGCAGCACTACCTACATCAACGCCGGGTCCTCGACCCGGGCGGCCAATTGCGCCGCGCTGGGTATCCCGGTGGGCTATGTCGATGGTCGGCCTGGCGATGGAAAGACCCTGACCACGCGGGGAAATCCGGATCTCGTCCCGGAAGAGTCGAAGGACTGGACGGCCGGTGTGGTCTTCATGCCGAGGGTCATTCCTCGGCTGAAGCTCAGTGTCGACTGGTGGAGCATCGATATCGACCACGCGGTCACGAACTTCAACGCGCAGCAGGTCGTCAACGGTTGTGTCGATGCGCAGACCATCAACAACCCGCAATGCTCCCTGGTGCTTCGAGGTGGAACAGTCGGCGGCGCCGCCGTCCCCCGCACGCAGCTGTCAGGGGTGATTGTGGAGCCGATCAACGCGGCGAACCTGAAAGGCAAAGGCATCGACTTCGCTGCGCAGTACAACGTGGGGCTGCCGACTCACCTGTTCAACGACTCGAATGTTCTCTTCATGGCGCTCGATGGCGCGTACTACATGGAGAACACGACATACGTCCCTCAGTCGCCCGCTGTGCACACCGCCGGAAATTCGTCACTGCCGAAGTTCCGAACAAATCTGTCGATGGAACTCGTCGCGGGGCGCCTGTCCCTGGACTGGAACGCTCGCTTCATATCGAAATCCAAGGAGAACGTGGATAACCTGCCATTGTTCGTGGATGACAACCATGTCGCGAGCCGCTTCTACAACGACATCGGCGGTTCGTTCGATGTCAACGACACGCTGCGACTCAAGGTCGGGATCAACAATGTCTTCGACGTGATTCCCCCGGGGAACGCATACACGTTCGAAGGCATCGGTCGCGGCGCCTTGTTCGACAACGTCGGTCGCTATCTCTTCGTCGAAGCGCGCGCGCGCCTGTAGAGTCGAGGTAGACGAGTGGAGGGGCGGCGTGCAAAGGGAAGCTTTCTTTTGACGCCGCTCACTTCTCCAACAGCGCAGACCACAAGGCGTCGCTCAGCCTGCTGGGGCGACGCTTGTCGCGATAGGCTACAACCGACAGGCTGGTGCTCCATCCGTCCGCCTCGATCGGCTCGAGTGCGCCGGGCTGCGCTTCGGCCGCCGAGCAATCCGGCAGCCACGCAATTCCATGGCCATGGACTGCCATGTTTCTCAGCACTGCGGCCATGTCGCTCTCGAAAACACTTCGCGCGACCAGCCGCGCAGGCGCGCACTCGATGACAGACGAAAATATGCGGGCGAGGTATGCACCGGAGGAATACGACAGCAGCGTCAGCGGCGATCCCCGGCGGCCGGGAAAAATTCTGCGGGTCTGCGGGGCCGACGCCGCCGCGACGTATGGACGAAAGCGTTCGGTGCCGATGACGGCCCGGTCGTATTGCTCCGACGACAGGCGCATGGGTTCCTCTTGCGCCGAATAGAAGCAGACGAGGATGTCGACAGCGCCGGACACGAGAGCCGTGACGGTGTCATGCACATTGCCGGGGACGGCCGTGCACGACGCCTGTAGCTTCGATTTCCTCGACCACGCGGACCACCACGCTGGCAGTCGGCCGGTTGCGAGCGCGTGGGGTAGCGCGATGCGCACCTGGCTACGGCAGCCGATATCGGCATCGGTCACGCTGAGCCGCGCGTCGGTGACCTGCTGGACGATTTCGGAAGCGCGCTCGCGGAAATGCACGCCTTCGGGAGTCAATCGAGTGGGAAAGGAAGACCGGTCGATCAGCGGACTTCCGACCCATGCCTCGAGATTCGCTATGCGCCGACTGAATGCCGCCTGCGAGATGTTGCGGATCTGCGCGGCACGCGTGAAATTGCCTGTTTCCGCGATCGTCAGGAAATCCTGCAACCAGCCTACGTCCACGATTCTAAGGGCCCGATTGTGGTGAACGCAGTGGGGAGCATTTCGCCGTGGATTCTGCCACCGAACACCGCGCGAGTTCCATCGTTGAATCGACGCACGCTTCGAGTAGCGGACTGCCTGCCAATGCAAGTGGAAGTTCGGTGCATGCCAGCACGAGCGTCTGCGCGCCTGCGGCCAATGCGCGGCGCGCGGCTTCGTCTGCGAAGCGCGCGGCAACGGCGTGCAGCCCAGCCTTGGTCGAAGCGATTGACCGATCGATCAGCTGCTGCGTCAAGGTATCGACTGGCACGATCGCGCGGCCATCGTCTCGCAGTCGTTCCGCATAGAACCCGCTGCGAATCGTGCCCCGGGTCGCGAACACGCTCACGGCTTCGGAACTCCGGTTACGACGTCGCAGCTCGAGCAGCACGGCGTCGGCGATGTGCAGAATCTTCAATGGCTGCGAATCCACCAGCCGTTCATACCAGTGATGCGCGGAGTTGCAGGGCATGACAGCGAACTGCGCGCCCGCCGCGGCCAGCCGAGTCAATCCGCGCAGCAGCTCGGGAAACGGCGCGTCGCTTCCTTCGAGAATCGCGGTGCTGCGGTCCGGGATCTGCGGCATCTGGATGACCGCCATCGGAACGTGTTCCTGGTCGCGCGCGGCCGGCGTCAGCGCGACGATCTTCGCGAGAAAATCCACGGTGGCCATTGGCCCCATGCCGCCCAGCACGCCGGCGATTCGCTGCTCTGACATCGAATCAGTATCGCCGCGATACGAAAAGCTCGTGATCGAGTTTGTGCATAAGCCGCCTGACGCGGCCGTGCTAGCTTCAAACGAAATAGGACAGCGCGTGACAACAATCGATTCGATCACGTGCGCCGCGTGGAGACACTTGTGACCCAACGAATCCGTGGATTGATCGGGCTGCCAGTCGGCCTGTGCGTGCTTGCAGCGCTTGCAGGCCAGGTGGGTGCTGCGTTCGGTGAGAGCCTGCGATCGCCTGCGCAAACTCGAGAGGAGATGAGACTCCGCGCCAGGCATATGAGAGACCATCTTCTTCCGGCTGTCCTGGTTGAAGGCGAGGCCGTCGAAACCACGACGCTCTCGAGCAAGATGCGCGAGCTCGGCGTGCCGGGTGTCAGCATCGCCTTCGTGCATCAAGGGCGGGTTGAGTGGGCAGATGCCGTCGGCGTCGCGCAGGTAGGCGGCCGCGCGCTCGACACCGACACCGTCTTCCAGGCGGCATCGATCAGCAAGCCCGTGACCGCCACCGCGGCCATGACGCTCGTGCAGTCCGGAAAGCTCATGCTCGACGAGGATGTGAACCGCTATCTCAGCTCGTGGAAATTGCCTGACGTCGCGGCCAGCGCCACGGAACGCGTAACGCTACGTCGGCTCCTCACTCATACCGCCGGAACGACCGTGCACGGATTCGGCGGCTATGCGGCGGGTGTACCGGTGCCATCCCTGATACAGGTGCTGAACGGAGCGAAGCCGGCCAATTCACTGCCGATTCGCGTCGAGACCGTTCCAGGTAGCGCGTGGAATTACTCGGGCGGCGGCTATGTGATCGTCCAGCAACTGCTCAGCGATGTCACGAAGACGCCGTTCGCGAAGCTGATGAAAGATCGGGTTCTCTTGCCTGCCGGCATGCATCGCAGTTCTTTCGAGCAGCCCGCTGCGGCGGCTTTGAGAAGCAATGCCGCGGTCCCCTACGACTCGAACGGCCAAGCCATTCCCGGCGGAGCGCACACGTATCCGGAACAATCGGCGGCCGGACTCTGGACCACCCCGTCGGATCTCGCGCGCCTCGCGATCAATCTCCAGAGCTCGCTGGCGGGCAAGCCCGAGGGCGTGCTCGACGCGGTCACCGCTCGTGAAATGCTCAAATCGGTGGGCATGGGATCGCAGGGCATTGGATTTCTCGTCGGTGGTCCTGCCGAACATCCGTGGTTCATGCACGGAGGCAGCAACGAGGGGTTTCGCTGCCTGCTCGTCGCCTTCAATGAAGGCGACGGTATCGCGATCATGACGAATGGCGACGCAGGCGGTGACATTGCGAAGGCGCTCTTGCGAACCGTGGCGGCCGAATACGGCTGGCCGGACTTTCAACCGAAACACCATACCGCCGTGCAACTCTCGACCGATGCGCTCGACCGATTTGTTGGACGGTATCGCCTGAACGCCGATGCGACGATTGCCGTCACGCGCAAGGACGGCCGGTTGGTCGCGCAATCTCCGGGCGAGAACCCCGAGGAGCTTACTCCGGAGGGACCGGACAGCTTCTTCTCGAGGAAAACAGAAGCGCAGGCAACCTTCAGGCTCGGCGCCGACGGGCACTCGATCGGCATGAGCCTTAGCGTCGGAGGAAACACTTATGAAGCCAGTCGCGTTGAGTAGCCTGTTCATGAAGATTCGAGCCGTTTTATGTTTGACCGTGATTGCGGCCTTGCGGGCGTCTGACGCGTCAGCTGCTGAACGCGCCACCATTGGGGATTTCGGGTTCGACACCAGTGGAATGGATCGTGCCGTCAAGCCAGGGGACGACTTCAACGCCTTTGCCAACGGAGCCTGGACACAACGCAGTCAGGTTCCGGCGGATCGCGCCTCGTGGGGAGTCTGGAATGTCCTGGAAGAGCAGGCCAATGATCACATGCGAGAGATTCTCGAGGCAGCCGCCCGGACACACGCGCCGCCGGGCTCCAACGCGCAGAAGATCGGTGACTACTACGGCGGCTTCATGGACGAGGCGACCCTCGAGAAGCGCGGCATCGAGCCGTTGAAGCCGCAGCTGGCCGCGATCGGCTCGATTCGCTCCTATACGGCGCTCGCGATCGCCCTGGGCGAGGCGCTACGCGTCGGCGATTCGATGCCGATCTCGCTGGAGGTCAACGTCGATTTCAAGAACCCTGATGTCTACAGCGTCTACGCCTCGCAGGGCGGGCTCGGCCTCCCGGACCGGGACTATTATCTGCGCGACGACGAAGGCGTGAAGGCGGCACAGGCCGCCTATCTGAAATACCTGACGAAGTTGTTCCTGATTTCGAAACTGGCCGTCGATGAAATCGAAATCGATAAGCGTGCCCGAGCGGTGCTCGATCTGGAGAGCCGGTTGGCGCGGGTCCAGTGGAGCCGCGTGCAGCAGCGAAATCTGCGCGCTCGCTACAAGCCGTGGCAACAGTCTGACTATGCAATCAGGGCGCCGGGGCTCGATTGGCGCGCGTTCTTCAAAGCGGCGGGGCTTGCGGACCAGCCGATGATCGTGGCTTCAATGGATAGCGCCGTTGTGGGAACGGCCGCTCTCATTCCGGCTGTGCCGCTGTCCGTGTGGCGCGATTACCTGGCGATCCGGGCGATCGATCGTCACGCGCTGTATCTCGGCAAGGACTTCGTCGAGGCACATTTCGCATTTCACGAGACAGCGCTCGCGGGTACACCGGTGCTTCCGGTGCGCTGGAAGCGTGGCGTGCGCTTCACTGAACGGGCCATGGGCGAGGCGATCGGACCGCTCTACGTCGAGAAGCACTTCGCCGGAGAGTCGAAGGCGTCCGCACGGCGTCTGGTCAACAATCTTCTCGCCGCCGCCGGCAAGCGCATCGAGGGTGTCGACTGGATGTCGCAGGCAACCAAGGCCAAGGCGAGCGAGAAACTCGCTACCTTCGGCGTCAAGATCGGTTATCCCGACAAGTGGCGCGACTATTCGAAGCTGCGCATCCTTGCCGGGAAAGCCTACGAAAACGCGCTTGCGGCGGATCGTTTCGAATACGACCGCAATCTCACGAAGCTCGGGCAGCCCATCGATCGCACGGAATGGGACATGACCCCGATGACCGTCAATGCCTCGTACAATCCGCTCAAGAATGAGATCATTTTTCCGGCGGCGGTCCTGCAGCCGCCTTTCTTCGATGCGCACGCCGATCCGGCAGTCAACTACGGAAGCATCGGAACGATCATCGGGCACGAGATCAGTCACGGGTTCGATGATCAGGGGCGGCTCTTCGATGCGCACGGTGCGATGACGGATTGGTGGACGCCGGCGGATGCGGCCCGGTACCAGCAACGAGCGGCTGTCTTCGTCGCGCAGTATTCCGCCTACGAGGTGTTGCCGGGCCTGCATCTGAATGGCGAGCTCACGCTCGGCGAAAACATTGCCGATAACGCCGGCATCGTTATCGCCTATGACGCCTATCGCAGCTCGCTCGGTCGTCAATCGGCCCCGGTCATCGATGGGCTGAGCGGGGATCAGCGGTTCTTTCTCGGCTTCGCCCAGGGCTACCGTACCATCTGGCGCGAGCCCAGCTTGCGGCAGCAAACCACGACGAACTCACACGCCCCCAATTCGATTCGGGTGCGAACCGTGAGGAATGTCGCGGCGTGGTATGCCGCTTATGACGTGAAGCCGGGCGAGGTGCTGTTCCTTGCTCCGGCCGAGCGGGCGAGGATCTGGTAGTCGTGCTCGCGAGACAGATGCGGGTGCCTTCGCGATACGCTCCGACGGAGCGATTGAGTTGAGCTCGTTATGCAAACGCCATCACTTTGAGAATGTGATGGGAAGGCCGTACGCGGGCCCCTCGGATGCCTGAAATGCAACCCATCCTGGACTCCGCGTGCGCTTGGTTCTTCGACTCCGCCTCGCATGAGTTGGGCGGTGCGCTGCTCATTCGCCTCGTCGAAGGCCTCAAGGGCACGGATCGTCAGTTTGTAGACGTTGGCGAAACAAAGCTCGGTCCGTATTTTCCGGTTCAAGTGGGCGCTCGAAGCCGATGCGTTCAAGTTGCATTCCAAGGCGTGCTCGCGTTCTTCGCATACAACGAGTCGTACGATGCCCCTGACCCGGAACTCGAGAAGGGTGCGGGTCGCTTCCTTTTTGGTGTCGAGTCCTCGTCTTTTCGGAAGTTCGCGGAAGCAAGCACATCTGTCACGCAGCTGCATCAAGGCCCGTATCAAGAGTTTCTCCTGCGTTGCGAGGACCGCATCTTCCAGATCTTGTCCGTGGGCGCACCGGAGGTTGTTCTTCTGGAGGAAGTGCCAGACCTCACCGTACAGCGAGCTAACATATGGTCGGCCAGCTAGCGTCTTTGGCGTCGCAGCTGATCGAACGCACGCGCGCGTGACGGCAGATGGTTGTCGGGCTGTCTCCCGACAGCCGGTTGAAATCGTGCACCAGGTGCATCTGATCGTGATAACCGAGAGCGTGGTCCGGACTCGGCAAGTAACTGTACCTGCGCAGTGCGTTCGAGGAAGTACAAGTCATCGAAGGCCAGGGCAATCGACGGTCCCGTTACCATCACGCCATGGTGGCGCATCAGGACGATCGGATGATGACGAGCGGCATGGGCCAGCCGGGTTCCCTCATCGATGTCGTTTGCGACACCGGCATACGCCTCGTCGTAGTACACGCGCCCGTAGAACCGAAGTGCATTCTGACTGATGGGCTCGAAGCGGCCTGTGGTGCAGGCGATGGCGGTCGTGCAAGGCATATGCGTATGGAGGATCGCCTTCGCATCGGGGCAGTGCCTGTGTACCTCGGAATGGATGACGAAGGCCGTCCGCTCGACTGTGCCTGTACCGCTCAGCACGGTGCCATTCGAATCCAGCTGCAGGACATCCGCGGAGGTCATGCGACTCCAGTGAACGCCCCACCGATTCACGAGAAACGTGCTGTCGCTCAGCATGACGCTGAAGTGATTGTCGATTCCCTCATTGAGCCCGAATCGGGCGGCCAGGCGCAGGGCGGCGGAAAGATTGAGGCGCTGTTCGTGCAGTTCTTGCGTTGACATCGTTGCTCGTTGACTCATCGAGGCCTTTGGCACGCGGAATCTTAGGGTAGGCCCTGCCGGCGCGACGTGGCGAGCCGAAAAAAGAAATTCCTCCGGCGCACGTACGGGAGATGAGCTGTCATCCGTATTCCCAGGATCGAGTATTGCGTGGATGGTCGATGAGACTTCGAGTGAACGGAGTACACCTGTACTTCGATGTGGAGAATTCGGGCCTGCTTGCCGAGGGTGGCAGGATGCGGGAGCTGCCGGTTCTGTTGCTGCTGCATGGTGGGCCGGGTCACGATCACTCCAGCTTCAAGCCTGAGTTCGCCGCGCTCGCGGATGTCGCGCAGGTGGTCTACCTCGATTTGCGCGGCAACGGCAGGAGCGAGGCGGGCGAGCCGTCGGACTGGAATCTGGCTCGCTGGGCCTCCGACGTGCGCGAGTTTTGCGGGCTGCTTTCAATCGAGCGGCCGATCGTCCTCGGCCAGTCGTTCGGCGGCGAGGTGGCCTTGAAGCTGGCCAGCGCGTATCCGGACGTGCCCGGCAAGTTGATACTGCTCAGCGTGACCGCGCGGCTGCGTCTCGATCGCTCGCTGGGCGTGTTCGAGCGCATCGGCGGGCCCCGCGTGCGGGACATCGCGGCCCGGTATTGGGGGGACGCGTCGAGCGAGGCACATGCGCGCTACTACGCCGAGTGCCTGCCGCTGTATACGACGCAGCCACTCGATCCAGATGTGCGAGCGCGGGCCATTGTTCGGGAGAACGTGGCGCGCCACTACAACGGCGGGGAAGCCGTGACCATCAACCTGCTCCCGGAGTTGGGGAACGTGCGTGCCCGAACGCTGATCCTCGCCGGTACGGACGATCCGATCACGACCTTTGAAGATGCCCAGGATATCGTCGCCGCGATCCCACCCGGCCTTGCGCGCCTGCATCGCTTGGAGGGCGCTCGCCACGGGCCGGTTCGGGAACGGCCGCGGGAGGCGCTCGAAGCCATTCGTCAGTTCATTCAGGAGGCGGACCCCCATGCAGACGCCGCTGTCTGAGGCCGCCCGGTCTCTCGTCGCACAGTCGCTGGCCGCGCACGTCACGGCAGCGCATGAACGCATTCGCCCGTTCATCCGCCGCACTCCAGTGGAGCCGTGCAGCCGGCTCGGCCGAAATGTCCTCCTCAAGCTCGAGCATTTTCAGCGTACCGGCTCGTTCAAGCTGCGTGGCGCTTTCAACCGGTTGCTGACGCTCACGGAAGCGCAGCGTGCCGCCGGCTGCATTGCCGCTTCGACAGGCAATCATGGGTTGGCGATGGTCCACGCCATGGCGCATCTCGGAATACGCGGCGAGGTGTACGTCGGCGAGGACACTTTGCCCGACAAGATCGCTGCCATGCGCGCGATCGGTGGCACGGTGACGATTGCGGGCTGCGATGCCGGCGAAGCGGAGCAACTGGCGCGGCGTGAGGGGCAGTCCCGGCAACTCACGTATGTGTCGCCTTATAACGATCTCTATGTCGTTGCAGGTCAGGGAACGATTGGCGTCGAGTTGCTGGAGGACATTCCACAGCTCGATGCCGTGCTCGTGTCGGTCGGAGGGGGTGGGTTGATCAGTGGAATCGCCTCGTTCCTGAAATCCAGGAACCCTGCGATCCGGGTGATCGGGTGCCAGCCCGCCAACGAATGCCTGATGGCGCGGTCGGTCGAAGCGGGGCATCTGATCGATGAGCCCCGAATGCCGACAATCAGTGATGGAACGGTCGGTCGCATCGAAGCCGGCTCGATCACCTTCGAGCCCTGCGGAGCCCTGGTGGATCGGTATGTCACCGCAACGGAAAGCGAGATTGCGCAGGCACTGGTCGAGACTCTGGATCGGGAGCATCTTCTCCTCGAAGGCGCGGCTGCGCTTGCGATTGCCTGCTACGAAACCATCCGCCGCGATCTTGCTGGCGCCAACGTGGCCATCGTCTGCTGTGGCGGGAACATAGGGCAGGCCACCCTCAGAAAAGTGCTGGACATGGTGCACGCATGAGCAACCCCGATCTGTTGAATCTGATTGCGGCAAACCCGGACCCCCAGCGGTGGCGGCGCGCGCTCCATGCGCATCCAGAGCTCGCCTTCGAGGAGCAGTGGAGCTCCGATTTCGTGGCGGAGCGGCTGGCTGCGCTGGATATTCCCTTCGAGCGGGGAATCGCTTCCACCGGAATCGTGGCGAGCCTGCGCAAGGGTTCCGCGGCGAAAGCCATCGCGCTCCGGGCCGACCTCGATGCATTGCCGGTCACGGAGCTCAATGAGTTCGCACACCGCTCGACACACCCCGGACGGATGCACGCGTGCGGCCACGATGGGCACGTTGCGATGCTGCTCGCGGCGGCCGCGCACCTGGCGCAATCCGGCCAGTTCGATGGCACGGTTCATTTCATCTTCCAGCCGGCGGAGGAAGACAAGGGCGGCGCGAGCCGGATGATCCGCGAGGGACTGTTCGAACGGTTTCCCGTTTCGGCGGTCTACGGCATGCACATCTTTCCGGAAATTCCGCTGGGCTCGTTTGCGGTCCGGCACGGTTCGATCATGGCCTCGTGCGACGACTTCGAGATCCGCGTGCGGGGACGCGGCGGCCACGCCGCCATGCCTCAGCAGGTGCGCGATCCCGTGATCGCGGCGTCTCATCTCGTCATCGCGCTCCAGTCCATGAGCATATTCACGCGTCACTGTCCGATCTCATCGCAGGCACGCGCCACGGCCGCACTCGTCGTGAGCAGATCACGGTTTTCAAATCGGTGGGAGCGGCATGGGAGGACGCAGCGGCTACCGCCTTGCTGCTCCGATCCGCCGACAGACTCGATTCGAGCTCACCACGAACGCAAAGCCACGGATCAGGATGTTTACCCATCGTGCTCATTCGGAAGATCGGGAAATCTCTTGTATAGAGATCATGTACATCGATCCCGAAGAGCGATGGCAGAACAGATCCAGCAGCCGTGGCGGTGCCTTCGGCTCTACGGTGCGCCGGTTGGCGTCTGTTCCCGTCGAGTGCCGGTACTTTCGGTCTGAACGGGCGTGGACGGCGCGGGCGGCGAGCCTTCAGGCCATCGCGTGATCATGCGTCGCTCCGCACCGATGGATCGGCTTCAGCCTCGATCCAGGCCGCCACGTCGGCCACTTCACGGCGGGGTCGCGCTTCGGCATGAATCAGCCAGTGGCCGTAGTTCCTCTCGGCGCAACTCTGTGGTGAGTCGATCACGACGAGGCGGCCCTGCTCGAGAAGGGGCGCGATCAGTTCGAGTCGTCCCAGCGCGATGCCCTGACCCGCGAGTTAAGCTTGGTCACCCGAACGAAGCCAAGATCGGAAGGTGGAACGCCGTCTGGCACCACCGGGACGGTGGTCCAGCTCCCAGGCAGCAATCGCTTGCTGAACTTCACTTCGCGAGACTTTGCGTGAGCATTGTCCGGCGAGCCTGGACTTCCCAGGATTTAATGGACACGCGAAGCTAACGGCATAATCGGCATGGAGGAAGCCGATGCCAACCAGGCTCAGCACCGGGAAGGTTCGGGTGACCAAGCTTACTCACAGCGCGATCCAGCTGAATCTGACGTCTCGTCGATGCACCCATTCTCGCGCAGCACGTAGCCCGCCATTCGGCGCGCCTTGGAGTTCCCGCCTCCAACTGAGAGTGCTTCCCCGGGAATGCCGCTCCCGCACGCGCGCTTCACAAGCGTAAGAGTGAGAACGGCTCACTTGTCCCGGGATGCTTCCGCAAGAGCAACGGGCATGTTCAGCGTGAATGAGGGTGAGCGCTTCGCGGGTCGGCACCGAGTGTGGGCAAAGCAGTCTCCGTGTTGCCGTACTTCCCGAGGTACCGGTGCGGTCGCCGCGCGCCTAATTGTGGAGTTGTCTGGCTTACGAGCCGTTTCGGTGAGTCGGAGCAGCGGCACGCGGCCTCACAGCATGCTCGTGTCCGGTGCAGGCGAGCGAAGAGCAACATTGTTCATAAGGCGGAAAAAACCGGCTCAAGTCGCCCCGTCACGAGACAGCGACGCGCACTCTGCCCATGTACCGCGCATTGATCCCGGTACAACCATTCTTCGTCGGACCGATGCACTGATTCAGAGACGCATGCACCGCGACGTTGCCCCGTCACGGGGCGGTACGCTCCGGTTCGAGTTCCGCACGTTCGAAGTGCAGCGGGATGTTCGGCGTCGCCGAAATGTATGTAGATGGGTACATAAACAGATTCGCACAAACGCCGCATGCTCGAAAAGTTGTCGTCGCGCACGAATTGCGCACTCGACCAGTGCGACCAACGGCGTTTCGACGCCCTCCGCACGCCGCGCCGTCGTTGAGTCCGATCACGTGATCGGAACTTTCTAGCACCCAACAATCGTTACCAAACGCTGTGTATTTTCGCTGCGTGAGCGCCGATGCGCGCGTACTCGACCGACGCCACTGAGCGCGTGCTGAGCGCCTGGTGCGCCGCTTCATCGTCTCGCTGGCATACATCGTGCTTCCGACTCCGCCATCGCACAGCCGACGTCTGATTGGACGATGGCTCGTGGGCAGGGACGTTCTGGCTGCGCGCATACGAACTACCGTGAGAACGATGCAGCCAATGAAATCAAAACTCCCAATCGCCCGCGTGGCGCCCCTCGGCGCCGGCGCTCTCGCAACGCTCCTCGTCATGGGGACAGCCGTCGCCCAGCAGGAGCGCGTCGATGCCGTCATCGGCGAACAGGCCAAGGCCGAAGAGGCCGCGCGCGCCTCGCAGAAAAAAATCTCCGATCTCGATGAAGAAGCAACGCGAATGCTGGCCGAATACCGGCAGGCCAACGCGGAGGCCGAAAGCCTCGAGGCATACAACCTTCAGCTCGCCGCGCAGGTCAAATCGCAGGATACGGAGCTCGCGACGATGACTCGCCAGCTCGGCGAAATCGAGACGACTTCGCGCGAAGTGCTGCCGCTCATGAGCCGCATGCTTTCGACGCTCGAACAGTTCGTGCAACTCGATGTGCCGTTCCTGCCGGACGAGCGCGCGACCCGCATCGAAACGTTGAAGGCAATGATGAATCGGGCCGACGTCTCGGTTTCCGAGAAGTACCGCCGGCTCGTCGAGGCTTACCAGATCGAGATGGAGTACGGCCGCACGCTGGAGGCCTACTCCGGCAAGGTGGGCGAGAAGACAGTCGAGTTCCTGCGCGCCGGCCGCGTGGCGCTCCTCTACCAGACGCTGGATGGCAAGGAGACTGGCTATTGGGATGCCGATCAGAAGAAGTGGGTTACCGACAATCGTTACGACGACGCCATGACCGCCGGCCTGAAGGTGGCCAAGAAGCAATCAGCGCCGGATTTCGTCGTGTTGCCGGTTCACGCCCCGAAGGAGATCAAGTAATGCGTCACCTCAGTTCACCCCCGCCCGCGCTCCACAGGCTGGCGCGCTGTTCTTGCCGCAGTGGCGTGCTGCATTTTCGCCGGCGCGGCTCTTGCTGCGGCTCCCGGCAATCTGGACGAACTGCTGGAGCAGACTCGCTCCGCCCGTACGAAAGAAGCTCAAACCAACAAGGACCGCGAGAGCAAGTTCCTGGCCGAGCGTAACAAGCAGGCGGCGCTGCTGACCGAGGCTCGCACCAAGCTGACTGCGCTCAGGCAACGGAGTGCTGCGCTCGCGAGTTCCTTCGACTCGAACGAGAAGAAGCTCACGCAGATGCAGGGTGAGCTCGATGCAAAGGCGGGCAATTTCGGTGAGATGTTCGGTGTCGTGCGTCAGATGGCGAACGACTTCTCCTCCGTGGTGAGAGGCTCGATCGTCACGGCGCAGGATCCGACACGCGAAACGTTCATCCTGGCGCTCGCCCAGTCGCGCACGCTGCCGTCGATCCAGGATCTCGAACGATTCTGGTTCGAGCTACAGCGCGAGATGACGGAGAGCGGTCGGGTCGTGAAGTTCAATGCGAACATTGTCACGCCGAGCGGAGCTTCGAAGCAGGCGGCCGTCACACGCGTGGGCCCGTTCATGGCCGTCGCCGAGGGAGACTATCTCAACTATCTGCCGAGCCAGAAACAGTTCGCCATCATGGCGAGACAGCCGGCCGGCGACTACCGGATTGCCGCGTCACGACTGGAGGAGGCGACCTCGGGATACGTGAAGTCGGTGATCGACCCTACGAGAGGCGTGCTGCTTACGATTCATTCACAGCGCCCCAACGTGCTCGAGCGCATCCAGCGTGGTGAGTCTGTCGGCTACGTGATCATCGTGGTGGGCCTCGTGGGCGCGGCTCTCGCGATCTACCAACTGTTCTATCTCGCGACGGTGCGCGGCCGGGTGCGCAACCAGCTCAAGTTCCCGAATGCCCCGGGCGACGACAACCCACTCGGGCGTGTGCTCGCGACCTTCCGTGGCGAAGCGTCGCGGGTCGAGAAGGATCCGGAAGTGGTCGAGCTGCGCATCTCGGAAGCAGTGCTCAAGGAGGTTCCGAGGCTCGAGCGCTTCCAGTCGTTCCTGCGACTCGCGGTGGCCGCCGGGCCGCTGCTGGGCCTCATCGGCACGGTCATCGGCATGATTCTCACGTTCCAGAGCATCACCGAGTCCGGCTCCAGCGATCCGAAACTGATGGCGGCGGGTATCTCGCAAGCCATGATCGCGACGCTGCTGGGTCTTGGCATCGCCGTTCCCTTGCTCTTCTGCAACGCCTGGCTGTCGTCGATCTCAAAGTCGATCGTGCAGATTCTCGACGAACAGAGCACAGGCCTCCTGGCCGAACGTCTCGAGGGGAAGAGCAGTGTTCCTGCTTGAGTGGCTGTCATCGCCGTTCCTCGCCGTTCACAACATGCGGATCCTCGGCGGACCGATCGTCGACTGGATCCTCGCGGCCAGCATCATCCTGTGGGGGCTTGCCTTCGAGCGTTACTGGTATTTCTCGAAGATTCTCCCCCAGGAGTCGGCGCGGCTGGCGGCTCAGTGGGCGGCTCGAAAGGAGCACACGAGCTGGAGCGCGCGGCAAATCAGGAAGGCGATGCTGTCGCGCCTGAGCGGGGGGCATGAGCTCGAAACCTCGCGCTGCTGAAAGTGATGGTGCCGTTGTGCCCGCTGCTGGGGCTTCTCGGCACCGTCTCGGGAATGCTGGACGTGTTCGACTCGATGGCCGCGCGAGGCTCCGCCGATGCGCGTTCCATGGCGAACGGCGTTTCCGAGGCCATGGTGTGCACGCTGGGCGGCCTCGCCGTGAGCATCACGGGGCTCTTCCCGGTTTACTACTTCACACAGCGCGCGCGCCGGGAATCCCAGCGGCTCGCTGAAAGGTTTGCGGCCTGACATGCGACTTCGCAAGCTGACGATCAACAATCACATGTCCGAGGACACGGGAATCGACCTTGCGCCGATGCTCGACTTCGTCCTGAACCTGCTGATCTTTTTCATCATCACCGCGGTATTCATCAAGGAGACCGGTCTCACCGTGAGCCGCCCCAACGCGGCGTCCGCGGAAAAGAAGGAAGCCGGCAGCATTCTCATCGCCATCCGCGACGACGGGGAGATCTGGATCGACAAGCGCACGGTTGACGTGCGGGCCGTTCGCGCCAACATCGAGCGCTTGCATGCGCAGAAGCCGGACGACTCGGTGGTCGTGATCGCAGGCAAGGGTGCGCATACCGGGATCCTGGTGCAGGTCATCGACCAGGTGCGACAGGGTGGCGTGCAGAACGTGTCGATCGCCGCCAGCGACGGCGCGAGCTGAGAGGACTGAATCTTGATCTCAAGACAACACGCAGCCGAATCCGACGAAGGCACCGGTATCGATCTTGCGCCGATGCTGGACTTCGTCCTGAACCTGCTCATCTTTTTCATCATCACAACATCCTTCGTGAAAGAAGCGGGGGTGCAGGTCACGCGGGCCCAGGCGCTGATGGCCGAGCACAAGGACTCCGGCAACATCCTCATCGCAATCCGCCCGAACGGAGAGGTCTGGATGGACAAGCGCGAGGTGGATATCCGCGAAGTGCGCGGCCTGATCGAACGCCTGCACGTGGAACGACCCGAAGACACCGTGGTGCTCATCGCGGACAAGGACTCCGAAACCGGCGTACTGACGCAGGTGATGGACCAGGTGAAGCTGGGTGGAATAAGCGAGGTGTCGATTGCCGCGGCACCGCCGAGTGGTTGAGAAGAAATGCAAGCTAACGCGTTGACCCAGTTTCGTATCCTGCCGACGTTTGGCGCCGGCGCCGCCTTCACGATCGCGATTTTCTGGCTGCTGTATTCCGTGATCCATGCGACGGGGCATGGCGTCGACAAGTCCGAGCTGCTGCCGACCATCGACTTCGTACGCCTGAAGCGCGATTCGCAGGTGGAAACCCTCGAGCGGCGCAAGCCGCCGCCACCGCCACCGGAGGTACCGCCGCCGCCCGCGAAGATGAAGATCGCTTCCACCGAGACCACGCAGCAGCAGGCGCCTACGCCTTTTGCGATGCCTAACCTCGGCCTTTCCGCGAGCGTGGGCGGTGGCCCGTTCGTCGGCTCGATGGGTGGCGGCGGCGCTCCGTCGATCGGCGGCATGTTCGATGGCGACATCATTCCGCTACAGCGAATTTCACCGCAGTATCCGCGTGATGCCGCCCGTGCGCGCATTACTGGCTGGGTGCAGCTCGAAGTGCTGGTGAATGCGGATGGCAGCGTTCGCAGCGCCCGCGTACTCGAAGCGCAGCCGAAGGGCCTCTTCGAAGCCGCCGCGGTGGCGGCGGTGCTCAAATGGAAGTTCAAGCCGAAGGTGGTCAACGGGCAATCGGTTGCGCAGCGCGGTGCGCAGCGCATCGAATTCAATCTCGTACAGAGTTGATACCAACATGCGAATCAATGCGGAACACTCTGGTATCGGAAGATCCGTCCGCGGCATCGTGGCCGCCGGAGTCTTGCTCGCGGTATCGCAGATCCTGGCGAACGCCGCGCTGGCCGCGGATTGCGCGAACCCGCGGAAACCCGTGGGCGGCATGAGCGAAGAGACGTATCACGGCGTGGAAGACGCCTCGGCCCTCATTGCCAAGAACAAGAACGATGACGCGATCGAGAAGCTGCGCAAGCTTGCCGACTCGGGCACCGACTTCGACAAGGCGGTGGTCCAGTACAACCTCGGCTTCGCGTATACCGGCAAGAACGACAACGCGAGCGCTACGAAGTCATTTGCCAAGGCGCTGAGCTACAACGCTCTGCCCCAGCAGCAGCACGAGCAGCTGCAATACAACCTCGGCCAGCTCTACATCCTCGCGGGCCAGCCGGATGAGGGCATCAAGGCGCTCATCGCGTATGTCTCCGAAGCGTGCACGCCAGTGCCCGCGGACGCGCACATCTTTCTGGCGAACGCGCTCGCGGAGCACAAGCGCTATAAGGACGCGTTGCCCCAGATCGATCTCGCCTTGTCGAAAGCGAAAGCACCCAAGGAAAGCTGGCTGCAATTGAAGCTCGCCATCGCCTACGAGCTCAAGGATTTCAAGGAATGCGCGCAGACCCTGGTGCGCATCATCGCAATCGCGCCGGCCAAGCCCGAATACTGGAAGCAGCTTTCGAGCCTGTTCTACGAGATGAAGCAGGATACGGAAGCCGTCGCCGTGCTGGCGCTGGCCGAGCGGCAGGGCTTCATCAGCAAGCCGAACGAGATCAGGAATCTCTACAGCGTCTACATGATCCTCGAATTGCCCTACAAGGCCGGAACGTCGCTGCAGACCGCGATCGACAAGGGCCTCGTGCCGGCCGACGAGAAGAATCTCGAAGCGGTGGCGGATGCGTGGATCAACGCGCGTGAGTCGAAGTCGGCCGAGGCGACGCTGAGAAAGCTCGCGGGCATGTCGGAGCGCGGCGATTACTTCTTCAAGCTCGGCGCCATGTTCGGGGACGAGGAGCGCTGGAAGGAGTCGAAGGAAATGCTCGAGAAGGCGCTGTCGAAGGGCGATCTGAAGCGACCCGGCGAAGCCTGGATGCGCCTTGCCGTGGCGACCTACAACCTCAAGGACGCCAACGCCACGCAAGCCGCGCTGCGTAAGGCACTCGGCTACAACGAGAGTCGCAAGCAGGCCGGCGAATGGCTGCAGCATCTCGGTGCCTCGCCGGCTGCGAAGACCTCGAGCTGATCCTGCATCGATTGTCGTGATGCCCCGCGACACGCGCGCGAGATCCCTCGCGCGCGGCGCTTAGACATTCCCGTCTGGCGCGCCAAGTTCGATACACGTAACACGCAAGAGCGCACCGACGGAAGACACCGAATCGGTGCGGTCCTTCTGAAGTTGTCCCAACTAAAGTGCAACTAGGCTCAGACGGTCGGTCTGCCGTCAATGCGTCATTTAGCGTATTTACCGCGAAAAACAGGCATTTCTTGCAATGTTTGGTCACTGGCTTACTTTTTGCTTACAAGCGGGAGCCTCCGCGGAAGAGTCCGATCCAATTTCATCGAAGAACGGATTCTCGTACTGCCGGAAACGTGCGCACGGAGGCACCCAGACGTTCTGGCTGGATAGTGGTCTGCCGCGTGAAGCGAGTCGGGGAGCCGCGGCCGTGTGCCGTGGAGTCCCGTGGTTTCACCAGATCCGGGACAGACGATGCCAACAGTTGCCCTTTCGAGCGCCGCGCCTTCTTCCAATCTGCTCCGAGCGTTGTGCGGCTGCCTGACGCTTGCGCTCTTCCACATCTCTGAGGTTTCCGCCGCGCCGGCATTCAGCGCATCAACGGAAGAAGGTCGTCCCTACTCCGTGACGACGCTTTCCAGGTCGGGGTTGCCGATCTACTTCACCTCCGGATCGACTGCGGGTGCCGACAGCACCGCCACCGATATGAAAGGCCAGGCCACCGCCACACTCGACGGGCTTGTAAAGAACCTGACGACGGCGGGTCTGTCGCTGGAAGACGTTGCGTTCGTGCGCGCTTATCTCGCGCCGGGGCCCGACGGCAAGATCGACTATGCGGGCTGGGAGTCCGCCTGGACCGACAGATTTGGAAAGACCGCCGTGAAGCCGGCGCGCACCACCGTCGGTGTTCCACTGCTGGGCAAGCCGGAAACGCTGATCGAAGTGGAGTTCGTGACATTTCCCGCGCTCTCGGCCGGGCAGTTCGCGAGTTCCGCGAAGCAGGGGCTGCCGGTTACCAGCAAGGTGCTGAAGCCGTACGGTACACGTGAGTCCCGCATCCTCACTGGCATGGGAGTGCTCCCGGGCACCGCGCTGTACTGGACGCAGGGCTCAACCGCTCCGGTGCTCGACGCGAAGCTCGAACCCACGGATCGCGGCCATCGCGGCGACATGAACACCCAGGCTCGCAACGCGTTGCTGGGTTTGCAGAAGAATCTTGCGAACGTCGGCCCTCTCGTTCAAGGACGTGGTCTACCTGCGCGCCTTCCTCGGGCCCGATTCGCATATGGACGGCAAGTACGACTACGACGGCTGGAATGCCGCGTACGGGGAGTTCTTCAACAACGCCACGAATCCGGGCAAGCCCGCGCGCACCACGGTCACGACACCTTCGTTCGGCAGCCCGAGCACGCTGATCGAGATCGAGATCGTCGCGGCTTTCCCTGCCGCACCCTCGATGTTCACGGCGGGCGGCCCGAAGCTTAAAGCGTACGGCGAGCCGACCGCGATGATCTCGTCTGGCGTTGCCGTCGCCGAGAAGCCTTCGCTGCTGTTCTCAGCGGGCGTGGTGTCCGCCGTCGAAGGCGACCTCAAGACGCAGGCGCTCTCGGCGCTCGAAACACTCGGTAAGCGCCTCCAGAAAGCCGGCGTCGGCTTCAAGGACGTCGTGTTCCTGCGTGCCCACATCGTTCCTGACGCGAACGGCAAGGTCGACCGCGAGGCCTGGGCCGCCGCGTACAACCAGTACTTCAACAATCCCGCGCAGCCGCACAAGCCGGCGCGCACCACGGTGGCCGCCTATTCGCTGCCGAGGCCGCAGTACCAGATCGAGATCGACGTCATCGCACTCGCACCCAGGTAACGATCGACGCGACATAGAACAAATTTCATCGGGGAGACAGTAATGAAACAAATGAATCGTGGCGCATGCACCGGCACGCGCTCCTTGTGGCAAAAGCTGGCGCTCGCGGGACTCGGTCTCGCGGCGGCGGCCGCCGCGCACTCGCATGGCTCCGAAGCGCGCTTCGTGCAGCTATTCGACTGGAAGAAACCGAACTTCACGAAAGTGTTCGCTTCGAACCGTTCGCACCTCGAAGGCATGCCGAGCAACTGGGCCGAAGCCACCCCACGCGTCGTGCCGGTGGGCGATCAGAAGTGCGTGCTCGGCCAGCTGATCGGTTTCGATGTCGATGACACATTCGGATTCGACATCGACGAGAACGTGAAGCTGACTGTCACGTACGCAGCCGAATACACGACGCCGTTCATCATCGGCTGGGACAAGAACGGCGGTACCGGAGCCGGGATCCTCGAGGTGAAGCCCGAGGGCGGGGCGATGTTCCGCACGGTGACCTACAACCTCGACCGCGCGCGCTTCGCCGGCCAGGCGACGCAAGGCGCGGATATCGCGATGGCGGCGACGGACCTCGGCACGCTCGTGATCTGCGACATCAAAGTCGAACGGAGCAACACCTACAAGGCGCCGACGTCCTTCGGCACCGTCGCGCTCACCGTGAAGGACGCGAAGACCGGCGGTCTCGTTCCGGCACGCATCGGCCTCTACGACTCGACGGGACGCGCGCCGCTGGCGTCCGACAAATCGCTGATGCTGCAGCGGTTCGCCGACGACCTGCGCATGCTCGCCGTCAATGAGCGAACCTTCTGGCCCTCCAAAAATCGCACGGCCTTCTACGTCGACAGCAAGTACGAGGGCAAGGTGCCGGCCGGTACTTATGAGCTCGTCGCCACGCGCGGGCCCGAATACAAGGCATTCAAGACGACCGTGGAGGTGAAGCCGAACCAGGCGAACCGCGTCACGATCTCGCTGGAACGCTACGAAGACATGCCTGCCAAGGGCTGGTACTCGGGCGACTCGCACATCCACGTGACCCGCGACGAAGTCGCCGATCCGCAGATCTGGGGCTTCGTGGCCGCGGAGGACGTGCACGTCGGCAACCTCCTCGAGATGGGCAACATCATCAAGGTGTACTTCGACCAGCCCAAGTCATGGGGCAAGGAGAGCCGCTACGAGCGCGACGGCCACTTCATCGTGTCGGGCCAGGAGTCGCCGCGCACCGGCTTCTTCGGGCACACCGTGCACTTCAACATCCCGCATCCCACGCACCTGAAGACGGAAGAATACTTCCTCTACGACAAGGTGTTCCGCGAAACCAAGACCCAGGGCGGTCTGGCGGGCTTCGCCCACATGGGCTGGGGCTCGCGCAACGCGGAAGCGCCGTTCATGAACCGCGGCCTCGCGCTGCTCGCGCCGCTCGGCCTCGTGGACTTCATCGAAGTGCTGCAGGGCGGCCGCTTCGTGCAGGACGCGTGGTATCGCCTGCTGAACCTCGGCATCCGCGTGAAGCCAGCGGCCGGCACCGACTGGCCGTACTCGGACTTCCCCGGCGTGGTGCGTTTCTACGTGAAGGTCGACGGTCCGTTCAACCTCGACTCCTGGTTCAAGTCGTATGACGCCGGCCGCGCGTTCGTAACGAACGGCCCGCTGATCGACTTCACCATCAACGGCAAGGGCATCGGCGAGGAGCTGCACGTCAAGAAGGGCGCCAAGCTCGATCTCGCGGCGCTCGCGAAGCTGAATCCCGACGTGGACTCGCTCGATCGGATGGAGATCGTGACGCTCGGCAATGTCACCGACACGAAATCCGCCGCCGGCAAGGATCGCGTGGAGATCAAGACGCAGATCACCGCGGACAAGAGCATGTGGATCGCCGTGCGCGCCTACGGCAGCCGGCAGGAGAGGAACAACCTTACGATCGGGCACACGGCGCCCATCTACGTGATCGTCGATGACGAGCCGGCCTGGAATCGGGAGGAGCTGCCGAAGATCGTCGCCGAGTTGCATGCGGAGCTCGAGAAGATGCGGACCGAGCCCTACGAAACGCCGATCACGGGCAACGAGTCGTGGGAGAACCGCGAAGTGCAGACGGCGCAGTGGCGCATGCAGCGGCCGCTCCTGAAGCCGCGTATCGACATGGCGGAAGCCGGGTACCAGAAGATCCTGGACAACTGGAGCCGCGTCACGGGCCAGCCCGCGCCGCCGATGCCTACGGCCACGAAGTGAACCCGCCGACACTATCCGGATACGACACATGACTATCGACACATCGATTCGCAAACTCGCGCTCGCCATGAGCTGCGTCGTGGTGGCCGGCGCGGCCGGTCTCGCCCATTCCCACGGTAACGAAGCGCGTTACGTGGATATTCTCGGCTGGAAGAAAGATCGCATCACGCGCGTCTTTGCGACCAACGAGACCCACTTCGAGGGCATGAAATATCGCGCGTCCTATCCGGGGCAGGCGAAGACGCTCGAAGGCGAGGGCTGCGTCATCGGCGACCTGCTGGCGTTCGATGTGGACGACAAGTATGTGTTCGATGTCGATGAGACCATCGAGCTTGCGATCACGTACGCGGCGGAATACACGGCACCGTTCGTCGTGGGCTGGGACAAGAGTGGCGGATCGGGGCAGGGCCTCGTCGAAGTCACCCCACCCGCGCCGGACGGTACCGAGTTCCGTACGGTGAAAGTGAAGCTCGATCGTGCACGCTTTGCCGGGCAGGGCGTGCAGGGCGCGGATTTCGCAATCGGCATCACGAAGCTTTCGCAAGGCGTGGCGACGGGGTCCGTTGCGATCTGCGACGTGAAGGTGGAGCGTAGCAACACCTACAAGCCGCCGACGGACTTCGGCACCTTCCAGCTCACAGTGAAGGATGCGAATACCGGCAGCCTCGTGCCGGCGCGCATCGGCCTCTACGACGCCTCGGGCCGTGCGCCCCTGGCATCGGACAAGTCGCTGATGCTCCAGCGATACGCCGATGACCTGCGCATGCTTACGGTGAACGAGAGAAGTTTCTGGCCCTCCCAGAACCGTGCCGCGTTCTACGTGGACAGCAATTATGAGGGCAAGGTGCCGGTCGGCACCTACGAGCTCGTGGCTTCGCGCGGACCGGAGTTCAAAGTCTATCGCGGCACTGTCGAGATCAAGAAGAACCAGGCGAGCAAGGTCACCATCTCGCTGAACCGCTACCTCGACATGCCGAAAGAAGGCTGGTGGTCCGGCGACTCGCACATCCACGTCACGCGCGATGACGTCGGCGACCAGAACATCTGGGGCTTCGTTGCCGCCGAGGACGTGCACGTCGGCAACCTGCTGGAGATGGGCAACATCGCCAATGTCTACTTCAAGCAGCCCGCATCGGCGTGGGGCAAGGCGAGTCGCTTCGAGCGCGACGGGCACTTCCTGGTCTCGGGGCAGGAGTCGCCGCGTGCGGCCTTCATGGGGCACACGGTGCATTTCAACATTCCGAAACCCTATCACCTGAAGACCGACGAGTACTTCCAGTACGGCAAGGTCTTCGAGGAGTTCCAGAAGGCGGGTGGCATTTCCGGCTTCGCGCATCTGGGCTGGAGCGCTCGTGGCGGCAGCTCCGCGCGTGTCATCCGCGGCATCAACCTGCTGGCGCCGCTCGGGCTCGTCGATTTCATCGAAGTGCTGCAGGGTGGCCGCATCGTCACGGAGGGCTGGTATCGGTTGCTGGACCTCGGCATTCGCGTGAATCCGGCGGCGGGCACGGACTGGCCGTATACGGACTTCCCGGGGACGGTGCGCTTCTATGTGAACGTGAATGGCCCGCTCAATCTCGATGCGTGGTTTGACTCGTTCGCGAAGGGCCACGTGTTCGTCACGAATGGCCCGATGCTCAACTTCACCATCAACGGCAAGGGCATGGGTGAGGAGCTGCGCGTCAAGAAAGGCACGAAGCTCGATATCGCCGCGCTTGCGCGCCTCAACCCCGACGTGGACTCGCTGGACCGTCTCGAGCTCGTGGTGGTCGGTGATGTTGCGGAGACCCGGTCCGCCGGTGGCAAGGATCGCGTGGAGCTGAAGAAGCAGATCGTCGCCGACAAGAGCATGTGGATTGCCGTGCGCGCCTACGGCGGACGCCAGGACGCCTCGAACATGACCGTCGCGCACACCGCGCCGATCTATGTCGTCGTCGACGACGAGCCGGCCTGGGATGCGAAAGAGCTTCCGTCGATTGTGGCGGAGCTGCGCGGCCAGCTTCAGGAGCTGCTGACAGAGCCCTACGAAACGCCGATCACTGGCAACGAGCCTTGGGAAACGCGCCAACTCCTGCCGCAGCAGTGGCTGTTGCAGCAGCCGCTGCTTCGCCCCGCGGTGAACAAGGCCGATGCGGCTTACCAGAAGCTGCTGGACCAGTGGGGCACCTTCAACAGCAAGACCGCCGCGGCGGGTTCACCTTGAGATTTCATCGAATGGGGGAGCGCGCATGTTGAACAGAGTATTGGTGTTGGCAGTTGCATGCGCGCTATCAACGGGTGCATTCGCGCTTTCCAAGCCGGAGCCGGACCTGTGTGCCGTGGTTCCGGGCGCGCAGCCCCGGTTGCCCGCGAAGTTGCTCGAAGGGCAGGGCGTCACCGACATGCAGGTGACGACACAGTCGCCACAGGCCCGCGCGTTCTTCAACCAGGGCGTGTCGCAGCTTCATTCGTTCTGGGCACAGGAAGCGGAGCGTTCCTTCCTGCAGGCGGCCGAATACGACCCCGGCATGGCGATGGCGTACTGGGGCATGGCGGTTGCCGCTGCCGGCGATCACCGCTCGTCGTTCCAGCTCATGCGCAGCTCCAATGAAGGAGGGCGCAAGAACGCCACCTCTGAAAGCGAAATCGCGCGCTCGGCAAACGGTGCGGCCCTCGATGGGCAGATCCGGGCGCGGGAGTACATCGCGAAGGCGATGTCGATGCGCGGCGCGGTCTCAGCGCGCGAGCGGCTCTATATCGAGGCGCAGGCCGCACGTCGTGACCCGGAGTCGAAAAACCCGGATGCCGACTTCATCGCCGGCATGCGCAAGCTCGTGGCCGCGTATCCGGATGATCTCGATGCGCGCTCGTTCCTGGGGCTCGTGCTTCTCTATGGCTACGAGGAACCTTCGAAGAAGCCGCGGCCCGGCACGCTCGAAGGCATCGCGTTCCTGGAGGGGGTCGTCGCGCAAAACGATAACCACTTTGGTGCGCATCACTATCTGATCCATGCGTACGAGAACAGCAAGACGCCGGAGAAGGCGTGGCACTCCTCGGAGCGCTACCCGCAGATGGTCAATAACATTCCGCATGCCTTGCATATGCCGGGGCACATCTACATCCAGAGCGATCGCCTGGACGATGCCGTCGCCTCATTCACGGTCGCTGGCGCGAACGAGCTGTCCTACATCAACGCCGATCCCGCATACCCGAACGGACATCACGGCCACAACATCCACTTCCTGATTCATGCACTGGGAATCGAGGGCCGTTACGCGGAGTCGCTGCTGCAGGCGCAGTCGCTGCTTTCGTTCAAGGAGACGCCCCGCGAGCGATCGGGCGACAACCAGCGAGTGACCTGGCGGCAGGGGCATTTCTCGTTGATCAAGACGCTGGTGCGCTTCGAGCGGTGGCACGAGATCCTCGACGGTCGCACGATTCCGATCTACGACAAGCCCGAACAGCAAGCCTTGCGCGCGTGGGCCATGGGACTGGCGCATTCCGCGTTGGGCAATCCTGTCGCGGCGAAAGCGTCGCTGGACGAGATGCACGCCGCCATTTCGAAGGCCAAGGCGACCGTGAACGTGCTGCGGATCGCCGAGCTCGAATTGCAGGGAACGCTCGCCGTGCGCGCGTCGGAAGTCCACAAGGGAGAGAAGATGCTTGCCGATGCGGCATTGAAGGAATCGTCGCTCATCTACCAGGAGCCGCCGGCGTATCCAAGGCCTGTGGCCGAAGGATGGGGCAGCGTCGCGCTCTCGGTGAAGGACTTCGCTATGGCGGATCGTGCATTCGCGGAAGCGCTGGTGCTCGAGCCGGGAAGCGGGCGAGCGTACCTGGGCCGGTCGAAAGCATTGGCGGGACTCGGCAAGTCCTCCGAGTCCGCGAGCATGCTCCAGAAGGCACGCGTAGCGTGGAATCACGCGGACGTGGAGCTTCCCGAGACGGCGGCGTTGCGGGTCGTCTCTACGGCCTCGCTCGCAGAGCCTGTGAAGTGACGTCGACGAGTTGATCGATGGAGTAGCCCTTGCCCTCGAGCGTTGCGTACAGGCGTCCCTCACGATCTATGACAGCGGTCTGGAGCGTGTGCGTGATGAGGCCTTCTTCGGGCCAGAACTCGAGGCCGAAGGTTTCGGTGACTTTCTGGATCTCTTCGGCGGTGCCGGTGAGGAGCGACCAGCCGTGACCATCTGCGCCGTATGCCGCGCCGTAGCCGCGCATCACTTCGGGCGTGTCATAGCGCGGGTCGAACGTGATGGTGAGCAGCGTGACTTCACGACCGATGAGGTCGTGGAGGCGCGCCTTCACTTCCTTGAAGTGCGCCATCTGCAGCGGGCAGAAGTCGGGGAGCGGGCAGCGTGTGTAGATGAAGGTGATGAGCACGACCTGGCCGCGCAGGTCCGAGAGCGCGAGGCGCTTGCCGGAAGCCTCGACGAGCGAGAAATCCGGCACGTTCGCGCCGATCGGCGTGAGCACAGGTGCCATCGGGCTGCGAAGAAGACCTGCATCCGTGCGCGCGGGCGAGAGCACTTGTATGCCCTCGATGTAGGAACCGGATCCTGTGACAACGAGCCGGAAGCGGATTCGCTCGCCGGGACTGATTGCCGGCAGGGCGGCCGGCTTGCGCACTGTGAAAGGCATCACCATCGCATCCATGAAGCCCGGAATGGCGTCGTGAGACACCGTAATCTGCGCACCGTCCGCTGCGGCTCGCACCACGATGCCCTCGGCGTTGAATCGGTGCGCGCAGCCGCCAAGCAGGCTTGTGGCGCCAAGCAGAGCTATCGCGCGGGATACACCGCGGCGCCGGAGTTCATTTCGTGGCATTTGGTGGCTCGCTGGTCAGGGACTCGAGGAATGCGACCAGGTCGTCGACTTCGCTCTCGCTCAATCCCAACGGCTTTATCAGCGCTTCCACGTGCAGCGGGTCGGCGGGCGGTGCGGCGTCTTCGAGCTTGTTGTAGTGCTGGGCCACGTCACGGAGTGTCGCCAGCTGGCCCGCATGCATGTAGGGCGGCGTCAGCGCGACGTTGCGCAGGCCGGGAGTCTTGAAATGACCGGGAGATCCAGCCTGCGCATCGAGATAGAACAGCTGCCGCGCGCGGCGGCCCGTGGGGTCGTCGCTATACGGGCCGGGCGAGACGAACTCGTCTTCCGCAAGGCTTGTCATCGCGGTGAGACGACCCGCATCGGGCTCTGTGCCCGGGCGCCTGGGGACGCGCGTGTCGTGGAACTCCATGTTCGTGAACAACGGCCCGCTATGGCAGAGCACGCAGTTGCCGCGTCCGATGAAGATTTGCAGGCCGCGCTGCGCAGACGGACCGATCGCGGCGGATTGAGCCTTGCCACCGCGGAGGTCGGCGGCGAAGCGGTCGAACGGCGCGGTGGCGGTCACGAGCGTCGCTTCGAATGCCGCGATCGCCTTGCCCACGTTCGCGAACACGCGGGTCACGGACTGGCGATCGTCCCCGTCCATCTGCCACCACTGGAGCAGGCGCGTTTCGTCGCTGGCGCGCGGTCCGCCCGCCGCGGGAAAACGCCTGGAGTCCGAGAGATCCGGCAGCTTGCCGAAGAGTTTCTCGTAGCTGACGCGCAATGAGCTGTCAGCGGCAATCAGATGGGCGACCTGCAGGCGACTGCCGTCGAGCTCCATGTCGCGCTCGATCGGCTTCAGCGCCTGGGACCACAGCGAGTCGGCGCGCCCGTCCCAGAAGAACCAGCGATTGCTCGCCACGTTCCACAGGCTCGGTGTGTTACGCGTGCCTTGGCCCGCGGCTGTGGCGACCTCCTTGCCGTCCGCCCAGTTGCGTGTGGGATCGTGGCACGAAGCGCAGGAGAAGCGTCCATCGCCTGACAGGCGCGGATCGAAGAACAGCGTCTTGCCCAGCTTCACCGCTTCCGGATTTCCGTCGGCGTGGTTCGTCGTGTCCTTCGCTGCCGGTTGTGGAGGCGACAATGTAAGTATCAGCGCGCGTTCACGTGGCGTGAAAGACACAGCCGCGGGATCGTCTTTCGACAGTGCCGCGCACGACAGCGTCAATGCGAGCGTCGTTGCGAGAACGCGCTCGCGCCAGGCAGCTCGCGTGGAACGCTCGCGCCTGTTTGCCAGGCTCAACGTGCTCATTCGATGCGCACGCGCATGTGTGCCTGCTCGTGTACGCGTCCTTTCGCGACCTGCAACAAGACATCCCAGTCTCCGGCCATGTGAAAGAGCAGACCCCTGACGAGGAATCGGCCTTCGCCGAGCGGTTCCACTTCGGTGCGCGTGTTCATCCCGTGCGCGTGCGCCGGCATCGTGGCGCTCACGCCGAGCCAGAGTGGATTGGGATCGTCGATCTTGCGTGCGGCTTTCACCGTGATTGTGAGCTCGAACGGCTCGTTGAGCGGAATGGGTGCGGGATTCGACTTAATAGTCAGTGCAAACGCGCCGCCTTCGGTGTCGAGTCTGCTCGTCACTGACCCGGATTGGAGCGCGGGACCGCTGGTCGCGCCGATCGCTGCGACAGAAAACAGTGCCGCGGCGATCGTCGCGGTGAAGTTGCATCGTAGTGTGTGCATGTCCGGCCGAAGCAATATCCGAGCCAGAAAAAACCGCGCGGGCGCATTGTGCAACGAATCGTGCGCGCCGCGCGCCGCGGCCGACCCGCTCCGGTGCGCGCGCGAACATCGGAAATACAAGGCTCCGCGACGTGGCTGCCCGTCTCCGGTGCACGTACGTGGACGCGCGATGTGATCCTGATGGGTCGAATTCGAGACGCGAGCGCGGATCATCGGATGAGTGAAATCCGTGCGCTCGTAGCACGTGGCGACGCACTCAACCTGCGCAACGTGCGAGGCGATTGCTCAATGATCGGACAAGAGCGCGGTTCGCGATGTACCGAACGAAGCGCGAGTCGAAGACAACGAAGTTGTCTTTTATAAAAACACCGAAGCGTATTTCGGCGTTCCGACGCGGCACCCGGAGCACACGCAAATGCCGATTTCAATGAGGTGTTTTGCCCATATGAGCTTTCGGAGAGCTTACGGTTTTCGCCCTCGGGAGACGCGCCTTGCGTACGGGGTTGCCCGGTTTTGCAACAATTTGGCACGTATCGTGCTTTCCATCGCCGGCCTGCGCGGCAGGCTGTTGCAGAAAGGAATCTAACTAAATAGGGCAAACACTTTGAGCTGACCGGACCAGCTCGCTAACTTTTTCGGGGAGCTGGAAAAATGACGTTGATGAGTCCAAGGCGGGTCAGCCTGTTTGTCACGCTGTGCATCGGCGCAGCGATGGCGCAGCAGGCGCAGGCGCAAGAAGAGAAGGCGAAAGAGTCTTCCGAAGATGTCACGCAGTTGAGCGATATTCAGGTCACCGAGAGTCCGCTCGGCGCCCTGGGTCAGGAGGTCACCGGTACGGCGCTCGGTTTCTCGAAGCCGCTCGTGGAAACGCCGCGCTCGGTGTCCCTCGTCACCACCGACCAGATCGATCTGTTCGGCGTGTCCTCGGTGAACGATCTGGCTCGCATCATCCCTGGCGTATTCACGAATACGCGGCGCGGCTATGAAGGCGAGATCATGGTGCGCGGCGTTCCTGGTGACACCTACTACCGCGGCATGCGCCGCCTCAACATGCAGGGCCACACCCGCACCGTGCTCGGCAGCATGGACTCCATCGAAGTCGTGAAGGGTCCGCCTTCCCCGATCTTCGGCATGGGCCGCATCGGCGGTTACACGAACCTGAGCCCGAAGGCGGGCCGCGCGAAAGTCGGCGGTTACCTGCCCGATGCGGAAGGGTTTGCGCAGGCAACCATCGGTTCGTACGACAAGAACGAGCTGGAGTTCGGCGTCGGTGGTCCGACCGAGGTCATGAAGAAGAAGGGTGGCTACTACGTCTTCGGCCTCATCGAGGACTCCGGCGCCTTTACCGATCGCGTAACCGTACAACAGCGTTACCTGCAGGCTTCGCTGAGCGTCGACAACTTCATCGGTCCTTTCCGCCTCGAGACGGGTACGCAGTACCAGCGCTCGAAGAACAAGGGCCAGCATCTCTCGCGTATCACGCAGGATGTGATCGACTCCGGAAGGTACGTGCTGGGACAGCCGCTCGCGCCGCTCGATTCGAACCACGACGGCCGCATCGGCTACGTCGAGATGCACCAGAACTCTCCGGTTCGCGGCACCGTCAGCGCGGCGAACCAGCCGCTGGTCCAGCGCTGGAACTGGCCGAAGGACCCAAGCGGCAAGTACTACGACATCGGCTCGTTCCCGAAGGTCGCCGGCATCCCGGTGACGATGCTGAGCTACCTGAACGCACACCCTGAGATCAATTGCCAGGCCGCGACCATCATGCGCGGCATGGCCGCGGGCAGCCCTCTGCCCACCAGCGGGCAGCTGCCGGTGGGCTTCGTCCTGAATCCCTGCACGACCGGTTACGGCACCGTGGATATCCGCGCCAATCCGACGCTCGAGCGCGATCAGGACGCAAAGATCCTGCTCATGTACGCGGACCTCGTGTGGGACGTCGATCCGAACTTCACGGTGAAGAACCAGCTGTTCTTCGACAACATGGACCAGCACAAGGTCGGCGACCAGCCGTTCGCGGAGTTCCAGAACATCTACGCGATCGAAGACAAGCTCACGGCGACCAAGCGGATTCCGGCGGAGATGCTGCCGAGCTGGGCGAGCATCAACCTGCTCGGCTCGGTGAACTTCCGCTACAACTACATGGATCGCAAGACGAGCGGCGGCGACCAGGACTTCCGCAACGATGCGACGGTGAATGGCGGCGAGTTCACGGGCTTCTCCACGTTCTGGACGCCCGCGGACGATGCAAGCTACGCAACCGGCTATCCGTACACCAACGTCAACACAACGCAGTTCACGGAGAGCGGCGTCGGTTTGATGATGGACGCCGACTTCTGGCACGGCACGAACCTCGTGATCGGCGGTCGCTGGGATAGCGTGAATGCGCGCAACACCGACTACGCGGCCTTCAACTTCACGACCGGAACGTCGGCGAATCCGGGTGCCTACCAGACCGGCGACCAGACCGCTGACGGACGCGATTCGGGTACTTCGTGGAGCGCGAGCCTTTCGCAGAAGTTGCCGTTCGGGCTTCATCCGTACGTCACCTATGCCCGTTCGAGCATCACGCTGGCCGGCAGCAGCCAGCAGCTCGCGAACACCGTTATCGACAGCAAGACGGGCTTCATCGGCGAGGCGGAGCTGAAGGAAGCGGGCATCAAGAGCAGCATATTGCACGACAGGCTGTTCATGACCCTCGCTTACTTCGAGCAGAGCCGCTTCGACGTGACCGAGCCGGACGATCCGAGCTTCGGCGCGGAAGTGTCGAGCTCCATCACCAAGGGCTGGGAGTTCGAGGCCAAGTTCTCGCCGATGAAGAACCTGTTCGTGGCCGCCTTCGCTACCTACAAGGAAATGGAGTACGTCGACCTTCCGGTCTCGGCGAACCTGAACATCGATGCGCGCACGCTGGGCTTCCAGGACGTGCTCGATCCGGTGACAGGTGCGGTGCTCTATCCGGCGGAAGCCTTCCTCTACGGCGGCCGCCCGGCCCTCGTGATGCCTGGCGAGCTCTCGAGCAAGTACGGGAAGCTCACGACGAACCCGAACACGCAGCTCGGCCTGAATGCGAACTACGACCTGCCGAGGGGCGTCGGGGTGAACATCAGCACGAACTGGTTCTCGAAGGCCGACACGGGTCGTCTGCAGAACGTCACGTTGCCGTCGGTGTTCCTCCTGAACGCCGGCGCCACGTACCAGACGGGCGGCCTGCACCTGCGGCTCTCGGGCTACAACCTGCTGGACAAGCGCTGGTTCAAGGCGCGCACCGGTTACACGACGGGCGACATCGTGAATCCGCAGCCGGATCGTTCCTGGCAGCTGACGGCGAAGTACGACTTCTGATCCGAAGAGCATGGGCCCGACGGCCGCGCGGATGCGCGGCCGTCCGGGCATGGAAGAATTGAAGGGGAGTTCGCAATGAGAACGCAACTGATCGGCGCGCCCGTCCGGGCGCGCCCGCTGGCTCTGCTCGCCACCTTGATTATCGCGCTCGTGCCATCGGCACAAGTGAGCGCGCATGGCAACGAGGCGCGGCTCGTCGAGTTCCTGAACTGGAAGAAAATAGAACATGTGTCGCGCATCTTCGGCGCGAATCGCGCACACCTCGAAGGCCTGCCGAGCACGCCAAAGAAGCCGATCATCCGCGTGATCGAGGGCGACTCGTGCATCGTCGGCGACCTGATCGGGTTCGACGTCGACGATCGCTACGCATTCGACATCGATGAGCCGGTAGAGCTCACACTTACTTTCGCGGCCCAGTACACCGCGCCGCTGGTCGTGGGCTGGGACATGAGCGGCGGATCGGGCGCCGGGATCACTCCGGAGCTCACGCTCGACAAGAGCGTCACGTTCAAAGACATCACAGTGAAGCTCGATCGCGCGCGCTTTGCGGGCCAGGGCACCCAGGGAGCCGACATCGCGATCGGCGCGCCGGGTGGCATGGCCCTGTGCAATATCAAAGTTGTCCGCAGCAACACCACGAAGGCGGCGAGCTCGTTCGGCGACGTGGACATCACGTTCAAAGACGCGAAGACCGGCGGGCTCGTGCCGGCACGAGTGGGCCTCTACGACGCGACCGGCCGTGCTCCGCTCGCCAATGACAAATCGCTGATGCTGCAGCGGTTCGCCGACGACTTGCGGATGCTTGCGGTGAACGAGCGCACTTTCTGGCCTTCGCCCAATCGGCAGGCCTTCTACGTCGACGGCAACTACAAGGCGCGCGTGCCATCCGGCACGTACGAACTGGTCGCGACACGTGGCCCGGAATTCAAGGCCTATCGCGAGAAGATCGAAGTGCTGGAAGGCAAGACCACTCAGCACACCGTCTCGATGCAGCGCTACGCCGACATGCCGAAGGACGGCTGGTACTCCGGCGACGCGCACATTCATGTGACTCGTGACGAGGTCGCAGATCAGAACATCTGGGGTTTCGTGGCGGCGGAAGACGTGCACGTGGGCAACCTGCTCGAGATGGGCAACATCCAGAACGTGTACTTCAAACAGCCTGCCGCGTGGGGCAAGGCGAGTCGCTTCGAGCGCGATGGGCACTTCCTGGTGTCGGGCCAGGAGGCGCCGCGCACGCGGCAGTTCGGGCACACGATCCACTTCAACCTGACGGCGCCGGTGCACCTGAAGACCGAGGACTACTTCCTCTATCACCGAGTGTTCGAAGAGGTGCAGCGCCAGGGCGGCATCTCGGGCTTCGCGCACATGGGCTGGAACGGCGGCGACGATCCGGCCGGCAACGACGGCAAGGGCGCGGTGAACCGCGGCCTCACGCTGCTGGCGCCCTTCGGACTCGTGGACTTCATCGAAGTGCTGCAGGGAGGCCGGCTCGTCACCGGCGCCTGGTATCGGCTGCTCAATCTCGGCTATCGCATCACACCGGCCGCCGGCACCGACTGGCCATACACGGATTTCCCGGGCGTCGTGCGCAACTATGTGAACGTCAAAGGGCCGTTCAACCTTGACGGCTGGTTCGATTCGTTCAATGCGGGCAAGACGTTCGTCACCAACGGTCCGCTGCTGAAGCTCAGTATCAACGGCAAGGGAATGGGTGAAGAGCTGAAGGTGAAGCGCGGGACGAAGCTCGACATCGTTGCCGATGCGAAGCTCAACCCCGACGTCGATACGCTGGACCGGCTCGACCTCGTGGTCCTGGGTGACGTCACCGACACACAATCCGCCCAGGGCAAAGACACGGTTTCGATGCGCAAGCAGATCGTGGCGGACCACAGCATGTGGATCGCCGTGCGCGCGCTCGGCGGCCGGCAGTCCGCGCGCAACATGACGATTGCGCACACCGCGCCGATCTACGTCGTCGTCGAGGACGAGCCCACGTGGAAGCGCGCTGAGGTGCCTGACATCATCGCCGAGCTTCGCGATCGGCTGCAGCGCATCCTCACCGATCCGATCGACACACCGATCATGGGTAACGAGCCGTGGGAAACGCGGCTGACGCTGACGGATCAATGGATCCTGCAGCAACCGCTGCTCCGGCCCCGCGTCGACGCGGCCGATGCGCTCTACGCAAAGGTGCTGGACAAGTGGAAGACGTTTACGGCTGCTGACTCGGCGGCACCAGCTTCGGCGGGTGCTGCGCGTTGATGCACCCGGACCTCGTCGCGGCGATCGAGTTTCACGAAGCTGTCATGGCCGAGGGCGCGCGCGCGCTCGTCGGCTATGAAACCGAAAAGGCGCTCGCGAACGTCGTGCTGTTGTCGGAGATTCCGACGAGCTACGACGGCGACCAGCGTCGCCAGGTCAACTCCGGAAACCTGCTGTTGCGGGGTGTTCCGGGCGTGGGCAAGACCTTCTTCGGCGTGATTCTCGCGGCGATCAGCGGTGCCCGGTTCGCGCGCATCCAGGGCAGGGCGGACCTGCAACCGGCCGAGGTCGTCGGCTTCCAGATGATCAATCCCGCGACCGGCGAGCTCGTCACCGAGTTCGGGCCGCTTGCGTCGGCGGAAGTGATCCTGCTCGACGAGATCAATCGCATTCCCGTGAAGTCGCAGAGCGCCTTTCTCGAAGGTCTGCAGGACCGCACGGTGACGGTCGGCAAGTCCACCTACCAGCTGCCGGAGTTCAGCTTCGCGCTCGCGACGATGAACCCGGTGGAGCTGGGGCAGGGCACGTTCCCGCTGTCGGAGGCGGCGACGGACCGCTTCGCGATTCTCGTGAACGTGTCGTACCTGCCGCCGGAAGAGGAGCAGAAGCTGGTCAGCTTCGACTTCAAGAAGGTGCGGATCACCGCGCTCTTCACGAAGGAGCGAATCATCGAGCTGCGCTCGGCTGTCTCGCGCGAAGTGTTTCTGCACGAGAGGCTTGCCGAATACATCCGGCGGCTCGTCGGCGCCACGCGCCCGCGCGACCCTTCTTCTCACTGGAACTGGCGCTCGCCATCGGAGCTCGTCGAACAGTACGTCGAGCTCGGCGCATCCCCGCGCGCCACGATTTGCTGGGGCAGGATTGCGAAGACGTGGGCGCTGCTGAATGGCCGGCGCAGCGAAGTGCTGCCCGAAGACATTCAGGACATGGCGCGATACGTGCTCGGGCACCGGGTCTGGCTCGGCCCGCAGGCCGCGGGTCGCGGCATCACGGTCGAAGACGTCGTTGCCGACGTGGTCGCGAAGGTGGCCATCCCGTGAGTGCCGAGTTCACGATACCGTCCGACGCGGCGATGGATCCTGCGGATATCGCGCAGATCGAGCTCTATATTCTGCGGCGCATGCGCGAGATCTCCCCGGGAGATCACGCGAGCATCGCTGCCGGATCGGGCATAAATCTCATGGGCCTGCGGGACTGGCAGGCGGGCGATCCGATCACTTCGGTCGACTGGCCGCAGTCTTCGCTCAACAACTTTAGCCCCCTGATCACGCGGCAGTTCGAGGAAGATCGTCACGCCACCGTGCTGACGCTGGTCGACGCGTCGCAATCCACGCTGTGCGGCCTGCGTAATCAGCGCATCGGTACGGCCGTCGCGCGCGCGGTCGCCGCTATCGGATTCTCCGCGGCATTCTTTCAAGACGCATTTGGTTTCGTCTCTTTCGGCGATCGCTTCGAAGCGCTTCATGCCGAGCGCGCCCGCACCGGCCGCAGTCATGTACTGCATTGTCTCAACCGGCTGCTGCGGTCCGAGAGCGTGGGAATGCGCGAGCAAGTGGGCAATGCGGCCGCAACGCTCTCGGGTTATCTGGCCAAAGCGTCGCTGGTGCCGGTGGTTTCCGATTTCCTCTTTCCCAATGTGGCGGCCGTGATTGATGAGCTTGCAGCCGTCAACACCGTGCACGACGTGCTGCTGGTGATGGTCGACGCGCGGCTTGCGTTCGACCTGCCGGCGACGTCTGCCGGATGGATCGAAGTTTTCGACGTCGAAAGCGGCCGGATGCAGACCCTCTCGAGCCGCGAAGCGACGGATCTGACCCGGCGCGTGGAAGAGTGGCAGCGATCCGTTCAATGGGTCGCACAGGCCAACGGGCTCGACGTCGTGAAGGTCGGGCTCGACCGGTGGCAGTCGGAGAACGCGCTATCCGCGCTGGTTGCCGAACGGCGCGTCCGCAAGGTGCGAATGTGATTCGAGTGACCCCGCGCGGAGCCTCCGCACACACTTATATATGGCGTTTGCGGCACGGTGCCCTCGCGCGTCTCGTCGTTTTCGCTGCCCTGGCGTGTGCCGGCGGATCACCTGTGTTCTCGCAAAGCCCAGCGGCGCACGCCGGCGCGGCCGATGAGGCGCCGCTCCAGTGCTGGCTCAAGACAATGAAGACCGCCGTCCACGTGGGCGAGCACTTCAATGTGGCGCTCACGTGCAGTGTGTTGGATACACCGCGTCTGGCGGCGGTGCCGGACATCGCGCAGATCGAGCCCGCGACGGTCCAGTTTCCGCCCTTCGAAGTAATGGGGGGCCTGCGTCATCCGGATGTACGGGCCGGGTCACGTCGCTACTTCCAGTTCGAATACACCCTGCGCGTCATCGCGGACAGTTTTTTTGGGCGCGATCTGCCGATTCCGCCCGTGACCCTGAAGTACAGCCTGTCGATGAGCTCCGGCGACGGTTCTCAGCAGGGGCGCGAAAGGGCCTACATCCTTCCCGCCATTCCGGTGCGCGTCATATCGCTGGTACCGCAGCAGGCCGGCGATATTCGCGACGCGTCCCGGAATACTTTCGCGGACATCCAGAAGCGGCGAGTGCGCTCCCAGGCGGCGCTCACGGCTGCGGTGGTGCTCTTCGTATTTGCCGGCGTGTTCATGTTGCTGGCGGCAACATCGAGTGTCGCACGCTATCGCGGCACGGCGGTGAATGCACCGCCCAGGCTGACCGACCGCGCAGTCATCGCCGCCTGCAGCAGGGTTTTGGGCCGCGCGCGCAAATCGGCCGCCAACGAAGGATGGTCGCCCGCGCTCGTGGGCGAGTGCCTCGCCGCGCTTCGTATCGCGGCTGCGATCGCTCTTCAGCGACCGGTGTCGCAGACGCTCGTAGAAGCCGGTGCCGCTGCATCCGAGGGCCAGATCGCCGCGCGAATGGGTCTGCTCCGCCCGCGCCGCGTGCTGGTGAGCGCAGCGACCACGCCGACCGCGATCTCCGCACAGCTCGCGCGAGCCTCACCCGACTTCGCGCCCCGGTTGCGCCCGGTAATCGAGAAGCTGCGTGATTCGCTCATCATTATCAGCTCGCTGCGCTACAGCCGCGCGGGCTCCCTGGAAGGGAACACGATCGATGGCGCCGTCGATTCGGGGTCAGGTGCCATTCGCGTCCTGCGACTGGCCACGCTTGCACCCGTGCGATTCATCGATTCGAGCGTGCGCGCCGGACGGCTCTGGAGGCTCGCCTGGACAAAATGACGCAACTCGCGGGAGCCCTGCGCGCAACGTGGTCCGAGTGGGGCACGTTCGATCTCTCGCGCGTCGTTTTCGGCGAAATGCGAACGGCGGTGTTGTGTGCCGTGGCACTGGTCGCACTGGCGGTGGTGCTGCTCGTCATCCGGGGCTCGCGAGAACAGGGCGCGGTGAGAGGCCGGCTCGCACTCGCGGCGCTCCTGCCGGTGTTTCGCGGTTCGTCTTTCGCGCCCCTGCGGCATCTGCCGTTGCTCGTATTCGTTGCCGGAGTGCCTTTTTTCATCGTGGCGCTCGCGGACCCCTTTACGGCGTTCGCTTACGAGAAGGCCACGTACCCGGGGCGTCGCATCGCCGTGATGATCGATGCCTCGACGAGCATGAATCAGCCTTTTGCGACCTCCACGCTGACCAAGCAGGGGGGCGCGACGTATTTCGCCACGGTCGCGGCGGCGGAGTACTTCATGAAGCTGCGCATGCAGGGTCCGCACAAGGACCTCATCTCGCTCATCGAGTTCGGTAGCGAAGCGTACGTGATCACGCCGTTCACGACGGACTACGAGAACGTGCTGTTGAGCCTGCGCCTGATCGCCGCGCCTTCCGAATGGGAGCGATTCCCCGATCAGGGAACCATCATCATCCAGGCCATCCGGCAGGCGACGCAGCTGTTTCGCACGTTCGACTTCCTCGAAGCGTCGGGCAACCTCATGGTCATCTTCAGCGACGGCCAGGACACGCAGACGATGCTGAACGGCCGTTCGATCGATTCGATCATGGCGGAGGCGCGCCGTTATCGCATTCCGGTCTACTTCATCCGCATGGCCTACAACAAGTCGCTCGGCAGCGTGCTGCCGGACGAGATGTGGCAGAAGGCCGTCGCGGGAACCGGCGGGCGCTTCTTTCCGGGCGCCGACGAGAAGACGTTGCTCCGTGCGGTTCACGAGATCGACAAGCTGGAGCCCGGTCGCGTCGACGTGCGGCATTACCAGACGCAACGCCCGCACTACGCAATCTACGCCCTCTGCGCGCTGACGCTCTGGCTCGCCGCCGCCGTGATGCGTCTCGGCTTCCGACAGTTCCGTTCTTTTCCCTGACCGCATGAAAAAGGCACTACGTCACCTGTTCGCCGCCATCGTGCTCGCCGCACTCGGTTTCGCGTGCCTGTCCTGGGCGCGACTCGAGGCCCAGCTCGCCACGGTCTCCGAACGCCACGCCACGCTCGACTACAACGGCACCGAAGTTGTGCTCGAGCACGCGGCGCGAATTTTTGAATACGCAAGTCACGTGCCTTTCTTCGGCAAAGGGCCGTTGAACGAGGTGCTCGCGCAGAAAGCCGCCGCGAGTTACTGGCGGCACGACTACGGGTCGCTCATTCCGGCGCAAGGCGACCCGATCGGCGCGCTTTCGCCTGACAACATCGAATTGCAGTTCATCGTCGCGAATGCCGTCTACCGGCGAGCCGATGCGCAGGCGGCGGACCTCCCGACGCGCCTGCAGGCGATCGATTCGGGAATCGCCGCGCAACTCGCGGTCCTGCGCAACTCCGTGCGCAACGAGGACGCCGCGTTCAACTACGAGTACCTGTTGAAGCTGCGCGCCGCGCTGACCGCGCTCAAGAGCGTGCCTCGCGATGGCGAGGAGGGCGGTGAAGAGAAGACGACGCATGGGCAGCCGGGTGGCGAGCCGCAGGAGACCAAGCCGAATCAATACAAGATCCACACGCCCCTGGAGTCCAAGGAGTTCCAGGACCAGAAAGCGGGCGAACAGGCGGGCAAGACCGTTGAACGCAAACGCAAAGGGTGAGCTTGTTCGACGTCGACTTCGAATCGTTCCGGTTCGCGACGCGTGGCTACCTGGTGCTGCTGGCGGTACCGGCGCTGCTCGCGGTGCTGTGGTTGTGGCGCTTCCTTCGGTATCGCGCGGAGGTGCGGCGTTTCAGAGCGGCCCAGGGTGCGCGCGCGCATCCGCGTTTTGCCGCGGTGGGCGAGTTGGCATTCTGGTTCTGTGCGATCGTCGCATCGACACTCTGCATTCTCGCATTGGCACGGCCTCAGGGCAGTGTGAAGAGCGCGACACCGGCGGGCGTCGATCTCGTTGTGCTGTTGGACGGCTCCGCCTCGATGTATGCGCTGGACATCCCGCCCTCACGCTGGCAGCGCTCGCTTCAGTTCGTGCGCGCGGTGGCGGAAGGGCTGAGCTGGAAGGGCGATCGAATGGCGCTCGCGTTGTTCGCGTATCGCGCCTCGCCGCAGGTGCGGCTCACGCGCGATCCGAATGCGCTCTTCTTCTTTCTGGATCATCTCGGCGAAACCTCGCCGTTCTCCCTGGACGACGCCACCACCTGGGACACGAACATCGAGGAAGGCATTCACTGGGGCCTGCGGCTGATCGAGACCGACGAGAGTCTGTTCGGTCGCCGGCGCAACGCGAAAGCGTTCGTCGTGATCTCCGACGGTCAGGCGTGGAGCGGCGAGGTGGACCGGGCACTGAAGGCCGCTCGCGAGCTGCGAATCCCCGTGCACGTGATCGGCATCGGCACGACGACGGGCGCGCTGCTGCCGGAGCCCGAACGCTTCGCGGCGATCGAGAAGGTAAAGCAGCCTCGAATTCGCGCACGACTCGATCGCGAGAACTTGTTGCGGATCGCGCGCGAAGGCGGCGGCGACTACTACGAAATCGGCCGCGAACCAGATCGGGACCTGACGTTTCGCCTGATTCAGAGCGTTCGCCGCCGTGCTTCCGCCTCGGACGAGCAGGTCACCCACGAGGAGCTCTACTGGCGCTTTCTTGCAGCCGCCGCGATTGCGACAGCTGTGGGAGTGCTCTTCCTGAGCCGCCGTGTGCACCTGTGGTGGACCGCCGCCGGCGGCACCGCGGCGCTGCTCGCGCTGCTCGCGCTGATCTATTGAGCTCGAGTTGAGAGGATACGTGATGTTACGTCGAGATTTTCTGAAGGGAGCAGGCTACGGATTCGCTGCGGCCGCTGCGGGAGCCGCAGTTGCGGCGGACAGGGGGATGATGCCGCAGCCTTCCGCTCCGATGCCTCCCGCGAGCTGCCCGACAGGATCGCGCCAAACGTTCTCCGACGATCTGATGTCGCTGCCGCTTGTGCGCGCCGAGCCGGATCGCCTCATCGCCGTGACCGTGTGTACGCGACCGTTTCGCGCGCAAGGCGCCCGTATCGAAATGGAGAAGCTCGGTCGCACGACGATCGTGCACAACTACGGACACGGCGGTAGCGGCTGGTCGCTCTCGTGGGGCTCCGCAACCTTCGCCATGCGCCACGTGGCCGCGACGCGTGTAAACGAGATCGCTGTGATCGGCTGCGGGGCGATCGGCCTGACGTCTGCGCTGATGGCACAACGCGCCGGCCTGAAAGTCACGATCTACGCGAAAGATCGTTTCCCCGATGTCCGCTCGACTTTCGCGACCGGAAGCTGGACGCCGAACTCCCGGTTCTGCGCGCAGGAAGCGCTGACGCCGGAGATTTCCCAGCGCTGGGAGGAGATGACGCGGATCACGCACCGTATGTATCAGCACATGCTCGGCCTGCCCGGCAATCCGATCGAGTGGCACGACCGATACCAGCTTGCGAACAAACCGTTCGATCCCGACGCGAAGACGCCGCGGCCAGGCGAGCCGGAGTATCCAGACCTGGAGCGTCGTGTGCGCGACCTCACGCCGCGCCGGCTGGATCTCGCACCGGGCACTCATCCGTTTCCAGTTCCGTACGTACGCCGTTCCGCGTCGATGAACTACAACATCACGGCGTATTCGCGAATGCTCATGAACGATTTCCTGGTCGCGGGCGGCACGCTCGAGACCCGCGAGTTTGAGAAGCCCGGCGACATCGCGCGCCTGAAGCAGAGGACCATCATCAATGCGACGGGCTACGGTGCGCGCGCGCTTTTCGGAGACGAGTCGATCATTCCCGTGCGCGGGCAGCTGATGAAGCTGATCCCGCAAGAAGAGATCACTTACGGCCTGAGCTACGACGAGGAGTATTCCATGGTGCCGCGACGGGACGGCATCGTGGTGCAGGCTCAGGGCGGCGGTGGAGATTTCAACAACACAGACATCGTACCGGACCGCGCCGCTGCGGAAGCTACGGTGTTGAAACTCGCCGACCTGAACGAGCGCATCCGCGCCGGGCGAGGCATCAGGAGTTGCGCATGACACGTCAGCCAGACCCTTCGGCATCGTCGCACGCAATGTTGCTGCCGCGCCGGAGTTTCCTCAAATCCACCGGCGGGCTGCTGACCGGCGCCTTCATTGCGGCACATTGGACGCAGATCTGTGACGCGGCGGAGCACGCGCATTCATCGGCGACAGAGCCGGCGCCCCATGCTCCTTTTCTTACCGCTGCCGAGAAGGCGGAGGCCGGCGCGATCGCCTCTTGCATCATTCCGAGCGGTGCTACGCCCGGTGCGCGTGAGGCGAACGCTATTCAGTTCATCGACACCGCGCTCGCTACTTTCATGGCGCGTCTCGTTCCGGAGTGGCGCGCGGGAATGGCCGAGTTCGCCGCTGCTTTTCGCAAATCCACGCCCGGCGTCGCGAGCTTCGCGAGCGCGTCGGCCGCCCAGCAGGTCGCTTTCATGCATACCGTCGATCGCACAACGTTCTTCAACACCATGCGCACTCTGACCGTGCTTGGCACGCTGACCTCGCCGTCCTATGGCGGCAATCGCGACAAAGCGGGGTGGAAGCTCATGGGCTTCGTGGACCTGCACATCTTCACGCCGCCGTTCGGGGACTACGACCGCGACTACAAGGGCTTCGTCCCCTACCCGAAGGGGAGCAAGTCGTGAGCGGACGTACTTACAAACCAGAAGAGATGGTCGATTTTGTGGTCGTCGGCTCCGGCGCCGCCGGTGGCGTCATGGCGCGCCAGTTGTCGACGGCTGGATTCTCCGTCGTCGTGCTCGAGCAGGGCCCGCGCATGAACGCGTCGGACTTCGTGCACGATGAGCTGAAGTACAGCTTCCTGCACGGCATTACCAACAGCCCCGAGCTCAATCCGCAGACGTTCCGACGGACCGAGTCCGAGAAGGCGACACAGCCGGGTTCGGGTTCGCGTAATCCGTTGACCTATGCGCGCATCGTCGGCGGCAGCAGCAACCATTTCACCGCCAATTTCTGGCGCTTCCGCGAGATCGACTTCGTCGAGCGGAGCAAGCTTGGGCCTATCAGCGGCACGGGCTTCGCGGACTGGCCGATCACCTACGCCGATCTCGAGCCCTACTACACGATGGTGGAATGGGAAGTCGGCGTGTCGGGCCTCGGGGATGCAGCTCCCTTCGACCCGTGGCGTTCGAAGCCTTATCCCATGCCGCCGATGCCGGTGAAGTCTTCCGGCGTGCTGCTCGAGCTCGGGGCTCGCAAGCTCGGGCTGCATCCGCAGCCAGCGCCGCTCGCCGTGAACTCGGTGGCACACAACGGCCGTCCGGGATGCGTCCACTGCGGCTTCTGTCAGGGGTTCGGTTGCGAGGTGATGGCGAAATCCTCGTCGACCTACACGATGATCCCCGCTGCGGAAGCGACGGGACGCTGCGAGATCCGTCCCGAAAGCTATGTGTTTCGCGTCGAGACGAACAAAGCCGGCCGGGCAACCGGCGTCACGTACTTCGATCGGGACAAGCGCGAGCGTTTCCAGAAAGCGCGCGCCGTAGTCGTTTGCGCGAACGGCGGAGAAACGCCACGACTGCTGCTCAATTCGGCCAGCAGCCGGTTTGCCGACGGCCTCGCGAACTCGAGCGGCTTCGTCGGCAAGCATCTCATGTTCAACCAGGGAGCCGGCGTTTACGCCGAGTTCGACAGGCCGCTGAACGACTACAAGAGCGTGCAGGTCTCGCGGATCGTGCACGACTTCTACGAGACCGATCCGAAGCGTGGCTTCTATGGCGGCGGCGGAATCGACTCGCGTTTCGGGCCTACGCCGGCGCGCTGGGCGCTGCTCAGCTACCCGGGAATGCCTCGCTGGGGCGAGGAGTTCAAGGAACGGCTTGCCGCCTACCCGCGAACCATGCTCGCCGCCGGACACACGACCTCGCTGGCCATGCCCGCAAACAGCGTGAGTATCGACCCGACGCTGAAGGATGCATGGGGCATTCCCGCGATCCGCGTGACCTACAAGGATCACCCGGACGACTTGAAGATCAGCAAATTCCTGCAGGACAAGTGCCTGGAGATCATGCAGGCGGCAGGTGCGCGCAAGACCTACCTCGATCCGAACGAAGAGTCTGACGGAGGTGTGCACCTGCTCGGCACCTGCCGCATGGGTAACGACCCGAAGACTTCGGTGATCGACAAGTATCACCGCACGCACGACGTCCGGAATCTTTTCCTCTGTGATGGATCGAGCTTCGTCACCTCTGGTCGCGGCCAGCCGACGATGACGATCCAGGCGCTCTCATTCCGCGCGGGCGAGCACATCGCGCGCTTCGCGAAGCGGAACGAGATATGAGCACGATGACTCCTCCTTTTTTAGCAACCTCAATCCTGGTGGGATAACCATGAACGCAATCGCAACCGATGCCGCCACGGCCGAAGAGCCGAAAAAGGCCAGTATTCGCAAGGTGATCTTCGCTTCGAGCGTCGGCACCATCTTCGAGTACTACGATTTCTACCTCTACGGCACGCTGGCCGTGTTCTTCGGTTCGCTCTTCTTTCCACCGGGTAACGACAAGGCCGCGCTGCTGGCGAGCCTCGCGACGTTCGGCGCGGGTTTCGGCGTGAGACCGCTCGGGGCGCTCGTGTTCGGCCGGCTCGGCGACCGCATCGGCCGCAAGTACACCTTCCTGCTCACTGTCGTGATCATGGGCATGGCGACCTTCCTGACCGGGATGATTCCCACCTACGCGCAGATCGGCCTGTGGGCGCCGTTCTTCCTCGTGTTCCTGCGCCTTGCACAGGGTCTTGCCCTGGGCGGCGAGTACGGCGGAGCGGCGACCTATGTCGCCGAGCACGCGCCCGACGATCAGCGCGGCCATCACACGAGCTACATCCAGACCGCGGCAACCATCGGGTTCTTCATCTCGCTCGCGGTTATCGGTGCGGCACGCAGTTACTACGGACCGGACGAGTTCAAGGCGTTCGGCTGGCGCATTCCGTTCCTGCTCTCGTTCATCCTGTTGGCCGTCTCGCTGTACATCCGGCTGAAGATGAAAGAGTCCCCGGTCTTCCAGAAGCTCAAGGCGGGCGGCCAAGTCTCGCGCAATCCGATCAAGGAAAGCTTCGGAAACAAGCGCAATCTGAAATTCGTGCTGCTGGCACTGTTCGGCGCGACGGCCGGGCAGGGCGTTGTCTGGTATTGCGGCCAGTTCTACGCGCTCACCTTCCTGCAGAAGCCGCTGAACCTGTCGTGGCAGCTTTCCTACATGATGGTGGCGATTGCCCTGGCCATCGGAACGCCGTCGTTCGTGTACTTCGGCAAGCTTTCCGACCGGATTGGCCGCAAGAAAGTGATGATGACCGGCTTCTTCCTCGCGGCCATCACTTACGTTCCGATCTACATGGGCATGAAGGCACTGGTCAACCCGACCGGCGCGCCTGCCGTGGATTCGTTGCCACTCGCGAACATGATCGGGCTCATAGCGCTCCTCACGATCCAGATCGTTTACGTCGGTATCACGTATGGACCGATCGCGGCATTCCTCGTCGAGCTGTTCCCCACGTCGATCCGCTACACCTCGATGTCGTTGCCATACCATCTTGGCCTCGGTTGGTTTGGAGGCTTCCTGCCGCTGATCGCAACGGCGACCAGCACCTCCGATTGGGCGGCCGCTACGTTCGGCAGCAATGCGATCTACACAGGGTTCATATATGCCTGCGGCGTCTGTCTCATGACGGCGATAGTTGGAACGCTGTACATCCGGGAGACCAAGCATCACAAGATAGATACACCGATCCACGAAGCTACGGAAAACGGTTGAAAGACTGCAGCCGCGCCCGAATGGGCGCGGCTGCCTCAGCGCGCCACCTTCGAGCGGCTGGTCAAGGTGGCATCCGCCAGGGTTCGGTCGAGTACCGAGCGCCCGCCGCCGCTGCAGGCGAAATACGGCGGGAACGCCCCCGGCGCTGCTCGACCAGGATGGCGCCAGTTGCGCAAAACGGAAGCCTCATATGCTGCGCTGGGCCCTACGGTGGCGAACGTACTTGTTGGCGTGGCGTCGGCGGTCATCGACAATGTTCCGATCATGTTCGCGGTGCTTAGCATCGACCCGGAGATGTCGCACGGTCAGTGGCTGCTCGTGACCCTCACGGCAGGCGTTGGCGGGTCGCTACTCCATCGGCTCTGCGGCCGGCGTCGCGCTGATGGGACAGGCGCGGGGCGTCTATACGTTCTTCGTGCACCTCAAATGGGCATGGGCGATCGTACTTTGGCTATGGTGCTTCGATCTGGGTGCATTTCCTGATCAATGGCAGGCTCTTAAGCGAGGGATGCTCGTTGCGTCATTTCGCAGCTGAGAGATCGACGATAGAAACGTCCGGTCTTCCGGCTCGACGGTGACTTCCTCGACTTCGATATCTCAATTCTGTCTTCCGTGTCCGGGCGCTGTGACTTCACGATCACCACGGAAGGGCTGGTGTGGACCTACCGATTCGAGGTCGGCAACGGCAAGCTCATCCAGGCGATCGACCCGCAAGCAGGAAAGCTCTTGGTAGTCGAAGACGGCGACGCCATCGATATGTCGGACTACCTGTCAGATGCGCAGCCGACCTTTTATCGCACCGATCTGTCGTGTGTCGAAGAAACGACTCTATATCCCAATCGCGGGGCGGGCGAGCCGTTCGACGAGGGATCGATCGAGGCCGTTGACTGGAGGCGCGCGGGGATCGATATCGAAAGTGAGAAGGAAAAGACTGCGAACGGAGACTCCATATTCTCGTGGGTGATCGAAAAGGCTCGATCTATGGGAGACAAGCTTGTCTTCTGCGATGACAACGCGGGCGAGGTAGCTGATTTCATTACAGCAAGCTGCGACCTCGGATCGCCGATCGTCCGCTTCTTTCACTGCAAAGGAAGCGGGGCTCAAAAACCCGGGGGCAGGCAAGGTGACTTCTACGAAGTGCTGGGTCAAGCGCTTCGAACCTCGGTGTGGTTCGATATGAAGCGGTTGCACGATCGGCTCGACTATCGTCGAAAGGGGAAGTTCTCGGGCTCGTCGCGGGAGGTGAGCCGGAGCTTGCGTGGCTCAATGACCCTAGGCACGCATCTGCCTGAAGCCGGCTTCACGCAGCTGGCGACCCGCCAGCATCAGCGTGTGCAGGCGGTCCGCCTGCGTCGCGTGGCCGCCATCGCGATTTCGCTGGCACAGCCCACGCAGCGTGAATGTCGATCGTCCATCGAACGCTCCTGTCGTTTCGGTCATCGAGTCCTGAGAAGCAAGCGGTTAGTGTTTCTGCCAGCTCGTCGGAGGAGGGATCCCCAAAGGGCCGCCTCGAGGCTAATGCCAAGTGGACCTGACCGCCTATGCGGAGATCAGCATAGGCGGGTCAGGTCCAGTGCAGGACGGTCTGGCCAGATGGCACGCGGACGATCGCCGTATACCGTATCTCGCCGTTAGCCTGTTTCCGCGCCTTGATCGTTGCCATGCCGATGATGGAGGCATGGGTGGCAGAACAGATCCAGCAGCCGTGGCGGTGCCTTCGGCTCTACGGTGCGCCGGTTGGGCGTCTGTTCCCGTCGAGTGCCGGTACTTTCGGTCTGAACGGGCGTGGACGGCGCGGGCGGCGAGCCTTCAGGCCATCGCGTGATCATGCGTCGCTCCGCACCGATGGATCGGCTTCAGCCTCGATCCAGGCCGCCACGTCGGCCACTTCACGGCGGGGGTCGCGCTTCGGCATGAATCAGCCAGTGGCCGTAGTTCCTCTCGGCGCAACTCTGTGGTGAGTCGATCACGACGAGGCGGCCCTGCTCGAGAAGGGGCGCGATCAGTTCGAGTCGTCCCAGCGCGATGCCCTGACCCGCGAGTGCGGCCTGGATCACGAGGTCGTATTGATTGAAACGCAGCACGGCGCGCGGCCGGGCACTCCTTCGACCGATGCGGTCCAGCCAGGCTCGCCACTGCAGCCAGGGGTAGCGGGGGTCATCGAACTCCAGCAGCGTCACCTTCGATAGCGGTAGCCCGGAACGAAGGGATTTCGCGCCGAGCGACGGATGCGCCACGGGTGCAATGGACTCGCCGAGCAGCCGGCGTGAACCGGCGGGGGCGCGCGCGGCAGACGTATAGCGAACAGCGAGATCGACGCCTTCGTTACGTAACTCGACGATATCGTTGTTAGCGGACACACGCACATCGACGCCTGGATACCGCGTCTGAAGCATTTTCAGGCGCGGCAGCAACCACAGCCCGGTGAAACCGAGAGTGGCGCTGACCGTGACGGGCTTCGGCGTTCCCGTAACGCGCACTTCACCCATCGCGTGCTGCAATTCCCGGAGCGCTTCATCAGCGCTGCGGAAGAGTCGGGCTCCCTCGGTAGTGAATGAGACACTTCGGTAGCCCCGCACGAGCAGCCTCACGCCCAGCTGGGCTTCGAGGGTCTGAATTTGCCGGCTGACAGCGGACTGCGTGAGGCACAAATCCCGCGCGGCCAGCGTAATGCTCATGCGCCGACCCACCGCGACGAATCCGCGAACCAGGTCCAGCGACAACTTCGCGAGCTCCAGTGGCATTCCCATAGCGCATGCGACCCGTGGAAAAAATTGATTGAGCCATAGTTTCACGCTGCATGTAATAGGGAACGCGCGGATGGCCGCGCAGCGAGGCTGAGATGACCGCTCCAGGATCAGGCTCCGGGTATGAAGGCACAGCAGGGGTTTCGGCACCCTGGTGGCGACACGCGTGGGTTGTCGTATTGGCCGGCGGCATCGTCATGGGCCTCGCCCTGGGCGTGCGACACGTGCAGGGGCTGTTCCTGCTGCCCATTACCTCCGAGAAGGGTTGGTCGCGCGAGATCTTTGGTTTGGCAATGGCGGTGCAGAACCTGACATGGGGCATTGTCCAGCCCTTCACCGGCATGTCGGCGGATCGTTTTGGATCGATCAAAGTGGTGGCTATCGGCTTGGTGCTTTACGCGCTCGGACTCTACGGCATGGCGACTGCGACGACGCCGACAGGGTTCGTCCTGACGGCGGGGGTGTGCATCGGCGTTGCACTGTCCGGTACCGCATTCGGCGTGATTTACGCGGCGGTCGGGCGGCTGGTGGCGCCTGAACGCCGCGCCTGGGCGATGGGTATGGCAGGCGCCATCGGCGGCCTCGGCCAATTCATCATGGTGCCTGCCGCACAGGAGCTGCTGGGCGCCCTGGGATGGAAGGCGTCGTTGACGATTCTGGCCGTGACCATGGCAACGCTCCTGCCGCTGGCAATCCCCCTGAAAGAATCAGCGGCGGGCGTCGCTCATCCGAACATCGAAACGGTTCCGGAGCAACGCGCGACCGAAGTCGTCCGCGAAGCGTTCTCACACTCGGGATTCTGGCTGCTGAACCTCGGGTTTCTCGCCTGCGGCTTTCAACTAGCGTTCGTCGGTAATCATCTGCCCGCGTATCTGATCGACAAGGGCATGAGTCCAAAGGACGGCGTCGGCGCACTCGCGACCATCGCCTTGACGAATGTCATCGGCATCTACGTCTGTAGCGTGCTGGGTGGACGATTCCGTCAGAAATACCTGTTATCAGGTCTGTATCTCGCTCGTACATCGGTCATTGCTTTGTTCCTCCTGGTGCCGCTGAGTAGGGTAAGTGTCTATTCGTTTTCGGCGGCGATGGGTTTGCTGTGGTTGGGCGCGGTGCCGCTGACCAATGGTGTGCTGTCACGCGTCTTTGGCATGCGTTACCTGAGTACGCTTTTCGGTCTGGTGTTTCTCGGTCATCAGCTGGGTTCTTTTCTGGGGGTTTGGATGGGAGGGTACGTATTCGATACGACACGCTCCTACGACCCGATCTGGTTCATCGCTATGGCATTGGGGGTCCTGGCTGCCGTGGTGCACTGGCCTATCGATGATCGGCAAATCCTGCGCGCCGCGCCGGGCCTGGCACCCGCATGAAGTCGAAGATACTTCGCGGGGGTCTCGCATTGCTGGCAGCGATGGTGTTCATCGCCGTCGACGCGCTGGTCTTCCGGGCATGGCTCGCGCCGGGAAATGTTTCGCTCTGGCTGCAGGCGTGGATCCCGGGGCTCTGCGCCTGACGCACGATGATCCACCGCGACCTATACGGGGCAGCGTTACATCACGACGGCGCTGTTCGGGCAGCAGGATGCGTAGCGCTTCCCAACGCGCTCGTCTCGAGCCCGAAACGCTCGGCGCACATCAGCGCCGTTCGCCGGCACAACACAGTCACCGTCCCTTCAGCTCAAGAAAGGAAAACATGAATTTTTCCCGTAGAAATCTGCTTCTGACAACGAGCGCGCTGCTCCCGCTCGCGATGGCGAGTGCGCCTGCGGCGCTTGCAGTCGAACCGGCAACGCACAGACCAACCGGCAGGAAGTACTCGGTGCCTGCCGAAGGCGGCATCACGCTCGCGGTCGAGTCCTGGGGCAAACCGGAACATCCGGCAATCGTTCTGATCCATGGCCTCGGGCAAACACGGCTTGCGTGGTCGACCCTGATCGAAAATCTCGCGCCGAGATTCCATGTGGTCGCTTACGACCTTCGCGGGCATGGGGAGTCCGACAAGCCGCTGGACTCGGAAGCGTACGTCGACGGCGAGCGATGGGCGGACGATCTGCATCGGGTCATTCAGGTCGCGCAAGTACAGCATCCTGCCGTGGTGGCCTGGTCCCTCGGGGGCGTGGTGGTCTGCCATTATCTTCGTGTCTTCGGCGAAGAGCGGATTGGTCGCCTGGTGTTCGTCGGCGCGGTGACCGATTTCTCGGCGCAGTACTTCGAGCCTGCGACCGGCGAGATCCTGTCGGGACTCGAGGCGGAGGACCTGTCCAGCAGGACGCGCGCGGTCCGTGCGTTCGTCGACGCATCGTTCGCGCAGCCGCTGCCGCACTCGTTGCGCGAAGACATGCTGGTGTGGGGCGGAATGGTGCCGGCCAAAGTGCATGCCGCCATTCGGCGGCTGCCGCTCGTCGATGCCGATGTCGCTTTGAGAAAGCTGACCCGTCCGACGCTCGTCATCCACGGCGCGAGGGACAAGCTGGTGAAGCCCTCGATGGGGCAACACACGCACACGCTGATCGCGGGTTCCCGATACATGACGTTCAGCCAGTCCGGCCACGGACCGATGCTCGACGAGCCGGCCCGTTTCAATGCCACTCTCGCCGGATTTTGTTCCTAGCCGGGCGAATGACACACGACGCAGAGTTTGTTTCGATCCGGATCGCGAAAGTAGGCCCCGTAGTAGTTCTCGTGATACTCGGGCCTCGATCCCGGCGCGCCTTCCGAGCTGCCGCCGCAGGCGAGGGCGATGGCAAACGCCTGATCGACGATGGCTCGGCTGGCGGCGAGAAAAGCGACCATGTGGCCGTTTCCCTGCTGCGGCGGCAGCCCGTCGTACGGTTTGCCGATGAGGAACAGCGGCCTCGGGCCGGGGTTGGATTGCCAGCCGGCCCAGGGTCGACTCCGATCGCAGAAGCGTGGCTCGATACCGAGCGCGGCCATCAGCGGATCGTAGAAGGCGAGCGCGCGATCGAAGTCGCTTACGCCGATGAACACATGTGAGAACACACGGACTCCCGAATGAAGAGTGAGATGAACGGGCAATTGGGGTTTATAGGATTGGGCGTGATGGGGCAACCCATGGCGCTCAATCTGGCTCGTGCGGGAACGGCGCTCACCGTATGGAATCGCTCTGTCGAGAAGAGCGAAGTGTTGCGCAAGACGGGCGCGTCCGTAGCGCCGAGCGCCGCAGACGTGTTCGCGCAGTCGCGCATCGTGATCCTGATGCTTGCCGACGGGCCGGCGATCGACGCGGCACTCTGCAGGGGCACGCCGGCGTTCCGCGAAAACGTCGCCGACCACATTGTCGTGCACATGGGCACGACGTCGCCGGAATATTCTCGCGCGCTCGGGCTCGACATCCATGCCGTTGGCGGTCGTTACGTCGAGGCACCCGTGTCGGGCTCACGCCTGCCAGCGGAGGCAGGGCAGTTGGTCGCAATGCTGGCGGGGAACGACGCCGATGTGGCGGAGGTCGCGCCGCTGCTTCGGCCGATGTGCCACCAGACTGTGTCCTGCGGCGCCGTCCCCAATGCCCTGCTGATGAAGCTCTCGGTCAATCTGTTTCTCATCACCATGGTGACCGGCCTGGTCGAGGCCACTCACTTCGCCCAACAGCAGGGTCTGGATATGCAACGCTTCAGGGCGGTTCTCGATGCCGGGCCAATGGCGAGCGGCGTGTCGCGCATGAAGCTGGCCAAGCTCGTGGCGAACGATTTCGACGTGCAGGCCGCCATCGCCGATGTGCTCAATAACAATCGGCTGATTGCCGAGGCCGCGCGGCGCGCGAACATCGCGTCGCCGTTGCTCGATGTGTGTCATCTCCTGTTCGATGAGACTCAACAGCTCGGCCATGGCAAGTCCGACATGATTGCGGTGTTGCGCGCGATCGAAACGCGCACTACGCGAATATCGCGTGAACCTCCTTGACGGGTTCTATCCCCACAGATCGGTGCTGAGGTATTTCAAACCGGAGTCACAGACGATGAAGGCCACAGTGCCGCCTGCCAACGGTCCCTGCAGCAGGTGCAGAGCCGCAGCGAGATTGGCGCCGGAGGAAAAGCCTCCGAAGATCCCTTCCTTGCGTGCCAGGAGGCGGGCGGCCTGCATGGCCTGCTCGTCGGTCACGCGCAGATAGCCGTCGATGTGCCCGCGATCGAGGAACGCGAGATCCCGCATCGAATATCCGCCCCCCCTGGATTCGATGGCCCGGATCCGTCACGGCGCCCCCTGCCAGCACCGCAGCGCCGGCTGGCTCGACCGCGTAACAACGGATGGCGGGATCATGTGCCTTGAAGGCCGCCGCACAGCCGGCCAGCGTTCCCCCCGATCCGACGAAGTCGCAGAACGCATCGATGTGTCCCGCCTGCTGCAGGATCTCCTGCGCGGTGCCGTCCCGGTGAGCGTGCCAGTTGCCATCGCGATGAAACTGATCGGCCCGGAACGCGATGCGCTCGATCACGAGCTCTTGGGCACGAGCTTCGACCCGCGCAAGATCCGCCCCGGAGACCTGCCCTGGAATGCTGTCTTCGGCCTGATCGACGAGCACGACCTCGGCGCCGAGCGCGCGCATCATCGCCGCGCGTTCGGGGCTGTTCCCGCGCGACATCACCGCCACGAACGGGTAGCCCTTGATGCCGCACACGATGGCGAGTCCCGTGCCCATGTTGCCGCTCGTGAGCTCGACGACCGTCTGCCCCGGCACGAGAAGCCCCATCTGCTCGGCTTCTTCGATGATGCGCAAGGCCGCGCGGTCTTTCTTGGAAAAGCCCGGATTCAGATAGTCGAGCTTCGCGAGGATCCGCCCCTCGAGGCCGCGAGTCAGCCGCGAGAGCGCGACGAGGGGAGTCTGCCCGATGGCTTCGAGCAGTGAGGACTTGATAGGGGCCACGGGAAGCTAGTCCTGGTAACCGTTCGGGCTGATCACGGCCTTGACCACGCGGCCGAGCTCCACGTCCCGCAAGCCGGTCGCGATATCGTCGAGCGAGTAGACGTGACTGACCAGGTGTTCCCACGACGCGTCGAAGCCCGGCACCGCTTCCGGTTGCTTCAGTACTTCGATCATGTAATGGAAATGGCTGAAGTCGCAGCCCCAGGTGCCGCGGATGTCGAGATGCTTGCGGTTGATATCCCAGTGCGGATTGATCGCAACCTCGCCCGTGTCGGTGTAGTGCCCGACGATGATGTAACGGCCGCCGTCGCGGGTCATGGCGATCCCTTCCTTCACGGCGGCGGGCACGCCGGTCGCTTCGATCACCGCATCGGCGCCACGGCCGTGCGTCGCGTGAAGGATCGTCGTGACGTGGCTGTCAGGATGACTCGCATCTGTCGCGACGATGGCCTCGAGACCGAATCGCTGCGCCATGGCGAGGCGCGTTTCGCTCTTGTCGACGATGAAGACGCGCTGCGCCCCGGCTCGCTTCGCGAGGATGCCGGCACAGAGGCCCACCGGGCCGGCACCCTGCACGACCACGGTTTCGCCGATGCGAACGGCGGCGCGCTCCGCGGCGTGCAGTGCCGTCGGCATCGCGCAGCCCGCGGCAATGAATCGCAGCGGCGTGACTTCCTTCGGCAGCCGGATGGTCTTCACGTCCGCCCGGAGAACGATCTTTTCCGACCATCCGCCCAGCAGACCTTCTTTCGAGGAGTGCGTAATCCCGTAAACCTTGCGCTCGGGACACTTCGTCGAGGCTTTCGCGACGAGGCAGTACCAGCAGTGGTTGCAGGTGTTGTGGACGTCCAGGAACGTCACGATGTCGCCGACCGAGATCGTTGCGCCGTAGACGTCGCGCACCGTTCCACCGATACGCTCGACCGAGCCCACCGAAACGTGGCCGGGGATGATCGGATAGGGAACACCGGACAGGCGGCCGTGCTGGAGGTGAACGTCGGTGCCGCAGATTTCGGAATAGATCGTCGAGATCAGGATCTCGCCGTTCTGCAGCGCCGGCTCGGGAAATTCTTCGATGCGCAGGGGCTCTTTGGCGCCGCGCATGACGACAGCTCGAATCATGGATGGACTCTTTCGGAACGTCGAAGGGTCGAAGGAATGTACACGAGCGTCTTCGGCGCGGCATGTCAGCCAGAGCGTGTGTCGACCGGCGGGTGGGCGCGATCGGCCAGCGTCAACGCCGCGCTAACTAACTGATGTTGTGGGCAATCGCCGCGCGCCGAATCCAGCGAACCCGTTCATTTGGATAGGAGCGCCTCTGCAGCGGGCCGTTAAAAAAATACATCTGGCAATCCTCGCTGGCGATTGCGGTACGGGGCCCGGCGCCATAGCGTCGATGGCAAGGGAAGCGCTCATCGAGAGGCGGCGCGTTGCGAAGCAGTCGCGCGCCGCCAGAACTGAAATTCAAAGATGCGTACGAAGTATTTTCGGGGAGTTGTCATGCGTTCTGTCGAGCCATCGTGCCGGGTCGCCCTTCATATCGGGGCCGCCCTTTGTCTTACCGGAGTGCCGGCGTTGTCGTTCGCCGCACCCGCCACATCGCAGACGGATTCGGAAGCGGGTCTGCAGCTGGAGGAAGTCGTCGTTTCGTCACGCAAGCTCGAGGAGAGACTGCAGGACGTACCCGATGCGATCACGGCGTTCACCGCCGCCACCATCACCAATGCCGGGATGGATCATTTCGAGGATTTCGCCGCCCGCGTGCCCAACCTGAACTTCCGCGACAACTCCACGTTTCGCGGCGGCCAGCTCTTCTTCACGATGCGCGGCATCGGCAACAGCCAGGAGGGCTATCCACCGGTGTCGTACATCGTGGACGGCGTTCCGCGCGACACCACTGACAGCATCGACACGGGCTCGCTGCAGAACCTGGAGCGTGTCGAGGTGCTACGAGGGCCGCAGAGCGCGCTCTACGGGTTCAACGCGATCGCCGGTGCCATCAACATCATTACTCGCCGCCCCGAGAACGACTGGGGATTCGAGGCTCGTGCGCTGTACGGCAACGGCAATGACCGCCGCATCGGCGGCACGGCCTCCGGCGCGATCATTCCCGACAAATTGCTGGCGAGCGTCGGCGTCTCGTATCGCGACGACGACGGGTTGTTCCAGAGCGCGAGCAACGGAATCGACCTCGCCTTCATGCGGGAGAAGCAGGCGCATGCGCGGCTTCTGATCACGCCGGCCGAGCGGCTCGAGATCGACCTGCAGGGTTCCTTCACGAAGCAGAACAACGGCTCGGTGTACCAGGCCAAGCTTCCGAATCCCACCTACATCGACGATTTCGACAGCGGGCTCGACGCGCGCCGAGGGTTCCCGGGCGAGCAGGATCGCGAGCTCTATCACCTCGACTCCCGCATCCGCCTCGACTTCGACAAGTTCTCGCTGATCTCGGTGACGGGCTATGGCCACATCAACCAGAGCATCGTGTCGAGCCTCTGCTATGACGACCCGGACGATCCGGCAGTGCCAAACGCCGCCGGCGCCGCGCAGTGTCTGTTCGGCCCCGCTTTCGGCAGCAACGCCGCGCCGGGCACGGCCATCGATGATCTTTACCTGAGTGCGGACAACTTCCGCACGACCACGCAGGATCTGCGTCTCGCGTCACGCGACGACGGGGCGCTTCAGTGGACCGTCGGTGCGTCCTACCTGCATCGAAGTGCAATCGAGGGCTTCGACGGCGGCCCCATCCTCGCGCCGGACCGAGCTTTCGTGAATCGCTCGCCCACGTGGAACGGTAAGCGCGATGACTGGTGGGGTGTCTATGGGCAGGTCATCTGGAAGGTCACCTCGCGTCTCGAACTCACCGCGAACGCGCGGTATGACGACGAACGTTACGAAAACACGACGTATACCGACCGCAATGAGACCACCGTCATCCAGGTGCGTGCGCCGGGAAGCGGCGAGCTGATCGATACGCAGCGCGAAGACGCTGCCGCGTTCCAGCCCAAGGGCCAGGTGAGCTTCCATTTCACCGATGACGTCATGGGCTATGCCTCCGTGTCGCGCGGCTTCCGCGCCGGATTCTTCAATACCGGCAAGTTCCAGATTCCGGAGCACACGACGGACTACGAGCTGGGCACGAAGACGACCTGGCTGGATCGGCGCGTGACCGCCGACGCCGCGGTGTTCTACATCGACTATTCGGACCAGCAGTTCTCGACCGTCACCACGACACCGCCGTTCCGGGTAGCGAACACCATTCCGAAGACCCGTATCCACGGCGCGGAGCTCGAGACCTCGTTCCTCGTGTCGAGGTACCTGAGCTTCGATGTGGGGATGGGCTGGATCGATGCGGAGGTCGGCGGTGGAACGCATCCGCCGGGCGTGCCGGAGTTCAACGCGAGTGTGGGCCTCGATGCCAACTATCCGATCGCCGGCGGCTGGAAGGCCCGTTTGCATCTGGACGATCGGTACAACTCGTCTCAGTACCTCGGTCAGGGAGACATCCTGCAGGTGCCCGCCAAGAACTTCCTGGACGCGCGGCTCGGTGTCGAGAACGATCGTTACAGCGTGATGGCCTTTACGCGTAACGCGTTCGACGTGCGCGAGGCGCAGTTCGGGGGAGTGAACTTCGCCGGCGGATTCGTACGCGGCGCGAACGCTCCGCGCAGCTACGGCGTGGAGCTTCGGGCGACCTACTGACGGGGCGTCGATCCGCGCGAGGGGGCCAGAGGCGAAGCGAATCGGGTGAGAGAGGCATGACGACAAGAATTGGCGTGGATATTGGCGGGACGTTCACGGACCTCGTGGTCTATGACACGGCAAGCGGCCGGATCAGCGTGGAGAAAGTCCCCACGACTCCGGCCGCGCCGGAGAAAGGCTGTGTAGATGCCGTGCGGCTGGCAGGTGAAAAAGGAGCACTGAAAGACTGCGAGTATTTCCTGCACGGCACGACCGTGGGGCTGAACGCGCTCCTCGAGCGCCGGGGCGCGACGGTCGGTCTGCTGTGTACCGAGGGCTTTCGGGACGCGCTGGAGATCCGTAGGGGTTCGCGCCCGGACTCCTACGACCTGAACTGGGTGCCGCCGGAGCCGCTCGTGCCGCGGCACCGGCGGTTGCCGGTACGCGAGCGCATGGACGCGCAGGGCAAAGTCGTGCGTCCGCTCGACCGAGGCGGCGTCGCGGAAGCCTGCGCAACGTTTCGCAAGCAAGGCGTGACGTCGGTCGCGATCTGCTTCATGAACGCGTACGTCAATCCGGCGCACGAAGTCGAAGCGGCGGAAGCGTTGCGCGAAGCAGGTTTCTCCGGCGATATCTCCTTGTCGCATCAGCTGTCGCGTGAGTATCGGGACTACGAGCGCACGAGCACGACGGTGGTGGATGCGTTCGTGCGCACGCGAATGTCGGATTACCTGGACAAGGTCGTGAGTGGCATCGACGCGCTCGGCTTCAAGGGCGTGTGCCTGATCACCCGCTCCGGTGGCGGCGCCATGAGCTTTCGCGAAGCGCGCGACCGCGCCTTCGAGACGATCAATTCCGGTCCGGTGGCGGGTGCCGAGGGTGCGGCGGAGCTCGCTCGTGCACTCGATCTCGGCGACCTCATCACGGCGGACGTGGGCGGCACGAGCTTCGATACCACGCTCATTCTCGACGGACGGCCGCAGCTTCTGTATCAGGGCGAGATCGGCGGCATGCCGATCCAGTCGCCCTGGGTCGATGTCCGATCCATCGGTGCGGGCGGCGGTTCACTTGCGTATGTGGACTCGGGCGGCCTGCTGCACGTGGGCCCGCAAAGCGCGGGGGCTCAGCCGGGGCCCGCGTGCTACGGGCGCGGTGGAACCGAGCCGACGGTGACGGACGCGGCATTCTTTCTCGGCATGCTCGGCAGCGGACGGCTCGCCTCGAACGTCAATCTGGATCGAGGCAAAGCCGAAGCGGCGCTCGGCAAGGTCGCCGCTCGCCTGCGCATCCCCACCCGCGCGCTCGCCGCCGGCATCATCGAGATCGCCTGCGCGAGCTGTGCGAATGCCATTCGGGAAATCACGGTGGAGCAGGGCATCGATCCGCGTGCCCTGAAGCTGCTGGCGTTCGGTGGCGCAGGTCCCTTGCTCGCCACCCAGATCGCGCGCGAGCTCGACATGCGCACGATCATCGTCCCGCCGTTCGCCGGAAACTTCTCGGCGTGGGGATTGCTCGGCGCGGATCTCGTGCGCAGCTCGGCACGTACGCAGCTCTTCACGCTCGGCGCGCAGAGTATGCAGGCGCTGAGTGCGGCCGTGACCTCCATGTTCGCGGAGCTCGAGCAGCGTGGCGAGGACCGGAGTTTCCTCGACCAGGGCGTGCGGGAGCTCGCGCTCGGCATGCGCTTCAGCGGCCAGGAGCACAGCCTGACGATTCCCGTGCCGTGGTCGAAAGACGGCCTCGGGTGGAGCGGTGCGGTGCTCGATCGCGTCTTCCGCGACACCTATCGCAAGACATTCGGCATCGTGCTCGATAACGCGGTGGAGATCATCGTTCTGCGCACCGCCATCCGGCGGGGTTTGCTGCGCGAGATCGCGCGCCCCGGCGCGGGCGACGGCCGCGCGCCGGAGCTGCTTCCCTCGCTGCCTCTGCATTCGTTTGCGCGTTCGCAGGAAGTAACGGCCGTCACGGTATCGCGTGCGTCCCTGAGTCCCGGCGTTCGGCATCCGGGCCCGGCCGTCATTTACGAAGATACGACGACAACCTACGTCGACGCCGATTTTTCCTACGGCATCGACCCGAACGGCTGTCTCGTGCTGACTTGCGAGGATTGATTTTCATGAAAGCCCAGACCGCTGCCGTGCATCTGCATCGCATCGCTCCGAACACGCCGCCGCGCGGCAGCCGCGACAGCGATGCGGACCCGGTGACGACGCAGATCATCCGTCATGCGCTCAACTCCGCTGCCCGGCAGATGAAGCGCGCGGCCATCCGCACGTCCTTCTCGCCGATCATCTACGAAGCGCTGGATTTCGCGGTCGTGCTCTACGACCGGCGGATTCGCATGCTGGCGCAGGCGCCGACCTTGCCGATCTTCATGGGCACGATGAGCTTCTGCATCGAAGGCGCGGTGAATGCGGTCGGCGGCGAGCAGGCGCTCGAGCCCGGCGACGTGCTGATCTACAACACGCCGTACGGCACGGGTTCTCACGCACAGGACTGTGCGATCGTGATGCCGGTCTTCCTGCCCGGCGGGGAGCTCGTCGGCTACGCGGCGAACAAGGGCCACTGGCTCGATATCGGCGCGAAAGCGCCTTACTGCACGGATACCACCGACGTGTACCAGGAAGGCGTGGTGATCCCGGGAGTCAAGCTCTACAAGGCCGGCAAGCTCAATGAAGACATCTATCGTATGGTGCTCGCCAACTGTCGTTTCCGAAAAGCGGTCGAGGGTGACCTCAACGCACAGGTGGCGAGCTGTCACGTCGGCTCACGCGAGCTGCTGCGCGTGATCGAGCGCTTCGGCAAGGCGACGTTCGAGTCGTGCGTGGAGCGCATGTTCGATCACGGCGAGCATCTGGTGCGCGAGGCGATCCGCAGGATTCCGGCCGGCACGTACCGCGCCACCTGCCACATGGACAGCAACGGCGTCGATGACCTGCCTATCGAGTTCGAGGTCGGCGTGACGATCGGCGAGGCGGGCGTGCGGATGGATTTCACCAACGTGCCGGAGGCCCAGCGCGGTCCGGTCAATTGCCCCTTGCCGTCCACCGTCAGCGCCGCGCGCATCACGCTCGCGATGCTCGCGGGCGGGGCGAACGAGACGCCCAACGAAGGTCACTTCCGGCCGCTCGAAGTGGTCACGCGGCCGGGTTCCATGTTCCATCCGTTCGAACCGCAACCGTGCTACCTGTATGGCTGGCCACTGATGTCGGCGATGGAAGGCATCTTCCAGGCGTTTTCCGAGGCGACCGGCGGTGGGCTTCCTTCCGGCAGCGCGGGGGACATCGCGGGCGTGCAGTACTACGGCAACGTACCCGGCTCGGGCGAGCCGTTCTACGCGGGCTCCGCGCTTCCGGTCGGTCAGGGCGCACTCCCGAATGCCGACGGCGCGACGATGTTCGTGCCCGCGCTCGCGCAATCCCAGACGCAATCGCCGGAGCTTCAGGAGGCGAAGCTGCCCATACGCTACGAGAAATGGGAGTTCACGCCCGACTCGGCGGGGCCGGGTCGGTTTCGAGGCGGCAGCGGTTGGGAGATGCACTTCAGCCTGATGACGAACGTCTCCGTGATCTCGGTGGTGGAGCGCACGAAGGTACCGGGCTGGGCCCAGCGCGGTGGGATCTCCGGCACGCCGAACCGGTTCGAAGTCGACTTCGCCGACGGACACACGGAGACGCTGCTCAAGGTGACCGATCGCCACGTGCCCGCAGGCAGTCGCTTCCGCGTTTACTGCGGTGGCGGCGGCGGTTACGGAGTGCCTGCGGAGCGCGAGGCCGCGGCGGTCGAGCGCGATCTGCTGAACGGCATCATCACGCCCGCCTATGCGAAGAAGCATCATCCCAACACGCTCGGGCGGCGGTAGGCGCGCGCATGATCACCGTGCTCGAGAATGCGCGGGTGTTCGACGGGGTGTCGGCCGAGCTCGTCGAGGGTGCGAGCGTCGTCGTGGAAGGCGAGCGGATTCGCGAAATCGCGCGACGCGCGCCGGCGTTCAAGGACGCGCGCGTCATCGATTGCGCCGGGCGTTTCCTGATGCCCGGTCTGATCGATGCCCACTTTCACGCCTACACGCCCACCTTCGACATCATCAACACGGATCGGATGCCGCAATCGCTGCTGACGTGCCACGCCACCGCAATCCTCGAAGGCAGCCTGCGGCGGGGATTTACGACGGTGCGTGATGCGGCCGGCGGCGACATCGGCTTGTGGATGGCGATCGAGTCGGGGCTCATCAAAGGCCCGCGATTTTTCTTTTCGGGCAAGGCGATTTCCCAGACGGGCGGCCACGGCGACATGCGGCCGGGCTCGACGGTCGAGCCGTGCTCCTGCGGCCGCTACACCGGCTCGCTCGCGCTGGTCGCAGATGGTGTAGATGAAGTGACGCGCGCCGTGCGTGAGGAACTGCGAAAAGGGGCGAAGCAGATCAAGCTGTTCCTCTCCGGCGGTGTCGTCTCACCGACCGACCCGATGTGGATGCCGCAGTTCAGCGAAGCGGAAGTCCGTGCGGCGGTTCGCGAGACCGCCACCCGCCGCACGTACGTGATGGCTCATTGCCACACCGACGATGCAGCCCGGCGCTGCGTGGAATACGGCGTACGCTCCATCGAGCACGGTTCGCAGATCAGCGCCACGACCGCGGCGCTGATCGCGGCCAGCGAGACATTCGTGGTGCCCACGCTGTCGGTCGTCGAAGTGATCCGCGAGCACGGTCCGCGCATCGGTGTGCCGCCGATGGGGCTCGAGAAAATCAAGGGCCTCTACGAGGATATGCTGGGCTCCATCGAGACGTGCGCGCGCGCGGGTGTGAAGATGGGCATGGGTTCGGATCTGCTGGGTCACGAGTTCCACGAGCTGCAGGGCGGCGAGCTGCAGCTGCGCGGGCAGGTGAACGCGCCGATCGACGTGCTGCGATCGGCGACGTCGGTGAATGCGGAATTGCTGCAGATGGATGGGCAGCTCGGCTGCATCCGGCCCGGCGCCTTTGCGGATATGCTCGTGCTCAACGGCGATCCGCTGAAGGATCTCGGTCTGTTCCGCGAGCCGCTGAAGCATATTCCATTGGTGATGAAAGGCGGCGTCTGTGCCCGCAACGAGTTATGAACGAGTGACCCCCGCCCCCGGAAAGCGCGAAACCTTCACGTCGTTCCTCGTGATTGCCGTCGGTGTGATCGTGTTGATGACGAACGCGCTGGTGCCGACGCTGGTTGGCGTCTATGTCGATCATTTCGGCCTCTCGATCAGCGAATCCGGTTATACCGCCGCCGTCTACATGACCGGAGGCGGAATAGGGGCGGCGCTCGTGAGCTTTCTCCTGCTGCCGGTTCGCACGCCCATTCTGCTGGCGGTCGGCCTGGCGGCGCTGGCACTGGCCAACTTCGGGAGCATTTTCGCGCACTCGGTGCCGGCGATCCTGATGCTTCGACTGATCGCGGGCATCGGAGAAGGGATGGGACTTGCGCTAATGGGGGCCGCGGTGTCGCGGATGAAGAACCCGAATCGCGCCTACGGGATATTCGTCGTCGCAGTGTTACTGATGTCCGCAGCCGTGCAGTACTCGATCCCGTGGCTGCGCGGCGCGCTTGGCGCACAGATGCTGTTCGTGCCCATCGCGGTGGTGCCCGCGTGCCTGCTGCTCTTTTTCTGGAAGTTTCCGAATCTGGCCGGCACTCCGCAGTCTGCCGCGCGTGCTGCCCGGCCTCGCTCCGAGCGACCGACAGGGCTCTACTTCTGGAGCGGAATACTCGCGACGCTGGTCGTATACATCGCCTATGGCGGCGGCTTCGCGTACATGGAGCGCATCGGCGTCAACACGGGCCTCGGTGCCGATGCGGTCGCCACCATGCTCGGCACGAGCTACCTCATCTCTGCGGGCGCCGCGTTGCTCAGCATTCTCACTGCTAACGCGAGAGGCACGACCTGGAAGCTCTCCCTCTCGCTCGTCGTGGTCGCGTGCTCGACACTCCTCGCCGTGTCAGGCGAGCCCGAGGCGTATCGCATCGGTATGACCGGATTGTTTTTCGCGTGGTTCTATTTCGTGCCGAACCTGCTCGGACTCATGTCGCTTGCGGACGCCACCGGCCGACTGGCCGCGGCGGTCACCGGCGCCATGGAATGCGGGCTCGCACTGGGTCCGGCGATCGCCGCGCTCTGGGTAGGCGATGGTCACTTCACGGCGGTCGGCACCATGGCCGTGGGCGGGTTCTCGATCGCCATGGTGATGCTGATTCCGGTGCTTCGGCACGTGCGAGAACTGAGGGGGGGCACAGGCCCGCTCAACGAGCCGCCTGTCCGAGATGTTTCCTGAAGAAGGCCGCGATCACGTCGTAGGCTTCCTTCGATTCGGGAAGGTCCATCTCCAGCAGGAAGTTGTGACCCATGCCGTCCCAGATGTGCAGGTCCGCCTCGACGCCGGCCTTCACCAGTTGCGCGTGCGTGTGAACCACATTGCTGAGCGCCATGTCGCGCGTTCCCGAGATCAGCAAGGTGGGAGGAAACTTTGCCAGCGTGGCGGGCGACTCCACCGGCGAGACGAGAGGATCGTTCACCGCCTCGGTGGGGAAGTAGTCGGAAACCGCCGGCGTGAAATACATCAGCGCGCCGATCTGCCAGGACGCGTCGAGCATGCCTTCGAAGCGCCGTGAATCGCCGCGGGCGCTTTCGCTTGCGCCGGCGCCGGCGCAAAAAATGCCGATCGCGCCGGGCCGCGGCAAGCGCTCCTTCTGCAGCCAGGCGACGGTCTGCGAGGTGAGCATGCCGCCGGCGGAGCAGCCGTAGATGCCGATGTTCCGCGGCTTGTATTCGCGCAGCAGCGCTTTGTACACGGCGGCCACATCCTCGCTGGCTGCAGGGAGTCGGTACGCAGGTGCCATCCGATAGTCGACGCTGACTACCTTGATGCGTGCGACCGCGGCAACGGGGATGGACTCGGCCACACTCGCGGTGCGCGAGCCGTTCCGGAAGCCGCCACCGTGAAGATTGATGAGCACCCGCGAGCGATTGCCTGCGGCAACCCCGGCCTTGGGCGTGATGACGTCGACGCGCACTCCGCCGAGCGTGTCCTCGCCGACATCGACGGCAAAGACCTTCCTGGCGTGGTCGGCTTTCGTCCGATACCAGTCGTCTACCGCCTCGGACGCCGAGAGTTTCGACGCGCGCGGAGAGTGGATGTAAGGGTTTTGCGCCAGCTCGATGAACCGTTGCTTCGCTTCCGGGCTCATGTAGCTCGAGAGCGGCACATCCAGCGCGGGCACGTGCAGCGTGCCGTCCGCCTCCATGGTCATTTTCGGGGCCTGCGCGCCGGTCGTCGTCGAGGCGGCGACCAGCACGAACATTCCGCCGGCGGCAAGGGCTTTCCTGAGGAGCGACATGGTCATCGAACGGATACCCCGCGCATTTATTTCGGAACGTGAGGACCTTATGGCCGCTGCCCGCGTGTCGCAATCGCCAGTACGGACCGCAATGACCATTTTCTTAACGGGTGCGGCCGCGGCAGGCTCATTCGAATGAACGGGTCTCATCCCGCAGGTGAGCCGAAATAATTTGTGACATCAATGGATTGGCCGCGAACCACTCGGCAGGCGAGGTTCGAGTACCATCGGCTGCGATCCAGACCGCAACGCCGATGGTCCCGATGCCACGCAAGTCCACGCGCCTTCCGTCCGCCACGAAGCCACGACCCGTTCGACGACGCAAACCCTCCTGGCAGCTGGCTGCGGGAATCCCCGAGCCCGGCCTCGAGCGCCAGGCACTGGCGGGATATCCCGACGCAACACCCGGTGGGTTGATCCTTCTCGAAGCCCCCGCGGGCATGGGGAAGACCCATTTGCTGGCCCAATGGTGCGCGCAGGCACAGCGTGCTCGCCACAGCGTGGGATGGATCAACCTGCGCGCGGGAGACAAATCGCTAGGTGCTCTCGCGAGTCGTCTGCTCGAGACGCTGGCGGCTTGCGGATTGAAGAAGCTTCCGGCGCTTCCGTCCCTTGGCGCGACCGACGCGGAGTACGATTGCCTTGAGTTCGTTGCTGCGCTCATGAGCAGCGTCGCCAATCATCGTCGTCGCGTGGTGCTCGTGCTCGACGACTATCACACCATCGAAGGCGGTACGGCGGATCGGCTGCTCGCCAGTCTCTTCGCGCAGATGTCCACCCACCTCACGATCGCGCTCGCCAGCCGGCACGCTTGCGCGATCCCGCTTTCGCGCGTGCTGTTGCAGCGTCGCCTGCAACGGGTGGACAGGCGTGCCTTGCTGTTCTCGAAGGCGGAGACGCGCCAATTCTTCGGGCGCTCGCTCAGTCCTGCGCAGATTGCCCATCTTTACTGGCTCACGGAAGGCTGGCCGGCCGCGCTGGAGATGGCGCGGGTCTGCCTGCCAGAGTGGCAGAAGACGCGGCCCGAAACCCAGGGGGCTTCCGAGTTCTCACGGCTGATCAACGAGTACTGCGCGACCGAAGTATTGCGCTACACGGATCCGCGCGCGGTCGAGCTGCTCGTCGAATGCGCGGTCACCGAGACGCTCGAGCCCGGTCTGTGCAACGCCATCCGGCGGGAAGACGATAGCGGACGCATCCTCACCCGTCTTGCGATGAGAGAATGCTTCGCGGAGCCGGTCGACCTCGAGAAGAATGTCTGCCGGATACCGCCGCTGCTCCGGCGCGCGCTCATGCGCGTGGCGGCCGAGCGGGGCGCCGACTTCGCCGCACAGGCCAACCTGCGGGCCGCCGCGCATTTCGAAACAACCGGGCAGACGCTTCCCGCGCTTCGTCATTATCTCAGCGCGCGCGACCCGGCCGCCGCAGCCGCGGCGCTCGAGCGCGCGACGCTGCTCGTGATCATCATCACGCAGGGCGATTCGCGTGGACAGGAGCTGCTGGACCTCATTCCCGGCAGCCAGCTCCACCATTTTCCGCGGCTGGCATTGTGCCGCGCGTATCTCGACTTCAAGCGCGGCCTGATGGACGAGGCGCGCACGCTGCTGGCATCGCTGTCGGCCCGCACGGAAAACTTCACCGTCGATCGCCCCGGCGGCAACCCGGCGCAGCTCAAAGCCGAATCGATGTGCGTCGAGCTCATCATGGAGTTCTACAGCCGCTCCCGTGCACCGCTCGAATACCTGCGCACGCTCGAGCAGCAGATGTCCGCCGTCGCGGAAGGCGATGTGCGTCTCGTGATGATGTTCCATCTCGTTTTCGGGCTGCTCTACGAGCTGCGGGGCGATTTCGACGGCGCCCAGACCCATCTCATCCAGTGCGCGAAGCTCGATGTGCGCGATCCGGCGCCGTGGTCGATGATGTGGGTGAAATATCACGAGGGAACGATCGCGCTCGCGCGCGGCCAGCTCACGGAGGCCCGCTATCTCCTGCAGGCCGGGCTGAAGGCCTGGAGCGCGGAGTTCCGCAGCTACTCTCCCTATCGCGCGGTCACTCAGCTCGCGCTGGCCGAGATCGACTATGAAATGGATGGATTGACCGGCGCGCAGACGCGCCTGGCGGAGTCGCTGCACACCGCCGAGCACGTCGAAGGGTGGTTCGAGCCGTACGCGGCCGTCTACGAGATGAGCATGATGATGCACTGGCACGCGGGTCAGCTCGACCGTGTGCAGGTGCTCCTGGCACGCAGTGTGGCGATCCAGCGCGTCGGCGTGCTGCTCGAGAGCTTCCTTCACGCGCTCAGGTTGCGTTTCGAGCTGTTGCAGCGTCGACTGGACGCCGCGCAATCGATCGTCGAGGCGCGCGCCTTCGAGAGCCGATGGGCGGCGGCCACCTTTCAGGAAGAGTTCAGCTATCGCGAATGGGATCTCGTCGGCCTGTGCCTGTGCCTTCTGGCGATTCACAAACGCGACTTTGCGAAGGCCGCGGTGGTTGTGGCGCGGCTCGATCAGGTTGCGAGGCTCGGCGGCCGCGGCCGCACGATCACGAAGGCACAGGTGTTGCGGGCAATCATTGCTCACCAGCAGGGCAGTGAAGATCAGGCGGTCACCCACATCCTGGGCGCGCTCGAAGCGGGCCACGCGCAAGGGTACAGGCGCGTGTTCCTGGATGAGGGTGATCTCGTGGCGCCATTGCTGGCCTCGGTCGAAAGCCGCGCAGCGACGCTACCGGTACACTTGGTGCTCTACGCGCGCACGCTTGGCGATGCGCTCGCGAAAAAAGACAAAGACGCCGGTGGCGGCCGCGCTACGACGCTGAGCGAGCGGGAGCACGAGGTGTTGCGCGAGTTGGGCCACGGCTATTCGAACAAGCTCATTGCACGCAAGCTCGGCTTGTCGACACCGACAATCAACTTCCACGTTCGGAACGTTTTCCAGAAACTGGGTGTGCACAAGCGTGCGGCCGCAACGGCCGAGGCGCACCGGCGCGGCTGGCTATCGTGACTTCACGCGGGGTCTGATTTCAGTCGGGGTCGTCGAGGCCCAGCAGGGCTTCGATGTAGATGGGCTTCAGCCGCTGTCGCTCTGACGGGCGCTCCACGATATGCAGCGCGTAGTAGCCGACCTGATGGAAGTAGGTGATGCGCGCCCTGACCAATGCTTCCGGGTCGGTGTAGCCGGCGCGCTTGAAGACCGTATGCAGCAGCTCGAGGCGGCGATCGTCGACGCGCCTCACGCTGCTCTCCACTTCCCGTGACACCCGCGCCCAGTCGCGCACCGCCGCGTCCCACGGCGGACTGTAGCCCGACTCGCTGACCCACAAGTCGACGAGCGCCTGCAGTTGCGCGCGCGCCGACGTGGGGCTGCGCGCCACGGCCGCGAACATGGGCTCGGTGTTCGTGCTCTCCCAATCCGCGAGCATCGCGGCATGCAGGGCGGGCAGGTCCTGGAAGTGCCAGTAGAAACTGCCAGTCGTGACGCCCAGCGTCTGCGCCAGCGGCGCCACTTTCACCCGCGCGATGCCTCCCGCGATCAACGCGGCACGCGCGGCGGCGACCCACATCCGCGGGTCGAGCCGTTCCGCCGATTTCGACTTGCGTGCGGTTTTTTTCATGGTGTGGAAGAGAGTGGTCAAGCGTTCCGGCCTTGTCAACCTCAATAGAGTGCTCTATTGTTATCCGTAGAGTGCTCTACGGAGAGCGGAAAGCGGCGCGATGACCCGATACAACGCATGGAATTTTCTCAGGCAGGCCGTGCAAGGGCACCGCGGATGGCATCCGGCCTGGGGTGCCGCGGAGCCGCGCCGGCACTACGAGGTGATCGTGGTGGGTGGCGGCGGCCATGGGCTCGCGACAGCCTATTATCTTGCGAAGAAGCACGGCATCCGGCGCGTCGCGGTGCTCGAGAAGGGCTGGATCGGCGGCGGCAATTCCGGCCGCAACACGCAGGTTTCGCGTTCGAATTACTTCTACCCGGTGAGCTCGTCGTTCTACGACCACTCGCTGAAGCTGTACGAAACCCTGGGCCGGGAGCTTGATTTCAATGTGATGCTGAGTCAGCGCGGCCTCATCGTGCTCGCGCACAGCGAACACGAGCTCGAGCTGAATCGCCGTTGGGCCAACGCCATTCGCATGAATGGCGTGGACTCGGAAATCCTGACGCCCGCGCGGATCGGCAAGCTCGCACCGGCCATCAACCTGCACGCGCGGTTTCCGATCGTGGGTGGGTTCATTCAGCGTCGCGCGGGTATCTCGCGTCACGATGCAGTGGTGTGGGGCTACGCGCGCGCGGCGAGCGCGCTCGGAGTCGATATCGTCCAGGGTTGCGAGGTAACGGGCTTCGATATCGCGGGCGGTCGGGTGCGAGGCGTGCACACCTCCCGGGGCACCATCACGGCCGACCGGGTCGTGATGTCGGTCGCGGGACATGCTTCGGTCGTCGCGCGGCTTGCCGGGTTGCGCTTGCCGATCACGACGATGGCGCTGCAAGCGATGGTGACTGAACCGCTGAAGCCGGTTCTGGATGTCGTCGTGATCTCCGCCGCGATCCATGCCTACGTGAGTCAAAGCGATCGGGGCGAGATCGTGATCGGCGGTGGCTCCGATGTTTATAACTCCTACGCGCAGAAAGGTGGACTCCCGGCAATGCACACGACCGTGGGCGCCGTGCTGGAGCTCTTCCCGAGCTTCAGCCGCCTGCGCCTGATGCGGCAGTGGGCCGGCATGGTCGATGTCACTCCCGATACGACGCCGATCATGGGGCTCACGCCGGTGGAAGGGCTGTATATCAACTGCGGGTGGGGGACGGGCGGCTACAAGGCGATTCCCGCGGGCGGCGATACGATGGCCGATACCGTTGCCAACAACCGCCCGCATCCGCTGATCCGGGAGTTCGGCCTCGATCGTTTCGCGCGGGGAGCGCTCGTCGACGAGGGCGCCGCCGCCGGCGTCGCGCATTGAGGGTTGCCCGGGCATGCTCAGAATTCCTTGTCCTCATTGCGGAGTGCGTGACGAGCCCGAGTTCGTGTTCGGTGGCCCGTCGCACGTCGAGCGGCCGGCCTTCGGCGTGTCGGATCTCGAGTGGACCGATTACCTCTTCGGGCGCGAGAACCCGAAGGGCGTGCACTTCGAGCGCTGGCTGCACGAGTTCGGCTGCGGGCGCTGGTTCAACGTGGCACGGGACACCGTGACTCACGAGATTCTCGCGACCTATCGCATGGGCGAACCGAAGCCGGCGCTGCCGGGCCCAGGTGGGCCGGATGCGTTGCGTTTTCCTGTGGTGCGCGGCTCATGAGCGCTCACGGCCCGTATCGAGTTGCTCGCGGTGGCGATAGTTCGGTTGACGCCGCGCTTCGGCGCGGCAGTCCCCTGCCGTTCTGGTTCAACGGGAGCGCCTGCACCGGCGTGGAAGGCGACACGCTCGCCTCGGCACTTCTCGCCAACGGCGTCCGAATCGTCGCTCGCAGCTTCAAGTTTCACCGTCCGCGCGGGGTTTTCAGCTGCGGTGTCGAGGAGCCGAGTGCGCTGGTGCAGTGGGGCGAGGGGGCGGGCGCCACCCCGTCGGTTCGCTCCACGCTGATAAGGCTCTGCGCGGGGCTCGATGCTCGCGTGCCTTCGGGCTGGCCGAGCCTCGATTTCGATGTCGGGCGCGTGCTCGATTTCACGTCACCGCTGTGGATCGCGGGCTTCTACAACAAACTCTTCAAATGGCCGGGCTGGTCTCTCTATGAGCCGGTGATTCGCCACCTGGCCGGCTTCGGCACGGCCCCGACGGGCGCCGATCCGGACCGCTATGAGACGCGCCATGCTCATTGCGATGTGCTGATCATCGGCGGCGGCGCCGCGGGCCTGCGGGCCGCGTGGGAAGCGGCCGCTCGCGGCGCTCGAACGATCCTCGTGGAGCAGAGCTCGCAGCTGGGAGGGCGAGCCGGCTGGGATGGCTCGCGAATCGATGGCCAGCCGGGCGATGCCTGGGTGCGCGGTGTTCGCGAGACACTCGCCCGCGCGCGGGACGTTCGCATTCTGACCGATACGTTCGCCGCGGGTCACTACGGGCACGGTGTCACGACGCTCGTCGAGAGCGCGTCGCCGCGCGAAGGAGCGCGGCCGGCGATCCGCGAGCGATACTGGATCGTGCGCGCGCGGCGCCTCGTGATTGCCACCGGCGCTATCGAGCAGCCGCTCATCTTCTGCAACAACGATCGGCCGGGCATCATGCTCGCCGGCGCCGCACACGCGTATTTGCGCCGTCACGAGGTGGCGATCGGCCGGCGCGTCGTCGTCGCCACCAACAACGACTCGGCCTATGCGACGGCGAGGGATCTGCAAGCCGCCGGAGTCGAGGTGCTCGCGATCGCGGACTCGCGGCGGACGATCGATGCCGCGATCCAGGGACAGATGGGAAAGCTGTCGATCCCGGTACTGACCGGGTCGATTCCCGTCGACAGCCACGGCTTCGGCGCGCTGTCCGGAGTGAGCATCGGCCGGCTTTCGGATGAGGACCGCCGCGTCGATGAGGTCCGACAATTCTCCTGCGACGCGCTCGCGGTCTCGGGAGGCTGGAATCCTTCCCTCGCGCTGTTCTCGCAGGCTGGCGGCAAGCTCTCATACCGGAGCGAGTCGCGTGCGCTCGAGCCCATCGACTCACCGAAGGACGTGAGTGTCGTCGGCGCCGCCGCGCAACCGCATGCCGGCACGACATCGTCCGGCGTAACCGCCATCGGCGTTCGCATCAGCCCAGCAGGCAGGTCCGACAGGCAGTGGGTCGATCTGCGCCACGATGTCACCGTCGCGGATCTCGAGCTCGCGATCCGCGAAGGCTATTCCTCGATCGAGCATGTGAAGCGCTACACCACGGTCGGCATGGCCAATGACCAAGGCAAGACCTCGAATATTGCGGCGCTCGAAATCGTCGCCCGCCTGCGGGGTCTTCCCGTCGCGCAGCTGGGGCACACCACGCCGAGGCCGCCGGTGATGCCCGTGACACTGGGTGCGATTGCCGGTCGGGCAGTAGGAGATCAGTTCGCACCGAGCCGGCAATTGCCGCTGCACGAGTGGCACGTCGCGCACGGCGGTGTGATGGAGGACTTTGGCGAATGGAAGCGTCCCACGGTGTACTTGCTGCCCGGGGAGTCCCGGGCGCAGGCGATCGCTAGAGAAGCCCGTACCGTACGGACCGCTGCGGGACTGCTCGACGGCTCCTCGCTGGGCAAGATCGAGGTGCGCGGCCCGGACGCGCTCGCGTTCCTCGATCGCTTCTACATCAACAATCTCACGACACTGCAACCTGGGCGCGTCCGTTACGGAATCATGCTGCGCGAGTCGGGCACGATTCTCGACGATGGCACGGTCGTGATGCTTGCGCCCGACCAGTTCCTCGTGACCACGACTTCGGGCAACGCGGGCCGCATCGCGAACTGGCTGCAGGAGTGGCGCCAATGCGAATGGCCGCAATTGCGCGTGGCGTGCACTCCAGTCACGGATCAGTGGGCGGTTCTGTCGCTAACGGGGCCTTGCGCTCGCGAGATTCTCGCGAGTGTTCCAACGGACATCGATCTGTCCCCCGAGGCCTTTCCGCATCTGGGTGTCCGCGAGGGTCGGGTGCTCGGCATTCCGGCACGCCTCTATCGAGTGAGTTTCACGGGCGAGCTCGGCTACGAGATCAACGTGCCGGCGAGGTCCGCCCCCGCCGTGTGGGAGGCGCTGTGGAACGCCGGGCAATCCCGCGGAATCCAGCCGCTCGGGATCGACGCGCTGATGCTTCTGCGCATGGAGAAGGGATTTCTGCATATCGGCACGGACACCGACGGCACTACGGTTCCGGATGACGTCGGCTGGGGCAACGTCGCCGCCGCGAAGGCTGCCGACTTCGTCGGCAAGCGCTCGTTGCCTCTGCCGGAGCACGTGCGCCCCGATCGCCTGCAGCTCGTGGGGCTCGTGGGCGCCACCGATCTTGCGGCCGGAGCGCACTTGAGGCTCGCGAGCTCACACGCGGCAACGGATGGCTGGATCACTTCCGCGGGCCGGGCGGTCTTGTCGGGCGAGCCGATTGGTCTGGCGCTTCTGCGGGGAGGGCGGGCGCTGACGGGAGCGAGCGTGACCGTGCATGACGAAGGACGAACAAGTACCGCACGGATCGTCGGGCTCCCTCATTTCGATTCCCGTGGAAGTCGCATGCATGCTTGAGATCGTCGGGCGTTCCTATGCACGGATCACATCGTGGCATCCCGATCGTGTGACTGTCGATCGGGGCGTCTGCCTCGCGAATTTCATGCTGCCGGCGGCGGTGGGCTCTGTATCGGGCACTTCGCGACGCGCGCTGTGCATCGGCCCCGGCGATTGGTTGCTGATGGCGCGCGATTGGCGGGAACTGGAGGCGGACGGGCGGCTGCATTCCGAAGCATCGGAGCAGGGATTCGCGCTCGCCGATCTCAGTGACGCGCTGGCATGCTTCGGGGTTCGCGGCCGCGCGGCGCGCGATGTCCTCGCCACGGGTTGCGGCCTGGACCTGCATCCGCAATCGCTTCCTCCCGGCCGCTGCGCGCGGACCCGCCTTGCACAGATTCCCGTGGTCATCGAGTGCGTCGATGTCGAGGACGAGCTCGAGTTGCTCGTCGCGCGAAGCTATGCGCGGTATCTGGCTGATTGGCTCGCCGACGCGTGGCGGGGCGCGTCCGGAGCGACTCGGTGAGCGAACAGGTTGTCGAGCTCAGTGCCCGGGCGAACACGGCGCTGACGGTGCACGTTCTCGAGCCGCCGTCGGTTTCAGGCGTGGTCATTCTGTTTCCGGGGAGCGACGGCAAGCTGCGTCACTACGGCCCGCCGGACCTGAGTCAGGGAAACTTCCTGGTGCGCTCGAGAGCGCTGTTCGTGAACCGGGGCTTCGCGAGCCTGGTGATGGATGCGCCATCGGATCAGACCGACGGCATGTGGAGTTTTCGAACGAGCCCGGAGCACCGGGCCGACATTGCCCGGGTGATCGGCTATGCGCGGGAGAAATACCGCGTGCCCATATGGCTCGTCGGCACGAGCCGGGGATCAATCTCCGCGGCGAACGGCGCCACCCTGAGCGAGGGTGCGGCAGAGGGTGTCGTGCTGACATCGAACGTCACCCGCGAAGGCCTCGGCGAAACCGGCACGGTGTTCGACGTGGATCTCGCCGCCGTCCGCATCCCGGCGCTGCTGACCCATCATGTGGGGGATGGATGCATCCTGTGCCCGTTCGTCGACACTGCGCGGGTGCTCGAGAGCCTGGGCAACTCGCCGCGGCGGCAGCTGATCGCGTTTTCCGGCGGCGACGCGGAGATCTCCGATCCATGCAAAGCGCTTTCGCGCCACGGCTATCTGGGCATCGAGCCGCAGGTCGTCACGGCGATCTGCGACTGGATGCGCGCCGCCGGGTCGAGGGCGAAGTGACGCGTTCGAGGGCGGCGACCGGTGTGCTCGCGCTTCTGTGCGCGATGTATTTCATCACGTACTTCGACCGGGTGAACATCGCCACGGCGGCGCCACTCCTGCAAAGGGATCTCGGGCTCAGCCATCTTCAGTTCGGTCTCGTGCTGTCGTTGTTCGCCTACCCGTACGCCGTTTTTCAGCTGGCGGGCGGCTGGCTCGCCGATCGGTTCGGGCCGCGTGTCACCCTGGGGGTTTGCGGAACGGTGTGGTCGTTGGCGACAGCGGCCATCGGTGCGGCAAGCTCCTTCTGGACGCTGGGCCTTGCGCGTTTCGCGTTGGGTGCGGGCGAGGGCGCAGCGTTTCCGACGGCCACGCGGGCCATGTCGAACTGGATGCGCAAGACCGAGCTCGGCTTCGCGCAGGGGATTACCCACACCGCTTCGCGACTCGGCAATGCGGCGGCGCCTGTGCTCGTCGTAGCACTGCTGCAGGTTACGTCATGGCGGGGGGCGTTCATTACGATGGGCGTCGTCTCGGCGGCGTGGGTGCTGCTGTGGGTATGGCGCTTCAGGGACGCTCCATCCGAACATGAAGCCCGATTCGAGAACGCCGCCACGATGCCGGTACCCGTCAGACCCCGGCCGATACCGTGGACCAGGCTCTTTCGCAGAATGTTCCCCCTCACCGTGGTGGCGTTCTGCTACGCCTGGACGGTATGGGTCTACCTGAACTGGATACCGTCGTACTTCGTCAGCAACTTCGGGTTCGACCTGAAGAAGTCGGCGCTGTTCACGACCGGCGTGCTGCTGGCCGGTGTCGTCGGGGATACGGCGGGTGGCGTGCTGAGCGACTGGTTGTTGAAACGAACAGGCTCGCTCATCGTGGCCCGGCGCAATCTGATGCTGGTCGGATTGGCCGGGTGCTTCCTCGCGCTGTGTCCGATCGTCTTTCTCAAGGATGCACGGGCGGCGCTCGTCTGTCTGTCGCTGGCGTTTCTCTTCGGCGAGCTCATCGTCGCGCCCATCTGGGTGGTGCCGATGGATATCGCGCCTCGCTATGCGGCTTCGGCGAGCGGAATGATGAACTTCGGTTTCGGTGTGGCGGGTATCGTATCGCCCGTCGCCTTCGGCCTGATCGTGGATCGCACGGGCAACTGGGGCTTCCCGTTCATCTCTTCGCTGCTGCTGTTGCTGATCGGTGCGACGGTCGTGTTCTTTCTCAGGCCGGACCGCGCGTTTGCGGAGGACGAGGTTGCGGCGGGCGTGGAGGCGGCGGACCTTCGAGCCTGAAGCGTTCTCACGCTCCGGTGGCACCGATGACCCGGGTGATGTGGGCCGCCAGATGTTCCGCTGCCGGTGAGAGACCCGACACGCGACGCCACAGCACCAGCTCCACGGCCGGTAGCGGCGGCAGCCGTTCCTCGGCGTCGAGCCGCTTCAGGCCCGGTACTTTCACCGAGCCGGCCAGCACGATCACGGCCGCATCGGCCAGCGCCATGGCCTGAAGCCCCGAAATGCTCTCCGAGACGCAGGCGATGCGCCAGGCGCGGCCCGCCCGGTTCAGCGCATCGAGCGTGTGCTCGCGATACAGATTGCCTTCCGGAAGCGTTGCGAGCGGCAATATCGGTTCGCGAAACGCGGCGCCGTTTTCAGCGCCGAGCCACACGAGCGGTTCATCGCACAGGCGCACGACGCTCCGTACTTCGGGATGCACGTTTGGCATGCGCGTTGCGAGGGCTACATCGATCTCGCCTGCGGAAATCTCGCGAGCGAGCTGCGCGCTGAGCGCACAGCGTACGGTGACCTCGACGCCCGGATAGGCGTCGCCGAAACTGGCGAGTGTCTGGGGGAGGAGGAACGCAGCGTAGAGATCGGGGCAGCCGAGTGTCACCCGGCCGGCGATGTCCTCCGATGCAAGCCGATTACGCGCCTCGTCATGCATCTTCAGCATCATGCGCGCGTAGGGCAGGAGCATCTCGCCGTGGCGCGTGAGCCTCGGATGTCGCAGATCCGCTTCGAAGAGCCGGCGGCCCGCAGCCCGTTCGAGTCGACGCAGTTGCAGGCTGATGGCGGGCTGCGTGCGATTCAGCTGACGCGCAACGCGCGTGACGCTTCGCTTGTCTACCAGCATCGTGAACGTGCGAAGAAGCGTGATTTCGAGCGGCGCCGGCATGGCGCTCATCATAAGCGGAACTTTGCATGCAGCGAAGCGCAATCAATTTGCCTGTCGTGCGCTCGTGGGGGATTCTGCGGCAACCCAAACAAACGAAGCCGGCGCCGCTGCGGGCCGTGTCGGTGCGAGACTCCATGACGACCCCGAAGATGATGCATCTATGTGGCTTCCTGAATGCGGGACCGGTGGTCCACAGCCACGCGATCTGGCGCAATCCGGCCCACCGCACCGACTTCCTCAGCCTCGCGCACTATTCGCACATCGCGCAAACGCTCGAGGCGGGGCGCTTTGACTTCCTGTTCTTCGCCGACCGCCTTGCCATCGCGGATCGCTACGGTGCGAGCCACGTCGCCGGCATTCGTTACGGGGACCAGGACGCCACCCGAATGGATCCGCTGCCGATCCTCGGGGCCCTGGCCGCCGTGACGACCCGCATCGGTCTCGGCGCCACGCGCTCGACCAGCTACGAGGCGCCGTACAGCATCGCGCGTGAGTTCGCCACGCTCGATCACATTTCCGGCGGGCGCGCGGCGTGGAACGTCGTGACGTCGATGAACGACGGCGAGGCGCTGAACTTCGGCGACGTTCCGCATCTTGCACACGACGAACGTTACGACCGCGCCGACGAGTTCATGGACGTGACGTTCAAGCTGTGGAAGAGCTGGGATGCCGACGCGCTGGTGCTCGATCGGGAGGCCGGCATCTATGCCGACCCCGACAAGGTTCACTATCTCAACCATCAGGGTAAATGGTTCAAATCGCGCGGGCCGCTCAACATTCCCCGTAGCCCGCAGGGGCGCCCGGTCATCGTCCAGGCGGGATCTTCCGGCCGGGGCAAGGCGTTCGCGGCGCAGTGGTCGGAAGTGATCTTCGCGCTGCAGCCGAATCTGGAGAGCATGCGCGCCTTCACGGCGAGCGTGCGCGCCGCGCTCACGGCCGCAGGCCGCCGTCCGACCGACAGCAAGGTGCTGATGGCGATCATGCCTTTCATCGGCGCCAGTCGCGCCGAGGCCGAAGAGAAGCGCGACCTGCACGATTCGCTGGTCAATCCGGTGGTCGGGCTCTCCACGCTTGGCGCGCACACGAACGCGGATTTCTCGGCGCTGCCGCTCGAGGCCGATGTCCAGGCGCTGCAGTCTTCGGGCAGCCAGGGCAATCTCGCCGCGCTGAAGAGCATCGCCGCCGGCAAATCCATGAGTCTTGCGGAGGCCGGCAATATTTACGGCCGTGGCGTGATGTGCCCGCGTCTCGTCGGCACGGCTCAGGACATTGCGGACGAGATGGCGGAGATCCTGGCGTCCGGCGTCGCGGATGGGTTTGTCATCTCACCGGCGTTCCTGCCCGAGACCTTCGATGAGTTTGTCGATCGGGTCGTGCCGTTGTTGCAAGCGAAAGGGTTGTTCCGGCGTGACTACGAGGGCCGCACGCTACGCGACCACCTTGGCATCGGCACGAGCGCCTGAGCACGCCATGATGCTGTCGCAGGCGAGCCGTGCGTCTCTCCAGAATCTGAATCCCGCGCACTTCAAGGGCGTGATGCGAAGGTTCACGTCCTCTGTCTGCATCGTTACGGCAGGGTGGCAAGGCCGCTATACCGGCATGACAGCAACGGCAGTCTGCAGCGTCTCGGTGGACCCGCCGAGCATGCTGATAGTGATCAATCAGTCGAACCGCTCGCACGGTCTGGTCGAAAGTGCAGGGGCCTTCGCGATCAACCTGCTCTCCTCGGAGCAGCGAGCGCTCGCGGTCCATTTCTCTTCCCGCCCGGGCGAGCCGTTTTCCGGGCTCGATTACACCCTCGGGTCGGTGGGAGCACCGATCCTTCGCGACTGCGCGGCGTACCTCGAGTGCGTCGTGGAATCGCAAGTGAAGTCGGGCACTCACTCTATTTTTATCGGCAGAGTGGTTTCCGTGGGCGGGACCGCGAAGTGGCCCCTTTGCTATCGCAATGGCGAGTACCTCGCTTCGGGCGCAGCGAGTGCGTGACCCGCTGTCACGTCCCCGCATCACCCTAGTTCTCTTTGATGCTCGTCATGCTGCCCAGACCGCTTTCGTCTCTCGAACACCCGCGCCAGGCAATCCGGCGGTTCACGCCCAACTGGTTCACCATCACGATGGGTACTGGCGTTGTCGCTCTGGCGCTGAATCAGGTTCCCCTCGACATACCGGGACGCGCAGCGCTGGCGCGAGCTCTGTGGATAACGAATATCGCGTTGTTCGGCGCGTTCGCCATCCTGTACACGGCACGATGGATGCTCTACCGCCCTGAGGCGCGGCGAATCTTCGAACACCCGGTGATGTGCATGTTCTTCGGCGCCATCCCCATGGCGCTCGCGACCCTGATCAACGGGCTTCTCGTTTTCGGTGCCAGCGACGGAAGCGGCGCGGCCATCGACGTCGCTCATGTGCTGTGGTGGCTCGATGTCGCGCTGTCGCTGGGTTGCGCATGGCTGGTTCCTTATCTGATGTTTACGCGTCAAGCACATGACTTGCCCGCCATGACGGCGGTGTGGCTGTTGCCTCTGGTCGCAGCGGAAGTGGCGGCGGCCTCGGGAGGGCTGCTCGTTGCGCACCTGCCGCCTGGGCCGGCCTCTCTGCGGATTCTCTGGTTGAGCTACGTGCTTTGGGGAATCTCGGTATTCCCCGCGCTCGGCGTTCTCGTGATCCTCTTTCTGCGCATGACCCTCCACAAGCTCCCGCGCCGTGAAATGGCCGCGACGAGCTGGTTGTCGCTCGGACCGTTGGGAACGGGGGCGCTGGCGTTGATAGTGCTCGGTGAACAAGCGCCACGCGTCCTTGCCGCGTCACCTCTGGCGGCGCTCGGGGAGGTGGCACACGGGGCGGGTGTCGTGGCGGCACTCGCATTGTGGGGCTACGGCCTTTGGTGGCTCGGCCTGGCGGTGCTGGTCACGCGCCGCTATTTTCGTGAGGAAGTGCCCTTCAACATGGGCTGGTGGGCCTTCACATTCCCTCTGGGCGTCTACTCGCTCGCGACGCTTGCTCTGGCCCGCACACTTCATAGCGCTTTCTTCGAGGTCGCGGGCTGCGCGCTCGTGCTGCTGCTGATCGCGTTCTGGGTGCTCGTTGCGAGTCGCACACTGCATGGTGCTTTTCACGGCTACCTGTTTGTGTCGCCTTGTCTCGAAGGCTTGCCGACATCAGAGACACAACCTTGAAAATCCCCCGCGTCGAGGACGCCGTGACCAAAGAAGCGCTCGCTCACGCGTTGCTCGATGTGCGCGCGCACGCGGGGATCACGCAGACCCAGCTGACTCGGCGCATTGGATGGGGTCTGTCCGTCGCCTCCCGCCTGGAGTCGGCCCGTGGCCCCTTGCCCGATTTGGCGACACTGGCGACATACGCAAGGGCGTGTGGTGTGGAGGCGGGTCTGATCTTCACGAACAGCGATGGCGATGTGTTGAAAATTCACAGCGCTCTGACTCTGCAATCGGCGAACAGGCGACGTGTTTACGAGCCATTCCACGGCGAGCAGATTCTGCTCCGCCCGCGCGAGGGCGAGCCCGGTGAATAGTCGTCATTTTCGGCAGGATGCGCTGCTCGAGGCCAACGGCATGGCGAGTCGCTATGAGATCGCGTTGGCCCTGCTTGCAACCCGCAAGTCCGTCGCTCTGACCCAACGGCAGCTCGCCGCTCGCGCCAGCTGGAAAATCCAGTTCGTCTGTCGTCTCGAATCTCTCGACGGCCGGCTCCCCGACCTCACCACCTTGATCCGCTATGCGAAGGCTTGCGATGTGGAGCTGTGCCTGTTGTTCTCCCAGGCGTGCGCTGGAGGCGCTTCCGTAGTGAGAGCCATCACGCTGCGAGGCTCGCCGGAGGTTTGCCCGGCGAAGACGCTGACCGGCCGACTCTTCGACTATGCCGCGAAGAGGAACTGAAAATGAATGCCGTCGGAGGGCTGGCCGTATGGCTCAACCGGGCCCTCAGGTCTCGTGATGGGCGGTGCGGCGGTCGCGGCACAATGAGGCCAGGTAACTGTCTTCGCGCAGTGACGATCGCTTGTCTCGCTGTGTTGCATTGGCCCGCTGCCGGCGCACAGGGAGCGGACCCTGGCGACATTCCAGATACGTTCGCCGTCGCGACCGACGCCTTCGACTATTCGAAGCGCGAAGTCATGATCCCGATGCGCGACGGCGTCAGGTTGCACACGGTGATCGTGATTCCAAAGGGCGCACACGATTGCCCGATACTGCTGGACCGCACGCCTTACGATGCGAAGAAAGCCACCGCGAGAGCGGATAGTGGGCACGTAGCCGCAGTTCTGATTCCGACCTACGCCGAGCTGGCGGCCGCCGGCTACATCGTTGCCATCCAGGACGTGCGGGGTAAGCACGGCTCGGAAGGGGTGTATGTAATGAACCGGCCGCTGTCGGGGCCTCTCAATCCGACCTCGACCGATCATTCAACGGACGCCTACGACACGATCGATTGGCTGGCAAAGAACGTCGCGGAGTCCAACGGCCGAATCGGCACGATCGGTACCAGCTATGACGGCTTTACCGCCCTCATGAGCCTGGTCAATCCCCACCCGGCGCTGAAGGCGGTCGTGCCCATCAACCCGATGGTCGATGGCTGGCGAGGCGATGACTGGTTTCACAACGGAGCCTTTCGCGAGCAGATGGCGGATTACATCTACAGGCAAACCGCGAGCAAGAGCTCCCAGTTGCCTTGGTGGAGCAACCGCTACGACGACTATGAGAATTTCATGCACAGCTCCGCGGAGCGGTTCGGAGCCACCCAGGGCCTCGATCAACTGCCTTTCTGGCGCAGGCTGATCGATCACCCGGCATACGATGAGTTCTGGAAAGCACAGGCAGTCGACAGGATCCTGGCGGAGCGGGGCGTGAGTGTCGCGACGTTGCTGGTGCACAGTCTGTGGGATCAGGAAGACATCTACGGAGCGCCCGCCGTGTACCGAGCGTTGCGGGACGGCGCTGGCGGCGCCCCGGTGCACCTCGTGCTCGGCCCGTGGTATCACACCCAGTCCAACGGGAACGGCGCAGCGCTTGGGCCGATTCGCTTCGACGGCGATACGAGTTACTGGTTTCGCCGGAATGTGCTGCTGCCGTTTCTGGACGCGCAGCTGAAAACGAATGCGCCGCGCCGGGAGATTGCGCCCGTCACGGCGTTCGAGACCGGAACGAACGAATGGCGGCGTTACGATCGCTGGCCGATTTCCTGCTCGAAGGGGTGCGGTGCCGGTTCGCGCGCGCTCTATCTGCGGGCAGGATTCAGGCTCTCGTTCGATCCGCCCGCCGCGGCAGAGACCGGCTTCGACGAATACGTCTCCGATCCCGCAAAACCGGTGACCTATCGAATCCCGCCGATTCGGCCGCTTCGCGCCGCTGACTCGACGTGGCGGGAATGGCTGCTCGACGATCAGCGGTTCGCGTCATCCCGCCCGGATGTCCTCGCCTACAGCACGGATACCCTGACCGAGCCGGTTCGCATTTCGGGGCAGCCCGTCGCCCATCTCGTGGCCTCCACGAGCGGGACCGACTCGGACTGGGTCGTCAAGCTCATCGATGTGTATCCGGACGAAGTTCCGACGCAGCCGGAGCTCGGTGGCTATCAGCTCGCGCTTTCGATGGATATCCTGCGAGGACGATACCGTGATGATCCTTCGCACCCGATGCCAGTGTCCTCGGGAAAGGCGACCCCATACCTGTTGACCTTGCCGAATGTGAATCACGTCTTCCTGCCGGGCCACCGCATCATGATTCAAATCCAGTCGAGCTGGTTCCCGCTCTACGACAGAAATCCGCAGACCTACGTGGGCAACATTTTTCGCGCGGCGCCGTCGGACTATGTGAAGGCGACACAGCGCGTCTACAGGAGCCTGCGTCAGCCGAGCTTCGTCGAGCTTCCGGTCGCGCCGATGCCCTAGTCGGGCACAACGATCTATCGGGCTCAAGCGCGATCTGGTGTGTGAGGGGCTGGAGCCGCGGCTCCGGGTCCGACGTCAGCAGGCCCGAGAATCTAGTTCTGAACTGTGTGCTTGACGGGGAGCCTACGCGTCGCGACCCGACGCCCACCCGCCGGCGCGCGATCCCGTTGTGGCATCCTGCTTCGATGGTTACGTTTCGAACCCGCGGACGACGGTGGTGGCTCGTAGGAGCGATCGCCGCGGCGCTCGTCGCAAGCCTGGCCGCGCTGTTGCTGAGACCCAGGCTCGAGCACGCGGTGCGTGCGCGAATCGAGTCCGCGGCCGTGCGCCATGGCATGGTTGCCAGAATTGGGCAGGTACACGTCGGCGTCTGGCCGTTGCTGCGACTGGAGGGATTCGATCTCGACCTCGGTCATGGAATGCGACTGCATGCCGACATGATCGCAGCCACGTGGCCCGGCCGTCTGCGACTCGCAGTTCACACCGTCAATCTCGCGGGCCCAGCAGGAGTCAGGGTCAGCTCACCGGCCACTGCCTGGGATGTGGCAGGCATTCTCGGCGAGGATTTCCGGCTCACGCTGGTAGAGCCACAGGCCGGCCTGTCCATCCGCAACCGGGCGGATGCGGCGGGCAGGGCGTGGACCGTCGAGGCACGTGGTCTCGACGTCGGGCGCCTGCTCGATGTGCGGCGCGACGCCCGCCCGCTGCTGGAGGGTGGTATTGCGGACGGCCGCGTGGATCTTCGGGCCGGCACCGATGAGCTCCGTTTCCACGTAGACCTGGGCGTGCGCGGCGCGCGCTTGGGAGTGCTGGCGGAAAACGCCGCCGACGAACCGCAGCTCGGCGATCCGACGGACGTGACCACGCGATTCGATGGCGTCCGGCGGCGGGCCGAGAATACGATCGAGATCCCCGAGGTCCACGCGACGTTCGCCGGTGCGGCCCTGTCGGGCTCGATCTCGCTGCGCGAGCTCGACACCGATCCGATGGTCGATCTCGCACTCGGCGTCCGGGATCTGGAGTTCGCGCAACTGCTGAGCACCTCCGGCATCCCGGTTCCCGAAAGCTTGGGATTGTCGCCCGGCGGCGGCCGTGATCTTGGCTCGGCCACGATCGACGTGCGTGTACGCGGACGCCCGGCGGACCCAGCCTCTCTCTCGGTGAGCCAAAAGATCGATTTCAGGCCGCCACACCCGATGCCGCCGGCGATAGCGCGCCTGCGCGGCGATTTCATCTTCAGTTCCGATGAAGGACCCGGGCCGCACCGCCCCATCGACGTCTCGCTCGCATCCCCCGACTTCATCGCCCTGCGCGACGTTCCGCCGCTGTTCGTGCGCACTCTGCTGCTTGCCGAAGACACAGGCTTCTATGGGCATCGCGGCATCGACCTTCGCGAGCTACCCGCCGCGCTGCTCACCAACTGGTCGCGCGGTGGCGCCGCGCGCGGCGCGTCGACAATCACCCAGCAACTGGCCAAGAACCTGTTCCTGTCGCGTGACAAGCAGCTCGGACGCAAGCTGCAGGAACTGGCGATCACGTTCTTGCTCGAGTCGGCTCTCGGCAAGGATCGTATTCTCGAGATCTACCTGAACATCATCGAATGGGGACCGGACCTGCGTGGGCTGCGACCCGCGGCCCGCAGGTATTTCGGTCGCGAACCCCGGGAGCTGACGCCGGCCCAGATGGCCTTCCTGGTCGCGATCATCCCGGGGCCGATCAAGTATCAGCGTTCATTCGCTCACGGCACTCCGGGGCCTGGACTACGTTCGCTAGTCGACGACCTGCTGGGGAAGCTGCGGTCGGTGCATGCGATCGGCGAGGAGGAATATCAGCGAGCGCTCGGTGAACCCATCGTCGTTGCCGGCGGGAGGCAGCCCGGATGATTCGGTCCAATGATGGACTGGACCGACCTCGCAAGAGCCATATGCTGACTCAAGCTGTTACGTGCCTACAGGGTGCGCCGTAGCCTTTACGTAGCCGGAGATTCGCAGCCCGGAACGACTCCGAAGCTGTCAGTCCATCCCGCCCGATGTGGGTACCTCAACCCCGCAACCCGCAGTCAAATCGTCAATTGAGGGAGGGGTTCCCGAAACGATCGGCGGGATCGTCGATCCACGCGCGCACGGGCGGTGGAAGGCCTGTTCTCGTCGTGAAGACCAGATGCGCGTTCGGCCGCGCTGCTGCGACACGCGTCGGCTGAGCTTTGATTTCGGGACTCGCAAGACGCGCTCCGCTGGCGCAAACCCGTCATTCTCACGAGTTCGACGAGCACGATACGGGCAATTCCGGGGTTCAGCGTTTACGGCGCCACCAAGGCGGCGATCCGCAATTTCGCGCGGCACTGGGCGCTTGATCTGAAGGATCGGCACATTCGTGCGCCTTTCGCTGCCTTTGGAGCTTTCGGCGTAGCGCAGTACCGCGATGCAGGCCTCGAGCTTCAGGCTATTCAGGCCATCATCCAACCGCAGCACCTCCGCGGCATGCATCGACTGAAACCGGCGTGCCGCAGCCCGACCAACCAGCCCCTTCGTACGCGAATATTCTGAGAGCGGGCTTCGAAGTCGCCTACGTGCGTCCCAACTGGGCGGAAGCCGTTTAGCCTGCAGCGTTACGATCCTGCCGCACGTGACGTTCCTGAGCGGCGGTTTCGCAAACTCTTAACAATCGTTTCTTGTGTCGCCGATGAATATCGCCCGCCGGAAAAGGGCGCGGTACCCGTTGTGTTTGCGACAGAAGGGAAGGGGGCAACGAATGGACGAATATGGCGAGCGCCTCGAGTCAGTGCGCCAGCTTCGACAGACCAGTTCATCGCGAGTGTGCTGTTGATGCCCGGCGCATGCGCGACATACGTCCAAGATATCCTGTCGCTGTACTTCTTCGAACATCGAGCGTTACGAGCCGGTTTTCAGGAAGACGTTGACCCACCCGATAGACTATTGGGTTTTCACGCACAACGACGCTGCGGATTAAACGGCCCCGATGCCGGTGGTTAGCGATTTTCTGCAGGACCAGCGTCACGGAAGTGGGGTTGAGCGAGGCCCCGAAGGCGTCGTGTAAAGCTGCCGCCGGTCATCTAGCCTACCCGTCATCCTGTGTGGATAACGTGGAATGCATTGATGTCAACCGAAAAAGTGCTCGCTTTTGGCGGCTACCGCTTTCTGGTCACGCAGCGTTTGCTGATGGTACGCGAGCGGCCAGTCCAGATCGGAAATCGTGCCGGAGAAATCCTCGCCGTCCTCCTGGAGCATGCAGGGGAGGTCGTGCGAAAACGCGTGTTGATGGAGCGCGTGTGGTCCAGCACCTGTGTGGAGGAAGGAACGCTCCGCGTCCACATGACCCGATTGCGACGCATCCTGGGAAAGGATCGATCCGTCGCCCGGTACGTCGAAACCGTCACGGGAATCGGCTACCGCTTCGCTGCACCCCTCGAAGTCCAGTCGCTGTCCCTGAAGCCAGGCGCGATGCACGCGGATCAGCATCCATTGCTGCAGATCGAGGAATACCTCCAGAAGAAGAACGTGATGATCGTTCTCGATAACAGTCGCCGCATGATCTCGCCTTGGGTCCGGGCAACGGCGCTGCGCGGAACGTGCAAATAGAGTTGGCTTGGGCCTCGCGGCGCGGCGAATCAGGGATAGAGTATGCCGCGCTCCAGCGCGATCATGACGGCGTGGGTCCGATCGCTCGCCTGCAGTTTGGTCATGATCTGCTTCATGTGCCCCTTCACGGTGTCTTCCTTGATCCGAAGCAGATCGGCGATTTCCCGGTTGGATTTGCCGAGCGACACCTGCCGCAAGACCAGTATCTCGCGGTCGCTCAGCATGTCGTCGCTATAGTGCTGGGAGAGCTGCGCGGCTGCGTCGTCGGCAAGGATACGTTTGCCGGTGACGACCGCGCGAATCGTATCGATCAGTTCCTTGCGAATCAGATTCTTTAGAAGGAAGGCAGCTGCGCCGGCGCGCATGGCGCGCGCGACCTGCACGTCTCCCTTGAATGTCGTCAGCACGACGATTTTCGCCGCCGGATTCTCCCGGCGAATCGCCCTGATCGCATCGACGCCGTTCATGACGGGCATCTGCAGGTCCATGATCGTGATGAGCGGCGCATGAATCCGGAACATCTCGAGCGCTTCGAGCCCGGTGCCGGCCTCAGCGACCACCTCCATGTCGGGCTGCCGCTGTATGGAGGCGACGATGCCGTCGCGCATGATCGGATGATCGTCGGTGACGAGTACCGTAATCCGATCCGTGTGCATACAGGGCACCTTCTTGTGGGGAGAGGCGAATGCTAGCGAAGATGCTTTTTGACGACACGCCACCATTCGGTGGGGGCGTGGCGCCACTTTCGGGTCGTTTCAGTGTGAAAGGCGATGGCCGCGGGAACGAGCAGCTCGACAACGGTGCCTCCACCGGGCGGACTCGTGATGGTGAGGCGGCCTTGAATTTTCGCAGCGCGCTCCCGCATGCCCACGAGGCCAAAATGCCTGGATGAGGCGCGTCTGGCGGCAAGGACATCGAACCCGACGCCGTCATCGACGATCCGCACGGCCAGCTCCCTCTTCGTATAAGTCATCGTGAGCGAGACTTCTCGCGCCTGCGCATGCCGGAATGCATTCACCAGCGCTTCCGACGCGATCTTCCTCAATTCCTCCAGCGGAACCGGATGCAGCGGGCGCGAGCTGCCCACGACGGTACAGCGGAAAGAATTGCCGTGCAGCGCCTCGTGCTGCTCGCCGATCTCGCGCAAGGATTGCGGTAGATCATCGCGCGCCTCGAGCGAGGCGCGCAGGCCTGCGACCCGATCCCGCCCTTCGACCAGCACCCGGTCCGCGGAGTCGAGGGCCTGCTCCATCATGCGGCGGCCATCTTCGCCCGCGGGGAGGGACTCGATCACCGTGTAAAACCGCAGCACCAGGCCTTGCACGTTTTGCAGGAACGTATCGTGCAACTCGCGGGCGATCCGCTCGCGCTCGATCAGGCGTTCTTCGAGGCGGCCCAGCATGACGAGGCGGATTCGCTTCATGCGCCAGGCGATGAGCGCCCAGGCGAGGGCGACCGCGCCGAGAAGGCATGCCGCCGCGAACCAGCCGGTCTGATAGAACATGGGAGGAATGACGAACTCGAGGCTGTCTCCGGTTTGGTTCCACACGCCATCGTTGTTGCTCGCAATGACCTGAAAGCGGTAACGACCGGGCGCGAGATCCGTGTAGAAGGCCTGGCGTCGGGTTCCGGCATCCCGCCAGTTGCGGTCGTGGCCTTCGAGTCGATAGCGGAACTGAACTTTGCGTGGCAGGACGAAGCTGAGCGCGGTGTAGTCGATGCTCAGGTCGTGATTGAGCGGTTGGACCTCGATGCCGGAACGAATGGGGTAGGTGCGCCCGTCAGCAATCAGCCTCTCGATGTGCACCGGAGGTGCAAGTGTGTTCCGGCGGACACGCTCCGGATCGATGGTCTGCGCGATGGTCGCATTCGTGAACCAGAGTGTGCCGTCACGCGCCACCGTAGCGCTGGGAAAAAAGGCGGACTGCGCTGGCAGAACACCGTCAGAAGTATCGAAGACGCGGACCTGCACGATGGCCCGAGGATTCCGCTGCCATTGTTGCCACTCCTGCGCGGAGATAGAGAGCAGACCGCAGGTCGCGTAGATCCAGATCGCGCCGCCCTTGTCCGCCAGAAGGGAATGAATCTGCTCACACGGCAACCCGTTCTTCGCTGTCAGGGTGAATGCCTTGCCTTGGCGCCAGCCGATCAATCCCGCCGAGGTGCCCGCGAGAATGGAGCCATCCGGCAGCGCCAACAGCGCCCGGGCCCTGGGGGGCGTATCTCCGTCGCGATGGAATTCGACCGTTTCGAGCGCCCCCGAGCGATAGTGACCGAGATCGCCGTTCTGCAACGGGAGCCATACTCCTTCCGTGGGGTCCGCCACCATCGCATGCTCGATCGCGAACGGCACCGTCGCGCGCGGCACTTCCTCCACGGCCTTCAAGTCGTGAAAACGCATGAGCACCGGGTTGTCCTCAGGCTTTGCAACCGCCCAGATATCTCCGCGTGCGTCTTCGGCAAAGGCGTCGATCGGCCCGGTGGGCTTGCCGTCACGGCGCGTCAGGTGGGTGAAACGGCCTGCTTCATAGACGACCAGATTGCCGTCGACGCCGATCCATAGGCGGCCGGACCGATCCTCCAGCGCGGCGATGATTTCCTCACCAGGCAAGCCGGTCGTGCGATTCAGAAAGGTTGTTTCGCCATTCCGCAATCGAACCAGCGAATGCCACGTGTTGATCCAGACCGCGCCGTCATGCGTTGCCAGCACGCCGTTGGCAAGATCGGCATCGAGCCCTTCATGCGTCGACCAGCTCGTCACGGGGACCTCTCTGAACATGTCCACCCCGTTGGGGGTTATGACCCAGAGAGAGCCTTCGCGATCTTCGAAGAAGTTTTCGACGGTGTTGCTGGCGAGCCCGTCGCCCGAGCTGTAGTGCGCAACGGAATTGCCGTGAATCCGGTAGAGGCCTTCGCTTTGTGTGCCGACCCAAAGTGTGCCGTGTTGATCGAAGCGCAGCGCGCAGGCCGATATCGTGCGGCCGTCGAAGCCGGGCATGACGACCGGCTCCCATTTGTCGTTTGCAAAGCGCAGCAGCCCGAGTTGCCTGCCGGGTTGAGCCGCTGCGATCCAGAGCGCATCGTCGGGTCCGAGTGCGAGGCTGATGAAGGCATCCACGGTATCGCCACGGCTCAACGCCGCCGGCACAAAGGTCTGGTGTGAAGCTGCGCTCCAGCGAAGCAGCTGCGAGTCGGAGATCAGCCAGGCGTTCTCGTGCGTATCCATGACCAGGTCTCGGGCGAATGCGATTGAAACGCCGTCCGCTGCACCAAAGCACCGGGCGCGATCCCCGACCACTTTGCATAGCGCGCCGCTATTGCTCTTCGGGGCCCGGGCTCGCGCGAACCACACCGCTCCCTGCGCATCCTCGCGAATGGCCATGACGGAACCGGGTGCGTCGGCGTAGTGGATCAATCGGCCTTCGTGCCATCGTTCGAGATCGGAGCGGGTGCCGATCCACAGACTTCCATCGCTCGTGGCGTGGAGAGAGAGAATGCGCGAAGAGCGTAATTCCTCGCCGGCCTGTGGCGTGAACGGTGTGAAGCGCACGCCGTCGAAGCGCACGAGACCCGCTCGCGTACCGATCCAGATATAGCCATCGGCGGTCTGTGCGATGGTCGTGGGGGCGCCGGGAAACACACCGTCTTTCAGCGTCCACGAAGCGTGCCCGTATTGCGACATCCGGTGCGAGGGGTCGACGCCGAAAGCGGGCGTTACCACCAGGCACGTTACGATCCAGAAAAGACAACAGCGCGCGGTTTTCAAGCCGCTGCGCCTTGTAACAACCATTGCGGCATCGTCGGGGCACCTTTTCGAGGATTCTTCCGATTACCGGATCGCTGCTTCCTCGATCGCGCGATCCGGTCTTTTTCCGAACCACAAGGCGACCGGATGAACATCGAGTTCATTACCTCGATCGTGGCTGCCCGGCGGCCGGCCTCGATGATCGCCACACTTCCTTTCTCGAAACCTTTGGGCCATGACTCAAAACGACTTTCGCGTTGTCGGGCATGAGTGCCCCGAACTGCGTGACTGTCATTGCACCATCGTCGTTGCCGCCGCATGTGCAGCCTTCTCGATGAGACTCGCCACATCGTGCGACCTGGATACGTACACCGCGTGACTGGCGGGCGTCTCGGAGATAACCGCGCCCGCGCGCTTCGCCATCGCCTGCTGGGCGGGCGGAGGGATCATGCGATCGCGGGTGGTGACGAGATACCAGCTTGGCTTCGACTTCCACGCCGGCGTGGAAATCGTGCCGCTCAGCGCTTCGAGTCCCCAGGGAAGCTGGGAGTTCGCCATGAATGCCGCCTTCTCCGGCGCCACATCCGCTGCAAAATTCTCGGCAAACTTGGCCTTGTCGAGATACAGGTATCCGTTCAGAGGCGGAAGGATGGGCGGCACCGGCGCACCAGGCGGAGGATCTTTGATGAGCGAACCCACGGACTCGCCCGCATCCCGGACCAAAGTCCCCAACGGACCAGCGTCCACCGAAGTAGAACAGGTTTTCGGGCTTTATATCCCGATGCGATATTCCCCGCGCATGAATGCGCACAAGCGTGTCTGCGAAGTCGCGTACCGCTGCGACGCTGGCATTCAGGGGCGCGTGTTGGCCGAGCTGTGCTTTCAGAGGAATCGCGCGACCCATGACGAACCATGGCTTGGCGTCTCTGCTCGTATGGGAATCCATGATGGGGAGAACGCCGGGGATGTCGGCGCACTTTCTCATCGCGTCAATTTCGTCCCTGAAGCGCTGTCGCCTGTCGAGATCCCGGGTGCTTAAAATCTTCAGCGCGCCAGACTCTGCGCCACGACGCACGGCGAAAACGATGCCGTTGCCGCCTTTACCCAAGAACTCCTTGACCTGCCAGCCACCGATCTTGGTTAGTCGCTGCAACTGCTGCTCCTGCGTATGAGCCAATGCTGTGCGGCGGCTTCGGGCGCTATCCCCATTTCATCGTGAGCTTCTTCTCTGACTCCGCGCACTCGCGAAGATAGAGATTTATCAGGTTCTGATAGGGAATCCCGCTTTGCTCCGCGAGCGCTTTGAAGTACTTGATCGTGTCCTCATCGAGGCGGATCGTGAGTTGCTTCTTCGCCTTGCTCAGGTACGGATTGCGAGCGGATTTCGAGAAGTCGTAGTGCTTTCTCATCTTAGCCACCATTGATATTGCTTGATTTCATCGCGATCGGCTTTCCGCGCGGAGATGATCCGAATGGCCTCGTCGGCGTGACGATAGCAATGACAAACGACCAGTAAGCGCGTCGAAATACTGAGGCCGAGCAGAACGAAGCGCTCTTCATCGTCCGAGTGCTCCGGATCGGGAATTATGCGAGCGTTTTCGTCGAGAAACGCCGTGCGCGCCTCTTCAAACGAGATGCCGTGCTTGCGCTTGTTGGCGCGATTCTTGGCCTCGTCCCATTCGAACTCTGGCGTGCTCATTTTGGTATTGTAACTACACTGTAGTTATGCGTCTATCGATTGGCTTAGAATCACTGGCATGAAGATAGATCGCCGCATCAGTGTCGCTCCAATGATGGATTGGACCGATCTAGTGCATTTTACTCATTGAATCAAGTACTTGTGACCATCTGAAAGCGCTTGTCTCCTCTACGTCTCCAGGACGCGGGCCGACTTGGCGATGTTTACGGGAACAAGTGCGTGCCGCAAGCCTGCGGCTGCGCTAAAGTAATACCGTACTGAACGGAGGTATTACTTGTGGCAACGACGGTGACGAGCAAGGGGCAGGTGACCGTGCCGAAAACGGTTCGGGATTACCTCGGAATCAAGGCCGGCAGTGCTGTGACGTTCGAACGACTGTCTACTGGTGAAGTCGTGCTGCGTCCCACGAAGCCCGACAAGAAGCGGCGTGGGAGCGTATTTGCCAAGTTGCGCGGCCGCGCGACTGTGCGGATGAAGACGGAGGACATCATGGCTCTCACGCGTGGCGCTTGATCCGTGGTCCTCGTTGACACCAACGTGCTGCTTGATGTCCTGGAGAACGATCCGCAATGGGCCGATTGGTCGCAGGGGCAGTTGGAGAGCGCCAGTCTGACCGATTCGCTCGCGATCAATGCCGTGATCTATTCCGAATTGTCGATGGCCTTTGAGCGGATCGAGGAGCTCGAGATAGTTCTATCCGAGGCGTCCTTGAGCGTGGAACCCATTCCACGCGAAGCGCTGTTTCTGGCAGGCAAAGCGTTCCTCACGTACCGGAGGAGCCGCCAAGGAACGAAGCAGAGCGTCTTGCCGGACTTCTATATTGGCGCGCATGCCGCCGTGGGTGGAATAGCAATTCTCACTCGCGACGTCTCCCGCTACCGCGGCTATTTTCCGACAGTGAAGCTGATTGCTCCGGCGTGACCGACGTCCCGTCGGCATACGGACTGTGGAGGAGGTCGCGCGAGAAACTGATTGCCGACATGGGCAGCGCGGGTTTCGAGCTCGCGCGCGAGAGTGCCGAGCTCTGCCGACTCGCGGAAGGCGCCTTCGCCGCGCATGCGCTTGGAGGCGTGCAGCGGCGTATTCTCGTTGCATTCACGAGCACGGACAGGAGCAACCTCCTGCCGCGTGGCCAGCCCTGATCGGCGGTTGGCCGCGCGCCTTGCAGCTCAACGTCTTGAGCGTTCTTCGCCTGATGCGTCGGCCAACTGCTTGCGTCGATACTCGCCCATTCGATCGAGCATCCATCCGGGATACTCTGGCGGCAGCCGGCTCGTGCCGTCGATCTTCGCGACGTCGTCGTCGGCAAGCTCGAGCGTCGTGGCCGCGAGGTTATCGGTCAGCTGCTCGGGTCGCTTCGCGCCGATGATGACGCTCGTGACGACGTCCTGACGGAGCAGCCAGGCGAGTGCGACTCGTGCGACGGAAACTCCATGACGCTCGCCGATGCCGCGCATCACCTCGACGCACGCGTCGGCCCGGTTCAGGTCGACCGGCGGAAAATCGAATGCCGTGCGGCGACTGCCTCGTTCCGACGAGGTTCCCTTGCGGTATTTTCCGCTCAGCAGGCCGCCGGCCAGCGGGCTCCATACGAGCAGGCCGATGCCTTCACTGCGCATCATCGGCGCGAGTTCCCGTTCGAGGTCGCGCCCGGCCACGCTGTAGTATGCCTGCAGCGACTCGAGCCGGTTGAGGCCGAGCCGCTCGCAGATGCCCAGTGCCTTGACGATCTGCCAGGCCGCCCAGTTCGAGACACCGACATACCGCACATCACCGTCGCGAACGAGTTGATCCAGCGCGCGCACGGTCTCTTCGATCGGAGTGGCCGGATCGAAGCCGTGAATCTGATACAGATCGACGTGCTCGAGCTGCATGCGCCTGAGGCTTGCCTTCACACCGTCGAGAATGTGGTGGCGTGTGGCGCCGCGGGAGTTGGGCGCTTCGCCGGTTTCCCCGAACACCTTGGTTGCCACGACGACCTTGTCGCGGGGGATCTTCAGATTCCGCAGCGCCTGTCCCGTGATCTGTTCGGAGAGTCCGCCCGAGTAGACGTCGGCGGTGTCGATGAAGTTGATTCCGGCGTCGACGGCCTGGCCGATCAGGTGCTCGGCGTCGCTTTGCTGCAGGTCCCCGATCTTCGACCACATACCGCTGCCGCCGCCGAAGGTCATGGTGCCGAGGCAAAGCTCGGAAACGAACAGGCCGGTGCGGCCAAGCAACTTGTAACGCATGTGAATACCTCTGAACTGAACGCGGTTGACGCTTTAGCGCGATGTCATGCCAGGGCCGCCGCCACGGCGTCGCCCATCTCTCTCGTCCCCACGCGTTTCGCGCCCGGCTGCAGGATGTCGGCTGTTCGATAACCTTCCCGCAGTACTCGCTGTACGGCGTCGCGAATGCGCTGCGCGGTGTCTGCATCGTCGAACGTGTGTCGTAGCATCATCTCGACGGACAGGATCGCTCCCAGGGGGTTCGCGATGTTCCTCCCGGCGATGTCGGGCGCGCTCCCATGCACCGGCTCATAGAGCCACTTGCCTCCGTCAGCCAGAGATCCGGACGGCAGCATCCCGATCGAGCCCGTGAGCATGGCCGCCTCATCCGAGAGAATGTCCCCGAAAACGTTGCCGGTGACGATCACGTCGAACTGTTTCGGCCAACGCATCAGGGCCATGGCGGCCGCGTCGACGAACATGTGCGTCAGCTCGACGTCCGGGTAGTCTTTCCCCACGGCCGACACGACCTCGCGCCACAAGAGCATCGTCTCGAGCACATTCGCCTTGTCGACCGAGCAGACCTTGCTCCGTCGCCGGCGAGCGGTCTCGAACGCCACGCGCGCGATGCGCTCCACTTGCGGTTCGGAGTAGCGCATGGTGTTGAACGCTTCGCGCCTGCCGGCGTCGTTCGTGATCACCCCGCGTGGCTCGCCGAAATACAGGTCGCCGGCGAGCTCGCGCAGGATCAGTATATCGATACCCTCCACGATCGGGCGTTTGAGGCTCGAAGCCTCGACCAGCTCGGGAAAGAGAAACGCCGGCCGAAAGTTGGCATACGTGCCCAGCGCCTTGCGCAGCCGAAGCAGGCCCGCACCAGGACGCATTTGGTATGGAATGGCCTCATCCCCGGGCAGCCCGGCAGCGCCGAAGAGAATGGCGTCGGCCTGCTGCGCGATCTCGAGCGTCCGCGGCGGCAAAGGATCCCCGGCGGCTTGCACGCCTGCACCGCCAACCGGCGCCTCGATCAACTGGAGCGACGCACGTCCGCGCATTGCGGCGTGTAGCACCTTGACGGCCTCGGCAGTGACCTCTGGCCCTATGCCGTCTCCCGGCAGCACTGCGATTCTCATGCGTCTTTCCTCATCAGCGAATCATCGGTCGAAGAGTAATCGCGCTCGAACTCACGGATTCGCTCGAGCAGGCCGAGCGTGTAGCCGAGCTCATCGAGACCGCTCGTCAGGCACTGCTTGCGATAAGGATGGATGTCGAAGCACGTGAGCACCCCCTGCGCGACGCAGATCGATTGCGCGAGCAGGTCGATGCTGACGTCGAGTCCGGGCCTGGCCAGGACCGCCGATATCATCCCGTCAACCTGGGCCACGGGCAGAACGATCGTCAGCAGTCCGTTCCTCGTGGCGTTGGACATGAAGATATCGCCCATGCTCGGAGCGATGACGGCGCGAATGCCGTAGTCCCAAAGTGCCCATACGGCGTGTTCGCGCGAGGAACCGCACCCGAAGTTCTCCCGCGCAATCAGAATGCGCGCTCCGCGATACACCGGCTCGTTCAGCACGAACTCGGCATTCTCGGTGCCGTCGCTGCGATAGCGCAGATCGCGAAACAGATAGGTGCCGAAATTCTCGTCACGTCTTTTTTGAAGATACCGGGCCGGCAGGATCTGGTCCGTATCGATATTCGCTTGCGCGAGGGGCAGGGCCACGCTTCGCAGGCAGGTGAAGCGTTCCACCCTCAAGGATCCTTCAGCAACGTGCGCACATCGGTGAGGCGGCCGGTCACCGCAGCGGCCGCGACCATGGCGGGACTCATCAGGTGGGTGCGAGAGCCCGGCCCCTGCCGACCCACGAAGTTGCGGTTAGTGCTCGAGGCGCATCGCTGCCCCGGCGCGACGAGATCGCCGTTCGTGCCGAGGCACAGCGAACAGCCCGACTCGCGCCACTCGAAGCCTGCGTTCCTGAACAACACATCCAGCCCCCGCGTTTCGGCTTCACGCTTCACCGAGGTCGAGCCCGGGACGATCCAGGCTCGTACGCCGGGAGCGACCTTGCGTCCGCGCATCACCGCTGCGGCGCTTTCGAGATCCTCGATGCGGCCATTGGTGCACGATCCGATGAACGCGCGGTCGATGGTGATGTCGTTCAGCGCGGTGCCGGGCTCGAGACCCATGTAGCGCAGCGCGCGCAGCATTGCCTCGCGTTGCCGGGCGTCGGCGGCCGCCGCCGGGTCTGGTACACGGGCCGTGATCGGGAGCGCATCCTGCGGGCTGTTTCCCCAAGTCACCATCGGGGAAATGCCGCTCGCGTCGATCGTCACTTCGGCGTCGAACGTCGCGCTGTCGTCCGTGACAAGCGTTTTCCAGTGTTTGACGGTCTCGGCTCGCTCGGCTGCACGCCGCGAAAACGGCCGATCCCGGAGGTAGGCGACAGTCGTTTCGTCGGGCGCGATGATTCCGGCGCGCGCACCCGCTTCGATCGACATGTTGCAGATCGTAAGTCGCCCCTCCATCGACAATGCTGCGATGGTGGAGCCCATGTACTCGATCACGTATCCGGCAGCGCCTGCCGCGCTGATGGTCGCAATGATCGTCAGGATGACATCCTTGGCGCACACGCCAGGATTCAGCTTTCCCTCTACGATGACACGCATCGCCTTCGGCTTTCGCAACCAGAGCGTCTGGGTCGCCAGAACGTGTGCGACTTCTGTGGCGCCGACTCCGAACGCCAGGGCTCCGAGCGCGCCGTGGGTCGAGGTGTGGCTGTCCCCGCAGACGATCAGCATCCCGGGCTGGATCATTCCCTGCTCGGGAGCCACTACGTGCACGATGCCCTGACGCGCGTCCTCGAGACCGAAGAAGGGGATGCCTGCGTTCAGGCTGTCATTGCACAACGACGCAGCCATGGCGCGCTTCTCCGGATCGCCGATGGCCGCAAGGTCGCGGCTGTTCGTGGGCACATAGTGATCTGGCGTAGCGAACGAACGCTCTGGCCGGCGCGGGGCCAGCCCCCGTCGCCGCAGCATCTCGAAGGCCGGCGCAGAGCCATCCTGCAACAGGTGTTTGTCGACGTACAGGAGTGTCTGTCCGTCTTCGCGCTGAATGACTGTGTGCTTGCGCCAGATCTTCTCGAACATCGTCAGCACAGTGTCGTTCGTCCTCATCGCGGCTCGGCGTCATCCTGGGAATTGTCCGCGTGATCCGCTGGCTCGCGCTCACGGCTCGTTCGCGCTACTGGAGGTAGCGCTTTTGCGAGCGTAGTAGTCTTCGAGCGTTTTGCGTGTGCTCGTATAGATGGCTTTCGCCCAGTCCGTTTGCGACATCCCTTGCGGCGGCGGCGTACATTCCACGCTGATCGGAAGTCCCGCCGGCAATGCATCCAGCCACTGCGAAAGCGGCGCCGTGCCTTCGCCGGGCAGCCGGCGCCTGGTTTTCGGAGCGATGCGGCCGAGATTCGGCAGGAACTCCTCGCCGACGAACTCGACGTCGCAGAGCTGGCTGTAACGCAGGTACTTCCGATCGATCGTTCGCAGATCGGCAATCGTTGCGCCGGAGCGCAGGAAGTGAGACGGATCGGGCATGATTGCCGCGTTGGGTCGATCGGCGTCCCGCAGCAGCTGCAGCGTTCGCGCGAGCGTCGGTGGCCACAGATGCGGCGCGAACTCGACGATCGCCGTCATGCCGAACTCGCCTGCGATGTCGCAAATGCGCTCGAAGGTTGCCTGCACGTGCGGACCAGCCGTTCCGTGCCCGACCACCACGGCGTACTGCGCGCCGAGCTCTGCACCAACCGCCATGGCAACCCGGCACGCGTCGAAGTCGAAGTCGCTCGTCAGGTAGAACGTGTAGATGTCGAGGAGCATGAGCCCCGTTTCGGAGAGCCTGCGCCGGATCTGTGTGATCAGCGCAGCGTTTCCCACGATGGGATGAAACGGCTGCTCGACGAGTTTCGACGCACACAAGCGCAGCCCGAGGCCGGAGAATCCCGCTGCTGCGGCGGCATCCACGAGCTCCAATGGCGTTGCCTCGGGCAGCGAAGGGGCAGCAAGCGTGATCGGGTTCAT
>JBBCGS010000007.1:0-1123319 GCA_037200125.1 Gammaproteobacteria bacterium | reverse complement strand
GGGAGTTTCGGGTGAGTTGTCCGCCGTTACTTCTTCGCCGTCAGCGAACCACCGACGAGACGATCGCAGGTGCCCTTGGGCAGCTTCACCCATTCCGTCGCTGCGCCGTCCTTCTTGCCCTGGCCCGAGCACGAATGCGCGGCGCCCGCGCAGTCGTTCTTGCCGGCTTTCGCCACGCCGTAGCACTTTTCCGTGTCGTTGCTCTTGGCATCATCCGCCGCGAACGTCAGGGGCGCCGCGAACGCAAAGAGGCCACCGACAGCGGCCGCGAGAATTGCAGTCTTCGTATTCATCGATCTGTCTCCGATAGAGGTTGGTTGGAATCGATACGTGGCAGAGCCGCTGCGGGCGAGTGAGCTACCTGGGTTGAGGAGATCACTCGTTTGACACGCCTGCGATTGCCGCAGAACCGAGTTTGCAACGGCTGTGCCAGCAGGGGAGCCGCGCCGAATCAGCGATTTGCAGCTCGATGGGGCTCGCGGCTGCGAGTACGCCACCGTGAGATGCGGCGGACGTCTTCAATATGCGGTGGCGGCCCACCATCCGTTGTGGCGGGTGCAGCGGTTTCAGGTGGCGCCCGTTCCAGTCTCGCTCCGGCGGTTCTCGGCACTCACTTAACCTGCCGCGCGGTCCCGGCGCAGCGTTTTTTTGATCAGCGACCCGTGTGATCGCGCTTCAGGGACTGAGCCTTTACGTCGCCGCTTCCGCGAGGCCGCACAACGGCTCTTAACAACCGTTGCGCTTCTGTCCGCGCATCATCTCGGCCCATTCGATGCGTCACTCAGGAGAGTCTCATGCACTCGCTCGCCGAGAAGCTGCTGTCCGCGGCGTTCGTGTCGATCGTCAGTTGCTTTGCGTGTGCCGCCGCGCGCGATGCGGGCGCGATGTCGTAGCAGCTGCGTCCAGGACGCTAGCAACCGTGCGCTAGCGCAAGTGACATTGCCGTCGAAGTAACCGGAGAGCCGAATGTTCAGCAAGACTGTTATATCTGGAGCCGCGCTTTCCGCAGCGGTGCTGTTGGTCGGTGCGATAGCCGCGGCCCACGGCGCGGCCCACGCGGCGGATGCGCCAGATATCGTGCGCGGCAAGTATCTTGTGCAGGTCGCTGGCTGTACCGATTGTCATACCCCAGGCTATTTTACGGGGAGCATCGATCCGGAAAAATTTCTGTCGGGATCGGACGTCGGTTTTCAGGTGCCGGGAGTGGGCACGGTGGTGGGGCGCAATCTCACGCCCGACAAGGAGACTGGTCTCGGCAACTGGTCGCTCGAGCAGATCATCAGGGCCTTGACCAAAGGCACTCGGCCCGACGGGCGGCTGCTGTCACCGGTGATGCCATGGGCTCACTACGCGAGCCTGGCGCCGCGTGATACCAAAGCGATCGCGCGCTACCTGCAAACCCTTCCACCGGTGCGGCACACGATTCCAGGTCCGTTCGCCGCGAATCAAAAGCCGACCGTAACGACGTGGCGACTTGCGTCTCCCGAGTCGGCAGGTCCGTGAGAGATACGAGCATTCCCGGGTCGTCATCCTGTTCCTTGATCGGCTATCCGGTTTTTATTGAAGGAGTTGTTCATGCCTGGCCTCTGGGATCCCTTCGTCGTCGGACGCATCGAGCTGCGACACCGTTTTGCCATGGCTCCCATGACGAGAAACCGCGCCAACTCGGACGGTACTCCAGGGCCGTTGGCATCTTTGTACTACGAGCAGCGCGCCTCGCTTGGTTTGCTGATTACCGAGGGAACGCAGACGTCGGAGGACGGGCAGGGTTATATGAACACCCCTGGCATCTTCACCGATGCGCACGTGGCAGGCTGGCGCAAAGTGACGGATGCCGCCCATGCGGCAGGAGCTCACTTGTTCATCCAGCTGATGCATGCGGGACGAGTAGCGCATCCGGATAACACTCCGCATCACCGGCAACCCGTAGCCCCTTCGGCAATCGCTCCCGGAGAATCGATGTTCACGAAACGCGGGCCGCTGCCGATTCCGGTGCCGCATGCGCTGACCACGAGTGAGGTGAAAGGAGTCGTGCGGGAATTTCGCGCGGCCGCCGCGCGTGCAATCGAAGCGGGCGCGGACGGTGTCGAGATTCACGGCGCCAACGGTTATCTGGTACAGCAATTTATTGCCGCCAACTCAAACGTGCGCTCCGATGAGTACGGTGGCTCGATCGAACAAAGGGCGCGGTTTGCACTGGATGTATCCGACGCGGTCGCCGCGGAGATCGGGCCGGAGCGCACCGGGATCCGGCTCTCGCCCGGCTCACGTCTCGGTGGCATCGAAGAAGGCCCACAAAGCGAGTCGCTATATCGCTACCTCGTGGCACAACTTGCCGAGCTGGACCTCGCCTATCTGCACCTCGTGCATGGCGACAACGGGCCGCTGCTGAAAGAACTGCGAGAGATCTGGCCCAACGCGCTTCTGTTGAACCGGATCGATCGTGCTCTCGAGACGGCCGCCGCGGACGTGCAGACCGGTCTCGCCGACATCGTGCCGATCGGCCGGTGGGCGCTATCGAATCCGGATTTCGTCGAGCGGGTTCGTCGTGGCGCGCCGCTGAGTGCACCCGATCCGGCGACGTTCTATGGAGGCGGCGCTCAGGGATACATCGACTATCCGAGGCTTCGGGCGTGAGTTGCGAGACCGCCAGAGATGCCGAGGGCGCTGCGGTTTCTGCGGGGCGGCGCCTGTTGTAGTCCGCAAAATCCTGTCCGTATCTTTGAAATGCCGGGCGACTATGAACATGGCACGATCGCGTCGTGCTGGGGGTGTGCCGCCCCCGGCCTGTGCCGGGGGCTCTTGCTCATACGACAGGATTTAGCTCACCGGCTGACCTGGACGCTGGTTCCTCCGGCGCCAGGGCCGCTAATGCGGGCGCCCTCACCGTTGGAGACAACCTTGACCCAGAGAGAATCCTTGCCCCTGTAGTACGAGGTGGCGCTTGCCTTACGCAGCGCATCCAGGCTGTCCTGCGGCGTACCCGAGGCTGAAGTGGTGAATCCCGGCAGCTCGAACGTCACCCACGAGCCGCTCTCCAGTTCGCTGAGGCGCAGCGCCACGGACGGCCTTTCGGTGGTCACCTTGATCTCCGTGCCGGCGCGTATGTTGGTTTCACCGGTTAGGGTGAGCTCGTTGCCATTGCGGCTGAGAACGACTGGCGGCTGAGGAGGTCCCGCGGGAGCGCCGACTCGAACGAGCGGTGCGCCGCCGGCCCCGCCACGACCTCCGCCGCCGCCGCCGGGGGCGGCAACAGCGAAGCGTCCGAAGTCGCCCTTGCATACCGCGGCATTCCAGGTCGGCTTGATCTCACAGGCGTCGTCGATGGCGACTCCGTCACTTTCGTCATTGTTGAGAACGTAGGAGTCCGGGACACCGCTCACCGAGCCGTCCAGGTCGTGGAACACCGCGGTCTTATAGGTCCCGTTGCCGTAATCATCGTTGCTCCACTTGTGCTCCATCGGTGGGAAATACACCGGCTTGGCATTGATGAATTTCGCGCGCTGTATGGTGTTGTTGGTGCTCATTCCGAAGCTGGTAAACAGCAGGTAAGAGACCGCTCCCGTCTTGCGGGTGGCGTTGTCCTGGAAATTCACGAAGGTGACATTGTCCAGTTCATGACGGTAATCGTAGAACTCGTAGCCCCGGATCGGGAAGTCCGCGAGTTCGGGCTCCGGCAAGCTGCGGCCGTAAGCCATTTCCGCCGGCGTCCTGGGGTTGCCGATGTTCTCGGTTTCGCCCACGAACAGCGAGTCGACCACCCGTGACGTAAAGCCGGAACGACCGAGGTTGCCGGACGCATGCGTATAGCCGATGGCGTTGTCGGCCAGCTTCAAGTTCCTGAAGGTGTCCATCTCACCGCGGATCCACATGCCGCCATTGCGGTTCTTGTAGCTGGTGAAATCCTCGAAGACCGTCTCCACCGGAGGGCTGTTCGCGTCAGCGGGATTGGCAAGGGCGATATGACCGCCGGTGGTGAAATGGCCATCGGGCTTGGGGCCGCGGTCGGACATGAAGCCGTCAAAGTTCGAATGGGCGGTGTTGCCCTTGAACTCCCGCACCCGGATTCGACGTGGCCAGGTTGCCTTGCTGACATCCGTGCCTTCGAACGCGCCCGTCGGATGCTCCGGGAAGGCAAACCAGAAACCCGTCGCCTCCGACCCCGCGGCCACGTTGTCCCGGTAGATATTGTCCGGATTGGTGATCCAGAAAGTCGACGCCGTGTTGTCGGAAGGGATCAGGACATCCTTGGCGCTCTGGCCGGCCGTATCGAAGTTCTTGCCGCCCGCCGGTCCGAACGGGCCGAGGTTTGTCGGGACACAGGGTTTACCGTCAGGATGACACTTGGTCATCATTCCCAGGTTGTGGACGAACTGGTTGCCCGTTTCGACGGCGTCTTCCAGGAAGAAGCAGTGACCTACGGTGTTGTACGTCACGTTGTTTTCCACTCGCACATTGTTCGTGCCATGGACCGTCACGCAGCGGCTGTAGGTGTCGTGAATTGAAGAGTTTTCGACGTATTGTCCTTGCCCTTCGAGAACGACGTGCCAGTGGATCGGATACCGGGCCAGATGCATGTTCTGACCCATCCGATTCAATTCGACGCCGGAGACATACATTTTGGACCCGACCATCGCCATCATGTGCCCCCCGAAGTAGGAGCGTTCCGCGTCGGCCGAAGCCTGGATCAGAATATTTCGCGTCAGCAAGCCGACTTCACCACGCTCATCGACGCCGAACGTGATCTTGCCGAAATGCATGTACTGCAGGGGCTGATCGAGCGTGATCACGTTCCCGGCAATGGCGGCGATGGTTCGCTTCTCCGCCTGCGTGGAATCGAAGTCGGTCGACGCAAGGGCGATCACGTCCCCTTTTCGCCAGCCACGGGCATTCAATACTTCGATCCTGGCGCTACCGGCCTTGGCTGTTCCAGTGAGTTTGGTCCAGGAGTTCGTCCGGTCACCATGCAGGTTCAGGGTTCCGCCCGCGATCATGATCCCGCGGTCACCCATTCCATCCAGCTCTTCATTCGGGACATTGTCGGTGAGGGTGATGGTCGCCTTGCGCTTGTGGGGCTTGGCTTTGGTGCCGATTTCGAGTTCCCCGTGCACCATGATCCATTCGGTGGCCAGCTCGATGTCGGCTTGGTCCGAGAAGCTGAGTTTGCCTTCGATATGCAAGCCGCCCAGCGGCGGCGGGCTCACGTCGAGGACCACGCTCTTGCCACTTTCAATGCTGACTTTGTCGCCTGCGCGCGGCACCTGCCGGTCCGGCCAGGTGGCAGGATCAGACCAGCGCGTCGGCTTGACCGCCGGCGATCCGTTTTGCTGAGCGGCTTGAACTACAGCGGATGCGCTGACGAGCGCGAAGGCTGGAACGAGCAATGCAAAAAGGAACGGCCGAAATTCTCTTCTCATGACATCCCCCTATTCCCGGCAAGACCTCGAGCGGCACGAGGATAGCGCGAGCGTCGATAACTCAGAGGGGCCTTTGCTACCAAGAGCCACTGGTTGATCGATCCGGGGAATCCGCCATGGCGACAAGCTCGCCTTTCACATCGAGGTAGCGGTGGAATCCGACTTCGTATCCGCGGGCGAGAGTATTCGCGCGCCTGCTCGCTACCCGACTCCGCGCACCGTTGCGATCGGCGCGAGCGAGCCATCCGGGTCGATCTTGCGTCTGACGCGGTGAATGGCGTCGCGCGCATAAAGCGCGTTTGGAGAGCGAGCAAGCAGAGATTCGTGCGCGCCGACGGGTGATTGGTGCCGATACTCAACTGCTGCTTGTGAGCGGACTGTGGTTCCAGGTGGTCGTCGGGAAGCTCCCGGATGCAGTCGTGACCCACGCGATCGTGAAAGGCAGGCGCGTGCGTCAACTGCGTGCCGAGTCCCGCTATGACGTGGTGCTGCGAAAGCTCGTCTCCCGCGAGCGGGACGATGAGGAGCGGATGTTCCTGTATGGCGCGGACGGTCTCTTCGCGATCAGCAAGCGACAGCTTTCGCGGCGGGAAATCAACGATCATGGGCTTTTGGCGTCGCAGGTCTAAGGAAAGAACAATGAACAAGAAGTCGAAACGCTCGCGTCGTACGTGGCGTGACCCGGACGACGCGCCGGAGATTACTCAGGGGTGGGTCGAGAGCGCGAATCTGCACCACGGAAAGAAGTTGATCCGACGTGGGGCCGATGGATTTGTCCGGCAACTCGCAAGTATGCCGAACGTTGGCGAAGACACAGATTTCGCTCGGGATCAGACCGGCCGATCAGCGCTCGTCGGGCGGGGCCGAATGATCATGGCGAAGATGAGATTTGCGCCATTCAACGCCGCCGACTACCTTGATAACGAGGACGTCATTGTGGCGTATCTGACCGCCGCGCTTGACGACTCGGATCCAGAAGCGTTCACGATGGCTCTTTCGAACGTGGCCAAGTCACGTGGGATCGCGAAGGTCGCCAAGGACTCTGGCTTGGGACGCCGGGTCTTGCAGAAAGCGCTGGCGCCCGGTGCAAAACCGCCCTTTGAAGCCGTGCACAAACTGGTGAATGCGCTGGGAGTGCGATGGGCCGTTGTGCCTTCGAAATCGCAGAGGCTCACTGAGATTCGCGAGCGCTTGGCCCGGCGTCCTGCCGTCACGACGCGTGTCACCGCCGCGGAGGTTCTGCGGCGCGAACGAAATAGGCGGTGACGGCGCGCGTGTAGTCAGCGAGGCAGCGATTGCGGCACAAGGGAAGAATCACGGAATGGAGACGATCAGGGCTTCGGCTTCGTCGCGCCGAGCCTCGGTGGAGAGCGGATTTTCCTCCATATCAAGGCCTTCGCGCGACGCAGCCGCCGACCAGCTCAGGGTGACCTGGTGACATACGAGCTGACGTTCGACGAGCGGCGCCGTCCGTGCGCAAGCAGCGTCAGGTTCTCAACGGAAGTCCTCACCGATGCCGGTCATCCTCGGTCTTCTGCTATTCCTCTTGGAATGGCATCCGTCTTCATCATCGCGGTGGCCGGAGTTGTTCTCGCCGGCAGGCTGCCGGTCGCCGTACTCCTCGTCTATCTCGGTGCCAGCGTGGTTGCCTTCGCGGCGTATTGGCTGGACAAATCCGCCGCACGCTATGGTCGCTGGAGAACGGCGGAGAGCACTCTGCATCTTTTCGGGCTTGCCGGAGGTTGGCCCGGCGCGCTGTTCGCGCAGCGCGTCTTCCGGCATAAATCCAGCAAGGCTGAGTTCCAGCGGGTGTTTTGGGTCACCGTAGTCGTGAATTGCTTGGGGTTCGGGTGGCTGCTGACGGAGAAGGGCACCGCATTCCTGGCGGGCTTGCGATGATTGAGCGAATTTCCGGTAATGAGGTGCTGGGTTTGCCGGCTGCGACTGGCCATTCGCCGAGCCGGTCAGTATCATCCGCGCCCCTCATTTTCCGAGGGTACCGGGAGGTGCGCCATGCAATTCAACAAAAAGCACCTCGAAGCCGAGTGCTTTCGAGGTCACGCGTAAGCGAAGAAAAGGTTTCCCGTCCGAAGCGCGCGTCAAGCGCGGTGACCGGGTCGTGCGAGGAAATAAGGAGCTTCTCGAAAAGCTCGGCCGCAACGATCCGTGTCCGTGCGGGTCAGGGAGGAGGTTTCAAGCGATGCTGCATGCTTTCCGGCGAGTTCGACGGCAGCGATCGGGACTACTTCTTTTAGGTAGGGAGCGCGTGCTCTAACTTTGGAATGGCTGGCGTTCGGCGCCAGCCATTCCTGAAAGCCAAGAGACTGACGTTCACGCTACATTCGGGTCTTACGTGTACCTCGTCATACTGATCACCGCGGTCGCGTACATTGCGCTGGAAATCTACGCAGCCCGACGAAATCGAACGTTCATCAAAGGTGTGCCGCCGAAGAGCGCGTGGGCCACGGCGTATCGTTGGCGCTTTCTCGTTGGCGTTCCTTTCGCTGGTGTCTCGGTATTCATGGGCTACACCTTGCCCGGTGCCAGCGAGAAATACAGGGTCATAGGGCTCCCTTTCATGGTGGCCGCGTTCGATTCGGCGGGCAGGGACTACGTGGGGCCGTTGTCCCTTCCGTCCCTGATCGCGAATGCTGCCGTCTGGTTCTTCGCGCCTGGCGTGATGCTTTGGCTGTGGTCCCTGAAGGCGAAGTCGGCTTGGTAGCCCTGCGTTGTACAAAACGTCTACTTCAGCGGCTGCGCATCGAGGCAGCCGATTCTGTCGGGCATCCCGGAAATGCGTTGGGGCACTCGTACGCGAACGTCGTGACAATCAACCGAGCGCTGTTCGTCTTGGCCATTAGTGAGCGCTCGCTGCCTTCTGGCCGGCAGGGTTCTGACGATGTCGAGCTTGGTCCCATGGAACTCGTGCGCCGGATCAAACGTGCTTGGGGATGGATCGGCATCGAACCGTCCGAGGTTGTTGGCGAGAACGATTTCGGAAATCTGATGGTGCGTGATGTCGGTGGGCGGTATTGGCGACTGTGTCCGGAAGATCTTTCCTGCAAAGTCGTCGCGGAGAATCGAGCGGAACTGGACACGCTGTCCACAAGCCAGGCGTTCCTGCACGATTGGTATGCGTCCACCCTTGTGAACCAGGCGAGAGACATCGTTGGCCCGCTGAGTCCTGGCCGAAAGTATTGTCCGAAGATTCCCGGGCCGTTAGGAGGCGAATACGGCGGTTCGAACCTTGGCTCGATTTCTCTCGCCGAGTTGATCGATATTTCGGGCGATATCGCTCGTCAGATCGAGGCTCTGCCGGACGGTTCGAAGATCCACCTGAAGGTCATTGAATGACACCTGATCCATCATTCGTGGGGTCGCAGTGAGGCGGTCGCCCTTGCTTGAGTTCGTGTCCTCCGACTTTCCCGTCAGCCCGGGAGAGGACGTAGGCACCAATCCGGGAATTTACGGAAAGGGATTAGCTCATTGGCTGGCCGAAAGGCTGCGCGCTGCCGGTGTGCCCGCCGGTGATGTCTTTGCCGAAGACTTCGGTTGGTGCATCCCCGTCCAGTCGGCTCCGCATGCACTGTTTGTCGTGTGCGCAAGCTCGTCCGACGGAGCGGACGACTGGCGCGTCTTCGCGTTCGCTGAGGGCGGCGTTGTGGCCAGACTCCTCGGGCGAGACAAAAGTGCTGAAGCTGTCCGGGATCTGTACCGCGTGGTCAAGCTGTCCATCGAACAGGCCCCGGGGACGCGTCACGTCCGAGAGTCCGTCGAGTGACCGCGGGCGCATTCCTTTGGCAATGCCCGAACACGATTGTCGCCGGCGGGCTGCTCACGAAGCTGCTGATGCTTGGCGTTGGAGCATTGATCCTGGGCGTGAGCGTCTTGCCAGGTCTCGGGATGCGCGCTGCCTTCAGCCGCCGAGAGGGAGCGCCAGCCACTCCTGCATTCAGGGTCATCCTGTTTTTCATCGGCAGCGTGTTGACCTTTGAGGCGATTCGCCTCCTGCCATGCGGGTAGCGTGGGTCCGCTGCATCTGACTGTTCATTCCTGCGGGCCGTGACACCCGGCGGGCAGGATGCAGCCCGGTGCATTCCGTCGCAAGTCGTCGCAGACCGATGCACCCCGGTGCACCTGACCGTCACCAGCTCCACCGTCTGCAACATGCGTATGTGGGCGAACTCGTCACTTTCGCAGCGTTACACCCGAGTCGTCGCCGCGTACCGTGGTGCGCACCGATGTCCTGCATCGTACACAGGGAATCAGCACAGTTGTGTCTTCGACCGCACCGAGGCTCGCGCAAATTCGCGAGCGCTTGGCGCGCCGTCCGGCCGTGACGACACGTTTCACTGCAGCGGAGGTTCTGCGGCGTGAGCGAGATAGACGTTGACGGCATGCTATGACCGAATCGAGTTTGAAGAGCGTCTTGGTCAGGGAGGCAAGGTATGAGTATGTCTAAGGCTAGCGAAACCTTCTGTCAGTCGATCCTCGATGCGGAAAATCTGCTAAAGCATTTCGATCAGCTGAACAACAAGCCGCCGCCGCCCGATATCGAGGTCCTGAAACGTGCTGGATTGATCATGGCAATGACCGCGTGGGAGACCTATATGGAGGATCGCGTTTCCGAGGCGACGGAGTCTCGGCTGCGCACTGTGAGCGACGAGTCGATTGGTGCGCTGGTCCGATCCAGGGCCGCAACCTGGGCTTCCGTCAGCAGCAAGCGTTTTTCGGCAACCTTTTTCTCCAGCGCCGTAAGACGCAGGCGAAAGGTGTGCAGAGTGTGCCGTAGCCAGATCCAGCGCACTCCGGTCGGGCTAACGAAGGTGCCTTTCTTGCGCAGCTCGTTGGAAACTCGAACCTGGCCGGCGGCCGGGTTCTCCAAGGCGTAGGCTAGAACCGCCTGCTCGACGAGTTCGTCGACACGGTTCTTCGGATTCGGCCGACGCCGATCCTTGTGCGGCAGTGCCTCGAGGCCGCCGCTCTCCTTGGCTTCCTTGACCCGATAGAACGTGTCGCGCGACACGCCCATCACTCGGCAGGCCTGCGAGATGTTCTGGAGCTCTTCGGCCAGATTCAGCAAGCCCATCTCGTGCTTGATGACGCTGTGATTTACAGATTCATGCGGGGTTACTCCCAGTGTGTTCGTTGATTGCGTGGTAACAACCATCGAACCGGGTAACCCCGCTCTTTTCAAGAGGGGTGTCAGATCAAGTCGGAACTACTGCACTTCAAGTGCCTGCGAGTGCATGATCTTCGGCACACGTTCGGTCGCCGGCTGCGAGCGACAAACGTATCGCTGGAGGACAGTGAGCACTTGTTAGGGCACAAGAGCGACAGGGTGACGACGGGCTACAGTGCGCCGGAGATTCGAAACTTGATCCAGGCCGCGAACCAGGTGATCAAGTCCCGAAATTCTCCCGAACTCACTGTGCTCAGAGTGATCCAGTCGAACGTAAGCCATTGATAGTATTGGTGGAGCGGAAGGCCCTGATACGTGGGGGAAAAGTGCTTGTTTTTCGCAGCTTTTCTAGGTTTCGGAAAATTTCGCTTACCACCGGCCTTACCACCTTCGCTCCGGGCTGCTCGAAAGAGCGCCGCCCGAGGCTTTTGTAACCAGCCCCGGACGGCTACCGCAACCGCCTACCGAAGGAAGGCAGCCATGGGTTCAGCTAAACGAGTTGATTCTAACCAGACGAAGTTGGAACGCCATTCAACGAGACGAGACGCGCATGCACGGCCGAGGACGCGAGCGAACAACGTTCCGCCGGTCAAGCCGGATATCGACGAGATCTTGGGACGACTTTCCGACGCGATCTCCGTCGTTGCGACGGCGGCGAACGCGCTGCTTGGTGCCGAGGAACGCGAGGGGAGTACGGCAGGCGCCGACGTCGGAGATGAGATCACGACGCTTCTACACGGAGTCCGCTGTATCAAGCGCGCGTATGACGCGCTCGATGTCGCCGTTCGGGAGGTGAGGCCATGAGCACCATTGCGGACGCAGAGCTTATGGCGCTCTTCGGCAGGTGGCGCGTCAGGGCGGAGACGTACCGTGCTGAAGCCGAGAGGGCGCTTGTCTGTCGCGACGCCGTGCGGCTGGCCGCGATGGCATCAACACTCGCATGGTGCGCACGCGATCTCGCCAGCTTGTTGGACAACAGAACGCCGATAGCGACGGGCGAAGACGGCTGAGGTTTCTTTCCTCACGACGAGTAACGGCCCCGTGGCCGTTACTCGTCTTCTTGAATGCTGTGCCACGGAAGGTGTCAGCCCTCCGCTCTAGTCCTTCTCCCCCGCTATGCGAGAACTTGCATACTATGCGTATATCAGCATATCCTTCCCTGAAGCCCATCAAGTGGAAGGGCTCGAGCTACGCCGACCTGTGTGCCTTTCCGAAAGAGGCTCGGCATGACGCCGGGTATCAGTTGGAGCACGTGCAGGCTGGCGAAGACCCCGCGGACTGGAAGCCGATGCCGTCGATAGGACCGGGAGTGCGCGAAATTCGCATTCATGAGCAATCAGGCGAGTTCCGGGTGATTTATCTCGCGACTCGCCCCGAAGCTGTTTACGTGCTGCACGCATTCCAGAAGAAGAGTCAGAAGACGAGCCGCACGGATTTGGCATTGGCCATCAAGCGTTTCAAGATGATACCGAGGTCAGGAGGTGCCGAATGAAGGCAAAGAAGCGAGCTATGAGCGAACACGACACGAAGCACACAACGCCGGCAGGGCGGAGCGCGCTGCTAGACCTGGCTGCCTCGGACGAAGATGCTGTCGAGCTTCAAATGCGCAGCACTCTGCTGCGTGGCTTGGAGCGCTGGCTCGCGTCCTCGGACCTGACGCAGATTGAGGCGGCAAAGGTTCTCGGTATCACGCAGGCACGCGTCTCGGATCTCAAGCGCGGAAAGATCAGTCAGTTCAGCCTCGATATGTTGATCCGTCTCGCCACTCGCGCTGGTCTGCATCCCGTTCTGAAACTTGCTGCATGAATCGGATCGATCTCAACGGATGAGCCTGGAATGGCAAAACGAAATACAAACCTGGCTCCGAGGGCGAAACGGAGAATCCCCGAGTGGAGTGATGCAGACGACGCACCGGAGATCACTCGTGAGTGGGTGGCGAGGGCAGATCTTTACCATGGCGGCAAAGTGATCCGTCGAGGCGTTCGCGCCGTGCATTACGACGGTTCAGCCTGCCCTGAGGGAACGCCAGCAATTCCGCGCGCGTTCAAACCTTGCTGCCCAGAATTCGGAAGCCATACGCTTGCGTGCTATCACGATGTTCGCTACGAATGGTGGCCCAGGCGACGGGGCTGGTTCACGGTCATCGCACCAAGCGCGGGCGGCGGTGGAGTTGCGATTTCATTCTGCCCGCATTGCGGATCGCGGCTCACGAACGCGAAGGGCGGTGCGAAGTTGGGCCGCCGCCGTCGACAAGCTCCGCTGGTCAAGGTGTTGGCAGCCATGCCGAACGTTGGGATGGATTCGGATTTCGTTCGCGAGCGGCCGCGCCCGGCCAAACGAATGTCGCAACTACGGAAGACGTGAATCGAATTTAGATGCGTGCCCCAACTGGCCAGATCGAGATCGAGAAGATCCACGTCGACCCGTTGGGGCGTCTCTTCGTTCAGCCTCGGGTACTCGCCGACGAAGACTTCGCTTTCATCTATCGGGCGGCGATGGAAGTGTCCTGAGACCCACTGAGCCGGTCGCTGTTCGCCCCGGTTCCTCGGGAGTGGTCCCAGTTTCAGTGGTACAAGCAGGTCGTGGCGGCGGTGGCCAATGAATATGGAACAGAGTTGTACGTGACCGCGCGCACCCAGTGGCAAAATGTCTCGGTCGAAGAACGGAGGGAAATCGCGGCGTGGTCGACCGGAGCTTGAGTCCGTCGGAGCATCCATGTGGTCTGCATAGCATGGATGAGCGCGCGTTCTGGCTCAGCGTCAGACGGCGTCGCCGGCTCTTTTTCCTGTGGTGGATCGGATGGCTTCCGTTCGGGTTGATCGGCATCGTCAGCCTTACTACCCTCTTTCCCGGCGCTGACTTTGTTGTCGGGTTGGTGGTTCTGTCGGCCTGGTACATCGTCTGGCTGTACATCGCCCGATCTATCAGGTAGCTCGCATGCCCGAGTTGCGGAAAGCCAGCAATCAGAGGTCCGTTCTTTTTTATGCGCCATGCCGCTTGTCAGCATTGCGGATTGCGTCCGCCTTGACTTTGGCGCCGTCGAGCCGTCAGCGTGCTTCTGGCGAGAGCGTCGTGTTCCTCCGCGGTACCGTCCATCAGGTCTTCGATGGACACAGTCTCGGCACAACGAGGGATCGTGAGTTGGGCAACAGCATCTCGTGGTCGCTTAGAGAAAGCATGCGTCGATGGAAGCGTTGACGTCCGGCTCAAATTCGATTGACGAAGTGCACCGGAGAATCGGTCGAAATCTCTTGCGCTTCTTGGAAAGCGAAACAGGCCTGAAGCTCGTGCTGCCCTACCTCCATCCAGACGGCGGCGCTAAGGGCCCTGAGGCACTGCGGGCGTTTCGTGACAAGCACGTTCGGAGCAGGACCTTGGGGCCGCTTCTGGAGCGCTTGTCGGAGTCGATTAATGCTCCTGTGGGCTTATTTGAGAAGAGCTTCGAAGAGATTCGCAACGCACGGAACAAGCTGGTCCATCACTTCTACGACCTGCCCGAAGTGAATTTGCTTCGGCCAGATGGAATTGGCCAGGCTCTTGATTACCTCGACCGCTAGTTCCACGATTCCGAAGAGCTATACAAGTTCGTGCGCCTGCAGTCTCTTTGCGTGCTGACCGTCCTCATCGAGCAGTCCCCGGCGCAGGCTGCAGAGTATGGGCAGTACTACGAGGCTCTTCGCGCACAGCTCGGACCTTACCTTGAGGTAGTCGATGATCGAGTCGGAGGCGAAGCGAGCATGGAATCTTGCGACTCAATATCGAGCAAGAGCGAATCGGTGCGTGAGTTCGTGCGTGCGTTGACGGAGCACCTGGGGCCGGAGGCGTTCGTGGTTGTCGATCACTGGGACGCGGACCCATCCGCGATTGGCATCGGGAAACCTGCCGACCCGAAAGTCTTGGTGCATGTCAGGGTATACGACGTAGCGCCGCGCTATTTCCTCAGCTTCGAGCGCGCGGCCGTAGGGGAGTGGGCAGATCATCCGTATACGCCTGGGGAGGAACTGTCGGTGGACACGCTGAGCGAAGTGTTGGGACTGGTAAAGAAGCACATCGCATGAAGTTCCACTACGAAACGGATTGTGAATACCGCGCTGGCCAGTGCCGAGACGTGATCAGGACTCTCGTCGAATGAAGTCGCTTGAAGACCTCGTAGCTGCCTTGGGGGTTGCCTTCGAATTGGAAACTGCGGAGCGCCCTGCGATGACGCTGCGATCTGGTGACTCCATTGACGTGAACGGCCCCGTGTATCCGTTCGATCCGGCGCTGGACGCAGTCTCCGACGATTACCTCAATCGGTTCGCCGACGGCCTCAACTATTTGGACGCTATTTCGTGGAGGCATTATCTGCCGGCGTTCGGCGCCTTCGCGTTGGCGCACAAGGGCGAGGGGAGCAACGTGGTGGGCGCACTGGTCGCATCCTTGCGACCGCCCGATCGCGAGCCACCGCGATTGCGTTCACTGTCGCCCGCGCAAGAGGCCGTTGTCCGGCAGCTCCTCGAGGTGCTGGCGTTCGCCGAGGATTCGGTGTGGCAAAACGACGCCTGCCAGGCCCTAGAAGAATGGTGGATCGAGAATCCGCTCTATGGAGCGTCCCCGTGAGTTCGTCCGTACAGCGCTACTGTATAAAACCACTGTTGAGTTTCGGGGTGTTTTCCCCCCGAAACTCCCGAGTGAGCCGACTGCTCGCCGTGCCAGTCTCCAGCGCGGTTATGCTGGCCGTATTGTGTGGCTGCAAACCCGCTGCCGCTCCCGCCGCGTCTGATTCAAGACCGTCTCAACCAACTTTCGTGGTCACCTTCGCGCCAAGCCGCTGCGAAGTGAGCGGGCCTCGTATTGATCGTCGCGCAATGCCGTGCCGAGGTTGTCGACTACGTCGTGCATACACTGAAGTTGTCCACGGACGAGGCCTTCGATGTGGACACCATTCCGGACGTGGACACTGGGGAGTTCGACCGCACCATGGCAGCTCTCAAGACGGCGGGATTCCGGGTGACACCTGGCGTGCACGTCGGTTTTCTGACCGAGCCAAAGCACGGCGAGCAATAGCGGGTACGCGGACTGTGGCCGGGCTGCGCATCGGCAGTCGTTACGATCCCTCGACGTTGCAGACCGGTACTTCCCGTCGCAGGACGTTGCAAATCGATGCGCACCGGTGCACGTGACCGTCGCGGCGTCAGGGTCTGCAACATGCGTATGTGAGCAAACTCGTCACTTTCGCCGCATTACGCCGGCGTCGTCGTCGCGTACCGTTTCGCGCGTAGATGTCCCGCATCGGGCTTCATCTGGAATCAGAGGCGATCGGCGTGCGCGACCTGTTGCAGCCCAACGGTCACTGTGGAGTTTCTGGGGTAAATACCCCCGAAACTAGATACCGACTGCTGCGGCCGACGGCGACAGCCCGGCGGTCAGAGGTACGAGGGACTTCATGCACGGCTTCGTGGCGGGCGACATCGGAGTTTCTGGGCAAACTCACGACAAACTCCATATTCCGAACTCCGCCACGTCGTGCCTACTGTATCCCTCCCCGAAAGAATCCATGCCGGCGGACGGCGGCTCACTGAAGTCGCCACCCGGACCGACAGAGACGGCACGAGGTCATCATGACGGACCGCGACCTGTACTCCATCGAAGAAGCCCGACAACGGCTCGGCGGCATTTCCCGCAACACGGTCTACCTGTGGCTTCGAAGCGGCAAGCTGCCGAGCGTCGTTGTCGGATGCCGGAGGTTCATTGGTAAGCGTGTGGCCCGTACCCCTTGCGGGACGTGATGGAGCTACTTTTGTTGCCGCCGCTTGATCTCCGGCAACACTTCGTCGATGACGGTGTTTTCCGCGGCCGCCCGAGCCAGCGCGGCATCCAGCCGCTTCAGCAGATCCAGCACGCTTTCCTCATCGGGGCTCACCAGTGCAACGCGCGCCTTCTTGCCCACGGCCGCGAGCGCCGCCCGCCGGATCGGCGGGATCTCCCCGATGGTGATCTGCCCGCGAGTGTCGTTGAGGAACGCCTGGATGTGCTCGAACGTCGGCGCTCGCGAGAACAGCTTGCTCATGCGGCCATCGCCTGCCGGACCTGTTCGGGCTGGTTCAGCTTGTCGATCACGTTCCACGGCAATAGCTCTTCGATGCGGTTGATCGGATGATCGGCGATGCGCGCCAGCACGTACTCCAGATAGCGCTGCGGATCGATGCCGTTCAACTTGCAGGTCTCGATGAGACTGTAGGCGATCGCCGCCCGATCACCTCCGGTGTCCGAGCCGAAGAAGAGGTAATTCTTGCGGCCAACCCCCATCACGCATTCATTCTGCCCATATCGGGCGAGAAGTTGAAGTTCATTACCGCTGGCATCCTTTCTACGGCCGACGCGTACGAGCGCAGTACAGCGAGCAGCGCGCCGGCGGCCGCATCGTCCATGTTGAGACCGAGCCTGGCGTTGTAACGGCGCTGCCGGACTGGATGTTTGATGCCAGCATCTGCGCCCGTATGATTTTAGGGGCACCTCGTCTCTCCATCGAGGCCCTGCGGGATTTGCATCGGCTACTCCTGGCACGCGGATTTCAGCGAAGCTGCTGCGGCGATTCTCCCGTCGCAGTCGCTCAGGAGAGCAACGATGACCGAGCCGCAAAAGATGCGCAAGAGAGTGGCGCCGGCGCCATTGCGCCAGTTCAGCATAGCGTTCGAGTCGACCGGACTGCTCGGCCTGACGAACGCCGAGCGGATGAAGGTTCTCACCCAGCTGTCGCGACTATTGATGTTGGCGGCGGGCGTGGCAACCGAGGAGCGCGACGATGAGCGCTGAGCTGCTACCGGAGGCACTGCTGAAGCGCAAAGCCGTCGTGTATGTGCGCCAGTCGACCCAGACCCAGGTGCAGACGAACCTCGAGAGCCAGCGGCGACAATACGACCTGGTTGAAGTAGCCCGGCGATATGGATTTGCCAGCGTCGAAGTGATCGATGACGACCTCGGTCGCTCAGCAAGCGGCAGTGTGGCTCGTCCCGGCTTCGATCGGCTGGTCGCCACGGTGTGCGCCGGAGAGGTGGGCGCGGTGCTGTGCCTGGATGCTTCGCGGCTCGCCCGCAACGGGCGCGACTGGCATCACCTTCTCGAGCTGTGCGGCCTGGTCGGAGCGCGGGTAATTGATTCAGATGGCATCTACGATCCGCATCGACCGAACGACCGGTTGCTGCTCGGTATGAAGGGCAGCATCAGCGAGTTCGAGCTCGGCGTGATCCGCGCTCGCATGCTGGATGCCAAGCACGGCAAGGCGCTCCGGGGTGACCTGCGCATCAGCGTGCCGGTCGGTTATATCTGGCATCGTGAGATGGGCTTGGGTCTCGATCCGAACATGCGGGTACAGGAAGCGGTCCGCATCGTGTTCGCGCGCTTCCGTCAGCTCGGCAGTGCCCGCCAGGTGTTGCTCTCGCTCACCGCCGAGCAGATGCATTTTCCGCGTCCCTCGGACGGCAAAACGCTCGTGAGCTTTGACTGGACTCCCATCCGTTATCGCAACGTCATCTCGATATTGAAGAACCCCTTCCATGCCGGCGCGTATGCCTATGGAAAGAGCGAGAAGCGCACCGCGCTCGTCGATGGCCGTGTGCGCACGACCTACAAGCATCGCAAGCCTTTCCACCGATGGGAGGCTATCATCAAGGATCACCACGAAGGGTACATCGAGTGGGGCGAGTTCGAGCGCAATCAGAAGTTGCTGGCGGCGAACGCGTACGGGAAAGCAGGTGGGGTCAAATCTGGACGTGGCGGCCGCGCCTTACTGGCCGGGCTTCTGCTCTGCGGAGGTTGCGGGCGTCGATTGGTGGTCAGCTACTCGGGACACTACTGTCAGCCCGTGTATCGATGCGAGCGGCCCAACCAGATGTTGGCTCGGCCGCGATGTCTGATGTTCGGAGCCAAGCGCGTAGACACCGCCATCGGGCGCGAGGTGCTGCGCGCTGTCGAGCCAGTAGCCATTGAGGCGGCATTGCACGCCGAGCACAGGTACATGGAGCAGCAAGGCGAGCAGCGACGCATCGTAGAGTTGGAGTTGCAGCAAGCGCGCTATGAGGCTTCGCTTGCCGAGCGGCGCTACGCCGCCTGTGACCCGGACAATCGGCTCATCGCCGCGCAACTCGAGAAGAGCTGGGAGGCGAGCTTGCAGCGTGTGCAGGACTGCGAGGCGCGATTGGCGGCCCTCGAGAGACCGAACCCTGCTCCTCCCATACCGGACTTCACAGGGCTTGCCGAAGACCTGGAAGCTGCGTGGAACGGATCGGGCGTGACCATGCGATCACGCCAGCAGCTCGCGCGCACACTCATCGCCGATATCGTTGCCGTTTACGACGCGAGCTCGCGCGAGATCGTCCTTACCATTCACTGGCGCGGCGGGCAGCACTCGGAGCTGCGCGTCCGAAAACCCCGATCCGGCGAACATGAATGTCGCACGTCCGAAGAGGCCGTGGCCGTGATCCGCTCCATGGCTACCCGATGGTCGGACGAGGAGATCGCCGCGACGCTGAACCGCATGGGGTTGCCGACCGGCCAAGGCAAGACGTGGACTGCTCACCGTGTTGGATCGCTGCGTCGCGTACGCGGGATCCATGCATACAAGTCGGCCGAGAAGAGCGGAGAGTGGCTCACGATGTCTGAAGCCGCCGCGACGCTCGGTGTCTCCCATCATCAGATCCGAAGGCTCATCAAAGAAGGCATTCTTGCCGCCGATCAGGTCGTTCCCGACGCTCCGTATCAAATCCGTGCGAGCGATCTGCACACTGAGCGCGTCAGCACGGCTCTCGCGCGAAAAGGTCGCCCGTGTCGGGTGATCTTTGAAAATCAAACATCAATTTTTTCAGATACTTGAAAATGAGGTGCACAATGACCGCTCCGCTACGGCGCCACGCAGTGAGCGCTCTGCCGCGTTGTTGTCGATTTCCAGACGCCCATCTTCCGTGTATCGCGTGAGCTGTTCCCACCTGTGCAGCGTGTAATCGAACGCCGCCGCCTGCACGGACTTCTCCTCCACCCTGGAGCGCGTGTCGATCAGCCACGCATGCAGCGACTTCAGCACCGGCACCGCATGTTCCTGGCGAGCCGCAAGACGTGCCTCGGGCGACTGGCCGCGGATGGCGTCCTCGATCTCGTACAGCACGCGGATGCGATCGAGCGCTTCTCTGGCGAGCGGTGACTTCATCGCCTTGTACAGGTCGAACATCTTGCGTCGCGCATGTGCAAAACAGGCAATTTCCTGCACGCGCGCGGTTTTGTCCGGGCCTGAAGGCACGAACAGCGCCTCAAAGCCCGCGTAGCCGTCCACCTGCAACTTGCCGCGGTAAGTTGCCAGATGTAGCTGCGGATATCGTCCGTGCCAGCTCGGTGAGTAGCGATACCACACCGCCGGCGGATCTCTCGATCCCCAGCCGCGCCCGGTGCGCACGTACGTCCACAGCCGGCCTTTCTTCGTCTTGCCCGTCCCGGGCGCAAGCACGCTGAACGGCGTGTCGTCCGCGTTCAGGTTCGGCCCGGACAGCACGTATCTCGCCAGCGCCGCCACCAGCACTCCCATGAGCTCAGTGGATGCACCCACCCACTGCATGAGCGTCGTGCGACTCAATGTGAGACCTGCGTGCGCGAAGATCTGGCATTGCCGGTACAGCGGAAGGTGCAAGCCGTACTTCCACGTCAGCACGAGCGCCAGAAGCGAGGCACCGGCAAAGCTGCGCTCGATCGGTCGTGACGGCGCCAGCGCCTGCACGATCGTCGAGCATTTCGAGCAGCGCTTCTTCGGGCGGATGTGCCGCGTCACCTTGAAGGTGACCGTCTTCACTTCCAGCACTTCGGATGTGTCGGCCTTGCCGAGCGAGCTCAACGCGCCACCACAGTCGGGGCACACGCACGTCGAGGGCTCAATGACCTTGTCATCGCGCTCGAAGTGCTCGGGAAGTCGCTTGCGGCGAACCGGTTTTCCTTTCTCCGGGGCGGCCGTGTCTGGAACTGTCGGAACCTGGCGGGCCGCTTCGGTGAGCGCGGCGCGCAGTTCTTCGAAGCTCAGCGGGATCTGCCCCGCCTCGTGCAGCTTCTCCGATGCCTGGCCATAGCGCTCACGGCGCAGCTTCGCCAGCTGGAACTTCAGGTGCTCGATCTGGTGCTGCTTTTCCCGAAGCTGCTGATCTTTGGCCTGCACCGTATCGAGCAGCAGGCGCTTGAGACCTTCGACATCGCTGGGAAGTGCGTTGACATCGAGCACGCGCGGATTATACGCGCAGCATCCAGATCGATGCGCACGCTGCACGAAGCCGAGCTGTATTTTTCTTCTTCGCTTACGTCATCGTCGGATGCGTGCGATCCGGATCCTGCGGCGAGGGCGCCGTGCGCCGCGGATGTCGCCAGTCGATCCCTTCCAGCAACATCGACAACTGCGCGGCACTCAGCGACACCGTGCCGCTCTGCGCCTGAGGCCAGACGAACTTCCCCACACTCAACCGTTTGTAGAACAGGCACAGCCCGTCCTGGCTGTACCACAACACCTTGATGCGATCGCCGCGCCTGCCACGAAAGATGTAGATCTCCCCGGAGAATGGGTTCTCGTTCAGTCGCGTCTGCAGGAGTGCACTCAGGCCATCAAAGCCGCGACGCAGATCGGTGAAGCCTGCGACCAGCCAGATCCGCGCAACGCTGGGCGGACCGATCATGCGCTCACTTTACTCAGCGTGGCGGACAGCTCTCTCAGCCAGGACGCTTCCGGCAGCTGACGGCACTCCATCACCCAGCCGCCCGGTCCGCTGATCCGGAACAGCCACGCGTTCATGGCCGCCGGCATCATCGCTGCGTTCCGTGCGGCAACCTCCACCGCCAGCAGTTGCGGCGCGCGCGCGCTCGTCTTGCGCATCTTCGGCCACAATCCCTTGCGCTGAAGTTGCGTGCGGCCGTTGTATAGCTCCTGCACGTTCACGTTGAACGCCGCGGCGTAGTCCGACAGCGTCGAGCCCAGTTCCTTCGCCTGCTTCAGGTGCGCAAGCGTCGTCTGCAGCCGCTCAGTCAGTTTCTGCGTTCCCATCGATGCTCCCCAGCTTCACTTCGATGGGGCGCATCGTGACGGCTACGCGCGAGGCGCATCAGGGGTGACGGCCACACGCTTACAAACGTGCTGGATTGATCATGGCAATGACCGCGTGGGAGACCTATATGGAGGATCGCGTTTCCGAGGCGACGGAGTCTCGGCTGCGCACTGTGAGCGACGAGTCGATTGGTGCGCTGGTCCGATCCAGGGCCGCAACCTGGGCTTCCGTCAGCAGCAAGCGTTTTTCGGCAACCTTTTTCTCCAGCGCCGTAAGACGCAGGCGAAAGGTGTGCAGAGTGTGCCGTAGCCAGATCCAGCGCACTCCGGTCGGGCTAACGAAGGTGCCTTTCTTGCGCAGCTCGTTGGAAACTCGAACCTGGCCGGCGGCCGGGTTCTCCAAGGCGTAGGCTAGAACCGCCTGCTCGACGAGTTCGTCGACACGGTTCTTCGGATTCGGCCGACGCCGATCCTTGTGCGGCAGTGCCTCGAGGCCGCCGCTCTCCTTGGCTTCCTTGACCCGATAGAACGTGTCGCGCGACACGCCCATCACTCGGCAGGCCTGCGAGATGTTCTGGAGCTCTTCGGCCAGATTCAGCAAGCCCATCTCGTGCTTGATGACGCTGTGATTTACAGATTCATGCGGGGTTACTCCCAGTGTGTTCGTTGATTGCGTGGTAACAACCATCGAACCGGGTAACCCCGCTCTTTTCAAGAGGGGTGTCAGATCAAGTCGGAACTACTGCACTTCAAGTGCCTGCGAGTGCATGATCTTCGGCACACGTTCGGTCGCCGGCTGCGAGCGACAAACGTATCGCTGGAGGACAGTGAGCACTTGTTAGGGCACAAGAGCGACAGGGTGACGACGGGCTACAGTGCGCCGGAGATTCGAAACTTGATCCAGGCCGCGAACCAGGTGATCAAGTCCCGAAATTCTCCCGAACTCACTGTGCTCAGAGTGATCCAGTCGAACGTAAGCCATTGATAGTATTGGTGGAGCGGAAGGCCCTCGCAGGACACAGGAAAGTGCCTGTTTTCTGCAGGTTTTCAGCTTCACCTGACACCTGGCATTACCCCCGCTCTTACCACCTTCGCTGATGGCTGTTCACAAAAGCGCCGCCCGGGACTGTTGGAGCAGCCCCGGACGGCTAGCCACAACCGCCTACCAGAGGAAGGCAGCCATGGGTTCAGCAAAGCGAGTGGATTCTAACCGGATGAAGGGAACGGGACCGGGCGCGCGTCGAGCACGCCGAGCGGATCACCCTCGACCGAAGGCGCGAGCGAGCAACGCTCCGCCGATCAAGCCTGACATCGACGAGATCATGGGGAGGTTGTCCGACGCGATCTCCGTTGTCGCCACCGCCGCGAATGCGTTGCTCGGAGCGCAGGAGCGCGAGGGAAGTACGGCCGGTGCCGAAGTAGGGGACGAGATCACGACGCTCCTTCACGGTGTTCGCTGCATTCGGCGCGCGTACGACGCGTTGGATGTCGCGGTCCGCGAGGCGCGTGCGTGGGCGGCGGAGACACTTCGCAAGTGACAACTGCTGGCGCTAGCGTCTAGCCGATGATGACAGCGAAAAACGACAGGTAACGACGGCAGAAGACTGAGGAAAATTTCCTCAAGACGAGTAACGGCCCCTTCGCCGTTACTCGTCTTGTTGTCATATCCGCAATGGGACTTAGGGGGTTGAGATGAGCGAAACGACGAAAATCGAACGGAAATCAAGGAATGCTAGCAATGCTTGCACTCAGGGAGAGCGGCCGCTAGCATTGCTAGCAGTCCGACGTCCCAGGAGGCATGCCGTGGCCCAACTTATGGTTCGTAATCTGCCGGAAGATCTGGTCAAGGCATTGAAGCAGCGCGCGGCCAAGAACAATCGAAGCGCCGAACAAGAACACCGGGAGATTCTCCAGGCAGCGCTTCGCGGCCCCCGTCGTCGTTCCTTGATCGAGGTCTTGCGAGCCATGCCCAACGTCGGCAAGGACGAGGACTTCGCGCGCTACCAGGTTAGCCGGCGAGAGTGAACATGTATCTGATCGATACGGACGTGATCAGCGACTTTCGCAAGGCGGAAAAGGCTAACGCGGGCGTCCTGGCGTTCTTCGATAAGGCAGAGCGGGACGAGGCAGCTGTCTATCTCTCCGTCATAACGATCGGCGAGCTTCGCAAGGGAGTCGACGCCCTCAGACACCGGGGCGATGAACCCCAGGCCGCGCAGCTCGAAAAATGGTTCAAGCGTGTCGCGAGTGACTATGCCGGCTCCATCCTTTCATTCGACGAGGACGCGGCGCAGGTTTGGGGAAGGCTGTGCGCGCCGAATCCCGAGAATCCTATCGACAAGCAGATCGCGGCCACTGCGCTGATATACGACCTCACCGTTGTCACCCGAAATAGCGCGCACTACGCGCCGACCGGCGTGAAACTGCTCAACCCCTTCACGTGAAGAAGCGAACCTGATTAGCGGCAGGGCGCGCGGGTCACGTGCGGGACTTCACTCTATTCTGAAGGTCGCAGTGTAGGCTTCCTTGACATTCGATCCGCAGGATATATCCTGCAGGGCTCTTTCCGGAGCGCAGCGCCGAGTCCTGTCCCTGACTCGTACTTCCGGAGATCCCATGCGCGAAGACATGTTCAAAGTAATCGTCGAACGCCCGCGCCGGCGCTCGACCAAGCGCGTGCTGCCCAGCGTGATTCGACTACGTGATGACCTCGATGGGCCCGCTAGGCTCGGCATGCGTATGGGGTATGACTATCGCGAGCTGAACGAGAATCTCGGCCCCTTGCGCCGGTACCTCGAGGCCCAGGTTGGCCGCCCTTGGAACAAGGTGTTCGGCGAGATCTGTGAACGCATCGATCGACGAGATACGGTGCAGCAACATGTTCACCAGCACGTACGGGATTTCATCGCGGTGGACGTGGCATGGCGGGATGGGAAGCTCGTGGACCTCTCGCGGCCGTACAGCTGGGCGCCTTGGACGATTCATCAGGAACTCTACGTCGACCCGGACACTGGTCTCGTGCGACGGAACAAGGACGCCGGTAACTGGCGTCGCTCGTACAAACAGCGTTTACAGGCCGAGCAAGCAGAGATTCATGCGCGTCGCCGGGTGATTGCTGCCGGTACGCAGCTGCTGCTGGTCGCCGGACTGTGGTTCGAGGTGGGCGTCGAGAAGCTCCCCGAGGCAATCGTGACCCACGCGGTTCGACCTTCGCATTGCGAATGCGGGAAGACCCCTCTAACCACCTGATTGTATGAAGATCGTGGCGTAACGGTCGTTGCATCCGTTCCGCACAGACTGCACAAGAGTGCACAGGGGTTTGTCCCGCAGATCTCCCGCACGCTTTGCGCTCGCGAGGGGTTGCTATCGCGGAAAGGAGCACTTCGCGATGCATCCGTCGTGCAGCACCGACTGCGAGGCTTGCAGAGTTCGATGTAAGCCAGCCCGTCCTGCACGAAAATCGGCCTTCGCAGGTTCGCCTAAGTGTATTATCGTATCAATACACATAGTCACACGGCCTATTCCGCGTGTTCATCCTGAATTCTCAGTCCGGCATGCCGATCCACCAGGGGCCAGCACGCCGCGCCTCGGTGAAACTGGGGAAATTTATATGGGTGGCGCGTTTGCCTTCAGATATCGCCAGCCTATGAAGTACCTGCCCCTGCTATGGTCGGGCGTGTGGCGCAAGCCGTTCCGTACCGTCCTGACGCTGCTGTCCATCGGCGTGGCCTTCACGTTGTTCGGGCTGCTTCATGGCGTGACCAGTGCGCTCGATTGGGCGGCCAGTCAGTTCGCGGCGAATCGCCTCAATATGCAGCACGCCGAGATTCGCTCTTCGCTGCCGATTGCCTATCTTTCGGACATCGAGCAGATCCCGGGTGTGGCGGATGTTGCCGCGGTGTCGTATGTGCAAGGTTACTTTGGCGAGCGGCAAAACGGCGCATTCGCGTACGCGTGGAGTAGTGCCAAGGGACTGAAGGCATCGGGTGAAGTGCGTTTGAGCGACCAGTATGCCGAAGCCTTCGCAAACACGCGCGTGGGCGCTGTCGCCGATCGCCGGATGGCGCAGAAGTACGGATGGAAGATTGGTGACCCGATCGCTTTCACGACCCTCACGCGCCGGAATGACGGCAGCAACGTGTGGACCTTCGAACTCGTCGGAGTATACGACGCACCCGCCAACTCATTTCTGTCGGATCAGTTCTGGATTCATTATGAGTACTTCGATGAAGGCAGGGTCGTTAACAAAGGCACTGCCGATACTTTCATCGTGTACACCACCGACCCACGTCGTAATGCCGAGGTCAGTGCGGCCATCGATGCGCGGTTCGTCAACTCTTCTTATCCCACATCGACGATGAGCGAGCGCGAGCTCCTCCTGGGGGGCGAGGGACAGGCCATCGACTTCAACCTGCTCGTGAAAGCCATTCTGGGCGGATCCTTTTTCACACTGCTGCTAGTCACTGCCAACACGATGATGGAGTCGGTGCGTGAGCGCATTCCCGAGCTCGGAGTTCTGCGAGCCTTGGGCTACAGCGCGGGAACCGTGTTGATGCTCGTGTTTGCGGAAGCCATTGCACTCTATGCTCTGGGAGGGGCGGTCGGCCTCAGTGCTTCGAAGGCGTTCTACCCCTTGATTGCTCCGGGTACCGGACGCCCAGGGAGCAACATTCCCATGCCGTGGGGCGTGATTCTTCAAGGCTGCGCGATTGCGTTGGGTGCTGCGCTTCTGAGCGGCGTGGCGCCAGCGCTGCGGGCGCAAAGGCTGTCTGTCGTGAACGCTCTTCGTTGAGGATGAGTGGTGATGCTGGACGGTGCGAAGCAGATCCATGCGTTGTGTTCCGTCTCGTTCCGGAGCATTCCGGAAAGGTGGGCCTCATCCTTGGTCATCGTTCTTGGCGTTGCTGGCGTGGTCGCCGTGTTGCTATCGGTCCTTTCGATTTCAGGAAGCCTGGAGCGCACGATTGCGGGCTCGGGTCGAATGGATCGCGCGATCGTCTTGCAGCGCAGTGCCGTCTCGGAAAACGGGAGCATCCTGGAGCGAGATGCCGCGACGAGAATCCAGTCCGCGGTTGGCATTCGCAAGACGACCGATGGTCGGCCGATCATCTCGACGGAAGCACTCGCCCCGTTGAGAGTCCTGAGGTACTCCGACGGCCGTCGCGACAACGTGATGGTTCGCGGTGTTTCCCCGACTGTGTTCGAGCTTCGCCCCGAGATGAAAGTGCTCGCCGGGCGCCCGGTGCGCCCCGGCTTCCACGAGGTCATGGTTGGACGAAGGGCAGTCGAGCATTTCCGGGGCCTGAGGCTCGGCGATCGGGTGAAGTTCCGAAATGCCGAATGGGCGGTCGTGGGCGTGTTTGGATCCGAGGGCGACACGTATGAAATGGAGGTGTTGACCGACGTCGAAATGCTCCTCTCGGCGGGACAACGATATGTGCTCAACTCCATCTCAGTGCTGCTGGAGAGTCCGGAAAGCTACGGAGCTTTTCGAGACATGTTGACCTCCGATCCGGCGCTGGTGATCAAGGTCTCGCGCGAATCCGAGTACTACCAGCTCCAGTCTGAACCGCTCCGTAGCACCTGGTCGTTCCTCGCCTATGTCGTGAGCAGCGTCATGGCGCTGGGGGCGATGTTCGGAGCCGCGAACACGATGTATTCCGCAGTGAGTGCGCGCCGCGCAGAAATTGCCACGTTGCGCGCGGTCGGTTTCGGCCCGAACGCTGTGCTCGTGTCGGTGCTCCTGGAGGCCATGGCGCTCGCCATTGCCGGCGCGCTGCTTGGCGCCGCGATCGTGTGGCTGATGTTCAATGGACAGACATTCAGTACACGCCTGGGTTCAGGCAGCGTAGTGACGCGACTGTCGCTCGATGCCCGCCTTGTCTTGCTAGGGATCGCATGGGCCTGCGGAATCAGCATTCTCGGAGCGCTCGCTCCGGCAGCGCGTGTGTCGAATCAATCCGTCGCGGAGGCGCTCAGGGCAATTTGAACGAAGTTGCCACCTCATCGCTGGCTGAGGGCGGGCCCTTGCAGCTGGCTGCAACCATTTTCTGCAGCACTTCAGGACTCGTCTACAGGCCCGACGACTTGGCGGTGTGACTTGGCCCCTGGCATTCGTGCGGGCGCCGGCGCGCGCGAGCTGCATCTTCAACGAACCCCTGCGCCGTTCGCCCCCTCGATCAAATCCCGCAGATTTCCCGCAGGGGATGGGGAGCGAAAGGCCACGAAATTACCGGCGCGTAAGCCTATATTTTAGAAGGGAAAATTGGTGGAGCGGAAGGGGATCGAACCCTCGACCTTCGCATTGCGAACGCGACGCTCTCCCAACTGAGCTACCGCCCCACAGGTGATCAGGGGGCTGGCGGTCCAAATCGCGGCCGCCCCATGAAAGGCGCGCGATTCTAGCATCGCTTTTCGGAAGGGCAAACCCATTCTCACAAGAAGAGACCTGTGCCCGATTCAATAGGACGAACGTTGGGGACCCGTTCTATGATCGGTGCCTGTATCTAAACGGAATCAGGCTTATGCTCGCCGTCGGTGCCCGCGCGCCAGAGTTCACGCTGCCGGACCAGGACGGGCGAGATACATCGCTCACGACGCTGCTCAACCACGGACCGCTCGTTCTCTTCTTTTATCCGGCGGATTTCACGCCCGGTTGCACCAAGGAGGTCTGCATGCTGCGCGATCTCCATTCGGAGCTCGTCGCGCGCGGCCTCAACGTCGCCGGCATCAGTCCGCAGGGCGCGGAAAGCCATCGTGGTTTCCGCGCAAAACACAAGCTGCCTTTCAGGCTTCTGTCGGACCCGGCGAAGGCGGTCATCGGGATGTATGAGGTCAGGGGTCCGCTCGGCATGGTGCGCCGGGCGACGTATCTGATCGATCCGTCCCGGCACATCCGCGACGCGGTGCTGGCGGATTTCCGGATTTCCCGGCACGAGGACTTCGTGCATCGGGTAATGGCGTTGAGCAGCGGCCACTCGCACTCCTGACACGGCGGGCGACGGCTGCCTGCCGCAGCGCTGCTTCAGTACTTCAGCCTCAGCACGCTCGAGCGCCCGAAGCTCGGCACCGTGACGACGTAGACGTCGTCGTACTCTTCCTCGGGAATCTCAGGTACAGATTGACCGCTCAGCTTCTGAACCAGCGCGGGAACCGTGTTGCTGTGGCCGACGATCAGCACCCGGGCGCCCCGATGTTCACGCAGCAGCTTTCGCGCGGCGCCTTCGACGTCCCCCGCCGGATAGACGATTGTCTTCATCCCCAGGCGCGAGGCGAGGGGTGCTGCGGTCTGCTGGGCGCGCCGCGTGTCCGACACGTAGATGGCATCGAGTCCATGGCCCGTCTTGATCTCGCCGAACATCTGCGCGAGTCGTTCGGCGCGGCGCACGCCTTCGGCGGCCAGCGGCGGGTCTTCGATGGTGCCCATGACTTTCTCCGCATGGCGTACCAGGACCACCGTGGTCGTGGTTGCCGAGCGGTATGACACGAAGGCCGCGGCCAGCAGCACAAAGAAGATCAGCCACATCACCCAGAAGGGTGCGAGGAAGGGCCGGCGGCGGCGCGTAATTACGGGCGGTTGCATGGGCCGGTAATGATAGTCGAGCGGCGTGACGAACTGGCGGATTCATGCGGGCGAACGCCCTCAAGGCCGCCGCCTGCGGCCGGCTTCCGCAACCGACGGACGGTAGGAAGGAGCGCGCGGCCCTTCATCCGCGAATCACGCATTGCGGGCAATGCGGACCGCCGCTTCGGTGTCGTGAGGCAGCAGGTCGAAGAAACATGCGTGGGCCGCGCCGCTATTCGGGGCTTGCTTACTGTCTATAGATTATATATACAGTCGACATGCCCCCCTCCCAGCTTCGCCTCGGCCCTATCTCGCCCGCCGCTCCGGGCGCGCTCTATCAACAGATCGTCGACGCGGTGAAACGCGAGATCTCCGCGGATCGCCTGCGGCCGGGCAGTCCGCTGCCGTCGTTCCGTGCGCTCGCGGAAGAGCTGCTGGTCAGCCTCATCACCGTAAAGCGCGCATATGAAGAGCTGGAGCGCGAAGGGATCATCTATCGCCGTCAGGGTCTCGGCACGTTCGTGTCGGAGCGGGGGCAGGATCGCACCCGTGCCGCGAAACGAGTGGCCGCGCGCGCCAGCATCGCCGCCGGCGTGCATGCGGGCAGGGAAGGCGGGATGTCCGATCGCGAGCTGCAGCAGTTGCTGCGCGAAGAGCTGAAGAAATCGGGGCCGCACGAGGAGCGGCACAAGGAGGCGGGGTGATCGAACAGCAGGCCGTGCACATCCGCGAGATCCGCAAGAGCTTCGGGCTCACGTTCAGCCTGGGCCCGGTCTCGCTCAGCATTCCCCGGGGTGCGATCTGCGCGCTCGTTGGCCCCAACGGAGCCGGCAAGACGACGCTGATGAACCTGCTGATGGGTATCGGCCGGCCGGATGGCGGCACGGCCGAGCTTGTGGGCCATGACATCCGCACTGATGAAGTCGAAGTGAAACGCCGCACTGCGTATGTGAGTCCCGATTTGAGCTATCGAGCCTGGGGCACCGTCGGCCGCGCCATCGATTTCGTCAGCGGCTTCTACCCCGACTGGAACGCGGAGCGTTGCGAACGCCTGCAGTTGAGCTTCGGTCTGCATCGAAGCGATCGCATCGACACGCTCTCGTTTGGTTCGCGCGTGAAGCTGGCGACGCTCCTCGCCTTGTCGCGCGATGCCGATCTCCTGCTGCTGGACGAGCCCACTGCGGGCCTCGACCCCCTCGCGCGCCAGCAGCTCTTCGCGGAGCTGCTGAAATACATGCGGAACGAGAACCGCACCGTCGTGATCTCTTCGCACCAGCTCGCGGACCTGGAGCGCTTCGCCGATCACGTGGCCGTGATGCAGGCGGGGCAGCTCATCACGTTCGGTTCGATCCCCGATCTGCTCGAGCGGTATGTGCAGCTGGACGTGCGACTCCCTCGGAACGCCAGCGTCCAGAACTCCGTGATCCGGGCCATCAGCCGCCAGCAGGATCGCGCCTGCGTGCTGCTCGATCGCTGGTCTCCTCAACGGCAGTCACTCAAAGCGCTCGGCGCGGAGGTGATCGGTGAGAGCTCGCTGACACTCGAAGAACTCTTCATCGCACTCATGAAGACCGGTAGCGCGCGCTGGCAACCGAAGCTCTCCGCGGCATGAACCGCGCGATCCTCACGCTGCTGCTCGACTATCACCGACGCACGCTCGGTGTGTGGGTGCTCGTGGTGTTCGTTCAGTTGATGCAGATGTCGGCCTTGTGGGTGCTCGGCAGTCGGAACGTGCCGGTTGTGGGGGCGGTGATCGCGTCGCTGGCATTCAGCGCCACCTGGGATTCGCCCCACTTCGTGATGCGCACACTGCCGATCAAGGCGCGGGAGTTGGCGCTGCTGCGTTGGTGGGAGCGCATCGCCATGCCGATGCTGTTCATCACGCTGGCCTTCGTGCTGGCGTGGTTCTCGAACACCGGGTCGCGGTTTCCGACACCTCCATTCGCCGGTCTATGGATCCCAGTGTCGGCGTCATTCGCAACGCTCGCCTTCCTGTCGGTGTTGCCGCTGCCGACACTTTCCGCGCTGAGATCGAATGTGCGCGTCTTCGGGGTCGTCTGGATCGCAATGGTGATCGCCGGGCTCCGTGGCGTGCCGATGGAATGGCTGCCGGAACCGCTACCCACAGTGCTGCTGATCTGCGGCTCGATATTGGCGCTCGTGTCGTTGGGGCTGGCGCGTTCGGGCCGCGTGCTACAGATGCCGTCGCCTTCGCGCCTGTTCGCAGGCTTCGGCTCGCAAGGTCGCGAGGCATCCTTCTCCCGTTCGCGCTTTCGCGGCTGGCCGGTGCTCGTGATGCAGTGGATGCGCACAACTTTCCTGCTGGCGCTTGCGAGCATCGTTGTGATCAGCATCGTGCGGCCGCATGTTCATCTGCTCCAGCAAACGCTGCCTTGGATCTTCGTTTCGATTACCGGAGCGGTCGGTACGATCCTCAGTCGTCGCTGGTTGCGCAGCACGCCTGCTTTGCAGTGCCTGCCGATTCGCACGTCCATGCTCGCGCTCGTGGTCTGCCTCGCGTTGATGACGCCGGTGGTCGTTACCAGTGTTGCGGCGACGGCGGTCAACGCTATCGTGCCGGAATGGGGGATCGCGATTCCCCTCTACATGGTTCCGGTTTTCGCCATCGTGCCGGCATTGGAGATGTCCTGGCACAACGTCCAGACGAGCCATCCCGTCGCCAGCTCAGTCCAGCAGTGGTCGCCGATCATGCAGGTCGTTGCCTGGCCCTTGTGGACGGGGTCGTTCATGTCGCTCGAGCTCACACGGCTGATGCCGGCCTGGTTCGGGATCACGGCCGTGGGTTTGGCGGTGGTGCTCGCCGGGATCGCATACTTCGTGGTCCTGTTTCGCATTCGCGCCGGGATCGGGCTCGAGCGCATCGGCGATCCGCTGACACCGCGCTGAGGCGGGGCTCCTGAACGCGTGTCGCGCTCGCTTCAACGCGCGTCGGGTTTCGGGCGCGGACGGCGACCGGGCATACTCCGCGCCTTCCCGCCAAAGCCGTGACGGTACACGCCCGTGCTCTACGCCATCCTCTGTTACAACTCCGAGAAGACGGTGTTCTCCTGGACTGCGGAGCAGGATGAGGCTGTGATGAATCGCCTGCACGTCGTTCACCGCAAGCTCGCGGCCGAGGGCAAGATGGGCCCCTCCGCGCGGCTCGGCCCCACGGCGGGTGCGCGCACGCTCATGAAGGGCCAGCAACCGCCCCTCATCGTCGATGGCCCGTACGCGGAGACCAAGGAAGCGCTGCTGGGCTTCTACATCGTGGACGTGGAGTCGAAGGAAGAGGCCGTGCGCATCGCCCAGGACCTGGAAAAGGCCAACCCCGGGGCGGGGGCGTACGAGGTGAGGCAGGTCAACTACTTCCTGCCCGCCGGCGCCCAGGGGTAGACGGCGCTCGGTTTTGCCGGCGAAGCCTTGTCGCCGACAGCAACGGTGGCCCAGAGCGTCTCGCGAAGACATCCTGAACCCCCTGCAGGGCGTGATCGGCGTAGTCGAACGCCGGCAGACGATGGCGGATTGAGCGCGCGGCGTCATCGCCGAGGCTATCGGCAATGCGGCCGTGACGGCCAGCGCGGCTGCCCGCTTGGCGCGCCCTGGGCCCGACGCCGGCAGCGCCGCACCGTTGGCCGCGCGCAGCGCGCCCACTAAATCTATCCTCCTCTGTCGGAACGACCGGACGCCGCTCGTCCTTGAGCCATACGGTCGTCACTGCCAGCCAAGGGAGAACAACAATGGTCGAGTCTGCAACGCCGGCGCCGCTTTCGAAGGGGGCTGTCTGGTCCGGTCGGGTCCTGAGCGCCCTGGTCGTCGTGTTCCTGCTGTTCGACGGCATCGTCAAATTCATGATGATCCAGCCCGTCACCGACGCCTTCAACGAGCTCGGCTATCCTGTGAAACATGCCATCCTGATCGGCGCCATCGACGTGGCCTGCGCCGTTCTCTTCGCCATCCCGCGCACCGCCGTGCTCGGCGCCGTGTTGATGACGGGCCTGCTGGGTGGCGCAATCTCCACGCACGTGCGTATCGACTCGCCGCTGTTCTCGAATACGCTGTTCGGCGTTTACCTGGGCCTCATTGCGTGGGCTGGGCTGTACCTGCGCGAGCCGCGCGTGCGCGCGCTCCTTCCGCTGCGCTCGTGACGTCATGCTGTACGCCATCCTCTGCTACCACTCGGAAGACGTCGTGGGCGGCTGGTCCAAGGAGCAGGACGATGTCGTGCTCGGCCGTCTCGCGACGGTCCGCAAGAAGCTGACGGAGGAGGGGCGACTCGGCCCGGTGGCGCGGCTCATGCCGACTACCGCGGCGACCACGCTGCGCAAAGGACGCGAGCACCTCGTGATCGATGGTCCCTTCGCCGAGACCAAGGAGCAACTGCTCGGCTTCTACGTCATCGAATGCCGCGACCTCGAGCATGCGCTCGACACCGCGCGCGAGCTCGCGCGGGCCAACGACACTGGCGGTTCCTATGAGATCCGCCCGGTTTCCATCTACCACCCGCCGGGCGCGATGAAGTGACAGACATCGCCTGGATAGATACCGCGATCACGTCGGCGCGCCCGCAGGCAATCGCCGCGCTGCTACGGTACTTCCGCGATCTCGACACGGCCGAAGAGGCCTTTCAGGACGCCTGTCTGCGCGCATTGAAGAACTGGCCGAAGAACGGCCCGCCGCGAGACCCGGCCGCGTGGCTCATCCTCGTCGGCCGCAACGTTGGCCTGGACGGCACGCGTCGCAAGCGCAAGCAAACGCAACTCCGGGACGAAGATCAGCTATCGGATCTCGAAGACGTCGAGGCCGAGCTGGTCGAGCGGCTCGACAACTCCGACTACCGCGACGATCTGCTTCGCCTTCTGTTCATCTGTTGCCATCCGGAGCTCCCGAACACACAGCAGATCGCGCTGGCACTGCGCGTCGTGTCGGGCCTCTCCGTGAAGCAGATCGCGCGCGCATTCCTCGTCGGCGAGGCGGCGATGGAGCAGCGGATCACGCGCGCAAAGGCGCGCATCACGAAGGCCGACGTTCCGTTTGAGACGCCCGGCGCGCTGGAACGTGCGGAGCGACTCGTCACCGTCTGCGCGATGATCTATCTCGTCTTCAACGAAGGTTATTCGGCCACCGGCGAGGGCGCCGAGGAGCGTGGGCAACTCTGCGACGAAGCGATCCGCCTCGCGCGCCTGCTACTGCGCTTGTTCCAGTCCGAGCCGGAGGTGATGGGTCTCACGGCGCTCATGCTGCTTCAGCATTCCCGCATGCCGGCGCGGTTCGATGCGAGCGGCTCGATCGTGTTGCTCGAAGAGCAGGATCGCAGCCTCTGGAACGAGCGGATGATCAACGAGGGCCTGGCACTGGTGGACAAGGCGTTCCGTCACCGCCAGATCGGGCCCTATCAGCTGCAGTCCGCCATCGCGGCCCTTCACGCGCGCGCGAAGAAAGCCGAAGACACCGATTGGCACGAGATCGAAGTGCTCTACGGCATGCTGGAGCGGATTCAGCCGTCGCCGGTCATTGCGCTGAATCGCTCGGTCGCGGTCTCAAAAGTGCGCGGGCCGCAAGCCGCGCTCGACATGATCGAGCCGCTGGCGGAGTCGCTCGCGAGCTACTTCCACTTTCATGGGGTGCGGGGCGCGTACTTCATGCAGCTAGGCCGGAACGCCGAAGCGCGTGAGGCGTTCGACCGGGCGATTGCGCTGGCGAACACGCCGCAGGAGGCGGCGCATATCCGCCTGCATCTCGATCGGCTGCGGAAAGAGAGCGAAGAGGCAACGCCGTCTTCGACGAAAAAGAAATCAACGCGTCACTGAGGGCCGTCGCAGAAACGCGAGCGAGATGATCGCCACTACGACGCACAGTGCCGCGGCGACCAGCGCCGCCTGAGCAAACGCGTCGACGAACGCTTGCCGCGCGATTGCCAGAAGCGGTCCACCAATCTCGGGAGGCAACTGTTTGGCCACCGCCACGGCGCCCGCCAGCGTTTCCTTCGCCGGCGTGATGTCCACCTGCGTGAGGGGCATAAGCCCCGCCGTGGAGCTTCGATAGAGCGCCGCCACGAAGCTTCCCAGCAGCGCGATTCCCAGAGCGCCACCGAGTTCGAAACTCGTCTCCGAGATTCCCGACGCGGCGCCCGCGCGCTCGGGCGGAACCGTGCTCATGACAATGTCCGTCGTGAGCGTGCCCATGGGCGCAATGCCTAAGCAAAACGCGACGTAGCCGGCCATGAAGAGTCCCATGCTCGGATGCGCAGCCGCGTACGCGATAACGAGCAGCCCGATGGCGCCGATAATGAAGGCCCCCGCGAGCAGGTTGGCCGGGCGTATCCGGTTCGCGAGCGCCGGCGTCGCCAGCGAGCCGATGATGAACGCCGGGCCCGACGGCGCGCTCCACAGGCCGGCTTCGAGGGGGCCCATGCCGAGCGCAAGCTGAAAATACTGCGAGATGAGCAGGAAGAACCCGAACGCCGCGAACAGCCCGATGATGTTGATGCTCAGCGAAGCCCGCAGTGCCCGGATGCGGAACATCGCAAGGTCAATGAGCGGATCGGCGAGACGCAACTGCCTCCTCACGAACACCACAGCGAGCGCGATCCCCGCCGCAATGAACGCGGCGTGCTCGAAGGAAAACACGAGCATCTCCGCCATGCGCTTGATGCCGTAAATAATGCTCAGCACAGCGGCGAGCGACAGCGCCGCACTCACGATATCCATCCGTCCGCATTGCGGGTCGCGAAACTCCGGTAGCAGGCGCGGGGCAAGGACGAGCAGCAGCGCCATCACCGGCACCGACGCCAGGAACACCGAGCCCCACCAGAACCGCTCGAGCAGAATGCCGCCCACGAAAGGCCCGATCGCCGCACCGGAGGAGAAGCCCGCGCCCCATATTCCAATCGCCAGCGTGCGCTGGCGGTCGTCGAGAAACATGTTGCGAATGAGCGAGAGCGTCGATGGCGCGAGTGTCGCGGCGGCAAGCCCCAGCAGGGCGCGAGCCGCGATCAGCATCTGCGCGGTCGGCGCGAATGCCGCGAGCACCGAGACGATGCCGAACACTGTTGCGCCAATCATCAGCAGCCGGCGGCGCCCGATGCGATCGCCGAGCGTTCCCATGGTGATGAGCGCGCCCGCGAGCAGGAAGCCGTAGATGTCGACGATCCACAGCATCTGCGAGGCGCTCGGCTTCAGGTCCTGCGCGAGCTGCGGAACCGCGAGGTTCAACACCGTGAGGTCCATGGAATAGAGCACGCACGGCAATGTCAGCACGCCCAGGCCGATCCACTCGCGCCGTGTCGCTCGCGGCGCGCTGGGCGCGGCGATCTCCTGTGCGTTCACCCGCGCATGCGCCTAGAAGCCCACCGTCGACGTTTCCTTCTGTTTGACGGTGATCGGCTTCGGCGTGTTTTTCCGCCCCTTCAGGCGCACGGTGTAATTGCCCGGCATGACCTTCACGGTGTCCGTGCCGGCGACGCCTTCGGAGACGACCTGGCCCTGTGCGTCCACGACTTCGAAGCCGGGGCGCATGGCCTGGGCGAGCGCGTTCGAAAGCCCCGCCGCATCGTTTGCTTCGGCTTCTCGACGACGACCGTGTCACCCACCGCGAGGAAATAGCGAACCTGGTATGCGCCCGGCTGGTCGGGCGCCTGGAACGTGAGCGTGCTGCCTTCGGTCACGTAGTGATACGGCCCGTACTTCTGTTTGGCATCGCCGATGCCCACATGACCAGCTTCAGCGTGCCGCCTTTTTCGACGTACACGTAGCCTTGGTAGGTGCCTTCCTGCTGCGCCTTCGGCACGATGGTCACGAAATCCCGCGGATTGCTAGTGCCGGCGATCGTGAGGGTTACTTCGCTGCCGACTTTCGCGGTCGCGGGGGCTTCGAGTGTGGGCGCTGCCACCGCCACACCGGCGCCGAGCGCCATCGTTCCAAGAGCAAATCGCCGCAACGTCCTCGCCAGCATGTTTCGCGCCCCAGCCTGAAGGGACGCGCATTGTACTGGCGAAGACCCAAGCTGTCCGCGCGGCGCGGGTTACTCTTGCGGCGGCATTGAGGGCGGCGGCGGAGCCGGAGGGAAGGCAGGCAGCGTGCACTTCGGCAATGGCAGCGTGTCGCCTTTATCCAGCGTCGCAACGATGTTCTCGATGCGGCGGACGTTCGCATACGTGTCGACCACGAGGATCTCGTTGGTGCACTGGACTGCGGCGAGATGCGCGCTCTGCGGCAACAGCGAGCGCAGAATCGGTATGAGCTGCAGCGCCGGCACGCTCTTCACTCGAAACACGCGAGTGACGATCTCCGAATCCGCATGCTTGTCGTTGCCGTCGACCACGGGCGACGGCGCCGTTCGGCCGGGAACGGTGAGAACCAGAGCGAGGGGCGCCGCGAGCGCGGCGCAGGCGATCCATGCCTTCCGAGAAATCTTCATTGATTTGTCTCCCACAGGCGCCCAAACGTGGGCGCCTGTGGGAAACGTTACCAACCCGGATACGGGTTGGTCATCTACCGGATCAGCCGCGATAAGTCTTGCGCTTCACGCTTCTATGAGCCAGCTCCCGCGGGTAGATGCCAGTGTGCCGGGTGCGCACCTCGAGCGGCAGGCGGGCTTCCGGCACCGGCTCATCGGTGAACGAGGCGAGCAGCGCGTCATGACGCTCCCTCACACCGTCCTTGAACTCCGCGTGCGACAGGATGTAGAGGTCGTTGTTGCGGATGCCATTCAGCACCCGTTCGCCGGCTTCCAGTGGGCTCATCAAAGCAGCGCCGAAACTTGGCAGCGGCTTGCCGTCGCGGCCCATGCGTGGCGGACGCGCGCCTTCCGGCAGGTTGTCCGTGTTCACGCCGCCGGGGCAGAAGCACGACGTGCCGATGTTCGTGCCTTCGAGCTCTATGCGCAGACCCTCCATGAGGCCCACGGCGCCGAACTTCGTGGCGGTATAGATGCCGGCCGTGACCGCCGGAAGAATGCCGCTCATCGACGCAGTGGTCACAATCTGCGCGCCCTCGTTGTGCTCCTTGAAGTGCGGCACGCAGACGGCCACGCCGTTGTAGATCGCGGTGAAGTTCACCGCGACGGCGTTGTCCCAGTCTTCCGGCTTGGCGGAGTTCGCGGGCGCGAGTGACTTGATGCCCGCGTTGTTCACGAGCACGTGCAGCTTGCCGAATTTCTTCTTCGTCTCCTCGAGCAGGGAGACCCAGCCGGCGCGATCCGTGACGTCATGTTTGACCGCGAGAACGCCCGCGTCTTTCTTGAACAGCGGCAGCGCGAGCTTCAAACGTTCCTCATTGCGATAGCCGATCACGACGTTCATGCCCGCGTTCGAGAACGCGCGCGCGATGCCAAGACCGATGCCGTCGGAAGAGGCGGTGATGTACGCCGTCTTGCCCGCGACTTCTTTCAGCGGAGGCGGCTGCGAAACGCCAGGTTCGGGCGGCGGAGGCGGACGGCCACCCGGAGGCGGGCCACCAGCGCCCGCACCGGCGGGCGGCGCGTTCTGCGCAAGCACGTTCCGCGAGCCCAGGCCCAGCATGGTGGCTGCGCCGGCGCCAGCGGCGAGTGATCCGAGGAATTTGCGACGATCGAGTGCGAGTTGCTCGGCCGATCGTGACGATGAAGATGTGTGCCTCTTGGCCATACGCGCTCTCATTTGTAGTTGGGCGTTGAATCCGTGGCCGGGCTGGGCCGTACAGGCCTTCCCCACACAAGCCCGGCCGAACGCGGCGGAGTATGTGGCAGGCGCGTACGCGCGTGCGGGTGAGCGTGTTGGACGTGCGGCCAGCGGCCTGCGCGTCGGGCCGACTCCACAATGCGGACCGGGTTTCTGGCGCAACCCGCGGGTTACGCGAGTCGGCCGATGAGAAACGCGAGAAACGAGGGGCAGGGTGTGCGAAGTCCCTTTCGCCAGCGCTGGCCGAACAGAACGATTCGGCCAGGCTGATTGCGAGTCGCTGAACGGTCGCGACTGATCGGCTCTGCGATCAGCGCTCGGTGATGAAGCGCTTCACGATGGCGAAACCATGCGCCACCAGAAGCCCGGCCGTTGCGATCATCAGAACACTCAGGATTTCCATAACTACCAAACTCCAGATTCACCGGAAGTGCTCCACCGACGGTGGGGTGCGTCCCGGCGACGCGTACTCTAGGGGCGGGGTTTTACAATTCAATGGGTGAAGTGCGATATCTATGTGATTGATTTCTCATATAAGTGAAGCACCTATCCTGTTATGACTCCTGAGGCCCCGCGAGCTCTCCATTCCGGTAGAGGCGCGCCCGCGCAACACTCGCAGGTGGCGTTTCCTGCCAGAAAAGTGGTCGCAAAAGTGGACAGCAAATCGCGCGTTGCCGGCTTGATCGAGTGACTCCGCGAAGCGACAAAGCTAAAGGCGTGCTCGCCCTCTCGAGCGAGGTTCTTTTGCGGCCGAGGTGGCCGGTCTTTCAGACTCGCGCCCCGCAATGTGTGACCCGAGTCGCGCCCGTCCGCCGCAATTTTGGACACGCTTGTCCGTCTGTCCGGGGGAGGGGAGTCGAATGCAACGGTGGGGCTTGGCCGCATGCGCGTGCGCGTGGATTTTTTCGCTCGCGACAACCGCCGCCGCCGCTGCCGATGACGCTCCGACTCTGTCAACGGCTCCGATTCTCTCGACAGACCTGCCCGCCAGCCGTGCGAGTCTCGTCCCGACCGCGGAGGCGTCAACCGTACTGACCGAGGCGAAACGCCTGCTCGATAGCGGCAAGGCGAACGAGGCGTACGTGCTGCTCGCCGATCACGAAGTCGCTTTCGCAGGCACGCCGGAGTTCGACTACCTGTTCGGCATCGCCGCGCTCGACACTCATCGCGCCAAGGAAGCCGCGTTCGCGCTTCAGCGCGTGGTGGCCGAGCAGCCGGATTTCCTGGGCGCGCGCATGGACCTGGCGCGCGCGCAGCTCGAGCTCGGCCAGCGCTCGCCAGCCCGCGAGCAGTTCCGATACCTGCTGACGCAACAGCCGCCCGAGGAAACGCGGGTGGTGATCCAGCGATATCTCGATTCGCTCGACAAGCGGAACGTGCACGTGAGCGCGCGCTGGTCGGCGCTCGCGCAGGTGGGCGCGGGGTACGACAGCAACGCGAACGGCTCGACGAGCGAGCAATCCTTCCTCGGCTTCGCGCTCGACCCGCACAACGTGGCGACGAGCTCGTCGTTCGGCGAGGTCGCGGTGAACGGCGGCAACGTGCTGTCGTTCAGCCCCACGTTCGGCGTGATCTCGAGCCTCGATCTCACGCACCGTGCGAATGCCGATGCGTCGTTTGTCGATCAGTCCGTCTCGTCGCTCGCGTCGACGGCTGTCTGGTTGCATGGGGAGTATCGTTTTTCGGGTGGCCTCGATGGCTACTTCGGGTGGCTCGACGGCGCGGATCACGAGCGCGGAGTGAATGTGAATCTCAGCGCATCACGTCAGTTCGGCGGCGACTATGAGGGCGCCGTCAGCCTGCGCGCAGGCACGCTCGAGTATCGCGACGACACGCTGCGCATTCTCGACACGGACCGCTATCTCGCCGGCATTTCGTTGACTCGCTTCAATCTGGGCGAGCGCGGCGCGCGTCTCGGCGCAACGCTTCTGCTGGGAACGGACGATGCGAAACACGCCGCTTCGCCTTACGGCAACGATCGCTACGGCATTCGCTTCTTCGGCAGCATGGCGCTGCGGCCCAACGCCGTTGCGTATGCCGAGATTTCGCGGATGAGCACGAGCTACGACGGTTCCTTCTTCGGCGGCAGGCGCGACGACGATCAGTTCGCGCTGACGCTCGCGGCGGACTTGCAGGACTTTCCCGCGCGCCGCTGGACCTTCACTCCCCGACTTCGCTACATGAAGAACGATTCGAACATTTCGCTGTACGAGTACGACCGGATCGAGGCGATGGTTTACCTCCGCCGCGGCTTTTAGGCGAACAGCAAATGCGCTCCACGACGTTCCGGACAATCCCCATTGCGGCCCTCGTGACGGGCTTCGGCCTTGCGGGTGGGCTTGCGAGCTCCGTTGCGCTGGCGGCCGCCGGCAAGGTGCTGCTCGTCTCGGGCATTGCGAAGGTCGAGGGCGCGGGCGAGCGCAAGCTTCAAAAGGGCGATGACATTGACGTGGGTAACATCGTTAGCACGGATGAGGGTGCAAGCCTCCAGCTGCTGATGGCCGATGGCGCGCGCATCGCGCTGCAGCCGGGCTCGCGCGTGCGAATCGACGCGTTCGCGATGCCCTCGTCGGTGACCGAGCCCGGTCGCACAGACGCTGGCGTGTCTCCCGGTAAAAGCATCGCGACCTTGCTGCGCGGTCGGATAGACGCGAGCGCCGGCGCCATCGGCGCGATTACGTTTCACACGCACGGCGATCCAGTGACGCTGATCCGCGCTCGATCGGCTTTCGTGTCGCTGGATTCCGCCGGCGAATTGATTGCGCCACCGGTGCTCGAAGACGCGGCACGGCCTCCCGAGCTCAGCATGGAAGCGCGCTCGCGGCTGGGGCTCGGTGTGAATCTGCTCGAAGCGCACCTGCCGCTGCTCCCGCAGGTCAGCGCCGCGGTGGCGGTGCCTTTGATCGACCAGCCGGCGTTCGCCGCCAGCACCACGGAGCGCAGTGATACGTTCGCCTTCAATGGCGGCGGTAGCGTTCTGCAGTTCAACTCGCTGCTGGGTTCGGGCGTGGCGGCGGAAGACGCGACCTACCTGTCCGGCACGGCGGCGCTTCTGGATTTCGGGCGCAATGGTTCGAGCGGCATTCGCTGGGGTCGCTGGTCGACCGGCACGGCGTCGATCACGACCCGAGACGGCAAACAGAGCGTCAACTTGCAGGACGCGAGCCTGCATTGGATCGCTGGCCCCGTATTCGAAGCGCGACCGGTGCTCCCGACGACCGGCTCCATCAACTTCACGCTTGCCGGCGGCACGAGCCCGACGGATACGCTCGGTCATGCGGGAGCATTGAATGCCGCGGTGTTCTCCGCCGACTTCACGTCGCAGAAGGTGAATGCCCAACTGTCGCTCGACGTGAACGGCTACAACTGGTTTGCCACCGGGAGCGGCTCGATCACGACCGGTACGGCTCGATTCGGCGGAGCGTTCGGCACGGTGCTCGTGGACGGTCGCGTGGGCGGCAGCGGCGCATTCAGCGGATTTCTCTCGGCGGGGCCGCTTACGCCGGATCAAATCAATGGCGCGGGCCTCAGCTATTGGCTCGTCGCGAACCAGGGCTCGCTCGGCACCGTGTCCGGCGTGGCGGCGTTCGTTCCCGGACCGATGGTGCCACTCGCTCCGCCGCTGGTTGAGCGCGATGTCGCCTACGTGGCGGGCGGCCTATCGCTCAGTGATCTCGCAGGCGGCGTTGCTGCGAACAGCCGCACGGAGTTCGCGGTCAATTCGAACGGAGACCTCATTCGCTTCAGGGCGCCCGTGCCCGGAGCGCCGCTCGGCACGTTCGGGATCGGCATTGCGAGCAACGCGGATACGGGCTCCGATGCGGCAACCGGCATTCGCTGGGGCCGATGGGACGGCGGCGCGATCGACGTGACCGTGCCCCCGGCGTCCTCGCATTCGCATGAGATGTCGGAGCAGTCGCTGCACTGGATCGCGGGCAACGAGTTCGGTGCGCCGCCGACGTTGCCGCAGACGGGCACGGCGACCTACACACTGATCGGCAACACGGATCCCACGGACACTTCCGGCCATACCGGCCTGCTCGGTACCGCGAGCTTCACTGCGGATTTCACCAATCGCTTCGTGGATTCGAAGTTGACGCTGAACATCAACGACCGCGCGTGGTACGCGAGCGGCCAGGCGACCTTCCCGATCGGCGGGCAACGGTTCGTGGGCACATACGACGATGTGCGCATCGACAATCTCGCGCGTGGCCAGGGCACGATCGATGGTTTCTTCACGCAACCGCGAATCGGCAGCGGCTCGGCGGATGGCGCGGGCCTGGCCTTCAACCTCGCGGACAATGCGGGACAGTTGGGCGTCGTGAGCGGCGTGATGGCGTTCGTGAAGGGCGGTCCCGGCGCAAGCGTTTCACCCGCGGATGCGACGGAGCGCGACATCGCGACGATATCGCCTGATTTCGTGACGGGCGGAACCTATGTGTCGCGCGCGAGCCCGGCGAGTTACGAGCTCGACAATGATTTCGGTCTGGCCTCGCTGCCGGGCATCGCGAACACCGTTGCGGCCGACACTGCGCGATACGCCATCGGCGGCAGCGCGAAAGCCGAGTCCGATGTTTCCCCGCTCGTCATGCTTCGCTGGGGACGTTGGTCGGGCGGCACGGCGACAGTGACCAATCTGTCGGACAACTCCACTTATTCGCTCGACCTCAGTCAGAGAAGCCTGCATTGGATCGAAGGCGCGGATACCGCGGCGCCGCCCGTGATGCCGCAGTTTGGCTTCGCGACTTACGCGCTCATGGGCGCAACGAGCCCGACGGATCGGTCAGGCCACAGCGGCGTTCTCAACAACGCATCGCTCACAGCGGATTTCACGCACCAGGCCGTGGGTGTATCGCTCGACATGACGATCAGCAACGTCAGCCTGATCGCCAATGGCGTTGGCCTGATCGGTGCGAGCGCTGGACTTCCAGCACATCAGTTTTCGGGCGCGATCACGAGTGGTGCGATCAGCGGAACTGGCAACACACCGCAGGGATCGTTCTCCGGATTCTTCTCCGCGCCCGGTGGCACGCGGTCCGGCGTGCCCGGCGGCGCAGGTCTTACCTACACGGTGACCGACGGCCACGGTGGACTCACCGTCGACGGCGCCGCCGCATTTCGCGGTCCGTAGTTCATTGGGAAAAAGTCGCCCCGCGGCGCTTTTTCCGGAACGCGACCCATCCCGCTAAACCGAAGCTCGTGACGGGCGCCCACGTCGCGCTGATCCGCCAATGCTGGCACGCGCACCGTGTGACCGGGTTCACACTCTGCGCGCGGCGAGCGCGGCTGACGCACCGCTACAATACTTGCGAACCGCCCAGGGCAGGCGCGAAAACTCGACAAAATAAGTTGAATCACGCAGACACTGCAGACAACGCCGCCAACCGACGCAATCGGCGCGATCGACGCCAGCGAACCATCCGGGCTCTCATCCAGGGCAGTCTCTCGCCTCGCCGGCGAGGGCCCCGTCGCGATGACGATCTCAGCTTCACGGCGGTGGACTGGCATCACCCGCAGTGGCTCGCCGTTGCCATCCTGACTCTGCTGCTCTGTACGGCGGATGCATTGCTCACCCTCACGTTGCTCGCGCACGGGGCAATCGAGGCGAACCCGTTCATGCAGCCGCTGGTGGGCGGGTCGGGCCTGACGTTCGCGCTGGTGAAGATGGGGCTGACGTCTGGCGGGATCGTCCTGCTGATCCTGCTCGCCCGGGTACGGATCCTGGGCGGGATCCCGGTAAGCCTTCTCTTATATACGGTGCTTTTGGGGTACGTGGCGCTCGTGGGGTACGAGTTCTGGCTCCTGGGAGTCTTGCTGCCTCCTTCCTGATCCTGTTGTCCATTGGAAAAATTCGTTCGGCGATTTTTTCGGGGCCCCACACCGTTGCCGGGGGCTGCGTGCCCCGGGCAAAAAGCCCGGTTTTTGCCGCCTGCCTTGACACGTAGCTACGCCCTTGCCTGGCTTGCTCCGGATCCCCATCAACGTGGTCGCGCGGCCAAGCTGTGCGCAAGTCGCGTTTTCCTGCTTGCCGCATTCCGTTAAACTGCCGGCCCGCTTGCATTTTCAGACAATGCTCGAACCCACACCGCTTTTCGGCGGCAACGCCGACTACCTGGACTCGCTTTACGAGCAGTACTTACGCAACCCTGGGAGCGTCGAGCCCCAGTGGCGGGAGTACTTTGAGCGGCTTGCCCCCGCCGTCGCCAGCGAGCCTTCCCACTCGGCAATCCGGTCCGCCATAGCGGATCGCGCCCGCCAGGCCCCGGTTGCGCTCGTCGCGGCCGAGGGGCAGGACGGCAACAACGCCAAACAGGGCGCCGTCTCGCGCCTGATCCAGATCTGGGTCAACCGCGGCCACCTCGTGGCCAGGCTGGACCCGCTCGGCCTGCTGCTCCGGGAGCGCCCCAAGGTGCTCACGCTCGAGTACTTCGGGCTCGGCGAGAACGACCTGGACACGGAGTTCTTCACGGGCAGCCGTACGGATGCCCTGCCGCGCTACATGAAGCTGCGGGATATCCTCGCGACCTTCGAGAGCATCTACGGGGGCACGATCGGCGCCGAGTTCGCGCAGGTCTCGAACTCCGAAGAGCGCCTGTGGCTGCAGGATCAATTCCAGTCCGGCCGCATGCACTACCAGTTCTCGCAGGACGAGCGCCGGAACCTCCTCTGGCAGCTCACGGCCGCCGAAGGCCTCGAGCGCTACCTGCACACCAAGTACGTCGGCCAGAAGCGCTTCTCGCTGGAAGGCGGGGATTCGCTGATCCCGCTCGTCGACGACCTGATCCAGCGCGCTGGCGCGGCGGGCGTGGAAGAGGTCGTTATCGGCATGGCCCATCGTGGCCGCCTGAACGTGCTGGTGAACATTCTCGGCAAGTCGCCGTCGGTGCTGTTCTCGGAGTTCGAGGGCAAGTACGACATGAGCCAGTACAAGGGCTCGGGCGACGTGAAATATCACAAGGGTTTCTCGGCGGACCTGCGCACGCCTTCGGGCAATGTGCATGCGGTGCTCGCTTTCAACCCCTCGCACCTCGAAGTCGTGAATCCGGTGGTCGAAGGCTCCGTGCGCGCCCGCCAGGAACGTCGCGGCGACAACAGGGGCGAGAAAGTCGTTCCGGTGCTCGTGCACGGTGACGCGGCGTTTGCGGGGCAGGGCGTGGTCATGGAGACCATGCAGCTTTCGCAGGCGCGCGGTTTCTACACCGGCGGCACGGTTCACGTCATCGTGAACAACCAGGTCGGCTTCACCATTTCGAATCCGCACGACGCGCGCAGCACGATGTACTGCAGCGACGTGGCGAAGATGCTCGAAGCGCCGATCTTCCACGTGAATGCGGACGATCCGGAAGCTGTGGTGTTCGTCACCCGCCTCGCGCTCGAGTACCGCATGCGTTTCCATAAAGACGTGGTCATCGACCTCGTCTGCTATCGCCGCCACGGCCACAACGAGGCCGATGAGCCGGCTGCCACGCAGCCGGTGATGTATGGCGTGATCCGCAAGCACTCGACTGTGCGGCAGATCTACGCGGACAAGCTCGCCGCCGAAGGCAGCATCCCGGAGAGCGATTCCGCCGCGATGGTGGAGAGCTATCGCCAGGGTCTTGACGAAGGCCGCCCGCAGGCGCGCGCCTCGCTTGGCATGATCGGCAACAAGTACACCGTGGACTGGAGCAAGTACTCCCAGTCGGACTGGACGGAGCGCGTCCAGACGGGTGTGGACCTCAAGCGCCTGAAGTCGCTTGGCGAACGCATCACCGCGTTCCCGCAGGAAATCACCCTGCAGGCACGTGTCGCACAGGTGTATGCGAATCGCAAGAAGATGATCGCGGGCGAGCTGCCCCTCGACTGGGGCTGTGCCGAGACGCTCGCGTACGCTGCTATTCTCGAGGATGGTTTCAACGTGCGCCTCTGCGGCCAGGACGCCGGCCGCGGCACGTTCTTCCATCGCCACTCCGTGCTTCACGACCAGAAGTACGGCGAAATCTACATTCCGCTCCAGCACATCAAGGAGCGGCAGCCGCGCTTCCAGGTGATCGACTCCGTGCTGTCCGAGGAAGCCGTCATGGGCTTCGAGTACGGCTACTCGACCACCGAGCCGGACTCGCTCGTGATCTGGGAAGGCCAGTTCGGCGACTTCGCGAACGGCGCCCAGGTGATCATCGATCAGTTCATCAGCTCGGGTGAGGCCAAGTGGGGCCGCCTGTGCGGGCTCACGTTGTTCCTGCCGCATGGTTATGAGGGGCAGGGGCCGGAGCATTCATCCGCGCGTCTCGAGCGCTTCCTCCAGCTCTGCGCCGAAATGAACATGCAGGTGTGCGTGCCTTCGACGCCCGCGCAGATGTTCCACATGCTCCGCCGTCAGATGCTGCGGTCGATTCGCAAGCCGCTCATCGTGATGACGCCAAAGAGCCTCCTGCGTCACGACCTGTCGGTCTCGTCGCTGGAAGATCTCACTCGCAGCAGCTTCGCGCAGGTGATCGGCGAGCAGGACGATCTGCCGGCGGCGCAGGTTCGTCGCCTCGTGTTCTGCAGCGGCAAGGTGTACTACGACTTGCTGAAGGCCCGTCGCAAGGAAAACCTGAAGGATGTGGCGCTCGTGCGCATCGAGCAGCTCTATCCCTTCCCGACGGAAGAATACGAAGCGGTGTTGAAGAAGTATTCGAACGCCCGCGAGCTCGTGTGGTGTCAGGAAGAGCCGCAGAATCAGGGCGCCTGGTACAACATTCGCCATCGGCTGCAGGAAACCGCCGGCGGTCGGCGCGACGTTCTCTACGCAGGCCGTGCTCCGGCCGCGGCGCCCGCCACCGGTTTGTCCAAGCTACATGAGACGGAGCAGGCTACGCTCGTCGAGGCTGCGCTCCGCGCCTCGGCGGTCGAAGACGCTCCGCGAGAGACCACGCGGTTGACCACTACAACGACCACGCCAGCCGCCACGCCATTGAGGAAAAGCTTGTGACTATTGAAATCCGCGTCCCCCAACTTCCCGAATCCGTCGCGGATGCGACGCTGGTGGCGTGGCACAAGCAGCCCGGGGAAGCGGTGAAGCGGGACGAGAACCTCGCGGATCTGGAGACGGACAAGGTTGTCCTGGAAGTTCCGGCGCCGGCCAACGGTATTCTCAAGGAGTTGAAGATCGCGGGTGGCACGACGGTCACCAGTGGGCAGGTGTTGGCGATTTTTGAAGAAGGCGCCGCAGGCGCTGTTGCTTCAGCACCTGCCAAGAGCGCACCCGCCGAGGCGGCGAAAGGGGCGGCACCGGCTGCCAGCGCACGATCGGGCGCGGCGAGCGCCGCAAACGGCGGTTCGTCCGCCGCGGCGGTGTCTGGAGCGGCGGCGGAAAGCGAGGGCGCCAATACCGACGCAACCAAGCTGAGCCCCTCTGTCCGACGCCTCGTCGAAGAAAACAAACTCGATCCGGGCACCATTCCGGCATCGGGCCGCGACGGTCGCCTGACCAAGAGCGACGTCGTCGATTATCTGAACAAGCCGGCACCGGCCGCGGCACCCGCCGCTGCGAAGGCGCCCGCCTCGTCGACGAAGCCCGCGGGAAGCGTGCGCGTCGGCCGCTCCGAGCAGCGCGTCGCCATGACCCGTCTGCGTCAGCGCATCGCTGCGCGCCTCGTCGAGGCTCAGTCGACCCAGGCGCTGCTCACGTCGTTCAACGAAGTCGACCTCACGGCTGTCAACGAGCTGCGTTCGAAGTACAAGGACAAGTTCGAGAAGGCGCACGGCGTGAAGCTCGGCTTCATGGCGTTCTTCGTGAAGGCGTGCATCGAAGCGCTCAAGCGTTTCCCGGTGGTCAACGCGTCCGTGGATGGCACTGAAATCGTCTATCACGAGTTCTATGACATCGGCGTCGCCGTCTCGACGGATCGCGGCCTCATGGTGCCGGTGATCCGCGATGCCGACACCAAGAGCTTCGGGGAGATCGAGAAGGAAATCGGCGCCTACGCCGCCAAGGCGCGCGATGGCTCCATCGGCATCGAAGACCTGACCGGTGGCACCTTCACCATCACCAACGGCGGTGTGTTCGGCTCGCTGATGTCGACGCCCATCGTCAATGCGCCCCAGAGCGCCATCCTGGGCATGCACAAGATCCAGGAGCGGCCGATGGTCGTGAATGGCGAGATCAAGATCCGCCCGATGATGTATCTCGCGGTGACCTACGACCACCGCATCATCGATGGCCGCGAAGCCGTGCAGTTCCTCGTCGCGGTGAAGGATGCCCTGGAAGATCCGGGCCGCATCCTGCTGCAGGTGTGAGCCGACGCGCGCGTTTGCGCTTCTTGGCCGCCCGGCGACCGAGGCTTCTTCGCCGGCTCTTGCTAAACCGACCCTGACCCTCATTTGAAAGGCCAACATGGCTGACACCAACTCTTTCGACGTCATCGTTATCGGTGGCGGTCCGGCGGGCTATCCCGCCGCCATCCGCGCGGGGCAGAACAAGCTGAGCGTTGCGTGCATCGACGAGTGGAAGAACCTCGACGGCACGGCGGCGTTTGGCGGCACCTGCCTCAACGCGGGCTGTATTCCCTCCAAGGCGCTGCTGGAGTCGTCCGAGCTGTACCACAAGGTGCGCTCGGAGCTGGCGATCCACGGCATCAACGCCACGGGCGTTTCGCTCGACCTCGCCGCCATGCAGAAGCGCAAGGCGACGATCGTGAAGGGCATGACCGGCGGCATTCTCGCGCTCTTCAAGGGCGCCGGCGTCACGCCGCTGCAGGGTCACGGCAAGCTGCTCTCCGGCAAGCGCGTCGAGTTCAAGGCCAATGACGGCAGCACTCGCACACTCACCGCGAAGCACGTCGTGCTGGCGACCGGATCGACGCCCACCGAGCTGCGCTCGGCGCCGTTGGACGGCAAGAACATCGTGGACTCCTGGGGCGCGCTCGAGTTCGACGCCGTCCCGAAGCGGCTGTGCGTGATCGGCGCCGGGGTCATTGGCCTCGAGCTCGGCAGCGTGTGGAAGCGGCTCGGCAGCGAAGTGGTGGTGCTCGAAGCGCTGCCCGACTTCCTGCCGACGGCGGACCAGCAGGTCGCGAAGGAAGCGCTCCGCCACTTCAAGAAGCAGGGGCTGGATATCCGCCTCGGCGCGAAAGTGTCGGGCGCCAAGGTCGAAGGCGGCGTCGTTGACGTGAGCTACACGGACGACAAGGGCGCACAGCAGTCGCTGCAGGTGGAGAAGGTGGTCGTCGCGATCGGCCGCCGGCCGTTCACGAAGGACCTGCTCGGCGACGGCACCGGCGTGCAGCTCGACGAGCGTGGCTTCATCAAGGTGGACAACGAGTGTCGCACGGGTGCCGAAGGCATCTGGGCCGTGGGCGACGTCGTGCGCGGTCCGATGCTGGCGCACAAGGGCAAGGAAGAGGGCGTGATGGCGGCGGATCTCATCGCCGGCCACTTCGCCGAAGTGAATTACAAGACGGTGCCGTCGGTCATCTACACGCACCCCGAGATCGCCTGGGTCGGCAAGACCGAAGAGCAGGTGAAGGCATCGGGCGTCGAGTACAAGACGGGCGTGTTCCCGTTCCTCGCCAGCGGCCGCGCCAAGGCGATGGAAAGCGCGGCCGGCTTCGCCAAGGTGATCGCGGCGAAGGCGAGCGACGAGATTCTGGGCGTGCACATCATCGGGCCGATGGCCGGCGAGCTGATCGCCGAAGCGGTGCTGGCGATGGAGTATTCCGCGAGCAGCGAAGACCTGCAGCGGACGATTCATGCGCACCCCACGCTGTCCGAGGCGGTGCATGAAGCCGCGCTGGCCGCCGACAAGCGCGCGATCGACTCGCTCAACCGCTGAAGGTTCTCGGCCAGGACGGCAATTCCTGGCGAACCCGCCAGCGCATCTACTTCGGATGCGCTGGATGTCGCCGTTCGCAGTGCCTTTCAGTCAGCCCCATCAACTAGGCACTGCTTCGGCTCACGCGCCCGCAGGTCCGCAACCGACAGGTCGCGCCACCCGGCTCCTTCTTTCCGCTGGAGGCGATTCACCGCAACCAGCGACAACAGGATGTACCCATCCTTTGTGGCCTTCGAAAGCTTCACAACCGTGCACCCTTCGCGGGTGACGTCGGTGCGCCCCTCGAACCAGCCGCTTTCGATGCCCGCACCCTCGATGCGAACCGGCAGGTTCGAGGCAATACCACCGGCAAACGCCGACAGCGAAACAACTGAAGTCCCCAACAGGGGCGCCACGCGCTTCATCGACAGATCCTCCGGCACACCGCTGGACCTCCCAGCGACTTACCGAGGAACGCGGAGCCGCGTTGGAAATCAGCTCATCGCCGGAGCAGCTTCTTCAGAACGTCCCGTAGTTTCTCTTTCGGCGTGCGCGGCCGGTTCGCTTCCTCGCGCGATCGGATCGCGCGAGCGGCCAGCGGCGCGATCGTCTGGTCGAACGCGCGCTCGACGATGCGCAACTCCTCATCCTGGGGCGACCCGAGTGGCGTGTAGTTACCGAGCTTGCGACGAACAGGCGGGGGCGTCGGCTGCCGTGGCGCGCCGAGGGAGGGGGCTGCCATGGCGGAACGGGCCGCCTGCTTCGCGGGAGTGGCTTGCGCCGACGGCGCGGCCCGCGCCTGGGGCACGATGGAAGCTGCTCGTGTGTTGTGAGAGGAGGCTGGTGCAGGCTGTTGAGGCAGGTTGGCTTTCTGAATCTTGGCCTTCACCACGGGCGGCGCCGGTGGCTCGGGGGCGGTGGTGCGGAGGCAGCGGTTCGGAGGCGGCGGCTCGGGGGTGGCGGCTCGGGGCAGCGGCTCGGGGCAGCAGTTCGGAGGCGGCAGCGCGGAGGAGCTCCCTCTTAGCCGCCCGGCGATTGAGGGCTTCTTCAGTGAACGCGCCGCGCACTGATAACGTTAGGAACCCCAGAGAGCCGCCGAAGCACCCGAGCCAACTGCTCAAGGTCACGCACAGCAAGCTTGATCGTCATATGCGCCGTACCGGTGTCGTGGTCCGTAACGGTATTGAGCGCATCGATGCTCAGGTGCTCAGCCGCCATGACATCCGAGATGTCACGAACGAACCCCCGCCGGTCATAGGCCGTGACGGCGATCTGAACATCAAGGTTCTCAGGATCGTCCGAGCTCCATTCCACATTGAGCGCCCGTTCAGGCTTCACCGCCCGCATGCGCGCCAGCGCCGGGCAGTCGCTCCGATGGATCGTCACCCCGCGCCCGAGCGTCACATACCCGGTAATCGACTGCGGCCGGATCGGCGCGCAGCACCGTGCCAGCGTGATCGGCAGATCCCCGACGCCTTCGATATCGACGAGCGAACCCCGCTTCTTGCGCGCCGCCGCCGCCTTCGAAGCGCGAGATGTGCGGGGCTTCGGCTCCGCCGGCGGCTGGATCAGCCGCTCCGCCGCCTGCACGAGCTGCGTCACGGTGATCTCCCCTTCACCGAGTAGCTGGTGGAAGTGGTCGGTGTCGTTAGCCTTCAGCTCCGACACGAGCGCCGACATGTGCTCCGGCTTCACGCCAAGGCGCGCCAGTTCGCGCTCCGCGATCTGCTTACCGGCGATACGGTTGTCGGCGACATCCAGCTTGCGAAACCACGCCCGTACCTTCGCGCGATTGCGCGGCGAGACGAGGTACCCCTGCTCGGGCGCCAGCCAGTCGCGACTCGGCGCGGCGTGCTTGCCGGTGATGATTTCGACGATCTCGCCGTTGGAGACCTGATAGTCGAGCGGCACGATGCGCCCGTTGATCTTCGCGCCCCGGCAGCGGTGGCCGAGGTCGGTGTGCACGTTGTAGGCGAAGTCGAGCGGCGTCGCGCCGCGCGGCAGGTCGACGACTTCGCCTTTAGGCGTAAGGGCGTAGACACGATCCTCGAACAGCTCGGTGCGCATGCGCTCGAGGAAGTCCTTGTCCGTGTCGCTGGCCTCCTGCGGCTCGAGCAGCCGGCGCACCCACTCGATCTTGCGCTCGTACTGCGCGTCTCTCGCGCCACCTTCCTTGTATTGCCAGTGAGCCGCGACACCGAGCTCCGCATGCTCGTGCATCTCACCCGTGCGGATCTGCACCTCGACGCTGCGCTTCTGCGGCCCGATCACGGCAGTGTGGATGGACCGATAGAAGTTGCCCTTGGGCGTCGCGATGTAGTCGTCGAACTCGCCGGGGATGTACGTCCACAATCCGTGCACGATGCCCAGCGCGGCGTAGCACTCAGGCACGGAGTCGACGACGATGCGTACGGCGCGCACATCGAACACCTCTTCGAACGCGAGGTGCTTGCGCTCCATCTTCCGGTAGATGCTGTAGATGTGCTTCGGTCGTCCGTAGACCTGGGCTTTCACGTGGCCCTTCGCGAGCTCCTGACGAAGGGTCTCGCAGACCTCGTCGATGTAGCGTTCTCGATCCGCCCGCCGCTCGTTGAGCGCGGCGGCGATACGCTTGTATTCCTCGGGCTCGAGGTAGCGGAAGGCCAGGTCCTCCAGCTCCCACTTCAGCTGCCAAACGCCTAGTCGATTGGCAAGCGGCGCCAGCACGGCGCGGCCTTCCACGGCCAACCGCTCGCGTGCTTCGGCTGAGAGGTCCTTTGCGTGGCGGAGTCGCACGAGCTGCTGGGCGAGCTGCGCGAGCACGAGCCGTGGATCGCTCACCACCGCGAGCAGCATCTTGCGCACCGTCTCGGCCTGGCGTGCGTCGAGCCCCTGCGCGGGCGACCAGTCGCGCGGCAGGCCGACGTCGCCGATTCGCTCCAGATCGGCGGCGATCTTCGCGGCGCCGGGCGTGGCGAGTTTCGCGAGCTTTTCCTGCGTGAAACCGTTGAGACCGATCAGCGGACGCAGCACCAGCGCGTTCGCGAGCTCCGCGTTCTCCGTTAGCGTGCCAATCACTTCAGCCGCTTCGACGCTGTGTGCGAGCGCGCTGTGCGAGGCGGGGCTCGCCGCTTCGGCGGCGGCGCGCACCTGGGCGATCGAGGCGAGGATCTCAGGAGGAACGACTTGAGCGGTTTCCACGAATTCTTCGAAGGTCGGTTTTAGGTGCCGTCGCGGGCTGTTGTCGCTATCATACCTGCCTCATTTTTCTGGCGAATCATGGCAGGCCATAGCAAGTGGGCTAACATCCAGCACCGAAAGGGCGCACAAGTCGGCAGGCGGGGCAAAGTCTTCAACAAGCTTATCCGCGAGCTCACAGTGGCGACGCGTCTCGGTGGATCGGATCAGGGCTCCAATGGCCGCCTGCGTCTCGCGGTGGATAAAGCACTTGCCGCGAATCTCTCCAAAGACGAGGTCGAGCAGGCCATCAGTCGCGCCGTCGGTGGCGAGCAGGGCGTGGAGCTTCATGCCGTTCGCTATGAGGGCTACGGCCCGGGCGGTGTCGCCGTGATCGTCGATTGCGTGACCGACAACCACAGCCGCACCGTTTCCGATGTGCGAAGTGCATTCTCGAGCTGTGGCGGCAGCCTTGGCGCGGTCGGCTCCGTTGCCTATCTCTTCAACCAGGTCGGGCTGATGACTTACCCGCCCGGCACCAGCGAAGACCGGCTGATGGAGGTCGCGCTCGAGGCGGGCGCGGAAGACGTGCTCGCCAACGCCGATGGCTCGATGGAAGTGCTCACGGACCCGCTCGACTACGAAACCGTGCGCGCCCGTCTCATGGGGGACGGGTTCGCTCCTTCCACCAGCGATATCACGCAGCGCGCGTCCATCTGCACGCGCCTGCAAGGGGAGGCCGCTGAATCGATGTTGCAGCTTCTCGATACGCTCGATGACCTGGACGACGTGCAAAACGTCTACTCGAATGCCGAGATCCCGGACGAGGTCCTGGCGCGCGTTTGATCCGGCGGCGCATGCCGCCGGAACCGCAGCGGCCGTCGCGAAAGCGCAGGCCGTGGTCCCAGTGCCCGTGCGACTCGTGCGCGAGACGAACGTGCGCATCCTGGGGCTCGATCCGGGTTCACGCCGCACGGGGTATGGAGTCATCGAGTGCGCGGGGTCCAAGCAAACCGAGGTCGCGAACGGCTGTATCGTCGCCGGCACCGGCGCGCTGCCCGAGCGCCTTCGTTGCATCTTCGAAGGCGTCGAGGCCCTCATCGAGCGCTTCAGGCCCGATGAGATCGCCGTCGAACGCGTCTTCCTCAATCGCAATGTCGACAGCGCGTTGAAGCTCGGTCACGCGCGCGGGGCCGCGCTCTGTGCGGTGCCGGGGAAGCTTCCGGTGTTCGAATACGCGCCGCGCGCGATCAAGCTCGCGGTCGTGGGGTTCGGCGGAGCGGAGAAGGAACAGGTTGCCCACATGATCCGCGCGTTGCTCGGGGTCGAAGGGCGCCTGCCGGCGGACGCATCCGACGCGCTGGCCGTTGCTCTGTGCCACGCGAACTCGCGGCGGATGCAGCTGCTGGTCCGCGCGAAATGATCGGCTCGCTCCGCGGCCGCATCACCTCGAAAGTACCCCCGCAGCTCACTGTGGAAGTGGGCGGCATCGGCTATGAAGTGGAAGCGCCGATGTCCACCTTCCTGCACCTGCCCGCAGTGGGCGAGGAGGTGAAGCTGCTCACGCACTTCGTCGTGCGCGAGGACGCGCAGCTTCTCTACGGATTCGCGACGGAGGACGAGCGTCGCCTGTTCCGCAACCTCCTGAAGGTGTCCGGCATCGGGCCGAAAATCGGCCTCGCGTTGCTTTCCGGCATGAGTGTCGAAGCCTTCGGCGCGTCCGTGCGCAACCAGGATGTGGATGCGCTCATCCGCGTCCCCGGCATCGGTCGCAAGACGGCCGAGAGAATGATCGTGGAGATGCGGGATCGGCTGGCGCCGTCGAGCGGTGGGACGGCGGACTCGCTCGTTTTGCAGGCCCGCGCCGCCCCGGAAAACGAGGCGTTCGCCGCGCTCGTGGCGCTCGGCTACCGTCCGCCCGAGGCAACGCGCTTGCTCAAGGCCGCCGGTCCCGGTACACACTCCACCGAAGAATTGATCCGCCGCGCCCTGCAGAGCGCGGCCAAAGACTAGTGGCGCGGAAGAACGACTCCGATGGCTGTGGACGCTGAACGCATCGTGATGGGAACGGCGACTCGCGAAGACGAGGCCGTCGACCGTGCCATCCGTCCGCGCACGCTCGACGACTACATCGGCCAGGCGGCGGTGAAGACGCAGCTCGAGATCTTCGTGACCGCCGCGCGCCAGCGCGCCGAGGCGCTCGACCATGTGCTCATCTTCGGGCCGCCGGGCCTGGGCAAGACCACGCTCGCGCACATCATCGCCAACGAGCTCGGCGTCACGATGAAGCAGACCTCGGGCCCGGTGCTGGAACGCCCGGCCGATCTCGCCGCGATGCTCACGAGCCTGCAGCCGCGCGACGTGCTGTTCATCGACGAGATCCATCGCCTGCTGCCCATCGTCGAGGAAGTGCTGTATCCGGCGATGGAGGATTACCAGCTCGACATCATGATCGGCGAAGGCCCGGGCGCCCGGTCGATCAAGCTCGCGCTGCCGCCGTTCACGCTGGTCGGCGCGACCACGCGGGCGGGGCTCCTGACGGCGCCGCTGCGCGACCGCTTCGGCGTCGTACAGCGGCTGGAGTTCTACGGGGTGGATGACCTGGAGCGCATCGTTACGCGCTCGGCCAGCATCCTGGGTGTGGCCATCGACGAGGGTGGCGCCCGCGGTATCGCCCGACGCTCACGGGGCACGCCACGTATCGCGAATCGCCTGCTGCGCCGGGCTCGGGACTATGCGCAGGTGAAGGCGAACGGGAACATCGATGTCGCCGTCGCCAGTGCCGCGCTCGACATGCTTCAGGTCGATCCCGAAGGCTTCGACACGCTGGATCGCAAGTACATCCTCACCATCATCGAGCGGTTCGACGGCGGCCCGGTGGGCGTCGAAAGCATCGCCGCCGCCATCAGCGAAGACCGTGGCACGCTCGAAGACGTGGTGGAGCCGTTCCTCATCCAGCAGGGCTTCACCACGCGCACCGCGCGCGGGCGCGTCGCCACGCGCAAGGCGTACGAGCATTTCGGCCTGAAGACGCCCGAGCGGCTCTCGAACCTGCCCCTGTTCGAGGACGGCGAGCAGTGACGGGAAAACAATTCTCCTGGGCCGCCCGCGTTTACTGGGAAGATACGGACGGCGGCGGGGTCGTCTATTACGCGAACTACCTGCGGTTCCTGGAGCGCGCCCGCACCGAGTGGCTGCGCTCGCTCGGTTTCGTGCAGACCGAGCTCGCGAAGAGCCCGGGGATCATGTTCGTCGTGGCGAGCGTCAACATCGAGTACCGCCGGCCCGCACGGCTGGACGACTCGCTCTCGATCGTCTGCACGTGCGAGAAGGAAAGCGCGGCCTGCCTGCGATTCGACCAGCGCATCCTCCGGGACGAAGAGTTGCTGGTGACCGCGTCCGCCCGGGTGGCGTGCCTGGACGCGGCGACATTCCGCCCGAAACGATTGCCCGCGGACATCGTCGAAGCGATGTCCTCCGAAGGAGCCGACCTCAAATGAACAACGATCTGTCCATCATCAAGCTGATCCTGGATGCGACGATCCCCGTGAAGATCGTGCTCGCCCTGCTGGCGATGGCTTCACTGATGTCGTGGGCCATCATCTTCCGCAAACGCATCGTCATCAGCCGCGCCCGCCGGGAGTCGGACCAGTTCGAGCAGAACTTCTGGTCGGGCGGGGATTTGTCGCAGCTGTATCGGGGTATCGAAGCGCGCGGGAACGCGACGGGCATGTCGAGCATCTTCGAGTTCGGCTTCCGCGAGTTCGCGCGGCAGCGGCAGGGTGGTGGCATCAACGCGGACCACATCCTGGAAGGCTCGCGGCGCGCGATGCAGGTGGCGCGACTGAAGGAGATCGATCGGCTCGAGCACAGCCTCGCGACGCTTGCGACCGTCGGTTCGACCAGCCCCTATGTGGGTCTGTTCGGTACGGTCTGGGGCATCATGAATGCGTTCTCCGGGCTCGGGAACGCGCAGCAGGCGACGCTTGCGATGGTGGCGCCCGGCATTTCCGAAGCGCTCGTGGCCACTGCGATCGGACTGTTCGCGGCCATCCCGGCGGTCATCGCGTTCAACCGGTTCGCCGATCAGGTCGGGCGGCTCGAAGTGCGGTACGCGGCGTTCATGGAGGAGTTCTCCACCATCCTGCAGCGTCACGCGTCCCGCGGGGGAACGCAGGCGCCGGTACCGGCCGTGCAGGCCGGGCCACGGGGAGTCTGATCCATGGCGCAACTTCACCGGGGACGACGGTTGATGGGTGAGATCAATGTCGTGCCTTACATCGACGTGATGCTCGTGCTGCTGATCATCTTCATGGTGACCGCGCCGCTGCTTGCGCAGGGCGTGAAGGTGGATCTGCCGAAGGCGTCTGCGGAACCCTTGCCGCCCGATGCGCTGGAACCGCTCGTGCTGTCCATCGACAAGCAGAGCCGACTGTTCCTCAACGTAGGCGGCACGCCGAATGTGGCGATTTCAGAAGACGTGCTCACCGCGCGCGCGACAGCGGCCATGCGCCGGAATCCGGATCGCGCGGTGTTGTTGAAGGCGGATGAAAGCATCCCATACGGGCGGGCGGTGGATGCGATGGTGATCCTCCAGCACGCCGGCGCGAAGAAGGTGGGGTTCATCACCCAGCCGCTCGCCACCCGCAAGCCGATGGGCGCGCCCGATGCGGCCGCTAACAGCACCGCCTCGGCACCGGCTTCAGCCGCCCCCGCGGGCTGAGCCGCCGGCCGTGCGGGCACGCGGGGTGCTTCCCTCCAGATGAGTATCGAGCGCAAGAGCGACCGATGGATTTCCGTCACGCAGTCCGTGCTGTTGCATGGGCTGGTGGTGGGCGCACTCGCGTACGGCTTTTACGCGTACAAGCGCAAACCCGCGCCACCCACGCCCACGCTTGCCGTGGAAGCGAGCGTGGTGGAGCAGAAGAGCGCGGCTCCGCCGCCGAAAGCGCCGGACCCTCCGCCGCCGGATCCGGTGCCCGAGGCGCCGCCGCCGGAGGAGGTGGGTCCGCCCGCGCCGACGCCGGAGGAAATCCAGCAGCGCGATCAGGCGCAGCGCGAAGAGCAGCAGAAACAGGACCAGAAGCGCGAACAGGACGAGCGCGTCGCGCTCGAGCGCAAGCAGGCCCAGGAGAAAGCGGCAGCCGCCGAGCAGAAAGCGCGCGAGGAAGAGGCCGATCGCAAACGCAAGGCGGATGCCAAGGCGGCCGAGGAAAAGCGGGTTGCCGACGCCAAACGCAAGGCGGAAGAGCAGCGCAAGGCGGATGTGGCGCGCGAGCAGGCCGAGCGGGATACGGAACTTCGCAAGACGCTGGAAGCCGAAGAGCGCGCGGACAAATTGCGTTCGAGCGGCGTGCTGGCGAGCTGGCTTGCGCAGATTGCGAACAGGGTACAGCGCGCCTGGATCAGGCCCCCCAGCGCGCGCGCCGGCATCGACTGTGTGGTGCGTGTGACGCAGACGACGGGCGGCGAGGTCACCGCGGTGAGCGTGGGCGAGTGCAACGGCGATGCCGCCCTGCGCGCCTCGATCGAGCAGGCGGTGTATCGTGCGTCCCCGCTGCCTCCGGCGCCGGATCCGGCGGTGTTCGACCGGAACCTGGTGTTCAATTTCAGGCCGTCGGATTGACTGGAAAGGACGTGTAACGAGTGAAAGCGAGAACCATGACAGACTGGCTCCGACACCTGCCTCTCGCGGCACTGAGCATTGCTATCGCACTCTGCGCGGCCCTGCCGGCCCATGCGGAGCTGCAGATCGACATCACCAGCGGCGTCACGGATCCCATTCCCATCGCCGTCGTGCCGTTCACCCGCGTGCCTGCGGATGGTGGCGTGGATGTTTCCGAAGTCGTCCAGCATGACCTCGCGACGAGCGGTCGCTTCAAGACGATGACCCGGGCCCAGATGATGAGCACGCCGACCCGGGCGGTCGATGTCGTCGCGGCGGATTGGAAGGCGAGCGGTAACGACTACGTCGTCGTCGGGCGTGTGTCGGGCGCCGGCGATGGGCAGCTCTCCGTCGATTTCGACCTCGTCAACGCGCTTACCGGGCAGACGATCGCGAGCCAGCGTTTCTCGGGTCCCCAGGCGGCGCTGCGTAACGCGGCACATCGCGTGAGCGACGTGATCTACGAAAAGATCATCGGCGTGCGGGGCGCGTTTGCGACGCGTATTGCCTATGTGTCGGTGGATGGGCAGCCGCCCAGCCAGACCTACCAGCTCGTCATCGCGGATTCGGATGGCGAGAACCAGCGCCGGGTGCTGGAGTCGCGCTACCCGATCATGTCGCCCTCGTGGTCGGCGGACGGGCAGTGGATCGCCTACGTGTCGTTCGAGTCCCGTCGGTCCGCGGTCTATGTGCAGCAGGTGCGCACCGGGGAGCGCTCGCGCGTCTCCGCGCGGGCGGGCATCAACGGCGCGCCCGCGTTTTCACCGGATGGCAAGCGACTTGCGCTCACGCTCGGCGGTACCTCGGGCAATCCCGATATCTTCGTGCTGGATCTGAATACGCAGGGCCTTACGCGCATCACGGACGATCCGGCGATCGATACCGAAGCGGTCTGGAGCAACGACGGCCAGTCGCTGTACTTCACGTCGGACCGGGCCGGCGGCCCGCAGATCTATCGCGTGGGCGTGCGCGCCGGGGACAAGCCGAAGCGCATCACGTTCGGTGGCAGCTACAACGCGCGTCCGCGCCTGAGCCCTGATGGCACCCAGCTCGCGATGGTCACGCTCGACGGCGGCAACTACCGAATCGCCGTTCAGGACCTCGCGTCCAACAACGTGCGAGTGCTCTCCAAGGGGCGGCAGGATGAGTCCCCGAGCTTCGCGCCGAACGGCGCCATGCTCATCTACTCGGGCTCGGAAGGCCGGCCGCGGCATGCTCGCCACCGTGTCGACGGATGCCCTCACCGGGCAGCGCCTGAAGAGCGACCAGGGCCAGGTGCGGGAACCTGTGTGGGGGTCCGTTTGCTCAATAGCAGGTCGGTGTGTCGCCCGAGGGCGACGCGCAAGTTTCATAACAGCGATGGGGTGGGCCCATCGTTTGTGATAGAAAGCGCCCTGCCGTTTGGGCGGTGGGGATATGGGAGCGAAAAGTAATGCGTAAACCGCTGGTGCTGTTGGCCGTCATTCTGGCCGTGTCTTTGGCCGTCGCAGGCTGCAAGCCGAAGGTGAAGCCGGATGCGAACGCCGGGACGAACACGAGCCAGAACTCCGGTGCGGACTCTTCGGGGGTTCGTCCCGCGACCGTGTCGGACGACGGTGCCGATGCCCCGGGTCCGATGGAAGGCCTGCTCGCGAAGCGAACGATCTACTTCGACTTCGACAGCAGCGAGATCAAGGGTGAGGGCACGGACATCGTCGCCGCTCATGCCAAATATCTCTCGAAGAACACCGGCATGAAGATCCGCCTCGAAGGCCACACGGATGAGCGCGGCTCACGTGAATACAACATCGGCCCTCGGCGAACGCCGTGCGCAGGCCGTGCGCCGGGCGCTGCTCCTTCAGGGTGCGGCCGAGGGGCAGATTTCCACGGTGAGCTACGGCGAGGAGCGTCCGCCGCGGCGGGTAGCGATGAAGCCGCGTGGGCGAAGAATCGCCGCGTGGAAGTCGTGTACCTCCAGTAGGGCCCGGCCGAGCGGGCGAGCCGCGTCGGCCTTGTATCAGGACCGTGGGATGAGGTGTGCCATGCGAACCATCGTTGCAGCAGTGCTGGTGTCCGGTCTGGTGTCGGCTTGCGCCGTTTCGCCGGAAGAAGACCCGGTGCAGATCAAGCTGAACGATCTGGAAGGCCGCCTCCAGCGCATCGAGCGCGCGAATCAGAGCGTGGTCGAGATGGCGCAGAAGCTCGACGCCACGCAGTCGGAGCTCCGCTCGCTCCGGGGCACGATCGACGAGCTGCAGAACAACAACGACGCGCTGAAGCGCCAGCAGCGCGAGTTGTATTCGGATCTCGACAAACGGCTCGCCGCGGCGTCGGCGGCCGGTTCCGTGGCGGGCGGCATCGCGGGTGCGGGTGGCGGTGCGCCCGGTGCTCCGGTCGGCGGCTCGGGTGCGACGGGCGGCTCCGCCGTTGCCGAGCAAGCGGCGTACTCGCAGGCCTTCGACGCGCTGAAGGCTTCGAACTATGCGGTGGCGATCACCGGCTTCGAGTCGTTCCTCTCGACGTATCCGAGCAGCCCGATCGCCGAGAATGCGCAGTACTGGCTGGGCGAAGCGCACTACGCGAAGGGCGAGTACGACAGGGCGGCCCAGTCGTTCCGCGCGGTGGGCGAGCGCTGGCCCAACTCCCGCAAATCGCCGGATGCGCTGCTGAAGCTCGGCTTCTCGCAGATCGAGATGAAGCGTTTCTCCGAGGCACGTGTCACGCTGGCCGACGTCACGCGCAAGTTCCCCGACAGCGATGCCGCGAAGCTCGCCGCCGAGCGGCTGCGCAAGCTTCCAGCGGATGCGCGCTGACGGCGGGTATCTTTATCAGTGGAGTGGCGCTGTCCGCGGAATGGCGCTATCTACGGAATGGCTCGACTCAAGATCACCGAAATTTTCTATTCCCTGCAGGGCGAGGCCGATACCGCGGGGATTCCACTACGTTCGTCCGGCTTACGGGCTGCCCGTTGCGGTGTCAATACTGTGATACCGCCTACGCGTTCCATGGCGGCGAGTGGTGGGAGATCGATGCGATCGTCTCTCGCGTTCGCGAGCTCGGGACGAAATACGTGTGTGTAACGGGCGGCGAGCCGCTCGCGCAGAAGACTTGCGTCGATCTGCTCCAGCGGTTGGCGGAAGAGGGTTTTCGCGTGTCGCTCGAGACGAGCGGGGCGATGTCGCTCGAGTCTGTGGATTCTCGCGTAGTGAAGGTCGTCGACGTGAAGACGCCGGGTTCGGGCGAAGAGCGTCGCAATCGCTATGAGGAGCTCGGGCGCCTCGATTCGAAGGACCTCGTGAAGTTCGTGATCTGCGGGGCGCGAGGACTACGAGTGGAGCCGCGCGAAAATGCAGGAGCTTGCCCTGCAGGAACGCTGCACGGTCTTGTTCTCGCCCAGCGCGGAGCAGCTGCCGGCGCGAAACCTTGCCGACTGGATTCTGGAAGACCACTTGCCGGTGCGCTTCCAGCTTCAGCTCCACAAGGTTCTGTGGGGCAATACGCCAGGGAAATGAGCGATGCCTGCGGCAGTGGTGCTTCTTTCCGGTGGGCTCGATTCGGCGACGACGCTCGCGATAGCGCGTTCACAGGGGTTCGAGTGCTACGCGCTTTCCGTTCACTACGGGCAGCGTCATTCCGCTGAGCTCGATGCCGCGAGGCGTGTCGCCGCGGCGCTCGGTGCGCTCGATCATCGCGTGATGAATGTGGATCTCGCCGGCATCGGCGGCTCCGCCCTCACCGACGACTCCATCGCCGTGCCGGAGCACGGCACCACCGGCATCCCCGTGACCTACGTGCCAGCGCGCAATACGATGATGCTGTCACTGGCATTGGCCTGGGCCGAGGTCCTCGGGGCCCGCGACATATTCATGGGCGTGAACGCGGTGGACTATTCGGGATACCCGGATTGCCGCCCCGAGTTCATCGCGGCGTTTGAGGCGCTTGCGACGCGCGCCACGAAGGCGGGCGTGGAGGGCGCCTCGTTCCACATCCACGCGCCGCTGATCCGGCTTTCCAAGGCCGATATCGTGCGCGAGGGCGCCCGCCAGGGCGTGGATTTCGCCGCCACGGTTTCCTGCTATCAGGCGGACGCCGAAGGCCGCGCCTGCGGGCGCTGCGACTCTTGCCGCATCCGCCGGGATGGCTTCGCCGCAGCCGGTCTACCTGACCCTACCCGCTACAAGCCTCTGTAGTATCATGCGCGCCCCCGCAAAGGGGCCTCGGCCCCGGCAGCCGTCGGGGTGGTAGCTCAGTCGGTAGAGCATCGGACTTTTAATCCGCTGGTCGAGGGTTCGATTCCCTCCCACCCCACCAATTCCTCGTCCCACGTCCCGGAGTGTCCCAGGAAGTGCGAAAACCTCGCGTTTTCGAGGGGATTCTGTATGTCGCCGTCCTAGGCTGTCCATTGACAGATTAGCACTGGTGGCGGGGGTACTCATGGGGGTGCCGGATGCCGGCGAGGCGTCGATACCCCCAGTTCCGATACCCCCATGCTCACGGAAAAAGAGCTGAAGAACGCGAAGCCGGGCGAGAAGCCGTACAGGCTTGCGGCGGGTGGCGGCCTCCATCTGCTCATCAAACCAAGCGGCTCGCGCCTTTGGCGCCTCAGGGCTGGCTCTCGGCAAGAAGAGCAGGCACGACTCGAAGCCCACGGAGTATTGGACTCGCTACAGGCAATTTACGCGGACGAGCACCGACCGGGCCGACACGATCCTCCGGCGATACCAATTTTTCGCCGAGAAGGTGCACGAACTCCTGAAGCCCCAATTGAAAGACCCGACCCGCATCTATGGGAACCTGGCAGCGCTCAGTGGAATCGTCGCGACGAGCCGCTACACGCTGTTCCTGCGAGCGTGATTCGATTCGTGTGAGGTGGTTGAGGCGAGCGCGGCAGGATATCGGTCCGCCTCACATGAAAGGCTTGATCACTAGAAAATGGATCGCTCCTGCGAGGGACGCCACGGCTACTGCTGCTGCACCAAGAAAAGCTATGCGTGGGGGCGTCGTCCCGCGCACAACCAGATCCCAACGTGCAAGTCCGCGATTGACGACCAGCAGCGCCACGCCGACGATGGCCGCTGCCAGAATGCCCCAAAGCAAGGCGCTGGCCAGCAGTGCGATACCAATCCACGTTCCTCGCCTGCGCGGCCCAGTGGTCGTCTACCATCCACACACCCATAAGCCATGCAAGGAGCGCGCAATAAACAACGACACTCAACTGGACCAAGCCAGCCAGTAGACGCACGACGAGCTTCGTCATGGGATCACCCTTCATGTCGTTTTCATTTAGGGCGGCGTGATAGTCCGCCTCGGTTTTGATTGTCAGGATGTTCACGGTGCGTCCCTCCGGATCAAAAAGCGTCCACGCGGCGCGCGCGAAAATACGAAACCCCAAGCCCGATTCCAGTGCGTATGAACTCAGGGCCTCAGGCCGCGTGTCCGGTCAGGTCCGGGCGCTCCAGCGGGTGAATGTTGCGTTCGACTTTCTTGCCGATCTTCAGACTCGCAATCTCGAGGTCGTACTGGCTCTGCAGGTTCTGCCAGAGCTGCGCGGTCGTACCGAAATAGCGGGAAAGGCGAAGCGCCATCTCCGCTGTCACGGCTCGGCGCCGGCGCACGATCTCATTGACCGAGGGAGCGGACACGCCAAGCTCCCTCGCGAGCTTGTAAGCACTCAGCTCGAACGGCTCCATGAAGTCATGGGCCAGAATGTCGCCGGGGTGTACCGGCCGAAGTCGTTTCGCTGCCATCGTCGTTTTCTCCGTTCGGTACTCACGGGCATACCCGTCAGTGGTAATCCGTTATCTCCACATCTGAAGCATCGCCGTTGTGCCAACCAAAGCAGATGCGCCATTGCTGGTTGATCCGAATGCTGTACTGGCCCTTCCGATCGCCTTTCAGCGCTTCGAGGCGGTTGGAAGGCGGAATCATCAGGTCGCGCAAATCGCCGGCAGCGTCGAGATACTTCAGTTTCTCGCGCGCCCGCTGCTGTATCTGGCCATCCATGCCCTTCACGAACTCACCCAGGAATATGGCCTCGGTGTCTTTACTCTTGAAGGATCGGATCACGGCAGCATGTTAAAGCGTGGCGTTATTAACGTCAAGCGTTATGAAAGTACGAGATTCACAAAAGCCGCGGCGAGGGCCGTCCCCCGGAGCGACCCCCGCAACGTCCGGACTTACCTACCCGTGCGCGTCCTCCGCCGATTCGTCATTGGCCGCCAGGAGTGCGCTCGCCATCTGCGGGCACTTTGCGTGCCACGATAGATCGCTGGCCGCCCATTCGAGAGTTGAGGCCATGGCGGTCAATCGCACGATCTCGGCAGGTCGTCGTGCGCCTTCTGCTTTTGCTATCCAGTCCTTTGCACGCTCCCGCCATTGATGACGACGACGAGAAGTAATCGGCGGTGCGGGCTATTCAGGCAGTAACGTGCCCGAGCCGCCCATTTCCGCCGGAATGTCCTTGAACTTCGGCTTCCCATCGCGAATCGGCAGCACCGTCTCCTGGTAGTGCACGTGCACGCCGGGCTCGAACTTCAGCTGCGGCAGCAATGCCGCGTAGATGTCCACGAGCTTCCAGTGCGGATGGTCGGTGAACAGATGCCCGCCGCACTTCGTGCACCACTGGCGGTTGCTGGTCGGGTTCTTCGCGAAGCCGGCGATGCTCTGGGCGCCGTGCGTGATGCGCAGGTTTTCCGGGTTCCAGAGGCTGAAGCCGTTCACGGGGCCCGCCGACCAGGTCCGGCACGACTTGCAATGGCAGTAGCCCATGGCGGCGGGCTGGCCGGTCACTTCGAATTGCACCTCGCCGCAGAAGCAGCGGCCGGTGAGAGCTGTATTCACCATGTCTGGGGTCCTTGTAAGATCGCCCGACGTCGTGGGCGGGTGCGAATCAGTCTAATGACCGATCGCCCTCTCGCGAATGACCGCGCGTCCGGCGCGCGTGCTCCACCGTCCGCGGAGGTCCTCGATGGATGCGTTGTCTGATGTGCTGAGGGCGGTGCGTCTGAGTGGCGCCGTCTTCTTCGACGTCCATGCGGCGCAGCCGTGGGTCGCGGAGACACCGCTCGGGCGCAGTGTTGTGCACGCCATGTTTTCCCGGCTCCGAGCACATGATTTCCTATCACGTGATCCTCGAAGGGTCGTGCTGGGCGATCGTCGAAGGTGAGCCGCCGGTCCAACTTTCGGCAGGGGACGTCATTGTCTTTCCGCATGGGGACACGCACGTGCTCACGAGCACGCCCGGCATGCGCAAGAAGCCGAACATGTCGATGTATCGTCGACCAACGGAGGGCCACCTTCCGTTCACGATCTCGATGGATGCAATGCCGCCGGATGCGGCGACCGGCGCGATGAACGACGCGGGGCGCGCCGGCGCCGGCTTCGAATCCACCGACTCGCTTCGTCTGCGGTTTCCTCGGCTGCGATGCGCGGCCTTTCAACCCGCTGCTTACCGCCTTGCCGCGCGTGATTCGCGTGAGCGATGACGCCAATGGCACGCTCAGCGCCTATGTGCGCTTCGCGCTAGCGGAGTCGAAGGGGCCACGCATCGGCGGCGAGAGTGTGCTCGGTCGGCTGAGCGAGCTCATGTTCCTGCACGTGGTCCGGCGCTATCTTGAAAGCCTGCCTCCGGAGGAAAACCGACTGGCTCGCCGGTCTTCGCGATGAGCCGATCGGCCGTGCGCTCGCCGCGCTTCATCGCAGCCCCGCGCGCGCGTGGACGCTGCAATCGCTGGCGCGTGAAGCGGGCATCTCACGCTCGGTGCTGGCCGAGCGCTTCACGCAGTTCGTCGGACATCCGCCGATCGAATACCTCACGAACTGGCGCATGCAGCTTGCGGCGAATCAGCTGCGCGGCAGTACGGAGAGCGTTGCGGAGGTCGCGAATCGCGTCGGCTACGAGTCCCGAAGCCGCATTCAGCCGCGCCTTCAAAAAGGCCGTGGGCGCGCCACCGAGCGAGTGGCGCAAGAGTCCTCAGACATCCGCCGCGGGCAGCACGGCCGTCATGAAGCGGTAGCCACGGCTCACCTGAAATCTCGCGTCTTCCTTCACGAGGGCCATGAACTCGCGATGGCCCTTCTTCGTGCGGCCGACGAGACATCCGGCGCTCGCGTTGCGCACGTCCGTCTTCGGCAAGTCGAAGCCCCAGTGCTGATTGATGCCGAAGATGCCGTTGAAGAGCTGGTCGCCGGTGCGATTGAAGTTCTTGTCGAGGTCCCGAAAGATATCGATGGCCGCGGCCTGCACGAGCGCTTCGTGCGCGGATTTCGAGTTGGGCTTGTGCGTGCCCACGACCCACGACTTGTACTGGCCGAACGCGATGCGCGCGACGCCGAGCGAAGTCTCGGGCTTCATCTCGAAGAACATCCCCGGCTCGGTGGTGCCTTCCCATCCGTTGGCGATAGCGGGGTTGCCTGAACGGTTGATCCGCAGCAGGAGGCGCAGGTCGTTGAACACGTTCGGCGCGTTGTCGTTGGGCTTGCCGTCGTCGTCCATGCCCTCGACGTAGACGATGTTGACGCAGTCCGGGTGGCGGCTGATCCAGTGGCCCTTGGACCGCAGCGCCTGCACGAGGCGGCCGGCGAGGGTGTTGGTCGTCTTCAGCGGGAAGAGATCCTCGGCATCGTCGTCGAGGAGGGCGCGAGCGACTTCCGCATCCACCGCTACCTTGGCGGCGAGGTGGGCCTGCTTCAGAAACTGGCCCATGGCCCACTGCGAGACCGGCCCGAACTGGCCGTCCGCGGGCGGATCGAGAAGGCCGATTTCGCCGAGCCGCGTCTGAATTTCGCGAGTGAGCGCGACGTCCCCGCCGATGTGAAGCAGCGGCACTGGAGCCGCGCCGGAAATGATGTCCTGCAGTGTCACGATCCCTCCCGTCTACAATGCGCGGCCCATGCAATCTCCCATTCTATGGCCCCTCATCACGCTCGAGATCCACGAGGCGCTGCTTGCCGCCCGGCACGCCGGCTCGACTGCGCTCGACTGTTCGCTGGATCTGGGGCGCTCTACCGTCCGCGTCGAACTCGGCGAGTCGGAGTGGGTGTGGAAGGGGGCGGCTTATCCGTACCTCAAAACCTGTAAGGAGCGGACGATCTATCACTGGTCCGAGGGCGCTTTCGAGCCGGTGTCCCGGTATGCGGGCGGGCTGATCAAGCTCGTGCCGACGGAATGGGGGCCGCCGACCTTCGAGATCGACGGCATCAAGATGCTGCCGTCGGCGAAGGTGTCACCGTATGCGGATGCGGAGCGCAAAGTGGCGCTGATCCAGCCGCGTGGCAAGCGCGTGCTGGATACCTGCGGCGGGCTTGGGTACTTCGCGGCGTGGTGCCTGCGCGGGCACGCGAGTCATGTGTTGTCGTTCGAGAAGAACCCGAGTGTCATCTGGCTGCGTAGCCTGAACCCCTGGTCGCCGGCGGCGGATCCCGCGCTGACGCTGACTCAGGGCGATGTGGCGCAGGAGATCGCGGCGATTCCGGCCGCGTCGATCGAGGCGATCCTGCACGACCCGCCGCGATTCGGGATTGCCGGCGAGCTTTACTCGCAGAAGTTTTACGACGAGCTGGCTCGTGTGATCCGGCGCCGGGGGCGGTTGTTTCACTACACCGGGACGCCGAACAAGCTGACTTCGGGAAGGGACGTGCCTAACGAGGTGGCGTCGCGCCTTCGGAAGGCCGGGTTTTCAACCGAGTTGAATGGGGATGGGGTGCTTGCTGTTCGGCGCTAGCTGCTGAAGAGGCCCTCGATCGCCGGGCGGCTAAGAAGGAGGGCGCCAGCGCCGGCGCGCGCGGCGGTGCGGACGCGCGAAGCTTTAAACCTCAACACCCTGCGACCGCAGATACTCGTCGTAACTGCCTTTGAAGTCCGCAATCTTGCCGCCCGGCTTCAGCTCGATGATGCGCGACGCAAGCCCGTTCACGAACTCGCGATCGTGCGACACGAAGACCAGGGTGCCCGGAAACTTCTCGAGCCCGATCTGCAGCGATTCGATGGTCTCCATGTCCATGTGGTTGGTCGGCTCGTCCATCACCAGCACGTTCGGCCGCGAGAGCATGAGTTTGCCGTAGAGCATGCGGTTCTTTTCGCCGCCCGACAGCACGTGCACCGACTTCTTCGTCTCGTCGCCCGAGAACAGCAGCCGACCCAGTGTGGCACGCACGATGAGGTCGTCATCGGCCTTGCCGGTCCACTCGGACATCCAGGTGAGAAGATCGACCTTCTCGGCGAACTCCGCCTGCGGATCCTGCGGGAGGTAGCCGATCTCCGCGTTCTCGACCCAGTTGATCTCGCCCGAGCCCGGCTTGAGGTCGCGCGCGAGCAGCCGCATGAGCGTCGTCTTGCCGATGCCGTTCGGCCCGATGATGGCGATGCGTTCGCCCGCCTCGATCTGGATGCTCACGTTGTCGAGCACTTTCACGTCGGAGCCGGGATAGGCGAACGTGACGTCGACGACGTTCACCGCCGAGCGGTACAGCTTCTTGGTCTGCTCGAAGCGGATGTACGGGTTCTGGCGCGAGGACGGCTTGATCTCCTCGATCTTGATCTTCTCCAGCAGCTTCTTGCGCGAGGTCGCCTGGCGCGCCTTCGACGCATTCGCGGAGAAGCGCCGCACGAACTCCTGCAGGTCCGAGATGCGATCCTTCGCCTTGGCATTCGAGGCTTCCACGCGCTCGCGCGCCTGCATGGAGGCGAGCATGAAGTCGTCGTAGTTGCCCGGGTAGATCTTCAGCTGCTGGAAGTCCAGGTCCGCGATGTGCGTGCACACCTGGTTCAGGAAGTGCCGGTCGTGGCTGATGATGATCATCGTGGCGTCGTAGTTGTTCAGCACGCCTTCGAGCCAGCGAATCGAATTGATGTCGAGGTTGTTGGTCGGCTCATCGAGCAGCAGCACGTCGGGCCGCGAGAAGAGCGCCTGGGCGAGCAGCACGCGCAGCTTGAGGCCCGGCGCCACCTCGCGCATCGGGCCGTTGTGCAGGGACTCCGGTACGCCCGCGTCCGACAGGACGCTGCCGGCGCGCGATTCGGCGTCGTAGCCGCCGTAGGATGCGAACTTCTCTTCCAGCTCCGCGGCGCGCATGTAGTCCGCGTCCGAAGCTTCGGCGCTCGCATAAATGCGGTCGCGCTCCGTCATCGCCTTCCACATCTCGACGTGGCCTTGCATCACGACGTCGAGCACACGTTCGTCTTCGTACGCGAACTGGTTCTGGTTGAGCTTGCCCAGGCGCAGCCCGTTCTGGAGCATCACGTCGCCGACGCTCGAGTCGAGCTCGCCGGCCAGCACCTTCATGAGCGTGGACTTGCCGCTGCCGTTCGCGCCGATGAGGCCGTAGCGGTTGCCGTCCGAGAACTTGACGGTGACGTTTTCGAAGAGCGGCTTCGCGCCGAATTGAATGGCTACGTTGGAGGTCGACAGCATGTGATTCCAGTATCGATAGATCGTCGGAAACGGCGCGTCCAGCCCGCTGGCGCCAGCGGCGCCGGGTGGGGACGGCTTGGGTATTTGCTAGCCCTGGGGCCAGGCCGGGCGGCGCTCGCGCGATGACGGCGCGTTTCGGTGCCCGGCGCGGCGTGGAGCGCCCCGGGGGGCGGTCCGCGGCGGGCGGCATTCTACCCGACGAATGGTACTTGCGCGCGGCTGGCGCATGACCGACAGGAGGCCCTCAATCGCCGGGCGGCTACGAGATAAAAGGGCGCTTCGCCCAGCCGGCGGCTGTCCTCAGCCGCCCGGCGATCGGGCTTCCGCTGCCGAGCTGAGCCCATTCGGCGATCGCGGCAGGGCTGCCGCTCGATGGATCGAGTGTGACGTCAGTGATTTTCACTGCCGCGTCGTCACCACTTCAGGTCATCGGGTACGACGAAGTCCTTGTACGGGTCGTTCTCGTCGACCGGGGTTTCGCCGCTCCCGAGCTTCACGACCGCGCGCTCGTCACGCTCGCGAATTTTCGCGGCGATCTCGGCCGGCACCACTTCGCTCTTGCCGTCGTAGCGGATGATGAAGAGGGCGCCTTTGTTCAACCCCTCGCGTATCGCCGGGTCGACGAGGATGAAGCGCAGCTTCTTGCCCGCAACGAAATTGAAACGATCCTCGCTCTCGAGCTTCTTGGGCAGCTTGTTCTGCTCGACGAGCGCCTTGATCTCGAGCGCGCGCGCCTTGGCGTCCGCGGCCTGCTGGCGCTGCTTGTTCAGCTGCGCATCGCGCGCGGCCTTCGCGGCCTGGGCCTGCTCGGCGGCGAGTCTCTGTTCGGAAACCGGAGGAGGCTGCTTCCTCGCTTGCGGCTTCGGCTTCTGCGGCGGCTGTTCGACCGCCTTCACTTGTTTCTCGGTGACGAGGCCGGCTTTGAGCAATTGCTCGCGCAGCGTGGAGCTCACGATGGTTTCTCTGCTTTGATTGGAAAAAACCGTCTCCTGACGATTTTCTCGAGACCCTACACGGTTAACGGCGACAAAAAGCGTGGTTTTTGCCGCCTGCCTGGGCGCGTCGCTAACGCCCGGGCGCGCATTTTACACGGGCGCGCCCCGCTCGGGTGCCAGCCGAGAAGCTGGCCGCATGGCGTGCGGCTCGTTGTTGCGAGGTGGCGTCAGGCGCTGACGCGGATCAGGCGGGTTCCGGAATTCCGGTCTGCCGGAGGCCGGCGGCACGTTCCGCCGACGTGATGGTGTTGACGAGCAGCATCGTCACCGTCATCGGGCCGACACCGCCCGGCACGGGGGTGATGTAGGACGCTTTCTGTTTCACGCCTTCGAAATCCACGTCACCCGTGATCTTGCCGTTCGGCAGGCGATTGATGCCGACGTCGATGACCACCGCGCCGGTCTTCACCATCTGCGGCAGGATCAGGTTCGGCTTGCCGGCGGCAACGACCAGGATGTCCGCAAGAATCGTGTACTGCGCGAGATCCACGGTCTTCGCGTGGCAGATGCTCACCGTCGCCTCACGCTGCATGAGCATGAGCGCCATCGGCTTGCCGACGATATTGCTGGCGCCGACCACCACGACGTTGCGGCCCTCGACGGGGATCTTTTCGAACTCGAGGATGCGCACGACGCCATACGGCGTACACGGCGGGAATACGGTGTTGCCGGCGACGAGGCCGCCGACGTTGTAGAGGTGGAAGCCGTCGACGTCCTTCTCCTGCGCAATCGAGCTCAACACGCGAGGCATGTCGATGTGCGGCGGGAGCGGAAGCTGGACGAGGATGCCGTGGATCGCCGGGTCGCGGCTCAGGAGGTCGATCTCCTTGACGAGCGAATCGGTATCGATGGTCGCCGGCAGCTCTTTGCGCGAGGACTGGATGCCGACCTCGGCGCAGGCCCGCACCTTGTTCGCGACATAAATCGCCGACGCCGGGTTGTTGCCCACGAGGATGACGGCGAGGCCCGGTGTCACTCCGGTCTTCTGACGCAAGGCCTCCACGCGCTCCCGGCATTCCTGCCGAATGCTCGCCGCAACCTGCTTGCCGTCGATGACCTTGGCGACCATGCGATCCTTCCGAAAGTGTGGATGGGTAGGCGTCTACCTATGAGGGCGCGAACAATAACATCAATGACTTGGCCGCCTCCGCGAAATCGTTCCGGTTTTGCGGCGGACGGCGCGCGGGACGCGCGGTTAGGGTGCGTCCTCGGGCCCTTCGCCCGGTTCCGGCCCGTTCTTTTTGCGGTTTCCGGTGATCAGTCGCTCGAAAGGCCCACCGAGTAGCAGCAGCAACAGGCTGATCACCGTGCCGGCGATGGCCACCGGGTACTGGCCGAGCCCCGACGCGACGCCGAGCCCGGCCGTCAGCCACACCGCCGCCGCGGTCGTGAGCCCGGAGACCTTGCTGGGCGTCTCGCGGCGGAAGATGACGCCGGCGCCGAGGAAGCCGATGCCCGTCAGGATGCCCTGGATGACACGGCTCACCGCATCCGGCCCGCCACTGCCTTGCATGACGATGACGACGATGGCCGAGCCCGTGCTGACCAGCGCGAAGGTCCGGAAGCCCGCCGACTTGCGGTGAAACTCGCGATTGAGCCCGATGACGGCGCCGCAGGCGAAGGCCATCAGGAGTCGCAGGAGTGCCTCGAGGAAGGGAAGGGCCGTCTGCGCGGCATGGCCTGTCATGCGGTCAGCGTGCCGGGATCACAGCTCGAGCGCAAGCGCGCGCAGGCGACGGACTCCTCACGCCGCGAGCAGCGACAGGGCGAGTCGCGGTTGCTCGCGGCGGGGCAATCGACCCGACGAACCGATAGCCGATGCGCGGCAGCGTTCCAGCGCGGCCGTCAACCGCGCCGGAACAGCAGTGAGAGCACGAACAGCGCCTTCCGGAATCCCAGCAGCTTGAGCGCGCTGCGCGCCTCGGCGGGTCGCAGTTTGGCCGTCATCGGCATGGTGCCGAAGATCTTGCCCTTGATGACGAGCTCATTCCCCTGGCGCTCGATGGCGGTCACGGTCATGAGCTCCTTGTTGTCGGCGCCGTAAAGCTTCACGGATAGCTGATCCCCAGATCGTCGAAGGCGCGCAGCGCCGCCGCGCGGCCCGCGCCGAACACGCCACCGCCCGGATGCTGGAAAGGTCCGACGAGGTAGAGCCGCTCGACACCGGGCACGGACATTTGCCCGAGCTCGGGGGTCGGACGATGCGCGCCGGATTGATAGCTGGTGGTCGCGATGCCGTGCAGGTCGCCGCGATGGAAGCTCGGCGAGGTGCGCTCCATGTCGACCGGACTGTCGCAGTGATACTCGATGATGTTCTCGGGCAGGCCGTCGATGAAGCGCCCCATGTGCCGGATCACCGAGTCCGCATATTCGCGCTTGGTCTCATCCCACGAACGGCCATCGAGGCGCTCGTACGGCACGTAGTCCCACGCGTGCATCGTTGCCTTGCCGGCAGGCACGCGCGACGGATCGAACATGGTGAGCGAGCCGAGGCCGACGAGCGGGTACCTCGAGAAGCCGCCGTAGCGCATGTCGTCGAACGAGCGGCGCAGCTGCTCGTAGCGGTTCGGCAGCAGCTCGATCATCACGGCGCGAACGTGATCGCCCGCTTTGAACTTCAGCGGGCCGTTGAGCGCCGCGTGCACGGTGATGCAGGCGACGGGCGAAACTTCCGTCGCCTCGGCGTCGCGCACGATGGATTCTTCAATGCCGGCAACCATGCGGCCGAGGTGGTGGGGATGGATGGCGCCGATGACGGCGTCCTTCGCGGTGAACTCGCGGCCGTCCTGGGTGCGCGCGCCGACGGCGCGGCCCTGTTTGACGATCACGCTCTCGACGTCGACGCCGGAGAGCACTTCGCCGCCCTTGTCCTTGATGCAGGCGATGAGCGCGTCCGTCAGCTTGCCGCTGCCGCCGAGGGGCACGCCGATTCCGTAGGCTTCGAGGAAGCCGACGAACACGAACGTGCCGATGCCGGTGGCTTTCTCGTCCGGCGACACGAGGTTTTCGCCGGCGACGCGCGCGAAGTGCATGCGCACTTTCTCGTTCTCGAACCAGTGCGTGAGCACGTCATGCGTGCTCATCTGGGTGAGCTTCCAGATCTGCCGACCTTCGCGGCTCTGATCCATCATGGCGGTCGATGCGCCCATCGGCATCGGTGCCGAGTAGAGCGTGGCCACGATCATCGGCAGCATCGCGGCGGCCTGGTCCGCGAGCTTGCGGTAGCTGTCCGCGTCCTTCTTCGAGAACTTCGCGATTTCCGCGCAGGTGCGCTCGCGGTCCCGGTAGAGGCCGAGTGTCGTGCCATCCTCGAACACCGACATCATCGGCAGCTCCGGGAAGACGTATTTCAGGCCGTATTTGCTCTTCAGGCCGAGCTCGTCGTTCGCCAGCAACGGGTTCGCGTGGATGAAAATGTGCGCCATCGAATGCTGGTCGTGGCGGAAGCCGGGCACGGTCAGCTCGCGGGTGACGACGCCGCCGCCGAACCACTCATTGCGCTCCAGCACCGTGATTTTCTTGCCGGCCGCGGCCAGGTAAGCCGCTGCAACGAGGCCGTTGTGGCCCGAACCGATGACGACGATATCGCTGGCTGGCATGTCTTCCCCCTCGAATTGCGCGGCAGCCTAGCATTGCATGGCGCCGGCCATCGAGAGGCGGTGGGGGGTGCGGCGGGCGGGTGGCGGCATCGTTCGCGTGACGGGCAGAGTGTTTCCGTGCGAAGGTCTGGCGGTGCGCGCGGTTAGAGTAGCCGCATGTCAGAGGGGGGAGATTCCGATGGTCAGCGGCGATACCGATAACGAGCGTACGGTGCTCGAATTCTTCCGGATTCTGAGCACGGGGGATCTCGAGGCGATACGGCAGACGCTTCACGACGAGGTCACCTGGACGCCGCAGGTGAAAGACATTCCCGGCGCCGGTACCTATCACGGGAAGAAGGGCGTTTGCGACGATTTCCTGGGGCCGGTGCGCGGCATGTTTGCGCCGGGCGATCCGAAGACCACTGTCAAAACCATCGTTTCCAGGGGGCCGCTCGTGATGTGCGAGTCCGAGGGGCTGGGGAAGCTTGCGGATGGGCGCACCTATGACAATCGTTACGCGTGGGCGGTCGAAGTGAAGGATGGGAAGATTTTCGCCATTCGCGAGTACATGGACAGTCACTACGTCGCGAAACTGTTTGGCATGGGCTGAGGTGCGCCGATGTATCCGGATCTTTCTTCTCAGTACATTTTCATTTCCGGCGCGGGGCGTGGGCTCGGGCGCTCGGTGGCGCGACATCTTTCGAAGTGCGGGGCCGTTGTCGCGGTGGGCGATATCGACGCCACTACCTGCGATGAGACGGCGCAGCTCGTGAAGGAGGCGGGTGGGCAGGCTTACTCGTATCCGGGTGACTACGGGAAGCGGGCTTCGGTTCTCGACGCGGCGGCCACGTTTGCGAAGGTTGGCGGGCGCATCGATGCGGTGGTCAACAATGCCGCGCATTTGCGTTACGAGAAGGTTGAGGACGTTACCGAGGAAACGTTCGAGAAGATGGTGAACGTTGGGCTCAAGGGTGTGGTGTGGGGCACTCAGGCGCTGCTCGCACACTATGACTGCGAGCGCGGCGGGAGCATCGTGAACATGGCGTCGCCTGTGGCGTATCGCGGGTATCCGAATACTTCGATTTACAGCTCCATCAAAGCAGCGATTGTGGGCATTACCCACACTCTCGCTGCGGAACTCGGGCCGCGCAATGTGCGGGTGAATGCGGTTGCGCCGGCTTCTGTGCCTACGCCTGGGGCGGTTGGGATCGTCGCTCGTGAGGAGTATGAGCGGCGTGCTCGGACGATTCCTTTGCGGCGTCTTGGGGCTGAGGAAGATAACGACAACGCCATCGCGTTCTTGTTGAGTCGGCAGGCTTCGTTCGTCAGTGGCACTGTGTTGCACGTCGATGGTGGTGTTGTTGCTTCGATGTAGCTCTTGCTGAGAGCGAATCGGCGGAGTCGCGAGACGCTGCCTTTTGGGTTTTCGCGTTACTCGCTTCGTTTTTCTCTGCCCCGCCCTTGAGGCTTCGCGTCAATCGCTCAGTTTCTTTCCGTAGCCTCCGCCGCCGGGTGTTTCGATTACGAATGCGTCGCCGGTATTCATCTGTACTGATGCACGCGCCGGCAGTTCTTCCATCGTTCCGTTCGCTCGTTCTACGTAGTTGCGGCCCGTGGCGGCTGCGCCGCCTCCGTTGAGGCCGAAAGGTGCGACTCGTCTTCGGTTCGAGAGGATCGAGGCGGTCATGGGTTCGAGGAAGCGGACTTTTCGTATCACTCCATCGCCGCCGCGCCAGCGGCCTTCGCCGCCGGAGTTTTTGCGGATCTCGAAGCTTTCCACGAGTACCGGGAAGCGCCATTCGAGGACTTCGGGGTCGGTGAGGCGGCTGTTGGTCATGTGGGTCTGGACGGCCGAGGTGCCTTCGAAGCCGGGGCCGGCGCCGGAGCCGCCGCTGATGGTCTCGTAGTACTGGTGGGTTTCGTTGCCGAAGGTGAAGTTGTTCATCGTGCCCTGGCAGGCGGCGAGCTGGCCGGTGGCGGCGAAGAGGGCGTCGGTGACGAGTTGGCTGGTTTCCACGTTGCCGGCGACGACGGCTCCGGGAGGTTGTGGGGCCAGCATCGAGCCTTTCGGGATGATGAGCTCTATCGGTTCGAGGCAGCCTTCGTTCATTGGGATGTCGTCGTCTACCAGGGAACGCACGACATACAGTGTGGCGGCGCGCGTGATGGAAGACGGTGCGTTGAAGTTGTTCGGTTGTTGCGCGCTCGTGCCTTCGAAGCTGATGCGGGCGGTGCGATCGGTTGGGTTGATGCGGATGTCGACCGAGATTTTCGCGCCGTCGTCGGATTCGCAGGTGAACGAGCCGTTTTCGAGACGGCCGATCATTCGGCGTACGGATTCGGCAGCGTTCATGCGCACGTGGTGCATGTAGGCAAGGACGACTTCGCGGGTGTGTTCGCCGACGATTCGGCGCAACTCGTGCGCGCCTCTTGCGCAGGCGGCTACCTGGGCTTTGATGTCGCCGAGGTTCTGCGTGATGTTTCGCGCGGGGACTGGACCCTGCGACAGCAGCTGCCTGAACTCCTTCTCGCGGAATGCGCCTGCTTCGACAAGCAGGAAGTTGTCGATGAGGATGCCCTCGTCGGCGAGTGTCTTGCTGTCGGGGGGCATCGAGCCGGGTGTCAGGCCGCCAATGTCGGCATGATGGCCGCGCGCGGCCACGTGGAAGAGGATTGTTTTTCCGCCGGTGTCGAAGACGGGCATCACGACCGTTACGTCGGGGAGGTGCGTGCCGCCGTCGTAGGGATTGTTGAGGGCGTACACATCGCCTTCGCGGATGCCGCGACCGTCGCGCGTGTCGCCGCGGGCGCGGAGGATGGAGCGGACGCTTTCGCCCATCGAGCCGAGGTGGACGGGCATGTGAGGTGCGTTGGCGATCAGCGCGCCGTGGGGGTCGAACAGGGCGCAGGAGAAGTCGAGGCGCTCCTTGATGTTCACGGAGTACGCCGTGCTCTGGAGGGCGACGCCCATCTGTTCGGCGATCGACATGAAGAGGTTGTTGAAGATTTCGAGACGGACCGGGTCTGCGTCCGTGCCCGCGGCTGTTCGCGCAGGCAGCGCTTCGACGCGTTCGAGGATGAGATCGCCGCTGCTGTTTACCGTGGCCTGCCAGCCGGGCTCGACGACGGTGGTGGACGTGCGATCGAAGAGGATCGCGGGGCCCACGATCTGCGTGTGTGCGCCGAGGGTGTCGCGGTTGAAGACGGGCGTGTCGTGAGTGCGGCCCGTCATGAAGGCGGTTACGCGAGTGACGGGCTGCGCGTCAGCCGCGGCGTGCGGGACTTCGCGGCCATCAGCAGGCTCGCGATGGCCGATGCTGGGCGAGGCCTGCACGCGGGTGGCGTTGGGCTCGGGCGCGCCTGGCGAGGCGATCAGCTCGAGCGTGATCGACTCGACGACTAGCGGCGTGTCGGGAACGATGAAGGCGAAACGCTGGCGGTAGGTGGCTTCGAACGACTCGCGCAGTGTGAGTTCCGGCGCGAAGCGGATCTCCAGCGCGGTGTCGGTCCCTTTGTACTTCAGGCTGACACGTCGCTCCGCTCGAATGGTGCCGGGACTGGCGCCCTGGCTCACAAGCGCGGCGTGACCCTCTGCGTGAAGCTCTCCGAAAGCCCGTTCGAGCTGCGGCATCAACGCGGGCTCGAGGATGGATTCGAGCGCTCGCTGGAGCAGCAAGCGCTCGTCCGCGAGGCCGATGCCGTAGGCCGATAGCACACCGGCGAGCGGGTGAATCAGCACACGCTTCATGCCAAGCGCGTCCGCAACCAGGCAGGCGTGCTGGCCGCCGGCTCCGCCGAAGCAGACGAGTGTGTAGGTCGTTACGTCATAGCCGCGCGCTATCGAAATCTGCTTGATGGCATTCGCAACATTGTCCACCGCGATGGCGAGGAAACCGTGTGCGATTTCCACGGGTGTGAGGCGCCGCGTAGTCTCGCGCTCGATCTGCGCGGCGAGTGCTTCGAAGCGTTCGATGACGACGCTCGAGTCGAGTGGCTCGGTGCCGCTCGCGCCGAATACGGCGGGAAAGAACGCGGGTTGCAGCTTGCCGACCATCACGTTGCAGTCGGTGACGGTCAGTGGGCCGCCGCGGCGGTAGCACGCCGGGCCTGGATCCGCGCCTGCGGACTCCGGGCCGACGCGGAAACGGGCGCCGTCGAAGCGACAGATCGAGCCGCCGCCTGCGGCGATCGTGTGGATGTTCATCATGGGCGCGCGCAGTCGCACGCCGGCGATCACGGTTTCGTAGGAACGTTCGTATTGGCCGGCATAGTGCGAGACGTCGGTCGACGTGCCGCCCATATCGAAGCCGATCACGCGATCGAAGCCGGCCTGCGTGGCCGCGCGCGCCATGCCGACGATTCCGCCAGCGGGACCGGAGAGAATCGCGTCCTTGCCCTGGAACGCGCTGGCGGCGGCCAGGCCACCGTTCGATTGCATGAAGGAGAGGCGCACTTGCGGGCCCAGTGCGCGAGCGAGCGCGTCAACGCGGCGGCGAAGAATGGGCGACACATATGCATCGACGACGGTCGTGTCGCCACGGCCGATGAGCTTCATCAGGCGACTGGCTTCGTGACTCGTCGAGACGCGAGTGAAGCCGACATCCCGCGCGATCGCCGCCAGTTGCTGTTCGTGCGCGGGATACCGGTAGCCGTGCATCAGAACGATTGCCACGGAATGAATGCCGTCCGCGAAAGCATTCTCGAGCGCGCGGCGCGCTTGCGCCGCATCCAGCGCGATTCGCACGCCACCCAATGCCGTGACCCGTTCTTCGACTTCGATCACTCGCTCGTAGAGCTGCGACGGCAACACGATGTGACGATCGAAGAGGCGAGGCCGTTTCTGGTCGCCGATGCGCAACGCGTCCGCGAACCCGCGGGTGATGGCGAGCAGCGTGCGATCGCCTTTGCGCTCGAGCAGCGCATTGGTGGCCACCGTGGTGCCCATCTTCACGGCCTCGATCTCGCCGCCCGGCAGCGGCGCGCCATCCGCAATGCCCATCGCTTCGCGAATGCCCTGAAGCGCGGCATCTTCGTATCGTTGCGGGTTCTCGGAGAGCAGCTTGTGCGTGACGAGCGAGCCATTCGGGCGGCGCGCGACGACATCGGTGAACGTCCCGCCGCGATCGATCCAGAACTGCCAGCCGGGCTGCGTGCTCAAGGTTCTCAGGAGATAAGCAAACGTGATGTGACTGCAGTGTAACCCTGAAACGCAACGGCCACGTCTGACCTGATGCCAAAAACTGATTTGCGCGCGGCCGGCGCGTTCGCAAAGATCGCGATCCCAGAAAGTAACCTGCCCGGAGTATCGCCCGTGAAGAGTCTCCCGTTTTTGCTGGCCGGTGTGTTGCTCGCAGCCAGCGCGGCCCAGGCGCAAGCGCCAAAGAAAGTCGAGCTGCTGAACGCGTCGTATGACGTCGCTCGCGAGCTCTTCACCGAGGTGAATCCCGCGTTCCAGGCGCAGTGGCAGGCGAAGACCGGGCAGCAGGTGGAGATCCGGCAGTCGCACGGTGGGTCGTCCAAGCAAGCGCGAGCGGTGGCGGAAGGTCTTCAGGCCGACGTCGTCACCTTCAACCAGGTCACCGACATCACCTTCCTCGAAACGACGGGGCTCGTCGCGAAGGGGTGGCAGAAGCGCCTGCCGAACGAAGCGTCACCGTACTACTCGCTGCCGGTGTTCCTGGTGCGGGCGGGCAATCCCAAGAAGGTGAAGGACTGGGACGATCTCGCGAAAGCAGGCGTGCAGTCGGTGTTTCCGAACCCCAAGACCTCCGGCAATGGACGCTACACGTACCTCGCTGCCTATGCGTATGCGCTCAGCAAGAACGCCGACAACGATGCGAAGGCGAGGGCGTTCGTCGCGGCGGTTCTGAAGAACGTGCCGGTGTTCGATACCGGAGGTCGCGGGGCGACCACGACCTTCGTGGAGCGGCAGATCGGCGATGTGCTCGTGACCTTCGAGTCGGAGGTGAGCTCCATTCGACGCGAGTACGAGAAGAGCGGGCTGGAGATCGTGTATCCCTCCCTCAGTGTCCAGGCGGACTTCCCCGTCGCCGTCGTCGACAAGGTGGTGGATCGCCACGGTACGCGCGAAGTCGCTACCGCCTATCTGCGGTTCCTCTACAGCGATGCGGGACAGGAAATTCTGGCGAAGGGCTTCAATCGGGTTCACAACCCGGCCGTCGCGGCCCGCTACAAAGCGCAGTTCCCCGACATCAAGCTGGTCAGCATCGAGAGCCGGTTTGGCGGCTGGGAGAACGTGACGAAGGTCCACTTCTCCGACGGCGGTGTGCTGGACCAGATCACGGCGTCCAACAGCAAGTGAGCAGCGGGCCGTCGGGGTGACTGGTTTGTCACCCCGGCGACACCGATTTGATAACCCGGGCGTGGCTAGACTCGCGCCCAAATGAAACTACAGCAATTGCGATTCCTGGCAGCCGTCGCGCAGAACGATCTCAACATAACGGCCGCCGCCTCGAAGCTCTGCACCACCCAGCCGGCTGTCAGCAAACAGCTGAGGCTGCTCGAGGACGAGCTGGGCTTCAACATCTTCGTGAGGAGCGGCAGGACACTCGCGAAGATCACGCCGCCCGGCGAGCGCGTGGTCCAGTGCGCGATGCGCATCCTGCGCGAAGCCGCGAACATCAAGGGCGTGTCCGCGGAGTTCAAGGATGAGAACAAGGGAACGCTGTCGATCGGTACCACGCACACGCAGGCGCGGTACGTTCTGCCATCTGTGATTCGCGAGTTTCGTGCGCGTTATCCCAACGTGCAGTTCCATCTGCATCAGGGAACGTCGGAGCAGATTGCCGAGATGGCGCACACGAATCGCATTGACCTTGCGATTGCCACTGGCGCGACGAGCCTGTTCAGCCACTATGTGCTGCTGCCGTGCTACCGCTGGCACAGGCGCATCATCGTGCCGGCTTCGCATCCGTTGGCGAAGGTCGAGAAGCCGACCCTGAAGCAGATCGCGGCATTTCCGATCGTCACCTACGTGTTCAGTTTCACGGGGCCGTCTTCACTCAACGATATTTTCGCGGAGGCGGGGCTGCGTCCGGATATCGCGCTGACCGCGCGCGATGCCGACGTGATCAAAACCTACGTGCGCCTCGGGCTCGGCGTCGGGATCATTGCCGACATGGCGCTCGATGCGAATGGACCGGATGCCGATCTCGTTTCCATCGATGCTTCGCACCTCTTCCCCGTGCATACGACCTGGATCGGCTATGCGCGCGACACGCTTCTAAGGCGTTACATGTACGACTTCCTCAGCCTGCTGGCTCCGCATCTCAACCGCAAGCTCGTGGATCGGGCCAGCGGTGCGCGCACGCAGTCCGAGGTGGACGCGCTATTCCACGACGTGCCCTTGCCCGTGAGGTAGATCGCCGCTCAGTCGGCGGATGTGCCGGTGTCGTCAAGACCGCCAAACCGACGATAGGTCTGGCGGGACGGCCGCTCGAGTTTGCCGGCAAGTGTTTCCGCCGCGGCGGAGACGTACTGATCGGCGGCGACAAACACTGCGCGATAGAGCGAGCGGCACAGCTCGTAGGCATGGGTGCCGATCCAGTCAGCGGGCAGCAGGGAATGCGGTAGCAAAGGGTCGCGCAGGTGGATCTTGCGATACTCATGGATCAGCAGCGTGCGGATGACGAACGCTGTTTCCGAGGGCGGTGCCGATCCGGCGGCGAGACTCTCCCGTACAGGGGTAAAGGTGTCGACGAAGCGCCGGTAGCTGCGGGCGAGCTCCGCGAGATCCCAGCCGGCATCGATCAGCGCGCGGTCCGCTTCGTCGCCTTCACTCTCCGCGCTCAGCAGAATGACCTTCGCCTTTGAGCCTAGCCCGGCCAATTGCTCGCGGGTGTCTTCGACGCCGCGGCTCGGGTGCGCGAGCACGCCGGGGCGCACCTGACCGAAACCGAGCCAAAGCAGCTCTTCGCGCAATTCCTTCAGCCCGCTACCCGGCGGCAGGAAGAGCAGCGTCCAGTTTCGGTCCCAGCTCTGCGTGGCCTCACGGTAGATACGAGCCGTGGCTTCGGCAAAGCGCTTGCGGCCGTGGTCGGTCAGGAAGTATTCGCTCTGCCGGCCTTCGCGGTTGTAAGAGAGCCAGCCGTCCTGAGAGAGGCGGCCGACGGACGTACGCACCAGCCTTTCCGGCAACCTGAACGGCGTGGCAAGGCGAATCAGGCTCCCAAGCGTGACCGCCCCGCCGCGCGGAGCGATGGAGTCGCCCAGCACAGTGATGAGCAGCGACCCGCTTCTAACGGGACGCTGCCGATGAAAGCGGGCGAGCAGCGTTTGGGTGGCTTTTTCCAGGCGATCCGACATGGCGGGGATTGTGACACACAAAACATTGTGAACGTACGCGTTGTGTGTCACATTGCGGACCGCTGATCCAAGCTGGAGAAGTGTGTGTACACGCAGGGCCTCGATTCGCTCGGCAAGGATGCGCTGCCTGTCGCCTCGGCCGACACGTCCGCGCGGGAAGCTCGTTTCCAGACGCGCGTGGACGCGGACGAGAAGATCGAACCCAAGGATTGGATGCCGGATGCCTATCGGCACACGCTGATCCGGCAGATTTCCCAGCACGCGCATTCGGAAATCGTGGGCATGCTGCCCGAAGGCAACTGGATCACGCGCGCGCCGTCGCTACGCCGGAAATCCGTGCTCATCGCCAAGGTGCAGGACGAGGGCGGCCACGGTATGTATCTCTACAGTGCCGCCGAGACGCTCGGAATTTCCCGCGATCAGATGATGGCGCAGCTCCTGGCCGGCACTGCGAAGTACTCGAGCATCTTCAACTACCCGACGCCGACCTGGGCGGACGTCGGAGCGATTGGCTGGCTCGTCGATGGCGCGGCGATCATGAACCAGATCCCTATCTGCCGATGCTCGTACGGGCCGTACGCGCGGGCGATGGTGCGTATCTGCCGCGAGGAGAGTTTCCACCAGCGTCAGGGCTTCGAGATCATGATGACGCTTGCGCGGGGCACGCCTGAACAGAAGCGCCTGGCGCAGGACGCGCTGAATCGCTGGTGGTGGCCGTCGCTGATGATGTTCGGGCCGAGCGACGCGGAGTCCAAGCACACCGCGCAGTCGATGCGGTGGAAGATCAAGCGATTCACGAACGACGAGCTGCGCCAGCACTTCGTCGACGTGACCGTTCCGCAGGCGGATTTCCTCGGCCTGAAGGCCCCGGACGCCGCGCTCAAGTGGAACGACGCCACCCGGCACTACGACTTCGGCGTCATCGACTGGAGCGAGTTCAACAACGTGCTGAAGGGGAATGGTCCCTGCAATCGGGAGCGCCTCGAAGCACGTCGTCGGGCTTGGGACGAGGGCCAGTGGGTGCGTGACGCAGCCACTGCACACGCCGGGAAACAGAAGAGGCGCGCCGCTCAGGCGGCGTGAGGTTCTATGAACGCAGCTTCAAACGAGTGGCCTCTGTTCGAAGTGTTTATCCGGGCGCGATCCGGTCTCGAGCACAAGCATGTTGGCAGCGTTCACGCAACCGATGCACGCATGGCCATCGAGCACGCGCGCGATGTCTACACGCGACGGCAGGAGGGCGTGAGCGTCTGGGTCGTCCGGTCGACTGACGTAACCGCCTCGGATCCGGGAGATGCGGAGGCGCTGTTCGAGCCCGCGAAAGACAAGATCTACCGCCATCCCACGTTCTACGCGATTCCCGACGAAGTGAAGAACCTGTGAGCGGCACCGCGCACGTTCGCTATGTCCTGCGGCTTGCCGACACCAGCCTGGTGCTGGGTCAGCGTCTGGGCGAATGGGTGGGCCATTCGCCGGCACTCGAAGAAGACCTGGGTCTTGCGAACCTCTCGTTGGATCTCATCGGGCAGGCGCGTCTGCTGCTGACATACGCCGGCGAGCTCGAAGGGCGGGGTCGCAGCGAAGACGACCTCGCGATGACGCGGGATCAATCCGATTATCTGAATTTCGCACTCGTTGAACAGCCGAACGGCGATTTCGGCCGGACGATCGTGCGGCAGTTTCTCCTCGATGCCTTCCAGCTCGAGCTCTACGACACGCTTCAGCATTCGAAAGACGCGCGGCTCGCCGAGGTGGCGGCCCGGGCGCTGAAGGAAACGCGCTATCACCTGCGCTACAGCTCCGCGTGGCTCGTGCGGCTCGGCGACGGAACGGAAGAGAGTCATCGTCGTGTGCAGGACGCGCTCAATGACCTGTGGCGCTTCACGCCGGAGTTCTTCGCGGCGGACGATGTCGACGACGAGATGGCGAGCGCGGGAATCGCGCCGTCGCTGGCGGAGTTGGCGGCCCGCTGGTCCGCGCGAGTGGAGGAAGTGCTGCGAGAGGCGACTCTCGAGAGACCAGCGGACGTTCGCTACCCCTGGCACGGGAAGCGCGGCGACCACAGCGAGCATCTGGGCTATCTGCTCGCCGAGATGCAGTTTCTCTACCGCACTTACCCGGGTGCTTCATGGTGATCGTCGAGACACTGAATGAGCCGATGACGGAACGCGCGGCGGCTGTCTGGCGCGTGTTGGCGGACGTTCCGGATCCGGAGATTCCAGTGCTGAGCGTCGTCGATCTCGGAGTCGTTCGGTTCGTTCGATGGGACGCCGACGGCAAGCTGCACGTGGGGCTCACGCCGACATACACGGGTTGTCCGGCCACCGAAGTCATTCGAGGCAGCGTTCGACGCGCTCTCTTGCGCGCAGGGCATGAGGACGCACAGGTCGAAACCGTGCTCTCGCCGCCGTGGACGAGCGACTGGCTGAGTCGCGAGGGGCGCCAGAAACTCGCCGCTTTCGGAATTGCGCCGCCTGCGCAAGCCGTGTCGAGCCCGCGCAGGCTGCTCGGCGATCCGTTCGTGGCTTGCCCGAAGTGCGGCAGCGAATCCACGGAGAAGGTGAGTGAGTTCGGTTCCACGCCGTGCAAGGCCCACTACCGGTGCACGGAGTGCCTCGAGCCCTTCGACTACTTCAAGTGCTTCTGATGCGCACGAGCGTTGCATTCGCGGCGGATGGCGGCATCACTCCGGCATTGGCTCTCGTGAGCCGCGTGATGGCGGAGTCGCCTAAGGATCGCATGTGGATCTTCTACGGGCACCGCGCTGGCGATCACCCGGACGAGCTGGAGCAGTTGCTGGCACTCAAGGACCGCTATCTCGAGCGGCTTTCTCTCGGGGTCGTAACGGATCGCGAGTCGGATGAGGCGGAACTGCTCTCCGGAACGCTCGACAGCGCGAAGATCCGCTCGCTCTCTTCGCGCCTGTTCGATGTGGCGGCGATCAGCAGCTACTTCGTGTTCGGGCCGGATGCGCTCGCGGCGGACGTTCGGTCCGCGTTGGCCGGGCTCGGCGTCGACGACGCTCGCATTCAGGCCGAGCAGTCCCGCGAGGTTGACGCGACTCGGCCCGCGGCCGGCGAGCGCCCGAGCGCTGCGCAGACGATGGTGTCATTCGTGATGGACGGCCGCCGCCGCGCGTTTCCGATGCGCACCCACGATGAATCGATCCTCGATGCCGCCGCGCGTGCCGGCATCGAGTTGCCGTTCTCCTGCAAGGCGGGCGTGTGCTCGACATGCCGAACGAAACTCGTCCGCGGCGAAGTGCAAATGGCCGAAAACTACGCGCTCGAGGATTGGGAGCTGCGGCAGGGCTTCATCCTCGCCTGCCAGTCGCGTGCGACAACCTCTGAAATCGAACTGACCTACGACGAGACCTGAGCCGATGGCCGCATACGAAACCATTCAGTTCGGGCTGGCGGACGGGATCGCCCGCCTCACGCTCAATCGACCCGACCGGCTCAACAGTTTCAACGTGCAAATGCACGACGAGGTGCGTCAGGCGCTCACGCAGGCGCGCGACGACGCCGCGTGTCGCGTGCTCGTGCTGACGGGCGCGGGTCGCGCCTTCTGCGCCGGGCAGGATCTCGGCGATCGCGCCGTCGCGCCGGGCGCCACGGCGCCGGACCTCGGCGAATCGATCGAGCTTCGTTACAAGCCTCTCGTGCTGTCGTTGCGGAGCCTGCCGAAACCGGTCATCGCGGCGGTGAACGGTGTAGCGGCCGGCGCCGGCGCGAACATCGCGCTGGCGTGCGATCTGGTCATCGCCGCGAAGTCGGTGAGTTTCATTCAATCGTTCTCGAAGCTCGGGCTCGTGCCCGATTCGGGAGGCACCTGGTCGTTGCCGCGCCTGGTCGGGCCGGCGCGTGCCATCGGCCTCGCGTTCCTGGGCGACAAGTTGAGCGCCGAGCAGGCGGCGGCGTGGGGATTGATCTGGCGCTGTGTCGAGGACTCCGAGTTCGCCACGACGGTTGAGCAACTCGCGCGGCAACTCGCGGTGGCGCCCACTCGTGGGCTCGCGCGCACCAAGGAAGCAATCTATTCCTCGAGCCTGCGTACGCTCGAGCAACAACTGGATATAGAGCGCGATTTCCAGCGTGAGCTCGGATACTCCGCCGATTATGCCGAAGGCGTCGCCGCGTTCACCGAAAAGCGAGCGCCGCGCTTCTCGGGCCGATGAGCACTCCCGTCACGCTCGAGCGGCACGGCAACGTTGCGCTCATCACCATCGATAGCCCGCCGGTCAATGCGATCTCGCATGCGGTGCGCGCGGGGTTGCTGGCGGCGATCGTCGAGGCGGATGAAGACGCCTCGATTCAGGCGATCGTCATTCACGGCGCCGGACGCAACTTCATCGCGGGCGCCGATATCCGCGAAATGGATCAGCCCGCGAAGGAGCCGCTGCTGAATGACGTGCTCCTGAGAGTGGAGGCGTGTCGAAAGCCGGTGGTCGCCGCGCTTCACGGCGCGGTGCTCGGCGGCGGACTGGAGACGGTGTTGGCCTGTCATTTCAGGTGCGCGGCGGACGACGTTCAGCTCGGCTTTCCCGAAGTGAGGCTGGGCCTGCTGCCGGGGTCGGGAGGCACGCAGCGGTTGCCGCGGCTGATCGGCGTGCAGCCCGCGCTCGACTTGATGATCTCGGGCGACCCGGTGAACCGCGCCAAGGCTCAATCGCTCGGGCTGGTGGATGGCGCGCTCGGTATCCGCGCAGTTGCGGAGTCCGCGCTCGAGTATGCCCGCGGCCTGATCAGCGCCAGGGCGGTGCCACGGCGGCTGCGTGATCGGGCAATCCCGCAGATCGAGAGTGCGGACAGTGATTTCTTTGCCGCGTACCGCAAGTCCCTGCCCAAGTCGGCACGGCTCATCGAGGCAACGGGCCGGATCATCGAATGCGTCGAGGCCGCCGTGACACTCCCGTTCCCCGCGGCGCTCGCGCGCTCGCGCGAGTTGTTCGAGGAATGTCGGCGCTCCAGCCAGTCGGCCGCGCTTCGACATCTGTTCTTCGCGGAACGCGCCACGCGGCCGGCGCAAGGTGCGCAGCCCGCCAACGTGGCGCAAGTCGCCGTGATCGGTGCCGGCACCATGGGCGCCGGAATTGCTGTGAGCTGCGCGACTGGCGGCTATGACGTGCTGCTCGTCGATCTCGAGCCGAAGGCGCTCGAGGCCGGCTACGCGCGCGCGCTGGCTTCGATCGAAAGCGCCGTGAAGAAAGGCAAGCTCGCGCCGGACGTTGCCGCGCTTGCGCGCAAGCGGATCTCGAAGTCCAGCGATCCGGGGGATGCCTCGAAGGCCGATCTCGTCATCGAGGCGGTGTTCGAGAGCATGGCGGTGAAACAGGAGCTTCTCGGCAAGCTGGATGCGGTCTGCAAACCGTCGACGCTGCTCGCAACCAACACGTCGACACTCGATGTCGATGCGATCGCGGGCGTAACGAGGCGCCCTGAGAACGTGCTCGGCATGCATTTCTTCAGTCCCGCGAACATCATGCGGCTCGTGGAAGTGGTGCGCGGCGCGCGCACCTCCGAAGCCACGCTGGCGACGGCTCTGGCGGTCACTCGTCGGCTCGGCAAGATCGGTGTCGTCGTCGGCAACTGCTTCGGGTTCGTGGGCAACCGCATGCTCTATGCCTACGGGCGCGAGAACCAGCTGATGCAGCTCGAAGGCGCCGCTCCCGAGCGCATCGATCGCGTGCTCGAAGAATGGGGCATGGCGATGGGCCCGAACGCGGTCGGCGATCTCGCGGGTCTCGATGTGGGCTATCGGGTCCGCAAGGAGAGGAAAGATCCGCCGGCCGATCCGCGCTATTGGCGCGTGGCGGATATGCTCGCCGAGAGGGGCCGCTACGGACGCAAGACGGGCCTCGGCTTCTATCAATACGAGGGCGAAGCGCGCGAGCGCAAGGTGGACCCGCAGCTGGAAGGCCTGATTCGTGCCGAGGCGCGGCGGCTCGACGTAGCGCAGCGGCAGATCACGGACGGTGAAATCATCGAACGCTGCATCTTCGCGCTCGTGAACGAGGGCGCGCGCATCCTGCAGGAAGGCATCGTCACCAGCGCCGCCGATATCGACGTCATCTGGGTGAACGGCTATGGTTTTCCGCGCACTCGCGGCGGCCCGATGTTCCATGCGGATTGTGTTGGGTTGCCGAGAGTGCTCGACATTGTGCGCAAGTATCAGCGGGTGCAAGGGTCGCAATATTGGGCACCGGCGCCGTTGCTCGAAGACCTGGCATCCACTCGCGATTCATTTGGTGCGCTCTGCGCGCCGGGGACATGACCATGAAGCTCAAGAGCTACGTAAGTGGGCGCTGGCACGAAGGAGCAGGCGAGGGCGCGCTGCTGAGAGACGCCACGACCGGCGCGGTCGTGGCGCAGGCTTCGACCGATGGCGTCGATTTCGGCGCGGCGCTGGACTACGCGCGTCGCGTTGGCGGCCCGGCGTTGCGCGAGCTCACGTTCCATCAGCGCGCGGCGCTTGTGAAACAGCTTGCGAATTTTCTGACGGATCGGAAAGAGGAGTTCTACGCGCTGTCGTATGCGACGGGCGCGACGAAGGCCGATTCGTGGATCGACATCGATGGCGGCATCAGCACGCTGTTCGTGTTCGCGAGCAAAGGCGCGCGCGAACTGCCGGATAGCCGCGTGTATGTCGACGGCGCGCCCGAAGCGCTGTCGAAGACGGGCACCTTCATCGGGCAGCACATTCGCACGTCGCTCGAAGGCGCGGCGGTCCACATCAATGCGTTCAACTTTCCCGTCTGGGGCATGCTCGAAAAGCTCGCTCCCACGCTCATCGCGGGGATGCCCGCGATCGTGAAGCCGGCGACGGCGACCGCGTATCTCACGGAGCTCGTGGTCCGGCGCATCGTGGAGTCGGGCATCCTGCCGGCGGGCGCGCTCCAGCTTCTATGCGGGAGCGCCGGTGATCTGTTCGATCATCTGGAATGCCAGGATGCGGTGGCGTTCACGGGATCGGCCAGCACGGCGGCTTCGCTGCGTCGGCACCCGAACGTGATTGCCCGATCGGTGCGCTTCACGGCCGAAACAGATTCGCTGAACTCGTCGATTCTGGGCCCCGATGCGATTGCAGGCACGCCTGAGTTGGATCTGTTCGTGCGCGAAGTCGTTCGCGAGATGACGGTGAAGGCAGGCCAGAAGTGCACGGCCATTCGCAAGGCCATCGTCCCCGCCGCTGTTGCCGACGATGTTGTCGAGGCGTTGCGCGCGGCGCTAGGTAAGGTGATCGTGGGCAATCCGCGTCTGGAGCAGGTCAGGATGGGGCCTGTCGCCTCCTTGGCGCAGCGGCGCGAGGTGCGCGAGCAACTCGCCAGGCTCGAGCGGGAGGCGGAGGTCGTTCACGGTGTACGCACAGGCGGTGCCGGCGCTTCGGCTTCGGGCGTCGAGTTGATCGGCGCGGATGCGGAGAAGGGCGCGTTCGTTTCGCCGACACTGCTCTACTGCCGTGACAGCGGCGCCGCAAAAGCCATTCACGAGGTTGAGGCGTTTGGCCCGGTGTGCACGGTGGTGCCCTACCATGACGTGGACGATGCGATCGCGCTCGCACGCCGCGGCGGTGGCAGCCTCGTGAGCTCGGTCTTCTCCGCCGATGACGTCACCGCCGCGAGGCTGGTGCTCGGCCTCGCGCCGTATCACGGCCGCGTGCTCGTCGTGAACCGTACGTGCGCGAAGGAATCGACGGGCCACGGGTCGCCGCTGCCACACCTCGTGCACGGCGGTCCCGGCCGCGCGGGCGGGGGCGAGGAGATGGGCGGCATTCGCGGTGTGATGCACTACATGCAACGCACGGCCGTGCAGGGCTCCCCCGACACGATTGCGGCCGTGACAGGGCGCTGGACTCGCGGTGCCCGGCCCCGCGATCCGGGCGTTCACCCGTTCCGCAAGCTGTTTCAGGATCTCGTGATCGGAGATTCCTTCTTCTCCGCGCAGCGCGAGGTCACCCTGGACGACATCGAGCGATTCGCCGAGCTGTCGGGCGATCACTTCTACGCACACATGAACGAGGCGGACGCGGCACGGAACCCCTTCTTTGGCGGTCGCGTGGCGCACGGCTATTTCCTCATCTCGGCCGCCGCCGGCCTGTTCGTCGAGCCCGCGTACGGCCCCGTGCTGGCCAACTATGGCATCGACAATCTGCGCTTCCTCAAGCCCGTGAAGCCCGGCGACCGCATCAAGGTGCGCCTCACCTGCAAGGAAAAGTCCCTGCGCCCCGACAAAGGCTACGGCGAGGTGCGCTGGGATACCGAAATCACCAATCAGAACGCCGAACAGGTCGCGCAATACGACGTGCTGACGATGGTCAGTGACCGCAGGGTTCCCGATTCACCGTAACCATAGCCCACTACTCTGCCTGTTCTCCGAATCGTCGAGCGCGTCGAACAGGAACGCTTCCTCTCGGATGGAGGATGAATGCTCCGGGATTTCGGGGATGATCTCGGCGCCTCTGATACCGCCGGCCCCCATGCGATGCGCACGAACCCAAGTTCCGTAATCGGCGACGTAGCGAGGCGTAGCGACTCAGGGTAGAGGAAACGCAGCTCCCTGAGCCAACAGGCCACGCGAAGGTGATGGGCATGTGCCTCGTAGCGCAATGCGAGCAGCACATTCACATCGAGCAGGTAGCTCGTGGGAAGTCTTTCAAGAGCTCGTAGATTTCCTCGGACGTGACTCTTCGCTGGCCGGGCCGCGCCTTGACGTACTCGAAGCCCGAGATCGGGCTGATTGCGTAGCGAGACTGGACTTCGGAGTGTCGATGTTCTTCGACGCGAAGTAGAGCAAGTGTTTCGATGTTCATATGCCGGAAAAAATATTCTCAGGTGAAAGTTCTGCAAGGACTTTTTGAGGCCCAAAAGTACGGGCAATCAACACGCTATCTGCGTTTTTCACCTGCGTGCGAGTATGCTGGGGACGACAGCGGATTAGTCCCGGTTCGGAGTGTGTAAATGTTCGCAGCGAGATACTCACGTGAGTTGCGCCTCGCGGCCCTGGCGGTCTGCGTGTTGCTCGCGGCGTGCGTTGCGCACAGCGAATCGAGGGGCAGGAACGACAAGAGCGAGAAGAATGTCCCGACACCGCCGGCGCCGACGCTCCTGACCTTCAATTGGGGACGGCAGCTCGACGCCAGAGTCTTCGCCATTCGCGAGGAGTTTTCGTTCAAAGGCGATTCGGAGCGCGTTTCGCGGCTCGAAGCGGAGTTCCAGCTCCACGCGGAGCGCCAGGGCGATCGCTACGTGCTCACGTTCTCCGAGCTCAGCATGAAGCTCGACAACAAGCCGATCCCGGAAGAAGCGCAACCGTCGATGATCGGCCCGATCACCGGACTCGTGTTGAACTACGACATCGCCGCCAACGGCGATTTCATCGGTCATCGCGATCTTGGCAGCTTGCAGAGCTTCACCGAGCGCAGCTACCTCGGGCAGAACGCGAACCTGCCTCCCGAAAAGCGCCCGTCGCAGCGGAACGAGGAACAGGCGATGAAGTCCGGCAGCTCGCGCGAGGTGCTGCAGGTTGAAGCATCACGCACCTGGGGCGCGCTTGTGGGCATGTGGGCCGGCGTCACGATGACGGAAGGCAAGCCGCTGAGCAGCGATTCTTCGGTCACGATCCCGGTCATCAACCTTCCGCTTGCGGTGCACTCGAAATTCGAGCTGATTCGCAGCGAAGAATGCGCGAGAGGCGAACGCAAGAAAGCCTGTGTCCGATTGCGGGCGACGAGCCGTCCCGACGCCACCCAACTCGCCGTCGCCGCGCAGAGGCTGAAGGAAAGCACGGGAGGCCGCGCGGAACCGCTCTCGATGAGCGCCCTGCAGGTCGAAGATCGCTACGAGCTGCTCACCGATGCGGAAACGCTCAAGCCTCGCTGGGCCGAGTGGGTGCGTGGCACCGATGTCGAAGGCACGGAGCAGGGGAGTAATCTGCTCGACAGCCGCCAGTCGACGCGCACGCGGATGATCTTCGTCTACAAGTAGCGAACGCGCGCCTAATCGCTCGCCTTCGCGGCAGCCTTGCGGATTTCGACAACACCGCTGTCCGCATCCACCCGCACCCAGTCGCCCGTCTCGATGAGCTCGAGCGGGTCGCGATCCAGATCGGTCATCGACGGCACGCGCATCACCACGCAGCCAAGCGCGATCTTGGTGGTCATCTCGTTGAAGATCATCGCCTTCGGCGCCACGCCCGCGAGCCGCGCCTGATGGAACACGGAGGACCAGCCGGACGAGCCCTTCGCGCCGGGGCAGACGAGCACCTTGTCCTTGAAGCTCACGCCGCGCAGCTCGTGCCGTGTTTCGATGATGGTGCCGGTCATGGCGTTCACGCCGCCCCATCCGGAAATCGTCTGGCGCGTCACGAGCGCTTCGCCTTCGGCCACCCCACCAACTACTTTGCGCCCATGAAGCCGAATCACGGCGCCACTCCATTCCAGCGACCGGTGAGCGCGGCGTCGATGCAATCCGCCGTGGAGCCGAACCACGCCTGAATGCCCATGATGGCGGGCAGGTAGTGCACCTGCTTCGCCGAATCGAGCGCCGCTACTTTCGTGTTCGGCGGCAACGCCTGGGCAATGGCCGAGCAGGTGTCGGTGATCAAGACGCCACCCGCGTCGCGAATGATCTTGCTATAGCCTTCTTTGTCCGCCACAGCGCGAATCGCGCGTGACGTGAACACCCACAGCCGCACGCCGCTATTGATCCGGCGCCCGTCGAGCAGCCGGCAGATCTCCTGAATCTGCTCGAGCGCCGCGTGCGGGCATCCGAGCATCACGTAATCGACGTTCGGATCCTGGCCGCGCGAATTGAGAGTCTCGTACGTGCGGCGCTGTTCGGCCTTGCCGTAGGTGAACGTTTCGAGATCGCGGTTTGGCCCGACCGCGGCTTCGTAGCTCGGGGCTTCCGGCGTCACCCCCACGAGGTGATACATCTCCACACCGCCCGAGGAAGCGGCGGCCGCGCCGAAATGCTTGTGACGGATCAGGTCCGGCGGCCCGTATTTCCCGAGCAGCACCGGAATGCGCTCGCCCACCACCTCGCCGACGTAGTAACCGAGCATGCCCCAGTCCATGAGGCTTTCGACCGGCACCTCGACGTTGACGCGATGATTCGCGAACCGAAACTCATCGCGATGGAAGCCCCAATCGGGAATCTTCCCGGTGAGCATCGCGGCGCTCGTGCTTTCGCGACCTTCGGTATTCGTGCGCGCGCCCAGCACGGAGTTGCAATAGACGACGGCGGATGACTCCATCCACGCGCAATGCTCGCCGCGCTTCGGCACGTTGCCCGCGAGATACGGCGTGCAGGTCTTGAGGATCTTGATGCCGAGCCGCTCCGCGCCCGCTTCCCCGGCCTGGCTGATTCGAAGCTGCTCCGGCTTCATGCCGAGCGTCCGCCAGTTCTCGGGATCGGTTCCGCCTTGCAGGTGACAGGAGTTGACGCTCACCTTGGGCACCTGCACGACTTCGTCTCCATCGAGGTCGTAAAGCGAATAGATGACGTCGTATCGGTCACCCGGCTGAGTGAAGTACTTCTCGAGGAACGTATTCGACGTTCCCGGCACGCCGGCGACGTTGGTCGTGTCGACGAATCGTTCGGCGCCGAGCGCTTCGCCATAGCGCACGAGCAGTTCCATGGCTTTCCGATGCGCCTTGCCGCGACTACCGTCGAGCATCGCGTTCTCGTCGGCGGTGAGTTTCACGGCGGAGTCTCCTTGAGCATCGTGCGAGCTACTTCAGTCTGTGCGTTCGAGGTTATCCCGCAGCCGCTGCTGGAACCGCGGCAGATCGATCTGATGAACGGAAGCCGTGCCGGCGAGGTCTAGCGCATGCGCCGCAGCGGCTCCCATGGCGATGCAAGGGCCCATCACACGAATCGCCGAGAGGGCGTGCGAGTCGCCGTCGACGCAACGCCCGGCGGCAACGATGTTATCGGCGTCCTTGGGAATCATGCAGCTCAGCGGGATGTAGTACAGATGCCCGTCCTTGAACTGCTCCCAATGCACAAGCTCCGCCGTATTGTGAAGCTCCACCCACCAGGCACAGCGAGCCGCCGCGTCCGGCGGACGCTCGCCACCGCGGATGTCTTCGAGCGTGAGCTGACGCGCGCTCTGAATCCAGCGCGTCTGCCGGATGCCGGGATTGCCATACGAGCGCACGCGCGCGTTGGCGAAGATCCTCGGAAACTCGTTGCGCAGGAACGTGACGATGCTGTCCGCCTGCCGTCGCCCCTCGAACACCATCCGCGCCGACGCCAGCGGATCGAGCGGCGTCTCGAAGTGATTGATGTTCGCGAGCATGAAATTCTTGCCCGGGAAGTGCATGAGCCAGCCGTCATGGCGAACGAGGCCGTACTCATGGCCTTTTTTCTCGAGACGCTCGCGCACGTCCTTGATGTCCAGCTCATCGACAGTGTCGAGGTCGTACCCTTCGATCAGGAAATTGAGCGACCCGTACACCGGCGCATCCGGCTCGCGCACTTCGAGGCCCGCCTCGTAGCACAGCGACGCATCGCCGGAGGAGTCCACATAACCATTCGCCTGCACGCGCACGGCGCCATAGCGAGTAGCGAGCTCGATGTACCGCACGCGCCGATTCTCGAACTTCACCGCGGTGAGCGTCGCGCCAACGATCGCCTGCACGCCGGCTTCCTCGATCTTGCGCTCCATCCAGCGCCCGAGACGCACTTCGTCGTACTGGAACGTCACCGTCGAGCGATGCATCCGCAGGAGCGAGCCCTCAGCCGTGAGGTCGCGGAGCAGGTCGTCGGCGATGCCGTGCGTCAGCTGGAAGGGGTTCGGGCCGTGCGTGTAGAGCCCGATGAGCGTACCGATGATGGAGCCGATAGCCTGGCCGCCGATCGCCGGCGCACCGTCGACGAGGATCACCTTGCGGCCGAGCTTCGCCGCTTCCAGTGCCGCCGACACACCGGAAATGCCAGCGCCGAGCACGCACAAATCCGCCGTGACCGTGCGCGGCTCGCGCTGCGCGGGACGGCGTACCGTGCGGGTGGGGATCAGCTCATTCGGCATCAATCGGTCTCTTCAATCGACGCGGCGGCGGCAAGCTTAACCGCCTGCGCCACGCGCGCCCAGTTGCCATCGCAACGCGTGTTCCCGCATCGACCATGACGCGGGCGGCGTCAGGGCGCGGCGCTCTCCCAGGGCGGAACCGGCTGCATGCGAGCTTTCAGGTAGTCCACGAGCTGGCTGACGGCGGGCTTGTTCATCTTGATACGGGGAACGAGCGCTTTGATCCAGAAGGTGGGCGCCGGGTGCGCCTTCATCACTTCCACGAGCCGGCCGCTCGCGAGATCGTCCCGCGCCAGAAAGCGCGGCAGGATCGCAAGCCCGATGCCCCTCCGGGTGGCGTCCGTCAGCACGCGCGTGTCGTTCACGTGCAGCTTCGAGCGGACTTCCACGCTCGTGGTGCCGCTCGTGGGGCCGGCACCGCTCTCGAAAACCCAAGTACTCCCGAGGAGCACGGACGTGAGGCAGTCGTGGTCCACGAGCTCGTTCGGCGTTTCGGGCGCGCCTTTGGCTTCGACGTACCCGGGGGCCGCGCACAGCACGATGGAGTAGGGACCGAGCGGAAAGTCGATGACGTTCGGATAGGACGCCGGCAGGGCGCCGATCACGATGTCGAAGCCTTCCTCGAGCGGGTTGACCGACCGGTCGAGCAGCACGATTTCCATCGTGAGCCCCGGATTCTTCGCGTGGAACTCGCAGAAGAGCGGGCCGAGATGGAGCGACGTGAGGGTCGTGGGCCCTTTGACACGCACGTGCCCTTCGATGCCGCGTTCCGTGGCGGACGCCGCGCCGATGATCTCGTCCAGCTCCGCCACGAGCCGCTGGTACTGCGGCAGCAGCCGTTCGCCTGCGGTGGTGAGCGCGAGCGCGCGCGTGGACCGCACGAAGAGTTGCGCACCCATCTCGTCCTCGAGACGGGTGATGCGCTTGGTCACGACCGAGGGAGCCACGCCCAGCTCGCGCGCCGCGCCGGAAAAACTGCCCGTGCGCGACACGAGCAGGAAAGCCTTGATGTTGAGAAGAGTGTTCATGATCTCGTAGCTACCGCCTTTCAGTCGCCAAATCAAGCGCGATGAAATGTCCGGCTGAAATGCCAATCTGAAGTGCGGACAATTCGGCTCGCGGCGTGCGTTCGAGCCCTGCGCCACATCGAACTCGTTTAGGATGCGCCCCTTCATGAGCGAGCCGTCCGCACAGCCGCCGCAAAAAAACGCGTCGTCGTTTACGTGGGGAGTACGCGCGTACGTGTTGGTGGTACTCCTACTCACCTACATCGTGAACGTGATGGACCGCGGCGTGCTCGCGCTGCTGCTGGATGGGATCAGCAAGGAGTTCGAGCTCACGGACGGGCAACTGGGCTTTCTCGCAAGCCTGCCATTCGCGATCTTCTACTCGACGCTCGGCATTCCGCTCGCGGCCATCGCGGACCGCACGGTCCGCCGCAACGTGCTGGCGGCGTGCTGCGCGCTCTGGAGCGTCGCGACAGCCGTGTGCGGCATGGCGTTCAACTTCTCGTCGCTCATCGTTGGGCGAGCGTTGACCGCGATCGGCGAGGCGGGCGGCACGCCACCGTCGCATTCGCTCATTTCGGACTACTTTTCCCGCGAGGACCGCGCCACCGCGCTCTCCATCTACGCGCTCGGTGTGCCGATCGGCACGATGGCGGGCAATCTGCTGGGCGGCTGGGGCAATCACTTCTTCGGTTGGCGCGCCACGTTTCTGCTGATCGGGCTGCCGGGCCTGCTGGTGGCCGCGCTCGTCTGGTTCACCATAAAGGAGCCGCCGCGCGGGGTCTCGGACATCGGCACGGCGAAGCCCATCGAGAAGGCGCCGCCGCTATGGGACGTCGTGAAATTCCTCGCGAGCTACGCATCGTTCCGCCACATGTGCCTGGCGGCGGGCCTTCACTCGGTCGTGTGGTATGCGGGAAGTCAGCTGAACGCGGTGTTCTTCATTCGTTCGCACGGAATGACATCGGGGCAGGCCGGCACGTGGCTCGCGTTCTTCGCGGGTGTAGGCGCGGTCGGTACGCTCCTCGGCGGAGTGTTGTCCGACCGCCTGGCGTCGCATACCGGCGATCGCCGTTGGTACATGTGGGTGCCGGGAATCGCGACGCTCGTGATGGTGCCCTTCCAGTTCTTTGCGTACCTGTCGAACGATCTGGATCTGGTCATCCCCTCGTTCTTCATCATGATCTCGCTCGCCTCGATGTTCTTCGGCCCGTCTTTCGCCGTGTCGCAGACGCTGGCGACGTTGCGTTCGCGGGCGGTCGCCACCTCGCTGCTGCTGTTGGTGCAGACGTTCGTCGGCCTTGGGCTCGGGCCGTTCGTGGCCGGCCTCATCAGCGAGTCACTCAAACCGCACATCGGGGAAGACTCTTTCCGCTACGGCCTGTGCCTCGTGGGGTTCGTGAACGTTTGGGCCGCCTATCACTACTTCGCCGGCGCCCGCACGATCCGTCAGAACTTCGAGAACACCGAGCGGTTGAACCGCGCGTCGTTGAGCACCTGAAGCCGCCGCTTCAGCTTCCGGTTCGCTGCCGGAACGCCGCGGGCGAGCAGCCCACGCGCTCGCTGAAGAATCGCGAGAAGTAAGCCGGGTCGCTGAATCCCAGCTCGTATGCGGTTTCCGCGACCGTCATGGTCGTGTACATCAAAGTACGTTTCGCCTCGAGCACGAGCCTGTCATGGACGATGCGCGTCGGCGGTTCGCCCGTGACCTCCAGGCACGCGGCACGAAGCTGTGCCGGCGTCACGCTGAGGGATTTTGCGTAACGATTCATCCCCCAGCCGGCGCGGAAGTTCGTCTCTACCGCCTGCCTGAACCGTGCGACCAGCGCGGCGCGCGGGCCGCGTGCGCCGCCAGCGCGCGGCGTTCCATTGAGCGGGTGGGTGGCTCTCACGGCGCAGACGAGGAGGGTGGTGAGTCGCGCTTCAGTCGCCGCCTCGTGTGCTGGCGCGGCCCACTGGAATTCACGCTGCAGGCGAACGACGGCTTCCTCCAGCTCGTGCGCCTCGAGCGCGCCGTGCGTCAGGTCGATCGGAAGCGCGCTATCGAACAGCGCGCGGAAGGCGGGTTCGCGGCGGGAAAGGTCGGCCAGCGCGGACTCCGCTACGGTCACGACATAGCCGCGGGTCTCCTTGCTGAACGCGAATGCGTGCACGACGCCGGCGGGCACGATCAGCAACGCCGGGGCGGCGAACTCGTGCGTGACGCTTTCGGCCCGCATCTCGCCACCGCCGTCCAGAATCACCAGCAGCTGGTGGAGGTCCCGGTGCGTATGCGGGCGAATCTTCCAGTCGTACAGCCGGCTGCGATCCGCGATGGTTTCGACGTGCACGAAGCGCTCGTCCGCCGCGCGGGGCGGCTCGCCATATAAGAAGAATCTCGGGACCGGACCGGTTTTCGCCATGGTGCGGATTATGGTTCAGCCCGGGCGCAGCGTCCGCGCCACAGTGAAAAAGTCCAAGTCCGTCGGAGTCCCGTGCATGGCCGGCCGGCGAGGCGCAGGGGATCCTCCCCGCACCATGCGTACTCAGGTCGCCATCATCGGAGCGGGGCCGGCCGGGCTGCTGCTCGCACAGCTGCTGCACTTGCGCGGGATCGATTCCGTCGTGCTCGAAGCGAAGAGCCGCCACTACATCGAGAACCGCGTTCGCGCCGGCGTGCTGGAGTACCAGACTGTCGATACCCTCAGGGCGGCCGGCGTTGCCGACCGGCTGATGCGCGAGGGGCTGGAGCACGCCGGGGTCGAAATCCTCTTCAACCGGCGCAGACATCGAATCGATCTGAAGGGGCTGACAGGGCACGCCGTCACCGTCTATGGCCAGCAGGAAGTGGTGAAGGATCTCGTCGAGGCCCGCCTCGCCACCGCTCGACCGCTCTGTTTCGAAGTCGAAGACGTGACTTTGCACGACCTCGAGAGCGACGCTCCCAGCGTTCGCTTTCGCACCGCCGGTGGAGCGGGGCAGGTGCTGGAGTGTGATTTCGTCGCGGGCTGCGATGGCTTCCATGGCGTGTGCCGCCCCAGCATCCCCTCGAGCGTGCTGCGAATCTTCGAGCGCGTGTATCCGTTCGCATGGCTCGGCATCCTGGCCGAAGTGAAGCCGGCGTCGGATGAGATCATCTACGCGAATCACGACAACGGCTTCGCACTGCTCAGCATGCGCTCGCCGACGATCAGTCGCCTGTACCTGCAGTGCGAGCCGGACGAGGATCTCTCGCAGTGGCCTGACGAGCGCGTCTGGCGGGAACTTCAGGCGCGATTGTCGACTGAAGACGGCTTCACGCTGGAAACGGGCCCGGTGTTGCAGAAGGGCGTGACGCCGATGCGCAGCTTCGTTGCCGAGCCGATGCGTCACGGCCGGCTGTTCCTCACCGGGGACGCGGCCCACATCGTGCCGCCCACGGGGGCGAAGGGCATGAATCTGGCGGTGGCGGACGTTCGAGTGCTGTCCGAAGCGCTCGCGCACTTCTACTCGGGCGGCGGGGCGCGCCGGTCCGACAAGATCGATGCCTATTCCGCGACCTGCCTGCGCCGAATCTGGAAGGTACAGCGGTTCTCGTGGTGGGTGACCTCGATGCTGCACCGGTCGCGCGACGACAATGACTTCGACCGCAGGCGCCAGCTTGCCGAGCTCGACTACCTGACGACTTCGCCGGCCTCCGCGCTCACCTTCGCGGAAAACTATGTGGGGTTGCCGCTCGCCTGAGTTGACGATCGGAGTGCGAGCCCCGAACATCGCGCGATGTCCGCGCCTGCCCACCCACTCGTCCTCGTTCCCGGTCTTCTCTGTGATGCCACGGTCTGGGTGCATCAGCGGGCCGCGCTGGCCGATGTGGCCGACGTACGGGTTTCCGATCACGGCCTGCGGGATTCGCTGGCCGGCATGGCGCGCGCCATCCTGGACAGCGCGCCGCCCCGTTTCGCGATCGCCGGGCATTCGATGGGCGGGCGGGTTGCGCTCGAGGTCTATCGGGCCGCGCCGAAGCGCGTCAGCGGCATCGCATTGCTCGACACCGGATACAGCGCGCTGGCACCCGGAATGGCCGGTGAGCGTGAGGTCGAAGGCCGCCTGGCGCTCGTGGAGATGGCGCGCCGTGACGGCATGCGTGCGATGGCGCGGGAGTGGGTGAAGGGGATGGTCCACACGGGGCGGGTGTGCGAGCGGGCGCTCGTCGATCCGATCCTCGACATGTTCGAGTCGAAGACGCCCGAGGTCTATGCCGCGCAAACGCGCGCGCTCATCCATCGCCAGGACGCGAAGAGCGTCATGATGTCGATCCGCTGCCCCGCGCTGGTTCTCTGCGGCCGCGAAGACTCCTGGGCGCCGGTGCAACGTCACCTGGAGATGAGCGCGACGATCGCGGGCAGCACCTTCGTCGAAGTCCCGGACTGCGGGCACATGTGCACGATGGAGCGGCCGGAAGCCGTCACCGCCGCGATGAAGAAGTGGTTCGCGTCCGTGATCGCCGCCAACGAGGGGCACGGCCGGAACGATTCGAGCTTCGGGCCGCCGACCGCGCGAGCCAGAGCGGTGAAATGACGGCCGGGTCTGGCAGCGCGCGGCCGGAGGACGGGCTGCGTCATGTGGCGCTGATCGGCTTCGGCGAAGCCGGCTCGATTCTCGGCGCGGATCTCGTCGGCGCCGGCTGCGACGTCTCGACGTACGACATCCTGCTCGACGATGCGACGACGCGGGCCGCCATGCTCGCGCGGGCCGAACAGGCGCGCGTTCGCGCGCACGATTCATTCGCCGCCGCGGTCTCCGGCGCGAATCTGGTGATTTCCGCAGTGACGGCTGCGTCGTCCGGCGATGTCGCCGCGCTCGCCGGCCGGCACCTGCGCGCGGGGCAGATCTTTCTCGACATCAATTCGGTTTCGCCCGGCAAGAAACAATCGAGCAGCCGGGCGGTCGAGGTCTCGGGTGCGGACTACGTCGAATCGGCGGTGATGGCGCCCGTCCCGCCATACCGGCTGAAAGTCCCGATGCTGCTCGGTGGCCGGCGCGCCGCGAGTCTCGCGCCCCGCCTTGCGCGGTTGGGCCTGAACGCGCAGGCCATCTCGAGCGAGATCGGCGTGGCATCGGCGGTGAAGATGTGTCGCAGCGTCGTCATCAAAGGCATCGAAGCTCTCACGGTCGAGTCGATGCGCGCCGCGCGTCACTTCGGCGCCGAGAAACAGGTGCTCGCGTCGCTCGCCGAGACCTTCCCCGGCATGGGATGGGACAAGGACCTGCCCGACTACCTCATCAGCCGCGTCGCCGAACACGGGCGGCGCCGCGCGGCGGAAATGCGCGAGGTGGCACGCACGCTCGAAGATGCGGGCCTCGAGCCGACGATGGCGGCGGCCACCGCCCGGCTGCAGGACGGCCTCGTCGATGAGATGCGCGAACGCGGCGTCGCGTATTCGAAAGAAGAACGGTTTTCCTGGCACAAGCTTGCGGATGCATTAGCAAAGTAATTACATGGCGAAATACCAACCCGCGTTGAAGTTGTCCGAGCTCGTCGGCATCGACATCCACACCCACGCAAACGTCTCCTCACGGCAGCCGCGCGACCCGTTCTCGATTCAGTTCGACGAGGCCATGGCGAAGTATTTCAAGTCACGCCTGCCGCCGACGATTCCGGAGCTCGCGCAGTATTACCGCGAGCGCAAGCTGGCCGCGGTGATCTTTACCGTTGATACCGAGAGCGAAGTCGGCCACTGGCGCATCGCCAATGAAGAAGTCGCCGAGGTCGCGGCCGAGCACAACGACGTGCTGATTCCGTTTGCGAGCATCGACCCGGCGAAAGGGAAGATGGGCGCGCGCGAGGCGCGGCGCCTGATCCAGGACTACGGTGTGCGCGGCTTCAAGTTCCATCCGTCGGCGCAGGGGTTCTACCCGAACGATCCGAAGGCGTACGTCCTTTACGAGGCCATCGCGGAAGCGAAGTTGCCAGCGCTGTTCCACAGCGGCCAGACCGGTGTTGGCGCGCGCATGCGCGGCGGCATGGGCATTCGTCTCAAGTATTCGAACCCGATGTTCCTGGACGATGTGGCAGTGGACTTTCCGGACATGCCGATCGTGATCGCGCATCCCTCGTTCCCCTGGCAGGACGAGGCGCTCGCCGTGGCCACTCACAAGCCGAACGTCTACATCGACCTCTCCGGCTGGTCGCCAAAGTATTTCCCCACGAACCTCGTGCAATATGCGAACACGCTGCTGAAGGACCGCGTGCTGTTCGGCTCCGATTTTCCAGCGCTGACGCCGGATCGGTGGATCGCGGACTTCGACACGCTCACCATCAAGCCGGAAGTGCGTCCGCTCATCATGAAAGAGAACGCCGTGCGGCTGCTGGGGCTCGGCGCGGCATGACCGGCGTTCCTTCACGGATGACGGCGATCGAGATCTCCCGTCCCGGGCCGCCGAATGTCCTGCAACCGGCCACGCGCGACGTGCCGAAGCTGCGTTCGGGCGAGGTGCTCATCCAGATGCACGCGGCGGGTGTGAATCGCCCGGATGTCCTGCAGCGGATGGGCTTCTACCCGCCGCCGCCAGGCACCACGGATATTCCAGGTCTCGAGGTCGCGGGCGAGATCGTGCAGGTTGCCGCCGACGTGGACGCCTCTCACATCGGCGAGAAGGTGTGCGCATTGGTAGCCGGCGGCGGCTACGCCGCGTACGTCGCCGCGCCGCTGGTGCAATGCCTGCCGATTCCGGCGTCATTCACGATGGAAGAGGCCGCGGCGCTTCCCGAAACGTATTTCACCGTCTACTTCAACGTGGTCGAGCGCGCGGAGCTGAAGTCGGGCGAGACACTGCTCATCCACGGCGGCAGCGGCGGCATCGGAACCACCGCGATCGCGGTCGGCAAAGCATACGGCGCGCGCGTGTTCGTGACGGCAGGCAACGCGCGTAAGTGCACCGCCTGCATCGAGCTCGGCGCTGACCGGGCGATCAACTACCGGGAAGAAGACTTCGTGAAGGCGGTGCTCGAATCCACCGGCCAACGGGGCATCGACGTCATCCTGGACATGGTGGCCGGCGAGTACATGCCTCGAAACATCGCCGCCGCCGCCCCGGACGGCCGAATCGCCCTGATCGCCACGATGGGCGGAACCCACGCCAACATCGACCTGCGGGCCGTGCTCGTGAAACGACTGAAGCTCGTCGGGTCGACGCTTCGTCCGCAGTCCGTCGAGAGGAAGGGGCGGCTGGCGCACGCGATCCGCACGAACCTGTGGCCGCTCTTCGAGGCCGGCAAGCTCCGGCATCCCCCCATTCACGCGAGGTTCCCGCTGACGGCAGCAGGGGATGCCCATGCCCTGATGGAGTCCGGGGAACACATCGGCAAAATCGTGCTGACCGCCGCCTGAGGCGGCTCTCCGAACCCGATTTAACGGAACCCGTGCCGCTCCAGCGCCGCCGCGACCGGGGCGCGGCGCACGGCGGCTCATGCGAAGGGGTGGGGTCCGTATTGACCGAAAGGGGCTTGGTTTCCGCCTAGCGGTTCACATAAGAGGGGGCGATTTCAGGTAAAGTCCGGCAGCCCGTAACGCCGGGCCCCTGGAGAAATTACACGATGTTCGATTCCGAGCTCCTGTACGGCCTCGTCCGCATGCCCTGGTGGGGTTACGCACTGGTCGTCTACGGCGGCATTCAGATCATGTTCCTCGGCATCACCCTGTTCCTTCATCGGGAACAATCGCATGGCGCGCTGGAACTGCATCCGGTGCTGAGGCACTTCTTCCGCTTCTACCTGTGGTTCTGCTCGGGCACCGTTACCAAGGAATGGGTGGCCGTGCATCGCCGTCACCACGCGTATTCCGACCAGGTGGGCGACCCGCACAGCCCGGTGGTCTTCGGCCTGAAGAAGGTGGTGCTCGAAGGTTATGAGCTCTACGTCGAAGGCGCGCGCAACCCCGAGATCCTCACCAACTACGGTAAGGGCACGCCAGACGACTGGATCGAACGCAATCTTTACAGCCGCTTCCCGAAGCTGGGCATCGTGCTGTTCTGCCTCACGCACCTCGTGCTGTTCGGCGTGTTCTCGATCATCATGGTGGCGCTGCAGCTCGTTTCTCAGCCGTTCTTCGCTGCCGGCATCATCAATGGCGTGGGTCATGCCTTTGGCTACCGCAGCTATGAGATGGCGTCCACCGCGACGAACATCATTCCGTGGGGTCTTTTCATCGCCGGTGAAGAGCTGCACAACAATCACCATGCCTTCCCGTGGTCGGCTCGCTTCTCGCTGCAGAAGTGGGAGTTCGACATGGGCTGGCTGTTCATCACCGTCTTCAGCGCCGTCGGGCTGTGCAAGGTCAAGCGTGTAGCGCCGCGCCCGCACTTCGCCAAGAAGGTGGAGCTGGATACCGAGACGATTCAGGCGTTGTTCACCAATCGCATGCACGTGCTGCGCGACTACGGTCGCCGCGTCGTGCGACCGGTGGCGCGTGAAGTCGCTCGTCGCGAGCCGGATGTCGTCAGCCCGTCGACCGTCTCGAAGCTGCTGATCCGTCATCCGGCGACGCTGTCGGAAGATTCACATTCGTTCGCTGAAGGCGCTGATGGCTCGCCACAAGGAGCTGCAGTCGATTCAGGAGTCTCCGCGAGCGCCTGGCGCAGCTCTGGAATGACGCGAATCACGCCCGCGCGGTCGAGCGTCTGCGTGAGTGGTGTGCGCAGGCCGAGGCCAGGCGGCATCCGCGCGCTGCGCGAGTTGCGAGTCGGCTGCCGGCTTACGTGCGCGCGCCTGCGGCGTAATTGCGCTGTTGAATACGGCGGGGTCGGGTGATGCCTGACCCCGCCTTTTTTTGGGCTCGGTGTGTGAAGAGGCCCTCGATCGCCGGCGGCTGAGAGGTGCATCTCTTAGCCGCCCGGCGATCGAGGGCTTCTTCGTTAGCGCAACGGAAATGGCAGTGGACCGAGTAACGGTCCCGCACGGCAAAGCTCGAATGAACGCGCGCAAACGCTCGGCAGTCGCGTCAGAAACTGGTTGTGGATTCGCTCGAAGTCCGCGAGATCCGCCACCACCAGCCTCACCAGGTAATCGTAGTCGCCCGTCATGAGGTAGCACTCCATGACTTCCGGAATCTTCCGGACCGCCGTCTCGAACGCTTCCAGGCCCGGCTGGGCCTGCCGATCGAGGGTGATGTTCACGAACACGTTCGCCGGGTAGCCCGCCTTCTGCTGATTCAGCACGGCGGTGTAGCTCTCGATCACGCCTGATTCTTCCAGCGCCTTCACCCGTCTGAGACAGGCGGACTCCGAGAGGCTGACCTTCTCGGCCAGGCTCGTGTTGGTGATGCGGGCGTCCGCCTGAAGCAGCTTCAGGATGGCGCGATCGTAGCGATCGAGCTCCATGGGCGCAGGAATCCTTCGTAATGCAGGTCTGTTCCGGCGGATTCTGCCCACATGGGCGGCAACCGAACACCGACAACGCCAAGGCGCCGTCCCGGCCCGACTCCTAAGCTGCCTCCCCCACCAAACGGCTTTCCGAGAGAGACTTCCCATGCGCATGCGGCGTTCCGCGGGAGATCAAGATCCATGAGTACCGGGTCGGCCTCGTGCCGGCAGGAGTGCGCGAGCTGACGGCGGCCGGGCACGAGGTATTCGTCGAGACTGGGGCAGGGGGTGGCATCGGGGTCGACGATGCGCACTTCGAGGCCTGCGGTGCGAAGGTTCTGCACACCGCCGCGCAGATTTTCCAGACCGCGGACATGATCGTGAAGGTGAAGGAGCCGCAGGCCGGGGAGTGCTTGATGCTCCGGCGCGGCCAGGTGCTCTTCACCTATCCCTCTGCACCTCGCCGCCGATCGCGAGCAAGCGCAGGGACTGATGAAGTCAGGCGCAACGGCGATCGCTTATGAAACCGTCACGGGCCGCAACGGTTCGCTGCCGCTGCTCACGCCGATGAGCGAGGTTGCGGGGCGCATGTCCATCCAGGTGGGCGCCAGCTGCCTGCAGAAGGCGCAGGGCGGCTTTGGCGTTCTGCTCGGCGGCGTACCGGGTGTACAGCCTGCGAAGGTCGTCATTCTGGGCGGAGGCGTTGCTGGTACGCACGCAGCGGAAATGGCAGTGGGCCTGCGAGCGGACGTGACGGTCGTCGATCGATCCGTCGATCGCTTGCGAGAGCTTTCCTCTATGTTTGGCGGCAGTTTGCGCACCGCGTATTCAACTACTTCGGACATCGAGCGGCTCGTGCTCGATGCGGATCTCGTCGTAGGGGCGGTTCTGGTAGTGGGCGCCGCGGCCCCCGAAACTCGTGACCCGGGCCATGGTGAAGCGCATGAAGCCGGGCGCGGTGCTGGTCGACATCGCCATCGACCAGGGCGGCTGCTTCGAGACCAGCCACCCCACCACGCATGCCGACCCCACCTTCGTAGTGGACGGCGTAATTCATTACTGCGTGGCCAACATGCCGGGGGCGGTGCCGCGCACGTCGACCTTCGCGTTGACCAACGCCACGCTGCCCTATGTGCGTGCGCTGGCCGACCTCGGGTGGGAAGAAGCGTTCCGACGGGATCCCGGGCTGGCCGCCGGGCTCAACGTGCATGCCGGAAAAATCACACATCCGGCTGTCGCGTCCGCTCTGGGGTTGCGTTAGCACTGGCACGCACGGTCGTGCTGCCGTTAGGCTTGCTCCCCGCGCGCACACGGGCGCGCTAACTTCCGCAGCTTCGAAAAGGAACCCTTACGATGAAGGCTATACTGCTTGCCGGCGCCATGAGTCTGACCGCGGTTTCCGCGCTCGCAGCGCCCGTCACGTACAAAGTCGATCCCGCGCACACCTACCCGAGCTTCGAAACCGACCACAACGGTGGCGTGTCCAAGTGGCGTGGCAAGTTCAACTCGAGCTCCGGCACGTTCACCCTCGACAAGGAAGCCAAGGCCGGCACGGTCGAGATCACGATCGACATCGCCTCGATCGACTTCGGCAACGACAAGCTGAACGAACATGCGCTGAAAGAGCCCGCGATGTTCGATGTCGCCAAGTTCCCGACGGCGACCTACAAGGGCAAGGTCTCGAAGTGGGGCGCCAACGGCCCCGAAGAAATCTCGGGCGACTTCACGCTGCACGGCGTGACCAAGCCGCTGAAGCTCAAGGTCAATTCGTTCCTCTGCAAAGAGAGCCGCGGCAAGCAGGTGTGCGGCGCCGATGCGGAAGCGACCTTCAGCCGTGCCGATTTCGGCGTCGATTACGCCGTCGCCATGGGCTTCAAGCCTGATGTGACGCTGCGGATCGAAGTCGAAGGCAGCCCGGCGACCTGATTCGATCGTTGTAACGCTCACTGGAAAGGGCGCGGTGCAAAGCCGCGCCCTTTGACTGCATGAAGCAGTGAAATTCCTGCCACTCATCTGGTGTGGCCTCTGGTTTAAGCCTGCTCGTACGCTGCTTACGTTCCTCTCGATCGCTGTCGCGTTCCTCCTCTTCGGACTCCTGCAGGGAGTCGATTCCGCATTCGGCCAGGTCATCGGGGCACAGAAGCTCGATCGCATGTTCGTCGATCCGCGTTTCGGCCAGCCCATCCCGTACAGCTACAAAGCGCAGGTCGAACGGGTGAAGGGCATCACGAAGATCACGGAAGTCCACTTCACGGGGCCTACTACCGGGAGAGAAATAACGGGATGCTGGTGATCTTCACCATCCCGGCGACATGGCTCGCCATCCGCCCGGAGTACGCACACGAGAAATCGCAGGTGGATCGCGTAGCCGGCCTGCGCACCGGCATCGTGATGAGCCAATGGATGGCGGAGCACAACGGCTGGAAGGTCGGCGACCACATTTCAGTGAAGGGTGCGATTCCACGCAAGGACGGCGCCGACGACGGGACGTTCGACATCGTCGGCCTCATGCGCAATACCGAGGGCGGCCCCGAGCAGCGGCAGGTTCTGGCCAACTGGGCTTATCTGGATGAGGCGCGCTCGAGCGGATCGGGCATCGTCAGCCATCAGGAAGGCTGCGGACGGCAGCCCGATCGCTTCCGCCGAATACATTGCGTCGATCCTGCTGCCGGAAAACCGGAACGGAAATGACGTCTTCATCACGGTGCGAGGCATCGGGCCCGGCGCGTTTGCACTGCGCCCGGAGATGAAGCTCGTTGAGGGCCGCCTGTTTCAGGCCGGGCTCAACGAGATGATCGTGGGGCGCGCGGCGCAGCGGCAGGTGAACGGCGCGCAGGCGGGCGGCCATATTCCGATGCAGAACGGGGACTGGACGATCACCGGCGTTTTCGAGAGCAACGCGGACGCGCACGAGTCGGAGTTCGTCACGGACGCCAACACGCTCATTGCAGCGATGCGGCGCGGCGCTACGTTCAACAGCGCCACCGTCTGGCTCGAGAACGGCGCGGCGTTCACGACGTTCAAAGATGCGGCCAGCGCTAATCCAGCGCTCTCCGTGGACGTGAAGTCGGAACCCGCCTATTACGAAGAGGCCTCGAAGCCTGTGGCGCGCATCCTGAACATCGTTGCCTATGTGATCGGCGGCTTCATCCTGGTGGGCATCGTGTTCGCACTTGCGATTGGCACGCTCGGCGGGCTCTTTCCGGCGATTCGCGCGGCCCGGCTGCCCGTGGCGGTGGCGCTGCGAGGGTAACGGGGCGGGGGGCGGGGTCATAAGCTCATGACCCGAAAGTCTGGCCCGGGAGGGGCCTGCACGGTCCGGGCGGCGGGCTCCTTCCGGTAAACTTCCGGTAACAAATTTCGCCGGACGCCCCATTGCTCGAGGTCATGATCGCCGCCGCCATCGAGGCTGGACGGACCGCATACGCCATTTACCGCGGCGATTTCGAGGTCCAGACCAAGCCGGATGAATCGCCTGTCACCGCCGCGGATCACGCGGCGGAGCGGATCATCCTTGCGCGGCTCTCGCAGGGCGCCCCGGGCATTCCGGTCGTCGCCGAGGAGCAGGTCGCGGCGGGCAATGTGCCGCCGAGCGCCGCGTTGTTCTTCCTCGTGGACCCTGTCGATGGCACCAAGGAGTTCATCGAGAAGCGCGGCGACTTCACCGTCAACATCGCGCTGGTGCGAAATGGGGTGCCCGAGCTGGGCGTCGTGTACGCGCCTGCGAAATCGCGCCTCTTCGCGGGCGATGCCGTGAGGGGCGAGGCGTTTCGCACGGAGCAGTCACCCGAAGACCCGAAGCAGGCTCCGCGCACCCCCATTCGCACTCGCCAACCCGGCCCCGCCGGGCTGACTGTGGTGGCTTCACGCTCGCATCGCTCGCCTGAGACGGACGCGTGGCTGGCCCGGGTCAAGGTCGCAGAGGTCGTCTCGGTCGGTTCTTCGCTGAAGTTCTGTCTGGTCGCCGCGGGCGAGGCGGATGTGTACCCGAGGCTCGGGCCCACGATGGAGTGGGACACGGCCGCCGGCCACGCGGTGCTCAGCGCCGCCGGCGGCGCCGTCGTCCATCTCGATGGCTCGCCGTTCCGCTACGGCAAGCCGGGTTTCCGTAATCCATTTTTCATCGCCACGGGACGCAACGAGTCGCTCCGGCGCCAGCACTGACCGCAAATGAATGCAGCCGTAACCGAGCGGGCGCTGTCCGTTCACCTGAAGCAGCTCGAGGCCGAGTCCATCTCCATCATCCGGGAGGTCGCGGCCGAGTTCCGCAATCCCGTGATGCTGTACTCGATCGGCAAGGACTCGGGCGTGATGCTTCATCTCGCCCTGAAGGCGTTCTATCCGTCGAAGCCGCCGTTCCCGCTGCTTCACGTCGATACGAGGTGGAAGTTCCGGGAGATGATCCGCCACCGCGACATGATCGCGGAACGCTATGGCGTGAAGCTGCTCGTCCACACGAATCCGGAAGGCCTCGCCCGCGGCATTCAACCCGATCGTTTCCGGCTCGTCGCTGCACACGCAGGTGATGAAGACGGACGCGCTGAAACAGGCGCTCGACAAGTATGGCTTCGACGCCGCGTTCGGCGGCGCGCGCCGCGATGAGGAGAAGAGCCGCGCCAAGGAGCGCGTGTTCTCGTTCCGCTCCGCCGGGCACGTGTGGGATCCGCGCAATCAGCGTCCAGAGCTCTGGAAGCTCTACAACACGCGCATCAACAAGGGCGAGAGCATTCGCGTTTTCCCGCTCTCCAACTGGACCGAGCTCGATGTCTGGCAGTACACGCGCGCCGAAGACATTCCGGTGGTGCCGCTGTACTTCTCCGCGCCACGGCCGGTCGTGAAGCGTGATGGCGTATGGATCATGCGGGACGATGACCGCCTGCCGCTGAATGCGGGTGAGCAGCCTGAGATCAAGGCGGTGCGCTTCCGCTCACTCGGCGACTATCCGCTGTCCGCCGCCGTCGAGAGCACGGCCGCTTCGCTGGACGACATCATCGAAGAGATGATCACGACGCGTACGTCGGAACGCGCGGGTCGGCTCATCGACAGCGACGAAGCCGCTTCCATGGAGAAGAAGAAGCGCGAGGGGTACTTCTGATGACTGCCTCGATTCCTCGCAACGTGACCGTGGGTACCACGGGGCCGGACGGTCCGACCAAAGGCCTGCTGCGCTTCCTGACGTGCGGTTCGGTGGATGACGGCAAATCCACGCTCATCGGCCGCCTGCTCTACGACACCAAGCTCATTCTCGAAGACCAGCTCCTCGCGCTCGAGAAAGACAGCCGCAAGCACGGCACGACGGGTGAAGACATCGACCTCGCGCTGCTCGTCGACGGCCTCGAGGCCGAGCGCGAGCAGGGCATCACGATCGACGTGGCATATCGCTTCTTCAGCACGCCGCGACGCTCGTTCATCGTCGCGGATACGCCGGGACACGAGCAGTACACGCGCAACATGGCCACGGGCGCGTCGAACTCCGACGCGGCGGTGATCCTGATCGACGCGCGCAAGGGCGTGCTCACGCAGACGCGGCGGCACAGCTACATCTGCTCGCTGCTGGGCATCCGGCACGTCGCGGTGGCGGTGAACAAGATCGACCTGGTGGAGTTCTCCGGCGAGCGCTTCCACCACATCATGGGCGACTACTTCGGCTTCGCGCAGGGGCTGGGGTTCACGTCGATCACGCCGATCCCGCTCTCCGCGCGCTACGGCGAGAACGTCACGTCGCGCTCGGAGCGCATGCGCTGGTACGACGGGCCGACGTTGCTCGAATACCTCGAAGGCGTGGAGGTGGACCAGGCCCTGGCGCAGAAGCCGTTCCGCTTCCCGGTACAGTGGGTCAATCGCCCGAACCTGGATTTTCGCGGCTTTTCCGGCACGGTTGCGTCCGGAACGATCAACGCCGGCGACAAGATCGTGGTCGCCGCGTCGGGAAAAGAATCTGTCGTCACGCGCATCGTGACCGCTGATGGCGACCTGCCGGAAGCAAGGGCGGGCGAGGCCATCACGCTGACACTGGCGGACGAGATCGACGTTGCGCGCGGTGACGTGCTCGCGAAGCCCGAGACCCGCCCGGAGGTCGTCGACCAGTTCGCCGCCCACGTGCTGTGGATGTCGGAAGAGGCGATGCTCCCCGGCCGCTCGTATCTGATGCGCATCGGCACGAAGTACGTGCCGGCGCGTATCACGAACCTGAAGCACAAGGTCGACGTGAACACGCTGGAGCACATCGCCGGCAAGACCCTCGGCCTCAACGAGATCGGCCTGTGCAACATCGCGACGGCGACGCCCGTCGCGTTCGACCCATACGAAGAGAATCGCGAGACCGGCGCCTTCATCCTGGTGGATCGCTTCACCAACGCGACCGCCGGCGCCGGCATGATCACCTTCGGCCTGCGCCGCGCGACGAACATCCATCGGCAGGACCTGCTGGTCGACAAGGCCTCGCGCTCCCGGCTGAATGCGCACAAACCGGTGATCCTCTGGTTCACCGGGCTGTCGGGCTCGGGCAAGAGCACGGTCGCCAACATCGTGGAGCGCGAGCTGCACACGCGCGGCGTACACACCTACATGCTCGACGGCGACAATGTTCGCCACGGGCTCAATCGCGACCTCGGGTTCACGGACGCGGACCGCGTCGAGAACGTGCGCCGCGTCGGCGAGGTTGCAAGGCTTTTCGTCGAGGCCGGCCTCATCGTGCTGTGCTCGTTCATCTCGCCGTTCCGCGCGGAGCGCCGGATGGTGCGCGAGCTCGTGGGTGCCGACGAGTTCATCGAGGTGTACGTCGACACACCGATCGAGGAGTGCATGAAGCGCGACCCGAAGGGACTCTATGCGCGCGCGAAGGAAGGCAAGATCAAGAACTTCACCGGCATCGATTCGCCCTACGAGGCGCCGGAGAACCCCGAAGTCGTGATCAACACCGCCGACGGAACCGCGGAAGAAGCCGCCCGACGCGTGATCGACGCATTGGCCACCCGCGGCATCACCGCCTGAGTGCCGCGCGCCCGGCGAGGGCGCGACGCTTCGAAAGCGCGCGTGGCGACGACGGCGTTCAGGCGAGCGCGGCGGTTGCCAATGCGGCGACTTCTTCCGCAATCGCCAGCGAGGCCGTGAGGCCGGGGGATTCGATCCCGAACAGGTTGATCACGGACTCCACGCCGTGCGTGGCGGCGCCTTCGATGCGGAAGTCGGCGTTCGGGGCGCCGGGTGGCGAGATCTTCGGCCGCATACCCGAATACGCGGGCTCGAGAGCGCCATCGGCCAGCGCCGGCCAGTATTTCCTCACCTCGCCATAGAAGCGATCGCCGCGCGAGGGCTCGACCGCGTAATCCATGTGCTCGACCCACTGCACGTCCGGCCCGAAGCGGGCGCGGCCGGCGAGGTCCAGCGTGAGGTGAACGCCCAGGCCGCCCGGCTCCGGAACCGGATACACCAGTCGCGAAAAGGGCGAGCGACCGGCCAGCACGAAGTAGTTCCCCTTGGCGAGATAAGCGCGGGGTACGAATGCTTGCGGGAAGCCCGAGATCTTTGCGGCGAGCGCCGGTGCGCCGAGACCCGCGCTATTCACCAGCATCCTCGCCCGCAGCCGTGTCTCGCCAGCATTCACGTCGACGAGGATGCCGTCACCCTCGATACGGGCACCCGTAACCAAACTTTCACATACGAGCGTTGCGTTGTGCCGCTCAGCCTCCCCGAGCAGGGAGAGCATGTACGCGTGCGAGTCGATGATGCCGGTCGTGGGTGAAAGCAGGGCGCCAGTGCAGCGCAGTTGCGGCTCCATGGCCTGCGCCTGCACGGCGGACAACTGCTCCAGAATCACGCCGTTGGCGGCGGCGGCCGCCTTGATCTTTGCCAGCTCGCCAAGCTGGTCCATGGACGTTGCCACGATGAGCTTGCCGCAGCGTCGGTGCGGGACGCCGCGGGTCTCGCAGTATTCGTAGAGCCGCTCGCGGCCGCCGACACAGAGCCGTGCCTTCGCCGAGCCACGGGGATAGTAGATTCCGGCATGAATCACTTCGCTGTTACGGGAACTGGTGACGGTGCCGAACGCGTCGGCCGTTTCGAGCACCATGACGTCCCTGCCGCCGAGCGCGAGCGCGCGCGCTATGGCGAGCCCGATGACACCCGCGCCGGCGACGACTACTTCCACATCGTTCATGGGCCGCATTATAGACTTGGGCTTTCGGCCGCCCCCGTGCACCCATGCTGATTTCAGAGCTCTCCATCCATCGGCCCATCTTCGCCACCGTGCTGAGCCTGATGCTGCTCGTGGTGGGCCTCATTGGCCTCACGCGGCTGTGGCAGGGCATTCGCGAGCTGCCGAATATCGATTCGCCCGTCGTGTCCGTCGAAACGCGCTACCGCGGGGCCGCGCCGGAGATTATTGAGACCAAGGTCACACAGCCGCTCGAAGACCGTATCGCGGGCGTCGAGCACATCGACAAGCTGAAGTCGTCCAGCTCGGACGAGCGCTCGCAGATCTCGGTCGAGTTCGACCTGGACCGGAACATCGACGAGGCGGCCAACGATATCCGCGATCGTGTCGGCCGCGTGCTGAGCTCGCTGCCGGAAGAGGCCGATCCACCGGAAATCTCGAAGGCGGACGCCAACGCGGAACCGATCATCTTCGTGAACCTGTCGAGCGACACGCTGGGCAGTCTCGAGCTGACGGATTACGCCGAGCGGTATGTCGTCGACCGCTTTGCCGCCATTCCCGGGGTCGCGAGAGTGCGTCTCACCGGCGACCGGCGCTACGCCATGCGGGTGTGGATCGATCGCACGGCGCTGGCCGCGCGGCGCTTCACGGCCAACGACATCGAAGCCGCGCTGAACCGGGAGAACGTGCAGATTCCCGCGGGCCGCATCGAGTCGCAGGCGCGCGAGTTCTCGCTGAACACCGCGACCGGCTTTCAGACGGCCGAGGATTTCCGCAACCTGATCATCGGTCGCGGGCCCGATGGCTATCTCGTCAAGCTCGCGGACGTAGCCGACGTTGAGTTGGCCGCCGAGAACGAGCGCACCATCGCGCGCACCAACCGGATCTCGGGCGTTTCGGTCGGCATCGAGGCTCAGGCCAACGCCAACGCGCTGGAGGTGGCGAAGGCCGTGCGCGCGGAGATCGCCGCGCTCAACAAGGACCTGCCGGCCGGCACGCAGCTCGGCATCAACATCGATCGCGCGGTGTTCATCGAAGCCTCGTTGCACGAAGTGCTGGTGGCGCTCTCGATTTCGTTCACGCTCGTGCTGGTCGTGATCTATGCGTTCCTCGGCAACTGGCGCGCGACGCTGATCCCGGCCGTCACGATCCCGATTTCCATTCTGGCCGCCTGCGCGGCGATGAATGCGATGGGCTTCACGCTGAACGTGCTCACGCTGCTCGGCATGGTGCTCGCCATCGGGCTGGTCGTGGACGACGCCATCGTGGTGCTGGAGAACATCTATCGTCGCATCGAGCACGGCGAGCCGAGCCTGCTCGCCGCGATCGACGGCAGCAAGGAGATCGGCTTCGCGGTGATCGCCACCACCCTGGTGCTTTCCGCGGTGTTCGTGCCGATCTCGTTCCTCGGCGGCCGCGTCGGCCGGCTCTTCAGCGAGTTCGGGTTCACGCTCGCGGCGTCGATCCTGTTCTCCTGCCTTGTGGCGCTGACGCTGACGCCGATGATGACGTCGCAGCTCTTCCGCGGGGGGCGCGACGCGCAGCCGGGTCAGCGACCGCGTGGCCCAAATCTTCGTCAGCCTGTCGGCGTGGTACGGGCGTGTGTTGCGGCGGACGCTGCGGCATTGCTGGAGGGTTGTCATCTGCGCGCTCGCGGGATTGGTCGGCGCCGCGGCGCTGATCGCCACGTTCCAGAGCGAAAGCACTCCCAACGACGATCGCGGCGCCGTGCGCATCGTGATCAACGGGCCGGAAGGCGCGTCGCTGCAGTACATGGATGGTTACGCGAGGCAGCTCGAAGACATCGTCGAAGGGGAGATGAAGCAGTTCGGCGACATCCAGCGCTACAACGTTCGTGTGCCGGGGGGAGGCGGCGGCGGCGGAGTGGGCGAGGTGAATCGCGCGCAGTCGTTCATCGTTCTCAACGACTGGGGCGATCGGGAGCGCACGGCCGATGAAATTGCGACTTCGCTCCGGCACAAAGTCGCGGAGCTGCCGGGCGTGCGCGCAAGCGTGGTGACGCCGACGGCATTCAACTGGGGCGGCGCGGACCCCTACAAGGCGGTGCTGGAAGGTCCGGACTACGAGACCTTGTCCGCCTGGAGCAAGAAGATCATGGAGACCATGGCGCAGCAGCCGGGTTTCCTGAACGTCGATACGGACTACAAGGAGCGCAAGCCGCAGATCAAGGTGTCGATCGACCGGGCGCGCGCCGCCGAGCTCGGCTTGTCGCTCGAGAGCATCGGGCGCACGCTCGAGACGATGATGGGGTCGCGCATCGTGACGACCTTCATCCAGAGCGGCCGTGAGTACTATGTGATTCTCCAGGGGCGGGTGGAGGACCGGGCGTCGCCGACCGATCTCGACAATCTCTACATTCGCTCCGGGCGGGGCAACGAGCTCATCCCACTGTCGAGCGTGGTGAAGCTGGAGGAGCTCGCGACTTCGTCGTCGCGCAATCGGTTCGATCGGCTGCGCTCCATCGGCATCAGCGCCACCCTCGCGCCCGGCTACTCCATGGGCGAGGCGGTCGATTTCATGCGGCGTGCGGTGGAGACGCAACTTCCGCCGAGCGCCAAGCTCTCTTTCGACGGCGAGGCCAGCGAATACCTCAAGTCGAGCCAGTCGATGTACTGGACGCTGGGCGGCGCGCTGCTGGTCGTGTTCCTGGTGCTGGCGGCGCAGTTCGAAAGCTTCAAGGTTCCGTTCGTGATCATGACGACCGTGCCGCTGGCGATCGTCGGCGCGGCCGTGGGCATGTGGGTGCATGGGATATCGATCAACATCTACAGCCAGGTCGCGATCGTGATGCTGGTGGGGCTTGCGGCGAAGAATGGCGTGCTGATCGTGGAGTTCGCGAACCAGCTACGCGATCGCGGTGTCGAGTTCATGGATGCCATCGTGGCAGCTTCCGCCACCCGTTTGCGGCCGGTTCTGATGACGAGTCTCTGCAGCGCCTTCGGCGCCATTCCGCTGCTGCTTGCGGTGGGGGCGGGCGCGGAGAACCGCAAGCCGATCGGCGCCGTCGTGCTCTACGGCGTGCTGATATCGATGGTGCTCACGTTGGTCGTGGTGCCTGCGGTGTACACGCTCGTCGCGCGCAACACGCGTTCGCCGCGCTACTGGACAGGGCTCATCGAGAAGATGCGTGCCGCGCAGGACAAGATCGTTCCCGCGGCGCCGGCCGCCACGGACCACGCTCCGCGCCACGACGCACATTGAACGCGGCGCGTAGCTACGGCCGGTGGAACACCCGAGCGTAGCCACGCGTCATCATAGGCGGCAAAAACCGCGCTTCTTGCCCCTGACGCCGCTCACCGCGGTTTGCGGTGAGGATCCCCGTCTTGCGGATCATCCTGATCGACGAGACTCTCGAGGCGTTTCTTTTCCGCTATTTCCTCCCGATCGATGGGCACTTCGCGCGGCGCCTCGATGCCGATGCGTGCGCGGTTGCGTTCGAGCGCAACCAGTGTCACTACGATGTCGGGGCCGATGTGGATGGACTCTCCCGGTCTGCGCATTAGGACGAGCATGCCACTCCCTTCTTGGTCTTTCATGATTGAACGGGCCGTAGGATATATACATCAGCGGTGCCGACTCAAGAGGCGCGCGAAAACATTTCTCGTGTGTGTTTCTAGACAGATGGATTTCTAGACAAGCGCGACGCGTCAGGCGCGCGAGCGTGCCGTTACCGCAGCGTCCACCGGCAGGCGCGTTGTCTGCTTTCTCGTCCTGAGTACGAAGCTAGTGTTCACCGAGCGCACGGCGCGGAGCTGCAGCAGATGAGCGCTCATGAACTTCTCGTAGTCGCCGATGCTCGCGGCGACGATGCGAAGAAGGAAATCATTGCTGCCGCTCATCGAATGGCACTCGAGCACTTCGGGCCGGTCGGCGACCATCTGGTCGAATTGCTTCACGCTCTCCGGGTGATGGTTCTCGAGCGACACCATCGCGTACGCCGTGATCGGCAATCCGATGGCGGCCGCATTCAGCAGCGTGACGTGGCCGGCGATCAGCCCTTCCTTCTCCAGGCGGTGCAGCCGTCGCCAGCACGGCGCCGGCGACAGCCCGACGCGTTTCGCGAGCTCCTGGTTGGAGATCCGGGCGTCGGCCTGCAGCTCATCGAGGATGCGGCGGTCCAGGCGGTCGAGATTCTTGGGCACGGGTGAAACTCCTCAGATCGGCAAGGATATTGCCAATCGGAGGCCCAACACGGCAAGAAGCGCAAGCTCATTGCGTGATAGGGCGCATAAGCTGTGCGGGAACGATGGTCCGGAGACTGCCCTAGATGGCGACTCGCGCTCTGCCTCTGACCCCGAATTCTCAGGGCTTCTCCCCACGGTCGCTTCCGGCTGTCGACTGGCGCCGCCTCACGCGGCTGTTCCAGGCTTCCCGCGCGCTCGATGAGATCGAAGAGTCGCGCCTCGTTCCCGAAAAGAAGGTTCTCTACCAGTTCTCGGCCCGTGGGCATGAGCTCGGGCAATTGCTGCTGGGCCTGCGTCTGACGGCGCAGCACGATGGCGTGGGTGTGTATTACCGCTCGCGACCGCTGATGCTGGCGTTGGGGCTCGACCTGGAAGAGGCCGCGGCGGGACCCCTCGCGCGTGCTGGCGCTTTCAGCGACGGGCGCGATATCGGCGTTGTCTTCAACATGCCGGGCCGGGGCGGGGCAACCGTGTTGCCGGCGTGCGGCGGCGTGGGCGCGCAATACACGCCGGTGGCGGGCTGGGCGCAGGCCATTCGATACCGGCGAGATGTGGAGAAAGACGCTTCCTGGGAGGGAAGCATCGCCGTCGTACATGGTGGTGACGCGTCCTGCGCGACGAATGGGTTCTGGTCCGCTCTGACCATCGCGACGACTCAGCGCCTGCCGATGATCTTCTACGTGGAAGACAATGGCTATGGCATTTCGGTGAGATCGGAGCTTCAGACGCCGGGCGGAAACATCGCGGCGAATCTCGCGTCGTTTGCGAACCTCACCATTCTCGACGGGGACGGTACCGACCCGCACGAAGCATCATCGCTGATCGATCGAGCGGTCACGCAGGTTCGCGCGGATGCCGGACCGGTGCTGCTGCGGCTGACAGTTCCGCGGCTCTGCGGGCACTCCGGGCAGGACACTCAGGCTTACAAGTCTTCCGATGTCGTCGCACTCGAGCGGGCACGCGATCCCCTGACCCGCCTGCAGGCGGCAATGGTCCCGAAGGTAATGACGGCGGATGAATGGTCCGCGATCGCGCGTGAAGCGAAACAGGAGGTGGAGCGCGCCGTTGAGCGGGCCCTCGCGCGGCCGTTGCCCGACCCGTCTCGCATCACTCGCCACGTGTTCTCGGAGAGCGAGACGCAGCAACAGGGCGGTCTTGCGCCGGAAGGATTCGAGTTCGGCCCGATCACGACCGTTGCGAAGCCAGAAGCGACCCGAATCAACATGCTGACCGCCATTCGCCGCACGCTCGACGTGGAGCTCGCGGCGAACCCGAAGCTCGCCGTGTTCGGTGAGGATGTGGGCCCGAAGGGCGGCGTGCACGGCGCTACGCTCGGCCTGCAGGAGAAATTCGGGCGGGCTCGCGTCTTCGACACGAGCCTTTCAGAGGAAGGAATCATCGGACGCGCCGTGGGCATGGCCCTCGCGGGCCTCGCCCCGGTCGCCGAGATCCAATTCCGTAAATATGCCGATCCCGCCGCCGAGCAGTTGAACGACTGCGGCACGATGCGCTGGCGTACGAACAACCGATTCGCCGCCCCGATCATCGTTCGCATGCCGGGCGGCTTCTTCAAATGCGGCGATCCGTGGCATAGCCAGACGAATGAAGTGGCCTGGATTCACGGTGTGGGCTGGCGTGTGGCGATGCCGTCCAACGCCGAGGACGCGGTCGGCCTGCTGCGCTCGGCGATGCGCGGGAACGATCCCACGATTTTCTTCGAGCATCGCGCGATGCTCGACGGCATGTGGGCGCGTCGGCCGTATCCGGGCGATGACTTCGTCGTGCCGTTTGGCGTAGCGCGGCGGGTACGCACCGGCACCGAGCTGACGATCGTGACCTGGGGCGCGATGGTCGAGCGCTGCGAGCAGGCCGCAGCCGCGTCACTTGTGGATGTTGAGCTAATCGATCTGCGCACGCTGTCGCCGTGGGACAAGACAGCGGTGCTGGAGTCGGTCCACAAGACACGGCGATGCCTGATCGTTCATGAAGACACGCTCACCGCGGGTTTCGGCGCTGAGATCGCCGCAGTCGTCGCGAAGGAGGCGTTCTATCACCTCGAAGCGCCCGTCGAGCGCCTCACCATGCCCGATATCCCGAATCCACACAGCCCGCTGCTGCTCGATGCCGCGGTACCCACCGCCGCCGGCATCACGTACGCGATCCGCAAGATCGCGAGCTGACCGATGACAGACATTCTGGACATCCGTGCGCCGGAAGATCAGACGGAGGGCACTCGCTCCCAGGTTCTGCGGTGGCTCAAGGCCGTGGGCGACACAGTCGTACAACACGAGCCGCTCCTCGAACTGGAGACGGACAAGGTCACTGTGGAAGTGCCGGCGCCAGCGAGCGGCGTGCTGCGGGAGATCGTCAAGGCGGAACAGGAAGAGATTGCGCCGGGCGAGGTGCTTGGGCGGTTGGAAACCGCTGCGGATTTGCCGCGCGCGGCGGGCGAGGCTGAACTGCCGAGTGGCGGAGCGGGCGCCACTGCGAATGGCATGAGTGACCCCGGCTCAGACAAAGCAGGTCCGCAGGACGCGGGAGCACCTGACGCGGGAGCACCTGACACGGGAGCGCCTGACACGGGAGCGCCTGACACCCGTGGCGCGGGAGGTTCAGCGCGCCGTCGGTCCGAACCTTCGGCAGCAGGTACCTCGCTGCGATTGAGCCCCGCAGTCCACCGACTTCTCGCGGAGCGCAGCCTCGATCCGTCCGCCGTTCAAGGCACGGGTGAGGGCGGTCGCATCACTGTAGACGACGTGCTCGCGCACGACTCGTCGCAGTCGGCGAAAGCGGCGCCGGGCGCGCAGGCGAGGGGACCAGCGCCTTCCGCGGTCAGCGCCCCGCCGCAAGCTCAAGATCCAGCCCAGCTTGGAGCGAGGTCGCGTTCGACGCCGCACACCGCCGTGCGCAAGCGCATCGCCGACCACATGGTCCGAAGCCTGCTGCGGACTGCGCCGCACGTCACCACCGTCTTCGAAGCCGATCTCTCCGCTGTGGTGGCTCACCGCTCCGTGCATCGGCTGCGGTTCCAGCAGCGCGGCGTGCCACTGACCTTCACCGCATACTTCCTTGCCGCGATCGTGGACGCCATCAAGGCCGTGCCCGAAGCCAATAGCCGCTGGAGCGACACCGCGCTCGAAATCTACGACGACGTCCATATCGGCGTGGCAACCGCCGTCGAAGGAGTGGGGCTGGTCGTGCCGGTGGTGCGCAACGTTCAATCACTCGATCTCTTCGGAATCGCGAGCCGCCTCGACCCACTCGTTACCGCCGCGCGTGACGGCAATCTCGAGCCGGCGGACGTCCGCGGCGGAACGTTCACGATTTCGAATCACGGCGTGAGTGGCAGCTTGCTGGCAACGCCGATCGTCATCAATCAGCCGCAGTCCGCGATCCTGGGTGTCGGCAAAGTGGAGAAACGACCCGTGGTCGTCGAAGCGGGTGGCGAAGAAAAGATCGTGGCGCGTCCAAAGTGTTACGTCACTCTCACCATCGACCACAGGGTGATGGACGGCCACCAGGCCAACCGCTTCCTGCAGACATTCGTCAGGGCATTGGAGACGTGGCCTCGGGACGCTTGAACGTGTGCCCGCGCAGGGACACGGCCTTGATCAACGCCCACACCCGCGATCCGCGTTGAAGCCGCAGCGCTTCGACCGCCGCCTTCGTGACACGCGAGAGCACGTTTACGCCGCCGATGTCGACGCGCACGAGCACCTCGTCATCGTCATCGGTGACATCCACAACAGTCCCCTCGAGCGCGTTGCGAACGCTCAGCGCATGCGGCGGCTCGGTCGCCAGGATGACATCACGAGCGAAAATCTGAACACGCACCACAGATCCCACGCCGTGGTGCGCGCGCCGCGGATCCAGCACATCGCGCGCGCTGATCCGCAATGTGCCGCCGGCGAGGCGTAACTCGGCAAGCCTTTTCTCCGCATCGATCGCTGTGATGACGCCATCTACGACGGCGCCCACCTCTTCGGGACCCACGATCGCGCGCAGCGCCGGCACCAGGCTGATCTCAGCGGGCGAACCTTGCGCCACGACCTTCCCATCGTCGAGCAGAACAACATGCGTGGCGAGCCGCAGAACCTCATCAAACTGATGACTGACAAAGATCATCGGAATCGAAAGCCGGTCGCGCAGCGCCTCGAGATACGGCAGAACCTCCTCACGCCGCGCGGTGTCGAGCGACGCAAGCGGCTCATCGAGCAACAGGAGTCGCGGCTGAGAAAGAAGGGCTCTACCCAACGCAACCCGCTGGCGCTCGCCGCCTGAAAGCTGATGTGGGCGCCTGTTCAGCAAGGCTGCGAGTCCTAGCAGCGACACGACCTCATCGAAGCCAATGCGTTGCCGCACACCCTTCGCGCGCTTCAATCCGTAACGCAGGTTCCCCGTAACACTCCGATGAGGAAACAACCGCGCATCCTGAAACACGTACCCGATACGTCGCTGATGCGCGCTGACCGAAACGCCCGCAGCGGTATCGACGAGCGTCGTGCCATCGACGCGGACGTTCCCCGAGTCGGGGTCGAGCAGCCCCGCGATCAGATCGACCGTGGTCGACTTGCCGCACCCGGAGCGCCCGAACAGCGCGACGATGCCGGGCGTCGGCGCCTCGAATGCGACATTCAAACTGAATCCGTCGCGACGCTTGTCGAGTGCCACGCTCAGCATGCGTCAGCGCCCCAGCCGGCGACGCATGGCACGAGCAAGAATCTCCGACAGAACGAGGCCCGTCAGCCCAAGAACGAACGACAGGAGAGCGAGCCGGAGCGCGATCGCGTCGCCGTTCGGCGATTGAATCGCCGTATACAGCGCGAGGGGCAGGGTGCGCGTCTCCCCCGGAATGTTCGACACAAACGTAATCACCGCGCCGAACTCGCCCAGCGCGGCAGCGAAGGCGGTGACAACTCCAGCGAGGACCCCCGGCATCATCAACGGCAGTGTGATGGTGGCGAAACGATCGATCGGGCCCGCTCCGAGCGTGCGCGCAGCCGCCTCGAGCCCGCGATCCACCCCTTCCAGCGCGATGCGAATTGCCCGCACCATCAACGGAAACGTCATGACCGCCGTGGCGAGCGCCGCCCCCGACTTCGTGAACGCAAGCTGCACGCCGAACACCTGATAGAGCCAACGCCCAATCGGCCCGTTCATGCCAAAGAGCAGCAACAACACATAGCCCACGGCAACCGGCGGCAAGACGAGGGGAAGATGAACAAACGCGTCTAGAAGCGTGCGCCCCGGAAACCGCACGCGCGTAAGCACCCACGCGGCGAGCACAGCAAACGGCAAACTCCAGAGCACGCTACGCGAAGCGATCTCCAGACTTAGCCGAAGTGCGTCGATTTCGACAGGACTGAGAATCTAGGGCATCCGCAAGTACACCGCGGATATAGCGGCGCGCGAGATGCTACCACTAGCCTCAAGGCGGGGGCTCGCCCTCGCAAATCGGGCGACGGGACGTCTGAATGCAGGGATGCATCAGACGAGGCCCCGATGGACCGGGCCGCGCAAGCCGGTCTTACGGCCGGTCCCGGCGACAGCGCTTCGAGGGCGAGCCTCCGCGTGCGAGGCGCCGACTTCTTCAGCGATCAGCCGGCACGTGCAGCCGAGTCCCGCGACTCCGCGGCATCCGGCGTTACACCCAAGCGCTTCTGAAGCAGCGGGCTGGTGGTGGTGTACTGAAGATGAACCTTCTGGCCAGGCTGCAGATATTCCTTAACAGCAAACGCCGCAAGCGCAGCCTCATGGAAGCCCGACAAAATCAGCTTCTTCTTGCCCGGATAATCGTTGATATCACCGATCGCGAAGATCCCCGGCACGCTAGTCTGGAACCGCTGCGTATCCACCGGAATCGTCTTGCGGTTCAACTGCAGCCCCCAGGTCGCGATCGGCCCGAGCTTCGGTGAAAGTCCCCAGAAAATCAGCAACTGATCGAGCGAAACCGAACGGGTGATGCCGTCCTTACCCGTCACCTTGACGGCCGTCAGCGCGCCGCCGTCCTCGACAATGCCCTGCACAGTGCCTTCCATGAAGTCACAACGGCCTTCCTCACGAAGCGCGAGCATGCGCTCAACGGAAGCAGGAGCCGCCCGGAACTCCGGCCGCCGGTGCACGAGCACGACACTATTCGCCGTCTCCGCAAACTGCAGCGTCCAATCGAGCGCCGAGTCGCCACCGCCCAGGATCACAAGATCCTTGCCCCGAAACGCCTCAGCGTCCTTCACCCGATAATGAATAGCGGTCCCTTCGTGCTTCTCCGCCTCGGGAACACTGAGCTTGCGCGGCTGAAACGACCCAACCCCCGCCGCAATGATCACCGTGCCGGCATCGAACCGCGCCCCACGGCTGGTCTCAACGTCGAACCGCCCATCCTCACGCTTCACAACGGAAGTGACTTCCTGCCCAAGGTGCACCCCAGCCCCGAACGGCTTGATCTGCTCCTGCAACCGCTCAATAAGCTCGCGCGCCGTGCAGACGGGCACCGCCGGAATGTCGTAAATCGGCTTGTCCGGATAGAGCTCCGTGCACTGCCCACCAATGGCCGGCAGCGAATCGATGAGCTCGCATTTGAGGCCGAGAAGACCCAGCTCGAAAACCTGGAACATGCCGCAAGGGCCTGCTCCGACAATGACAGCGTCCGTAACGGTTGCGAGCTTTGCGCGATCAGGCGACAAGGGCTTTCTCCAGGGTAATCGGCGCGCGGCCGGCGGGCGCCGTAGCGAACTTCGCGAGATTCTTGGTCGCGAGCCACTCGGGGTTGAACAAACGGGACTGATACTTCGCGCCGCCATCGCAAAGGATGGTGACGACGGTGTGGCCGGGGCCGAGCTGCCTGGCGACGCGCACGGCGGCAGCCACATTGATGCCGCTCGTGCTGCCGAGGAACAGCCCTTCCTCGTTGAGCAGGCGGTAGACAAAGCTCACCGTCTCCGGGTCTTCGACGTGAACCGCGTCGTCGATTTTCGACGTCGCCATGTTGGCCGTGACGCGCGCGATGCCGATGCCTTCAGTGATGGAACCGCTGCCGGTGCCCTTGAGCGCACCGTTCTTGGCCCACTCATACAGGCTGCTGCCCGGCGGGTCCGCCAGCACGCAGCGAACGTCGGCGTTCCGGCTCTTGAGGAACTCGCTGACGCCGGCAAACGTGCCGCCAGTGCCGCTCGCGCAGGTGAACGCGCTGATGGTGCCGTTCGTCTGCGCCCAGATCTCCGGGCCCGTGGTGTTGAAGTGCGCGTCGCGATTCGCGGTGTTGTCGAACTGGTTCGACCAGATCGCGTTCGGCAGCGACTCCGCAAGCCGGCCCGCGACCTTCTGATACTGGTTGGGATTCGCGTACGGCACCGTCGGCACCTTGTGCACTTCGGCCCCTAGCATCTCGAGCAGCTTGTACTTCTCGGCGGACTGGTTGTCCGGCATCACGATGACGCAGCGATAGCCGCGCTCGTTGCAGACGTGGGCAAGCCCGATGCCGGTGTTGCCGGCGGTGCCTTCAACGACGATGCCGCCCGGCTTCAGCGTGCCGGCTTTCTCGGCCGCATCGACGATGCCGCGCGCCGCGCGATCCTTCACGGAGCCGCCGGGGTTCATGAACTCGGCCTTGCCGAGAATCTCGCAGCCGGTTTCCGCGCTCAGCTTGTCGAGGCGGATCAGCGGCGTGTTACCGACGGAGCCGGAAAACCCGCGTGTGGGGGAGGCAAAGGAATTGGAAATCGTCGTCATGCCAGGAAGCCCTTGCCGTTTGGAAAGCGCGCGATCATACCGGCTCCGATGCCGAAGTCCGCGCCGCTTCAACGGTCGCGAGAACATCGTTGTCGCCCTTCGCCAGCGAAGCCACCTCGCCGACGATCAGCAGCGCGGGCGGCTGCACGTCATACCTGCGCGCGAGCTCGACGATCGTCGCGAGAGTTCCGCGGATCACACGCTGATCCGCCATCGAACCCCGCTCGATCAACGCGGCCGGATGGTCGGCGGACGCGCCGGCGTCCGTGAGGCGCGCGACGATGCGCGGCATCTGCGCCACGCCCATGTAGAACACAACGGTGTGATGGGGCAGGCCGAGGGAGCGCCAGTCGAGCGTCTCGTCGTCGAGCGCGTGACCTGCCGCGAACGTGACGCTTTGCGCGAGCCGCCGATGAGTCAGCGGAATACCGGCCGCGGCGGCGGCGCCGAGAGCCGCGGTGATTCCGGGCACCACCACGTAGGGGATGCCGTTCGCGCTGAGCGCTTCGATCTCTTCACCACCCCGGCCAAAGATGAACGGGTCGCCGCCCTTGAGGCGCGCGACGCGCAGCCCGCGCTTCGCGTACCGCACGAGCAGTTCATGAATGCGAGCCTGGGTGGCGTGATGATCGCCGCCTGTTTCCTTGCCGACGAACACGCGCTGCGCGTCGCGGCGTGCACGATCGAGCACGGCATCGGAAACGAGGCGGTCGTAGAGAATCACATCCGCCTGCTGCAGAAGCTGAACCGCCCGAAGCGTAAGCAGGTCCGGATCGCCGGGCCCCGCACCGATCAGGTAAACCTCGCCAACGCGACCGTCTTCCGAGATCTCGCTCGACGTCGCATCCGCAGCCGCCAGCTCGTTCTGGAATTTCGCGTTCGCGTCGCTCTCGTCTCCGGCCAGCACGCGCGAGCCGACGATGCCGCCGATGATCCGTTCCCAGAAGGGCCGGCGCTGCTCGGGCGTCAGCGTACGCTTCACCTCGTTGCGACGGTCGCCGACGAAACGAGCGAGGGCACCGAGACGTGCCGGCAGCAGCGCTTCGATCTGCTGGCGCACGCGGCGTGCGAGCACCGGCGAATTGCCGCTCGAGCCCACCGCCACGATCACGGGCGAGCGGTCGATGATTGCCGGAAAGATGAACGTCGACAGCTCGGGATCGTCCACGACGTTGATCGGCAGCCGGCGCGCCTTGGCGGCCGCTGATACGGCGGCATTCACTTCGCGCGAATCGGTCGCGGCGATGACGAGCGACGTGCCGTCGAGATGGTGCGGATGGAATTCGAGAGCCACGTAGTCGAGCTGCCCGCGGCCTGCGAGCGCACGAAGCTCGTCGTGCAACTTCGGCGCGATCACAGTGATGCGCGCGCCGGCCTTCAGCAGCAGGTCAACCTTACGAAGGGCTACGCCGCCGCCGCCGACGACGACGACGGGGCTTCCGCGCAACTGGATGAAGATCGGCAGATAGTCCATACGGGCCCCTCACCTGCCGCTCAAGTCTGGCCGACGGCGTGGCGTACCCGGGGCTGCAGTCCGCATTCGCGCGTGTCCGCGTTCTCCCACCACCACCGGCCTGCGCGTTGATCCTCGCCGGGCTGAATGGCGCGGGTGCAGGGCGAGCAACCGATACTCGGGAAAGCGCGGTCGTGAAGCACGTTGTACGGGATCTTGCGAGCCTTGACGTATTGCCACACCTGCTCTTCGCTCCAGTCGAGCAGCGGGCTGAGCTTATAGAGGCCGTTCGGCGCATCCCACTCCACGGGCATACCGAGCGCGCGCGTTGCGGACTGCTGTCGCCGCACACCCGTCACCCAGGCGCCATAGCCCTGGATGGCGCGTTTGAAGGGCTCGACCTTGCGCACGTGGCAGCAGGCGAGGCGGGCGTCGAGGCTGTGGAAGAAGGCATTCACGCCCTGCTTGTCCACGAGCTTCGCGAGGCTTTCGGAATCCGGGTAGACGAGCCGGATACGTTTCTTGTAGCGCCGCTCCAGCTTCTCCAGCAGCTCATAGGTCTCCTCGTGGAGACGGCCGGTGTCGATACTGAAGATGTCGATCTCGGGCACGTGCGACCAGATGATGTCGGTCAGCACCATGGCCTCGACACCGAGGCTGTTCGAGTAAACGACCTTGCCATATTGCTGGACGGCAGCCTGCAGCGCCTCGCGGGTCGCGAGTGCCTTCTGCTCCAGCTCCAAGGTGAGAACGTCGCCCATAACGTGGGCGGGATTATGCGGACGCACCAAGGGGATCCGAACGAATGAATGCTCATGAGATTCTTCGTTCCGGTTATAGGGTGGTAACAGCCGGATCAGGAAGCCCTCAATCGCCGGGCGGCTAAGAGGAGCGGCGACGCGCCTGGGCCCGCATCCCGCGCCGAGCCCGAACCCGAACCCGAACCCGAACCGAGTCCGAGCCGAGTGAGCCGAGTGAGCCGAGTGAGCCGAGTCCGAGCCGGCACCCAAGCGCACCCGCCGGCCCTCCCAGCCGCCCGGCGATTGAGGGCCTCTTAGTGCTAGGCTTCGCACCCCTCGATATATCCAATCCGAATAACGAAGGCTCCCCGGGATGAAACTGCATCAGTTGCGCTACCTAGCCGCGGTGGCGCAAAGCGGCCTGAACATCACAGCCGCAGCTCAGAAGCTGCACACCTCCCAGCCGGGCGTCAGCAAGCAGATCAAGCTGCTCGAGGACGAGCTTGGCTTTCAGATCTTCGTACGCGAGGGGCGCAACCTCACGCGCATCACCCCCGCCGGGCAGCAGGTGATCGACCGGGCGCTGCGCATCCTGCAGGAAGCCCAGAGCATCAAGGATCTGTCGACCGAGCTGCGGGACGAGGGGCGGGGCGCACTTTCCATCGGCACCACGCATACGCAGGCGAGGTACGTGCTGCCGCAGGTGATCCAGCAGTTCCGGGCCAAATATCCGCAGGTGCGGCTGAACCTTCATCAGGGCACGTCGGAGCAGATTGCCGAGATGGTGGCGCACGATCGTATCGATTGCGCGATCGCCACCGGCTCCGAGCAGCTCTTTTCGGACCTCACGCTGTTGCCGTGCTATCGCTGGCATCGCACGGTCATCGTGCCGAAGGATCATCCGCTGACACAAGCGGGGCGGCTGTCGTACAAGATTCTGGCGGGGTTCCCGCTGGTCACGTACACGTTCAGTTTTGCGGGGCCTTCCTCCTTGCACGAAGCTTTCGCGAAGGGCGGTTACACGCCGAACGTCGCCATCACGGCGCGCGATGCCGATGTGATCAAGACCTATGTGCGGCTGGGGCTGGGCGTCGGCATCGTCGCGAGCATGGCCGTGATTGCTTCGGAGGATGCGGACCTCGTCGCCATTGATGCGTCACATCTCTTTGCCGCGCACACGACCTGGATTGGATTCCGGCGGGGCACGCTTTTGCGCAAGTACATGTATGACTTTGCGCAATTGCTGGCGCCTCATCTGGATCGGCGATCGGTTGAGAGGGCGCATCGGCTTACCTCTTCGGAAGAGGTCGCGGACATGTTCAAGGACGTTGCGTTGCCGGAGCGGTAGGCGCCGCCGCTGAAGAAGCCCTCAATCGCCGGGCGGCTGAGGAAGTTGCTCTTAGCCGCCCGGCGATTGAGCGCTTCTCGGCCGAAGCGCTTCAAACGTGAAAGCGCTCACGCCTGAGCGCAGGCAACGGTGACCCCGGCGTATAGGCGATCTTGAATCGCTCCAGCGTCGCAACAGCGTCTTCCGGCTTCTCGCCAGGCGAAAGCTCGAACGCATCGATACCCACCCGAGCCATCAGATAAACCTGATCCTGCTTCACGTGCCCAACCGCACGCACTTCACCCGTAAAGTGATAGCGAGCGCGCAGCAGCTTGGCCTGCGTATAGCCCCGGCCTTCACCAGGGCCCGTGAACTCCAGCGCAACGAGTGAGAGACGCGGCAGCTCCGGCGCAAGGTCTTCAACCTTGTCGGCGGGCGAGAGGCGAATACCGAGCTTGCCCTTGCGGGCGCGGTACACATCCGGGTTCGCACGGAACTTCGCGAAGGGCACGAGCAGCGGCACGTCGTCCGCCGGCGGCGAATCGCCCATCGAATCGACGAGCGTTACCCACTCGTCCGCGACGACGACCTCACGCTGCCGCAGAAGTGGCATACACGTGTTCCTTGAAAGGTTTCAGGCCGATGCGTCGATAAGTCTCGATGAAGCGCTCGCCGTCTTCGCGTTTCTGGCGATACAGGTCGACGATGCGCTGGATGGTCGAGGCGACGTCGGTCTGTCGAACGGATGGCCCGATCACGTCACCCAGCGCGGTGAAGCCGTTGACCGAACCGCCGAGCGTGATCTGGTACCACTCTTCGCCATGCTTATCGACACCGAGAATACCGATGTGGCCGACGTGATGGTGGCCGCACGCGTTCATGCAACCCGACATCTTGATCTCGATGTCGCCGAGATCGTAGAGATAGTCGAGATCGTCGAACTGCTTCTGGATCTGGTCTGCGACGTTCAACGTGCCGGCATTTGCAAGGCTGCAGAAATCGAGGCCGGGGCAGGCGATCATGTCTGTCAGCGTGCCGATGTTCGCCATCGCAAGGCCCAGCCGCTTGAGCTCGACCCACGTGTCGTAAAGCTGACTCTGCTTCACATCCGCGAGCAGCAGGTTCTGGTTGTGCGTGGCGCGCACCATGCCGAAGCTCACGCGATCGGCGAGATCGGCCACCGCGTCCATCTGATCCGACGTCATGTCACCCGGTACGGTGCCGTGCTTTTTCAGGGACACGAACACAGCGCGATAACCGGGCACCTTGTGCTTGCGCGTGTTGTAGCGATACCAGGTCTGGAACTCGAGCTCGCGATCCGCGGCGACGTCGTAGTCCTCGAGCTTCTCGTACGGCGGCGGCTGGAAGAACGCGCGGACGCGTTCGACCTCGGCCATATCGAGGTGCGTGGCGAAATCCTGCGAGGCCTGCCATTCGGCGTCGACCTGCTTGCGGAACTCCTCGATGCCGAGGGACTTCACCAGGATCTTGATGCGGGCCTTGTGAATGTTGTCGCGTCGACCGTAGCGGTTGTACACGCGCAGCGTCGCTTCGAGGTACGACAGCAGATCCTTCAGCGGCAGGAACTCGCGGAGCATCTGGCCGATGATCGGCGTGCGACCGAGGCCGCCCCCCACGTACACCGTGAAGCCGATCCCGCCGTTGGCATCGCGCTGCATGTGCAGGCCGATGTCGTGCACTTCGGAAGCGGCGCGATCTTCCGGCGAGCCTGTCACGGCGATCTTGAATTTGCGCGGCAGGTAGGTGAACTCGGGGTTCAGCGTCGACCATTGGCGCAGGATCTCGCAGTACGGACGCGGATCATCCAGCTCGTCCGGCGCGACGCCGGCCATGTGGTCGGCCGTGACGTTGCGAACGCAGTTACCGCTCGTCTGGATGGCGTGCATCTCCACGCTGGCCAGGTGCTCCAGGATGTCCGGAACATTCTTGAGCTCGGGCCAGTTGAGCTGCAGGTTCTGGCGCGTCGTGAAGTGGCCGAAGCTGCGGTCGTACGTGCGCGCGATGAACGCGAGCTTCCGCACCTGCTTCGTGTTCAGCAAGCCATACGGAATGGCGATGCGGAGCATCGGAGCATGCCGCTGGATATACAGCCCGTTGCGGAGTCGAAGGGGGCGGAACTCGTCCTCGGACAGCTCACCGGCTAGAAACCGGCGCGTCTGATCACGAAATTCAGCCACGCGCTGGTCAACCACCGCTTGGTCGATTTCGTCGTAGCGATACATGGGCGGGAAAAATACGGCGTCGCGGCGCCAGCGTGAAAGAACGGTTCGTTTGGTACCGGTTACGGCGAGGTTATGAGGCGGTTGCCGGCCACCCTGTGGGACACTACGCGCACCGGTCGGAGGGCCAGAAAAGAGGGCGACATGTCAGGGCTGTATTACGAAGAATTCGCGGTCGGCCGCCGCTTCGAGCACAAGATTCACAGAACCGTCACCGAGACCGACAACCTGCTGTTCAGCGCTCTGACCATGAACCCGGCCGCGCTCCATCTGGACGCCGAGTACATGAAAGACACGGCCTACGGCAAACCGCTCGTCAACAGCGTGTTCACGCTCGGGCTCATGGTCGGGATCTCGATCTACGACACGACGTTCGGCACTACCGTGGCCAACCTCGGCTGGGAGGACGTACGGTTTCCCAAGCCGGTATTCGTGGGCGACACCCTGCGCATCGAAACGACGGTGCTGGGCATGCGCGAGAGCCAGTCCCGCCAGGACACCGGCATCGTTACGCTCGAGCACCGGGCGTTCAACCAGCGAAACGAGGAAGTGGCCTCCTGTCGCCGGGTGGCGCTGATGCTCAAGAGGCCCGCCACGTGAGTGAGGCGCCGCTGAGGTCGCTGCTTTTTGTTCCCGGCGACAGCGAGCGCAAGCAGGCCAAGGCGCTGCTGGCAGGCGCGGATGCGCTGATCCTCGATCTCGAAGATTCGGTCGCGGAGGCCGCTTTGCCGGCGGCGCGTGTGCGCGTCCGAGAGTTCCTGAGCTCGAATGCCCCTGGAGTACGTTCGCAGCAGCTCTGGGTGCGTCCGAATGGGCCGGCGAGCGGGAAGCTGCTCGAAGACCTCGAAGCGATCATGGGCGGCCGGCCGGACGGAGTGGTGTTGCCCAAGGTGTCATCCGTTCGGGAAGTCCAGGAGGTAGGGCGCCATCTTTCGGCACTGGAGACGCGAGCGGGGCTGCGGGAAGGCGGTACGCGCGTCATCGTGATCGCCACGGAGACTCCCAGGGCCGTGCTCAGCCTGGGCGAGTACGGCCCTGAGACCGCCGGAGAACGCCTCAGCGGGCTGACCTGGGGCATGGAGGACCTGTCGGCGGCGCTCGGCGCGTTGGGTAAAACGGAGCCCGACGGCTCGCTGACTCCGGTGTTCCAGCTGGTGCGCTCGTTATGCCTGATCGCGGCGGCTGCGGCCGGTGTTCAGGCGATCGATGGCGTTCACGCTGATTTCCGTGATCGGGCAGGGCTGGAGCGTGAGGTCGCCAAGGCTCGCCGGGACGGCTTCGGGGCGAAGCTCGCGATTCACCCGGATCAGGTACCGATCATCAACGCCGCCTTCAGCCCGGCGGCGGCTGAAGTGGAGCACGCGCGGCGTGTCGTCGCGGCGTTTGAATCCTCAAAGGGTGCGGGCGTGACCAGCCTGGACGGCAAGATGCTTGATCGGCCTCATCTGGTGCTCGCTCAGCGATTGCTGGCGCTGGCTGGACGAAGAGGCCCTCAATCGCCGGGCGGCTGAAAGATGCTTTCTCGGCCGCCCGGCGATTGAGGGCTTCAGGATCTCAATTCTTCTCTTGTTCCGCCGCGCCGTGGTCCGCTTCCACTCTCGCGACACTCTCCACCGAACAAAACCGCACCCACAAGGCGTCCTGCGCCTCGCGCTCGTTGAACTCCTGATCCGGACAGTCGATGCGCAGGTGCCGGTCGGCGAACGGCGCACCGACCAGGTGGCAGTGGTGAGGCGTAGCCGAATCGGGATATCGGAACGGGTCGAAATAACGACAGCGCACGCACATGCGCGAAATCGGGAGTGACCCGCTTTCCTGCAAGCCGCGAATCATCTTGATGGCGGATCGATAGAACGCTTCCTGCTCGGGCGGCGAGAGCGCCGCGAACGCCGACTGCAACGGATCGGGCAGTGCTGCGAGTGCAGTAACGGAACGTCGCCCCTCGGGCGTCAACATGATTGCCAGTGCTCTACCGTCGACGTGACTGCGCCGCTTCTTCACGAGGCCCTTGGTCTCGAGAGCGGTGAGGCTGTCGGAGGCCGTGGCCGGTGTGACCCCCAGTTCCTGCGCGACGGCCGACAAGGTGAGGCTTTCGCGACGTGAGGCCAGCAGCTCGAGGATCTTGCGCTGGGTGGGGGTCAGGCGCTGAGACGCCCACTGATCCCACGAACTGGTGTGGGCAAGCTGGGCCAACCGCCGAAGCGCGCTCGCCAGAGCCTGCTGCAAGGGAACAGAAATCCGGTCGAAGGTAAGCATGCTTTTCACCTTAGGAGCCCTAAGCTGCACTGTCAAGCATGTTCGTGCATATTCGAATCAAGATAACGGAAGATCGCGTCTCGTTCGACTCAGAAGGCCTGAACTGACTATAGACGGACTCCGCGATGACGGACGTTAGCCGCACGGCAGGCGGCAGGGGTCGGGGCGCCAGCAACCTGTCGGACTGAGGACAGGCGGACTAGGGCTCGCAACGGGGGTGGACTGGGAGGCGGCGCTGGCGACGGATCCGTCGCGCAGCGAATCAGCGTCGAGCGGGGTCGAGTCGCAGGAGATCTTCCGGCGTGTCGATGTCGATGGAGGCGCTGTCCATCGGTATCCGGATCACCCGATCCGGGTTGCGCTTGAAGAGGGACTGCGCTCCCCGGTCTCCCCGGAGACCCGCCAGGTCGCGGAAGCAGGAAGCCGGGAAAATCGCCGGTGCGCCAAGGGTGGCTCCGTACTGGGCCGCAACGATGTAGTCCGGCTGGCGCCGCCAGCTCGTCGCAAGACGCCTCAGATCTTCGGCGCTCACGGCCGCCTGGTCGGCGAGAACGAGCATCACACCTCCGCACGATCCCGGCAGGCGCGAAACGCCTGCGCGAATCGAGCTGGCCATCCCTTCGTTCCAGTCCCGATTGATGACGATGGAGGCGGCCGAATGCCGGAGCAGGGGGGCGAGATCCGCGGCGTGCGCCCCCAGTACGACCGACACGGCATGGCCAGCCACGTCGACCGCGCGTGCAACAGCGGCGTGAAGCAGCGGTCGGCCGTTCACCTTCACGAGTTGCTTGGGCGATCCAAATCGGCTCGAGCTGCCGGCAGCCAGCACGATGGCATGCAGCGACGGGGCGTCTTCGGCGCGACTCATCCGGTGGTGCCGGTGAACGGCCCGCCCTCGGAGCCGTGAATGAAAGCGTGGATCTCCGCGACGATGGCGAGTGCGATCGACTCGGGCGCGCGGCCGCCGATGGCGAGGCCCACCGGGGCACGCAATCGCGGCCTCAGAGCCTCCGCGGCGCTGCCCATGTCGGAGAGCAGTTTCTCCCGACGAATCGCCGGGCCGAGCAGGCCGACGTAAGGGATCTCGCTCCTCGCGAGGCCGGTGAGATAAGCGAGATCCGACGCAAGGTGATGGCTCATCACCACCGCGGCGTTGAAGCCGCGCGTGTCGACGGTTTTTCCCAACTCTTCGGGCCGGGCCAGGATCACTTTCTCCGCCGCGGGGAAACGGCTCGGTTTCGCGTAGGCGGGGCGGTGATCCGCGAGCGTCACCTTCCAGCCGAGACGCGAGGCGAAATCGACGACGGGCAGCGTGTCCGGCCCCGCTCCGAGAATCAGCACGCGCGGTGGCAACGCATGCGCCAGGCCGAAGATCTTGGCGCCAGGTTCATCCAGGTCGAGCCAGGTTGCTTTTCGTCGTGTCGCCTGCTCGAGCAGGACGATCTCGACCTGATTCAGCGGCGGCTCAGGCGGCGATGAGGAATGCGCACGCGGCAAGATGATGTCGCCCGGCTTGCGACCCGACGGGCCGGCTTCCACCACGATGCCGACCGCCGTCGCGCGATGCGAACGCAGGGAATCCAGGAAATGCGCGATGGGCTGCCAGTCGTTCGCCTCGGCGACGCGAATGAGCAGGATGTTCATCGCGCCCTCGCAGCCCACGCCGAGCCCCCACAGGAGGTCGTCCGGTCCGCGCAGGTCGTAGCTGACGACCCGCGGGGCGCCGGTCTCGCGGACGGTGTTGGCGTGCTCGCGAAGGTCGCCTTCGAGGCAGCCGCCGGAAAGAAGACCCGCGTAGTCCCCGTCCGAGGCGATGAGCATGAGCGCGCCCGGCTTCCGGTAAGTGGACCCCGCCGTTTCGAGCACGATGCCCAGCACGAGCGAGCGCCCAGCCGAGCGCTCGCGCTCGTAGAGGGTCAACAATGGGGCGAGAGAGGATTCCACGCGGACGGGATTATGCCGAGGACCGCCGCCTCCGGTGCACTCCAAATCGGGGGGCAACCACATGGCGTGCGCCGCTCGACGCCGATGCCGGCCCTGGGCGGGAACGGAAATTAAACACCTGTGAGCTGGGCGCGCATTGCGCGTCGGGCGCCGTGCCCCTCTAATTACACGCATGGTTAATAAATCTTCAGCAACGCATCGGTCGTCGGGTCGGACGGCATCCGAGGGCAGCGGAACCGCGCGCCGGCGGCGTGCGCGCGGTCGCCCGAAAAGCGGCGCTTCGGACGATGTTCGCGAGAAGCTCCTGCTCGCCGCGCGCGATCTGTTCCTGAAATTCGGCTACCGCGCGGTGTCGAGCCGGCAGATCGCTATGGCGGCCAACGCGAACGTCGCGATGATCCGCTACTACTTCGGTGGCAAGCCTGGCCTCTACAAAGAGGTTTGCAGCGGCGTGACGCAGCCGCTGCGCGCCAATATCGACGCAATGGGCGAGGGGGCCGTGGCGCCGGAGCTTGCTCCGTTGCTCGGCGCCGCCATGCGCATGTGGGCGAAGAACCCCTGGCTGCCGGGGCTGATCATCCGCGAGGTGCTGTCGCCTGACGGGCCGCTGCGCGCGATGTTCGTGCGCGAGTTTCCGGAGCGCCTGGTGCCAATGGTCGAGAAGCTGGTCCGCGCGGGCATCGAGCGCGGCCAGCTCCGCGCCGACCTCGATCCAAAGCTCACCGTGCTTTCCATGATCAGCCTCGGGCTGTTTCCTTTCCTCGCGCTGCCGGTCACCAGCAAGGTGTTCGGCGTACGCCCGGAGGAGGAATTTCTGCAGCGACTCATTCAACACACCTCGGATGTACTGGCCCGCGGGATTCGGGTGCCCGCCGCCAAGGAGAGCGAATCGTGATATCGCGCGTTGCCGGATCCTTGTCGATCGTGCTGCCGCTCGTGCTGGCGGCCTGCGCGCGCAACACCGCCGAGGCGCCCCTCGTCGGCCCGCTCGAGCGGGATCGCATCGAAATCGTCGCGGAAGAGTCGGAGCCGATCCTGTCGCTCGAGGTGCGGGAGGGCGATCCGGTCACGCTGGGCCAGGTGCTGATGAAGCCGACGCCGCGCTCGCGGAGCTCCTGAACGGCACGCGCATCGAGCAGTTGGACCAGGCGCGCGCCACGCTCGCCGCCTCGGAGTCCGCGCGTCGGCAGATCGAAATCACCGATGCACGGCTCGTGGTTCGCGCCACGCGCGGCGGGGTTGTCGACGCGTTGCCTTTCAATGGCGGTGAGCGTCCCGCGAAAGGCACGACCATCGCGGTATTGCTCGCGGACACGCCGGCCTTCGCGCGTGTATATGTGCCGGAGCCCCTGCGTGCGCGAATTGCGCCAGGGACTCGCGCGCTCATCCACGTCGATGGCATCGAAGCGCCGCTCGAGGGTTTCGTCCGCTGGGTCTCCAGCGACGCGGCGTTCACGCCTTACTTTGCTCTTACGCAGCGAGATCGCAGCCGTTTGGCGTTTCTGGCGGAGGTGCAGGTGACCGACGAGCGCGGGACCCGATTGCCCGCGGGCGTGCCGGTCGAGGTACAGATCCTTGCGGGCGAAGTGGCCGGCAACCCGGGCAACGACCGTGGTTGATCTCGCCATCCAGGCGCAGGGGCTCACGCGCAAGTTCGGCTCGGTGCTCGCGGTCGACCACGTTTCGCTCGATATCGAGCGCGCCCACATCTATGGATTTCTGGGCCCGAACGGCTCCGGCAAGTCCACCACCATCCGCATGTTCTGCGGGTTGCTGCAGCCGACCTCCGGGACGGTGCGAGGGCTCGGGCACGATGTGCCCAGGGAGGCGGAAGCGTTACGCACGAAGATCGGCTACATGACGCAGAAATTCTCGCTGTGGGACGATCTCACGGTGTTCGAGAACCTCCGTTTCATGGCGCAGGCGTTCACGCTCGAAAAGCATCGTTCGAAGCGGCGGATTGGCGCCGTGATGGAGGAATTCCATCTGCGCGAGCTGTCGGGCCGGCTCGCCGGCGCCATGAGTGGCGGCCAGCGCCAGCGCCTGGCTCTCGCGGCCGCCACGCTGCACGAACCGGAAATGCTCTTTCTCGACGAGCCGACCAGCGCGGTGGACCCGCAGAGCCGGCGCGATTTCTGGGAGAGCCTGTTCGCGCTCGCTTCACGAGGCACGACGATCCTCGTCTCCACTCATTACATGGATGAAGCGGAGCGTTGCCACCGACTCGCCATCCTGAGCGAGGGCCGCGTGGTTGCCGAAGGCGCGCCGGAGCAACTGATGGACGATCTGCCGCTGCGGGTCGTGGAGGTGCAGGCCCGCGAGATCGATCGCGCGAGACAGGAATTGCACGGCGTGCCGCGAGTGAGAAGTCTCGCGCAGCTCGGCCTCCGCCTGCACGTGCTGGTGGACCGGGGAACCGAGGACGCAGCCGGTCTCGTGCGCGATCAGCTCGAGAAAGCCGGCATCGACGCGCGGGTGCAAGCGACGCGGGCCAATCTCGAAGATGTGTTCGTCGCCGCCACGCTGCGCGAGCCGGACGGCCAGGCGCGAAGGAGCGCGGCATGAATGGCTTCCTCGCGATCCTGGCGCGCATCAACGGCCGTGCAGATCGTGCCGGCGCTCATCGGCGTGATCCTGTTCATGACGATGGTCGTATTCACTGCCATCTCTCTCGTGCGGGAACGCGAACGTGGCAACCTGGAGCTGCTCATCACGACGCCGGTGAGGTCGTTCGAGCTGATGGTGGGCAAGCTTGCGCCGTACGTCCTCGTGGGCCTGATCCAGACAACGCTCATCCTGGTCATGGGCACGCTGCTGTTCGATGTGCCCATCAACGGCCATATCTGGCAGCTCTACGTCGGCGCGAGCCTCTTCATCGGCGCAACGCTCGCCATGGGGCTCGTGATCTCGACCTTCGCCCAGACGCAGTTCCAGGCCATGCAGCTCGGCTTTTTCACCATGCTGCCGTCGATTCTCCTGTCCGGCTTCCTGTTTCCGTTCGACGGCATGCCCCGGCCGGCCCAGTGGATCGCCCAGGCGCTGCCCCTGACTCATTTCAATACCGTGGTACGCGGCGTTCTGCTGCGGGGGGCGGAGCTGGGCGATCTGACACCCGCCTTGCTCAAACTGACGGCCTTCCTGGTGGTGGCCGTCACAATCGCGGCATCGAGGTTCCGGAAGCGGCTGGGCTGAAGTTGCGGGGGCAGGGGGCCATCTGTAGAGTCCCTCGGCCTTTTTTCTCATCCTCCTTAGTCGCAGAAAAGTCTCCAATTCGATGGCCAATACCGCTTCCTGGGTCGTCCACAAGTTCGGCGGCTCCAGCGTCGCCGACGCCGAGTGTTTCCGCCGAGTCGCGGACATCATCGAGTCACAGCCGCCGGGTCCACAGGGCATCGTCCTGTCGGCTTGCCGTGGTGTGACGGATGCCCTTCTCAGACTCGTCCAGCTTGCTGAACAGCAGGACGAGAGCTATCGCGCCGAGCTCGCAAAGCTTCGGGCGCGCCACGCCACTATTGCCGAGACGGTGCTGCGGCCGGAGTCCGCGCGCCTGTACCTCGCCGGCTTCGACCGTGACTGTCACGACCTCGAAGGCATCCTGCACACGGTGCGGCTCACGCGTGCCGCGGCCCGTAACGTCAGCGATCTCATCGCCGGCTACGGCGAGCTGTGGTCGACGAAGCTGTTCCATCGGTACTTCGAGGAGCGGGGCAACCGCCCGGGTCCGGTCAAGTGGATCGACGCACGCACCGTGCTCATCGTGGAGTGGGGTCCACTGGGCCCTGCGGTGCAGTGGAGCGAGTCGCACGAGAAGCTCGCCGCCGCGGTCGGCGCCGGCTTCACGGGCACTCTCATCATCACTGGCTTCGTCGCGTCGGATCGCCGGGGCGTGCAGACCACGCTCGGCCGCAACGGCAGCGATTTCTCCGGTTCGATCTTCGGCGCGCTGCTCGAAGCGCGGGAAATCCACATCTGGACGGACGTCGACGGCGTCCTGTCCGCTGACCCGCGCCGCGTGCCCGATGCGACCGTCATCGACTCGCTCTCCTACAACGAGGCGATGGAGCTCGCGTACTTCGGCGCCAAGGTGATCCACCCGCAAACGATGGCGCCGGCGGTCGGCCGCGACATTCCCATCTGGATTCGCAACACCTTCGCGCCCCAGAAAAAGGGCACGCTGATCTGCGCGAAGCCCGATTCGCTGCTGCCCGTGAAGGGCATCACGACCATCGAGAACGTCGCGCTGATCAATCTCGAAGGCGCCGGCATGATCGGTGTGCCGGGCACCGCGCATCGCCTGTTCGGGGCGCTGCGCGAAGAGGGCGTGAACGTCATCCTCATTTCGCAAGGCAGCTCCGAGCATTCGATCTGCTGCGCGATTCCGCAGGATCAGGCCGCGCGTGCCGCCGCCGTCGTGCGCGAAGCGTTCGCGCGCGAGTTGAAGGAAGGGCAGATCCAGAACGTCGACGTGGATCCGGATCTGGCTATCCTCGCCATCGTGGGCGACGGCATGGCCGGCACGCCCGGCGTCTCCGCGAAGGTGTTCAATTCTCTCGGCGCGGCCAGCGTCAATGTGCGCGCTATCGCGCAGGGCGCGTCGGAGCGGAACATTTCAGTCGTCATCGACGGGAAGGACGCGACGAAAGCGCTGCGCGCCGCGCACGCCGGTTTCTATCTTTCGCCCCACACGCTCTCGATTGGCATCATCGGGCCCGGCACCGTGGGTCGTGTGCTGCTCGAGCAGCTTGCCTCGCAGGCCCCGCGCCTTAGCGAGAAGTTCAAGGTAAACCTGCGCGTTCGCGGCATCCTTGCTTCGAAGCGCATGGTGTTGTCGGACACCGGCATCGACCTGTCGCGCTGGAAAGAGGTGCTCGACGCGAATGGGGTTCCCGCGGATCTCGACCGGTTCGTGGAGCACGTGCGCGTGGACTATCTGCCGCACACCGTGCTCATCGACTGCACGGCGAATGAAGCCATCGGGCGCCGCTACCAGGAGTGGCTCGCGCGCGGCATTCATATCGTCACGCCGAACAAGAAGGCGAACAGCGGCGACCTGGACTACTACCACAGCCTGCATGCCACCCGCCGTAACAGCGGCGCTCATTATCTATATGAGACGACGGTAGGCGCGGGTCTGCCGGTGGTGCAGACGCTGCGCGACTTGCGCGATACGGGCGACGACATCACCAGCATCGAAGGCATTTTCTCCGGCACGCTGGCGTATCTCTTCAATGTGTACGACGGCAGGACGGCATTCTCGGACATCGTGAAGGACGCGAAGCAGCGCGGTTATACGGAGCCGGATCCGCGAGACGACCTCTCCGGGACGGACGTGGCGCGCAAGCTGATCATCCTCGGCCGCGAGTCGGGGCTCGATCTGCGGCTTTCAGACGTCAAGGTGGAGAGCCTCGTGCCGGCCGGCCTGGAGAGCGGCTCGATCGAGGACTTCCTCGAGAAGCTGCCGAAGTACGACTCCAACATGCGCGAGCGCTACGAAGCGGCCAAGGGCCGCGGCAAAGTGCTTCGCTACGTCGGACGGCTCACGTCGGACGGCAAGGCGACGGTCGGGCTCGTGGAGCTCGACGCGAAGCATGCGTTTGCGAACATCGCACTGACGGACAACGTCGTGCGGTTCGCGACGCGTCGGTACTGCAACAACCCGCTCATCGTCCAGGGTCCCGGCGCCGGGCCGGAAGTCACCGCGGGCGGCGTGTTCGCAGACCTGCTGCGCCTTGCGGCCTATCTTGGAGCACGCCTGTGAGCAATCGCGTGGATCGTGCTACGGCGTTCGCGCCGGCGTCGGTCGGCAATGTCGCTATCGGTTTCGACATTCTCGGGTTCTGCGTCGATGCGCTGGGTGACAAGGTCACCGTCACGCGCAAGGAGCAGCCGGGCGTCACCATCAGCGCCATACGCGGCGTAGTAGGGGACCTGCCGCTCGAACCGGCGAAAAACACCGCAGGCCGCGCGCTGCTCGCGCTGTACGAAACCCTGAAGCCCCCATTCGGCTTCGACATGGAGATCGAGAAGGGCATCCCGCTGGGCTCGGGGCTGGGTGGCTCGGCCGCATCGGCCGTCGGTGCCGTGGTCGCCGCCAACGCGCTCCTGGAGCAGCCCTACACCAAGCTCGAGTTGCTCAAGTTCGCCATGCAGGGTGAAGCCGTCGCGAGCGGCTCGCTCCATGTCGATAACATCGCGCCGTCGCTGTTCGGCGGGCTCGTGCTCACCGTGGGCATCGATAACCCTCGCGTGAAACAGATTCCGGTGCCCAAGGGCGTGCGCGCGGTGATCCTTCACCCGCACATGTTCCTGTCGACGAAGCAGGCGCGCGCCATTCTCAAGCGTACCGTCGAAATGTCGGACTTCGTCTGGCAGACGGCGAACCTCGCCGGTTTCATCTCGGGCTGCTACACGAACGATCTCGACATGATTCACGCCTCGCTCAACGACGTGGTGATCGAGCCGCAGCGCCAGGCGCTGATCCCCGGCTTCCCGGAAGTGCGCAAAGCGTCGATGGCGGCGGGCGCGCTGGGCTGCTCCATTTCGGGTGCGGGCCCCACCATGTTCGCTTGGGCCATCGAGTCGCGTGCGCCCGCGGTGCGCGATGCCATGAAAGCCGAGTTCGCGAAGCGCAACATCGAAGTCGACGACTGGATCGTCGAAATCGATGACGTCGGCGCCCGCGTGTTGCCGGCGACGGCATGACCCGCCACCCGGTACGATGAGCGCCATGCGGTTCACGAGCACGCGTCACGACGCGCCAGCAGTCAGTTTCAGCGACGCCGTGGTCAACGGCATTGCGCCCGACGGCGGTTTGTACCTGCCGTCCGAGTGGCCGCGCGCCGACCTCGAAGCATTCGGCGACGCGGGCGATCTGGCGGGAATCGGGGCGCGTTTCATTGCGCCGTTCGTCGCGGGCGATCGTCCTCGAGTCAAGGTCGCGGAGATCGCGAAAGACGCGCTCAACTTCCCCGCGCCGCTGCTCCCGCTGACGCCGGACGAGCGGCTGAGCGTGCTCGAGCTCTTTCATGGCCCAACGGCGGCGTTCAAGGATTTCGGCGCGCGCTTCCTCGCGGCCTGCATGGCGCGCGCACGCGGGCCCGGCGATCCGCTGCTGCAGATTCTCGTGGCAACGTCGGGAGACACGGGCGGAGCCGTAGCCGCGGCGTTTCACAACCGGCCGGGCATCGGCGTTTCGGTGCTGTTCCCCAAAGGCCTGGTTTCCCCGACGCAGGAGCGGCAACTCACCTGCTGGGGCGGCAACGTGCAGTCGTTCTCCGTTCGTGGCACGTTCGATGACTGCCAGCGCATGGTGAAGGAAGCTTTCGCCGACCCGCGGCTTCGCGCCCGCATGCAGCTGTCGTCCGCCAACAGCATCAACATCGGCCGGCTGCTGCCGCAGGCGGTGTATTACGCCGCCACGAGCCTCGCGGTCTGGCGCAAGCACGGCGAAAAGGCCTCCTACGTCGTGCCGAGCGGCAACCTGGGCAACGTCATGGCGTGCTTCTGGGCTCGCAAGGTGGGGCTGCCGATCGGCGACATCGTGCTGGCGCACGATGCGAACCGCACCGTGCCGGATTATTTCGAGACGGGCGACTGGAAGCCGCGAGCGAGCATCGCCACGATCGCCTCCGCCATGAACGTCGGCAACCCGAGCAACATGGAGCGCGTTCGCGCCGTGTTCCCGGAGATCGACGACTTGCGCGCCGCCGCCACCGCTTATTCGGTGACCGACGACGACATCCGCGCGCGCATCCGCAAGGATTTCGATCGTTACGGCCAGGTCTGGTGTCCGCACACGGCGGTCGCGGCCGAGGTCTACGAGCGGCTGCCCGCCGAGCGTCGGGCGAAAGGTCGGTGGATTTTGGTCTCGACCGCGCATCCGGCAAAATTCCGCGAGATCGTCGAGCCGCTGATCGGCCGCGAGGTCGCCGTCCCCGAAGCGCTGGCGCGGCTGTTCGCGCGGCCGGTAGAGTGCACCGAAATCGACGCGAGCCCTGCCCGCGCTGCGCGGCGCGCTGCTGTAGAAAAAGGGAGAACTGTGGATCTACTCGAGGAACTGCCGCCTACCACCTGGGGGCTGGTCGCGGCTGCGGTCGTGTTCGGCTGGGCGCTTGCGGTCTTGTGGCGCTGGCTGCGTGCGCGCCGCGCACACAAAGCGCTGGTCGCCGCGGTGGTCGCCGCAGGTTCGGAGCACCTGGTCGACGTGCTCGTGCCCGATGGCATGGGCGGCAACTATCACGTGGACTTCCTGCTCCTCACGTCACTCGGCATCCTGGTGGTGGACCTGCGCGACGTTCGCGGCAACATCTTCGGCGGTGACCAGATGTCCGAATGGACGGTGATGGATGGCGCTCGTCGCACGACTTTCACCAACCCCCAGAGCGGTCTCTACGACCGCATCGCCGCGGTGAAAGCGGTGGCGGGTGACGTTCCGGTGGAAGGGCGCATCGTCTTCACACGCAACGGCAAGTTCCCCAAGGGCCTGCCGAAGTGGACGCTCATGATCGATTCGCTGCGCTCGGAGTTTCCGCCGGTCGAGCGCATGGTCTCGAGCACCGTCGAGCGTTTCGGCGACTCATGGAAGCAGCTCGAGGGGGCCGTAGCGCCCAGCGAGATGAACCAGCAGCGCCTGTTCTAGTTCATTGGGAAAACGTCGCCCGCAGCGTTTTTTCGAGACCCTGCGCCTATGCCGGCGGCTGCGCGCCCCTGGTAAGTAGCGTGGCTCGTTGAAGAGCGTGGTTTTGTCGCCTACTTCGGTGCGTTGCTACGCCCGCGCACGGCGTGATCCGCCAGCACCAACGCCACGCATGCCGTGAGTTTCTGCGCGTAGTCGATGTGCAGAAACTCGTTGGGCCCGTGAGCATTCGATTGCGGGCCCAGCACGCCAGTGATGAAGAACTGCGTCTGCGGAAACTGCTCCCCCAGCATGCCCATGAACGGAATCGTGCCGCCGCTGCCCACGCTGACGGCGTCTTTGCCGAACACCTTGCGGGACGCGGCCGAGATCGATTCTTCCAGCCAGGGTGCGAAGGCCGGCGCGTTCCAGCCCGGGCTGCCGGCGGCCGCTTTGAAGCCGACCTGCGCGCCGTAGGGCGGGTCGCGCTCCAGCACTGACTTCACCGCCCTGCCGGCCGCGTCGGGATCCGTAGTGGGCGGCAAGCGCAACGACAACTTCAAGGCCACTTCAGGCAGCAGCACGTTGCCCGCGTTCTGCAGCGGCGGCAGCCCCTCGGCGCCCGTCACGGCAAGCGTCGCCCGCCAGGTCGTGTTGATGAGCAGCTCCGCCGGGTCGTTCGACAGCGGCTGCACGCCCTGCGCGAACGGAACCTTGCGCGCAACGGCGTCACCGAGCACTTTCGCCGCGGCGACGATCTGCGCGCGCCGATCCGGCGGCACGGCGACCTGCAGATCTTCGATCAGGATGTCGCCATTGACGGGGTTTTCGAGCCGCGCGAGAAGTTGCTCGACGATTCGAAAGGGTGTCGCCGCGATCCCTGTTCCCATGCCGGAATGCACGCCCTCGGTAAGCACGCGCACGCGCAGCTCGCCGACGAGATTGCCGCGCAGTGAAGTCGTGCACCACACCTGCTCGTAGTTGCCGGCTTCGGCGTCAAGGCAAACAACAAGCGACGGTTGACCCAGCGTCTCCCCGAGTGCGCGTAGATGAGCCGGCAGATGAATGCTGCCGCTCTCTTCAGACGCCTCGATGAGGATCACACAGCGCGGAAGCGGAACGCGCTGCTCCTTCAACGCGACGATTGCCGCCAGCGAGCTGAACGCCGCGTAGCCATCGTCAGCGCCGCCGCGACCGTACAGCTTGCCGTCGCGAATCACCGGCTCCCACGGCGCAAGACCCGGGAGCCAGCCAGTGAACTCCGGCTGCTTGTCGAGGTGGCCGTAGAGCAGTACGCAGTCGGGCACTTCGCCCGGCACATCGACGAGCACGATCGGCGTGAGGCCGGGCAGCCGGCGCACTTCGACTTTCATGCCTTCGATCGGCTGCTTGCGGCACCAATCCGCGATGAGATTCGCGGCCGCGTCCATGTAGCCGTTGCGCTCCCAGTCGGGATCGAACATCGGCGACTTGTTCGGGATGCGCACGTATTCAGTGAGCCGGTCGACGATCGACTCCTGCCATTGGCGATCGACCGAGGCTCGTACTTGGGAGATGTCCATTGCGGGCTCTCTACCTATATAAAGAACAAAAAGTTACAACACATAGCTGATGTGTCAACTCGGCAGCCGGAAGAACCGCCTGGCCGTAGCCGTAGTGGACGCCGCCAACTGCTCGACGCTCTCGCCACGCGCACGCGCGACAGTGGCCGCGATATGCGGAAGGTACGCCGGCTCGTTGCGACGTGAGACGGGTTTCGGCTTCAAGTCTCGCGGCAACAGATACGGCCCGTCGGTCTCGATCATGAGCTTGTCGGCGGGAATCCGCCGCATGAGCGGCAGCAGGTGAGCGCCGCGGCGCTCGTCGGAAATCCAACCGGTGATACCGATGTAGAGGCCCATGCGAAGGTAATCCTCCAGCTCATTCTCCTGACCCGTGAAGCAATGGGCGACTCCGCCCGCTGTCAGCGTGCTCGCGTGCTCTCGCAGGATGGCGACAAAATCCTCGTGCGCGTCGCGTTGATGCAGAAATACGGGTTTGCCCACTCGCGCCGCGATCTCGAGGTGGCGCGAAAACGCGGCTCGCTGCACGTCGCGCGGTGAGAGATCGCGGAAGTAGTCGAGACCGCATTCGCCGACGGCTACGACTTCAGGCTTGTGCGCGAGCCCTTCGAGCTCATGAGCCAGTTCGCTGGTGAGCTCCGTCGCGTGATGAGGATGAACTCCCGCGGTCGCGTAGAGCGCTCCAGGATGCGTGTGCGCAAGCGCGACAGCTCTCCGCGAGCCTTCCGCGCTCGCACCGGTAACGATCATCTGCACGACGCCCGCAGCCGCTCCCCGGGCCATTACGGCGTCCCGATCGCTGTCATAACTATCGTGCGTGAGGTTGATTCCGATATCGACCAGTGCGGGTGAGACCGCCGTCCCGCCTGCGGAAAAATGGGGTGTGTTAGCGTTCGTCATGTCGGTGCATTTTAACGGCGGACTCTCTCAATGAATGCTTTCACTCGTGCGGCATTCGTTCTGGCGCTAGCCCTCATCGCCACGTCGAGGGCGCATGCGGCGGATGTCGACTGGATGGACATCGAAGGGCGCATTCAATACGGCTTCTACACCGAAGATGCGCGTGCGCTCGGTGACGTCGTCTCCCAGCTTTCGGGTGCCGAAGGCGGCGAGGATCCGCTTCGCCACTACTATGTGGGTCTCGCCAACTACCGTCTTGCCATGGTCATCGCCGCGAAGGACAAGAGTCGCGCACGCGAAGCCGCCGCCCGCTGCGTGAGTCGGCTCGATGCCGCCGTGAACGGCAAATCCAATTTCGCGGAAGGGATGGCGCTGCAGTCGGCCTGCCTTCGCACACTCTCCAACCTGACTCCCTGGAAGCCCCTCGCGGGTCCGAAGAGCACGGGGCAGATGGAGCGCGCAGCGAAGCTTGCGCCGAAAGATCCGCGCGTTCTGCTGCTGCAGGCGCTCGAGAACGGCGAGGGCGGCCCGATCGACGCGCCCGCGATCGTGAAGCTGCAGAAGGCCGCGGCGGCGTTCGAAGTGGAACGCCAGGGGGTCGATCGCACGCCCGGCTGGGGCGCCGCCGAAACGTATGCGTATCTGGGGCGCGGCTATCTCGAACAGGGTGAGGTGCTGGCCGCACGTGATGCGCTCGAGCGCGCGCTCCTGATCGCCCCCGATTTCGCGCTCGCTCGTCGGCTTCTCCTCAAGATCACCGGCTAGCGCGGCGTTACCACTGGCGCTCACGGAGCGCCTTGCACAGCGCGGCGACGTCGCTCTCCGGCTGATCCCAGGACACGACGAAGCGCGTATTGCCGGACGCTTCGCCGCCCGACGCGTGAAACTCGAAACCCGCCGCGCGCAACCGCTGCTTGCCTTCCGCGCCGAGCGCGAGGAACAACTCGTTCGCTTCCACGGGGTAAAGCAGGGCGGAGCCGGCCGCCGCGCCGATCTGGCGCGCCAACCCGTTCGCGCGTGCCGCGTTTCGCCGCCATACCTCATTCCCGATATACGCGAGGAGCTGCGCGGAAACATAGCGGGACTTCGAGATGAGGTGACCCGCACGCTTGCGACGAAGCTCGAAGTCCCGCACCAGATCGCGATTGAAGAACACCACGGCCTCGGCCGCGAGGGCACCGTTCTTCGTGGCGCCGAACGAAAGCACGTCAACGCCGGCGCGCCATGAGAGGTCCGCAGGCGCACACCCGAGGAACTCGACGGAATTCGCGAAGCGCGCGCCATCCATGTGAACGTGAAGTCGGTGGCGATGAGCCAGCGCGGAAAGCGCCGCGATCTCATCCGGCCGATAAGAGGTGCCCAATTCCGTCGCCTGAGTGAGCGAGATGGCCGCGGGTTGCATCGAATGCACGGAGACGTGCAGCGCGTCGAGCACCCGCCCCAGCGTTTCCGCGGTGAGCTTGCCGTTCGGTCCCGGCACACCGACTATGCGCCCTCCGCCCGAATAGAACTCGGGCGCCCCGCATTCGTCGTTGAGAATGTGCGCACCCTCGTGAGCGAACACCGTCCCGTAAGGCGGCGTGAGCGTCGCGAGACTCAGCGAATTGGCGGCCGTGCCGGTGACCACGACAAAAGCGCGCACTTCAGTCCCGAAGTAGGCGCCGAGTGCCTGGTCGATACGCCGAGTCCATTCGTCATCGCCGTAAGCCTTCGCGCGGTCGACGTTGACCTCGCTGATCGCCGCGAGGATTTCCGGGCAGGCGGTGGCCGTGTTGTCGCTGAAAAATCGCACTCGCTACTCCACTCGCCAACGGAAAGACCATGCGCCGAACGCCAGGAAAGCCACCGCCGTGATGCCTAGATAGAGGAGGTCGGTGGCGATCGCGGAAATCCCCGCTCCATCGAGCATGATCGCGCGCGCGGCGTCGAGCACGTGAGTGAGCGGAAAGATCTGCGCGACCCACTGAACCCACTGCGGTGAGCCTTCAAGGGAGAACCACACGCCGGAGAGCAGCATCATCGGCCAGGTGAGGAGGTTCAGTAGCCCACTCACCAGCTCTTCACTCGCGAAGCGGGCCGCGATCGTGAGCCCCAGCGCGATCATCGAGAGCGATCCCAGGAACAGGAGCAGCAGAAGCAGCAGCGGGTTGCCCGCGGAATGAAAGTGAAGCAGCGTAGCGATGCCGAGGTAGAGCAGCGACGTCACGATCATCGTCAGCACGAGCCGCGACAGCACCTGCGCCGTCAGGAACTCGAACGCGGTCAGCGGCGTCGCGTTCAGGCGCTTGAGAAACCCATTCTTGCGGTACCGGAGCACGACGTAGCCGACGCCGAAGATGCAGCCGAACATGAGGTTCATGCCGAGAATGCCGGGCAGCAGCCAGTTCACGTAAGGCACCGCGTCGCCCGACACCGGCTCGCGATGGGCGTTCGGGTCCGACTGCAGCAGCAGCTTCTCGACGATGTAGCCCTTCGGCGAGGTCGGGTTGACCCAGTAACGCACCGGCGGCTTGAGGTCGATCAGAAGATCCAGCGCGTGACGCGACACCTTGTGGACCGCGTCCTTCGGGTCTTTCACGGCGACGAAATCGACGAATCGCTCGGAGAGGAAGGGATGCGCTTTCAGATCCACGACCTCGGTCAGCACGCCCACCTTGAACAGCGGCCGCTCCTTGCCGCCGAACACGAAGCTCATGCCGATGATCATCGCCACGGGCAGCACCAGAACGAAGATCATCGTGCTTCGGTCGCGGATGAACTCGAGATTGCGCGCGTGAAAGACCGACAGCAGCCGCTGGATCATGCGCGCAGGTCCTTTCCGGTGAGCTCGAGGAACAGGTCTTCGAGATTGGGTGGGCGGATGCGCAGATCTTTCAGCGGAATGTGGGCGTCCATCAGCTTGCGCAGCGTGCCGTCGAGATCGTTGGTGGTGATTTCGACGCGGTCGCTCGCCTCGATGAGCTTCAGCGGCAGCTCGCGCGCGGCCGCCGGAAACTCCTGCCGGGGCAGCTCCAGCAACACTTCGTCAAAGTGTTCGCGCAACAGGTTGCGCGGCGTGCCCTGGGCGATGACGCGGCCGCGATCCATGATGGCGATCTCGTCACAGAGCAGCTCCGCTTCTTCCATGTAGTGCGTCGTCAGGATGATGGTCTTCTTGCGAGCCTTGATCGACTGCACCAGCTCCCAGAAGTTGCGCCGCGCCTGCGGATCGAGGCCGGTGGTGGGTTCATCAAGGAAGAGGAGCGACGGGTCGTTCACCAGCGCGATCGCAAGCAGCAAGCGCTGCTGCTGTCCGCCGGAGAGCTTGCGGGTATCCCGCTTCTCCAGCTTTTCGAGCGCGCAGAGCTTGACGACCTCGTCGACGTCGAGACCGCGCGAATACAGCCCGCGGAACATGTTGAGGCTCTGGCGCACTGTGAGGAAATCCTGCAGTGCCGTCTTCTGGAACAGGATTCCCGCTTCCTCCTTGAAGCTGCGGCCGATCGGTTCGCCGCGATAGAGCACCTGGCCGGAGGTCGCGCCAAGAATGCCTTCCATGATCTCGATGCTGGTGGTCTTGCCCGCGCCGTTCGGGCCGAGGAGGCCGAAGCAGATGCCTTCCGGCACGGCGAGCGAGACACCGTCGACGGCGGTGACTGGCGAGGCCCCTGGGTAAGTCTTGACGAGATTCTTGACTTCGAGAATCGGTGGGCTCACGGGTTCGCCGATACGTCTGGCCGGGGGCCGCCGGATCGTAGGAGTGCGGCGAGGCATTGTCCATCGCTCTGCGGAAAGGTCGCGCGGGAAGCCGATGGGGCGTCCGACACTCGTCTGCGCGCTGTATCATCGCAGGCCTCGTGAGCTACCCGCACCTGTTCGCTCCGCTCGATCTCGGCTTTCTTACGCTGCGTAACCGGATCGTCATGGGCTCGATGCATACGGGCCTCGAGGATCGCGCGCGCGACTACCCGAAGCTGGCGGCCTATTTTGCCGAGCGCGCACGCGGCGGCGTGGGCCTGATCGTCACCGGTGGTATTGCACCGAATCGAGCGGGATGGATCGGTCCGTTCGCCGGCAAGCTGAGTGTGGGCCGCGAAGTCGCACGCCATCGGCTCGTCACAAAAGCGGTGCATGCCGAGGGCGGGCGCATCTGCATGCAGATTCTTCATGCGGGGCGCTACGGGTATCACCCCTTCATCGTCGCACCGTCGCGGATCAAGGCGCCGATCAACCGCTTCACGCCCTCGGAGCTCGAGCCGGGCGCAATCGACGAGCAGATCGCGGATTTCGCCCGCTCGGCACAGCTTGCGCGCGAGGCGGGCTACGACGGCGTGGAGATCATGGGTTCGGAAGGGTACCTGCTGAACCAGTTCATCTCGCCGCGCACGAACCAACGGACCGATGACTGGGGCGGCTCGCGTGAAAAACGCAGCCGCTTTCCGCTCGAAATCGTGCGACGCGTGCGGGCTGCGGTGGGCGCGGATTTCATCATCATCTTCCGGCTGTCCGGGCTCGATCTGGTCGCGGGCGGTAACACGTTTGAAGACGCCTTGTGGCTGCTCGGCGAGTTGGAGCAGGCGGGAGTCACGCTGATCAACACCGGCATCGGCTGGCACGAGGCGCGAATCCCGACGATCGCCGGCATGGTGCCGCGCGCCGCGTTTGCCTGGGTGACCGCGCGGCTGAAGGCAAGCGCGAATGTCCCTGTGATTGCCACGAATCGCATCAACGATCCCGCCGTCGCGGAAGCGCTGTTGAGCGATGGGGTAGCCGACCTGGTGTCAATGGCGCGCCCGCTGCTCGCCGACGCCGAATTCCCCAACAAGGCGGCGACCGGGCGAGAAGCGCAGATCAACACCTGCATCGCCTGCAATCAGGCGTGCCTCGATCGAATCTTCTCGGGCAAGAACGCCACCTGCCTGGTCAATCCGCGCGCGGCGCGCGAGACGGAGCTGATCCTCGCCCCGGTCAAGACGCGGCGTCGGATCTGTGTCGTCGGTGCGGGGCCCGCAGGCTTGGCTTGTGCGCTCGCTGCTGCGGAGCGCGGCCACGCCGTCACGCTATTCGAGCAGGATGGCGAGATTGGCGGGCAGTTCCGCTACGCGCGTGAGGTGCCCGGCAAGGAGGAGTTCCGCGAGACGCTGCGCTACTTCACTGTCCAGTTCGCCAAGCACGGCGTCGAGGTGCGGCTGAACACTCAGGCGACGGTGGAAGAGGTCGCTAACGGGGCATTCGACGAAATCGTCGTTGCTACGGGCGTCAGGCCGCGAGTGCCTGCGATTCCCGGCATCGATCACGAGAAGGCGATCAGCTACCCCGACCTGCTGAGCGGCCGCCGGAAGGCGGGCGCACGAGTCGCCATCATCGGCGCTGGCGGAATCGGTTTCGACGTTGCGACTTTCCTGACGGGCCATCACCCGGCCGATGCCTCCACGGCGACTCGCGAGTATTGCGAGGAGTGGGGCATCGACATGGATTTGCGCACTCCGGGTGGGCTATTGCCCGAGCGCGGTGCGCCGGTGCGCTCGGCTTCGACGCACGACGCCATCTACTTGCTGCAGAGAAAGCCGGGGCGGCCCGGCGCGTCGTTGGGAAAGACCACGGGCTGGGCGCATCGCGTGGCACTGCAAGCTCGCGGCGTGGACATGCGTGGCGGCATCGCCTATCGGCGCATCGACGATCAAGGGCTGCACATCACGGGACCGAGCGGAAATGAAGTGCTGGAGGTGGATTCCGTGATCGTTTGTGCGGGACAGGAGTCGTGCACAGACTTGCTGACACACTTGCCTTCCAACATTCATGTGCGCGTAATTGGCGGGGCATTGCTTGCGGCGGAACTGGACGCGGAACGCGCCATCCGCGAAGGCACGGAGCTCGCAGCACTGCTGTAGCGAATTGAATGGATCATCCACCGCCGATGTTTGTAGAACCCTCCGCACAGCTTCCGCTCTGGTCCGAACGCGATGCCATCGATGGCTGGGCGTTCCGCGAGAGCCAACGCGCGCGCCGTCTCACGGTCCGCGTCTTTCATAGCGGGCGCGTGGAAGTGGTGGTGCCCTCGCGCACGTCACGTTCGGCGGTCGAGCGCTTCCTCGAACGCCATCGCCTGTGGATCGAGAAGAAGCGGGCGGAGGCGAAGAAGAATGCCGCCCCACCCGAACCGTTTCCGCCGCAGCAGATCGAGCTCGGCGGCGCCGGCGAAACCTGGCGGCTGCATTACGCGGGCGGCGGCGGCCGCCTGCGCCTCAAGGTGATGGCGCCGGGGCTCCTGAGCCTCAGTGGAAATTCGGCGGACACGCGTGCGGTCCAGAACGTCCTGCGTCGGTGGCTCTGCGCGCGTGCGGCCGAGGCGCTGGGACCGATGCTGGAGGCGTGCGCGCGGGAGATGGAGCTTCCCTATCGGCGCATCGCCATTCGACGCCAGCGCACGCGTTGGGGCAGCTGCTCGACGCGGGGAACGATCAGCCTCAACTGCTGCCTCCTGTTCCAGCGGCCGGAGGTCGTGCGATACCTGCTCGTCCACGAGCTCGCCCACGTTCGCCACATGAACCATTCCGCCCGGTTCTGGGAGCTCGTGGCGAAGTACTGCCCGGATTGCCGCCGTCTCGACCGCGAATTACTGGATGGCTGGCGCCGTGTGCCATCATGGGTCTTCCGGGACGCCCGAGACCCTTGATGAGCACCCGCCGCTACGACAAGTCCGAACAAGTCGACCTGACCGACGAGAACATCCATTGGGAGCTGGGCTCCTCGCTTTCCTATAGCGAGTATCTCCGCCTCGACAAGCTGCTCGACGCCCAGAAGCCGCTGACGGCCCAGCACGACGAGATGATGTTCATCATCGTGCACCAGACTTCCGAGCTCTGGATGCGCCTGTTCCGGCACGAGCTCACGGGCGTTCTCGAGTGCGTGCAGAAGGACAACCTGGACCCATCGTTCAAGATGCTCGCGCGCATTTCCCGCGTGCAGACGCAGCTCACAGCCACGTGGGACGTGCTCTCGACCATGACGCCCGCGGAATATTCCGCGTTTCGGAACGCGCTGGGGCGCTCATCGGGCTTTCAATCGTTCCAGTACCGCATGCTCGAGTTCATGCTGGGGAACAAGCACCCGGCGATGGTGGCCGTGCATCGGCGCGATCCGCACGCGCAGGAGCAGCTCCAACGCGCGCTTGAAGCGCCTTCGCTCTACGACGAGGTGCTTCGGCTTCTGAGCCGGCGCGGCTATGGCATCCCGGAGTCGTACCTTTCGCGCGACTTCACGGAGCCATATCAGGCGAACAAGCAGGTTGCGGGCGCATGGCTCGGCGTCTATCACAACGCCGAGAAAGACTGGGACCTGTACGAGCTTGCGGAGCGCCTGGTCGATCTCGACCAGAAATTCCAGCTCTGGCGCGCGCATCACGTGAAGACGGTGGAGCGCATCATCGGCAACAAGCCCGGCACCGGCGGCACGAGCGGCGTGAACTATCTGATGAAGGCGCTCGAGCTCAAGTTCTTTCCGGAGCTGTGGCAGGTGCGGGCTTCGATGTGACGGGGCGTGAGCGCTTCTTCTGCCACGCCTTCACGGCGCGATAGCCGAGCAGAACCGCAAGGATGCCCACGTAGATCAGCGGCTCCCGCACGTCCTTCTTGACCTGCCAGTAGTAGTGCCAGACGCCTAGCACGGCGATCACGTACACCAGCCGATGAAGGCTCTGCCAGCGGCGCCCGAGCCGCCGCATCATCTTGTTCGTTGACGTGATCGCCAGCGGGATGAGCATGAGCAGGGCGAGGAAGCCAATCGTGATGTAAGGACGCTTGACGATGTCCTTCAGGATCTCGCCGAAGTCGAAGCCCTGGTAGCTCAAATACAGCAGGAAATGCAGCAGGGCGTAGAAGAACACGAATAGCCCCAGCATCCTGCGGATTCGCAGGAGGTGCGTGAGCCCCGTGAGTTGCCGCACCGGCGTCACCATCAGCGTCAGCATCAACAGGTTCAGCGCCGTCTTGCCGAGCACGTGCAGGGTGAATTTGACCGGGTCCGGCCCGAGACTCTGCCCGAACAGCCCGAAGCCGCCCGCCAGCAGCCAGAGGACCGGCACCAGGCTGGCGACGAACACCAGCGGCTTGTAGACGAAGCGGTAGCGCTGATCGACGTTCAACGGGGCCCTTTCTCGAGCAAGCTGATCAGTAGAACTTGCGCAGGTCCATGCCTTTGTAAAGGCTCGCCACCTGCTCGGCATACCCGTTGAAGGGCAGGGTAGGGATGCGCTTCGCGAAGAAACCGCCGGCGCTGCCGATCGGGCGCTCCGTCGCCTGGCTCCAGCGCGGATGATCGACGGCCGGATTCACATTCGCATAGAACCCGTACTCGCTGGGCGCGGCGATATTCCACGCCGTGCTCGGCTGCTTCTCGACGAAGCTGATCTTGACGATCGACTTCACGCACTTGAAGCCGTACTTCCAGGGAACGATGAGGCGCAGCGGCGCGCCGTTCTGCGCGGGGATCGGCTTGCCGTACACGCCGACCACCAGCATCGCGAGCGGATGCATCGCTTCATCCATGCGCAGCCCTTCGTTGTAGGGCCACTCCAGCGTCTTGTATCGCTGGTAGGGAAGCTGCTTCTGGTCCAGGAGCGTCGTCATCTGGACGTACTTGGCCTTCGACGTCGGCTTGAAGCGCTTGATGAGATCGCCGAGCGGGAAGCCGACCCACGGCACCACCATCGACCAGGCTTCCACGCAACGGAAGCGGTAGATGCGTTCTTCGAGCGGGTAAGGCTTCAGCAGGTCATCGATGTCGAAGTGACCCTGAACTTCCGCCTCGCCCGCGATCTCCACGCTCCACGGGCGCGGCTTCAGCCAGCCCGCGTGTTCTTTCGGATCGCTCTTCTCGGTGCCGAGCTCGTAGAAGTTGTTGTAGCTCGTGATGTCGTCGTACGTGTTCGGTTTCGCGTCGACGGAGTACCTGGTATTCCGCGAATAGTTGAGGGCGCCCGCCGCCGGTGGTGGCGTAGCCGCATCCGCTTGCGCCTTGCTGCGATGGGCGACACCGACGACACCCGCCGCGATCGCGGCCGCGAGGACCTCGCGGCGATTGAAGAAGGAGTCGGGCGGCGTGATTTCCGAGGGCTTGACGCCAATGCTCTCGAACTCGCGAGTCGATCGGACTTTGCTCATGGAACTCCTCCGCCATCGGCAGTGATCACAGGGACCGTGGACTGCGCGGCTAGATTACCTCGCCTGCAAGCGCTGGGCCCGCATCGCGCTTCCCAAACGACCCAGCGGCACGTCTCAGCGCTGCCGCCACACCTTATCCGTCGCATCTCCGGCATGCGCCGGCCGCGCTGCGGGGCGGATTACGCCCAATTCTCGCAGACGACGCCAAGTCCGGCCGCCCGTCGGCGCGCGCGGTCATCGCCATTCACGAGGACGCCGCGATCGGCGAGCCGCAAATGGTCGATATCGCTGTCGGCGTTGCCGTAGGCGGCCGTGGCGAGGTTCGGATACCGGCCGCGGATCTCGGCGAAGCGCCGGACCTTCTCCGCGCCCCGGCAGTTCTCCGTCGTCAGGCGACCCTCCAGTCGATTGCCGTTCCAGCGCACGCCCGTGCAGGTGACCTCATTGAAGCCGAGATGGCGCGCGATTGCTGGTACGTAAAGATCGGGGCTCGCGCTCATCAGCACGAGGATATCGCCGTTGCGCTTATGCTCGGCGATCCGTTCCAGCGCGGCCTTGAACGCGCCCCGCTCAAGGACTCGAGGCACGAACGTGGCGGTCCACGCGTCGAGATCGCCGCGAGAGCTCCCACCCAGCGTCCAGCGGATCACCGAGCCCTTGAGCGCTCCCCGATCCGTCCTGCGCAGCAGATAGAGCAGCACGGCGGGAACCGACAGGACAAAACCAAAGAGCCGCCAGGGGCGGCTCTTCAGGTAACCCAGGGTGAACTGGATCAGCGTGTCGTGACGGGTGATGGTGCCGTCGAGGTCGAATACCGCGAGCTTCATCAGGCCGCGCGGACAGACCCCGCCAGCTGCCGGAGCACATACTGCAGGATGCCGCCGTGACGGTAGTACTCGCGCTCCTTCGGCGTGTCGATGCGCACACGCGCGACGAACTCGATCGTCTTGCCATCAGGCGTCTTAGCCGAGACCTGCACGTTCTTCGCATCGCCGGTGGTGAGGCCGGAGATGTCGAACACTTCACGGCCGGTGAGCCCGAGCGACTGCGCGTTCTGCCCCGGCAGGAACTGCAGCGGCAGCACGCCCATGCCGATCAGGTTAGAGCGGTGGATGCGCTCGAAGCTTTCGGTGATCACGGCCTTCACGCCGAGGAGCATCGTGCCCTTCGCCGCCCAGTCGCGTGACGAACCCGTGCCATATTCGCGACCCGCGATGATGACGAGCGGCGTGCCTTCCTTCTTGTAGCGCATGGCGGCGTCGTAGATCGACATCTGCTCGTTGGTCGGCAGGTAGATCGACACGCCGCCTTCGATACCCGGCACCATGAGATTGCGCAGGCGAATGTTCGCAAACGTTCCGCGCATCATGACTTCGTGGTTGCCGCGACGGGCGCCATACGAATTGAAGTCCACCGCCTGCACGCCCTGTTCGACGAGATACTTCGCCGCGGGGCTGGTTTTCGAAATGTTGCCGGCCGGGGAAATGTGGTCGGTGGTGACCGAGTCGCCGAGCAGCGCGAGCACGCGCGCGCCCTTGATGTCGCTCAACGTGCCCGGCGTCATCGACATGCCGTCGAAGTAGGGCGGGTTCTTCACGTAGGTGGACTTGCCATCCCACGCGTAGCGCTTGCCGGCCGGAACGCTGATGGCCTGCCAGTTGGCGTCGCCCGTGAACACGCCCGCGTAGCTCTGGCGGAACATCTCCGAGTCGATCGACTTCGTGATCGCTTCCTGCACTTCGCGATCCGACGGCCAGATCTCCGAGAGCATGACCGGCTTGCCGTTCTTGTCGATGCCGAGCGGCTGCGTGGTGAGGTCCAGGTCCAGCGTGCCCGCGAGCGCATAGGCGACGACGAGCGGCGGCGAGGCGAGGAAGTTCATGCGGACTTCCGGATGCACTCGTCCTTCGAAGTTGCGGTTACCGGACAGCACCGCGCACGCGGTGATGTCCCCGGCCTTCACGCCGGCTGAAATCTCGGGCTTCAACGGGCCCGAGTTGCCGATGCAGGTGGTGCAGCCGTAGCCGACCAGATAGAAGCCCACCGCCGCGAGGTCATCGAGCAGGTTGGCCTTGTTGTAGTAGTCCGTGACCACGCGCGAGCCGGGGGCGAGGCTGGTCTTCACCCAGGGCTTCGCCTTCAGGCCGCGTTCGCGCGCCTTGCGCGCGAGGAGGCCGGCGGCAAGCATCACGGAAGGATTGGACGTGTTCGTGCAGCTCGTGATGGCGGCGATGAGCACGGCGCCGTCCTTCAGCTCGAACGTCTGCCCGTCCAGCGTCACCTGCGCGGTGCCTTTGGCCGTCGGGTTCTTCGTTGCGCGCTCGGTGGAGGTCTTCGCGGCGCTCGTCTCGTAAACGGTCTTGGCCGTGCGCAACGGAACGCGATCCTGCGGGCGCTTCGGGCCGGCGAGGCTCGGTTCGACCTTCGCCATGTCGAGCTCGAGCACATCGGTGTACTGGGCGACGGGCGCGCCTTGAGTGCGCCACATGCCCTGAGCCTGCGCGTAGGCGCGCGTCAGCTCGATGCGCTCCTTCGGGCGGCCTGAGAGCTCGAGATAGCGAATGGTCTCTTCGTCGATCGGGAAGATGCCGCACGTGCTGCCATATTCCGGCGCCATGTTGGCGATCGTCGCGCGATCCGCGAGCGGCAGGTTGGCGAGGCCGTCGCCGAAGAACTCGACGAACTTGTCCACGACGCCCTTCTTGCGAAGCATCTCGGTCACTGTGAGCACGAGGTCGGTCGCCGTGGCGCCGGGCTGCAGGCTCCCTGAAAGCTTGAAGCCGATGACCTGCGGAATGAGCATGGTCACGGGCTGGCCGAGCATCGCGGCTTCGGCTTCGATGCCACCGACGCCCCAGCCGAGCACACCGAGGCCGTTGATCATGGTCGTGTGCGAATCGGTGCCGACGAGCGTGTCGGGGTAAGCGCGGCGTGTGCCGTTCACTTCACCGTCGAAGATCACGCGGCCGAGGTACTCGAGATTCACCTGGTGCACGATGCCGGTGTTCGGCGGCACCACCTGGAAATTGCGGAAAGCCGTCTGCCCCCAGCGCAGGAACGAGTAGCGCTCGCCGTTGCGCTCGAACTCGATCGTGTTGTTGTGGCCGAGCGCGGCAGCCGTGCCGTATTCATCGACCTGCACGGAGTGGTCGATAACCAGCTCCGCGGGAGCGAGGGGGTTCACTTTCTCGGGGTCGCCGCCGAGACGCACGATGGCGTCGCGCATCGCTGCAAGGTCGACGACGCAAGGCACGCCCGTGAAGTCCTGCAGGATGACGCGAGCAGGCGTGAAGGCGATTTCGTAGGACGGAGCGGCCTGGGGATCCCAGTTCAGCAGCGCTTCGATGTCGGCGCGGGTGACGTTCACCCCATCTTCGAACCGGAGCAGGTTCTCGAGAAGGATCTTCAAGGAGTACGGTAACCGGGCCACCTTCTCCTTCGGCAGCGCGTCGAGCCGCCAGATCTCGTAGGAACGATCACCCACTTTGAGCGCCGAACGCGCCTTGAAGCTATCCGTCATGTGCTGCCCTTCCGCCAAATTAGCGGCGCGAATTATAGGTCCAGTGCGACCGGTTTAGTCGCCGCAAGACTCAATATGGACAGGTTTCAACCCAAAATCGGCCGGGCGCGCGGCCTTTCAGGCGGCGACCCGGCTCGCGGTTGCGGCGAAAGTGCGTTCGATCACCGCGCCGCCGAGGCAGCGATCGGCGTCATACACCACCGCGTACTGGCCGGGCGTGACCGCACGCTGAGGAATGTCGAACTCGATGCTGGCGGTTCCGTCGGGTAGCCGCCGCAAGGTCGCGAGCTGGTCCACCTGCCGATAGCGAACCTTCACGGCGCATCGGAACGCCGATGCCGGCGCCTCCGTCAGCCAGTGGAATGGGCCCGTGACGAGCGCACGGCTCGAAAGCAGTGCGTGGTCGTGCCCTTGAACCACAACGAGCGTATTGCGCGCACTGTCTTTGACCGCCACGTACCACGGCGCTTCGTCGTGGCCGCTTCGCCCGCCGATCATGAGCCCTTCGCGCTGGCCGAGCGTGTAGAAGGCGAGGCCACGATGGGTGCCGAGCCGCTCACCGTCCGGCGTTTCGATCGGCCCGGGCTCATCGCGCATGAAGCGCGCCAGGAAATCGCGGAAAGGGCGCTCGCCGATGAAGCAGATGCCGGTGCTGTCGGGCTTGTCGAACACCGGAAGGCCGGCGCGGCGGGCTCGTTCACGCACTTCGGGCTTTTCCAGCTCGCCGACGGGCATCAGCACGTGTGCGAGGTGGCCTCGGTCGACGGCGTGGAGGAAGTAGGACTGGTCCTTCGCACGATCGCGCGCCTTCAGAAGTTCCGGGCCCGAAGCGGTATGCGCCAGGCGGGCGTAGTGGCCCGTCGCGAACAACTTTCCGCCGAGGCGCTCGGCGTAGCGCAGGCACACGCCGAACTTGATCTCGCGATTGCAGAGGACGTCCGGATTCGGCGTGCGACCGGCCCGCTGTTCGGCGAGAAAGTAGTCGAACACCCGCTGCCGGTACTCGGCCGCGAAACTCACTCGATGCAGCGGTATGCCCAGCTCGTGCGCGACGGTGCGCGCATCCTGGAAGTCGGCTGCGGAGGTGCAGTAGGAGTCGTCGTCATCCTCGTCCCAGTTGCTCATGAAGAGCCCGTGCACGTCGAAGCCTTGCTCATGCAGCAGCAACGCAGCGACGGCGGAGTCGACCCCACCGGAGAGGCCGACAATCACACGGGTACGGGAGGCGGACATGGGCGCGAATGGTACGCGCGCGCTGCGCGCACCGCGAGGCGGCTAGACCGGGATTCCCCGTACGGCGCGGGCCGTTTCGAGGTCGAGGGCGGCCACGGAGTCCAGCGCCTGGCGGACGCCGCTGAGGTAGTCGTCCACGCACCGCAGGACCAGGGGGCTTCTCAGCCGGGGCCCACGTTCCAAGAGCTGAGCGCGGGTCAGCCAGTGGGTGGTGACGATCGGATTGTCGAGCGGCTGGTCCGGCTTGTGATCGCTCACCGTGCCGGTAAACGCAAAGCGAAGCGTGGAGCGGCCGTTGATGGGATTGCGCCAGAGATATGTGCCGATGAGCGCACGGGGCTCGAAGCGCCACGCGGTTTCCTCGCGGGCCTCGCGAATGACCGCTTCGAGGAGCGTCTCACCGTGCTCGACGTGGCCGGCGGGCTGGTTGAGCACGAGTTGATGGTTGATGCGTTCCTCGACGACGAGAAAGCGACCGTCGTCTTCCGTGACGGCCGCCACGGTGATATCCGGTTTGTGCGGCATGCGCGCGAGTATAGCGGCGCCGCGCGCGTCGGCGAGGCGGGCCTGCTTATCCACGGCGGGCTGAGCGCAGCCCATGCTCCGGGGCACTGGCGTTCCAGACAGTATCGAACTCGGTGAGATAGAGCTTGGCGACCGCCTGATTGTTGAAGTCGGCGATGCCGTCCCACGTATCCGCCCGCATGCGGAACACGATGGCCTTGTCGTCCGCGATCAGGTAGGCCGAAGCCCGCTGGGGCGCTTCGCCCGAGACGTAGCGGATGTCGATGCAGCTCGACAGACGGCGGCCCATCGCGACGAAACGGTTGCTGTCGCGCATGACCCGCGACGGCTCCACGAGCAGCACGCGCACCTTGGCGAAGCTGCGGGCGAGCACGAAGTGTTTGATGATTTCGAGGAACCCGCTCTGGTCGTAGAGGTCGGGCTCGAGGTCCGGGGTGTAGATGGAAATGAGGCGCTGGGCGACGCCCGCGGCCTTGTTCACGGCGAGGCGCGCCTCGGCCAGCGACGTGAGGACGGTAAGGGTCTCGGAGGTTTTGGCCGACGGGGTGTCGGTGGCGGATTCGGGCGCATAGCGGGCGCTCGCTAACTGCGCGAGTGCGCTATTCACGTCCGCTTCCCCGGGTACTGTCACGATCTTCGCCTGACTCGTCACCTGCGCAGTGGCAGGCCGTGCGATCTTAAAAAGAGCCCGGCGGATGACTTGTCGAGCCGATCACGTTTCATCGCGTGCGCTGCGCGCCGATCGCTCAAACCGTGGGCTGGTTCGCACTTTTCGGCAGCTATGTACCGTAACCCCGTGTGCACACAGTGGAACGTCTACTGTTCAAATGTCGCGTGCGAGCTTCGCGGCCAGGCCGGTGTAGTCCTTTGGCGACAATTGCTTGAGGCGCGCCTTGTCCGCAGCGGGGATAGGCAGCGTATCGATGAAGGTGCCGAGCGAGCCGGCATCGATGGCCTGGCCACGAGTCAGATCCTTGAGGCGCTCGTATCCATTCGGAACACCGGCCGCGCGCAGCACCGTCTGCACGGCTTCGCCGAGCACTTCCCATGCGTCGTCTATGTCGGCCGACAGCGTTGAAGGGCTTGCCTCGATTTTGGTCAACCCGCGCTCCAGTGAGCGCCAGCCGATGAGCGCATGCCCCAGCGCGACACCGAGATTGCGCAACACCGTCGAGTCCGTGAGATCGCGCTGCCAGCGGGAGATCGGCAGCTTGTCCGCGAAATGGCGCAGCAGCGCGTTCGCGACGCCGAGATTGCCTTCGGCGTTCTCGAAGTCGATCGGGTTCACCTTGTGCGGCATGGTCGAGGAGCCGACTTCCGCGGCGTTTGGCCGCTGGCGGAAGTAGCCGAGCGAGATGTAGCCCCAGAAATCGCGGCACAAGTCGATGAGCACCGTGTCGAGCGCGGCAACAGCGTCGCAATACTCCGCGATCCAGTCGTGCGGTTCGATCTGCGTCGTGTAGTCGTTGTGCCGAAGTCCCAGCGATTCGACGAACGCGCGGTTGATCGCGGGCCAATCGAGCTCCGGTGCCGCGGCGACGTGCGCGTTGAAGTTGCCGACGGCGCCGTTCCACTTGCCGAGAATCGCGACGCTGGCCCAGCGCTTCTGCGCACGACGGATACGCGCGACGAAATTCGCGACTTCCTTGCCGAGCGTCGTGGGAGTCGCCGGCTGACCATGCGTGCGCGCGAGCATCGCAAGGTCCGCGTACTTGTGCGCAAGAGCCGTCAGCGAAGCGATGAGCTTCTCGACGTTGACCGTGAGCACATCACGCGCGCTGGCGAGCATGCGCGCGTAGCTCACGTTGTTGATGTCTTCCGAGGTGCAGCCGAAATGCACAAGCTCGAGGGTGGCTTCGCTGGCGCCGGCGGCCGCAAGCTCACCGCGAACGTAATACTCGACGGCTTTGACGTCGTGATTGATCTTCGATTCGATCGCCTTGACCGCCGCGGCCGCGTCCGCGGGCGGATCCTTCGCGAGCTCGACGGACCGATTGCGTACAGCGGCCGGAAGGGTGGAGCCAGCAAAGCGTGGCGCTGCGGCCGCGAGATGCGTCACCCAGAGCGCCTCGACCCGGATGCGCTCGCGTATGAGCCCGCCTTCGGACATGACATCACGCAAGGGTTCGGTTGCCGCACGGTAGCGGCCGTCGACAGGGGAGAGCGCATCGAGAGAGGTCGAAGACATGGGTGTGGACTACTAAGGCGAGGCGTGCCGCTGATGATAAGATTCGTGATCTTAACGCATCCGGCTGACCAGCCGGATGCGCGAGCACCGAACCTTCGAGCCTGGAGCCTTTGAATCCATGACGACGTCTTTCCGTACCGAGCGCGACAGCATGGGCGAGCTGTCCGTCCCGGCCGATGCCTTGTGGGGCGCCCAGACCCAGCGCGCCGTCCAGAATTTCCCGATCAGCGGTCTCACGCTGCCGCGGGCGTTCATCAGCGCGCTCGGGCTCGTGAAGCAGGCGGCCGCGCGCGCGAACACGCGCCTTGATCTGCTGAAGGCCGACGTCTCGGCTGCTGTCGACGCCGCGGCGGCGGAAGTCTCGGCGGGCAAGCACGACGCGCATTTTCCGATCGATGTGTTCCAGACCGGCTCGGGCACCAGCACGAACATGAACGCCAACGAGGTGATCGCGCGTCTTGCGACCGCGCGCCTCGGGCGGCCGGTGCATCCGAACGATGACGTCAACATGGGCCAGAGCAGCAACGACGCCATCCCGACCACGATTCATGTGAGCGCGGCGATCGCCGTGCGCAATGACCTCATTCCGGCGCTGAAGCAGATTCGCGACGTGCTGCTGGCGAAGGAGAAGGAAGTCGGCTCGATCGTGAAGACCGGGCGCACGCACCTGATGGACGCCATGCCGGTGACCCTCGGGCAGGAGCTGTCTTCGTGGCGCCAGCAAGTCGAGAACGGCATTGCGCGCCTCGAGAGCGTTCAGCCCCGGTTGTGGCGCCTCGCGCAGGGTGGCACCGCCGTCGGCACGGGCATCAACGCGCATCCGGACTTTGGCGCGCGGTTCGCGCAGGAGCTCGCGACGCTGACGGGCATTGCGTTCGTGACCAGCCCGAATTACTTCGAATCGCTTTCCACTCAGGACGCGGCGGTGGAGCTCTCCGGCCAGCTCAAGACGATCGCCGTCAGCCTCATGAAGATTGCGAACGACCTGCGCTGGATGAACAGCGGCCCGCTCGCGGGGCTAGGCGAGATCGCGTTGCCGGCGCTGCAGCCGGGCAGCAGCATCATGCCGGGCAAGGTGAACCCGGTGATTCCGGAAGCGGCGGCGATGGTTGCCGCACAGGTAATTGGTAACGACGCCACGATTACGGTGGCCGGCCAATCGGGCAACTTCCAGCTCAACGTGATGCTGCCGGTGATCGCGTACAACCTGCTCGAGAGCATCCGTCTTCTTGCGAGCGCGTACCGCGCACTCGGCAAGGACGCGATCGCGGGGTTCAAGGTGAACCAGGCGCGCCTCGCGGAAGCGCTCGATCGCAACCCGATCCTCGTGACGGCGCTCAACTCCGTCATCGGCTACGACAAGGGCGCCGCCATTGCGAAGCAGGCGTACAAGGAAGGCAAGCCCATTCGCGAAGTCGCCGCGCAGATGACGGATCTGCCGAAGGAAGAGCTCGCGCGACTGCTCGACCCGCTGGAGCTCACCCGCGGCGGCATAAAGGGCGGCACGAGCGGCGGTGGCTGAGGGCGTCGACTGGCGCGGACGCATTCGCGACCGGCTCGCCGGCACGCAACCGCTTCACGGGTCGGAACACTGGCTCGTACCGGGGCGCACCGCCGAGCAGAGTCGCGAATTTCTGCGCCACTTCTCGACGACGCCGGTGCCGGCCGCCGTGCTGGTGCCGCTGATCGAGCGCGAACACGACCTCACCGTGCTGCTGACGCAGCGGGCGACGCAACTCAAGAATCACGCGGGCCAGATCAGCTTCCCCGGCGGCCGCATCGAACTGAGCGACGAGGGGCCGCGTGCAGCCGCCCTTCGAGAAGCGCAGGAAGAGATCGGCCTCGATCCACGCTTCGTCAGCGTGGTGGGCTATCTGCCCGATCACGTGATCGTCAGCGGTTTTCTCGTGACGCCGGTCGTCGCGTTCGTGCAGCCCGGCTTCGAGCTGCTGCTGGACTCCGGCGAAGTCGAGAGCACCTTCGAGGTGCCGGTGAACTTTCTGTTCGATCCGCGGAACCATCGCACCCGCCGCCGCCGCATCGGTACCAGCGATCGCGAAATCGACGTCATCGACATTCCCTTCGGCGAGCACAACATCTGGGGAGCGACCGCCGGCATGATTTTCACGCTGTATCGCATGTGCATGGAGGAACGCGGCAATGGCTGACCCCTCCAGCCCCATGGCACGACTGCTCGCCATAATGGCGCGCCTGAGAAATCCCGACGGTGGTTGTCCGTGGGATCTCGAGCAAACCTTCGCAACGGTCGCGCCTTACACGATCGAGGAGGCTTACGAGGTTGCTGACGCGATCGAGTCCGGCGATCCCCAGCAGCTGCGGGGACGAGCTTGGCGACCTGCTGTTCCAGGTGGTCTTCCACGCACGCATGGCGGAAGAGCGCGGCTGGTTCGACTTCGATGCGGTAGCCGCCGCGATCCACGACAAGCTGGTGAGGCGCCATCCGCACGTCTTCGCCGGCCACCAGTTCGCAACCGATCAGCAGCGCTCCGCCAACTGGGAGGACCAGAAAGCGCAGGAGCGGGCCGCGTCAGCCAGCCGGCGTGGCGACTCGCTGAGCATTCTCGACGACGTTCCGCGAGCGCTGCCGGCCCTCGCGCGTGCCGCGAAGCTGGGCAAGCGCGCGTCCCGCGTGGGGTTCGACTGGCCCGACGTCGCCGGGATCCGGGAAAAACTGAACGAGGAGCTGGCGGAGCTCGACGCAGAGATCGCCGCGTCCCGCGCGGATGCCGTGGCGGAAGAGTTGGGCGACACGCTGTTCACGCTCGTGAATCTGGGTCGCAAGCTCGACCTGGACGCCGAACAGACCCTGCGCGCGGCAAATGTAAAATTCGAGAAGCGCTTCAAGCACATGGAGTCGCTTTGCGAAACCCGGGGCGTGCGGCTCGAGGCGCTTTCGCCAGCCGATTGGGAGGCCCTGTGGGTGGAGTCGAAGCAGGCGCTGAAGCTCGCCGGGAAGGTGTGAGCGGCGTCGCGAACGAGCCTGTTCAGAATCCATTCATTCTCGCTCCTCTACGGTGCCGCCCCACGCCGGACCACGTCGGACCCCGGCAAATCTCGAGGAGAGCGACATGTTGACCAAGGTAGTAAGCGGACTCGTCTCTTCCGGCTTGCTGCTGACCGCGCAGGCCGCGTTCGCGGATCACGGCAACCCTTACAGCCAGTACAGAAGTGGTCCGCCGGCTTCCGACTATGCCTACGCCCGCGTGGTCGACGTCGACCCCATCGTGCGCCACGTGCGCGTCAGCGAGCCCAGGCGCGAGTGCTGGACCGAGACTCGCTATGACGATGTGAGCTACACGGAGCGCTCCGGCCCACGCCCGAAGGCGAGCCCGGGCGCCATGATCCTCGGCGGCATCATCGGCGCCGCACTGGGTAACCAGATCGGCCACGGCGACGGCCGTCGCGCGGCGACCGTGGCCGGTGCTGTCATCGGTACCGCGATCGGCCACGATGCGTCGAGCCGGGGCCCCGGCCCGAATGATCGCGTCGTGACCGAGAGCCGCCCGTATGACGCGGAGCGTTGCGAGGTGCGTTACGACGAGCGCGTCGAGGATCGCATTGATGGCTATCGCGTGACTTACGTGTACAACGGCATCCGGCAGACGACCCAGTTGCCGTATGACCCGGGCGATCGCATCCGCGTGCGGGTCGACGTCCAGCCGGAAGGCTGAAACGCGGACCTTCACGTAAGGCAAATCACACACACAGCGGCAGGAAATTCCTGCCCGCGTCGTTTTACCCCCACAAGGATTCAGATAGGCTTCGCAGCGACATGAAAACGCCGCGACACTCGAGCTCTTTGCTCATGCTTCTCGTGCTTGCCGCCTGTTCCGTGCACGCCGGGGACCATGAGGCGACGACGACCCGTCCCGGGAACGATGGGCGCATCGTTGTTGCCGACTCCGGAATGTCGCTCGATCAGGCGGTATCGATGGTCGAGAAGCGCTTCAAGGCGCGGGTCGTGCGCACGGAAACGCGCAACGAAGGCAACCGCAAGATCTACGTGTTGCGGCTACTCAATGAGGCGGGACGGGTCTGGACGGTCAGGGTAGATGCCGCCAGCGGCTCCGTGAGCTAGCAGGGTCTCCTCGTGCGCATTCTGGTTGTCGAAGACGAGGCGGGCATTCGCGAGAGCCTGCGTGAGGATCTTGCGCGGGTCGGCTTCAACGTCGACGTTGCCGCCGACGGGGAGGACGGGCTCTTCGCCGGTTCCGAGTATCCGGTCGACGTCGCGATCATTGATCTCGGGCTACCGAAGATGTCGGGCCTCGAGCTCATCCGCCGGTTGCGTGAGAAGAGCAGGATGTTTCCGATTCTCGTCCTGACCGCGCGCGATCGATGGCAGGACAAGGTCGCGGGCCTCGAAGCGGGCGCGGACGACTACGTCGCCAAACCGTTTCACTTCGAAGAAGTGCATGCGCGACTGCTCGCGCTGCTGCGACGCTCGGGCGGATGGGCGACGGCGGAACTGGTCTGCGGCCCGATCTCGCTCGACACGCGCCGACAGACCGTTCGCGTGAACGACAAAGCGGTCGACCTCACCACGTACGAGTACCGCCTGCTGGAACACTTCATGCTTCGGGCCGGGCAGGTGCTCACGCGCTCGGAGCTCAGCGAGCGCATGTATGAGGAAGACGTCGAGCGCGAGAGCAACAACATCGACGTCTTCATGACCCGCCTGCGCCGCAAGCTCGATCCCAAGGACGAAATCAAGCCGTTCGAGACCATTCGCGGCCGTGGCTGGCGCTTCGCGATTCCGCGCACCAAAGCCTCGGAATAACTCCTCGCCGTGCATTCACTCAGCCGGCGCCTGCTGCTCTCCTTGTTCGTGTCGCTGGTCGCGTTCCTGGGCGTCACCACCGTCGTGCTGGATGCGAGCTTTCGTGATGCCGCAACTCATTCCATGCGAGATCTGCTGGATGCGCAGATCGTCGCGCTGATCGCGGCCGCGGAGCTGCAGCCCGACGGCAGCTTCGAGCCACAAGCGCAATCGCCCGGTCTCGAGACGCGATTCTCCACGCCGGGTTCCGGGCTGTACGCACAGATTCAGTCGACCGAAGCCGGGGATGTTCCGTGGCGCTCGCCCTCGGCGGCCGGCACTTTCATCGACTTCGGGCCGCCCGTCGCGGCGGGCGAGAAGCGGTATTTCCAATCCCAGGCGCAAGGAACACCGCTCGAGATCGCCAGTCGCGGCATTTCGTTCGAAGACGAGTCTCACGTGAAGCGCAACAGCACCTTCAGTGTCGCGACGAACCTCGATCGGTACAACGAACAGCTGTGGCGCTTCCGCCGGCAGCTGTTCGGCGGATTCTTCGTGATGACGCTGGGCCTGCTCGCCACACTGGGTTTGGTGCTGAGGTGGGTACTCACCCCTGTGCGACGTCTCGAGGCGGAGATCAACGCGGTTGAGGCCGGTACGCGGGAGGCGCTCGGCGACGGATACCCGCGCGAGCTCAGTGGTGTCGCCACCAATCTGAATACGCTGCTCATTGGCGAACGCAATCGGCTCGCGCGCTATCGCGACTCGCTCGGCAATCTGGCTCACGGGCTGAAGACGCCGCTGGCCATCATGCGTACGACGATGCAGGGCATTCCGCCCGAACAGGCGCGTGTGATCGGCGGCGAGATCGATCGCATGACCGGCATCGTCGACCACCAGTTGCAGCGTGCGGCGTCCGGCGGCGCGCTGCTGGGACAGGCCCCGATCGAGCTCCAGCCGCTGCTGACCGAGCTTCGCGTGGCGATGTTGAAGGTGTACTGGCGCAAGGACCTTTCGATTTCGCTCGTGGTTCAGCCCAACGCGCAGTTCGTCGGCGACGGCGCCGACCTGACGGAGCTTCTGGGAAACCTCTGCGACAACGCCTGCAAGTGGTGTAAAGAGCGGGTGAGGGTGGAAGCGGCGATCGATCCGGCCGCCGAGCCCAAACAGCGCCTGCGCATCGTCATCGAAGACGATGGCCCCGGGATTTCCGAGGCCGACCGGGCACGCGTGCTCGAGCGCGGCGTGCGGGCGGACGAGAAGGTGCCCGGCCACGGCCTGGGGCTGGCGATGGTGCGGGAGACGATCGATCTCTACGGCGGCCGGCTGGCTATCGAACAATCCAGTCTCGGTGGCGCCCGCATTTCACTGGCGTTGCCGGGCCGTTAAGGGATTCCTGCCGGCGGGGCTCTTTGCCCCGCCTTCCGGGCCTGTGTAGCATCGCGGCCCTATGCGATCTCCCGTGACCACACCGTGGCATCCGGCGGGCTGGCAGGCTCGTACAGCCCAGCAGCAGCCGAAATACAAGAACCCCGCGCACCTGGAACAGGTGGTGGCGCAGCTTTCCCGGCTGCCGCCCATCGTCGTTTCGTGGGAGATCGATGCGCTTCGGGAGCGGCTCGCAGCGGCGCAACGCGGCCAGGCGTTCCTGCTTCAGGGTGGCGATTGCGCGGAAACCTTCGCCGAGTGCGAGTCGGACCTGATCGCGAAGAAGCTGAAGATCCTGCTGCAGATGAGCCTCGTGCTCCTGCACGGACTCAAGAAGCCGATCATTCGCGTGGGGCGCATGGCCGGGCAGTATGCGAAGCCGCGTTCCGCGGACATGGAGACGAAGGACGGCCTCACGCTGCCGAGCTTCCGCGGCGATCTCGTCAATCGTCCCGAGTTCACCGCCGAAGCGCGTGAGCCCGATCCGAATCTGCTCCTGCGCGGCTACGAACGTGCGGCGCTCACCCTCAATTTCGTGCGCGCGCTGGTCGACGGCGGCTTCGCCGACCTGCATCACCCGGAATACTGGGATCTCGGCTTCGTCAACCATTCGCCGCTCAAGGCAACGTACGACCGCATCTCCGGCAGCATTGCCGACGCGCTGGATTTCTTCGAGGGCATCAGCGGACGTCCCGTGCACGAGACGATGCACGTGGATTTCTACGCGAGCCACGAAGGCCTGCACCTCATGTACGAGCAGGCGCAGACCCGGTTCATCCCGCGCCAGCAGCGCTGGTACAACCTTTCGACGCACTACCCGTGGATCGGCATGCGCACGGCGCAACTCGACGGCGCGCACGTCGAATACATGCGCGGCATCTCCAACCCCGTCGGCGTGAAGATCGGCGCGGCGATGGACTCCGCGTGGCTTCAGGGTCTCGTCACGACCTTGAATCCGCAGAACCAGCCGGGCCGCTTGACGCTGATTCATCGCTTCGGCGCGAAAGATGTCGAAAAATGCCTGCCGCGCATGATCGAAGCCGTGCGCGAGACCGGCCAGCAGGTGCTGTGGGTCTGCGACCCCATGCATGGCAACACCGAAACGAGCACCGGCGGTCTCAAGACGCGGCGTTTCGAGAACATCACGCGTGAGCTCGAGCTGTCGTTCCAGATTCACTCGCAGTGCGGCTCGCACCTGGGCGGCGTGCACATCGAGCTCACCGGGGACAACGTTACCGAGTGCACGGGCGGCGCACGCGGCCTCACGGACGTGGATCTGCAGCGTGCCTATCGTTCCACCGTCGACCCGCGCCTCAACCACGAGCAGGCGCTCGAGCTTGCGTTACTCATCGCGGAAAACAGCCAGAACCGCAGAGCGGTGCAGGCTAAATAGGGTTCGCGGCGGCATGCTCCGGATTTGGTAGCTCTTTTTGGAGGCGCACCCGCATCGGGTTGCGCCGCAGGCTCTTGCGTCGGTATCCTGCCGCGCTCACCGAGGTCTACTTTGAATACATCGCTCTCGATCGGCGCGCCGGTTCCGGCGGAACATCAGCCGATCCTGTCTCCCGAGGCACTGGATTTCATCGCCGCGCTCAACGAGCGGTTCGGCGCGCGCGTCCCGGCGCTGCTGAAGGCGCGCGAAGAGCGCCAGAAGCGCATCGACGCCGGCGAGCTGCCGGATTTCCTGCCGGAAACGAAGTCGATCCGCGAGTCCGACTGGACGGTGGCGCCGATCCCGAAGGATCTGCAGGACCGCCGCGTCGAGATCACCGGCCCCACCGATCGCAAGATGATCATCAACGCGCTGAACTCCGGCGCGAAGGTGTTCATGGCCGACTGCGAAGATTCGATGTCGCCGACGTGGGAGAACGTCGTCGGCGGCCAGACGAATCTGCGTGACGCGGTCCGCCGCACCATCGAGCTGGTGAACGAGCAGGGCAAGGTCTACCGGCTGAACAGCCAGACGGCCGTGCTCATCGTGCGCCCGCGCGGCTGGCATCTGTACGAGAAGCACATCACCCAGAACGGCCAGCAGGTTCCGGGCGCGTTCGTCGACTTCGGCCTGTACTTCTTCCACAACGCGAAGGAGGCGCTTGCGCGCGGCACGGGTCCGTACTTCTACCTGCCGAAGCTCGAGAGCCATCTCGAAGCGCGGCTCTGGGCGGAGGTGTTCGCGTTCGCCGAGGAACGTCTCGGCGTGCCGCACGGCTCGATCCGCGCCACCGTGCTCGTCGAGACCATTCTCGCCGCGTACGAGATGGACGAGATCCTGTACGAGCTGCGCGAGTACATCGCCGCGCTCAACTGCGGCCGCTGGGACTACATCTTCAGCTTCATCAAGAAATTCGCGAAGCGCGCGGATTTCGTGCTGCCGGATCGCGCGGTCGTCACGATGACCACGCATTTCCTGCGTTCGTATTCGCTCCTGTGCATCAAGACGTGTCACCGTCGCGGCGCGTTCGCGATGGGCGGCATGGCGCCGCAGATTCCGATCAAGAACGATCCGAAGGCGAACGAGATCGCCCTCGGCAAGGTGCGCGCGGACAAAGAGCGCGAGGCCACCGACGGCCATGACGGCACGTGGGTCGCGCATCCGGGCCTCGTGCCGATTGCGCGTGAAGTGTTCGACAAGCACATGCAGTCGCCGAACCAGGTTCATCGCAAGCGCGAGGATGTGAACGTCACGGCGAAGGATCTCATCACGATCCCCGACGGCAAGATCACCGCCGACGGCATGCGCATGAACGTGAGCGTGAGCTTGCAGTACCTGGCGGCCTGGCTCGCCGGCAACGGCTGCGTGCCCATCAACAACCTGATGGAAGACGCGGCGACCGCCGAAATCTCTCGCGCGCAGATCTGGCAGTGGATCCGCCACCCGAAGGGCGTTCTCGACGACGGCCGCAAGGTCACCGCCGAGATGTTCCGTTCGATGCTCGAGGAAGAGCGCGTGAAGATGAACGGCCCCGGCAATTCGTATTCGGGCACGGCGTACTACGACAATGCCGCGAAACTGCTCGACGAGATCACCACGGCCGAGGATTTCCCGACGTTCCTCACGCTGGCGGCATATCGCAAGCTCGACTGACCGCGTACGCTTGCGGGCATGACGCGTTGAGGGCTTAACGGCATGCAGTACGAGCACATCAAGGTCCCGACCGACGGGCTGAAGATCACCGTCAATCCGGACGGTTCGATCAACGTTCCCGACCATCCGATCGTCCCCTTCATCGAAGGGGATGGCATCGGCATCGACGTCACGCCCGTGATGTTGAAGGTCGTGGACGCCGCCGTGCGGAAGGCGTATGGCGGCCGCCGCAGTATTTCCTGGATGCAGGTCTATTCGGGCGATCACGCCGTCCGGCTCTACGGCACTTCTTTCCCTGACGAGACGCTGCATGCGCTGCGCGAGTACGTGGTCTCCATCAAGGGGCCGCTCGGCACGCCGGTGGGCGGGGGCATGCGCTCGCTCAACGTGGCGATGAGGCAGAACCTCGATCTCTACGCCTGCGTGCGTCCCATTCGCTATTTCCCCGGCGTCGCGAGCCCGATGCTGGACGCGAGCCTCACCGACATGATCGTCTTCCGCGAGAACACGGAAGACATCTACGCGGGCATCGAGTGGGCGGCGGGCTCGCCTGAGGTTCACAAGCTCATCGCTTTCCTGCAGCGGGACTTGGGTGTGAGCGGCATTCGCTTCCCCATGAGCTCGGGCATCGGCATCAAGCCGGTGTCGAAGGAGGGCAGCCAGCGCCTCATCCGCAAGGCCATTCAGTACGCCATCGAGAACGACCGGGTCTCCGTGACGCTTGTCCACAAGGGCAACATCATGAAGTACACGGAAGGCGCGTTCCGCAACTGGGGTTACCAGCTTGCCAAGGATGAGTTCGGCGCAATCGAGTTCGGCGGCGGGCCGTGGTGTGCGTTCCAGAATCCGCTCACCGGCAAGGAGATCGTGATCAAGGATGTGATCGCGGACAACTTCCTGCAGCAGGTGCTGTTGCGGCCGGAAGAATACGACGTCATCGCGACGCTGAATCTCAACGGCGACTACATTTCGGATGCGCTCGCCGCGCAGGTGGGCGGCATCGGCATCGCGCCGGGCGGGAACATCGGCGATGGTCTTGCTGTATTCGAAGCGACCCATGGCACGGCGCCGGGCTTCGCGGGCAAGGATCGTGTGAATCCGGGCTCGTTGATCTTGTCAGCCGAGATGATGCTTCGGTACATGAAGTGGACGCAAGCCGCCGACTTCATCATCAAGGGCGTCGCGAACACGATTGCGCACAAAGAGCTCACGTACGATCTCGCGCGTCTGCGCGAAGCCATCCGCACGTCGAAGCGCGATCTGGCCGCGCGCAAGAACGTTGAAGAGAACATGCAGCTGCTGATTCCGGGCGCGAAGCTGATGAGCTGCTCCGGCTTCGGCGACGCCGTGATCCGGCACATGGATGACTGACAAGCGCGCGAGCGACGGCGCCAAACTGGCCGCGCTCACGGCGGAGCGCGCCCGCGCACGCGCCGAGAGTGGTGATATCGCCAAGCGGCCCGATATCGCGTTCGTGAAAACCGACGAAACCTACGACCCTGGCTGCACCCGTTGCCCGCGCCTTGCGTCGTTCCTCGCCGAGTCGCACGCCAGGTATCCGAGCTACTGGTGCCGTCCAGTGCCGGCATTCGGCGCGGCCGCGCCGCGCATCGTCATCGTCGGCCTCGCACCCGGCATGCAAGGCGCCAATCGCACGGCTCGCCCGTTCACCGGCGACTACGCAGGCGTGCTGCTGTTCCAAACACTGTATGACCTGGGCCTCGCAAGCCAGCCGACCTCCGTCAGCTACGACGACCCGCTGAAACTCATCGACACGCGCATCGTGAACGCGGTGAAGTGCGTGCCGCCCGAGAACAAGCCGCTACCCGACGAGATCCGCCGCTGCAACGACTTCCTGCGCGCTGAGATCGCCCAGCTGACCTCCGCGCGAGTGTACGTAGCGCTGGGCCGCATCGCGCACGACGCCCTCCTGCTCGCGTTGGACCGCAAACGCAGCCAATTCGCCTTCGGCCACGCCGCCGAGCACCCGCTCGGGCAGGCGCGCCATCTCATCGACTCGTATCATTGCAGCAGGTACAACACGCAGACCCGTCGGCTCACGCCGGAGATGTTCAAGACCGTGCTGAGCAGGGCCCGCAAACTGGCCGATCTGTGACCGAGTTCGATTCGAAGAACTTCGTCGCCGCGCTCCCGCGGCGGCCCGGCGTCTACCGCATGTACGGCTCCGAAGGCGAGCTGCTGTACGTCGGCAAGGCGCGCAGCCTGAAAGACCGCGTCGGCAGCTACTTCAGCCCCGGCAAGATCGAGCCGAAGACGTTCGCGCTCGTCCAGCAGATCGCCAACATCGAAGTGACGGTGACGAACTCCGACACCGAGGCGCTGCTGCTCGAGTACAACCTGATCAAGGAGCACCGGCCGCGCTTCAACATTGTCCTGCGCGACGACAAGAGCTTTCCTTACATCCAGCTTCGGGAAGATCACGATTTTCCGCGGCTCGCGTTCTATCGCGGCTCGCGCAGCGAGGCGGGCCGGTACTTCGGCCCGTTTCCTGGCGCCGGCGCGGTGAAGGAAACACTGCAATCCCTGCAGAAGCTTTTCAAGATCCGTAACTGCCGCGACACCTTCTTCGCAAACCGCAGCCGGCCGTGCCTTCAGCATCAGATCGGGCGCTGTTCGGCGCCGTGCGTCGGGTTCATCACGAAAGAGCTCTACGCGCAGGATCTGCAGTCCGCGGTCAAAGTGCTCGAAGGCCGCAGCGGCGAGGTCAACGCGGAGCTGCAGAACCGCATGGAAGAGGCGGCTTCCAAGCTGCAGTTCGAGCGCGCCGCGCAGATACGCGATCAGCTCGGCGCGCTGAAGCGCATCCAGGCCCAGCAGATCGTCACCGCGGATGGCGAGCGCGACGTCGACGTGTTCTCGATCATCGGGTCGCCGGGCGAGTACTGCATCAGCGCCATGCTCGTGCGCGGCGGGCGCAATCTCGGCACGACCAGCTACTTCCCGCGAGCGGCTCTCGCCGAGCCGCCCGAAGCGCTGGTGTCGTTCGTCATGCAGTACTACTCCACGCAGGAGCCTCCGCCCGAGGTGCTCGTGGACAAGAAGCTGGAAGACGCCGAGTCTCTGTCCGAGCTTCTCTCGGAACGCGCCAAGCACAACGTGGAGGTGCGCTGTCCGTCGCGCGGCATTGGCGCGCGATGGGTGGAGCTGACGACCGAAAACGCCACGCAAGCCCTGCGCATGCGGGTGGCGCAGAAGCAGGGCGTCGAAGAGATGCTCGCCGCGCTGGCGACCGAGCTGGATCTGCCCGATCCACCCCAGCGCATCGAATGCTTCGACATCAGCCATACGGGCGGCGAGGGCACGGTCGCCTCGTGCGTGGTGTTCGGTCCCGAAGGGCCGATGAAGAAGGAATACCGCCGCTTCAACATCACCGGTGTCACGCCCGGGGACGACTACGCCGCGCTGAAACAGGCCCTCGAGCGACGTTACGCCCGCATCAAGGAAGGTGAGATCCCACCGCCGGACCTGCTGCTCATCGACGGCGGCCTCGGCCAGATCGCACAGGTGCACGCGGCGCTGGAACCGCTCGGCTTCGCCGACCTCATGCTCGTCGGCATCGCGAAGGGACCCGACCGACGGCCGGGGCAGGAGCGGCTGTTCATCTACGGCAACGAGATTCCGCACCTCCTCGAGTCGCACTCACCCGCATCGCGCCTCGTGCAGAGAATTCGCGACGAAGCCCACCGCTTCGCGATCACGGGCCACCGCCGCAAGCGAGCCCGCCGTTACAACGAGTCGGTGCTGGAAGCCGTGCCGGGCCTGGGGCCCGCCAGGCGGCGCGCGCTGCTCAAACATTTCGGGGGACTGCGGGAAGTCATGCGCGCTGGAGCGGCGGACATCGAGAAAGTCGCCGGTATCGGTACGGCGCTCGCGCGAAACATTTATGATCACCTGCACCCCGGTGCGTGAACGGCCGAAGCCTGTCCGAACAAGCGCCGGGCCGCGCAGGCCGCGGGCGCCTTTTTTCCAGTGAACCGATCGCCAATGCTCTGGACCGTACCGAACATTCTGACGTGGATCCGCATCGCCGCGATCCCGCTCATCGTCATGCTGTTCTATGCCCCGTATCACTGGGCCGATCCGGCGGCGGGGCTGCTGTTCGCCGCGGCGGGCATTACCGATTCGCTGGACGGTTACCTCGCCCGGCGGCTGAACCAGACCTCGCGCCTGGGCGCCTTCCTCGATCCGGTGGCCGACAAGCTGATCGTGGCGGTCGCCCTCGTGCTGCTCATCAGCAAAGAGCTGCCGCCCGAAGTGGCCTCGCTGTGGCACATGTCCCCGGATCGGGCGCGGATGCTCATGGCCCTCACCGCCATCGTGATCATCGGCCGCGAGATCGCGATTTCCGCGCTGCGCGAGTGGATGGCGGAGCTCGGCCAGCGGGGCAAGGTGGCGGTCTCGGCCCTCGGCAAGTTCAAGACCATCCTGCAGATCATCGGCCTGTCGCTGATGCTGTTCCGCTGGGATCTCCTCGGCCTGCCGATCTTCAGCATCGGCTTCCTGTTCACGGTGCTGGCGGCGGCGTTCACGCTCGTTTCGATGGTCAGCTACCTGCGGGCCGCGTGGCCGGAGCTGAAGAGGCACTGAAGGGCGGGCGCGGTTTTTTCGATTGACTTGAACACGCTGTTTATGTTCGCTTTTTTGCGAGAACAGAGTGATGTTTCACCTTGACTTCGCGAGCGTCGCACTTACAATCGCGCGCTGCTGTCTTCGACGCGGGAATAGCTCAGTTGGTAGAGCACGACCTTGCCAAGGTCGGGGTCGCGAGTTCGAGTCTCGTTTCCCGCTCCAATCAAGCGAAAGCCCCGGGCGCAAGCACCGGGGCTTTTTCGCTTCAATGACCGGAAGACGCAACCCTCTAGCTAGTTAAGAGGGCCAGGTGGCAGAGTGGTCATGCAGCGGCCTGCAAAGCCGTCTACGCCGGTTCGATTCCGACCCTGGCCTCCAACTTCCGCGTGATGCGGTAACCTGTGCACCCGTGCCCGCCCGTGTTGGGCGGCGGGGGAATTTCCCATCGAAGCGAGCGAATCGCAGGAATTGGTCGAGAGTCCGCGCGAGACGGGCAGCCGGGCCAGTTCCCTTGCCGCGACTCTCGGGCTCGTGTTGCTGGTGCTGGCGTTGGCCGCGGCAATCGGCTTTGCGTATTGGCTCAATACCGAGCGAACGCGTCTTCAGCACCAGATGATCCAGCAGAGCCTGCAGGTGCTCGAGTTGCGCGAGAAGCTGACGCGCACCGAGGTTGCCTTGCAGGAGCGCAACGCGGCTCTGGCCACGCGCGACGCGGCCCTGGCGGAAGCCAATCGCCCCGTCATCCCGGTTCGCGTGACCTTTCGCCTTGCCTTCATGGGGCAGGGGCTCGTGGCGTCGATCCGCAACGTGACGGATCGTCCTCTCAACGTCATTGCGGAGCTGCACGATGCCGGCGCCGAACCTTCGCGCACGATTTCGCTCGCGCTCGCGGCCAACTCGGCCATCGAAATCGGCTACGCGCAGGGCTGGACCATCACCTCGGGCCAGTCGATCAGCGTCTCCTCGAGCGGCTATCGCAGCGTCACGGCTTTCGCACCTTAGAGCGGTAGCCGGGCGCACCCGATTAAGGGACACTCGCCACTCACAACAAAGGCACCTGTCGTAATGACAGCGGACCAGGGGGCCCAGTGTCCGTCCCGCTCGGCAACAGCGTGAGGATCAGCCGGCGCGAGCGCATGCGTCAGAGCCTTGCCGGTTCTTTCCTGTCCCCGAGCGTCGATTGGCCCATCGTCCTGTACGCCGTGCTGGCACTCGCAGTCGGTTGGGCTTACGCCTCCCTGCGCATTCAGTCCGACCTTCACCTCACGCTCGATCTCGAACGCAACCAGCTTCGCAGCGTCACCGCCGCACTCCAGGCCGGGACGCAGGCCATGCTCAACGATGGCATTGGCGCGGCGATCGCCGGCGCGAACGCGGTGATGACGAGTCACGGCGACATGGACAGTGCGAGCGCCGAAGATCGCGCCGAAGTGCTGTCCCAGATGCTCACGGGCGGCGCGTACGTCCGCTCGCTGTTCCTCTATAGCCCGGCGCGTTTCGCGCGCGCGGGCCGGGACGGTGCGCGCGAGACGGGGGATGCGCAGCCGAGTTGGCTGCGGCTGCCGCGCTCCTCGCTCAATGGATCGACCTGGGTCGGCAAGCCGTTTCCCGACCCGGACCTGTCGGGCCAGATGGTGTTCCCCGTCGCGCGCCACATCATCACGCCGGAACGCGATGGCGTGTGGGCCGGCGTGCTCTTCGAGTTTGCCGGCCTCGATGATCTGTTCCGTCGCCTCGGTCATGACGTGAAAGTGATCGGTCTCATTTCCGGCGACGGCACGGTGCTCTCGGTATTGCCGAAGGATGTTTCGCCGTACCTCGTGCCGGGCGCGAGCGTCTCGGCAAACGAGCTGTTCCGCCGCGCCATGAAGCATCCCGAATCCGGCGTGGTGGAAGGCTTCGGCCAGGCCATGGGCACGAACATGCTGTACGGCTACGAGCTCGTGCATGGCTACGACATGTCGATCCTCACCGGCCAGACGCGGGATTTCGCGCTCGAACCGTGGCGAGATCATCGTCGTACGACGCTCATCGTGACCGGCGCGGGGAGCCTTGTGCTGATCCTGATGACGGCTCTGCTGAGCCACTACAGCGCCACCCGCCGCCGGATCGGCGCGGAGCGGGGCCAGGCGCTCGCGGATCTGAGCCGCACGGCAAGCGAGCTCATGCGAATGCAGGACGATGAACGCCGACGCATCGGCCGCGACCTGCACGATTCGACGGGTCAGACGCTGGCGGCGCTGGAGCTCGGCCTCGGAAGACTGATGCAGGCGCCGGCAGCTCCTTCGGGAGACGGACGCGAATTGCTCGAACAATGCGCGCGCCTTGCCAACCAGTGCTCGAACGAGATCCGCACGGCCTCGTACCTGCTTCATCCGCCGTTGCTCGACGATCTCGGGCTGCTGAGCGCGCTTCGCTGGCTGGCCGATGGATTTCACGAGCGCAGCGGCATCGAGGTTCGGCTCGACCTGCCCGAATCGATGTCGCGCCTTTCCCGCGACGAGGAGCTGACGCTGTTCCGCGTGGCGCAGGAGGCGCTGACGAACGTGCATCGTCACGCCGGCAGCCCTTGGGCGGCGGTTCGTCTGCGCGATCGCGACGATTCGGTGCTGCTCGAAATCGAAGACGGCGGCGTGGGGCACGGCGCCGCCGGCGCGTCGGCAGGGCCGTTCTCGCTGGGCGTCGGCCTCGCCGGCATGCGTGAGCGCGTTCGCCAGGTTGGTGGCACATTTACCGTTCAAGCGGGTAGCTCCGGCACAATCGTGCAGGTGACGTTGCCTCGGACACGATCATGAAAACGGTGCGGATACTCATCGCGGACGATCACGAGCTGATCCGGAAAGGCATCGCGAGCACACTCGCGGAAGTCCCGGGCTGGACAGTCGTTGCGCAGGCGGAGAACGGCCGCCAGGCTGTGGAGCTTGCGCAGAGCCTGCGACCCGACATCGTGATCCTCGACATGACCATGCCCGAGCTGAACGGGCTCGAAGCCACGCGGCAGATCCTGTCCAACAGAACCGGCGAGCGCGTTCTCATCCTGACCGCGCATGAGTCCGAGCAGCTCGTGCGCGAAGTGCTCAACGCCGGCGCGCAGGGCTATGTGCTCAAATCCGACGCGGGTCGCGCGCTCGTTTCAGCAGTGGAGGCGCTGCTCGACGGGCGGCCGTTCTTCACCTCCAAGGTCGCACGTATCGTTCTCGACGGCTTTCTGCGCAGCCCGGATGGCGCGGCCAACTGCGATCCGGCACAAACGCTCTCGCCGCGCGAACGCGAGATCGTGCAACTGCTCGCCGAAGGCAAGAGCAACAAGGAAGTCGCCCGCGCACTGGGGATCACGGTGAAAACAGCCGAGACCCATCGCGGCAACATCATGCGCAAGATGGAGTTCGCCTCGCTGTCGGATCTCATTCGCTACGCGATCCGCAACAACATCGTCGGCGCCTGAGCTCATTGGAAAAAATCGTCCGCTGACGGTTTTTTCCAGAACTCCGCGGCCCTCCCGCGACAAAAAGCGTGGTTTTTGCCGCCTGGCCCGCCGCGCCGCCGCGCTCTATCGCACCCGCACTACAGGGTTTCCCTCCCGCCATTCGGGGTTTCCACCGATTAAACGAAACGGATGTGAGCGGTAACGTAGCGCTCATCGTGGCCCCCCGGCCGCAGCCACTTTCGGTACCCCGCAATGAGTTCAGATCAGGCGAAGCCGCCTTCGCCGTTATTCGACATGCGCGCGCTCGTCGATAGCGCGCCGGGCGCGAGTGAGCGTGCGCGGCAGCTTCAATGTCTCGCCACCATCGGCCAGGTCGCCGTGGGTGTGGGCCATGAGCTGCGCAACTACCTCATCCCCATCGCCGCGCACGCACAGCTTGCGAGCGAGCTGACGCGGAGCGAAGAAGCCCTCGAGCATCTCGCGGGCATCCAGCGCGCCGTTCAGCGCTGCCGCGCGCTCATTGACCAGGTGCTCGCCGCGGGCCGCGACGTCTCGGTTCAAAAACGCCCCCTGTGCATCGGTGCGATCGTCCAGGACACGCTGCCACTGCTGCGCGCTTCCGTTCCCCGAGCCATCGAACTCAAGGTCACCGTCGGCGAGCGCATTCCCCTCGTCGATACCGATGCCGCAAGCATCGAGCAACTCGTGCTGAACCTCATGCTCAACGCCGCGAAGGCCATTCCGGCAGGTTACGGCTGCATCGAGATTTCGGTGCAAGCGCGGGAGTCCGGGCGTATCGAACGGGCGGCGAAGCTGTTTCCGGGCAACGCGCCCGCGGGCGTGCGCCTCACGGTGCGCGACAACGGAGTCGGCATGGAGCCCGCGATGACCGGCCGCATCTTCGAACCGGGTTACAGCTTCTGGCGCGATCGCGAAGGCACCGGCCTCGGGCTTTCGATCGTGCGCGAGATCGTGAAGCGCCATCACGGCGAGATCCACGTGGAAAGCTCGCCGGGCGCCGGCGCGGCCTTCCACATCGACCTGCCGATCAGCGCCAGCGCAGCCCCCGCCACGACACCGAAGACACCCTGACCGGGTAGCGGCGCGCATCTCGCTACAGCGCGCGCCGCTGAATCGCCGCCGCCCCAAGGCGCTATACTCGCCGCGTCGTGCACTTTGGGCGCAGGCCGCAAAAGTCGCGCCTTTTGCGGCCGGGAACGAAGCTGATATCCGAAAAAGCGCCGCAGGCGACTTTTTCCGATAAAAGAGAGCGGCAATGTCAGACAGAACGACCACCGAGTTGTCTCGATACTCGCGGCGCGAGTTCATCAAGCGTGTCATCGCGTCCGGTGCCGTCGCTTCGGCGGCCACCTACGTCTATGGCGGCCTTCAAGGGTGCTCCAGTCAGGGCGGCACGGTCGCTTCGGCGGTCTCTGGCAGCGTCGCCCGGCTCATCCGAATCAACGTGAACGGTCAAGACCGTCCCGTCGACGTGCTTCCGCAGGAAACACTCGCGATGACCCTGCGCTATCGCCTCGGTCTCACCGGCACCAAGCTGTCCTGTGACCGCGCCGAGTGCGGCGCCTGCTCCGTGATGATCGACGACGTCGTGTTCAACTCCTGCTCGACCCTCACGCACACCGTGCGCGGTCGCAAGGTTGTGACGATCGAAGGCGTCGCGGCCCCAAGCGGCGACCTTCACCCTGTGCAGCAGGCGTTCATCGATGAGCTATCGCCCCAGTGCGGGTTCTGCACGCCCGGCCAGATCATCTCGGCGGTCTCGCTCCTCAAGCGCAATCCGAATCCCACGCGCGAAGAAGCTCGCCATGCAATGGCAGGCAATCTGTGTCGCTGCGGGGCGTACGACAACTACCTGAACGGCATCATGGCGGCCGCCGCGCGCATGGGAGGCAAGCTCACATGACCTACAAGCTGCTAGGCAAGAACTTCACGCCGCCCGATGTGCTGGCCAAGGTCACAGGGCAGGCCAAGTACGCCGAAGATTTCCGCGTGGACGGCATGGTGTTCTGCCGTTTCCTGCCGAGCCCGTTCCCGCATGCGCGCGTGAAGAGCATCGACGCATCGGAGGCGCTGAAGATGGAAGGCGTGCTCGGCATTCTCACCGCCGACGAAGTCACGCCTCAGCAGGCGCCGAACGCGCCCATCCTGACGAACGAGCCGCACTACGTCGGCGAGCCGGTGCTCGCGCTCGCCGCGGTCGATGAGACGACCGTCCAGAACGCGCTCGAGAAGATCAAGATCGAGTGGGAGCCGCTGCCATTCACGGTGGATCCGCTGAAGAGCCTGCATCCCGACGCCGTCGATGCGCGCCTCGACGGCAACATCGGCGCCGCCGGCGTCAAGTTCGGCACGTTGCGCTGGACGAAGGAAGACTTCGACAACGCCAAAGACGGCATGCTGCCCATGGGCAAGCCGGCGCAGGAGTGGAGCTGGGGCGACCTCGATGCGACCTTCGCCAAGTGCAAGAAGGTTTATGACGACACGTTCGTCACCGGCAGCAACTCCCATCACAGCATGGAACCGCGCACGACGATGGCTTACTGGCAAAACGGTAAGTGCTTCGTGTTCGGCTCGACGCAAAGCCAGTCGTTCGTGGTGCCGCCGCTGGCGGGCCTCATCGGCATCAAGCCGGATCAGCTCGTGTATGTCGCCGAGTTCTGCGGTGGCGGCTTCGGCTCGAAGGGCAGCGCGTATCCGACCATGGCGATCGCGCCGCTGATGTCGAAGAAGATCAATCGCCCGGTGATGATGCGCGTGAGCCGGTTCGAGGAATACGCCATCGGCTCGGCGCGCAACGGTCTCGTGGGCCGTGTGAAGCTCGGCTTCGCCGAGAACGGCAAGCTCCTCGCCGCGGACCTGTACGTGGTGCAGGAAGGCGGCGCGAACATGGGCTTCTGGGACTTCCGCAACGCCGCGGACCTGCTCTCGATCATGTATCAGCCGGAAGCGATGCGCTGGCGCGGCGTGCCCGTCTTCTGCAACACGCCGACGCGAACCGCGCAACGCGGCCCCGGTTACAACCAGATGGCGTACGTCATGGAGCCGCTGATCGATCGCGCGGCACGCGATCTCGGCATCGATCGTCTCGCGATGCGCCTTCTCAACGGCCCGGACATGAACGGCACCGTCGGCCCGAAGAAAACACCGGTGTCGAGCTGCTACGTGAAAGACGCGCTTGCGAAAGGCGCGGAGCGCTTCAACTGGGCCGAGCGCATCAAGCGCAGCGGCCAGCGGAAGGGCACAAAGGTCACGGGCATTGGGGTGGGGCAGGCGTATCACCCCGCCGGCTTTGCGAACTTCGACGGCCTCTGCCGCATCACTCCGGACGGCAGGCTTCACATCCACACCGGCGTCGGCAATCTCGGTACGTTCTCGCACACCGGCACGTCGCGCATTGCCGCTGAAGTGCTGAAGTTCGACTGGGAGAAGTGCGAGGTCGTGCGTGGCGACACCCGCAAGAACTTGCCGTGGAACATCGGGCAGTTCGGCAGCAACACCTCGTTCACGATGGCGCGCACGAACTACGTTGCGGCGATGGACGCCCTGCGGAAGCTGAAAGAAATCGCAGCGAAAGATCTCGGCGGCAAGCCCGACGACTACGACATCGACGGCGACCGCGTGTTCGCGAAGAGCGCGCCGGGTCGCGGCATCACGTACGCCAAGGCCGCGCAGCGCGCGATCGAGCTCGGCGGCCTGTACAGCGGCAAGGAACTGCCCCAGGGCATCAATCCGATGACGCAGGCCTCGGTGACGGCGCTCGCCGGCAGCGGCCTCATCGGCGTCGCGAACGACAAGCTGCCGATGGGCGAGATCGGTGCGTTCGCGGTGTGCTTCATCGAGATCGAGCTGGATATCGAAACCGGCCAGCATCGCGTCATCGAAGCGCTGAACATCGGCGACTGCGGCACCGTGATCCATCCGATGGGCCTCGAGACGCAGCTCAAGGGCGCGCTGGTCCAGGGCATCAGCGCCGCGACGCTCGAAGGCATGATCTACGACCCGCAGAACGGCATCCCCGGCGCGGTCGGTTTCTACCAGGCGCGTCCCGCGACCTACCTCGATGTGCCGCCGCGGATGCAGGCGGACTGGGTGGACAAGCCCGAACCGCTGAGCCCGCTCGGCACGAAGGGTATCGGCGAGCCGCCGCTCGGCTCGGCCGCAACGGCGATGCTATGCGCGATTTCCGACGCGCTCAAAGGGCACGTCTTCAACCGCACGCCGGTGAAGGCGGACATGATCCTCAACCATCTCGCGAATCAGCCGCAGGCCCACAAGCCCGCGCAGATTCACACGGCCTGAAGGAGCGTCAACGATGTCACGCGACATGATGCCGCACTTCGAGCTGTACCAGCCGGACACGCTCGAGAACGCAATCGACCTCGCACGCCGCATCGGCAAGGGAGCCTGGTTCCTCGCGGGCGGCAACGACAGCCTCGACTGGTTCAAGGATCGTCACAAGCGGCCGACGGCGGTCATCGACATGAGCGGCATCGCGAGCCTCAAGGGCATTCGCGAGACGGAAGAGGGCCTCGAGATCGGCGCGCTCACCACGCTCGCCGAAGTCGAAAGCTCGCCGATCGTGCGGGAGAAGTACTCGCTGCTGTCAACGGCGGCGGGTCGCGTCGCGAGCCCGCAGATTCGCAACGCCGGCACACTTGGCGGCAATCTCTGCCAGGACACGCGGTGCTGGTATTACCGCTACGGCGTCAGCTGCTATCGCGCCGGCGGCATCACGTGCTACGCCGACACGCCGGAAGGCCAGAATCGTGAGCACTGTCTGTTCGGCGCGAGCCGTTGCATAGCCGTGTCGCCTTCGGATACGGCAACCGCCTCGGTGGCCCTCGATGCAAAGATGGTCATCCACGGGCCAGATGGCGAGCGTATCGTGCCGGCCGAAGAGTTCTTCATCGGGCCGTCGAAAGACATCACCCGCATGAACGGGCTGAAGCCCGGCGAAGTGCTCACCGCCGTGCGCTATCCCAAAGCCTGGGCCGGTGCGAAGTTCTATTTCGAGAAGGTCACCGATCGCAACACGTGGGACTTCGCCCTCGTGAGCGTGGCGGCCGCGATGGTGCTCGACGGGGACGTCATCCAGAACATTCGTCTCGTGTGTGGCGCGGTCGAATGTGTGCCGCGCCGGCTGAAGGGTTCCGAAGCGATCGCGACCGGTCGCAAGAAGGCCGAAGACGTCGCCATCGAAGCCGGCAAGGCCGCATCGCACGGCGCGACGCCGCTTCAATACAACCAGTACAAGGTGCCGCTGATGGAGAACCTCGTCCGTCGCGCCATCCGTGACGCGTAACGCTGAAGGGGCCGCATACGATGGATCTCTTTCGGGTAGGTCATGACGTTTACGGCCAGCGGGTGCTCGAGGGCATCTCCTGGAACACAGTGCCTTATGCGGTGGGCGTGGCTGCGGTGGTGATCGTGGGCCACCTGATCTGGCGGCTCATTCGTGGCACGAAGCGGGGGGCGTAGCGATGGCTGAAGCCGCAGAACGTGTGTTCGCGGGAAGCGAGGCGCCGCCCGCAGTAGCAGGGCGCGTGGAGCGCCACAAAGGCGTGGACCGCCTGTTTCACTGGCTCACCGCAGCCGCCGTGCTCACACTAATGACCACCGGCCTGCTACCGGCGCTCGGGATCCTCAAGTTCAACTGGGTGGTCGTTCACTGGAGCGTCGGCGTATTTCTCGTGCTCCTCGTGCTGTTCCACATCGTGCGTTCGCTTTTCTGGCAGCGCCTGAAATGCATGTTCGCGCTCTCGGCGGCGGAGATCGCCGGCAAGAAGGTCACCAAGTACAGCGTCGCGCAGAAGCTCATGCATCACGCGATGACGCTGATGGTGCTGGCCGCCGTGATCACCGGCTGCTTCATGCTCATGAAGATGGATACGCCGCTGTGGAAGCGCGACCCGTACACGCTGTCGCAAGCCACGTGGGGCGTTATCTACGTGATTCACGGCGCGGCCGCGGTTTCGGCGATCACGCTCGTCTTCGTACACGTCTACTTCGCCATCCTCCCCGAGAAGCGCATGTACCTGCGCGCCATGATCAAGGGCTGGCTCACGCGCGAAGAGCTCGCCGAGCATCACACGCCCCCGAAGAAGAACGGATGACCGATCTAACGGAGCTCAGCTCGCGCATCGAAATAATCGAGCGCGGCTATGAATATCTGCTGGCCTACGCGGCGCAGGGTCGACAGGACGATCAGGGAACCGAGGCACGCGCCCGCCTGACCGAAATGTTCGCCACGCTCAACGGCCTGGGCGAGCTGTTCGCAAAAGTCACCGTGGGATCGGGCGCGGCCCCGGTGGTGGTCGGGCCGTTCCTCGACGCCGTGAAACAGGATGCGGCCAAGGCGCGTGGCGCGATCGGCCTGGTGCTCAGCCGTCCCGCCATCGGCTCACTGCTGGTGGACAACCTCAATGCCTCGATTCACCTGCGCGCGCTGCTGACCGACTGCTTCCTCGTGGAGCAGGCGTTCAAGTAGTCGCGGTCAGGGCAGGCCGTCGAAGAACTCGACTATTCCGGTTTCGAGGTCGTACTCGGCACCTACGACCATCAGCCCATTCTTCTCGATGAGCTGCTCGAGCACGTCGGACCCGTGCCGCAGATGATTCGCCGACATCCGGATGTTCGCGCGCACGGCATGATGCACGAGGTCGTCGTGATCGTTCGCAATCGAAGTGCCGACGAAAGCCTGCACTGAAGGCCGGATGCGATCGACGATGGAGCGCAGGTGTCGCGACTGTTCCTTCGAGCCGCGACCCAGCTCTTCCACCGTTGCGAGAATCGCCCCGCAATTGGAATGCCCCAGCACCACGACCAGCTGCACCCCATAACGCTCAGCCGCGAACTCCACGCTGCCGATCTGAGACGGTGCCACGATGTTGCCCGCGACCCGGATGACGAAAAGATCCCCGAGCCCCTGGTCGAAGACGATTTCCGCAGGCACGCGGGAGTCCGAACAGCCAAGGATCACCGCGAACGGCGTCTGCGCGTCGGCCACCGCGCGACGGCGGCTGCGACCTGTGAGCGTATCGTTGCTGCGTGTTTCTTCCACGTAGCGTTGATTGCCTTCGCGCAGGCGTTGGAGGGCTTCTTGCGCTGAAATCATCGGTCCGGGACCCTCTGACAACCGTTGCTGTGACGCGGATTCTCGCCGATCCGCCAGCGGGGTGGGCGCCTATTTCTCGCTGGCGAAAGGGCGCGTCGCATGCTCTCGAATGCGGTAACGGCTTCGCGGCCATCGTGCACCACCGTGACTTCGGGGCCTTCCATCCGCAGGAGCATTGCAAGGCTCTCGGCTGCGTCACGATGGTCGTCCGCAATCAATACTCGTCGTCGCAAGGCTCTCCCCGGACCCGGTCGGATCGGCGATTCCGCCTGCTGTTGGGTGTGCGCGAGGCCTTCGCCACGGACTCCGGCCATCACTTGACGGGTTCGAGCGCGCCGAGTGCACGATCTCGATGCCCGCCGCGCTCACCGCGTCGTGCAAGGTGCCGAAGAGCGCCGCGCGATGAATCGCCAGTGCGCGCCAGCCTTTGCCGAGCGCCGAGTAGCGCACGTCGAGCACCACGCGATCCGATGAAGCGATGCGGCCGAAGATGCGATCGATCGGCGAGCCGAGGCTCATGAGCCGCTCGACCATGCCGAGCTCGGCGAGCACGCCCAGCCCCGTGGGTTGCAGAAGGAGTCCGGAACCCACCGGCCTCGGTGTCTCGAAGCGTTCGAAAACGCGTACGCGATGCCCGGCCCGATGGAGGAAGAGGGCTGCGGCCAGCCCTGCGGGCCCGCAGCCGCATACCGCTATGTTGGCTCGTTGCACGGAGAGTCTAGAAGCCGGACAAAGCCCACGTGGAAGCGATCAGTGAGAGGACGAGCAGGATATACGCCGCCCACCAGATCAGGTGGCTTCGCGCGGAGCGACGCGTGATGTCCTGTTCCATAAGGGCGGCTTTCCGGTCCAGTCAGGGCTTGTTGATACGTTAACGTATCTGTCCCCGCCGCCGGCGTGATCGCACCGGCAAGTTTCACCCGGCCCCGCCCTCCGCCGGAACCGCGAATCGGGTTTTGATGAGTATCCGCCCCTTGGTCGTAGTTGTTCCGCCGCCCGGCGTCGTCCACCGGGCGCCCCCTCGCGGCACTATATTGCCGGCGCTGTCAGGCCGCACGATCAAACCAGAACATGAAAATGCCATCCCGCCTCGCGCTTTCCCTGTTCACCACCGGCATGCTCATCGCGGCCGCGCCTTCGCGATCGCAGGAAGGGTTGCAGGACTCGTCGTTCGGCGGCGAGTGGCTCACCTATAACAATCGCCTCGACGGGCAGCGCTTTTCGCCGTTGAAGGAGATCACGCCGGCAAACGCGAAACAGCTTGGCGAAGTGTGTCGCGTGCAGGTCGATGGGCCGACCACGATGCATGCGGGCGTGGTCGTCATCGACGGCGTTATCTACACGAACACGGGGCGCGAGACGGTGGCGATCGATGCCACGAATTGCGCGGTTCGCTGGAAGCACACGTACCAGCCGGAAGAGGATCGCTTCGCTCCCTCGAATCGCGGCGTCGCCGTGATGGACGGGCGCGTGTTTCGCGGCACCGGTGACGGGCGGCTCATCGCGCTCGACGCTGCGAGCGGCAAATTGCTGTGGAAGAGCGTGATTGCCGCGCCTCGCCTGGGCGAGGCCACCTCGGCCGCGCCGCTCGCTTGGGCGGGCGTCGTGTTCATGCCTATCGCAGGCAGCGAAGTCGGCGTGCGCGGGCGCGTGATGGCGTACGACGCGCAGACAGGGCGCGAGCTGTGGCGGTTCTACACGATCCCGATGGGCAAGGAGACCGGCGCTGAAACCTGGTTGAAGCCGGAGACGGCGAAGACCGGTGGCGGTGGCGTGTGGGGCGCGATGACGCTCGATGTGACGACCGGCGAGCTCTTCGTTCCTGTGGGCAATGCGTGGCCCGACATCGACAAGGCTTATCGGCCTGGCACAAATCTCTTTACGACGTCGGTCGTTGTGCTAGACGCGCACACCGGCGCGCTGAAATGGTGGTACCAGACCGCTCCCGAAGACTGGCAGGACCTCGACCTCGTTGCCCCGCCGGTTCTCTACCGCGACAGCAAGATCCGCGACATCGTGGCGTTCGGCGGCAAGGACGGGTACGTGACGGCGGTCGATCGCGACACGCACAAGCTGGTGTGGCGCACGGCGGTGACAACCATAGAGAACGTGCCGAAGGATCCGCCGAAGAAGGCAATGCGCACGTGCCCGGGCTACGCGGGCGGTGTCGAGTGGAACGGGCCCGCGCTCGATCGCCTCAACAACACGCTCATTACGGGCGCAGTCGATGCCTGCTTCAATGTCGAGCTCGGCACGACGAAATACGAGGCGGGGCAGGCGATATTCGGCGGTTCGATCGAGCCCGTGGGCCCGACGACCGGGTGGATCACGGCGGTCGACAGCGAGACTGGCGCGGTTCGCTGGAAGTATCACGCCGAGAAGCCTGTGGTTGCGGGCATCACCCCCACCGCAGGTGGCGTCACGTTTGCGGGCGACCTCGCCGGCCATCTGTTCGTCTTCAACAGCAAGACGGGTGAGCTCGTCAACGAGGTGCAGACTCGCGGCGCGCTTGCGGGCGGGCTCGTCACTTACGAAGCGGGCGGCAAGCAGTACGTCGCGTTCGCGAACGGCAACGTCTCGCGCAACGCGTTCGGCGCGCTCGGCATCCCGAGCGTGGTGATCATGACGTTGAACCCGAAGCCCACGTCAGGCTCCGCGGCCGCCGCGGCAACCGCAGCACCGGTCGCTCGCACACCGAGTGGCGCCGCCAACGTGCCCGCCGGCCGCAAGCTCTACACCCAGGTCTGCGTGAGCTGCCACGGCCCGGACGGCACCATGATCGCCGATCACAAGCTCACGACACTGAAGAGCCGCAAGGATCTCAAGGCCACCGTCGCCTACATCAAGGACCCGAAAGCTCCGATGCCGAAGCTCTATCCCGAGCTGCTGAAGGATCAGGACATCCTCGACGTCGCCGCTTACATTCACGACGACATCGCGAAGTAGCGACTGTTTGCCGCGAGCTTCCCCCGATAGCCGAAGCAGCCGAGGGGATGCCCAGGGCGGGTTTCGATAGTCGCTCGAGATCTGCCTGGGGCCGGAATCGAACCGGCACGGGGTCGCCCCCGAGGGATTTTCTTACCCACTACAGCTTTCGCTGCTGCGACCGGGCGGCCCGGCGCATTTGGAGTCTGGACTTTATCTTTGCCCTGTCGCGGCGAGCGCATCGCGGGCGCGATTTAGGCAGGGGCCGTCAAGTCTCTACACTTTCCCCGACTCGTCCAAAGCGGGCGACGGTCGGGGCTTAGCTCGGTATTGCAGCCACCCTGACGTGCTGCTGTTCCACCGAATTTGACCCCATTCACTCAGTCGTTTCCGGGCTGAGTGCTCAACTTTTTAAGTCCCTTGCGTCTACCAATTTCGCCACCCAGGCATGGGGCGCGCGGATTGTACAGTAGCCCCTGGCTGCCTATCGGGGGCAAAGCTGCTGCTTCCGGCCGTGAAAGGTGGGGGCCTTTTCGCGTCCACAGGTGGACATACCACACAAATCAGGCCCTTGACGCCATCGCCGGACACTTTCGAGGATGGCGATAACCCCCTGACTTTGCGAGACTTGCGCGCCCGTGATCGGGCCGGTTGGAGGTCCATGTCGAATCTGGTGTTGGGGGCTCGAGGGCTGCATCTGTGGCGCGGGGACCGGCACGTCCTGCGCGGCGTGAGCCTCGAGCTTCGCGGCGGCCAGATTCTGCAGCTCACCGGCTCGAACGGCGCGGGCAAGACGACGTTGCTTCGGGTCTTGTGCGGGCTGGCTTACCTGGAAGAGGGCGATGTGTTCTGGCGCGGCGAGAACGTGCGCTCGAACCTGCACGGCTTCCATGCGGAACTTGCTTATGTGGGGCATGAGCCCCCACTGAAGGCGGATCTCACCGCGCGCGAGAATCTGAGTTACTGGGTCGGAATGCGCAGGCCCGTCACGGTGGCGCGGATCGAAAGCGCTCTCGACGAAGTCGGCGCCGACGACTGGCGCGATCGCCCGGTGCGGACGCTGTCCGCCGGCCAGCGCCGGCGTGTGGCCCTGGCGGGGCTTTCGTTGCTGAGCGTGCCGCTGTGGCTGCTCGATGAGCCGACGACGAATCTGGATACGGCAGGACAACTCTTGGTCACTCGAATGCTCGAAGCTCACGTGACGCGCGGCGGCCTCGCCGTCGTGGCTGTTCATCACGAGCTCGGCGTGAATGGCGTCACTCTGCATCGAATGGTGCTCGCGTCGTGAGCACACCCGCGCCCGCCGCCCTGATCCCCGGTCACCCGCGGACGCCGGCGCTGCGGGCCGCGCGGCTCGTGCTCGGTCGCGACCTGCGCCTCGCATTCCGCCGGCCGGGCGAGCTCGTGCAGCCGCTGATCTTCTTCGCGATCGTCGCCACGCTCTTTCCGCTCGCCATTACCCCGGAGAAATCGCAGCTCGTGCTGGTTGCGCCAGGTGTTGTGTGGGTGGCGGCACTGCTGGCGTCGCTGCTCGCGCTCGAGTTTCTCTACCGTGAAGACGCCCACGACGGCTCGCTGGAGCAGTTCGCGGTTTCCGGCCAGTCGCTCACCGGCCTGCTGTTGGCGAAGTCCGTCGCGCACTGGCTGCTGACGGGCGCGCCGCTCGCCATCATGGGGCCGCTCACCGCGTGGGCCGACGGCGCCCCGATGTCCGCGCTCCCCGGCGTCTTCATATCCGTGGCCGTCGGCAGCATCGCCCTGAGCCTGCTCGGCTCCATCGGCGCGGCGTTGACGCTCGGCGTACGCCGAAGCGGCGTTCTGCTCTCCGTATTGAACTTGCCGTTCACTGTGCCGGTCCTCATCTTCGGAGCGCGAGCTACACAGCAGGCGATCCAGGGTGTGGACTACACGGCGGCCGTGCAGCTTCTCGGCGCAATGGCCATCCTGGGTGTCACGCTGGCACCACTTGCCGCCGCGGCCGCCGTGCGCATCAGTCTGGAGTAAACGAGCTCATCATGGCCTGGACCTGGTTTCACAAGCTCGGCTCGCCGCCGTACGTGTACAAGCTCGCGGCGACGCTGACGCCGTGGTTCGCGTGGATCGCCGCGGCGCTGATGGCGTACGGGCTGATCGGCGGCCTGGTCATCTCGCCGGCGGATTACCAGCAGGGCGAGGGCTATCGCATCCTGTATGTTCACGCGCCAACCGCGTGGATGTCGTTGCAGGTCTATGTCGTGATGGCCGTCGCCTCCGCTGTCGCACTGATCTGGCGGATCAAGGTCGCTCACGCGGTCGCGGCCGCCTGCGGAACCATGGGTGCCACGTTCACGGCCTGCGCGCTCGCCACAGGCTCGCTCTGGGGCGGCCCGATGTGGGGCACATACTGGGAATGGGATCCGCGCATCATCTTCGAGCTGGTGCTGCTGGTGCAGTTTCTCGGCTACATGGGCTTGCGCGCGGCGGTTGACGATACGCAGCGCGCCGACCGTATCTGCGCCGTGCTCGCGGTCGTCGGCGTGATCAACGTGCCGATCATTCACTATTCCGTGGAATGGTGGAACTCATTGCATCAGACGGCGTCCGTGATGAAGCTCGGCAGCAAGCCGACGATGCCGCTGTCCATGCTGATGCCCCTGCTGTCCATGTTCTTCGGTTACGTGTTCCTGTTCGGCGCGCTGCTGTTGACGCGCCTTCGGGCGGAACTGTTGAGCCGCGAACGCTCAGCGAGCTGGATTCGCGACGTAGTGCGCGCGTGAGTGGCCCAACGATGAACGGTTTGATTGAATACCTCGACATGGGCGGCTACGCGCGGTACGTATGGCCCGCGTACGTCATCGTGATCGCAGCGATCGCGTCGAACATCCTGATGGCTCGTCGCGCACTACGGCGCGCACGCGAAGCGGCGTTACGCCGGGTCGCCGCCAAAGGCACTTCCGCAGAGGTCCCATCGCAAGTGGGGAACGCACAATGACTCCTGCCCGCAAACGAAGACTCTACTTGGTGCTCGGCATTCTCGCGGGTGTCGGCATTGCCGGCGCGCTGGCGCTGTCCGCGTTCAAGCAGAACGTGATGTTCTTCTTCGATCCCACGCAGGTCGCGGCGGGCGAAGTGAAGCAGGGCGAACGCTTCCGCCTCGGTGGCATGGTGTCGAAGGGCACCTTCCATCGCCAGCCGGGCAGCCTCGAGGTCACCTTCGTGGTCACCGACTTCAAGACCGACCAGCCCGTGAAATATACCGGCGTGCTGCCCGATCTGTTCCGTGAAGGGCAGGGCGTGGTCGCGCACGGCAAGCTCGGTTCGGATGGGGTGTTCGTCGCGGACGAAGTCCTCGCCAAGCACGATGAGAAATACATGCCGCCCGAAGTTGCCAAATCGCTCAAGAAGAACGCTGACTCGGGCGCGAGGCCGAATGGCGCCGGTGGTAGTGACAGCGCGGCAAGCACCGCGGAGGCGCCGGCGAAGAACCCGGCGGGCATCTAGATGATTCCCGAGCTTGGACATTTCGCGCTGATCCTCGCCCTGCTGCTCGCGGGGCTGCAGGCGTTCTTCGGCATCGCGGGCCCCGCGCTCGGTCGCGACCGCTGGGTCGCGGCCGTAACGCCGGCGGTGGCCGGTCAGTTCGTGATGATCTGCACCTCGCTCGCATGCCTCGTCGCCTCGTTCATCAACCTCGATTTCTCGGTTCTCTACGTCGCGTCGAACGCGAACTCGGCGTTGCCGCTCGTGTATCGCGTCGCCGCGGTGTGGGGCGCGCATGAAGGTTCGCTGCTGCTCTGGATCTTCCTGCTCGGTTGCTGGACCGTCGCGGTCGCCATCGGTGTCACGCGCTTGCCCAAGCGCTTCGGCGCGCGCGTGCTGGGCGTGCTGGGCATCATCAGCTTCGCGTTCCTCCTGTTCGCGCTGGCGACGTCGAATCCTTTCGCGCGGCTGATTCCGGCCGCGGCCGACGGGCGTGACCTGAACCCGCTGTTGCAGGATCCCGCGCTCGCCATTCATCCGCCGATGCTCTACACCGGCTACGTCGGCTTCTCCGTGGCGTTCGCGTTTGCCTGCGCGGCGATGCTCGAAGGCAAGATGGACCAGATGTGGGCCCGCTGGACCCGCCCGTGGACCACGGCGGCGTGGGCCTTCCTCTCCATGGGCATCGCGCTCGGAAGCTGGTGGGCGTACTACGAGCTCGGCTGGGGCGGTTACTGGTTCTGGGACGCCGTGGAAAACGCGTCGTTCATGCCGTGGCTCGCCGGCACCGCGCTGATTCATTCGCTCGCGGTCACGGACAAGCGCGGGCTCTTCAAGAGCTGGACGCTGCTGCTCGCGATCCTCACTTTCTCGTTGAGCTTGCTCGGTACATTCCTTGTGCGCTCGGGAAGCATCACGTCGGTGCATGCGTTCGCGGCCGATCCGGGTCGTGGCATGTTCATCCTGGCGTTCTTCGTGATCATCGTCGGCGGAGCGCTTGCGCTCTATGCATGGCGCGCTCCGTTGCTGAAGTCGCAGGCGGGCTTCGATTTGCTCTCGCGCGAGTCGTTCCTGCTCTTCAACAACATCCTGCTGATTGTCGCGACGGCAATCGTGTTCGGCGGAACCCTCGCGCCGTTGATCGCTGAAGCGACGGGCTACACGCTCTCGGTCGGCACGCCGTACTTCAACGCGATGTTCCCGATTCCAATTCTGCCGCTTTTGGCACTCGTGCCCATCGGCATCCAGGCCGCGTGGAAGAGAGGGCACCTTGCGCAGAAGAGGCGCCGGCTGCTCATGTGGCTCGCAGTCGCCATCGCACTGAGCGTCGCCGTCGTCGCGGGGTTCTTCGGGCGCGCGCTCGTGCTCACGCCGGTGGGCTACGCCGTCGCGTTCTGGATCGTCATCTCCTCACTCTACGATCCCGTGGATCGCATCCGGCGCAAGCTCTCGCTTTCGCGCAGCGTGATCGGCATGACCATCGCGCACCTTGCGCTCGCGCTGTTCGTCGTCGGCATCACTTCGGTGGAGTCGTACACACAGGAGCGTGACATCGCCGTGGGCTCGGGGCAGACCGTTACGCTCGGCAACTACGGTTTCCGTTTCGACAAGCTCGAAAGCATCGAAGGCCCGAATTACGACGGCGTGCGCGGCTATTTCTCGGTCACGCACGAGGGCAGGCAGATCATGAATCTCACGCCGGAGAAGCGCCTGTACTGGGTGCAGCGGCAGGGCATGACGGAGGCGGGCATCGGCTCCTATTGGGGCTCGAACATCTTCCTGGCGCTGGGTGACGATCTCGGCGCTGGAAAGTGGAGCGTGCGCCTGCAGATTCGGCCGCTCGTGAATTACGTGTGGATCGCCGCGTTCATCATGGCGCTCGGGGGTGGCATCGCCGCGTCGGATCGTCGCTATCGCACGGCCAAAGCGCCGGCGGCCGCGGGCGAAGTGGTGGCGGGCGAAGGCGTGTTGCCGGGTAAAGCGGGATGATGAACCGATTTCTGCTGCCGCTCGGCGGCTTCGTACTGCTCGTGTTCGTGCTCTATTTCGGTGTCAAGAACTCACCGGATCGCGAGCACCTGACGTCCGTGCTGCTTGGCAAGCCGGCGCCGCAGTTCGTGCTGCCGGATCTCATGAATCCGGGCACGACGCTGAGCAACGCGAAGTTCAAGGGCAAACCGTATCTGCTCAACGTCTGGGGCACGTGGTGCGTGACCTGCCGCGACGAGCATCCGATGCTGATGCAGCTCGCGCGGAAGCAGGAGGTGCCTATCGTCGGCCTCAACTGGAAAGACGATGACGACGATCTGGCGCACGAGTGGCTCGAGCAGCTGGGCAACCCCTACACCGCGATTGCGCAGGACAAGCCGGGCCGCGAAGCGATCAACTGGGGTGTGACGGCCGCGCCGGAAACGTTCCTCGTGGATGGCAACGGCGTCGTGCAGTACCGCCTTGCCGGCGCGATGACGCCCGAGATCTGGGAACGCGAGTTCGTTCCACGCCTTCAGGGCAAGCAACCGGTGGCTCGCTGATGCGCGTATTTTTACTGTCGTTGCTGCTCGCGCTGACAGCCGCTCCCGCCTTCGCCATCGACATCACGCAGCTCGACGATCCGGCGAAGCAGGAGCAGTACCAGCGGCTCACGCACGAGCTGCGCTGCATGCAATGCCTGAATACGTCCATCGCGGATTCGCAGGTGGACCTGGCCGCCGACCTGCGCGCCGACGTGCGCGACCTCGTCAAGCAAGGCAAGACGGATGACGAGATCCGCAAATACATGGTGGACCGCTACGGCGAGTTCATCCTGTTCCGCCCGCTCACCAACGCGCGGAACATGTGGTTGTGGCTGGCGCCGGGCGCCTTCCTCCTGATCGGCGCCGTCGTGGCGGTGCGCATCCTGCGCCAGCGCGCGAAGCTGGTGGACCAGGATAACGAGCCGATCGAAGGGGACACGGGGCGCTGATGACCAGCTTCATTCTCATCGCGATCGCGTTGACGATCGCCGCCGTCGGCGTGGTCGTCGTACCCCTGGTGCGCAAGAGTGGCGCCACGCCGGCGCCCGCTATCTGGGCCGCCTTTGCGGCCGCCGGCCTGCTGGTGTTCGGTGGCGGCGGCCTGTACCTGGAGTGGGGTAACCGGAACTGGCCGCAGGCCGACTCCAACGCCGTCACACCTCAGAACATGGTTTCGCGCCTCGCGCGTCGCCTCGAGAAGAACCCGAACGACCTCGACGGCTGGCTGCGACTCGGCCACTCGTACACGGTGCTCGAGCAATACCCGCTCGCGATCCGCGCTTACCAGAAAGCGAACGAGATCGGCGGCGGCAAGAACGTGGATGCGCTGCTTGGCCTCGGTGAATCGCTCGTGCTGGGCAACGACAGCGAGTTCACCGGCCGCGGCTCGAAGTACATCGAACAGGCTTTGGCGCTCCAGCCGAAGAATGGCAAAGCGCTCTTTTACGGCGCGGTGGCGGCCGTGCGCCGGAGCGAGCTGCCGCTCGCCCGCGAGCGCTTCACGGCGTTGCTGACGCTCGACCCGCCGCCGCAGGACAACGTTCGGGCCATCTTCGAGCAGCAGATCCAGGCGATCGATGCGCAACTCGCGCAGCGGGGCGGCGCGGGCGGCTCCGCACCCGGCGGCACTGGCGCGGATGCGCGCGCTGCCGGCTCGCCTGGCGCAGTGGCGGCCGGTGGAGGAGGCACGTCCGCGGGCGATAGCCCCGCCGCGGCAGGCTCCGTACCCGCGGTGCGCGTTCGTGTGACGCTTTCCGCGAAGCTAAGCGCCGACGCGGTGTCCTCCCTGCCGCTGTTCGTGTTCGTGCGCGATCCACGCGCCGCGGGCCCGCCATTGGCCGTCAAGCGCCTGAAGGCGACCTTCCCGCAGACCGTGGAGCTCACTACGAAGGACTCCATGCTCCCCGGCCACAGCTTCACCCAGGGCCAGCTCGTGGAAGTCGTGGCTCGGGTCTCGAAATCCGGCAGCCCCGGCGAATCGGCGGGCGATCTCTTCGGCCTTGCGGCCCACAAAGTGGGCGAGGGTGGCGTGGTCGACATTCAGGTCGAACACGTCTCGCCCTGAAGCCCGCCGTTAAGGGATACTGCCGCCCCTCATGTCGTCGACCTACTCGCTGAGCTTCGGCTCGCAGCCATCCATATTGCCTTCGTACGCCCGGATCGTGTTCGGGAAGAAGCAGCCGGTCGTGCCCGACGACTTGCACATCCCGCGCCTCGAAGCGGAGCTGAAGAGCTACCGGCCGAGTCGTTCGCGCATGGAGGCCTACCGCGCGGTCTGCGGCGGCGCGCCGTCGGATTACCTGCCGGTGGCGTATCCACACGTGATCGCGACGCCTGTCCAACTCGCGCTGCTTTCGTCGCTTGCGTTCCCGGTGCGGCTCATGGGGCTCGTGCACCTGCGCAACCACATTGAGTCTTATCGTCCGATCCACGTCGACGAGACATTGCAGCTGCGCACCTTCGTCGACGGGCGGCGCGATACCGACCGCGGCCAGGAGTTCGACGTGCACACGAGCGTGTTCGTCGAGGGCAAGCCCGCGTGGTCCGAGATCTGCGTCTTCATGGCGCGCCGGCTCGAACGCGATACCTCGAAGCCCTTCGGTGCGCGCATCAGCGCCGGAGAGGGCGTGCCCGCGCCGGACGCGGAAGCCGTGCAGCCGTCGGGGCCCGAAGCGATCGTGAAGACGCCGCTGAACGCCGACAAGGGTGTCGGCTGGCGCTACGCGCGCACGTCGAGCGACTACAACCCGATTCACCTGTGGAATTTCGGCGCGCGCATGTTCGGCTTCAATCAGGCGATCGCGCACGGCATGTGGTCGATGTCGCGCTCGCTGAGCGCGCTGCCGCCCGGCACGTTCAACTCATCGTGCCGCGTGGATGTGGTCTTCAAGCGCCCTGTATCGATCCCGGCGCCGCTGACGCTCGAGACCTGGCGCACGCCAGCGGGCGATGGTTTCGCGCTGAAGGGCGCGGGCAAAGGCAAGGTGCATCTTGCGGGCAGCGTTACTCCGCTTGGCGCCGCGGCCGGCTGAGCGGGCACCGCTCGCCGCGGCGGCGGCAACCTATTTCCTGCTGCTGTGTGGTTATTACATGCTTCGCTCTCTACGCGAAGCCATGGTGCTGCAGGCCGGCAGCGATCGCATTCCGTTTTTCTTCCTGATCACGCTCGGTGCGATGCTTCTGGTCCTGCCTGTCTACTGGTGGGTCGTCGCACGAGTATCACGTCGCCGCCTCATGGCGTGCGTCTACGCTCCGATCATCGTGCTATTCGCTTCGCTCGCCGCATTCGCAAGCAGCGGGCACGTGACGCCCACGCTTGGCGGAATTTATTTCGTCTCGGTCGCCGGCCTCAACCTGCTCGTCATCTCCGTGTTCTGGAGCACGATGGTCGATCTGTGGAGCCCGGAGTCGGCCCGAAGAGTTTTCGGATTCGTCGCGGCCGGCGGCAGCGCCGGCGCACTCGCGGGCCCGGCATTCAATGCATTCTTCGTCGAAGGCATCGGTGCGACCGCGGTGATCTACGTGGCGTGCGCGTTCCTCGCCGCCGCGGTGCTGATGGGCATGCTCGCGCGCAATCTGCGCGCCCGCGTCGATGCCACAAAAGCGGGCGATGCAAGCGTGGCAGTAGGCGGACGTGCGATTGAAGATCTTGCCCGCTTGGTGCGCTCGCCTTACCTGCTGGGCATCGCCGGGCTCATTGTGATGACGCAGCTCTTCGGCGCGTTCATGTACAACGAACAGGCGAAGTATGTGGAAGCGGGCTGGTCGACCCTGACGGAGCGCGCCGCGATTTTCGCGCGTATCGACCTTGCGACGAATGTTCTATCACTCGTGCTCCAGACGTTCCTCGTGGGCTGGCTCACGGCGCGCGGCGGCGTGCGCGCAACGCTCGTCACGATGGGGGCGCTGGTGGCTGCTTCTTTCGCGATACTCGTGTTTTTCCCTTCCGGCGCGCTGTTGCTGGTAACACAAGTGATTCGGCGCGGTTGCGATTACGGCCTCTTCAAACCCGCGCGCGAAATGCTGTTCACGATTCTTTCGCCCGAGACCAAATTCAAAAGCAAGAGTCTCATCGACACGGTGCTTCAACGCGGCGCCGACAGCATCGGTAACGGAATCTACGTACTCGTGTCCGGTCTCGGGCTCGCGTTCATCGCAGGCCTCTGCGCGGCGGCATGCGTCTTGCTGGTTATGGCTGCTCGCCGGCTGGGGGCCGCTTACACCGATCAGGAGAGCAGGGCAACGCCCTCACGCTGATTGAAGTACTTCCCCGACGACGCGGTGATGCCGCGCGCCAGCGGAGCAAACGCAACAGTAGAGGAGTGTGATGATGGCTCAGGGCAGGACTCAGGACGGACGTACTTCGAACCGCGGTTTCGCTTCAATGGATGCGGAACGCCAGAGAGAAATCGCGAGCATGGGTGGCAAGGCCGTCCCTGACTCGAAGCGCAGCTTCTCCCAGAACCGACGTCTTGCGGCCGAGGCCGGACGCAAGGGCGGACAGAGTGTTCCGGGATCCAAACGCAGCTTCTCGCAAAACCGCTCGCTTGCGGCGGAAGCGGGACGCAAGGGCGGACAAAGCGTGCCAGACGAGAAGCGCAGCTTCTCCCAGAACCCGGAGCTCGCCGCCGAGGCCGGACGCAAGGGTGGCCAGGCGAGTCATGGCGGTGGCGCCGCGACTCATGAGAACCCGGCTGGTCACAACAAGACGGGCGACGGAGGCCACTAAGCAGCGAGCTCTTCCCGCGAAAAACCCATCGGGCCGCGCGCTGTCGCGGCCCGTCCCTTCCGTGCATGCGGGCTATTGCAAAGTTTGCCTGCACGCGTGAAAAAATTGCCGTTCCACCTGGCTGCTGTGCCCTGCACGACGGCTGTAGTGTGGCCACGACTCGTCGCTCGGCGGTCATCCCGAGCGCTTCAGTCCAATCAGTGTGTCACTACGGCTCGCCCGATCAGGACGCCGATGCCTGTCAGCACCAGTGAACCGACGAGGTGGGCGAGCACCAGCGCGATCGCCCAGCCGGACTGACCTCGCATCAGCGTTCCGACCGCCTCCGCCGAGAAACTCGAGAAGGTGGTGAGCCCACCGAGGAAGCCCGTCACGATGAGGAGGCGTAAGGTCACCGACAGGTTCAGTGGCTCCGCCAGTCCCATGACGACACCGATCAGGAGGCCGCCGACGAGGTTCGCGGCGAGCGTGCCGAGCGGCAGGGAGGGCAGCAGAGGGTTCAGGAGAAGCGATAGGCCCCATCGGGCCCACGCGCCGAAGGCGGCGCCAACGCCGACCGCGGCGATGTTCATCCAGGGCATGTCGTTCTCTTTCTGACGAGGCAATGGGTTCCGGCGGACCCCTTCGCATGATAGCGTCCGGCGCAAGGTTGAATGACACCGATGCGACGGTTCTTTCTCTTTGCGGTTTTGTGGGCCGCGCTGTTCGGCCCCGGCCATGTGCTGGCGGCGTGCCCCATGGCTTTGGCTGCGGATCACGGCACGCATGCGCCGTGTCACTCGGATGGGGATCGCGATACCGCTACCGTCCATCAAGGGCACGATTGTTGTGCCTGGGTGTCGCCGTCGAGCGCATCCGGCAAACTCTTCCTGCAGAAGAGTGACGGACCGTTCGGGGATCTGGCGCCCAGCGCGTTCGCCGGTGCGGCGCTCAGCGTGCGGCACGTGCCGCCTCTCACTCATCCGCCTCCGCTGCCCATCTCCCGTTACGCACTTCGTTCTAGTGCGGGCGGCAGCGACACCTTCCTGCGCACCGGTCGGCTGCGCTTATAGAGCCTGCTCCTCGTTCGCGGCCTCCTGTGCCGTGAGATCAGCGATTACCTGATGATTTTCGAGGAGTGCTCCAATGGAGCGATTTCGTCTGCTTGTGCCCGCTATGGCGGTGGGCGTCATTGTATTGAGCGGCTGCGCGAGTGGCCCACCCCACCGAGGTTCAGATGGCGTTAGCTCACTGGTGGCGGCGAGAGGCCTCCCACAGTTGACGTGGGCCGGAGGGGACGCGGCTCGCCTGCCAGCGCCAGCGGGCCCTGTCTCCCGCGCCGACGCGCTGAAATTAGCATTCGCGAACAACGCACAGGTTCGCGAACTGTATGCCCGGTTGGGCATCGCCTCTGCGGATGTTGTGGAGGCCTCGCGGCTTCCCAATCCGCGACTGGGATACGTCGACCTCAGGCCGGAAGGGGGCGGTCTGAGCCAGATCACCCGTAGCATTTCCGTCGACTTCACGAACGCACTGCTGCTTCCGTCGCGAGCACGGCTGGCGCGCGCTGAGTTCCAGCGGTCGCAGGAGATGGTCGCTGACGCGCTTCTGGATCTATCGGTGCGTGTCGAGCAAGCCTGGTTCGAAGCTGTAAGCGCGCGGCAGGTTGCGGAGCTGAGGGGGCTCGCCGCGACGGCCGGTGATGCCTCCTCGGAGATGGCGCAGCGGCTGTACGACGCTGGCAATCTTTCGCCGAAGGGGTTGGCGCTCGAGGGCGCCACGGCTTCAGAGCAACGGGTGGGGGCCGCGCGGTCGAGGGCAGCCGCGACTCGCGCGCGGGAAGCGCTTGCGGAGCTCATGGGGCTTTCGACCCGGGCTGAATGGCAAGTACCGACTCGTCTGCCCGCGCTCAAAGCCACCGGCGGCGCAAACCTCGACGAAACCGCTCTTCTGAAGCTTGCTGAAACGCAGCGGCTGGATCTTTCCGCCGCGCGTCGCCAGGTCTCCAACGAGCAGGACTTCGCCAGCACGACGCGTCGATGGCGATGGTTAGGCGATCTCGAAGGCGGATATGAACGCGAATCCGACACGGATGGCTCACGCCTTCGCGGTCCTTCGCTGGCACTCAGCCTGCCGATCTTCAATCAGAACCAGAGCGGCGTGATGAGAGCGGACGCGCAGGCGGAGATCGCGCAGGCGCGCCTCTCCGATCTCGAACTGCGAGTGAAGAACGAAGTCGCCCGTGGCCTCGACCAACTCGCCTCCGCGAGCGAAATCGCCGAAGCGTATCGAACTGCCGTTCTTCCGCAGCGTGAGCGGCTCGTCGGCAGCACGCAGGAGGAACACAACTTCATGCTGGTAGGTGTGTTCGAGCTTCTGCAAGCCCGCCGCTCGCAAATCGATGCGTATCAGTCGTACGTGGAAGCGGTGCGCGACTACTGGATCGCGCGCGCAGACCTGCGTAAGTCCGTAGGCGGCGCGCTACCGGGAGATAGTACCGCTGAAGGAGATGTGCCCATGACGGAGGAAGCGCAATGAAAGTCTCTCGTCGCAATCTACTGGCTGCGGCCGGCACGGGAGCCGTGGTGGGACTCACTGGCACGGCTGAGAGCGCTCTTGCGCAGATGACGGCGCAGCCTTCGGGTTCACGTCGTGCCGTACACACCCTCAACGGCTGGTCGCTTCCGTTCAAAATGCGCAACGGTGTGAAGGAATTCCATCTCGTCGCGGAAGAGTTCGAGCACGAGTTCGCGCCCGGCTGCACCGCGAAGGTGTGGGGCTACAACGGTACGACGCCGGGCCCGACTATCGAAGCGGTTGAAGGCGATCGCGTGCGGCTGCTCGTGACGAACAAGCTGGGCGAGCCGACGACCATGCATTGGCACGGCATCATCCTGCCGAGCGGCATGGACGGAATCGCCGGCCTTTCGCAGCCGCCGATCCTGCCGGGCGAAACGTTCGCCTATGAATTCACGCTTCAGCAGCACGGCACGCACATGTATCACCCGCATGCCGACGAGCTCACGCAGATGGCGATGGGAATGATGGGCATGTTCATCATCCATCCGCGCGGCGGCGACGAGGTGCCGGTCCAGCGGGACTATTGCTTCATGCTGCACAACTGGGCGTTGCACCCAGGCACGTATCGACCTGATCCCGCGATCATGCTCGACTTCGATCTGTGGACCTTCAACAGCAAGGTATTCCCCGCAATCGAGTACCCGGTCGCGCGTACGGGGGAGCGTGTGCGTTTCCGCGTAGGCAACCTCTCGATGTGGAACCACCCGCTCCATCTGCACGGCGTGGAGTACTTCGTCACCGGCTCCGATGGCGGGCGCTGGCCGCGTAGCCAGTGGCGGCGCGAGACGACGGAACTCGTCGGTGTGGGACAGACGCGGGACATAGAGTTCATCGCACGACCGGGCGACTGGGCGTTCCACTGCCACATGGCGCATCACGCGATGAATGCGATGGGGCACGATGTACCGAATCTAGTCGGTGTGGACCAGAAGGGTGTCGACGAGAGGCTCCGAGAGCTCCTGCCGGGCTACATGTCGATGGGCCAGGAGGGAATGTGGGAGCACGCTGAGCACGCGGGCATGGGCCACATGAAGGGACCGCGCAATACGCTGCCCATGATGGGAGGTATGGGCCCGTTCGGAACGATCGATATGGGCGGGATGTTCACGGTCGTGAAAGTGCGGGATTCGCTTGGCGCGAACGACTACTCCGACCCGGGCTGGTACGAGAACCCCAAAGGCACGGTAGCGCAACGCGTGAGCAGCGACCCGGACTACGGCGACCCACCAAGGCCGCCGAGTCCACGCACCACCTGATGCCCGAAGAAGCGATTGTACGTGGACGCCGCCCCCATCCAGCGCAGCAGAATGCGGCGAAAGAGGGGGCGCGATGCGAACAACAATCGGTTTTCTGTGCTGTGCTGCCGTCCTGATTCTGACTGGCTGCGGAAAATCACAGGAAGCCCCAACTGCGGCCTCAGCCACGGCGTCAAAGCCAGCGTCAGTCGACAGCAAGCGCCTGCTGGGTGCGAACGAAGAGCCGGGGCAGTGGATGGCACCAGGGCGCACTTACAACGAGCAGTGGTACAGCCCACTGAAGCAGATCACCGACGCCAACGTGAACCAACTCGGTCTCGCGTGGTACTTCGATCTGAATACACATCGTGGCGTCGAGGCGTCACCGATTGTCATCGATGGCGTGATGTATGCGATCAGTGCATGGAACGTCACATACGCGATTGACGCGAGAACCGGCGAGCAGATCTGGAAGTACGACCCACAGGTCGACCGCGCACGCGCGCGATTCCTTTGCTGCGACGTCGTGAATCGCGGCATCTCCGCGTGGAAGGGCCGCATCTACCTCACGACGATTGACGGGCGACTCATCGCGCTCGACGCCGCGAGCGGCACTCCCGTGTGGACTCAGCAGACGTTCGACACCGCGTGGCCGTATACGAGCACGGGCGCAACGCGGGTGTTCGACGGCAAGGTCGTGATCGGAAACGGAGGCAGCGAGTACGGCGTTCGCGGGTACGTCACGGCGTACGACGCGGAGACGGGGAAGCAGCTCTGGCGCTTCTACACTGTGCCGGGGGATCCGAAGCTGGGGTTCGAATCCAAGGCCATGGAGATGGCGGCGAAGACCTGGACGGGCGAGTGGTGGAAGCAGGGCGGCGGCGGCACGCCCTGGGACGCTATCGTCTACGACCCCGAGTTGAAGCTGATCTACATCGGTGCCGGGAACGGCGCGCCGCACGCGCAGGCGTACCGAAGCCCAGGCGGCGGCGACAATCTTTTCCTCGCGTCCATCGTCGCGGTGAAAGCGGACACGGGCGAGTACGTGTGGCACTACCAGGTGGCCCCGGAAGACAGTTGGGACTTCACGGCGACGATGCCGATCATCCTTGCCGACCTGCAGATCGAGGGTCGCGCGCGCAAAGTGCTGATGCAGGCGCCAAAGAACGGCTTCTTCTACGTGATCGACCGCGAGAGCGGCCAGCTCATCTCCGCTGAGAAGTTCACGCCGGTGAACCTGTGGGCAACGCACGTAGATCTGAAGACGGGAAGGCCGGCGATCACGAAGGAAGCAAAATACGGCATCAAGCCCGTCATGCTGACTCCTTCGGTGTCGGGCGCACATAGCTGGCCGCCGATGGCGTTCAACCCCAATACGGGCCTCGTCTATTTTCCCGCGCAGGAACATTGGTGGGTGTATTCGCGTGATCCGGACTATCAGCCGCCTGATGAAGCGACCCACGCACAGCGAATCAACACAGGCACGGGTGGAAGGATGACCCCTGAGCGTGCCGAGATGATGAAGACCGCTGACTCCCGCGAGCGCGGCTGGCTCACCGCCTGGGATCCGGTGAAACAAAAAGAGGTGTGGCACGTGGCGCACGAGCGAGCTGGAAACGGTGGCGTGCTGACGACGGCCGGTAACCTTGTCATCGAAGGCAGTGCCGCTCGCACGCTCGCCGCCTACAAAGCCGATACGGGCGAAAAACTGTGGGAACAGGACGTTCAAACGGTGCCGATGGCCGCCCCAATCACCTACACGCTGGACGGCGAGCAGTACGTTGCCGTCGCCGCAGGATGGGGAGGCGGCATGGCGATGGCGGAGCTGCGTGGAGGCCGAGGCATGCAGCGCTCGGATGCGCGTGTGCTGGTCTTCAAGTTAGGTGGCAGGGCTACGTTGCCTCCGTTGCCCCCACGTCCTCCCATTCCGCTGCCGCCGCCCTCAACCGCCTCCGCTGACCTCATCGCGAAGGGCGCGGACCTCTACGCGAAGACCTGCTCCAATTGCCACGGGCCGCAGGTCCAGGGAGGTGGAGTCATCAAGGATCTGCGGCACATGACTCCGGCCACTCACGGCGCCTTCAAAGACATCGTGCTGAAGGGTCAGTTAGTGGGCCTCGGCATGGCGAACTTCAGCAACGTGCTGAGCGACGCCGATGCGGATGCCATTCACGCCTACGTAATCGAGCGAGCGAATGCAGACTGGGACCACTAGCTGGACGAATAAACAGCCGCTCCGATCGGAGCGAGCGGATCTTCGACCAGGAAGCCCCCGTCCGCATGCATGACGACCTTACGATCGCATCCTCGCGAAAATTTCACGTGTCCTCGTGTGAGTGGCTGAGATATTCGGATCGGGTGCTGCAGGTACACATTTGCAGTTACTGTTTCTGGCGAGAGCGTTGTCGAGCGGTCCGTGTCCAGGGAATTCAGCGCACACCGGTTACCCGCACGATAGGGATCTAGCGCCTCGGCGAGCGGACGAAAGGGAGTTTCGTTTCGGGAGTCCTGCGGCCGGGAACAGTAACTGCCTTCGGCTTTGAGCCTCGTCTGAAGCGGTGCGAAAAAGCGGTCGGGAGAAAACGCGGAAGCTCGAGGGGGTTGCGTACCGCATCGCGATGTCGCAATCTTTGCGCTCGATTTCTCCCAACGATGGGAGTTGCTCTCGGAATTGAGACAGGGATTACTGGCCAGGGCTGGCCGCACGCGACACACACCTACGCACGATAGTTGTGTGAGCGTTTCAACCGGGAAAAAGGGGGCAGGGATGTCACGCCGATCCAGATTGCATGTCCCAGGCGGGCTGTACTACGTCGTTCAGCGCGGCAACGCGCGACAGCCTATTTTCACGGATGCGAGCGACTACGCGACCTTCGAGCAGCTTCTGTCTGCGATGGTGGTGCGCTGTCGAACCCGCGTCCATGCGTTCTACTGGACGAAAGACGCGATTCACTTCGCGGTGCAGATCGCAGACCTGCCGGTCGGGCGACTCATGCAGCGTCTGACGAGCCAGTACGCGCGCAAAGTCCATCGTAAGCATGGTGAATCGGGTCACCTGTTCCAGCAGCGTTACCACGCACTGCTGGTCGACCCCGACATGTATCTGCTCAAACTCATTCGTTACATTCATCTGGCGCCGGTGCGGGCGGGAATCGTGCAGGATCCAGGGGACTACACGTTGAGTAGTCACAACGCCTATCTCGGCGTGACGAACGTGCCGTGGCTTTCCTCGGGCGTCGCACTTCGTGGGCTGAACCCGCGACTCGATCAGGCGCGTCTCGACTATCGCAAGCTGATGAATGAAGCGAGCGATGTCGCCGATGCGGATCTTTTCGAGAAAGGCTGCACCGACGATCCGCGTGTACTCGGCAATCGCGAGTTCATGCAGGTGGTGCCGCGCAGTCAGCGCACGTATCGCAGCACGCATTCGCTCGATCAGGTGATCGATACGGTGTCGAGCAAACTTGGCCTCGAACGTTCAGAGGTGCTCTCGCGCTCGCGGCAGCGTCGACTCGCACTCGGTCGTGCGCTGATCACCTGGTATGCGACGGAGCGCGGGATCGCCACGCTCGCGGAAGTCGCGCGCCGACTCGAGCGTGATCCATCCACGCTGTTCGTCGCGGTGGAGCGCTATCGAACGTTGCGGCCGGATCTTTTCAACATCGGCTCCCTCCATGATTCGGGGCCGTTGTTGAGACGCGTGCTGACGTTGCCGCACTCGCAACCGTAAGAAAGTTGGCATTGAAGGGACGGTGCCGCCTCTCCCAGCGTGGAAGGCGGTACCGTTCCGCTATTTCGCCCCAGCGCGCTTCCGCGCTGCTGCCGTGACCGTTGAGACGTAGGGCGAATCGCGATCGTAGAAACGCCAGAGCTTCTTCGCCCAATCACCTGCGTAGTCGACGCCGATGCGAGTCGCGCGGGCTATGCGCACATGCTTGGGCGTCGCGGGGCGCTCCAGCCAAAGCTTGGTGCCCAGCAGATCCGTACCGTTCAGCCGGCGGTCGATATTCATGGCGCGGCAGAGAAGGCCGGGCCCCCAGGTTTTGTCTGGTAGGTTTTCGACGGGCTCGAGCGCCCGAATCAGTACGGCGTGGGGGACGCCTGCTTCCCGAACCACCACGTTCACGCAGTACCAGAAGCCGTAGATGAAGTAGACATATGCGTGGCCGGGCGGCCCGAACATGACTTCATTGCGGGCGGTTTTGCCTCGGGCGGAGTGCGCGGCGAGGTCCTTCGGCCCCTGGTAGGCCTCAACCTCGACGATTCGCCCCACGCGGCGCGTGCCGTCGTCGTCGTGAACCAGGTGCATCCCGAGAAGGTCCCGCGCGACGACCAGTGCGCGGCGAGCGTAGAACTGGCGGGGCAGGAGACTCACCCTTCGGGTACATCGACTTTCCGACGGCGTTGGGCCAGAATCGCCAGTCATTGTTTCCGGTCGAATCAACGTCTTGCGTATCAATCGTTCGCCTTCCAAGATTTCCGCCCGAGCCTTCGCCCTGGTGGCGGCTGCGTTTGCGTGCGTGCCTGCGTGGGCCACTACGTACGAGATCGAGGACGGGCAGCCGCTGGTGTTCGGCACCAACGAGCACTACACGACCCGGTACGAAGATACTTTCACGGATATTGCCCGGCGCTACAGCCTCGGGTGGGACGAGATTGCTCGCGCGAATCCGGGCGTCGATCAGTGGGTCCCCGGTGCCGGCAAAGACCTGCTCATCCCAGGCATGCGCATCCTGCCGGATGTACCGCAGGAAGGGATCGTCATCAATCTGCCTGAGCATCGGCTCTACTACTTCCCGAAGGTGAAGAAGGGGCAGAAGCGCGTCGTCATCACGTATCCAGTGAGCATCGGCAAGATGGACTGGAAGACGCCTCTTGGCGTAACGAGGATCGTCAACAAGCAGAAGAATCCTTCGTGGTACCCGCCTGACTCTGTTCGCAAAGAACATGCGGAAAACGGAGAGAAGCTGCCTGCGGTGGTGGGGCCGGGCCCCGACAATCCGCTCGGTCTTTACGCCATGCGCCTTGCGATTACGCCTGGCGCGTATCTGATTCATGGCACGAACAACCCGCTCGCCGTAGGCATGGCCGTTACTCACGGCTGCATGCGCATGTACCCGGAAGATATCGAGGCGTTGTTTCCGCAGGTTCCGGTCGGCACGCCGGTGCGCATCATCAATGAGCCTGTGAAGACAGCGTTCGTGAATGGCGAGCTGCTGCTGGAAGCGCATCCGCCAGTCGATGCGGAAGGGCAGACGTACGAGCCGAACCTGGAGTTGTTTTCGCAGCTTCTGGACAAGGCGTTGGGCCCCACCACCGCGGCGGTTCATTGGGACTTCGCACGTCAGGCGCTGCAGAAAGCGGACGGCATGCCCATTGTCGTCGGGCTGGAAGCGGACCTCGACCCGCCCGCGCTGGCGGAAGGTTCTGCGACACCGACTGAGCCGACTCCGGCAGGCGCCAGCAGTGCAGGCGCTCAGCAGACGCCGAGCGACACGGCTGCGCAAAGTGGAGCATCTACGCAGAGTGGAACGTCACACATGGCGAGCGCCGCGCCCAGCGCGCCTCCGCAGCCAGCTACTGAAGGCGCTGTGCCTGCGCAGGTAGCGGTCCCCGCTGAGCCAGCACCGCTGCCGCCGTCGGACTCTTCCACGCCGACACCCAGCACTAACGGCGCTCGCACCTTCGGCGTCGAGCAGCCGCCGGAAGCGACTGCGTCTACCGCACCGTCACCCTGAAGCGCTGGTCGGCCGCGGGGCTGTCGCAGGTTCGGATGGGGGAGCGTCGAGGTCCATCACCATGCGCACGAGCTGCGCGAGCGATGACGCACCCATCTTCTCCATGACCCGCGCGCGGTGAATCTCAACCGTACGCTGGCTCACGCCCAGATCCGCAGCCATCACCTTGTTGGGTTTGCCGCGAGTCATGAGATCCAGGATTTCGCGTTCGCGCGGCGTGAGTGAGTCCCGCCGCTCCTGGATCCGGTTCTTCTCGCGCAGCTGCGCGCGATTACCACGATCCTTCTCGAGCGCGCGCTGCACGCGATCGAGCAGATCCTGATCGCGGAACGGCTTCTGCAGGAAGTCGAACGCACCCTGCTGCATGGCCTCGACGGCCATCGGGATGTCGCCATGCCCAGTGATGAAGATCACCGGAATGACGGCCCCACGCAGGTTGAGGAATTGCTGCAACTCCAGACCGCTCATGCCTGGCATGCGCACATCGAGCACGACGCAGCCGGGTTGTTGAGAGTCGTAGTTGTCCAGAAACTCCTGCGCGGAGGAGTAGGTGACAGCGGGAAGGCCGACGGATTTGAGAAGCAGCCTTGTCGAGCTGCGCACCGCTTCGTCGTCATCCACCACTATTACTAGTGCTTGAGCGTCTTTTGTCACGCGCCACCTTGTGCGTGAGGTAACCGGAGCATGAAACAGGCGCCACCGGCGCCTTCTGGTCTGTAGCGTAGCGTGCCCTTATGGGCTTCCACAATAGAACGACTGATAGCCAAACCTAACCCCGCACCGGCTGGCTTCGTGGTTACGAAAGGCGAGAACAACCGGTCGACTATTTTTTGATCCACACCCGGTCCCGTGTCTGTGACGCTGATCTCAACGGTGTCTTCCGGTCCTGCGGCGGTGCGCAGCGTGATGTCGCGGCGCTCGGGCGGAACGCTCTCGAGTGCCTCGATCGCGTTGCGTACCAGGTTAAGGACAACTTGCTGGATCTCCACACGGTTGACCAGCACCTGAGGCAAGTTGGGGGTCAGGTCCATCTCGAGTCTCGCGTTGTGCACCCTGGCATCCGTGAGTGCGAGCCCTCGCAGCTCCTCGACCAGGCCATTGCAGTCTGTAAGTACCCGCTGGGTGTCCGGGGTTCTAACGAGATTGCGCAGTCGTCGGATAATTTCCCCGGCGCGCAACCCCTGTGCGGTGATCTGCTGAAGGGCGTCCCTGATTTCCGCCGTATCGGTGCTGCCACGGGCCAGCAGCCAGTCACACGCCTGCGCGTAGCTCGCGATTGCGGTCAGGGGCTGGTTCAACTCGTGGGCGATGCCAGCCGCCATCTCACCCATGGTCGCGAGGCGCGACACGTGCGTGAGCCGCTGCAGCAGGGCCCATAGCTCATCCGGCGGTGGAGTGTGGCTTGTCATTGGCGCGCGAGAACGTGGCTCGCGCGAGCGTCAGAGTCAAGCGACGGAGCGAAAATCCTTGGGCCGGGTCGCATCACTCGTGATGAGTGCAATGCGTGGCGCACCGACGCGTTCGATATTGCTGGGCGATTGAAACCCAACCACGGTGCCATCGGCAACGTGCACGTTGCTGTCGACGATGCAGCGGCGAAGCTTGCAGCCCGACCCGATGCGCGCACCGGGAAGCACTACCACTTCATCCAGCAACGAGCCGTCACCCACCCGCGCATTCGTGGACAGCACGCTCTGGCTCACGGTCGAACGACCCACAACCGTGCCTGACGCCAGCAGGGAATTGGCCACCGTATGCCGACCCGCGTCGTCCGAAATCCGGGCCGGCGCGCTCACGCTGGCCATTGTGTGGATGGGCCAGGCCTCGTCATAGAGATCCATCGCAGGCGAGGGCTCTAGCAGTTCCATGTGCGCGCCCCAGTAAGAGTCGAGCGTGCCGACGTCCCGCCAGTATCCCGGCGTCCCGGAGTCATCAACGAACTGATACCCGCCCGCCCGTCCCTCGCGCACGGCGGTTGGCAGCACGTCCTTGCCGAAGTCGTGTGATGAGCCGCCGACCGAAGCGTCGCGGTTCAAGAGATCGATGAGGTAGTCGGTCGTGAACACGTAGATGCCCATCGACGCCAGCACAGTCGACGCGCCAATGGATCCATCAGCCGATTCGAGCGTCCCAGGTGAGGGCTTCTCGATGAAGCTATGAACGCTTCGCTGCGCATTCACACCGAGCACGCCGAAGGAGCTCGCCATTTCCGCAGGCACCGGCACGCAACCAATAGTCGCGCCTGCGCCAGTCGCAACGTGCTGCTCCAGCATGCGCCGGTAATCCATCTTGTAGATGTGATCGCCCGCCAACACGAGGGTGTAACGACTGCGCTGTGCCAGCACCAGATCCAGATTCTGAAACACGGCATCCGCGGTGCCCGCATACCAGCCGGCATGAATACGCTGTTGTGCCGGCCACACTTCGACGAACTCACCCGTCGCGCGCGGCAGGAAATTCCAGCCGCCATTCAGATGCGCGATCAGCCCGTGCGCCTTGTATTGAGTTAGAACAGCGATGCGTCGAACGCCTGAATTGACGCAGTTCGACAGAGTGAAGTCGATGTTACGGAAGTGGCCTGCGAACGGGATTGCGGGCTTGCATTGCCACTTCGTCAGCTCGCCGAGGCGGGTTCCATTCCCGCCCGCCAGAACCAGGGCAAACGTATCGCGCAACAGCTCCCGCATAGACCACCACCGTGTGTTTTTCGTCGGCGCGGAAGAGCGCAAGTAGCGTTCCCACCGCAGCCTCCATGAAAGCAGGGCAGCGGCATGCTGGGCGCATTTGCGGGGTGAAGCAAGCCGCGCCGCCGCTCAACCCATGTTAAGTATCATGCGCAGTGCGAGTCGCGGTTTCTTGAACGAATCGGTTACGCGCGCTTCACGCGATCGGCAACGAACAGCACGGGACCCGTGGGCGCACCCGTAGTCGAACCCCCCTCGGGCTCGAGGCTTACAGCAACCTTCGAAGCGCCTCGAAGCGCGGCACGCTGCGCGTCGGTCAGCTCCCGATCGATCTCGCCGAGCGCCGGAATCACGCCGAGCGAAACCGGAGCGGCGCCGCTGTCTGGAAGTGCCCACAACTCGTAGGACTTGCCAGCCTGCGTCTGCGCGCCCGCTCCAGCGCGAGCCCGCAGATGTCGGAGGTCATCGTCCGCGCTCAGGCTCCAGGCCGGCTCGGTCGCGTTCTGAGCAGTGAGCGTGGCCAGCGGCTGCAGGTTCGGCCCCATCACCGACCGATACATGAAAAAGCCACCCACCAGGACCGCAAGCAGGGCGACACTCGCCGCGATGGCCTGCCACGGCGCGGACCGCTGGGTCGTCGGCGGCGTTGTGCGCGCAACCGCATTGGCGCCGATGCGCTTCTCGATCTGACTCCAGACGTGGGGCGACGGGCGCATAGGCGGCAACCTCAGAGCGAGCCCGGAAAGACGTTCTTCCCAGGCCTGCACGCGACGCTCCACGTGCCATTCCTTGGACCGCCAGCGCTCGAAGCGGCGCCGCGCGCGGCCGCTGAGCGTGCCAAGCACATACTCGGCCGCCAACGCATCGATCATCTTGGGGTCGTCGTGTTTCATCGTGGCGGATCTATCTTTCCAGGCACTGCCGGAGCGAGGCCAACCCGCGCCGGATCCAGCTTTTTACTGTCCCCAACGGCTGATGCGTGACGTGTGCGATGTCCGCGTGCGACGCCCCCTCTACGAATGCGAGCTCTATTCCGCGGCGCTGATCCGGGCTCAGCAGCTCGAAGCAGCGGGCGAGCGCGGCGGCCGAACGGCCGGCGCCGGCCCAATCCATGCCCCCTTCGGTTACGAGCTGCGGGAGCTGCTCGATCTCGGCTTCTCTATACAGCTCCGCTCGTTCGGATCGCAGCACGTCGATGGCGCGATACCGAGCGATGGACATGAGCCAGGCGCGCGGCCGCCCGCGCCGGCTTTCGAACTGGCCGGCTCGCTGCCAGATGCTGACGAATACGTCCTGCAGGGCTTCCTCGGCGAGCGCGCGTCGCTTGAGAATCCTCACCATGCAGGCGAGGAGCTGGGGCGCGGTTCGATCGTAGAGCTGTCGCAGCGCCTGCGCATTGCGCGCGGCGCAGGCCGCGATCAGGCGTGAGAGCTCGAGGTCGTCCGCGTCCACATCCGGGCTTGCGATCGGCGATCGTCCCGCGGAGTTTGGGGGTGCGTTGGGCGCCATGTTTCTCTATACGTCCGGACCCGTGCCGCGGATGCAGCGGGCGGGATTATGCCGATCCCAACCCGTGAAATGCATCGCAACGTCCAGACATCGCGCCTGCGTCACACTCGAAAAGCTCGCTGGCGCCACGTTGTCGCTGCAAAGGCCGGCAGAAGCCGCGCCTTTTGCTGCCGGGAGCGGCGTAGGGTATCGAAAAATCGCCGCAGGCGATTTTTCCAATGAACCTAGTCGAGGCGACTGATGTGAGCGCGCAACTTCAGTGCGGCTTCATCGCGGCGGGCGCTGTCGAATGCGGCGGATTGTGCGATCGGCAGGTTCTTCTCGAGCGCGATGATAATCGTCCGCAGATCTTTCCGGGCCGTTTCGCGCTCGTTCGGCGGCTTGCGGAGCGCGTTGCGATAGATGCCGTTTCCCAGGCTCCACAGCGATTCGATGACGACATCGTTACGTTTCGCGATGAGCCCGCAACGAGCCCGCAGGCCATACAGTGACAGAGTCGCCTGCGAGACGATGGCGTCATCGATGATCGAAACGCACTCGTCGCCAGCGTGTTCGCGAAGAGCCGGCGAGATGATATGACTGCGCCACTCCGCGCGAAGCTGGGTCGCGGTAGCTTTCGAGGGGTCGGTCCAGGCAACACGCGAGAGATCGGCGTCCAGCTCCGACAAGGCTTGCCATTCGCTCGCGCGGGCCAGCTCACTCGCGTGCGCGACCCTCTCCGCGGCGTCGCTCGTCGCTTCCCGCGGCGACGATCCCACCAACACAGCGTTCATGACTGCGCCGTGAGCGCTGCGTTCGAGAGCGCGATTCATCGCGGCGATCCGGTCGGTGATGCTGGGGTCGACCGACGCGTAGATCGCCATGCGTCGTGCCATGTACGGAATGGAAAGCGGCTCGCGGAAAGCACCGAAGACCCGGCTATCGGCATTCCGCAACGGATCGTAAGGGGCCAGGATGCGGCTGAGAGACCGCGGATCGAGCCCCCGGCCCGAGCCCTGCAAGCTCTCCGTGGCCATTCGATTGTGATCGTCGGTGATCGGCTGAGCATCCGCGGCAAGCGCGTGCGCACCGTCCGCATCGACAGCGAGCGCCGCGAGAAGATCTTCCGCGTTGTTGATGCCGTGACGGCTGTAGTGATCCGGCGCGGAAGCGAGCGGCTGCCCCGACGCGATAAGTCCTGCCTCGAGGTCGAGCGGCTTCGCCGACGCGAGAAACACGAGCGTGTCCGGGTCCGGCCGATACAAGCGCACTTCGCCAAACGCGGTAAGCAGGGTTGCCGTGAGAGAGCGCAGCAGCGACTCGTCGAGGAAGCTCGCATTCATCCACTGAACGAAGACGCCGTCATCGCCGAGGTGCGCGCGCGCCTGCTGCATGAACTCGAGCGTGTAGAGGTGCGACGCGCCCGCCGTCCACGGGTGGGAGGGCTGTGAAACGATCGCGTCGTACTTGCGGCGTGTGAGATTCAGCGCCCCGCGCGCGTCGTTGGAGATGAGCGTGAGCCGCGGATCGAGGAGGGGATCCCGCTTGCGCAGCGAGGCCGTCGCGCGATTGGCCTCGATGACTTTCGGTTCGAGCTCGATGACATCGATCTCGCGCACCGTCGGCGGCACGGCCTCGACGACGACTCCGCCCCCGTAGCCGACCACGAGCATGCTCTGGACCGCCGGACGAGCGATGACGGCCAGCGGAGCGAGCCAGAACTCGCCGCTGAAGCGGGGCGCCATGCCACGTGTTTCCATCATCGCTTCGGGCAGGCCGTTCGTTCGGAGCACGAGGCCGCCGTCCTGTTTCAGCATCACGACGCTCGCGCTTCGGCCGACCTCGTAGTACGCAACAGCGCCGTCGCTTGCGATGTCGAGCGGTGACCGGTGCAGGAGACGGTCGGGAATATCCGGTCGAAACACAACGCACACTACGACACCCGCTGCGAGCACCGCCGCTGCGAAAGCCGGCGCCGGGCGCGCGAGCAGCCACGCACTTGCGATGCCGATCGCGCAACTTGCGACGACGGCCAGCTGAATCGCGCCTTCGAAGCGCAACCACGGGATCAGCACGAAGCCCGCCGCGAGCGAGCCCACGATCGCGCCGACCGTGTTCCACGCATAGACGCGCGCGCTGGCCGATGCGGCGTCGTCCGCGCCGTTCGCGAGGATTCGCACCGCGAGCGGCAAGGTCGTTCCGATGAAGAAGGTCATGGGCAGCAGGATCGCCGCGCCGAATCCGGCGGTAACCGCCAGCCCATGCGCCGCCGGCATGAAGCGATCCAAGATGAGAAAGCCACACGCAGCCGCAACGGCGCATCCGATCTGGGCGATCACGAACCCCTGATACGCGCGTTCGCGAGTACGCGCCACGCGCGCCCCAACAGCCCCGCCGATCGCAATCCCCGCGAGGAAGCTCGCCACCATCACGCCGAACGCATGGATGCTGCTACCAAGCACATGACTCAGCATTCGAGTCCAGAGCACTTCGTGAAAGAACGCGATCGCTCCGGACGCCAGCATCAGTGGCAAGACCCAGAACTCATGGGCCAAGCGACTTCGCGCATAGCAGCCGAGCTCACCGCCCGCGCGTACCTCGGCACCTGCGCGTGCCCCGGCACCTGCGCCTGCTCCGGCACCTGCGCCTGCTCCGGCACCTGCGCCTGCTCCGGCACCTGCGCCTGCTCCGGCACCTGCGCTTGACCCGGCGCTTGCGTCTGACCCGGCGCCTCCGCCAGCGCAGGCGCTTCCTCCAGCCGCCCGGCGATTGAGGGCCTCTTGGCCGGCGCGACAGAGCGTGGCGGAGCGCCACGCCGCGCGATCAGCGCAGCAAGCACAAAAATCAACCCGTTCACGAGCGCGGCAACACGCACGCTCCACGTGAGCCCCAACGCGGGCAGCAGCCAGAACGCCGTCGCAAGCGCACCGCCGACCGCGCCAGCGGTATTCATCGCGTACAGAAAGCCAATGCGCCCGCCGATATGACTCTCATCCGTGACGGCGTGCCGAGCGAGCAACGGCAACGTCGCTCCCATCAATACCGTCGGCACCGACAGAGCCACGAAAGCGCTGAGCAAATAGAACAGGGAAGTCGAAGCGTAAGCCCCGTCGGGCGGCGCCGGCTGCCCGCCAAAGAGCGCGCGCAGAAGCCATTCACTCGCGGCGAGGAGGGCAGGCACCAGCAGCAGCGCACCCGCGCCGATTCCCAATTCGAGACCTGCATAGACCAGCACGGGCCGCGAGATGCGCGGCAGCCATCGCTCGACCAGCCACGCGCCAAGGGCAAGCCCGCCCATGTACGCCGCAAGCACCGTGGCAACGGCCAACTCGGAGGTGCCAAACACGAGAGCAAACTGACGAGTCCACGCCGTCTGATAGACGAGCGCAGCGAATCCGCTCAGCAAGAAGCAGAACGCCAACACGACTCGAATCCCCCTCGTCCCGTCGGTACCCGGCGTCGAAGAGCCTCTACACCTTTCGAACACCCCGGCCTGTTTCGTTGACAGGCAACCAGGTTGCGGACATGGTCCGCAACTCTACCGCACGCGCTCGGGGGCTGTTTCATGAAGATGTCCGGCGTCATCACGATCACCACCGATTTCGGGCACCAGGGCCCGTTCGTGGGCGTCATGAAGGGCGTGATGCTGAGGCCGGCTGGCCGACGCGCGGATTATCGATCTCACACACGAGATCCTCGTGCACTGGCCGGCCGAGGCGGGCTTCTGGCTGGTGCGATCGTTTGGTTACTTCCCCGCCGGCACCGTCCACGTCGCCGTGGTCGATCCGGGGGTGGGCACCTCCCGCGAAATCATCGCGGTCACCGCGAAGGGCCACGTGTTCCTCGCGCCGGACAACGGCCTGCTCGCGCCCATCGTCGCCCGCAATCCGGGTGCTTCGATTGTGAAACTCACCGCCGCGCGCCTCGCGCACTTCGGCGTTCGCAGCCCCAGCGCCACATTCCACGGCCGCGACATCTTTGCGCCCATCGCCGCGGAGCTTGCGGGCCGCCGCTGCGTGCCCGCGGATCTGGGCGAGCGGCGGACCGACCTCATGCCGGCCTGGGTCGACGAGCCCAGCGTCGAACGGAACGCCGTAAACGGCGTGGTGATCACGATCGACCACTTCGGCAACCTGATCACCAATATCGACGCGGAGCTGCTGAAAGGCCTGGAGAAGCCCACAGTCCACGCCGGCAACCATACCTTCGAGCTGCTCCGGACCTACGGGGACACCCAGCCGGGGCAATACCTGGCCCTGGTGAACTCCTTCGGGGTGGTCGAGATTGCCCGGGCGGAGCAGAGCGCGGCCGACGGGCTGGGCCTCGGTCGGGGCGCTCCGGTCATCATTCGGGGCTTTCGGGCTTGACGGGCGGGCCCGCCCCGGTATATTCGCAACCTCGCAGCGCGCCCCTGTGGCGCACTAGTCATTGAATTTAATCACAATTTATATCAGACCGCGATGTCCGAACGCGATAACGAAAGCTTCGATCTGGACGAAGAGTTCCTGGGCAACGTCTCCGAAGACAGCACGGACTATGACCGTTTGCTGGACCGGGTGGACAAACGGGTGCGCACGCAGGGAAAAAAGGGCAAAGCCGCCTGGAGCAAGCTCGAGGAAGTCCTGGCCGATCGCAAGCTCGAGAAGGATCTGCAGGAAGGCTTCGACAGCGATGGCGACGGCGACGAAGAGCCGTAACACGGCTCGCCGCTGATTTTTTCCGCTTCGGCCTCATCGGGCCCGTATCCGGGCCTCCTGTTCGACAGCCTCAAAGGTCTTACCCGTGACGCGCGCGCATTCTTCCTGGGTCGTCCTCAAATTCGGTGGGACGAGCGTCTCTTCGGTTGCCAACTGGAAGAAACATCGCCTCGGTGGTGAAGAAGCGCGGCGCCACCGGCGCGCAGGTGCTCGTCGTCCATTCGGCCGTCACCGGCATCACGGACAAGCTCGAGAAGCTGCTCGAGGCCGCTCTCCAGCAGAAACACGAAGAAGCGCTGGCCGTCATCGAGAAGCGCCATCGCGATCTCGCGGCGGAGCTGGGCGTTCCCGTCAGCGCCGAGCTGGAAAAATATTTCACTGAGCTGAAGCAGATCGCCGCCGGCGTCGCGCTCGTCGGCGAGGTGAGCGACAAGACGCGTGCGCGTCTCATGTCGAACGGCGAACTGATGGCGACCGAGCTCGGCGCGCGTTACCTCGAAAGCCAGGGCATCGACGTGAAGTGGGCCGATGCCCGCACGATGCTGAAGGCGGAGGAGCGCAAGGGCGCCTCCGCGAAGGCAAGCCTGCTCTCGGCCACGTGCAATTTCGCGCCGGATGAAGCGCTCCAGAAGCGGCTCACGGAGCTGGCGCCGGTCGTCATTACGCAGGGCTTCATTGCCAGCGATGAGGACGGCAACACCGTGCTGCTCGGTCGCGGCGGTTCGGACACTTCGGCCGCCTATCTCGCCGCGAAGCTCAACGCGTCGCGCCTCGAAATCTGGACCGATGTGCCCGGCATGTTCAGCGCCAATCCGCGCTCGACGCCAACAGCGCGCATGCTGAAGGCGCTTCACTACGATGAAGCGCAGGAGATCGCGAGCAACGGCGCGAAGGTTCTCCACCCTCGCTGCATCCTGCCCGCGCGCCAGTACGGCATTCCGCTTTACGTGCTCGCGACGCAGACGCCCGATCTCGAAGGCACGGTCGTTACGAGCGAGGGCGCCGACGGCGCCGCGCAGGTGAAGGCGGTCGCCCTCAAGAAGGGCATCACGCTCGTGTCGATGGAAAGCCCGGGCATGTGGCACCAGGTCGGCTTCGTCGCCGACGCGTTCCAGGTGTTCAAGGCGCACGGCATGTCCGTCGACCTCATCTCGACGTCCGAGACGAACGTCACCGTGTCGCTCGACCCGCAGGCGAACTCGCTCGACCGGCACCTGCTCGATGCGCTGATCGCGGACCTGACGAAGCTGTGCCGCGTGGAAGTGATCGGGCCGTGCGCCTCGGTCAGCCTGCTCGGCCGGAATATTCGCGCGATCCTTCACAAGCTGGGTGAAGCGCTCGAGCTCTTCGCCGAGCACAAGATCTATCTCGTCAGCCAGGCCGCCAACGACCTCAACTTCACCTTCGTGGTGGATGAGAGCCAGGGCGACCGGCTGGTCGAACAGCTTCACGAGATGCTCATTCGTCCGGTTCCGGGCGATCGCGTGCTCGGCCCGACGTGGGAGCAGCTCTTTGCGAAGCCGGTGAGCGGCACAGCGGCCCTCCCGCCGCCGTGGTGGCACGGCAAGCGCGATCGGCTGCTCTCGCTGCTGACGGATCGTCACTCCGCGTACGTCTACGATCTCGAGTCGGTGAAGATCGCCGCGCGCGCGCTTCGCGCCGTCAAGTCCGTCTCACGCGTGCATTACGCGATGAAGGCGAACCCCCGCATCCCGAGCTGCTGCGCGCCCTGTATGCCGAAGGCATTCACCTTGAGTGCGTCTCGCCCGGTGAAGTGACGCGTGTGTTGGCCGAGGTGCCTGGCGTCGACCGCAGCCACATCCTGTTCACGCCGAACTTCGCGCCGCGCGATGAGTACGTGTGGGGTTATGAGCAGGGGCTGCAGGTCACGGTCGACAACGGCTACGTGCTCGAAAAGTGGCCCGATGTGTTCCGGGGCCGCGAAGTGTTCGTGCGGGTGGATTCGGGCACCGGTCGCGGCCATCACCATCACGTGCGCACGGCGGGCACGTTCTCCAAGTTCGGCGTGCCGCTCGCGGAGTTGCCGGCGCTGGCGAAGCTCGCGAAGGAGGCCGGTTGCGAAGGTGGTGGGTCTTCACGCCCACAACGGCAGCGGCGTATTCGACGTCAACAACTGGGAAGAAACGGCGACGCTGCTCGCGAGCCTCACCGAGCAGTTCCCCGATGTGCGCGCCGTCGATGTCGGCGGCGGGCTCGGCGTTCCCGAGCGCGCGGACCAGCCGGGCGTCGATCTCGCGAAACTCGATAAGGGCCTCGCCGCGGTAAAGGCGGCCTTCCCGAAGCTCGAGATATGGATGGAGCCGGGACGCTATTTCGTCGCCGCCGCGGGCGTGCTGATTGCGCGAGTGACGCAGCTCAAGTCAAAGGGGGCGGCCCGCTATGTGGGCGTGGCCACCGGAATGAACTCGCTGATCCGTCCGGCACTCTATGGTGCGTATCATGAGATCGTGAATCTCACCCGCCTCGGCGAAGCGGGCACCGAGCTCGCCGACATCGTGGGGCCCATTTGCGAGAGCGCGGACATCCTCGGTCACGACCGCCTTCTGCCACCGACGCAGGAGGGCGATGTGCTGCTCATCGCCAATGCGGGCGCCTACGGTCGCGCGATGAGCTCGTCGTACAACCTGCGCGAGCCGGCGGCCGAGATCTGCGTCTGAGGCAGATGTCCTCCGGCATAAGAAAGAGCGACCGCCCGGGCGTGGCTACGCGACGAGGCAGGCGGCAGAAACCACGCTTCTTGCCGCTGGCAATGAGGCCGCGGTCCGAAAAAAGCGCCGCCGGCGACTTTTTTCCAAATGGCTAAGAAGCGCTGGTTCCGCAAGCTGCTTTGGGGCGCGTGATCGCGTTCGGGGTGGCGCTCATCGTCGGCGCCGTCTGGTTCATCGTTCTCGACCGGCAGGTCACCAAGACTTTCGAAGGGCGGCGCTGGACGCTGCCGGCGCAGGTCTATGCCGCGCCTCTCGAGTTGTATGCAGGTCTGGCACTCTCCGGGCAGCAGCTCGAAGAAGAGCTCACCCGCCTGCAGTATCGGGATGTCGACAAGCTCGACCGCCCCGGCACCTACCGCCGCCAGGGCTCGCGCTACGAAGTGGCGCTGCGTGCCGCGCGATTCGCCGATGAGACGCGGGAGTCGCAGATCCTCGTCATCAACGTCGCGGACGGCGCCCTCTCCGGCATGGCCGACAGCAAAGGCCAGGAAGTGCCGATCGCGCGCTTCGAGCCGCTGCTGATCGGCAGCATCTTCCCGACGCATGGTGAAGACCGCATCGTCCTCGCGCCTGGGGAAGTGCCGCCGCTTCTGCCGGCGGCGCTCAAGGCTGTCGAGGACCGCAAGTTCGACACGCATCATGGCGTCGATCCCATCGCGATCGCGCGCGCTGTATGGGCAAACGTGCGAGCAGGTGGCATCGCTCAGGGCGGCAGCACGCTCACTCAGCAGCTGGTGCGCAGCTACTTCCTGACGACCGACCAGACGATCAGCCGCAAGCTGCGCGAAGCCGCGATGTCGATCGCGCTCGAGCTGCACTTCACGAAATCCGATCTCATGAACGCCTACGTGAACGAGATCTACCTGGGGCAGGACGGCCAGCGCGCCGTGCACGGCTTCGGGCTCGCAAGCCAGTTCTATTTCGGCAAGCCGCTGGCGGAGCTCGATCTATCTGAAATCGCGCTGCTGGTGGCGGTGGTGCGCGGGCCGTCGTACTACGATCCGCGCCGTCATCCGGATCGCGCGCGGGCCCGCCGCGACCTCGTGCTCAAAGTGCTGGTGGAGCAGGGCGCGATCAAGCAGGCGGATGCGGACGCCGCGCTGAAGAGGCCGCTGGGAATCATCGCTCGCAGCAACAGCGGCGGCTATTACCCCCGCCTACCTCGACTTCGTACGCCGCACGCTGCGCCGGGATTATCGCGAGTCGGACCTGACCGAAGCGGGGCTGCGCATCTACACGAGCCTCGACCCGCGCGCGCAGGACACGGCCGAGCGCGCGCTGGAACAAGAGCTCACGCGGCTCGACAAGGTGCATGCCGCGGCAACGAAGAAGAAATCCGGCCAGACCGATGAGAAGGCGCCGCTGGAGGCCGCTGTCGTCGTGACGGCGGCCCAGAGCGGCGAGGTGATCGCGCTCATCGGCGGGCGGGAGACCGGCTACAACGGTTTCGATCGTGCGCTCGACGCCGCACGCCCGATGGGCTCGCTGGTGAAGCCTTTCGTGTATCTCACGGCGCTCGAAACCAAGCGCTACAACGCCACGACGGTGATCCAGGACGAGCCGATCGACGTCCGGCTGCGGAATGGCACGCATTGGAAGCCGCAGAATTTCACCAAGGAAATCTACGGACCCGTTCCGCTGGTGCGTGCGCTGTCGGAGTCGCTGAATCTTGCGACGGTGGGGCTCGGGCTCGATGTCGGCTTGCCGAACATCACGCGAACGCTGCAGCGATTCGGTCTGCAACGACCCCCAGTCGAAGTGCCCGCGATGACGCTGGGCGCGGTCGATATCTCGCCGCTGGAAGTGGCGCAGATCTACAGCGGGCTTGCGACCGGTGGCTTTCGTTCACAGCTGCGCGCGGTGCGTGCGGTGATCAGCGATGACGGCAAGCCGCTGAAGGCGTTCCCGCTGGAAGTTACGCAGGTCGCCGCGCAAGACGCGGTGTTCCAATTGAACCGGATGCTCGAAGTGGTGATGGAGCACGGCACGGGCCGCGCGGCGCGCAGTGTGCTGCCGCCGGGGCTCGTCGTCGCGGGCAAGTCGGGCACCTCGTCGGAACTGCGGGATAGCTGGTTCGCCGGCTTCTCCGGCTCGCACGTCGCGGTTGTCTGGGTCGGGTACGACGACAATCGGCCCACGGGTTTCACCGGCTCCTCCGGGGCGCTCACGGTCTGGGCGCGCCTCATGGCGGGGCTCGATACGACGCCGCGCGCGGCCGCCATGCCCGATACGCTCGCCTCCGTGAACATCGAGTTCGCCACCGGGCAGCGTGCCGAGAAGATATGCGCCGACGATCTCGTTGCCGTCGCGGTGCCGCTTGGCTCGGAGCCGGCCTGGAAGCCTGGTTGCGAGAACGAAGCCGCGACGCTGGTCGAGAAGGCCGGGGAGTGGTTGCGGGACATGATCCGCAAGTGAGTGCGCCCGCCGAGCTCGCTGCTTCCGGCATGATCCGGCCGCGTGAGCGGGCTATCATTCGTCCATGATGCTTTCCAGCTCTCTTCAGCTCCGCGTTCTCGGGCTCCTCGCCGCCGCCTTGGTGCTCACGGGCTGCCAGTCGTTGTTCGGGCCGCCGGTGTCGGTGCCGCCGCGTTCGGGGCCTCCATCGGGCACGGCCCAACCGTCGCCGCAGACCCCGACACCGCCGGGTCAGCCGCCTGCGCCGGTGCCGACGCCTCCGACGCCATCGGCTCCTCCGAAAGAATTTCGTCTCAGTGCCGCCTCCACGGCACTGGTGAAGCAGGGGCGTGCGCAATCCTTGAAGGGTGAGTATCCGGCCGCCATCGCGACGCTGGAGCGTGCACTGCGCATCGAGCCGGACAATCCGCTCGTGTGGCTCGAGCTGGGTCAGACGCACCTGAGTGCGAAGAATGCGCCACAGGCCGAGAGCATGGCGCGCAAAGCGATTGCGCTCGCCACGGGCAATCCGGCTCTGCAGGCCAGCGGCTGGCGGCTCGTGGGGGATGCGTATCGCGCGCGCGGCCGCGACCTGGATGCCACCGAGGCTTATCAGAAGGCCAACGCCTCATCGCCTCGCTGAGCCGCGCTCAGTCGGCGCGTTACCAGGAAGCCAGCGGCACCTCGCTCCGCTGAGCGCGCTCAGGTCGGCCGCGTCACCGCGAGGCTGATGACGCCAGCGACGATCAGCACGGCGCCGATGACTCGCTGCGGGGTCATTCTCTCCTTCAGCAGCTTCACGCCGAAGTAGCTTCCGACGAGCGTTGCGAGCTCGCGCGCCGGCGCCACGTGCCCGATCGGCGCGATCTTCATCGCGAACAGCACCAGGATGTAGCCCGAGCGGCCCCAGCACGCTCACCACGAGAATGGAGGTCCGGTACTCGCGTAACTCACGCGCGAGCTCCGCGGGTTCGCGCAAGGCCATCGGTGCGAGCAGCACGATGCGCAGAATATTCCCCGCTCCGTCGATGATGAACGGCGAGATCATCAGCGCCTTCACCGCCCAGCCGTCGTTGATCGTGTAACTGGCAATGAAGATGCCGATCAGAATGCCGAACGCGACGCCGGCTTTCGGCGCCTTGTGAGGCGCGCTCGCCAGCCCCGAAACCAGCAGGATGCCGCCGACAATCACCACGACACCGACGACCGACAGCGCGTTCGCGGGCTCGCCCAGAAAGAGCGTCGCGGCGATGAACGAGAGCAGCGGGCCTGTGCCGCGAGCGATCGGATAGATCAGCGACAAATCGGAGACCCGGTAGCCCGCCTGCAGCAGAAGCGAGTAAGCCATGTGCAGAACGCCCGTCGCCAGCAGCGCGAGCCAGTGGGCCGTCTCGAAATGCGGCCGGTCGAAGATCACGATCCACGCCACGATCGGGCTGTAGAGAATCGTAGAGCCGACGGAATAGAGCCATACGATATGGCGCGAAGCCGCCGCGCGCTTTGCCCAGTAGTTCCAGGTGGCGTGCGTGCACGCCGCCAGCAACACCATTGCGAAAGCGAGAAGCGGCATCAGTTAGCGGCGCACGCGAAAGCGCTATTTCCCAGCGTGGCGTGACTCAAGTTCGGCGACGACGTGAGCGAGGGTGACTCCGCGGCTCTTCAGGAGCACCAGCAGATGATAGAGCAGGTCCGCGGACTCCGAGACAACCTTGTCGTCGCCTTCCGCGACGGCGGCCAGCGCGACTTCGAGGCCTTCCTCGCCCACCTTCTGCGCAATGCGCGTCGGGCCTTTCGCGAACAGGCGGGCGGTGTAGCTGCCTTCGGGATTCTCAGCGACGCGCTGCTCGATCACACCTTCCAATCTGCTGAGGAAGACGAGAGGGGCGACCGCCGATGCGTTGTCGCCGAAGCACGTTGCCGTGCCAACGTGGCACACCGGCCCGTTGGGTCGCGCGGTGACGAGTAGCGCGTCCCTGTCGCAATCCGTGCGTACGTCGACGAGGTCGAGCACGTGACCCGACGTTTCGCCCTTCATCCACAGGCGCTGCTTCGAGCGGCTGAAGAACACGACGTGCTGCCGCTTGAAGGTCTCGGAGAGCGCTTCCGCGTTCATGTACCCGACCATGAGCACGGCGCCGCTGTCGGCGTGCTGAACGACGGCAGGCAGCAGGTTATCGGCCTTGCCGAAATCCAGCGTATTCACGTTGGCGGAAGTAATTCGCTCACCGGGCGTGCTGCTCACGGACGCATCTCGATACCCGACGAACGCAGATCCTGTTTCAACTCACGCACTACTATGCTTCCCGAATGGAACACGCTCGCCGCAAGCGCCGCATCGACGCCAGCCTTCTGAAACACGTCGCGGAAGTGTTCCACCGCGCCCGCGCCGCCGGATGCCACGAGCGGAACCGAACACAGCTCGCGCGCCGCCCGCAGCTGGTCGATATCATATCCTCGCTTCACGCCATCGCTGCCCATGCAGTTGAGAACGATCTCCCCGGCGCCGCGCTCCTGCACTTCGCGGATCCACTGAAGCGTGTCGCGCCCCGAGTTGCGCGTGCGATTCGGGTCACCGGTGAACTGGTACACGCGCCAGCCATCCGGCGTCAGATGACTGTCGACCCCGACAACCACGCACTGCGCGCCGAAGCGCGCGCTGAGTGCATCGATGAGCGGCGGATCGGCGAGCGCGGGGGAGTTCACGGAGATCTTCTCCGCGCCGGCGTTGAGCACGGCTTCCGCCTCCGCCACCGAACGAATGCCACCGGCGACACAGAACGGAATGTCGAGGCCGCGCGCGACCCGCGTCACCCACGTGCGATCGACGGAACGCCCTTCCGGGCTCGCGGTGATGTCATAGAACACGAGCTCGTCCGCCCCCTCGTCGCGATAGCGCGCAGAGAGCTCGAGGATGTCGCCCACGACCACGTGGTCGCGGAAGCGAACGCCCTTTACGACCTGGCCGTCGCGGACGTCGAGGCAGGGGATGATGCGTTTGGCAAGAATGGTCGCAGCTCCTCGGGAGTGATGCGCTGTTCGAGCAGCGCCTTGCCGCTCACGGCGGCGGCCATGCGTAAGCCAGCGAGCGCGGCAAGATCCGCCGCGTCCCGCACGCCGCCGGAGGCCTGCCATGCGATGTCGGGGTGGAGCGCCCGCGCGCGGGCGTATAGATCGAGATTGGGGCCGGTGAGGGCGCCGTCGCGGTCGATGTCTGTGCACAGCACGTGTTTGAGGCCGACGGGCAGAAACGGCTCCAGCGCGCTCCAGAGCGTGACGCCGGTGCCCTCGGTCCAGCCGCGCGTGCGCACTTTCGGCTCGCCGTCGGTATCGAGTTTCACGTCGAGCGCGAGGCAGATGCGGTCCGCGCCGAAGCGGCGGAACCAGCCGGCGACCTCGGCCGGAGTCTCGATGGCGGCACTGCCGACGACAACGCGCTCCACGCCTTGCGCGAGCACGTCTTCGATCACGGCGGCGGAGCGCATGCCGCCGCCGAGCTGGATGCGAAGCGAGCCTTGCGCGGCGAGCCGGATGATCGTCGGGCGATTGGCGAGCACGCCGTCCTTCGCGCCGTCGAGATCGACGACGTGCAGCCAGCTTGCGCCGAAACCGCGATAGCGCTCGTGCAAGTCCAGCGGGTCGTATTCGTAGCGCGTTTCCGCGTTGAAGTCGCCTTTGAAGAGGCGAACGCAGCGGCCGTTACGCAGATCGATCGCGGGAATCAGAAGCATCAGCTCAACCTGAGAAAGTTAGCGAGGATGCGCGAGCCGGTCGCGGCCGAGCGCTCCGGGTGAAACTGCGCGCCCCAGAAATTGCCGCGGCGAACGACCGCCGCGACCTGAGTGCCGTAGTCGGTGCGAGCGAGCGTCACGTCGGACACCGGCGCGGCATAGCTGTGCACGAAGTAGACGTAGTCATTGCTCGTGATCCCTTCCATCAACGGGTCGTCGCGCAGCGGGATGAGCGTGTTCCAGCCCATGTGCGGCACGGGCCGACCGGGTTCCGCCTTCAGCTTCCGCACTGTGTCGGGGATTATGCCGAGGCAATCCACGGCGCCTTCTTCCGAGTGACTGAACAGCAGCTGCATGCCGAGGCAGATGCCGAACACCGGTTGCTTGAGAGTCGGCAGCACTTCAGCGAGCCCCGCTGCGCGCAGGCGCTTCATCGCGTCACCCGCGGAGCCGACACCCGGCAGGATCACGCGCTTCGCGTTGCGCACGACATCCGGGTTGGTCGAAACCGTGGCGGGCGCGTTCAGTCGCTCGAGCGCGAACAGCACCGAAGTGAGATTCGCGCCGCCGCTGTCGATGATGACTGTTTCGGCACTCATCAGAGGACGCCCTTCGTCGTTGGCAAGTCGTCGCCTTCGCGACGGAACGCCTGCCTCAGCGCGCGGCCTACGCCCTTGAAGCACGCCTCGACCATGTGGTGCGAGTTCTCGCCCTTCACACTCACCTGGATCGCCGCGCCAAGCGTGTCCGCGAGCGAGCGGAAGAAGTGCGGCACGAGCTCGGTCGCGAGCCCTCCGACCTGTTCGCGGTTGAACTTGCCCTCGAACGTTGCGTAGGCGCGGCCCGAGAGATCGATCGCCACCTGCGCCTGCGATTCGTCCATTGCAAGCAGGAAGCCGTAACGGCCGATGCCCGCCTTGTTGCCGAGCGCCTTGCGCAGGCATTCGCCGAGGGCGAGAGCGCAGTCTTCGACGGTGTGGTGCTCGTCGATATGCAGATCGCCTTTGCAATTGAGGCGAAGAGAGAAGCCGCCGTGCTTGGCGACCTGTTCGAGCATGTGATCGAAGAAGCCGATGCCGGTGCTTACCTGGATGGGTTCGGTGGCGTCGAGATCGACCGCGACGTCGACCTGCGTCTCCTTCGTCTTGCGCTCCGTGTGCGCGCGGCGTGCCGTCAGCTCGCGGACGATCGCCGGCCAGGTTTCCTCCGGCGTGCCGTTGCGCCGGACCTTCATGCCACGGATGTTCAGGTTCTGCGCGAACACGAGATCGGTGTCGCGGTCGCCGATCATGGCGCTGCGGGCGGCGTCCATTCCCTGTTCGCGCACATAGTCGTCGACGAGCAGTGTCTTTGGCTTGCGGCACGCGCAAGAGTCTTTCTGGAAGTGCGGGCAGACGAACACCGCGTCGAACTCGATGCCTTGCGAGGTGAACGCATCGAGCATGAACTGGTGCGCGCCATCGAAGTTCGCTTGCGGGAAGCTCGACGTGCCGAGGCCGTCCTGGTTGGTCACCATTACCAGTCGATAGCCGAGCTTGCGAAGCTGCGCCAGTGCGGGGAACACGCCGGGCATGAACTTCACTTTCGCGAGCGAATCGACCTGAAGATCGGCCGGCTCCTCGATGAGCGTGCCGTCGCGGTCGACGAACAGAACCGGGGAGGGCGAGATCATTTGAACGACTCCAGCAGCCGATCGTTCTGCGCGGGTGTGCCGATGCTGATGCGAAGCGTGCGCGGCAGACCGAACTGCGCACGTACTTCGCGGATCAGCAGATTCGCGGCCCGCGAGCTCTTCAGCGCACGATCCGGGTCGGCAAATTCGGCGAGAAGAAAGTTGCCATCGCTCGGCCACGCGCGCTTCACCGCCGTGAGTTTCCCTAAAGCCTCGAACATGCGTTGTCGCTCCGACTTGATCGAAGCGATACGCTCCTTCAGGAGCGACAGCTGCGAAGGCTGCAGAACATTCATCGCCGCTTCGACCGTCATCTGTGTGATGGCGTACGGGTGAATGACCTTGCGCAGTAGCGTGATGATCTCCGGGTTCGCGATGAGCGTGCCACACCGCGCCCCGGCAAGGCCGTGCGCCTTAGACAGCGTGCGCATGATCGCGAGCTGCGGCAGCGAGCCCAGGCGCGGGATCAGGCTCGGAGAGTCCGAGAACTCGACGTACGCTTCATCCACGACGACAATCGACCGGCCCTCGAGCCGATTTGCGATGTGCAGGATCACGTCCGCCGGAATCGTATTGCCTGTCGGATTGTTCGGCGAGCACAGGAACAGCACCTTCACGTTCGGCGTGCACTGGCGCAGCACTTCGTCCGTGTCGAGCGCGAAGTTCTCGTTCACCTTCAACGGCACGGTGACGACGCCCGCGCCCTGCACGTGCGCCATCACGGAATACATGCCGAACGTCGGCGGGCAGACGAGGATCGAATCCTGGCCCGCGCGACAGAACGAACGGCAGAGGAGGTCGATGCCTTCATCGCTGCCGCGTCCGACGAGCAACTGCTCCTTCGCAACCCCGTAAAGCGAGGCGAGGCGCGCCACCAGCTCTTTCGGCTGCGGCTCCGGGTAGCGATTGAGGCCGGCATCGCTCTGGTCAGCATCCGAACGCCACGGCAACTCGTTGGCATGCATGCGTTCGAGATGCGGCTCCCACGATGCGTGTTCGTACGGCTTGAGGGCAACGATCTCGGGGCGTGCGATGTCGCTGATCCAGCTCATTGCTCACCGCCTAGCAGTGCTAGACGCCGGCTTACGGCGCTGGCGTGCGCGTCGAGACCTTCAAGGTCCGCGAGCGTCACGGCCGTGGGGCCGAGCGAGCGCAGGCCATCCGGCGTCAGCTCCTGAACCGTCATGCGCTTCACGAAGTCGATGACCGAGAGACCGCTGTAAGCACGCGCGTAACCATACGTCGGCAGCACGTGGTTCGTGCCGGAGCAGTAGTCGCCCATCGGCTCGGGCGTCCACTGGCCCAGGAACACTGAGCCTGCGTTCTGGATCTGCGGCAGCCACTGGCGTGATTCGCGCACCTGAAGGATCAGATGTTCCGGGGCATAGTCGTTCGAGACCGCAATGGCGGTTTCCATATCGGGGACGACGATGCAGCGGCTGCTGGCGATCGACCTCTCGAGGATCTCGCGTCGAGACAGTTCGCGCATCTGCGACTCGACGGCAGCGACCGCGGCCTTCGCAAGCTCCGCCGATGTCGTGACGAGGATCGCCTGAGCCGTGGTGTCGTGCTCCGCCTGCGCGAGCAGATCGGCGGCGACGAGATCCGGCCGCGCTGTCTCGTCCGCGATAACCAGCACTTCCGACGGGCCCGCGGGCAGGTCGAGCGCGGCACCCGCCGGGTCGGCGGCGACTATCTGCTTCGCCGCCGTCACACGCGCGCTACCCGGCCCGAAAATCTTGTCGACCTTCGGCACGCTCTGAGTGCCGTAGGCCATGGCGGCGATCGAATGCGCGCCGCCTACCTTGAATACCGTTTCGACGCCGCACAGCTCGGCCGCCACGAGCACAGCGGGATTGGCTCCGCCATTCGTCGTCGGCGACGTGCACAGCACCCGCTTCGGGCAGCCGACGAGCCGCGCCGGCACAGCACTCATGATGACGGCGGACGGCAAGGGCGCCGTTCCAGCCGGAATGTAGAGTCCCACTGCGGGGATCGGCCGAATCACCCGCTCACAGCGAACACCGGGCATCGTCTCGATCGAGAGCGGTGCGGGAAGCTGCGCCTCGTGAAAGGCGCGCACGTTCTCGATGGCGCGCTCGATCGCGGCGATCTGTTTCGCCGTGAGCGTCTTGCGGGCTGCGGAAAATTCTCCCTTGCTGACTGCGAGATCGTGCAATTCGACTTTGTCGAACTGGAGCGTGTAGGCGCGAAGCGCCGCATCTCCGTCGCGCCGAACCGTCTCAACGATCTCGCGCGTGCTGGTCAGGATGTCCTGGCGAGCCTCCTGCGCGGGACGTGCGAGCACCGCGCGACGGCCCTCGGAGTCGAGCTTGTTCCAATCGAAAATCTTCATGTCAGGCGAGCATCTTCTCGACCGGCAACACGAGCAGGGCGCTCGCGCCGGCTTTCTTCAGGCTTTCGAGGGTTTCCCAGAACACGTTCTCGCGGCACACGGCATGGATCGCCACTTTGTCCGGTGAGCCTTCGAGCGGGATGATCGTGGGATATTCACTGCCGGGCAGCAGACGGCGAATCTCCGCCAACGCCGAGCGTGGCGCATGCAGCATGATGTACTTGCTCTCGCGAACCTGCTGAACGCCATCGATGCGCATGAGCATGCGTTCCACCCATTCGTCTTTCGCGGGCGGGAGGTCGAGTGGCGTACGGATGATCGCGGCGTAGCTCTCCATCACCGTCTCTACTTCCTTCAGGTGATTGGCCTGGAGCGTGGAGCCGGTCGAGACGAGATCGCAGATGAGGTCCGCGCGGCCGAGGCGCGGCGCGATTTCCACCGCGCCGGAGAGCGTGACGATGTCCGCCTTCACGTCGCGCTCGCGCAGATAGTTCGCGAGCGTGAACGGGTATGTCGTGGCGATGCGCCGGCCGCGCAGCGACGCGGCCCCTTCGTAAGTGAAGCCATCCGGCACGGCGAGCGCCAGCCGGCAACGCCCGAAATCCAGCGTGCGCAGCTGCTTGAAGCGCGCCTGGGTGCCTTGCGCGGCGAGCTCCAGCCGTTTCTCCTCGAGCACGTTGAGCCCGACGAGGCCAAGGTCGCACACGTCTTCCTGCACGAGATCCGGAATGTCGTCGTCGCGCACGAACAGCACGTCGAGCGGCATGTTCTCGCCGTACGCCATGAGCTGGTCCTTGCCGCGCGATATCTTGAGACCGCAGCGAACCAGCAGGTCGAGCGACGGGTCGGTGAGGCGGCCAGACTTCTGGACGGCCAGTTTGAGGCGCGTGTCATCCATGGCGGGCGACCTCGAGCTTGCGGGGAACTTCGCCATTGCGTTTGCCGTGACCTTCGATTCGTTGAGCGGCGAGCTGGTAGCCGCCATTACCCGTCACGACGAACCGGGCGACACGCCCGATGGTCGTCACACTGACACCGGTGAGCCGGTGGATTTCGCGGTAGGGCAGGCCCTTCCGCAGGAACTCCACCACCGCCCAGCGATCCGCCATCGCCTGGATCTCGGCGGGCGTGCACAGGTCCCTGAAGAAGGCTTTGCACTCCTCGGGCGAGCGCAGGGCCGCCACTGCGGAGAACAGCTTCTTTTCCGCCAGCACTTCCTGGCGCGGGGTGACGTTGCGGTGGGTTTTCATGACGTTCCAATGTACTAGCGCGCTAGTACGTTACCACGACGGCGGGCCGGGCCGCCAGCGGGTCCGCGCCGGGCACGGCGCATGCGACGGCGCCGGCATGGACGGGGCGCGCATCATCGAGACGGACGTGCCGGCGCGGCTGGATCGGCTGCGCTGGAGCCGCTTTCACTGGCTCGTGGTGGCCGCGCTCGGCATCACCTGGGTTCTGGACGGGCTCGAGGTCACGCTCGCGGGAGCGGTCTCGACCGCGCTCGAGGAGAGCCCGCTCCTTCAGCTCACCGACTCCGAGGTTGGAGCCTCGGCCAGCGCGTACCTTGCGGGGGCGGTGATCGGCGCTCTGGTGTTCGGCTGGCTGACCGATCTCCTGGGCCGGCGAAAGCTCTTTTTCATAACCCTCGGGCTCTATCTGGTCGCGACGGCGGCGACGGCTTTTGCGCCATCGTTTGGGGTGTTCGCGCTGTTCCGATTCCTGACGGGCTGCGGGATTGGCGGGGAGTACGTCGCCATCAACTCGGCGATTCAGGAGCTGATCCCGGCGCGCTATCGGGGCCGCACCGACCTTGCGATCAACGGGAGCTTCTGGCTCGGAGCGCTGCTCGGGTCGCTCGGCACGCTGATTCTGCTCGCGCCTGGGCGCTTTCCCGCCGATATCGGCTGGCGAATCGCATTCGGGATCGGGGCCGTGCTGGGCGCGGTGGTGCTTGTGTTCAGGCGCTTCCTGCCGGAAAGCCCGCGCTGGCTGATGATCCACGGCCGTGTCGATGAAGCGGAGCGAATCGTCGAGAGCATCGAGAGCAGGGCGGAAACGATGGAGTCGGGACCCGCGCCTCGCATCCGGCTGCATGCCCGGCACCGCGCCGCCAATCTGGTCGACCTCGCCGTGTCGCTGTTCCGGCTCTACCCCAGGCGCGCCGTGCTGGGCCTCGTGCTCATGGCGGCGCAGGCGTTCTTCTACAACGCCATCTTCTTCACGTTCGCGCTCGTGCTGGCGACTTTCTTCCAGGTGCCGGGTAACGAAACGGGCCTGTACATCGTGCCATTCGCCCTCTCGAACTTCACGGGCCCGCTCGTGCTCGGGTGGCTGTTCGACCACTGGGGGCGACGGCGGATGATCGCGGGGACGTATGTGATTTCGGGGTTGCTGCTCGGAGCGACGGCGCTTCTGTTTCTGAACGGGGCGCTTACGGCGATTACGCTTACGGCTGCGTTTTCGGCGGTGTTCTTCTTCGCATCCTGCGCGGCGAGCTCGGCTTACCTCACCGTGAGCGAAAGCTTTCCGCTCGAAGTGCGGGGGCTTGCGATTGCGGTTTTCTACGCGTTGGGCACGGGCCTGGGAGGCGTCGCCGCGCCGTGGGTTTTCGGGACGCTGATTGGCAGCGGCAAGCCGGCCTCGATCGCCGGGGGCTATGCCTTTGGAGCTGGCCTCATGCTTTTCGCGGGGATCCTTGCCTGGTGGCTGGCGGTGCCCGCCGAGCGGCGGTCGCTGGAGGAGGTGGCTCCGCCACTCTCTGGCGTCGAGGAATAAGGCTTCGGAAGCCCTCAATAACAGAAAACGATGTCCTAAGAGGCAAATCATTGACGCATCGCCGCCCCTAACCCTAGACTGCGCGCCACTCATCGAGACCGGCTGAGGGAAAAGGCCCTTTGAAGCCGGGGCAACCGCCAGACTTAACCCGTCTGGACAAGGTGCCAACTCCTGCGCTCCCCTTGGCTTACACCAGGAGGGATCGGCAGATGAGCAGGTTGTGTAGCGTCCGTGCAAGCGGATGATGGACATAGCCCAAGCCCGCCTCACCGCGGGTGCTCTGCGAGTCACGATGAGCCGTTTTTGGCTTTTGACCGCGGAGCATCCGAATGAACGCCTCGCTCAAGTCCGTCCCCAGCAAGTCCCGTTCTGGTTCGAACCAGACCCACGGTCGTGCGCCCGCGCATGCCGTCGATGCGGACATCATCGCCCATGAGGGCGTGCTGGAGATGTCGGGCGAGATGCCGCTTCATCACGGCGGCAAGCTTGCGAACGTGCATATCGCGTGGCGCCTCGTCGGGCCGGAGGATGCGCCGGTGGTCTGCGCGCTGGGCGGTATCTCCGCCAATCGGCGCGCGTGCACGACCGAAGATCCCAAGCATAGCTGGTGGGGCCAGATCGCCGGCGCCGGCTGCCCGCTCGATTCGAACCGCGTCCGCGTGCTCGGCTTCGATTTTCTCGGCGGCAGCGGCGATACCACGGGGCCGCGCGAAGGCGAAGCGTTCCCCACGATTTCGAGCTACGACCAGGCCGCGGTGCTCGTCGCGCTGCTCGATCACCTCAACATCAAATCACTGCGCGCAATTGCCGGTGGTTCGTATGGCGGCATGGTGGCGCTCGCGTTTGGCGAGCGGTATCCGGAGCGCGTTTCACAGCTGCTCGTGATCGGCGCAGCGGATCGTGCGCACCCGATGGCGACAGCCTGGCGCAGCGTTCAGCGTCGCATCGTTCGCTTCGGCCTCGATGTCGGCAAGTCGAAGGAAGGTGTGCAGCTCGCACGCGCGCTCGCCATGTCCACCTACCGCAGCAGCGAGGAGTTCGCCGCGCGCTTCGGCGGCGCGGCCACGCAGGGCGAGCAGGGCTTCGTCTTCCCGGTCGAGGACTATCTCTTCGCGCGCGGCGCGGATTACGCCGCGCGGACGCGTCCCGAATCGTTTCTTTGTCTTTCCGAATCCATCGACCTGCATCGCGTAGAGGCGTCGCGCATCTTCGTGCCCACCGCGGCGGTCGCCATTCGTGAAGACCAACTCGTGCCGCTCGGCGACGTTCGCACGATGGTAGCGAGGCTGCCCGCGGGCCGCCTGCACGAGATCTCTTCTGTATACGGTCATGATGCTTTCCTGAAGGAGTGCGAACAGTTGCGTCCCATCTTCAACGCCGCAATCGGAGTGACGGCATGAGCGGCGGTCCGATCAAGAACGACAAGAGTGAATTGCACCAGCGCACGCAGGTCGTGCGCTCCGGGCTCGAGTGCGATGAGACGGGCGCCGTCGTTCCGCCCATTCATCTCACGTCAACGTTTGCGTTCCGCGGTTTCGGCGAAAAGCGCGCGTACGACTACACGCGCTCGGGCAATCCCACCCGCGATCTGCTCGCCAACGCGCTGGCGGAGCTGGAAGAGGGTGCCGGCGCCGTCGTGACTTCGACGGGCATGTCGGCGATCACGCTGGTCGGGTATCTGATTCCCGCCGGCTCGCGCATCGTTGCGCCCCACGACTGCTACGGCGGAACGTACCGGCTTTTCAACGCGTGGAATCAGCGCGGTGAGCGCCAGGTCGAGTTCATCAATTTCAACGACGATGCCGCGGTTCGCGAAGCGCTGTCGAAGCCGGCCGCGCTGCTGTGGATCGAGACGCCGAGCAACCCGCTCCTGCGCATCACGGACGTCGAGAAGATCGCGGCGTTGGGCAAGGCCGCGGGCGCGCTCGTGGTCGTGGACAACACGTTCCTCTCGCCGGCCTGGCAGCAGCCGCTGAAGCTCGGCGCGGATCTCGTGCTCCATTCGACCACGAAGTATCTCAACGGCCACAGCGACGTGGTCGGTGGCGCCGTCGTTGCGAAAGACAAGGCGCTGCATGACCAGTTGATCTGGTGGGCCAACTGCCTCGGCCTCACGGGCGCGCCGTTCGACAGCTTCCTGACGTTGCGCGGACTGCGCACGCTTCACGTGCGGCTCGATGCGCATGGCAAGAATGCGTTGGGTCTCGCGCAGTGGCTGCAGACGCAGCCCGTCGTGAAGAAGGTGTACTACCCCGGCTTGCCGACGCATCCGGGTTACGACGTCGCGCGCCGCCAGCAAAGCGGTTTCGGCGCAATCGTGACGCTGGAGATTGCGGGCGGACACGATGGCGTTCGCGCGTTCGTGGATGGCCTGCAGTGCTTCTCGCTTGCCGAATCGCTTGGTGGTGTCGAGAGCCTCGTTGCGCATCCCGCGACGATGACTCACGCCGCGATGGATCCAGTGGCGCGCCAGACGGCAGGGCTTTGCGATGGGCTGTTGCGACTGTCGGTCGGTATCGAAGCGCTCGAAGACCTGCAGGCGGATCTCGCGGCGGGTCTGGAGCGAGCCGAAGCGGTTCTGGCGAAGCACGCGCTGCAAACGGCCGCGACCGCGGCCTGAATCTGAAGTGACGCTGTCGCGTCCCGTCGCGCGTTGAAGCGCGATGGGACGCGTGGCCTTCTAGCCATGACCTTCTAGCCTTGGTCTTCTGGCCTTGGTCTTCTGGCGTGGGCCTTCTGGCCCCTCGGCGCCCTCCGCCGCTAATTGCACTAGCCGCGCGTCGTGCGAGGCCTCTTCTTAGCCGCCCGGCGATTGAGGGCTTCTTCCGAGCGACCCTCAATCGTTGGTCGGCCAGGAGCAGCGCGCGCGAAATTTTCCGCCACCGACCTCGCTTCCAGCAGAAACGCCGCAATCACGCGCGACGAGCGCCGCTCGTCCAGACAAATGATGTGCGAGTGCGTGTAAATCTGCGCATCATCGATCGGCAGCGCGACGATGCGCGAATCGGGAATGAACGCGATCCCGGACACCGCGCCAAGCCCGATACCGGCGGCAACCGCTTCCCGAATCGATTCGCGACTGCCGATCTCTATCGCCACCTTCACGCGCACTCCCGCGGCGCTCAGCGCTTTCTCGAGAACGCTGCGCGTCGTCGAGCCCGCCTCCCGCATGATCAGCGACTGCCCTTCGAGATCCCGCAGCCGCAGGCTGCGCCGGCGCGCCAGCGGATGAGCGCTCGGCGCCATGATCACCACCGGTTGCTTCCGCAGCGGCAACAGATGCAGGCGCGGATCCGGTTCGGCGTGCACGAGCACCCCGACATCCGAGTTGTAGCCGAGGATCCTTTCCACGACCTCGCGTGAATCGCCAACGTTCATACGTACGCGCATGCCGGGATAGCGACTGAGAAACGCGGCAAGGATCGGCATCACGTTGAACGGGCCGACCGCGCTCACGCGCAACAGTCCGCGCGTCAACCCGCTGCCCGCCTCGAGCAATTCCTCCGCTTCCTGTTCGAGCTCGAACAGGCGATGCGTGACCTCGAGAAGCTGTGTACCGAGCGGACTGAGCTCGAGCCGCCGACCGCGCCGGAAGAACAACTCCGCGCCGTGCTCGCGCTCCAGCCGCGCAACGAGCGCCGACACCGTGGGCTGGCTGATGTCGAGGACGCGTGCCGCGCCCATCATCGAACCTTCGCGAGCGGCGTGATGGAAAGCGCGAAGACGGGCGAGGGTGCTCATAGATGAAACCTATACAACTCTAAATATCGTCGACGCTCATTAATATACCGGTCATTCCGGCGGCCGAGAATCGCTCCCCGATGTCGACGACCTTTTTTTCAAATACGGGCCAGGCCACCGCGCACGGCCCGTGGCACCTGGCGGTATTCGATCTCGACGGTACGCTCGTGGATACCCGGCGTGATCTCATCGAAGCGCTCGACGACGCGGCCTTGCCGGCGGCGCTCGATCCCGTTGCCCGCAATCGCGCCGCCGGCGCCTTGCACCTGGGAATGCATGCGATGGCGAAGGCGGTGCTGGGTGATGCCGCTGCGGACGAGGGCACGGCCGCGCACTTCAGCGATCGCTACCTGCGCGCTTACGCCGCCAGAATCGCGCGGCATTCCAGGCCCTACGAAGGCGTCGAAGAGACGCTGCAGTGGCTGCACGCACGCGGCGTGCAGATGGCGGTGTGCTCCAACAAACCCGAAGCGATGAGCCGGCGCCTGCTGACCGAACTGCAACTGTTGCAATGGTTTCCCGTCATCGTGGGCCCCGATTCGACGGGATGGGCGAAGCCACACCCCGAGCCGCTGCATCACGCTGCTTTTCAGTCCGGTGTGTCGCGGTCGCGAACCGTGCTCATCGGCGATAGCAGCATCGATCTGCGTTGCGCGCAGGCGGCCGGGATCGATTGCTGGATGTTCGCCGGCGGGTATGACAGCGAGACCGCGATGCGCGCGCCCCTGGTATTCGAGCGATTCGAACAACTTCGCGACCCCGGGCACTGGGTGGCCGTTCGGGCCCCGATGGCAAGGAGACTCAGATGATCTTCCGTATTCTCGCGTTCCTCACGGCGCTGGTCCTCTCCGGGCCCAGCCTCGCGGGAGAGGTTCACGACGGCACACGCGAACATCCCTTGCGCGTGATGCTCATTCCGGCGGACGGCGGCACCGAGACCGGCACCAAGGCCGACTACCAGCCAGTCTTCAACGCCGTGTCCCGCATGACCGGCCTGCAATTCGAGATCGCGGTGGGGCAGAGCTATGGCGCCGTGGTCGAGGCCATGTGCAACAACCTGGTCGAAGTCGCTTTTTTCGGGCCGGTGGCATATGTCCAGGCGCACGGCCGGGGCTGCGCGCAACTCCTTGCAGTAGCGGTAGAGGGTGGGCAGTCCGTCTACTATGCCGGGATGTTCGCGGCGAGAAGCTCGCCCCTCTCCGGCATCCAGGATCTGAAGGGCAAGAGCGTGGCCTTCGGCGACGTGAACTCCGCCTCGAGCTTCACCTTCCAGATGGCGATGATGATCGAAGCGGGTCTCGACCCGGTGAGAGACCTCGGCAAGATCCGCATGACGGGAAGCCACGCCAACAGTATCGCGGCGCTCGAGCAGGGTCAGGTGGACGTCGCCTGCCTCTCGTTCGACTCCTATGAGAAGGCCGTGCGCGAAGGCCAGGTTGATCCGACCAGGTTCAAAGTGGTCGTGAAGAGCATCGCGATTCCCTACCCGCCGCTGGCGCTCAACACGAAGCTGCCCGAAGCCCTGAAGAAGAAATTGAAGGATGCGTTCAACACCGTGCATCAGGCGCCCGGCATCACCCCGGAGATGATTCGCGGCTACGGCGGCAAGCGGGTGGATCGCTACAACGCGAACTTCTCCGAACAGGAGTTCGGCGTGGCGGCACAGAAGCTTGCGCTGGTGACGGACGACATCAAGGCGCAAGTCATCAAGCGGTCCGGCGAGCGTTGAGGAGCGAGTGTTGACGACTGACAACTCCTCGAGGTCCGAAGCGCCGGCAATCGAGTTCCGCGACCTCGATGTGCGGTTCGCGGACGGCACGCAGGCGCTGCGCGATGTTCGTCTCAGCGTGCCGCGCGGGCAGTTCTGCGTCGTGCTGGGGCCTTCGGGCGCCGGGAAGTCGACTCTTCTGCGCGCGGTGAACGGGCTCGTCACCGCCGGGCGCGGGCGCGTGGAGATCGCGGGTACGGAGCTGACGACGCGCACGCTTCGTACCCTGCGGCCGCGAATGGCGATGATTCATCAGCAGTTCAACCTCGTGACGCGCGCGAGTGTGGCGGCGAACGTGCTGTCGGGCGCATCGCCGGCGGTGCCTACGTGGCGGGTTCTGCTTCAGTGGTATCCGAAGCATTTTCGGGACAAGGCTTGCGAGCTGCTCGCGGATGTCGGGCTCGAGTCCAAACACTTGCAGAGGCGCGTGTCGACGTTGTCCGGCGGGCAGCAGCAGCGCGTGGGGATTGCGCGAGCGTTCATGCTCGATCCGATCGTCATGCTGGCGGATGAGCCGGTCGCGAGTCTCGACCCGCGCATCAGCCGCGAGACGCTTGAACTATTGAAGCGCGAGTCGCAACAGCGGCGGACGACGGTGCTTTGCAGCCTTCACCAGATCGATTTGGCGCGGGAGTTTGGGGATCGCATCATTGCGCTCCGGCAGGGAGTGGTTGCGTTCGATGGGGCGCCGGGCGCGTTCACTGACAGCGTGGTCGATCGCGTTTATGGCACGGATGCGACACGTACGGGCCGATTGACGCGCGTTCAGGCGGAGAACGCGGGCGTGACTGCGACTCGCGCGGTGGTGGCCGATGCGACGATGGCCGAACCTCGCAAGGCAGCGGACGCGGTGACGACCGAACCTCGCAAGGCAGCCGATGCGGTGACGACCGAAGCTCGCACGGGGGCGGTGGCGTGAGCGGCTCTCCGGCGGCCCTCAAAGAATGGGAACTGCGACCACCTTATAACGCGCGGATGGTCATCTACGCCGCGCTTGTTTTGGCGCTGCTCGTCTACACGGGCTCCCGCGTCGAAATCGGGCGCATGCTTCACCTGGGTGGCGAAGCGGCGATGAGCGCGGTGGGGTTGCGTGAAGAATCGCAGGTCGGCTCGGGCCTGACGAAGATCGCCACGTCGCTCTTTCCGATCGTGATCGCCGAGCGCACACCCGTTTCTCGTATCGAGAACTTCGATCGCAACCACCTGCCGTGGCTTGCGCACGTCGAGACCGAAGCGCACACGGAACAGCGCCTCAACCCCGACACCCTGCAGATGGAAGAACGGCACGAAACGCGCGAAGTGCTGGTGGAGCCGGTGGGCTACCTCATGCACGTGTTGCGCAAGATGCTCGAAACACTGGAGCTCGGGCTATGGGGAACAGTCATCGCCATCCTCTTTTCCGTGCCGCTCGCATTTTTCAGCGCACGAAACTACTCGCCAAACCGGGCGACGTACGCCCTGGCGCGTGGCGCAGTGAGTCTTTTTCGGTCGGTGCCGGAGCTGATCAGTGCGCTGTTCCTGGTGCTGGCGTTCGGCTTCGGCCCGATTGCGGGCGTCCTTGCGCTGGGGATTCATGCGGCCGGCTTCCTCGGAAAGTTCTACGCCGAAGACATTGAGAACGCCGACGACAAGCCGCAGGAGGCAATGCGCGCCATCGGCGCGAACAAGGTGAAGACGCTGTGGACGGCGGTGATCCCTCAGGTGATCCCGCAGTACATCGCTTACACGCTCTACATTCTGGACCGGAACGTTCGCATGGCGACGGTGATCGGCATCGTCGGCGCGGGCGGGATCGGGCAGGAGCTCAAGGGACGTTACGACATCTATAACTACGGGCATGTCGGGACGATTCTCGTGATCATTTTTCTGACGGTCTTTGCGCTGGACCAGATCTCGGCGCGAGTGCGGGCGCGGTACGTCTGACCGGTAGCGGCCCGACGATTCCCACGGACGATTCGCTCAAGGACGAGCGGCTCATGGAGGAGGTGTGGCGTGGCCCAAGGTGGACGGCGTAATTTTGCGTGGACAGACGCCACGCGCGGAGAGACGACGATGGCAGACGAGACGCGGCGCCGATTCCTGGCGCTCACGGCGCGGACCGCGGCGGCGGGGGCTGCGATAGCGGCGTTGCCCGCTTGTGTGAGCCGCGCGCTGGAGATACCGGCGGCAGTGCGCACGGGGACCATCAAGGATGTGAAGCACGTCGTTATCCTGATGCAGGAGAACCGCTCTTTCGATCACTACTTCGGAACCCTGCGCGGCGTGCGCGGGTTTGGGGATCGGCATCCGATTCCGCTCGCGAGCGGCAAGCCGGTTTGGTTTCAGTCGGATGGGGAGAAGGAGATTCCGCCGTTTCACCTCGACACGAAGACCACCAGCGCGATTCGTGTTCCGGTGACGCCGCACTCGTTCGGAGACGCCCAGGCCGCGTGGAATCAAGGCAAGTTCGGATTCTGGCCGAAGTACAAGAAGCCGATTTCGATGGGGCACTACCAGCGGGATGACATTCCGTTTCAGTTTGCGCTGGCGGAGGCATTCACGATTTGCGACGCCTACCATTGCTCGGTAACGACGGGCACGGACCCCAATCGCATCGTTTTCTGGTCGGGCTCCAACTTCAATCCGCAGTTGCGTGCGGAAGGGCGCAACTGCACGGATTCGGACTCGGAGCCGAACAACTTGCGCTGCTGGATCGAAGGCAGGCTGCCCGAACCTGGCTACACGTATGCCGGCTCGGCGTTCAAGTGGCCGACGATTCCGGATGTGCTGCGGGACGCAGGGGTTTCCTGGCGCATTTATCAGGACCCGAACGATAACTGGACGGGCGCGATGCATGGGTGCCTCGCGTTCGAAAGCTTCCGCAGCTGCAAGGCCGGCTCGGCCGTCTATGAGAACGGCATGAGTCACTGGTCGCTGGAGCAGCTCGCGGACGACGTGAAGAAGGGCACGCTGCCCGAGGTTTCGTGGGTTCTGCCACCGATGGACTGGTCGGAGCATCCGCTGCCGTCGAGCCCGTATCAGGGCGGCGAGTTCACGGCGCGCGTGCTTGAAGCACTCACGAGCAATCCGGAAGTGTGGGCGAGCACGGTGCTGTTTCTGTGCTTTGATGAGAACGACGGGCTATTCGACCATGCGCCGCCGCCAGCGCCGCCTTCCTACAACGCGGACGGAACAATGGCCGGGAAGGCCACGCTCGACCTGAGCGGCGAGTATTTCGTCGATCCGGAGCGCGAGCACATCGACAAACGGGATGTCATCAGCGGCACCGTTCGACCGTGGGGGCTCGGTCCGCGCGTTCCCATGTATGTGATTTCGCCGTGGAGCAAGGGCGGGTGGGTCAACTCGCAGGTGTTCGATCACACCTCCGTCGGGCGATTCCTCGAGGTGCGCTTCGGGGTCACGGTGCCGGCGATCAGCCCGTGGCATCGCGCGGTCTGCGGCGATCTGACCTCCGCGTTCGACTTCGAACATCCGGAAGTGTCCGCGATGCCGACGCTGCCGGATATGCATGACTCCGTTGCGCGGGTGTCGCGGCACGAGCAACTGCCGAAGCCGGCGGCGCCGGCAACGCCGGAGGCGCTGTTTCAGGAAGCGGGGACGCGCCCGTCACGCGCGTTACCCTACGAACTGGATGTAAGCGCGGGCAGCGACGCGAACGGCGCGCTCACCCTGACTTTCCGCAACTCCGGGAAGGTTGGCGCCGTGTTCCAGGTGTACGACAAGCTGCAATTGGAGCGGATTCCGCGGCGATACACTGTGGAGGCCGGCAAGTCGATCAGTGACGCGTGGCAGTTCGCCTCGGTAAGCGCGGGGAATGAATACGACCTGTGGGTTTGTGGCCCCAACGGGTTCCTGCGGGAGTTTCGCGGTAGAACCGCAGCTGGCGAAGCTCGGGAAGAAACCGCCGTCGAAATACGATATGACAAGGCGGCGCGCGGTATTCGCCTCGTCGTGTCGAACGCTTCGCGAGTCTCGCGAGAGTTCACCGTTTACAACAGCGTGTATGGCAGCGGCGATCCGTGGTCGTTCACTGTGGCGGCGGGCCGAAGGTTTCGGCGGAGCTGGTCGCTGGAGAGCAGCCACAACTGGTATGACCTCACGATCGCTTCAACGGCGCCCACGCCTTTTATGCGGCGGCTCGCGGGACGCTTGGAAACCGGCGAGCACGGTGTGAGCGATCCGGCGATTGGCGTGCGCGAAGTGTGAGCGCGGCCAGCACCCGCGCCCGTCTTGGGCGACGGGGTCTGAAGCAATGCCGTCTCGCTGCTAGAGTTGCAGCCCCGCTCGCGTTTCACGCTTCTGTCCGCTGTTTGTCATAAGTCGACGATAACAATGCTTCCCGTAGATCATCCGGTCCATAGGAAGGCTCTTCATGAAGCTGCTACCGAAGTTGGCGATGGGGTCGATCTTTGTCGTCGCATCCGCTGCCGCCAGTGCAGCCATCGTCGGGCCAGCCGCCGATTACGGTGTATTCGTGTTCGGCTCGGGCAATTTCTCCTCGCAGAGCACGGACTCCGGTGGCAACCTCGCGGCCGGCGGCGACGTCAGCCTGCAGAACTACTCGGTCGCCTCGGCCATCGCCGGCAATCCTTCTCTGAATCCCAATTCGGCGCGGCTCGTCGTGGGTGGCAATCTCACGGCGACTAATGGTGGCGTAGGGCAGGGGCAGAACGGCGCCCTCTACGTCGGCGGCGCGATCAATCGCACGTCTTTCACGGCGACGGGTGGCACGTTCGGCCAGACCCTGGTGGATTTCTCCGCCGCGGAACTGCAGTACGAGTCGCTCTCACTGTCGCTGGGCGGGCTCGGGGCGAACGGCACGTCCTCGATTTCTTTCGGCACGCTCAACCTGAACGGCACGAGCAGCACGCTCAACGTGTTCACGCTTTCGGCGGCGGATCTCACCAGCACGAATGCCGTCAACATCGCGGCGCCGACGGGCTCGACGGTGCTCATCAACGTCACGGGCAACAACGCCGTCTTCCAGAACGGCAACGTGAACCTCACGGGCATCAGCTCCGCGTACGTGCTCTACAACTTCATCAACGCGACGTCGGTGACGCTGACGGGCAGCAAGAATCCGGCGGGTTCCATTCTCGCGCCGCTCGCAGGCGTGACCGGTGGATTCGGCGCGATGGACGGGCAGCTCATCACCGGGTCGTATGGCGGCATGGGCGGCGATCCGTACGGTCACACCGAGTTTCATGGCATCGCGTTCGCAGGCACGTTGCCCGCGCCAGTGCCGCTTCCTGCCGGTGCCTGGTTGCTGATGTCGGGAATCGCAAGCCTCGCTGGCTTCGCCCGTCGCCGCTTCCGCGCCAACGCCTGACGCGTATTTCACCGGCTCACGCTCTCTCCGCAAACATCCAGCACGAGCCGGCGCAGCCATCGATGACCAGGATCGGCATTCATGCGCGGATGCCACATCTGGGAAACGGTGATGTCGGGAGTGCGAACAGGAAGCGCAAAGCTCACCACGCCTTGGCCGCCGTCGTCGCGGAGGCTTCGCAAGAACGACCGCGTCACCAGCGCTACCAGGTCCGAGCTACGCGCAACCCGCACGGCCGCTGGAAAGCCCGGCACTATCGCGACGATGGTGCGTGCGAGGCCTAGCGCCTTCAGATCGTCGTCGACGGGACCTTCCGCGCGTCCTCGCCTCGAGGCCACGACGTGACCCCACGCGGCGTATCTGTCGGGCGTGACTTCGCCGATCGCCAACAGCGGATGGCCGCTACGGACGACACCCACGAATCGGTCGCGGAATAGCCGCTGCACGCGTAACTCCGGCGCGGTCTCTCCGACGACGCCGATTTCCAGGTCGGCGAGCCCCTCCCGCAAGGGCCGCGCATCCTTGTCGGGCTTGGGCGCGAAACGCAGACGCACGCCCGGAGCGCGTTCCCACACGGCGTTCACGAGCGGGGCGGCAAAGAGCTCGATGAATCCTTCATTGGCGCGAATGGTGAACACCCGGTTCGTGGCCGGCACGCGCGCACTTCCCGCTGCAGGCCGAAGCACTGCCTGCACCTCTTGCGCCAGCTCCCGAACGCGACCGCGTAACTCCGTTGCACGCGGCGTGGGAACCAGGCCACGCCCGGCACGCACCAGCAGGGGATCGCCGGTCGCCGCGCGAAGGCGCGCCAGCGTCCTGCTCATTGCGGACGCGCTCAAGTTGAGGCGACGAGCGGCACCGGCCACGCTGCCTTCCGCCAGCAGCGCGTCGAGCGCGGTGAGCAGATTCAGGTCCGTATCAGCCATAGCTGTATTCACCACCGAGTCATGCCTTTCACGTTATCCGCGCCGGGCGTGGCGCGCAACGCAGGTATTCAATGCATCCCGTGCGTCTACCGCCGCAGCCGCGGGATCGATATAACTCCACCTCATCATGTCGACACCTACCGAACAAAAGAACCTGCTGCTCATCGGCGCCTCGCGCGGTCTCGGCTACGCGATGGCCGAGGAGTTTCTGAAACAGGGCTGGGGTGTCGTGGGCACCGTGCGCGGAACGGCACGCACCAAACTGCATGATCTTGCGGATGCCTCGGCCGGGCGCATCGAAATCGAGACCGTCGATATCACCAGGGTGAATCAGATCGTCGCACTACGCTCCGGTCTCGCGGGCAGAGCATTCGACATGCTGTTTGTGAATGCGGGCGTGACCAACGATCCGAACGAGACCCTCGGCGAGGTGACGACGGAGGAGTTCGTTCGGGTGATGGTGACGAATGCTCTGAGCCCGATGCGCGTAGTGGAGGCTCTGCATGACCTCGTTACGCCGGAAGGCACGATCGGAGTGATGTCGTCAGGCCAGGGCAGCGTGACCAACAACACGAACGGCATGCGCGAGGTGTATCGCGGAAGCAAGGCGGCGCTCAATACCTTCATGCGGAGCTTCGCGGCGCGCCACTCCGGGGATTCCCGTGCGCTGGTGTTGATGGCGCCGGGCTGGGTTCGTACTGACATGGGCGGCGCGGATGGGCGCCTGAGCATCGAGGAAAGCATCCCCGGCCTGGTGCGCACGCTGCTTTCCGTGCGGGGCAGGGCGGGTTTGCGGTATCTGGACTATCTCGGCCGCACGGTTCCTTGGTAGAGCTATACCTATGCGAACGCCTAGGCCGACAGCAATGCCGCGATCACCGCGTCGCCGACCTCGCGCGTTGTGCGCTTGGTGCCGGCACCAGCGATATCGGGAGTACGAGCGCCGGCTTCCATCGCACGAATCGCAGCGGCATCGAGCGCATCGGCTTCTTTAGTAAGCTCGAGCGAGTGCCGCAGCAGCATCGCGACACTGAAGATCGTTCCATACGGATTCGCGATGCCTTTGCCGGCGATATCGGGCGCGGAGCCATGGATAGGCTCATAGAGGCCGCGCTTCGTGTCGCCAAGCGACGCCGACGGCAGCATGCCGAGCGAGCTCGCCAGCATCGACGCTTCATCCGTCAGGATGTCGCCAAACATGTTCTCCGTGACCAGCACGTCGAAATCACGCGGCCGCCGGATCAGGTGCATCGCCGCCGCATCCACCAGGATGTGTTCGAGCTGCACATCGGGGAACTCGGCCTTCATCACGCGCTCAACCACTTCGCGCCACAGCCGCGACGTCTCGAGCACGTTCGACTTGTCGATCGACGTAAGCTTTTTGCGCCGCTCGCGCGCCAGCCGCGCGGCGACGCGCGTGACACGCTCGACTTCGGCGACCGTATACGTGCATACGTCCTCGGCGGTAGTCGCCGTGCGGCGCTTTTCGCCGAAGTAAATGCCGCCGGTCAGCTCGCGGATGAACACCAGGTCAACGCCCTCCAGCACTTCAGGCTTGAGGGTCGACGAGTCGACGAGCGCTTTGAGAACGCGCACCGGCCGCAGATTCGCGTAAACCCCCAGCTCCTTGCGCAAGCGAAGCAGGCCGGTCTCCGGCCGCAGCTTCGCATTCGGCGCCGACCATTTCGGCCCGCCGATCGCGCCCAGCAGAACCGCATCCGCCGACAGACACGCATCGAGCGTCGCCTGCGGCAGCGGATCGTTGTGCCTGTCGATGGCAATGCCGCCGAAATCCGCTTCGCTCAGCTCGAACGTATGCCCGAACCTCTCGCCAATCGCCTTCAGGCACCGCACGCCTTCAGCGACAACTTCGGGGCCAATGCCATCGCCCCCGAGCACCGTGATACGCGCCTTCATGCCGACACCCGCATCGCTTCGTAAGCGGAAATCGCCGCGTCCTGTCGCAGCAGGAAGCCCAGCTCATCCACGCCATTCATGAGGCAGTAACGCGCGAACGGCTCCAGCGGGAATTTCACCGTCTTGCCGTTGGGCATCGTCAGCGTAGACGTCTCGATGTCGATAGTGAGCTCGACGCCCGGATTGGCAATGAGCCACTCCGACGTCGCATCATCTACGAGCACCGGCACAAGCCCGTTCTTCAGCGAGTTGTTCCGGAAGATATCCGCGAACTCGGTGCTGATCACCGCCTTGAAGCCGAAATCCGTAAGCGCCCAGGGCGCGTGCTCGCGCGAAGAGCCGCAGCCGAAGTTGCGCCCGGCGACGAGGATCTCGCAGCCCCGCGCTTCGGGCCTGTTCAGCACGAAGTCGGGGCGCGGCGCGCCGTTCGCGTCGTAACGCCACTCGGAGAAGAGGTGCTTGCCGAAGCCATCGCGCGTGGTCGCACGAAGGAAGCGGGCAGGGATGATCTGGTCGGTGTCGATGTTCGTGAGCGGGATTACCGCCGTTCTCGAACGAATGGTTTTGATCGGTTCCATAAGCCTCAACGCAAACCGCGCGCGAGTTTGGCGCGGCGCTATCTTTGTGCGGCGGGCGCTTGCAAGGAGCGGCGCCCACTACCGCTTTTCGGTTTCAGTTCAGCCCGCGAGAAACTCACGCGGATCGGTCACCTTGCCGCGCACAGCGGACGCCGCGGCGGTCAGCGGGCTCGCGAGCAGCGTCCGCGCGCCGATGCCCTGGCGACCTTCGAAGTTGCGGTTGCTGGTGCTCACGGAATATTGCCCGGCACCCACGAGGTCGCCGTTCATGCCGAGGCACATCGAGCAGCCGCTCTCGCGCCACTCGGCGCCGGCGTCCTTGAACACCTGATCGAGGCCTTCGGCCTCGGCGGCTTTCTTGATCTGCTGCGAGCCCGGGACGACGAGCATCTGCACGCCCGGCGCGATCTTGCGACCGCGAAGAACAGAAGCGGCATCACGCAGGTCCGACAGGCGCGCATTCGTGCAGCTGCCGACGAACACGACGTTCACCGGCTTGTCGCGGATCGCCGCGCCGGCCTCGAAGCCCATATAGGCGAGCGATTTGTCGAACGCCGCGTCGCCGTTACGCTCGGGCACCGAACCCGTTACGGCGATCACCATGCCGGGATTGGTGCCGTAGGTGATCATCGGTTCGAGGTTCGCGGCGTCGATGTCGATCTCCTGATCGAACTTCGCGCCAGAGTCGGTCGGCAGCTGCTTCCAGCGTGCTACAGCCGCATCCCAGGCAGCGCCCTTCGGCGCGCGTGGAGTCTTTTCGAGATAAGCGTAAGTCGTCTCATCCGGCGCAATCATTCCGGCGCGGGCGCCGGCTTCGATCGACATGTTGCACACGGTCATGCGCTCGTCCATGTCGAGCGCCCGAATGGCGTCGCCACGGAACTCGATGACGTGCCCCGTGCCGCCGCCGACGCCAAGCTTGCCGATGATCGCGAGGATCAGATCCTTCGCCGTCACACCCGGCCGCAGCCTGCCGTGAGCATTCACCGCAAGCGTCTTGGGCTTCGTCTGCAACAGACACTGAGACGCGAACACGTGCCCGACTTCGGTGGAGCCGATGCCGAACGCCAGCGCGCCGAACGCACCATGCGTGCTCGTGTGGCTGTCACCGCACACGATCGTCTTACCCGGCTGCGTCACGCCCAGCTCGGGCCCAATGACATGCACGATGCCGCGCAGGCTGTTCTGAAGCCCGAGCAGCTCGACGCCGAACTCGGCAGCATTCTTCTCCAGAGCGTGAATCTGCTTCGCCGCCGACTCGATCGTAATCGGTGCTCCGCCAAACACCTGCTCGGTGCGCGTAGGCGTGGAGTGATCCATCGTCGCAAGCGTGAGATCCGGCCGCCGCACCTTGATGCCGCGCTCGCGGAGCACGGTGAAGGCCTGCGGCGAAGTCACCTCATGAATGAGGTGCAGGTCGATAAACAGTACAGCGGGCGTATCAGCGCTCTGCGGAGCAACCAGATGCTGCTCCCAGACCTTCTCGAACATCGTCTTGGGTTGAGTCATAAATTTTTCAGCGAGCAGCCCCCTACGGCGCTTCTCATACAAAGATCAAATAGCGGCAGCCCTACGCGGAGCGTTCATATCCACCGGATCGAGCCAGCCCCACTTGTCGGCGGTCTTGCCCGAGAACAGCCCGAAGAACGCCGCCTGCAGCGACTCCGTGATGGGGCCGCGCTTCCCGTTTCCAACGGCCAGCCGATCCACCGACCGAATCGGCGTGATCTCGGCGGCCGTACCCGTCATGAACAGCTCATCCGCGATGTAGAGCAGCTCGCGCGGAATCGACGTCTCTTTCACTTCCAGCCCGCGGTCGCGCGCCAGGCGCATCACGCAGTCCCGCGTGATGCCGGCGAGGGCGGAGCTCGCAAGCCCCGGCGTAAGCAGCACGCCGTCCTTGATAAGGAACAGGTTCTCGCCCGCGCCTTCGCTCACCGTGCCGTCCGGCGAAAGGCCGATGCCTTCCGCAAACCCAAGCCGGCGCGCTTCCGCGCCGATGAGCTGGCTCGAGAGATAGTTGCCCGCCGCCTTGGCCAGCGCCGGAATAGTGTTCGGCGCCACGCGCTGCCAGGACGACACGCACACGTCCACGCCCTGTTCTTCGCTGTCGCTGCCGAGATATTTGCCCCATTCCCAAGCGGCAATCGCCACTTCAGTAGGCGGGTCCACCTTGGGCGACACGCCGATCTCGCCGTAGCCCTTGAAGATAATCGGGCGAAGGTACGCGCCGCGCGACAGGTCATTCACCGCCACGACCTGCCGGCACGCCTCGCTGATCTGCTCCTGCGAGAACGGCACGTTGATGCGATAGATCTTCGCCGAGTCGAACAGCCGCCGCGTGTGATCGCGCAGGCGGAAAATCGCTACGCCAGTTTTCGTCTCATACGCGCGAACGCCTTCGAATACGGAGGAGGCGTAGTGCAGGGCATGGGACATCACGTGCACCGTGGCTTTTTCCCACGGGACGAGCTTGCCGTTGAACCAGATGAATTGCGTAGCGGGAATGGGCATGAATGCTCTCCGGAAACTGGCGCGGTCCGTCAGACCGCGGCTTGCGCGATCCGTGCGGCACCGGTGCGCTCGTCGCGCGCGCGGCCGCCGGTCTTGATCGCAAGCTCGATTCGATTGATCACTTCGAGGAAGGCCTTGGAGCTCGATTCGACGATGTTGGTGCTGACGCTCGAGCCCCGATAGGTGCGCTGATTGTACTCGACGTACACGATGGCCTCGCCCTGCGCATCCTCACCTTCCGTCACGCCGCGCACTTCGAACTTGCGCAGGACCACATTGATGCCGGTCGCGGCCTCGATCGCCTTGAACGCCGCGTCCACCGGGCCATCGCCCGTGACGGTGCGCTCGGCGACGCGGCCGTCCGAATGCTCGAGGCGGACCGTCGCCTCGGCTGCGGGATTGGCGCTGTCGGTCGCGGTCTTGAGGCCAGCGAGCGTCCACGGGCCCGACGCCGAGCCTTCGGCGCGCAGCACGAGCGCTTCGATGTCGCCATCGAACAGCTCTTTCTTCTTGTCCGCGAGCGCCTTGAACTCTTCGAACACGCGGTTGAACTCGATGTCGTCGAGCTCGAAGCCGAGCTGCTTGACGCGATCACGGAACGCATGGCGGCCGCTGTGCTTGCCGAGCACGAGCGTCGTGCGAGCCAGCCCAACGTCTTCGGGCCGCATGATTTCATACGTCGAAGCGTGCTTGAGCATGCCGTGCTGATGGATGCCGCTCTCGTGCGCAAAGGCGTTCTCGCCCACTACCGCTTTATTGCGCGGTACCGGCATGCCGGTGATGTTCGAGACGAGACGGGAGGTCGGGTAGAGGCGGGTGGTCTGGATGTTCGTGCGCACGTTGAAGAACGCGTCGCGCGTACGCATCGCCATGACCACTTCCTCGAGCGAGCAGTTACCCGCGCGCTCGCCGATGCCGTTGATGGTGCACTCGATCTGGCGCGCGCCGGCGACCACGGCCGTGAGGCTGTTCGCGACGGCCATGCCGAGATCGTCGTGGCAGTGAACCGAAAGCCGCGCGCGCTCGATCCCGCGCACGTTCTTGCGCAGGTAGCGGAACAGCTCGGCGAACTCATCGGGCACGGTGTAGCCCACCGTGTCCGGAATATTCACGGTCGTCGCGCCCGCGTCGATGGCGGCTTCGACAACCTGCGCAAGAAACTCGAGCTCCGTGCGGGACGCGTCTTCCGGCGAGAACTCGACGTCTTCGCACAAGTCGCGAGCCATCTTCACGCCATCAACGGCCGTCCTGAGGATCTGCTCCTCCGCCATGTTGAGCTTGTACTGGCGATGAATGGCGCTCGTCGCGAGAAACACGTGGATGCGATGCCTGGGCGCATCCTTCAAGGCCTTCGCGGCCAGCTCGATGTCGTCCTTGTTGCAGCGGGCGAGGCCGCAAATGATCGCGCCCTGAATCTCGCGGGCCACGGAGTTGACGCTCTCCCAGTCGCCACGCGAGGCGGCGGGGAACCCGGCTTCGATCACATCCACGCCGAGCTCGGCGAGCGCGCGCGCGACGCGGAGTTTCTCCGGGCGCGTCATGCTGCAGCCGGGAGCCTGCTCGCCATCGCGCAGGGTGGTATCGAAGATCAACACCGGGTCTGGGTTCGGAGCCATTGGTTGGGTTCCTCTGGTGTTCTCTTTATCGGCCACTTTATGAGCCACTTCATGGGTAATAGTCATTGCGGCGTCATGCCCGCCGGGTCGCGGTCGAGCGAACGCTCGCCGTATTCCATGTTCGCGAGCGCACCGGGCAGTTGAGAGCCTCTCACGCCTCCAGGAAGCACTTCGCCGTGAAGGATTCTGAGCAACTGGTTCGACGTGATGTTGCCGCCCGAGAGCACGATGCCCACGCGCTGCCGCGTGAGCCGGCGATGCAGTTGCATGGCGCCCGCCAGCGCCGCGGCGCCGGCGCCTTCGGCCATTTGATGCAGCGTCTCGGCGAGCAGGCGAATCGCGTTGGCGATCTCGGCTTCGCTCACTTCGATCACGTCGTCGAGCACCTCGCGCAGGACTTCCACCGTTTGCGGTGAAGGAATGCGCGTGGCGAGTCCATCGGCGATGGTTTCGCCGACGGGGAATTCGTTCATCTCGCCGGTGCGCCAGGCGCGGGCGAGGGCGGGTGCGGCGGCGGCTTGCACGCCGATAACCCGCGTGTGCGGTGACAGAGCCTTGAAGACGAGCCCCATGCCGGCCGCGAGACTGCCGCCGCCCACGGGCACGAAGACCGTATCGAGCGGCTGGGACGCTTGATCCAGCATCTCCAGCGCAACGGTCGCGTAGCCCGCGGTGAGCTTCGGCTGGCACGACGGGTGAACGGCGATGGCGCCGGTCTCGTCGGCAAAAGCCTTCGCCGCGTTCCAGGCCGCATCGAAATCATGGCCCGCGATGGTGACGTGCGCGCCGAGCGCGGCGATCGCCATGTTCTTGTCAGGGTTATTGCCCGCCGGCACGAACACGGTGCAGGCGACCCCGGCCGTGCGGGCGGCGGAGGCGAGGGATTGCCCATGGTTGCCACGCGTAGCGGTAACGAGCCCGCGAGCGCGTTCTTCCGGCGTGAGAGACGCCACGAAGTTGAGACCGCCGCGCAGCTTGAAAGAGCCCAGCGGCACGGCGTTCTCGAGTTTCACATGCACTTCGGCGCCGAGCCGACGTGACAGCAACGGGTGCGTCACGAGCGGCGTCGGCGTCAAAGTGCGGGCCAGCAGCTTGCGGGCCGCGACGATGTCGTCGAAGTGAACATCGCCGAGCCGCCGATCCATCGTCGGGGTGGAGCTCCACGCCTGATCGGCAATGTCCATGGTGGCTGCTGGCTCCCGTTTGCGGGGTCTGTTACGAGCGCTTGTCGTTCAGCCAGGGCATGCGGGCGCGCAGGTCGCGGCCCACTTTTTCGATCGGGTGATCGAAGTCCGCCTGGATGAGCTTGTTGTAGTTGGGCTTGCCGGCCTTGTTCTCCGCGATCCACTCCTTGGCGAACTTGCCCTTCTGGATGTCCTTGAGAATCTTGCCCATCTCTTTCTTGGTCTTCGCGTTCACGACGCGCGGACCGCTGATGAGGTCGCCCCACTTGGCCGTCTCGCTGATGAACTGGTGCATCTTGGTGATGCCGCCTTCATGCAGCAGGTCGACGATGAGCTTCAGCTCATGCAGGCACTCGTAGTACGCGACTTCAGGCTGATAGCCGGCTTCCACCAGCGTCTCGAAGCCCTTCACCACCAGCTCGGTGGCGCCACCGCAGAGCACGGCCTGTTCGCCGAACAGATCCGTCTCGGTCTCTTCCGCGAAGGTCGTGTCGAGCACGCCGCCGCGGGTGCCGCCGATGCCGTGCGCATAGCCCAGCGCCTTCGCATGGGCCTTGCCCGTCGAATCCTGCGCGACCGCGATGAGGCAGGGTACGCCGCGACCTTCCTGATACTGGCGACGCACGAGGCCGCCCGGGCCCTTCGGCGCGATCAGCACCACGTCCAGATCCTTGCGCGGCTTGATCTGCTTGAAGTGAATGTTGAAGCCGTGCGCGAACAGCAGCACCGCGTTCTTCTTCAGGTGCTTCTCGACTTCGTTATAGAGCGCTTCCTGCGCAAGGTCGGGGACCAGCAGCGCCACGAGATCGGCGCCATCGGCCGCGTCGCTCGGCGTCGCGACGGCCAGGCCGTCCTTCTTCGCCTTCTTCCAGCTCGCGCCACTCTTGCGTACCCCGACGACCACGTCGAACCCGCTGTCTTTCAGGTTCAGCGCATGCGCGCGGCCCTGGCTGCCATAGCCAAGGATGGCGATGCGGGCGCCTTTCAATGCTTTCTTGTCGACGTCTTTCTGGCCGTAAAGCTTCATCTCAATCGCTCCCAAGTTCGGATCGAACCTCTAAGAAACCCGTTAACGAACGCATACAAAAAACCCCGCAGCGGCTTTGGGCCGGTGCGGGGTTCTCTATTTCTCTTCTCGCTTTCGCCCGGTCTCAGGCGTGAACGAGGGCCCCGCACTTGCCGCTCCTAAGGAGGAGCGGTACTACGGGCACTACGAGCAGGACAACGGGACGACCCCCGGCGGGGATCGTCGAACCATTTGTCACTGCTGCGGATGCCACGTGCGAAGCACTCAAAAACCATGAAAAAGTGAGGCTGGATGTCATCACAAGGCGCGCCAGCCTGTCAAATTCGCTAATCTCCCGCCCCTTCACTCGGACACCGGTTTTCGCCTCGCTCATATGCTGATCGTCGAGACCTCCGCGCCGGCCGCCACCGGTGCGCTTCCGCTCTGGTTGGTTACCGACGGCGCGCTGCCGGGCTGGCTCGCCGAGCAGAGTCCCGAAGTGGCGAATTGGGTTCGCGCGAACGGCTTCCTGGCCGAGAAGCAACGTGTGCTCATGCTCCCGGGCGCCTTCGGCAATCCGGCGGGCGCGGTGGTGGGGCTGGGCGCGCTGACGTCGGCCAGTGAGCTGAAGCTCTGGCACGCCGCCGGGCTCACCGACCGGCTGGCTCCCGCGACCTATCGCCTCGCCACGCCGCTGTCGGCCGCGGCCGCAACTCAGTTCGCGCTCGGCTGGCTCGTTGGCGCCTATCGCTTCAACCGGTATCGCGCGCCGCCCACGTCGGGTCGAGCCGCGCTCGTCGCGCCGGTCGGTGCGGACATTACCTATGCCGAGGCTGCCGCTTCCGCCACGTCCCTGGCGCGCGACCTCGTGAACACGCCTGCCAACGATATGGGCCCCGCCGAGCTGGCGGCCGCCGCCACCGATCTCGCAAGACGCTTCGGCGGGACGATCAAGATCACCGTCGGGGATGAGCTGAAGGCCGAGCGGTTTCCTCTCATACATGCCGTCGGTGCGGGCAGCCCTCGCCAGCCCCGCCTCATCGACCTGCGCTGGGGTAAACCCGGCGGCCTGCGGGTCACACTGGTGGGGAAGGGCGTGTGCTTCGACACCGGCGGGCTCGATATCAAGCCATCGTCCGGCATGCTCCTCATGAAGAAGGACATGGGTGGCGCGGCGTGCGTCCTGGGCGTCGCGCAGCTGCTCATGCAGCTCGACGCGCCGGTACAACTGCGCGTGCTGATTCCGGCGGTCGAGAACAGCGTCGATGGCCACTCGTATCGTCCGAGCGACGTCATTGCGTCCCGCAAGGGCATCACCGTGGAAATCGGTAACACGGATGCGGAAGGGCGCCTGGTCCTCGCGGATGCGCTCGCCGAGGCCGACGCGGAAAAGCCCGACCTGCTGATCGACCTCGCCACGCTCACCGGCGCCGCGCGCGTCGCGCTGGGGCCGGAATTGCCGGCGGCGTACGCCACCGACGCGAAGCTGCTCGCCGCGCTCCACGCGATTGGCGACGAGGAGATGGATCCGATCTGGCCGATGCCGCTGTGGGCCGGCTACGACGACGAGTTCTCGAGCAAGGTCGCGGATATCGGCAACGTGTCGGCCGGCGGGTTCGCCGGCTCGCCGATCGCGGCGTTGTTCCTCGAGCGCTTCGTCACGGCGAGCCCGCGCTGGCTGCACATCGACCTCTACGCCTGGAATCCGAAGGAGCGGCCCGGCCGCCCGGTGGGCGCCGAAGCGCAGTGTGTGCGCAGCGTGTACCGGCTCATCCGTTCGCGCTGCGCGTGATCGCGATCCGCTCGGGCGATCTGCTCCTCCTCGTCGGCATCACCTTCATCTGGGGTCTGAACCTCATCACCAGCAAGGTGGGTGTGGGGGAAATCCCGCCGATCCTGTTCACCTTCCTGCGCTTCGCCATCGTGGCGATCGTGCTGGCGCCGGCGCTGCGCCTTCAGCCGGGGCGGATGAGCGCGCTCGTGGTCGCCTCACTCCTCGTCGGCGCGATCAGCTTCGCGCTCAACTTCGCGGCCATCCGCCGGGCGACCAGCATTTCCTCCGTCGCGATCGCGAGCCAGCTCAGTGTGCCTTTCGCAACGCTGCTGTCGGTGGCGCTGCTCGATGAAGCCGTTCGCTGGCGACGCTGGACCGGCATCCTGCTTTCGTTCATTGGCATCGTTGTCATGGGCTTCGATCCCACTATCGGCGATCACTGGGACAGTCTCGCGCTCGTCATTGCTTCCGCGTTCGTCGGCGCGCTCGGGCTCATTGCGGTAAAAAAGCTACGCGGCTTCACACCCCTCGGGCTGCTCGCCTGGACAGCGTGGATCGGCATGCCAGTGCTGCTGCTCACGAGCCTGCGCATCGAGCAACCCGATTTCGTGCAGCTCCTGCACGACGTGACGTGGCGGGGCTGGGCGGCGCTGGCATTTGCCGCCGTGGGCGCAAGCCTCGTTGCGCACACCGGCTATTTCTATCTCGTGCAGAAGTATCCGGTCACGAGCGTCGCGCCCCTCACCACGCTCTCGCCTGTTTTTTCAGTGATATTCGGAGTCACGCTGCTGGGTGACCCGCTGTCTCTTCAGATTCTCATCGGCGGCTTCTGCACGCTCGTCGGCGTGTTCATCATCACTGTGCGAGAGAAGCGCATCGTCGATACGGGCAGCTGAGGAAGTGACAATTGTCATTGCCCGCCGAGTGCAACATTGCAGTTGACACGACAACCACCGGTTCTATGCTCGCTTATGTGCAGAGCTACCGTTCGCAGGATGGCTGTTCGTGCTCGAGGGGCAAGGCAATCAGGTGGCTGAGGACCGGGCGGGTGCTAATCTGCGCTCGCGGCCGGCCACTACGATTCGCATCCATAGGCCACCAGCCGCGGCAAGAGATGGGGGTTCACGTACGTTCGACAGGAGTCCGAGGCGGGGAAGCGCTTCACGGGGCCTGCTCGCTTATGTATATACTTATACGTGGAATAGCAGGCGGGCGGGAATGCCGTACGCTATGCCGCCGACCGCGGATTCGAGTGCGAGGATTGGTTTGAAGCGACCCAAGGCGACAGTGTCGAAGAAGAAGAGCGCAGGGCAACCCGCTCCGACGCGCGCGCATTCCAGTCTCGTCGTGGATGGCCTGAAGGGCGCGCCGGCTCGCGCGATGCTCCGCGCCGTCGGCTTCGAGGACGGCGACTTCGGCAAGTCCCAGATCGGCGTCGCCTCCACCTGGTCGAACCTCACTCCCTGCAACATGCACATCGCGGAGCTCGCGCGCGAAGCCGCGGCGGGCGTCGATGCGGCCGGCGCCAAGAGCGTCATCTTCAATACCATCACCGTCTCCGACGGCATCTCGATGGGTTCGCCCGGCATGCGCTACTCGCTCGTGTCGCGCGAGGTCATCGCCGACTCGATCGAGACGGTCGTCGGCGCGGAAGGTTTCGACGGCTTCGTGGCCATCGGCGGCTGCGACAAGAATATGCCGGGGTGCGCCATGGCTATCGCCCGGCTCAATCGCCCGGCGGTGTTCGTTTACGGCGGCACCATTCGTCCGGGCGCGCACCGGCGCGACATCGTCTCGGTGTTCGAGGCGGTCGGCGCGCGGGCGGCCGGCAGGATTTCCGACGCGGAATTGCTCGACGTCGAGCGCACGGCGATCCCGGGACCGGGCAGCTGCGGCGGCATGTACACCGCGAACACCATGGCCTCCGCCGTCGAGGCGCTGGGGCTGTCGCTACCCAACAGCTCCGCGCAGGAGGCCGTCGGCGATCCGAAACGCAATGACTGTCGCCGGGCGGGGGAGGCGGTGGTGCGCCTTCTCGAGGCGGGCATCCGGCCGCGCGACATCCTGAACCGCAAGTCCTTCGAGAACGCGGTCACCCTGACCATCGCGCTCGCGGGCTCCACCAACGCGGTTTTGCACCTCCTCGCCATCGCTCACGAAGCGAAAGTGAAACTATCCCTCGATGACTTCACTCGAATCGGCAAGCGTGTGCCGGTATTGGCGGACGTGAGGCCGAGCGGGCGAGCGCTCATGTCGGAACTGATTGCGATCGGGGGCATTCAGCCCTTGATGAAGACACTGCTGGACGCGGGTCTCCTGCACGGCGAGTGCATGACCGTAACCGGCCGTACCCTCGCAGAAAACCTTTCCGCGGTGGGTACATATGTTGCTGGCCAGGACATCGTGAGGCCGCTTTCCGATCCCATCAAACGGGACAGCCACCTCGTCGTGCTCCACGGCAACCTGGCGCCGGAGGGCGCGGTCGCCAAGATCACCGGCAAGGAAGGCCTGCGGTTCTCCGGCCCGGCGCGCGTCTTCGACGGCGAGGAAGCGGCGACCCGGGCAATCCTGGATGGCGCGGTGCGCGCCGGCGACGTGGTCGTCATTCGATACGAAGGACCGCGCGGTGGACCGGGCATGCGCGAGATGCTCAGCCCGACCGGCGCGATCATGGGGCGCGGTTTGGGCAATCAGGTCGCGCTCATCACCGACGGCCGGTTCTCCGGCGGCACGCACGGTTTCGTGGTTGGACATATCTCCCCGGAAGCCGCGGTCGGAGGTCCTCTGGGCCTCCTGCGCAACGGGGACGTACTGACGATTGACGCTGAGAAGCGCGCTATCGGTGTGGCGCTTTCCGCAGCGGAGTTGCGTCGAAGACGCGCCGCCTGGAAACCGAAGAAGCCCTACACCACGAGCGGCGTGCTCGCGAAATACGCTCGGCTCGTGAGCACGGCATCCACCGGCGCGGTGACAACGCGCAACGAAGTGGTGACAACGCGTGACGAGACGGCGTGAATGGAAAAGCGCACAGGGATCGCGAACTTGAGCGCTGTTGTCAATGCGCAGAGCAGCGATTACTCTTCGCGGGCTTTCACCGATTCGTACGGTGTGTTATCTCGGTTTCGACGAGGTATACCCCGTATAGGTCGGGATTGTCCGGGGGATTTCAAGTAACTATCGCGCCGGGTCGGCATGTCGCCGCCGCCGGTGCGTTTGGCAGATGAGACCAATGGCAGCCTACGCACACGACACAAATTTCTTCTCCCGACGCGCACTCGTATTCGCAGTCATCGTCGCGTTCCACGTCTTTCTGGCGTGGGCCTTCGCAACCGGGCTTGCACAGAGTGTCGTCGAGATCATCGCGCCTCCGATCAAGACCGAGATCATCGACGAGGTGAAGCAGCAGGACACCCCGCCGCCTCCGCCGCCTCCAGAGTTCGAACGCCCGCCCGTTGAAGTGCCGCCGCCGGAAGTGGCCATCGACATTCCGCAGGACGTTGCGCAGTCCACCGCCATCACCGACGTGACGGATCGTCCCGTGCCGATGGCACCGCCGCCGCCGCCCGCACCGAAGAATGTGAAGAAGGCGAGCATCGACCAGAAGCGCTTCCCGCCGTCCGAGGAGTACTACCCCGCCGCCTCGAAGCGCCTGGGTGAAGAGGGCTCCCCGACGGTCAAGGCCTGCATCGGCCCCGGCGGCAAGCTGAGCGAGGATCCGTCGATTGCGCAGAGCTCCGGCAATGCCCGTCTCGATGAAGCGGCCATCAAATACGCGAAAGCGGGTCGTTACATCTCCGGCAGTGTCGATGGCCAGCCGACGACGGACTGCCTCGTCTTCCGTGTGAAGTTTGAGCTGAAGAACTGAAAACTTACGAGTAGATGCCGGGCCTTGTGCCCGGTCTTTTTTTGATCGAGGAATCTATGGAAAACCAAGCCACCGCAGTAGTTGAGAATCCGTACGGCCTCACGGCCCTCTGGTCCCAGGGCGACATCGTTGCCCGCAGCACCCTGATCATCCTGGCGATCATGTCCCTCTTTTCGTGGTACATCATCCTGACCAAGATCTGGGATCAGGCAAAGCTGAAGAACTCGGGCAAGGCGGTCGAAAAGACCTTCTGGAACGCCCCGTCGGTCAAGGACGGCATCGAGCGCCTGAAGAAGGGCGACGACTTCCGCAACATCGCGGAAGACGGCATCCGCGCCGCCTCCCATCATGACGGTCGCCTCACGGACCGCATCGACCTCCACGAGTGGATCACCCTCTCGCTGCAGCGTTCGGTCGACGTCGTGAACAGCAAGCTGTCCACCGGCATGGCGTTCCTCGCCACCGTCGGCTCGACCGCCCCGTTCGTCGGTCTGTTCGGCACGGTGTGGGGCATCTATCACGCCCTCATCGCCATCGGTCTCGCCGGTCAGGCGTCGATCGACAAGGTGGCCGGCCCCGTCGGTGAAGCGCTGATCATGACCGCGTTCGGTCTGTTCGTCGCCGTGCCGGCCGTGCTCGGTTACAACTGGCTCATCCGTCGCAACAAGTCGGTGCAGGACGGCCTGCGCAACTTCGCTGCGGACCTGCATGCCTACCTGATCAGCGGTGCGCGCGTCGGTACGACCGATAACGCCACGGCTGCTTCCGGTGGTGCCCGTCCTGTTGCCGCGCCTGCGGCTGCGGTTCGTAAGTAACACTGCGGCTCAACCCGCAGCGTTTAGATTGAAAGACCGCAAGGCATCCGGCCGGAGGTAGAGAAAATGTCGATGAATGTGGGCTCTTCCCAAGAGGAAGGCACAGAGCTGAACTCCACCATCAATACCACCCCCCTGGTGGACGTGATGTTGGTGCTGCTCATCATCTTTCTGATCACGATTCCCGTGATCACGAAAACGATGGTCAACAACCTGCCGAAGGCCGTGAATATTCCTACGCAGACGAAGCCTGAGAACGTCACCGTCGAGGTGGACGCCAAGGGCAACATCTACTGGAACGCCAAGCTGTTGTCGGACCGTACGCAGCTGCTCGATCTGATCAAGCAGGCGGCGGTGTTGAAACCCCAACCTGAGCTGCACATCCGTGCGGACGCTGATACGCGGTATGAAGCGGTGGGCCGCGTCATCTACACGATCCAGCGCGGCGGTCTGGTGAAGGTTGGGTTCATCACCGAGCCCGATCACGGTATGGCACCGGTTCGCGGTTAACAGGAGGCACTGACTATGGCAATGAGTATGGGAAGTGCCGAGGGCGAAGCGCTGTGTGACATCAACACGACGCCGCTCATCGACGTGATGCTGGTGCTGCTGATCATGTTCATCATCACCATTCCGATCATGACCCACGCGGTGAAGTTGGACATGCCCATGCCCAACAACGCGCCGCCGCCGACGGTCCGCCCCGAGGTGATCGACCTCGAAGTGGACTTCGACGGAGCCGTGGTATGGAACGGAACCGTGGTGCACGAGCTTTCCACCCTGGAGACGTATCTGCGCTCGGAATCGGGCAAGGATCCGCAGCCGGAGATTCACCTGCGTCCCGATCGGCGCGCCAAGTATGGCCAGGTGGCGATAGTGCTGGCGGCTGCCCAGCGCAACCACATGAAGAAGATCGGGTTCGTGAACACCTCGGAGTTCAGGGACTAGCATGAAAGTGACAGGCAGACTGCTCGCGGCGGCGGCCGCGAGCGCGATCCTTCTCGGCGCGGGGCTTGCGAGCCCCGTTGCTCGTGCGGCGGACCAAAAATCCGACAAGGCGAACGAGAAGAAGGTCAGCAAGGCGGCTTCCAAGCCGCTGAAGGCGGCCAAGGATGCGGCGGATGCCAAGAAGTATCCGGAGGCGCTCGAGAGTCTGAAGCAGGCGGAAGCGCTTCCCGACAAGACGCCGTACGACGTTCACGTCACGAACGAGCTCTATGGCTTCGTATACGTGCGCACTCAGCAATACGCGGAAGCGGCCAAGGCGCTCGAAGCCGGCCTGACGGACGGCTTCCTGGAAGAGGCCGAGGTCCAGAGTCGCCTGAAGGCCCTGGCGCAGGTGAACTACCAGATCAAGAACTACGACAAGGCGATCGAGTTCGGCAATCGCGTCGTCAAGGCCGGGCAGGCCGATGACGACATGATCACCCTCGTGAGCCAGGCGTACTACATCAAGGGCGATTACCCGGGCACGATCAAGTTCGTCAGCGACTACAACGAAGGCCTGATCAAGGCCGGCAAGACGCCCAAGGAACAGTCGCTCAACCTCGTGCTGAGCTCCTGCCTCAAGCAGGACGACAACGAGTGCGCCACCAAGGCGCTCGAGCGCATGGTGTCCTTCTACCCGAAGCCGGATTACTGGCAGAACCTGCTGTATTCGCTGTTCCAGCAGGAAGGGCAGACGGACAAGAGCCTGCTGCAGGTCTATCGCCTCGCCGCCGAGGTGGATGTGCTGAAGCGGCCGGACGACTACACGGAGTTTGCGCAGCTCGCCATCGAAGCGGGCTCGCCGGGTGAGGCGCAGTGGATCCTCGAGAAGGGCATGGCGAAGAACGTCTTCACCGACCCGAAGCTCATCGATCGCAACAAGCGCCTGCTCGAGAACGCCAAGAAGCAGGCGGAGCAGGATCGCGCGAGCCTCGACAAGATTGCGAAGGGACGCGGCCGCCGGCAAGACCGGCGACAAGGACGTGAGCATCGGACTTGCGTACCTCGGCTACAAGCAGTACGACAAGGCGGTCGAGGCCATTACTCGCGGTCTCGGCAAGCCCGGTGTGCAGAACCAGGGCGAAGCGAACCTGCTGCTCGGTATCGCGCAGCTCGGCGCGGGCCACAAGGAAGACGCGCAGAAGGCCTTCAACGCCGTGAAGGGCGACGCAAAGCTCGAGCGCATCGCCAACCTGTGGAGCCTGCACGCCCGCCAGGCGTAAGGCCCAAAAGATAGGATCTCTATGACCATCAAGGCCGGCGAGCGCATGCCTTCGGGCAAGCTGAAGACGATGACCGCCGATGGGCCGAAGGACCTCTCCACCGACGACCTGTTCAACGGGAAGAAAGTGGTGCTGTTTTCCGTGCCGGGCGCGTTCACGCCGACCTGCGACGCCAAGCATCTGCCGGGCTTCCTGCAGAACGCGGATGCGCTGAAGGCGAAGGGTATCGACACCATCGCCTGCATGGCGGTGAACGACGTGTTCGTGATGAATGCGTGGGGCAAGCACTCCAACGTCGGCGACAAGGTGCTCCTGTTGGCCGACGGCAATGGTGATTACGCGCGCGCGTTGGGCCTCGAGCTCGACGCACGCGGATTCGGTATGGGGACGCGGGGCCAGCGCTTCGCCATCATCGTCGACGACGGCGTCGCGAAAACGGTGAACGTGGAAGCCCCGGGGCAATTCAAAGTATCCGCGGCCGAGTATTTGCTCGGCCAGATCTGAGGATCGTATGAAGAAGAAAATGAACCTTCCGGCGGCGCTGTTTGCCAGCGCCGTCATCGCATTTGGCACGTGCGCGGTCGTCGCGCCGGTTCAAGCGGCCGACAAGCCGATGAACAGCAAGGCGGCCGGCAAGCCGCTGCAGGACGCGAAGAAGCTGGTCGATGCGAAGAACTACCAGGCGGCGGTCGCGAAGCTGAAAGAGGTGCAGGGCATCTCCGGCAAGAACGCTTACGACGACTTCGTCGCGAACCAGATGCTCTCGTACGCGTATCTGAAGATGAACAACTTCGCGGAGCGGAGAAGGTTCTCGAGCCGATGCTCACTTCGGAGTTCGTGCCGAAGACCGAGCTGCCGACGCGCGTGAAGCAGCTGCTCACGATCAACTATCAGCTGAAGAGCTACGACAAGGTCATCTCGCTCGCCGACACCGCGCAGAAGGGCGCTATGCGGACGAGGAGATCCAGACGCTGGTCGGCCAGGCGTACTACCTGAAGGGCGACTACAAGAAGTCGGGCCAGACATGGATGGCATCATCCAGAACATCACGAAGTCGGGTAAGAAGCCGAAGGAGCAGACGCTGGTCCTCGTGCAGAACGCCTGCACCAAGAGCGGCGACAACAACTGCCTGCAGCGCACGTACGAACAGCTCGTCACGTACTACCCGAAGCCGGTGTACTGGCAGAACCTCGTCGATGCCATGTACAAGACCCAGAGCCCGGGCGGGAACAACGACAAGAACATGCTTCAGGTCTACCGGCTGGCCTCAGCGGTGGACGTGCTCAAGAAGGCATCGGACTTCACCGAGTACGCGCAGCTCGCCCTCGAAGCCGGCGCCGCGGGTGAAGCCCAGGCCGTGCTCGAGAAGGGTTTCACGAACAAGATCTTCGTCGAGAAGCGCGATGTCGATCGCAACCAGCGACTGCTCGAAAGCGCCAAGAAGCAGGCCGCGACCGACCCGGCGAAGGCAACCTCCGGCGGTGGGGCGGCCCATGACGCGGACGTCAGCGTGGGGCTCGCGTACCTGGGTGCCGAGCAGTACGACAAGGCCGTCGAGGCGATCAACCGCTCGCTCTCGAAGAACCCGCAAAACCCGGATGCACGCCTGACGCTCGGCATCGCCGAACTGAAGGCCGGTCACAAGGACGAAGCCCGCAAGGCGTTCAAGGCCGTGAAGGGCGACCCGACCCTGGAGCGCCTCGCGAACCTCTGGACACTGCACTCGCAGGCCTGAGACGGCTTGCTTCGTTCAGGAAGCCCTCGACCCGCCGGCCGGCTGAGAGAGGGGCCTTTCCGCCAAAAGGAAAGGGCGGTGCGAACCGAATCGCACCGCCCTTTTTCATTTTCCTCAGCCGCCCGGCGATTGAGGGCTCCTTACAGCAGCTTCTCGAGCTCCGGAATGATCGTGAACAGGTCACCCACCAATCCGTAGTCCGCGACCTCGAAAATCGGCGCCTCCGCATCCTTGTTGATCGCCACGATCGTGCGCGCGTCCTTGATACCCGTCAGGTGCTGAATCGCCCCTGAAATACCAATGGCGATGTAGAGCTCCGGCGCAATGATCTTGCCCGTCTGCCCAACCTGAAGGTCGTTAGGCGCATACCCCGCGTCCACAGCCGCACGAGAAGCCCCCACAGCCGCTCCAACCTTGTCCGCCAGCTTGTAGAGCAGATTGAAGTTCTCGGCGCTACCCAGCGCGCGCCCGCCCGAAATGACACGTTTAGCCGTTTGCAGATCCGGCCGGTCGGACTTCGCCGCCGACACCGACACGAACCTCGTATGGGTGGGCAGTGTGGCGCTGACTGAAGCCGTCTCGACGACCGCCGAGCCACCTTCCGCCGCCGCCTCGAACGAGGCCGTGCGAACCGTGGCGACCACCTTGGTCCCCGCGTCGACCTCGACCGTAACGATCGAATTGCCAGCGTAGATCGGCCGGCGGAAGCGGGTGGCGCTCTCCGCCGCCATCACATCGCTGATCTGCGCGGTATCGAGCAGGGCCGCGATACGCGGCATCACGTCCTTGCCAAAGGTCGTCGACGGACCAAACACGTGCGAATAGGGCGCCGCCACCGCGGCGATCTGCGGAGCGATCACAGCCGCCAGGGCGTGCGCATTGGCGGCGTTCTCGATCTTCAGCACCTTGGCGACGTGCTGCAGTTTCGCCGCCTGGGCGGCGACGGCGGACGCATCCGCCGCGCACACCGCGATAGTGATTTCAGCGCCCGGAATAGCCTGCGCGCAGGTAACGCACTTCGCAGTGCCGAGATTGAGGTGAGCCCCATCATGCTCGGCAACGATCAGAACCTTGCTCATGCCACCAGCCCCTTCTTCTTCAGGGCCTCGACGAGCTCCTGCGCGGTTTTCACGATCACACCCTTCTGGCGCTGCGCCGGCGGCTCGAACTTCACCGCCTTGACGCGCCGGCGCGGCTCCACGCCGAGCGCGGCAAGCGCGAGCGTTTCGAGCGGCTTCTTCTTCGCCTTCATGATGTCGGGCAGCTTCACGTAGCGCGGCTCGTTGAGGCGCAGGTCGGTCGTGACGACGGCCGGCAGGTCGATCTCGAGCGTCTCGAGGCCGGCGTCGACTTCACGGGTGACCGAGACCTTGCCGTCCGCCAGCTCGACCTTCGAAGCGAATGTCGCCTGCGGACGATCCCAGAGCGCCGCCAGCATCTGGCCGGTCTGGTTGTTGTCGTCGTCGATCGCCTGCTTGCCGAGGATCACGAGGAACGGCTGTTCCTTCTCGACGATCTTCAGGAACACTTTCGCCACATCCAGCGCTTCCACGGGGGCGGCGCTTTCGACGAGGAGCGCGCGGTCGGCGCCCATGGCGAGGGCGGTGCGCAGCTGCTGCTGGGTGTCCGCAGGACCGATGGTGACGACGACGATCTCATCCGCGCCACCGCGCTCCTTGATCCGGATCGCCTCTTCGAGGGCGATCTCGTCGAACGGGTTGATGCTCATCTTGACGCCGTCAGTGACGACGCCCGAACCATCGGGTTTCACGCGGATGCGGACGTTGTAGTCCACCACCCGTTTGATACCCACCAGGATGCGCTTCATCTCGAGGTGCTCCGCAAATTCTTACCGGCCAAAACGAAACCGCGGACCGTCCCCCCGGGGAGGGGAGGTCCGCGGTCGTGGGTCGCGGAGTCTACCTTACCGAACCTGCGCTGGCCGGTGGTGCTGGTGGGGCGGGTCCCGCTGCTCGGCCAGGAAGCTCTGGCTGATGCGGGTGGCCGTGTCCTTCAGCTTGGGCAGGAAGCGTTCCAGCGCCAGCTTCAGGGGCACCGCCGTCGCGGCGAAACGCACGGCGATGGTCGCCAGCACGCGCTCGTCCACGATGATCGGCACGGCGATGCTGACCTGCTCGGAGATGCGCCGGGGGTGAATCGCGGTGGCATAACCCTGGCTGCGGGCATCGGACAGAATCTTCTGCAACTCCACCTTGTTCTTGGCGAGCTTGTCCTCGTCCCGATTGGAGCGCGCGAGGATGTCCAGAAGCGACTCCCGCTGCGTCTGGGAGCAGAACGCGAGGTAGATCCGGCCGATGGCCGTGGTCAGCATGGGCACCCTGAAACCGGCCGAGAAGCGCTCCACGGCGAGGGGGCTCGCGTGGTCCGTGGTCTCGCGCACCAGCATGGTGGTGCCCGAGAGGGAGGCGATCCCCACCGGCCAGACGATCTCGCTACAAAGCGAATAGAGGTACGGGCGGGCGATCTGCGTGACCCAGGCTTCGTCGTCGAAGCCGTCGGACAGCCCGCGGACCATGATGGTCAGCCGATAGCGGTCGTCGTGGTCGTCCCGGTACACGTAGCCGGCGTGGCTCAGGGTTTCGAGGATGCGGTAGGTCGTCGTGCGGGGCAGTTTGATCTCTTGTGCGATTTCAGAAACCGTGGCTCCGTTCCTGAGATTCAGGACCGTGAGGGCGTCGAGGCCGCGGATGAGCGCGCGAATCGGGCGGGTCGATTCCATGTACTGGAGCTTTACCGTGGTGACAGATCTTTGGTTTAAGGGCCGGCGGCAGTCTAAAAGCTCATCGCCACATGAGTCCATCTACCGGATGGAAGTGCGATAACCGTGCAACTGCCGCATAACAGTAGTACACGGCGCCGCGGCAGTTGGAAGCGCATTGTTCACGAATGGCGGAGTGTCGCTCACGAACGGCGGTTCACGATTCACGAACTGCGGCGCGTGGTAATCGCGCGACGGGAAATCGGTGCTGACGGTAGACTGCCCGCGCCTCGACTTCGACCTCCGCCTTCGACCAAGGGCATACACAAAGATGTTCGCGTATGCGATACGTCGCGTCGCCATACTCGTCCCCACGCTGCTCGCGATCATCACGATCTCCTTCCTGATCATCCGCCTTGCGCCGGGTGGCCCCTTCGACGAAGAGCAGGCGCTGCCGCCCGCCATCAAGGCGAATCTCGAAGCGCGTATGGACTAGATGCTCCGCTGGCAAAACAGTATTTCCGGTACATGTCGGGATTGCTGCACGGTGATTTCGGGCCGTCCTTCAAATTCCGCGACGTGCGCGTTTCGGAGTTGATCGGTCAGGACTGCCCGTAAGTCTCACGCTCGGCGCCTGCGCCGTGCTGCTCGCCATTCTGGCCGGCGTGCCGCTCGGCGCCCTCGCAGCACTTCGTCGCAATCATGCGGTTGATCACGCAATTCGCGGTATCGCCGTGTTCGGCATCGCGTTGCCGAGTTTTGTCATCGGTCCGGTGCTGGCGCTGTTCTTCGGCCTGTATCTGCATTGGCTGCCCGTCGCGGGATGGGAAAGCGGCGACGTCAGATACATGGTGTTGCCGGTGATCACGCTGTCATTGCCTGTCATGGCGTATGTCGCGCGCCTTGCGCGCGCGAGCTTTCTCGAGGTGATGCGAGCCAACCACATTCGAACGGCGCGCGCGAAAGGGCTGAGCGAGCTCACGGTGGGTGTGGCGGCATGCGTTGCGCCCGGCTCTCATGCCGGTGGTGAGCTATCTCGGGCCCGCCGCTGCGTTCGTCGTCACCGGCTCGCTCGTCGTCGAAACGGTGTTCGGCTTGCCTGGCACGGGGCGTTATCTCGTGCAGGGCGCCATCAATCGCGACTACACGCTCGTGATGGGGATGATCGTCGTTTACGGCGTCATCACGCTCCTGTGCAACCTCATCGCCGACCTGCTCTACAGCTGGCTGGATCCTCGCGTGCGTCATGACTGACGGCGTCGGCGTTCGCATCGCCGGGGCCTTCCGGGCCGGACCGCTGGGCCGGATGGCACGCGACCGGGCAGCGCTGATCTGCGCGGGTGTAATCCTCTTCATCGCGCTGCTCGCCGTGATCGGGCCGATGCTCATTCCGTACTCGGAGCAGGCGCTGGACTGGCGGCACGTTGCCTCGCCCCCGCAACTCGCGAAACGGCCACTGGCTCGGCACGGATCGCCGTCGGGCGCGATCTGCTGGTCCGCACGCTGCACGGCGTACGCATCTCGCTCGTGATCGGGTTGATGGCGACGCTCGTCAGTCTGCTCATCGGCGTGACCTGGGGCGCGATCGCGGGCTATCTCGGCGGGCGGGCCGACGAGTTGATGATGCGCACGGTCGACGTGCTGTACACGCTGCCGTACATCTTCATCGTCATCATCCTGTCGACGATCTTCGCTCGCGGCAACGTTTACGTGCTGTTCATCGCCATCGGCGCGGTGGGCTGGCTCACGATGGCGCGCATCGTGCGCGGACAAACGCTGTCACTGAAGCGGCGTGAGTTCATCGAGGCCGCGATAGTCACCGGGGTAGGGCGATCGGCCATCGTGGCGCGGCATATCGTGCCGAACCTCATTGGCCCGGTCGTGGTGTACGCGACGCTTACCATTCCGCAGATGATCCTGTACGAGAGCTTCCTCAGCTTCCTCGGCCTGGGCGTGCAGGAGCCTCTGGCGAGCCTCGGCAGTCTCATCAACCTCGGGGCGCGCGAAATCGAATCGGCACCGTGGATGTTGCTCGTTCCCGCCGGGTTCCTGGTCACGCTGCTGATCTGCTTCAACTTCCTCGGCGATGGATTGCGTGATGCCCTCGATCCCCATGACCGCTGAAGCGGTTCCGTTGCTGGAGATTCGCGATCTGGGCGTGACCTTTGGCACGCCGGCAGGCGACGTAGCGGCTGTCGCGGATTTCTCCCTCGCGCTGAACGCGGGCGAATGCGTTGGTGTGGTGGGCGAGTCCGGTGCCGGCAAGAGTCAGGCCCTGCTGGCGGTGATGGGCTTGCTGCCACCCAACGCCCGTACGCGCGGAAGCGTTCGCTTTGGCGGACGCGAATTGCTCGGGATGGCACCCAACGAATTGAACGAGCTGCGTGGCGCCAGCATCAGCATGGTTTTTCAGGATCCGCTGACGTCCCTTCACGCCGCATCTCACGGTCGGTGACCAGATTGCAGAACCACTGGTGCGGCACATGGGCACGACGTGGAGCGCTGCGCGCAAGCGCGCTGTGGAGTTGCTGGAGCGCGTGCACGTCACCGATCCCGCTCGGCGCGCGATGCAGTTTCCCCCACGAGCTTTCCGGAGGCATGCGTCAGCGCGCGATGATCGCGATGGCGCTCGCCTGCGGCCCGAAGCTCGTCATCGCCGATGAGCCGACGACCGCGCTGGACGTCACCATTCAGGCGCAGATCCTTTCGCTGCTCGCGGAGCTGAAACGCGAACGGGGATTGGCGGGTAGTGCTCGTCACGCACGACCTGGGCGTCGTCGCCAGCATGGCGGATCGCGTCGTCGTGATGCGCGGGGGATACATCGTCGAGACGGGCCCGGTGGGTCGGGTGCTCAAGCGCCCGGAGAATGCCTACACGCAAGCGCTGCTGTCGGCCGTTCCGCGAGTCAGAGTCGCTTACACACAAGCGCCACCCTCAGCCGTTCCACAGGTCGGCTCGATTGCGCACCCGACAGGGGGGTGGGATTGGGGAGGCCATCACTCGCGCGGTCGCGCGGACGCCAGCTCACGCAAGTGACGCGCCAAACACCGCGCAATCGCAGGCGCCACTACTCGCACTCTCTCAATTGCGGGTTCACTTTCCGACGCGCGGCTCGCTTTTCAGGAAGGGCCCCTTGCTCCGCGCTGTCGACGGCGTCGGACCTCGACATCCAGCCCGGCGAAGCCGTCGGTGTCGTCGGCGAATCCGGCTCAGGCAAGTCGACGCTCGCGCGAGCGGCGCTCCAACTCGTACGCGCATCGGGCGGCCAGGTCGTATGGCTCGGCAACCCATCGATGCCCACAGCGACATCGGCCCTTTCCGCCGCGAGACGCAGCTCGTCTTCCAGGACCCCATCGCGAGTCTCGACCCGCGCATGACCGTGCTGGAAATCGTCGCCGAACCGCTTCGCGTCCACCGAAGCGACCTCGACGCCCCCGCGCGGCAAACCGGCCGTCATCGAAATGCTCAAGCGCGTCGGCCTCGGCAACAACCTGCTGACCCGCTATCCCCACGAGCTGAGCGGCGGCCAGGCGCAACGAGTTGGCATCGCGCGCGCGATGATCCTGCGCCCGAAGCTCCTCGTCTGCGACGAAGCGGTAAGCGCGCTCGACGTCACGGTCCAGAGCCAGATCGTCCTGCTGCTGCAGGAACTGAAACGCGAACTGCAAACCTCGATCCTCTTCATCAGTCACAACCTGGCGGTCGTGCAGCAGCTGTGCGATCGCGTACTCGTCCTGTACCTCGGTCGCATGATGGAGCAGGGGACCGCCGAGGCCCTCTACGCCACGCCCGCACATCCCTACACCCGGGGCTTGCTCGACTCCGTGCCCATCCCGGACCCCGACGTCCAGCCGGCCCGCCTCGCCAGCCCGCTTTCGGGCGAGCTGCCCTCGCCACTAGCACCTCCCACCGGCTGTGTGTTCAACACGCGCTGCCCCCACGCCCGAGACGTCTGCCGGACGAAAATCCCCGCTTGGGAAGCCCTAGGCCCCAATCAGCGGGTTGCCTGCCACCGTTGGCGCGAGCTCCAGGGAAGCTCAGGAGAGCTTCTCTGAAATCGCCCTGAGGGCATCAGGAAGCCGGGGTGTGCAAGCGAAGGGGTCGAGGGAACTCTGACAGGGGGCTACCGAACAACCGCGCCCGTGCCATCAGCCCAAAGACAGCCAGGCATCCCGCAGCGTCGAATCGGGGCGGCGGTCCGGAAGGTGGCGCCGGGCCTTGAGTTCGGTAGCCCCCTGTCAGAGTTCCCTCGACCCCCTTCGCTTGCGCACCCCGGCGTCGCGCTCAGCGAACAGCGATTTCAGAGGAGCTCCTCATGACTTCCCCCAAAGCGCGCCGCCGCCACCACTCCGTACTGGCCCCGCCCCGCCACTGTGCAGGCCGAAAACAGCGGCCTCGTTCCTGTGCGCCCACGACCCGGATTGTTTATCCTCCGCCGACTATGCAAACCGAGCCCACCCTCCGTCCGAGCGACAGCCTCCGCAACGTCCGCTATGAGATTCGCGGCAAGCTGGCCCACCGTGCCCATTCCATGGAGCGCCAGGGCTACGAGATCATTTCGCTGAACATCGGCAACCCGGCCGTCTTCGGTTTCCGCGCGCCGGAGACCATGCGCCTGGCGATGATCGAGAACCTGCAGAATGCCGAAGGCTATTGCCACCAGAAAGGCATCTTCCCGGCCCGTGAGGCGGTGGTGATGCAGCAGCAGTCGCGCGGCGTGCAAGGCGTGACCGCTGACGAAGTGTTCATCGGCAACGGCGTGAGCGAGCTCATCGACCTCACGCTCCGCGCGCTCCTCAACGACGGCGACGAAGTGCTCGTGCCGAGCCCGGACTATCCGCTGTGGACGGCGGCGACGACGCTGAACGGCGGCAAGGTCGTGCACTATCCCTGCCGGCCGGAGAACAACTTCGTTCCGGACCCGGAAGAGATCGCGGCGCTCGTCACCAAGAAGACGCGCGCCATCGTCGTCATCAATCCGAACAACCCGACCGGCGCGGTGTATCCGCGGGCGGTGCTCGAAGGCATCGCGCGCCTGGCCGAACGTTCGGGCCTCGTCGTGTTCAGCGACGAGATCTATGACCAGATGACCTACGACGGGAGTGAGTTCATTCCCATGGCCACACTGGTCAAGGACACGCTGTGCGCCACGATGTCGGGCCTCTCGAAGGTGTATCGCGCGTGCGGCTATCGCGTGGGCTGGGTGTCTTTCGCGGGCCGCAAGAGTGGCGCTGCGGAATACTTCGCCGCGCTCGAGCTGCTGAGCTCTCTGCGCCTTTGCAGCAACGTGCCGGCGCAGTGGGCCGTGCAGACCGCGCTCGGCGGCTACCAGAGCATCAAGGATCTCGTGACGCCCGGCGGGCGTCTGTATGAGTCACGCCGCGCCATCTCGAACGCCGTGGCGTCCAGCCGCTTCCTGGACGTGCAGCCGATGTCGGGCGCGATGTACGCCTTCATCGGTGTGAAGACGGACGAATTGCCGGACTTCGACGATCAGCAGTTCGGTCTCGATCTGCTCGAACAGAAACACGTGCTGATCGCGCCGGGCTCGAGCTTCAACGTGCCGTACAAGAATCGCTTCCGCGTCACCAATCTGCCGGACGCGACCACGCTGCGCGAGGTGTTCGGCCGTATCGAAGAACTGCTCACGAGCTACGTCCTCAGCGGTCGCGACGCGAGCCAGTCGGGCGAGGCGCGACCCACGGTCGTCGAAGCCCGCCAACGCTTCAAGTAAGGTCTCGCCAAGAGCCCCTAGAACCTTGTTTTGATTAGGCTCCCACAGCACGTCCTCGGATCGATCGAACAGGGCGGCACGGTCGTGGTGCCGTCACAGCAGCGCGCGGAAGCCGTTCATCGCGCGTACGCCGTGCACGCGCTCGCCAGCGGCCGCAAGGTGTGGCCCACGCCGGATGTCCTCACCCTCGAAGTCTGGGCGACGCAGGAAATCGAACGTCGCTGCGCTTCGGGCGAGCGACTCGAACGGCTGCTGACGCCCGCTGAAGACTGGCTGCTCTGGCGCCAGTGCACCGGCCCCCTCACTGATGACATGGATCTCGTTGCGCGCGGACCGCTCGCGGATGCGCTCCGCCGCGCGCATCAGATTGGGATCGAGTACGGCGTTGATCTGCGCACGTTGCGCGCGCCTCCAGGCAGCGAAGGTCGCTTGCTGATCGATGTGGAGCGCGCGGTGGCGGAGCGATGCAAAGCCATTGGCGCCACCACGCCCGCGCAGCTCGCAACGAACCTCGCGTGTGTGGGCGGCACCCGCGACGTGCTTCTCGCCGGCTTCGAACGCCTGACGCCGCGCCTCGCGATGCTGACGACGAGCCGGGGCGCCGCAGGCTGCGTCACGAATTTCCGCGCGCCTCCCGCGCTCGACGGAAAGATCCCGCATGCGCGGGCCGTGCTCGCCGGCGACCCGAGCGAAGAGCTGGAACGAATTGCGGACTGGTGTCGGATGCGGCTGATCGCGCAGCCCGACTCCCGGCTGCTCGTGGTCGTGCCGGGTTCACCCGAGGCGCAGGAGCGGCTGCTCACGCTCATCCGCCAGAACATCGATCCGGCCGGCGCGGCGATCGCGCCGCTCAACACGCTCACCGGCAACCCGCTCGCGGAAATCGCAGGCGGCGCGCCATTGACGCGAAGCCCACTTGCCGCCTACGCGCTGCAGTCCCTCGCGTGGCTGAGCGCGGGAAGCGAGTTCGCCGAGTTCAGCGCGTGGCTATGTTCGCCGCACTGGACGATGCCAGCCGCCGGACGCGCCAGCCTCGATCTGTGGTTGCGAGAACGCTCGCCGCTGGAGATCGATACCCGAAAGCTGCTCACCGCGCTGGAACGCGTTCCGCGCGGGCTGCAGGCCGTTGCATCGGAGCTTCGGTCGCGAATCACCGATGCGGCGAGCAGGCTTTCGGGCGGCGCCACCACGCCGCGTCAATGGTCGGTGCGGTTCCGGAAAGCACTCGATGCGCTCAACGAGATGGACGGCCGCGCACTCGGTAGCGCGGAGTCGCAGACGTATATGCGCTTCATCGATCTGCTGGACGATTTCGGTGGCCTCGAATCGTCCGCTGGTGCGATTTCGCGCGACACGGCGGTTCAGTGGCTGCGCGAGCTTGCCGCTCGCACGGCGTTCCGGCCCGCGAGCAGCGATGCGCTCGTCACGATTTCTTCGCAGATGACGGACCCGATCGTCCAGTACGACGGCGTGTGGATCTGCGGACTGCATGCCGATGCGTGGCCCGCTCCGGCGCAGCCGGATCCGTTCATTCCGCTGCCGTGGCAGCTCGCCGCCGGGGTGCCGTCAGCGAGCGCGGGCGGCCGTGCCGTCGAAGCTCGCAATCTGATGGCGGCCTGGGCCGCAGCCAGCAACGAGCTCGTCATGAGCGCGCCCCTGCACGATGACGACGTGCGGCTTTCGCCGAGTCCGCTGATCCTGAAATTTGCGGCAACCGTGGACGACGTGTCGGCGGCGCCTTCCGTCTGGCTGCCGCCGCTCCTGCGCCGCGAAGGGCTCACGGAACACGTCGACGACCTTAGCGGCCGGCATTGGGACGTGGCGCGCTCGCTCCCCTCCGGAACCCGGAGCGTCGAGCTTCAGAACCTATGCCCGTTCCGGGCCTACGCGGAACTGCGCCTCGGCAGCGCCCCGCTCGAAGCGCCTGAACCTGGTGTTGCGCCGGACGTGCGGGGCAAGCTTCTGCACACCGCGCTGGAGAAGCTGTGGAGCCAACTGCATGGCTCGGAGGCGCTGGCGCGTGAGTCCGAGGAAAGCCTGCGGGATCTGATCACGCGCTGTGTGGAAGAAGCCGCGCTCGTCGCCTTCGGTTTGCTGGCGGGCGACGCGCGAGCGGCCGCCGAACAACGGGAAATGCGGCGCGCGGTGCGACTGATCCATGCGCTCTGCGATCTCGAGAAGAAGCGCGGACCTTTCAACGTGCGGCAGATGGAGCGCGAGAGCGTGCTGCGAATCGCCACCGCGCAGATGACGGTGCGAATCGATCGAGTCGACGAGGTCGACGGCGGACTTGCGATTCTCGACTACAAGAGCGGGCGCCCGATCCCCGGCGACTGGTATTCGGAGAGACCGTCGCATCCTCAGCTCCTTGCGTACCTCGCCGCCGTGGGTCGCGAGACTCAGGCGATGGCGACCATCAGCGTGACCGCACGCGAGATTCGTTTCGACGGCGTTGCCGCGCACGGCAGCCTGCTGCCGAAGGTGAGGGCGGTCGAGCCGCCCACAGGCGAAGAGAGCGCCGGCGGCAGCGCCTGGGCGATACGTCAGGACGAATGGATTGGCCGCGTAGAGCGACTCGTGTCCGACTTCGTTGCCGGGCACGCAAGCGTGGATCCGCGACCGAAGGCCTGCGAATACTGCCAAGTCGTAAGTGTGTGCCGCATCTCCGATGAAGGCGCGGACGCGGTGGAGCGTAACGTCGATGAATGAGTTCGTCGTAGCCGACGCTCATTCACCCGAAGCGCTTGCCGCGATGGACGCGCGGGCCCGCGAGCACGCGATCGATCCGACGCAGTCGATTCTGCTCAGAGCGCCCGCAGGGTCGGGCAAGACGACCGTCCTCACGCAGCGGCTGCTGAAGTTGCTGGCCACGGTCGAGGCGCCAGAAGAAATCCTCGCCATCACGTTTACGCGCAAGGCCGCGGCGGAGATGCGCGAGCGCGTGTTCAAAGCGCTGCAGGGTGAGATCGATCCGGCCAATCCGCAGGCGGCTCACTTGAACGCGCTGGCGGCGGCCGTTCGCGCGCGCGACGCGCAGCGCGGCTGGGGGCTCGAGGAAAACCCCGGGCGCCTGCGCGTTCAGACGATCGACTCGTTCAACTTCTGGCTCGCGAGCCAGCTGCCGATCGCGGCTCAAGCCGGAGGCGCGCTGGTGGTCGCCGAGCGCCCGGGCGAGCTCTATCGGAGCGCCGCGCGGCGCGTGCTGATCCACGGCGAGTCCGATCAGGCGCTCGCCGCGGACATCGAGTTGCTGTTCGAGCGCATCGACAATCGGTGGGGCCAGGTCGAGAACCTGCTCTCCGAGATGCTAGCGAAGCGCGGCCACTGGTTGCGCTACGTGCTGGACGAAAACGCTCTGAGCGCGCGCGTCACCGCGAGCCTTGCGGACATCGCCGTCGAGCATCTGCGCAGTGCCTGCACGACATTTTCGCAAGTATTACGTAACCACGCGTCGGGGCTCGCCCGCGTGGGCCCGCTGGGCATGGAAGCGGATCACATGGTGGCCTGGCAGCAGCTCGCCACTCTCACGCTCACCAACGAGGGGACTTGGCGCAAGCAGATCACGCGACGGCTCGGCGTGGCGTTCGAGCAGGAAGAAGCTCGTCACCAACTGAAACACTGCATCGATCTGCTGAGTGGCGTCGCCGGCGCGCAGGAGATGCTCATCACGCTCACCGGGCTTCCCGCGTCCATGCTGTCTGGCGAAGACGCGCAGGCGATCGAGGCTCTTTCGCGCGTGCTTCGCGAGGCTGCGAAGGAACTGCACGTGGAGTTCTCGCTCGCCGGAAAGGTCGACTACACGTACGTCTCGGGCGCCGCACAGTCGGCGCTCGTCGAAGAGGGACTGCCGACCGATCTTGGCCTGCGTACGGGGGTCGCGCTCCGGCACGTGCTTATCGACGAGTTCCAGGACACGTCGATCGCGCAGTTCGAACTGCTCGCCGCGCTCACGGCGACCTGGGAGCCGGGCGACGGTCACACGCTCTTTGCGGTCGGTGACCCGATGCAGTCGATCTACCTGTTCCGTGAAGCGGAGGTGGGCCTCTTCCTGCGGGCTGCGGAGCGGGGCATCGGTGAAGTACCGGTGGAGTCGCTGCGGCTCACGCGGAATTTCCGCTCTTCGCCGCCGCTCGTGGCGTGGACGAATGCGCTCTTTACGCGGCTCTTCCCGCCGAACGACGATGTTCGGGCAAGTGCCGTTGCCTTCACGCCCAGCCTTGCGGCGCGCGATTCGCGCGACGAGGAGTTCGTCAGCCTCAGCCTCAGCCTCTTCTCGAACGGCGAGCGCGAGGCCGAGGCCGCATCGATCGCCGCTCGCATCCGACGCATTCGGGACGCGTCCGCGGAAGGAACCGTCGCGATCCTGGTCGTCTCGCGCACGCACGCCCCGCCAATCATGGCCGCACTCGCGTCCGCGGGCATCGAGGCCATCGGCGTGGATCTCGTGCCCCTGCGTGACATCTCGATCGTTCGCGATCTGGTGGCGCTGCTGAAGGCCCTGCATCACCTTGGGGATCGCACCGCCTGGCTCACCGTGCTTCGGGCGCCGTGGTGCGGCCTGTCGCTTGCCTCGCTCACCGAACTGTCTGCACGCGGGGATTCGCAGCTCATTTGGGAAGCGCTGTTCGATGCGCAGCGCCTTGGGCGATGCGAGGAGGCCGAGACTGCGCGTGCCACGCGAGTCCGAGCGGTTCTCGAAGAAGCGCTCGCGACGCGTGAGCGAGTGGATCTGGCCGAGTGGCTCGAGGCGGTCTGGATGCGGCTCGGCGCGCCGGATGCCTATGCGGCGGATGACCTGATCCATGCGCGTGCGTTCTTCAACGCGCTGGGCAGCGCCACGGCGCGCGCCGAATGGCACGGGCCGCAAGACATCGAGGAACTCGTTGCGGACCTGTATGCGGCGCCCCGGGCGGCCACGCCCAATCCCGTGCAGGTGATGACTATTCATCGCTCCAAGGGGCTGGAGTTCGATCACGTGTTCCTCCCAGCGCTCGATCGCATCCTCAATCGCGACCGCGATCCGTTGCTCCGCTGGCTCGACCTGCCGCGCGAAGGCGGCGGCAGCGACCTGCTGATGGCGCCCGTCCCGACGATCGGCGACACCAAAGGCCGCGCGCTCAACAACTACCTCAAGGACCTCGACAACGCGCGCAAGGCGAACGAGCAGACGCGATTGCTCTACGTAGCAATGACTCGCGCCAAACGCTCGCTGCATCTCAGCGCCGCGCCAAAAGCGAAGGAAGACGGCACCGTCGTACCGCGTGCGGGCACGTTGCTCTTCACGCTGTGGCCCGCGCTTGGACCTGAGTTCGTGCGCATCAACCCGGGTGAGACCGCGCAGCCGGAAGTGAAAGTCCACAAGCTGCGGCGCCTGTCATCGACGTGGCAGCCACCGGCAATCGAGGAGGGCGCGGATCGATCCCGCCTTCCGCTCGAAGACAGCGCGCTCGCGCTTCAAACCCCCGAGTTCAGCTGGGTGCAGGAAACCTCGCGCCACATCGGCACCGTCGTTCATCGTGCGCTGGAGCGCTTTGGGCTCGAAGGTGAATTGCCGTCAGCCGACGTCGTGCGCGGCCGCGCGGACGAAGTGGTTCATCAACTGCGACGTCTCGGCGTGCCGGAACCTGATCTGGAACGTGCCGTGCGCACGGTGCTTCAGGCATTGGTCCGCACGCTCGACGATCGCAACGGCCGCTGGGTGTTCAACTCCGCGCATCGCGAAGCGCGCAGCGAGCTTGCGCTAACGGGCGTTGCGGACAGCCAGCTCACGAGCATCATCATCGACCGCACGTTCATCGACGCCGACGGCGTACGCTGGGTCATCGACTTCAAAACGAGCCGCCACGAAGGCGCCGGCCTCACCGAGTTCCTCGACCGCGAGCTCGATCGCTATCGCGGCCAGCTCGAACGCAACATGGCCCTCGCGCGCCGCCTCGGCCCCGAACCCGTGAAAGCCGCGTTGTATTTCCCGTTGATGGGCGAACTGCGCGAGCTGAAACAAAAGCCCGAACCCGCGCCGCGCAAGAAACGAGTGCCGCCCGCACAGGGCGAACTCTTCTGAAGTGGAAACCAGCAGCCTGTCGGACTGAGTTGAGTCAGACAGACTAGACCCGCATTAGCAGCTCGTCGAGCGCCCCGATGATCCGATCGGCTTCTTTCGCCAGCGAGGCGACCGGCTTGCCGAGGTCCTCGAGCGCGACGGAAACCATCTCGAGCGGGTGCAGAACGACCAACGAGTTGGCGATCTTGAAAGCCGGATTGAAGCGCGGATTGGAAACGTTGCCGACCGCGGATGCTTTCACCAGAGGGACTACAACGCGTCGCTTGTAGTCGTCGAAGAGCGTCGACTGCACAACGACGACATAGGGAATGGCGTCCCGGTGCTTGCCGTTGTTCCGGTGAACGTCGAACTGCGCCATCAGAGCGTTGAGTGCTCGTCGGCAAACGAACCATGCTCCCCGGCGAAACGGTTCCAGGTGGCGATGGTAGCCTGCACCACCTGGGCGTCGGCTGCGCGCCGTCGCTTCTCTTCCGCCACGAAAGCGGCCAGCAGCGTCTCGACTACTCCGGAAAGATTGCCCGTCATGCTTCGCGCCTGTGCCACCAGGTCCTCGTTGAGCGTCAGGTTCACGGCGCGCTTGGGCGCGCCAGGTTTGTACACGGGTTTCATGCTGAAAGTTCCAATGCGCATGCTATGCGCATAGAGGTGATCGGGCAAGACGCGCCGCGCCCAGGGACACGCCAGCGACCGGGCAGGCGCCTAGAACGTCCCTTCGAGGGAGAGCGGCCGGAACCCGTCCGCGTCCGGTGCGCCGAGATACGCCAGCTGTTGGGTTAGAGCCTGAGGCGTCTCAGGCTTTGTACGCAGCTTGCCGTCGATCACCCAGCCCGGCTGGCGCGTGAGCTTCAAGGTGCCCTGGAAGTCCACCGGCCCTTCGAGGGTCGACACTTGCCCGACCGGCTCGCTGCCGGCGGCCGCCTTCGGGAAGCTCACGGAGTAGCCGCCCAGCGCCAGGCGATCACGCTTCGAGTAAAGCGACGTCGCCTGCACCTGGCCTTCGATTGCCGCGATCAGATTCTTTTCCAGCTTCAGGTACTCGAGATTCACGCTGACATTGCCGGCATAACCCGCATCGAGCTGCGGCAGCAGCGGCGGATCGAGCGGCATCTGCGCCTGAAGGTCGTGCGCAACGTAGTTGTTGCCGCTACCCACCTCGAAATCGCCGCGAATGAAGTTTTCCCCGCTCGTCGCGAGGTCAACGAACACGGCGATCTTGCCGCGAAACAGGGCGAGAGGACGCAGCTCCCAGTTGAGAGTACCGAGCGCCGCGCCGTTATAGGCGAGCCCGGCGCAGGACCCGTCCCATGCGGTTCCGGCGATCTCCGTGCAACTGACACCGGCCGGCAGGAAGCCTTTGACCCAGGAGGCGGGCAGCCTCACGAGCAAGATGATCGCAAACCCCAGAATCGCGAGAATCGAAATCCGGATAGCGCGCTTCATTTGAGGCGCAGTACGAGACTCGCGGTCACGACGCCGGGCGCTCCGGCGCTATCGATATTGGCGGTGTCGATGCTGATGCCGTTCTGATCGCCCAGGCGCGCCAGCCAGCCCACCATGATGTCGAACGGCGCCTTCTCGAGTCGCACGCGCAAGACCCCGGCGCCTTGCGGCTCGCTGCTCGTGAGCGAGCTGCCGAGACCCGATTCACGCGCGGCGCGATCCACCACGATCAGCAACGATTCCTGCGTAGAGGGCTTTGCGACCGTCGGCCCTGCGGAAGCGAGCTCCGGCCCTACGGACTGCATCCACGCAAGATCCGCCTGCTTCTTGCCGACACGCTCCTGCGCCTTGCTCACAGAGCTGCCGAGCGGCAGGAGCACGCCAAAGATGAGCAGCGCCGCCGCGGCGATGCCACCGAACATCACCATGCGACGTTCGCGTTCGTTCAGCGTCTCGAGCGAAAACTTCATGAGGCCCCCAGCGGACTAATCTGGATACGCCCTTCGTAACCACCGTTGGTGACGTTGCTGCCGGTGAGATCCGCCTTCCAGCCGCTCGCGCGTAGAAGCTGGCTCAGCCGGTCGAGCGCATCCGCATCGGGGGCGGCCATCTTCAGCACGAGCGCGCCATCATGAAAGGTCATCGCCTGCACGGTAGTACCCGGCACCGAGTTGCGGGCTTCGGAGAACGCACCGAGCGCCGACAGCAAACCACTGGCGCCACCGCTACGAACCGCGACGAGCTTCGTCTCCATCCGTTTACGCGCGTTGGTCGCGTTGGTCTCACCCGGCATCGCGGTCTTGAACGCCTGCTCGATGGAGGCGTCGACTTTCTTCTCCGCGCTCTTGAGCATCACGAGCTCAGCACCCTTGCCGACAGCATGAAGCAAGACGAGCCCAACGAGCAGCATCGCGGCGACCCGCCAGGCCTGCCACCCGACCGCGCGAGTGCTCTGAGGTGTGTAGCGCCCCTGAAGCAGATTGATCGGTCTCGCAGTCGGCAGCTGTTGCGCCAGCAGCGTGAGCGGCCCGCTCGTGAGCAGCTGCACCTTGATCCCGTCGAACTGATCGCGCACCGCTTCGACCTGCGGCGAGAACTGCTGCCATTCCGCCGCGCCCGTGTAGAGGATCAACCCCCGGCCCGTGCCTTCGCCCGCATCGGCGGCCGGCTTCACGATCTCCAGCGCTTCCGTCAGCGCGTCGGAGGGCATCGAAATAGTGGCACCGTCCGGAGGACGCACCGTGACGATGTCGTCTTCGAGCAGCGCGACCGCGTGACCCGGATTCACCGGCAGCAGGTCGCTGTCGACGTACATGGACTCCGGCGCGAGACCGGCGGCCTTGAGCGTGCTCGTCCATTCGTCCATGAGCGAGAGTGCCACGACCGCGACGGGCGTCGTCGTCGCATCGCCGCTGCGCTTGCCGATGGCGAAATGAAGCTCGTCGATGTCTTCCGCGAGCTGCTCTTCGAGCGCATAGGGGACGATCTGCTGGAGCTTGGCGCCAGTCTTTGCCGGCAGCTCCGGCTCCGCCAGCAGTACATCCGTGCCAGGCACGAGCACGCAGATGTGGCGCCCGGCGGCGCGCTGCGCAGCCTGCTCCAGCGGCCCGCTCTGCGGGGCGGAAATGGCGTTGCCGCGGGCGTCGGCGAGAATCCAGCTCGCTTCGGCCCGCGGGTTACGGGGCAATCTCAACAGCAGCCAGTCGGCCATTCGTCGTTCCGGTTTGAAGAGGTCAGTCCGGCGAAAAACTGCGCATCAGCACATGGGACTGGCCCTGCTGGTCGCGCTCTAAAAGACTGTACAAGGTGAACTCCGCACTGCCAATGGTCACGATGCTCGTGATGCGGAAGTAATTTGAGGTTTCCCTCACAAGTCCGTTGACCTGGGTCCACTCCTGCGAGCCCTCGCCGCCGAACGCCGAGGCATAGACCTTCTTGGTCGGAAAGCAGCCGGCTTCGCGTTGTTTGGCGAGCTCCTTGGGGTCCATCGTGCCGTATTCCTTGTGCGATGGCTCGACCAGCGCATCGAGCAGCACGCCGGCCGCGGAGCACACGTTGATGCCCGCGTCGCGGGGCAGGGCGGTGACGTAAGGGGACAACTTTATGTACCGGTCGCGCCCGAACTCCGGCATCGCAAGCAGCTCCGACGCACTCGTGATGAACGTGTTCGCCGTGCGATACGGCGGGGTTTGCGCCGCGTAGACGCTGTCTTCAGCACCGCCATTGATCGGCAGGGTATCGGCATCGATCCAGTCCGCGATGATCGGCGCCCACTTCGTCTCGACGCCGACCTGCTCCATGAGGCTCTCGAGCTTCTGGAGCGCGACCGGGTCGATCTTGTTGTCGGCGCCGATGAGGCTGTTCAGGTTGAAGCGGCCGGTGGCGTCCTCGACGTAGGCTTCGAGCACGACGCCCGGCACCACTTCCACCGGGCCGAGCGGTTGAGCCCATTCCTCGGCGGGATGATCGACCGTCTTGCCGGCCTTGAAGTCCTCCCGCAGCGCGTATGCGGCGAGTGCTTCAGCGGCTTCGGCGATGAGCAGGCTCTGGTCCATCGCCATGCTGGCGGTGCTACGACGCGCGGCCATCGCGCTCTTGAAGCCAATCGCCGCGGCGAGAATGGTGGCGAACGCCACGAGCAGGATCGCCACCATCATCGCGACGCCGCGCTGCTGCCGCAGCCCCGAGGATCGACCGCGGCGCATGCGGCGCGTGACGGCGGTGCTCACGTCGGCACCTCGAGCACGCGCACGATCTTGCCCCAGTCGTTCAGCTCGAGCGTTACTTCGATGGCGACGGGCCGAAGACGCAGGTTGAGCTGCGCGTTGCCCGCGACGGCGGAAGGCGGCGGCCACGTGTCGCGCCACTGGCGGCCGACATCCATGTACCGGAACGTCACGGACTTCACGCCCGTGCAGAGGTCTTTCTTGATCGGGTCGGTCGAGAGCAGGGGATCGAGCACCGGCCAGTATTCACGGCGCAGCGTGTTCTCCTCGAAGAGATACACGACCCGCTGCAGCGCCGGCCGCTGCACCCCGGCGGGATTCGCCCAGCCGCCGCGAGTGAGCTCGATGAGCCGCTGCGCGTTGCTGCCCGTCGCGACGAGCACCGGCAGCCAATCGTTGCCCGTAGGGTCGCGAATGGGGCGCAGCGCGAGCTGATTCACGTCCTGCGCGATGGTGCGTATCGCGGTCTGAACGGCGACGAGCCGCTCCTGCTGCTGCTCGAGCTGCTCGCGATTCTTGACGGCCTGGTTCACGGCGCCATAGCCGATGGCGAACAGGATCGCCGTGATGAACACGGCGACCATGAGCTCAATGAGAGTGAAACCGCGCTGGCGCATGCTCAGTCCGAGCGCGGCAGGCCGAGGCTGGGATTCGGCGTCGGATTGGGCGTTTGAGGGTTCTGCGGGTTCTGCGGGTTCTGGGCACTTCCCGGCTGGCCCGGCTGACCTGGCTGGCCCGGATTGCGGGGGTTGCCGTTCGGCCCCGGCCCACCGCTGCCTTGCGCAGGCTCGCGTGCGTAGAAGTCGATGTCGCCGCGCGCTACCGCCAGCGCATCACCCGTGATGGCGCTAATGGTGGTGTACCAGTTGCTGTCGCCGGTGACTTCGGTGGGCTTCACGCTGACGTCGATGCGCATGATGCCTTTGACTTCGGTCTCCATCACTTCCTGGTGCCACTTCCATTTGCGGCCGGCCATGTCGGCGTCGCCGTCCGTTTCGCCCTTTGTCGGCCGCTGCAGCGAGAGGCGCGTCGCTTCGATCTGGTTCAGCGCGACCCAGTCGGCGAGCGCCTTGTCTTTCATGTAGATCGTCGTGCTCGCGGAGGAGGTAAGGGCCGTCATCAACGCGGCCATCCCCATCGCGACGATGGCAAGCGCCACCAGCACTTCGATGAGCGTGAAACCGCCGCGAGATCGGCCGACCGCCTTCACGTGCGGTTGCCCTCGACGAGCTTGCCGGCTTCGACGACGCCTTTATCGTTGCTGGCGATGGTGACGCTGCGCACCGGCTCGTCACGCTCCAGTGTGAGCGAGAACGACGTCAGGTCGCCGTTCGAAAAAAGCATGATGTGCGGCTGGAAGGCACGCGCTTCCTTCTCCAGGTCTTCCTTCGACTTCTTCGCCTTGGGCTTCTCGTCGGGCGCCTTCAGCACGATCTCGCGGCCCTCGACGATGAGGCGCAGCTTGAGCCCGTCCGGCAGCCGGCGCGCACGCAGCGAGTCGTCCTCGTCGACGGGGCGCCAGATCTGCTTGCGCGGATCGAAGGTGAGGAACTGGTAATCGTGGTCGCCGCAGTAGAGGCCGAACTCGCGCGTCTGCAGCTCGGCCTTCTCGCGTGCGTACTTGATGAGCGCGAGGGCGCGGTCGCTTTCCTTCTCGAGCTCGGTGTCGCGGCCCGTGACGCCCACTGAAAGAACGATGCCCGCCGTCATCAGGCCGATGATCAGCACCACGACCATCATTTCGATGAGCGTGAAGCCGCGTTGAACGCGGCGGACTAATCTCTCAGCGGATGTGTCGCCCTGCGTCCATCGGGCGCTATTTGGAATCATCCCAGTTTCCGATGTCGGCGGACGTCCCTTCGCCGCCGGGCTGGTTATCCGCGCCGAGCGAGAAGAGGTCGTACTCGCTGCCGTGCGTGCCCGGATACACGTACTGATATTCGTTGCCCCAGGGATCCTTGCCGACCTTCTTGGCGAGATAGCCGCCAGGCTTCCAGTTGCGGATCGAGGGGTCGGTGGGCTGGCTGGTGAGCGATAACAGGCCCTGTTCGGTCGTCGGATACTTCGAGTTGTCGAGGCGGAAGATCGTGAGCGCCGACTCGATGGCGGAGATGTCCGCCCGGGCGCGGGTGACGCGGGCCTCGTCCACCTTGCTCACCACCTGCGGCACGATGACCGCCGCCAGCAGCCCGATGATCACCACGACCACCATGATTTCGATGAGGGTGAAGCCACGTGACGTGCGCAGCGCTCTGCTAACCTCGCGGCGGCGGGACGGACGGCTGGGTTCCATGGGCACAGGGTTCATAGACTCTCGTTTCATAAGCCCGTTTTTCATCACGACTGGCGTGCTGGCGAGGGGGCCGGATCATAGCAAATGAACGTTCGGCCACCCGTGTACAGGTTCAAATCCACGCTGAAGTCGCTCAACGGCGACGGCATTCACGGGCTGGCGCTCCTTGGCATCGCGGTGCTGCTACTGGCGCCCGAAATCAACGGCGACGCGGCCCGCGCAGCCCTGCGTTACGAGCGCATGGCAATCGCGGCCGGGGAGTGGTGGCGGCTCATCACCGCGCACTTCGTGCATATCGACCTCGAGCACACGCTGCTCAACCTGATGGGTGTCGTGCTGATGTGGGCCATCTTCGCCCGCGACCTGAGCGCGCGGCAGTGGCTCATCGTCACGGCTGTCGTTCTGCTTACGATCGATGCGGGCCTCTGGTTTCGCGACAGGAGCGTCGACTGGTATGTGGGTGCTTCGGGCGCGCTCCACGGTTTCATGGCGGCGGGCACATACGTTCACGTGAGGCGCGGCGACCTCGACGGGTGGATCCTCGCGGTCTTCATCGTGCTGAAGCTGGGCTATGAACAGCTGCACGGGGTGCTGCCCTTCGCCGAAAGCGGGATGCCGGTGGTGCTGAACGCGCATCTCTATGGCGCCCTGGGCGGGCTCATCGCGGCGGCCTGCCTGAAAGCCGGGGGTCAATCGGCCCCGCACAAGTCGCTATAATCGCGGCCCGTTTTCCTGGGTCGAAAGCTTTCAATGCCATTTGCCTTCGTTTTTCCCGGCCAGGGCTCGCAGTCCGTGGGCATGCTCGCGGCGCATGCCGCGACCGATCCGGTCGTGCGCGCAACGTTCGATGAAGCCAGCAAAGTGCTCGGCTACGACCTCTGGCAGCTAACGCAGGAAGGGCCACAGGAACGTCTCAACCTCACGGAATACGCGCAACCGGCGCTTCTTGCCGCCGGAGTCGCGATCCTGCGGCTCTGGGCGAAGCGGGGCGGGGGAGAGCCTGCCGCCGTTTCCGGCCACAGCCTCGGTGAGTTCACCGCACTCGTGGCCGCCGGCGCGCTGGACTTCTCGACCGCCATCGACGTCGTGAAGTTCCGCGGCCAGGTGATGCAGGAAGCGGTGCCGCCGGGCGCGGGCCAGATGGCCGCCGTTCTCGGCCTCGCCGATGCCGAAGTCGAAGCGGCCTGCCGGGAAGCCGCGCAGGGCGCGGTCGTCGAGGCGGTCAACTACAACTCCGCAGGGCAGGTCGTCATCGCGGGCGAGACCGCGGCCGTGCAGCGTGCCGCTGAAGCGGCCAAGGCGCGCGGCGCCAAGCGCGTGCTGCCGCTCGCGGTCAGCGTCCCTTCGCACAGCAGCCTGCTCAAGCCCGCAGCCGAAAAGCTGGGGAAACGGCTGGAGTCCGTCGAGTTCCAGGCGCCCCGCGTCCGCTACGTCAGCGCGGTCGACGGCAAAACCTATTCGAACCCCGCTGAGCTGCGGCCCCTGCTGGTGCGCCAGCTGGCGAGCCCGGTTCGCTGGCAGGACGCGGTGCGCGGCCTCGCCGCCGCCGGCGTCCAGCACATCATCGAATGTGGGCCGGGCAAGGTGCTGACGGGGCTCAACAAGCGCGTCGAAGGCGTGACCGGCATCGCGCTCGGCAGCACCGACGACCCCGCCGCGCTCGAAGCCGCTCTTACCGCCACGAAAGGCTCCTGAATCATGTCCGCACTCAGTAACGACCTCGCTCTCGTCACCGGCGCCTCGCGCGGCATCGGCCACGCCATCGCCCTGGCACTGGGGGGCGCGGGCGCGCGAGTGGTCGGCACATCCACTACGGCGGAAGGCGCAGCCGCGCTCACCGAGACGTTCAAATCGAAGGCAATCCAGGGGCGCGGGGCCGTGCTCGACGCGAGCAAGGCCGAATCGATCGAGGCGCTGCTCGCCGATCTCGAAAGCGCCGAAGGGCTGCCGAGCATCCTGGTGAACAATGCCGCCGTCACGCGCGACAACCTGCTGCTGCGAATGAAGCAGGACGATTGGGACGCGGTGCTCGCGACGAATCTCACTTCCGTGTTCCGGCTGTCGAAGGCGTGCGTGAAGCGCATGATGAAGGAGCGCCGCGGCCGCATCGTCAACATCACGTCGATCGTCGGCGTCACCGGCAACGCCGGGCAGGTGAACTATTCGGCGGCCAAGGCTGGCGTGCTCGGCTTCACCAAATCGCTCGCAAAAGAAGTGGCCTCGCGCAACATCACCGTGAACGCGGTCGCCCCCGGCTTTATCGACACCGACATGACGCGCGCCCTGAACGAAGATCAGCGCACGGCCCTGCAGGCGCAGATTCCGCTCGGTCGCCTCGGCTCGGCGGACGACATCGCCGCAGCCGTACTGTTTCTGGTGTCCCCGTCCGGGAGCTACATCACGGGCGAGACGCTGCATGTCAACGGCGGGATGTACATGCCCTGAAGCTTCCGCCCGCCGCCGCCTTTCGCAACCATCGGGCGGGCAGGGTGCACGGCTTCTTTGGGATTCGCGAGCAAAAACAATCACTCGCAAATCCTGAGCAAGTGGCACCCGTCAGGGCGTTCCCCTACAATACCGCGCCGTTCCGGCCCCCCGGCCGCGACGCGCCTCCTACAGTCAGAAGGACAGTTCCCTAATGAGCACGGTTGAACAGCAAGTTAAGGCCATCGTTGCCGAGCAGCTGGGCGTTAAACAAGAACAAGTGACCAACGATGCCTCGTTCGTCGATGATCTCGGCGCCGACTCGCTGGACACGGTTGAATTGGTGATGGCCCTCGAGGAAGAGTTCGAGATCGAGATTCCTGATGAGGACGCCGAGAAGATCACGACGGTCCATCAGGCTATCGACTACATCAACGAGCGCCGCACCAAGGCGTGAGTTCAGACGGGGGCGACCGCGCGCGTCTGCCAACGCGCGCTTGCATCCGCTGCCGCGCGGCGCCCCGTATCCTTCCTCATCGGTATATCGCCATTTCCAGATCACGGGTCAGGTGTGAGTAAACGTCGCGTCGTCGTTACAGGGCTAGGCATTGTTTCCCCGGTCGGCAGTACCGTGTCTTCCGCATGGGAGGCGGTCACGAAGGGTGAAAGCGGCATCGGCCCGATCAAGCGCTTCGACGTAGGCGCGTTCCCCGTGCGCTTCGGCGGCGAGGTGAAGGGCTTCGAGCTCGAGCAGTACATCACCGCGAAGGAAGCGCGCCGCATGGACCCGTTCATGCATTACGGCGTCGCGGCCGGCATGCAGGCGGTGGTCGATTCGGGCCTCGATTTCCAGAAGACCAATCCGGACCGATGTGGAGCCGTTTGCGGCGCCGGCATCGGCGGTCTCTGGACCATCGAGTCCGAGTACGACGCGTATGACAAGGCCGGCGGCAATCCCAAGAAGATTTCGCCGTTCTTCGTGCCGGCGTCGATCATCAACATGATCGCCGGGCACCTTTCCATCAAGTACAACCTGAAGGGGCCGAATCTCGGCGTCGTCACGGCGTGTACGACATCGACCCACGCCATCGGGCTCGGCATGCGCACCATCCAGTACGGTGATGCGGATGTGATCGTGGCCGGCGGTGGCGAGATGGCGACGACGCCTTGCGGCCTCGGCGGCTTCGGGCAGGCGAAGGCGCTCTCTACGCGCAACGAATCCCCCGCACAGGCGAGTCGCCCCTGGGACAAGGATCGCGACGGCTTCGTGCTTGCGGATGGCGGCGGTGCCGTCATTCTCGAAGAGCTGGAGCACGCGAAGGCGCGCGGCGCGCGCATCTACGCGGAAATCGTTGGCTTTGGCATGAGCGGCGATGCTCATCACATCACGGCTCCGCCGGAAGATGGCGCGGGCGCGCGCAATGCCATGCTGAATGCGCTGCGCGATGCGCAGCTCAACCCGAACCAGATCGACTACATCAACGCGCACGCCACCTCCACGCCGCTCGGCGACCGGGCGGAGACGCACGCGATGAAGGGCGCCTTCGGCGACTACGCGAAGAAGGTGGCCGTGAGCTCGACCAAATCGATGACCGGGCACCTGCTGGGTGCGGCGGGCGTGGTCGAGGCGATCTTTTCGCTGCTCGCGATCCGCGACGGGGTCGCGCCGCCGACGATCAACCTCGACAACCCGGATCCGGACTGCGATCTGGACTTCGTGCCGAACCAGGCGCGCCAGATGAAGATCGACATTGCGCTGTCGAACTCCTTCGGGTTCGGCGGCACCAATGGCACGGTCATCTTCCGCCGGCTGAAGGACTGACGCCGCAGCCCAGGGGAGTCTGCGCCGCGTGGCGATAGACTCCAGCGGGCGGCCCGGTATGCTTCCCTCGCCGTGACCGCCTCGTCCCCCGTCGTCCGTGAATTGCCCGTTCCGGGCAGCGTTCTGCGCGCGCTCGCCTCGCGTTTTCCGGAGCGCTACCCGGTTCTGATGGATAGCGCCGCCGAAGGGCCGTTGAGCCGCTTCAGCATTCTTGCCGCTGAACCGTCCGCGGCGCTGTGGATCGACGCTGAAGGCGTCGTGCATACGGATGATGTGGTGCTCACCACCAGCAAGGGCTTCTTTCACGCGCTGGAGCAGTGGTGGCTGCGCGAACGCACGCCCTGGGCGCCCGGCGCACCGCCACCGTTTGCCGGCGGTTGGACGCTATTCATTTCGTACGAGATGGCTCGCGAGATCGAGCCAAGGCTGGTGCTGCCGCGCTCCTCGCTGCCGTATCAGGCGTTCGCGCTTCGTACGCCGTGCGCGGTCATTCACGACCTGCACGGCAATCGCGTGTTCGCGATCGCGGAGCCCGATTTCGCGGATCGACTGGATCGAATCGCCGCCGAGGCCGCTGAAGTGGCCGAGAGCGCCGAGGTCGCCGCGAACACACCGCCGCCGCGAGTGAAGGCCGCGAAGCTCGAAGAGGAAGATCCGCGCATTCACATCGATCGTGTGGAGCGCGCGAAGGAATACATCCGCGCCGGCGACATCTATCAGGCGAATATCGCGCGGCCCTGGCGCGTGACGCTTGCGCAAGATGTAAGCGCTCCGCAGTTGTACGCCACGCTGCGCGCCGCGAACCCGGCGCCGTTCGCGGCGCTGGCGCAGTGGGGCGGGGCGTCCATCATCAGCTCATCGCCCGAGCGACTCGCACGCATCTTCGGCGACCGTCGCATCGACACGCGCCCCATCGCCGGCACGCGTCCCCGCAGCCGCAAGCCGGGCGGTGACATGGCGGAGATGACCGAGCTCGCCGCGCATCCGAAGGAGCGCGCCGAGCACGTGATGCTCATCGATCTCGAGCGCAACGACCTCGGCCGGGTGTGTGAGGCGGGCACCGTGACCGTCGATGAGTTCATGACCATCGAGTCGTACGCGCACGTTCATCACATAGTGTCGAACGTGAGCGGCCGGTTGCGCGAAGACGTCACTCCGATCGGCGCGATCCGTGCGGTATTTCCGGGCGGAACGATCACGGGATGCCCCAAAGTCCGTTGCATGGAAATCATCGCGGAGCTCGAGGCGACGGGTCGGGGCGCCTACACGGGGTCGCTCGGCTTTCTCGGGCGCGACGGGCGGATGGATACGAACATCCTCATTCGCACCATGTCGCTGATCGGGCGCGACGTGCAGCTGCGCGCGGGCGGCGGCATCGTCGCCGACTCGATCCCCGAGCGCGAAGTCGACGAAACGCGCGCCAAGGCCCGCGGCATGATCGCGGCGTTCGAAGTGACGGGCGGCTGAATGAACGTCACGCTGAACGGGCAGGGGCTCGTTGAAGGCGTGTCTCCTTACGACCGCGGCCTTCACTACGGTGATGGGCTCTTTGAAACCATCGTCTGCGTGAACGGCCGGGCGCGATTCCTTTCGTTGCATCTGGAGCGGCTGTCGCTGGGTTGCGAGCGGCTGCGCATTGCTCTTGGCGATGTCGAGCCGTTACGCCAGGAGATTGAGGCCGCGGCCGCCGGCGGCGATGTGCTGATCAAAGTCATCGTTACGCGTGGCGACGCCATCGCGCGGGGCTACGGCTGGTCGGGCTCTGAAGTGGCCACCCGGCTGATGTTTCGATATCCGCTGCCGCCGGAGAATGTCGCCGCCGGCCGCGAGGGAGTCCGCGCGGCCGTGGCGAAGCTTCGGTATGGCGAGAACCCACAGCTTGCCGGCCTGAAGCATCTGAACCGGCTCGAGCAGGTGCTTGCCCGGTCGGAAGTTCCGGTCGAGGATGCGGCGGAGCTCCTGGTGTTCAGCAGCTCCGGCAATCTGGTTTCCGGGACGATGAGCAATGTGTTTCTCGTCAGGCAGGGGCGCGTAATGACCCCGGAGCTCGATCGCTGTGGAGTCGCCGGCATCATGCGCCGGGTGATCCTGCGCGAAGCGGCGGCGGAAGGCGTCAGCGTCGAAGAACGCGCTCTGACCGAGGCGGATCTCGCGGGCGCCGACGAACTCTTCGTCTGCAACGCACGTATCGGCCTCTGGCCTGTTAGCACGCTCGATGGGCGTGAAATCGGCATCGGGCCGGTCACGCGGCGGGTGCAGACGCGCCTCGCAACTCTTCTGGGAAGCGCTCCTGATGCGTAAGCAGGCCGGGCTCATCCTCGCGTTCATCATTGTGATCGCCGGCGTCGCGTTCGCGACGTATCGCTGGGCGACCAACGAGTTCACCGCATCCGGGCCCACGCAGCAGCCGGTGCGAATGGAAGTGCCTGCGGGCGCCAGCGTTCGCGGCGTCGTCCGTTTGCTCGGCGAGCGCGGCATCCTCGACGATCCACGCGCCGTGGCGCTTTATCTGCGCACGCACGACCTTCATCCGAAGATCAAAGCGGGCACGTACGACTTCCCGGCGGGCGCAAGCCCGGCGCGGATCTTCCAGATGCTCGAACAGGGTCAGGTCGTTCTGGAGCAGCTCACCGTCGTCGAAGGCTCGACGTTCTCGGAGCTTCGCAAGTCGCTCGAGAAGCATCCCGCTGTCACGAACACGCTGAAGGGCAAGACCGACGCGCAGGTCATGACGGCGATCGGCCACGCCAACGAATTTCCCGAAGGGCGCTTCTTCCCCGACACGTACCGATTCGCCGCGCGCACGACGGATACGGACATCCTCAAGCTCGCGTACGACAGCATGGCGCGAACGCTTGCGCAGGCCTGGGAGCAAAAGAAGGAAGGCCTGCCGGTCACGACGCCTTACGAAGCGCTGACGCTGGCGTCCATCGTGGAGAAGGAAACCGGCCTTGCCAGCGAGCGGCCGCGCATTGCGGGTGTCTTCACCACGCGCCTGCGCACCGGAATGCGCTTGCAGTCCGACCCGACGGTGATCTACGGCATCGGCCCGAAATACGACGGCGACATCCGCACGAAGGATCTGTCAACGGACACGCCCTACAACACGTACACCCGTGGGGGCCTGCCCCCGACGCCGATCGCGCTGCCCGGACGCGAGTCGATCATGGCGGTAGTGCGTCCGGACGAAACAGGCGATATCTTCTTCGTCGCGGTCGGCGACGGCACTGGCGCGCATCACTTCTCGAAGACGCTCGAAGAGCACAACGAGGCGGTTCGGCAGTTCCTCGTCCGGCTGCGCCAGCAGTCGCAGTCCCCACGTACGCAGAGCAAATGACCCCCGAATGACCCCCGGTCGATTCATCACCCTCGAAGGGATCGAAGGCGCGGGCAAGTCCACCGTCGCGAAGTTCGTTCGCGAATGGCTGGAGGCGCGCGGCAAGCGCGTGACCCTCACGCGTGAACCGGGCGGCACGCCGCTCGCCGAACGCGTGCGCCAGCTCGTGCTGGATCGGCAGGGCGAGCCGATCACGCCGCCTACCGAAACGCTGCTGATGTTTGCGGCTCGCGGCCTGCATCTGGAGAACCTCATTCGTCCGGCGCTCGCTCGCGGTGACTGGGTTGTTTGCGATCGCTTCACCGACGCGACACGCGCCTATCAGGGCGCCGGTCGCGGCGTGAGTCGCGAGTGGATCGAGCAGCTTGCCGCGCAGATTCAGCGCGGGCTTACACCTGACCGCACGCTGCTGCTGGATCTGCCGGTCAGCGTCGGTCTGGAGCGCGTGCAGAAGCGCTCAGGCCCCACGCCGACGGATCGTTTCGAGGAAGAGCCGGCTCGTTTCTTCGAGCGAGTGCGCGAGGCGTACCTCGAACTGGCGCGCGCCGAGCCGAATCGGATTCGCATCGTCAACGCAGCGGGAACCGTGGAGGAAGTTCGGGAAGCGGTCGCCACCGTTCTGGCGTCGATGGATTCAGGAAGCCCTCAATCGCCGGGCGGCTTGGAAACGCGCAGCTTGGAAACGGGCGGCTTGGAAACGGGCGGCTTGGAAAAATGACTCCCAAGTGGCTTGCTCCGTCCATCGCATCGCTCAACGCCGCCCGCAAGGCCGGGCGTCTGCCGCACGCGCTATTGATTCACGACACGTCGGGCGGCGGCGGTGATTGGCTCGCGAACTGGGCTGCGTCCGTCGCTATGTGCCTCTCGCCAGACGACGTGCCGTGCGGCAAGTGCCTCGGGTGCGTGCGTGTGGCAAACAACCAGCATCCTGACCTCGCGCGGATCGTTCCGATCGAAGACTCGAAGCAGTTGCGTATCGAGCAGGTGCGCGAGCTGGCGCAGGAGCTTTCGCTCACCAGTCACCAGGGCGGCTACAAAGTCGGGATCCTGTCGCCGGCGGATTCGATGAATCGTTTTGCCGCGAACGCGTTGCTGAAGACGCTGGAAGAGCCGCCGGCCCGCACGCTGCTCATCCTCGTGGCGAGCCAGCCGTCGCGGCTGCCGGCTACCATTCTCAGCCGCTGCCAGAAGTTGAAGGTGCGCGCACCCACACGCGCTGAGAGCCTCGAATGGCTGCAGGCGACGCGAGGGGCAGGGGACTGGGATGGCGTCCTGGACGTGCTCGGAGACGCTCCCTTCGCGGCTGCGGAGGTCGACCCGAAAGCGATACCCGCCTTGGGCGCTGAAACCCGCCGCACGCTCGAAGAACTGGAAGCGGGCAGCGCGGATCCAGTCATCACCGCCGAGCGCTGGCATCGCGCCGACACCGCACTTCGCCTGCGATGCTTTGAGACGTGGCTCACGGATCGCATCCAGCGTCAGGTCGCGCCGGCGGCTTCCGTTGGAATTAGCGGCGCTGCGCACTTGCCACGCGGCCTTTCCATAATGAATATTCGGGGCCTGTTCGAGCTCGTCGAGGCGGTGAGGGACCTCAGGTCCTCCCTGGACGTGCCGATAAATCGTTCTCTGGCGCTCGAGCTGCTATTCAGGCGGCTTGCGGCCCGGAAGACGGCACCGACGACACCCTAAGACACCCGAAGGATGACCATTGCGAGCCGCAGGCGCCAATAAGCCGGGTCTTCTGACCCTCACGATCAAGGACAAGAGCGCGCTTTATCTCGCCTACATGCCCTTCGTGAAGAACGGCGGCCTGTTCATTCCGACCAACAGCAACTACCGCCTCGGCGACGAGGTGTTCATGCTGCTGAACCTGATGGGTGAGGACGAGAAGCTGCCGGTCGCGGGCCGCGTAATCTGGGTGACGCCCAAGGGCGCGCAGGGCAAACGCACCGCCGGCATCGGCGTGCAGTTCAGCGAACAGGATCGGGGGCAGACCCAGAAGAAGATCGAGAACTACCTGGCCGGCGCCCTCTCGGGCGACAAAGCCACTCACACGATGTAAGAAGCCCTCAATCGCCGGGCGGCTGAGAGGCGATCCTCTTAGCCGCCCGGCGATTGAGGGCTTCTCAAGCCGATCGCCGTAACGCAACGTTGCCGCTGGTAAGCCCGCCAGTCAGCACATACGCATCAAACCCGCGCTCGACAAGGATGAAGGCCGCCGCGGAGCTGCGCCGCCCGGTGTCGCAATACACGACGTACGGAATGCTCTTGTCCAGCGTCGAGATCTTCAGGCGAATGAAATACAGCGGAACGTTCAGCGAATCTTCGATGGAAAGGTTCTGGTGCTCGCTGGGAAGCCGCACATCGAGCCACTTGCCGCCCTTGGCGACAATCTCGCTCGCCTCTTCGAAGCTCACCCACTGAAGCAGGGGCTCATTCATGAGCTCCCGAAAATCCTGCTTGTTGAGCCGCATCAACACGCCGTCCGTCATCATCGCAACAGTCGCGTTGCGCTTGGCTTCAGCAATGAGAGCTTCTTCGCCGAACGTGTCGCCCACGGTCAGCTCCGCGAGCTTGATGCCTTCCTTGTTGAGCGGCGTCTCACGCGTGACGATGCATTTGCCGTTGACGATGGCGTAAAAGAAATCCCCTTCGTCGCCCTGCTTGATGACGGTCTCGCCCGCCTTGTAAGGCACGCGCTGCATGCGAAGGAAGATCGCCTGGATGTTCGCCGGCGGAATGCGGTGAAACGCCTTCGTCTGCAGCAGCGTCGTCATCCAGTCGTCGGTGCCGGCGCCTTCGAGCTGGGTTTGCAGCTCCGCCACCTCGTAGGTGCCGGTCTGGTCCCAGGTGATCATGACGTCGAGCAGGTCGCTGTCGATCGCGAGGTAGCTCACTTCGTCGAGCGTGCGCGCCGTCAGCTTGCGGGGAATCTGCGGTGAGAGCGGGTTACGAGCGTCGGGCGTGCCGCCACGAATCATCGCGACCGTGCGCGAGCCTTCCTGCAGCTCCACCATTCCAGCGACGACCCAGACGGTCCGTTTATCCGTGTCGCCTTCCTTGAAGAGCACACGGCCGGCCGGCATCGTGCGCACGCTGACCTTCTTGGCGAGCGCCGCGACGTTGTCGCGCTTCAGGCCATCGAGGGGAGCGAACATCTTCAGGAGCTGAACGCTGGCTTCGCGTTCTTCGGCCATCTTGTTTGGAACCCGCGCAGAATTCGACGTATCTATGGGATCGCAATCGATGGTAGCACAGGAGGTTACGGGCTCCGGTACGGGTTCACGTTTTTCCGGACATGACCGTCCCCCAGCCCGCATCAGGCCGAAAACGAGAACCGTATCTCTCTGCGAGCTCGTTCAGGCGAGCCACGACTTCGGGAACACCACGGCTTCGCGCGTACGCCAGTGGACCACCCCGGAACGGCGCGAAACCTGTGCCGAAAATAACGGCGGCATCCACGAAATCCGGCTCGCTGGCGACGCCTTCACGCAAGCTAGCGACGCATTCGTTCACGAGCACGAGGATCAGGCGGTCGATGAGATCCGGCGGCGGCGCGACCCCTCCGGTGGGCGGCTTGATTGCCTTGCCGTCCTTCCATTCATAGAACCCCGAACCCGTCTTGCGGCCGAGCTTCTTCTGCGCGACGAGCGCATCGAGCTGCGCAAGGTTCGGCGCCTCGCGACCCAGCTCCGCGGCGATGATCTTGCCGACGTCCTGCGCGACGTTGAGGCCGACCACGTCGGCAAGCTCCACGGGGCCCATGGGCATGCCGAAATCCACGGCGGCCTTGTCGATGACGGGTAACGCCACGCCTTCCTGAGCGATGCGCATGGCCTCCTGCAGGTAAGGCATCAGCACACGGTTCACGATGAATCCGGGCGCGCTGCGACAAGGAACTGGCAGCTTGTCGAGCCGGCGCACGAACGCAAGCGTCGCTTGCGCGACCGCCGGATCCGTCTGTGCGCCGCTGACAATCTCGATGAGCGGCATCTGGGCCACGGGGTTGAAGAAGTGCAGGCCGACGAGCCTCCCCGGATTCGCAAGCTGCGACGCAAGCGGTTCGAGCGTGATGCTCGATGTGTTGGTGGCGAGGAGGGCGGTAGGCTTCATGCGCGGCTCGAGCGAGGCATAGAGCGCCTGCTTCGCGCCGAGGTCTTCGAAGATCGCTTCGATGACGACGTCCGCATCGTCCACGCCGGCGCCGGCAACGTCGGGCTGGATGCGCTTGCGGGCATCGGCCTTCTGGCCGGGATCCTTCACTCGCTTGTCGAACAGCTCGTGCGCGCGCTTGATCGCCGGCTCGATGAACTCGAGCGAACGGTCCTGCAGCGTGACGGTGAGGCCGCGCAGCGCGCACCAGGCGGCGATGTCGCCACCCATCACGCCCGCGCCGACAACGTGAACGTGATTCACGGGCACCGCGCTCTTGCCACCCATCGCCTTGAGTCGGTCCTGAAGCATGAACACGCGAATGAGATTGCGGGCCGTCTCGGACGTGAACAGATGCGCGATCGAGCGGGCTTCGGATTCATACGCCGCCGCGCCACGCGCGCCGTGCTGAACCCACAGATCGATGATTGCGTAAGGCGCCGGATAGTGCTCGCGCTTCACCTTGCTCGCGGTCTTCGCGACGAGCGTGTTCTTCACGAAGGACCGCACGATCGGCCAGCTCAGCACCTGCTCGCGGAACGGCGGCATGTGAGTCGGCGGCTTCCTGTTGATCAGCTCGCGCGCGCCGGACTCGAGGTCGGCGGCGGTGACGAGCTTGTCGACGAGGCCGAGACGCAGCGCCTTGTCCACGCGCACCGGGCGGCCGGTGAGCATCATGTCCATGGCGGCCGACATGCCGATGAGCCGCACCGTACGCACGGTGCCGCCAAAACCCGGATGAATCCCGAGCTGCACCTCCGGCAAGCCGAGCGACAAGCGATCGTCACCCACAGCAATGCGATAGCGGCACGCGAGCGCGAGCTCCAGGCCACCGCCCAGCGCAAAACCCTGGATCGCGGCCACCGTGGGGCAGGGCAGCGACTCGATCCGCTCGAAAACGAGCTGGCCGCCGCGAATGAGCGCGTACGCGTCGGTCGCGCTCTTGAAGCCGGTGAACTCCTTGATATCGGCACCCGCGACGAAGCCGTTCGGCTTGCCCGAGCGGATCACCACGCCTTTGGGCAGGTTCGCCGCGATCTGATCGATGAGCCCGCCCAGCTCCTCGATGATGGCGCGGCCGAGCACGTTCGTGGACGAGCCGGGCTTGTCGAGCGTGAGCCACACGATGCCGTCGGCGTCGCGTTCCATCTTCCACGCCGAAGCGGCGGTGTTCATGGGGTGCCTTTCATGCGGCAGGCCGGTTGGCCATGGCGTCCGCGCGTACGGTGAAGTCGCAGATGAGGGGGCGATGATCGGAGAAGCGCACGTCGGGAATGCGGAAGTCGTTTATCTCGATGCCATTGCTCACGAGAATGAAATCGAGCTCGTGGCGTGGCACGCGCGCGGGGAAGGAGGGCAGGCCCGCGCTGTTCGCGCTGCGCAGACCGGCGGCGCGCATGAACAAGTAGATCTCGTGCGTGCCCCAGAAGGTATTGAAGTCCCCCGCCACGATTACCGGTTTCTTCACCGACACGATGAGGTCGTGCAGCGAGCGAAGCTGATACTGGCGGTGACGGAATTTCAGCGACAGGTGCACCAGGAACACACAGACGTGTTCGAGCTCGAGCTCGATGATGAGGCGCTTGATGCCCTGGTCGAAATAATGGAAGCGCTCGCCGTGGATGTGCGGCGCCGACAGGAACGCGTTGCCCTGTTTGCGCACGATCGGCATGAACTTGTTGAACGAGCCCTCGCCGTACTTGCACTGGAACGTCGAGTAATGCCCCATGTGATTCGCGATGTGCTCGGCCTGGTTCACCATGCCGGTGCGGATGGAGCCCGTGTCCACCTCGATGAGGCCGACAACGTCCGGATTCTCTTTACCGATGAACTCCGTGATCCCGTTGAGCACTTTCTTGTTGCTGCGAAGGTAACCGGCGCCCGGGAGCGGCAGATGGAACGCGGGGCCCGTGCCCGTGGCGTAGCGGATGTTGTAAACGAGAAGTCTCAATAGAGGTGCCTTGCTAGCGGGCGGCTAAATGGCGAAGGCGCATTCTATAGAGGTGTCGCCCCCACCGGGAGTGGTTGCCGCCGGAGCCAGTTTCGTCACTGCGCCGCTTGTGACAGACTCGCGCAGCCACCCTTTTGGGCAGTTCACCATGTCTCAGGCCAATCCGCTGCGCATCTTCGTGACTCACCTGTGGGAGAGCACGGACGATTATCTGCGTGTATTCGAGTATCTCGAGAGCCACCGGAATTTCTTCTACCGCAATCACAGCACGCCCGATCAGCCCGTCGTGGGCGACAAGGAAGCGCTGAAAGAAAACCTGCGTCGCCAGATTGCGCCAGTGGAAGCCGTGATCGCATTGTCGAGCCTCTACGACACGAACCCGGACATGGTGTACTTCCAGCTGCTGTACGCCGACGCGAATAACATTCCTATCATCCTCCTCAAGCGTTTCGGCGATCAGCGCCCGCCTCACAAGATGCTCGCCGAGCACGCCGACGAGATCATCGACTGGGACGAGCGAGCGCTCGTCGACGCGGTGCGTAAACACGCGCGCCACGAAGACACAACGCGCTGGGACACCATCGAGTTCAAATTGGACTGATGAGGCGCCTGGTCGGCCGGCCAGGCTTGCGAGAACTGCGCAGCACGCACAGGCGCCGCGCTCGCATGAATCAGGCTTCCGCGGCGAACGGTTCCGGGGCCACGTAAAGCGGAACGATCGTCGCCGTCGGCGCCGAGCGCGTCGGACCTGAGCCGCGCTGGAGTGCGCAGAACATCTTCACGACCGACGTCGCTACGGCTTCGGCTTCACCGTTCGACATCTTGCGAATCGTTGCGCGCACGGCGTCTTCACCCCGCAGCAGCGGCCGTTCACGTGTGATCGCGCGATTGAACGACCTGAAGTCGTCCCACAGCTCTCTGGGTAGCGCCGTCTCGTCGACGCTGGAGAGGTGGTTTCGGTACGCGTCAGTCAGCCGATCCTTGAGCGCGCCGGCACGAGCCAGCGACAGGGTGGCGCCCTGAAATATTTCCCAATTGGTGCGATTCATGCGGGCCTCAGCTGGACGCTCGAGCTTGTTGTTTTTCCCTGAATCCCAAGGTGGGCGAGACAGTTGCGAGGGGAATATAGCGCAGCCTCTCAGGAATACAACTCAGAATATGTCCGCTATTTCCTTTATTTAACTTAATATACATTATACGTGCTAGGGATAATGGGGCCGGAAGGCCGGATTGCGAGCTACCAGAGCTCTCTCTGGCTCTCGACCATCGGCTCGATCAGCGACTCGTCGTCGTTCTTTGCCGAGCTGACTCTCGGACTCACCGGCCACGCTACCAGCAAGTCCGCCGGATATGGGGACAGCGCCGCGCGCGCATCGTTCATCGTTCCAGACAACCAGGCTTCGTGATCCTGCTCGCGCAGGATTGCAGGCATGCGACGGCCGGTGTTGTGGATCTCGGCGAGCAGCTGGTTCGCCGGCATCGTGATGATCGTGCAGGACTCGATGACGCCATTCGGGCCCTGCGAGCGGTCCCACAGCCCGGCGAACCCGAAAACGTCCCGGTCCGCCGTCTTGATGAAGTACGGCTGCTTGCCTCCGGTACGGACCTGCCATTCATAGAAGCCGGCCGCCGGCAAAATACATCGCTGGCCCCGTGCCCAGGGCCCACGAAACGACGCGGCGATCTCGATGCGCTCCGTCCGGGCATTGAAGGTGGGATTCTTCAGTGGCACGCCGCCGGCCCAGAACGGCACCAGCCCCCAGCGCAGCAGCACACACTCGTTGGGCGCCGCCGAGCCGTAAGCGGCGCTCTCGAACGCCGCACGGCCGGCACCCGCGCGTCTTATGACCGGCACCGTCGCCGTGGGGGCGACATTGAAGCTCACGATCCACTTGGGAAGGCCGTGTACGCGCCAGTAGCGCTCCGCGGCTTCCTGCTCACGGATGATGTAACGACCGCACACAGTCCATTCCTTGATCTTCCGCGTCCATGAGCTTGGCGTACTTTGCTCGAACTTGCGACTATCCGCCGCCCGGCCGACGGTTGATGTTGGAACCGGGGGCTTTGACGAGGTAAACCGGGGGACAGATGGGTAACAAGATTCTGGGCATCGTGCTGGCGATCATCGGCGCGTTCGCGATCGGCGGCATCGCGATTTACCGCGACGAGCCCATCAACGCAATGTGGATCGTGGTCGCGGGCATCTGCATCTACACGCTCGGCTACCGCTTCTACGCGGCCTGGATCACGGCGAAAGTGCTTTCCGCCGATGCCACGCGCGCAACGCCTGCCGAGCGCCTCAACAACGGTCGCGACTACGTCCCGACCCACCGCTGGGTCGTGTTCGGCCATCACTTCGCCGCCATCGCAGGTCCCGGGCCGCTCGTAGGCCCTACCCTGGCCGCTCAGTTCGGCTATCTCCCCGGAACACTGTGGCTCCTCGTAGGTTCCGTGCTCGGAGGGTGCGTCCAGGACATGATCATCCTGTTCCTCTCCACGCGCCGAAACGGCAAGAGCCTCGGCCAGATGGCCCGCGACGAGCTCGGGCCATTCGGTGGTCTTGCCGCGCTGATCGGCACGCTGATGATCATGATCATCCTGATCGCGGTGCTGGGTCTCGTGGTCGTGAACGCCATGAAACACAGCCCGTGGGCCACCTCGACGGTGGCGGCCACGATCCCGATCGCCATTTTCATCGGGTTCTTCCTGCGCCGGATCCGGCCGGGACGGGTGCTGGAAGGCACGCTTCTGGGCGTGATCCTGCTGATCGCCTCCGTGTGGGGCGGTGGGCTCATCGACCACAACGAGACGCTGCGCGGGTACTTCGACCACGCGGGTCCGTCACTGGCGGTCGCGGTGATCATCTACGGGTGGCTCGCGGCCATCCTGCCCGTCTGGCTGCTGCTGGCCCCGCGTGACTACCTGTCGACGTTCCTGAAGCTGGGCGTCGTCGGCCTCCTCGCCATCGCCATCGTGATCATGCATCCGACCCTCAAGATGCCGGCGATCACGCAGTTCGTGGATGGCACGGGCCCCCTCTTCAGCGGCAAGGTGTTTCCGTTCGTCTTCATCACCATTGCGTGCGGCGCCATCTCGGGCTTCCATGCGCTGGTGTCGAGCGGCACGACGCCCAAGCTCATCACCAACGAACAGGATATCCGCCTCGCCGGCTACGGCAGCATGGCGCTCGAATCCTTCGTCGGCATCATGGCGATGATCGCCGCGGCGCTGCTCGACCCGGGCGTGTACTTCGCCATCAACACGGGCTCGGGCATCGTGGGCACCGCGGCCGCGGATGCCGTGCAGACGATTTCGAGCTGGGGCTTCCCGGTCAGCGTCGACCAGATGCAGGACCTCGCGAAGGAAATGGGTGAAAGCACCCTCTTCGCCCGCACCGGCGGCGCGCCGTCGCTCGCGGTCGGCATGGCGAGCATCTTCGGCACGAGCTTCGGCCGTGGCCTCATGAGCGTGTGGTACCACTTCGCGATCATGTTCGAGGCGGTGTTCATCCTGACCACGGTCGATGCCGGCACGCGCGTCGGCCGCTTCATGGTGCAGGACCTGCTCGGGCAGGTCTGGAAGCCGATGGGGAATACGTCGTCGTATCCGTCGATCCTGATCTCGAGCACGCTGATCGTCGCGGGCTGGGGATACTTCCTCTACATCGGCGTCATCGATCCGAACGGCGGCATCAACATCCTGTGGCCTCTGTTCGGCATCTCGAACCAGATGCTGGCGAGCATCGCGCTGTCGGTTGCCACGGGCATCATCATCAAGAAGGGCAAGATTCGTTACGCGCTCGTCACGTTCGCGCCGCTCGCGTGGCTCGCCACCGTGACGACGGTGGCAGCCTGCCAGAAGATCTTCAGCGACGATCCGAAGCTCGGCTTCTTCGCGGGGGCTGACGATCTGGCGGCGAAGCTCGCGGCGGGCACGCTGCCGGCGGATCGCATCGCCAGCGCGTCCCAGCTCATCTTCAACCAGAACCTCGATGGCTGGCTGACGGTGTTCTTCACCATCGTGCTGTGGTTCGTGATCCTGGACATGCTGCGTGTCGCCTACTGCCGCATGACCGGTCGCGCGCTACCGGCGAGCTCCGAAGCGCCCTACCAGCAGACGCAGCTCAACGGCGTCACCGGCGCCGCGCATGCGTAGCCTGGGCCAGATGCGGAGTGCGGCAAAGACCGTGTGGGAATGTGTCCGCACGGTCACGGGCGACAACGCCTACGACCGCTATTTGCAGCATCACGAGCAGACCCATCCGGGAACGCCGCCGCTTTCGCGGACGGCGTTCTACGATGAGTCGATGGATCGGAAGTGGAGCGGGATCAATCGCTGCTGCTAGCTACGCCCGCTCCTGCAGATCGAGTGGGAGCTCGTTGTAGCGCTGCTCGCCTCTGAGGAATCGCGCCTCGAAGTCCGCTGCTTTCATGGGGCGCGCCAGCAGGAAGCCTTGGGCTTCGTGGCAGCCGCGACTGCGCAACCATTCCAGCTGCCCAGGGCGTTCCACGCCTTCCGCCGTCACCGTGAGATTCAGGCTTGCGGCCAATGACAAGATCGCGCTGGCAATCGCCGCATCGCCCGCCGAGCGATCCACGTCCCGCACGAACGCCTTGTCGATCTTGATGCGATCGGGTGGGAAGCGCGTGATGTAGGCGAGCGACGAATAGCCGGTGCCGAAGTCGTCGAGCGCAATCCGGCATCCCAGCTTGCGAAGCTTCTGCAGAGCACCCTGTACCCGCGACGAATCCTTCACCAGCAGCGATTCGGTGATCTCGATCTCGATGAGCGACGTCGGCACGCCGGCGGCGGCGGCTTCCGCCTCCACGACTCGCGCCGGATCGCCGTGCAGAAGATCCTTGCCCGAGCAATTGATGGCGACCGGGACGCGATGCCCGAGGTCGATCCACTTGCGCATCTGCCGGCACGCCGCGCGCACGACCCACGAGCTCATGTCGAGAATGAGGCCGCTGTCTTCGGCGATCTCGACGAAGCGCGTCGGCGAGATGTCGCCGTATTCCACATCCTGCCAGCGCAGCAGTGCTTCCACGCCCACCAGCCGCTTCTCGGCGATGCTGAACTTGGGCTGGAAAACGAGACTCAGCAGGTCGTTGTGAACGGCGCGACGCAGGCGGCCTTCCAGCTCGAGCCAGTCGCGCATGCGACTGTTCAGGGCCGCCGAGTAGCTGGCAACCGCCCCCGTGGAGCCGGCCCTCGACTGATACATCGCCGTGTCGGCGTTCTTGAGCACGGTCGAGACATCGGGCCCATCGTCCGGATACACCGCGAGGCCAACGCTGGGCGCCGCGTAGAACTCGAGCGCGTCCTGCATGATCGGTTGCCTGAATGCTTCGGCACAGGCATGCGCGATCTGCATGCCGAACGAGCGTGCCGAAGCGTGCCTGAGCACGACCACGAACTCATCGCCGCCGAAGCGGGCGATCAGCAGACGTTGGGTGTCGGCGCCGAAGCGCTCAACGGTCTGGCCGAGGCGGTCTGCGAAAGCGCGGAGCACGGCGTCGCCCGTCGAGTGACCGAACGTATCGTTCACTCGTTTCAGGCTCGCGATATCCAGGCAAATCACGGCAACGCACTCCCCCGCGCGGCGCGCTTCCGCGAACAGCCGTTCGGAGACCTCGATGCAACGCTGGCGATTGGGTAGCTCGGTGAGCACGTCGAAGTAAGCGAGTCTTTCGATCCGCTCGGCGGCTACCGTGCGCTCGGTCGTGTCCTGGCGAACGACGACCACGTCGCCGCCCTCACGCCGCGTAAAGCGCATCTCGTACGACGTGCGGTCTTCGCGGTATTCCAACTTCCTCTGCAACCCGTCACGCGCCGTCTGCTGAATCGCATCCAGCGCCGCCGGGATGTATTTCGGCGGCACGACGTCGACGGTGTCGACGCTCAGGGCCTCCGGCGCGGGATTCGTCTGCGCGCGCGGGCTCCACTGGATCCGGCCTTGCGCATCGACCACCCACAACGTATCCGGAATCGCTTCGACGAGCGTGCGCACCTCCATCATTCGCTCATTGAGCGAACGGGTGGCGGCGGCATTGCGCAGGATGTACTCGAGACGCCGCGGCAGCAGCGCCCAGTTCACCGGCTTTGCGACGAAGTCCGTCGCGCCGGCCTCGAAAGCGCGGCTGATCGCGATCGAATCCTCATGACCCGTGACCATGACGATCGGCACATTCGCGAAGCGCGCCTCGGCACGTAGCCGGCGGCACACCTCGAAGCCGTCGAGGCCCGGCATATCGACGTCGAGCAGCACGATGGTGACGTCGCGCGCGAGCGCGGCCGCCAATGCATCGGTACCGTTGTCGAAGGCCATGGATTCGAGACCCACCTCCGCGACGGACTCGGCCAGCAGCACGCGGCCAAGATCCTCGTCGTCGGCGATGATCGCCAGCGGTTTTTTCCCGATTGAATTTTTCATGCGGACGCTCGCATCGTGTAGCCAACCAGTGCATCAATGAGTGGCGCGTACGCGGCCCGTAGCGCCTGATAGATTTCCCCCGCTCCGTTCGCCTGGCTTCCCGCGCAAAGATGCTCGAGTTCCCTGAGCTGCTTGGCGTACGCGAGGGCGCCTACGTTGCCTGCGCTTGCGGCCAGCTTGTGGCACGCGGCGGCGGCCGCGAGAAGGTCGCCGGTGTCGAGGGCCGCGCCCAATTGCGTGAGCGAATCCGCCGAGCTCGCTCGGAACAGCTCGACGAGACGTGAATACAGATCGGCCTGCGTGCCGCCGCGGAGTTTCTTCAGCGCGGCGACCGCGCTGGCATCGACGCTCGCGAGCGCCGTAGCCGTACGGCGTTCCGCCGGCCGCGCGGTAGCGGCGACCCGGCTGACGTCGACACCGGCGGGCGTGCCGCCTGGGCCGTTCTCGAGCAGCGTGTCCGGAGTCCTGCCGCTTGCGCACGTAAAAGGTGTCGTGGCGCCCGCAAGCGGAGCGGATACCGTCGCACACACAGGCGACTCTACCGCGCGGTTGCCCGGGGCTGGCAGCCAGCGCCGCAAAATCCTCGTGCATTCGTCGAGCGAGTAAGGCTTGCTCAGAATGTCGTCCATCCGCGCTTCGAGCACGCGCGAACGGAAGTTCACGGCGTCGTGCGCGGTGAGCGCGATGATCGGCACGCGTGCACCCGCCTTGTCCGGCCCATCTTCCTGTTCGCGGATCAGCTTCGCGGCGGTGAAGCCATCGATGCCCGGCATGTTGAGGTCCATGAAGATCAGGTCGAAGCGTTCCGCACCGCTGCGGGCCACGGCGTCGTTGCCGTTCTTCACCCAGGCCATCGTGCAGCCGAGCGCGGACAAGTACCCTTCCGCAACAGCCGCGTTCACCGCCTCGTCCTCGACCAGCAGCACGTGCCCGCGCAGCTGTGGCGTGCTTGTATCCGACAGCGGCGCGGAACCGCCCGCTTCCACTTCAAGGCCCGAGGCGACGGCGAGCGCCTCTTGAAGCGCGATGCGATGGACTGGCTTGAGGACAACGGCTTTCTCATGCAGCAGCACACGCAGGCCCAGCGCCTCGACCTCGGCGTTCCGGGCCAGAACAATGAGCGATGAACGCGACGACGAAGCCAGCATCGACCGCAATTCTTCCTGGTACGTGCTCGCATCAACGATGGTGATGTCGGCATGCTCGTCCGTGATGCCCACGCCGAGCGATGCGGCGTGACGCGTGAGCGACTCTTCGAGCGATTGGCGCCGCGTGAGGACACGCACTCGCTTCGCCGGGATTTGCGACGGAGTCACGGCGAGCGCCTCGCCAACCTTCATCGGCAACGACAGAGAGAACGTCGACCCGATCCGCGGCTTGCTCTCCACCGTAATTCGGGCATCCATGAGGTCGGCCAGCTCACGACAGATGGCAAGCCCCAGCCCGGTGCCGCCGAACTTACGCGTCGTCGTCTCATCAGCCTGCGAGAACGGCTCGAATATCTTGCTCATCGCGGCGGCATCCATGCCGATGCCGGTATCGGTGACGCGGATCCTCACCCTTGCATCGTCACCCTCGATGGACTCGATGTCGGCCCGCACGACCACTTCACCCACGGACGTGAATTTCACCGCGTTGCCGACGAGGTTCATCAGAATCTGGCGGACGCGCAGCGGATCGCCCAGCAGCGCCCGTTCGGCACGCGCCGGCGGACACACGATCAGCTCGATGCCCTTGTTCTCGGCGGCGCCGGCGAACAAGCTCGTGCATTCCTCGAGCACCTGCCCCAGGTCGATCGGCAACCGTTCGAGCGCAACCTTGCCGGCGCGGATCTTCGACAGATCCAGCAAGTCATTCACGATCTGCAACAGGATCTGGGCCGACGAGCGAATCGTCCTGGTGAGATGCGTCTGGGTCGCCGACAGCATCGTGCGAGACAGCAGCTCCGTCATGCCCACCACGCCGTTCATCGGCGTGCGCAACTCATGGCTCATGCGGTCGAGGAAGTCGCTCTTCGCGCGCGCCGCTTCCGCAAGCTGCCGGTTGCTCTCAACGAGCTCGCGCGTGCGCAGCTGCACTTCGGATTCGAGGCGATCACGAGCCCGCGCCACCTCCATGAACTTCATACGCTGTCGATGCACGCGATACAGGATGATCCCGAGCAGCACCGCCGCGTACACCGCGTAAGCCAGTGGAGAGCGCCACGGAGCCGGATCGCGATGGATCGTCACCCGCAGCGGCGTCGTGCTCCACTCCGAGTCCGCGCTGGCCGCGCGGACTTCGAGCACGTGATCACCCGCATCGAGATTGGTCAGCGTAATACGTCGCTGCGACCCGAGGTCGAGCCAGCTTTCCGTGAGCCCAGGCATGCGATACGCAAGGCGGTTGTGCTTCGGCGAGCTGAAGTCGAGCACACCGAAGTCGAGCGAAACGATGCTGCCGCGATAGTCGAGCCCCACATGATCGCGCAGCCAGAACGGCGTGGAGCCCGGCACGCGCACACCGAGCACTTCGATGCTCATGACCGCAAGACGCGGCGCCGACTTGTTCTCGGTGAGGTGCTGAGGATCGAACACGTTGAACCCACCCGCCCCACCGAAGCAGATGCGGCCGTCCCGCAGGCGCAGCGCCGCGCCGAACGAGAACTCCTCGCCCTGCACGCCCTGCTCACGGTGATACGTCTTGATCTCGTGCGTTTCCGGATCGAAGCGCATCAGGCCCGAGTTGCCACTGAGCCAGATCTTGCCGGTGGCGTCGGGCACGATGCCGTACACGGTGTCGCTCGTGAGCCCCTGCGCACGCGTAACCGCATCGAACCGAATCCCGGCCGGCGCCTCGGCCGAGCCCACAACGCGCGCGAGTCCGCCGCCGTCCGTGCCCACCCACACGCGCCCTTTCGCATCGACGGCGAGCGAGTAAACGATGTTGACCGGCAAGGTCTTCGCATCATTCGGGTCGTGGCGGAACGTCCGGATCAGGCTTCCGTCCGGGCGCACGAGATTGAGGCCGGCTCCGTCCGTGCCAACCCACAGGTTGCCGCTCGGGTCCTCCGCGATCGCGGACACGTTCGCGCCGGCCAGCGTGCCGGCGCCGGCGTCGTGCGGCAATTGGCGAACCGTTCCGGAGGCCGGGTCGAGCACATTCGCGCCACCGCCAAACGTGCCAATCCACAGTCGCCCGTCGCGCGACTCCACAACCGTCATGATGCCGGCGGCGCTCGTTGCGCGGGTATCTCCCGCCTTGACTGGAATCGACTCGATGCGCCCGTCCGGCGTGAGCCGCTTCAGGCCATCCGCCATCGTGCCGATCCACAGCGAGCCCTGGCGATCGCGCTTGAGCGACATCACGCGCGAATTGCCGAGCGCGTTCCGCTTGCCCAGCACCACATCGAGGGGTGTCGTCGAACCTGTTTCAGGATTGAAGCGCGCCAGGCCGACCGCCGAGCCGACCCACACTTCGTTGTCCGGCGCATCGGCAAACGCGTTCACCGGCTCCGCGGCGAGCCAGGCCGGTCGCCGGCTTCCGAGCTCCCAGCTGCGCGGATTCCAGCGGCTCACGCCACCCCCGCGAGTGCCGATCCACACGAGGCCGGCGGCGTCCTGATAGAGCGACATCACGTACGACGCGCGAAGCGAGTCGGCATCGTTCGCGTCGTACTGGTAGTGGCCGATCTCCCCGCTCGCACGATCCAGCAGCTCGAGGCCGTTTGCCGTTCCGATCCAGAGGCGTCCGGCGGCGTCTTCGAGGATCGCGCGCACCTCGTCGCTCGCGAGCGAGCCGGGGCGGCCCGCCTCATGGCGAAACGTTTCGAGAACGCGGCCGTCCGCCGCCAGCCGTGTAAGACCCGCATCGAAGGTGCCCACCCAGATCGCGCCGCTGCGATCTTCGAGCACGCTGGCAAGGTGCTGCCCCACGAGTGAGTGCGCCGCGAGCGCCGGCGGCCCGAAGTGCTCGAGCGTCGCGGCGTCGGGGCGCCAGCGATCGAGACCGGCTTCCGTTCCGATCCATACGGAACCCTTCTTTCCGGCGGACAGCGTACGAACGAGGTCGCTGCCCAGCGATTCGGGCTTCGCGGGATCATTGCGAATGTGTTCGAAACGCCCGGTGGCCGGGTCGAGAACATCCACACCGGCATCGCTCGTGCCGACCCAGACACGACCGCGCGCATCGATGAGCACCGCGCGCAACGCATTGCTGGCAAGCGAGGCGGGATCGCTCGCATCGTGACGATAGGAGATGAACGTGTCGGTCGTGCGCTCCCAGCGCGCAAGTCCGTTGTCCTTGGTGGCGATCCACAGATCGCGCCTGGCGTCCTCGGCGATATCCCAGATGAAGTTGCCGGGGAGCGAGTTCTTTTCAGTGCGGGAATGCGCGTAGCGCTGCAGCTGCTCGCCGTCGAAGCGCACGAGCCCGTCCTCGGTGCCGAACCAGACGAAGCCCTGCGAGTCCTGCAGCGTCGCCATGACGGTGCCCTGGGGCAGCCCATCCGCCGGCGTGATATGGGCGAGAACGAGCGGCGGGGCATCGGCCGCGGTCGCGCCCGATACCCCGCACAGACATGCCAGTAGTGTGATCAGTGACGCGGCGCGCCAGGCACCCGTCAGTTTATTCGCCCTCACCCGCATAACTTGCCGCAACGAGTGGGGGCACACGTTGACCCCTGTTCAGGAACCGGGCGAGGGCGCCGACCTGTACCGGAATTGCGTCACACTCCCCGTTACTCGTTCGGAATCCACGAGACGATCGAGGACGGAGCGGCCGGTGACGTCGAAGTCGGCGGCGCGCTCCACCACGGCAGCGTGCGGCTCCAGGTGTAGCCCCTGCTCCACGTGTAGCCACGCGACCAGGTGTAGCCCCGGCTCCACGTATAGCCGCGTGACCAGGTGTAACCCCGGCTCCAGGTGTAGCCCGAGCTCCACGAGTAACCCTGGCTCCAGTCGTAGCCGCGCGACCAGGTGTAACCGTCGGCGCCCAGGGTGTCGCCCCAGTCACCGCCGTTCATGTCCATCACGTAGTAGTTGCCGTTCTCGTCCTGGTTGGCCGGGCCGCCGAAGTGCGCGGAGCCGTTGAGGTCGGCATTGATATCGAGGCCGCCGTTGGCACAGCCCGTGGCGGAGCTATTTACGGCCGCAACGGCGTTGACGAGACCCGCGCCCTGCTGGAACACGCTGTACGCGAGCTTGCCGTTCGACTTCACCGCCGGACGGGCCGATGCGATCAGGCGGCACTTCACCGTGTCCGGCGTCAGCGACGGATCATCCTGCAGCATCAGCGCGACGACGCCCGAAGCAACCGCGGTCGCCTGCGACGTGCCCGACATCGTGAACATCTGCTGGCCGATCTTCATCGAGTCCGGATCGATGCCCGCCAGATAGGTGCTGCTCGACATGGAGGCCGCGATGTGGCCGCCCGGCGAGATGACTTCCGGCTTCACGAAGCCTTCGAACGTCGGACCCGTCGACGAGAACGATGCGAGCTTGTCGTCCGTCGCGTTGTACGGAGTGCCGTTGTCGGTCAGCGCGCCGACAGTGATGACATACGGGACGTTGCCTGGCACGCCGATGGTCATCGGATCCGGGCCTTCGTTGCCCGCAGCCGCCACCACGACGATGCCTGCCTTCCACGCAGCCATCACCGCCTGATTGAGCGGATCATCCCAGTAGTACGACTGCGGAGGCGCGCCGAGCGAGAGGTTCAGGACGCGAATGTTGTACTTCGCGCGATTGGCGACGATCCAGTTGATGCCGGAGATCACGTCGACGTAGCGGCCCGCGCCGTGACCGTCGAACGCGCGCACGATCACGAGGTTCGCCTTCGGCGCGACGCCGAGATACTGGCCGGCCAGGTTCTGCGCGCCACTCGCCGCGATCGAAGTGATGTGAGTACCGTGGCCGTACGGGTCGCCGCCGACCGAGCTCGAGCCGCCATTGGTAACGTCGCGCGTCGCGAGGATGCGCGTGCCGTAGAACTGCGTCGTGTCGTTCCAGAGGCCGGTGTCGAGCATGGCGATCGTCACGCCCTTGCCCGTGATGCCGGCGCGCTGGAGCGAGTCCGCGCCGATCAGCGCCGGATAGTTCGTTTCATACAGGAGCGTGAGGCCGGCGACGCCCGTGCCGTCCTTCAGAACGGCCGAGTTGCTCAACGCCTTGACCACCGGGCTCGTGACCGAGCTCAGCACTGGAGTCGCGAGCAGGCTGAACACCGTGGGTGTCGTGAGCTGCGTGATGGTCTGCACGATGAACACGTTCGCCGCGGTCGAATTGACGTTGTTCACCGTCGACTTCACGAGGTCGAGCAGACCGCTCGTGCGCAACTGCCGGTCCGCATAAACGCGCAGACCAGGCATCGCACGAACCCGCGCGACCTGTGACGGCGTGAGGCTCGCGGCGACAGCGTGAATGACTTCGAGCTGCTGCCGCGGTTCCACACCCACGCCGCGCACGCCGTGAAGAGCCGCGCCGACGTTCGATCCCTGAACGATAAAAAGTGAGGCGTTCGCGGTTTCCCGCGCGACCGCCGTCGACGACTCTGTCGCAGTCACGGGCGTCGCGGCCGAAACCGCACCCGTGGCGAGCAGTGCCGCCAACACCGAAGGGATCGTATGAACTCGCATGATCATCTCTTTATGGGGAAGTACGGTGCCCCGATGGGTAGGCATTGCACTACAACGCGTCACGCACCGGACCTGCGCGGCTGCTTCGGAATCGGGGCAACGTGTGACGCAGTTCGAATAACGCAGTCGTCAAATCGACCGCTGTGCAGACGTCCCGGGCGTGGAAAATGCGCGGAACGCGCGAGAAGACTTCAGGCTCGCGCGGCGACCGTTATGTTCTGTGAGGCGCTGGCGCCGTACAGATCGCCGATGCCGTAGCGGAAGCCGAGCTCGAGAAGCGCGTCGCGCTGGGCCGCGCTGTCCACGCCGGTGGCGATTGGCGCGAAACCGAGCGCGTTCGCGATGCTCAAGCCGGCACGGCACACGAGCTGCGCGACATCGTCCGAGCGGATCGCCGTGGTCCAGGCCCGATCGAGCTGCAGCCCCCACAGCGGTGCGCGCGCCAGCGAGGCGAGCGAACCCATGTCCCGTCCCACCTCATCGATGACCAGCTGTACGCCCTTCTTGCGCAGCGGACGCACCGTCGCCGGGTCGTAAGCGATGAAGGCCTTCTCCGAGATACGAAGCTCGAGCCGTTCCGGCGGAATACGGCCCTCGCGTAGCACGGCTTCCATGTCGGCGAGGAAATCCTCATGGAAAACGTGATCGCGGAGCGCGCCGAACGACACGCGGATATCCGGATCCCCCTGCTGCGCATGTTTTTCGAAGTCGGCGCAGAAGGCTTCGAGAGCGGCGCGCGATAGCTCCACCGCAAGGCCGGTGCTCTCCGCGACACGAAGAAACTCCGCCGGGCGAATCTCGCCGCGTAGCCCGTGTTCCCACTTCAGGTAGCCCACCCGGGCAACGACTCGCCCGGTGCGCAGATCGTGGCGGCCGACGTAGCGAATGCCGATCTCGCGATTGGCGATGGCATCCCGCAATTCACGCGCCACGTCGAGACGCGCCAGGGAGCGCAGTTCCACTGTATCGCTGAAGAAGCGGACGGCGGAAGACGCCGCGCGCCGCGATTCCGCCGCAGCGGCGCGCGCGTGATCGAGTAGCAGGCGCGGTGAGGAGGCATCGAGCCCGAGTATTCCGACGCCTGAATAAATCGTGAGACGAAACTCCGCGTCGCCGATGCTCACGGGCTCCCGGAGTCGTTCGCAGAGCTGCGAAACGCAGCTCTCGATGGCCGCGCGATCGTCACTCTCGATGATGAGCGCTAGCGCGTCCTCGCCGAGTTGACCCAGATGCCATGCCGGCGCGGCCTCGAGGCCCAGCCCTTCGAATGCGGACAACCGCAGGATCGCGGCGTTGAGCACCTGCTCGGAGACGCGTGTCGCGATGATCTGGGCGATGTCCGAAATCCCTTCGATGTGGAGCACGGCGACCGCGAGCGACTTTTCCCGCAACGAGGCGAGCGTTACCGCCTCCTTCAGCCGCCGCATGAACCCGCGGCGATCCAGTTGCGGGCGGGGGCGCTCGCCGGTGCTGTCCGGCGCATCTTCGGCCGCCTCCAGCAGGACGGGCCGGATCACGACGACCGCGCGATCGGGCCCCTGCGCCGTGGAACGAACGTCATACGGCCGACCGGCTTCATGGAAGCGCGCTTCGATCGTCGACCGCTGGGAGATGCTCCGGCGCACGAGCTGGGTGATGAGGGTGCGCGTCGCGTCCGACCAGCCGGGCTCGGCCGCATCCGCGGCCGGGCGCAGCTCCGGCACGGCGTGACCGCCGCCGAGGGCGACAATCCGCCCATCCCGACGCATGAGCATCACGAGATCGGGTAACAGGCCAATGAGAGCGTCGGCGGGCATGGGCGCGCCGGATCGTACTCAATTCGGAACGGCGAAACCTAGACGCAGGTCCGCCCCTCAAAGCGCCGCGAGCGCTTCGGAGCAGGGTTGGCTCACTTTCAGCGCAAGCAGATGGTCGGCGCGTGTACGGCCCAGATTGACCGCCGCGATCGGCTTGCCGGCGTCGGCCGCCGCCTGCGCGAAGCGGTAGCCTGAATAAACCATCAGTGAAGACCCGACGACCAGCATCGCGTCCGCATCCTGAACGCCCCGCATGGCGCGGTCGACCCGATCGCGCGGCACGCTCTCGCCGAAGAACACGACGTCCGGCTTCAGGATGCCGCCGCAGTATTCGCAGGCCGGAACGATGAAGGCCGAGAAATCGCGGCCTTCGAGATCCGCGTCGCCATCGGGCGCTTCACGGGCATCGATCTGTGCCCACGAAGGATTCGATGCTACCAATCGCTGCTGGAAGTCGGCACGCGGCTCGCGCAACTCACACGTCATGCATCGAACGGCGTCGAGCCGACCGTGCAGGTCGACCACATTGCTGCTGCCTGCGGCTTCGTGAAGACAGTCGACATTCTGTGTCACGAGCAGTTCGACCCGCCCTTCGCGTTCCAGCTGCGCCAGCGCGAGGTGGGTGCGATTCGGCCTGGCACGCGAGAAATATCGCCAGCCGATGAGACTGCGTGCCCAGTAGCGCTTGCGCGTGTGCTCGTCGCTCATGAACGGCTGGAATTTCACGGGCTGCGGCCGCTTCCATTCACCTTCTTCGTCGCGATAGTCGGGAATCCCCGAGTCGGTGCTGCAACCCGCACCCGTCAGCACGAAGAGCCGACGATGACGTTCGATGAACTCGCGCAGCGACCGCGTCACAAGTTGATCTTCTCCAGATAGGGGTTGCCGGCCCCACCGTTCGAGAGGCGCAGCACGAACCCGAAACGGTCCACATCCGTGCAGAGATCGAAGTCGCCCTCCGGCGCCCACGTGGCTTCGGGATCGAAGAACATCTTTGCCGCTGGCGATGTGCGCAGGCGCTCACGCACTCCACTCACGTCATAACCTTCGCCGCTCAGTCGGGCGCGCAGCACTTCCGCACACAGGTCGTCTTCAGCGCTGCGCTCCTTCGCCGCCTTGCCCATGCGCACGATGCTTACTTGATCGGGCTCGAGCGATTCGATGTAAGAGCAGATCGCCGCCGCGTTCACGAGGCTACCTGTGAGCACGACATCCGCCTGCGACGCGTTGGTCAGGCCCTGCGTGCCGGCGCTCGTGGTGTGCACGATGGTCCGCCCTCGCACGTCGGTCTGGGAAATTTCCGTCGGCGAGTTGCCAAAATCGAAGCCCTCGACTTTCTTTCCGCCGCGTTCGCCGATCGCGAGGTATTCCGGGTGTTCACGCCGCAGCGACAGCGCCGTTTCGATCTCGGCAACCGGGATCACCCGCTTCGCGCCCCGCGCATACGCGTAGCAGGCCACGGAAAACGCCCGGAACACGTCGATGACCACGGTGACGCCGCGCGCGTTGCGGGCGCCTTCCACGAAATCCATCACTTCAATCCGCATTGAGTCGAACCTTCGCGCCGCCCGGGCGCCTGAGAGGGCCGGTGGAGTCCCGGCAGACGAGGCGATGCGCGAACTGCTGAGATCGGGCCGGCTGCGGCGCTTTCAACAGTCGCAGGAGGATATCGGTGGCCGCATACGCGAGATCGTACGCCGGCTGGAACACGGTGGTGAAGCGCGGCCATCAGCACGCCGGCGGCCACTCGCGGGTCGCCGGGCGCACCCGCGGCTCGTTGTTGAGCACGCGCGAAACGGTCTTGATGGCAACCCCGGCGGCCTTCGCCACGTCGGTGATGGTCTTGCGGCTCATGGGGCCAGGGCGGGGTCGTGGGCGAAGTCTTGGGCCATTTCAGTCGACACGGAATATCGGGACCGGCATTCTGATCTCGCGCATGAGTGTGCCACCCGAAGTACATAGAGTAGACGCTCCGGCCGAGCGCGGCATAGCCGTGTCCACCGCCGGATGGGGCTTCATTTCGATTTACGCGGCCGCGTACGCCGGCACCTGGCTCGCCGTGCTCACGCCGATCATGGTCACGCCGGCCCTGCGAGCGCGGCAGCTCGCGCCTGAGAGCCCCGAATATGGGCTTTCACTGGTCCCGGGGGTGGGGGCTCTTTTTGCGCTCGTGAGCAATCCGCTCGTGGGTTGGCTCAGTGACCGCACGACGTCCCGGACATCGTGTTCCAGTCGACGCTCGTTCAGGCCATCGGCGTCGTGCTCGCAGGCCATCGTTCCGGTTCGCCGGGCGCGCTGAGCACGTTACCGCTCGCTCAGCGCGCCCGCCCGCCCGCCGTAGATCGCTGCGACGGCCCGCGTCGAGCGATCTACGGAGCGCTTCATGTCGGCGCAGCAGGCCTTGCGTACGACGCCCACGACCCCGTCGTCGGGAACAGGCTGTCACACATGGCGCGGCCGCCTCACCCTTCAACCACGGTCGGGGTACGTCGCCTTCGCATTGGCTTTCGCCGATTCGAGCGTGGCATCCGCCTGCTTCTTGCACGCCTTCTGCGCATCGCCGGACTGGCCTTCGCACACCTGGATCGCGATGTCGTGATCGCCTTTCGCCTTCTCGAGGGCGACGTCATACGCACTGCCGGCCTTTTCCTTCGAGGCGTCCTGCGAGGCGTCCGCGACCTTGCTGTTCGCATCGGCGTTGGTGTCAGCCTGGTCCGCGCGCGCCTCCGCCACGTCCTTGTTCGCATCCTGCTCCGCCTTGGCTACATCGTGCCGCACTTCAGCCGGCGATTCGGCCTTGTTGCAGCCGGCGAGTCCGATCAGCGCGGCAGCCGCGAAAATGGTGAGGAGTTTCGTGTTCATGCGGTACACCTTTCAGGTCAGTAGGAACTGACTGGGCTTCAGCAACGCACGTACCCCCTGCGGCCTCTATTCAACCAATGAGGTTTTGTCCTACAGCATGCGGCGACGAGTTAACCCCGTTGCGGGCGCGGCTCCGTTCCAGCTTTTCAGGCATCACAACAGAAGGGTCTGACGCGCCATGAACCCCTCGATACGTACTGCTCAAGTGCTACCGGCCCGCGCGGTTCTGTTCCTCGGCATCGTTGCGTTTCACGTTGTGCTCGCTTATGTGTTCGCTAGCGGGCTGATTGCCAGCACGGTTCACATCCTCCGGCCAGACAACATCGAAATCATCGATGTTCCGCAGAAGCCGACACCCAACGTCCAACTTCCGCCGGCGAGCACCTCGCCCCCGCTCCTGACCACCAAGATCGCCCCGCTGCCGGATCTGCCGGTCATCAACATGGAGTCCGATACCACGATTACGCTCCCCGGCGAGCCCGTCGCGGGGGTCGGCCCGACGATGACGATGCCGGAGCCCGCCCCGCTGCCCCTGCGCCTCGTGGGCCGCAACGTCATGCCCAACACGGCGGACTACTACCCGCCAGCGGATATTCGGGAAGGCAACGAGGGCACGGCCGAAGTTCGGAGCTGCGTGAGCGCGAGCGGCAAGCTCGACGGCACACCGACTGTCGAAGCGACCTCCGGTCGAGGGTCGCTCGACAAGGCTGCGGTCCGCCTTGCACGCGACGGCAAGTACGCAAGGGCGGTGCGCGGCGACACGCCGGTGCCGAACTGCTATCGGTTCCGGGTGACGTTTACGCTTCATTGACGGGGCTGATGGAAGGGATTGATGGAAGGGGTTGATGCCTCGACGGGCAAGCAGGGTCTCGGCTCACAGGGAAAGTGAGCCGGGGCCGAAGAAGCCCTCAATCGCCGGGCGGCTTGGAGAGAGCCGCTCGGCTGCGGTCTTCCTCTTCAGCCGCCCGGCGATCGAGGGCCTCTTGCCAGGCCTCGGAAGGAGCCTATGCCCTGGACCGCCGAGCGGTCCGTCCCTGCCCGCGCCGACGGGCACTCGGCCGATTCGCCTTACTTGCGGGCTTCGGGCCGCCCTTGCCGCCAGCGCGACCCCGCCGCCCACGCCGACTGCGCTTCTTGGCGTCCGCGCTGGCCCGGTTGGTGGCCGCCTTGGGGGCGTCCGCCCGTTTGCTACCCCGCCGCGACTTCTTCCACACACGGCGCGCGGTCGCCGCAAGCTTGCGAGCCAGCCTCGCCTCCCGCCGCGCCTCCTTGAAGCGTTTACGGGCGCGTTTCAACTGCTCCTTGGCCAGGCGCATCTGCTGGCGGGCCACGTCGGCCCGCAGTTTGGCGGTGGCGAAGGACTCGGCAGGCGCTTCTTCGGCTCGTTCGCTCACGTTCGGCTGCCCTTTGCGTCGTGAAGAGTGTTATTGGGCGCACCCGGTGCCTCGCCGGGCGCAAAAGTGTCCCAGAGTTCTGGGACGCTGTCACCGCGCATCGGTTCCCACGGACCGCCCAGCCGTCGTGCCGTTATCCACAGAACCTGTGCATAACTCTGTGTACAAATGCCCACCCGCTGTCACGAGATCGCAAAAACACGGGCGATTGCGCACCCCGTCGTTGGATTGAGCGTTTTTTGATCAGCTCACACGATCGATACGCAGCCGTTGCGGCGGGATCCGCCGGTGTGTTAAAAACCGCCCCGCATGAACGCCACGTCCCGTTACTACCGCTTTTACTTTTACTACTGGCCGAAAGGCACAGGCGGGTAGCGGGCGCATTGCAAGCTGAGAAGTCAGCGAAAAGATTCCCCGGAAAACCGCCAGCCCACTGGCGGTTTTTTTGTTTCCGCCAGCGGGTGGGCCCCAACGGAGCCGCCCATGAGCCTTCGAACAGACGACCTGCGCATCCGCGACATCAGGGAACTCATCACCCCTGAAGACCTGACGCGCGAATTTCCCTGTACCGAGCACGCCGCCGAGGTCGTCGGCGACGCGCGCCACAGCATCCACCGCATTCTTCATCGGGAAGACGATCGCCTGGTCGTCGTGATCGGCCCCTGCTCGATCCACGACATTGCCGCGGCCCGCGAATACGCGGCCCTCCTCAAGCAGGAGCGCGACCGGCTGCGTGGCACGCTCGAGATCGTGATGCGCGTGTACTTCGAGAAGCCGCGCACCACCGTCGGCTGGAAGGGCCTGATCAACGACCCCGGCCTCGATGGCAGCTTCCGCATCAACGACGGGCTGCGCCTCGCGCGCGGCCTGCTCGTCGGCATCAACGACATGGGCTTGCCGGCGGGCTGCGAGTTCCTCGACATGATCACGCCGCAGTACATTGCGGACCTCGTCGCCTGGGGCGCCATCGGCGCGCGCACGACCGAGAGCCAGGTGCATCGCGAGCTCGCCTCCGGCCTCTCCTGCCCCGTCGGCTTCAAGAACGGCACAGACGGAAACGTGAAGATCGCGGTGGATGCGGTGCAGGCCGCTTCCCAGGCCCATCATTTCCTGGCGGTCACCAAGCAGGGTCGTACGGCTATCGCGACGACGGCCGGCAACGGTGACTGCCACGTCATTCTTCGCGGCGGCAAGGTGCCCAACTACGACGCCGCAAGTATCGACGCAGCGAGCAAGGTGATGTCATCCGGCGCGGTGCGCACCTGCCTGATGATCGACGCAAGCCACGGCAACAGCAGCAAGAAGTACGAGAACCAGCCGATCGTGGTCGACTCGATCGCGCAGCAGATCGAAGCGGGCGACTCGCGCATCGGTGGCGTGATGGTGGAGAGCCATCTCGTGGCCGGCCGGCAGGATCAGGTGCCCGGCAAGCCGCTGCGCTACGGCCAGAGCATCACGGACGCATGCATCGACTGGCCCGCGTCGGTTGCCGTGCTCGACAGGCTTGCCAAAGCCGTCGAGCGGCGGAGACTGACGCGCGACCCCCTCACCGCCGCGCGTCACGATGACGCTGAAACGCTCGCTAGCCGCGCGTGAGAGTTCGCGTCGCCCGGCCGCGTTCAGCCGGGCTTGTTGGTCGCCTTCACGAAGCCGACCACGAGCAGCGCGAGACCGAGTAGCAGGAGCAGATGAATCGCCGCGAAGGTGACCTTCACTGCGAGCCACAGCACCAGCCACACAACGATGATGGCGATGCCCAGCACCTTGAGAACGCCCATTGCCTCTCCCCACAAAACGCGATTGCTTGTGCATCGTTCAGAGCAATCGACGTTCCCGTCGGCGAGTGTCACTTCTTCGGCAATGTCGGCACCGAGCTTTCGTAATGCGCCCAGTTTCCCAGGATTTCGTGAACCACCGGCACGCCGACGCGATAGTTCGCTTCGTACGCGGCCACCTGCCCCGGCGCCTCATCGCCGATGGTGGCGAGCGCCGCAACGCCCGGCGGCGGGCCCGATGGATTGCTTGCCGTACGCAGCACCATCACGCGAGTCGCGTCGACCATCTTCAGCTTCGCGAAGGTCTTCATCGTGCGCGCGGCGAACTGGCTTTCCATGTTCGTCATCGCGAAGACGCCCTGGCCCGCGGTCCACAACTTGACCCAATCGCGGGCCCACTGCGTGCGGCGTGGGCCGTGCCAGTAACGCACGGAGCCGAGTGTCTCGGCCATCAGCACGAAGGGCGGGCGTTGCGCGTTCGGGTAGCCCTTCCACGCTTCGCGCTGTTTCTTCAGGGCGGGCGAGTCGGGGATTACCACGTCCTTCGTTTTTTCGTAGGCCCAGCGCGCGAGGCCCTGATTGAGCGGATAGGCCATGCCGAGCTCTTCCGGCGACTCCACGGATCCGAAGCTGTTTGGGTCGGTGGGCAGCGTATTCGGCTTCGTCGCGCCGATGGCGAACAATCCGTAGGGCCAGTCCGCGGGGATTTCCCGGTCATCGATTTCGCGCATCTCATCACCGTTGATCACCCATCGCGCCCAGGCGGCACTGCCGACGGATGCGACCTGCGGATCCACGCCCGAGATGCCGGTGAACAACCAGTACGTGTGGCTGAAATCGAAACGCGGATCGAGGAGGAAGGCGGTGAGATTCTCGAGCAGCAGCCCGTAGAGCCCCTGTTGATTGCGCCGGACGACTCCGGTCGCGCCGCGTACGGTGAGCGTTTCATCGAGATGCTCGCGCTCGACCCAGAACTGATACTCGCCCGGCTTGTCACCGAGATCCTTGCCGTTCTCGAAGTTCGCGATCACCACGAACTTCACGGGGGTGGGCGACTCCACTGCGACCACGGAAGCGGAGTACGCCGCCAGCAGAAGCAGAACCCATCGACGAAAAATGCGCATGCTTGAAGCCGCCGCGAATTGCCCGGCACTCACGGGTGCAAGTCCGGTGCCAGCAAGTCGCACTGCGCGGTTGTCGATGATCCTGCGTGATTCCGCATACAAAGCGCGCAATCCGCAGGCCCCATCGCAGGGAGCATCACGCGCAACGTGATCGGCTTTGGTGCGTCAGGCGCGGGCGGGTTCGTCCAGCGCTTCTTCCGGCGATCCGAGGCCGAAGCGATCGAGCGCTTCCTCGAGACGCTCGGGCTCCAGCGGCTTGGTCAGCAGGCCATCCATGCCGGATTGCAGGCAGCGTTCGAGCTGTCCCGTCATCGCATTCGCGGTGAGCGCGACGATCGGCGTGCGCATGCGTCCGCGCTCGAGATCGCGGATCTGGCGGGTGGCGGTGTAGCCATCCATCAGCGGCATCTGCACGTCCATCAGCACCAGGCGGAACTCGCCGTTCTTCCAGGCGTCGATGGCCTCCTGCCCGTTCTCCGCCAGCGTGACTTCGCAGCCGAGCCGTTCGAGGAATCGCTGGCCGACTTTCTGGTTCACGACGTTGTCTTCCACGAGTAGCACCTTGCCCGAGTACGGCTTGGCGGCGGGATCGCGTGTGAGCGAGTTCGCCGTGACGATCGGATGCGTCTGCGCGTGCCACGCCTGCGCGTCGCGCTCGAACACCTTGTCGAGACACGCGAGAAGCTCGCGGGCGCGGATCGGCTTCGACAGATAGCCCGCGAAGCCGAGCTGGGCGAATTTCGCGAGATCGCCCTGCCGGTCGATCGACGTCAGCAGCACAACGCGCGCCTGCGAGAGCGCGGGGTCGGTGTTGATACGCTCGCCGAGCATGGCGCCGTCCATATCGGGCATCTGGAAATCGGACAACACGAGATCGAAGCCGCGATTCGCGGCCAACGCGAGACGCATCGTAACGAGCGCCTCACGGCCACTCGATGCGAGCGCAACGTCGTAGCCCACATGCGCGAGCCGCGTGGCGAGCACGCGTCGATTCGTTTCGTTGTCGTCGACCACGAGTACGCGACGGCCAGCACGAGGCGCCGCTGTGGGAGACACCTGCTCGATCGGCGCGACCTTCCGCATCGGCAACGCGAACCAGAACGTCGAGCCCTCGCCGAGGACGGAACTCACACCCACCTGGCCGCCCATCAGTTCCGCGAGCCGCCGCACGATCGACAGGCCGAGGCCCGTGCCGCCGAAGTTGCGAGTGGTGGAAACATCCGCCTGCACGAACGGCTGGAACAGCGATTCGAGCGCCTTGGGCGCAATGCCGATGCCGGTGTCCCGGACCTCGAAGCGCAGGCGCGGTAACTCGTCCGTGCCGCCCTGGCGCGAGACCTCCACCGCAATCTCGCCGGCCTTTGTGAATTTCACGGCGTTGCCGATCAGATTGATCAGGCACTGCCGGATGCGCTGCGGATCGCCCACGACCTGCGGCGGCACGTCGGGCCGCACATTGACGATGAGCTCGAGACCCTTGGCCGCGGCCTGAAATGCGAGCGTCGAACCGACGTCCTCGACGTTGCCCGGCAGGTCCATCTCGATTGCGTCGATGTCGAGCTTGCCGGCCTCGATCTTCGAGAAGTCCAGAATGTCGTTGATAACGGTGAGGAGCGCATCGGCGCTCGCGCGAATGGTGTCTGCGTACTCGCGCTGGGAGCGGTCGAGTTGCGTGTCGAGCAGCAGGCTCGTCATGCCGATGATGCCGTTCATCGGCGTGCGGATCTCGTGACTCACGTTCGCGATGAACGCGCTCTTCGAACGATTCGCCGCCTGGGCCGCTTCGGAGGCTTCGATGAGGGCATCGCGGGCGGCACGCGCCTCCGTCACATCCTGCATCGAGCCAGACATGTAGTGCACTTCCCCCGAGGGGGCGAACTCGGGCGTGCCGCGCACGCGGAACCAGCGCCACGTGCCGTCTTTCTTCCGCAGGCGCAGCTCGCGGTCGACGGGCAGGCCTCTCCGCATCGCCGTCAGCAGCGACTCATCCGCGCCCGCAAGGTCGTCGGGATGCATGCGTTCGCGGATCACAGTCAGGTGATCGCCGAGCTCGCCTTCCTGGAAGCCGAGCAGCGAGTGCATGCGCGGGGAAATCCACATCCGGTTCGAAACCGTGTCCGCTTCCCACAGGCCATCCTGCGTGCCGCGAACGGCGCGGTCGAAGCGCACCTGGGCCTGCTTCAGCGCGTCTTCGGCGAGCTTGCGACGCTGGATGTCCTGGAACGAGCCGGCCATTCGCACGACGCGGCCCTCGGCGTCGCGCTCGGCGCTGCCGCGCAAGCGGAACCACTTGTAGGCACCGTTCTTGGTTGCCACGCGCAGTTCCACATCGTGGGGATGCGATGCATCCGCGATGTGCTTGTCCATGGCCTCGTGCACGCGTTGCAGGTCGTCGGGGTGGACGATCGCATCGAGCTTGTCGAACGTATCGAACTCGATCTCGCCGGGCCGGTAGCCGAGCAGCTCGTAGTAGTTGGCGGAAGCCCAGTGCCGGCGCGCCGCGAGGTCGACTTCCCAGTGACCCTCGTTGATCGTGAGCGATGCGCGTTGGAGGCGGCACTGCACGTCGCGAATCTCTTCCGCCTGACGCTCGAGGCGCTCGGCGGCGGCGGACATCGCCTTCGCGCCGATGTTCCGATCATCGGGATGAACGTATTTGAAGAAGTCCGAGCCCAGCTCCTGCCCGAAGTGGCGCACGCCCTGGCCGGAGGTGAGACGGCTCTCGTCCCATTTCAGTTCGAGCGCCACCCAGTCGAACTCCCACACGTAAACGCCAGCGGCCTGCGTCGCGACACTCAGGCGCTCGACGAGCGCGCGATCGGCCTCGGCCTGACGAACGGCTGGCGCGCTGGTTCCGCCCGCTTCGACGTCGCCGACGGCCAGGACGACGTGCTTCGCCTGCCCCTTGCCATCCCGCAGGACCTTCATGTGCGTCTCGACCCTGCGCACTTCGCCATTGCGCTGGATCAATCGCATCCGATGAATCGTGAGATTCGGAGCGCTCAGGGCGCCGGTGAAGGCGGCGCGAAACGCGGGGACATCTTGCTGATGAATGGCTCGCATCACGAGCTCATCCGCCGGCAACTCGGCGGCTACGCCGTGCGCGAAGGCGCTACGGCGATCGAGACGGATAACGCCCGAGGCAAGGTCCCAATGCCACAGGCCGACGCGAGCGACATCCGCCGCCATGTCGAGCGTGTCGTGATCCGGAGCACCCGGAGGTGCCGCAACGGTGGGGGTCTGCATGCTGGGAACGGTATCAGCTGGCTTTCGGGAATCCCTCGCACCGCATCACACCCGCAAGGCCCCGAACGCCGGCGGGGCTGATTTTGTTCACTCCGGCAACGCCGTGGCGGCCCTGCCTACGAAGGGGTTTGTGAAGCAGGCAACAGTCGCAAGCGGGTGATTTCAGAGGGTGCCCCGAGCCGCTTGGGCGGCCCCCAATACCCCGTGCCCCGGCTGATGTAGACCCACAGATCATTCAGGCGATGGAGGCCCGCCGTGAACGGCTGCTGAAGCCGAACGAAGTGATTCCACGGCCAGAACTGGCCGCCGTGGGTGTGACCGGAAAGCTGCAGATCGAAGCCGGCGGCGGCCGCGGCGGGCGCCGATCTCGGTTGATGAGCGAGCAGGATCCGCGCCCCCGCGCCGGCCGGCGCGTTCTTCATCGCGCGCTCCGGATCGCTCCGCTTGCTTCGGATCGAAGTGATGTGCGCCGAAGTCCGCGACGCCGGCGAGCACGACTTGCGAGCCTCCGTGCGACAGCACGACGTGCTCGTTCATCAGCACTCGCATGCCGAGACGCGGTGAACTCGGCGGTCCAGGCGGGCTCGCCCGAGTAATACTCATGATTGCCGGTCACGAAGAACGCGCCGTGCCGGGCGCTCAGTCGCGCGAACGGCGCGGTGTGCTTCGACAAGTCCTTTACCGAACCGTCGACGAGATCGCCCGTGACCGCGATGACATCGGCCTCGAGCGAGTTGACGGAATCGACGATGGCTTCCACGTACCGGCGCTTGATGGTCGGGCCGACGTGCACGTCGCTGATCTGCGCGATGGTGAAGCCGTGCAGCGAGGTCGGCAGGTTCGGAAGCCGCACCTCCACGTCTACGATCCGCGCGGTTCGTCGCGCGTTCAGCAAGCCGACCAGCGTCGCCAGTGCGGCGAGCGCCACGACCAGCGTGGCCGTAATTCGTAACGATGCGCCCGAGCGGCAAGTTCGCGGGCCAGAGCGCAGCGACCGCCAGCGCCACGTCTCTCAGCAGCGTCAGCACGAACAGCGACGAGAAGAACCCGAGCAGAAAGAGGCAGACCGCCGCGAGCCGATCACCCCAGTGTGCGCGATTTCATGTTTCGGGCGAAGAACCCGAGCGGCGCGGAGACGAGCGATGCCACCAGAATGAGCGCCCCAGCGATCTGGGCGCCGAGGCCGATGGGGAGGTCCGGCAACAGTCGCCAGCCGACATAGAGATGCACGAGGGCCAGGATACCGAGATAGAACACGATGGATCGTCGCACGCGGGCCACGGCTATTTGGACTGGGCGTGGAAGCTGGGGGCAACGCCGCCCGCGTTCAATGCCCCGGCGCCTCTCTCACTCGAAGGTGGTAGGCAGATCCCTTTGTCGTTCGTGGCGGAACATCAGCTGAATCTGCCCCGGCGTGATGCGGTGAGCGGAAAGCGGCGGCAGCTGGTCCTCGGCGAAGAAATCGACTCCATCGGTCTCGATGCTGGACTGCGCGTGGCCGCCCGTGAGCTCACACAGGAAGTACAGCTTGTACACGTGGTGAAACTGGGTCGGGTGCGGATGCCTGCGCCGGTCGAGCAGCGGCGGCGAGCTTCACGACGCGCGCTTCGAAACCCGACTCCTCGCGAATTTCCTTCACCATTGATTCGCTCGGCGACACGTTTACATCGCACCAGCCGCCCGGCAGGGTCCACAATCCGTCGGACCGCTCTCGTACCATCAGGATGCGACCGTCCCGAAAGGCCGCGCCCCGCACGTCCACCTTCGGTGTGGCGTAACCCTTCTCTGTTCCCAGCACGACGGCGGGATCGAACTCGGGATGGGCCGGCGAGCGCAACAGCTGCTCGACCAGTTCCCGTACGCGCGTGTAGCGCTCGCGATCGAACGGATCCTTCGTGAAGGCGAGACCCGTTTGGGAAAGCGCGAGCAGCTCGCGCAGCGGCGCGAGCATGCGCTCGGCGGGGTCGTCCATGACGTCGCTCAATGTTTGTCGGACACCATGACGGGCTTGCCTTGATAGAGCGCCGGCAGCGTCTTCTGGAAGTTCCGGATCTTCGGCAGGTCGTTGTAGACGATGTAGGGGTAGGTTGGGTTCTTGATCAGGAAATCCTGATGGTAATCCTCCGCCGGATAGAACCCCTTCAGCGGATCCACGCGCGTGACGATGGTCGAGCGATAGATCTTCGTCTTGTCGAGCTGCGCGATGTAAGCCGTCGCGATTTTCTTCTGCTGCTCATCCGCGAAGAAGATCGCCGAACGATACTGCGTGCCCGAGTCGGGCCCCTGCCGGTTGAGCTGCGTCGGGTCGTGCGCGACCGAGAAGAACACTTGCAGGATCTGCCCGTACGAGACTTCTTTCGGGTCGAACACGATTTCGACCGATTCGGCATGACCTGTGTCGCCGCGGCTCACGACTTCATACTCGGCCGTGCGCTTCTCGCCACCCGCATAGCCCGACAGCACGCGTTTGACGCCGCTGAGATGCTCGAACACACCCTGCACGCCCCAGAAACAACCGCCGGAGAGCACCGCCTTCTGCTCGGCGCCCGCGACCTTCGGGTTGTCCATTTCGGCAGCCGGAATGACGAACGCCTGTTCCGCCGCGCAGGCGGGCACCACGGACAGCGCACCGAAAATCGCAGCCAATGCCACTAGAAATCGAGCTTTCATATCGGGCGGCCTCCAGTTTCACCGCAGTCTAGCGCAGGACCTCGGTCGTGGCCCTCTCCCCCAGCACGGCCACCATCCTCGGCACGTCGTAGATCTGGAACCCGAACTTGCGGGCGCGTTTGGCCAGCTTCAATACCGCCTTGTCGCGGGACACGAGCGCGTCGGCCCCGGCCTGCCAGGCGAGCTGCAGAAACGGGTTGTCGTCCGGATCGCGACAACGAGGAAAACCGGCTGGCAGCTCCGCGCCGCTCTCGAAGTAGGACGCGAGCGCGCCGTACTGTTCCAGCACCGCGGCCCGCCGGTGGGCGCTGAGCTTGAGCACGGGATACTCCAGCACTCGCTCCAACTCGACCAGCGCGGGCCGGTGGGTGATCACCTGAACGCCGCGCGACCGCACCTGCTCCCGAAACGACGCGAGGAACGCGTGATCGAACACCAGCCAGTCGATGACGACGTTCGTATCGAGAACCAGCTTCACGGAACCCGCGGCAAAGGGCTACAGCTTCTCGGCGATGGTGGCTCGCAGCTTCTTGAGATCCGCATTGAAGACGCGGATGCCTTCGCTCAGTTTCTCCGTCGCCATGGCGTCTTCGTTCAGGGCCCAGCGGAACGAACGCTCATCCACGGCTGGGATCGGCGGCGGCGTGCCCGGACTTTCGGGCGAGAGCCGGCGCGGGAGCGTGCCCCCGTCCTTGCTGAGCTCCTCGAGGATGGACGGTGCGATCGTGAGTCGATCGCAGCCGGCCAGCGCTTCCACTTCCCCGGCCGAACGGAACGACGCGCCCATCACGACCGTCTTGATACCGCGCGTTTTGTAGGCCGCGTAGATCGCGCGCACCGACTTCACGCCTGGATCCTCTTCCGGTTCGAACTTGCGGCCTTCGTTCTTCACGTGCCAATCCAGGATGCGCCCGACGAACGGCGAGATCAGGAACGCACCCGCATCCGCAGCGGCCATCGCCTGCGGGAGCGAAAACAGCAGCGTCATGTTGCAGTCGACGCCCTCTTTCTGAAGCGCGCGCGCGGCCTGGAGCCCTTCCCACGTCGAGGCTAATTTGATGAGCACGCGATTGCGCGCGACACCGCGTTCCGCGTAGGCCGCGAGGATCTCGCGCGCCTTCTCCACCGAAGCCTGTGTGTCGAATGAAAGGTTCGCATCCACCTCGGTCGACACGCGACCGGGAACGATGCGCGTGAGCTCCGTGCCCACGGAAACCGCGAGGCGATCCGCGACCCGCGAAATCGCGACATCCTTTTCGACTTTCTGGCCACGGCCCCACTGCAACGCTTCCTGCACCACATTGGACAGGCCGGGCAGCGAGAACGCCTTGAGCAGGAGCGTGGGATTGGTCGTGCAGTCGACCGGCTTCCACGTCCGGATGGCGTCGATATCGCCGGTGTCGGCGACGACAACGGTCATTTCACGCAATTGATCGAGCTTGGAACCCATGAACGAACCCTCGAATTTCAGGCGACGAAGTACCCCGTCAGCTGGTATCCAAATAGCACGAAACCCGCTGTCATGATTAGTACGTTCGTGAGGTAGGCGTAGCGGTTGAACGAGGGCGAGCGTCGCCAGAGCTGCAGAGCGATCAGGATCAGCGCCAGCGCCGCGAACTGCCCGCACTCCACGCCGAGGTTGAACGCGATGATGTTGCCGGTGAGACCCTCGCGGGAGAGCGACAGCTCCTGCAGCTTGGTCGAGAGGCCGAAGCCGTGCGCGAGCCCGAACAGCAGCACCGCCGCGCGCGGATCGATGTTGATGCCCATTCGCTTGAACGCGCCGATGTTCTCGAGCGCCTTGTACACCACCGACAAGCCGATGATCGCATCGACGATGTACGGGCTCGCATGAACGCCGGCGAGCACGCCGACGAGCAGCGTCGCGCTGTGACCGATCGCGAACAGGGTGACGTAGAGCGCGACGTCTTTAAGACGATAGAGGAAAAAGATCACACCGGCGAGAAACAGCAGATGGTCGTAGCCCGTGACCATGTGCTTGGCGCCGAGGTACATCAGCGGGAAGAATTGCACGCCGCTGATGTTCTTGAGGTACTCGGCGTCGCCGCCGGAAACCCCGTGTGCCCAGGCGCCCGTGGCGCCGGCGAACAGCGCCAACAGAACGAACAGCCCGCGTGAGACCCGTTTATCGTGCATGGGAAAGCGCACCGCCCCGTGGAAAACCTGAAAAAGTATAGGGGAAGCGCCCGCCCCGCTGGTCAAAATATGAGCGGCTGGCCGCTATACTCGCGGCCCGTCACGGCAGGGATCGAAAGAACTAATGTCGCAGGCCCGCTCTCCGTTCGAAATCGACCCTCCCAGCCGCAAGCGACTGCTCAAGAGCGTTCTTGCCGCGCTCGTTGCCGCGGCGATCATTCTCGTGGCTTTCGTGCTGCCCGCGGAGTTCGGCATCGATCCTACCGGCATCGGCAAGGGCGACAGGGTTGTCGGCAATCCACGGCGGCGCCACGCGCACCCTTCAGGTGAAGGACGTCATCGGGGGCAACGAGAAATATCGAGAAGTCACCCTGCCCGCCGACCCGCGCGAGCCCGTTCCGCTACCCAATCCGGCAGTCTCGCAAATCAAGCCCGCGGCGCCTCGCAGCGACTCGGTCAGCGTGACACTCGAGCCGGGGCAGCAGACGGAGATCAAAGCGCTTCTCGAGGCCGCGCAGGTGATCGTGTATTCGTGGCAAGCCGTGGGCGGCGAGGTGTACACGGATTTCCACGGGCACGAACCCACGGCCGGTGACGCATTCGTGCGCTACGAAGAGCAGCAGTCCGGACATGAAGGGCACGGTTCGCTCGTTGCCCCGTTTTCCGGCGAGCACGGCTGGTATTGGCTGAACATCAGCGAGACGCCCGTCACCATCAAGCTGACGTTCACGGGCTATCACCACGACATCAAGAACTACGGGCTCATCAACTGATGCCGTTCAGCGCGGCGATCACGCCTTCGTTCGCGCGCAAGGCCAGGCTGCCCCGCAGGGGCTCGCCGCCCCGATCGAGCCGCGTCGAGAGCAGCACGCGGCCGCTGAATCCGAGCGTTTCCACGGACAACTTACCGGGCGTGTTGCCGAGATTGAGCACCACGAGGAAGCACGCCTCTTCAGTCCGCCGCAGATAGGCGAGCACGTTGCCGCTCGCGGAGACCGGTTGATAGTCGCCCACCGCGAGCGCGCGATGGACACGCCTCGACTCGAGCAATTCCCGATAGAGCGCGAGCATCGAGGCGCGGTTCGCCTCCTCCGCTTCGACATTCACCGTTGCCGAATCGGCAGCGACCGGAAGCCACGGTTCGACGTCGCTGAAACCCGCGTACCGGCGCGCATTCCACTGCATCGGCGTGCGCGCGGGATCACGCCCGCATCCACGCCCCGGCAGGTTCTTCTCGAAGGGGTCCTGCACTCGCGCCGCGGAAACGGTCACATCCAACATCCCGATCTCGTCGCCGTAATAGAGAGTTGGCGTGCCGCGCAGTGTGAGCAGCAGCATCGCGGCCACACGCGCCTGCTCGCGCCCCACCCGCGAAGCGATGCGTGGATTGTCGTGATTCCCCAGTACCCAGTTGGGCCAGCCGCCCTGGGGCAACGCGCGTTCGTACTGATCGATGAGGTCCGCAATGCCGCGCGCGTTCCACGGGCAACGCAGGAGCTGGAAATTGAACGGCAGGTGCACGCCGTCGAGATTCGCGCCGTAGTACGCCACCAGCCGCTCGATGGGCAGATAGATCTCGCCGATCAGCACGCGATCGTCGAACTCGTTCACTACGCGACGCAGGGCCGGCGATCACGTCCTGCACCTCGGGCCGGTCCGTGGTGTAGAGACGCAACAGGCTGTGATACGGCGGTGTGCCGGCGCGGAAATCCGGGTTGGGCGGGTTGTCGCGCCAGCGATCGTCCTTGATGAGGTGCCAGAGCACATCGACCCGAAAGCCATCGACGCCGCGCTTCAACCAGAAACGCAGCACGTCGTGCATTGCTTCGCGCACCTTCGGGTTGCGCCAGTTGAGATCCGGCTGTTCTTTCAGGAAGGCGTGGTAGTAATACTGGCCCGTTCTTTCATCGAGCTCCCACGCGCCGCCGCCGAAGTTGCTGAGCCAGTTGTTCGGCGGGCCGCCCCCCGGCGCGGGGTCACGCCACAGATACCAGTCGCGCTTCGGATCGTCGCGCGATGAACGTGCCTGCTGAAACCACGGATGCTGGTCGGACGTGTGATTCGGCACGAAATCCAGGATCAGCTTGAGTCCGCGCGCCTTCATCGCGGCCACCAGCCGATCGAACTGCGCCAACGTGCCGAATATCGGGTGAATGCCGGTGTAGTCCGACACGTCGTAGCCGAAATCCGCCATGGGCGAGGGGTAGATCGGCGATAGCCAGATCGCATCGATGCCCAGAGCGGCACAGTACTCCAGCCGACGGAGCACACCTTCGAGGTCGCCTATGCCATCCCCGTTCGTGTCCTGAAACGACCGCGGATAGATCTGATAGACGACGCCTCTCTGCCACCAAAGCTCCTTCATACCCGGGAAGGACGCATGCGCCATGCCCATGTTCCCGCGGGCGTCTCCACAAATATTTGCAGAACCGCCCGCCCTATCGGGCTTGAGCCCGGCGGTACGCAACGAAACTGACACATTGGGGGTGGACCCTTCCTGATCCCCTGACTTTGCGGAGCGTGCCCGTCCCATGAATACCGTTTCGATCGCGGCCACCCCGCATGCCGGGCACGACGGCCGGCCCCATCTCGACCAGAAACCGGGCCGCGCGACTATCGGCCTCTTCATTCTGCTGCTCGTCCTGGGCATCGGCTACACCGCTTACAGCCTCACCCAGGACGTCACCGAGACGGGAGTGCAGGCGACGACGTTCCTGCCCTTCTTCCTCCTCGGTATCGCGCTGCTGATCGCCCTCGCCTTCGAGTTCGTCAACGGCTTCCACGACACCGCCAACGCCGTCGCGACGGTCATCTACACGCACTCGCTCGCGCCGAATTTCGCCGTGGTGTGGTCGGGCGCGTTCAACTTCCTCGGCGTGCTGTTTTCGAGCGGCGCCGTGGCGTTCGGCATCATCTCGTTGCTGCCGGTCGAGCTCATTCTGCAGGTCGGGAGCAGCGCCGGGTTTGCGATGGTGTTCGCGCTGCTCATTGCCGCCATCATCTGGAACCTCGGCACGTGGTGGCTCGGCTTGCCGGCGTCGTCGTCGCACACGCTGATCGGCTCGATCATCGGCGTCGGCATCGCCAACGCACTCATGCACGGGCGCGATGGCACGAGCGGCGTCGACTGGACGCAGGCGACGAAGGTGGGCTATTCGCTGCTGCTCTCGCCACTGATCGGGTTCGGCGTTTCGGCGCTCTTGCTGCTCGCGCTGAAAGCGCTCGTGAAGCGCCCGGAGCTGTACCAGGAGCCGAAAAAGAACGCGCCGCCGCCGTTGTGGATCCGGGGCTTGCTGGTCCTCACCTGCACCGGCGTGTCGTTTGCGCACGGTTCGAACGACGGGCAGAAAGGCATGGGGCTCATCATGCTGATCCTCGTGGGCACGGTCCCCACGGCCTATGCGCTCAATCGCGCGATGCCGGCGAGCGAGATGCCGAAGTTCATCGCGGTGGCGCAGGTCACCGAGCAGTCTTTGTTGAAGATGACCAACAACGCCGCCGCGCCTGCCGATCCGCGCGCGGTGCTGTCCCAGTACGTGCGCACTCAGGAACTGAACGACAACGTCGTGCCGGCCGCGGCCGCGCTCGTCGGCGATATCGGCAACCAGGTGAAGGAGTACGGCACGCTCGCCGGCGTGCCCGCCGCGGCCGCCAAGAACGTGCGCAACGACATGTACCTCACGTCGGAAAGCCTTCGTTGGCTCGACAAGAGCACCGTGAAATTCGATGCGGAGACGAAACGCAACGTCGGCGAGTTCAAGAAGGAAATCGACAACTCGACCAAGTTCATTCCGCTGTGGGTGAAAGTGGCCGTTGCCATCGCGCTGGGCCTCGGCACGATGGTGGGCTGGAAGCGCATCGTGCGCACCGTCGGCGAGAAGATCGGCAAGACGCATCTGACCTACGCGCAGGGCGCGTCGGCCGAGCTCGTTGCGATGGTCACGATCGGCGCCGCGGACATGTACGGCCTGCCGGTGTCGACGACACACGTCTTGTCGTCGGGTGTGGCGGGCACCATGGCGGCGAACAAGTCCGGACTGCAGTGGACCACCATCCGCAACCTGCTCCTCGCGTGGGTGCTGACGTTGCCGATGGCGATTCTGCTGTCTGGCAGCCTCTACTGGCTGTTCACCCAGATCTTCTAAAGATCAACGGTGGCGGAGAAAGGCGGCGCTACGCTGTTGAGGGTGGGCGCCGGTGGAGCTGCCGACGGTTGCGTCCGTCGTCAGCTCTTGTGAAGACCCGAAGAGATCGACGACGCCAGCGCGTGTTGCCAGCAGGCAGACATTCAACACGCGATCTAGTGTATCTCCTTGGTCTTCAGCAATCCTTCCGTGACGGTCTCCACCGTCACCGCGGAATCGCCTGTGACTTCCATCGCCGCGATCGAGACGCTGATCAGCGGGAAGCGTCGGGGCGCGCCATCGCGATCCTTCGCGTCGAAACCAGCCGCCGCGCGATGACCTTGCGGATGGAAATTGGGCAAGGAAGCCGCCAGCTCTTCGAGCACCGCCGCCAGCCGCAGTTGCCAGTCCTGGCTTCTCAGCAGCATCACGAAGTCGTCGCCGCCGATGTGCCCCACGAAATCCACGCGCGGGCGCGCGCAGCGTGTGAGCACCGCGGCCACGTGCATCAACACCTGGTCCCCGTGACTGTATCCGTAGGTGTCGTTGAAAGGCTTGAAGTGATCCACGTCCAGGTGACACGCAATGAAGCCGCGACTCTGCTTCACCCAGCGCTCGACGTGCGAATGAATCACGCGATTGCCCGGCAATCCAGTGAGTGGATTCGCCTGTTTGGCGGCCTGAATCTGTTGCGCGGTGATTCGCCGGAGAAGCTCTATCGTTCTGCCGAGCCCCAGGTATTCGCCCGCGCGCGTGATGATGAAGTCATCCTGTTCTTTCGGCGCGTTGTGGCCCGTCACCTATGCGGCTCACCTGCTCCAGGCGCGACCGCGCATCGACCTGCACCGCGCGCGTATCCATCACTGTGGAGATCGGCTTGCGGTTGTAGATTTCGGGGAACAGTGGCCGACTCAGCAGGATGAGCAGCTCATCGCGCCGAACGAGCCCGACTGGTCGGGTTCCGTCCACGACCGCGATCGCGCGCCACCCGGGGTTGCGCTGAAACGTTTCGGACGACGAGCGCCACCGCCGTCGTCTGCGGAACCGCCGGAACAGGCGTTGCCAGATGCTCGGCGCAATCGGCATGCAGGCCCGAATCGTCGTCTGGAAGCGGCAGAGGTGGCTGTTCTCCCACGGACGGGCGTGACTCGGGCCGGCCGAGCAGGAAGCCCTGCACATAGTCGACGCCGAGATCCATCACGAGATTCAACTGCCCGGGATTCTCAACGCCTTCCGCGATGATCTGCGAGCCCGTGGGCCCGCCCGATATCGACAACGGATCGCAGGATCTCCGCGCGCACCGGATCCTGCTCGGCGCCACCCACGAAGTACCGGTCGACCTTGACGAACTCCGGACGGATCGCCGACCAGGACTTGAGCCCCGACGAGCCCACGCCAGGTCATCGATGGCGATCTCGCAGCCGAGCGCGCGAAGCGGCCGCACCGCTTCAGCAAGCTGCGCGTCGTGGGACTGATTGCCGTGCTCGGTGACTTCGATCACGAGCAGATGAGGGTCGACCCGCAGCTCACGCGCACGCGTGACGAGCCATTCCGCAAACCCCGCCCAGCTCAGCAGGCTCTGCGGCGAGACATTGATGAACAAGCGGCAGTCGAGCGCGAGATCCGCGAATGACCGCAGCGCCGACGTGATACACGCCCGCTCGAGATCTTCGAGACGTTTGTGAGCCACGGCTTCACGAAACAGTTCCAGCGGCAGCTCGAGCGGCGAGCCCACGGGCCCGCGACTCAACGCCTCCACGGCGAAGACGGTGCCCGAAAAGCCGTCGATGATGGGCTGGAACAGCGTGCGCACTGAGCCGCCCGACAGCACGCTTTCCACGGAATTCGACATCGAGACAGGTTAACGATGTCGAGCGCCGCCGCACTGTGACGCGTGCAGCGGCTCCAGCCGCATCGTGCGTGAATGTTTTGTTACAGGCCGGCGAGCGGACACGACCCGGCTCACATTCGCGCGCCCCTCGCAGGACCGGCGGTGCTGCAGCCCTAGATCAGTAGCGATGACGCGGCCAGCGCGACGCCCAGCACAGCCGCCACACCTCCCGCACCGGGGAACAACTTCTTGCGCGCCAGGAAATAGAGCGAGGACAGCACGAGCCCCAGTTCCAGGAAGCCCTCGCCGAGGTCCAGCCGGAGCGCCCGCATTTCGGAACGCTGCGTTTCGCCGTCTTTCGCTTCCGCTTCCTTCTGAATCTCGACCGCGTCGTGCTCGTACTTGGCGCGCTGGGCGCCGAGCTCCTTCAGGCTTGCGGTGACCTTGTCGGACTCCCCACCCAGCGCCGTGACGACCGTGGACCCCACGGACGCCTGATACTCACGGATCTTCTTGGCCTGGTAGTAGGCCCACTGGTCGTTCGCCTCGGTCCGATACACCACGGCGGCGGTGTGCTGGCGATGAGATGCGATCGTCACGACCGACAGCACTACGCCAATCACCGCAACGGCCACCCCCACGCGCTTGCCGAATGCATCGACTTCATGGGCATGAGGAATCTCGACTTCAGACATTCGCGAATCTCCAGTAACGGCCTATCGGGGGCCGGTTTTCTTCCAGTCTTTCCAGTCCCGCAAGGTCATCTCAGCCATCCGCGCGGTTGCCGCCTGCAGCCAGCGTGGCTTGCGCCTGTCCATATCGTGCAGGATGGCGTTACGCTGCTTCGGCGTCGAGAGGTGGATGTTGCCGAGCTCCCACCCCATCGCTTCGAGAAACTGATTCAGGTCGGCGCTGCGCCGAAGCTCTTCGATCTCGATCTTGCGACTGTCGGGCGCAAGCCGACGCAGCACCCAGCCTTTGTGCACACTCAATGATGGATCGTGCGCGCGCACCGCATGCTCGAGAATCTCGCCGTATCGAATACGAGTCGCCGCCTTGTATTCGTTCGACTGCCAATGCGCCGCCGAGGTCGTGAGCGTCTTCACTTCGCGCGCGACGAACCCGCCGCCCCACCTTGCTATCGCCGCGAACCGCTGACGGCCGAGGCTGCCGAGCCCGGCTGGCCGATGCACAAAGCGCAGGTCGGAGAGCGGCTTCGGAAGCGCACGAGTCAGCAAGGGTTGCACGGTTCGCGATGGAGTAACGCGCTTGAAGCTTTCCATCCCGTTCCAGAAATCCGACGCATCCTTCGCACGGATTTCCGCGAGGTTCGCGAGCCATTCATGATCCGCACCGCCGAGGATGAAGGGCGCGCCGCCGACCTGCAGACTACGTCGATAGCCTTTCAAGACCCTTACGCAGACACGCGCCGGCGGCATCGACACCGCAAGCACCACGCTCGTGCAAAGCCTCACGAGATCATTGGTGTACGGCAGGATCTCGGCTTCGTCGAAATCATTCACACCCCACGCGAGACGACCTTCCGCGTCGCGCCAGGTGCCGAAATTTTCGATGTGGATATCGCCTACGCACAGGATGCGAGGAGCCGTCACCAAATCCGGAGAGACCCGCGGCCACGTCTCGACCCATCTGAAGAACGTGCCGCGCAGAAAGCCGAACGCGGCTCTTCGCCATCTTCGCGTGCTTGCGCTTCAAGTCCGCGGGCAGCAGCGTGAGGCGGCTGCGCAGCCACCTCTCGTACGCACGGTTCGATTCGGCAATGGCCAACATCGGCGCCGCGCCCCGCGGCCCTGCTACTTTGCGGTGGCGAATCGCCGGATCCACACGTCGAAGGCGGCCAGGAACTTCGTGAGAATCTCGCGCGTCTCCGCGCTCTTCAGCTTGCCCGCGTCATCGAAGAGCGACGCGGCGCTATGCAGGTACACCTCCGGACCGGGCATCGTCGGCGAGGCCAGAACCGAAAGCGTGTGTCTCACCTGTTGATGCGCGGACATGGCTCCGAGCGCCCCGGGCGTCAGGCTGAGCACCGCCGTCGGCTTGCCGTTCCAGATGCTGTGGCCCCACGGGCGCGACCCCACATCGAAGGCATTCTTGAGGGCTCCGGGCATGCCGCGGTTGTATTCCGGCGTGATGAGCAGCAGGGCATCCGAGTGGGCCGCGGCCGTGCGGAACGTGGTCCAGGCCGGCGGCGGCGTGGCGGTCTCCAGGTCCTGGTTGTAGAGCGGCAGGTCGCCGATGCCGATGTCGGAGGTCTTCCAGGAGGCTGGCGCAAGCTCCATCGCGACCCGCTCGAGCATACGGGTATAGGCCGCCTGGCGAAGGCTCCCCACGATCATTCCCACAGAAATCGGCATGGACGGTTTCCTCGAACTTGGACCGGGGGGCGGATCGTAAACCCGTTCCGGCGCACACCGCATCTGTAGGATGATTCGTTTCTACCGAAATGCCCTGTCGAGGAAGTCCGGATGAGCTCTGAAAGAGACGAATACATTGTGGCCGCCACCGAAGCCGGCGATGGGGCCTCCTATCCTCAGGAAGGCCGGAACCGAATGGTGATGCCGCAGCCCATCGCCGTGGTCGACACGGGCGCCGCGAACCCGGAAAAGGGCTTGCTCCGGCGCATGGATCCGAGCCACGTCTTCATGATGGGCGACAACCCGCGCCTGCCGCGCATGCCGGAGGCGCCGAAGCTGCTCGATTTCTTCCGGCTACGCTTCTCGGAGATCGCCTTCCGCCACCTGCTCCAGAGCGCGAAGACCGCGCTCGACGCCGGCCAGGACGAGAAGGTGGTCATAGCGTGCCTGCTCCACGACATCTCGAACGGCGCCCTGCTGCGCACGGACCATGGCTACTGGAGCGCGCAGCTCGTCGCGCCCTACGTTTCCGAAGAGGTGGCCTGGGCCGTCCAGCAGCACCAGGCGCTGCGCTACTTCGCGGACGAGGCGGCGGGCTTCAAGTACCCGGATGCGTACAACCAGTTCTTCGGGCCGGACTACGAGCCGCCCGAGTACATCCAGAAGGCGCACCGGGATGCGCGCAACCACCGCTGGTACATGACGTCGCGCCTCATCACGATCTACGACATCTACGCGTTCAACGAAAACTGGAACGTCGATCCGGAACAGTTCACCGACATCATCGGGCGCAACTTCAAGGAGCCGAAGGAAGGGCTGGGTTTCGACGGATCGCCGGTCGCGCACATGTGGCGCACGATGATCTGGCCGCACAACTTCCTCTGAAGGCTTGTCCCCCACCGCGTGTTTCGGATGCCAACGTGAGCTGATTCCGAACGCCTTTGCGCGTTCAGCTGTAGACCCCGAAACAGTTGAGCCGGGAGAGGCCATGAAGCGAAGAGAGTTCTGTGCGTCCGCGTGTTCCGTCCTGACCGCCGCCTCGGTACCGCCGCAGGCGGCGCGCGCCAGCAGCGATATCCCGGCAACTGGCGTCGCCGGCAAGCAGGTGGTGCTAAAGCCTGCGGACCTCGAAGACCTTCGCGGCGGCCTGCGCGGGCAACTCCTGACGGCGGGACAGGACGGCTACGACTCCGCCCGCCGCATCTGGAACGGCGCGTTCGACAAGAAGCCGGCACTGATCGCCCGCTGCGCCGGTGCGGAGGATGTGAGCCGCGCCATCCAGTTCGCTCGTGCGCATGACCTGCTCGTCGCCGTTCGCGGCGGCGGCCACAGCCTTTCGGGCCAGTCCGTCTGCAACGGTGGGCTGATGATCGATCTGTCGCCGATGAAAGGGGTTCGCGTGGACCCCAAGGCCCGGCGTGCCTCCGTTGAACCCGGCGTGTTGCTGGGGCAGTTCGATCGCGAGACCCAGGCGCACAGCCTTGCGACTACGGCGGGCACCGTGTCGCACACGGGCGTCGCCGGGCTGACGCTGGGCGGCGGGTTCGGGCGCATCGGTCGCCGCTTCGGGCTTGCGTGCGACAACCTCACCGCTGCGGAAGTCGTCACGGCCGACGGTGCCTTGGTGAAGGCGAACGCGCATGACAACCCGGATCTGTTCTGGGGCCTGCGTGGCGGCGGCGGCAACTTCGGTGTCGTGACTTCTTTCGAGTACCAGTTGCACGTCGTGCCGCCTGCGATGATCGGCGGCATGCTGGTGTTCCCGTTCGTGAACGGGCGTGACCTGCTCGGCGCCTTCGCGGATTTCATCGCGGGCGCATCCGATGAGATGTACTCCGATTGCGCGATCGTCACGGGCCCCGACGGTCAGCGCGTCGTCGCGCTCAACGTGTGCCACAGCGGCACGCCGGCGGCGGCGGAGAAAGAACTGGCGCGGCTGCGCAAGATCGGCAAGCCAATTCAGGACGCGCTGGGCGCTTCCACCTACGTGCGGCTGCAAAGCGCGCTCGATGAAAACTACCCGCATGGGCGCGGCTACTACATCAAGTCGGGCTTCGTGCAGACGCTGTCTCCGAAGGTCATCGACACCGTCGTGAGCCATCTCGAGGCCGGCCCGATGGCGACCGGTGTCGTGAACATCGTTCATCAGGGTGGCGCGATCAATCGCGTGAAACCCGAGGCCACCGCGTTCTGGCATCGGCAGGCCAACCACAGCGTCATGATGATCGGCTTCTGGGACGATCCGGCGAACGCCGCGAGCAACATGCAGTGGGTGAAGACCGGCTGGAATAGCGTGGAACCGCTGACCAACGGCTTCTACGTGAACGAAGCGGCGCACGACGACCCGGCGAATCGCGTCGAGGCGACATATGTCGGCAACTACCCACGCCTCGTGGCGTTGAAGAAGCGCTACGACCCCACGAACCTATTCCGCATGAACGCGAACGTATCGCCGGCCTAGGTCAACGCTCGGCAACCCCTATGGCACGCCCCGCTTCGCGCGCCTGCAGATCCGCATCGAGCAGCGTGACAGCGCGAACCTGATACGTCTCGGCATTCGGCACCGAGAACCCGGGTTTCGCCGCGTCGAGATGCTTCCGCGCCACCGGGAAGTCACGCCGCGCGAATGCGATCTGCGCGCGCGCAAGCTCGAGATTCGCGCCCCAGTTGGGATCACCCGCGAGCGCCGCAACGTTGTCCGGCTTCACGCCATCGAGCAGCCGCGAGGCTTCATCCAGCCTGGTCGCGGGAATCAGGCAGGAGGCGCGCGCGAACGCCACCGCTTGAGTGAGTGCCGCCGCCGGCCCAAACCCCGCAAGCGCATCACCGTACGCCGACTCCGCGTTCTGCAAACCTTCCTTCAGCCGCGAGGCGCGACATTGAGCGGTGGCGGTATCGGTCAGCGTCGCGATCGCATAGAACGTGCGCGGCCCTTCCTTGGCGACGGCGAGGCGGTGTGCTTCGAGCCCATCGCGGATCGCGTCATTCCATTGCTCCAGCGAGCCGTGTGACTGCGCGCGTGTCGCGAGCAGCTGCAAGGTCATTTCGTTATCCGCGCCGAATGTCGCGACCATCTTCCCGTACAGGCTGTCGGCTTCCTTGATCGAGGCGGCGAACTCACGCTGGATCATCAAGGCCTGCGTCAGGTTCATGCGAATGCGCAGCGCTTCCGCGCTATCCGCGCCATTGAGCCGGTCGTAGCCGGCCACCAGCTCGCGGAACAGCGTCTCCGCCATCTTGCCGTCGCCGAGCCGGATGAACGCGAACGCGCGCCGCTGCTTGAAGGCGAGTCGCGTCTTGAGATCGAACAACTCGGGGAGTTGCTCCGCCCCTTCATAGGCCAGGCGGAATTGCTCGGCGGCGGTGGGAAGATCGTTGCTGATCAGGGCCACCATGCCGCGCGACGACGCGAGCCACGTCGTGACTTCCGGGTTCGCCGTGCCGAGCTTCTTTGTGAGCGCTTCCTGCTCGGCCAGTTGCTTCTGCGCAATTTGAAGCGTGCCCTCGCGATACGAGCGAGCCTGCATCTGCAGGTTCTGCAGCTTCGCGACAATGGCGTTTTGCGAGAGCACGCCCTCCGCCTTCTCCCACAACGTCGCCGCGTGGAGATACTCGTCGCGCGCGTCGTCCCAGCCGTTGCGGGCATCGAACGCGCGGGCGAGCGCCTGATGAAGCCGTGCGGCAACCGCGGGCTCGAAGCTGAAGCGCGTGTCGATGTCGCCCGATGCCGCCTTGATTGCGGCCGTGAGACTTTCGTCCGGCTTGCCGCTTCGATAGGGACTGCTGCGCGAGAGCAGGTCCTCGCTGAGGAAGCGATTCACGGACTCCGCGACCGCGCTCTCATGCTCCGCGCGATTGCGCGCCTGGCTTGCTTGCCAGGCAAGATAGATGCTGACCGCTGCGCCCAGCGCAAGAGCGCACGCGGCGGCGGCGATCCATGGACGCCGGGCGCGCGCCTGTTCCAACCGCTGCTCAGCGGCGCGCGCACGCGCGTCCGCCGCGTGAAGCTGCTCGCTTTCGTGTCGGCGTTCTTCCAGGCGTCGGAGGCGCTCGGACAGCTCGACCGCGGTTTGCACGCGTCGCGTTGGATCACCCGCCGCGGCATCCCCAATGTCCTGCCTCAAGAGCGGGTCCGCGATATCCCGCTCCCAGCCGGGCGTGAGTGGCTTGCGGAAATCGCCGACCAGAATCTGATACAGCATCACACCGAGCGCATACACGTCGCTTCGCACGGTCGGCGGCGCGCCGGTCAGAAGCTCCGGCGCCAGATATAGAGGAGTGCCGCTTCCGGGGTCGCTCAACACGCTGGCGGTCATCGTGAGCCCGAGCTGCGTGATCCCCAGCGCGGCGAGGCGGCCGGGCTCGAGCAGGCGGCTGCTGCCGAAGTCGGTGAGCCTCAACTCCCACCCGCCTGTGTCGGCAGGTGTGACCAGCACGTTGGCGGGCTTCAGATCCTTGTGGAGCACGCCAACCGCATGCGCGGCTGCCACGCCATCCACGATCCGCACGAACAACTCCAGCCGCCGCGGGATGGAAAGCGCGGCGAGGGCGCCCTCCCCCTTGGCCCATTCGGCGAGATTGAGACCGCCATATTCGTATTCCAGGAAAAACGGCGGCGCCTCGAAATTCCAGTCGAGCAGCTTCGCGAAGAAGCGCTGCTCGCCGAGGTTTTCGCGCAGCAGGCGCGCCAGCGTGGCTTCCCGCTTGAGAGCGGCGAGGCGTTCGCCGTCCGGGCTGAATTTGTAAACGCGGGGCTCATGCGTCTTTGAATGCCGCGCCAGCCAGACCTCGCTGGCCGCGGAGCGGCTGAGCATCGCTTCGAGCACGAAGTTCGGCCGCGCCGGCGCCGGCATGCCGGCCGCGAGCTCGAGCTGGCTCACCCACGCCCGCCCGACGGCGGTGCGCTCAAACGGGCCGGTGAAGCGATACCCCACGCGCGGCTGGGTCAGGATGCGGTCCGCGTTCTCCTCGCCGAGGGCGCCCCGGAGCTTCGCGACGGCGTTCGCAATGACATTTTCGACCGTCGGCCGACCTTCCCAGACGTCCTCCAGCAGCTCGTCCTTGGTCACCACCTCGCCGGCGTGCGCCAGCAAGCACGCGAGGATCTCGAGCGGTTTGCGCTGGATCTCGACGGCCACGCCGCCCACGCGCAGCTCGAACCGCGCCACATCGAACTCGGCCGTGCCGAACCGGTAGCGAAAGAGCGGCGCCTCCTGCGCTTCTGGGGATTGGGCCATGGGAAATTTTCCGCGAACGGCCGTCTCTTTTTCGGGCGGCTGCGGGTGCGATTCTAGCCCAACGCAACTCCCTGTCCCGCAGAGTTTTTTCGGCGGGTTAGGAATTGGTTAGCGCGCCGTGAGGACGCCGGTGCCCCCGCCGCGTCACAAAGCCCCCGCCAGTGCGCGAACGGCGTGCCGGCTCAATCGAGTACGAACAAACCGGGCCCGCCACGAACCGGCCCGCGCACGGGGAGACCGCCAATGACCTTCAGAGATGTCCTTTTCTTCGACAGCATGCTGACCCCCAAGGTCGTGACGCTGGTGTACTGGCTCCTGCTCCTGGCCGCGCTGATCGCCGGCCTGGGCTCCATCTTCTACCTGGGGTTCCAGTACGTGACCTTCGGCGGCTTCGTGCGAGGCCTCGCCATCACGGTCGGCGGAGCCATCGGCGCCCGCATCTGGTGTGAGCTCGTCATCGTGCTCTTCAAGCTGAACGAAAACGTCCAGCGCCTCGCGAACGCCAAACAGCCCTGACGGAGACCTTCAATGAAAGCTATTCCCCTGATCGTCACGACGCTGCTCGCGGCGGCGCTGGGCGCCTGCGGCTCTGGAAATTCCGGCCCCACCCCGGCCGCCGGCGGCACCGGCGCGAGCGCCGGCAAGGCGGCGCCCCGGCCGGGCAACGCCAGCGCGGAAGAAGTTGCCAACGAATCCCGCGGCGGCGTGCGATGCCCCGCACGGGTCGAAACGAAGCCGCGCGACGCCAAGGCACCCGCTGACGATGTGGTCGGCGTACGCCCAGGCATGACATACGAAGAGGCGGCGAACGTCGTGATGTGTACCCACGACCTCATGGTTGTGCAGCCAGACGCTCGCGGGTTCCAGATCAAGACGTTCGGGGCGACGCTGCGGCAGGGTTTCGCCGCGCGGATCGCGCAGCCGCGTGTCGAGAAGACCTCGAAACAGATCATGCAGGAGATGCAGGACAGCGCCTTCGGCCGCGGCGCCAACCGCGTGAACGAAGACATGAAGCCCGGCGACTCGAAGTGGTACGTCGGCACGATCGGGGTGCCCGGCAAAGAGCGCGTGATCAACGTCGCACGCGAAGAATGGTTCGCGGAGGGGCGCAACCCCACCTCCGATAGCGTCGAACAGGCGCTGATCAAGAAGTACGGAACGCCGACCCGCGCGCAACCGCCCGCTTCGGGCCAGCGCTCGCTCACGTGGGCCTACGACCCGCTCGGCCGGCCGATCACGGAAACCTCGCCGCTGTTCTACAAGTGCTCGGGCGTTGCCGATCCGGACGGCGGCGCCAACTTCTCGCCGGACTGCGGCGAAGTGATCGTCGCGCAGATATTTCCCACTCCGGACAACCCGCAGCTCAGCCGGTTTTTCCAGGTGGGCGTGGTCGACCAGGCGGGCGGATACGAAGCGCTGACCGCGACCGAACAGGCACTCCAGCAAATGGACTCCGCCCGCAAGGCGCAGCAGGTGCAGGAAGCCGCGAAGAACGCCGATGCGCCGAAGCTCTGAAGGAGGATGTCATGGAATATTTCAGGAACGGTGCGAAGAGCATCGCCCGGCTCACGTACACGATGACGGCGGCCGCGGCGATCGCCGCGATTCTCGCCGGTTGCAGCCAGTCCTCTACGGCCGACGCAACCGCGGCGGGGGCTGTGGCCACGGTCGATGGAAACGTTTCGACTCCGCCTGCGTCGGGCTCGCGACTAGCCAGTGCGGCACCTGGTGCCGTTGCGAGCGTCGCCGGGCGTGAGCTGGTCAATCCCGATGCCAGCACGGTTGTCTTTCTCTACTACCAACTCGCGCATCTGCCGCTGCCCATCGACACGTGGGTGCAGGAAGACAACCGGGTGAAGTTCGCACCCGCGCCTGACAAGGCCGAGCGTCGTGAGGCCGTGCGTTCGGAGCTCAATGCCGCTGCGGCATCCGTGCAGGGGGTCGGTTCGCTCCGTTTGACGATGAACGCAAACCTCAGCGAATACGACCCGAGCTACGGCGAGTTCACGATACGTGCGCTCTCGCCCAGCTCGGTCGTGAATTTCGATGCGCTCGGCCAGAAAGTGGCGGTGAGCTTCACCAACGGGCGCACCGCGCAGATCTGGCATGTGCCACAGGCCGACGCGCAGGCGGTACGCGACAAGATCAGCTACAACAGCAACGTCGAGGTCGATGTGCTGCTGAAGATCGCGAATGTGCTGCCGGGCCCGGGTGGCGGAACGATAGCCACCGACGTCGTCGAGTACGAATTGCGCGAGACCCAGCGCGGCGCCGTGCTCGCGCGCGTGCGGCTCGACACGCCGCAGGAGCGAAAATGAAAAGCATCGCCCTCGCAATCGCCGTGGTTGCCTGGGCGGTGAGGCTGCGGCTGGCCGTTGAGCCGCAGCCCCTGACCCTCGCTGCTACTTCTTCTTCATCCGGTCGAAGAGGTCGAGCACCTTGTTCGCCGCGTCCACAGGATCTCCCACCTGCGCCTCGCCGGCGCCGCCGCCCACACTCGCAGTGGGGAACGTGCCCGCCCTCAGGTTCGTGAAGCTGATGCTGTTCTGGCGTACGGAACGCACCACCTGCCCGGGAAGGATCTGGATCTCTTCGATGACCACGTCATAGTTCCAGGCGTCGCCGATCGGCGGCTTCGCGTTGAAGCGGATGATGCCGAACGTCGCGTTACGCGATTGGCCCGGCGCGAGCGAGAACTGCGTGTCGACGGAGTTGCCCGCGACCATGCCGATGCCCTTGACGCTGGTGTCATGCGTTCCAGGCCGACCCCACGTGAAGCCGTTGCCGAAGTTGTCCAGCGCCGAGCTCGAGCCCGACCGGTACGCCAGTATCACGGGCTTGTCACTGACGTTCCGGAACCGGACGTTCATCGTAACGCTGTGATGGCGGGCGCCGGCCGTCATCGCGGAAGCGGAAAGCTGCATCACCTCGGCGATGAATGTGCCGGCGTTGTAACAACGAGGCGCGCCGTTGCATGGATCCTGGACCGCAACCGCGCCACGGGCTGCCGCAACCGGTTCCGCGGCATGCAGCATGGGCGTCGGGCAGGCCATTGCCATGGAGAGGGCCGCTCCAAGCAGCGCACCTCTTCCCGGAAGGGTCCGACGCGTGGCATGGGTGGTCTGGAAGAGCGGCGAAACTTGAGCGGTCATTTTGCGATCCCCTGTCTGGTGGCGAGTTCGGGGTGCTGTTTTGCCGCGCGCGGCCGTTCGCTGTCCTCACGCCGCTCTAACCAATTCCTAACGCATGGAAATCGGCCTGTTTATCGCCGCTCAATCCGCCGGCTCCGCGGTCGACACGAGATGACCGAGAGCCGGCACACTCCGGGAGCCAACTCTCGGCATAATCGGCGGATGACTCGAGGCGCCTCGTTTTTGATTGCACTGCTGCTGATCGCGGCCAATCTGCGACCTTCGCTCACCAGCGTCGGGCCGCTTCTCAAAACCATCCAGGATCATCTTTCGCTCTCGGCAACGGCCGCTGGCCTGCTGAGCAGCCTCCCGTTGCTGGCGTTCGCGGGCTTTGCGCCCCTCGCGAGGCTCGCCCGACAACACGGGCCCGAGCGGATATTGCTCGCCGGGTTGCTGGTGCTGATCGCGGGGATCCTGCTTCGGTCGGAGGGCACCACGACCGCGTTGTTCGCGGGAACGCTCGTTCTCGGAACGGGCATTGCCGTCGCGAACGTGCTGCTGCCGATGTTGATCAAGCAGCACTATCCGGAGCGCGTGCCGACGATCACCACCGCGTACGCGACCACGATGGGCGGGGTTGCCGCACTCGGGTCCGGCGTTGCTGTGCCGCTTGCGCGATCACTTCCGGGGGGATGGCAAAGTTCGCTCGCGAGTTGGGCGCTGCTCGCGGTGGTCGCCGTGATTTTCTGGTTGCCACACCTGCGCCCGCCCGCAACGAGCCTGGCCACGGCCTCTGACGTCACCTCCCCGCATCCGCCGTGGCGCACGCGACTCGCATGGCAGGTGACGAGCTTCATGGGCCTGCAGTCCACGCTCTTCTACATCGCGATCAGCTGGTATCCGGCCATTCTTCGCGACAACGGCTTCTCCCCGACGAGCGCGGGCTGGTTGCTGACGGTCTTCCAGGTTGCCGCGCTGCTCGCGGGCTTGCCCGTGCCGATGCTGATCCGGCGGTTCATGGATCAGCGCGGGCTGGCGCTGGCGGCGTCGTTGCTCGTGGCGTTCGGCACGCTGGGGATTCTTTTCGCGCCTCGGGCCGCGGCTGTGTGGATGATCGTTCTCGGCATGGGCGCGGGGCCGGGGCTGATCCTTGCGCTTTCGTTCATGGGCCTGCGTGCGAGCAACCCGACGACGGCCGCGGCGCTGTCACTGATGGCGCAATCGATCGGCTATCTGCTCGCCGCCTTCGGCCCGATCGTGTTCGGCTTCGTGCATGACCGTGTCGGCGGCTGGTCGGCCGCGCTGCTCTTCGCATTCGCCCTCGCGATCGTGCAAGGCTTCTGCGGATTCGGCGCGGGGCGCTCCGCGCGGATCTGAGGCGCGGGCTCAGCCCGAAGCCAGCGCCCGTATCACGCGTTCGGGGTCGTTACGAATCGCCCGCAGTAGCGCTTTCGCGGGACCGGTCGGTTCACGGCGGCCCTGCTCCCAGTTGCGCAGTGTGCTCAATTCCACTCCGAGCAGCGCAGCGAAGTCCGGCTGACTCAGCCGCGTGAGCCCCCGAAGCTCCTTGATGGTCGATGCGTCGACTTTGAAAGAGCGCGACGCGGCGCGGCTGCCACGCGCGATTTCCCCCGCCTGCTTCACGCTCTCCAGCAACTCTTCGAAGATCGCTTTTTTCATTTCAACTCCTTTGCATACTTTGCCAACTGCTTGACCTGTTCAGGCGCAAGGTCCGACCGCTCGCTTTTCGGAAACAGGTACAACATGTAGACGTGCGCCTCAGTCGTCTGCCAGTAGTAGATGACGCGCGCGCCGCCGCTCTTACCCCTCCCTGGCAGCGCCCATCTCACCTTCCGGATGCCGCCACCGCCTTTGATCAGATCGCCTGCGTCCGGACGCACGGCGAGGAGCAACTGTAATAGGCGATAGTCGTCGTCCGACAATGACTCCTTCACCTGACGGGTAAAGACAGGCGTCTCGATGAAGATCATGGTGGAACGTACGCCAATGGCGTACCTCCGTCAATGGCGTACGCCAGGAATGGCTGGAACATTGGGAAGCTCCGCAGCAATAAAAGGGAGCCGAGCATGCCCCTCCTGCGTGCGCTCGCGGAACCGGCATTCCTTGTGGAAACATGCAGAAATGCGTGACGACGTGAGTCACGCGCGTGCGGCGGTTGCTGTGAGATCCGCTACCGAAGCACGCTAGCCGAGGTCTCTACGTGAACCCCACTACTGCGGAGCTAGCCGACTCGGGCGAACTTCTGGATCTGATGGTTGCGGGTGAGATCCCACGACACGCGTTTCGTGCGCGAGCCGAACGTCCCCGACACTTCGCTCACGTAGAGATTTCCGCGGGAGTCCAGGGCGATGCCGTGCGGAGCGATGAAGTTGCCCGGCTCCGCACGCCTGGCGGAATCGTCTCCGAAGCGGGCGACGATGCGACCGTCCTTGCGAAACACGGTGACGCGGCCAGGGAGGTCCTTGTCGGCGTAGCCGTGCACGAAGGAGCCCTGCCCCACTTCCATCGGGCGCCATAGCTCGGTGACGTAGATGAGCCCATCCTTATCCACCACCGCGTGTGTGGGGCGCAGGATGTCCGTCCACAGATACAGGAACCGGCCGTTGCGATCGAAGAACTGCAGCCGATCGTTCTCGCGATCGCAGACGATGATGTTCTCGTCGTTGTCCAGCGCGAGACCGTGCGGCAGGTGGAACTGCCCCGGCCCCGTACCGACCTCGCCCCACGAGTTCAGCAGCTTCCCGTCGGGCGAGAAATGATGAATGCGCGCGTTGCCGTACCCATCCGCGACAAAGATGTCGCCGTTGCGTGAAATGGCGGTGTTGCAGCAGCTATTGAACGGCCCCGCAGCGCGCAGGACCGTCTCGTTGTGATGAACCAGGCACGGGCCGCGATGTTGCCCGTACCCCGTGTCGGTGGTGACGCCGACCGAGCCGATCGTCATCTTGAGATTGCCCTCGAGATCGAATTTACGGACCACGCTGTCGGCGTTGTCGGTCGCATAGACGATGTCGTCCGCGATGGTGATGCCGTGCGCATTGTTGAACACGCCATCGCCCCACACGCCGATGAACTTGCCGTCCTCGCGGTACACGTTCACGCGATCGCCATGGCGCGTGTGAAGGTAGACCCGATCGTGCGAGTCGCAGGCTACTGCGGCGACGTCCTCATGCTCGTGCGCCGTGCCTTTCGGGCACTGCTCCCAATCCGGAATCAACTCGAACCGGACGGATTCGATCGCCATCTATGTGCTCCCGGCCTCTCGGGGCGGTGTGGTCGCTGGAAGCGTCGCACGGGCCCTGCGGAGGAACTTTACCGCAGCGGCAATTTCACTGGCGCGAGCCGGTATCCGTCGCTGCTCGGTAGCGGAGTGGGATCGACGGTGAGAATCGCGCTCTCGATGATCACGCCTCTCAGATTGCCTTCTGAACGGCCACGAGGTCCAGCCATCGGTCGAACTTGTGAGCGACCTGCGGAAAGAACCCCACTCGCTCGAACCCGAGCTTCTCGTGCAGCTTGAGGGAAGCGACCGCATCCGAGTCGATATGACCGATCATCATGTGCATCTTCAGCGCCGCCGCGCGCGGGAACAGCGCTTCGATCAGCGCGCGCCCATGGCCGCGACCACGATGGTCGGCGCGAACGTGTACCGAATGCTCCACCGTGTAACGGTAACCCCAGCGCGCGCGCCATTCACCGAAGCTCGAGAAGCCGATGACCTCGCCCGCCTCTTCGCCGACCAGCACCGGCAGGCCCTGCCCGCGTCGCCCATCGAACCACGCGCGCCGCTGCTCCAGAGTCGAGACGGTTTCGTCGTAGATGGCCGTCGTAGTCATCACGACGTCGTTATAGATGCCAAGAATCCTCTGCAGATCGGTGTCCCGCGCGTCACGAATGATCATGGCTCTGTCGACCTCGTTCGACGAATTTTCCCGCGACCATTTTGTCCCATATGGCGTCGCCGGTCGAACTCGTTCGCTATACTCGTCGCGAACGCACGATGTCGCGTGCGATGAGGCTCACCGAATGAATCCGAGGCACCTGGTTGGGGCGTAAGCGTGTGGCCCGTACCCCTTGCGGGACGTGATGGAGCTACTTTTGTTGCCGCCGCTTGATCTCGGGCAACACTTCGTCGATGACGGCGTTTTCCGCGGCCGCCCGAGCCAGCGCGGCATCCAGCCGCTTCAGCAGATCCAGCACGCTTTCCTCATCGGGGCTCACCAGTGCAACGCGCGCCTTCTTGCCCACGGCCGCGAGCGCCGCCCGCCGGATCGGCGGGATCTCCCCGATGGTGATCTGCCCGCGAGTGTCGTTGAGGAACGCCTGGATGTGCTCGAACGTCGGCGCTCGCGAGAACAGCTTGCTCATGCGGCCATCGCCTGCCGGACCTGTTCGGGCTGGTTCAGCTTGTCGATCACGTTCCACGGCAATAGCTCTTCGATGCGGTTGATCGGATGATCGGCGATGCGCGCCAGCACGTACTCCAGATAGCGCTGCGGATCGATGCCGTTCAACTTGCAGGTCTCGATGAGACTGTAGGAGATCGCCGCCCGATCACCTCCGGTGTCCGAGCCGAAGAAGAGGTAATTCTTGCGGCCAACCCCGGCGCCACGCAGTGAGCGCTCTGCCGCGTTGTTGTCGATTTCCAGACGCCCATCTTCCGTGTATCGCGTGAGCTGTTCCCACCTGTGCAGCGTGTAATCGAACGCCGCCGCCTGCACGGACTTCTCCTCCACCCTGGAGCGCGTGTCGATCAGCCACGCATGCAGCGACTTCAGCACCGGCACCGCATGTTCCTGGCGAGCCGCAAGACGTGCCTCGGGCGACTGGCCGCGGATGGCGTCCTCGATCTCGTACAGCACGCGGATGCGATCGAGCGCTTCTCTGGCGAGCGGTGACTTCATCGCCTTGTACAGGTCGAACATCTTGCGTCGCGCATGCGCAAAACAGGCAATTTCCTGCACGCGCGCGGTTTTGTCCGGGCCTGAAGGCACGAACAGCGCCTCAAAGCCCGCGTAGCCGTCCACCTGCAACTTGCCGCGGTAAGTTGCCAGATGTAGCTGCGGATATCGTCCGTGCCAGCTCGGTGAGTAGCGATACCACACCGCCGGCGGATCTCTCGATCCCCAGCCGCGCCCGGTGCGCACGTACGTCCACAGCCGGCCTTTCTTCGTCTTGCCCGTCCCGGGCGCAAGCACGCTGAACGGCGTGTCGTCCGCGTTCAGGTTCGGCCCGGACAGCACGTATCTCGCCAGCGCCGCCACCAGCACTCCCATGAGCTCAGTGGATGCACCCACCCACTGCATGAGCGTCGTGCGACTCAATGTGAGACCTGCGTGCGCGAAGATCTGGCATTGCCGGTACAGCGGAAGGTGCAAGCCGTACTTCCACGTCAGCACGAGCGCCAGAAGCGAGGCACCGGCAAAGCTGCGCTCGATCGGTCGTGACGGCGCCAGCGCCTGCACGATCGTCGAGCATTTCGAGCAGCGCTTCTTCGGGCGGATGTGCCGCGTCACCTTGAAGGTGACCGTCTTCACTTCCAGCACTTCGGATGTGTCGGCCTTGCCGAGCGAGCTCAACGCGCCACCACAGTCGGGGCACACGCACGTCGAGGGCTCAATGACCTTGTCATCGCGCTCGAAGTGCTCGGGAAGTCGCTTGCGGCGAACCGGTTTTCCTTTCTCCGGGGCGGCCGTGTCTGGAACTGTCGGAACCTGGCGGGCCGCTTCGGTGAGCGCGGCGCGCAGTTCTTCGAAGCTCAGCGGGATCTGCCCCGCCTCGTGCAGCTTCTCCGATGCCTGGCCATAGCGCTCACGGCGCAGCTTCGCCAGCTGGAACTTCAGGTGCTCGATCTGGTGCTGCTTTTCCCGAAGCTGCTGATCTTTGGCCTGCACCGTATCGAGCAGCAGGCGCTTGAGACCTTCGACATCGCTGGGAAGTGCGTTGACATCGAGCACGCGCGGATTATACGCGCAGCATCCAGATCGATGCGCACGCTGCACGAAGCCGAGCTGTATTTTTCTTCTTCGCTTACGTCATCGTCGGATGCGTGCGATCCGGATCCTGCGGCGAGGGCGCCGTGCGCCGCGGATGTCGCCAGTCGATCCCTTCCAGCAACATCGACAACTGCGCGGCACTCAGCGACACCGTGCCGCTCTGCGCCTGAGGCCAGACGAACTTCCCCACACTCAACCGTTTGTAGAACAGGCACAGCCCGTCCTGGCTGTACCACAACACCTTGATGCGATCGCCGCGCCTGCCACGAAAGATGTAGATCTCCCCGGAGAATGGGTTCTCGTTCAGTCGCGTCTGCAGGAGTGCACTCAGGCCATCAAAGCCGCGACGCAGATCGGTGAAGCCTGCGACCAGCCAGATCCGCGCAACGCTGGGCGGACCGATCATGCGCTCACTTTACTCAGCGTGGCGGACAGCTCTCTCAGCCAGGACGCTTCCGGCAGCTGACGGCACTCCATCACCCAGCCGCCCGGTCCGCTGATCCGGAACAGCCACGCGTTCATGGCCGCCGGCATCATCGCTGCGTTCCGTGCGGCAACCTCCACCGCCAGCAGTTGCGGCGCGCGCGCGCTCGTCTTGCGCATCTTCGGCCACAATCCCTTGCGCTGAAGTTGCGTGCGGCCGTTGTATAGCTCCTGCACGTTCACGTTGAACGCCGCGGCGTAGTCCGACAGCGTCGAGCCCAGTTCCTTCGCCTGCTTCAGGTGCGCAAGCGTCGTCTGCAGCCGCTCAGTCAGTTTCTGCGTTCCCATCGATGCTCCCCAGCTTCACTTCGATGGGGCGCATCGTGACGGCTACGCGCGAGGCGCATCAGGGGTGACGGCCACACGCTTACGTTGGGGCGGCGGTTCTCGCCGTTTCGCTTGTTTCGATTTCGCTGAGCGCCGCGACGCCGGAGGATCCGCCGCTTGCCATGCAGCGCCTGACGTCCGCGGAAATCGCGTCGATGGTCGCTGCCAGCAAGGCGAGTAACACCGGCGTGCAGATGACGAATCTCATCGGCGATCCGACCAAGCCCGGCCTTTACACCGTGCGCGTGGCGATGAGCCTGTGGTTATCCTCGTGACGGGGTACGGACCGAGCGATACGAAGTTCGTGACGAACTGAGCGCACCCGAACCTTACGCGGCTTGAAGAATCGCCCTCGGCACATCATCGAGCGCCATCACCCGCTCCGCCGCATCCAGGCGTATGGCCTCTTTGGGCATTCCAAACACGACACAACTCGCCTCATCCTGAGCAATGGTGTGAGCGCCGGCGTCACGCATTTCCTTGAGACCGCGGGCGCCATCGTCGCCCATGCCGGTCATGATGATTCCGAGCGCATTCGAGCCCGCGCAGGTGGCCGCCGATCGGAACAGCACATCCACTGAAGGACAGTGCCGGTTCACAGGCGGACCTTCCTTCACTTCGACGTAGTACTGCGCGCCGCTCCGCTTGAGGAGCAGATGCTTGCCTCCCGGTGCGATCAGGGCAGAACCGGGAATCACGCGGTCGTTGTTCTTCGCCTCGCGCACTTCGATCGCGCTAAGGCTGTTCAAACGCGACGCGAAGGCTCCTGTAAACGCGGGCGGCATGTGTTGAACGATCACCAGACCAGGGCAAACAGCGGGCAGCTGCGTCAGCACATGCTCCAGCGCCTGAGTGCCACCAGTTGATGTGCCGATCATCACGACGCGCTCGGTCGTTCGCGCCATCGCCTTCTCGCGGGCCGGCGCAAGAATGACATCCGCCGAGTTTCTCGCGGGCACCGCGCCCGCGGGCGCTGTGGCGCGCGCAGCCGCTGTGCCCGCTGCGGCACCCGGCCGCCGACGCAAATTGGCCTTGGCAGCTACACGAATCGCATTCGTCAGCTCCGAGCTCGCGTCGTGCAGGAACTCTTTAAGACCGACCTTCGGCTTGGTGATCGTGGTGACCGCGCCCGCGGACAACGCTTCGAGTGTGGTCGCCGCACCGGCCTCGGTGAGCGTCGAGCAGATAATTACAGGCGTCGGCCGCTCGCTCATGATCTTGCGCAGGAACGTAATGCCATCCATGCGCGGCATTTCCACATCGAGCAGGATTACATCCGGCCACTGGCGTTTCATGCGCTCCATGGCGAACAGTGGATCGGCAACCGCCCCGATCACCTCCACGCCCGGATCCGCGCCGAGCACGCCGGTCATCACCTGCCGTACGACCGCGGAGTCGTCGATGACCATGACCTTGATGCGGCTCATCCGGCCTGCCCTCGCCTCACGGCTTGCGATAAATGGAGGGCACAGCGGCATGAACAGTGTCGTTCACGCCATGCAGGCTCTCGGAATGCCCAATCAGCAACCATCCGCCCGGTTGCAGCGTGGACAACACACGAGCCACGACTTTGCGCTTGGTCTCGCCATTGAAGTAGATCAGCACGTTCCGCAGGAACACGATGTCGAACGTCCCGATATTCGGCAGCGGCTCGTTCAGGTTCACCTGCAGAAACTTCACTTTGTTCCGCAGGCCCTTGTCCACCAGCAGCGTGCCTTCGTGCTCACCTTCACCCTTGAGACAAAAGCGACGCAGATAGTCCGGCGCCACATGCCTTGCGCGCTCCATCGGGTAATGCCCGGCGCGCGCCCGCTGTAACACCCGCGCGCTGATGTCGGAAGCCATCACTTCCCACGGGTGGCCGCCTCTTACGTCTTCCAGCATCATCGCGATGCTGTAGGCCTCTTCGCCTGTGGAACCCGCGGCACTCCAGATGCGCAGCGGCTGTGAGATCGGGAACTGAGCGACCTGCTTGCGCAGGAACTCGAAGTGCTTCGGCTCGCGGAAGAAATAGGTCTCGTTGGTCGTGAGCAGATCGATCGCCATCTGCACTTCCTGGGGCGCCCGGCCGCTCGAGAGCAGACGGAAGTATTCCCCATAGGAAGTGGAGTTGCTCAGATCGAGCCGGCGCGCGAGCCGGCCGCTCACCAGCGCTTTCTTCGCCGGCGACAGCGTGATCCCGGCGGACTCGAAAATGAACTTCTGGAACTGCGAGAATTCCTGATCGGTGATGGCAACCATGTCGATCAGGCCGCCGCCGGGGCCTCCGCCGCCTCGGCGATCTCGGCAAGCTCGTCGAGCGAGAGCACCTGATTCACATCCAGCACGATCACGAACCGGTTGTTGACCTTGCCCATGCCCTGGATGAAGTCCGTGCGAATCTTGGTGCCGAACGTCGGCGGCGGCTCGATGTCGTCCGGCGCAATCTCCAGCACTTCGTTTACCGCGTCGACCACCACGCCAACATCCTGGCGCGTTTCGTTCAGCGACACCTCGACGATCACGATACAAGTTCGCTTGGTCACCGGAACCGACGCGCGCCCGAAGCGGACCGAGAGGTCCACCACCGGGACGACCGCGCCGCGCAGGTTGATCACACCGCGCACGCTCGGCGGCATCATTGGCACTTCCGTGAGCGTCGAGTATTCGATGATCTCCTTGATGGCGAGAATGCCCATCGAGTACATCTCGCTACCCAGCATGAACGTGAGGAACTGCATGGAGCCGTCCCCTCGTTACTGGAACTTCGTGAACTGCGATTCGTCCGGCCCACTCGCCGCGAGCGCGAGGTTGCCGGAGACCGGAGCCGCCGTTTTACGCTGCCCGGCGCCCGTCGCGGCGGGCTTGCGCGCGCCGGCGTTGCCCTTGGTGCGCGCGCCTGAACTGGCGGTCTTGAAGAACGCCATTGTCTGCTGAAGCTGTTCCGCCTGACCGCTCATCTCTTCGGCCGTGGCCGCCAGCTCCTCGGACGACGACGCGTTCTGCTGCGTCGTCTGGCTGAGCTGCGTCACCGCCGAGTTGATCTGGCCCACGCCGGAGGACTGTTCCTGCGACGCTGCGGAGATCTCCTGCACGAGATCAGAAGTCTTCTTGATGCTCGGGACAATCTCATCGAGCAGCTTGCCCGCCTTCTCCGCGAGCTCCACGCTACCGGTGGCAACCGTGCCGATTTCCTGCGCGGCCACCTGGCTGCGCTCCGCGAGCTTGCGCACCTCGGCCGCCACAACGGCGAAGCCCTTGCCGTGCTCACCGGCACGCGCGGCCTCGATCGCCGCATTCAGCGCGAGCAGGTTCGTCTGGTACGCGATGTCGTCGATGATGCTGATCTTCTGCGCGATCTGCTTCATCGCCTGGACCGTCGCTTTCACGGATTCGCCACCCTCGGCCGCTTCGCGCGAGGCCTTGGCGGCCATGCCATCGGTCACCTTGGCGTTGTCCGTGTTCTGCGCGATCGAGGCCGTCATCTGCTCGATCGCGGCGCTGGTCTCTTCCACACCGGCAGCCTGCTCGCTCGCCGCCTGCGACAGCGACTGGGCGGTGCTGCTCACTTCCTCGGCGGCGCTCGTCAGCGAATCCGTCGCGCTGTTCACTTCGCCGATGATCATCGAGAGCTTCAGAACCGTGTTGTTGGCGTATTCCTTCATCTCGCCGTAACGACCCTCGTAATCCTTGTCGATCGTCTTCGTCAGGTCGCCCTCGGACAGGGCGCGCATCGTGCGCACGACGTCGTCGATGCTGCCACCGGTCGTCGTGATGAGACGGTTGAGGCCCTCGCCCAGCTCCTTCTGGAAGCCTTCGAGACCCGTCAGTTCCACTCGTTCGTCGAAAGCGCCCCGGTTCGCGGCTTCGATCACGCGCTGCTGCCCGGCGATCACCCGCCGCAGGCGCTCGACCATGCTGCGTGTGGCGAAGAGCATGCTGGTTTCATCGTCCCGCTTCGTCATTACTTCGATACTCAGGTCGCCGGCCGCCACGGTCTGAAGAACCTTCGCCGCATACGACGGCTCACCGCCGAGCTGCTTCAGGATCGCGCGAGTCACCAGGAACCCGACAACGCAGGCAAGCACCGCCGCCAGTGCCCCGAGGGCGATCATCAGCTGGCGGGCGGTCCGGTATTCGTCATTGGCGTTCGCGGCGTCCTTCTCGTTGACCTTGCCTTCCAGGGCGACGAAATTCTCGAGCGCGTCGCGCGCGGCGGCGTTCTTCGACTGGTATTCACCTTCCAGCAGCTTGACCGCTTCGTCCCGCTTGCCGTTGACGGCCAGTTCCGCGACCTGATCGCGGAGCGGAGCCAGTTCCTTCAGCAGCGAGTTGACGTTCGAGAGCGCGTCCTTCTCCTCCGCTGTGGTGCCGGTGTCTGCGGAGAACTGGCGGGCCAGCGCGTCGCTGTCCTTATCCAGTGCCGTGACATCTTCGCGCACGTGCGTGAGCTCGCCCTTGATCGCGGCGACATCGGTGAAGATCACCATGTTCCGCAGGTCGTTGCCGATAGAGAGCGACAGCTTCTCCATGGACGTGGCGTGCTGGATCTCGACGTTATTCACGTCGGTGATGGCGTCGATCTCGTCGTTGAGCGCACCGAGGCGTGTCACACCGACGACGATGATGCTGGCCATGAGCACCAGGACCATCGCAAAGGCGAGCGCCAGGCGCACGCCGACTTTCATATCTGCGAACATCTTACGAATCTCCGGTTAAATCTATTGTCAGGCGGTAAGCGCCAGGCGCTCACGTACGACCGCTTGTCGCACCAGCACCGCGACGTCGAGGATCAGTGCGACATCGCCTGTGCCCAGAATGCTGGATCCGCTCACGCACTCCGCCTTGCGGAACATGCGACCGAGCGGCTTGATGACCGTTTGCGACTCGCCGTGAAGCGCGTCCACGACGAGCCCGGCGCGCTGGCCGGCGTGGCGCACGACCACGATGCTCTGTCGGCGCGCCGGCGGCGCCTTGATGCTGAAGATGTCGCGAAGCTGGATGAACGGCAGCACTTCCCCGCGCAGGCTGGTGAAGTCGTGTCCGGCTTCGGACGTGAACTCGACACACTCTTCGATGGATTCGAGCGGCAGCACGAACATCGATTCGCCGAGCCCGATCTGGAAGCCATTGATGATCGCGAGCGTGAGCGGCAACCGCACGGATATCGTGGTGCCAACGCCCTCGGCGCTGCGGATGCTGACCTCGCCGCGCAGCGCCGCGATGTTGCGTTTCACGACATCCATGCCGACGCCGCGCCCGGAAATGCTGGTGACCTGGTCCGCCGTCGAGAAGCCCGGCTCGAAGATCAGGTTGAAGATCTCCGCTTCGGTGAGCGTGCGGCCCGCGTCGATCAGTCCGCGTTCCTGCGCTTTCGCCAGGATCCGTTCGCGCTTGAGGCCACCGCCGTCGTCGCTGACTTCGATAACGATGGTGCCCGAGTCGTGGTAGGCATTCAGTTTCACGACGCCAGCCGCGGGCTTGCCGCGTTCGGCCCGCACGTCCGCCGGCTCGATGCCGTGGTCGATGGCGTTGCGCACGAGATGCGTCAATGGGTCGGCGATCCGCTCGACGAGGGTTTTGTCGAGCTCGGTGTCTTCGCCGCTCACCTGGAGCTGGATTTCCTTGCCGAGCTCGCGCGAGACGTCGTGAACCACGCGGCCGAAACGATTGAACGTGTCGCCGATCTTCACCATGCGAAGCTGCAGGGCGCCGCCGCGCACTTCTTCCACGAGGGAAGTCAGGACGGAAAGACTTTCTTCGACTTCAGAGCACTCGGAACGCCGTGCCGCCGTGCTGGCGCCGGCCGCGGCAATAATCAACTCGCCGATGCGAGTGATAAGGGAGTCGAGGCGCGCGGCGTCGACGCGGACGGTGGTGTTCTCGGCGCCGCTCGCGGGGCGCGCTGAACGCCCCCGCGCCGAAGACGCGGAGGCAGTGTTTCCAGCGCCAGCATCCGCTTGCGCGACCGTAACAGCGCCAGTGCCCGGGTGCGTATGAGTCGGCAGCAAGGACGCCGTGTTGGTGGTGCCCGCAGTTGCGTCCGTACCAGTTTCGGCGCCACCTGCCCGGGCGGCAGCATCCGCCGGAGCAGCGGCGCGGTCGGTATTTGAAGCGACGATCACGGCCGCGAGGGGCTCGATCTTCAACGAACAATCATCCCGCACGAACTCGAATGCCGCCTCGACACGCGCCCGGTCTTCCTGCGTTACCAGCTCAATCTCGAAGCCGAGGTAGCACTTGTGCGCATCGAGCCTGCTCAGCGCGGGCAGATCGGCATCGAGGACGACGAGCTTGGCGATCGTGCCGAACGTCGTCAGATAGCGGATGAACGCAAGCGGGTCCATGCCCGTCAGCAGCACGTCCTGCGAAAAGCCCAGCGATATCTTCCAGCCCCCCGCGCTTGCCTCCGCAGGCGCCGCCGCAGCAGCACTCGAACCGGGAGCAGCAGTCGAACCGGAAGCATCAGTCGGTTTCACCTGCGACGCCGCTCCACCAGACGACTCGTCCAGCTCAGTCAGCAATCGCGCGCTCTGCGCCAGCAGCTCCGGATCGACGCCATGTTTGGCCTCCGGCGCGCCCGCAACGAGCACAGAGATGTGATCCTTGCAGTTCAACAACGACTGCACGAGCTGCGGCCCCAACGCGACTTCGCCAAGGCGAACGCGATCGAGGAGTGTCTCCACGCCGTGCACGAACGACACGACCGCATCGAGTCCGAAAAGGCCTGCGGAGCCCTTGATGGTGTGCGCACTCCTGAAAATGAGATTGATCGTCTCATCCGAAGGCGTTCCCCGCGTGCACTGGAGCAGCCCGTCTTCCATCTCACGCAGAAGCTCGGACGCCTCCGCAACGAAAGCGGGCAGCACGTCGTCAAAATTCATGATTTGTTCGCCGCTCTGGATTTGCGCGACTTGCGCGTCGCTTTCGGAGCCGCCTCCGGCGGCGGCGCGAGGAGCGCGCCCTGCCGGAAGAGCTCCAGCGTGTCGCGCACCGTCTGGCTTGCCGCGACGATCGAAAGCGAAGTAAAGCGATTCACCGTTTCACGGTGGGCCGCCATGAGGAGTTGCAGGCCCGCCGTGTCGATCTCGCCGACGTCGGACAGATCGAGCTGCGCGACAGACCCGTCCGTCGGCAGCGACGCGAGCAACAGCGGCGCGAGCGTCTCCGCGTGGTGCATGGTGAGCTCGCCGGACACCCGAATGAGTCCGTTTTCTCGTTGAACCGGAAGCGTCTCCATGGTCATCAGGCCATGCACAGCTTGGAGACGGCGTCGAGCAGCACCTTCGGCTGGAACGGCTTGACGATCCATGCCTTCGCGCCGGCGGCGCGGCCTTCCGCCTTCTTGTCTTCGCCCGCCTCGGTCGTGAGCATGATCACCGGCGTGAAGCGATAGCTCGGGTGCTTCTTGATCTCTTTCAGGAAGCCGATGCCATCGAGCACCGGCATGTTCACGTCGCTGATAACGAGGTGAATACGCTCGCCGGTGAGCCTTGAGAGACCCTCCTGCCCGTTGGCGGCTTCGAGTACCTCGTAACCGGCCTCGCGCAGGGCGATTCCAGCGACCGTTCTCACGGAGGCCGAATCGTCCACGACCAGAATGCGCTTACTCATGAATCACCTGTCTCTTCAGAAAAACGTCACGTCCTGCGGAGCTACATCGTCGGTCGCCAGTCCCTGGTGGTTCCGTCGCTGCTCTTCGGTGGTATAGGAGCCCATCATCTTCTGCATGTGCTCTTGGGCCCCTCGCGCCGTGCCCACGTCATTCATCGTGGAAACGACCTGCGAGAGGATCTGCCCCACCCGGTCCTGAAACTGGAGTTGCACGAGCGCTTCGGCGATCTCGCCCTTGATCTGCGCGCTCTGCGTGCGGGATTCGTCCGCAACGTGCTCGAGCCGGGCGGCGTTCTCCGCGAAACGCCCGAGCACCGATTGAATGCGGTCTTCGGAGGCTTTCACGGCTTTCTCGTCGCGCTCGGAGAGCCGCTCGCTGGAGGTGCCGATCTTCACGAGCGCGTCGCTTACCGCGCCCACTTTCTGCGCGATGCGCTTGCCGGTATCGCGCGCGGCCGTGGAAAGGTTGCGCACTTCGTGCGCGACGACGGCGAAGCCCTGCCCCGCCGTGCCGGCGTGCGCGGCTTCGATCGCCGCATTCAGCGCCAGCATGTTGGTCTGGAAGGCGATGGACTCCACGTCGCTCGCCATCTTGCGCAGTTCTTCCGTGTAGCCGACCAGCGTCCGGATTTCGCTCGCGAGCTCGTCGCGGCTCTTCTGGATGGCCTTGAGCGCATCGACGACGAGCGTGAGGTCGGACTCGTTCTCGCGAGTGGCGTCCTTCGACTGCTGGGAGCTTGAGTGCCTGCCCTGGCCGCCCAGCATCTTTTCGAGCCGGTTCACGGTCCCCGCAAATCGGGCCGTGAGCGCGGTAATGGCGTCTTCAGTCTGGCGGCGGGCGGTATCGACTTGCCGCGCCCAAATGGGCACGGATTGAAGCGCCGCGCTGCTACGCGCTGACGTCTCGTCGTTCTGTTCCACTTCAGCTGTGGATCGAAAGGCAGCTTGGTCCATCAGGGTCGTCTACACATCGCGAGCGAACTTAATTGTTGTCGCGGCGATGGTAACGGCCGATCCAGCGCTCAGCTGAAGCGATCAGTTCGCGCGGAACGGTACGTATTCACCGAAAGCGTGATGTGACTTCTCTTTTTCACCCCGCGCGGACGGGCTGCTCGCCGGGTTGGGCGGCACAATGATCGTCACGCGGTCGGCGAGGATGCGGCACGTCATGCCGAGGCAGCCTCAACGCGCCGTGGGAGACGCGCCGGCGGTGTGACGGCCTTCACGAGGGGGATGAGCATGACTGGACTCAGGGTCGTTCTGGCTGCCTGCCTGGTTTGCCTTTGCGGTATCGCTTGGGGCGCAACGCCCACGATTGCCGCCGGCGGGCGCATCAGCATCATCGAAATCGTGACGCGCGACGTCATCCACTTTCACATCGGCCGCGCGGAAGTGAACAACTTCAAGGGCTTCGGCTTCTCGACGAGCGATCTGCCGATCGGCAGCGCGAAGACGGGCACGCGCTGATCGTCGCGCGCTCGAGACCCGTCGAGGCGCTTCGATACGAATAGCGCTCAGCGCGCCCCGGCGCGCGGGCGCTTGTTGGCTAATCGAACCGAGCAGCGAAGCCCGAACGCCGCGAGAATCGCCGCCAACGTGTCCAGGCGCGGATCGCCGTTCCTCGATAGTGTCTGATACAGGGTCTCCCGGCTGAGGCCGGTCTTCTCGGCCAGCGCGCCCATGCCCAGCGCGTCCGTGACGGTGCGAAGAGTATCGGGCACCGCTCGGGCGTCACCGTCAACGAGCATCCTCTCAATGTACGTCGCTATCTCAGCATCGTTGTGGAGATGGCGTGCCACACGGAGTGGTGCAGCGGGAGACTCGGTTTTTGCAGTCTTTGCAGTACGCATAAGCTTCTCGTTGTCCTTTGATTGCGTGCGCCTTGTCGAATTGGCAGGAGCATGCACCTCGATGCAATTCCCTGCGATCTGCATTCATGACGTAAACGTGTAGAAATGGCCGCGCCGCACAATGCGACCTAGAAGCGTCCCTTCGCACCACCGGTGAGAAGTTCGGGCTACGCGCTCCGCCGCGTGGGTACCACTGAGCGCGGGTGAACGGTGACGCCGTGCTCGCGGGGATCGCGGGGATCGCGACGGGTGTTGTGCTGGAGTCGGTGTTCCACATCTTCGGCTAGTCCGTTCAAGATCGGCTAGCCGCAGGGCCCCGCCACATTTGACTGGCGGGGCCCCTTTTCATTGGGCAAGAAATCATTGGGCAAGAAACCGACTTATACGTACGTATGCCGGCGACCGCACACGCCCACTGATAACACGCCCACGCAATAGCCGCCAAGCAGAGCGCCGACGAGGGACAACATAGCCGCCCCCTAATGACGCTCTATCGCAGATTCAGCAGATTCGCCGGCGAATATTGATCCGTCAGCACGCGAGTGCCGCTCGGCCAGCCCGTATCGATCACGAACTTCGACAGGAGGTAGTCCGCGCCGGTGCCCATCGGCCGCAGCTTGCCCTCGATCGCTTGCGCGTTGATTCGCAGCTCTTGCTGCGTTGGCATCGAACCGAGCCTCGTCAGGATCACGCGGCTGTTCGTCTTCAAGCCGAAGAATTGACCGAAGACGCTCGCATACGTCGCCGATTCGTGATCGTAGAGACCGCTGTGAGAGAACGTGTTCGCCGCGAGGACTCCATTCGGCGTCATGACCCCCTTCACTTCCCGCAGAAACTCCTGCGTCAGCAGGTGTTCCGGAATGTACTGGTCGGTGAAGGCGTCCAGCATCACGAGGTCGTAGGTCACCTTCTCGCGCAGCTTCTTCTTCACGAACATCCGCCCGTCCTGCTCATACACCTGGGTGAGCGTGCCGGGCTCGAAGCCGAAATATTTATACGCCACACGTGTGACGGCCGGGTCGATCTCGACCACATCGATCTGTGCGGTCGGCACCGCTTTTCGGAGCGCACCGGGAAGCGTCCCACCGCCGAGACCGATGATGAGGACACGCTTCGGCGACGGATTCAGATACAGCGCGGCCATCATCATTCTCGTGTACGAGAAGATGAGCTGATCGGGATCGTTCTGCAGGCGGCACGTCTGTCGCGCTTCCTCTCTGCGGCCGAACTTCAGGCAACGCTCCTGGCCCTCCTGATAAACGAGAATGTTTCGGTAGAGAGAGCGTTCCTCGTGCAGGACGGTTTCGGCGCACACAGGGAAAGTCAGCACGCACGCGAGCACGCCGGGAACGAGCAGATCTTTCGACATCACTTCGTGGAGCTCCGGGCAACGAGAGGCAGCGCGCCGATCGCCAGCGACAGACCGATCATGATCAGAATGATCTGGTCCACTTCCAGCAGCAGCACCAGATAAAAGGACGTGATGATCGTCCCCGCCGCGCTACCGAACGTCGACACGAAGTAGAGCCAGCCGGCGGAGGCACCGCTCGTCGAAGTTTGTGTCACCAGCAGCCGCACCGCGTATGGCGAGACCATGCCTGAAAGAAATGTCGGCAGAAAGAAAAGCGCGACGCACGCGAGGAGCGTGCCGTAACGCGGGTCCGGCACACTGTCGGAGATCGCTTCGAGAACCGGGTTTCCGAACAGCACCACCGGCAGCGCCGAGAGCGCGGCGATTGCGAGCAAGGCGCCCAGTCTGCGCAGGCCAGGGTTGCGCAGGGACAATCGCCCACCCACAAGGTAGCCTAGCGCGAGCGCGAGCATGAACACGGTGATGACCGCGCCCCACACGTAGATGCTGCCGCCGAAGAACGGCGCGACGATACGCCCGGCGAGGAGCTCGGTAGCCATCACGAAATAGCCGGACCAGCCGGCGATTCCGTATACGAGCAGGGATCTCGAGCCCCCTGCCACTTTTTCGGGCTGGGCGGCGACGTGCGGAGAGATAGTCAGATCTTGCATTGACGCAGCCTGCCGAGCCGGCGGCATCAGGACAAGCCCCGCGAGGGCCATGTCCTCACACTGGCCCGGGCGCTCCCGTCCAAGGCCGTGAAATCGAGGGCCGCCCCTTCCGCCCAGATCCCCCGCCCTCACTTCGCCAGTGGCTGCGACGCGTACGCCGCAGCGTCGCGCCGTTTTTTCTCGCCAGGTGTCACCGTCGCCGCGCTCGGGGCCACCTAAGAAATAGCTACCGGCCCTGCGCTCAGCGCTCCCATCCCGTCGGCGAGTTGTAGGGCGCCATGAATCCCAGCGCCTCCACCTCATGAATCTGGCCGCCCCAGATCTTGAAGATGTGCGCGGCCGGCAGGTCGAACGGGGCGAAGTCGACCTTGCGCGTCTCGGGGCCCGGAATGCCGATCACCCGGAACTCCTTCTGCTCCATCGCGTGGCGAAAATGCGAGAGGCCGAACGCGAGGCCCATCTCCTCGTCCGCGATCCACACGCGGCGGTCGTCGATCGTCGTGATGTACTCGAACAGGTTCGAATCGATCTGCGCCTTGCAACCCGGACCAGCGCCACCCATCAGCGAGGTGCTCGAATCGACGCCGGCCACATTCCGCGACGTCTGCATGCCGTTTTCGAAGCGCACGCAATCATCCGCAAAGGGCGCGAGCGAACCGTTGTTCCGGTCCAGCGCGTCGTAATAGCTCGCCCCGATGTACAGCAGGCGCCCACGAGAATCGCGGAAGGGCTCCGGCACGGCCACCCCGAATGCCTTGCGCGGCTTCTGCAGGTTCGGCAGAAAACTCTCGCGCACCGAGTAGACGACGACATGTTCGGCTTCGGTGACCTTGTGATTCTCCACCTTCAGCCGCAAGCCGAGCTGCGTGGGCTTGCCGTTCGCCTGTATGAGGCCGATGAAGCCAACCTGCTGCGCCTTCGTGTCCGGCACGTAGATCTGATACTCGCCCGCAGGGGCGCTCGCTGCGGACCACAGGCCTTCGCTCGTGGTGGTGCGCTTGAGGTTCTCCACAAGCCTGAAGTTGCTCGCGAGCGGCACCTTGCGCGGATCATGCGCAACCATGGCGCCGATGTACGAGGCCGCGATGCCTTTCAGGCATTCGCGATCGCACCCGCTGGAGTCCGCGGCCTGTGCCAGAACCGCGGCCGGCGCTACGAGCAACGCGGCTCCCACCCATGCCAGAAAACCGTGTTTCGTTTCAGTCATGACTTTCACTCCTGTTTCGACGAGTAGGCGGCCAGTTCGGTTTCATGCCGTAGGGGGACTGGGTGAGGATCGCCTCGATGGCGCGAATCTGTTTCTTCTCGATCCGGAAGCACTCGGCAACCTCCCACGTGAAGGGGTTGCGCAGGCCGACGGCATGCGTTTTGCTATCCGTCGTCGTCACTTCGTGCACGGTGCCCGAGTGGTCGAAGAAGGCGAAGGTGAAGACCGTGCCACGCTCCACATCCACGATCGGAAAGCGGCGGTCGCGAATTCGATCCACCATTTTCATGTAGCCGGTCTCGAACTGCTTCCGGCAGGGATAGGACATCAGGCGGTAGCCGAAGGAACTGGGTTGGCCGGCGGTACGGCGCTCCGGGTGGGCGTCCGCCTCGTCCGCGAGCCGCGCCATCTCCGCGTTGCCGGTGGCGAGCGTGCCGTTCTCGAAACGATAGCAATCGTCGGTGAAGGGATAGTCGCCCTTGCCGTCGTTCTTCTGGACCGCCACGAAGTATTTGTTGGCCGTCGCGATGAGCTCTTCGCGACTGAGCCGCTCGGCTGGCGGAATCTGTGCTTCCCAGAGGGGATTCGACCCGTCCCGCTCCAGACGCTCGGCACCCAGCGAAGTCGACGACGCGGGGCGCGACACGATGCTTTCGATCTCGGTAATGCGCCCGCGCTGCATCCTCAGCCGCGTCGCCAGCAGCACGAGCGTGCCGTTCTCCCTCATCGTCGCGTAGATTCCGACTTCATCTCCGCGAGAGTCCGCGAATATCTGCTTGTATTTGCCCACGGCACTGGCCGTGCCCCAGAAGCCGTCTGTCAGCGCCAGCACCTGGCCGTTCTCGGTGTAACGCAAACCGCGCGCGAGAGGCAGGCTCGACGCGTCATGCGCGGCCAGCGCGGTGAGGTATTGGTCCGCTACGTTCCGCAGACACTCACGGTCACAGCTCGAAGATCGGGCCTGGCTCACCGCCGACATGGCGGCGAGCAAGAGCGCACACGCGCCCAAGAACAAGGAATGCTTCATGTCACCTGACTCGGTTCAACGATCGCATCTGAAAAACGGGCCGGCGGTGACCTCCCTTTCACGGCCGGCCCGGGGGGTGCGTGCGGCGGACTAGTAGCTGAACCGCAAACCCACCACGAAGCGCCGTCCGAGAACGTCGAACAGGTTCGCGTTGGTGGGGGTCGAACCGCTGAACGACGACGAATTGGCGACGATCGGTGGATCCCGGTCGAACAGATTCGTGATGTTGCCGAACAACTCCAGGTCGGAGCGGCGCACGTCGAAGTGATACGCCAGGTTGAGGTCCGTGTAGTACACGGGGCTCACCGTGTTGTTGTCGATGGTGAGTCCGCCCAGATCCGGGCGGTTGCCGTTGTAGCTGCGCTTGCCTTTGCCGATGAAGCGCTCCTGCAGGAACGCCGTGAACGGCCCCTGACGATAGATCGCGCTACCGACGAGCTGCAGATCGGGGAAGGCCCGCGACCCGGCCTGACCGCCGGTGTCGCCTGCGCGATCCTGCTTGGGCGCGCCCGAGTTGGTCGTGGAGTCTTCTTCCAGCCAGCTTCCGAGCAGCCGCACGTTCAATGACCGGCCGCCCCCGAAGTTCGTCTGGTAGTCGAGCTCGACATCCGTGCCGATCACTTTCGCCGCATTGATGTTGAGGTACACATTGCGCAGGCTCGTGATCTGATTGGTAACCGGGTCACGCGTGATCAGGTCGCACAACTGCGTTGCGCCGAGGGTGCAATCGTTCACGATGCGCTGCGCACCCAGCTGTCCGATGGCGCCATTGAGGGTGATGGAATACCAGTCGACGGACATCGACAGCCCTTCCACGAACGGGGGCTGTATCACGACTCCGAACGTGCGCGTGTCGGCCACCTCTGGAGGCACCTCGGAATTGCCGCCGCTGATCTGCGAGAACGTGACCACCTGGTTGCCGAACAGCGGATCGGAAACCGTTCCGCCACCGCCGGACGCGTTGAAGCGCTCCGACATGTTGGCCGCCCGCACGTCACGCGAGACCGTGCCGCGCAGTCGCACGGCGTCGATGGCCTGCCAGTCGAGGCCAGTCTTCCACGACCACACTCCACCGCTGCCGCTGTAACCCGCCCATCGGGCGGCGGCGCTCAGGTTGAGCTGCTTCACCAATGTCACATCCTTCAGCAGCGGCACGAGCGCTTCGGAAAAGAGCTCTTTCACGCTGATGGCGCCGCTGAAATCCGGCAGACCCGAGAACTGCACGCCGCTGCTCATGCCGGCGAAACCCGGCGGAATCCCCTGGATGCCCAGGCTGGGATTGTTGAACGGCACCGCCACGAAAGTCGGCGAGTTGGTGGGGTTCGAGGGGTCGTACACGCTCTGGGTGAGCTTGTCTCGGCGGTAAGCCGCACCGAACGCCAGAGAGACCGGGCCGGCACTTCGCGTCTTGAGTATCTCGCCGTCCACGGTGAACTCGAGCGCGTGCTGCGTATTGACGTCGTTGGCCGTCTTCACGCCCTCGGTCACATAGGCGATGGCTTCCGGGCTTGCGCGCCCCGGGCCGAAGAGATTGATCGGCACACACGCGAAGCTCGGGTCGACCAGTGTCCGGCGGCACTTGATGGTACCCGTGCTCGAATCGACCACCGCGTCCAGCGCGGAGAACAGATGGTCCGTGCGCGAGAAGTTCAACGCGCGCATCTCGTTCTCGTTGCGCCCGTACTGGTAGTACGAGTTCACCCGCCAGTCGTTCAGGTCGCCCTTGATGCCAACGGTGTACGACTGGGTGAGATTGCTCTGCTCGAGGCGTGACACGCTGATATCGGCCGAGCTGCCCGCCCTCGAGAAGCCGAACGAGCTCAGGTTCTCGTTGACCATGATCTGCCGCAGATCGTCGGGCAGAAACGCATTGTCGCGGTAGATCGTGGCCTGCCACGGGCCGTTCATCACCGGCGCAAAGCCGACGCCGTCGACGTTGTTGTGCCCCAGGATCACCTGACCGAACGCCTGGAAATGATCGTTCAGATCGACCTTCACGTGCGCGAATGCGCTATACCGCTCCACGTTCGGCACGAGTCCGCCATCGGCGGCCCGGTCGCGTTCGAGGTTGTCGCCAATGCCGCCGGACTGGGACTGCGTTCCCCCGAGTGCCGCAGGGTTGCCCAGCACGAACGGTGTCGAGGAACCGTCCGCAAGGAACATGCGCCGATTGAGCGCCGAGCCCGGCTGATTGATCAATCCGCCAAACGTGTACAGCGTGCTGGTCACGTGCGGCCGTGTCAGCAATTGCGGCCCCTGCGCGGGCCACGCCGGATTCGTGACGGTGCCCCAGTCCTGCATCCAGTTGCGGCCGTCGTAGGTTTCCACGGCGTCCGACTTGAAGTAGTCGACCGACGCGACGAAATGAGCGCGCTCGCCGAGCGCTCCACCGAATCCGAGAGAGGCTTCCTGGTTGTCGTTGTCGCCGCGCGAAGTGCGGCCACCCTGCACGTGTCCCTTGATGCCGGTGAAGTCCGTGTCGAGGATGAAGTTCGTCACGCCCGCCACGGCGTCGGTGCCGTACGCGGCGGAGGCGCCGCCCGTGACCACTTCCACACGTTTGATCATCGATTCCGGCAGCACGTTGATGTCGAGCGTGCCCTGGTTCGTCGACGGCACGATGCGACGGCCGTCCACCAGCACGAGCGTGCGGTTGGCGCCGAGCCCGCGCATGTTGAGGATGGACTGGCCCGCGCTCGTGCCGATGAACACGTCGGTGCCGGGCCCGGAGTTGCCGAGGAATTGCGGCATCTGGTCGAGCGCGTCGATCAGGCTGCCCGGTGCGGCGAGATTCATCTGCTCGGCGGTGACCGCGGTCACGGGCACGGGCGTATTCATGCCCGTATCCCGAATGCGCGAACCGGTGACGGTAACTTCTTCGAGGGCGGTGTCCGCGGGGGTTTGCGCCCGCGCACTACCGCCAGGTCCGACCATCGCGGCGAGCCCCGCCATGACGGACGCGAAAAGACCTTTGCGGCCTCGTGATTTCATCTTGTCTCCCTCTTCATCCGCGTACACGCGAACGACGAGCTGTCGTCCCACTTCGATGTGGGCGGTCAGTCCGGTATCTCGCAGCAAAATCTTGACGCCCTCGTCGACGCTGTACTGGCCGACGAGACGATTTGCCGTGACCCGACTGATTTCCTCAAACGGAAAAAAGACGACGAGCTGCGCCTGTTGCGCGAATGCGGTCAGTGCCAGATCCGCTCGCTGCTCGGGAATATCGAAATATCCTTCCGCAGCATTCGCCAATGCTGGAGAACTCAGGAACAGCACGATCACGCACAGCGCTTGTCGCGCCGTTCGAGACACCGTGCAGATCCAGGTCCGCCGCATCTTCAGGTGAGTAAGACAGGTGAGAGGGAGAAAAGGACTATGCACTTCGCTTGTTACCGATCACGAACCGCAGTCCGACCGGCCCGCAAGTTTGAATGCGCGAGGCGCCGAGGTGCCTTCTCAGCGCCTGGCCGTCAGAACGATCACGTCTCCTTCGCGACGTGTCTCGATACCGAAGCTTTCACGCAAAGCGAGGAGAACGCCGTCGACATCGCCGACGCGAAAGTACCCGCCGACGCGCTTGCCGCGAATGGAATCGTCCGCGATGGAAAACCTGACGGTTGTGTACCGGCTGAAGTCCGCAAGCACGGCATCGAGCGTTTCGCCGCGATAGACGAGCATTCCGTGACGCCACGCAAGGCTCGCTTCGATCTGCTCTGGCGCAATGGGTTGCACCTGCTCGCCCGCGCTACCGATGACCGCAAGCTCGCCTGCCGACACCGCCAGCTCGCGGGGAGCGGCACCGGATGCGCCGAGCGCGCGTCCCGAAGCAGGTTGATTCAGGATCTTGATCTTGCCTTCGGAGACGGTAACCCTGACGTCCTCCCGAGCACTGAGCTTTACGTTGAAGACGGTGCCCACGGCCTGCACGACCCGCGAGCCCGCGAGCACACGAAATGGCCTCGCGGTATCGTGGGCCACGGTAAAGACAGCCTCGCCGCGCGCCAGCACCACCCGACGCTCGTCGCGGGTGTAGTAGACGTTGAGCAGCGTGTTGGTGTTGAGGGTGATCTCGGAGCCATCGGGCAGGCGCTCGGACTGTTTCTTGCCCACGCCCGTCTGATAGCTCAGCGCAACTGTTTGCGGCGCGCCCGGCCCGCCCTGCGGCGAATTGGCGTCCGGCACCGCCGCCTCGACACGGTGGGGCTCGTCGTTCTGCGCACGCGGATTCGGAGCGGTAGATAGCAAGTTCCGCCCTGCGAGAAAGTAGGCAGCGCCGGTCGCCAAACCGACCCCCGCGACCGCAATCGCGGCCGCTTTCAACACGTACGAGCGCGTGCGATGACGTTCGTGCTCGCGCAAAGGAAGGACGTCGGCCAGTTCCGCCAGCGCGCCGTACGCATCCCAGAGCTCTGCCATGCGCACGAGAGCTTGGCGGTGCCCCGGATCTTCTTCGAGCCACGCCTGCAATCGCTGCCGATCCTGCTCGGAAAGGCCTTCCTCGAGGCACAGTATCCAGACGGCGGCCTGTTCCTTCAGCTGCCTCGGGTTCGGGAGTTGCGCGAGCTTGCTCATCGGCTCGAGCGCTGCTTGAGAACGGACGCCCCGGCCTGCGAAGCACGCTGGCTGCGCGGCGGGGACAACAACCCTTCGAGGTATTCCGCGCACATGGCCATGCCCTTCGCGATGTGATTCTGAACCGTGCTCTCGCTGATGCCCATGTAAGAAGCGATCTCCTTGCGATTCATTCCGTATACCTTCTTGAGGACGAACGCGCGACGGCACTGCGCAGGCAACGTTCTCACCGCCCGGCAGAGCAGCACGAACTCCTCCTGCACCTCCGCGGCGTCGTCCCGCGGCTCGTACCGAAAGAGGGGCACGGCCGATTCGTCGAAAGCGTCCACGCCGCGCACGAGCCGGTTGTCCGCCCGCTCCACGTGATTCAGGGCCAGGTTCCGGGCCGTCGTCAGCATGAAGGAGCGCGGATGCCGGACCTCGGTTCGCGCCGACGCCTGGAAACAGCGCAGGAAGGTTTCCTGCACGATGTCTTCGATATCCGCCGGCTGCACGATGCGCGCCACCGCCCGCGCCAGCCGCCGCCGGAACCCGAGGAAAACCTGCAGAAAGCCGTCCGTGGCGCCGTTTTTTTCACGCGACGTCATCCGCCCCCCCAAAGAACCTCAACAGGATCTGGCCAGGCCCGCTCCTGAGCGCCGCCGCGAGCTCCCGGACCGTCGTCGGCCCCGGAAGATCCGCCGCCCCGCCCCGCAGGCACTGCGAACGTCTACACCGTGCGCGCCCGGTTCGCAAACGGCGCGACATCGGTCGCGCGCGCAATGGTCCTTTTCTCCGTCTCACCGGTCTACTCCTTTGGTGAAGAAACGAATCGAAAGCGAGATCATGCCGACCCGAGCCCTGAAGACATTGAGCGTCGCGTCCGTGCGACGCTCGCTGGCCGCCATCGCAACCCTGCTCGCCTGCGCATGGCTGCCTGGAGCGGCGATCGCCGACACCGTGCTCATCACCGGTGCGAACTCGGGAATCGGCCTCGAGTTCGCCCGGCAATATGCCGCGAACGGGTGGACGGTCGTGGCCACGCACCGCCGCCCGGAGACACCGCGGTCCCTCGCCGAGCTCGCGGCGAAATTCCCCAAGGTACGCATCGAACGAGTGGACGTGACCAGCACCGAGCAGGTCGGCGCGCTCGCGGCGCGCCTCGCGAACGCGCCCATCGACGTGCTGATCAACAACGCGGGTGTCTACAACGACCGCGGCCCTTGCGCCGCCGAAGACGAGTCGTGCGCGGGGGACTGGACCACGCAGGACTTCGGCAAGCTGCGCTACCCGCTGTTCGACACCATGATGGCCGTGAACGTGAAGGGCCCACTCATCGTCTCGGAGGCGCTCTTCGGCAATGTGAAGGCCAGCCGGCGGAAGAAGATCGTCGCGATCAGCTCGAGCAACGGCTCGATTACGAGCGAGGCCGGAGGGTGGTCCGGTGGCATCTTCTATCGCATGAGCAAGGCGGCGTTGAACAGGGCCATGCAGATCGTCGCAAGCACCGCGAAACCGGACGGCGTGACGGTACTGATGCTGAACCCCGGGCCGACGCTGACGGAACATCAGGCGTACCTGAAACAGTACCCCAACATGCTGAAGATGTCGTTCACGGTGGAGAACATGATCCACACCATCGACAAGGCCACGTTGAAAGATGCCGGACGATTTCTGCGCTACGACGGGGCCACGGAGCCTTGGTGATCGCAAGCGGAGCGAACGGGAGCGTGAGACATCTGGCAAAGGCCACCGTGATCGCGACGGTCTGCATCGGAACCACGCTCGGCGGATGCGCCACGACACCAACGCGTGGCGGTTCTGTCGCGGCGGACATGGCCGCGATCACTGAGTTCAACCGGCGCTATCTGCAAGCGATAAACAACGGTGACATCACCGCGCTCAGCAGCCTGACGGCCGAAGATCACATCATGCTCGCGCCGAACCGGCCGCCGCTCGCGGGCAAGGAAGCAAACGATGCCGCCAACCGCCGCGGCTTTCAGCGATTCCACATCGACGAAGCGTGGACGCCGCTCGAGACGGTCGTCAGCGGCGATCTGGCCTATCAGCGCGGCACGTTCACCGTGGCGCTCACGCCGAACGACGGGGGCGCGAAGGTCCACAGCAGCGGTAACTTCCTGCGCATTTATCGACGCCGACCCGATGGCAGCTGGCAAATGACCCGCGATGTGTTGAATAGCGACGTGCCACCGGGGAGCACCGCTGCGGCAGCAGCTGAATGAAAGGTCCCGCAAGGGCGTAAAGGCGCTTGCGAATCTCGTGATCTTCAAGAACGGAGTCTCGCAAGCGCCGACAGTGTACGGGACAACTCGGTTGTCACTGGATTGGTGCGTTTCGGAATCCGATCGCGCCACGATGGCGCATCCGTTCCGGCGTTGCGCGCCCGAGGCCGGCGGCAGACACGGCCGTTCCATGCCAGTTGGACAAATCGTGCCGCTCCGCTAATCCGATCCCGCCGACTGTTCGCCCTTTTCCGCCATGTCTTGGCGGCCGGTGCGCCGATTGCACATCCCTGCGAGTGTTCGATCGGCGCGCTGCGAAGCGCGGGGAAATAGGTCATGGCTGCCGCACGGATTCCCGTCACGTTGATCTCCGGCTTTCTGGGCGCTGGAAAAACCACTCTCGTGAATCACCTGCTCGGCGAGCGCACGCGCGAGCGGATCGGCGTCATCGTCAACGAGTTCGGTGAGGTAGGCGTCGACGGCGAGCTGATCCTCGCCGATGAAAACCCGCTGATCGAAATCACCAACGGATGCGTCTGTTGCACGGTTCGCAAGGACTTGTCCGTCGCCGTCAACGCGATGCTGGATCCATCCGGCGATCGGCTCGACCGCCTGATCATCGAAACCTCGGGTCTCGCCGACCCCGCCCCCGTTCTCCAGACCTTCCTCGCAGACCCCGACATGCTGCGACGAGCGGAGCTGGAGTCCGTCATCACGCTGGTTGACGCGAAGCACGTATCGCGGCATCTGGACGACCCGATCGTGCGCGAGCAGATCGCCTTCGCCGACGTCATTGTGCTCAACAAGGTCGACGCGGTCGACCGCGAGGTGCTCGACGGCGTCTCGCAGGATGTGCGCAAGCTCAACCCGACCGCGGCGGTGGTCGAGACAAACCATTCGAAAGTGGCTTCCAGCAAGCTGCTGGGCACGCGCCGCTTTTCCCTGCCCAACACATTGGCCCTCGAGCCGGGCCTGCTCGATGGCGACGAGCACGTTCACCAGCACGACGACACGATCCAGTCCTTCTGCCTCGCGGCCGACGCGCCGCTTGATGGCACGCGCTTCAACCGCTGGATCAATCGAGTGGTGCAGGCATCGGGCAACTCGATCATGCGAACCAAGGGCGTGCTGGCGCTTCAGGGCGAGGCGCGTCGTTACCACTTCCACAGTGTTCACATGCTGCTCGATTGCACGCCCGGCTCGCGCTGGAACAGTGGCGAGCGCCGGCACAGCAAGCTCGTCTTCATCGGCAGGAGCCTCGACTTCGAAACGCTGCGCAAGGAATTCCTGGATTGCGTGGCCTCTCCCCTTCCATCACTGATTTGAGGGCACCGTGAACTCCAAAGCCGCATTGACCATCAGCATCGGCGCGCTGGCCGTCGTCGATACCTATATTACCGCGACGGTCCTACCCATTCCCGTGTGGGTCACCTTCATCGCCTGGGCGTCGTTCTTCATCGTCGGCGGCGGCAAGAAGGGATTCGTCCAGAGCATCGTCTCGAATCTCACCGGTCTTGCGATCAGCTCCATGACCCTCCTTGCGATCGCATCGGCCGGCGGCTCCCCGCTTGCCGCCGCGGTGCTGGTCGGCATCGGCAGCGCCGCAATGGTGCTGGCCTCGAACATCGGGCTGCTGCGGGTGCTGCCCGCAATTGTGTGGGGTTTCGCTTCGACCGTCGGAACGACCGCCGCAACCGGGAAGCCGATCACGACAGCCGGCATCGACAACCCTGCGCTCGTCGCCGCCACGGCGCTGATCGTGGGCGCCCTCTTCGGCTTCGTATCCGAGTGGCTTGGGAATGCGCTCACCGCGAAACGCACGACACTCGCCTGATCCGCCTTCAACTCCGGAGTAACCATGAAACTGCAACACGCACTCGGCGGCCTGGAAAACCTGGGCCCGGTCAACGTCGAGCCCAAAGTATTCGTCCAGCCGTGGGAGCGGCGAATCTTCGGCATCCACACGGTCATGATGGCGGAGAGCTCGCACCTGAAGGACGCGCTTCCCCGCTATCCGGTCGACTCTTTACCCGTCTCGTTCAAGGACACGTGGACGTGGGCCTCGCTGCGCACCGGCGCCGAAGGAATGCACCCGTTCGAGTACTTCAAGTTTCGCTACTACGAGAAGTGGCTGATGGGCATCAGCCAGTTCTTTATCGACAAGGGCTACATCAGCCCGGAAGAGCTTGCCGAGCACATCACTCACTATCGCGATGCGCCGAGCGCAACGCTGCCGGACAAGCCGAATCCGGCGCTGCAGGGCCAGATCGCCGACTACCTGATGCGCGGAGACTCTGGCCTGCGTGACCTGAAGGCGCCGCCCCGATTCGCGGACGGACAGACGGTGAAGGTCGCCGATCCTCCCGCCGCGGATCACACGCGACTGCCCGGATACCTGCGCAACAAGACCGGCGTCATAGATGAGGTATACGCGGGCGCCTTCGAATACTTCGTGCCCACCTATCCGGACGGACTCAGCGGCCCCATGCCTGTCTACCGCGTGGCCTTCGGTGCCGCGGAAATCTGGGGCCCGCAACTCAGCGAGCCCGGCACCACGATCTACGCCGATCTGTTCGAAGCCTATCTGCGGTCCCCCAGCGCCTGAACGAGAACGAACCATGAGCAACCTGTTCAAATACGACGAAGAACGCGAAGCGGCAAGTGCCGCGAAAGTGCGCGCACTCGAGGCGCTGCTGATCAAGAAGGGCGTCATCGGCAGCGACTCCGTCGACGCGGTGCTGCGCCACTTCGAGACCATTGCGGGCCCGTTCAACGGCGCGCGCATCGTTGCGCGAGCCTGGACGGACCCGGCCTTCAGAAGTCGCCTCATCGCCGATACACCCGCCGCCATTGCCGAGCTCAACGTCGCACAAGGGATGCAAGGCGCCGAAGGCGAGCACATGAAAGCCGTCGCCAATGAGCCCGGCGTGCACAACCTCATCATCTGCACGCTGTGCTCGTGCTACCCATGGCCGGTGTTGGGGCTGCCGCCTTACTGGTACAAAGATCCGGTTTTCCGTGCGCGCGGGGTGCGCGAGCCGCGCGCGGTGCTGCGCGAGTTAGGCGTCGACATCAGCGCGGCCACCAAGGTGAAGGTCTGGGACAGCAGCGCGCAGATCCGCTGGTTCGTCGTGCCGGAACGGCCAGCGGGGACGGAGGGCTGGAGTGAGGAGAGGCTGGCCGCGCTGATCACACCCGAAGCGATGATGGGTGTCGCGCTCGTGACTTCTCCAGCGGCGGCTTGAAGGGGCCACGATGTTCACTCGATTCGAGGAATACGCCGCGACCCGCATGCTGGGCCAGAAAGACACCCCGCCCCGTAGCCAGGGCAAGCTTCTCTTCACGCGCGAGTGGGAGCGTCAGTTGTTCGGCCTCACGCTGGCCGTTTCGAAGGAAGGCCACTTCGAGTGGGAGGAGTTCCGCCAGAACCTGATCCGCTCGATCGGCGAATGGGAGGCGACGGACTGCGCCGACCAGCCGGCGTGGGACTACTACGAACGCTTTCTCATCGCGCTCATCCGGGTGCTCGAAGAGAGCCAGCTCGTCAGTGCGGCGGAGATCGCCGAACAGGCCGGCGAGCGGTGATGGCGGCCCTTTGGATACTTGCCAGCGGCCGGCGGCTCGGTTCAAAGTAATCCGGTATGAGCAAAATTTCCGTCGGTGTGCTGTTGTTCCCGCGATTTCAGCTGCTGGACCTGGCCGGCCCGAGTGATGCGTTCGGCGAAGTGAAAGTCCTGAGTCAGGGCGAATCCGAATACGAGATCCTGACGGTGGGCACCACACGCGGGGCGATCCGGTCCTCGAGCGGAATCACGATCAATCCCGATCGCACCATTTTCGATCCTTGCCCGCGGTTCGATACCGTGCTGGTTCCGGGCGGGCTGGGTGTGTTCGACATCCTGGAGGACACGACGATTCGCGACTGGCTCGTGCAGCAGCGCCGTTCGTGTCGCCGCCTCGGGGCGATCTGCAACGGCGGCTTCGCCATCGGAGCGGCCGGCCTCCTCGATCGCAAGATCGTGAGCACGCACTGGATGGACGTGACTCGGATGCAGAGCATGTTTCCGACCGCGAAGGTCGAGCCGGATCGCATCTACGTGCAGGATGGCTCCATCTATACCACCGCCGGCGTGACCGCCGGAATCGACCTGTCGCTCAACCTCATCGAACAGGATTTCGGAAGGAAGATGGCGCTCGACGTCGCCAAGTATCTGATCGTGTATCTGCGGCGCGCGGGAGGCCAGTCGCAGTTCAGTCCGCTATTGGAAATGCAGGCGGGAGTGGGCTCGGATGTCGCCGCGATTCAGGACTACATACTGCGCACCCTCGCCGCCAATCACTCCGTTGAATCGATCGCAAAGCACTTCAACATGAGCTCGCGAAATCTGTCGCGCGTGTTCAGCCAGGGTAGCGGCGTTACGCTGATCTCGTTCCTTCAGGACGCGAGAATCGATGCCGCACGCCGCTATCTCGAAGGCTCAAACCTTTCGATCAAGGAAGTTGCCGCCCGCTGCGGGATCGATAGCGGCGAAGGACTGCGGCGACTATTTATTCGACGCCTGCGAATCGGACCGGTGGAATATCGGCAGAGGTTTCGATCGGCGGAAGGGACGGGCAGACCTGCGAACAAACCAGTTCTCAAGGATACCCTTGCCTCCGCCAAGAGGCCCTCGAAGAAATAGCCTGGGCCTGTCGTCGGAGGCGTCGGCGCCCGACCTCTCTCACTTGAACCGATAGAGCGACGTGCCCGCCGCTCCTTCAAAGAAGACCGCCGCATTCATCCCCGCATTGGACGGATCCGTGAACTGTATTCTCGTCACCCCAACCGCGTTCGTGACATTGCGCGCGACGACGACGTGGCCTGTACCGAGCGGATTTTCAGGGGTGGGCGGATACTCGATGAATACCATCCCGCGCGCGCCAGGCCCGCCTCTCCGCAGCTCGTTGGAGATATCCTGAACGCTCATCGACGAAGGCTTGCCCCAGCGCTGATTCTCGAGCCGTTGCGTGGAAAGCTTCGGTCCCTGCAACGGCCGTTCGCCAACGAAGTCCCGCAGCAACGCCTGAACCGTCGGTTCGTGCGTGATGTTGTACACCTGCGTCGGAACGCCTTTGACGATCTGCGTTTCGACGTTGCCCGCGTAAGGCATTGCGGCAAGTTTCTCGCCTGTCTCCTCCGACATCAGTTCCGCGAACGCTGAAGGGAAACACATGTTCGGCGCGCACTCGGGATTGAATGGGTTGATCCCCCTTGCAGGCGAGCCGTGTCGAGGTGTTCCGAAGCCTCGAATGCGGCGGATGTTGTCGGTGTTGATCTTCTTCAGCGCATTCGCCGCGTTCTTGAGACGGCCCGCGGTTGCGGCGATGGGCCCGCGGTGAGTGATCGCCATCTGCGCGGCTGCGGGCGCCAGGTTGGCGAATCCGCAGGCGGGATCGTTCTGAAAGTTCTGAAGCGCTCGCACCGCGCCTTCGAACATCTGGCGATTGTTTTCGTAAGCGTTGCTCGTGAGGTAGTTCCACGTGCCTTCGTGCAGCGACTGCGCCATTTGTTGTGCCGGCACGTAGCCCGGCTGCGCGAGGAACTGCAGATCCGCCGCAATCGCCTCGGCAAGGCAGCGGAAGAATCGGTTCGTGGCCGCGAGCGCACCCTTCGACGGGTCATCCGCAATTCGTTGCACTTCCCCCGCGAGCCGCCTCAGTTGCTGCTGCTCGGGAGGCGGTAACGGCAGATCGTCAGGGCCGGGTTGCGTCGGCTGCGTGGGACCCGTCGGAGTTCCACCGCCGGGGCGCGAAGGATTGCCGCCGGTTCCGGGGTCGCGCGGTGTCGGCGTTCCACCTTGGCGCGGCGTCCTGCCCGGCACTCCATAAGGAAAATCGGGTGGACGAACGCCCCCGTTCGGCGGCGAGCCACCGCCATTCTCGGGCTCGCCCTCAGTCGATACACCTCCCCGCAGCACGATGCCCTTCCCGCTCTCCGCGCTCCGCATACATTCGTCGCCCGCCTTGATGAGTGCATTCGCACGCTTCACGCCCCCATTCACCAGGCTCGCATTGACTGGACGTCGCATACCCGGCGCAACACGCCGGATCTCGTCCGTCGCCTGGATGAATTGCTCGACGCACGGTTGAAAAAGCTGCGCTTGGCGCGGCGATTGTGTCCTGATCTTTTCCCAGGCCGGCACACTCGACGGATAGCTTGGATCGAGGCCGATCTGCGGTGCGCCCGTGCCGTTGGCCGCATCGTGACGAACGCTCCACGCCGCGCCATCGACGTTGTAATAGTCCGGACTGCGCGTGGCGAACACGTCCCCCCGCGCGGTCTGGCCGGCCGCCGAATGAGTCGCGAGTATCCCGGAAGCCGCCAGCAGAACCGCCCTGCCCCACGTTTTTGTCGCCCGCACGCCGCCACCTCGAGGTTCACTGGCATGCATTGACGAAAACCGGGACCCGATATTGGCGCGTGCGGTCAAAAGGCCGCGCCATGAGCGGCCGTGCCTGGACCGCGCCGCCCGGAAAGCGCTTGGTGACGGTGTCCGATCTACTGGCGCGCGAGCCCGAACCGGTAACCGCTACCGCGGAATCCGGCGACCTCGCTCGCACGACAGCGCGGCGTTCACGCAGTTGAATCGACCGCAGCCGACAGTGCGGCCGACGCGGAAATCGGAATCGGGTCAACCGCGTAGCCCGCGGCAATCCAGGCATCGAGACCGCCTCGAAGGGGGCGTACTCGCCTGAACCCATTGTCCATCAGAATCTTCGCGACCTCGGCCGCCGAGACCTCATTCGGACACGTGCAGTAGGAGACGATCTCGCGCTCGCGCGGCAGCCCGAGGAGCTTGTCCCTGACCTCGTTCAGCGGGATCCGCAGCGCGCCCGGAATACACCGCGGCTCGAGAGCGACAGCCATCGTGGAGCGAACATCCACAATCAGCGGCGCCGCCCCGCTAGCGATCAGCCTATGCAGATCACTTGCCTCAATGCGTGCCATCCGCAACGCCGAGAAGAATCGCGCGCGATCCCACCACTTGTAGAGGACATATCCGACCAGGATCGCGCACAGCGCAACGACCGCCTGAACTCGATACTCCATTACGAACGGCATCAGCTGCTCAATCTGACGATGGAATGCCACGCCCACAGTCGCCGCAAGAATCACCCACGCCGTCGAGCTCATTGCATCAAAGGTGAGGAAACGCAGCCAGCTCATCCCGATCGCACCCGCAAGCGGAGGGGCAATGAGCGAGAGGCCCGGAACGAACTTCGATATCAATACGGCGTTGATTCCCAATCGCTCGAACCGAGCCTGCGTATTGCTCACACATGAGTCGGGCGTGAGAGACAACCGGCAGAGCAGTTTCATTACGCCGCTACCGTAGATGCGGCCCGCGAGAAACCACACACTGTCGGCGCAAAGACATGCGCAGACCGCGGCAACCAGAAACGCGGTGGGAGACAGACTTCCCTGGGCCGCCAGCGCTCCTCCAACCACCAGGGTCGGAATGACGGGCACGGGCAGCCCGAGTTGGTTCGCAAGAACGTTGACGAAAATCGCAAGCAGTCGGTAGTCCATTTGAGGTCCAAACGCCCAGCGCGAGGGTGAATACCGAACAGCCGTGGAGAGACAAGGCGTCCCTCCATGCGGACGATAAGCCAATACCTGCCGAATCGACAAACTTCGCAGCGCGGGCCCTCCACGCCGGCATCGCGCACAACGTCCACGGACGTGACGGCCCCAGACAGAAGGGCAGCGAAATCCTGTCACGGAGCTCGACTCACGAGCCTCCGGAGCAACCCGATGCGACTACGAAGTTCTGTGTAGCGCGGCGCTCCGGGAGGCGATTTTGGCGAGCAGCGGCGCGTCCTGCCCGTACAGGTCATCGAAAAAGAGCACCGCGCCGGCTTCGGTGGCGAGTGCCGTGCCGTAGAGAATGAACACCGGAACCGGATGTGCGAGCGGTACACGTGTCGGCGTGTCGAGCGCGAGGGCTCGATCGCGACGTTCCGTCGTCCACGTCGGATCATCCCGCATGACGTGTGCCAGCAGCGCCATCGGATCGGACACCCGGATGCACCCGTGACTGAAGGCTCGGCGGCTGCGGTTGAAGAGGTCGCGCGCCGGCGTATCGTGCAGGTAGACGTTGTGCCGGTTGGGGAACATGAACTTCACGTGCCCAAGGGCATTGGAAGGCCCTGCCTTCTGCCTCAGTCGCAAGGTGCCGCTCGCGAGCAACTCGATGTTCTCCGCGGTGACGGGCAGCCCACGCGCGTCGTCGCCCTGACCACGCACGATTTCGTAGTCGTGACTTTCGAGCCAACCCGGCTTCCTCCGAATGTCGTGGCAACGCGGGAAGCCGAACGAGGTCCCGCTGGGTGGCATCCAGAACGCGATATTTCGCCAGCGCCTTCTTCAGGAGCGCGTAGTGACGAAGCTGTGGTTCCATGGCATCCAGTGTCGCGGCGACGTTGGACGAGCTGGCCATCAGTTTCACGGCTGCCGCGGCGTCAAAGCGTCCCTGCGGGAGATCGAGGTCGTAGCCAACCTCGGCTGGCTTGACTCGACCCTGCTGCAAATCCGATGCGATGCGCGCGGCGGCGGCGCTCAAGTTGGCATCAAGCTGCTCCAGCGCCGCGCCGTGGGCGACAGTCGCCTGCTTCACGCGCAGCTCTAGAGAAGATGCGTCGTAGTCGGATACGAGTAGGCCCCGTTCGTCGGCTCGCCCAAGCTCGCTCAGCAGCTGCGTTCCGGCGAGGCTGAGCTGACCATCGTGAAACCACACGGGCGTCCCGCCGGCCATGGCCCATGCGGGTACGAGAAGAAACAGGAGGGATAGGCAATGGCGCACGGCTGGTAACCGCAGTCAGTCGGTACGCTGAATCGAGCGCAGGTAAGCGACCAGCCGATCCACCTTGTCGGTCGCCCGCCGATGCGCCACTTCGTCGTCAGCGTCGTCGCCGAAGAACTCATAACCCCACACCGGCATGTGTCGCGGCCCGTGACCTGCAAGATCCGACTGGCCGTCGATGATGCGAAAGATCTCCAGCTCCGGAAACTCGCCGCCGTGGCGCTGGGCGACACGCGTCAGGTCGGGTACTGGCACCGTCAGCAGCGGCGCGACCGGTCCGGTTCCCCGGGCATCCGCCCCATGACAGGCCGCGCAGGACAACTTATATATGCGTTCACCGCCCGCAACCTGTGAACCCGAGGCGGCAGATCGCCCTCCTTCTCCGGACGCGCACGCCGAAAGCGCTACTGTGAGCGCCAGCCAGGCAAGAGGCGGTACCAGCGGCACGCTCATTGCTCTCGACGACCAGGCCCCAACATCGTGAGATAGGCGGCGACCGCTTCGATATCCTCGCGCGCGAGCAGCTTCTGCAGTCCGGCGTGGCTCTGGATCATGGTCTTGCGCTCCCCATTCGGAGCGGCATCGAGCTGCTTGAGAATATATCTGTAGTGCTGACCCGCAAGGCGCGGAGCGAGCGTGTCTTCCTTTCCCTCGCCCAGCTCACCGTGACATCGGGCGCAGACACGTGCGTATGGCATGGCTCCGCGATCGACATTCGTGCCTGCGGGGGCGGCCTTGGGGGTGGGAAGTGGAAGCCGGGCAATGTACAGCGCGACATCCGCTACAGGCTGCGAGAAAGACAGATGTCGTCGATCCGTGAAGTGCTCCATGCGAGGATCGTTGCGCGCACCGGCGCGAAAGTCGACGATCTGCTTCGCGACGATGGTGTACCACTGACCCGCAATAGCGGGGACCGTGCCGTCACTCGCGCCCTCCCCCTTCGGGCCGTGACACGCAGAGCAGGTGGTGTACAACGTGGCGCCTTGCCCCGGATCGGGGTTTCGCGTCAAAACGAGGCCCAGTTCCCATTCAGCGATGGGTGCGGCAGCGGCCGATGCGGACAGCACGAGAAACACGGGAATAGCCAGTAACGATCTCAAATAGTTCTTCACGTGAGTCCTCACGTCATCAGACGTGTTCCATAGAGTCGCTTGAGAAACTGGAGCGTTGCGAGCACCGCCAACGCCACCAGGACACACAGGACGAGGCCCTCGATCGCCATCTCTCCCAGCGCGAAGAAGCCGCGAACAGCGGGCCAGCCGAGAATCACCGCGAGCAGTGCGCCCACGATGGCCACGCCCCAGGCGAGCGTGGCATTCGGCCGGCCCAACGCGGAAAGCACCGACGTCGAAAACGTCCGGCTCGAGAAGATCATCGCCAGGTTCACAGCGACGAGTGACACGAAAGTCAGCGCACGGACGTCCTCAGTCGCAACTCCACTGCGAACGGCGCCCACGTAGACCGCCGCTACGGCGATCAACGCAATGCCACCTTGAATCACGCCCCACGTCACCAACGCGCGCGACAACAGCGTGGCGCGCGGATCTCGCGGCGGCCGGGTCATGATGTCCTTCTCCTCGGCCTCGGCTTCCAGCACGATGGAACACGCGGGATCGATGATCAGCTCCAGAAATGCGATCAGGATCGGGGTGAGCAGCAACGGCCAACCGAGCACAATGGGCAGCAACGCAAGGCCCGCGACGGGCACGTGAACGGAGACGATGTACATCATCGCCTTCCGGAGATTGTCGTAGATGCGTCGGCCGTGACGCACGGCGCGGACCACCGAACCGAAGTCGTCGTCGAGCAGCACGAGTGATGACGCCTCGCGGGCCACGTCGGTCCCGCGCCCCCCCATGGCAATGCCTATGTGGGCGGCTTTCAGCGCCGGCGCGTCGTTCACGCCATCGCCGGTCATGGCGACGACTTCGCCGTTCGCCTTCAGCGCCTGCACGATGCGCAGCTTTTGATTGGGCGATATCCGCGCGAAGACGGTGGCCGAACGAAGCCGCCGTGCCAGTGCTGCATCGTCGAGCGAGTCGACGTCACGGCCTGTCAACACCTCGCCGTCCGCGATACCCGCCTGATGTGCAATCGTGCGCGCCGTCGCCGGATAGTCACCGGTGATCATGATTACGCGGATGCCAGCAGAGCGGCATTCCCTGACGGCAGCCGGGACACCCTGGCGAAGGGGATCGGCCAGTGCGAGCAGGCCGACGAATCGGAACTCCCTCGTTGCCGGATCGGCGGGCAGTGAATCTCGCCGGCACTCGCCGACCGCAACGCCAAGGACTCGAAGCCCGTCTTCCGCCAAGGCGTTCACGGTTGCCGTCATTGCGTCTCGATCGGCAGGCGTCATCCGGCACAGATGCGCGACAGTCTCCGGCGCTCCTTTCGCGCGGACGAGGCAAGCAGTCCCTTCCCGCTCAGACCACGCATTCACGACGGCGAGTCGCTGGGGTATGAGCGGGTAAGTCCGCACGAGCTCCGCCACGGCTCTGCGCGGAATGCCGCTTTCCGCGGCCAGGCCCTGCACAGCCCGATCAACGGGGTCGAGCGCCTTCGGTTCGCTCGCGAGCGCCGCCACATCCAGAAGATTTGCGATCAGCGGCATACCGCTGACCTGCAGTGCGCCGCTTTCCCGATTCCACTGCGCGTTCGACGCCTCCAGATGCGCGACGGACATGCGGTTCTCCGTCAACGTCCCCGTCTTGTCGGTGCACAGCACGGTGGCCGAGCCGAGCGTCTCGATGGCTGCGGCCCGTCGCGTCAGCACGCGTGAAGCCGACAGTCGCCATGCGCCCATGACCATGAATACCGCGAGCACGAGCGGGAACTCCTCGGGCAACATCGACATGCCTAGCGCGATTCCGCCAAGCAGACCTTGCAGCCAGTCCCCACGCAGCAGGCCGTAAAGCAGGACGGTCGCCAAACTGAACAAGGCACCCGCCGCCGCGAAAATCAGCACCAGTCGACGTGTCTGTACCTGCAACCTGGGCTGTTCCGCGGCAATGGATCGCACGGCGCTGCCAATCTTCCCCATCTCGCTGCGCTCTCCTGTGGCCGTCACGCGAGCGAGGCCCGTACCGCTCAAAACAAGCGTTCCGGAAAACATAAACGGTAGATCGTCGCCCCCCGGCGCGACTGAGCCGCCGTCGCTCGCGCCGGCCACGCGCTTGCGCACGGGCACGGACTCTCCGGTGAGCAGCGATTCGTCCACGCGGATGTCGTGCCCCTCGATGAGCAGCGCGTCCGCCGGAACACGATCCCCTTCCGTGACGACGATGAGATCGTCGCGCACCAGGTCGCGCCCCGGAATGCGTCGTCGTTCGCCGTCGCGAATGACGAGCGCTCGCGGGCTGGACAGGTCCCTCAGCGCCTCCAGCACGCGCTCACTGCGCCCCCGCTGAATCAGCGCGATCGAAACCGAGACGGACGCGAATGCCGCGAGGATGGCCGCTTCGCCGAGATCTCCAATCAGTGCGTACAGCACCGCGCTGCCGACGAGCAGCGCGAACATCGGCTCTCGCAGGACCTCCCAGAGCAGCGCCAGAAGCGAATGGCGATCGGACGATGGGAGATCGTTGTGCCCTTCGCGGAGCAGACGCGCGGTTGCCTCCGATTGCGTCAGCCCACGGAGCGCGATTTGTTCTGCCGCCGCCATTGCGGTGTCAACCATTCGGCACGAGCACGGCCGCGCCGCGCAGCTTCCCGTCGGCGAGGGCTTGCAACGCCTCGGATGCCTGGGTGAGCGGGAAGGGCTGAACGGCGGGGTGCAGCGGTGTTTCCTCCGCGATCCGCATGAACTCACGCCCATCGGCCCGCGTGAGATTCGCCACCGACGAGACGGATCGTTCTCCCCAGAGCAGCTCGTAAGGGAACGAGGGAATATCGCTCATGTGGATGCCGGCGCACACGACGCGACCGCCCCTGCGAACCGCAGCCAGCGCCGTCGGCACCAATGCACCTACGGGCGCGAAGAGGATCGCGGCATCGAGCTCGATCGGCGGCGCTTCGTCGGACCCACCGCTCCAGGTCGCGCCCAGCTCTCGCGCAAACGCCTGGGCATCGAGATCGCCCGGCCGGGTGAAGGCAAACACCTCGCGATGCTGCGCCAGGGCCAGTTGCGCCAGAAGATGGGCTGCTGCGCCGAAGCCATAGAGACCTATACGCGCCCCCGCACCCGCCCCCGTACCCGCCGCACGATACGCGCGATAGCCAATGAGCCCAGCACACAGCAGCGGCGCAGCCTCCACATCGGAATATCGTTGGGGCACCCGCAACGCGTAACGCGCATCTGCGATGGTGTATTCGGCGAAGCCACCGTCGACGGTGCAGCCAGTGAACTGCGCGCGCTCGCAAAGATTTTCCATTCCGGCGAGGCAGTAGTGGCATTCGCGGCAGGTGCTCGCAAGCCAGGGGATGCCGATGCGATCGCCGATTTCCCATTCGGAGACCTGCGAACCGCGCTCGAGGACGTAGCCGACAACCTCGTGCCCGGGCGTGACCGGATAGCGCGCGTCCGGCAGCTCGCCATCGGCAAGGTGCAGATCGGTGCGGCAAACCCCGCAGGCCGCGACTTTGACGCGCACTTCGTGTTCGCCGAGGGCCCTGAACGGCACGTCCTCGAGGAACAACTTCCGCCCCGCCGAGCGGGCGCGAATCGCACGCCCGGTATGAATGACTGGCATCTGACCTCCGCTACGGCCTTGCGCAACTGTAGGCCGTGCCCGATCGCAACGACACCGTAGAATGCCGTAGACACTACGTGCATGAGCGAATCGCCACCGAATGCGTAGTGCTCACAATCTCGTCCCGAACGCTGAGCTCGAAGCAGGCATGGTCGACCCGGCGAAAGTCGTCCGAATTGCACCGGAAAACGCTGTCTCCGTCGCCAGCATGCTGCTCCTGACCGAAGCGACGATGACCGAGAAACCTGAGAAGGCGCCGAAGCCCGAGCTTGCCGGCGCTGAAATGTAGAAAGGAAACCCCTCATGTCATTTCGCATTCGACGCATCCTGGTTGCCATCCGCGACGAGAGCAGAGCGCCGCTGGGAGCCTTGCGCAAGGCGGCCGCGCTCGCCCGCGCCAATGGCGCCAGCATCGAGCTGTTCCACGCGGTCAACGATCCCGAGGCGCTCGACGCGCTCCGCCGCGGCTACGTCAAGGGACTCGACGCCCGGGAAGTCTCGAACACGGTGCAACAGCGGTCGCAGAAGAAACTGGCACGACTGGCCGCGCTCAAAGAGCTCGAGGGCCTGAAGGTGTCATGGACCGCGGCCTGGGACTTTCCCTCGCACGAGGCCATCGTCCGTCGGGCACTGGCCACGAAGGCGGACCTCGTCATCGCATCCATTCAACCGAAGACGACGGGTTCGCGACTGCTGCTGGCTAACACGGATTGGGAGCTCATTCGGCACTGCCCGTGTGCCGTGCTCATCGCCAAGACCCCACGGCGCTGGCGCCGGCCCGCCATCGTTGCGGCCATCGATCCGTTCCATGCTCATGAGAAACCGGCCGCGCTCGATCGGCAGATCCTGCAGGCCGGCAAGTATCTGGCGCGTGAGCTCCGCGGCGCCCTGCACGCTCTTCACGCCTACATGCCGCTGACGATCATCGCCCCGGCCCCTGCTGGTCAGGCAATGGCGGTGGTGCTTCCACCTGAGGTGGAGCGGATTCACGCGGCCCAGATGAAGCGCGTATTCGACCGCGTGACAGCGGCGGCAGGTATTTCGCCACGACGACGTCACCTGGAGATGGGCATCACTCGGGACGAGCTTTCTCGCGTGGTCAGACAGACAGGCGCGGAGCTGGCGGTCATGGGCGCTGTCTCGCGTTCGGGACTCAAGCGAATCTTCATCGGCAGCACCGCGGAGCACGCAATCGACCACCTGGACTGCGATGTGCTCATCGTGAAGCCGCGAGGATTCCGCACGAACGTACCGAAGCGCGCCTCGCAGGCGTGGCTCGCGGGCTGAGCTGGTGTTGGCACCAAAGCGCGCTGGCCGGCTGACGGTAACTATGTCCGCGCTACTGCTCAGCGCGGCGGGGCTCTTGCTGATGTCCTGCCAGACCTCGCCTTACGAGTATTCCGTCACGCCGTATGAATACTCCGGCGTACGGCTGTACCAGGTGTTCTGCTCGAGCTGTCACGGGCTGACGGGACGGGGTGACGGGCCCGTCGAGCCCTTGTTCCGTGGCGGTGTGCCCGATCTCGCGCATCTTGCAGCACGCAACGGCGGCGTCTTGCCGACGAAGGCGGTACGCGCAGCCATCGACGGGCGCGAGGCATTCGTCGCTCACGGCGTGAGCAGCATGCCCGTGTGGGGTTTCGAGTTCTACGAAGGCGGCTCGAACTCGACAGATGCTCGCCGTCGATCCGACGAAATGATCGATCGGCTCGTCAGGTACGTTGGCGAGCTGCAGGTCGACTAGCTCTTCGATGATCGTGAGGGGCGGCCGATAGCCAGCCCCGCAATGAAGGCCACGCCTGCCGCGATACCGACGGTCTTCCAAGTGTTCGCACGAAAGTAGCTGTCGACCGCTTCCACGCGCTGATGCACCTGGCGTGCGATCAAGTCCTTTACGCCGTCGATGCGCGCGCGAATGGCCACGAGTTTCCGTTCGAGCTCCGGATCGGCTGCAGCGGCTTTGCCGTCCGCGGACGCCGTCGCGGACGCCTTGACCCATTCGTCGATGTCACCGAGAACACGCACGAGGTCTTCGAGAACCTGCTGGGCATTGACCGACATTGGAATCATCTCCGAGAGGACTGTGCTCAGTGTAGACGCGCTCGAGCGCCGTACGCCTGCGTAGTTCCAGCGTGCTCACTCGGGAGAACCGCGTAGTTACGTGCACAGCTCATCGGTCGACGGGTCATGCACATCGCGACGCTCGCCGGCTCTGACAGCCCATCGAGCCGGATGACACGGATCAACGCACGCCGCGACGGCCGGATGTTCGCGCCACATCCCCGGCCGTCGCAAGCGACGATGAATGGCCTAAGTAGTGTCACGCAGTCCTTAGGCAAGGGTACGAATCCCCCACAGCAGAGTTCCCGCGCAGCATTCTTCCGCGCACTCGTCTCTTCGCGCACCCGTCCCCTGGAGCGATCACGAATGAAACCGATCCGCCGAATCCTGGTCGCAGTGAAAGACCCCAACGCGAGAACGTTCCCCGCCATCGACAAGGCGGCTCAGCTTGCGCGGGCGTTCAAAGCTTCAATCGAGCTCTACCACGCGATCTCGGAGCCGATCTATGCGGATTTCGAGCTGACGGACACGTCACTGCGTGAGCTGCGGCAGCAGCGCATGGATCTTCATCTCGGACGCCTTCAGACGATCACAACTCACCACCACGACACCGGCTTGCGGATGGCCTCCCACGTCGACTGGGACTATCCGGTATACGAAGCGATCGTGCGTAGAGCAGCGGCGATTCGTGCCGACCTGATCATCGTCGAGTGTCACGCCGGCCGTCGCCTTGCACCTTGGCTTCTGCATCTCACCGATTGGGAACTGCTTCGCACCAGTCCTGTGCCGGTGCTGCTGATCAAGACCAAGGAGCCGTACGACAAGCCGATCATCCTCGCGGCGGTTGATCCGTCACACCTGCACGCGAAGCCCGCGAAGCTGGATGACGAAATACTTGGGAACGCAAGTGGCATTGCGCGACAGCTCAGCGGATCCCTGCACGCGATGCACGCCTACTTTCCGGTTCCGCTCGACGTGGCCGCTTCGCAGATGCTGACAGACTCGCAGGCCGAGCGTCTGTACACACGCGTGGAGACGCGTACGCGAGAGCGCTTCGAGCGAACCGTCAAAACAGCTCGCGTGCCGCGCGCTTTGCGGCACCTCGTGAGCGAGAACCCCGTCGTGGCAATTCCACGCCTCGCCAAAGAGATCGGGGCGGACCTGGTCGTCATGGGCGCGATTTCGCGCTCAGGACTGAAGCGCGTCTTCATCGGCAACACGGCCGAACGCGTGCTGGGCGCCCTCAGGTGCGACGTGCTCGTCGTGAAGCCAAAGCGGTTTGCCGCTCGGGTTTCGAGGAAACCGCGCGGTGTGCGGCTCGTCGCCCAACAGCTACCCTCCGTCTTTTGACGAAGCGCATGAGCCCCGTCTGCGTCGGCGGACGGCCTGGTGGGAGTCCGGCTTGCTCTGTGAGGAGGACGCGGCCTGCGTGTCGAACGTCGCCGGCAATGCTCCCGCAACTTGCGCTATCCGCCGCGTACACCTATTTTCACAACGTGATTCTCCACATGAAGGACTTCAGCAGCATCAGCGTCGGGTTCACTCGGAACCTCTTCGACGGAGGCCGGGCACGCAGCAGGAATGGCGCCGCGCAGCGCAAGCCGGGCCGCCGGCTTCCGCGGAAGCCGTCCGCCGCAAACAATCGCGACAACGCAATGCTCTATGAATCGCTCACCCTGCTCCGCTTGTCCCGCGCGGTGGGCTCACTGTGACTGCATCGGATGGCAGCGCAAGCTGGAAGCGCCGGCTCCGTCGTGATGTCGGCTGGCTGCTGCTGGCAAAGCTCTGCGCGCTGATAGCGCTCTGGGCACTGTTCTTTTCCCCCGCACAGCGGCCCTCTTCTGACGCCGCAAGTGTTGCCGATCGACTTGCGCTTCCTCCCCAACCCAGCCCAGCGGAGCCACCACCGTGATTGACTTCGACGTCGTCAACCTCTCCCGGCTGCAGTTCGCGCTGACCGCGCTGTACCACTTCCTCTTCGTGCCCCTGACGCTCGGCCTCTCGATGATCCTGGTCATCATGGAGTCGGTCTACGTCATGACGGGGCGGGACATCTGGAAGAAGATGACGCAGTTCTGGGGCGTGCTTTTCGGCATCAATTTCGCGATGGGTGTCGCCACCGGCATCACCATGGAGTTCCAGTTCGGCACGAACTGGGCGTACTACTCGCACTACGTCGGCGACATCTTTGGCGCTCCGCTCGCGATCGAAGGCCTGATGGCCTTCTTTCTGGAGTCGACCTTCGTCGGGTTGTTCTTCTTCGGCTGGCAGCGCCTCTCCAGAGTGGCCCACCTCGTCGTGACCGGTCTGGTCGCGCTCGGGTCGAGCCTGTCGGCATTGTGGATCCTCATCGCCAACGCGTGGATGCAGAACCCGGTGGGCGCGGAGTTCAACTACGCGACGATGCGCATGGAGCTCGTTTCCTTCGGCGAGGTACTGTTCAACCCCGTGGCGCAGGCCAAGTTCGTACACACGGTTGCGGCCGGCTATGTCGTCGGTTCGGTATTCGTGCTTGCGATCAGCGCGTGGTATCTGCTCCGGGGGCGCAACATCGAAGTCGCGCGCCGGTCGATGGCGGTCGCCGCCAGCTTCGGACTCGCCTGCTCGCTCTCGGTTGTCGTGCTGGGTGACGAATCCGGCTATGTCGCTGGCGAGAACCAGCGCATGAAGATCGCTGCCATCGAAGCCGCCTGGCACACGGAGAAGGCACCGGCTGGTTTCACCCTGTTCGGAGTGCCCGATGTCGCCGAACGCAAAACGCACGCGGAAGTGAAGATTCCCTGGCTGCTCGGCCTCATCGCCACGCGCTCCATCGACAAGGAAGTGCCGGGGATCTATGACCTCGTCGAGCACGCGAAATCACGCGTTAGCAGTGGGATGCAGGCACACGCAGCGCTGCAGAAGCTGCGCCAGAACGGCGCGGACGCGCAGGCTCGAAGCGACTTCGAGGCGCATCGAGCCGATCTGGGATACGGCCTGCTGCTGCTTCGCTACACCCGCAATCCCGCAGCCGCCACTCCCGAGCAGATCGAGCGGGCGGCGTGGTCGACGGTACCGAACGTGCCGGTGCTGTTCTGGAGCTTCCGCTTCATGGTGGCGCTCGGATTCTTCTTCATCTTCCTGTTCGCCACGGCCTTCTACCTTGCCTCACGTCGTCGCTTCGAGACCAATCGGTGGTTCCTGCGCCTGGCGTTCGTCAGCCTGCCGTTGCCCTGGATCGCCGCGGAGCTCGGTTGGGTCGTCGCGGAGTACGGTCGCCAGCCTTGGGCCATCGACGGCTTGTTGCCAACTTTCCTCGGCGTATCGACAACGTCCGCCACCAACGTGTGGCTGTCTCTCCTGGGATTCGTGATCTTCTACACCAGCCTCGCGGTCGTCGACGTGTATCTGATGGTTCGCATGATCCGGCGCGGACCCGACGGGCTCGGCTACTGGCCTCAGCGAGCTCCGACGCCGGGCGGCACTGGCGAGAGCCCTGCAGCCCTCGCGCACTGAAAGGAAATAGCCATGCTCGACTACGAAACGTTGCGCCTCGTGTGGTGGCTCATCCTGGGCGTCCTGCTCATCGGGTTCGCTATAACGGATGGATACGATCTGGGTGTCGGCGCCATCTACCGCTTCCTCGGGCGCACAGATGAGGAGCGACGCGTGCTGCTGGAGTCGATCGAACCTACCTGGGAAGGTCATCAGGTATGGTTCATCCTCGGTGGCGGGGCCGCTTTCGCCGCGTGGCCGCTGCTTTATGCCGCCTCGTTTTCGGGACTTTACCTCGCGCTGTTCCTCCTGCTCATCGCGTTGATTCTGCGGCCGGTCGGTTTCACGTTTCGCGGCAAGCTGACGGCCCCGGCCTGGCGGAACGCCTGGGACTGGGCTCTGTTCGTCGGCGGCGCGGTTCCCGCACTTTTGTTTGGCGTCGCATTCGGCAATTTATTCCTCGGCGTGCCGTTTCATTTCGACGAGCTGCGGCGACCCCTGTTTACGGGCAGCTTCTTCGGCCTCCTGCACCCATTTGCGCTGCTCGCCGGACTCGTCAGTCTCTCGATGCTCGTCATGCACGGCGCCACCTGGGCGGCACTCAAGATCGACCGCACGCTCGCCTCGCGCGCAGCGGCAGTGGGGCAGGTCGCGGCCCTCCTGTTTGTCGTGACCTTCGCGCTCGCGGGGCTCTGGCTCGCGTTCGGCCTCGACGGGCAGCGAATTGTCTCTCCCATCGACACAGCGGCGGCTTCGAATCCGGTTCTCAAGATGGTGGAGATCGTGCGAGGCGGCTGGCTCGCGAACTATCGGGTGCATCCGGCGCTGTGGCTTGCACCTGCGGCCGGCGTCGTTGGCGCTTTGCTTACTCTCGCGCTTCTTCGGGGCAAGCGTCACTTGCTCGCGTTCGTTACAAGTGCGCTCACCCAGGCCGGTACGATTCTGACGGCGGGCTTCGCGCTCTTCCCGTTCCTGATGCCGTCTTCCACTACACCCAATCACGGGCTCACGGTGTGGGACGCATCCAGCAGTCAGAAGACGCTGTCCATCATGCTCGTGGCAGTCGCCGTCTTTCTGCCGATCGTATTGTTGTACACGGCCTGGGTTTTTCGCGTGCTGCGCGGGGAAGTCACGCTGGAGAAGATCCGCGAACACACGGGCTTTTATTGATTCACCGAGGTCATCCTCCCTATGTGGTACTTCAGCTGGATTCTGGGACTGAGCTTCGCTCTCGTGTTCGGCGTGCTGAACGCCATGTGGTACGAAGTGGGCGAACGCGACTAGCCAGTGGCTTCAGGGGAGTCCGGCCGTCTGCAGCGGTCTTGGGCTCTCAGAAGACCTGTGGTGCTTTTTCTATCCAACGTGCAGGTGGCACCGGTAGCTCGTTCGATCGATCCTGCCCGCAGGCAAATCTGAGTTCTGTCCACGGCCCTCAGGCGGCGAGCTTTACTTGTGGATGCAATCCAGCCCTTGCAGCCAAGCGGAAAAGCAGGTCGATGCTGAAGCGACTGATCTTGCCGCGCTTGATTTCGGAAACCCGCGCCTGGGTGACACCGAGAGCCTTCGCAGCTTCCGTCTGCGTCATCCCAGAGTCCGTGAGCCATCGTTCGAGACCGTGGAGCAAAGTCGCTCGCACCTCGAGCTCCATTGCTTCTTCCGCTTCGAAGAGATCGAAGAACACACTTCGTCCCGCCGGCGTGACGTGGCGCGGCCCGTCGTCATTGCGAACCCGCTTCTTACTCTTCACTTCGCACCTCCGGACTTCAGGATCGCGCGGAATCTACGCAACGCCAGGTCCAAATCTCGCTGACTCGTCTTCCGCGTCTTCTTCTGAAAGCAGTGAAGCGCATAGACGCCTTCTGGCCGTGTAGCGAGATACATCAACGCGCCCCGCTGACGGACCCGTAGAAAGTCGTTCGCTCTCAAAACGGTGACCACCTGCGCAGCACGCCCGCTCAAATGGTCACCGGCCGTCAGCACGCTCCGCGACTCACGCTCCCTTCGCCATCGCCTCATCGAGCATGCAGAACGCTGCCTTCAGCAGGCGAACGCTTCGATACAGCGCTGCCATCTCCTCCGCGAGATCGGAGACAGCAACCGTCCCCTCCTCGCCCTCACGCGCCACTATCGCCTGCGACACGGCAGACACGATCGAGAGGTTGTCCGAAACCATGCCCATGAGGTTGGGCACCTCCTCGCTCACGGCGGCGTCGCCTTTTCCAAAGGAAAACACACCGCAAATCCGGTGCGATCAGCGCGTCATTTCGATGGGATTTTTAGCATCACGAATCACTCCTAAATAGGACCACCAGTGGGACCACCGAGCGATTCAGAGGAGTTTTCGGCTTTTTCAAGCTCTTGTTTTAACTGGTCGGAGTGCCGAGATTTGAACTCGGGACCCCTTGCACCCCATGCAAGTGCGCTACCAGGCTGCGCCACACTCCGACCGAGGGCGCGGATTCTATCACTGCTCTACCCGGCCTGCTCAGGCTCCGAAGGGTCGCGACCGTCCGCCGTGCGCTGGCTGGAACGTGATCGCCACAAGTTACGGGCCATCGAAACATAGGGCAACGCCCGCTGGGCCATGGAAACCCAGAACAGCGCCTTCATAGCCAGCCCCGCGCCCGCAGAGGTCACCGACCGCCCGCGCCGGAATACCTTGATCAGCATCAGCCCCGCGCCCACGAACAGCAGCGGCGTCGCAGCCTTCCGGGCCATCGAATACGCTCGATCCACACCGCTCAGCGCATCCAGCAACACCTTCTGGTCCGCCGCGAGATCGGCACGCAGCCGTTCGCTTCGGATCAGCAGCATCCGCCTGCGCATCGCGAGCTCTTCGAGGCGGTCGCTCATTGGATCAAGAAGCCCTCAATCGCCGGGCGGCTGAACGCGCGCGGTCACTCCCGCGCAGCCATTCGATCGAGCGACGCGCGATCCCGCTTCAGCTCTTCGATGCTCGCAGCCATGAATCGCGACTTCGCCTTCAATCGCGAACGCGCCAGCAGCCCAAAGATGAGCGTCGCCAGCAGAAAGCTGGACGTCACGAGAACCGCCGCGAGAATCCGATGGTCATCCCAGAAAATGATGATCACCGTAAACGCAATCATCAGCACCGTGAGACTGCCGAAGAACAGCGCCACCAGCGCCCACATGAGGATGCTGGCCGCGCGCTGAATCTCTTCTTCGATCTCAGTGGTAAAGAGCTCGAGCCGCGTGCTGACGAGCGCGATGACGGTGGCGAGCATTCGCTTCGCCGAATCCATCAGCCCCGCGGAGCGCGAGGGACGTTCCCCTTCGGGCTCCTCGTCCCCCAGCTCTTCGTCGGGCGAGATGTATGAGTCGGACACTTGCCTCAGCGACGGCTGACGAGCACGCCGATGATGAACGCGACGCCCGCCGCAATGCCCACGGCCTGCCACGGATTGTCGTGCACGTAAGTGTCCGTCTGCTTCGCGGCCTTCTTCGCGTGCTTCACGACCTGCTCCTGCGCCTCGGACAGGCGCTCACGCGCCACGCGCACGGTCTCGGTCGCGCGCTCGCGGGCGCGCTGAATCTTTTCGCCCGCCTGGCCGGCGGTGGCCGACAGCAGGGCTTCGGCGTCCTCGAGCACGGCTCGAAGGTCGCTCATCAAACGGTCTGCGGAAGCTTCTCTCATGATCCGACTACTCCTGAACTGGCCACGCGGTACGCTCGCATGAGCGCGGCGCAGGCAGTTTAACGCCTGAGGACCTTCAACAGTTCCTCGAGCTCGAGCCGAACCTGCTTGACGATCTGCTGGCTCTGGCTCACATCGGTGCGGGCCTCCTCGCCACCGAGCTTGTTGCGCGCGCCGCCGATCGTGAAGCCCTGGTCATACAGGAGGCTCCGGATCTGGCGGATGACGATGACGTCCTGGCGCTGGTAATAGCGGCGATTGCCGCGACGCTTGACGGGTTTGAGCTGCGGGAACTCCTGCTCCCAGTAGCGCAGCACGTGCGGCTTCACGCCGCACAGCTCGCTCACTTCGCCGATCGTGAAATAACGCTTGCCCGGGATCGGCGGCAGCTGCGCGTTATTCTTTGGCTCCAACATAGGCTTCGACCCGTGCCTTGAGCTTCTGGCCCGGACGGAAGGTCACCACGCGACGAGCGGAGATAGGAATCTCTTCGCCCGTCTTCGGATTCCGGCCAGGACGCTGGTTCTTGTCGCGCAGATCGAAATTGCCGAAGCCCGACAACTTGACCTGCTCCCCGTTCGAGAGCGCGGCGCGGACTTCTTCGAAGAAGAGATCCACGAGCTCGCGCGCTTCACGCTTGTTGAGCCCCAACTGGTTGAAAAGCGCTTCCGCCATTTCCGCTTTGGTGAGGGCCATGCCTTTATTCTCGTATTTTTGCGTTCAAGCTTACGCGCAGCTCCGCGACGACGGACGCGACGGCACGGTCGGCGTCTTCGTCAGTAAGAGTGCGTGTAATGTCCTGAAATATCAAGCCTAAAGCGACACTTTTTCGACCTGATTCCACACCGGGTCCCCGGTAGACGTCGAAAACGCGGAAGGTTCGCAGGAGGCTGGACGCGACCAAGACTACACGCTCCCGCAGGGCACTTAAAGGCACTCCCTCGTCCACTACCACCGCGATATCCCGCCGCACGGACGGGAATCGGGACAGCTCTTCGAAGTCCGGTCGCGACACGGCGAGCGATCCCACGTCCAGCTCGAAAAGCACCGGCGTATATGTAAAGCCCATTTCACGCACGAGTGTGGGATGAAGCTCGCCGATCCAGCCCACATCGACGCCCTTTCGGCGGATTCGCGCGGAGCGGCCCGGGTGCAGGCAGGAAAGGCCGGTAATCGCGCCGGTGATCGCATCGGGCTCTGCACTCGCAGACGCCGTGCCCGCCCCCGCCAGCGACGGCGCGTGGAATGAAAATTCTTCGGGCGCGCCCGTGCCCGCAATCAGTGCCTCGACATCGGCCTTCACGTCGAAGAAGTCGACGTTCGTGCGTGCCTCTTTCGTGAGACCCCATTGCTCAGGCAACCGAGGGCCGAACGCCACGCCGGCGAGCGTGTCGATTTCGCGCGTGGCGCCCGCTTTCGATTCGAAGCGCGTGCCGTGCTCGAACAGGCGCACGCGATCCTGCTGGCGGCGCTGGTTCACCAGGACGCTGTCCAGCAGGCCGGGCCAGAGCGACACGCGCATGACGGACAGATCCGCGGAAATCGCGTTCCCCAGCAACAAACCGGGCCGATCCGGGAACAGACGCGACTGGCGCGTGGGATCGGTGAAGGCGTAGTTGATCGCTTCGTAGTAGCCACGTGACGTCAGCGTCTCGAGGAACGCGCGCTCGGCCGGAATTTCTTCGGGCAACGAACTGAAAACTTGCGCGACGCGCGCGTCGTCCTCGGCGATGGCGTCGAAGCCGACGATGCGCGCCACTTCCTCGATGAGGTCGGGCTCGATGGTGATGTCGAAGCGATGGCTCGGCGGCGTCACAGTCCAGCCGTCGGCGGTGTCTTCGACCTTCATTTGCAGCGAGGCCAGCGTCGACTTCACTCGGGCCGGGTCGATCGTGGCGCCGAGCAGGCGTTGTAGCGCCGTCTTGCGCAGCTTCACCGGCACGCGGGTCGGCAGATTTTCCGGCGACTGCGCGACCACGACGGGCCCGGGCTGCCCGCCCGCAATCTGCAGCAGCAGCGCGGTGGCGCGCTCGATCGCGCGTTCCTGGCCTGCGGGATCGACGCCGCGCTCGTAGCGCTGGCCCGCGTCCGTGACCAGGCCCCAGCGGCGACCGCGACCTCGAATGGCATCGGGCGCGAAATACGCGACTTCGAAGAACACGTCGGTCGTCTCGGGACTTACCGAAGTGCGCTCGCCGCCCATGATGCCGGCCGCGCCCACCGGGCCTTCGCCATCGGTGATGAAGAGCACGTCCGGCGCGGCTTCCACGGTGCGACCGTCGAGCAGCGTGATCTTCTCCGCCGGCTTCGCGAGCCGCACGCGGATCCCGTCGCGCAGCTTGCTTAGATCGTATGAATGCATCGGCTGCCCGAGCTCGAGCAGTATGTAATTCGTGACGTCGACGACCGGGCTGATGGAACGCACGCCGCAACGACGCAGCCGCTCGCGCAGCCACACGGGCGACGTGGCCTTGTTGTCCACACAGCGAATCACGCGGCCCGCGAACTTCGGGCATGCCGCCTTCGCTTCGAGATGCACCGGGAAGCTGTCGTGGATCGTCGGGGCAACGGGCGCGAACCGCGAGCCGCTGATCAATTCATGCGTGAGTCGCGACCCTTCGGGCGCCTTGTCGAGAAGCGCCGTCGAAGTCAGCGCCGCGACTTCGCGCGCAACACCGACGATCGACATCGCGTCACCGCGATTCGCGGTCACGCTCATCTCGATGATGGACTCATCGAGCGAAAGATACTCACGCAACGGTGTGCCCACAGGCGCATCCGCCGGCAATTCGAGAATGCCCTGCGACGAATCCGCAAGCCCCAGCTCTTTCGCGGAGCACAGCATTCCCTGCGAATCCACACCGCGCAGCTTCGCCGCCTTGATGTTGAGATCGCCCGGCAGCTTCGCGCCAACAACGGCCAGCGCGCTCTTCAGACCCACGCGCGCATTCGCCGCGCCACACACGATCTGAACGGGCTCGCCCCGCCCCGTCGAAACCTTGCAGACCCGCAGCTTGTCCGCCTGCGGATGCCGAACCGCCTCGAGAATCTCCGCAACGATCACGTCCGTGAACGGCGGCGCCGCGGCCTCGAGCGCTTCCAGCTCGAAGCCCGCCATCGTCAGGCGCGAGCCCAGCTCCGCGCCCTCCCATGGAACAGCGACCCACTCCGCGAGCCAGGTGTAAGGCACTCTCATGACTAAAACGCCCTGAACTGCCGCAGCAGCCGCAGATCGTTCTCGAACAGCAGCCGCAGGTCGTTCACGCCATAGCGAAGCATGGCGAGCCGATCGATCCCCATGCCGAACGCATAGCCGGTGAATTTCTCGGGATCCACACCGCTCGCCTTCAGCACCTTGGGATGAACCATTCCGCAGCCCGCGATCTCGAGCCAGGTGGTGTGCTTGCAGATGCGGCAGCCCGCGCCATCGCAGAACACGCAGCTCATATCGACCTCCGCCGACGGCTCCGTGAACGGGAAGTACGACGGGCGCAGGCGCATCTTCAAATCTTTCTCGAAGTACGCCTGCACGAAGCCGTGCAGGATCGCGCGCATGTTCGCGAAGCTCACGTTCTCACCGACCATCAGTCCTTCGATCTGATGAAACATCGGCGTATGCGTGACGTCGGAGTCGCTGCGATACACGCGCCCCGGCGCAATCACCGCGAGCGGCGCGCCGCGCGCCACCAGCGCACGAATCTGCACCGGCGAGGTGTGCGTGCGAAGCAGGCGCCCATCGGAAAAATAGAACGTGTCATGCATCGCCCGCGCGGGATGATCCGCGGGGATGTTGAGCGCTTCGAAGTTGTGAAAGTCGTCTTCGATCTCGGGCCCGGTGGCCACATCGAAACCGGCGCGACGAAACAGTGACTCGATGCGAATGCGCGCGCGCGTAACGGGATGCAACCCACCGCGCTCTTCGCCGCGCCCCGGCAGCGTCACATCGACGCGCCCCGACAGCAGCTCACGCTCGACACGCTCGGTTTCCAGCTTGTCTTTGCGCGCGACGATCGCGGCTTCGACCTGCTGTTTCGCTTCGTTGATTTTCTGGCCCGCGGCGGGCCGTTCGGCGGCGGGGAGCGCACCGAGCGTCTTCAACTGCTCGGTAAGCGTGCCCTTCTTGCCGAGCCAGCGGACCCGCACGTCATCGAGCGCGGCGAGGTCGCCTGAAGCGGCAACCTCGTCGAGCGCCTGACGCGCCAACGTCGCAAGATCATTCACAGCGAAGAACTCCTCGCTGTGGATCAGGCGGCTTTGACGGTCTTACCAGCCTTTTCCAGAGCGGCTTTCGCCTGCTCCGCAATCGCAGTAAACGCGGCAGGCTCGTGGATCGCGAGATCGGCGAGCAACTTGCGATCGACCTCGATACCCGCGAGGTTGAGGCCGTTGATCAGGCGGCTGTACGACAGCCCCAGCGGACGCGCGGCCGCGTTGATGCGGGCGATCCACAGCGCGCGGAAATCACGCTTCTTCGCCCGCCGATCGCGATACGCATACTGGCCGGCCTTGATGACGGCCTGCTTGGCTGCGCGATAGACCTTGCGGCGGGCGTTGTAATAACCCTTCGCCTTGGCCAGAACTTTCTTGTGACGGCGTCCCGCTTGAACGCCACGTTTAACTCGTGCCATTTCGAATCTCCTCGTGCGCGGCGACCTCTTTGGTCGTTGCGCTCAAACCCTTAAGAAGCCCTCAATCACCGGGCGGCTGAGAAAGCGCCCTTTGCTGCGAGCCCGGAACCGCGCGCTTACTTCGCTTCGGCTTCGGCCTTGTTGGCCGCCAGCTTCGCGCGCACTGCCTTCGAGACGTAGCGCTGCCCGATCTTCTTGGGCGTGAGGCCGGCGTGCGGCAGCAGCTGCACGATGCGATAGACGTCCGTCTCGTGCACGAGGCTCGAGCCGCCGGAACGGAGCTGGCGCTTCTGTTTACGGGGTTTGTCGCCGAGGTTGTGGCGACGACGCGAGGAATACCGCTTGAAGCCTTTCGCTGTGACACGAAAACGCTTCGCCGCGGCCCTGTTGGTTTTCAACTTGGGCATCGACTCATCTCCTGTTTGTAGCCCTGTTCACAAGCTACGACCACCGGACCGTTGATCCGTGGGTCGCCGCCGCTTACAGGCGAGCACAAAACGCCGTCACCACCGCACAACGCGGCGGTAAAAAACGCGACGCTTAGGTGCTACTTCTTCTTTGGTGCAAAGACCATGATCATCTGCTTGCCTTCCATCAGCGGGTTCTGCTCGACGACGCTGTGCTCAGCGAGGTCGGTCTGAACCCGAGCCAGAAGCTTGCGGCCGATGTCCTGGTGCACCATCTCTCGGCCGCGGAACCGCAGGGTTACCTTGGCCTTGTCACCCTCGGTGAGGAAGCGGATCAGATTACGCAGTTTGATCTGGTAATCCCCCTCTCCCGTACCGGGACGAAACTTCACTTCCTTGACCTGGATCTGCTTCTGCTTGCGCTTCGCCGAATGGGCCTTCTTGTTGGCCTCGAAGAGGAACTTGCCGTAGTCCATGATGCGCACGACCGGCGGCTCCGCCGTCGGCGAGACTTCGACCAGATCGAGCTCCGCGGCGAAGGCCATCTGGAGCGCGTCATACCGGCTCATTACGCCGGCCTGGCCGCCTTCGGCATCGATCACACGCAGCTGGGGCGCGGTGATTTCCTCATTGCGCTTTACGCGCTTCGACGTTGCACTAGCGATGCGTCAATCCTCCAAACTATGGCGCCCGTGGCTGCTGAGCTCGGTCTGGAGACGTTCAGCGAACGTTTCCGAAGACATCGTGCCCAGGTCCTTACCGCTGCGGGTACGCACTGAAAGCAAATTCGCGGCCACTTCCTTGTCGCCCGCGACCAATAAATAGGGAACACGCCGGAGCGTGTGCTCGCGAATCTTAAAGCCGACTTTTTCGTTCCGCAAGTCAGGCTCCACGCGAAACCCCTGTTTTTTCAAGGTTTCCGTAACGCGTGTGACGTAATCATCCTGCTTGTCCGTAATGTTCATGACCACGGCCTGGACCGGGGACAGCCAGGCGGGGAGCTTCCCGGCGTGGTGCTCGATCAGGATGGCGATGAACCGCTCCAGCGAGCCGAAAATGGCCCGGTGGAGCATCACCGGCGTCTTTTTCTGGCTGTGCTCGTCGATGTAATGGGCACCGAGCCGGCCGGGCATGTTCAGGTCCACCTGAAGGGTGCCGCACTGCCAGTCGCGCCCGATGGCGTCTTTCAGGACGAACTCGAGCTTCGGACCGTAAAAGGCGCCCTCGCCCGGGTTCAGGGTGTATTCGACGCCGGCGGCGGCGGTGGCGGCCTTGAGGGCCTCTTCCGCAATGGTCCAGACCTCGTCCGACCCCACCCGCTTGGGCGGTCGGTCGGCGAACTTCACGCGCACGCCCTGGAAGCCGAAGTCCTCATAGATCGAGAGCAGATTCTTGATGATCGCGACCGATTCATCCTTGATCTGCTCTTCGGTGATGAAGATGTGGGCGTCGTCCTGGGTGAAGGCGCGCACGCGCATCAGGCCATGGAGCGCGCCCGACGGCTCATAGCGATGCACCTTGCCGAACTCGCCGAAGCGGATCGGCAGGTCCCGGTAGCTGCGGATGCCCTGCTTGAAGATCTGGATGTGACCCGGGCAGTTCATCGGCTTGATGGCGTAGGTGCGCTCGTCCGGGGTCTTGGTGAGAAACATGTTCTCGCCAAACTTCTCAAGGTGGCCCGACTGCTGCCATAGCGACGAATCCATCAGCTCCGGCGCGTTCACTTCCTGGAAGCCAGCGCCCCGGTTGCGCTCGCGCATGTACGCGATGAGCGTCTGGTAGATCAACCAGCCGTTCGGGTGCCAGAAGACGGCGCCCGGCGCTTCTTCCTGCAGGTGGAACAGGTCGAGTTCGCGACCGATGCGGCGGTGGTCGCGCTTCTCCGCCTCTTCGATGCGGTGGAGGTATTCCTCCAGCTGCTTCTTGTCCGCCCAGGCGGTGCCATAGATGCGCTGGAGCATCTCGTTGCGATGGTCGCCGCGCCAATAGGCGCCGGCCACCTTCGTGAGCTTGAAGGCCTTCAGCTTGCCAGTCGACGGCACGTGCGGGCCGCGGCAGAGGTCGACCCAGTTGCCCTGGCCGTAGAGACCGATCTCTTCCTTCTCCGGGATGCTCGCGATGATCTCGGCCTTATAGACCTCGCCCATGTCGCGGAAGAACTTCACCGCCTGATCGCGTTCCATCACGGTGCGGCTGACCTTGAGATCGGCTTTCGCGATCTCCGTCATCTTCGCTTCGAGGGCCGCGAGATCTTCCGGGGTAAAGGGGCGCTTGTACGCGAAGTCGTAGAAGAAGCCGTCCTCGATCACCGGGCCGATGGTCACCTGCGCGTCTGGGAACAGCTCCTTCACGGCCTGTGCGAGCAGGTGCGCGGTGGAGTGGCGGATGACGTCGATGCCGTCTTCGTCTTTGTCCGTGACGATCGCGAGCTTCACGTCGTGATCGATCAGGTACGAGGTGTCGACGAGCTTCTCGTCCACGCGACCGGCGAGCGCGGCCTTGCGCAGGCCCGCGCCAATGCTGCCCGCCACTTCGTCTACCGTGACCGGCTTGTCGAAGGTGCGCTGGCTTCCATCGGGCAGTGTGACTACGGGCATGACGTTGCAACTTCAGTGTTGGGGCTAGTCCCCAGACGAGAAGGGCGCCCGTACCTTGTGTTACGGACGCCCCGTTTTATCTGGTAGTCGCGAGTGGGATCGAACCACCGACCACCTCCATGTCAAGGAGGTGCTCTACCACTGAGCTACGCGACTACTGAGGGCCGCGAACGATACGCGAGCGGCGCTACGGCCGCAAGCTAACGTGAGGGTTTCCAATTACTTAGATTGCGTGTGGGATTGGATTGAAGAGGCCCTCAATCGCCGGGCGGCTAAGAGGCGCCTTCCTGGCCGCCCGGCGATTGAGGGCCTCTTCATCAGGCGCCTTCATCAGGCGCCTTCATCAGGCGCCTTCATCAGGCGCTTTCAGCAGGCGCACTCTCGAGCGTCGCGCGCGCCGGGGCCCGCTTAGCGGCGGCGAACCGAATCTCCAGCATGGCAATGCCCTCAGCAAAGCTGGTGCAAATCCCAGTGGCACCAACCGCCTCGAGTCGCTGTCGGGAGCGCTCCGCCCTGCCATGCGCGTTCCACAACCCCACGAGAATCGGCACATCGTGCCACCGCTGGCGAACCGCCCGGCAGCAACGGCGGGCCGCCGTAACCGCATCCGGCGGCAAAGCCGAGATCACCACCGCATCGGGACGCGGCTCTTCCTCCAAACCGTTGTGGGGCGCTCGCGCCTTGATTCCCTGCTCCAGCAGCAGCGACGCCAGCAGCTTCGAGCTGATCGCGTCCGCCTGATCCTCGGCGGCTATGCAAAGCACTGTGGCGCCGAAGACTGCGGACGTCGGGTTGCCGGGCGGGGCGCGCGGCACCTCTCGCACGGCGATGAACTCATCCGCCCACTGCTCGATGTGGGCGAACACCACTTGGCGCTTGGCATCCGGAAGCGCACCGCGATCGTGGTCATCCTCGGCGAGCTGGAGCGCCGGGACAATCACGCTATCGCAGACCTCCCCTCGCGATTTCGTGCGCACGGACTCTTCGAGCAACTCATCCGCCTCATCACGGTTGCTCGCGAGCAGTCGCTGATACAGCCGCTCATGCGGCTCGAGCACCGGCTGATCGCCCAGTAGCGTGTAAAGGAACGCGAGCTGCGGGATGTACTTGCCCATCACCACGAGACACACCGTCATCGGGATCGCGAGCAGCAGGCCGATGGGTCCCCACAGCCACGTCCAGAATGCCGCGGCAACGAGCAGCGCAATCGGCGACACGCCGGTGCGGCTTCCATAGAGCCACGGCTCCAGGATCAGATTACTGACGCCTTCGAGGCTCAGGAATAGCGCCGCCACCAGCGCAGGCTGCGACCAGTGATCGAAGATCGCGAACGACAACGCGATGGGCAACGCCGCCGCTACCCAGATGCCGATGTAGGGCACGAAGCGCAACGCCATCGTGAGCGCGCCCCACAGAATCGCGTTCGGCATGCCGATGCAATAAAGACCCACGGCGGTGCCGACTCCCTGCATGCCGTTGATCACGGTCTGCATCACGAGGTAGCGACTCACCTTGTGCGCGGCCTCGTCGAGCGCCTCCGTCGTCACGCGCAGATTCTTCGAGCCGAGCAGGCCGATGATGCGATCACGCAGATCCGGCAATCGCAGCAGCATGAAGATCACGAACACGATGACGAGCGCGCTGGTGCCCAGCGGCTTGATGAACGGCGCGACCAACGACGTGACGGCGCGCATCGGAGTGAGCGCGGGCTCCACGACCTGCATTTTCGGCACGTTCGCCAGTGAATGGTCGACCGGCGCCACGCGACCGAACTCGCGCGTGAGCTGGTCGAGCGCCTCCGCGGTCGAGGCGACGCCACCCTTCAGCGCACCGGTGACGCCCGCGAGGTTTGCGCGCAACTGGCGTCGGTAGCTGGGGAGCTGATTCGCGAGATCGGTGAACTGGTGGAAGACGACCCAGAGCAGCCCGCCCAAAACGAACATCGTGAGCGCAACGCAAAGGATGACCGCCAGCGTGCGATTGAGGTGCAGCCCCTGCAACCGGTCCACCAGCGGCGCGAGCAGGAACGTGAGCAGGATCGCCAACGCCAGGGGGACGAACACGTCCTGTGCGTAGCGAAGCACGGCGACCGCGATGACGATCGCCAGAAAGACCCGCAGGCTATGCGAGGCTTGAACGGGGCTGCTCATTTGTTCTCCCTCGCAGCAGGAAACGCGCCTGAGGCTTGGCGGTTCCGCGCGGAGGGGATGCGCCTGGAAGCGAAGAGGCCCTCAATCGCCGGGCGGCTGGGAGAGCGCCTCTTTAGCCGCCCGGCGATTGAGGGCTTCTTCTCTCAGCCCTGGCCAACGAGCGGCGGCGCCAACCCCAACTCGATCTGCTTCAACTTCTCGATCTGATCGCGAATGCGCGCCGCCTCCTCGAACTCGAGATTGCGCGCCTTCCTGAACATGTCGCCTTCGAGCTTCTTGATCTGCCGAACGATGTTCTGCGGCTGCATGTCGGCGGCCGTCGGCGCGCCGCCCTTGTCCTTGCCCTTCCCTTTGCCTTTGTCCTTGCCACGACTCACGATCGCGCCGGAATCGTCCCGCGCACCTTCCATGATGTCCGCGACGGCCTTCTCGATGCCGCGCGGAGTGATCCCGTGTTCCAGGTTGAATGCCACCTGTCGCGCGCGGCGGCGATCCATCTCGTCCAGCGCACGCCGCATGGAGCCGGTAACACTGTCCGCATACAAAATCGCGCGCCCATTGATATTGCGCGCCGCGCGGCCGACGGTCTGGATCAGCGAATTATCCGATCGCAGGAAGCCTTCCTTGTCGGCATCGAGGATTGCGACGAGCGACACCTCCGGCATGTCCAGGCCCTCGCGCAGCAGGTTGATGCCGACGAGCACGTCGAACTTGCCGAGTCGCAGATCGCGAATGATCTCGGTGCGCTCGACCGTATCGATATCCGAATGCAGGTAGCGCACACGCACGTCGTGCTCGGCGAGATATTCCGTCAGATCCTCGGACATGCGCTTGGTCAGCGTGGTGATGAGCACGCGCTCGTTTTTTTCCGCGCACTTGTGGATCTCGGACAGCACGTCGTCCACCTGGCTGCGAACGGGCCGGATCTCGACCTCGGGATCGATCAGCCCCGTCGGCCGCACGAGCTGTTCGACGACGGCGCTCGCGCGCTGCGCCTCGTATTTTCCCGGCGTCGCCGAGACGAAGATCATCTGCGGCGCGAGCGCCTCCCACTCTTCGAACTTGAGTGGCCGGTTGTCGAGCGCGGACGGCAAGCGGAAGCCGTATTCCACCAGCGTCTCCTTGCGCGAGCGGTCGCCCTTGTACATGGCGCCGAGCTGCGGAATCGTCTGGTGGCTCTCGTCGATCACGAGCAGTGCGTTGGCGGGCAGATAGTCGAACAGGCACGGAGGCGGCTCACCGGGGGCGCGGCCCGAGAGATAGCGCGAGTAATTCTCGATGCCCGCGCAGTATCCGACCTCTTTCATCATCTCCATGTCGAACATCGTGCGCTGTTCCAGCCGCTGCGCCTCGAGCAGCTTGCTGCCATCGCGCAACTCGCGCAGGCGTTCGCGCAGGTCTTCGCGAATGTGATCGACGGCGCCGATCACCTTTTCTTTCGGCGTGACGTAGTGCGTGCCGGGATACACCGTGTAGCGCGGCACCTTGCGAGCCACCACGCCCGTGAGCGGATCGAAGATCGAAAGCGTTTCGATCGTATCGTCGAACAGCTCCACGCGAATCGCTTCACGCTCGGATTCGGCCGGGAAAATATCGACGACATCGCCACGCACGCGATACGTGCCCTGCGTTAGATCGAGCTCGTTGCGCGTGTACTGCATATCCGCGAGCCGACGCAGGAGGCGGCGCTGATCCTGCTTATCGCCACGCATGAGGTGCAGCACCATCGAGTGATACGTGCGCGGATCGCCGAGGCCGTAGATCGCCGACACCGTCGCGACGATGATCGCGTCCGAGCGTTCGAGCAAAGCTTTCGTCGCTGAAAGCCGCATCTGCTCGATGTGCTCGTTGACCGAGGAATCCTTCTCTATATAGGTGTCAGTCGAAGGCACGTACGCCTCCGGCTGGTAGTAGTCGTAGTACGAGACGAAATATTCCACCGCATTGTGCGGAAAGAACTCGCGAAATTCGCCGTAAAGCTGTGCAGCAAGCGTCTTGTTATGGGCCAGCACCATCGCCGGCCGCTGCACCTGCTGGATCACATTCGCGATGCTGAACGTCTTGCCCGAGCCGGTCACACCGAGCAGCGTCTGATGCGCCAGACCGTCACTCAGCCCGCTCACCAACTTGTCAATGGCCTGCGGCTGATCGCCCGCAGGCTGATAGCCGGACTCGAGCCGGAATGGGTTCTGATCCATTGTCAATCCTCAACGACGGCACGTTGGTTCACGGGCGGGCGGTCGCGTAATATAGCGCGCCGTCCCACTCTTCCTATCTGCAGGTCATACGTGACTCTATCTGTCTCGCGACGCGTCCAGCGCGTCAAGCCCTCGCCCACGCTCGCCGTCACTGCCCGCGCCGCCAAACTGAAGGCGGAAGGCAAAGACGTCATCGGTCTCGGCGCCGGCGAGCCGGACTTCGACACGCCCGCGCATGTGGCGAAAGCGGGTATCGACGCGATCCAGGGCGGCTTCACGCGCTACACGAATGTGGATGGGGTCAACGAGCTGAAGGACGCCATCATCGCGAAGTTCGAACGGGACAACGCGATCAAGTACGACCGCTCGCAGATCCTCGTCTCATCTGGGGCCAAGCAGACGATTTACAACCTCTGCATGGCGGTGCTCGACCCGGGTGACGAGGCGATCATCCCCGCGCCCTACTGGGTTTCGTACCCCGACATGGTGCTGCTCGCGGATGGCCTGCCAGTCATGCCATTCGCCGGCGCGTCGCAGGGATACAAGATCACGCCGCGGCAGCTCGCAGCCGCCATCACGCCGAAGACGCGGCTCGTGCTGCTGAACAGCCCGTGCAACCCGACCGGCGCGGCGTACACGCGCGCGGAATTGCGCGCGCTCGCGGACGTGCTCGTTGAACACCCGCGCATTCTCATCGGCACCGATGACATGTACGAAAAGATTTACTGGGCCAGCGAGCCGTTCTGCAGCTTGCTGACCGTTGCGCCGGAGCTCTACGGGCGCACGATCACGATCAATGGCGTGTCGAAGGCATATGCCATGACGGGCTGGCGCATCGGGTACTGCGGCGGGCCGAAGGAAATCATTTCGGCTATGTCGACGATCCAGGGGCAGTCGACGTCGAACGCATCGAGCATTTCGCAGAAGGCTGCGATTGCCGCGCTCGCGGGTGATCAGGAGTGTGTGGCGAAGATGAATGAGGCGTTCAAGGCGCGTCATGACTTCATCGTCGCGGGTTTGAACGCGCTGCCGGGTGTGAGCTGCCTGCCCGGCGCGGGCACGTTCTACGCGTTCGCGGATGTGTCGAAGGCGATCGTTGCGCAGGGTTGCCGGGATGACGGCGAGTTTGCTGAGCTGCTGTTGAACGAAGGTGGGGTCGCGGTGGTGCCGGGCGGTGGGTTTGGCGCGCCGGGGCATATTCGGCTGTCCTTCGCGTGCAGCATGCAGACGCTGGAGAAGGCGTTGGAGCGGATGCGGAAAGTTTTGACGACTTCGCGAGTCGCCAAGAGCGCCTGATTTTCGAAGGCGGCTAGGAGGCCACTCTTAGCCGCCCGGCGATTGCGGGCTTCTTCAACAGCCCTCGCTGCTCGAGCACATCCCGCATCGTCGAAAACGAAAACTCCCCAAGCAACTTGCGGAGTCTCCCCTCGCACTTGTGCAGATTATTGTAGTGGCGGAACCGCGAGAACCACTTCACCTTCAATCGCGGCTGCTCTGGATCCACTTCCCACGGATGCAGATAGAACGTGAATGGCTGGCCGGTGCGTTCATTGATCTGCCGCAGCCCCGCGCGAGTAACCGCATATGGGAGCAGCCGGAAATAGCCCCCGCCCGAGACGGGCACACGCACGCCGCCGAACGACGCCGCTGACATCGGAAACTCCACGAGCGTCCGCCCCGACGGCGCAGTGATCATCCCCGGCTCACGCTTCGCGCCCGGAATCCCATACCGATCGTGGTGAATCGGAAACACCGACGAGTCGTACTCGAATCCGAGATCGATGAGCCCATCCAGCGCCCACAGCGACTTCGGCGTAATCGAGAAGCTCGCCGCGCGATACCCGGTGACCGGCGCGCCGATGGTGTCCTCGAGAAAGTGCTTCGACCGGCGCGCCTCTTCCCGGAACGCCGCCTCGCCCTGGGCGTAGATGAGCTGGTGAGAGTGCCCGTGGCACGCCACCTCGTGCCCCGCCGCCGCGATCCGCCGGACGAGCCCGGGCGAGCGCTCCGCGCACCACCCGAGAATGAAGAACGTGCCCCGGATGTTGCGTTCGGCCAGGAGGCCCAGGATGATTTCCGTGTTCCGCTCGACCCGGTACTCCCATGTCGGCCAGCTGTCCGGCGGGGCCGCCGGCGCCAGCGCGGCGACCTGGAAATAGTCCTCGACGTCGATCGAGAACGCGTTGACTACGGGCTTCGCGGACATGGGGGCCAGGGGGCTCGATTTAGGTGTTTTCGGGGCCTGCCGGGGACTATATCTCCCCCGCCAGACCCCGCGCCAAGCCGTGTGCCGGAGTCGGGGTCCGGCTCACGCTTTTAGCGGGTTTTCGTGACGGCCGTCTGACGCTGCGGACACTCCCAAACGCCTTGATTCGCTTGACGGTTCGCCCGCTCTCCCGGACAATCCGCGCCCTTCGTAAGGCCCCTCCGTTCCCTGGTAGCTCAGCGGTAGAGCGTCGGACTGTTAATCCGTTGGTCGTTGGTTCGATTCCAACCCAGGGAGCCAATTCTTTATCCGAAGACTTCCAAGAAAAGTCCGGAAAGCTCCGAAAGTCCCTAGAGTCTCAGTGACGTACGCTTCATTGGCGTCCATGACCATACGTTGACTGCCTGGCACGGATGGGGAGAACTCTGAAGGCAACTGGCGAAACGCCAAACCTGTTGCCGCCACGATGCTCACCGAGACGCAGATCAGAAATGCGAAGCCTGGAGAGAAGTCGCGAAAAACTTTCCATGGGTCGGGGCTTTATCTAGAGGTCTCTGTCCGAACGGCTCGCGTTGGTGACGGTTGAAGTACCACATCGATGGAGTGGAGAAGCGCGTTTCGCTTGGGGTGTATCCGGAGATCACGTTGAAGCGGGCGCGCGAGCGGTGTTTGGAAGCGCGGCGGCTGATCGCGGAAGGGATCGATCCGAGCGCGCAATGCGCGATCGCGACCGGCCGTGCCGAGCGCGACGTCACCGCGGATCTACGCGACGCCCTCGCCCCGGTGCGCGTGACGCATCATGCGGCGATCATCGAGCCGGAGAAGATCGGCGAACTGCTGCGGGCGATCGATAACTACCGCGGCCATCCAGTGACGGAGGCGGCGTTGAAGCTTGCGCCGTTGCTGTTCGTGAGGCCGGGCGAGCTCCGGCTTGCGGAGTGGGCGGACATTCGCCTGTAAGGCTCCGATTCTGAGTACCGGATCCCCGCCGCTCGAATGAAAATGTGCGAGCAGCACGTGGTGCCGCTGTCGCGCCAGGCCGTGGCGATTCTCAGAGGAATACACGGGTACAGCGGGGACACGAAGTACGTGTTTCCGTCAGTCCGCACATTCTCCCGGCCCATCAGTGACAACACGATAAACGGCTCGCTCCGCCGGCTCGGGTATTCGAGCGAACAAATGACGGGGCACGGTTGGGTACGCCGCCGGCAAAGGTCCAGGCGGCCGTTCGAAAATTCGCGCGGGAACGGTTCGCGCTTCAGCACCGCTACCTGATGACGCTTCACACGGATCAACCTCAGCCGCACGTGCATTTGGTCGTCAAGGCAGTCAGCGAACAAGGCGCGCGCCTCAACATCCGGAAAGCAACGTTGCGCGAGTGGCGTCGCGACTTCGCCGCGAATCTGCGCGAGCTGGGTATCGAGGTCAATGCCACCGAGCGCGCCGTTCGCGGTGTCTCGACGCCGCGCAAGTCCGATGGGATCTACCGCACGGCCACGCGTCGCGCCTCTACGCACTACCTCAGCCGCGCACAGACAGTCGCGACGAGCTGAGACAAGGCGGCGTGCGACCTGAGCCCGGCCTGGAAACGCTGGCCCGCACGAGAGCCGCGGTGATCGAGGGCTGGAACGCGGCCGCCGATACGCTGCATGCAGTCGCTCGACGCGACGACGCGGCACTCATCCGCAGGTTCGCAATCAAGCCGAACAGATCGATGCTTTTCCACCGCCGGCGGACCAACCAACCGCGCGACGTTCCCCGACGGACAAAATCCGTGTCCTGCGTCTACCGGAGGTCTGCGAGATTATCGGCCTGTGCCGTTCCTCGATCTACCAGATGGAGGCGGAACGGCGCTTCCCCTGCCGAATCAAGATCGGCGCGCGCTCGGTGGGTTGGATCGAGAGCGAGATTCAGACCTGGCTGCGAAAACGGATCGAAGCCGGGCGACCCGCGGCGCCGTGACAAGGCCGCAGGCGTGCGCAGCAGCCCCGGCGTTAATGCGCATTGGTAATGCGCATTATGCCGTGACATACTGTGCGCATCTCGGAGGACTGACTATGACCCGCCGAAGCCCGACCGCTGCAGTTCCCAAGCGCGCCACCAACGTTAGCGTCCGCAGCGACCTGCTCGCGGCCGCCCGTGAGGCTGGAGTCAACCTCTCCGCTACTCTCGAACGTGCGCTGACGGAGGAACTGGCCGCCGCCAAGCGCAAGAAATGGCGCGAGGAGAACCGTGAGGCGATCGAGGCTTACAACGAGCACGTTGAGAAGCACGGAGTGTTCTCGGACGACGTGCGGCGATTCTGATGGCGCAATTCACTGTTTATAGAAACAAGAACCCACGCACGAAGGCAACATTCCCGTTGCTCGTAGACGTGCAATCGGACCTCCTCGAAGACCTGCAGACACGAGTGGTCATCCCACTTAGCAAGGCACCGGCGCTCGCAAAAAAGCCTGTGAGCCACCTCATGCCGATTCTGAAATTTGAAGGCGAAGCCTACATGCTCATGACGCCCGAGCTTGCCGGCATCGCTCGGAACGATCTCGGCCCCGCCACTGGAAGCCTCGTCGAGAGCCGCGACACGATCCTCGCCGCGATGGACTTTCTTCTGACGGGGTTCTGACGCGAGGTCGCCGATTCGCGCTACTACGGGGCGGCTCATGCCCCGCTTCTCCTACTTTTGCTCTGGGGCACGCGCGTTGGGCGCTGGCCGCTCAGTTGAGCCCTGAGAGCGCTCACCACCTCTTCCGCGACCTTGGGTCGCGAGGGATTGTGCTGCGAGTTCGCAAGGACGTAGCCTCGTGCAAGCAGGCGCTCGATTTCCCGTCGTTCGTGCTTCAGCGCCGTTGCACGCGAAAGACTCCGCTTCAGGTATGAGACTTTTACATCGAACCCGTCGATTAGTAGCAGCGCCACGACCGAGGCGCTGAGGCCCCATTTGACTCGCTTCGCCAGCATCGCGCGTCTGAGCATATAGCGAACATATCGCACACGGTCAGAAGCACGCTTGTCTCGGCCCAGGCCCACGTAAAACGGGATTCGCCTCACTACGAGACGGTAAACGTAGAACTCGCGTAACGTTGGATTCTTCGGGTGAGGCACTGTGGCGGAACGACCCCTGCTGTTGTGAAGATTATCGCTCAACTGATGCGCGCGCGTAAGACTGAAGTGCGCAGTTTGAACCCTAGCGAACTCGTACCACCGGGGAACTGTCGACCAGGAGAAGCATGACACCGCATGAACAGATCGTTTCGTTGGAGCGGCTCGCGTTCTCCCTCCACGCGTTTGAGGTCGTCCGCATAGCCCTCGTATATGCGATCGATCAATGCATTCATCCGATCGAGATCAATCGGCGGTGAAACCTTTTCGACGGGCGCTGGATAGTTCTGCCGCAGCGTGCACGTTCGTACGATCCATGGTAAATTTCCCATGTGTACTGGAATCGATACCTATGTAACTTCGTTATATAGAACCCATCAGACACGAACATGTACTTCGATACACATGGGAAGGGAAGCTCTCGGCCAGAGCGTCCCTCTCCAGCGGAGTGTGCAACTGGCAACTGAAAGGAGGTGATTAATGTGCGGATCAACTTTGTGGTAATCGAGGATAAGGTGGAGCAGATCCTGCGCGGGTGGGAAACCACCGCTTCAGAGCAGTCCTTCGCGGACATGACGCTGCAGCAGTTCGAGCAGGCGCTGCAGCCCTACTGCACAGCGAAGGCGGCGTTCGTGACGATCAGTACCCGAAGGCGCTGGAGCTCGCGACGGGCATCGCGGCTTCCGTCAAAGGCCATCCCAGGTACGGTGCGAACAGCAACGTGTACGCGGCGATGGGCTATACGACGAAAGGCGCGCGAAACTCGGGGCTGACACGGCGGCGGGATGCCGAAACGCCGAAGGAGACGGCCTGATCGAGGGGCGGTCAACATGATCGTACGACGTGAGAATTGCCCCGCTGCGCGAGGTGGCGGGGCTTTTTCTCGGTCGCACCTCGCGCCAGACCGCGAGCATCCGGCGCGAAGAGCACTGCAGCGATCAGTCGACCCGTTCGATAGTCAGCCTCCCTTCACTGACTTCGATTTTCACGCTCCGGCCGATCTCGAAACCGGCGTCTCGCAGCCAGCGGCCGCGAAGCGGCAAGAACGGCACTTCCACTCCCGGCGACTTCAGGGGCTTGTAGCCGACTTTCTGATTTCTCGGTTTCGCGCTGGTGTTGGGCACTGTGAGTTGCTCCTGCGGATTCATTGACGCATCTCCTGCTGCTGGTTTCGCCAGAGGCACGACGCCAGGAGGGACTCGATGCGTTCGATCTCGCGATCTAACGGCTCGCACGCGTGCTCGTTCAGAACGAACGCTATGTCGGTATCTGACTCGGCATCCTGGCGATTCAGGGCCATCACCGAAACGCTGATGACAGGGAGGATGAGACGCAGGCGGTCGATGTGCTCGAGCAGATCGCGGGGAAGCGAGTCGTCGTGGGTGGGGTGGATGGGTGGTAGAGTTTGCGCGGTCGCGCTGGCTTCCATTTGATGAACGGTCTGGGACATGGGCAGCTACTCCTGTTGTGGGTGCTCATTAGGCGCTCGGCGGTGCTTCCTACACCGCCGGGTGCCGCTTTGAGATTCGAGGTCGAGGGTACGACTTCGCGGCGGAAGGGGCGATCTGCATTCGCGTTGTTTTCGCCTAGAAATGGCCTCCGAGACGACGCGCCGGGCCACGCATTTCTGCACGTTTACACCACTTACGCGTGAAGCTATCGCGGCATCTCTCAGGAAGAATGCCACCCTCCTCCCCGAACGGATTCCCCCATGGAAATCGCCACCCTCGAAGCGCAGATCACCGAACTCGTCGGTCACCTGAACTCCGCGAACCATCGCCTGCTCACGCTGCGATCACGCGCATCGCAGACGCTCCGCGACGGCTGCGACGGCCGCTGCGAGCACGCGCATGGGCCTTCACTGGCGGTTGAAACTGCACTCCGCCTCGGCTGCGACGCCAGCGTTGTTGCGGTGGTGAAAGACCAGAACGGCGAGCCACTCAATGTAGGCCGCAAGACTCGCACGATTCCACCGGCGATCCGCCGCGCCCTCTTCGCTCGAGACAAAGACGGGTGTCGCTTCCCCGGCTGCACGAACCGGCACTATGTCGACGGGCACCACATCAAGCATTGGGCGAATGGCGGCGAGACTCGGCTATCCAACCTCGTTCTTCTGTGCCGCTTTCATCATCGGCAGGTGCACGAGGGCAGCGTCGAGGTACAAGTGCTCGATGACGGCGCGCTCCGCACACCTGACACAGGCGTGACCCGTTGGCGGGGTGAGCGGATGGACTACGGCACGGCGGTGGACCTGATGCTCTCCCGCATGCGCAGAGCGGCGTCGGCGGGCGGCGTTTCTGCGGAAACGCGATGAAGCTCCGCGCGCCTCGTGCCTCTCTCAGGCGTCATCGCACACTCGCCGATCGCACTTACTGGTGCGCAGGCGGAGCACCCCCCGCGCCGGCCGGCGGCCCAGCCCCCGGAGCCGCGCCGCCAGGCCCACCCGGCCCGACCTTCGGCGGGTTGCGCTTCAAACTCATTCGCGCGCGGGTGAGGAACGAGCGAATCGCCTCTCCATCCTCCGCCTTCAGTACGTTCTTGAACGAGATCATGCCGTTCTCGGCGAGCGCGCCATCGACCACGATCGCCTTGAACAAATCCGGGGCGTTGAGCGCGACCGTGTAGTTGAGGTCCGGGAAGCCACTGAACAAGCGGCCGCCCTCGTGGCAGCCGCTGCAGTTGCGGTCGTAAAGGTCCTGGCCGCGCGCGTGCATCGCCGCGTCGCCGAAGTCCGTCGGCGGGTTGAGCACCTGCTGCACCGGCGGTGGGGCCGGCGGCAGTTGCACGGCGCCGTTGAGCCTGTACACCAGCAGGCGATTCTTGCCGGCGGCGGCGGCAAAGCCGGTGCTGGCCGAGGAGATCACCGCGAGGTACTGCGCGCCGTCGATCGAGTACGTCACCGGGCCCGGCACGACGTTGCCCTGCGTGTCGACCGCCCACACCTTCGCGCCGGTGTCGGCGCGGAACGCCGCGAACTTCTGCCCGGGCGCGCCCTGGAACACCAGGTTGCCGGCGGTCGTGAGCGTGCCGGCGTTGCCGCTGCCTTCGCGCTGCTCCCAGGCCACCTTGCGGGCCACCGGATCCCAGGCCAGCAGGTAGGCGCCGGGGTTCTCGACCTCGGGGCGCGTGCCTTCCGGCGGACGACGCATGCTGACATCCACCATCTGGTTGCCCAGGATGCGGCCGCCTTCCTCGGCGAAGAACGAACCCACGCCGCGGCGTGCCGGCACGTAGATCAGGCCCGTCTGTGGGTTGAACGATTGCGGATGCCACACATGCGCTTGCGAAGGCAGCACGTAGAAACCCTTGCCGGTCTTGCCGTAGTTGGCTTCGGGATTGAGGATGGGCTTCCAGTTGTTCGCCTTGTCGAAGCCCAGCGCCCAGTTGATCTTGGGTACATACGGATCCGCCGACACCACCTTGCCGGTAGCCGCCTCGATCACATAGAACACGCCGTTCTTCGGCGCCTGCATCACCACGTGTTTCGGATGGCCATCGACGGTGATGTCCGCCAGCGTCAGCGGCGCGGTGTTGTCGAAATCGAAGCCGTCCATCGGCACGGCCTGGTAGTGCCACTTGTACTTGCCGGTCTTCGCATGCACCGCGACGATGGAGGAGGTGAACAGGTTGTCGCCCCCGCCCGGCGAACGCAGTTGCGCCGGCCACGGCAGGCCATTGCCGGTGCCGAAGATCACCAGATCCGACTTCGGGTCGTAGACGATGCCATCCCACGTGCTGCCGCCACCGCCCTTCTTCCACCATTCGCCGGTCCAGGTCTTCGCGGCCATCGGCATCACGTCATCGGACGCCTCGCCGTCCTTGCCTTTCGCGGGATCGCCCGGCACGGTGTAGAACTTCCACACCTGCTTGCCCGTCTTCACGTCGTGCGCAACGAGGAAGCCGCGTGTGTAGAACTCCGCGCCGCCCACGCCGATGAACACCAGACCATCGCCGATACGCGGCGCGCCGGTGATCGAGTACTGCAGCTTCGGGTCCGCGACGCGCGCTTCCCAGGCCTTCTGGCCGGTCTTCGCATTCACCGCCATCAGGCGCCCGTCGATGGTGCCCCAGATGATCTTGCCGTCCGCATAGGCCGCGCCGCGGTTGGAGATGTTGCAGCAGATCGAGGTGGCGGCGATCTCGCGCGGCGCCTGCGGGTCGACCTTCCACAGCTGCTTGCCGGACTTCGCGTCGAAGGCGTAGAGGCTGCTCCACGGGGCCGTCATGTAGAGCACCCCGTCAATCACCAGCGGCGTACTCTGGTAGCCGCCGCGCTCGGGGATTTCCGCATACCAGGCAAGGCCCAGCTGCCCGACGTTGTCGGCGGTCACCTGGTTGAGCTTGCTGTAGCGCTGCTCGTTCGGGTTGCCGCCGTGCTGGGGTCCACTCGACGTCGTTGGACTTGTGCCTGGCGGCTGCGGCGCCTGTGCTGGCACCGGAGGTGCCCGTGCTCGCTGCAGCGGCGCCCGCGCCGGATTGCGAATACGCGACCCACACCGGCCGCGACCACCAGACCGAAGATCAATCGACGCATCAGGTTCCCCCCCCGAAGAAATCCACCGGCGCCGCGCAGTGCGCGCAAGACCTGGGTTGCGGCCCGAGCGTACCCTCCGCAAAGGGGGCGTGCGGCAAAATTCTGCATCAGTGCTCGCACTCCGGTCCGTCGCGCGCCTTGCTCATCGTTATTTCCGAACGGTGATCGGCCAGGCCTCATCATCGCCACCGCGATAGGTCCATCGCGTCATGCGCCCACTTTTCCTTGTGCACAGGAGTAGCTCGTGAACTGGATCGCCTACGCGCTTCTCGGCGCCGTTGCCGCCGGTGTGACCGCCGTTCTGTCGAAGGTCGGGGTCGGAAATATTCCGTCGAATCTGGCCGTGCTGATCCGCACGGGCGTGGTGATCGTGATCGCCGCCGCCATCGTGTTTGCGCGCGGCGAGCAGGTGGCATTCAAGGATGTAAAAGGGACGGCGTGGCTTGCGCTCATTCTGTCGGGCGCGGCCACCGGGATTTCATGGCTCGCCTACTTCAAGGCGCTGCAGATGGCGCCCGCTTCGAGCGTCGCGCCGGTCGACAAGCTGAGCCTCGCGGTGACGGTTGTGCTCGCCGTGTTGTTTCTCGGTGAGGCTTTCACCTGGAAGACCGCCGTGGGCGTTGCGTGATGGTCGCGGGTGCCATCGTCGCCACGCGGCCCTGAGGGCTCACTCCAGCTCGAGCTCTTCGAGGATGAGCTGTGCGCCCCGGGTGGCGACCCATCCACTGTTCGCGGTCAGTAGTTTCGCAATCACCGGATCCGATTCCGGATGCAGCTTGACGATGACGTTCGTCGTCTCGAGCGTCGCCTGCGGATACCGCCGTTTCCATTGCGTGGATTCGATTTCGCACAGGTAACTATCCAGCTTGCTGAAAAGCCGAAACACCGAACGCGGATCCGCGCCGAGCGGCGTGGCCACGATCACCCACGAGATCCACTCCCCCATCGCGCTTCTCCCCACAGATGTCGAAGACGTCCAGCTTCGGAATGGGATGCCGCGCGTCTTCCATCACCGGATCGAGCGGCTGCCACACCCCATCGACCCTGCGAAAGAGCTGTTTCGAAATCGGATACGGCTCGCCGCGATAACAGCGCGCAACACGCGCGGCGATTCCGAAAATCGCGAAGGGATTGGCGTCATCCGCGACCCAGAAACTGTCCCTGTCGGAAACGCCCACCAGCGGCTCGCCGGCAAGCTCCATTCGCGGATCCTGCGTGCTCTCATCAAGCAGCAGCAGGCTCGCATCGATCGTTCCGCCCGCACCGAGGAGATACCCACCCTCGCCGCCATGAATCGAAACTTCCCTGATGGCCTTGCGCAGATTCTCGAACGCACGTTCGCGCAACTGCTCGAATGGAATATCCAGCTCGTCGAAGGCGCTTCGGTCCGGGAAGCTCAGCCCGTTGTGGCGTTCCACGAAAACCACGATCAGCTCGGAGTTGTAGGCTTCCGTCCACGGATCGAATTTTCCGTCGGCGTTCGACGCAACCTGTTCGGCCAACCAGCGCAGGTCCTTCACCACGGGAATGATGCGATCAGGCTCGACGCGCCCGCGATTCGGCGCCGCGACGTTGCTCAACCAGCGCGACAGGATCTGATCCGCACGGTCAGGGTCCTTGCAGAACTCCTGATAGGCGCGGCCGAGCCACACGGTCCGGCTACCGATGTCCGGCGGGCACTCGAAGCGAAACTCCAGCTCGCCCAGCTCTTCGATCGCGGCGTCGGGAAGATGCGCCTGCAGAGCCGCGCGGAAACGATCCGCGAAAGCTTTCTTGTTGGTCCGTCCGCGCCACTGCAGGATGCTCACCAGGGAAGCCTAGCAGAGACGCCTCCGGCGAGTGAGGATCAGCGCCTGCCGGCGGCGCACCGACTTCACCGACATCCGCATTGATTGTGGCTCCGTGCTACAGCGCCTTGCGAAACGTGAGATTCAGACGACCCCGGTCGCTCCCCTCGACGAGTGATGTGAATCGAGCGCCGTTGGCCGGCGATGAACACGCCGGCCCTGACGTCTTGGTTATGAGCTACCGCGCGGACCGAACGAACGTGCCGCTTCGCAGGTCGCTGATCGCCGTCTCGATCTCTTCGCGACTGTTCATCACGAAAGGACCGTAGCCGACGATCGGCTCTTCGATCGGCTCACCGCTCAACAACAGCACCGTCGAGTCTGCCTTCGCGTCGATGCGAATTTCCTCACCGTGCCGCTCAAAGGTCACCAGCTCGGCATCTCGCGGGCACTTTGTGTGCCGTTGACTGTTACGTGTCCCTTCAGCACGAACAGAGCCGTGGTGTCACCCTCCGGCACGGAGAGATCGACGGTGCTGCCGCCGCGCAGTCGCAGATCCCAGAGGTTCACGGCTGTGAACGTCCGCGCGGGACCCCGCGCGCCCTGGAACTGTCCTGCTATGACCCGCGCCGAGCCTGCGCCGTTCGCGAGCTCGACGACAGGAATGCTGGCGTCCGTCAGCGTCTGGTAGCCCGCGGGGGCCATCTTCGACGCTTTCGGCAGGTTCACCCAGAGCTGCACCACTTCGAACGCGCCGCCCTTGGCCAGGAAGTCCCGCGAGTGCATCTCCTCGTGAATGATGCCGGACGCCGCCGTCATCCATTGGACGTCGCCAGGGCCGATCCGGCCGGCGTTACCGCCCGAGTCCCGATGCTCCACCTCGCCCTGGTAGACGATGGTGACGGTCTCGAAACCCCGATGCGGATGCTCGCCCACGCCCCGGGGCGTTTTCGACGGCGAAAACTCCGCCGGCCCCGCGTAGTCGAGCAGCAGGAACGGGCTGATGCCGGCCTCGAAGCTCTGGTACGAGAAGATCGTGCGGACGGGAAAGCCATTGCCGACCCAGTGGGAGTCGGTGGTGCGATGGAGGCCCTGGATAGGTTTGATCATAGGACGAGGGTTATTAAGGCGTCGGCGGCCGAAATCAACCGAGGAGGCCCGGACGCCCTCGATCGCCGGGCGGCTCGGAGAAGAAACCCTCGAAGAGCGGAAGCGCTCTTGGCCGCCCGGCGATTGAGGGCGGTTGAGGGCCTCTTATCGACGCCTCTTGATACCCCTATTTGAAAACCCGCATGTGCCGAATCAAACCCCGGTCAATATAGTTGCGGGTATCCAGCACCAGCCTGTCCTGCGACTGCTGAAGCTGGTGCAAGCAGAACATGACCAGAATCGACAGCGACAGCGCCGTCAGGGTCGCGTTGAAGGTGATACCGAGCCCCAGCGTCACGCCCGAGATGTCGCCGTGAAGCGCAGCCTGCGCCTCCTGCAACGCGTGGCCGATACCCCGCACCGTGCCCACGAACCCAATAGCGGGGAATGGCCCAGGCGGTGAATCGAACCATCGAGAGGTGCGCGTCGAGCCGCGCGGCTTCGAACTCGCACTCGTCGATCACGGACTCCGCCGCGTCCTGCACGCTGCGGGTCGAGCCGAATCGATTGAGGCCCACCATGAGCGCGCGGGGCAAGAACATATCCTGCTCTTCGAACGACAGGCGTTCGAGCGGCCGCGCGTAGGCGCGCGCATCTTCGGGCAGCACGACGTGGTTCTCGTCCACGTCGATGTACACCTTGTCGAGCAGCTTGCGATTGCGCGCCACCTGCCGCGCCTGGTCGACGATCAGCGTGATCGACCAGATCGCGAGGATAAAGGCGATTTCCTGCTCGTAATCCCGAATGATCACCCACGGCGAGCGCAGGTTGCTGCGGTCGGTCTGCCCGTTCTCCTTCACCACGGATGACTGCGCGATGAGCACCTCGGCGCGCGGGCGGATGACGGTGGCGTAGATCATCTGGATGACGATCGCGATGGCCAGCAGCGACCCGATGCTGAAGTACATTTCCCTACCCGAAAAAGGACGCTTTGGGTAAGGTGCGCGGGCGCTTACGGATCCATCAGCTACGGCGGTCTGGGAGTTCATGTCGGTTCGCATGCTCGCAATGGTCTCACACCTCGGGTCTCGACCGTCGGTAACACCGCGGGTTCCCCGTTTCGGCCGGGCTTTCGGTCATCTGCGCGCTCTTTTCGCGGTTTCTTTCCTGCTGAGTCTGGCTCTGGCGACACCCGCCCAGGCGGCTTGGGTGGATGGGCACGAAGCCATCATGGGCACGAACATCGACGTCGAGATCTGGCACGACGACCCGGTGAAGGGCCAGGCGGCCGTCGACGCCGTGATGGACGAAATGCGGCGCATCGACACCCTGATGAGCCACTACAAGCCGGAAAGCGAGCTGTCGCAGATCAATGCGCGCGGCGCCAAAGAAGCCGTCGTGGTCGACCAGGAGCTGTTCGACCTCATCAAGCTGTCGCTACATTTCTCGGAGATCACGGACGGCGCGTTCGACATCACCTACGCGAGCGTCGGGTATCTCTACGACTATCGCAAGCACATCAAGCCGACTGAGGAGCAGATCGAGGAGGCGTTGCCTGGCGTGAACTACCGGCACCTCATCCTCGACGCGAAGACGCATAGCGTGAGGTTTGCGCAGGAAGGGATGCGCATCGACCTTGGCGGTATTGCGAAAGGTTACGCGGTGGATCGCGGCATCGGGATTTTGCAGGCGCGCGGCGTTCAGCACGCCGTGGTTACGGCGGGTGGGGACACGCGGATCATTGGCGATCGCATGGGGCGGCCGTGGATTGTGGGCATTCGGCATCCGGACGATAAGTCGAAGACGGTTTTGCGGCTGCCGCTGGTGGATACGGCTATGTCCACTTCGGGAGACTACGAGCGGTACTTCGATGAAGGCGGGCAGCGGTATCACCACATCATTGATCCGCATACGGGGCATTCGGCTAGCAAAGTGCGAAGCGCGACGATTCTTGGGCCTACGGCCGTTCAGACGGATGGGCTTTCCAAGACTGCGTTTGTGCTCGGGGCTGAGCGGGCTGTCGAGATCATTGAGCGGTTGCCCGACTTCGATGGGATTTTTGTTCGGCCCGACGGCAAAGTGCTCTACACGAAAGGGCTACAGCCGCCTGATGAGGCAACCTCCCCCGGGGGCGGAAGCCCTCAATCGCCGGGCGGCTCGGAGAAGCCCAGGAAGCGCTCTTAGCCGCCCGGCGATTGAGGGCTCCTTCGGACTGCTTTTACTGGGGAGCCCGCCGATCGGCACTGAGTAGCTGATCGACCTCGGCCTCGGCGGCCATCCAATCCTCATCCTCACGCCCCGGCGCAAACCCGCGCCGTTCAGCCCTGAGGTACGCCGCCTCGGCAATCATCCCGCGCCTCATGTCCGGGGTAATCACGGGCCGTGAAACGGCATCCGCCCGCTTCGCACGCGGCGCGGCCTTCTTACGCGGCGGCGGCTTGACCGCCTCAGCCACAGCAACCGTAACAACAGGCGGCACAGTCACAGGCTCCGGCGCAGCGGCAGCGGCAGCGGATTTCGTTCGGGGCTTGGAAGAAGAAACAAGGGGGGTTCGGCGGCTAGCCATGCGGGTCGTCTCCTCGGTCAACGGAGTAAGACTGCGTGGGTGTCGGCTCCCAAGGCAAGCGTCGCAGTCACCGTACCGGTGCACGTGCCATGCCGGAGCGTGCCGGGGTCCCCGGACTGTTCGCTGGAGCGTCCGCACCGGTGTCCGGGGGAGTGTCCGGTGTCCGCCACGGACGAGCCCGGACACTTACCCAGCGCGCGAACCTCGATCGAAACTCTCCACGTCGTCAGTGTGTTACGCGCGCCGCAGCGGTTGGCACGCTCTCTGCAAAACAGCTACGCAGGGATCACACGGACAGCGCCAATGAACATCGCACAACTCAAACGCCTCCCCTCGGTCGCGGCCACACCCGAGACCATGCGCACTACGTCGGGGCAGGACAAGACCCTCGCCACCGAGTCGGTGCGCTGGTATCGCAAGCGTCCGATTCAGATCGCCGCCGCCGTGGCCGTGCTCCTGATCGGCACGCTCACGTGGCTGCTCCACGAATGGAGCGGCATGAAGCGCACCGTCTCCGCCGAGCGTATTCGCGTCGCCACGGTGAGCCAGGGCCACTTCATCCGCGACGCCGCCGCGCAGGGCACCATCATCGCCGCCGTGAACCCGACACTGTTCTCCACTGCGCCGGGCACCATCAGCTATGTCGTCCGCGCCGGCGACACCGTCAAGAAAGGCCAGCCGCTCGCCACGCTCGACAGCCCGGCGCTTCGCAACGAATACGACCCGCGAACACGCAACCCTCGACAGCCTGGACGCCGCCCTCGCCCGCCAGGAAATCGAAATCCGCCGCCAGATTCTGCAGAGTCGCCAGCAGGCCGACCTTGCGAAAGTCGCGATCACCGCCGCCGACCGCGAGAAGAGTCGCGCCCAGTCCGCATGGGATGAGCGCGTGATCAGCGAACGCGACTACCGCCGCGCCACCGACGATCTCGAGACCGCCAGACTCAACTACGACCACGCCGCCGCCAACGCGGATCTCGATCGCGACAGCCTCGCGCTCGAGCTGCGAACGAAACGCCTGGAGCGCGACCGCCAGCGCCTCACCGTGGAAAATCTCGCGCGCCAGGTCGCCGAGCTCACCGTGCGCTCGCCGGTGGACGGCATGGTCGCGAACCTCGGCCAGAACGAGAAAGCGCACGTTGCCGAAAGCGCGCCGCTCATCACCGTGGTCGACCTGACGGCGTTCGAGATCGAGTTCCAGATCGCCGAAACGTACGCGGGCGACATTCAAGGCCGGCATGACGGCCGACATCACACTCGACGGCCGCAAGCACGCCGGCACCGTCACGGGGATCTCGCCGGAAGTGCGCCAGAGCCAGGTGACCGGCCGCGTGAAATTCACCGATGCGCAGCCCGCCGGGCTGCGCCAGAACCAGCGCGCCAGCGTGCGGATCGTGCTCGACGAGCGCAACGATGTGCTCAAATTCGAGCGCGGCTCGTCGATCGACGAAGCGACGCGCTCGCTCTTCGTGCTCCGGGGCGAGCGCGCGGTGCGCGTGCCGGTGGAGCTCGGCGCCCTCCTCGGTGGCGGAAATCGAAGTCACGCGCGGCCTCGTCGCGGGTGATCGGGTCATCGTCTCGGATATGCGCGACTTCGACGGTGTCGACACAGTCGCGGTCACGAATTGAAGGAACTCGCCATGCTCGAAATGCACAACATCAGCAAGATCTTCCGCGCCGACCTCATCGAGACGCACGCGCTGCGCGACTTCTCGCTGACCGTGAATGCCGGCGAGTTCGTCGCCGTCACCGGTCCGTCGGGCTCGGGCAAAACGACCTTCCTCAACGTCGCGGGGCTGCTCGAAAGCTTCGATACCGGCAAGTACCTGCTCGACGGCAGCGACGTGAGCGATCTCAACGACGACCAGCGCTCGCGCCTGCGCAACGAAAAGATCGGCTTCATCTTCCAGGGGTTCAACCTGATCCCCGACCTCGACATCTACGACAACGTCGACGTGCCGCTGCGCTACCGGCGCATGAGCGCGAAGGAGCGGAACGAGCGCATCACGAGCGCGCTCGATCTCGTGGGGCTGTCTTCACGCACGAAGCACATGCCCTCGCAGCTTTCCGGCGGTCAGCAGCAGCGCGCGGCGATTGCCCGCGCGCTCGCGGGCGACCCGAAGTTCCTGCTAGCCGACGAGCCCACCGGCAACCTCGACTCGCTGATGGCGCGCCAGGTGCTCGATCTGCTGGAGCAGATCAACGAGATGGGCACGACCATCATCATGGTGACGCACGACATCGAGCTCGCGCGCCGCGCCCAACGCAACGTGCACGTGGTCGACGGCCAGATTTCCGACTTCAAGAGCTACGAAACGCGCGCGCCGGAAAGCTTCGCCACCACCGGCTCACGCTGAGAGGGAGACGCTGCACATGATCGGCTACTACTTCCGCCTGGCATTCGCGAGTTTTCGTCGCACGCCCGGGCTCGGCATTCTGATGATTCTGGCAGTCGGCATCGGCATCGGCGTATGCGTGGTCACGCTCACCTTCCACCACGCCATGTCGGGCAACCCGATCTGGTGGAAGAGCGACCAGCTCTACGCCGTGACGCTCGACAACTGGGATCCGATGGAACCCGCCGATCCGAGTCGCCCGTCGCTGCCGCCGGACCAGGTCACGTATCGCGACGCCGAGTTCATCTATCACTCGGACGTTCCGAAGCACGCGGCAATCATGTACCGCTCGTTCGGTATCGTCTCTGGCGACGGGGTGAGCGGCCCGCTCAAGCCCGCCCCCGCGACCACGCGCATCACGACCGGCACGTTCTTCCCCATGTTCGATGTGCCGTTCGAATACGGCAAAGGCTGGAACGACAAGGCGGACTTCGCGCCCGAGCCGGTCATGGTCATCTCGCACGAGCTCAACCGGAAACTGTTCGGCGGCATCAACAGCGTGGGCCGCACGATTCGCTGGAACGACACCCCGTTTCGCATCGTCGGCGTGCTGGCGGAATGGGAGCCGCAACCGAAGTTCTACGACATGAACTCCGGCGACTTCGACTCCGCGGAAGATCTCTACATTCCCTGGAAATGGGGTGAAGTGCTCGAGGTCGGCTCGGACGGCTCCAGCAGCTGCTGGAAGATCGACGAGGACTTCTCGACGCTTGCGGCCTTCGCGCGCTCCGAATGCGTGTGGATCCAGGCCTGGGTCGAGCTGCCCAACTTCATCGCGCGCGCTCGCATGCAATCGGTGCTCGATAACTACACGGGCAACGAGCACGAGCACGGCCGCTTCCTTCGCCCGCGAAACAACCGCCTGACCGACGTCGATCAGTGGCTGAAGGACCAGAAGGTCGTGCCGACCGACAATCGCGTGCTGTTCGGGCTCTCGTTCGTGTTCCTCGCCGTGTGCCTCATCAACACGGTGGGCCTGCTGCTCGCGAAGTTCCTGAACGCGGCGCCGATCTCCGGCCTGCGTCGTGCGCTCGGCGCGAGCCGGCGCGAGCTGTTCCGGCAGCACATGGTGGAAGTGAGCACGATCGCCGGCGCCGGCGCGCTGCTGGGGCTCGGCATCGGCGCGCTCGGGCTCGCGGGAGTCCGCGCGCTGTACATGATGACGGCGACAACGCCGCGCCCGTCCGGGATCGCGAGCATCGCGCACATGGACATTTCGAGTTATCTCATCGCGGTCACGCTCGCCGTTGTCGCGACGGTCGTCTGCGGCTTGTATCCCGCGTGGCGCGTCGGGCGTCTTCAGCCCGCCTCGTACCTCAAGAACCAATAGTTTCGGGAGCACCACATGAACGTTCCCTTTCGTCCGATCATCTCCTCGCTGCTGCGTAACCGGGCCGGCGCGATGCTCGTCGCCGTGCAGGTGGCCATCACGCTCGCCGTGCTCGTGAATGCCGTCTACATCGTGAAGCATCGAGTCGATCTGGTCAGTCGCCCCACCGGCATCGACGACGAGAACATTTTCGTGGTGGGAGTCACCGGCTTCACGAAGCAGTTCAACTACACCGCGATGCTGGATGAGGACATCCGGTGGCTCGCTTCCGTGCCGGGCGTCATCGCCGTCACCGCCGCAAACTCGGTGCCGGTGAGCGGCAGCGGCAGCTCCGACATCGTCAAGCCGACGCCGGATGCCAAGGGTGGTCATCAGAGCCTGGTGAACTACTACCAGCTCAATGAGCAAGGCGCCGACGCCCTGGGCCTCAGGATTCTCGCCGGGCGCTGGTTCAAGCGTGAAGAAGTCCAGACGCCGCTGCCCACGCTCTATTCCCCCTACACGGGCCCGATCGTCGTGATCAAGCGGTACGCCGACCGGCTCTTCCCGAACGGCGATGCGCTCGGCAAGGTGATCTACGGATCCAGCAACCAGCCGCTCACGATCGTCGGTATCGCGGATAACATGCTGGGCTATCGGCCCACCGGCGAAGAGCCTGCGGAGGTCATGTATATGCCGCTCCTGCCTTCGGGCCCGAGCACGCGCTACCTGGTTCGCGCGAAACCCGGCATGCGCGATCAGCTCATGCGCAAGGTGGAAGCGGAGATGGCCGCGCGCAACGACATGCGCGCGGTCAGCTACGTGCGTACCCTGTCGCTGTACAAGGCGCGCAACCATATGAAGGACCGGAACATGGCGATCTATCTCGTCGTCGTGACGGCGCTGCTGCTGGCCATAACCTCGCTCGGCATCTTTGCGCTCGCCACGTTCAACGTGACCTCGCGTACCAAACAAGTCGGCACACGACGGGCGGTCGGCGCGCGTCGGCGTGATGTGGTGGCCCACTTTCTGGTCGAGAACTGGATCATCACGACGGCGGGCGTGCTGGCGGGCTGCGTGCTGGCGCTCGCCGCCGGGCATCTGCTCGCGCTCGAATACGAGCTGCCGCGCGTGGATCTGTACTACATCATCGGCGGCGTGCTCGTGATGTGGCTGATTGGTGTGGCCGCCGCCTGGCACCCATCGCGCCGCGCTTCGCGCATTTCGCCAGCGCTCGCGACGCGCACCGTTTGACGGGCGCAGACAGATCGTTCCCCATGCGGCACACTCCGCAGCTCATGTCACAACGAGACCCTGGTTCGAGGCATCGAAGCGCATGACCCTTCCCGTCGGCAACGAACTGCGAGCGAGCTTGGCGAACCATACGGCGCTCATCATCGATGACAACGTGGCCGTTGGCACGGCGCTCGATGTGATGCTCTCGATGCATGGCGTGCGTGTGCTCACGGCCACGGCGCCCGCCGAGGGGCTCGCGCTGCTTCGGCGTGAAGCCGTGGATCTCGTCATCCAGGACATGAACTTCCGCCGCGAGGCGACGCGCGGCGAAGAAGGCATGGCGCTGTTCCGCGAGATCCGCTCGCTGTATCCGGATGTGCCGATCATCCTGCTCACGGCCTGGACGCATCTGGAGATGGCGGTCGAGCTCGTCAAGGCCGGCGCGTCGGACTATCTGGCCAAGCCCTGGGACGATTCGCGTCTCCTCACGACGGTGCGCAACCTGCTCGAGCTGCGTCGGGCGCAGAGCGAGACGCGCGCGATCCACCAGCAACGGCGGGAGGCGCGCGCCGAGCTCGCGGAACGGCATCATCTGTGTGGCATCGTCTATCAGAGCGACGCCATGCATACGCTCGTTTCGACCGCGACTCACGTGGCGCACGCGGATGTGCCGATCCTCATCACCGGCCCGAACGGCGCGGGCAAGGAAGTGCTCGCGAACATCGTGCAGGCCAACTCCTCGGTGCGCGAAAAGCCTTTCCTCAAGGTGAATCTCGGCGCCCTGCCGAACGATCTCATCGAGGCGGAGCTGTTCGGCACGGAAGCCGGTGCGTTCACCGGCGCGAAAGCGCGCATCGGGCGCTTCGAAGCGGCCGACGGCGGCACGCTCTTTCTCGACGAGTTGGGCAACATCTCCGGGTCGGGTCAGGCGAAGCTGCTGCGCGTACTGCAAACCGGCGAGTTCGAACGGCTCGGCTCGAGCGTCACGCGCAAGACGCGCGTGCGAGTGATCGCCGCGACCAACGCGAACCTGCGCCAGGCCATTCGTGAAGGCCGATTCCGCGAGGATCTTTTTTACCGGCTGAACGTCATCGAGCTGGAAGTGCCGGCGCTCGCGGAGCGTCGCGAAGACGTCATTCCGCTCGCGCAATTTTTCATGGAAAAGGGCTTCACGCTCTCGCCGGACGCGGAACGCGCGCTCACCCGGCATGACTGGCCCGGCAACGTGCGCGAGCTGCAGAACGCGATCAAGCGCGCCTGCCTCCTCTCGACCACGCCCGTCATCAGCGCCGCCGCGCTGAACCTGCCGACGGCGCCCGCGCCGCCGCCCGAAGAACCCGAGCTGGATCGCGGGACCGTGGAAGAATCGCTCGCCCGCGCGCGCGGCGTCGTGGCCCACGCGGCGCGTGACCTCGGGCTCTCCCGTCAGGCACTCTATCGCCGCATGGAGAAACTCGGCATCAAAACCGAAGCGGGCCGCACTCCGGCATCGACCTGATGATCTCGCGCCTGTCGCTCGCGACTCGCACGAAGCTCGCAATTCTGCTCGCGGTCCTTGCGACAGCGGCTGTGCTCGCCGTTGCGTTGACCTGGTTCGAGCCGCGAATCGCGATTGGGCTCGCCCTCGTGGCCTGCATGCCGGTCGCGCTCTGGCTCGCTTCGCGCGCGACCCGGCCATGGACCGCGACACTCACCGCGTTGAAAGACGGCGTCGCGAGCCTGCGCGATCACGACTTCAGCATGTCGATCGCGCGCGGCACGAACGATGAGCTGGGCGATCTCGTGGATGCTTACAACACGCTCGGCTCCGTGCTTCGCCGAGAGCGGCTGGACCTGCATCAACGCGAGCTGATGCTCGATACGGTGATCCAGACTTCGCCGCTTGCGCTCGTGCTGACGAACGCGAACGGGCGCATCGTGTTCAGCAACATCGCGGCCCGTCAGCTGTTGGGCGCCGGGCGCAAGCTCGAAGGCCTCGACTTGGCTGAAGTGCTGAAACAAGGCCCCGAACCGCTGCGCGAGGCGATCGCCGGCGGCACCGACACCTTGTTCACCGTTCAGGAAGCGTCGGAGGCGAACGTCTTCCACGTCGCCCAGCGGCGCTTCGTGCTGAACGCGCAGGAGCATCGGCTCGTGCTGCTCAAGCAGCTGACGCGTGAGCTCGCCGCGCAGGAAGTGGCGGTGTGGAAGAAAGTCATTCGCGTGATCGCGCACGAGCTCAACAACTCGCTGGCGCCGATTTCGTCGCTCGCCCATTCGGGGTTGATGCTGACGCGCGCGGCGCGCCCGGTTGGCGCGGCCGCCGCCGGCGCACCGGCGACTTCGTCCGACGAGCGCTCGGCCGAGACGGCGCGCCTCGAACGCGTGTTCACGACCATCGCCGACCGCGCGGCGCACCTCGCGACGTTCATCGACGGCTACGCGCGCTTCGCGAAGTTGCCGAAGCCGCGCCTCGCGAGCATCGCGTGGACACAGTTCGTCGGCCGCCTCGAAGGGGCGGGCACGTTTCAGCTGACCGCGCCCTTGCCCGAAGGCTCAGCCACTTTCGATGCCACGCAGTTCGAGCAGGTCATGATCAACCTGCTCAAGAACGCCGCCGAGTCCGGCTCGCCGCCGGAGGCCATCGAACTGTCCGTGCGTCCGGCGAACGATGGGTGGGTCCTCGAAGTCGCCGATCGCGGCACCGGTCTCAGCGACGACACGCTCCGCGACGCGCTCGTCCCCTTCTACTCGACCAAGCCTTCGGGCACAGGGCTCGGCCTGACGCTCTGCCGTGAGATCGTCGAAGCCCACGGCGGGCGGCTCAGCATCGCCAATCGTCAGGGGGGCGGCGCGGTCGTCGCGCTCTGGCTTCCGCACGCCTTGCCCGCCGCGAGCAAAGACGATAGTTCTGCCTGAACCGATTCTTTCAGGACGATCCTGGCCGCCCGGCGACCGGATGCGCTTCTCAGCCGCCCGGCGATTGAGGGCTTCTTCGAAGAGGCCCGCAATCGCCGGGCGGCCCAGAGCGCCGACCCACCTATTCCGAATTCCTATCCTATTTTTTCTTGCGAGCCGCTTTCTTCGCAGCAGCGGCGCGCTTGGCGACACGCTTCGCGCCCGTCAGATACTTGGCGAATTCCTTGCCCAGCTGCGGATGCCCCAGCGCATATTCAACGGTGGCTTGCAGATAACCCAGCTTGCTACCGCAGTCGTAACGCTTACCCGTGAACTGGTGAGAGTAAACCGCCTCCTCACCCATCAACGCAGCGATGCCGTCGGTAAGCTGGATCTCCCCGCCCGACCCGGTACCAATGCGTTCCAAGTGTTCGAACACCGCCGGCGTGAGCACGTAACGCCCCACCACAGCGAGATTCGACGGCGCTTCCGCCGGCTTCGGCTTCTCGACGATGCTCCGGATACGGCTCGTCTGTGAGTTCTGCGCCTCGACTTCCACGATGCCGTAGCGTTCAGTGTCCTTGTGAGGAACGAGTTCGCAACCGAGCACGCTGGAGCGTTTCGCGGCGTAGACGTCCGCCATCTGCTTCAGGCAGGCCACCTCACTGCGAATGAGGTCGTCGGCGAGATGCACGAAGAAGGGTTCGTCACCCACCGCCGGCTGCGCGCACAACACCGCGTGGCCGAGGCCGAGGGGCGCGGGCTGGCGAATGTAGATGCAGGCCGCATACGACGGCAGCACGCTGCGAATCGTTGAGAGCAGGTCATCCTTGCCCTGCGCTTCGAGCAGCGCCTCGAGCTCCGGGTCGGAGTCGAAGTGATCTTCGATTGCCCGCTTCGACGCGCCGGTGATGAACACGAGCCGGCTTGCGCCTGCCGCCAGTGCTTCTTCCACCGCGTACTGAATGAGTGGCTTGTCGACGACCGGCAGCATCTCTTTCGGGCTGGCCTTGGTGGCAGGCAAGAAACGCGTGCCGCGGCCGGCAACGGGAAACACTGCGGTGCGGATCGGAGACTTCAGACTCATCGAGCCCTCCTCGTGCGTTACGGGCGGGCGCAAGTGTAAAACGGCCCGTGGAAGGACGCATGACAGCAACCGAGGGACCTGAGACTTTTTTGAGGCTTTTGTGAAGTTAGACGCTATTTTCCGGCCGCCCGGCGATTGAGGGCCGCTTCGAAGAAGCCTCAATCGCCGGGCGGCCGGAAAAGTCCCCCGCCGGCGGGGCGGCGGTGCCCAACCGGCAAGGAACACGTCGTCAGGGCTTCGTCGTCAGGGCTTCGAAGCAGCCTTCTGGTCGGTGCGGGCGGCCCGGGCATCCGCCCGGGGAACCGGCGCTTTGGCGTCGGCGCGGGGCGCACCCTTCGCCCCATCCACCTTCAGCAGGTCCCGGTTGTTCTCGATGAGCTTGCGCGGGATGTTCTTCACGAGCGCCAGGTCATCCACCGACTTGAACGGCCCGTGCTCGTTCCGGTAGGCGACGATCGCCTGCGCCCGGGACGGCCCGACGCCGTTCAACTCCTTCGCGAGCGTGCTCGCGTCGGCCGTGTTGATGTCGACCGGACTCGCCGCGACAGCGGTGAACGAGCAGAGAATCAGGCCTGCGGACAGAAGCATTGAAGAGATGAATCGCATGATGGAGCCTCCTTGGCTCGAGCGGTTGCGGCGGGAAGTCGCCGTGCTCGGGGAGACTAGGCATGTGCATCCGCACGGCCTACGTCCATGCTTGTTGCAAATCACCAGATATGAAGCTTGACACCAGCGGTCAGCCGCCGCGCTCGGCCCACTTGAAGACGGCAGGTCGCAACGTATCCCACGAACGGCACTTCGGGCAGCGCCAGTACCAGCCGACACTGTGCAGCCCGCAATCGTCGCATTGATAGCGGCCGCCCGAGTCGCTGATGCGCGTGAGCAGCGCCCCGATCGCCCGGCTCTCCGCCAACGTCGGTTCGGCGCCACCCAGCTCCGCGAACTGGCCCGCGCGAAGCGTGGGCAGTGCGGTGGCGAGCAGCCACGCAAGCTGTCGCTCGCTCACGCGACCGGTACTTTGCAGGCGTTTCGTAAGCTCATCGACGACGTTCTCGTCGCCGAGCGCGCTGGAAATCGCGAGCACGCGGGGAATGATCTCCAGCGCGAGGCCGGGCGCCGCTTCGAGCGCGGTCAGATACGCGGTGAGCGCGGCACGCGGGTCGCCGTGCGCCTCGATGATCCGAGCGGCCAGGACACCGCCCCGAGGCAACTCCGCGTCATGCGTGAGGGCCTGCTTCAACAGCAGCTGCGCACGCGCGCCATCGCCCTGGAGCAACGACTGCTCGGCGAGCTCGCAGAGGTAATGCGCGGCGACGCGTTTGCGCTCCGCCTGCACGGACGCCGGCAGCTCGTGGAAGATCTTCAACGCATTCGGCCAATCGGTCTGCTGCTCGTAGATGCGCAGCAGGTTCTCGAGCGCGGCATCCCGATATTCGCGCGAGGCGGAAAGCTCTTCGAACAGCCGTTCCGCGCGATCCATGAGCCCCGCGCCGAGGTAATCGAGCCCCAGCGCGAAAGCCGCCTTGTCGCGCAAGGAGGGCACGCCCTGCTCGCGAATGCGGGTATGGAGCGCGATGGCCCGGTCGACTTCGCCGCGCCGCCTGAAGAGGCTGCCCAGCGCGAATTGAATCTCCGCGGTATCCGCATCGATGTGCGGCGCCGAGTCTTCATCGGCGCGCGTGTGCACATCCGCCATGCGTGAAAACACTTCGGCCGCGCGATCGATACGATCGTTGATGAGGTGGTCGAGGCCGATGTAATAGTCGCGGGGCAGGCGCACCGTGCGCCCTACCGCCGTACGCCGGCCGATATAGAACGCGGCGACGCCGACAGCGATGAACGCCAGGCACAACAGGAATGGCGGCAGGTCGAACACGACCGCAGCATACCGCAGGGTTCAGTCGGAGCGACCGTGCGCGCGTAGCTACGCGGCCCGGCAGGCCGGCAAAAAGCATGCTTTTGCCGCCGGAAACGAAGCTGATGTCGAAAAAAGCGCCGCGGGCGACTTTTTTCCAGTAAAGCGACGCTAGTCGCGAATGGGCCGGCCGGCGCCGTCGTTGACGCGCTCGCGCAGGTCCTTGCCCGGCTTGAAGTGCGGCACGTACTTGCCCGATAGCGCCACGGCTTCCCCGGTCTTGGGGTTCCGGCCCTGGCGTGGCGGCCTGAAATGCAGCGAAAAGCTGCCGAACCCGCGAATCTCGATGCGCTCCCCGGCCGAAAGCGCGTCGCTCATGATTTCCAGGATCTGCTTCAACGCCAGCTCGACGTCCTTGGCGGGCAGGTGTTTCTGCTTGGCCGTGATGATCTCGATGAGTTCCGACTTCGTCATGTCTCGCCCTTCGGACCCAACAGAGCCCTTCTGCGGGGCTCCTTGCGCAATCTCAGAGACGGCGGAGCCCGAAGGCCCCACCGTTCCCGGACTGCTCCCGTGCGGCTTAGTCGCGATCGCCGCCGCCAATCTGCTCTTTCAACAGGTCGCCAAGGCTCGTGCCACTGGACGACGAGTCGGACGAGCGATAGCTCTGCACGGCTTCCGCTTCCTCGTGCATTTCCTTCGCCTTGATGGAGAGCGAAATCGTGCGCGACTTGCGGTCGACACCCGTGAACTTCGCCTCGATCTCCTCGCCTTCCTTGAGCACCATGCGCGCGTCTTCGACGCGATCGCGGCTCAGCTCCGAGGCACGCAACTGACCTTCGATGCCGTTGCCGAGGTCGATGATCGCGCCGCGCGCGTCCACTTCCCGGACGGTGCCGCGGACGATCGTGCCCTTCGGGTTCTCGGCGATGAAGGCCGAGAACGGATCCTTCGCCAGCTGCTTGACGCCAAGCGAGATGCGCTCGCGCTCCGGATCGATCGACAGCACCATCGCTTCGAGGGTCTGACCCTTCTGGAAGTTACGCACGGCTTCCTCGCCAGGCACATCCCAAGAGATGTCGGAGAGGTGCACCAGGCCGTCGATGTTGCCCGACAGGCCGATGAAGATGCCGAAGTCGGTGATCGACTTGATCTGGCCCGACACCTTGTCGCCGCGGTTGTAGTTCTCGGCGAACTCCTTCCACGGATTCGACTGGCACTGCTTCAAGCCCAGCGAGATGCGACGACGCTCTTCGTCCACATCCAGCACCATGACTTCGACTTCCTGGCCGGTGTGAACCACCTTGGCCGGGTTGACGTTCTTGTTGGTCCAGTCCATTTCCGAGACGTGGACGAGGCCTTCGACGCCGTCCTCGATCTCCACGAACGCGCCGTAGTCGGCGATGTTCGTGACCTTGCCGAACACGCGCGTGTGCGGCGGGTAGCGGCGGGAAATGTTCTCCCACGGATCCGCGCCCAGCTGCTTGAGCCCCAGGCTGACGCGGGAACGCTCGCGATCGAACTTGAGAATGCGCACGTCGATCTCGTCGCCCACCTTGACGACTTCCGACGGGTGCTTGACGCGCTTCCACGCCATGTCCGTGATGTGCAGCAGGCCATCGATGCCGCCGAGGTCGACGAACGCACCGTAATCGGTGAGGTTCTTGACGGTACCTTTGACGACGGCGCCTTCCTGGAGGTTGTCCATGAGCGCGCTGCGCTCCGCGGAGAACTCCTGCTCCACCACCGCACGACGCGAAACGACAACGTTATTGCGCTTCTGGTCGAGCTTGATGACCTTGAACTCGAGTGGCTTGTTTTCGAGATACGACGTGTCGCGCACGGGGCGCACATCGACGAGCGAGCCCGGCAGGAACGCGCGGACATTCTCGATCTCGACCGTGAAGCCACCCTTGACGCGACCGGTGATGACGCCGGTGACGATCTGGGAGCCGTTGAAGGCAGTCTCGAGACGCGTCCAGGTGCGGGCGCGCTTGGCTTTCTCGCGGGAGAGGCGGGTTTCCCCGGTGCCGTCTTCCACGGAGTCGAGCGCGACTTCGACTTCATCGCCCTGCTTCACCTCGAGCTCGCCCCGTTCGTTCTTGAACTGGTCGATCGAGATGACGGCCTCGGACTTGAGGCCCACGTTGACGATGACGACGTCGTCGGTGACTTCGACGACGAGCCCGGTCAGGATCATGCCGGGGCGGATGCGCTTGTTAGCGAGACTATCTTCGAAAAGTTGAGCGAAACTTTCTGTCATACCTTCACTTCGCGCGAGGCCTCGCCGGTTCGTGGGTGAGGCGTGCCTTCACGCATGTACTGGACCGATGTCCGTCGGGCCCAGGCAGATGATTGAAGCCGAGCATCCTTGCCGGCCGCCTGTTCGAATAAACAAACACAAAACACTTCTCGCGAGAGCTGAACCGCAGTGACGCGTTACGCCCAGAGCGAGCGCTCGCGTCCCAACTCCAGCACCCGGTTAACGACCTGCTCTATGGTGAGAGCGGTAGAGTCGATCACCTCGGCGTCGGGTGCGGGCGTGAGGGGAGCGACCGCTCGGGTCGAATCCCGCAGATCCCGCTCGGCTATCTCGCGCGAAAGGGCGGGAAGGCTAACACCCGAATCCTTGTCTTTCAACTGCTTATAGCGGCGAAGCGCGCGCTCATCGGCGCTTGCGGTCAGAAAGATCTTGAGGTTGGCGCCCGGGAACACGACGGTCCCCATATCCCGGCCATCGGCGACCAGGCCGGGAGGCTGCGCAAAAGCGTGCTGACGGGCCAATAAAGCGGCTCTCAAGGCCGGCCAGGCCGCCACGCGGGAGGCGCCCGCCCCTGCGGTTTCGGAACGCAATTCAGCCGTGATGTCGTGGCCCGCGAGCGTGACCTGCTCGGAGCCATCCGAGCGCACGCCGAAGCTCACATCCATTATTTCAGCCCATTTCGCGTGGCCGGCAACGTCGTCGGGAACGAGGCCGCGGCGGGCGCCCTCGAGCGCCGCCAGCCGGTAGAGCGCCCCGCTATCCAGCAGATGCCAGCCCGCGTGCTGGGCGACCGCCCGGGCGATGGTTCCTTTGCCGGACCCGCTGGGGCCGTCGATGGTGACTATGGGTGGTGCTGCCATAAAACCCTGCAGGGAAACTGGAATCCAGGAAGCTCGCAATCGCCGGGCGGCTAAGAGCGGCCGCTTAGCCGGGGGCCACGTGGCCGTATAGCCGCGTTGTCGGGCGGCGCGGGCCCTCTTAGCCGCCCGGCGATTGAGGGCTTCCCGGATTCATAGCGCCTCGATCTGCAAACCGACACTGCGCGCAGTTTGAACGAATCCCGGAAACGATGTGGCGACGTTCGCGACGTCGCGGACCTCGATGGGGCCGGAGGCGCGCGCCGAAGCGATCGCGAAGGCCATGGCCACCCGATGATCGCCGTGGCTGTCGACGCTGCCGCCCGAGAAACCCTCGCCGCCCCGGATCCACAGGCCATCGGCGAGCAGCTCATGTTCCACGCCGAGCCGGCCGAGGCCCTGCGCCATGGCGGCGAGGCGGTCGCTTTCCTTCACGCGCAGCTCATGGGCGCCGCGCACGAGCGTCTCGCCTTCCGCGCAGGAAGCGGCGATGAAGAACACCGGCAGCTCGTCGATGCAGGCCGCGACCAGCGATTCGGGCACGGTGATCGCCTTCAGCTTGCTCGCATGGACCTCGATATCGGCAATCGGCTCGGCGACAGGCTCTTCGGCGCCGCTGTTCGGGCCCTCGAGCGGCGCTTTCGGCCGAACGCGGATATCGGCGCCCATGCGGCTGAGCAGGTCGATGAGCCCGGTGCGCGTCGGATTGATGCCGACGTTGCGCAGCGTGAGGCCCTTTTCCGCGCACAACACGCCCAGCACGATGAAGAACGCGGCGGATGAGAAATCGCCGGGCACATCGAGACTCGCGCCGTGCAGCACCTGCCCGCCTTCGACCGCGACGCTGCGTTCGCGCCGAAGCACCTCGACACCGAATGCCCTGAGCAGGCGTTCCGTATGGTCGCGCGTGACGGTTGGCTCGATCACGCGCGTGCGCCCGTCCGCGCGCAGACCCGCGATCAGCAGCGCGGATTTCACTTGAGCGCTCGCGACCGGCAGCTCGTACTCGATCGCGCGTAGCGCGCGGCCGCCCTTGATCACGACTGGCGGAAGACCGTTCTGCGTGGTGACGTCCGCGTTCATCTGCCGCAGCGGAGCGGCAACGCGCTCCATGGGTCGTCGCATGAGCGACGCGTCGCCGATCAACGTGGAGTCGAATGCCTGACCCGCGAGCAATCCGGCGAGCAGCCGCATCGCCGCGCCGCTGTTGCCGAGATCGAGCGGGCGCGACGCGGGCGCAAGGCCCTCCGCGCCAACGCCGTGGATGAGCAGCTTGCTCCCACCCTGACGCGCGACATGCACGCCGAGCTCGCGCAGCGCCGCGACCATCCCGAGCGTATCCGCGCTTTCGAGAAATCCGCGCACGTGCGTCGGCCCCTCGGCGATGCTCCCGAGCAGCAGCGCGCGAAGCGAGATCGACTTGTCGCCCGGCACACGCACATCGCCGCCGATGACACCGCCCGATTGGCCGAAGTAATGCGTCATTGTCAGACGCTGATGCTGCCGAACACGGGGAAGTAATCGGGGAAGGTCTTCGCGACACAACCCGGGTCGTTGATGCGCACGGTCACGCCGCCGAGCGCGGCGAGCGAGAAGCTCATCGCGATTCGATGATCTTCATACGTGTCGATGGCGGCACCGTCACGCAGCTTCGCCGGCGGTTCGACGCGCAGCCAGTCGGGGCCTTCGGTCGCAACCGCGCCGAGCTTGCGCAGTTCCGTGGCCATCGCGGCGATGCGGTCTGTTTCCTTCACGCGCCAGCTGCCGATGTTTCGCAGCGTGCTGGGGCCGTCGGCGAACAGCGCGGCGACGGCGAGCACCATCGCGGCGTCGGGGATGTGATTGAGGTCGGCGTCGATCGGTCGCAGCGTGCCGGCGCGGCGCGCCTCGGCGTTGGCGGTTGCGCTGATCCAGTGGGGACCCATCTCGATCGAGGCGCCCATGGACTCGAGCGCCTGTACCAGCGCGACGTCGCCCTGGATGCTGTCCCTGCCGACGCCTTCGACGCGAACGGGGCCGCCGCCGGAGAGGCCGCTGATAACACCGGCGGTGAGGAAGTAAGAGGCGGAAGACGCATCGCCTTCGACACTGATCTCGGCGGGGCTCACGTAGCACGCACCGGCGGGAATGCGGAAGAGATTGGCGCCCTCTTCCATCACCGTGACACCAAAGCGCTTCATCATGTTCAGCGTGATGTGCACATACGGGCGCGAGATGAGTTCGCCCTCGATCGTCACCTCGGCGGCCTGGCTTCGCAGCGGCAGCGCCATCAGCAGCGCAGTGACGAACTGACTCGAGACATCGCCGCGAATCGAGACGCGCGCGACGTCATCAGCGACGCTCGGCGTGGGCGGGTGAATCGCCAGTGGCGGATAGCCTTGGGTGCCGAGGTAATCAATCCGGGCACCGAGACGGCGCAGCGCGTCGACCAGATCCTTGATCGGCCGCTCGTGCATGCGTGGCAGGCCGGACAACTTGTACTCACCGCCCGCAAACGCCAGCGCCGCGGTAAGGGGCCTGAATGCCGTACCGGCGTTGCCGAGATACAGGTCGGCGCTGCGCGCAGGCCACCTGCCGCCCGTGCCCTGCACTTCGACCTGCTTACCATCGCCGGACACGCTCAGCGCAACGCCAAGCTTGCGCAACGCGTCCAGCATGTAGCGCGTGTCGTCGGAGTCGAGCGGATCGAGGATGCGAGTGGTGCCTTCCGCCAGCGCGGCCAGCAGCAGGATGCGATTCGAAATGCTCTTGGAGCCAGGCAGCCGCACCGTGCCGCTCACGCGGCGGATGGGGGCGAGGTCGAGATGCTCCACGTTCGTTGCGTCTACGGAAAACTAGAGGACGGCGCGAGGATACGACCCCAGCACCCGGAAAAGCGAGGCGCGCTCCTTCAGCGCTTCCAGCGCCTCCGCGACATGCTCGTCGTCCGCGTGCCCGTCGATGTCGATGAAGAACACGTAGTCCCACTTGCGCTTGTGGGACGGGCGGGACTCGATGCGGGTCATGTTCACCTTGTGCCGGGACAAAGGCTCCAGCAGGTGAAACAGCGCGCCCGACGTGTCGGTGCGGCCGACGGAGATCAGCAGCGTGGTGCGGTCGTTGCCGCTCGACTTGAAGAGCTTGCGGCCGAGAACGAAGAACCGCGTGGTGTTGTCGGCGCGATCCTCGATCTCCGCAGCCAGGATCTTGAGCTTGTAGACCTCGGCGGCGGCCTCGCCGGCGATGGCGGCGGTGCCTTTCTCGTCCCGCGCGCGGCGGGCGCCTTCGGCGTTGCTGGAGACGGGGACGCGCTCCACATCCGGCAAGTGCTCCTCCAGCCACGCGCGGCACTGGGCCAGCGCCTGGGGATGCGAGCAGATGCGCTTGATCTGATCGAGCGACGACAGATCGCCCATCAGGTTGTGATGGATGCGCAGCTCGACCTCGCCGCAGATCTTCAGCGGCGAATTGAGAAAGCGGTCGAGCGTGTTGTTGATCGTGCCTTCGGTGGAGTTCTCGATGGGCACCACGCCGAAGTCGGCGTTGCCCGCCTCCACCTCGTGGAAAACCTCGTCGATGGCGGACAGCGCAAGGCCCCGCACGGAGTGGCCGAAGTGACTCATCACCGCGGCCTGTGTGAATGTGCCCTCGGGGCCGAGGTAAGCCACCTTCAGCGGCTCCTGCTGCGCGAGGCACGCGGACATGATCTCGCGGAACAGGCGCAGCACTTCTTCGTCACGCAGCGGGCCCTTGTTGCGGGCCTTCGCCATGCGCAGCACCTGCGCTTCGCGCTCGGGGCGGTAGAAGTCGACTGTTTTCAGGCCGTCTTTGGCTTTCGAGATGCCTACGAGTTGCGCAAGCTTGGCCCGTTCGCTGATGAACTCGTGGATTTTCTCGTCGACCGAGTCGATGCGGATGCGGATCTGGGCGAGGTCGATTGCGTTACCTGACGCGTCGACGACTTTGCGTCCCGCATCGGCCGCGCTGGCTTCGTCGGCGCCTTCGGCTGGACGCGAAGAAGCGCTTTTCGCCTCTGCGCTGGCAGCGTGACGCGGAGAAGCGCCCTTCGTCCTCCCTGCACCCGCGGCATGCTTGGGTTTGCCTTGACGCTTGGCTGCAGACTTCTTTGCCCCGCGCGCCGCGCCTGTCCGGCCGCCAGCGCTTCTTTCTGCGCTTGCAGCGGCGTCGGTCGGGCTGTTCTTACGCTTGCCGCGGGCCATAGGTCTCCGATCAGACGATGCGTGCGGCGAGCACGCCGTCGATACCGCGGATCTTCTTGAGGATCTCTTCGCCCATCGTGCCGTCGGTGTCGATGAGCGTGTAGGCATATTCGCCGCGCGACTTGTTCAGCAGGTCCGCGATGTTCAGGTTCGCCGACGCGAGGCAGGTCGAAATCTGGCCGACCATGTTCGGCACGTTGCTGTTCGCGATCGCGAGGCGCGTGGAATTGGGCGCGCGCGGCAGCACCGCTTCCGGGAAGTTCACGCTATTCTTGATGTTGCCGTTCTCGAGGAAATCCTTGAGCGTGTCGGCCACCATCACGGCGCAATTCTCTTCCGCCTCGCCCGTGGACGCCCCCAGGTGCGGCAACGTGATGACCTTCGGGTGGTTCTTCAGCGCGTTCTTCGGGAAGTCGCACACGTACGCGTGCAACCGGCCGTCATCGAGCGCGGCGATGACCGCCTTGTCGTCGACGATAGCGGCGCGCGAGAAGTTGAGGATGACTCCGCCCTTCTTCATCAGGTTGAGGCGGGCCGCGTTCACGAGCCCCTTGGTGTCGCTCGTCTGAGGCACGTGCACGGTGATCGCGTCACAACGCGCGAACAGATCGTCCAGCGACAGCGCCTGCTCGACGTTCGACGACAGCTGCCACGCGCGCTGCACGGTGATCTGCGGGTCGTACCCGAGCACCTTCATGCCGAGCGCGTGCGCGGAGTTCGCCACTTCCACACCGATGGCGCCGAGGCCGATCACGCCGAGCGTGCGCCCCGGAATCTCGAAGCCGACGAATTTCTTCTTGCCCGCTTCGACCGCTTTGTCGATCGTCTCGTCGTCGCCTTCGAGCGCGCGCGCGAAATCCCATGCCTGCACGATGTTGCGGGCGGCGAGGAACAGGCTCGCGAGCACCAGCTCTTTCACAGCGTTCGCGTTCGCGCCCGGCGCGTTGAACACCGGAATGCCGCGCTTGCTCACTTCCGCGACGGGGATGTTGTTGGTGCCTGCGCCGGCACGCCCAATGGCGAGCACGGACGCCGGCAGGGCGAACTTGTGCATATCCCCCGAGCGCACGAGCACACCATCGGGATTCGGCATCTCCGAAGCGATGTCGTAACGCTCACGCGGCAGGCGCGCCAGGCCGCGCGCGCTGATGTTGTTCAGGGTCAGGATCTTGTAGCGGCTGGTCATAGACGGTTTGCGATGCGCGTGATCGATTGTTCATCCATGGCGCCGCTCGAACTCCTTCATGAAGGCAACGAGCGCATCGACGCCTTCCGGCGGCATTGCGTTATAGATGCTGGCCCGCATGCCGCCGACGGAGCGGTGGCCTTCGAGATTGGTGAGCCCGGCGGCCTTCGCCTCCGAACAGAACTGTTTGTCGAGCTCGGGCTTCGCGAGCGTGAACGGCACGTTCATCAGCGAGCGGCAGTTCTTCGCCACCGGGTTGCCGTAGAACGCCGACGCCTCGATGGCGTCGTAGAGCTTCCGTGCCTTGTTGCGATTGCGCTCTTCGATCCACTTCAGGCCGCCGTTCTTCTTCAGCCATTTGAAGACGAGGCCCGACAGGTACCAGCCAAAGGTCGGCGGCGTGTTCGACATGGAGCCGTTCGCGGCCATGTCCTTGTAGTCGAGGATCGACGGCATGGCCGTGCGCGCCTTGCCGAGCAGATCTTCGCGAACGATGACCACCGCAAGACCCGATGGACCGATGTTCTTCTGCGCGCTCGCGTAGATGATGCCGAACTGAGTCACGTCCATCGGACGCGAAAGAATGTTCGACGACATGTCCGCCACGAGCGGCACACCGTTCGTCCGCGGCACGTACGGAAATTCGACACCGCCGATGGTCTCGTTGGAGGTGTAGTGCACATACGCCGCGCCCGGCGTGAGCTTGAGGGCGCCCTGCTCCGGCACTGTCGAATAGTTCGACGCGGCTTCATCCGCCGCCACGTTCACCTTGCAGAAGCGCTTCGCTTCGCCGAGCGCCTTCTTCGACCAGGCGCCCGTGTTGAGGTAGTCGACCGTGGATTCCGGCGTCGTCAGGTTCATCGGCACGGCGGCGAACTGACCGGTGGCGCTGCCCTGAAGGAACAGAACCTTGTAGCTTGCCGGCACGCCGAGAATTTCGCGAAGCACGCTTTCCGCTTCCTCGGCACAGGCCACGAAAGCCTTGCCGCGATGGCTCACTTCCATCACGGACATGCCGGAGCCCTGCCAGTCGAGCAGTTCCTCACGGGCCTGCTCCAGGACTTCAAGGGGCAACGTAGCGGGCCCCGCGGCGAAATTGAAAACGCGCACGGTAATTTCCCTTTCGGGGAGTAATCAGGGAGTGCGCGATATTAGCAGCGAAGGGTTTTTTTAGCTGCCCTAAAAGCTCTCGTGGCGAGACGCGCGCTCGCGGGGGCCTTCGTCAGCCGCCCGGCGATTGAGAGCCTCTCGAGAAGCCCTCAATCGCCGGGCGGCCGAGAAAGTCAGTTCTGCGGCGCGTCCGTCGGAGGCGTTTCGCCGGCAGGCGGGGCTTCGCCCGTGCCGCCTTCGGAGCCTTCGCCCTCGGCGGTGACTTCGAGCGACTCATCAACGCGCTCGACACCGACGAGCCGCTCGCCTTCGCCGAGGCGAATGAGCCGCACGCCCTGCGTGTTTCGACCCACCACCGAGATTTCATCAACAGGAGTCCGCACCAGCGTGCCGGTGGAGCTGATGAGCATCACTTCCTGTCCCTGGGTGACCTGTAGCGCGGCCACGGTCGCACCGTTGCGATCGGTGGTCTGCAAGGCGATCACGCCCTGGCCGCCGCGGCCATGCGCCGGGAAATCATCGAGCGGTGTCAGCTTGCCGTAACCATTCTCGGACGCCGTAAGGATGTTGCCCTCGCCAATGACGATGAGCCCGACAACCTCGTGACCTTCGCTGAGCTTGATGCCGCGAACGCCCGCCGCTTCGCGGCCCATCTGCCGCACTTCGCTCTCGTTGAAGCGGATGGACTTGCCGCCGCTCGACACGAGCAGAATTTCCTTCGTGCCGTCGGTGAGGCCGACGCCGACGAGCTTGTCGCCCTCGGCCAGATCGAGCGCGATGATGCCCGTCGTGCGAGGACGCGAGAACGCGGTGAGCGGCGTCTTCTTTACCGTGCCCTGGCTGGTCGCCATGAACACGAAGTGCTGCTCGTCGTACTGCTTCACCGGCAGCACGGCGTTGATCTTCTCGCCCTCTTCGAGCGGCAACAGGTTGACCATGGGTTTGCCGCGAGCGCCGCGACCTGCCTGGGGCAGCTCGTAAACCTTCAGCCAGTAAACCTTGCCGCGGTTCGAGAAACACAGAACGGTGTCATGAGTATGTGCCACGAATAGTTTCTCCACGAAATCTTCGTCCTTGACTGCGGTGGCCGCTTTGCCACGGCCGCCACGACGCTGAGTCTGATACTCCGTGACCGGTTGCGACTTCGCATATCCGGCATGAGAGAGTGTAACGACGACATCTTGCGGTTCGATCAGATCTTCGGTGCTGAGATCCAGATGATCGAGATTGATCTCGGTGCGACGCGCATCGCCGAACTGCTCGCGCACCTCGATGAGCTCGTCGCGGATCACCTGCGTGAGCCGCTCCGGGCGCGCCAGGATGTCGCTCAGGTCCGCAATGCGCACCAACAGATCTTTGAACTCTTCGAGGATCTTATCCTGCTCCAGCCCCGTGAGGCGATGCAGCCGCATGTCGAGAATCGCCTGGGCCTGCGCTTCGGAGAGCCGGTAGGCCCCGCCGTGCATGCCGAGATCGGCGCTGAGACCGGCCGGCCGCGTCGAGATCGCGCCGGCGCGCTCGAGGAGCTGCGGCACGATGCCGCACGGCCACGTCCGCGCCAGCAACCCTTCCCGCGCTTCGGCCGGCGACTGCGCGGCGCGAATGAGCGCGATCACGTCATCGATATTGGCAAGCGCGACCGCGAGGCCTTCGAGGATGTGCGCCCGCTCGCGCGCCTTCGCGAGGTCGAAAATGGTACGCCGGGTGACGATCTCGCGACGGTGGCGCAGGAACGCATCCAGCATTTCGCGCAGGCCCAGCAGCTTCGGCTGCCCTTCCTGGAGCGCGACCATGTTCATGCCGAACACGGTTTCCATCGGCGTCTGCGCGTAGAGATTGTTCAGGACGATGTCCGCGATCTCGCCACGCTTGAGCTCGATGACGACACGCATGCCGTCCTTGTCCGACTCGTCACGCAACTCCGAAATGCCGTCGATGTTCTTGCCGCGAACCAGGTCCGCGATGCGCTCGAGCAGCCGCGCCTTGTTCACCTGGTACGGCAGCTCGGTAACGATGATCGCCTGCCGCTCGCCCTTGCCGATGTCTTCGAAGTGCGTGCGGGCGCGGATCGAAAGGCGGCCGCGGCCGGTGCGATACGCCGTGGCGATTTCCTGCGCGCCGTTGATGATGCCGGCGGTCGGGAAATCCGGGCCCGGCACATGCTGCATCAGGCCCGCGAGCGTGATGTTCGCGTCATCGAGGATCGCCAGGCACGCGTTCACGATCTCGGTGAAATTGTGCGGCGGAATATTCGTGGCCATGCCGACCGCGATGCCCGTCTGCCCGTTGATGAGCAGGTTCGGTACGCGGGTGGGCAGGACGGAAGGCTCGTGCTCGGTCTCGTCGTAGTTCGGGACGAAATCGACCGTCTCCTTCTCGATGTCGGCGATCAGCTCATGCGCGAGGCGCGACAGGCGCACCTCGGTATAGCGCATGGCCGCCGGCATATCGCCGTCGACCGAGCCGAAGTTGCCCTGGCCGTCGACGAGCATGTAGCGCATCGAGAAAGTCTGCGCCATGCGCACCATCGTGTCGTACACGGCGCTTTCGCCGTGCGGATGGTACTTGCCGATGACGTCGCCGACGATGCGCGCCGACTTCTTGTAGGCCTTGTTCCAGTCGTTCGACAGCTCCCGCATGGCGAAGAGCACACGGCGATGAACGGGCTTCAGCCCGTCGCGCACGTCGGGCAGCGCGCGCCCGACGATAACGCTCATCGCATAGTCGAGGTAGGACTGCCGCATCTCGTCTTCGAGATTGACCAGCACGATTTCGCGAGCGATTTCCGACATTCGATCCAGGCGCTTGGGGAAAGGCGAACTTTAGCATACCAGCGCGGCTCATCGCTTCATTTGGGACAGTTCATTGACTGTTTCAGTCAGCCCGGCGAAGCGGTCGAAAAAAGCGTCGCGATGAGGCGTCGAAATCCCGCCCCCGATATACTCCGCCCGCTTTATTTCCACATATTTCCCGCTATTCGCGCCGCCATGGAACCCGCCGACCTCCTGATCACGCCCCGCTGGCTGCTGCCTATTGCGCCGGCCAACGTCCCCGCTCGAAGGGCACGCGGTCGCGATCCGCGCCGGGCGCATCGTAGCGGTGGGGCCGGTCGCACAGCTCGAGGCCCGGTTCGATGCGCGGGAGCGTATTTCCCGCGGTTCGCACGCATTGCTGCCCGGCTTCGTCAACGCGCACACGCGCGCTTCGATGGCGCTGATGCGGGGACTTCCGGTCCACGGGCCCGTGCTGCGCTGGCAGCGTGAAACGGTGGCGCCGGCCGAAAGCATGGTGAGCCCCGACTTCGTGCGCGAAGGCACGCAGCTGGCCATCGCGGAGATGCTGCGCGCGGGAATCACCGCGTTCAGCGACGCGTACCTGTTCCCCGAGGAAGCCGCTCGCGCGGCGGCCGAAGCACGCGTGCATGCGGCCATCGGCCTCCCCGTTTCCGAAACAGCAAGTCACTGGGCGCCGAGCTCGGCCGCACACTTCGATCGCGCGGCTCATTTGTGGGATGACTACCGCACCGATCCTTGGATCTCGTTCTACTTCGCGCCGCCGCCGCCCTATGCCATCGGCGATTCGACGCTCGCGCATTTGCGCAGAGTCGCGGACGAGCTGGACGCGCGCATCGCCATGCCCGTGCACGAAACGGCGCTGGAAATACACGACAGCGTGAACCAGCACGGCATGCGCCCGCTGCAGCGGCTCGGGAAACTCGGGCTGCTCCGGCCCGGCTTCACCGCCGTGCACATGAATCACGTCGAACCCGCCGATCTCGAGCTTGCGCGCACTTCCGGCCTCGCCGTCGTCGCCTGCCCGCAAGCGGATTTGCGCCTCGGCAGTGGCAGCTGCGCGGTGCCTGCACTGCTTCAGTCCGGTGTGCTCGTGGGGCTGGGGTCTGATTCACCCGTCGCAAGCGGCGCGTTCGATCTGCTGGCCGAAGCGCGGCTCGCCGCGTTGCTGGCGGGCGGCGACGGCGGCATCGGCGCGGCGGATGCATTGAGCGCGGCAACCTTGGGCGGCGCCATGGCGCTCGGCCTCGGCGGTCTCTGCGGCTCGATCGAGCCGGGCAAGTCGGCGGACCTCGTCTGCGTCGACCTTGGCAATCTGCCGTGCGAATCTTTTACTTCCGTTGCGAATGCCGTGCTGTTCGGCGCCACGCGACGCGAGATCACGGACGTGTGGACCGGCGGCCGCGCTGCCGTGAGCGAATCGCAGCTTCTCGCCTTCGACGAACGCGAGCTGCGCCAGCAAGCCCGCCAATGGGCCGACCGGGTTCAATCAGGAGCCAACGCATGAACGCCACCGCTTCGACGCACGCGACCTCCGACGCCGCGGAAGTGGGCAAATTCGACGCCCTCGCGCATCGCTTCTGGGATGCGAAGGGGGAGTTCAAGCCGCTGCACATCCTGAATCCCGTGCGCGCGAAGTTTGTCGCGGATCGCGCGAGGCTGCTGAATGCCCGCGTGCTCGACGTCGGCTGCGGCGGCGGGCTCCTCTGCGAAGCATTGTTTCAGGCGGGTGCGAAAGTGACCGGCGTCGATCTTGCGGAGGGCATGATCGAGGTCGCGCGCCTGCATGCGGCCGAACAGAACCTGCCCATCGAATATCGTGTGGCGGACGCGGAATCGCTGCTCGCCACTCACGCCGGCCAGTTCGACGTCGTCACCTGCATGGAAATGCTGGAGCACGTTCCGAACCCCGCCGGCACCGTCGCCACGCTCGCGAAGCTGACGCGTCCCGGCGGCTCGGTGTTCATTTCCACCATCAACCGCAATCTCAAGTCGTTCCTGCTCGCAATCGTCGGCGCGGAATACGTGATGAAGCTCATTCCGCCCGGCACGCACGAGTACGAGCGGCTGATCCGGCCTGCCGAGCTCGCGGCGTGGGGGCGCTCGGCGGGGCTGCATCTGCGCGACGTGGCGGGGCTCGACTTCAACCCGTTCACGGACCAGTGCACGCTCACGCGGGATCCGTCCATCAATTACCTGGTTCACCTGGAGCGCGGTTGACCAGCTTGATCGTCGCCCTCGTTGCGCTCGCAGTCGGGCTCGCGCTCGGTTACCTCATCGCCACGCTGCGCGCCAGCGGCGAGAAGCAAACGCTGCGGATCGAGCTCGAAGGCGAGCGCGTCCGCCGCGAGACGGAAGTCCGATCCGAGAGCGAACGCGTCGCCGCGCTGGAGCAGTCGGAGGCCCGTCTGCGGGTCGCGTTCGACACCCTCGCCGGCGAATCCCTGCGTGCCAACAGCGAAACGTTCCTGCGCCTCGCGCGCGAAACGATGAACCGCGACCACCTGGTCGCCGATAACTCGCTCAAGGAACGCGAGACCGCCATCGCGCAGCTCGTCGCGCCGTTGAAGACCGCGCTCGAACGCACCGAGCAGCAGGTGCAGGCCATCGAACGCGAACGCCGCGACGCCTTCTCGACCCTGCGCACGCAGATCGAAGGCCTCGCCGGCGGTCACGCCCAGCTGCAACGGGAGACGCGCAACCTCGTCACGGCACTGCGCCGGCCCGAGGTGCGGGGACGCTGGGGCGAAATGACTCTGCGCCGCGTGGTCGAGCTCGCCGGCCTGGCCGAGCACTGCGACTTCACGGAACAGTTGAGCCTCGCGCTCGAGGACGGCGTGCTACGCCCGGACATGGTCATTCACCTGCCGGAAAAGCGCACACTGGTGGTCGACGCGAAAGCGCCCCTCGATGCGTACCTCGAAGCGATCGAAGCCACGTCGGACGAGGCCCGCGGGATCGCGCTGAAGCGCCACGCTCAGCACGTCGAGACCCGCGTGCGCCAGCTCGGCACGAAGAGTTACTGGGCGCAGTTCGAGACCAGCCCCGAGTTCGCGGTGCTGTTCCTGCCCGGGGACCAGTTCCTGAGCTCCGCGCTGGCCGAACGGCCGGACCTGCTCGACACCGCGCTCAAGGCGGGCGTGATTCTCGCGACACCCTCAACGCTCATCGCCTTGCTCAAGACCGTTGCCTACGGCTGGCGGCAGTCGGACGTCGCCGAGAACGCCGCCGTGATTCATGAGATGGGGCAGGAGCTGTATCGCCGCCTCAACTCCTTCATCTCGCACCTGGAGAAGCTGGGCAAGCAGCTGAACAGCGCGGTCGGCGCGTACAACTCCGCTGTTGGTTCGCTCGAACGCCAGGTGCTGCCGCAAGCGCGGCGCTTTCCGGAGCTCGGTGTCACCGCGGATGCCGCGATTCCCACCATGGAGCCGATTGCGCAGCTCGCGCGTGCCGTCGCTCCGCCGGCCCCCGACACTGAAGAATCGGCTCGATCCAAATGAACACGACTTTCGATCCTCGCAACGTTTCCATCAGCTCCGATGAGCTGTCGGGCCGCATCATCGCGATCACCGGGCCCACTCGCGGCATCGGCCAGGCGCTGGCGCTCGCGTGTGCCACGCACGGCGCCACCGTCGTGCTCGTCGGGCGCAACGTGAAGCGGCTCGAAGCGGTGCATGCGCAGATCGAAGCGGCCGGCGGCGCGGAAGCCGTCATCGCACCGTTCGATCTCGAGAAGGCCGTGGCGTCGGACTACGACACGCTCGCGTCGGCAATGATGGAGCGCTACGGGCGGCTCGACGGGCTGGTTCACAACGCGGGCATCCTCGGCATGCTGGCGCCCATCGATCACTACGATGTGCCCACGTGGTATCGCGTGATGCACGTCAACGTGACTGCGGCGTTCGCACTTACGCACGTGCTGCTACCCTTGCTCCGCCGCTCGGACGATGCGTCGATCATCTTCACGTCGAGCGGTGTCGGGCGCAAGGCGCGGGCGTTCTGGGGCGCCTATGCGGTGTCGAAGTGCGCGATCGAAGGGCTGTCGGACGTCCTCGCGCAGGAGCTGGAGAACGTGTCGCACGTGCGCGTGAACACGCTGAATCCGGGTGCGACGCGCACGTCGATGCGCTTGCAGGCCTATCCGTCCGAGAATCCGAACACCATGACGCCGCCGGAAGCGATAGTGAATCCCTATCTGGCCCTGCTCGGCCCCGCGAGTCGCGGCATCACCGGGCAGAGATTCGACGCGCAACCGCCGCGCTGAGTCGGCTGCGCGCCCCGGTCAGCTGCCTGTCGACGTGTAGTGGCGGACTCCGAACCGCCACGCGACGAACGCGATCCCCAGAAACAAGAATCCGGCGACCGGAGCTACTTCGACGCGCCCGGAGTCCGGCCGCAGGATGCCCGAGTGTGGGGTCTCGAAAGAATCGTCAGGAGACGATTTTTTCCGATCGAACGAGTTCCGGCGACGCTATCAGGGATTGGATCTCGTCCTGCGTGAGCGGGCGGAACTGGCCGCGCGACAGCAGCCGGTCGAGCACGAGCGTGCCGATCCTCGTGCGCAGCACCCGACTCACCAGCGCCCCATGGCGCTCGAAAAGTTGCCGGATGTCCTTGCCGCTGCCGCCGCGGGCAACGATGGTGTACCAGCGGTTGGCGGCTTCGCCGCCGCCGGGCTCGCAGCTTTCCACCTGCAGGCGTACGCCGCGATCGAGCTCGCCTTTCATGATCGAGCTCAGCGCCGGCTCTTCGAGCTCGCCCTTCACGCGCACGCTGAACTCGCTCGGCAACGAATGCACGGTACGCTGGAGCCGCATGGCGAGACCGCCATCGGAGCTGACGATCTCGAGACCGCCATCGATGCGCGGCATGGGACTGATGGGGATGAAGCGGTTGCCGGCACGGCGCGGCAGCCGATCGGTCAGCGCCAGATGTTCGGAGGGCTCCTCGGGCGTGCGCAGGTTTTCGCCGGGCGAGCGATGGCACAGGTAGACTTGGCCGGAGGCGACTTCATGGCGGTGGATGAGCCGGCCATCGAGACGCAGATGGTCGCTGCGGCCCACGCGCGTGCCGAGCACGGCAGGCTCGCCGTTGACGGTGAGCCGACCTGCGCGGATCCACTCCTCCGCCTCGCGACGCGAGGCGACGCCCATGCGGGCGAGCACTTTCTGAAGACGTTCCGGCTCGCCATGCGCGGCTTGTTGTGGCGCCGGCGCGCGATGCGTCGGCGTCGATGGGCGTTGTTCGGCGCGTGGCGGCCGCGATGCGCGTCGCGGCAACTCGGCGCGTTGCGGACCGTCGGAACGTGGCCGAGCGCGCGCGCCATCGGGGCGCGGGCCGCTTGCACGGTCGCTTGATACGTTGGGGGATTTGAAACCGCGCTGGGCTCCGGGGCGGGCGGCGCCACGACGTGCGCCGCCACCCGGGGAGTTGCGGCCGCGAGCGGCCACGACGTCAGTCGTCGCGGTCGCGCGGCGCGGCGACCAGTTCTGTCGAGGACTGCGGACCGGCCGAGAGCTCGTCGTCGTCGTCAGCGGCATCGTCGTCGTCGGATGAGGCGCCGCTGACGGCTTCGACTTGGACGGTCACCTCACCCGGGTCGGATTCGACGTCGACGTGGGTGATGGTGACGGAATGGAGCTCGTGTTCGTACGCGACGAACGGTTCGTCGCTGACCAGTTCGACGAGGGGCTCCGATGGGGCGTCGTCGCGAGTTGCGGCGGCGTCGGCCGTCGCGACCTCGGTGAGATCTTCGGCCGCTGCGGAGGTGGCTTCGTCAACTGCGTCGTCGCGGGTCGCCGCGGAGGCGGCCTCATTTGCGAGGCCGGCGTCCTCGGCGTCGGCTACGGCCACCACGGCAATCACGCCGGCTGCGGCAACAGCACTCGCCGCGGCAGCGGAACTGTCGCCCGGCGTGTCGCCGGCACTACCGCCCTCGCCCGCGCCATTCGCGCCACTGGAACCCGACCCGTCGTCCGAGCCCGAGTCGCCGCGCTTCGCAAGATCGAGCTGCAGGTTGATCTCGCCCATCGCCTTCAGCTCGGCGAGCGGCGGCAGCTCATCGAGCGCGCGCAGGCCGAAGTAGTCGAGGAAATCCTTGGTGGTGCCGAGCAGTTCCGGGCGCCCCGGCACATCACGCGTGCCGACGACTCGCACCCAGTTGCGCTCGATCACGGTCTTGATGATGTTGGGGTTCACCGCCACGCCGCGCACCGCTTCGATTTCGCCGCGTGTGATCGGCTGCCGATAGGCAATGAGCGCCAGCGTTTCGAGCAACGCGCGCGAATACTTCGGCGGCCGCTCCGGCCAGAGACGCGAAACCTCGTTCGCCATCTCCTTGCGCACCTGGATGCGAAAACCGGTGGCGGTTTCCTTCAGCTCAATGCCGCGGCTGCTGTAATCCGCGCCGAGCGCGTCGAGCGCCGCGCGCAGCACATCGAGCTCCGGCCGCGCATTCTCTTCGAACAGCTCCGCGATCTCGCTGAGCTGCAATGGGCGGCCCGCGGCCAGCAATGCCGCTTCCACCACGTTCTTGAAGTAGTTATCGCTCATTAGCGCCCCTCATCTGGCGGCGACTTGTCATCCACTGCATCGAGGTCGGCGACCCCTGCGTCGTCCACTTCGTCCAGCTCGCCCGGCGTCGCCTTGCGGAAATCGGTCTTGCCCAGGTCGACCACCGGCACCTTGATGTCATCGAGACCGAACTCGTCGATCTCTTCCTCGACGACGTCATCGTCGTCCACGAATCCCACGTCGGCGGCGAGCGAGACGGCTTCCGCCTCGGTGCGTTCCGCCACCACTTCCTCGAGCACCGTCTCGCCCACCGCGGCGGCATGCGCCACCTGCTCCGGCGTCTCGTTGTTCGCCACGAGCCGCAGGGTGCGCTTGTCCGGCGCGGCGCGCAGGTGGATCGGCGAGTACGGCTCGGCCTGCACGATCTCGATCAGCCCCTCGCGCATCAACTCGAGGATGGCGATGAACGTAACCGTAACACCCATCCGCCCCTCTTCGGGCCGGAACAGGTGCACGAATTCCAGGAAACTCGACCGCTCGAGACTCGTGAGGATATTCGACATCCGCTCGCGAACCGAGAGTCGCTCACGAGCGACATGATGATGCGAAAACATCTCGGAGCGAACGACGACTTCCTTGAACGCGAGCAGCATCTCCTGCAGCGTCACCTGAGGTAGCAGGCGAACGACTTTGCGGTCCTTCAGCTCGGCGCCGGCGGTCCAGGTGTCACGCTCGAGACGCTCCAGCTTGTCGATTTCCTCAGCGGCTCGCTTGAAGCGCTCGTATTCCTGCAGGCGGCGAACGAGCTCCGCGCGCGGATCTTCCTCGCTGCCGTCGCCATCGAGCTTCGGCCGGGGCAGCAGCATGCGCGACTTGATCTCGGCCAGCGTCGCGGCCATCACCATGTACTCACCCGCAAGCTCGAGCTGCAGGCCCTGCATCACGTCGATGTACTTCATGTACTGGCGCGTGATCTCGGCCAGCGGAATATCGAGGATGTCGAGGTTCTGCCGGCGGATGAGATACAGCAGCAGGTCGAGCGGCCCTTCGAACGCTTCGAGAAACACCTCGAGCGCCTGCGGCGGAATGTAGAGGTCCTTCGGCATCTCGGTGACGGGCTCCCCGTTCACCATGGCGAATGGCATTTCCACTTGCCGCGGCACTCCTTCCGGTGCCGCAAGCGGCGCCGGCTCGTTGGAGGCGACGAGCTCGAGCTTTGGTTTACGCGCCATGCTCTACGCTCTAATCCGCGCGGAGGTGCATGGCCCGACGCACTTCGTCGAGCGTGTCGCGCGCGGTTTCGCGCGCTTTCTCCGCACCTTCGGCAATGATGTTCCTCAGCAGCTCCGGGCTCTCTTCAAATTCCTGCGCGCGCTTGCGCATGGTGGTGATCTCTTCGATCACCTTGTCGATGACCGGCTTCTTGCAATCGAGGCAGCCGATACCAGCTGTCTTGCAGCCTTCATAGGCCCAGGCGCGCGTCGTCTCGTCCGAGTAGAGCTTGTGCAGATCCCAGACCGGGCACTTCTCGGGCGTACCGGGATCGGTGCGGCGGGCGCGCGCCGGGTCCGTCTGCATCGTACGCATTTTCTTCTCGACGACATCGGGATCTTCGCGCAGGCCGATCGTGTTCCCGTACGACTTCGACATCTTGCGCCCGTCGAGCCCCGGCACTTTCGGCGTCGCCGTAAGCATCACCTGCGGCTCCGGCAGGATCGTCACGCCCGAGCCTTCGAGGTAACCCAGCAGCCGCTCCTTGTCCGCCACGGTGATGCGGTTGTTCGACTGCACTAGCGCGCGCGCGCGTTCGAGCGACTCCACGTCGCCCGTTTCCTGATACTTGCGGCGCAGCTGCTTGTAGCTGGTCGAATTGCGGCCGCCGAGACTCTTCACGGCAAGCTCCGACTTCACCTCGAAGTCCGGCTCGCGACCGTAGATATGATTGAAGCGGCGCGCGATCTCGCGCGTGATCTCGAGATGCGAAACCTGGTCTTCGCCGACCGGCACGAACGCCGGGCGGTAGATGAGGATGTCCGCGCTCTGCAGGAGCGGATAGCCCAGGAAGCCGTAGGTGGCGAGGTCCTTTTCCTTCAGTTCTTCCTGCTGGTCCTTGTACGTCGGCACCCGCTCGAGCCACCCGAGGGGAGTGATCATCGAGAGCAGCAGGTGCAGTTCCGCGTGCTCCGGCACGTGGGACTGGACGAAGAGCGTGGCCACGCCCGGGTTCAGCCCGGCGGCAAGGTAGTCGATGAGGACGTTACGGATGTTTGCCTGAAGGTGCGTCGTGTCCTCATAACCGGTGGTCAGCATGTGCCAGTCGGCGATGAAGAAATAGCACTCGTACTGGTACTGCAGCTCGACCCAGTTACGCAGGGCGCCGTGGTAGTTGCCGAGATGCAGCGGCCCCGTGGGCCGCATGCCGGACAGGATGCGCCGAGTCTGGGGAGTCGCGCTCACGGGGCGGCCGTGGGGCGGGCCGCGGGACGCGCAGCTTGAGATCGGGGCAATCGGGGGACGGAGGAACGCGGGCTGCGACTGGGCACGTTTGTTCTCAAGGCGAGACCGGGCTGCAAAAGGCGGCGCGGATTATAGCTGAACGGGGTGACGGACTGGCCGGCGATGGCCCGCCGCCAGCCGTCCGGCGATTGAGGGCCTCTTCGAGGAAGCCCTCAATCGCCGGACGGCTCGGAAATCCCGGCTTTGCCGCCAGCGAGCACAGCCATTTACTACTCAGCCACTCCAATGCCGGCAAGCCGGCTGAGCTCACCCTTCCCGCGCCTGAGAATCACCGCAGGATTCACAGCCAGATCAACGACCGTAGTCGGCTCCAGCCCGCAGTGCCCCCCATCAATCACCGCATCGATCTGGTGCTCCAGCCGAGCCCGAATCTCGGGCCCGTCCGTCAGGGGCAGCTCATCCCCGGGGAGCATGAGCGTCGAGCTCATGAGCGGCTCACCTAGCTCCTCGAGAAGGGCCAGCGGCACCGGGTGATCCGGCACGCGAATCCCGATAGTCCGCCGCTTCTCGTGCTGCAAGCGGCGGGGAGTCTCTTTCGTGGCCGGCAGCAGAAAGGTGTAGGCGCCCGGCGTGCAGGCCTTCAGCAGCCGGAACTGCCACGTGTCAATCCGCGCGTAACGCCCGATCTCGCTCAAATCCCGGCAGACGAGCGTGAAATGATGATGACGATCGGCCTGGCGGATCCGCCGGACCCGCTCCAGTGCGTCCTTGTCACCGATATGGCAGCCCAGGGCGTAGCAGGAGTCCGTCGGGTAGGCGATGACCCCACCCTGCCGGACGATGTCCGCCGCGCGCCGGATCAGGCGCGTCTGGGGATTCACCGGATGGACTTCGAAATACTGGCTCATGACCGCTCGGGGCTCACCGGCGGCCCGGCCGGAAGGCGCCGGGACGACCGCCCGACGGCTCGGCGCGCGGGCCGGCTGTTCGGCGGGGCAATTGGGCTATCATACGCGGCCATTTTTTGGGGCGATCTTCCGAGGCTTCCCAGTCGAGTCATGCAGTTTCTTTTCGAGCTTGCGCCGGTCATCGCATTCGTCATCGCGTACGTGCTGGGCGGCATCTACGTCGCCACGGCCACCATCATGGTCGCGATGGCGGTCATGCTCGCTGTGGACTACCTGCGCACCCGGCGCATCTCGACGATGCACGGGGTGAGCGCCGTTCTGGTGTTCGTGTTCGGCGCGGCCACGCTTATTCTGCACGATAAACGCTTCATCCAGTGGAAACCTACGGTGTTCTACTGGCTCGTCGGCATCTGCCTGCTCGGCAGCCTGTGGATCGGCAAGCAGCCCCTGCTCCAGCGCCTCATGAGCGCGGCGCTCGAAGGGCAAGAGCCCGCCGTGCAGGTGTCGGACACGACCTGGCGCCGGGCGAACGTGGTGTGCGCGCTGTTCTATCTGCTGCTCGGCATTGCCAATCTCGCCGTCGCGTTCAACACGAGCGAGGCGACCTGGGTGAAATCCAAGATCGTCTTCATCGTCGTGCTCTTCATATTCACGTTCGCGCAGTTCTTCTGGATCATGCGCCAGCAGCCTCAGGCCCCTTCCGCGCAGGCCTGACGCACCCCACATGACAGCCGAACGCGTCAGCCGCATCCGCGCGGCCCTCGAGAAAGAGCTTGCGCCTACGCGGCTCGACGTCATCGACGATAGCGCCAAACACGCCGGGCACGCGGGCGCGCGTGAAGGCGGACATTTTCGCGTGCGGCTTACGGCCGCTGCGTTTCGCGGCAAGTCCGCGATTCAGCGGCACCGGATTGTTTTCGCTGCGGTGTCGGATCTCATGAAGACCGACATCCACGCGCTCAACATCGATGCCCGCACGCCCGAAGAAGACCCGCAATCCACCAACAACTGAGACCACAGCATGAAATCTCAACGGATGATCCTCCTTGTGCTCGCAGCCGCGCTGCTTGCGGCCTGCTCGCAGAAGGGCGCGCAGGACTCCTCGGCTCCCAAGAGCCCGCCGGTCGCCATCGTCGATGGGCAGCCTGTCGATCGCGACCTCTACGAGTTCTACGCCAAGGGGATTGCCAACAAGCCGTCCAGTGAGCTCACGCCGGAACAGCGGGATCAGGTGCTCGATAACCTGGTTCGGGCACGCGTCATCGCCGAGCAGGCTGAGAAGGACGGCACCGCCAAAGAGGCGAACACGGCCGCGCTTCTCGAGCTGCAGCGATTGAACGTGCTTCAGCAGGCTGTTTCCGAGAAGTATCTGAAAGACCGGAAGGCCACGGATCAGGAGCTTCGGGCGGAGTACGAGACGCAGGTGGCGCAGCTGCCCAAGCTCGAATATCACGCGCGGCACATTCTCGTGGCGACGGAGCAGTTTGCCGGGAAGCTGGTTGCGGAGCTCGACAAGGGCGCCAAGTTCGAGGACGTCGCCAAGCGCGAGTCCATGGACAGCAAAGAGAATGGCGGCGACCTTGGGTGGTTTACGCCGGATCGCATGGTGAAGCCGTTCGCGGATGCGGTTGTGGCGCTGAAGGCCGGCGAGTACACGCATGCGCCGGTGCAGACTCAGTATGGGTGGCACATCATCAAGCTCGAGGGCACTCGGGATGTGGCGCCTCCCCAGTTTGACCAGGTCAAGCAGCGGGTCGAGCAGATGGTTCAGGGGAAGAAGTTCAAGACCTATGTGGACGATCTGATGAAGACGGCCAAGGTGGAAAAGAAGCTCGAGAATGCACCGGCGGGTGGCGCGGCTCCTGCCGCTGCGGATCCTGCCGCCGCAGGTCCCGCGGCTGCGGCGCCTGCTGCTTCTGCTCCTGCCGAAAAGAAGTAAGAGACTTACTCAGACCGTGGGGCGCCGTCCTTTGCGCGGCGGCGCCTCACTCGAGACGATTGGGCGCCGTCGCAGGGCGGCGACTCACTCGCAGAGGGTCTTGGCGGGGACCGGCCGCTAGACCGATCCCTCGGAGCCTCGTCTGCGCGCAATCCTACGCGCAGACGTCCCCGCCAAGACCCTCTGCGAGTGAGCCGCCGCCCTTGGGGCTACCACGTCTCGTGCCTCTCTTAGCCGCCCGGCGATTGAGGGCTTTCCGCTTGTCAGCGGCCCTTCACCAGATCCAGAAACTGTTGTTCTTCGAGCACGGTTACGCCGAGTTCGGCGGCCTTCTTGAGTTTCGAACCGGCTTCGGCGCCGGCGACCACGTAGTCGGTTTTCTTCGACACGCTGCCGCTGACTTTTGCGCCCAGGCGTTCCGCGAGGGCTTTCGCCTCTTCGCGCGTCATCTTTTCCAGTGTTCCGGTGAACACGATCGTCTTGCCTGTGACCGGGGAGTCCTGCGAGGGCTTTTCCGCGTCGAGGACTTCGACGTGCTTCTTCAGGTTCTCGACGATTTTTACGTTGCGGTCGGCTTTGAAGTAAGCGGCGATGCTGTCGATTACCGTGTCACCGATCTGGTCCAGGGCATCCATGTCGGCACGCGCCTCGGCGTCGTCTTTCGATACGCGGAGGCTCGCGTCGTGGAAGGCTTGCCAGGTGCCATAGCCGCGTGCGAGCGCGCGGGCGGTGGTTTCGCCGATGTTGCGGATGCCGAGCGCGTAGATGAAGCGTTCGAGGGAGATTGCGCGTCGCGCGTTGATCGCGCTGAAGAGATTGCGTACGGAGGTGTCGCCGTAGCCTTCGTGCTCCTCGAGGTTCGCGGCGGCTTTTTCTTCGCCGTGCGCTTCGCTGTTCAGCTCGCCGCGCTTGTTGCGCGCTTCGAGTGTGAAGATGTCGGCCGGCTCCCGCAGCCACTTCTTTTCGAAGAAGAACTGGATTTGTTTTTCGCCCAGGCCTTCGATGTCGAACGCCAGGCGCGAGACGAAGTGGCGCAGATGTTCGGTCTTCTGGAAGGGGCAGGCGAACTCGCCGGTGCAGCGGGTGCGGGCGCCCTCTTCGCCGCTGGCGATTGTTTCGCGCACCACGGGGGTGTGCAGCGGGCACGGGCACTTGTGGGGGAACTGGTAGGGCTTGAGCTTTGATTCGCCGTCCGCATCGGTCGGGCGCTTTTCGAGCACGACGCCCAGCACCTGCGGGATTACGTCCCCCGCACGTTGGATCGTCACGGTGTCGCCGATGCGTACATCGAGCTCGGCGATGTAGTCGGCATTGTGGAGCGTGGCGTTCTGGACTACGACGCCGCCGACCGTTACGGGCTCGAGCTTCGCGACTGGCGTCAGGGTGCCGGTGCGGCCCACCTGGATGTCGATGTCGCGGACGAGTGTCGTCGCTTTTTCCGCTGGGAACTTGTGAGCGACGGCCCAGCGCGGATTGCGCGAGACGAAGCCGAGTCGCTCCTGCCAGTCGAGTCGGTCGACTTTGTAGACGACGCCGTCGATGTCGTACTCGAGCTCGGCGCGCTCGAGACCGATGTCTGTGTGGAAAGCGATGAGCTCTTCGACGGAGCCGCGGGTACGCCACAGCGGGTTTGTCACGAAGCCCACGGACTTGAACCACTTCAGCATGCCGGACTGCGTGTCCGCGGGCATCTTGGTCATCGCCCCCCAGGCGTACGCGAAGAAACCGAGGTCGCGGCTGGCGGTGATGGTCTCGTCGAGCTGGCGGATCGATCCGGCGGCGGAGTTGCGCGGGTTCGCAAAGATCGGCTCGCCCTCCTTCGCGCGTTGCTCGTTCAGCGCTCGAAAGGCGGGCTTGGTCATGTAGACCTCGCCGCGTACTTCGCACACGTCGGGGAATTTACCCTTCAGCTGTTTAGGCACACGCTTCAGCGTGCGGACGTTTGCGGTGACGTCTTCGCCTTCGTAGCCGTCGCCGCGCGTCGCGGCCTTTACCAGTTTGCCGTGCTCGTAGCGCAGCGACATCGACAGGCCGTCGATCTTGGGCTCCGCGGTGAAGATCAGCGGCTCATCCGCCGCGAGCCGCAGGAACTTGCGGATTCTGTCGACGAAGTCTGTGACGTCCTCTTCGCTGAAGGCGTTGCCGAGCGAAAGCATCGGGACGCTGTGGCGAACTTTCGCGAAACGCGCGGACGGGGTGGAACCGACTCGCTGGGTCGGCGAATCCGGCGTGACGAGGTCGGGGTGCCGCGCTTCGAGCTCGCGCAGCTCGCGCATCCGCGCGTCGAAATCGGCGTCGGTGATCTCGGGCGAGTCGAGCTCGTGGTAGCGGCGATTGTGATACGCGATCTCCTTGCGCAGAGCCACTACGCGTTCGCGGGCCGCCGCCGTGCCGGCTTCGGCCCTTGCGCCGGCTTCGGACCTTGTGCCGGCTTTAGCCTTTGCGGCGGCGGATTTCCCTGCGTTCTTACCGCTCATGGGTCGCGCGCGCTCTACGCGTGGGTGGTGCTGCCGGGGCTGCCCACGACGGGCGGCGGTACGGCCGCGCCAACGACGGGCGCCGCGGCGGTGGCCGCCGCCGTCAGGCTGTCGCGAATGTTCGCGCTGCGCATCGGGGTCAGCGGCTCGCCGCGCTCGTCCTGAAGCGCGCCGCGCAGCCGATCGTTCAGGGCGCGTGCGGTCGTCATCAACTCATCGAAGGTGGCGAGCGGCGACAACGGGCCGGGGAGCACGGCGAACAGGCTGAGGCCGCCGAAGCGCTGGGCGTCGATTGTCGCGAAAGAAAATGTGCCGGGCTTGGTGAGGCTTGCGGCGCTCAGGACGGCGCGCGCATCCGGGCCGGGCTTGTGGAAAATCTCGAATTTGCCGAGCACGAAACCTTCGGCGGCCAGTGCCAGCCGGACCGCGCGCCCCTGGAATCGCTCGCCGGTGCCCGAGACGAGGCGCAGCGCGACGATCTTGCGCGTGTCCTCCTCCGGCCACTCGACGATGGGTTCGGCCGCTTCAAGCCCGACCTCGTCCAGCGCATCCGAGCCCGGCGCAGCGGCCATTGCCGAGGCGGGTGCGGGCACGGAGGCATCGAAGCGCGTCGTCGGCTCCTCGTGCGCGTCGAATACCCGCGCGCCCGGCGGCGCCAGGGTGGGCGCGGCAACGGCGGCCGACAGCTTCGGAATCATCGGTTCGACCGGCGGCGACGTTTCGTTTTCGCTCGCCTCGGCGAACTCCTCGCTCGCCGGCGTGGAGAACTCATCCACCGCCGCTTCGTCTTCGACTTTCAGCCGGTCGAGATCCTCATCGTCCAGCTCGACGACCGGCGGGTCGACGAAGCGGTCGCGCGAATCGTTCGGCACCTGGACCGCAACTTCCGGGAAGGTGAGCGTCGGCTCGCGGAACGTGCCGCGTGCCGGCATGTGGGCCGCGGGGCTTTCGAATGAGACTTCGGCATCGCCCCCGAACGTGGGCGAGATGCGCTCGCCCTCACGTCCGCCAGCACCGGCGGCCGGGGCCAGCGCGTTATGCGAGCCGCGTGCGTACCGCTGCCGGCGCCATTCCCACAGCGCAAGGCCGCCGACGAACAGCGCCCCGAGGATGAGCAGTGTCCAGCGCAACTCGGGCATTGTGAGCCAAGCCCTTCCGTTCAGACCGCGGCGAGCCGCACGGCTTCGTCGACGTCCACCGCGACGAGGCGCGACACGCCGGGCTCGTTCATGGTGACGCCGATGAGCTGCGAGGCAAGCTCCATCGTGGTCTTGTTGTGGGTGATGAAGATGAACTGCACGCGCTGGGACATCTCTTTCACGATGTCGCAGAAGCGGCCGACGTTGTGCTCGTCGAGCGGCGCGTCCACCTCGTCGAGCAGACAGAACGGCGCGGGATTCAGGTCGAAGATCGAGAACACGAGCGCCACGGCCGTCAGCGCCTTCTCACCGCCCGAGAGCTGGTGGATGGTGCTGTTTCGCTTGCCGGGTGGCCGCGCCATGATCGAGATGCCCAGCAGCGGATCGTCGCCGTTCACTTCGAGATACGCGTGACCGCCGCCAAACAGGCGCGGGAATTTCTCCTGCAGCCCGGTGTTGATCTTGTTGAACGTTTCCTCGAAGCGGGTGCGCGTTTCCTTGTCGATCTTCTTCATGGCGTCTTCGAGTGTGTCGAGCGCCGAGGTGAGATCGTTGAACTGGCTGTCGAGGTATTCCTTGCGCTCGGTCTGTTCCTTCAGCTCGTCGATGGCCGCGAGGTTCACCTGGCCGAGGCGTTCGATGTCGCTCTGAACGCCTTTCAGATTCTCTTCCCACACCACGACGCTCGCGTCGCCCGGCAGGCCGAGCTGGATCTCACCGAGCTCGAAACGCGTGGCGGCAAACTGCTCCGCGATGGATTCGCGTCGCACGCGCGTTTCCTGCGCGGCGAGTTTCGCGGCCTCCATCGCCTCACGCGCGGTGTTCACGCGGTGCTCGGCTTCGAGGCGGGATTCGTCGAGCTCGCGCAGCTCGTTCTCGGCCTCTTCGAGGCCACGGCGGGCGGTCGACAGCTCGCTTTCCACTTCGAGACGGCGCGCGAGCGCGTCGTCGAGGCGGACGCGCAGCTCTTCGATGGGCGCATCGCCATTCGCGAGCTCGCGTTCGAGCTCGGCCACACGCTGGGTGAGTTGCGCCCGCTGCTCCGTCATGCGAGCCAGGCCCACGCTCACCGAGCTTTCGGTGGAGCGACGCGACTCCATGCGCACGAGCAGGTCGCGCGCCAGAAGCTGCGCCTGCTGGGCGGCGGCGCGGCGAGAGGCGACGGTCTCGCGCCGCTCTTCGCGCTCGTATTCCAGATCCGGGCGACGCGAATCGAGCTCGCCGAGCGTCGTCAGGCCGCGATCGAGCTCGGCTCGCGCGCGCCCCAAGGCCTCCTGCGCAACGCCGATTTCGCGCGCGACGTCGGCCCCTTCGGCTTCGAGGCGGGCGCGGCGCAGGGCCGATTCTTGCGCCCGGGCACGCGTCGCTTCGAGCTGACCGAGCAGATCGGTGTGTTGCCGGTGAGCGCCCTGGATGCCGGCCTGCGCGCTGTCGCGCTGGCGCTCCGCGTCCGAGAGTGACTGGCGTACGGAGCCGAGCTGCGACTCCATGCCTTTGACGCGCTCTTCCGCGACGTCGAATTCCGCGCGGAGCGACTTGAGGCGGTGCTCGCGCTCGATGACGCCCGTGTGGCGATCCTCACCACGGCTGATGCGTAGCCAGTTGCGGCCGAGCCATTCGCCCTGCCGGGTGATGATGGACTTCCCCGGCGGCAGCGTCGCGCGGGCGGCAAGTGCTTCCGACAACGTGTCCGCGGTGATCACTTCCGTGAGCGGGCCAACGACCGCGGCAGGACCCTTCACCTTCGAGGCGAGGCTGCCCGGCTGGCTGAGATCCGCGACTTCGCTCGGCTCGACCAGCGCGAGCCGGCCGCTGTTGAACCCATCGAGCGCACCCGCCACGTCTTCGAGGCGGTCGACGCAAACGGCTTCGAGATAATCGCCGAGCGCGGTTTCGACGGCGCGCTCCCAGCCCTGCTCCACTTCGAGCGTCTGGCCGACGCGGGTGTTCTGCGCGAGGCCGCGACCGGCGAGCCAGTCCGCCGCTTTGCCGGCTTGATGGCTGAGCGCGGCTTTCTGCAGCGCTTCGAGCGACATCAGCTCCGAACGCTTGCGCTCGCGATCGTTGCGCGACTGCTCGAGGCGGGCTTCGATGGTGAGCTGCTCGGAACGCAGCGTCTGTACCACTTCAAGGGCGCGAGCCAGCGTGTCCGCCAGTTCTTCGCTCGTGAGGCGCGCCTGCGCCTCACCCTCCGCGAGCACGGCAAGCTGTTCGTCCGGGCTCTGCGCGGCCAGCGTCTCGCGCTCGAGGGCGAGGCGATCCGCCTGGGTCACGAAGCGGCGCAGCTGGTTTTCGAGCTGCTCGATGCGGGCACGCTCGACCTGCGTGGTCTGGTGCGCGGCGCCGAGCGAGCGGTTGAAATCTTCCCAGGTCTGCTGCCACAGCTGCAGCGCCTGTTCGGCATCGGCGTACGCGATAGCGGCCGACTCTTCAGTGAGCTGCGAGGTTTCGAGCTGCGGTTCGAGCTCTTCAAGCTCGGCGCGCAGGTCGGCGAGTTGCTTCTCGTCGCGCTCTATATGCAGCGCCGTCTCGTTCAGCGTGCCGCGCGACTGAGCGAGATCGTTCTTCTGGCGATCGCGCAGCTGCCGCGTGTGCTCGATGGTCTGCTCGGTGCGGGAGATTTCCGCGCCGATCTCGTAGTACCGGCCCTGCACGCCGGACACGCGCTCGCTCTGTTCCGTGTGGAACGCGCGCTGCTTTTCGATGGCGGCTTCGGCGGAGCGCTGGTCGGCCAGGGCGGCCTGCATTGCGAGGTCGCATTCCCGCACGGCGCTGTCGTGCACTTCGGTGCCGCTATCGAGCTCGCGCAGGCGAAGGGCCAGCACTTCCGCCGTGAGGCGGCGCTCCTGCTCCTTGAAGTTCTGGTAGCGGCGGGCGGTGGCCGCCTGGCGCTGCAGATGTCGAATCTGTTTCTCGACTTCGTCGCGAACGTCCTGAAGTCGTTCGAGATTCTCGCGTGTGTCGCGGATGCGGGCTTCCGTCTCCTTGCGCCGCTCCTTGTAACGCGAGATGCCCGCGGCCTCTTCGACGAAGGCGCGCATGTCTTCGGGCTTGCTCTCGATGACACGCGAGATCATGCCTTGCTCGATGATCGCGTAACTGCGCGAACCGAGGCCGGTGCCGAGGAAGAGCTGCGTGATGTCCTTGCGGCGGCAGCGGATGCCGTTCAGGAAGTAACCGGAGCTGCCGTCCCGTTCCACCTGACGTTTCAGCGCCACCTCATTGTAACTGGCGTACGCGCCCCCAAGCTTGCCGTCCGAATTATCGAAGACGAGCTCGACGGAAGCTGCGCCCACGGGCTTGCGCGAAGTGGAACCGTTGAAAATGACGTCCGCCATCGAGTCGCCGCGCAGATGCTTCGCCGACAGCTCGCCCATGACCCAGCGCACGGCATCGATGACGTTCGATTTGCCGCAGCCGTTGGGGCCTACGATTCCGGAGAGATTGCTGGGAAAAGTGACGTGGGTGGGATCGACGAAAGACTTGAAACCGGCGAGCTTGATCTTGGTCAGCCGCATACTCTGTATCATTCGAAAAAAGTCGCTGGAAGCGCTTTTTTCGTAACTGTGGCGTTGTTCCCGGCGGCAAAAAGCGTGGTTTTCGCCGCCTGCGTTTTCGCGTAGCTACGCCCGAACGCAGCGTCGCTTCGTAGCCAGCGCGCTCACGCACGTCGGCGGCGCGTAGTGTAAGGTAATTGTCACGAGTTCAACACCCATCGGAGCGATCGACGCGTCGTGAGCACTGTCGAGCTGAATCGAAACGCCAGCGGGCCTTCCGGCGAGCTTGCAACCTTCGCGAACCCGGCGCCGGAGCGCGACTACACCATCCGCATGACGCTGCCCGAGTTCACGTGTCTGTGTCCGGTGACCGGCCAGCCGGATTTCGCGACACTGGAACTGGAGTACGTGCCCGACCGTTTGTGCGTGGAGTTGAAGTCGCTGAAGCTGTATATCTGGTCGTTCCGCGACCGGGGCGCATTCCACGAAGCCGTAACGAACGAGATCGTCGACCGCCTCGATGGCGCGATACATGCGCGTTTCATGCGGTTGACCGCCCGTTTTAACGTTCGAGGCGGAATCTATACGACCGTCGTGGCCGAGCGCCGTCAGGACGGGTGGAATCCCGCCCCGCAGGTGGCTCTACCGTGACAAAAACCGCCCCGGCGCCCGCAATCGGGGGCGGTCGGCACGAGAATCCTGATTCTGGAGGCGTTTTTCACCCGTTTACATGCGAAAGTCGGCCGGTATAATCCCGCGTCCTTCACAAGCCAGACTGCTTTTGAGGAGCGAATGATGACGGCCAAACGTCCCGCGCCCAAGTCTGCCAAGGCCAAGAAGCCGGCGGCCAGGCCGGTCGCGCGAAAGGCCGAAGCTCGCCGGCCCGCCGAGCGCCCCAAGGCCGCCAGCGCCGCCGCCGCACCCGTGAGGAAACCTGTACCCGTGTCACCTGCTCCGAAGAAAGTTCCTGGCTCCCGCTCCGCCACCTCATCCACGGATATCGAAACTGTCGCTACCGCGTCTCGCGCGGCTGAAGAACCGGTAGCCCCGCCGCCCGCTACGAGCGTGGCGTCGAAGGCCGCCGCCGCCCCGGCGCGCTCGAGCGCCGCGCACGCCGCTCCGCCGGCCGCCGCACCGGACGACGACGAGAGCTACGAACCGGGCAGCCTCCTGGCCGGCCCGCGCAATGTTCAGCCGTACATCGCCAAGCGTGGCGAGCAGTACATGAACAAGGAGCAGCTGGAGCACTTCCGCAACATCCTGCAGACGTGGAAAAAGGACCTCATGGAGGAAGTCGACCGCACCGTCAATCACATGAAGGACGAAGCGGCCAACTTCCCGGATCCCAACGATCGCGCCACGCAGGAGGAGGAGTTCAGCCTCGAGCTGCGGACGCGCGATCGCGAGCGTAAGCTCATTCGAAAGATCGACGAGGCGCTGAAGCGTACCGAGGATGGCTCCTACGGCTATTGCCTCGAGACCGGCGAAGAGATCGGGGTCAAGCGCCTCGAAGCCCGCCCGGTCGCCACGCTCACTATCGAAGCGCAGGAGCGCCGTGAACGGCGCGAGCGTCAGTACGGCGACCGCGACGACCGCTACCGGTAGTCGTCCGCCAGGCGCGCCGGCGTACGTCGGCCGCTTCGCTCCCTCTCCCACCGGCTCGTTGCACCTGGGGTCGCTCGTCGCGGCCCTCGGTAGCTACCTCGACGCTCGCCACCACGGCGGGCGCTGGCTGTTACGCATGGAAGACCTGGACACGCCCCGCGTCGTGCCGGGCTGCGCCGACACCATCCTGCGTACCCTCGAATCCTTCGGTCTCACCTGGGACGGCGAGGTCGTCTGGCAGAGCCGTCGAACCGAGCTCTATCGGGCGGCGGCCGAGCGGCTGCGCTCGAAAGGGCTGACCTTCGAGTGCTCGTGCCCACGCCGACTGCGGCTCGAGAACGAGGATCGGGGATATCCGGGCACCTGCAGGGACAAACCGGTGCTGATTGGGACCGAGCCCGGTTCCACCGCCACCCGATTCCGCATCGACGATGCAACGCTGACGGTCGAAGACCGATTTCAAGGTCGCTGCGAGCTTCCGTTGCGCTCGATGGGTGACGTAGTGATCCGCCGCAGGGACGGGATCTTCGCGTATCAGCTCGCGGTCGTGGTTGATGACGCCGACCAGGAAATCACCGATGTCGTGCGGGGTGCGGATCTTCTCAGCAGCACCGCGTGGCAGGTTTGTATGCAACATGCATTAAACGTAATCTCCCCTGCCTACGCACACCTACCCCTCATCGTCGAGCCCGACGGCACGAAGCTATCGAAGACCCGACGCTCCATCGCGCTCGATACGGCGCGTATTTCTCCGCTTTTGCTCGGCGCGCTTCAATTGCTTGGCCAACGCTCCACTACGGGACTCGAATTAGAGGCACCGGAGTCGATACTGCGCTGGGCGGTCGAACATTGGGATCCCGAGCCTCTGCGCGGCGTCCGTACACGCCCCGCTTTACAGAGCTGAGAGCCTTCTCACGTTTTCGACCCGTTTTAAATTTGGTTCGGCGCGAAAAATTGTATTAGGGTATGTACTCTGTGGCCCTGACGCTTCTGGAATACGGACTGTCCATTAATCAGTACAGGGGGTGCGATGAGCGATCCGCGGGTTATCAAGAAGTATCCGAATCGGCGGCTGTATGACACCGTCGAGAGCCGATACATCACGCTGGCTGACGTACGCAAACTCGTCGTCGACCGGATCGACTTCGTTGTCATCGACAAGAAGAGCCAGAACGACATTACGCGCAGCATCCTGCTGCAGGTCATCGCCGATCAGGAACACTCCGGGGAACCCGTGATGAGTCGCGACTTCCTGTCGCACATCATCCGAACCTACGGCGGCTCCCTGCACAGCATGATCGGCAGTTACCTGGAGCAGAGCGTGAAGTTGTTCGTCGCCCAGCAGCGCGAGATGCGCGAGCGGGGCAAGACCTTCGCGTCGAACGACACCGAAGCCGTGGCCGGTCTGGCGAACCGTAACTATCAGCGGTGGAAGTCAGTGCAGGACGAAATCTACAGCACGCTCGTTCGGGCGGCCGGTCGCGGCGCCGAAGACGACGAGATGGCGAACGCCGTACGCGCGCGACAGTAGGTTTCAACCACTCGAGAGCGGAAAAGAACAAGCCCGTGCCATACGGCACGGGCCTGGTTTTATCGGCGCGCTTCGCGCCGCGATTCGCAACGGGCGTCTTACGCCCGTTGAATCCTCGGCCGCGAGCGGCCGTTAAGCGGCATCCACACTGCGCATCGACAGGCGCACGCGACCCTGACGGTCGACTTCCAGCACCTTCACGCGCACCACATCCCCTTCCTTCAGCTTGTCGCTGACGCGCTCGACGCGCTCGTCGGAGATCTGCGAGATGTGCACGAGGCCGTCGCGGCCTGGCAGGATCGTGACGAATGCGCCGAAGTCCATGAGGCGCGCGACCTTGCCTTCATAGATACGGCCCACTTCGACATCCGCCGTGATGAGCTCGATGCGGCGCTGGGCTTCGCGACCCGCGGCACCGCTGACGGACGCGATCTTCACCGTGCCGTCGTTCTCGATGTCGATAGTCGTGCCGGTCTCTTCCGTGATCTGGCGAATGACCGCGCCACCCTTGCCGATGACGTCGCGGATCTTCTCCGCGTCGATCTTCATCGTGATGATCGACGGCGCCCACTCGGACATCTTCTCGCGCGAGGTGGAGATGACCTTGTTCATCTCGTCGAGGATGAACAGGCGGCCATCGCGCGCCTGCGCGAGCGCGACCTTCATGATCTCCGGCGTAACGCCCTCGACCTTGATGTCCATCTGCAGGGCCGTGACGCCATCCTTCGTGCCGGCGACCTTGAAATCCATGTCGCCGAGATGATCTTCGTCGCCGAGGATGTCGGTCAGCACCTTGAAGCGGCCGCCCTCGAGCACGAGGCCCATGGCGACGCCCGCGACCGGCGCCTTGATCGGCACACCCGCATCCATCAACGAGAGGCTGCTACCGCAGACGCTGGCCATCGAGCTCGAGCCGTTCGACTCGAGAATTTCCGAGACGACGCGAATGACGTACGGGAAGGTAGCCATGTCTGGCATCACGGCATGCACGCCGCGACGGGCCAGGTTGCCGTGGCCGATTTCGCGGCGCTTCGGCGAGCCCATCATGCCGGTCTCGCCGACCGAGAACGGAGGGAAGTTGTAGTGGAACATGAACGGCTCGCGGCGTTCGCCTTCGAGCGCGTCGATGATCTGCGCGTCGCGGCCGGTGCCGAGCGTCGTGACAACGAGCGCCTGCGTCTCACCGCGTGTGAAGAGCGCGGAACCATGCGTACGCGGCAGGACGCCGACTTTCACCGTGATCGGGCGAACGGTCTTGAAGTCGCGGCCGTCGATACGCGGCTCGCCATTGAGCACACGCTGGCGAACGATGTTGCTCTCGAGCTTGAAGAGCGCGGTGTCGACCTGCTCTTTCGTGAACTTCGCCGCTTCGCCGCCGGCGAGTGAGGCCATCACCTGCGACTTGATCTCGCTCAGCTTCGCAACGCGATCTTTCTTGACCGTGATTGCGTAGGCCTGCGTCACCGCGGCCTGCGCATGCAACGCGAGGGAGCTCGTGAGCTCCGCATTGTCGACCGGCGCCTGCCAGTTCCAGCGCGGCTTGCCCGCCTCCTTCACCAGCTCGTTGATGGCGTTGATGGCCACCTGCATCTGCTGATGGCCGAACACCACCGCGCCGAGCATCACTTCTTCGGAAAGGCCCTTCGCCTCTGACTCCACCATCAGCACGGCACCCTGCGTGCCGGCGACGACGAGATGCAGAGCCGACTCGGTCAGCTGCTTCGCCGTGGGGTTGAGAAGGTACTGGCCATCCTTGTAGCCGACGCGGGAAGCGCCGATGGGACCACTGAAGGGCAGGCCCGACAGCGACAGCGCGGCGGACGCGCCGAGCAGCGACGGAATATCCGCGTCGATATCCGGGTCGAGCGAGAGAACGGTCGCAACGACCTGCACGTCGTTGTAGAACCCATCCGGGAACAGCGGACGGACCGGGCGATCGATGAGGCGCGAGGTCAGCGTCTCTTTCTCCGTGGGCCGGCCTTCACGCTTGAAGAAGCCGCCGGGAATACGGCCCGCGGCATAGGTCTTCTCGATGTAGTTGACGGTCAGGGGCAGGAAGTCACGCCCCGGAGCCGCTTCGCTCTTCGCGCAGGCGGTGACGAGAACAATGGTATCGCCCATCGAAACACGCACAGAGGCTTCGGCCTGCCGTGCCAGCTCGCCGGTCTCGATGGTGACCGAGTGCGGGCCGTAGGAAAAGGTTCTGCTAATAGCGGTCACGCTATGAATCCTCGATTTGAGACTTTGGAAGAAACCCGAAATGCAAAAACACGAAGGCCGCGTTTTGGCGCGGCCTTGTGTGCATTCAGCGGCGGAGGCCCAGTTGCTCGACGAGCTCCTGGTACTTCTGCGGTTGGGTCGCCTTGAGATAGTCGAGGAGTCCGCGACGCTGGTTCACCAGCTTCACGAGACCGCGGCGCGACGAATGATCGCGCTTGTGGCTGGTGAAATGATCACCCAGGCCATTGATACGTTCGGACAAGAGCGCGATCTGCACTTCCGGTGACCCGGTGTCCGTAGCCGCGCGGCGGTACTGCGCGATGATCCCGCCCTTTTTCTCAGTGGATAACGACATTGCGCCAGAGGTTCCTAATAGCTTGACTTGATTGCCCTTTTACGAGGCGCGCGATTCTACCCGCGCACCGTTAACGCCACAACTGCCAAGGCGGGATTTTTCAGGTGTTTTTCGATGCCGTTGCCACGAATAGACGGCGCGGTTGCACCGTCCCGAAGCCATCGGCTTCGCCGAGGCCGAAAAAACAGCCGCTCTCGTCGTAGAGACGCACGCGCCCCGGCGCGGTTTCCGCTGGAACACCAGCGGCTTGGCCGTGTGTGACTCGCTGGACAGCCGCGGCGCTCAGCCTAACCTGCGGCAACTGGGGCACGCCCCGATCCGCGCTCAACAGCGTCGGCAACCGCCCGGCCTCGGCGGCGCTGGTCACATCCTCCAGCGTCACCATGGGCTCATCCTCGAACGGCTCGACATGCAGGCGGCGAAGCAGGCAGACGTGGCCGCAGGTCCCAAGCTGACGGGCGATGTCTTCGGCAAGCGTGCGGACATAAGTGCCCTTGGAGCAAGACACCTCGAGCTGAATGCTGGCGCCATCGAACCCCACGACATCGAATCCGAAGATTTCGATCTCGCGTGGCGCGCGTTCCACTTCGATGCCCGCCCTGGCGAGCTTGTAGAGCGGCTGGCCGTCCCGTTTGATCGCGGAGTACATGGGTGGCACCTGCTTCTGGGTGCCGTGGAAACGGCTCAGCGTCGCGTCCAGCGCGGCCGCATCGAACACCGGCACGGGCAGCGTCTCGACGATCGCCCCTTCGAGGTCCCCGGTGGCCGTGCGATTACCCAGCGCGATCGTGAAGAGATAGCGCTTGCGGCCCGACAGGATGTCGCCCGCGATCTTGGTGGCCTCGCCCAGGCAGATCGGCAGCATGCCGGTCGCGAGCGGATCGAGGCTCCCGACGTGCCCCGCCTTCTCCGCGCGCAGCAGCCGCTTCACGCGCTGAAGCGCCGAGTTCGACGAAAGCCCGAGCGGCTTGTCGAGAAGCAGGATCCCCGTGAGCATGGTTCAGGAAGCGTTTCCGGAGGGTCTAGGGAATGTTTCTGGAGGGCGGTGCCGACCCTGACAGAACGGCTTGCTATTTCGGCGCGCGGTCGATCAGCTCGGTGAGCTTCTGCGCCTTCTCGAACGAATCGTCGTATTCGAACTCGAGCCGGGGCGCGTGCCGCAGGCTCAACCGGCGCCCCACTTCGCCGCGCAGGAAACCGGAGGCACGCGTGAGGCCTTCGAGCACATCAGCGGGCTTGTTCTTCGACGCGAACGGCGTGAAGAAGATTTTCGCCGAGCTCATGTCGGCGGCGATCTTCACTTCCGTGATGGTGACGCTGCCGACGCGAGGGTCTTTCACGCCGCGCGCCACGAGCTCGGAGAGCACCCGCTGCATCTCGCCCTCAATCCGTCGATGGCGAGGTTTTGACTCAGTCATGGGAAGGACGGCACGTCGCTACTGGAGCGTACGTGCCACCTCCACGCGGGAGTAGCACTCGATCTGGTCGCCCGCGCGAACGTCCTGATAGTTCTTTACGCCGATGCCGCACTCGGTGCCGGCGCGCACTTCGTTCACGTCGTCCTTGAAGCGGCGCAGCGACTCCAACGCGCCTTCGAAGATCACCACGTTCTCGCGCAGCACGCGAATCGGGTTGTTGCGCTTCACCGCGCCTTCGAGCACGAGGCAGCCCGCGACCACGCCGAACTTGCTGGAGCGGAACACGTCGCGCACCTGCGCGGTGCCCACGATCGTTTCCTTGATCTCCGGTTGCAGCAGGCCCGTCATCATGGCCCGGATGTCATCGAGAGCTTCGTAAATGACGCTGTAGTAGCGGATCTCGACGCCCGTTTCCTTCACGGCCTCGCGCGCGCCGGCGTCGGCACGCACATTGAAGCCGATGATCAGGGCCTTCGAGGCCGCGGCCAGCTGCACGTCGGAGACGGTGATGCCGCCCACGCCGCTCGCCACGATCTTGACCGCCACTTCGGAAGTCGACAGCTTGTTGAGCGCGTCGCGTAGCGCCTCCGCACTGCCCTGCACGTCCGTCTTGATGAGCACGGCCACGCCGGCCGCCTTCTCACCTTCCATCTGCGAGAACGCTTCCTCGGTGCGCGAGCCGCCCACGCGGGCGAGCTTCACGTCGCGGAACTTGCCCTGGCGATGCAGAGCCACTTCACGCGCCTTGCGTTCGCTCTCGACGGCGAGGATTTCATCGCCGGCATACGGCGCGCCCGAAAGACCGAGCACCACGACCGGAGTCGACGGACCGGCTTCCTGCACGGGCTGGCCGACCTCGTCGAACATCGCGCGCACGCGGCCGAACTCGGCGCCCGCGATGATCGGATCGCCGACCTTCAGCGTGCCCTTCTTCACGAGCACGGTCGCGACCGCGCCGCGGCCCTTCTCGATGCTGGCTTCGATGACGAGGCCGCTCGCGAGACCCGACCTCGGCGCCTTGATCTCGAGGACCTCCGCCTGCAGCAGGATCGATTCGAGGAGCGCGTCTATCCCAGCGCCGGTGCGGGCCGAGACGTTCACGAACTGAGACTGGCCGCCCCACTCTTCGGGGATGACCTCATGCTTGGACAGCTCGGTGCGCACCCGCTCCGGATCCGCATCGCTCTTGTCGATCTTGTTCACGGCCACGACGATCGGCACGTTCGCCGCCTTCGCGTGCTGGATCGCCTCGATCGTCTGCGGCATCACGCCGTCATCGGCCGCGACCACGAGCACGACGATGTCCGTCGCCTTCGCGCCGCGCGCACGCATTGCCGTGAAGGCCGCGTGACCCGGCGTATCGAGGAAGGTGATCTCGCCCTTCGGCGTGGACACCTTGTAGGCACCGATGTGCTGGGTAATGCCGCCCGCTTCACCAGCAGCCACCTTGGTGGTGCGGATGTAGTCGAGGAGCGAGGTCTTGCCGTGGTCGACGTGACCCATGACGGTGACGACCGGCGGGCGCGGTTCCGCATTCGCTTCGGCGCCTGCGCCCTGCAGGTCCGCTTCCATCTGATCGTCTTTCAGAATCTTTGCCGTGTGGCCCATCTCTTCAACAACGAGCACTGCGGTGTCCTGGTCGATTACCTGGTTGATGGTCGCCATGACGCCCATGTTCATGAGCACCTTGATGACCTCGGTCGCCTTCACCGCCATCTTCTGCGCAAGCTCGGCGACCGTAATGGTCTCGCCGACGCCCACATCGCGGATCACTGGCGCGGTCGGCATCTCAAAGCCGTGACGACCTTCGTCGCCCCCGGAGGGGCGGCGCCCGCGACGATTGCTGGGCCGCTTCTTGAAGCGCGAGCTCACGTCGCTGCCGACGTGCAGCTCCTGCCGGCCATAACGGGTTTCGGTCTGCGCGGCGGCCGTGCCGGGCTTCGCGGGCTCGGGGCGGGCGGCGGTCGCGCCATGGCGATGATCCGCGCGATCCGGCCGCGCCGGCTTCACCGGCGGGGGAACCGCAGGCTGCTGCTGCGCAGGCTGCTGCTGCACGACCCGCGGAGGCGGCGAAGAAGGTGGCGGCGGGGGCGGCGCTGTCACTTCCACGGCCTTGCGGGCTTCGCGTTCGCGCGCTTCCTGCTCTTCGTGGACTTTCTGTTCGGCGGCCTTGCGCGCGTCTTCCGCGACCTGGCGCTTGCGATTCTCTTCTTCTTCGACGCGGCGACGGTTTTCGCTCTCCACCCGCTCGGCTTCGAGCCGCGCCGCTTCGATGCGCTCGGCTTCGGCACGCACGACGTCGTCGCTTTCGCGACGCCTGGAGTCGATCTCGTCCTGATGCTGGCGCGCCTGCTCGTTCAGCACGTCGCGCTTCACGTATGTCTTTTTCTGCCGCACTTCCACGGCGACGGTGCGCGCACGGCCCTGCACGCTCGCGAGCTTGAGCTCGCTCTGCGTCTTGCGCTTCAGCGTGATCTTGCTGGGCGCGCTGCTCGAGTCATCGCTGCCATGAGTGCGGCGCAGGTGCGTGAGCAGCTCCATCTTGGCGTCGTCGCTGATGCGCGCGTTCGGGCCCTCCACCTTGATACCCGCCTGATCGAGCTGCACGAGCAGCCGGTCGACCGGCACCTTCAAAACTTCAGCGAATTGGGAGACCGTTACATCTGCCATTACTTATGACTCCCCCGCCTTACTGGCCGGCTTCGAACCAGTGAGCGCGCGCTTTCATGATGAGCTTGCCGGCTTCTTCGGCGCCAAGCCCGTCGATGTCCGTGATGTCGTCGATGGCCTGCTCGGCCAGCTCCTCGCGCGTGCGCACCCCGCGACGGGCGAGTGCCAGGGCGAGATCGGGGCTCATGCCCTCGAGCAGCAGCAGATCGTCGGCGGGCATGGACTGGTCCAGGCTCTCCTCGCTCGCGATCGCCTGCGTCAGCAGCACGTCGCGCGCACGATTGCGCAGCTCCTTGATGAGCTCTTCGTCGAACGCTTCGATCGACTTCAACTCGGCCTGCGGCACGTAGGCGATCTCCTCGATCGTGGAGAAGCCTTCCTGCGTCAGGATGGCCGCGACGTCCTCGTCGACGTCCAGCTGCTTCATGAAATTCTGGACGAGCTCCTTCGCTTCGCTGTCGCTCTTCTGCTCGGCGTCCGACTCCGTCATGACGTTGAGGTCCCAGCCGGTGAGCTGGCTCGCCAGACGGATGTTCTGGCCGCCGCGGCCGATCGCCTGCGACAGTTTTTCCTCCGCCACCGCGATGTCCATGCTGTGCGAGTCCTCGTCCATCACGATGGACATGACTTCCGCCGGCGACATGGCGTTGATCACGAACTGCGCCGGGTTGTCATCGTGCGGGATGATGTCCACACGTTCGCCCGCGATCTCGTTCGAGACCGCCTGCACGCGCGAGCCGCGCATACCGACGCAGGCCCCGACCGGGTCGATGCGCGGATCGTTGCTCTTCACCGCGATCTTGGCTCGCACGCCCGCGTCACGCGCGGCGCCGAGAATGTTGATGTGGCCCTGGCCGACTTCCGGCACCTCGAGCTTGAAGAGCTCGATCAGGAACTCGGGCGCCGTACGCGACAGGAACAGCTGCGGGCCACGCGGCTCCGAACGCACTTCCTTCAGGAACGCCTTGATGCGGTCCTGCGGCTTCACCTGCTCGCGCGGGATCATGTCCGTGCGCGGCACGAAGCCTTCGGCATTGCTGCCGAGGTCGACGTAGATGCCGTTGCGGTCCACGCGCTTCACCACGCCGCTCACGAGCGTGCCGACGCGATCCTTGTAAGCATCGACCACCTGCGCGCGCTCGGCCTCGCGCACCTTCTGCACGATGACCTGCTTCGCCTGCTGGGCGGCGATGCGCCCGAAGGCGACGGATTCGATGGACTGCTCGACGAAGCCGCCGATCTCGATCTCCGGATTGAGATCCCTCGCATCGTCCATCCGCAGCTCGCGCTCGGGCACTTCGAGCTCGGTGGAGTCGTCCGCGAAGACCTTCCAGCGGCGGAACGTGTCGTAGTCGCCCGTCTTGCGGTCGATCTGCACCCGCACGTCGAGCTCCTCGCCGTGTTTCTTGCGAGTAGCCGAAGCGAGCGCCGCCTCGAGCGCTTCGAAAATCACTTCCTTGTCGACGCCTTTCTCGTTCGAGACGGCATCGACGACCATCAGGATTTCCTTGTTCACCGCTTCTTACCTCCGCATGGGGCTGGCGTTTTCAGGCGCGAGCCTCGCTTTCTCGATCTCATCGAACCGCACAGTCACCGGCTGTCGATCCACTTCGAGCTCGACCCCGACGTCATTGATGGACGTCAACATTCCCGTATAGCGCCGGCGGCCATCGCGCGGCACCTTCAGCTCAACCAGCACCCGCGAGCCCGCGAACCGGTCGAAGTGAGCCCGGGTACGCAGCACCCGATCCTCACCCGGCGAGGACACTTCCAGCGTATACGCGGAAGGAATCGGGTCTTCGACGTCGAGCAGGGCGGACACCTCGCGGCTCACCCGTGCGCAATCCTCGATACCGATTCCGCTCTCCCTGAGCGTCTCGCCCCCATCCTCGACTTCGCCCGCCTCATTGAGCGTGACGGTCGATTCGCTCTTTTCTCTGTCATCAGCCCCGGCGCCATCGGCACCCGGGCGATCAATAAAGATGCGCAGCAGCGCGCTCCCGCGACTGGGCACGTATTCGAGCTCGATCAGCTCGTACCCCAGCCGTTCCAGGAGGGGCTCAATAAGGGCGATCAGCCGCCCACGCAAGACCGACGCCATCGCAACCCACCGCCTGCACAAACAAAAATGGGCCATAAGGCCCATTCGAAAAACCCACGTTTGCAACCGGGAAAGATCGGGTTTCACCCGCTCCTTCCGGCCGACCCCGGCCAGGGGTCGCATTCATCACAGCCAAAAAAACAAAAGGCCCTCGGGGGCCTCTTCCTTTCCAAACCGCTCGATCCACCGGAGCCCGAATCCCCGGTAACTCCCGCGTTTCGCCAGTTGTTTCCATCTGGAGGCCCGCAGGGCCGCGCATTCTAGCGGACCGAATCCGGTCCGTCGAGGCTGAGTGAGGCCGGATCGCGTAAATCCCGCGAACGGCGCTCCCGGCGCCCATCGACCAGGAAAGCCGTCGCGCCGGCCGTCGAGTGGACCAGCAGCCCCTCGATCGCGAACAGCGCCGAGAGCGCGAAGGACTGCGATGCCGGCACCCCAAAGAGCGCCAGCACCGTGACGTGCGCGGCCTGGATCAGGCCGAAGTCCGCGATCGACACCGGGACCAGGGCCACGAGACGCGTGAGCGGCACGAGCATCATCCATACCGCGAACGGCACGTCGATGCCCACGGCCGCCGCGGTCAACGCGAACATGCAGGTCTGCGCCAGCAGCCCGGCCCCCGAAACCAGCAGGAAGACCGGGAAACGCAGGCCCGCGTGCTCGAAGACCAGCAAGGCGTCGAGGAATTTGCGCAAGCCCTCACGCGCGCGAATCGAGCGGCGCCCGACGCGCTCGATGAGTCGTTCCACCCAGTCACGCCGCGAGGCCAGCAACCCATACGCAATGGGCAGCACGGTGAGCGTAGACAGAAACACGAACGCGACCGGGTTGAGTAACGGGGGGAGCGCCCGCTCTTTCGCAAGCCAAGCGAAGCCCACGAGGCCGAGCGCGCTTCCCGAAAACCAGCCGAGACAGTTCACGGTCAGGATCGACGCCGCGCAGGGAGCCGCGTGCCCGCGCAGACCGCTGACCGCCATCCAGACTCGACACGCGTCCGTGCTCGCCGACGACGGCACGATCGCGCCGACGAACCCTCCGGCGAAATGCCAGCGCATCACGCGCAGGAGCGGCAGCGAGCGCTCGCCCTCCACGCTTGCGATGAGCAACTGCTGCCAGTTGCGCGCCTTCGCGACCCCGTCGAGCGCGAGCAATAGCGTGGCCGCGAGCAGCATCGGCACGCTGGCATGTTCCAGCTCGCCCAGAATTCGATCGAAGCCGACGCTATGTGCGAGCCACGCGAGAATGCAAAGCGCCAGCGCCGCGCGCATGAGGCGTCGCGCGGTTTGAGAAATCTTCAAAACGGAACCGTCCGGCACGAGCGACTGAAGACTTCCACTCAGCAAGTGCCCTGCCCGCGCTACCCGCGCAAGGCCGCCGCGGCCGTTTCGGCTGAAGATATTTCGCGCGGGGCCGCCGCTTGCTACGGAACCGCGACGCTTCGCCAAGCGTTCACGCCGAACACCTATCTCTTCGACCGGGCGGGAGACTCCATGAGCCACAGCAAGCAGATCCAGGAAATTCGTGACCGGGCACGCCAGCACATCACCGACGGCGCCGTGACGCAGGACTACGGGCTCGACCGCGAGCGCGCCGTCGCCGTGCTCAACGAGGCGCTCGCGACCGAGCTCGTCTGCGTCCTGCGCTACAAGTTTCACTACTTCATGGCGACCGGCATCCATTCGCAAGCCGCGAAGGCGGAGTTCCTCGAGCACGCCGGCGAAGAACAGGAGCACGCGGACGAGATCGCCGAACGCATCAAGCAGCTCGGTGGCAAGCCGGAGATGAACCCGGCCGTCATCGCCGGCAATGCGCACAGCGAATACAAGGAAGGCGGCACGCTCGCCGAAATGCTGAAGGAAGACCTCATCGCCGAGCGCATCGCCATCGAGAGCTATCGCGACATGATCGGCTTCTTCGGCGAAAAGGACACGACGACCAAGCGCATGCTCGAGAAGATCCTCGCGAAGGAAGAAGAGCATGCCGACGACCTGAGCGATCTGCTGTTTGCGCAGGGCGACGGCGGCGGCCCGCGTCGCCTGTACTACAAGGACGAGGTGCCTGGTCAGTCGAAGGCCGGCCAGACGGTTGCGGAGAACGGCCCGGGCAAAGAGAAGCACTGACCGCGCTTTTCACCGACCCAAGAAAAACGCCGCCCGGATGGGCGGCGTTTTTCATTTCGCGAACAAGAACTCGCGACCGACCCCGCGCAGGACCTGCCAGGCCGAGCAGGCCGACCGCCGGACCGCCCGATCGTCAGGCGTTGCTCTTCAGCTCCGCCGGATTGATCGGCAGCGTGCGCACGCGCTTGCCACTCGCCGCGAAGATGGCGTTGGCGAGCGCGGGCACCACCGGCGGCAGCGCCGGCTCGCCCAACCCGGTCGGGTTGTTATCCGTCACGACGAAGTGCACTTCGATCTTCGGCGCCTGATGCATGCGCAGGAGCGGATAGTTGTGGAAGTTCGTCTGGTCGACGGCCCCGTTGGTGAACGTGAGGGCCTGCGCCAACGCCTGCGAGACGCCGTCGATTGCCGCACCTTCCACCTGGTTGCCGCCCGCGCTCGGGTTGATGATCTGGCGGCCGACATCGCCGGCAATCCACACCTTGTCGACCTTCACATCGCCCGTCTTCGGATTCACGGTCGCCTGCACGACTTCCGCGAAGTAGCCCGAGTGGCTGAAGTAGGCGCCGATGCCCATGCCGGTGCCCTTCGGCAGCTGCTTCTTGCCCCAGCCCGCCTTCTCCGCAACGGCCTTCAGCACGCCGGCCATGCGGGCGTTGTTGAAGCCCACCTGCTCACCGAACGGCCCCTTGTTCACCACGGGCGCCTTCGGCGGACCCAGGAGGTCGAGCTGGAACTGCAGGGGATCCCTGCCCGCCGCGTGCGCCAGCTCGTCGAGGAATGACTGGTACGCGAAGGCAACCGTATTGCTTTGGGGCGCACGCATCGGGCCTGTCGGAATGTCGAGCGGCATCATCGAATAGCCGTACTCGAGATTCTCCACGTAGCCCTGCGGGAACTCGGTGGCGTTCAGGTTGCCGGAGCCGGCGATCTTGCCGCTGTTCGAGTACGTGACGAAGTGATTGCGGAACGCAACGAGCTTGCCCTGCGCGTCGAGGCCCGCCTTGAAGTTGTGGATACCGCCGACGCGGAACACGCCACTCTGCATGTCCTGACGACGATTGCGCAGCAGCTTCACCGGCTCGCCATGTTCCTTGGCGACCGCAGCCGCTTCGACCATGAAGTCATTCGAGAGACGACGGCCGAAGCCTCCGCCGTTGCGCGTGACGTGCAACGTGACGTTCTCTTCCGGAAGCCCGAGCAGCTTCGCCACCGCCGTCTTGCCGCCGCCTGGCATCTGCGTGGGCGACCAGATCTCCATCCTTCCGTTCTTGAAGGATGCGGTAGTGTTCATCGGCTCGAGGGGCGAGTGATTGACGAACGGGTACTCGTAACGCGCTTCGATGACCTTCGCGGCACCCTTCAGCGCGTCGTCGACGCCGCCGTCCTTCTTGATGTCTTTCTCGAACGGGCCCTTCGCGAGCTCCGCCGCCTTCGCGAGGAAACCGGGGGTGGAACGGGTGGCCGTCTCGCCGTTGTCCCACTTCACCTGCAGCTGACCGAGCGCGCGGTTCGCCTGGTGCCACTTGTCGGCGACGATCGCGACGCCGTCCGTCAGGCCGTTGTAGAGGCCCCCGTCGATCGTCGTGACGTTGCCCTTGATGACGTACACGCCGCGGATACCCGGCAGCGCCTTGATCTCATCGAGGTTCGCGCTGACGAACTTGCCGTTGTACACGGGTGACTTCTCGTACACCGCGTACTTCATGCCCGGCACGGACACGTCGATGCCGAAGATGGGCTCGCCGCGCACGATCTTCGGGCTGTCCACGCCGCCGATCGGCTGGCCGATGATCTTGAAGTCTTTCGGATCCTTCAGCTTCACCGTCATCGGGTTCGGCGGCGGAACCTTCGCGGCTTCGTCGGCGAGCTGGCCGTAGGTGGCGGTCTTGTTCTTGCCCTTGTGAGTGACGACGCCATCCGCGGCCTCGCATTCTTCCACCGGCACCTTCCACGTGCGGGCGGCGGCGGTCACGAGCATCAGGCGGGCGGCCGCGCCGGTACGGCGCAGGATCTCGTAGTTCATCGGAATCGACAGCGAGCCGCCGGCGAACTGCGCGCCGTACTTCTTCGCATCGACTTCCGCGTCTTCGCAACGAACGTCTTTCCAGGCGACGTCCAGCTCTTCCGCAATGATCATCGGGAAGGACGTCTTGATGCCCTGGCCGATCTCGGGGTTCTTGTTGACGATGAACGTCTCGCCGTTCGGGGCGATACGGATGTAGGCATTCAGGGTCGAGGTCGCTTCCGGCGCGCTGCCTTCACGCTGCGCGTACGCGGGGATGCTGAAATTCAGCATCACTCCGCCGCCAACCGCGGCGCTGGCCGTGAGGAACGTGCGGCGCGAAACGCCACCGCTGTTGTCCGCGCCCGCTGCGCGCGGTTCGCGATCGAGGTCCAGGGGTGCCATCACGCCATCTCCCTCTTGTCTTCGGTGGGAAGGCCGGCGGCCTGCTTGATGGCCGCGCGGATGCGCGTGTACGTGGCGCAGCGGCAGATATTGCCGCTCATCGCGTCGTCGATGTCTTTGTCGGTCGGCTTCGCCGTGCGAGTGAGCAGCGCCGTGGCGGACATGATCTGCCCGGCCTGACAGTAGCCACACTGCATGACGTCGAGCGCGAGCCACGCTTCCTGCACTTTCTTGCCGGTCGCGCTTTCGCCGATGCCTTCGATGGTGGTGACCTTCGCGTCCCCGACCGCGGAAACCGGCGTGACACAGGACCGGGTCGCGTTGCCGTTGATGTGGACCGTGCAGGCGCCGCAAAGGCCCATGCCACAGCCGAACTTACTGCCCTTCAGTTCCAGCTCGTCCCGGAGAACCCAAAGCAGCGGTGTGTCGGCTTCGACCTCCACCGTGCGAGGCTTGCCGTTGACGTTGATGGTGTAGCTCATGCGATACCTCGGTATGCGCGAAACCCACTTTCCGCGCGAAGCCTACTGTCCGTAAGAAAGGACCTTCCCTGCGACCGGCCCATTGCTCAACCCGCGGGCCCGGCACGGGCGGTAGTTTTCGCAACCGCCGCCCTTATGAGTCAACAGATTACAGCTTCCGGTCCGACGCGCGGTAGCGGCGCGTGGCGAATTCTTCGTGACGCTGTGTACGGTTGTAACCAGCGAATGACCGCATAGCGAGCGGTTCGAGACCCGATGGCCCGGCGCTACTCGATTTCCGCGAGAGCGCTGCCCTCGCGCACGCGGTCGCCGGCCTTGTGCTTCAGTGACTTCACGGTGCCGGCGCGCGGGGCCTTGATGGCGTGCTCCATCTTCATGGCTTCGATCACGAGCAGCGTCTGGCCAGCGGTGACGGTATCACCTTCTTTCACGGCCACACTCACGACCACGCCCGGCAACGGCGTGACGAGGCCGCCCGCGTGCGCGGCCGTGGCGGATTCGAACTGGCTGCCGTCGTTCAGCGTGAACGAGACCTTCTCGCCGAGGCGCCAGACGTCGATGCGATGGGGATGCACGAGCACGTCGGCGCTTGCCCCGCCCCACTCGACCCACTGAAGAAGGGGACTGAAGCTGTCGTGGAAACTCAGTTCGAAGGTCTTGCCGTCGACCCGCGCGACGCTGCGCTCCGGGGTGGATTCGAGCACTTCGACATCGAGGTGGCGTTCCCCGAGCACGAGCGGAATGCGCAAGGTCGAAGCCCGACCCAAACGAAAGCCATCCATGACATCCCAGGGCGACGGCCTCGCCTGCCACGGAGCCAGTTGCCACACGCGGGACGCGCCGGCGAGCGCCGCCGCGGGTGTCGGGTCCGGGTTCGCGCCGAGCAAAGCGGAATTCCGCGGGATGAAGGCGGTGCTCACGTCAGCCTGCCGAAAGGCGGGCGCGCGTAGCGCTCGCGCGAGCCAGGAGGCGTTCGTCGCGACGCCGTCTGCGCGCACGTCCTCGACGCCTGCGATGAGTCGATCCAGCGCGGCGTCGCGCGAGGGACCGTGCGCGATGATCTTGCCGAGGAGCGAGTCGTAGAACGCCGGCACGGCGTCACCGCTTTCGAAGCCGCGATCCACTCGCAAGCCGTCGCTTTCTGTGGGCCACCACAGAAGATCGAGCGTGCCGACGCTCGGAACGAAATCCCGTGACGGATCTTCCGCGCACAAGCGCACTTCAATGGCATGACCCGCGCGATGAATGTCGGCCTGCTTCAACGGCAAGGGTTCGCCGGCCGCGACGCGCAGTTGCCATTCGACGAGATCGAGGCCGGTGATCCCCTCGGTGACCGGATGTTCGACCTGCAGCCGCGTGTTCATCTCCATGAAGTGGAAATCGCGCCCGTTCAGCAGGAACTCGATGGTTCCAGCGCCGACGTAGCCGACTTCCCGCGCAACGGTGCACGCGGCGGCGTATAGACCCGAGCGCACGGCGTCGTCGAGCCCCGGCGCGGGGGCTTCTTCGATGAGCTTCTGATGACGGCGCTGAACCGAACAGTCTCGGTCGAAGAGATGCACGATTGAGCCGTGCCGATCCGCGAACACCTGCACTTCGACATGACGCGGCGCGGGCAGATAGCGCTCGAGCAGAAGCCGGTCATCCTTGAACGCGGCCGCGGCGACCCGCTTCGCGCCTTCGATGGCCTCGCGAAGACCGCCGGCCTCGGTCACGATCCGCATGCCCTTGCCGCCGCCACCGCCGCTCGGCTTGATGATGAGCGGGAAGCCCAGTTCCTTTGCCCGGCGCTCGAGAGCGGCCGTGCTCTGTTCGTCGCCGTGATAGCCCGGCAATACCGGCACGCCGGCCTTGCTCATCCGCTCCTTCGCGGCGCTCTTGGACGCCATGGCCAGCATTGCGGCCGCCGGGGGCCCGACAAACGCGATGCCGGCGTCCTGGCAGGCGGCGGCAAACGTCGGGTTCTCCGAGAGAAAGCCGTAACCGGGATGAATCGCGTCCGCCCCGGCTTTCCGCGCCGCTTCGAGAATCTTCTCGATGTTCAGGTAGCTCTGCGCGGCAGGGCCCGGCCCGATCGGCCAGGCTTCATCCGCGACACGCACGTGCAGAGCGCGCGCATCGGCCTCGGAATAAACGGCGGCCACGCCCACGCCGAGGCGCTTCGCGGTTCGCGCCACGCGGCAGGCGATCTCGCCGCGGTTGGCGATGAGGAGCTTCTGGAACATCCCGCTTGTGCCTCTCGTCCGATTGTCCGACAATCCTACGATCCAAACAGTGGGGCAGGCAAGCCATGGCGACATCGGCCGCGTGGGATTTTGACTTCGGCTTGGGCGAAACACTGGACGAGATCCGCCGCGAAGTGCGCCGCTTCGCCACGGCGGAGATCGCGCCGCTGGCCGACGAGATGGATCGCACCAACGAATTTCCGCGCGCGCTGTGGCCGAAGCTGGGCGCACAGGGCCTGCTGGGCGTCACCGTGCCGGAGCGCTGGGGCGGATCGGACCTCGGCTATCTCGCACATACGGTGGTCATGGAAGAAATCTCGCGCGCGTGCGGTGCCGTCGGCCTGAGCTACGGCGCGCATTCGAACCTTTGCGTGAACCAGATACGGCTGAATGGCACGGATGCGCAGCGGGACGAGTACCTCCCCCGCCTCGTGTCGGGAGAACACGTCGGCGCGCTCGCGATGTCCGAGCCCGGCGCGGGGTCCGATGTCGTCTCCATGCAGCTGCGCGCCGTGAAGCGTGGGTCGGAGTACGTGCTCACCGGCCGCAAGATGTGGATCACCAACGGGCCGGATGCCGACGTGCTCGTGGTCTACGCCAAGACCGAGCCGGCCGCGGGCTCGCGCGGCATCACCGCGTTCATCATCGAGCGCGGCTTCAAAGGGTTCTCGACTGCGCAGAAGCTCGACAAGCTCGGCATGCGCGGTTCGAGCACCTGCGAGCTTGTGTTCGAAGAGTGCGCGGTGCCTGCGGTGAACGTGCTCGGGCACGAAAACGAAGGTGTTCGCGTGCTCATGAGCGGGCTCGACTACGAGCGCGTCGTGCTTGCGGGCGGGCCGCTCGGGCTCATGAGCGCGGCGCTGGAGCTGGTGCTGCCGTATGTGCACGAGCGCAAGCAGTTCGAGCGCCCGATCGGCACGTTCCAGCTCATGCAGGCGAAGATGGCGGACATGTATGCGGACCTCAACGCGAGCCGCGCGTACGTCTATGCAGTCGCGCGTGCATGCGATGAAAAGCGCGTGACGCGTCGTGACGCCGCTGCTTGCATTCTGTTCGCGGCCGGCCGCGCGACGCAGGTCGCGCTCGAAGCGATCCAGGCGCTGGGCGGCAACGGGTACATGAATGAATTTCCCGCCGGAAGGCTGCTGCGGGATGCGAAGCTCTACGAGATCGGCGCGGGCACGCAGGAGATCCGGCGCATCCTGATCGGTCGCGAGCTGTTCGACGCGGCGGCCTGAGCGCATGGCCATCGAGTTCGACGCCATCCAGACGGAGCCCGCGTATCGCAAGGTGGCCGAGGCGCTGATGGAGCGCATTCTCGACCGCACGCTTCAGCGTGGCGACCGTCTGCCGTCGGAAACAGAGCTGGCCCGCCAGTTCGGCGTCAATCGCTCGACAGTGCGTGAAGCCGTGCGCGAACTGCAGGGCTCCGGCCTCCTCGGGCGAAGTCGCGGCTCCAAACTGCTCGTCGTGACACGGCCGGAAGCCGACCACGTCGCCGAAGGCGTGAGCCGTGCGTTGGTGATGCACGACGTCACGTACCGGGACGTGTGGGAGGCGCTCATGATCCTCGAGCCTCCGATCGCGGAGGCCGCCGCGCGCCGTCGCACGGAGGCGGATCTGGCGACTATCGCCAAGGCGTCGGCGAACTTCGCCGCCGACAATGAAGACACGGAGAGCGCGGCGTTTCATGCGGCGGAGTTTTTCCGCGCGGTCGGCGCCGCCACTCACAACCGCATCCTGATGATGGGCCACGACCCGCTGCTGCAGCTTCTCGAGCCCTCGCTGCGCTCGATGATGGACAAGGTGCCGCAATCCCGCGCGCGCATCATCACCGCCGAGAAACGCATTCTCGAAGCCATTCGTTCGAAAGACGCGGAAGCGGCGCGCAGCTGGATGACGCGACACATCCGCGACTACAGCCGGGGTTACGAGATCGCGGGCGTCGACTTGGAAAGCCGCCTGGAAGGCTAGCTCGTTTACGCGGGCGGCTTCTCCAAGCCACCCGGCGATTGAGGGCCTCTGGTGGCGCAGCCGCCCCGACGCGCCCTCGCTACGCCCGGATGGGCTTGTTCCGCCCTTCTTTCGGCGGCTGCCCCTGAAGCACGCGCACGATCTCTTCACTCGCCCACGTACGCAACTCACGTAACGACGCGTCCGACGTGAAGGCGATGTGCGGCGTGATCATCACGTTCGGCAGAGCAAGCAACGCAGGCGGCACGTTGGGCTCGTTCTCCAGCACGTCGAGCGCGGCACCACCGAGGTGACCCGACTGCAGCGCTTCGATCAGCGCATTCGTATCCATCACCGCTCCACGACTCACGTTCACGAGCACCGCGCCGCGCTTCATCGAAGCAAAACGCTCCCGATTGAGAAGGTGCCTGGTTTCCGGCGTAAGCGGAATGTGAACGATCACCGCGTCCGACTCTCGCAGCAACCTGTCGAGGGCGACGAACTCCACGCCCTTCTCAGCCTGCGCGCTACGCGTGTAGGCGAGCACACGCGCCCCGAATCCATTGAGCTTCTGCGCCGTGCTCCGGCCGATGCGGCCGTATCCGACGATACCGACCGTGAGCGTGCTCATGCGAAGCAGCCGCGCGGTCGAAGGCTCCCACCGGCCCGCTTTCACCTCGCGATCGAAATGCATGAGCCCACGCGTGAACGACAGCAGCATGCCGACCGAATGATCGGCCACCTCTTCGAAGCAATAATCCGGAACGTTCGTGACCCAGATGCCACGGCGAGTCGCTTCGTCCACAGCGATGTTGTCGAGGCCGACACCCAGCCGCCCGATGATTCGCAGGTTGGGGCTCAGGCCCACGGCCTTCGCCGACACCGGCGCCCAGTTCGTGAGGATGCCCGCGGGCTGGCTCTGCTCGACCAGCGCTTCGATCTGCGCGGCCGACGCCGGCGTCGCCGGGCCCGCCACGAGGCGGAAGCCCGCCCCCTCGATCACCTTGCGCTCGATCTCGACATCGGGCCAGGCATAGTCGGTGATGAACACAGTGGATCCGGGGGACGCGGTGGACATTCAATTCGCCTTTTCAGGAAGCTCGTGCAACGATTCCATAATCATAGACGCCGGAAGCGATTTCGTGGCCTACGAGTGTGTTCCCCGACCCAACTGCCCAGCCTGCGGGGCCGAATGGGACGATGAAATGGTCGCCCTGTTCGATTGGGCTCTCGGCCTGGGCTGTGGCTGTTGCAACCCGATGGTCGCCGAAGTGCCGGACATCGTCTGCCACAAGTGCAAGAAGGTGCTGTATACAACGCGCCCGCCCGCACCGGAGCCGCTCGACCTGGAGCCGAGGGCGTAGCGTAGCCGTCGAGGAAAGTCTGAAGAATTGCTCCGAGATCGCTTGTAGCCGACTGCGGCGCCGGGGCGCGCAACCGAAGCGGTCGGCTTCCTGATGCCGTCGGGGCGATCTCGGAGAAGTTCTTCAGACTTTCCTCAACGCAAGCCGCTGGCCTGCAGAATCTCGGGGATCTTCGCTTCCCAGCCGATGGCCATGATGTGCACGCCGGCGCAGAGCTTGCGGATCTCGCGAATGATGCGCGCGGCGATCTCGACACCTTTCGCGGCTTCGCCCTCCGGGCCCGCCGCTTCCATCTCATCGATCAGCGGCTGCGGCACGCGAATGCCCGGCACGTTGCCGTTGAGCCAAGCGGCCATCTTCGCGGACTTGAGCGGGATGACCCCCGCGAGCAACGCCGTGTCGTCAAGCTTCGCGGCTTCGAGAAAGCGCGCCAGAACATCCGTGTCGTAGATCGCCTGGGTCTGCATGAACTGCGCGCCCGCCTCGATCTTGCGCCGGGTGTTCTCGAGCTCGAACGTCATGTCCGCGGCGCACGGGTTGCCGGTGGCGCCGAGAAATGAAATCGGCGCGCCTTTGAGCTCGTTACCGGTCATATCGTGGCCGTCGCGCAGGCCGCGCGCCGCCGCCAGCATCTCCAGCGTCGTGAGATCGAACACGCCCTTCGCATCGGGATGATCGCCGTTTTTCGGATTGTCCCCGGTCATGAACAGGAAGTTACCGACGCCGAGAAGCGCGGCGCCCAGCAGGTCCGCCTGGATAGCGATGCGGTTGCGATCCCGCGCCGTCACCTGAACGATCGGCTCGAGCCCGCGCTCGATGAGCAGGCGCGCGACCGCCTTGGGCTCCACGGCCATGCGTGCGCGCGGCGATTCGGTAAGGTTGATGGCGTCCGCATAGCCCTTGAGCGCATCCGCCTTGGCGAAGAGCTCAGTGAGATCGGTGCCCTTGGGCGGCGTGAGCTCGGTGGTGACCACGAACTCTCTTGCGCGAATCTTCTCTTCCAGTTTCGTCATCGGCCCATCTTAACCTCAAGTGCCGGGCACCCACGACGTGCCCGCAAGCGGGATTCGCGCCATGGCCGCGGCCTCGATGGTCAGCGCGGCCAGGTCCTCGCGCTCGAGGTGATGCACGTCCTGCTTGCCGCAGGCACGGGCGATCATCGTGAGCTCCATGTTGAGCGTCTTGATGTAGTTGCGGACCCGCTTTGCGCCGACGAGCGGCTCGAGCCGCTGCTCGAGCACGGCATCCTGCGTCGTCACGCCGACTGGGCAGCGCCCTGTGTGGCAGTGATGACAAGCGCCCACGGACGTGCCGATGCGCTCGTAGTCCGCCGTCGCGTCGAGGTGCCGTCCGCCCTGGACGTAGGTTCGAGAATTGCAGCCGAGCGCGAACAGCACGCCCTGCCCGATCGACACCGCGTCCGCGCCGAGTGCCATCGCTTTCGCAACGTCCGCGCCGGTGCGAATGCCGCCTGACACGATGAGCTGCACCTGCTCCTTCATGTTCAACTCTTCGAGCGCCTCAACAGCCTGCCGCACGGCTGCGAGCGTGGGAATGCCGACGTGTTCGATGAATGCCATCTGCGTCGCGGCCGTGCCGCCCTGCATGCCGTCAACGACGACGACGTCCGCTCCCGCATGGACGGCGAGCTTCACGTCGTGAAAGACGCGCGTCGCGCCGACCTTCACGTACACGGGCTTTTCCCAGTCCGTCATCTCGCGTAGCTCGCGAATCTTGATGGCGAGATCGTCGGGGCCGGTCCAATCCGGGTGACGGCAGGCGGAACGCTGGTCGACGCCTTCGGGCAGCGTGCGCATCTTCGCGACACGAGGGCTGATCTTCTGGCCGAGAAGCATTCCACCACCGCCCGGCTTGGCGCCCTGGCCGATCACGACTTCGATCGCGTCCGCCTTGCGCAGATCGTCTGGGTTGAAACCGTAGCGCGACGGCAAGCACTGATAGATAAGCGTCTTCGACGAGACGCGCTCTTCCGCCGTCATCCCGCCATCGCCCGTCGTCGTGCTGGTGCCGAGCTGCGTCGCGGCGCGGCCGAGCGCTTCCTTCACGTTGGCGGACAGCGCACCGAAGCTCATGCCCGCAATGGTGATCGGGATATCCAGCTCGATCGGCTTCGTTGCGAAACGCGTGCCCAGCACGGTCTTCGTGCTGCACTTCTCGCGATAGCCTTCGAGCGGATAGCGGGACAGCGACGCGCCGAGGAAAACGAGATCGTCGAAGTGCGGCAGCTTTCGCTTCGCGCCGAGCCCCCGGATCTCGTAGAGCCCCGTCGCCGCGGCGTGCTGGATGTAGTCGATCGTGTGGCGATCGAACGTTGCGCTCTCTTCCATCTCAATACTCCTGGTTCGCGTCGGCGTTCCAGTGATAGAGCGAGCGCGCCGAAGCCACGCGCTTGAACTCTTCCGGAGCGTGGCGCAGGCCGGCTGCTTTCAGCAGGTCCTTCACCGCCGAGTAATCGGCATCGGCCATGGGCTCCACCCGCGCGTCCGCGCCAAGCGAGCGAATGTCGCCGCGTACATAGATGACGGCCTCGTACAGTGAATCGCCGAGGCCCTCTCCCGCGTTCCCGCAAACGAGCATGCGGCCCGCTTGCGCCATGAACGCCGAAAAGCCGCCGACATCGCCTTCGACGATGATGTCCGCGCCCTTCAGCGAAATGCCGCATCTCAGCCCGGCATCGCCACGAATGATCAACCGGCCGCCGTGCGCCGACGCGCCGGCTCCACCGCTTGCGAAGCCGCGCACTTCGACCGTGCCAGACATCATGTTCTCCGCGACGCCCGGGCCGGCGTTGCCGTGAACGACAACCGTTGCATGCTGGTTCATGCCGGCCGCGTAGTAGCCCGCGTGACCGAATATCTCGACGCGCACGGGCGCGTTGAGCCCGACGGCGATGCTGTGCGCTCCATCAGGATTGTCGATGCGCACACTTTCGACGTCAGACAGGTCGCCGTGCAGGAACTGATTGGCCTGACGAAGGCTGGTCGTACGGAGGTCGAACGCTCTCACACCGTCCATGAATAGACCTCCTCGGGCTTGGGCTCGAAGACCGAAGCGTTGCGTACGTCGGGCAGGTGCGCGAGCGAACGGAACTCCGATGCGATCGCCACATAATCATCCGTCTCGGCAACGACGGCGGGCTTGCACGCGAACGGATCCCGCACGAGCGCCAGCTTGTCGCCGGTGCCCATGAGGAATGTGAAGAACCCGTCGAAATCCTGAAACGCGTGATGGAGCGCGGTCTCGAGCGACTCGCCTTTCTGTAGCCGCCAGTGCAGATAGCGACACGCGCTTTCTGTATCGCAGTCGCTTTCGAAGCGTTCACCAAGCTTCTCCAGCTTCCGCCGGAGCATGCCGGGATTGGCGAGCGATCCATTGTGCACGAGGCACCAGTCCTCGCCGGCCGTGTACGGATGCGCGTTCTCCGGCGTTACCGCTGATTCAGTCGCCATGCGGGTGTGACCGACGAGATGTGTGCCGGCGGCGCTCGCGAAGTCGTATCGCCTTGCTACGTCCGCTGGCAGGCCGACGTCTTTGTAGAGATCGATCGAGCGGCCCACGCTCAGGACGTGCACAGCGGGAAACTTCGCCGCGAGGTACGCGCGAACTTCCGCCGGCGCCGACAGGGTTGTCATGATGGCGTGATTCACGCGGACTTCGAACGTCGCGGCGTCGAACTTCTGTGTGAGCGCCGAGCCGAGTTTCTTCCAGTCGAAATCGCCCGACTGGCAATACAGGCTGATCTTGCGCCGGCCGTCGGCGACCGGCCGAGTGAACACGGCCATTCCCGAGGAATCCGGCCCGCGCTCCGTCATGCCGACCAGCATGGGCACCATCAGTTCACCCAGGCGCGGACGAAGAGCTTCTTTCTTCAACAGCAATCCCACGATTCCACACATGTCAGGCGCTCCCTCAGAACATCTCGAGGTAGCGGCGTGTTTCCCAATCGGTCACGTGCCGCGAGAACTCCACCCATTCCATGCGCTTCAGCTGGATGAACTCCTGGGCGAGATCGAGGCCGAGGCCTTGCTTCACCACTTCGTCCGCTTCCAACGCATCGACCGCCTCTTTCAGCGACTGCGGCAACAACTTGATGCCGCGCTCGCGGATCTGCGCTTCCGTCAGCTCGTACAGGTTCAGGTTGAGCGGATCGCCGGGGTGCAACTTCCGTTCGATGCCATCGAGGCCCGCGGCGGCGATCGCCGCGGTCGCCAGATAGGGGTTCATCGAGCCGTCGGGCAATCGCATTTCGATGCGGCCGTAGGGAATGCGCACGCAGGCCGTGCGGTTGTTGTTGCCGTATGCGATATACGCCGGAGCCCACGTGGCGCCAGAGAGCGCGCGGCCCACGACGAGTCGCTTGTACGAGTTCACCGTCGGCGCGCAGATTGCCGCGAGCGCAGGCGCGTGCGCCAGCAATCCACCGAGGAACCAGTAGCCCAGCTGCGAGAGGCCCAGCCCGTTCTTGTCCGAGTCGTCGTAGAACGCGTTCTTCTGCCCGTCGGTGCCCACCGAGATATGAAAGTGCGCGCCGGTACCCGTGCGGTTCGAGAACGGCTTCGGCATGAAGGTGGCGATCGCGTTGTGTGCGCGCGCGACTTCACTCGCGGCCATCTTGAAGTAGATGAGGTTGTCGGCCGTCTTCAGCGCATCCGCGTAGGTGAAATTGACTTCGAACTGGCCGTTCGCGTCCTCGTGATCGATCTGGTACACGTCGATGCCCACGGCACGCAGGTACTTCGTGAGATCGTCGAGGATGGCGCTTGCGCGCGCGAGACCCTTGTAGTCGTAGCAAGGTTTCTCGAGATCGTCGGTGCTGTCGAAAGGTTGCAGCGCCCCGGCGGCATCACGGTTCAACAGCATGAACTCGGGCTCGATGCCGGTGTACAGCGTGTAGCCGCGATCCGTGTAGCGCTGGAGTTGGCGCTTGAGCGCCACGCGCGAGCAGAACGCGTAAGGCTTGCCGTGCACGTAACCGTCGCACGCCATGCGCGCGAATCCCGGCATCCAGTGGATTTTCGAAATCGTGGCTGGATCGCCCACGCCCATGAAGTCGGGTCCGTGCGGGCCCATGCCGAGGCCCCACACCGCGAAGCCGGCGAAGCCCGCGCCGTCGCCGACCACCATGTCGTAGTGCTCGACCGGCACGGCTTTCGCCTTGGCGGCGCCGTGCACATCGACGAACTGCGCGAGAACGTAGCGGATGTCGTTCTCCTGGAAGAAACGTCTTGCCTGGTCCGGGGTCATGGCCGAGGTCATGGGGTGAGCCCTCCGAGTTCGGTAGCGATGGCGGCGAGTTGATGCCAGAAATAGCGGCTGTAGCTGGGGTCGCTCCACACGGTGAAGCGAGGCCCTTCCGGGGAGATGCGGCACGTGATGACCACGCCGACGCCGATCATCGACGTCAGGATCACCGGGCCGGCGGCCGCTGATGAATCCCGCTCGACAGGAACGAGATCGACCGCGCACGTTTGCGCGAACAGTTCATGCAGGCGGTCCCCGGAAGCTTCGATGACGAAGTCCTGGCGGAGCACGGGGTACACCCCCGAGGGAATGTCAGCGAGCTCGAGGGCGTGTTTCGCGGGCACGAGCGCGGAAGCGGCATCGGCGTGAGTGGACTCGAACAGAAACTCCGAGGTCGCGAGCCGCGCGGACAGCAATCCGCGCGAATCGATGCTGTAGCGATTGGCGCCGTGAGGCACGGTGATGCCCAGCTGCGCGAGCCACGTCTCCGCCGCCGGGCCTTTGCAGCCCACTCGCATGCGCGCCGAAGTATTCATGAGAACGAGAGGCGCGCTCACGCGAGCATCTCCGTGCGTTCGGCGAGATCCTCGTCCAGCGTTTGCCGCTCTCCAGGCGCATCGTAGAAAGGAAGTGACGCGACCGTTGCGCTCACCTCTTCGCCGCGTTCCACGCGAATGCGGAACGAGCCGCGCTGGGCAATCGGCGGCTCGACGAACGCGAGCCCGATCGCGTGGCCTAGCGTCGGTGAATGCTGGATGCTGGTAACGCGGCCGGCGATCCGCCCGCTTTCGATAACGAGATGACATTCCTTCGGCCGTACGCTGCCGGCCGGCAGTGTGAAGCCGACGAGCCGCTGCCGTTGCGGAAGACGCTGGAGAGCCTGCAGGCTCCGCTGCCCGATGAAGAACGGCTTGTTCATACGGAGCGCCCACTCGGCCCCGATCTCGAGCGGAGTGGTGAGGCCGTCGGTGTCCTGGCCGACGATCACGTGACCTTTCTCCAGCCGCAGGACTCGCTGCGCTTCGACGCCGAACGCCCGGATGCCGAAGCGTTCGCCCGCGCGCATCACCGCGCTCCACACGTGAATCGCGTCGACGGCCGGAAGGTGGATCTCATAACCCATCTCGCCAACGAACCCGACACGCATGAGGCGGCAGCGAACGCCCGCCACCTCCGCTTCGCGAACCCCGAGGTAAGGAAACGCCGCGTGCGACAGGTCGACGTGCGTGAGCTGTGAAAGAACGGCCCGCGATAGCGGCCCGGCGAGATTGAATGCGGCGAAGTGCCCGGTGAGATTGACGAGCCCCACCGGCATTCGCCACATCGTCGCCAGACGTCCGAGCTCACGAAACAGCGATCCCGAATTTCCGGTGGTCGTCGTGAAGTAAAAGCGCTCCTTGCCGAGACGCGCGATCACGCCGTCATCCACGATCACGCCCGCTTCGTCGAGCGCCAGACCGTAGCGCGTGGCGCCTACCTTCAGCGCGCCGAACTGCCCCGTGTAAACGCGGCCGAGGAATTCCCCCGCAATCGGACCGTGCGCTTCGATCTTTCCCAACGTCCCCACATCGATGAGGCCGACGCCGGTGCGCACTGCGCGCACTTCGGCTTCGATGCCGGCCATGCGAGTCTCGCCGGAGCGCGCGTAATACTCGGGCCTTTGCCAATCACCCGCCGGCATCCAGACGGCGCCGAGCTTCTCGTGCTCATCATGAAGCGACGTTCGGCGGTGCGGATGGAAACCTCGCCCCGCCAGATGGGCGAGCGACACCGGATGAAACATCGGTCGCGCCGTCGTCGGGCCCACCGCTTCCACGGACTCCTCACGCAACTTCGCGAGGACGCGCATCGCGTTGAGGTTCGAATGCTTGCCCTGGCTCGGCCCCATGCCGACGGTCGAGTAGCGCTTCAGCAGTTCGCTGCTGTCGAAACCTTCCTGGAAGGCGTTGATGAGATCGCTGAGGTGCAAGTCTTCGTCGAGATCGATGAACTCCTGGCCCTTCGGATGCGGAAACACCGGAAACGGATGTGAAGGGCTGCCACGCGGCGTGAACACCAGCGACTGCAGCTTCCTCAGCGTCTCGGCTCCCTCTGTCTCGGGCATCGCGCCAACGCTCCGAGCCGCATGCGCGGCCGCGAGTCGTCCTGCTTCGCGCCCTTGGGCGACCCGATCGCTCAACTCGTATGCGCCAGCAACCCTGCCACAGGCAAACACACCCGCGGGAAGCTGCGAGGGCACGAACTGCTCGATCGCTGTTTCATATCGCATCTTCGCGCCGGCTTGCTGCAACAACGCGTTCGCGGGCGCGAAACCCACGCTCATCCACACACCATCGGCCGCGAGGTAATGACGAGCGGACCGGTCTTTGCTGACTTCGACGTCGAACTCGAGCTCACGCACGTGACCCTCCGAGTCGGCACGCGCCTCCACAGGCTTCACGCCATGGAACACAACGATGCCGCGATCCCGAATCGCGCCGGTCAGGCCGGATTCGGACGGGTGTGAGCGCTCCCGCAGGTCGAGCACGCCCGCCACCGTGATGCCGTGATGGAAGGCGTCGAGCGCGGCGGCATAGCCTTCCGCATTGGCCGTGATGATCACGACGCGCGAAGCCGGCGCGACCGCGTATCGACTGAGCAATCGTTGTGCGCCGCTCGCGAGCATCACGCCTGGCAGATCGTTGCCGCGAAACACCGCCGGCTGTTCGATCGCACCTTGCGCCACGACCACCGCGCGAGCGCGGACCTTGGTCAGGTTCTCGGGCCCGACGAGGGAAACCCAATGGTCGGCGTAGTACCCGGCGGCGAAAGTGCTCGACAGCACGCGAACGCCTCGATGTGCGATCACGATATCGGCGAGCCGGCGAACGCTTTCATCCACGCTCGCGCCGCCGCGGGCGTAAAGGGCGCTGCCACCGAGCTCTCCCCATTCATCCGCGAGAATGACGCCCGCGCCGCGCTCGGCGGCTTCGTGAGCCGCGGCAAGTCCCGACGGACCGCCGCCGATCACGAGCACATCCGTATGCGCGTAGCGCTTCGGAGTCGTGAAAGCCCGGTTCGCCTTGTCGACTACTCCGAGACCGGCGGCGCGGCGGATCAGCCGCTCCCACTTCGGAAACCAGCGGCCGTGAAAGGCCTTGTAATAGAAGCCAACGGGCAGGAAGCGTGCGAGCCGCTCCATCCCCGCCATTCGATCGGTCTCGAGTCCGCCAGCCGTGTTGACGGCGGCGACCTTCATCCCAGCGCGTAGCGGCGCGACATCGCCGCGCACGTTCGGGATCGAGCGCCCGCGTTGCTCCACCTGGAACATCGCGTTGACGTCGTGATTCGCCACGCTGAAAAGGCCGCGCGGCCGGTGGTATTTGAAAGACCTTCCGACCACGGTCACGCCGTGGGCCGCGAGCGCCGAACAGATCGTGTCGCCCTTGAACCCCGTGAGCCGCCGGCCTTCGAAGCTGAACTCGAGTGGCGCGGCACGATCGATCCCCTCGCCTTCCACGGGAGGCAGCCGCTTCATTCCGCGTCTCCGCCCTGGCCGAATAGATGGGTCTTCAGCACGACATCGTCGACCGTGTCCCGCACGGCGATGAACCACACCCCACTCGGCGTATGGCACCACCATTCGCGCTTGATGCCAGCGACGCCGTTTCGATTGAAAACGTACGCGGCCCATTCGGCGTCCGACGCCGCACCCGGCTCCGGCATCTCGCGCAGCTCACCGGCATAAGCGAACTCGCTCACGGGACGCGGGCCGTTCACGGGGCACGTCATGACCTTCATCAGTGCCCCACCGACGCCGCGCCCTTTTCGCCGGTCAGCGCGTAGCGCTCGAAACGATCGAAGCGGAAGCCTTCGATGAGCGGGTGCGCTTCATCGCGCGCCACCGTGTAGCTCATCGTCTTGCCGCAGACGGGTGTGGCCTTGAAGCCCCACGTGCCCCAGCCGGCGTCGAGATAGAAGCCCCGCACCGGTGTCTTGCCGAGAATCGGCGCAAAGTCCGGCGTCATGTCCGCCATGCCGGCCCACTGGCGATTCACCTTCACATCGGCAAGGCTCGGAAACAGGTCGAGCATGCGGGCCGCGAGATGCTCCACGAAATCCAGCGTCGAGCGTGTGCCGTGCAATTCGTAAGGATCGAGTGACGCGCCCATCACGAGCTCGCCGCGCGCACTCTGGCTCACATACACGTGCAGCGAGCCCGACACGATGATGGGGTCGAGCCAGGGCTTGATCGGTTCCGACACCATCGCCTGCAGCGGACGGATGTAGATCGGCGAACGCAGGCCCACCATGTTCAGAAGCCTCGGCGTCGAACCGGCGACGGCACACAGCACTTTGCGTGTTTCGATACGCCCACGCGACGTGAGAACCGCTTTCACGCGCGGACCGGAGCCCGTGTCTTCCGTCTCGATACCGAGCACTTCCGTGTTCTGGTGGATCTCGACGCCGCGCTGATCCGCCCCGCGCCCGTATCCCCACGCCACCGCGTCGTGACGCGCGATTGCTCCGGGCGCGTGATAGAGCGCGCCGAGCACGGGAGCATGCCCGCCGGCGGTCATATCCATGTGCGGAATGGCTTCGTGCACCGCCTGCGCGTCGACCACCTCGCTGTTCACCGAGAAGTGTTTGTTCACCTCCGCGCGCCAGCGCATCGTGCGCATCGATGCATCGGTGTGCGCGAGGGTGAAGTGGCCGCGCGTCGAGTAGAACAGATTGAGATCGAAGTCCTGCGACAGGTCCCGCCAGAGCTTCACGCTCTGGTCGTAGAACTGAACGCCCTCGGGCGTAAGGTAGTTGGAGCGGATGATCGTGGTGTTGCGACCCGTGTTGCCGCCACCGATATAGCCCTTCTCGATCACCGCGACATTCCGGATGCCGTGGTCGCGCGCGAGGTAGTAGGCCGATGCCAGCCCATGGCCGCCGGCGCCGATGATCACCACGTCGTACGCGGACTTGAGCACATCGGGATGCGTGAACATGCGCGGCTCGGGATGCGAGCGCGCAAGCCCGAACTTCAGGAGACGCCATGGCATGCCGATATTGTTATCCGGCTATTTACTTTCACGCAATATATTTGCGTAATACGCAAACGACGCGGCCGCGCCGAATGAGCTTGCGCGCGGCTTGCGGCGGGGCGCGGTCGGTACTCTTTCCGGCCGCATGAGCTCACCAACACAGCGCACGCGCGCACCGGGCGGCACCAGAATGGAGCGTGATTCCGAAGGTCGCGGCGACGTCGGCCTGCAGATCGGCCGCGTGGTCCGCCAGCTTCGCGACGCCCAGAAGCTGACGCTCACTGAGGCCGCCGCCAGCGCCAACATCAGCCCCGCGATGCTGAGTCGCATCGAGACGGGCCGCGTGACGCCGAGCCTGGAAACGCTGGTCTCATTGAGCGCCGCGCTGGGCGTGCGCCCCGCCACGTTGTTGCAAGATCTGGGCGAGGAGTCGGATGGCGCACAGCACGTGCCAGCGGGCCGCGGCCTCGAGGTCGTCCGCCGCGGCACGCGGCGCGGCCACACCTATCATTTGCTGGCCGCGCATCGCGGGCCGCGCAAAACCTTCGAGCCGTTTCTCGTCACGCTCACCGACAAGAGCGAAACGTTCCCGGGGTTCCAGCACGCCGGGAGGGAGTTCATCTACATTCTCAGCGGCACCATCCGCTACCGGCACGGCACCGAGAGCTATCTATTGCAGCCGGGCGATTCGCTCTCGTTCCGAGGCGACATTCCGCACGGGCCGGAGAAGCTGGAGAAAGTGCCGATCCGGATGCTCTCGATCATCGTCTATGACGAACCGGAGTCTTCAGCCCGCTGAAGACTCCGGTTCGCCCGGATGGATCAGTGCGCGGTGCTGGCGGCGGGTCGATTCGCAGCCGCAACCCCGGCGCGTCCGGCGACGAGTGCGAACACGAACAGGGCGATATACCCACACGCCGGCACGAAGAAGGCCATGCTTCGATTCGCCTCATCCGAAATCACGCCCCCGAGCAGCGGCAGAATCGCACCACCGGTGATCGCCATGCACAGCAGGCCGGACGTCGCTGCCTGCGAAGCCGTGGATCGCTCGAGCGTCAGCGTGAAGATCACCGGAAACATGATGGAGTTGAAGAGTCCCACCGCAATCGCCGCGTACGCCGCCACTTCACCACCGCTCTGCGTCACCGTGAGACACAGCGCCGCCGCGACGAGTGTGAACAGCGTAAGCAACCGGTACGCCGGAACCTTCAGCAGCAGAACGCTGCCGATGAACCGCCCGACCATCGCGCCCATCCAGTAGAACGACACCAGCTTGCCTGCGCGCTCGAGGCTCACGTTCAGGATGTCTTCCTGGTGCAGGAAGTTCGTGAGCAGGCTGCCGATGGTGACCTCGCTGCCCACGTAAAGAAAGATCGCGATCGCGCCGAGCACGGCCCAGCGTGAGCGCAGCGCCGGCAGGATCGACGTCTCGTGTGACTGTGCAAGCGCCGGCGCGGCCGCCTCGATGCGCTTGCGCGAAGCGACGATCAGCACGACCAGCAGCACAATCAGACCCACGACGACGAAGAACGCGGTGTCGATACTGCGGAGAGACTCGGTACGCCGTGCCGCCTCCACGACCGCACCATCCTGCGCCGCGAACACACCGCCGCTCAGCATGATCGCCGAACCGATGTACGGCGCGAGCACCGTGCCGACGGAATTGAATGCCTGCGAGAAGAGCAGCCGCAAGTGCGACCACTTCGGCGGCCCGAGACCGGCAACGAGTGGGTTCGCCGCCACCTGCAGCACCGTAACGCCGCTCGCGATGATGAAGAGTGCCACGAGCACGAGCTCATACGTGCCGAGTTGCGTAGCCAGCGGAATGACGAGACAGCCGACAATCATCGCGGCGAGCGCGATCGCGATTGCCCTGCCATACCCCGCGCGTGCGACCAACGCCGCGGCCGGGAGCGACACCACGCCGTACGCCATGAAGTAAGCGAACTGCGTGAGCATCGACTCTGTGTTGCTCAGGCTGAAGACCGCCTTCACCGAGGCGACCAGCGGATCGATCATCTGCGTGATGAAGCCCCAGGCGAAAAACAGCGTGGTCACCGCGATGAACGGCACGACCAGGCTTTTGCTCTTATTCGTCATCCACTACTCCCCATGACCCCTGCGGGATGATAACGCTAATGCACGGTCGGCCAGCACGAGCGCGCCGAGCGACCCTGACAGCGTACCCAGCCCAGGCGCCACAACGTATGCGTCGAGGCCGCTCTCGAGCTCACTGGCTTTCACGTAACCATTCAGACTTTTCACGAGCATCGCTCGGATGCGACCGAAGAGCGCTTCGCGAGAGGCCAGGACACCTCCGCCGAGAATGATTCGCTCCGGCGCGGTGGTGACGACCATCGTGTGCAGGAGTTGCGCGAGCGCATGGACCACCGTGTCCCATACCGAGTGATCGCCAGCTAACGTCTCCGCAGCGGCGCCCACGCGCGCCCGAATGGCCGGCCCACTCGCGAGGCCTTCGACACAATCGCCATGAAAACCACAGTGGCCCGGCCAGGTGTCACCCGGCAATCGCACGATCCTGATGTGGCCCATTTCGGGGTGGCCGCAGCCGAAGATCGGCTTCCCGTCGACGATCAACCCGACTCCGACGCCCGTGCCCACCGTCACGTACGCAAAGTTGTCGAGCCCCTGCGCGGCGCCCCATCGCCCTTCACCGAGCGCGGCGCCGTTGACGTCCGTGTCGAACCCTACCGGAACACCGAACCGTTCCGCGAAACGGCCGGCAATGCGGGTATTGCCCCAGCCCGACTTGGTGGTCGCGGTGACATAGCCGTAAGTTGCGGATTTACCGTTCAGATCGAGCGGACCGAACGATGCGAGACCGAGCGCCTCGAAGCGCCCGTGAGCGTCGGCCCATTGGCTCAGGACAGCCTCGATCCGCGTGAGTGTGGACGCAGGGTCGCTCGTCGGAAGCCTCTCCTGCGCACGAATGTCGGACGGCCCGGTACCCAGCACGCACACGCACTTCGTCCCGCCAAGCTCGACGCCCGCCAGCAGCTTCGTAGAAGTCATCAGCCCCCTCGATCGACACAGTTCGTGTGCGCGGCCGGATCTTAGCAGCCGATGTGCCGCAGTACGCGCCCCAGGGCCGGGCGGCTCGTCGCGGTGCCGCTCAAGTGTTTCGGGCAATCGGGTGCCGACATGAAGCGGATCCGCACGTCCCTGTCACTGCGAACCGCGGGCTCGCTCGACATCGCGGTACAGCGCGTCGCGCTGGGAACCGAAGCCGATCAGAAGATAGCCTGCACGAGTTGATCGACGTCGACGCCCGGCGCGTCGTCGGCACATCTACCCTGACCCGCGTGCCCGGCGGCGGTGGCCGGCCGTGGTTACTTCTTGCGCAGGAGGTTGAAGACGCTCTCGCGCGCCTTGCCGACCACGCTCTCGGCGACCGCGTCTTCGGCGGGCTTCTCACCCAGTTGCCGCACGCATTCCGCGTAGAGAGTGCTCTGCGATGACTGCCGAGACACCACCGATTGCAGCAGCCCGCTATCGCGGCTGGATTCCGCACGACACTCCTTCGTGTACTCCCGCGCCAGCGCCAGGTTGCCGGAGGCGCGCGCCGTGGCGATGAGCGTCGGCATGAACGGGGTCGAGTCTCCGACGCGCATGCGACCCGACTCCAGCGTTTCGAGCGCGCCCTCATAGTCTCGCGCCTTCACCTTGTACGACGCGGACCAGAGAAAGGCCTGCGCCGACGGATGCGTCGCCAGAAGCCACGATTGCGCAGCCGCCGCGCCCGCTTCCGGCTTGCCGTAGGCCTGCTGATAGGAACCGAGCGCGAGATTCAGATGCGCGGAGGTCTGCTTCGTCTCACCAGTGCCAAGCGATTCCACGGCGGTCCTGGCCGCCGCCGCATTCTTTCGTGCGAGCGCATCGAGCGTGCCGAGCGCGGCGCCATCGAGCGTGAGCATCGTTCCGCCCTCACCCATCTGTAACGCCTCCTGGAAGCCCGCTTCGGGATGAGCCGCGCGCTTCTTTTCCCGATGCTCGCGCGCATAGACGGCGAGGTGCGTCTGCCGTTCGTCCGGAGACTCGTAGGACCGATTGAACGCCGCGAGCCCGTCTATCAGTTTTTCCGATGCACCATCGGCTACCGCATTCCCCACCTCGCCGGTCATCGAGACGGCCTGGATCTTGGTGTCAGGCGCGGCCTCACGCAGCCGGGCAACGAGGGCCTTCTTCAGTACTTGCATGCGCTCCGAGCGTTTCTTCTCCGCGTCCCGCAGCTTCGAAAAGAGCTGGCCGAATGTCGAAGGGTCATACCCCGCCGCGCGCATCAGCTCGAAGCCGTTCTCGTCGGCCTCCTGCTCCTGCTTGCGATTCCAGCTCGGGGCGATGAAATCGCTCCACAGAACGCTGGTGGCCTGCACATCGCCGCGCCCCCGCAGCTCGGTCGCAGCGTCCTTCATCGACGACATCGTTTCCATGCCCAGGGGCAACACGCGCATCGCGTCCTTGTCCTGCGGATGTTTCAGGATCAGGTGCGACAGCTCATGCCCGAGCAATGCCGCCAACTCGTCCTCGCTCTCGAGAGAACGCAGCGCGCCGGTTGAAATGACGAGGTTGCCGTGTGCATCCGTAAACGCGTTGAACGCATCGGAAGACTGCACGAGGATGTTCGGCCCCTCGAGTTTCACGCCTTTCGCATCGAGCAGTCGCTTGCACACGCCGCGCAGGTAACCCTCGATCGCCGGCGAGTCGACGAACACGAAGTCGCGTGCGAGATATACGGTCTCGTTGTTCTCTTCGACCTTTCCCTTCGCGTGCGCAACACCCCCAAAGAGCGGCGCGCACGCAATCGCCAGGACAAGGGCGCAGCGGCCGCAGGTCAGCCGCTGCACGGGTCGATACCTGAAACAGCCGGCGCGCGCGTGTCACTCTCCCGCGAGACGACGTTCGACTTGCACTTGGTCGCCGCCTTGGCCGCGCCGGCGATCTTCACGTCCAACCGGTCGACCCACACGGGGTCGCCGTTGACCGTCTTCACGCGCACGAGCGCGGGCGCATCGCGACACTCGACGAGCGGCGTGTCGACCTTGACGGCGCTCGCCTCGATCTCCTTCTGGAAATCGCCACTCTCGCTGTAGGTCGCCACCTTCTTGCCGAGCACTTTCTCGACCTTCTGGCTGCCCACATCGCAGGCATGCGCGGCGGGCCAGGCGGCCAGCAACGCGACGGCAAGAACGGAACGTGAAACGAAGGACATGATCATTCTCCCCTGTGAGAAGACTCGAAGGCGTGTTCGGCATGCGGGCCGCGTCGGCCCGCAATCGCAAAGAAGATGGCTCGGAGCACGGAAAGCCGCGCCGGAAACTGGCGGATCGCGCTCGCGTGGTAGTAGGGCTTCAGCGCGTGGCCGAAGGCCGCCGCCACGAGCACGACGCCGAGCCAGTTACCCGGCGGCACGCCCCACCTCAACAGCAACGCCGAGCACGCGGCGGCGATGGCGATGCCGACCAGATAGACCGCGGAAGTCGACGGCGACGTCAGGTCCAGCCCGACACCGATTGCGAAACAGAACAGCGCCGCCCGCACATCGCCGAAGCCGACATACGCAAGCGCCAGAATTACCCAGAGCGTGAAGCTGATCCACGCCCGCCCCAGGCGAATCGCCTTCAACTCGAGAAAATGCAGGATGAAGGCAAACGCGTAGGCGAACGCGAGCAGCAGCGCGAAGCCGCCGTATTTCCGGATCGCTGGATGGCGTTGCGCCAGGTAGTTCGAGTCGAGCGCCACGAGATTGTCGAGCGCCATGCCGTGCCACACGGCGCCGGGAATCTGCCCGTGCACGGGCGACTCCACCAAATCGGGAATGCCCGAGATGTCGGCGCCCAGGATCACGGCTTTGTCTCGCAGCAGTTCATTCCACGTATCGCGAGAAGCATTCTGCAATCGGCTCAACGGCAGCACGGTGACCGCCGGGCAAGGCAGCGCGAGCTGCACCGACGGCGACCGACGCAGATCGCCGAACACCCCAAGCGTGAGTTGCTGAAGCGCGGACAGGAAGCGCTCGCCGGCGGGCACATCGCCACGCGCAGGCAACGGGCGCTGGCAGACGGATTCGCTGTAGGCGAAGCGCTGCTCCGGCGTGGGGAACGCGCCCGGCCTCACGATCATCGGATGAGCGAAGTCGCGCGCATCCCAGGGGTCGCTTCGCTCGCAGCGGGCGGCGTGGCTCGGCGATTCGCAAAAGGCGCGATACGCGGCGAAAACCGGCGTCGGCGCATTCGCGTCTCCGCCCAGCAGCAGCGGATACTCACCGCCGCATCTCGACCAGCGAATGTATCCCACCCGGAATCGGCCACGGCCGTTGGCCTGCACCTGCTCACTCAACGCGGTGGGCAGGGATTCGCGATCCAGAATGTCAGTCGGCGCGCCGTGTTCCTTCAGTTCCTCGGCGCAGAACTCGAACCCGTCCGGCAACGCCGCGAGCGGCTTCGCCATCGCCGTGAAGACGATCGGAACATGGGCGATGGTTTCATCCGACGAGCTGAGAATGGGCGCCAGCAACGACTGGATGTCATCGCCGCCCCCGTGCCGGTGCGGATACACGAAGTCCATGAGGATGACGGAAGGCCCGGCCGACGCGATCTGCCTCAGCAACCGGCCCTGCTCGGCGAACCGAAGCGGCCAGCCCGCCCCGCGACTCTTCAGGTAGTCATCATCGACCAGCACCACCGCCACATCGCGTGACGGGGTGTAGTACGGGGAAACGATGCGCAAGGTCGCCTGTTCGGACCGGGCTTCCATCGCCTCGTGCATCCCGAACGCATCGAGCTTCTCGATGACCGCGAAGGTGAGCACCACCGCCGCCGGCAGCCACAGGCTGACCCTGGCGTGGCCGTGGAAGCGGGAGCTCAGCTCGCGGAGGAAAGCGCGGAGGCGCCGGAACACGTTTGACCCCGTAGATGGACCGGGTCATGACCCGGCATTGCCCCTCTACGCGGGAAACGCGCTGAAACCAGCTCAAAGCCGGCGCGTGACCTTCTCCACGGCCCGCATGACACGCGCGACGACCTCGTCCACCTCGTCCCGCGTGATGACGAGCGGTGGGGCGAACCCGAGGATGTCCCCATGGGGCATGGAACGCACGATGACGCCCTCTTCCAGGCACGCCGCCGCCAGCTGCGCGCCGACGCGCCGGTCGGCGTCGAAGCGCTGCTTCTTCGCGGGATCCTGCGCGAACTCGATCGCGGCCAGGAGCCCGACGCCGCGCACTTCGGCGACGTACGGCCGGTCCGTGAACTCCCCGCGCAGCCGCTGCAGGAAGTAAGCGCCGACGCTCGACGCGTTCTCCGTCAGCTTCTCGCGCTCGATGATGTCGAGGTTCGCGAGCGCCGCCGCCGCGCAGACCGGATGCCCCGAGAACGTGTAGCCGTGAGCGAACTGCCCGTAGGTGTCCGAACCCTGCTGCAGGACCTGCCAGACCTTGTCGCCGACCAGCACGCCCGACAACGGCTGGTAGCCGCTCGTGAGGCCCTTGCCGATGGTGATGAGGTCCGGCTCGATGCCGTACACCTGCGAGCCGAACGCCGCGCCGAGCCGCCCGAAGCCGCAGACCACCTCATCCGCGATCAGCAGGATGTCGTACTTCCTCAGCACCTTCTGGATCTCTTCCCAATAGCCGGCCGGCGGCGGAATGATTCCGCCAGTGCCCAGCACCGGCTCGCCGATGAACGCGGCGATGGTGTCGGGCCCTTCGAGCGTGATCAGGCCTTCGAGCTTCTTGGCGCAGATGCGCGAGAACTCGCGTTCGTCCACGCCGGCGTCCGCATGCCAGAAGTAATGCGGCGTCATCGTGTGGAGCACCGGCCCCTGCGGCAGGTCGAACGCGTGATGATGACTGTCGAGACCGGTGAGGCTGCCCGCCAGCACGGTGCTGCCGTGATAACCGCGCCAGCGCGAAATGATCTTCTTCTTGCGCGGGCGCCCGAGCACGTTGTTGTAGTACCAGACGATCTTGAGCTGAGTCTCGTTGGCATCGGATCCGCTAAGCCCGAACTGAATGCGCTTCATGCCCGCCGGCGCCATGTCCAGCACCCGCCGGCCAAGGCGGATGGCGGGCTCGTTCGAGTACCCGCGGAACGAGTGGTAGTACGCGAGCTTGAGCGCTTCCTGGTGAATGGCGTCCGCGATCTCGCGGCGGCCGTAGCCCACGTGATTGCAGTAGATGCCGGCGAAGGCATCGATGAGCTCTTTGCCGTCCCGAAGTTGGATTCGAATGCCCTGCCCGCCGGTCACGATGCGCGGCTCGCCGGCTTCCCCGGAGGCAAACTGGCGCAGCGACGTAAAGGGATGCAGGAGAGTCTCGCGGTCGAGGGCCTGCAGTTCGGAGGTACTGAGAGAAGACGGGTTCGAAGTCATGGGCAGCTCGCGAGGTCTTGCGGTAACCGCATTTCGGCCGTCAGTGTACCCGTCGCGTTGGATGCCCGCTCGCGGCGGACTCAGGAGCCCGCGTCGTCCACTACGTTCGTGGCGGCGATGCTTTCCTTCCGGCGGTAGCCGCGCGCCGCGGGCGAGAACGAAGTGTGACGACGCTAGGGCATCACAAGAACAATGTTCGTCAGACCGCGGTCTCCTCGGTCACCACCTCGATCAGCAACGGCCTCTCGAAGCGAAATGCTTCGCGCAGCGCCGCGTCCAGCTCGTTCGTCTTCGTGACGCGAATTGCGCGCACGCCCTGCGCTTCGGCGAGCGCGCGAAAGTCGATGCCGGGAAGCTGCGTCCCGGGCAGGTACTCGAGCCTGAAATGACGGCCGAAGTCGTGCAGCGCCTGATAGCGCCCGTTGCGAACCACGATGAACGCCATGCGCAGCCCATGTTGCGCGGCCGACCACAGTGCCTGAATGGAATAGAGGCTCGACCCGTCGCCGAGCAACGCGATCACGCGATCGTCGGGACGCGCCAGTGCCAGCCCTACCGCAGCCGGCAAGCCGTGCCCGAGACCCCCGCTTGCGCAGGTATAGAAGGTGTCCGGCTTCAAGATCGGCAAGTGGTCGTGCATCGGGCCGCGACTGCTCGGCGCCTCTTCCACGATGATGCTGTCGGCCGGGCGCAGATCCGCGATCCGCTGCAACAGGTAACGGTCGGTGAGGCGATCGGGTGGCAGGCGCGCCGCTCGCGCCGGCACCACCGGCGCGGCGCGACGTCGCGGCTGAGGCCCCGCAAGCAGCGAGAGAATGCCGAGCCGCAGGTGCGTGACGATCGAAAGGCCCGTCGGCGTCCAGGCCGCGACAGCCGGGTCGTCCACGAGCTGTATAAGCTTTGCGCCAGCCGGCACGTGCGGGCCGGCGCCCTCCACGTGATACGTAAATGCGGGCGCGCCGAGCACGAGGATGAGATCCGCGCCGGCCAGGCTTGCCACGATGCGCGCCCGATCCGAGGCGAGGAAGCCGGCGAACAGCCGATGGTCTTCGGGAAAACCGCTCCGCGCCGACATCGGGCTCACCCAGACGGCGGCCTGATGGCGCTCGGCCAGCTCGATGATTTCGTTCCACGCGTCATCGCGAGCAACGCCGGCCCCGACGACGATCACCGGTCGCTCGGCCTGACTCAACGCGCCCGCCGCTTCGGCAAGCAGCGCCGGATCGCCCGCGATGTCGCGGCTGACCCGACGCGGCTCGATGCGCTCACAAGGGCGATCCCAATCATCGACAGGAATGGACACGAAGGTGGGCCCGCGCGGCGCCTGCATCGCCACGTAGTAAGCGCGCGCGATCGCGGCGGGCACATCCTCCGCACGCGCCGGCTCGCAACTCCACTTCACATAGGGCTTGGGAAATTGCGCGGCCTCGCTCGCGAACAGAAAAGGCTCGAACGGCAGGATCGAGCGCGCCTGCTGGCCGGCGGTGACAACCAGCGGCGTCTGGTTTCGATACGCGGTGAACAGGTTGCCGAGCGCGTGGCCCACCCCGACCGCGGAATGCAGATTGACGAGCGCGGCATTTCGATGCGCCTGCGCGAAGCCGTCGGCCATGCCCACGGCCAGCGATTCCTGGAGCGCGAGCACGTAGCGGAAGTCGGCCGGAAACCCGCGAAACATCGGCAACTCGGTCGAGCCTGGGTTGCCGAACACGGTGGTGAGCCCGAAGGAACGCAGCAGATCGAATACGGCCTCGCGTACGGTCATGCGTTCGTCCCCGGCGACGGCGGTTTTACTCTCAAACGACACTATCGATGCCCCTTTTGCAGCTCGAGCCCGTCGCATCTTGGGGCGGCCACCCGATGCCCGCTATTGCCAATTCCGGACAATCCCATAACACTCTGTTATGGCATTCGACTCCCGACAATTGCGCGCGTTTCTCGCGATCGTTCGCTCCGGCAGCCTCGGGCTTGCCGCGCAGTCCCTGCACATTACGCAACCGGCACTCAGTCGCATCGTCCGGCGCCTGGAAGATCAGCTGGGCGTTCAGCTCTTCGAGCGCAGGACCACGGGCATGGAGCTCACGGCATTCGGCCAGGCGCTGCTGCCTCACGCGACGGTGCTGAGCGAGGAAGCCGCTGTGGCGCTCGAGCAGATCAACTCGCTTCGCGGCCTCGGCCACGGCACGCTGCGCGTCGGCGCCATCGGCAGCGTCGCGGTAACGGTGCTACCCGCGGTGCTGGAACGGATGCTCGCTCAATGGCCGAAGCTGAACGTCCAGATCACCGAAGCGGTGGAAGACGTGCTCGAAGTCGCGCTCACTCACAACACGATCGACGTGGCCATCGCTGGCGCAATTCCCGAGAGCGAGCAGATCATGCAGGTTGCGCAAGCGCCGTTCACCGATCGGCACGCGGTGATCTGCGCCGCCCATCACCCGTTGCTGAAACGCAAAGGGCTCGCGGTTCGCGATGTGCTGAACGTTCCATGGGTCATGCCCCCGGGGGACGCCGAGCCGCGCCGGCAATTCAACGCGCTGATGGCGAGGCCTCGGCGTGGCGCCGCCGCGAGTCGTCGTCGAAACACGCTCGCCGGGCGTGATCAAGGCGATGGTGGCGCAAACGAACTATCTGGGGTGGTTGCCGGAACCGCTGTTCACCACCGAGCGGCAAGCGGGATTGATCCGGTCGCTACCGCTGAAAGAGATGGCGTCTCAGCGCAGGTTCTTCGTCTATCGGCGAAGCGCAGGCGTCATGCCGCCCCCGCTGGTGAAGTTTCTGGAGGCGCTCCTTCCGCAGCGGGCGACGTCGCGTCGGCCGGCGCGGTAGCCGCATCGGCGCCTGCCGCGGCCGTTGGCGCGCCAACGGCGGCCGGAGCGGGCTCGCCCGATGAAGGCTCCATCACCACGGCCCCGGGTTGTGCAACCGCTGGCGCCTCCGCAGGCACCGCGACGTCCTTCATTCGAATCACGACGCGACCGATACGCTTGTCGCCATCGCGAAGCACGTGCCGGATAGCGTCGATCGCCATTTCGAGCTTGTAGGTGGCGCCGAGTCGGCCGCGCAATTTTCCGGCTTTCAGCAACTCGCCGAACCGCACGTAGAGCGCGTTGCGCTCCTCCGGAAGGTGCTTGGAGAGCTGACGCGCGGGATGAATACCGCACAGGCGAATGCCGCGCGCGCCGAGCAGATCGGCCGGGATCTGGCACGGCTCACCGCTGATGGCGCGTAGCTCACCACCATTCCGTTCTCGTCGAGACACGACGCCAGACGCCCGGTCGCCGCGCCGCCCACCGCATCGAGAGCCAGCGTCACCGGCGAGCTTTGCGTCACGGCAGCCACGCGATCGCGCAGGTCGGGTGTATCCAGCAACACGACGCCGGCGCCGATCTCCTTGAGCTCCGTAATCACTCCCGAGCTCTTGACCACGTTGACGACCTTCACCTGCATCTCGTTGGCGAGCTGAATCACCATGCGGCCCACGGCGGAGCTCGCGGCGTTCTGCACGACGAAATCGCCGGGACTAAGCTTCACGAAATCCTGGAGCATGAGCATCGCGGTCGCGGGGCTGAGCGACAGCAGCGCAATCTGGACGGGATCGCCTTCCGGCGCGGGCGTGAGATCCGCCGCGTTCACGGCGATCTGTTCGCGATAGGTTCCGGCGCCGATGGGCGCGAACACGCGCATCCCCGGCACGATTCCCTTCACGTCGCGGGCGACGGCCGAGACGCGGCCCACGCCCTCATATCCGGGTGTGCGGGGCAGGTTCTTGCGAAAACCGTCGGCGCCGAGCACGGTGTGCGCGTCGGCCACGTGTACCACGGCGGCTTCCATGTCCACTACGGCCTGGCCCTCCCCCGCTATCAGCGCCGGGACTTCACGCAGCTCCAGCACCTTCGCCGGTTCGCCGTAGTCAGTCTGTATGAGCGCTTTCACAGCGCTGCTCCGTTATCATTTCCAGTACAAGGCCAATGATGGCGGACGTCCGTTCCTGGAACCGGACGTGCGTCTCTTTTCCATATTTTCGACGTGAAGGTTCGGTCCCGAATCCGCTGCAGCGCGCCGTAAAATCGCGTGCTTTCGCTTGCACATCCGGGCTTCCCGACGCCGTCAGGGCGATTTCGAAGAAGTTCTTCAGACTCCCCTCAAGGCTCGAACGTCGTGTTTCCCTCGGCGTCGAGCTTGTTGCGATCGTTCTCCGCGCAGATGAACTCGAGCAGGTTGTACTCACGCGAACGCGTGAAGGTGTAGACGTTTGTGTACGGCTTGGCGAGCGCTTCCGGATCGGCCACCGTGACTTCGACCGCGAGCGTGTCCGCATCCTTCGGGTCGAGATGAAACCGCTCCGTGATATGGATCTTGTCGCTGTGGTACATGCCACCGGAGAGCGGCACGGTCTCCTTGACGTTCACGGTATCCACGACGAGCGTGTTGCCTTCCCACTTGCCGATGGAGTCGCCGTAGAACGAGGGCTCGGTGTCGGCATGCGCGCGACCGTCGGTGAAGATGTTCCGCCATTGCATCCACGCCTCGTGATGGATGGTGACGCGGCCCGGCGTGAACAGGAACTCGATGGGGTACTGCGCCACGCCCATGATGTACGGCATGCCCGGCGGCGTGCAGTTGTCGCCGTTCTTCTTGCCCGCGCCGAACTTCGCGTCCGCGTCTTTCTTCCACGTTTCGTAGTCGGTGAGGTACTTGCCCTTGAGCGCGGGCGCTTCGCGCTTCGAGCCCGGACCACCGAACGTGATCGTCCAGATGCCACCCCAGTCGGGCAGCTTCTCGAGCGCGGCGTAGTGGCCTTTCGGATACGCGGCGCCTTTCTTATCGGCCGGCTCTTCGCCCGCACAGTAGACGGAAGTACAGAAACCGAGCGCTAACGCGCTGAACACCACTCCCCGCACCACGCTATCGGACTTCATCGCGGTCCCCCTCGCTTGTTGCTCGACTTCCGCATTGCTAGATTTGCCGCACTTTTGAAGCCGCTATCCTGCCGGAGAACCAACATGATACGCACTGCCACCCGCTCAGGTAGCCGCACTGTGAGAACACTCGTCACCGCCGCGTTCACGGCGCTCGTCGTCACGTTCTCCGCGCCCGCCTTCGTACATCACTCCGGCGCGATGTTCGAGGCGGAAAAGACGATCACCATCATCGGCACCGTCACCGAGTTCACCTGGACCAATCCGCACGCCTCCTTCCGCGTCGATGTGCCGAACGCCGAGGGCAAGCTCGAAAGCTGGGCCATCGAAATGAACAGCCCCAACAACCTCGTGCACAGCGGCTGGAAGCGCACCAGCATCAAGCCCGGCGACAAGGTCACTGTGAAGATCAACCCGCTGCGCGACGGCCGGCCTGGCGGGCGCTACGTCGGCATTACGCTGGCTGACGGCAAGTACCTCGGCGCGGAAGCCGAGCCAGGGAAAGCGGGTTAACCCGGCAGCGAACACCACCGGCTTTCCGTTTCCTACTTCGCGGGCGCGGGCGCGTCCTTCAGCGCCTTCTGCCGGGCGTCCACGTCTGCGGAACCCTCTGCGGTGCTGGGCAGATTTTTGTTGAGGTTCGGCAGGCACTCGGACTCGGGAATGTCGCTGTTGTCCATGCGCAGCCAGCGCTTGGTGTTCTTCCACTCGCCCTTCCAGTTCTTGGGATCGGTCATGGTGTACTCGATCTCCAGGATCTTGCCCTTGTCCTTCATCCGCATGCGCTCGACCATCTCGAACTGGTCGCTGATGGGGATGCCTGAGTCGATGTAGTGCTCGTTCGGCTCGAAGTACTTCGTGTGCACCACGAGCTCGTCCTTCTCCCAGTGCCCGATCGATTCACCGTTGTACGTGTAGATCACGGTGTCGGGGTCGCTGTGCTGGCGCCCGTCGAGATAGATGATGCGAATGCTGTTGTTGAAGCCGAACAGCATGTAGATGACGGTGGGCAGCTGGACCATGCTGATCGGCCACACGCGCGTCATGATCATCGGCATGCCCGCCGGGTAGCACTCGCCGATGCTGTCGCGATACCGCTGGCCGGCTTTCGCGGCGACCGCGGCATCCTTCATCGCCGTCTGGCCGGCTTCGTAGAACTCCGGATACGGCGGGCCGAAACGGAAATCCGCGAACGCGCGCGTCAGGTCGACGAACCAGGTGCTGGTGAGATCGAACGGCGGCTTCGGGCGCTTCTTGGCAAGGTTCTGCGGTGCCAGCGCACCATAACCTTCGTGCGCGTGCGCCAGCTCCTGGAGGCGCTCACCGGTGATGCCCGGCCGGCGCTCGACCGGCACCGGGTTGGGCGGCGGGGCCTGCGCGGCAGCCGCCGCGGACAGGCCCGTCAACACAGCCGCCGCAACGGCGGTGACAAGGGAACGGCACGCCAATGAAGTCATGCGAATTACTCCAGTTCTTTGATGAACTTCAGCACCGGGCCGGAAAGCGAGTCGTCCGCGGTGTTCACCGCATACAGCTCGGAGATATGCGAGTGCCCCGCGAGCTTCACGCGCGTCGCGGGCTTGCCCGCTTTCGCGAGCGCGGCGGCGAGACGCTCGGACTCGGGCTTGAAGGTGTCGGGGTCCAGCTCCGCGTCGGCGATGAGCAACGGCACTTTGCTCTTCACGATTCCATCGAGTGACGAGCGCTCTTTGTACTTCGAGACGTCCTCGCCGTAATAGGCCTTCCACACGGAAACGGTGTCGCCGAGCACGTAGAAGCCCGAGGTGAGAATGGCTCCGGCGATGCCTGGGTTCTTGCCCTTGTTGGCCATCGCGGCGAGATAGTCGCCGGTGTGAGCCGCGCCAGCGGAATGCCCCCACAGGAAGATTTTCTTCGGATCGCCGCCCTTCGCCCTGATGTTGGCCTTCAGCCAGGTCACGAGCCGCGTCAGATCCTCGACCCCCGCGGGATAGGGAAACTGCGGAGCAAGCCGATAATTGATCGTGACGCCGACGAGCCCATGCGAAGCAGCCCACAAGCCGACGTTGTCGTAGAACGGCGATCCGGGCGTGTTCTTCGCGCCGCCCGCGAACCCACCACCATGAATGAAGACGACCACCGGCTTGGCGCTTTTCGCCGTCGTACCCGGCGAGACGAAGAGATCGAGCACGTGCCGCTCGTGTGGGCCGTAGTGAATGTCACGCGTGAGCGTGACGTTCCGGTACGGCTCCTTCGGCTGCAGAGGCGCATACAGCTCGCCGGTCTTGCGACCATCGATCTTCGCGCCGATCTCGCGCACGGCGGCCGCGATGTCCGGCGGCATCTTGCCAGGCGCGGCCACGGCGACCTTCATGCGCGTGTTCTCCTTGATCGCCGGCACATCCGTGCGGCCCGTCACCGGATTCGCGTAGTGAAAGGGAATGTTGTAGACCGACGGAAACATGTCGAAGACGAGGCTCGGCGGCGAGTCCGGCGCAAAATCCTTGCTCGGGCCGGGCACGTTGCTCGCTGTCACCTTCGTCCATCCGCCGTCGTAGTTGGCGCTGAAGGTGTTGTAAGCGTGGTCGCGGCTCAGCTTCCAGACGCCGTCTTCCTTCACCGCTTCATTCTCGTAGATGGCGCCGCCCATCGAGGCACGCGGGCCGAACGACATCTGCTGGACCATGCGTGAGCGGATCTTCGCGGTCTTGCCATCCTCGGAAACGTGAATCACCGGCTGCAGCTGCAGGTGATTGCCGAGCCGGTTGGCGACCGGCCCTTCCTGCCCGCGGCCGAACACCTTCACGAGGAACTCGCGAACGCGCGGGCCCTTGTAGACGCCGCGTTGGGCCAGTTCCATCGAGCCGTCACGCGCAAACAGGTCAGCCAGGTTGTTCCACAGGTTCTTGTCGAGGTAGTAGCCGTATGCGCTCTGAAGATTGTCGAGCGCGTGGAAGTCTTTCACGCGCTCGACAACGCGCTCCGCTTCGACGACCGTCGCATTGACGTCGGTCACTTTGGGCGGCGCATAGCGCACGTTCGCCGGCATCAGCGCTGCGGCGGCGAGTTGCTTCGTCGGACCGCCGTCTTCCTCAGTCGGATAGGTCGGCGCTTTTCCTGTTACTGGATTGCGGAAGTGGTACGGCGGCACATGCGGCTTCGGGTAGATCGCATACGTTTCCGTCGGCGGGCGATCGGGCGGCAGCTGCGCGCTGGCGACCGGGACCGGTTGCGCGTCCTTGCCCCAGCCCTTGTCGTAGTCCGTGATGAACGTGGGATAGAAGTGGAGGGATTCGATCTTCCACACGCCGTTGTCGCGCACGAAAGTGTTTTCGTAGACGCCTTCGCTCCAGAAGCCCTGGCCGCCGATCCTGCCGGTCATGGCGAGCTCGCGGCTGCGGACGCGGGCGGTATTGCCGTCCGCTGAAACGTCAACGAGAGGCTGCAGCTGGATGTGATCGTTCATCCAGCCTTCGACGAGGCCGTTGGGGCCCAGCGTTCCCAGGAACTCCCGCACGCGCCGCTTGCCGACGTACACGCCCTGCTGCCCGGTTTCGAACGTTGCGTCGGTTGCGAAGAGGTCGGCCGCCTGGTCCCACATCGCGCGGTCGATGTAGTAGCCGTAGATACGCTGGAGGTTTTCGACGTCCTGCTCGGCCTTCAGGAGTTCTGCGCGATGCAGGAGATTCGCGGCGCGCTTCTTTGCGTCGCCGCCGCCTTTTACCGATGCGAGCATCGTGCTCGCGTCCCAGACAGTGGCTCCTGACAGCGTGCTGCCGGGGTTTTCGTAGTGGAACGGGGTGAGGCACGCCGCGGGGAAGCCGTCGCAGTCCATCTTGCGTTCGCGATCGAACGGATGGGGCAGATTGCGAGCACGGCGCGCGGGCGCGGCCGATGCGGTTGCGCCGGATGTTGCGCTGGCGCCCGGCGGTCCACCGCTCGCCGCTGGCGCGGCCCAGCCCGTTGCGTACGGCGCGCCGAAGCCGGCGTAGTAGTCGAGCTTGCTGATCTTCCAGACGCCTTTGACTTTGACGTACTGAAGTTCGTACACGCCTTCGGCCCAGGTGGCGCCGCCACCGAGGCTGCCAAACATCGCGAGAGCGCGCCAGCGACCTTTCGCGGTCTTGCCGCCCGCGTCGAGATGCACGACCGGTTGCAGCTGCATGTGATCGTAGAGCCGGTTGTTACCGAGCCCGATCGCACCGTTTCGTCCGCCGACATTCAGAAAGAGATGCTCGCGGATGCTCTCATGCCCGACATAGATGCCCGCCGGATAATTGGCGACGGCATCGTCGGTGAAGAATGCCTGCAGGTCCTCCCACATTCCCTTGTCGAGGTAGAAGCCGTAAGAACGCTGAAGGCGCTTGAGCGCGCTCAGGTCTTCGGCCGCGGTTACTTCGGCTTCGAGCCGATTCAGTCGTGCCTGCAAATCGGTCGCAGCGCCGTCCGCGGAAAATCCCGCGGACGGCGCCACACCGAAAGCCGCGACTGCGATTGCAAGAGCTAGTCCTGCAAAGCGATGTCGCATGCGTCCCCCTCGCCTGTATTCATGGGCCCACGCGGTGACCCGCGGCGCGGGCACCGGCAAGCCGGATTGTTCAGATCATCATCAAGAAGTGGTCGGCCGGATCGACGTTCGCCGCGAAAGTCTCCGCGGCGGACTCCGGCGCACGCACCACATTGTATGGAATGTCGTGCGCGTACGGAGGCCAATGACCCCACGCATCGTCGACGTGCCCGTTCCACGACGGATCACCGGACAGCGGCGTGAGATCCACCGCCGCCTGCGCAGGCACCGCGTGCACGATCGACAGCGGCACGAGCGCCGTCGCCATCACGGCACCCGCCGCGAAGCCGGCGCCCCCGAGGAATGCCCGGCGATCCAGTCGGCGCGACAAGATCGGCTTGCTCACGTGTACTGATCCTTCGCGGGCACCGGCGGCAGATCGGACGCCGGGAACCAGTTCGTGTGCGTGCCGCTGCGCAGGCGGAACGGCAGCTTCACGGTGGCGATGATGCCCTCTTCGATCTTCCGCGCATCGGCGATCACGAGGTCCGACGTCATCGATTCGTAGTTGCTGGCGATCGCCATGACGTATCCGTCGCCCTCGCCCTTCGCGCCTTTTCGAGGCACGAAGAGGTTCTCCTGCAACGAATGCACCGGTTCGGCGAAGCACTGCTTGATCTCGCCCGTGCGCACGTCCAGCCGCTGCATCACATTGGTAGTCATGCCACGCAGCCCCGGCGCGCGCTTGGTGTCAGGCGGGCGGCTGTCATCACGGCTGCCGATGTAGGCGTAGCGGTAGTCGAGCGAGAGGAAGCGATCGTCCATGCGCGGCAGGAAGCCGGATGTGGTCGACACCACCTCTTCGAGGAAGCTGTCCTTCTTCGACTTGAGATCGAATGTCCAGCGCCGGATCTGCGACGGGTCGCGCTCGCCGCTCGAGGTCGGCAGCTCCATCGTCACCTTCGAGCCGCGATCGGTCGCGTTCAGGAAGTGCAGCGTGTTCCGCGACGGGCCCTTGTACCAGCGCACATCCTTGCCTTCGCCATTTCGCGGCAGGAGGCCCACGTACGTCGGCAAGTCGCCCTTCCATTCCCACATCGGCTCGCCCGACTTCAGGCGCTCGAGGCTGGTGGTGCGCGCGATCACCGGAATCACCACGTAGTGCTGCGTGATCGCGATGTCGTGGATGATCCCGAGGTACGGCGACTTGAGCCACACTTCCTTGGTGATCTCGCCCTTCGGATTCATCGTGTACACGGCGACGTCGGTCGTGAGGTCGCCCTTGGCCTGGTAGCCGTACGCGATCATCTCGCCGCTCACCGGGTCGACCTTCGGATGCGCCGACATCGTCTTCGCGGTGTACTTGCCGTTCCAATCCCACTCGCCGAGCGTCTCAAGCGTGTGCGGATCGACGTAGTACGGCAACGAGTCTTCCTTGAGCACGAAGAGCTTGCCGCCGTGCCAGTAGGCGTGTGTGTTGGCCGCGGACCGGCTGATGTTCGCGACGCTAGGATCGTCCGTGTACTTGTTCCGGTAAACGCCAAAGAGGCGCTTGCGCGCCTCGCGCTCGGCCATCAGGCGCGCGGTCTTGATGTAACGGCCCTTGAAATCGACCGCCCCGTCCTTGAAGCGCAGGCGACTGATGTGACCATCGCCGTTGAAACCGGTCGGCCATTCGTTCTTCGGGGGCCGGTACTCGAAATCGCACTGCATACGCACGAACGTACCTTCGATGTCTTTCGGGATTTCACCCCAGACCTCGCAGTCGTAGACATCTGCTTCGAACCGCGTCGGGCTGTTGAAGCCCTGCGGGAACATCGGATGACCCCGGAAATCCACTGACATTCTCTCGTCCCCCTCGACGTTTCGGCCCGGCGACTCTTCCCCAACCCGCCCTCAATTCAAGCGTCTATTGAAAGAGGCACCACCAACCGGAAAGGCATGGGCCGCGGCAGGTCGGTGCGCGGTTGGGGATGCGGGTGCGGGTGGCCGGGGTCGGGCTCACGCCCTAGAGTCGCGCCTTGCCTGAAATGAGAACAAACGGATTCGAAATGGCAGTACGCACGTCCTTCGCACGCCGGCTGGCGCTCTGCGCACCGCTCGCCACTTCCATCGTATCCTCCATCGTCGTCTCCGTCCTCGTCTGTCTGGCCGTCGCGGGGACGGCGTCGGCCGATGAGCCGGTCATCCGCCAGGCGCCCGCGTTCAAGCCCGCCGAGCTGACCGCGCAGCCGCGCGAAGGGTGGCTCACGAACGGCGGCACTCTATTCAATCAGCGCTACTCGCCGCTGGATCAGATCAACAAGTCGAATGTCGCTTCGATGAAGGCGGTGTGGCGCGCCTCGCTGCGCGGCTCCGGAATGAGCCCGCGCGCCGGCAATCAAGCCCAGCCCCTCGTTTACGACGGTGTCGTCTACATCATGACCGGCGACAACGACGCGTTCGCGGTCTCGATCGACACGGGCCAGGTGCTGTGGGAGTACCGCTCGAGCATCGATCCCAAGGTAGCGCGACCCTGCTGCTCCTGGGTCGGGCGCGGGCTCGGGCTGGGCGAAGGCAAGGTGTTCATCGGGCAGCTCGACGCGAAGCTCGTCGCGCTCGACCAGGTGACCGGCAAGGTCGTGTGGTCGGTGCAGGCGGAGGATCCCAAGCTCGGCTACGCCATCGCGAGCGCGCCGCTCTATTACAACGGTCTCGTCATCACCGGCTTCGCGGGCAGCGATCTCGGCACGCGCGGCAGGCTGAAAGCGTACGACGCCAAAGACGGCAAGCTGCGCTGGACCTTCTATACGGTGCCCGGCCCCGGCGAGCTCGGCCACGAGACGTGGCCGGCGAACAGCGACGTCTGGAAACACGGCGGCGCCGCCATCTGGCAGACCCCGGCGGTCGACCCGGAGCTCGGCCTCGTTTACTTCTCGACGGCGAATCCCGGGCCGGTGCTGAACGGCAACCTGCGCAAGGGCGACAACCTGTTCAGCGTTTCGATGGTCGCCATCGATGCGAAGACGGGAAAATATCGCTGGCACTTCCAGCAGGTCCATCACGACATCTGGGACTACGACTCGCCGAACCCCGTCATTCTTTTCGACGCAAGCTACGGTGGGCAACCGCGCAAGGCCATCGCGGAAGCCGGCAAGACCGGCTGGGTCTACCTTCTCGATCGCGCCACCGGCAAGCCGCTGCTCGACATCGTCGAGACGCCGGTGATGCAGGAGCCGCAGCAGAACACCTCGCTCACGCAACCCTTCCCGGTCGGCGATGCGATCGTGCCGCAGTCGATCGACATCGCGCCCGAGGGCTTCGAGCTCGTGAACGACGGCAAGATCTTCACGCCGTTCACCCAGCACCCTTCCGTCTGGAAGCCGCTTGCGGCGGTGAACTGGCCGCCGAGCTCGTACGACCCGGCCACGAACCTCATGTATATCTGCGCGACGGATTCGCTGTGGGGCGCGGTCGGCGGCGATCCGGATTATCCGGTCGAGCCGGGTGCGCTCTACTCCGGCAGTGTCGTCCAGCGCTTCGCGGCTCCCCGGCGCGGCGTGTTTGGCGCAATGAATCTTTCCACCAACCGTCTCGCCTGGCGCCAGCAGTGGGTGGACCAGTGCTACAGCGGCTCGATCGTCACCGCTGGCGGGCTCGTGTTCGTCGGACGTAACGATGGCCGACTCACCGCGCTCGATAAGTCGAACGGCAAGAAGCTCTGGGAATTCCAGACGGACGGCGGCGTGAACGCGCCGGCTTCCACATTCCAGTACAAGGGCAAGCAGCACGTCGTGGTGCTGGCGGGCGGTACCGCGCTCGCCGGCAGCAAGCGTAGCGACGGCCTGTGGCTCTTCTCTCTCGACGGAACGATGGAGTCCTTGCCGCGGGGCTCGGCCGATCCGGCCTCTGTTCCTCGCCCCGCCCCGCCGGCGGCGGGCACGCCGGCTGCGCGTTTACCGAACAAGGATAAGGGCAAGGAGATCTACACGACGACCTGCGTCGTCTGTCACGGCGAGAACGGCAAGGGCGGCACCCACGGCGGACCGCCTTTCATGCCGAAACTCACGCACGACTCCGTCGTCCTCGTGCTCACGAAGGGACGCAACGACATGCCCCCCTTCGGATCCGCCCTGTCGCCCGATGCGCTGGAAGACCTCACCGCCTGGGTACTCGACCTCTCCGTGCGCTGATTCGGTGCGCGAGGGTTGCGCTCGCAACCCTTTCGCGCAGGGGACGTTTCCTACGGTGGCGAGCGCGACGTCCGACTCATGACACGCTGATGAATTAAAAGGCCGCCACGCTGCGGCTGAGGCTTTTTGACGAAATCAGGGGGAAAGCTCTACATGGCCATTATTGGCGTGATAAAAGGTGGGCGGGCCGTCCGCCCCCCAGCCTCTCATTGACGGATCGATGACCGACCTGCTCGATTACGAGATCTTCACCCGGGTGATCAAGGCAGGGAGCTTGTCCGCTGCCGCCCGTGAGCTGCACTCGACCCCGGCCATGATCTCGAAGCGCCTCACCCGGCTCGAAGACCGGCTGGGTGTGAAACTTCTTCACCGCACCACTCGTCGACTCACGCCGACCGAGGTGGGCTACAGTTTCTACGAGCGTGTGCTGGCGGTGCTCGCCGCCGTGGCGGACGCGGAAAGTCTTGCGGCAATCGACAACGATCGACCGCGCGGACTGCTGCGTGTTTCGCTGCCCACCTCATTCGGTCGCCTGCACGTCGCGCCGAAATTGAAGGCTTTCCTCGACACGTATCCGGACCTGAAACTGCTGGTCGACCTCAACGACGAGTATGTCGATCTGGCCTCCGGCGGTTTCGACGTGGCGGTGCGCATCGGCACCCTGCCCGACTCCGCGCTCATCGCGCGCCGGCTCGCGCCGAATCGCCGCGTGCTGTGCGCATCGCCGCAGTACCTCGAGAAATTCGGCATGCCGCGCGCGCTCGGCGAGCTCGATCAGCATCGCCTGCTCGCCGCCGAGCCGCAGATGGCGTGGCGCCTCGACGGTCCGGATGGCCCGCTCACCTACAAGCCGCAAAGCAGCCTGCAGACCAATTCGAGCGAGCTCGTGCGCGAAGCCGTGCTCACCGGTCTGGGCATCGCGTTCCGCTCCACGTGGGACGTGGCGGGTGAGCTCAAGGCGGGAACCCTGAAGCGGGTACTGCCACTGCTACACGGCGCATCGGACGTGAATATCTACGCGGTGTACGCCGGCCGCCGGCTCGTGCCGCCGAAGGTGCGCGCGTTCGTGGACTATTTCGCCAGCGCCTTCGGGCCCGACCTGCCCTACTGGGACCGGGACATCGGGCCCTCGCTCGAGCGGGTCGCGAACGTCCGTTGAGCCGAAAAGTTCCAGCTCCTGAGCCGGAACGAGAAGGCCCGTTCAATGTTCTTTCACGACGCGGCCATCACGATGCGCCCGCAGTAAATAGGCGTGGCCGGTCTGCTAGACTCCGCCGCACATTCAGTGCTTCCAAGCTCGAAAGGGGCTGACGACATGCGATCTTTCGTCAAACCACATCTGGTTAAACTCGGACTCATTGCGTTCACGGCGCTTGCCACCGCTCAGGCGGTACATGCGCAGGACGCGCCGCCAAGCCCCGAAGAGGCGTTGCAGAAGGCGGTCGATACCCGCCAGGCGCTCTTCAAAGTCATCGACTTCAACTGGCAGCCCGTTGCGCAGATGATGCGCAAGAAGGCGCCGTTCGATGCCGCCGCGGTCCAGAAGACCGCCGCTCGTGTCGAGGCGCTGGCGCCGATGATCCCCGACGTGTTCGCGGTCGATACCCGCAAGGCCACCAACGTGAAGACGCGGGCCCGCGAAGGCATCTGGAGCAACGCGGCGGACTTCAAGGTGAGAGCCGATGATCTCGCGAAGGCGATGCAGGCGCTGGGCGCCGCCGCCAAGACCGGCGACCAGGCCGCGACGATGAAGGCGGCTCAGGGCGTCGGCAAGGCGTGCTCGGGCTGCCACGACAACTACAAAGACAAGTAGTCGTCAATTCGCTGAAGTAGAAACGAAAGCGCCGCCGGTAGGAAAACCGGCGGCGCTTTTTTATGGATTGGTTTGCGCGTGCCGCGCGATTCGCGGCGCTCCGCCTTCTTATTCGAAGCTGGCGTCCCCCACCGGCGCGGCGGCGAGCAACCAATAGACCAGACCCGCCGCAATCACGATGACGATGATCGCCTTGACGATCTCGGACCTCGTGATCGCCTCGCTCTCCGCGACATATTTCCTTCCGTGCACCATCGAACCGACGAGGTTCTGCTTCTTCACGATGAAGTAGAACGCGATCGCCATGAGATGCAGCGCCACCGCGGCCAGGATGAAATTGAAATTCATCTGGTGCCACGCCGACAGGCGCAGCCCCAGGCTTTCGCTCACCGCGCCGTAGTACGGGCCGTTCCAGACGATCTCGTCCGTGGTGAAAAGACCGGTGCCCGCCTGGAACGCCACCAGGGCGAGCAGCAGGATCACGCTCAGCCCGCCGAGCGGGTTGTGACCCGCCGTCTCGATCATGGTGCCCGCCCCGAGCGCCCGCGCGTACCGCCAGATGCCCGACGGCCCCTTCAGGAAGCTCGAGAACCGGGCATGCTTCGGGCCGACGAACCCCCACAGAATGCGGAAGATGATCAGACCGATCGTCCAGTACCCCAGGTACATGTGGACCTGCAGGTTGGCGAGGCCCATGACTTCGAAGTCGGTCTTGGCCGATACGTAGGACCCGATCATGCTCAGCACCAGCAGCCAGTGAAACAGCCGAACCGGCAAATCCCACACCAGACGTCGTTCTTCGGCCATCGCTTCGTACACCCGCTGCATCGGAAACCAGCGGGCGATTGTAGAGGGCCCCAAAAAAAACGGCGGGTGTTTCCACCCGCCGTTCCACAGTTTTTTGCAGACTGTGAGTCTCGAAACGTCGCTTAGAACCGGGTCTTGAAGCCCACGAAGTAGCGGCGGCCGAGAACGTCGTAGTACCCGGCGTTCGTCGTGCCCTGGCCCGAGTTGAACGCCGTACCGGCGCTCGGGTTGTAGTTCGTGATCTGCGGATCCTTGTCGAGCAGGTTCTCGATACCGAAGCGCAGCTGATAGGACTGGTTCAGCTCCCAACGGCCCGTGAGATCGACCACGTCGTAGTGAGACGGACCCTGCAGCACCGTGGTCGTACCCTGAGCCTCCGCCGGGCCGAAGGCCGCGGCATGAGCCGAAGGCAGGTGCCTCCAGCGCAGGCTGCCCGGAGATGCCGCCCGTGGCGAACGTCACCGTGGTGAAGGTCTTGAAGCGGAACTGACCGTTCGTGCGAGCGTCGATACCACCGATCGTGCCGGAGCAGTCGACGACCGGCGAGTTCGGCAGATCCTGCGCTTCGAATTTGTCGAGGTACGTGGTCGCGAGGTTCAGCGACAGCGCACCCGGCACCGACGCCGTGATCTTGTCGAGCAGCGGGCTCTCGAAAGTCGGACGGAACACGAAGCCCGCCGTCACGGTGTCGGCGGTTTCAGACGTCAGGTTCAGGTTGCCCTGGGTCGTGAGAAGCTGGCTCGCCGCGAAGCTGCCGGCCGGCTGGCGGGCCGGTTCGTAGAACGAAGAGGCACCGGCAGGGGTCATGAGCTGCGCGCAGAACGCACGCGCCGCCGCGAAGTTCGGGTTGGTCGCCGAGTTCGCGCCGTAAGTCGCACCGGTGTTCGTGGCGCAAGGATCGCCGAACGAAGAGGTGACGACGCCCTGCGGGATGCGCTGGGAGGCGGGGAAACTAGTGAGTGCGGTGAACGCGGGTGGTGGCCCCGGCGTCGGTCGTCAGCATGAAGGAGCCGAACTTGGCGGGTTTGATCACCACCACCTCTCCGGCCTTGATTACAAAGGATGATTTCTTCTCGTTCTCTTCCCAGACCTGGCCGTTATCGAGCTCCATGACGACCTCTCCGTAAGGCTTGGCCGAAAGCTTGGTGACGGTCGCGCGCAGCTCTTTTACTGACGGAGCCACCGATTCCTTGGCTGCCGCACGCTTCTGCGCAAGCTTCCCGGCGACGCCGAAATCGTCGGCGGTCGGAGACTCCGCCGTGGGTTGTGCTGTTACCCCAGTGGCGGCGGGAGGCGACACGACGGCGGGCACCGCTGGTGTCGGCGCCACGCGCGCCGAGGGTTGTGTGAACTTCGCAACTTCGCGATCGAAGCAGACCAGGCGAGCCAGGCTGTCCTTCTCGGAGGCGCAGGCCGCGACACTTGGCGGCAGCGATTGTGCAAATGCCGCGGAGACCGCGAGTGTGGCAAGACCAGCGACGGAAAGAAGTTTCCCGGTAGAGGACATGCGAAAGATTCCTTATGAAAATATTACGAAGATCGGGCCGGTTGTCCGCTGGGAACAAACGCACGGCTTCTAACGAACTGAGAGACGATCCACTTATCCCCTCCCGCCGGTGGCCGTCCCGCATGGACCATGCGCATGTCAGGCCCGCCGTCGGGGAACGCATTGACGAAGTAGAGCCCCTCGCCCTTCGTGCCTTTGTGGCGCACCCCGAGTTCCGGAAAATCCGTTTCGCCTCCGTGGTAGTCATCGTTCAGGTAGACCAGGAACGTGACCACGCGCTGCCCGCTGCGCGCGAGCTCCAGGTCGTAATTCGGCGTGGCGCGTGGGTCCACGAAATCGTAATGGTTGGTGATTTCCTGGCCGGGGCGGTAGTGCAGGACGGTGGGCGCTTCGAAGTTCTGGATCGCGATCCCGCACGAGGCCGCCATCCGCGCCTGCACGAGCATGTGCACGAAGCTCGCGTGGAGAAGGCCGAAGTTGGCGACGGAGTTGGTGCGGGTCTCGTGGATGATGTCCTTCACCGCGACCGGGTCGTAGACCCTGGCCGGTTCGAGTCGCGGCGCCGCCTGGGCAACGAGCCACTCGCAGATCGCCGGCGTCAGCAGGTTCGGAAAGCTCACCACCCTCGGGTCACGGCTCAGCACGCGAGCCTCGGGCGCGAGGTGCCACGGCCCGGCCGCAACGCTATGCCCAAGACGTTTCCAGATATCGGGCGAGGTTTTGGCGAGCTCGGCCGCGGACGCGGCCAGCTTCTGGTCGGTCGCCAGCACCTGGAGCTGTTCCCGGGCAGGCCCCCAGCCTCGCTCGGCGGCAAGCACAAGGGCGCTGAGCCCCTCGGGCCAGCTTTGCGCCACGTATGCACCCGTGGCCGACAGCACCGCCAGAATCGCCGGAGCTTCGGCCCCGCCGGCTTTGGCGGCGTCGATCAGGAAGCCGACGGCTTCGCGAGGGAGATAGGGCGCGGCATCACCGATGAACAGCCGCTTGCCGAGGCGCGTCATGCTCTCGACATCGCCGGCCTTCACGCCCCGCGCGAGCGAATTGATCGCTTCGTCGTGACGATGAGCGGCGTCGTGATTCGCGGCTTCGACAACGTACTCGGACAGGAACGTCCAGCCCTCGACGCCCCCTGGTGCTACTTCGCTCACCCTCTTCTATTCCTCGCCATGCCTCGATGATGGCTGGCGAGTATAGAGGGGGATCAGGGCGTGGCGGTCGCCGGCTTGTCGGGCGCTCCGGTCGCGCCCATGCCCTTGAGCAACGCGGCCGTGCTGGTGCGAACTTCAACACGCGTGCCACCACGACCCTGGCCGCCCGCGCGGCCCATCGCCGCGTCGTAGGGCGTCATGCCCTTGCTGTCCTTCGCGTTGAGATCGGCGTGCAGCGAGACGAGCGTCTTCACCACGTCGTCCCAGCCCCATAGCGCGGCGGCATGCAGAGCGGTGCTGCCCTGGCGGTCTTCCTTCGCGTTCACGTCGGCACCGGCAGCCGCGAGAAGCTTGATGGACTCGGAAGCCTCCGCCTGAGTCTTGAAGCGCCCGCGCGTGTCGATCTCATTCGAGCCGAGGTTCGCGGCCGCCATCAGCGGCGTGATGCCCCAGAGCTGCGGAATGCCCGGATCGGCGCCGTGCGCGAGCAGCGCCTTGATGGCCGGCACATCGCCCGCCTTCGCGGCCCGCAACAGCGGCGTCGCATCCATCGTGAGAATCATGTCGGCGCCACGATCGGGACCGAGCGCGCGGTACGGCGGGAACAGCTTGAGGCGCGCATTCGGATTCGCGCCTCGCTCGAGCAGCATGTCGATGAGTTGCAGGCTCGTCGTGGCGTCGAGCGACATGCGATCGGGCCGGCCGCCATGCGGGATCGTGTTGAGGTCCACCGCGCTATAGAGCGGCGTGCGACCCCACCAGTCCCACTTGTTCACATTGGCTCCGCTCTCGATCAGGAACTTCGCAATGTCGAAGTGGAAGTTATTGATCGCGACGATCAGCGGCGTAACCCCTTCCGGATCCGCCATGTCGAGCTTCGCTTTGGCTCTCACGAGCGCCGTCACACACTCGAAGCAGCCCTCGCGCGATGCATAGATCAGCGGCGTGAGGCCGCCCGGCGGACGCGCCTGCGCGCGCGGCTCGGCCGTGACCTGCCGCTGCCAGTTGTTCACCAGCGAGCGCGCGTTGACGTCCGCGCCGTACTGGATGAGCAGCTTCACCATCTCCGGCTGCTTCTCGGCCGTCGCCCACATCAGCGCCGTCTGGCCGTGCCACTTCTCGATGGCGTTCACGTTCGCTTTCTTCTTCAGCAGCGCCGTGGCGGCCGGCAGATTCGACGTGCGCGCGAGGAGCATCAGCGCGGTCTGGCCGTCGGCGTTCGGGCTTTCCGGATCCGCACCGGCCTTCAGCAGCCTCTCGATGATCGGCGCATTGCCGGTGGTCGCCGCTTCGGCGAGCGGCGCCGAGCCGTACTCGTTCATCGCGTTCACATTGGCGCCGGCCTTGATGAGCCGGTCAACGAGATCCGCGTCGTTCTGGTACACGGCCCAGTGCAGCGGAGTCGTGCCGTCGCCTTCCGCGGCGTTGACGTCCGCCCTCCGCTCGAGGAGCTTCAGCGCGGCGTCGTGATCGTTGTTCTTCAGAGCAATCGCGAGCGATGCGTCGGCCGCGAGTGCGGACCACGCCAGCATCGGTAACACGAGCGCCGCGATTGCGGCGGCAAGGAGCTTGCGAGTCATGTTGGCCTCAGACCTCAACCAGCTTGCCGGTGCTGTCGCCGATCGTCTCGGCCGACACGCCGGCGCGCTCGAGCACCGTGAGCAGCACGTTCGCGAGCGGCGTGTGATCCGGATAGCGCAGGTGCTGGTTGCCCTTGAGCTTGCCGCAGCCGCCGCCGATGAGCGCGGTGGGCAGCGGGAACTGGTTGTGGCGATCGCTGTTGCTCATGTTCGACCCGTACAGAATGATCGAGTTGTCGAGCATCGAGCCCGCCTCGCCATCGGGCGTCTCGGCGAGCTTCTTCAGCCACTTCGCCAGCACGGTGGTGTGATACGTCTGGATCCTGACCAGCTTGTCCTTTTTTACCGGGTCGTTCGCATGATGGGAAACGGCGTGGAAGGCATCGGGCACGCCGACGTTGTTGTACGTCCGGCCGCTGACTTCCGCCGCCATCATGTAGTTCACGATCCGCGTGAGGTTGCCCTGCCACGCGAGCGCCGACATGTCGAACATGAGGTTCAAGTGTTGATCGAAGTTTTCCGGGATACCGACGGGCACCTGCGGCAGCTTCAGCTTCGAGAGATCCTGCGCTTCCGTCTTCTGCACGCGGCGTTCGAGCTCGCGCACGGTGTCCAGATAATCACCCAGCAGCGCTTTATCGCGGGGGCCGAGACGCGACTGCAGTGACGCCGCATCGTCCGCCACCATGTCGAGCACGCTGTTGTACTGCTGCACGAGTTGCTTGCGCTCATCCGGCGTGTCGCCGCGGCCGAACAGGCGCTGGAACAGCTTGCGCGGGTTGTATTCCATCGGCAGAGGCGTCGACACCGAGCGATAGGAAATGGTGCCCGAGTAGTTGCAACCGTAGTCGCGGTCGCACGAGCCACCGCCGCCTTGCGACTCCGTGGCGATTTCGAGAGACGGCAGCGGCGTGTCCTGGCCGATGGCCAGCGCGGCGATCTGGTCGCACGTGGGAGCCATGTGCGGCTCCTGACCCATCTTCGGATGCACGCAGGACAACCACGTGGCCGGCACGATCGCGTGCACGGCGCCACTTTCACCCGGACGGTTGCCGAGGCCGCTGATCACCGTCAGCTGCTTCTTGAAGTCCTTCAGTGGCGAGAGAATCGGCGACAGTTCCCAGTTCGCGCCCTCACCCTCCGGCGTCCACTTCTCCATGATCGCGCCATGCGGGAAGTAGATGAACGCGAGTCGCGGCGTCGCCTTCGCGGCCGTCTTCGCGATCGCGGTGCTGGCCGGGATCATCGCATCCAGGAGCGGCAGCGCGATGGCGGCGCCTACTCCGCGCAGCACGGTGCGGCGTGAAATGTGCTTCTTGGTGATAAACATCCCGGCGGTCCTCGTCGAATCGATCAGTGCGACGCGTCCGCGGTCTTGACGTCCGCGGGTGGCGCTGCTGGGGGAATCATCTGCTTCACGAACGGATCGCTGTTCACGATGCCCGTGACGATGGCGGAGAATTTGTAGTCATGGTTCGCGGCGTCGCGCACGATCGCGCGCACCGTCGGCATGTCGTGCGCTTCGACGCCGCGGCCGAGCGCATATGTCATCAGCTTGATGGTCAGCGTCTGCACGAACTGATCCGGCTTGCGCAGGAGTACGTTGCGCAGGTCGACCGGTCCGTTGATCTTCTCGCCGTGGATCGTGTCGGAGGCTTCGATCAGCGTGCCGGTTTCGCGATCCTTGTCGCGCCACTGGCCGATCGCGTTGAAGTTCTCGAACGAGAAGCCGATCGGGTCGATGATGCCGTGACAGGAGTTGCACGTCGGGTTCTCGCGATGCGCGACCATGCGCTCGCGGACCGTCTGCGCACGCTGCCCGTCCATGTTTTCCTTCAGCGCTTCGACGCCCGGCGGCGGCGCATGCGGCGGCGTGCCCGTGATCTGCTCGAGAATCCACGCTCCACGGCGCACCGGCGACGTGCGGTTGGCGTAGGACATACCCATGAGGAACGCGCCCTTGCCGAGAATGCCGTAGCGATACGGCTGCGTCAGCTCGACGCGGCGGAACCGATCCCCGCGCACGTTCGGGATGCCGTAGTGCTGGGCGAGGCGCTCGTTCACATAGGTGTACTTCGCGGTGAGCAGGTTCACCACGTTCTGGTCTTCCGAGAACACGCTGTTCACGAACAGCTCGATCTCCTCGCGGAAGGCGCGGCGCAGCTGGTTATCGAACTCGGGGAACAGCGCCGGATCGGGCTCGATCGAGTCGATCTCATCCACGGTGAACCATTGGTCCGCGAAGCTGGTGGTGAGCGACTTCGAGCGCGGATCGGCGAGCATGCGCTTCACCTGCCGGTCGACTTCCGCCGAGTCCTTCAGCTTGCCGGCGATGGCCGCATCGAGCAGTTCCTTGTCCGGACCCTGGCTCCAGAGGAAGAACGACAGGCGCGAAGCCAGTTCGACGTCGCTGATGTGGTAGATCTTGCCGGCTTCCGCATTGGCCGGAACGCCTTCGATGCGGTACAGGAATTTCGGGCTCGCGAGCACCGCCATCACGGCCTGCTGCACGCCACCTTCGAAACCCCTGTCCTGCCGGCCCTTCTCGAAGAACTTCAGCGGCGCGGCGAGATCGTCGTCCGTGATCGGGCGGCGGAACGCGTTGCGCGCGAGGTTGCTGACGATCTGCTTCGCGCACGGCGCCTCTTCGTCAGCGCTCTTCGGATAGCAGACGAAGATCTTCTTGCGGCTCGGCGTATCGCTGACACCCGTCGCCTTCGCGGGCCCGAGCACCTCGAGCGCGAACACCTGCGGAACGCGCGGCAGGCTGCCCGCGCCACCGAGCGACTCCAGCAGGTCATCGCCCTGCGCAAGCGAACGCGCCACGAACGTGATCCCGATCTCGTGTGGACCGGCCGACACGTGCTGCTTGATGTTCACGAAGCGATCGCGAATGGCCTTCGCCGCCGGCGCCTGCTTCTGATCGACGGACTTGAGGTCTTCCTCGCCGCCGACTTCCTGCTCGAAAATCTTCTTGCCGTCGAGCGTCATGATCATCTTGTGGCGTGTATCGAGACCGGCCACGTATCCACCGCCACCGCCACCGCTCTGGTTGATGTTGAACGTGTAGTCGCCATCCGCGGGGAACAAGTGTTCCGCGCTCAAGCCGCCTCGCGTGCCCAGCGGCATACCATCGAGATGCAAGTCCTGCGGGGTGCCCGGCGCCGTGCGATACACGGTGCTGCTCGGGCGGCTTTCGGATTGCCCATCGCACGCGCGCTCACATCGCTTGCGGCGACGATGTAGGCGTCGAGGAACGAGGGCGACACTCTCAGCGAAGTGGCGACGTTATCGAAGCCATCGGATTTCGTGTCCTTGGGCAGCAGGCTCGAGGCATCGATGTCCAGATCGAGAAGGTTCTTGATCTCGCGCTGATACTCCGTGCGGTTCAACCGGTGAACCACCACGTTGCCCGGATTCGGATGGGCATTCGCGACGGTGTCGAGGGTCGTTTCCAGCCAGCCGACCTGTTTGTCGAGCTCCCGCTGCGAGGGCTGCGGCTTGTCCGGCGGCGGCATGAGGCGGCCGCGGAGCTTCTTCACCGCTTCTTCCCACACCTTCGCGTCGTCGTACATCGTGTCCGGCTGCATGGGTGTCGAAGGCGACGCCGCCGGCCCAGTCGGTGGAGTTGTGGCACTTGCCGCAATACTGGTCGAAGAACTTCCACTCGGGCGGCTCGCTGCCAGACTGCGAGGCGTCGGCCGGCGCACTGGTCTGCGTAGGCTTTGCCGCCGCTGCCGGTGTCGCAGAGCCGGCTGACGGCGCGCTATCCGCAGCCATTGCGGAGATCGCAAACGCGCCGAGCGTGATGCCAAGCGCTGCCGCAATCGCCGCCTGAATGTGTCCGGCCTTCTTCATCGACTCGCCTCTGGAATGCCCCGGGAGAAATACATGTCGTCGTTCAAACGATCTTGCCCAGCTCGCGCACGTGGCCGAAAAGCCCCCGGTACGCATTCGTCAGGAACAGCGTGGAGTCGCCCCACTTCTTGTCGAACTCGCCCGTCGGTCGCTGCGCGAGGATGTCGTCGGTCCCCCTGCCCTTTACGAACGAGATCGATCAGCCGTTCCCGCATGGTCGACAGCATCTGGTACTGGGCGGTGAGGTCGGCCTTGGTCTGGAGCGGGCCCGAGCCCGGCACGATTACCGTCTTGTCGTCGCACAGGTCGAGCAGCGCCTTGTTTGCATCGACCATGCCGCCGATCCAGCCGCCCGTATCGACATCGAGGATGGGGTAGCTGCCGACCGAAACAAGGTCACCCGCCACCAGCACGTTCTGATCGGGGATGTGGATGTAAATATCGCCGTCCGTATGGGCGCGCGGCAGCCAGCCGTAGTTCAGCTTGTGGTTGCCGAAGGCGAGAGACTGAGCTCCCTGATAGAACGTTTGATTCGGCCAGGCGATCCGTGGGCGCGGCTTGTAGTCGCGGTTCTCCCAGGCCACCGTGAAATCGGCGCCGAGCCACAGCTTCGTGTTCTCCTGGGAGATGATCTTCGCGCCCGCCTTGCCGAAGCGCTCATTCGACCCCGTGTGGTCCCAGTGCCAATGCGTGTTGAAGAGCGTGCCTGGCTTCGCACCCTTCGCGTGCTTGCCGATGGCGTTCAGGAGATCGCCAGAGCGCTCGGCGGTGCCGCCGTCGATCACCACCACGCCTTCAGGGCCCATCACCAGTACGACGTTCGTGCCGGCGCCGGTCACCAGCGCGACGCTGTCCGTAATCGGCTTGATGGCGATGTCTTCGCCCTTCGATTTCGCGAACGCCCGCGTGCTCACGAACGACGCCACGGTTTGCTCCCGCAAGCGCCGTTTTCAGGAACTCTCTTCGACTGTTCGTCGCGTTCGGCATCGCTCTCACGTAGGGGTGTTTCCCAAGGTGCTATTCATTGCGTCTTTCGCTGCCCGGTCAATGCTCTGATACAGACCTGCCCGCGCCGCGAAAGTGCGAGCGTGTGGGTAACATACGGCCACGGGGTGATCAACGCGCATGTCACGAGATGTGTTGTTCCGCCCGTCGAAAAGCACCCGCGGACGGCAGTTTTTCTTTTCCGGCATATGTCCTTTCGCCCGCGCGGGGCTAATCTCCAGTAGGCGCCGAACCGAGGGGGGCCGCCTTGAACAATATCGAACGTGTTTTCACCACACTCGCGTTGAGTCTGTTCGCCAGCGCCACCGCAAACGCCGCTGACGCAATCAAACCCGCGCCGGCTTTCACGAAGCGGCAGCTCATGGCTCTGCCGAAGGACTCGTGGATCACCAACGGCGGCAATCTCTACAACCAGCGCTACTCGCCACTCACCGAGATCAATCGCGACACGGTCAAGAATCTGAAAGCGGAGTGGCGCATCCACCTCGACTCAGGTCTCGGTCCACAGCACTCGGGGCAGGCGCAGCCGCTGTATTACGAAGGCGTGCTGTACTACACCACCGGCGAAAACGACGTGTTCGCCATCGACGTCGACACTGGCAAGATCTTGTGGAAGTACACCGCGAACCTCGATCCGAACCGCGTGCGCGTGTGCTGCGGCTGGGTGGCGCGCGGCGTGGGCCTCGGCGAAGGCAAGATTTTCGTGGGCCAACTCGACGCGAAGCTGCTCGCGCTGGACCAGAAGACCGGCAAGGTCGTGTGGTCGATCCAGGCGGAGGATCCGCTGAAGGGCTATTCCATCGTCAGCGCGCCGCTGTACTACGACGGCATGATCATCACCGGCTTCGGCGGTGCCGACATGGGCATGCGCGGCCGCGTGAAGGCGTACAGCGCGAAGGACGGCAAGCTGATCTGGACGTTCTACACCGTGCCCGCGCCAGGTGAGCTCGGCAGCGACACCTGGCCCAAGAACAACGATTACTACAAGTACGGCGGCGCGTCGGTGTGGCAAACACCGGCGATCGATCCGGATCTCGGGCTCGTTTACTTCTCCACGGGCAACGCCGGCCCGACCTACAACGCGTCGGATCGCGAAGGCGACAATCTCTTCACCGCATCGATCGTCGCCATCGAAGCGAAGACGGGGAAGTACCGCTGGCACTTCCAGCAAGTGCATCACGACATCTGGGATTACGACTCGCCGAATCCCGTCGTGCTGTTCGATGCGCCCTATGACGGAAGGATGCGCAAGGGCATCGCACAGATCTCGAAGACCGCGTGGGTCTACATTCTCGACCGCGAAACCGGCAAGCCGCTGACGCCGATCGAAGAACGTCCCGTGCCGCAGGAACCCCGCCAGAAAACGGCGAAAACGCAGCCTTACGTGATCGGCGACCCGATCATTCCGCAGTTCGTCGACATCGCGCCCGAAGGCTTCGATCTGGTGAACGGCGGCAAGATCTTCACGCCGTTCTGGGACAAGCCCGTCATTTACAAGCCGCAGATGGCGGTGAACTGGCCGCCGAGCTCGTACGACCCGGAGACGAATCAGTTCTTCGTCTGCGCCATCGACAACCTGGCGGTCTCGGCGGCCGACCCGAAACCCATTTCAGATCCGCAGTTCAAGGCCATGTGGACGCGCAACGGCCCGATGGCCTTTCCAGACGCCGCGCGACGCGGCGCGTTCGGCTCTTATGATTTGAAGACGAACCGCCTCATGTGGAATCAGGCGTGGAGCCAAGGCTGCTTCAGCGGTTCGATCAACACCGCGGGTGGGCTCATTTTCGTGGGCCGCAGCGACGGACGACTCACCGCGCTCGATAAAACCGACGGCCACAGGTTGTGGGAGTTCAACACCGACGCGGGCGTGAATGCGACGGCGAGCACCTTCCTGCACAAGGGCCGCCAGTATCTGGCGGTGCTGTCGGCGGGCACGCTTTTCGGCGCCGGCAAGAAGGGCGACAGCGTCTGGTTGTTCTCACTCGCCGGCAAGATCGAGCCCATTCCGAAGCAGGCGTCCGGGCAGGCCACGAATGCGGTCGTGGCGCAGCTCTTCGGCTTGAAGGCGGACGCGGAAGGCTTCCCGCCTATGCCGGCGGGCGAGCCAAACATGGCGGCGGGCAAGGAGTTGTTCGGCCGCTTCTGCGTCGCGTGCCACGGTGAGAGGGGTCTCGGCGGGCACGGCGGCGGCGCCGCGCTCGACACGATTTCGAAGGACCCGAGCGCGATCTACAGCACCGTGAACACCGGCAAGAACCAGAACATGCCGCCGTTCAAGGGTGCGCTGAAACCCGAGGAAATCCGGGATATTGCAGGCTATATCTCGAAGGAATTGCGCGCAGCGCCACCGCGCTGAGTCCGCGGCGGCGGCGGGCTGCTTCGCCGCGAACGCGGCGCGGAGGATTACTCGGATTGCAAGCGCAGCCCGCTACTTCTGGTAGTCCTCGCGCGCCCGCGCGACGAGGTACGCGTGAATGGCGTCCGCGTCCGCCGGACTCACGATATCCGCGAAGCTCTGCATGCCCTTGGCGGACCGCGCGCCCTTCAGCACGATGTCGTTGAACTCCTGATGCGCCAGCGGCTGCATGAAGCGCAAATCGGGAATCGCATTCGTGCTCACGCCATCGCGACCGTGACACTGCGCGCACGTCTTGTGATATGCCGCCTGCCCCGCGCGGATCTGCTCTTCGGTGCCATTGATGTCGGCCGGCGGCGGAGCAAGCGGCGCGACCGGCGGCAGCGGCGGAAGGCGATCCGTTCCGCCCAGCTTGAAGACGAGCACGCGCCCGCTTGAACGTTGCGGTCGACCCATCGCGAACCCGAACGTCGCGCCACCCGCCTGAACGGCGACGTACTGCTCGCCGCGCACGGTGTAAGTCATCGGGCCGGCCATCGGCACCGTCTGCGCGTCGAACTCCCACAGCTTCTTGCCGTCCGTCGCGCGATACGCGACGAACTGCTGCTCGCCCGTGCCTTCGAAAACCAGGTTGCCCGCGGTCGTCATCGTGCCGCCCGCGCCGCCGCCGGAATACGGCACGCGCCAGGCTTCCTTCTGCTTCACCGGATCGTAGGCGAGCAGGTGACCGGTTACGGTCTTGGTCAGCGCTTCCGCACGGACGGCCGCGTTCTTCTCCGACGGCTCGGCGCTCATGTTCGTGCCGATGCTGACGCGGAATTTCTCGGGCTTGTAGCCATCGTCCAGCTGATAAGGAATCCAGCTTTCGAGCACCGGGAAGTACACGAGCCCCGTCATCGGGTTGTAGGACATCGGCTGCCAGCTATGCGCCGCCACCGCGTTCGGTGAAAGAAGGCGCGGGGTGTCTTCGTAGCGAGCGGTGGGCAGCAGGATCGGCCGGCCCGTCGTCGCATCCACGCCGCTCATGAAATTGTTGTTGTCGGAAAACTTGCCCGCCGAGATGAGCTTGCCGTCGTTGCGATCGAGCACGTAGAAATAACCGTGCTTGGGCGCCTGCATGACGACCTTGCGCATTTTCCCCTCGATCTGCAGGTCCGCGAGCATCAGCGGCTGGGTCGTGTCGAAGTCCCAGCTTTCTTCCGGAATCATCTGGAAGTGCCACACGTACTCGCCCGTGTCCGCATCCACGGCGACCACCGAGGCGAGGAACAGGTTGTCGCCCTTGCCATCGCTGCGCAGTTTGTGTGGCCATGGCGAGCCGTTGCCGGTGCCGAAATACACGCGATTGAGATCGGGGTCGTAGACCATCGAGTCCCACGCGGCACCGCCGCCGCCCTGCGCCCACCACTCGCCGCTCCAGGTCTTCGCGGCCATCTCCATTGTTTTGTTTTCGAAGCCGTCCTTCGGATTCCCCGGAACGGTGTAGACACGCCAGACCTGCTTGCCGGTGCTCACGTCATACGCGGTTACGTAGCCGCGCACGCCGTATTCGATACCGGCATTGCCGATGATCACCTTGCCGTTGAACACGCGCGGCGCGCCCGTGATGGAATACGGTGCCAGCTTGTTGTCGACGGTCGGCGTTTCCCACAGCGATTTGCCCGTCTTCGCGTTCAGCGCGATGAGGCGACCGTCGAGCGTCGCGATGATGACCTTGCCTTCGTACACCGCAAGGCCGCGACTCACGACGTCACAGCAGACGAAGCGGCTCCATTCCGGCGGAACCTTCGGGTCGTATTTCCACAGCTCCTGGCCGGTTTGCGCATCCAGGGCGTAGGTGATCGTCCACGCGGACGTCAGGTACATCACGCCATCGACGACGACAGGCGTGCCCTCGATGCCGCGCTGAGTGTTGAGGTCGTAGTGCCAGGCGAGGCCCAGCTTGCCGACGGTGCTCTCGTTGATCTGCTTGAGCGGGCTGAAGCGCTGCTCGGAGTAGCTGCGGCCGACGGACATCCAGTTGCCCGGTTCCCGGTCGGTGCGGATGATGCGCTGGGTGTCGACCGCCGCCGGACCGCCGCTGATTCGCGGCGGCGCCGAAGCCGCAGCGCCGAACACGCCCAGCGCGATTGCGCCCACGAGCGTTGCCGTGGTTCTGATCATTACAGAGAGCCCCCGTACTCGGATCGAGCACGAGGATCGTAGCGCGTTGGCTTGATGCGCGCCGCCGGCTGCGGGTCCGTTGCCCGGTTTCTCGATGGGCCCGCCGCCGCCGGCAGCAGGAGCGCAGCCCGCGCCGCGCTCGGAATGCTAGAGATGCGTGGGTTACTGCGCGCCGCCCGCCGCAGGCTTGTCGGCGGGTTTCCCGCCGACGCCAGGAGAAGCGGCCCCACCCGCAGGCGCAGGGGCCGCGCCAGTCGGGGGAGCGGCACCACGAGCAGGAGCTACGCCACCCGCAGGAGCTGCGCCACCTGCGGGAACTGCGCCACCTGCGGGAACTGCGCCAGCCGGGCCGCCCTCGCCGGCACCAGCGCCACCACCGCTACCACGGCGACCGCCGCCCTCATCACCCTGAGCGGCGCCGCCGGTGCCCCGCATCTGGCGATTGATCGCGGGGCCCGTGAACTCCTTCGGCGCACGCCCCGTCGAGGCGACGATGTAGTCCTTCAAAATCGTATACGACGCATCCTGGCGGAGTCTTTCGGGCTCGAGGAAGCCGCGCGGCTGCCGGCCGACCGCATAGTCGATTGGCGTGAGGCCGTTGCGATCCAGCGCCTCGAGCTGCGCGCCATCGGCGACGAGCGTCTTGATCGTGTTGTTCCAGCCGAGCTGCGCGGCGGCATGCAACGCCGTCTGGCCGGTACCCGTCACCTTGTTCGGGTTCGCACCGGCCGCCTTCAGCAGCTTCAGGCACTCGACCGCTTCGTCATCCGTCTTGTATCGACCGCGAGTCGGGTTGGCGCTTTGACCCACGCCAGCGGCCACCATGTATGGCGTCACGCCATCCGAGTTCGGCAGATCGACGAGCGCCTTGTACTTGAGCAGCAGCGCCACCGACTTGAAGTCGCCGGCCTTCGCGGCAACCAGCAGCGGCGTCGCGCCGGTCGAAATCACCTGGTCACCGCCGCGATCGAACACGCCGTTTCGATACGGCGGACGCAGCTTGATCTGAATGTTCGGGTTCGCGCCCTTCTTCAGCAGGATCTCTTCGATGTCGTAGCCGCTGAGATGGTCCGTCGACGGCAGGTCCGGACGACCACCGCGCGGGAGCGTGTTGAGGTCGACCGCCGAATACAGCGGCGTGCGGCCCCAGAAATCCCACTTGTTCACGTCGGCGCCCGCTTCGATCAGCATGGCGGCGAAGTCGAAACGCATGTTCGTGAGCGCGAGCACCAGCGGCGTGACGCCGTCCGGGTCCTGCAGATTGATGTCGGCCTTCGCCTTCAGCAGGATCTTTCCGCATTCGATGCAGCCTTCGCGCGCCGCATAGAGCAGCGGCGTGAAACCGCCGTGATTCATGTTCTTCGGACGGCCTTCCGCCGTCACACGACGTTGCCAGTCGCGCACGGCGCCACGAGCATCGACTTTCGCGCCACGCTTCAAGAGATACTCGACCATCGCCGGCTGACTCTGCGCAGCGGCCCACATCAGCGGCGACTGGCCGCCCCACTGCTCGACCGCGTTGACGTTCGCACCCTTCTTGACGAGCGCCTCCGCCGCGGCGACGTTGCCCGTGCGGGCCGCGGCCATCAGCGCCGTCTGCCCTTCCTTCGACGTGGATTCAGCATCCGCGCCAGCCTTGAGCAGCAGCTTGATGATGTCGGCGTTGCCGACCGTCGCCGCTTCCATCATCGGCGTCGAGCCGTAATCGTTCCGCGCGTTGACGTCCGCCCCGGCGCGGATGAGCTTGTCCGCCAGTTCCACATCGGAGAAGTGCGCGGCCCAGTGCAGCGCCGTGGTGTTATCGACGTCCTTCGCCTTCGCATCCGCGCCGCCCGAAAGCAGCTTCAGCGCCGCATCGTGCTGCTTGTTCTCCGCTGCATTGATCAACGTGCCTTCCGGCGCAGCCGTCGCGACACCCGCGACGCCGAGCCCAAGCATGCATAGAGCGACCGCAGCCGCGACGCGAGACGTCATTGAATCAAACCTCAGCCAGCGTGCCGTTGCTGATGCCGTGAGTCTCGACCGGAATACCGGCACGCTGGAGCAGCGTGAGCCACAGGTTCGCGAGCGGCGTGTCCTGCGGATAGTGCAGGTGCTGGCCGCCCTTGATCTTGCCGTACGCGCGACCGAACACCGCGATCGGCAGCGGATCGTTGTTGTGCATGTCGCTGTTGCTCATGTTCGACCCGTACACGAGGATCGAGTGATCCAGCAGCGACCCATCGCCATCCTGCGTGCTCGCCATGCGCTTGAGGAAGCGCGCGTACGCCTCGGAGTGATAGGTCTGCACCTTCGCCAAACGATCCAGCTTCGCGGGGTCGTTCTGGTGGTGAGACAGCGGGTGAAAGGCATCCGACACGCCGATCTGGTTGTACGTACGCATGCTGACTTCCTTGGCCATCATGAACGTCGTCACGCGAGTGACGTTCGCCTGATACGCCAGCACCTGCATCTCGAACATGGTGTCGAGCACCTTGCCGAAGTCTTCCTGCACGCCGGTCGGGGCGTCCGGGAGCTTGATGCCGGAGGTTTCCTTCTCTTTCTGCTTCGCGACGCGGCGTTCGAGCTCGCGAACGGAATCGAGATAGTCATCGACCATGCGCTTGTCGCTCGTTCCGAGCTGGCGCTTCAGGTCGGAGGCGCTCTCCGTGACCATGTCGAGAATGCTGCCGGTCTCTTCGACGATCTCGTGGCGCTCGGCCGCGTTGTCGCCTTGCCCGAACAGGCGATAGAACGCCTTGCGCGGATTGTTCTCCATCGGCAGCGGCTGCGTCGGCGTGCGGAACGCGATGGTGCCGCTGTAGCTGCAACCGAACTGCGGGTCGCACGCGCCACCGCCGCCTTCGCCGGCAAGCTCGATGGAAGGCAACGTCGTGTCCTGGCCGATGTACTTCGCCGCGACCTGGTCGGCGCTCGTGCCGCCGTTGGGCTGCTGGCTCATCGGCGGATGAATGCAACCGAGCCAGGTGCCCGCGATGATCGCGTGCGGGCTCGGGCTTTCGCCGGCCTTGTTACGCAGGCCCGACACGACGGTCAGGTGCTGCTTGTACGGCTCGAATGGCTTCAGGATCTGCGGCAGCTCGAATGCCGTGCCGGTTTCCTTCGGCTGCCAGCGCGCCTGGATCGCGCCGTGCGGGAAGTACGTGAAGCCGAAACGCGGCTTCGGCGCGGCAGCCGTGTTGGCGAGCGCGACGCCGGCGGGAACCATCGCGTCGAGCAGCGGCAGGCTGACGGCAATGCCGAGCCCGCGAAGAACGGTGCGACGTGACAGATGCTTCTTGGTGATGAACATGTCTCGATTCCCTCAGCTAGCTATCAGCGCGACGCCGTCTTCTGAACGGGCGCGGTGTCGGTCGGAACCTGGCGTTTCTGGAACGGATCGCTCTGCACGATCTCCATGACGATGGTCGAAAACCTGTAGTTGTCCTTGGCGGCGTCACGCACGATGGCGCGAACCGTAGGCATGTCGTGATATTCGGTGACGCGGCCGAGCGCGTAAGTCATGAGCTTCTCGGTCAGCGTCTGGACAAACTGATCCGGATTCGCCAGCAGCGCGTTGCGCAGGTCGTCCGGGCCGCCGAGCTTGGTGCCGTCGGGCAGCGTGCCGGAAGAGTCGATCACCGACTCCGCGAGACGATCCTTCTCGCGCCACAAGCCGACGGCGTCGAAGTTCTCGAGCGCGAAGCCGAGCGGATCCATCACGCCGTGGCAGCTGAAGCAGCTCGGCTTCTGGCGGTGGACCGCCATCTGCTCTTTCAGCGTCTTCGGCTTCTCGCCAGGCTTCGTATCCTTCAGCGATTCCACATTCGGCGGCGGCGAGGCCGGCGGCGTGCCGCTGATGCGCTCGAGCACCCAGGCTCCACGCAACACCGGCGATGTGCGGTTCGGATACGCCGTGAGCATGAGCACCGCGCCCTTGCCCAGCAGGCCGTAGCGATGCGAATCCGTCAGCTCGACACGGCGCCACTGGTCGCCGCGCACGTTCTTGACGCCGTACATGAGCGCGAGCCGCTCGTTCAGGTACGTGTAGTTCGCGCCGAGCAGGTCCATGACGTTGTGGTCTTCGCGGAACACGCTGTCGATGAACATCTTCAGCTCGGTGCGGTAGTCGCTACGCGGATCGCCCGCATACGGGAAGATGTTAGCGTCCGGATCGATCTCCGCGAGCTTTGCGATATTGAGCCACTGGAAGGCGAAGCTGCTTGCGAGCGTCTCGGAGCGCGGATCGGCGAGCATGCGCTTCACCTGCGCCTTCAGCACTTCCGGCTGGCGCAGCGTGCCGCTCGCGGCGACCTTGCGCAGCTCTTCGTCAGGCACCGTGCTCCAGAGGAAGAACGACAGGCGCGAAGCGAACTCCGTGTCGTTGATCGCGTAGATCGAGCCCGGGCCGGCGGTCTGCGGGGCGGGTTCAGCGCGATACAGGAAGTACGGGTTCGCGAGCACCGCAGTCAGCACGCGGCGAACACCGCCATCGAAGTTGCCGTCGGCCTTACGACCGGCCTGGAACACGGCGAGCATCTTGGTCTTTTCGGAATCCGTCAGCTCGCGACGGAACGCGGCGCTGCCGACTTTCGCGATGATCTGCTGCGCGCACGGCTCTTCTTCAGCCTGTGTCTTCGGGGTGCAGCTGATCACCTTCTTGCGGCTCGGCGTATCGCTGATGCCGCTGACCGAGAACGGGCCCTTCACTTCGAACGAGCTCACGCGCAGCACGCGATCCTGGCCGCCGCCGGGCTGCTGCTGATAGAGCTTGTCGTCCGACTCCGCGAAGGTGCGATGAACGAAGGCGACGGCGACCTTGTGCGGGCCGGCGGTCGCCTTGAAGCGAATGCCCTTGAGGCGCGCATTGATCGCATCGACCGCGGGATCCTGCTTCTGGTCGATGGCCTTCATGTCGTCTTCGCCGCCGATGTCGGTTTCCCAGAATTTCTTGCCGTCGAGCGTCGCGATGAGGTGGTGCTGGAACTCCATGTTGTAGACCCAGAGGGCCTGCGCCATGTTGGCGACGTTCAGCTCGTACTCGCCGTCCGCCGGGAAGAGGTGTTCAACGGCGATGCCGCCGCGCGTGCCGAGCGGCAGGCCTTCGACGTGAAAGAACTGCTGCGAGCCCCCGGTGTTGCCGTTGCCTGTCGTGCCGAAGCTGCCAGCGAAATACTGCGTGCCCATCGGCTTCACCGCCGAGTCGCCCACCGCCTGGATCGCAACGGCGCGGGCGGCCGCGAGATACGAATCGAGGAACGACGGCGACACCTGCAGAACGTTCGCGACGTTGTCGAAGCCTTCGGCCACGTCGTCCTGCGGGAGGAGGCTGCTGACGTCGACGCGGACGTTCAGCAGATCCCACACGGCGTTCCCGTATTCCTTGCGGTTGAGGCGATGGAGCGCGACACGACCCGGCTGCGGGTTGGCCTGCGCCGCTTTATCGAGCTCGCCTTCCATGTACGAAATGAAGTTGACACGCGCGTCCTTGGGGGGCTGACGATTACCGGCCGGCGGCATGAGCTGACCGCGCAGCTTGCGCACGGCGTGCTCCCACGTCTCGGCTTCGGTCGGAATGCCTTCCGCGTCCATCGTGTCGAACGCGACGCCGCCCGCCCAGTCGGTCGAGTTATGACACTTGCCGCAGTAGTAGTTCAGAAACCCGAAGTGATCATCGGCGGCCGGCACCGGACCCTTGGGGTCGTCGGCGGTGCTGTCGGTGTGTTGCAAAGACTTGTTGGCCCCGGCTGCGGGGGCGGCAGTTGCTGTAGCACCCGCGGGCGCGCTGGCCGGCTTCGTATCCACTGGCGAGGCAGCCCAGCCGAGCGCCGTGAAGCCGCTTACGCCCACGGTGAGCAGGATCCGCCCGAGCACACTGTTTCGCGTCATCAATCTCGCCTCGCCTCGTTGAAAAGAAGCACGGTCCGCCGACATCGAACGCGCGGGATCATAACGCCTAAGTCCTTGGAAAAAGCGTTCGAAACCCCGCTCCCGGCCGCTGGAATTGGGGTCACGACCATTCGTTGGACTGAGTCCAGAATGGACGTGCACGCTGTGGCCCACAGATGGGCGCGACGAGCAAAGCTGCTGTTTCCAACGGGCAAAGATCAGCATGCTTCGCACCCCATTTCGTCACGCTGCTAAAGTTCCTTGCATGACTGACATCTCAGACCGCAGAGGCTTTCTCAAAGCCACGCTCGGAACGGCGGCCGCCGTGAGCCTCACTCAAGTTGTGCCGATGCCGGCGCTTGCAAGGGACGCGGCTCTCACCGCAACCGCGCTGAACGACAAGCTCGTCGTTCTCAGCGGCGCGGGCGCGAACGTCGTCGCCATGAAGTCGCCGGAAGGCGCCCTGCTCGTCGATGGCGGCGTGCAAGCGCGCTCGGGCGATCTCGTGAAGCTCGCCCTCAAGCAGACGGGCGCGACGAAAGTCCACACGCTCATCAACACGCACTGGCATCCGGAGCAGACCGGCTCCAACGAGCGGCTCGGCAAGGCGGGCGCGCGCATCATCGCGCACGAGAACACGAAGCTCTGGCTCGGTTACGCAAACGACGTGCCGTGGCAGGACAAGAAATGGGGCCCGCTGCCGGCGAAGGGCCTGCCGAACGACACCACGTTCGGTGACGGCGCGCTCGACTTCGGCGGCGAGCACATCGAATACAGATATCTGCTTCAGGCGCATACCGATGGCGACCTGGCCGTGCACTTCAAGGGATCCAACGTCATCGCCGCCGGCGGTGTCGTGTCTTCCGATGGCTGGCCGGTGATCGACTACAAGACGGGTGGCTGGATCAACGGGCTGATCGATGGGCTACGCGAGCTCATTCGCTTGTCGGATGCGAACACGAAGATCGTGCCGGCCAACGGGCCGGTCGTTGGCAAGGCGGATCTCGAGGCGCAGCTCAAGATGTATCAGACCATCTCTCAGCGCATGAGTCAGTTGTTGCGCAAAGGGATGGGGCCCGAGGAAGTGCTGGCTTCCGCGCCGACGAAGGAATTCGACGCGAAGTATGGCGAGCCGACGAAGTTCGTCACGCTGGCATTCAAGAGCCTTTGGGGACACATGGCGCCCGACGCGTAGACGTCGGCGTCGCTATTCAGTCGCGTTTCGCGGTCTGCACCCAGGGCGCGGCGCTCGCGCTGGCGTTCCAGACCGTTCCATCACGATCAACGGCGATGAGCCACTCCGTCGTCGCGTTCTGGTGGCGCACTTCGAACAGGTTCCACTCCACTTCGACGGTGGGGCGAGCGAAAGTCGATCCCGGCCGAACGCGGTAGGTCATCCAACGATGCTCGCCGGCGGTCCCGGTGAACTGGATCGACTTCACAGCGCCCCACGCCGCGAGTGCCGTGCGCATCTTCTCCACTTGATTGCGCTCGGTGACATCCGAATCGTCGGTGAAGGTTCCGGCGCCGATCGTTTTGATGAAGCGGCCGAGCGCCTCCTCGCTTCCGGGAGTGACCTGGTCTTTTGCAGGCTGTACCGCCGCCACGTCCACCTTGTCCGCCGCGCTATCGCCGAGGCGGGAGTACTTCAACCGATATTGGATGAAGCACTGCTCTGTCCGCAGCCACACGCCGTCGGGCGCGGCGCCTTCCGGAAGCCGCGCGAACTTCCATTTTCGAAATGCTTCGAGCGCGGCGTTGTCGAGACCGCGCGACCCGCTGCCGCGAGTGATCTTCACGTCGTTCACTCGGCCGCTCTCCGCGACATGGAGCATGACTTGCGTGACGCCCTCTTCGCCTCGACGAGCGGAAGCAACCGGATACTTCGGGATGACTCTCTGCAGGAGCGTGACGCGGAAACCGCCGCCAGACTCCCCGCTCGACTCGACCGCGTCGCCGTTCATCCCGGAGTCCGCGAGTTGCGGCAGGGGAGCTGAGGCGGGCATGGGCACGGTCGACGGTGTGGTGGGCGGCTCGGGTTCGTCGACGGGAAAGTCCTGGATCTTCGGTGCCAGGCGCTGCAGGTGCACGACGTTTTCCGTCTCCACGCGAATGGGGACGGGATCGATTGTGAGATTGCGCGGGCGTGGCTGGTCGATCAGCGTGGCGAAGACGGGTTCCGTGATTCGGTGATCATCCACAGCCGGGGCGCGTATGAGGACGATCATCCAGACCAGCGCGACATGCGCCAGCAGGACGGCGCCTGCCGCACAAGCCCGCCTCACGCGATTCGACATTGAAGGGCCCATCCGGATTTCTCCGAACGCTGTCATCCACGCTGGCGGCGTGGCGCGTCGTCGGCCAGAGCATACGCCGCCAATGCGCCCGGCAATTCTACTTTTTCGCGGCGGCCAGCCCCTGGGTGATGTAGTCGGCGATGTCGCGCAGGTCGTCGACCGAAAAGGTGGCGGCGAACGACGGCATATTGTTCTTGCCGGTCGCGGTGACGGAGATGATTTTGGCGGCGTCCTGCCCTGCGATCAGCGACGGCCCGCCGCCATGGCCGCCAGCGCCAGCCTCGCCGTGGCACGGCACGCAAGCCGCCGTGTAGATCTTTTCTCCGTTGGCCCGGTTGATCGGGCGGCTTGAGCCTGCGGCTGCGCCGGCTGCTGTCGCCCCGGCGGCGGAAGCACCGCCCCCTACGTTAGCGCCCGTTCCAGCGCCGCCGGGACCCGCACCGGCACCCGCTCCGCCTGCTCCTGCGCCCGCACCACCGGGTGCGGCGCCAGCGCCTCCTCCTCCGGGGCCGCCTGCCGGGCGAGTTCCGGCGGCGGCAGCCGGCATCGGCGGCGGAACGGGGTTCATCGTGCCGTCGAGCGAGAACATCCAGATGCCGTCGCCTTGCTTGCCATTGGCGAACACACCGCCGCCCGCATGAACGACAACGTACTGCTTGCCCTTGTGCTCGAACGTCGTGGCGCTCGTGTTCACGCCCGCGTCGGTCATGAACTCCCACAGCTTCGCGCCGTTGCGCTTGTCGAGCGCCGTGAGGCGACCGTCGGCGCGGCCCACGAATACGAGCCCGCCCGCCGTGACGATCGAACCGCTGTAACAGATCTCGCGCCACTGCTGGCGCCACGCGAGCTTGTTCGTGCGCACGTCGAGTGCGGCGAAAACACCCGCGTCATCGACATCGGCCTGCCCGAACGCGCCGCCCATGTAGACCTTGTTCGGACCCGGTGTTTCGAGCGGCTGGCGCACCCAGAACGTGCTGATGCGATCCGTTGCGCACACGTACAGCAGATGCGATTCAGGGTCGTAGGAGCTCGGCGGCCAGTTCGCACCGCCCATCGTGCCCGGCTTCACCGTGATGGGGTCGGTCCAGAACGGCGTGAAGATCCGGCCGCCGTTGGGGATGTTGCCGCTCGCGTCGATGCGCACGCCTTCCGGCACCACGTCGACCTGCTGGGGAACGATGGCATCGCCGATCGGGAACGGCTGCGTTGCCGACGTGGCCTGTCGCGGCTCCTGCGGCACGGCTTTTTCTTCGATACCGATGAGCGGTTTGCCGGTCTCGCGATCGAGGATGTACGCCCAGCCGGTCTTCGACACTTCGACGAGGCCTTTCCGCATCTTTCCGTCGTAAGGCGCGTCGAACAGCACCACGGGATTCGGCGAGTCGTAATCCCAGATGTCGTGATGAACCTGCTGGAAGTGCCAGCGGTACTTGCCCGTCTTCGCGTCGATCGCGACGACGGAGACGGAATACAGGTTATCGCCCTTGCGAACGCCGCCGTTGAGATCGGGGCCGGGATTGCTCGTCGTGAAATAAATCAGGCCCAGCTCGGGATCGATCGCGGGCGTTTGCCAGATGCCGGCGCCGCCGCGCATCCAGGCGTCACTGTCTTGCGGCCAGGTTTCATGGCCGGGCTCGCCGGGGCCGGGGACTGTGTAGAACGTCCACTTCAGCGCGCCGGTTTTCGCGTCGTACGCCTTGAGGCGTCCGCGCGTACCCATCTCGCCGCCGTTGAAACCCATGATGACGAGGCCGTTGTAGTACAGCGGCGCTGCCGTGATCGCGAAGCCCTGCTTCCAGTCTTCCGCCGGAATTTTCCAGAGCACGGCGCCCGTCTTCTGATCCAGTGCCGCAAGTTGCGCGTCGGTGTGGCCGACGAACACTTTGCCCTCGCCGAGCGCGACACCGCGACTCGCCTTGCCGATGGGGCTGCCGCCCTTCGGATCGGGATTGCCGCGATACGTCCAGAGGATGCGGCCCGTCTCCACGTCGATCGCGAACACGTCGTTCACGCCGTTCGGAACGTAGACGGTGCCATCGTACTCGAGGATCTGCGCCTGGCCCGCCGTGCCCGGCCCCGCGCCGGAGCCCATGCTCGCGCGCCAGAGGCCCTTCAGCTGCTTCACGTTGTCACGATTGATCCGCGTGAGCGGCGAATAGCGCTGGTTGTAGAGATTGCCGCCGTTGGTGATCCAGTCGTTCGCTGGAAGCGCGGTGAGTTGCGCAGGCTTGAATGCCGGCGCCAGCTTGATGCCGCCGCCCTTGATGTCACTGTCGCTCGCCGCGGCGGCCGCCGTCGCGATCATGCCGATGACCGCCGCCCGCGCGAGAAACCGCGCCGCTCCCCATTCTGCTTTCATTTCCGGAACCCCCTCGAATCGACGCGGAGCATAGGGGGCGGCGATGCGCCAATGACAGCGAGAAAAAGTCTTCACCCGACGCGCGGTCAGTTCGTGCCATGCATGCGCGCGCAGGCAAGCTCCTGCGCTTCCCAATCCGCCATCGCCCCAATCGGCCATCGCCTAGTTGAATTTCCGCTTCGCTCGTATTGCGAAGGCGCGCCTTCAGGTCCTGGAGGACATCGTCAGGGACCTGAATCCGGTACGGCTCGGGCATTCCGCTCTACAGCGCCATTGCGCATCGGCTCGTCAGCGTAGCAAAGTGCTCTCATGAGCCATCCCTACGACCTGCAACGCTTCGTTGATGCACAGGACCGTGTCTACGCGCGAGTTGTCGCGGAACTGCGCGCCGGCCGCAAGACCAGCCACTGGATGTGGTTCGTGTTCCCCCAGGTTGCCGGCCTGGGCAGCAGCCCGATGGCCCAGCAATACGCCATCAGCTCACTTGCCGAGGCCACCGCCTACTTGGATCACCCCGTTCTTGGCGCGCGCCTGCGCGAATGCACGCAGCTCGTCCTCGACGCGCAGAACCGGGACATCAGCGACATTTTTCCCTACCCCGACGACCTGAAGTTCCACTCGTCGATGACGCTGTTCGCACTCGCAGACGGCGCGCCGCCGTTCTTCGACGCCGCGCTGGGTCAATACTTCAATGCCGAGCCGGACGTGAAGACGCTCGAGATTCTGGGCAAGCGGTGAGCTGAAGCCCGGCCGGTAAACCGCTCGTATTTCAGGAGCCCGCCCTCAGACGGCGAGCGGCGCCGCGTTGTCGAACTCGGTGCGCGCCATCGCGATCCGCGGCTGCGTTTTCTCGGCCCACAGGATCAGCGCGGTCAGCGGCTCCAGCAGCGAATGGCCGAGCTCGGTCAACCGGTATTCCACGCTCGGCGGCTTGGTGGCGAAGACACGGCGCGCGACGAGCCCATCGCGCTCCAGGTCGCGCAGCGTCTGCGTCAGCATGCGCTTGGAGATGTCCGGAATGGCGCGGCGAATTTCGCTGAACCGGTGCGTCCGCTGCGCCAGGGCGATGATGACGAGCGTGGTCCACTTGTCGCCGATGCGATCGAGGACACTTCGCACCGGGCAAAGGCCGAAGTCCCCGTCGGCGCGGGCCCAGACCCGGAACCGCTCCATCATCCCCTCGCACCCCTGGGCGAGGTTACCCGCACGTAACCTTGTCACTGAAAACTGCCTCCTTCCGCAGGAATTCCATTAGTCTCACAATGAGACCGAGTATTCATTCTAGGCCACGAGGACCGCACCATGTCAGCTTCTGAAACCATCGTCGTCACCGGCGCCACCGGGCAACTGGGCCGGCTCGTCCTCGCCGAACTGTTACGAATCGCACCGGGCGCGCGACTCGTCGGCGCGGTACGCAAACCGGCGACCGCGAAGGATCTTGCGGATCGCGGGGTGGAAATCCGCGCGGCCGACTACAACAACCACGCGTCGTGGACGGCTGCGTTCACTGGCGCGGACAAAGTGCTGCTCATTTCGTCCAATGAAGTCGGCCATCGAGTCGCACAACATCGTAACGTCATCGATGCGGCGAAAACGGCCGGCGTCAAACTGCTCGCCTACACGAGCATTCTGCGTGCCGACACCAGCCCCATGGCGCTCGCGGTCGAGCATCTCGAGACCGAGAAATATATTCGCGCGTCCGGCGTTCCGTTCGTGTTCCTGCGCAACGGCTGGTACACCGAGAACTACACGGTAAGTATCGGCGCCGCCCTTCAGCACGGCGCCGTGCTGGGCGCGGCCCGCAATGGGCGCATCTCGTCGGCTGCGCGCGCCGACTTTGCCGCCGCTGCGGCGGTTGTGATGGCCAGCGACGCAAAGAGCCAGGCGGGCAGGATTTACGAGCTTGCGGGCGACAGTGGATTCACGTTGTCGGAGTACGCCGCCGAGATTTCACGGCAGTCCGGCAAACCTGTTCTCTATCAGGATATGGCGCGCAGTGACTACAAGGTCGCGCTCCAGGGCATCGGACTGCCCGAGCCGTTTGCGGAGCTGTATTCCGAGAGTGATGCGAAGGCGGCGGGTGATTCGCTCTACGATGCCGGTCGTGAGCTGAGCAAGCTCATTGGCCGCCCGACGACGACGCTGGCGGCGTCCGTCACCGCGGCGCTCGCAGCCGCCCGGTAGAAACCAGACGCTACGCAGGGAGGCCGCGCCGTTGCTGAGAGAGGCGGCGCGCCGAGGAGACCGGCTAGTTCTTCGCCTGCAGCTTCTGAAGTAGCGCGGCCGTCTCAGGATGAGGCTCGGCCGCGCTAAGTCCCACTCGCCCCGTGCCGCCGCTCTTGCCGAGCGCGATGTCGAGCGCGCGCAGGCCGCTGCGATCCTTCGCCTCGAGATTGGCGCCGCTATCCGCGAGGAACTGCACGTACTTCGTCCAGCCCCACAGTGCCGCGCCATGCAGAGCGGTTTGCCCACCGTCGTTCGCGGCGTTCACATTGGCGCCCGCCGTGACGAGCAGCTTGCCGGTGTCGATGCACTGATCCTCGTTGCGGAACCGTGCGCGAATGTCGATGGTGGTCGAGCCGATGCCCGCGGCGGCCATCAGCGGCGTGATGCCCTGAGACGTCGGTAGATCCACCAGCGCGCCGTGCTCGATGAGCAGTTTCACGGCGCCGTTGTCGCCGGCTTTGGCTGCGCGAACGAGAGGCGTCGTGCCCACGGTGAGCATGCCGTCGCCACCGCGATCCTGGCCGAGCGAGCGATAGGGTGGAAACAACTTCAGCTGCATGTTCGGGTTCGCGCCCGCTTTCAGCAGCACGTCGATGACTTCAAGACCCGTGGTCTTGTCGCCCGACGGGCGATCCGGCCGCCCGCCGCGCGGTGTGGTGTTGTAGTCGACCGCCGAATACAGCGGGGCGCGACCCCACGTGTCCCAGCGATTCACGTTCGCGCCGAGTTTGATGAGTGACGAAGCCAGATCCCAGCGTCCGTTCAACAGCGCCATGTTGAGTGGCGTGATGTTGTCCGGGTCGGCGAGGTCGATGTCCGCCTTGCCGTTCGTCACCAGCGCTTCGGCGCACGCGACGCATCCCTCACGCGCGGCCAGCAGCAGCGCGGTGAATCCGCCGGAAGGACGGTTCTGGGGACGCGGTTCGGCGGTGACCTTGCGCGCCCATACGCGCACATCCGAGCGCGCATTGACGTCGGCTTTGTACTTGATGAGCAGCTGGACCATCTCGGGCTGGCCCTGCGCCGCCGCCCACATGAGAGCGGTTTGGCCGCGCCACTGTTCGCGCGCGTTGACGTTGGCCTTGTGCTTCAGGAGCACTGTCGCCGCGTCCACGTGATTCGTGCGGGCCACGGTCATCAGTGCGGTTTGGCCTTCGGCGTTGGGTGATTCGACGTCGGCCCCGGCCTTCAGCAACTGCTCGAGCATTCCGGTATCGCCCCGTTCCGCGGCTTCTGACATTGGCGAGGCGCCGTAGTCGTTCACTGCCTTCGCGTTTGCGCCCGCTTTGAGAAGGCGCTTCACGAGATCGGCATCGCCGTTGTGAGCGGCCCAGTGGAGCGCGGTTGTGCCGTCGCTCGAATGATCGTTGGCCAAGAGGCCCTCAATCGCCGGGCGGCTGAGAGAGGCGCTCTCCTGCGCCGAGGGGCTGGGAGAGGCGCTCTCCTTCTCGGCGCGGTCGAGCTGCGCCAACGCGGCGTCGCGATTGCCGTCACGAGCCGCATCGAGCAGCGGGCCGGCGACAGCCCCCGAAGCCGCCACCGCGGATAGAACACTTAGAACCGCAGCGGCAATGGGTCGGCGGGACATGCGTCGTCAGATTTCCGTGAACTGTCCGGTGCTGTCGCCGAATTTCTCCGTTGAGACGCCGATGCGGTTCAACAGCGCAACATGCATGTTCGCGATCGGCGTGCGGTCCGGATATCGCAGGTGCTGATTGCCCTTCACCTTGCCCGCGCCACCGCCCACGATGGCCGTCGGCAGCGGGAAATGATCGTGCATGTTGCTGTTACTCATGTTGCTGCCGAAGAGCAGGATCGAGTTGTCCAGCATCGTGCCCTCGCCGTCGGGCATCTCGGCCAGCTTCTTCACGAACTTCGCGAACATCTGCGTGTGGAACGTCTGCACCTTGGCAAGACGATCCAGCTTCTGCGGATTGTTCTGGTGATGCGACAGCGGATGGAACGCATCCGAAATGCCGATGAAATTATACGGCTGGTTGCTGACTTCCGCCGCCAGCATGAACGACACGACGCGCGTGAGGTTCGCCTGGAACGACAGCGCCATCATGTCGAACATGAGCGCCATGTGCTCGTCGAAGTTGCTCGGAATGCCGGCCGGCGCATCGGGCAGCTTCACTTTCGAAAGATCGCGCTGAGACAGATTCTGCACGCGCCGCTCGATCTCGCGAACCGTGCCGAGGTAATCGTCCAGCGCCGCGCGATCCGCAGGGCCGAGCGTCCGCGAAAGATCCTTCGCGTCCTCACGCACGAGGTCGATCACACTCACGCTCTCTTTCGCGAGCAGCGCGCGCTCCTCCGTCGTATCACCGGCGCCGAACAACTGCTGGAACAGCTTGCGCGGGTTGTGTTCCATCGGCAGCGGTGTCGATGGATCGCGGAACGAAATCGTCTTGCCGTAGCTGCAACCGTAGTTACGGTCGCAAGAGCCTTCACCGCCCTGTTCTTCCGTGCCGATTTCCAGCGACGGGAGCGGCGTGTCCTGGCTGATGTGCTTGGCCGCGATCTGGTCGATGGTGATGCCGCCATACGGCTCGTGGCTGATTCGCGGCGGCACGCAGGAAAGCCACGTGCCCGGCGTAATCGCATGCACCGGGGCGGCGATGGCGGACTTGTTCTCGAGCCCGCTGACGACCGTGAGGTACTTCTTGAACGGATCCAGCGGCTTCAGGATCTGCGGCAGATCCCCGAGCTGGCCTTCGGCCTTGGGCGTCCACTTGTCCATCACGGCGCCGTGCGGGAAGTAGATGAACGCCATGCGTGGTTTGGGCGCGGCTGCGGTATTCGCAAGCGCGATACCGGCGGGAATCATCGCCTGCAGCAGAGGCAATCCAACGCTTGCGCCCATTCCCCGCAGCACGGTCCGTCGGCTGAGATGCTTCTTTAGAATTAACATAGCCTGGGTTCCCTCTGCTGTCAGCTTTGGCCACGCGTTCAGCGGGCCGCCGATAACTCTTTCTTGGCCGCCGGGTCGTCGTCGACCTTGGGCACTTCCGCCATCTGAAACGCTTCGCTTCCCACGATGCCGAGCACGATCGCCGACAGGCGATAGTCCTGCTTCGCGGAATCACGCACGATCTCACGCACACGAGGCATGTCGTAGAACTTCACGCCGCGCCCGAGCGCGAACGTCATGAGATTCTCGGTGAAGGTCTGCGCGAACTGATCGCGACGAGCAACGAGCGCATTGCGCAGATCGTCCGGACCTTTGAACCGCGTGCCGTCGGGCATGCTGCCCGCGGCATCGATGGCCGCGCCAGCGTCGATGTCCTTGTCGCGCCACTGGCCGATCGCGTTGAAATTCTCGAGCGCGAGGCCGAGCGGATCGATCACGCCGTGGCAGCCCTTGCACGAGGGCGTATCGCGATGACTTTCGAGCCGCTCGCGAACCGTGAGCGCAACGCCGCCTTCCTGAGTCTCAACGAACGCCTGCACGCTCGGTGGCGGCGACGCGGGCGGCGTGCCGAGGAATTTCTCGAGGATGTACGCACCACGCAGCACCGGCGTCGTGCGGTTCGCATAGGACGTCGCCATCAGGAACGCGCCCTTGCCCAGCAAGCCGCGCCGGTAAGACTTGTCCCACGTGATCTGCTGGAACGCTCCACCGCGCACGCCTTTCACGCCGTATTGAAGCGCGAGGCGCTCGTTCACGAACGTCCTGTCCGACGTGAGCAGGTCGATGATGCTCGAATCGGAGTCGAACACGCTGCCGATGAAGAGCTCCATCTCCTTAGAGAAGTCCCCGACGAGGTCGGCCGAGTAATCCGGGAACAGGTTCGGATCGGGCTCCACGAGCTCGAGCCCGTGCACGTTCAGCCACTGGAAGGCGAAGTTCGTCACCAGCGCGTGCGCTCGCGGATCCGCGAGCATGCGGCGCACCTGCGCGTTCAGCACCTCGGGCTCGTGCAATTTCTTCTGCGCGGCAAGTTGAAGCAGCGTCTCATCCGGCGCGCGGCTCCACAGGAAGAATGACAGACGCGAGGCTAGATCCTGATCGCTGATGCGGAACACGGTCCCCGGCTGCGCACCATCCGGCGGCGAGTGCGCGCGATATAGAAACTTGGGGCTCACGAGAATCGCCATCAGGCCCTTCTGAATGCCGGTCTCGAATCCGCCCTGCTTGTAGCCCTGGTCGTAGAACGCCAGCGCGCCAGCCAGATCGCTATCCGCGATCGGCCGGCGAAACGCCTTGCGCGCCACCGTCGACAGGATCGCCTTCGCGCACGGCAGCTCTTCCGTCGCGCTCTTCGGCGTGCACGTGAGAATCTTCCGGCGGCTCGGCGTGTCGCTCACGCCGCTTGCATCGATCGGCCCGCGCACTTCCACATTCTGGATGCGCGGCCCATCCGAATCGCCATTCACGTGCTGGCCCATGCCGGCCACGGACACGAAGCCGTGCAGAACCTCGTTCGACTCCGCCGCCGTCTTCTGCACGTACGCGATGCCGACCTTGTGCGGGCCCGCTTTCACGTGCCGCTTGATGTTCTTGAAGCGATCGTTGATCTCGCCGACGCCCTGCGCCTGGCGCACGTCGACGGCTTCGAGATCCTCATCACCCCCCAGCTTCTGCTGGAACACGCGGTCGCCATCGATCGTGATGATGAGCGTGTTCGGATCCATCACGCCCCACAGATAGCCCGCCCCGATGAGTCCGCTGATCGTGAATTCATAATCGCCGTCGGCGGGGAAGTCGTAATCGATGATCATGCCGCCGCGCGTGCCAAGCGGCTGGCCTTCCTGGTGCACGTACTGGTTCGCCTCGGGCGGGCCCTGAAACACGCGGCTCGTGGTGCGAGCTTTGGGATTACCCAGCGCCTCCACGGTAACCGTGCGCGCCGCCGACAGGTACTGCTCGAGGAACGACGGCGAGACCTTCAACACATCCGCCGCGTTGTCGAAGCCGTCGCTCTTGTCGTCACGGGGCAGGAGCCCGTTCGGGTCGATGCTCAGCCCGAGGATTTCCTGGATCTCGTTCGCGTACTCGGTGCGATTCAGCCGATGCAGCCCGACGGTGCCCGCGCGCGGATGCTGCGCGCCGTTCGCATCGAGGAAGGTTTCCATCGTCTTGATGAACTGCGCGCGGGTGGCTTCGTCGGGCTGCTTCCTGCCCGGTGGCGGCATGAGCGAGCCGCGCATCTTGCGCACGGCCTTCTCCCAGACTTCCGCGTCGGTCGCCGCTTCTTCCGGGGCCATGGTGTCGAAGGCGACCTTGCCCGCCCAGTCCGTGGAGTTGTGGCACTCCTCGCAGTAGGTCTCGAGCATCTTCCAGTTGCCGGCGATCGATTCGGTGGGCACCGCCGACGCATTCGAAGCCGAGCCCGACGCCGACATATCCGGCGCCGCGTGCGTCATCACCTTCGTGTCCGCGCTCCACGCGGCACACGAGAGCGTCATGAGCCCGATCAAACCCGCCGATTGCAGAAAACCTTTCACCATTCCCTTACCGCGTCACTCGACGAATTTCATTGATGTGATTCCAGGCCCCTTCGTACGACAGCCGCAGGAAGGTGTCCGGATTGCCCCAGCGGGCATCGAAGTCGCGCATGGGCTTGGAGGCGACGAGCTCATCCCACGTCTGCCCCTTGTAGTAGCTGTCGCCGATCTTCGAGAGCGCCGTGAAACACACCTCGATCTGCGCCTCGAGATCCGCGCGCGTACGCACCGCGCCGGTGCCGGGCACGAAGCGCGTGTTCGCGTCGCCCTTCTTCAGCATCGCCTTGAGGCCGCCGATCATGCCGCCGAGCCAGCCACCGGTAACGTAGTCGACGAGCGGATACTCGCCGCCGGAAATCACACCGCCGCCGACCAGCACGTTCTGGCGCGGGAAGAACACGAGATGTCGCCGTCGGTGTGCGCGCCGGGCATGAGGCTGTATTCGAGCTTCTGCCTCGCCGAACATCAGCGGCTTCGCATCGGCGTCGTAGAAGAACGTCTGCGTGGGCAGCGCGTTCGGCGGACGCGGCTCGTAGGTGCGCCCTTCCCACTTCGAAATGATTTCGGTGCCGAGCCACAGCTTCGTGTTCTCGTGCGCGAGGATCGCCGCGCCGGATTTCGCGAGCGCCTCGTTGGAACCGGTGTGGTCCCAATGCCAATGCGTGTTCACGACCTGCCGCACGCGGCGCTGGGCGGTCTGCGCCGAGATGCGCTTCAGCAGTTCCGACGAACGTTCGCGCGAACCGCCATCGATGAGCAGCGATCCGTCGCCGCCCTTCGCCACGACGACGTTGCCGCCGGCGCCCTGGAACAGAAAACAGATCTTCAGCGAGCTTCATCGAGGTGATGGCCGCCTCGGCGTTCTTCGCGCGCGCCATCGGCGTGATCAGCGAGGCCACGAATCCAGCCGACACAGATGCGCCCGCCGCACCGAGCGACGCCTGAAGCAGGCTTCTGCGAGTCATCATCCCGCCTGCACGGGCATGGGCAGAGTGGGTTCCCTCGATCTGATCTGGCGATTTATAGCATTGGAAACCCTAGCGTTATTACCCTATCGAGCCGCCAGACCACGTATTGATCCGGGGGTGCTTGCCCCCATCGGCACGCACAGGGTTAACTCGCACGTCGCTACCCTGATCCGGGGCTGTTGGGGGAAAAATCGCAGTGGGAAACAAGACCCGGAAACCGGGCTGGCTGCTGTCACTCGTTGTTCTCGTGCTCGCGTTCGAGGCCACGGCCGCCGAGAAGCCGGCGCGTCCCGCCAACGTGGACGACACCCGCCTCCAGAACGCCGAAAAGGAGCCGTGGAACTGGCTGATTTACGGCGGCGGCTGGAGCGAGCAGCACTACTCGCCGCTCGAGTCCATCAACGCCACGAACGTTTCCCGGCTCAAGCCCGCATGGTCCTTCGACTTCGACACCTACCGTGGTCAGGAAGCCACGCCAGTCGTGGTGGATGGCGTCCATGTACGTCTCGTCCGCGTGGAGCAAGGTGTTCGCGCTGGACGCGAAGACCGGCAAGCCGCTGTGGTCGTACGACCCCAAGGTGCCCGGCCCCGCCGCCCTTCCTTTGTGCTGCGACGTGGTGAATCGGGGGAGTCGCGGTCTACAAGGCAAGGTTTACGTCGGCACCATCGACGCGCGGCTCATCGCGCTGGATGCGGCGACGGGCGCCGTGATCTGGAGCGTCGCCACCGCGCCGGCCGGCGCAACCTACTCGATCACCGGCGCGCCGCGCGTGGCGCGGGACAAAGTGTTCATCGGCAACGGCGGCGGAGAGTTCGGCGGTCGCGGATTCGTGAGCGCGTATGACACGGCCAGCGGCAAACTCGTCTGGCGCTTCTACGTCGTGCCCCGCGCGCCCGGCGCAAAACCGGATGGCGTTGCCTCAGACAGCATTCTCGAGAAGCTCGCGCGGCCCCACGTGGTTCGGCAATGACTGGTACAAGTACGGTGGCGGCGGCCACGCGTGGAACGGACTCACATACGACCCCGACCTGAAACAACTCTATCTCGCGACGGGCAACGGCTTTCCCTGGAATCGCGAGTTCCGCTCGATGGGCAAGGGAGACAATCTCTTCATCTCGTCGATCGTCGCGCTGGACGCAGACACCGGGCGGTACGAGTGGCATTACCAGGAAACGCCGGGCGACCAGTGGGACTACGACGCGGTCCAGAACATGTCGCTTGCGGAGCTCGACATTCACGGCAAGAAGCGCAAGGTGCTTTTGCACGCGCCGAAGAACGGGTTCTTTTATGTGCTCGATCGCAAGTCGGTGAGGTGTTGTCGGCCGAGCCTTATGTCGCGGTGACGTGGGCGAAGAACGTTGATCTCGGGACAGGGCGGCCCGTTTGAGGCCTCGGGTGTGCGGTACGGGCTGACGCCGTCGATCGTTGCGCCGGGCGCGGGCGGCGCGCACACTGGCATCCGATGGCATTCAGCCCACAGACCGGGCTCGCGTACATCCCTGCCACTGAATCGAGCATGCCGTTTCGCTCGGTGGCGCGGTTTCGTTTCGGCGAGCAGCTGTTCACCAATATCGGTGTGGATTTCAGTTCGGGCGGTGGCAATGCCGCGCACGGTGCCGCCACACCTCCCGCGCCTCTTGCACCGGCGATCAAGCCCTCCAACTTCGTGCTCGCGTGGGACCCTGTCACGCAGACGGCGCGATGGCGCGCGGACGGGCGCGGCGGCGGACTGCTGGCGACGGCGGGCAACCTGGTGATCCAGGGGCGAACGCGCGCGGGCGCGCTTGGCGAGCTGGTGGCGTTTCGCGCGGACACGGGCGAGAAGCTGTGGAGCTATCCGACGCCCAACGGCATCACCGGGGGCGCTTCCACTTACAGCGTGGAGGGCGAGCAGTTCATCGCCGCCGCGTCCGGCTCGGGCTCGACGGGCACGAATGGCGCGCCGGCTCGCATGCGGCACGTGGGACGCGTCGTTGCGTTCAAACTCGACGGCACGGCGACATTCCCGCCCGAAGCGCCGCCTGCATTGCCCGCGAATCCGCCGACGACGATTGCTTCACCAGATGAAGTCGCGACGGGCGAGCAGCACTACAACGCGTATTGCGCACGTTGCCACGGCTTCGGCGCGGCATCCGGCAACGTGATCCCCGATCTGCGCCGCTCGCCGCTCCTGACGAGCAAATCATCGTGGGACGAAGTCGTGCTCGGCGGCGCGCTAACGGAGCGCGGCATGGTCGGCTGGTCGAAGTTCCTGAAGCCCGCGGATGTGAATCAGATTCGCGCGTATGTCGGGGGAGATGGCGCGCGGGCTGCGGCAGCAGGAGAACAAATGAGTGCTTCGGCCCGAGCGGACGAACGTCAGGGCTCCTGTCTCTCACAGGCAGTGCGGGCTCGCCGCCGCGCACTACTTCGGTGATTCGCCCAGCAGCCATTCGTACGCGGGCTGCACTTCCACCTTTGAGGCTTCGATTTCCCCGGCTGCATCCCGGTCCAACACCAACAAACGACAACGGGCCCCGCGGATGCTCCTTGGCCGCGGCGGCGAGTGCCCGCGGCTCGCAGGCTCCTCGCCGCGATGGCGAAGGAATTCGCGAAAGCTGAACGGGCGAATCACCGTTTCCATTCCGCGCCCACGCAGCGAGGTGTGCACTTCGCGCGAAAGCATTCGCGCGGAAGAACCGGAAACGACGAACTCGGCATGCTCGGAGTCCATGACACGCCGGATGAAGCGCTCCCACCCAGGCACCAGCTGAATTTCGTCCAGCAGCCAGAGGACGGGCTGCCGTGCGCGTAGTGCCGGATAGCGCCGGTAGAACTCTTCGAGCAGGAACCCGAGCTGATCGACCCCGATCCCCGCCAGCCGGTCGTCATCGAAGCTGAGGTAGAGCGCCCCGCTCCGGAGGCAGATCGGCCCCGCCGTTCGGCGAGAAGCTGGCGCAGGAAGGTTGTCTTGCCCGCGCGGCGCATTCCGATGACGGCGTGCGCTTTGCCCGGCACGGCCGGCAAAGAGACATCGCGATGAGTCGATGTCGCGGGAGGACGAGCGATGAGCGCAGCGTTCAGCCGCTCTTCAAGAACAGGGTGGAGGGGGCATGCCGCCAAGCTGCAACCAGGGTGGCCTTCCGTCAAGTCCATATTATCTAGAATGTGGCTCTAGTTGAAGGCCACATCTCGCGACCCTACAGTCACCGGCAGAAGAGGTTCGCATACCAAAACGCTGATTGGGAGCACCGCCTGCGACCTCATCGTGCCCGCGAGCTCCGCATATCATTCTTGCCGCGTTGTCGGGCCAATCTGCATCCGCGCAAGCCCGACGCCATGCGGCGTACGGCAGCGCTGCTGGCGGCGGGATACCTCTTGTATATCCCTGCGAACCTGCTGCCCGTGACGACCCTCATCGGAGTGGGAGGGGACGAGAGCCACACCATCATGAGTGGCGTGTTCGAGCTCATCGATAACCACCTGGCGCCTCTCGCGGTGATCGTCTTCATCGCGAGCGTCGTCTTGCCGCTCACGAAGCTGCTGAGCCTTACATGGATGCTGATCGCGATCCGGCTGCGTTCGGGTCGCCTGATCCATACCCGCACACGGCTTTATCGCACCATCGAGGCCATCGGGCGCTGGTCCAATATCGACGTATTCATGGGCTCCGTGCTCGTTGCGCTGTTACAGTTCGGCACCTTGACGACCGTGCGTGCCGAGCCCGGCCTGGTCGCCTTCGCTGCCGTGGTCGTGATCACGATGGTCGCCACGGAAACGTTCGATTCACGGCTGATGTGGGATGCCGCAGCTGAAAGCGCCGCATGACTGAACAGAGTTCCGATGACGCTCCGCTCGCCGCACACGCGCCCATCGGTGGTTCGCGTGGGTGTGGGTGGTTCCCATCGTGGCGGGGGGTCATCGTGCTGTGGCTTGGCGCGCGTTCGTACGTGCTGCAGGGGCCGAATATCACCATTTCCTCAGGAGTGCGGAAGGACTGCAGGCGCGCCAGTCGACCGTCCGACATCGCGGCGTCGTGGTGGGAACGGTGGAGGATCTCGAGCTCGTGCCCGATCTGTCGCGCGTGATCGTTCATGCGCGCATGAACCGGCACGCGAAGCAGGCGTTGAACGAGAACACCCGTTTCTACATCGTCTCCCCGCGCGTGGGTGTCGAGGGAATCTCCGGGCTTTCGACCATCGTCTCGGGCGTCTACATTGAAATGGATCCGGCCGAAGGCTCGAAAACGCAGGACGCGTTCGTGGGCATGGAAGAGCCGCCGCTGCTGCGGCCCGATACCGGCGGCCGCTCGTTCACGCTCTCCGCGCCCGACCTCGGGTCTCTCACGCGTGGCTCGTCCATCACCTATCACGACGTGTCGGTCGGTGAAGTGCAGGGCTATTCACTCTCGCCCGATGGGCAGGGTGTCACCGTAACCGCATTCATTCGCGCGCCCTACGATCGGCTCGTGCACCCGGAGACGCGGTTCTGGAACGCGGGCGGCGTGGATCTCACCGTTGGGTCGCAGGGGCTGCGCGTTCGGGCGAACTCGTTGCAGCAGGTGATCTCGGGCGGTGTCGCGTTCGAGACGCCGGCGGCGGCGCTCACAATGGAACGCCCAGTCCGCAAGGCGCGGCGTTCACGCTGTACGACACGCAGCGGGACGCCACTCGTGAGCCGCGCGGCGAGCAAGTTGTCTACGTTGCCGGGTTCAGCGGCAACCTTCGCGGCATCGACCCCGGCACTCCCGTGGAGCTGGAGGGGATGCCTATCGGTACCGTGCGTGACGCGAAGCTCAGCTACGAGCCGGGCAAGAAGACGCTGACCACGCTGGTCACGATCGCCATCGATCCGGATCGCGTGCAGGTGCTGAACATGCCTGCGTCGAGCGGGAGCACGCCGTCGCAAGAGGCGCAACGAAAGATCGAAACACTCGTCGCCGGCGGGCTGCGCGCGCAGGTGCTGACGGCGAACTTCTTGACCGGCTTCAAGATCGTGACGTTGGATATGGTGGACGGCGCGCCGTCAGCGCGCATCGAGCGCGTGGGCGACTACGTGAAGATTCCGACAGCGGCGTCCGGTGATATTGCCGAGACCTTGCAGGTCACTACGTAACGTGCTGCAGAACATCGATCGCGCCACGTCGGGGCCGGAGCTGGGTCATGCGATTCAGTCGCTCGATTCAGCGTTGACGCACCTCGATCAGCTGACTTCCGATGTGCAGCCGGATCTCAAGTCGTTGCTGAAGAGCTTGCGTGAGACCTCCGACAGCGCGAACGCGACGCTCGGTTCGTTGCGCGGCGTGGTGGGCGGCCAGGGTGGCGATGGGGACGGTAAGGCGGGCTCTACCGACCTGCCGCAACTCATGCGCGAGCTCTCGGACGCCGCGCGGTCCGTGCGCGGGCTGGCGGATTACCTGGAGCGGCATCCGGAGTCGCTCATACGCGGGCGGCGAGGTGAACAGTGAGGTCGTTGAAAGGGTCGCGCGCAGGCGTGCGCGCATTGGTTCTTCTCGCGTTGGGCATCGGCTTTGCAAGTTGTACTTCGAGCCCGCCGCTGCGTTTCTATACCTTGAGTCCAGTGGGAGGCGCGGAGACGAGCACCGGCGCTGCCGGGAACGCGCCATCGGCGATCAGCGTCGCGCGCGTGACGCTGCCGGGGAAATCGATCGGCTCGAGCTGGTTCAGCGCCTCGACGCCAATCGTCTGAAGCTGGCGGAAGCGGATCTGTGGGCGGCGCCGCTCGGTGAGATGATCCGGCGAACGCTGTCCGCCAATTTGCAGGGTTCTGGGCCCGCAAGCGCGGCAGGTGGCTCTGACGCGCTCTCGGTCGATATCGAGGAGTTCATCGGCGACGCCGATTGCTCGGTCTCGCTACGCGCCGCCTGGAGTCTCAAGCGGCCGGGTGCGGATCAGCCCGCCGTGCAGGGACACGAGACTATCCGTATCGAGCCACCGCGAAGCTGCCAGGTGAGCGCGCTTCCCGAAGTCATGAGCCGCGCGTTGGGCGAGCTCAGCAAGCGAGTGCTGTCGGCGCGATCATCGAAGTAAACATTCGAAAGCGCAGCGGCGCGGCCGGGCGTGGCAGAGAGTGATTCTCGTCGTCGCTACCGAGAGCGGCATGTCATGCGCCGGCTGGAAACGCTGCCATCTGAGCAGCGTCACCCCTGCTGCTTGCGGAGCTCCGCTTCAAACGCCTTCTCGCGCTCGGCTACCGCCGCCTTGTATCCCTCCGGATCGATCCATACGGATTCGCGGCCTGTCCCGCGCGGGCGAGCTTGTCGAGCATGTTGAAGTACGCGCCGTGCGCGCGAGGAAGACGTCGCACGGTAATTTCTTCAGCAGGGCGAAGGTTTTGCGATAGTCGTCGGCGATGCCGGGATATGAAGCGGGTTGCAGCGGCTTGTCGACCAGTCTGAATCCGGGATTCACATTCCAGCTGCCCACGATCACCGCGTCGAGCGTCTTGCCGTTCTGTTTGACCTCATCGTCCAGGTGGTGCAACCGCGTGTGTGGCCCGCGGTCTTGCGCGCGACCAGCACGGCGTCACCGAGCTTCACCTCGTCGCCGTCATGGAGCACGCGGTCTACTTTCGCTTTCGGATAGGGGCTCTTCCCGTAGGCGAAGTCCAGCGTGCCGCCGCTTTCCACCACCGGCACGTCCCCATCCATCACCATGTATTTCGCACCGGTCTCCTGGATGACTCGCGCGCTGCCCGCGTCGTGATCCGAATGCGCGTGGCTGATCAACAGGATTTTGATGTCACTGTATTTGAGCCCGAGCTGTTCCACGCTCTTGCGAATGAGGGTGGGCGAGCTCTCGAGGCTGGAATTGATGAGGATGTTTCCCTGTGGAGTGGCCACGAGGTAGGACGCGAGATCCTTGCTTCCAACATAGTAGAGACCGCCCGCAATTCGGAACGGCGCGATCGGCGTCGTCCAGTCGGCGTTGCTTTGCGCGGAGGCGGTTTGTCCGAGCGCGAGCGCTACCAGGGCGAGAGCAAGTTTCCACAGCTGACTCACGATTGCCTCCGTAAGGTGCGCACCGCCTCGTGCGTGCGCGGGGGGAGCGTATTACACTCGGATCCATGCAGGTAGTCTCCTCATCCTCCGAACTTGCACTCGCTGAACGGCACGACGCCGAAGGCCTGCACGACGAGGCCATCAATGCGCTGGCGCGCGGAACCGCCGCCGGCCACCTGCCGTGCATGAGAGAGCTGGGGAAGCGCCTTCTGACGGGCGACCGAGCGCCGCTGTTGGCAGCGGAAGGCGCGGGGTTCCTGGTGGATGCGGCCATCAGGGGGATGCCGAAGCCGCAGCCAGAGTCTCGTCACTCACCGCGCTAGGGCTCTACCGCCCTCAGAACTGGAATGAGGCCCTGCGCTGGTTGGTGGTCGCCGCGCAGCGTGGTTGGCAGCTTGCCCGTGATCAACTCGCTGCGCTCACCGTTGACCCGAGCAGCGCCGGTGAGGACTGGCAGCGGATCGCTGCTGGCATCGATCTTGGCGCATGGGGGAGTTGCCCGCCGCGCGTGTGCTGAGCGCAGACCCGCAGGTGCATGCGTTCGAGGGTTTCGTCAGCCCGGCGGCGTGTGACTGGCTCATCGCGAGGGCGCGGTGTCGACTCACGCCTTCCTACGTGTACGACGCGGCCGGTGGCAAGAACATCATCAGCACCGCCCGCACCAATTCCGTGGCGAGTTTCACTCTCGCGGAAGTGGAGCTACTCGACCTGCTGCTGCAATTCAGAATGTCCGTCGCGTGTCGGCGGCCCCTTGCGCAACATGGAGGCTCCCGGCGTGCTTCACTATGAAGCGGGCCAGGAGTTCAGCGATCACTTCGATTTCGTGGATCCGGCGACACCGGGCTACGCGCAGGAGATCGCGCGGAACGGGCAGCGTGTCGTGACTTCCTGATCTATCTCAATGACGATTACGAGGGCGGCGAAACCGCTTTTCCGACGCTGAGCTTCAGCCCACAAGGGCCGACGCGGCGAGGGCCTGTTTCTTCGTGAACTCACTTCCCGACATGCAGCCCGATCTGCGCATGTTGCACGCGGGGCGAGCGCCGACGCGCGGTGAGAAGTGGATCGTCTCCCAGTTCGTTCGCAGCCGCGCGACGATTGCGACATAGAGGGCGGTGAACCCAATGGTCCACCGCCCTTGCTCTGTCTTCCTTTAGAACGACACCTTCCCGCCGACATAGAAGCGGCGACCCAGCGTGTCGTAGAACCCCGTATTCGTCACGTTCGAGCTGGTGGTGACAGCCGGATTGGCTCCGACCGCCGGCGCCTCCTTGTCGAGCAGGTTGTCGATACCGGCGCGCACCGTGTACCTGTCGAAGCCGTACGTGGCCATCAGGTTGAACAGGTCGTACGACGGCACCGGCAGGATCTTGGTCGTCGGGTTGGTCGCCGCCGAGGCGTCCTTGATGCTCGGCAAATGAATCCAGCCCAGGCCCAACGTCAACCCGTTCAGGCGTATGAGAGGGTGCTGTTCGCACGCCACTTGTACAGGCCACCCTGACTCGCGGCGCCGCCGGCCGTATCCAAGGTGCCCCGCGCATCGACCAGCGAGGACGTGGGCGAGGTCTGATACTCATACTTTTGCAGATAGTTGATCGCCGTCCCCGCCGAAAGCTGGCCCGGCCCGACGTCGTGCCCCCAGTTCATACTCAGATCGAGGCCCTGCGTGAGCAGCGTGCCAGATTCTTGTACAGCGCCACCACGGTTGCGCGGTCACCCGTGTTCGGGTCGCGGGCGATCAGTTGCAGTTCGGATTATTGACGTCGTAGCCCGGGTTTGCTCGCGCCGCGTCGAAGTTGAAGCAGTTGTTGTAGACGGTGATCGAAGACTGCGGAGCGATCGTGTCCGACATCTTGATGCGGTAGAAGTCGATCGTGGTCGTGAATTTCTCGATGTCGAAGGGGTTGGTGATGACGGTGCCGAGCGTCCAGGTTCGGCCCGTCTCCGGTTTGACTTCGGGATTGCCGGTGTTGACCTCGATCTCCAGCGGGAAGAACGTCGGGTTCTGGCGGGTCCAGCCGTTGGGACCGGGTGTCGGGTTGAAGGTCTGCGTATCGAACTCGGACGTCGAGTTGCCGATGAGCGCCCGGCACAGCGTCTGCACCTTCACGCGATTCGGATTGCTCGCGACGTTGCCCCAGGGCGCAAGCGTCGAGATGAGCACGGATCTTCTTGCGGGAACGGCACGACGTTCTGGGTAGGCCCGGTGAACAACTCCGCGACGTTCGGCGCGCGCGTTGCGGCCTGATAGCCGCCGCGGAACGACACTGAATCCAGCGCCTTCCACGTGAAGAGGCCCTTGTAGGTGTTCGTGCCGCCGGCGGTGTTGAAGTCCGAATAGCGGTAGCCGAGCTCGAGATCGAGTTTCTTGATGATCGGTACGAGCAGCTCGGTGAACGCCTCCTTCACGTTCGTGCTGCCCGAGGTGTAGTTGGACGCGAAAATGCCGACCGGGTTGTCGGAGATCTGTCCCACCGGTTGCCGGGCTGAACGCGAAGTCATCCTTGCGGTAGCCGAGGCCGAACGAGAAGCGCACTTCGCCGGCGGGCAGCGAGAACAGCGCGCCTTGCAGGCTGCCCTCGACGATGTTCTGCCGGAGGTCCGTTTCGTTTTTCATCGGGTCGGCGATGCTGGCGAGACATTCCGGGTCCGGTGTGAACTGCTGGAAGACCGGAAGGCCGCTAGGGCAGCTCACGCCGTAGCCGAATGGAGTGCCTGCCGGTGAGGAGACGTTGGCGCCCTTGCCGAAGTTCGGGAGGCCGACCAGATACTGATAGCGCTGCAGTGACGGCAGCCCGTCGTAGTCGGCCTGGGTGTGCGTGTTGCCGCGGGAAGCGTAGGCCTCCCACGTCCAGTCCTTGAAGGGCAGCTTGCCCCTGAGGCCGGCCATCGCCTGCCACACGTCCGTGGTGTTTTCCACGCGCACGGGACCTTCGTAGTCGAGCACTTGATAGAGCGTCCAGGGCGCCGATGGTCCCGTCGTGCCTGCCGGAGCGAGCGGATTTACTACACGGCTATCGAGCAGCGAGACGAGCGATGCCGGCAGACCGGGATCGCCCGCGTACCGCGGAATCTGCGCCTGCCAGATCGTGATGGCCGGCGGCAGGGCGCCGCGGGTCTCCACCTTCACGTTGCTGTACTGAACCTGCGTGAACGCGGTGAGGTCATCCGTGAAGTTGAACGAGCCGCGCCCGAACAGCGAGTGCCGCTCCAGAGGAACCGACGCGTAGCCCTGCGTGAAGGCCTGATCCAGCGTGTTGGGGTTGGTCGTCTGACCGTTGAGCTTCTTGATGGCCATGTATCGCCCGTAGTCGAGCGAGTTCAGCGGACCGTTGTAGCCAAGGCCGTTGGCGGCCACGTATGGGGTGCCGTCGGCATTGAAGTTGATCTGGGTCGCGGTGCCAACGTTTCCGCCCGGAAAGAGGCTGTTGAGCGCGCCCGCGGACGGTGCGTTGGTACCCGGCGAGTAGGCGGGCCCGACGAGAAAGCCGCCGCCCGGGTTGCCTGGGTCGAGCCAGCCGTTGCGATAGAAATCGCGATTGTTCTGGAAGACGGCGTCGCGCTTGTTCCAGTCGATGCCGACCATGATGTTGCCGCGGCCCTCCATGCCGTTCAGCCCCATCAACGCGCTGACGTGTGTCTCGCCACCGTCCGACTGGAAGGTCTGGCTGCGCTGCACGTCGACATCCAGGCCCTGGAAGTCGTCCTTGAGCACGAAGTTCACCACGCCCGCGATGGCGTCCGGACCGTACACGGCGGACGCGCCGCCGGTGATGACTTCGACGCTCTTGATCGCGGCGGAGGGAATGGTGTTGATATCGACGGCCAGAGTCGCGTTGGCCGGCTGTGGGCGTCGCCCATCCACCAGTACGAGGTTGCGGTTGATTCCGAGGCCACGCAGGTTCACGGTCGCCGCACCTGGGCTATTCGTGGGCGAGGCCTGGATACCGGAGGTGAACTGGGTGCTGCCCGGCACGAACTGGGGCAGCGCGTTGAGAATGTGCTCCGGACCGGTCGAGGCGCTGTTTTCAAACGCGTCCTTGGAGATCGTTGCGATCGGGCTCGGTGCCTCGAGATCGCGGGATCGCGCAATGCGCGAACCGGTGACGGTGACTTCGGCGAGTGAGTCCTCATCGGCGGCGGCCGCGCGCTGAGGCAGCGCGGTGCCGGCAATTGCGGCAGCAACCGCGATGGATATGAGATAGCGAGCAGCGCTCGCGGTAAACGGGCGCGGCAAGGCCGCCAGCTTCGTGGTCATCAAACGTACCCCCCATTGCATCTTTTACAGATGATTCGCTGTGAGACCGACGTGACTTGAAAGTATCTGGATCTTGGCGATGTAATCGTGCAACCCTGAAGAATGCAAAGCATGCTCCGAATTAATCGAATTGGTCAACCACGGCACGACGGCGCGCGCCCGCAAGTCCCGTATGCATCGCGTAAGCTTCAGCGTACGCAGGCCGAATCCATGCCCGATCACACGTACGGAAAAAGAGTCACACGCACGCTGCCGATCGCGGCGGCGCTGGCGGTTTCCGGCTTGATACAAGCGCAGGCGCAGGATCCCGAGCGCGCGAAGGTCGAGCGCGCCGATGCCGCTTTGATGGATTCGCTGGGCGCGCGGATCACCGACCCGACGGTGTTCGTCAAGAGCGCCGCGCTCGGTGGCATGGCCGAGATCGAACTCGCGAAGCTTGCGCAGGCGAAATCGCAGACCGCGAACATCCGCGGCTTCGCCGCGCGCATGCTTAAGGACTACGACGCGATTCACCGGGGGCTCGCCACGGTTGCAAAACGCAAGCGCCTGGACGTGCCGACGTCGCTCGTCTACGAGGACGAGCAGGTGTTGAACGAGGCTTCCGAGAAGTCCGGAGCGGAATTCGATGCGTGGTACGCGCGGCGGATGATCACGGAAAACCAGAAGGCCATCGCGTTGTTCCAGAGCGCGGCGAACATGCCGGACGCGGAGCTCGCGTCATTCGCGAAGGGGACTCTGCCCACCCTCGAGGAGCACCAGCGGCTGGCGCTGGCTCTCTAAACGAACAATCCTGTTTCACAAACGCAACGACTATCGTCGAATCTCGGGTCGAATCTCGGGTCGAATCTCGGGTCGAATCGCCTGGATGGCTAGCTAGATGGCAAGCGACATGGCCGCGGCTCCTAGCTAGCTATCCATTCCGTGGTCTTCGTGCTTTGATACATCCATGGCGGTGAGTCCGACTGCTATGTTCGAAATAACCCGGCTGCGCGCGCATGTGTGGTCCGGAAAATCATAGGGGGGAGCATGCGCAAGAAAAATACGGTCGCGCTTCGGGCGGCCGCCGCAACCATTCCATTCCTGATTGCAACAGCAACCCAGGTCCAGGCACAGGCCGCCGATGGGGACGAGGGGCTGCAGGAAATCGTAGTCACCGGCTCGCGCATTCAGCGTCCCAACGGGTTCAGCGCACCGACGCCGGTCACCGTGGTGGGCGCCGAGCGCCTCGAGCAGCGCGCCATCACGAACATCGGCGATGCGCTCAACGAGCTGCCGTCGTTCCGGGCTTCCACGAATCCGGCGACCACCCAGAACACGGGTGGCAACATCGGCGCTCGCGTGCTGGATCTGCGCGGCCTCGGCGCGCCGCGCACCCTCGTGCTGGTGGATAGCAAGCGCTTCGTCGCCTCCACCTCGCAGGGCACGATCGACACCAACCTCATTCCCAGCATCCTGATCGACCGGGTGGAAGTCGTCACCGGCGGCGCCTCGGCGCAGTACGGTTCCGACGCGGTCGCGGGTGTCGTCAACTTCACGCTCGCCAGCAAGCTCGAAGGCATGCGCAGCACCGTCTCGTACGGCGAAAGCGGCGAGGGCGACGACGAGCAGTTCGGCGCCGCGATCGCGGGCGGGCTGCCGTTCGCGGACGGCCGCGGACATTTCGTGTGGGCCGGCGAGTTCTCGAAAGAACACGGCATGGGCGACTGTTATACGCGCAGCTGGTGCGGCAACGAGACGCTGAATCTCGGTAACTCCCCGCCGGGCCTCGGCGGTCGTCCGGCGAACAACATCACCAATAACGTGCAGACGGCCACCGTCTCGCAGGATGGTGTGATCGACTCCGCGTCGGCGGCGTTCCCGCTGCGCGGAATCACCTTCAATCCCGACGGCTCGACGCGTCCCTTCCAGTACGGCGAGCTCTACGGCACGAACCTGGTGCCGCTGTTCATGAAGGGCGGCGAAGGTCACGGGGAGAACGTCTTCATCGCAGGCTACCTGCTGAAGGCGCCCGTCAAGCGCTACATCGGCTACACGAAGACCACTTTCGACTTCACCGATTCGGTGCAGGGCGGTCTCGATGTGTCCTACGGGCAGGTGGACGGCAAGTCCTACGGTGCCCAGTACCGCGACAGCGCGGGCAGTCTCGCGAATGCGCAGAGCTTCGGGCCCATCAGGGCGGACAACGCGTACCTTCCCGCGTCCGTCAAACAGATCATGACGGCGAACAACATCCAGACGTTCGCTCTCGGTCGCGCCTTCGGCGACGTAGGTAACGCGCTGGGCGAGTCGACCACGAAGACCTATCGCGGCGTCGCTTCGCTGCAGGGCAAGTTCGGCGACAGCAGCTGGAAGTGGGACGGTTACTACCAGTACGGCCGGAACGACGTGCAACTGGATGTCAGCAACAACATCTCCATCTCGCGCATGCGTAACGCCATGGACGCGGTGACGAACGGAGCAGGGCAGATCGTCTGCCGCATCAACGCCGATGCGAGCACGGCCAATGACGATCCGGCCTGCGCCCCGTTCAACGCGTTCGGTCGCAATCGTTTCTCGGACGCGGCGAAGGCCTATGTGACGCCGGCGGGTTTCCAGTCCACGGCGATTCGCGAGAACGTGGTCGCGGCAAACGCGCAGGGCGACCTGTTCTCGCTGCCCGCGGGCGCCGTACAGCTCGCCGGCGGTGTGGAGCATCGGGATCAGAAGCTGAACGGCGATGCCGATCCGCTTTCCCAGACCGTCGATTTCTACACGCTCAATGGCCAGGCGCTGGGCGGCAAGATCCAGGTCACGGAAGGCTACCTGGAGACCAACATCCCGCTGCTGAAGGACCTGCCGGGGGCGCGAGCGGTCGAGCTCAACGGCGCCGGGCGTCGCACCCATTACTCGTTCAGCAACCCGACCAGTGCGGACCACTCGCTCTCCGTCACGACCTGGAAAGCCGGCCTGACGTGGGAAGTGATTCCGGAGGTTCGCTTCCGCGGCACGAAGTCGCGGGATATCCGCGCGCCGAACCTGTTCGAGCTGTTCGGGCCGATCACGAGCGGTGGCGGCGGCATCATCGACCGGGCCAATGGTGGCATCCAGTCCAATCCGCAGCAGCTCTCGGGGTCGAACGCGGCCCTCGTGCCGGAGGTGGCGGATAGCTGGACCGCGGGTGTCGTGTTGAAGCCGGGTGGTTTCCTCGACGGGTTGCAGTTCTCGGTCGACTACTACGACATCGAGATCGAGAAGGCCATCGGTACGCTGGGCGGCCAGACGGTCCTCGATCGCTGCTTCCTGGGCGCGACGGAGTTCTGCCAGTACATCAGTCGCGACGCGGCCGGCAACCTCGTGCAGATTCGCAACGTGCTGCTGAACGTGAACGAGCAGATCACGAAGGGCATCGACATCGAGGCACAGTATCGGGTCGAGATGGGTTCGGTCGGCAATCTGGACCTGCGCCTGCTGGGCACGATCGTGAACGACCTCATCACCGTCGATACCGCCGGCCCGACCCAGCGCGCGGGCGTGACCGGTTGGCGCGCGGGAACGCAGGCGGGCATGCCCGACTGGAGCGCGGATCTCCTCACCACGTGGAACCGCGGTCCTCTCTCGCTGACGTTGCACAACAAGTACATCCCGGACGGCCTGTACAACAATGCGCTCATCGGGCCTGACCAGGCGGGATACGCCATCACGCTGTCGAACAGCGCGAACACCAACAAGGTCTCGTCGGCGTTCTACTCCGATCTGAGCGGGCAGTGGCGGTTCAATGACACGATTACGGCGTTCGCCGCCGTCAACAACGTGTTCGACCGCGAGCCGCCGACCGCGCCGAGCGTGGCCGGCAACGGCAACTTCATCCTGTTCGACCCGATCGGCCGGTCGTACAAGGTGGGGATGCGCGCGAAGTTCTGAAGTCGTTCGTGAAGAGGGCAGGCGGGCGCAAAGCCCGTCTGCCCGACTCCAGCTGGCGGCCGGGCCCCCGGTTGCCGGCCCTCGCTGCGAGAGCTTCTGGCTAAGATCCCCCCGATCGCCGGCGGGCAGTACAAGTACAGGCGTATTTGGGGGGCTCATGATCATCCGTTCACTTACCCTGGGAATGGGGAAGCGGCTGATTGCCGCGGTTATTGCGTGCTGCGCCGTCAACGCGGCCTTTGCCGCCTCTTCGTCCGGCGCCGCCAACGTCACCGCCCAGCGCCTGGCCAAAGCCGACAAAGAGCCCGGTCAGTGGATGACCTACGGCGGCACCTACTCCGAGCAGCGCTTCAGCCCGCTGAAGAAGATCGATGCGAACAACGTAAACGGCATCGGCCTGCAATGGTTCGCGGACTACGAAACCAACCAGAATCAGCACGGCTCGCCGCTGTACATCGACGGCGTGATCTACGTCTCGACCGCTCGCAACGTCGTCTATGCCTTCGACGGCAAGACCGGCCAGCAGCTGTGGAAGTACAACCCGATGATCACGGGCGTGCGCCTGCGCTACAACGTGGGCCTCGTGAACCGCGGCATCGCGGCCTGGCACGGCAAGATCATCATGGGCACGCTCGATGCGCGCCTGGTCGCGATCGACGCGAAGACCGGCAAGGAAGTCTGGTCGGTCGACACGGTGCCGAAGAGCCTCAACCTGGGCGAGATGGGCGATCACTACGCCATCACCATGGCCACGCGCGTTGCGAAGGGCAAGGTGTTCATCGGCGGCGCCGGCGGTGAGTTCGGCGTGCGCGGCTGGATCGCGGCATTCGACGCCGAGACCGGCAAGGAAGTCTGGCGCTTCTGGACGGTGCCCGGCGATCCGGCGAAGGGCTTCGAGAACAAAGCGCTCGAAAAGGCCGCGAAAACGTGGAGCGGCGAGTATTGGAAAGACACCGGTGGCGGCGGCACGGTGTGGGACGGCGCGCTGTACGATCCGGTAACCGATCTTCTTTATTTCGGTACCGGCAATGCGTCGCCGTGGAATGCGAGCGTGCGTCAGCCGACCGGCGGCGATGACCTGTATGCCGCATCGATCATCGCGGTGAAACCCGACACCGGCGAATACGTGTGGCATTACCAGGAAACACCGGGCGATTCGTGGGACTACGACGCGGTGAGCCCGATGATGACCGCGGATCTCCAGATCGGCGGCAAGCGGCGGCACGTGCTCATACAGCCGTCGAAGAACGGCTTCCTCTATGTGCTCGAGGCCAAGAGCGGCAAGCTGATCAGCGCCGACGCCTTCACCGAAGTGAACTGGGCGACCGGCGTGGACATGAAGACCGGCCGTCCGAACGTGGTTCCGGCGGCGTACTACCGGGACGAGCCGTGGAACCTTGCGCCGGGTGTGCAGGGTGGTCACAGCTGGCATCCGAATGCGTTCAGCCCGTTGACCGGCCTCGTCTACATCCCCGCGTGGGAGGCGTACTCGACGCTGGCGGGGTTGCCGCCGGATCGCAAGCCGCCGCCGGGCACGTTCAGCCTCGGCATCAACATGGGCGCGCGCGCCGCGCCGGGCAAAGAGCTCAAGCCGTACAGCCGAACGGGCGTCACCGGCCGGTTGAAGGCGTGGGATCCGGTCGCGCGCAAGGTTGTGTGGGAATCGGAAGCCTTCGGGGGCGGCCTGCCGACCAGCGGTGTGCTCGCCACTGGCGGCAATCTCGTGTTCATGGGCAATGGCAACGGCAAGGCGCTGTCGGCCTTCGACGCGCAGAACGGCAAGAAACTGTGGACCTTCGATGCCAGGACGGCGGTGTTCGCCGCGCCGATCACTTACGAGCTGGAGGGTGTGCAGTACGTCGCCGCCAGCGTTGGTGGTGTCGCGCAGGGCGGCGATTACTTTGCGCCGACGCACGCGCGCATGCTGGTGTTCGCGCTCGGCGGAAAATCGGTGTTGCCTGAGCCGGAGCCGTACGCGCCGCCGCCGCTCAATCCGCCTCCGTCGACGGCCACGGCCGAAGTCATTGCGCACGGTGCCGAGGTGTATACGCAGAATTGCTCGGTGTGCCACGGCGTCAACGGCCAGCAGCAGCGCACCAGCTTCCCGAATCTCATGATCACGCCGCTGCTGTGGACGCAGCCGGGCTTCGATCAGGTCGTGCTGGGTGGCGGGCGAGCGGACAAGGGCATGGGCTCGTTCGCCAAGGATCTGAAGGCGGAAGACACCGTCGCCATTCGCGAGTACCTGATCTCGCGAGCCACCGCGATCAAGGCGGGTGGCCCCGGTGCCGCCGTAGGCGGCGCGCGGCCGGCCGCGCCGCCCCGTCAGCCGGAGACGGGGCACGCGGAGTAGCGAGCGGCTTGCGAGTTATACGGTCGACCAGTGTTGGGCGACCGGACCTGCGTGGGAACTGCGAGCGGCAACCCAGTGGACCGAAGTCCCGCAAATTGCGGCCGCGAGCGCCAGCCATGTTGACCGGAGCCCCGCAAACCGGCGAGGCTTCGCTCCGAAGAAGGGGGCCACATGACCAGTAGGCGAGAATTCCTTGAGGCGGCGGCGCTGTCGTCGCTGCCTGTGATCGCAGGTACGTCGCTAACGTTCGCGGCGACGTCCGCGATCGCGGCAAGCCCGGCAAGTAACGCGGCGCCCGGCAGCCCCGACTTCCATCTCGTGCTTTTCGACGCGCGTTATCCGCAGGCGGGCAGCGGCGCCACTCGCATCAATCGTATGGGCGCGGCGGTGCATGCCCTCGCCGATGGCGACATCACTCAGGTCTGGCTGGATAGCATCGGCCCAGCGTGGCAACGAGGTCCCGCCGTCGTCGCCGGCCTCACGGCGCGCCCGGCATTGTTCTGCCTCGAGCAACTCGCGTTGAGCAGCGGACTGCGCGTCGTCTTCCACGCCGAGCACATCGTTCACGCGGACGGCCGAACGGAGCACTCGTTGCCGCGGGGGGCGGAAAGCGTCGGCCTCTCGTCATCCGATTTGACTCACGCCGGCAATAACTGGTCCGCGCGAGTTGCCGATGCGCTCGCGACCTATCGCCCGTCGGCCGTGCGCCCGCGCTTCGCGCGTAGCGACGCCGCGCTGGAGCCCACTTTGCCGCCGCAGGCGCAGTTGCTCACGTCCTGGATCATCGCCGCCGCCTGAACCCTTTCGCTCTTCGCGGAGTTCGCCTATGTCCCTGCCGCCCAACGTAAGCCAGACGGCCTTCGACGCCGCCGTGAAAGCATGGCGCGAAGCCGTGGGCACGGACTGGGTCTTCACCCAGGATGCCGACGTCGCGCTCTACCGCGACGCCTACTCGCCGCTCTACGGCGAGCCGGATGAGCGCGTCGCTTCAGCCGCCGTCGCCCCTTCGACCCTCGAGGAAGTGCAGTCGGTTGTACGCGCCGCCAATCAACATCGCATTCCGCTTTATCCGATTTCCACGGGCCGCAACCTCGCGTATGGCGGTTCCGCGCCCGTGCACTCGGGGAGCGTGGTGCTCGATCTCAAGCGGCTCAATCGCGTGCTCGAAGTGAACGAGCGCAATGCCTATGCGCTGGTGGAGCCGGGCGTCAGCTACTTCGATCTCTACAATCACATCCAGAAAGAGAAACTCGACGTCTGGATCGATCCGCCCGACCCGGGCTGGGGCAGCGTCATCGGCAACGCGCTCGATGGCGGCGCCGGCTGGACCGCCTCGCCGTTCCGCGACCACTTCGGTTCTCATTGCGGCATGGAAGTGGTGCTCGCGAACGGCGACGTCGTGCGCACCGGCATGGGCGCGCTGCCGAACTCGAAGTCGTGGCAGCACAATCGCTGGGGCTACGGTCCGTGGGTGGATGGGCTCTTCCGCCAGTCCAACTTCGGCGTCGTCACCAAGATGGGTTTCCATCTGATGCCTCGGCCCGAGGCGATGCAGATGTCGACCGCCACCTCGATGCGCGATGCAGACATCGTGCCGATGCTCGATGTGTTGAATCGCCTGGAAAACACGCATCTCGTCAACGGCTCGACGCAGATCTTCGGTGGCGCCAGCCGCCCGGGCTCGAACGCGCCGGCCTGGTCGATCCAGGTGCCGATCTACGGGCCCGAACCGGTCGTGCGCGCGCAGATGGATTACGCGAAAGCCAAGTTCGCCGCGATCCCTGGCGTGACGTTCACGGAAGGGGAGCTATTTCGCACGCCGTTGTCGCAGGACGCGCTCACGCGTGTGCGGCTCGTGAATTTCGGCATTCCGAATCTCTCCACCTTCGCGATGCTGGGCCGCGGCCCCGCCAATCCCGATCCCGCCGGCGGCCACATCGGCTTCTCGCCCATCGTGCCGCGCACCGGCGAGTCGCTGCTCGAGTTCCGGCGCTACTACGACGAGAACCTCACCAAGGCGAGCGGTGGAGAGGACCTCGGCATCATCGGGCCGGTCTATATGACGTGCTGGGATCGCACGCTCGTGTGCCTCATCATGTTCCCGATCGGTCGCGACAAAGCCCGCAATGCCAAGGTACGCGGCACCTTCGCGAAACTGGTGAAGGTGGCGGCCGAGCGCGGTTGGGCCGAGTACCGCGCGCCCGCCGCGTTCCAGGATCTGATCTCGGACACGTACTCGTATAACAACCATTCCCTGCGCCGATTGCGCGAGACGATCAAGGACGCCGTGGACCCCAACGGCATTCTCTCGGCCGGTCGCTATGGCGTGTGGCCGAAGCATCTGAGGAAGGCCTGAGATGACGCGTTCACTCATGTCGGCACTTCGCTTGCCGCTCCTCGCCGGCGCTCTCGTGGCGCTTACGTCGATCGCGCAGGCCGCCGAACCGGCGGCGAAAGCGCCCGCGCCGTCAGGCCAGGCGGTGTATGAACATTGGTGCGCGCCGTGTCACGCACCGGGGCCGGGGCACCCGGGCACGCAGTCGCTCCAAGTGAAGTACGGCGGCAAGACTCCCGCGGTGCTGCTCGAACGGACTGACCTTGCGCCACAGGCGATCTCAGTGTTCGTGCGGCAGGGCGTGTTGCTGATGGCGCCGTTCCGAAAGACCGAGGTGTCGGATGCGGAGCTTGCGGCGCTGAGTGCTTACGTAGCGAAGAACTTCAAATCGAAGTGAAGTCGCGGGCCCGCGGGGTGCCGCCTATCCGATGCGCGAGGCGGCGCTGACGGATCGGAAGCGCCGCCTTGCGCGCGATTCCGAGTTCGAATGCGGGATACCCTCGTGTACCATGGCGAGCGCTGAATGGGTCGCCAATGGCCACACGCACCCCACCTGAAATCGAGTTCCTGAAAGACGGCGGCGAAATGGGTGCACGGATGCGCGGTTTCGACTGGGCCGCGCATCCGCTCGGCCCGCCCGCGGGCTGGCCGCAACCCCTGCGAACGGGCGTTCGACTGCTGCTGAATACCGGCCACCCGGTGTACATCTGGTGGGGGCCGGAGCTCTTCTGCTTCTACAACGACGCCTATCGTCAATCGATTGGCTCGGAGCGACATCCCGCATCGCTGGGCCAACCCGGCCGCGAGGTGTGGGAAGAGATCTGGGACATCATCGGCCCGCAGATCGATCAGGTGATGAGCGGCGGTGGCGCGACCTGGCACGAGAATGCGCTCGTGCCGATCACTCGCAACGGTCGGCGCGAGGACGTGTATTGGACCTATAGCTACGGCCCCATCGACGACAGCGCGGCGGCAAGCGGCGTGGGTGGCGTGCTCGTGCTGTGCACGGAGACGACGGCGACGGTGCTCGCCGAGAAGCAACGCGCGGAGGAGATGGCGCGGCAGCGTCGTCTCTTCGAGCAGGCGCCGGCCTTCATCATCGTCATGCGCGGGCCGGAACATCTCGTCGAGTTCATCAACGATGCGCATCGTGTCGTGTTCGGCAGCGAGGACTGGATCGGGAAGACGATTCGCGAGGCCTTCCCCAGCATCGAAGGGCAAGGCTTCTTCGAAGAGCTCGACAACGTCTATGCGAGCGGCGAGATCTTCGAAGCACGCGACGCCGAAGTGCGTTTTCGGCGCACGCCGCGGGGCGCGGAGGAAATCCACTACTTCAATTTCACGTACGCGCCGCTCTTCGATCCGGGTGGCGCGATCGGCGGCATCTTCTGCGTGGGGTTCGACGTAACCGAGACTCACCAGGCCAATGCGAAACTGCGCGACGCGGATAGGCGCAAGGACGAGTTCATCGCCACGCTCGCGCACGAGTTGCGCAATCCGCTCGCTCCCATTCGCAACTCACTGCAGGTCGCGCGGTCGCAGACGGCGACCGATGCTCAGCGTCGCTGGAGTCACGATGTCATCGATCGGCAAGTGCGGCACATGGCGTTGCTGCTCGATGACCTGCTCGACGTATCGCGGATTACGCGCGGCACGTTGCAGTTGCGGCTGGAGTCGGTCGAGCTTGCCGCCATCGTCGATGCCGCGGTCGAGACCGCGCGGCCTTTGATCGACGCGCGCAAGCACCAGCTTACCGTGTCGCTACCTCCGGGGCCGGTGTGGCTCGACGCGGATGCGTTGCGGCTGGCACAAGTGATTTCGAACCTTCTCACGAATGCCGCAAAGTATTCGGACCCACGAGGCACGATCCGGCTCGAGGCTCGGTGCGAGGGCGGGGAGATCGTGATCCGAGTCGAAGACAGGGGGATTGGCATCGAGCCGCGGATGCTGCCGCGGATCTTCGAGATGTTTGCGCAAGGCAAGCCCGCGTTCGATCGCGGCGACGGTGGGCTCGGCATCGGTCTCAGCCTCGTTCGAGGGCTTGTGATGTTGCACGGGGGAACCGTGAGCGCATCGAGCGCGGGGCCCGGCGCGGGGAGCGTCTTCGCCGTGCGCCTCCCGCTGCCTCTGGAACGCGCGCAAGCGAACACCGAGGCGACGGTCGCAACGGAAGATCGCGCCGCCGTTGCCCCTCGTCGAATCCTCGTCGTCGATGACAACCGCGATATCGCGGAGAGCCTGGGCTTGCTCCTGCAACTCGAGGGGCATGCGGTCCGAATTGCCTACGATGGTCAGCAAGCGCTCAGTGTCGCGGATGACTTCAAGCCCGAAGTGGTGCTGCTGGACATCGGCATGCCCAACATGAACGGGCACGAAACGGCCAGCGAACTGCGCAAACGACCGTAAGGTACGTCGCCAAAAGGGGAATCGAATAATGAAGGCCACCTGGGCGGTTTCGATGCTGGCGTTCGCGCTCACTACGGCGTCCGCGCCATCGATGGCGCAGATCACGGAGGCGAAGGTTACGGGTGGCCGGGTCGCGGGAACGACCCTGAGCGCTGTCTCCGAGTTCAAAGGCATCCCGTTCGCGGCGCCGCCGGTCGGCAAGCTGCGGTGGAGAGCGCCTCAGCCGGTGAAGTCGTGGTCCGGCGTTCGGCGGGCCACCGCGTTCGCATCGGCCTGCATGCAGAATCCCACCTCGCTCAAGAGCCAGGCGCCCGGCATCTCCGCGAGCGAAGATTGTCTGTATCTGGATGTGTGGACTCCCGCCCGGACGTCTCGCGAGCGGCTGCCGGTCATCGTGTGGATCTACGGCGGCGGCTTCAACGGCGGGATGACCAGCGCGCCGCTCTATGACGGCGCCAACTTCGCCCGCAAAGGCGTGGTGTTCGTCGGCATCGCCTATCGGGTCGGTCCGTTTGGCTTTCTCGCTACGCCCGAGCTGAGCCGGGAGAGCGGACACGCCTCGGGCAACTTCGGCTTGCTCGATCAGATCGCGGCGCTGAAATGGGTACAGGCGAACGTCGCGAAGTTCGGGGGTGATGCGTCGAAGGTCACCCTCCTGGGCCATTCGGCGGGAGGGTTCGCTGTGAGCATGCTGGCGGGTTCGCCGCTCGCCAAAGGGCTGTTTCGCGGCGTGATCTCCGAGAGTGGCGCGAGCTTCATGCCGGCGCAGGATTCGCCGTGGGCCGGGTCCAGCCTGCAGACGTTGCGGATGTCGGAAGAGGCAGGCAAGGCGTGGTTGGGAAGCCTTGGCGCAAAGACGCTCGTGGAGGCGCGCGCACTGCCGGCAGACAAGGTGGAAGCCGCGCAGAGAGACCAGGGCGCGCCGCGTTTCTGGCCGCCGGTCGACGGCTATGTGATTCCCGCCGATCAGTATCGGCTGTGGCAGCGGAAGCGTTTCAACGACACGCCGATTCTGGTCGGTGATGTTTCAGACGAGGCGGGCGGATTCGGCGCGCGCAAGTCCGACCCGGCGACCTTCGAGAAGGAAGTGCGCGAAGGATACGGGAAGCACGCGGATGCCATTCTCGCCGCCTATCCGCATGCCACCGACGAGCAGGCCACTCGCGCCAGCACGCAGCTGCGCACGGACACCGGCTTCATCTGGGGCCAGTACACGTGGGCGCGTCTTTCATCTTCGAAAGGCGCGAACAAGGCCTACTTCTTTTACTTCGACCGACCGAGCGCGACCAACCTCAACGGGTCGGGGCACGGGCAGGAGGTCGGCTACGTGTTCGGCAATCTCGGCGTCGGCGGGCGGGCGGCGCCTACGGCGGAAGACCGGGCGATCTCCGAGCAGATGCAGGGGTACTGGGTGAACTTCGCGACGCGGGGCGACCCGAACGGTCCAACTCTGCCGAAGTGGCCGGCGTTCACCGAGGCCGACCCGCTGGTGATGCGCATCGGCGTCGATCCAGGGCCGGCGCCCATCCCGAATCAGGGCCGATTGAAGGTGCTCGACGCCTACTACGACTGGCGACGCGAAGGCTCGAAATAAAGCGGGTTGCCCGAACGACACGCCGCAAGCGGAATCGTCAGCAAGGTCCTCGCGCCGCCAGGGTTCCATCACGCGGGCTCAGGAGTTTCCCATTCGAGCGAATGGAATGACGGGCTTGACCCTCCAGAGCCGCTGTTGCGAAGTCTCGAGCGAAGCGGACGCGCTTCGCTCGAGACTGACGCGTACTCGGCGGCCGGGTTATTGTTTTGAGCCCGACAATAACGAACGGAAGTACCCGGACATGAGGCTCATCTCGATCGTTTCGGCTTTGTTCGCCACCGCTCTGGCGGCTGGCGCCGCTTCGGCGCAGAACGTCGTCATCTCGAATGCCCGCATCATCGTCGGCGATGGGCAGGTGATCGAGAAGGGCGCCGTGGTGGTCAAGGACGGCAAGATCGCCTCCGTGGCGGCGGGCGCCCCCTCCGGCGCGGCCAGCGGCAGCGTGCGCATCAACGGAGCCGGCAAGACGGTGATGGCGGGCTTCATCGACGTCCACCGTCATCTGATCTACGGGCCGCCCGATAAATACTTCACGGAGCAGGCGGTCGACCGCATGCGGGAGCTGCTCGAAGCCGGCTTCACGACCGTGCAGGCGGGCGGCGACGACAACGCCGCGATCCTCGAGCTCAAGCGTCGTGTCGACAGTGGCGCGATCAAGGGCCCGCGCATCCTTGCCGCGGGCCGCGTCACGACCGGTCGCATGAACAGCGATGATGAAGTGCGCAACGCCATCCGCGCCGCCAAGAGCGCCGGCTACGACTCGGTTGCCGAGATCATCTATCCGCAGAGCCCGCCGCCGGCGCCGCCCACGCTGAAGGAGACGCACAACCTCGCCGTCGCGCTCGATGAAGCGGCGAAGATCGGCTTGCCGGTGCAGATCCATGCCGTGAGCCCCGCCAACATGATGGCGGCGGTGTCGATCGGCGGGAAGAAGCTGATCCACACGCCGCATTTCGAATGGGTGACCGAGGCGCAGGCCGATGAGGTGAAGGCCGCGGGAGCGATGGTGTCCTCCTGCACGGGCTTCGGGCCGCCGGTGTTCGACGTGTTCAACCAGGACAACAAGCCGACCTTCCGTGACGGCAAGCCGTGGCCGCAGGGAATCATCAGCAACGAGGGGCAGGGCCGCGAAGGCGGGCTGCTGCCGATCAACGGCCGCACGCTGTTCGATCACGGCGTGACGTATGCGTACTGCACGGATACGAACTTCAACGCGACGGCGGCGCTGAACCAGGAGTTGAAAACGCTGAACGTCGCCTTTTCCATCCTAGATATCATCAAGGTGATGGGGCAAAACTCCGCGCAGTTCATCGATCGGGGCCAGGATCTGGGAACGCTGCAGCCGGGGAAGGTCGCCGACATCGTGGTGCTCGGGGGCAATCCGCTGGTGGGCTACTGGAATTTCATGACCACCGAGGTGGTGATCAAGGGCGGGGCGATCGTGCTCGACAAGCGTGGCCAACCCAACGCCGGCAAGCCGATGGACAAGCCCCAGACATAGTCCGGAAGTTTTTGCGATGACCCCTGCATGGCGCGATTGTTATCGGTAAACGTAGGTCTTCCGCGTGACATCGAGTGGAAGGGTCGCATCGTGCACACCGGCATCTGGAAGGAGCCCGTGCGCGGCCGCTGCCGCGCACGGCGCCTCAATCTCGATGGGGACGGGCAAGGCGATCTCGGCGGGCACGGCGGCGAACAGCGCGCGGTGTTCGTCTACCAGATCGAGTCGTATCGTTACTGGCAGGAGCGGCTGAAGCGGGACGACTTCGTCCCCGGCCAGTTCGGCGAGAACTTCACGATCGAAGGGTTGCCCGACGATGCGGTGTGCATCGGCGACCGCTATCGGATCGGCAGCGCGCTGTTCGAGGTCACACAGCCTCGCGTTACCTGCTATCGCCTTGGCATTCGGATGAACGAGCCTCGGATGCCCGCCTTGCTGGTATCGAGCGGACGGCCCGGTTTCTACTTCCGCGTGCTGGAGGAAGGCGAGGTGGGGGCCGGCGACGAAATCGTGAAGGTGGGAGAGGCGACGGAGCGAATGACCGTCGCGGAGATCGACGCGCTCCTGTACCTGCCCGGTCACCCGCACGAGCGACTGGAACACGCCGCGCGGATCGCGGCGCTATCGCCCGGATGGCGCGCGTCGTTCGAGTCGCTGTTACAGCAGAGCCGGGTGGGTGGCAACGCGGGGCTCATGCCGGGAGCCGCCGCGCATCCGGCGCCGCCGGGATTTCGCCGGGTCACGGTGACCGCGATCGATCGGGATGCCGAGGATGTTCTTTCGCTGACGATGCGGAGCGCGGACGGCCAGCCCCTCGGGGAAGCCATGCCCGGGCAGTACGTCGTCGTGCGTCTCGAACCGCTCGCCGAGGGCCCGCCGCTCTTTCGCAGCTACTCGCTCTCGGGCTCTGTTTCGACGGAGCACTATCGAATCAGCGTCAAGATCGAGCCGCAGGGCGCCGCCGGAATTTACCTGCGGGAGCATTTGCGCGTGAACGATGCGCTCGAGATCAGCTCGCCTCGCGGGAGCTTTATTCTGCGGACAGGCGAGCATCCGGTGGTGCTGCTCAGCGCGGGAATCGGCGTGACGCCGGTTCTGGCGATGCTGTACTCGCTGGCGGCGTCGCGCTCGACGCGACCGGTGTTGTGGCTGCATGCGGCTCGGGACGGAGCGCACCATCCCTTCGTCGCCGAAGTTCGCCGTCTCATGCTCGCGCTCCCGCAGGTTCGCAGCTACGTTTGCTATAGCAGGCCCGCTTCGCACGATGAAATGGGCAGGGATTTCGACGCGGTCGGGCACTTGTCGAAATCCGTATTCGAGCGGATCGGCCTTCCGCCCGAGGCGGATGTCTACCTCTGCGGACCGAATCGCTTCATGGCGGATATGAAAGCGACCCTTGCGGCGTTGGGAGTTGCGCCGGCACGCATTCACGCCGAGATCTTCAACGGCGGCGAATCACTGATGCCGGGCATCGTCGGCGCGGGAACAGCGGCTCCGCCGCACGTGCCCTCGGACGACGCGGATACGGGGCCGCGTATCTCGTTCGCGCGCAGCGGCATCGCCGTTCACTGGAAGGCGTCGGCGTATCAAAGCATTCTGGAGCTGGCGGAAGCGTGCGACGTTCCGGTGCGCTGGTCGTGCCGGACCGGTGTGTGTCACAACTGCGAAAGCGGCATGGTTTCCGGAGCGGTCGTCTACGGACCGCAGCCTCTCGAGATGCCCGCTGAAGGTAATGTTCTCGTCTGCTGCTCGCAGCCGAGCGGCGACATCGTCATCGATCTGTAGAGGCCGTCGCCTCTACGCTTCGCGCCCGAGCTCTCGTTGCAGGGCATCCTCGCGCGCATCCTCGACCGCCACCAATACGGCATCGGCATCCGCCGTCGTTTCGTCGCGCGCGAAGACGCCGGTGAGCTTGGTGTCCGCCGTGAGCTCGCCCTGCTCGAACAGCGCCCACATCTCGCGCGCGAACTGCGTTTCGAGCAGCTCCGGCGCAAACCGCCCGAGCGTGCCGCGAATGTTGTTCACATCGCGCTCGAGCATCGCGAGCGCGCCGTTGTTGCCGGCGGCGTTCACGGCCTGAGGCAGATCGATGATGACAGGGCCATCCGGCCCGACCAGAACGTTGAACTCCGACAGATCGCCGTGAATGAGGCCGATGCTCAACATGCGCACGATCTGCTGGACGAGAAAGCTGTGGTACTCGCGAGCCAGCTCGGGCGACAAATCGACTTCACCGAGGCGCGGGGCCGGGTCGCCGGACGGATCCGTCACCAGCTCCATGATCAGCGTGTCGTTGAAATATCCGTAAGGCTTCGGCACGCGCACGCCTGCCGCGACGAGCTTGTACAGGGCATCGACCTCGGCGTTCTTCCACGCGGCTTCCTGTTCCTTGCGCCCGAAGCGGCTGCCGCTCTTGTTCATGGCGCGGGCCTGGCGGCTGCCGCGCACCTTGCGGCCTTCCTGGTACTGGGCGCGCTTCTGGAAGCTGCGCTGGGCCATGTCGCGATAGACCTTGGCGCAGCGGGTCTCGGTGCCGGAGCGCACCAGGTAGACCGTGGCTTCCTTGCCGCTTTTGAGGGAACGGATGACTTCGTCGATGACCCCGTCGTCGATCAGGGGCTGCAGGGCGGGGGGCGTTTTCAATGCGTGTGGCGGCTCGTTCCGGGACTGGTCGCTCAGGGGGTGCCTGGCGGGCGAGCGAGGGTAGCAATCACTCGGGCCAGGGTCGAATAAAACTGATTCCTGGCCGGTAGGGCCGCCCGGATGGGGTGCTTCCCGGCCCGGCCCCTCCCAGGGTGGGGAATTCGACGGTTTTCGAAGGTTCGCGGCGGGTGGAGGGTTTACCGGCCGCGTCGCTATTTCGCGGTCGCGGGGCGCGCCAGCAGATCCCGAATCCGGTTGCCGAGCGTTGCGATCACGAACGGCTTCGTCATGATTTCCATGCCGGGTTCCAGATGCCCGTTGCCGACCACGGCGTTCTCGGCGTAGCCGGTAATGAACAGGATCCTGAGGTGCGGGCGGGAGACCCGCGCCGCGTCCGCGACCTGTCGGCCGTTGACGCCGGCGGAATGCAGACCCGGGTGATTTCCGATGGTTCGCTTCCGCGAGTCCACCGCTCGCGCGCGGTGGCTCGTGAGCACACGCGGCACCTGGGAATGGCCAGCAACACACGTTCCCGCCCGCGGTCGGGGGCGGCCACCCCGCGATTAAGCTATTGTTTTCAGGGTTACCGGAAGCTGCTGGCGCGGGCCGGTGGCCACTTTTCCGCAAAATCGCTCTTATGCGAGACGGGCTTTTTTCCATTGCAGTGGCCGCAGGCACCCCATGTCTGTTGATTCACGTCAGTCCTTCGTCGGGGAGATCGTCGGCCGCCACGGGCGCAAGCTGCGGCGCTATCTCGCCGCGCGCGTGCGTAACACCGCCGAGGTCGCGGACCTCGCGCAGGAGGTGTTCCTCAGGCTGATGCGCGTCAATCGGCACGACATGATTCGCAGCCCGGAGTCGTATCTCTTCACCATCGCGAGCCATGTGCTGGCTCAGCATCACCTGCACCGGTCGAGTGAACCGGAGTCGGTCGACATCAACGACCCGGTCACCGAACAGAACCTGGTCATCGAAACGGACCATGCGGTCCAGATCGACCTGCAGCGTCGCGCGAAAGAAATGGAGACCGCCATCGGGCAGCTTCCGCCCAACCCGCAAGCCTGCCTGCTCCTGCACTGTCGGGAAGGGTGGACGCTGGATGAGATTGCCACGCGCCTTGGCGTATCGCGGTCCATGGTGAAAAAGCACATCGCCAGGGCATTGCTCCACTGCCGCCAGCAGTTGAAGGATCCGGGGTAAGGACACGGTAAATGAATCAGCAGATTTACGAAGAAGCGTCCGAATGGCTCGTCGAGTTCCGCGCCGGGCGGCCCGATCGAGCCGTGCGCGAGCGCTTCGAGCGTTGGCTTTCGACGTCGCCGGAGCATGTCCGTGCCTACCTGGAGCAATCCGCAATCTGGGAGGCGGTGAGCGTCCCACCCGCTGTGCCAACCGATATCGACTCCCTGATGGAGCGCGGTCGGCAGCCCTCGGAGAACGTCGTGTCGCTCGCAACGAGCGCGCCTCGCGCGGCGGCGGTCGATCGCGGCCGACCCGTTGTGCCTTCGCGTCGTCGCGCAGTCCTGGCGACGGCGGCGGCATTCCTGTTCGCCGTCGTTGGCGCAAGCCTCTATCTCTATGTGACGCGAAATGTGTACGCCACGGCGGTTGGCGAACAACGCTCCATTCTGCTGGCGGATGGCTCGACGATAGACCTCAACGCTCGCTCGAAAATCCGCGTGCGTTTCGACAAGCAGGGGCGTCACGTCGATCTCATGGAAGGCCAGGCGCTGTTTCGCGTGGCCAAGGACAAGGCGCGGCCCTTCATCGTGGCGGTGAACGGCACTCGCGTGCGAGCCGTCGGCACGCAGTTCGACATCAACCAGCGCAAACGCGGGCTGATCGTCACCGTCGTGGAAGGGACGGTGGCGGTGTCCGGGTCGGTTATTCCGGCTCACAACCCGGAAGGGGGCGGCGCGCCTGCCGCGCAAGCCAGCTCCGCAAATGCCGGAGCCTCGGCGGTAGCGCCGGAACCCGGCTCAAAGCAGCGAGGCCCAACAGAGCCCCGCGCCGCCGGATCTCCACCGAAACGGGCGATCTCCGCGGAGAGCGGCGAGATTCTGCTCGACGCCGGACAACAGCTGACGGTGTCGCCCGCGATTACCCCGCCGGGCAGCGATGGCGCACAGGCGGGGCCGCATCGGGTCGACGTCGAGACCGCGACCGCCTGGACGCATCGCCGGCTCGTTTTCGAAACGACCCCGCTGGAAGACGTCGCCGCCGAATTCAATCGCAATTCGGAACGCACGCTCGTTATCCGAGGTCACGGCCTCGATGATTTCCACGTGAGCGGCGCATTCTCCTCCACCGACGTGCAGCCTTTCCTGCGCTTCCTGCGCGCGCAGAACGGCGTCGAGGTCATCGAAGAACGCGACCGGATCATCATCTCGCGCAGATGAGATTGCGGCCGCGACAGCTCGGCCGGGGTGTCCACTTTTCCGAGAACTCGCTCTATGTATGCATGAGCGCGTCGCATCGAACGACGCGTATCAGAAGCATCAAGGGGGAGTTACTCATGCGCATGACATTAGGGGTGGTGTTGGCCTGTGCCGCACTCGGCGGCATCTGTGCCGCACACGACGCGGACGCGGCCATCAAACGCCCGACAGAAATTCCGGCTCAGGCACTCGCGCCGGCTTTGCAGCTACTGGTCCGGGAAAGAGACATCCAGCTCGTCTATCGGGCGGAGCTCATCAACGATCACAGGACGAGCGGCGCCAGCGGGGATCTCACCGCGGTCGAGGCACTGAGCCAGCTGCTGAACGGCACGGGCCTCACCTACCGTTATCTCGACGAGAAGACGATCACGATCCTTCCGGCCGCTTCGGCGGATGCGCGCGTGGGCACGCCGGCAGCCGCCGAGGCGGCGAAAGCGCCCGCCGCGGGGCCTCGAACCACGTCGTCCGGCGCGGACGCGAAAGGAGCCCAGAAGACCTCCTTCTGGGATCGATTTCGATTGGCGCAGGCTGCGGGAGGCGCTTCGCCCGTAGCGCCGGGGAGCGCTCCGGAGCAACGGCCTTCGCAAGGCGCGACCGATGCGGCCGACACCCCCGCGGATATCCAGGAAGTGCAGGTGACGGGATCTCGCCTGGTTGTGGAGGGCGGCTTCCAGGCGCCGACACCGGTGACGGTAGTGAGCGCGGAGCAGCTCTCGAACGCGTCGCCGACGGGCCTGTCCGACTCGTTGAACCAGTTGCCGGTGTTCGGTAACTCCAGCACGCCGGCGAGCAATGGTGTGAGCACCGTCGGCACGGTGGGGCAGAGTTTTCTCAACTTGCGCGCGCTCGGCGCATCGCGAACGTTGGTGCTGCTCGATGGCCGTCGTGTCGTGCCATCGACCGGCAACGGTACGACCGACATCAGCGTGCTGCCCGAGGCGATGGTCAGTCGTGTGGATGTCGTCACCGGCGGCGCCTCCGCGGCGTACGGCTCCGATGCGGTCGCGGGCGTCGTCAACTTCGTTCTCGACACGAAGTTCGAAGGCGTGAAGGCGACCGTGCAGGGTGGCGAGGCGGAGGAGGGTGACTCGCAAGTTCGCAAAGTGCTGCTTTCCGGAGGCACCTCGTTCCTCGGCGGCCGTGCGCACATCATCGGCAGCGCGAGTTACTACAGCAACAGCGGCATCAACGCGTGGCGCGATCGTGACTGGTACAACTCGTGCACGCGCATGGCGAATCCCGCGCTCGTTCCGAGCACTATCATCGCGTGCGGCGCGCATTCGGCAGGCTTCACGGCGGGTGGGCTCATCCCCAGCGGTCCGCTGAAGGGTACGCAGTTTGGCGAGGGCGGGGTGCCGCAGCCTTTCACCTACGGACAATTGGCGACCACGCTGAGCATGATCGGCGGCGGTGGCGAGGATCACGGCCGAAACTTCTCGGCGGTGCCGGAGGTCGAGCGTGAGACCGCCTTCGCCCACCTGACCTACGACCTCAACGACAACGTCTCGTTCTTTCTCGAAGGGCTGTACGGCCGGGCGACGGCGCACTTCGAGCCGCTCCCCGCGTGGGAAGGCCAGAGCACGGGCTTCACGATCTACAACGACAACGCCTTTCTGCCCGCTTCCATCAAGCAGCAGATGGCCACCGCGAACATCACATCGTTCCCGATGTGGCGCTTCGATTACGACTTCGGTTTGCTGATCGCGGATAGCCGCAATCGCACGAAGCGCGGCACCACAGGTATTCAGGCGACGTTCGGAGGCTGGAGCCTCAACGCGTACTACGAGCATGGCGAGAACAACTACTACCAGACTACGCAGAACAACCCGAAGATCAATCTGCTCTACAACGCGGTGGATGCGGTCGTGGGTCCGAACGGCAACGTGATCTGCCGTTCGACGCTTGCGAACCCGAGCAACGGCTGCGTGCCGCTCAATATGTTCGGTTCCGGCTCGCCTTCGCAGGCGGCGAAGGACTGGCTGCTCGGAACGACGTGGGGCGATCAGCTCGTCAAGCAGGACGTGGTGGATGTCAGCCTCTCGGGCAAACCGCTGGACCTGTGGGCGGGCCCGTTGTCGGTGGCGTTCGGTGGAGGCTATCGGCGCGAATCGAGCAACCAGGTCGTGGACCCCATCTCGAGCTCGACACGCCACTTCACCGGGGACTACAAGGGCTGGCCGTCGGCGCTCGAAGGCCTGATCGGCGGCTGGGAGCGCACCAACCTGCAGCCCCTGAGCGGCAGCTACGATGTCACCGAGGTCTTTGCCGAGTCGCTGGTGCCTCTGTTGCGCGAAGCGCCGTTCGCGAGATCCCTGGACCTGAATCTCGCGGCTCGCTACACCGACTACAGCACGAGCGGCAATGTGACGACCTGGAAGGCCGGCCTCACTTACGAGCCGATCAGCTCGATTCGTCTTCGCGGCACGATTTCTCGCGACATACGCGCGGCGAATATCACGGAGCTGTTCTCGGGCCCGAGCCTGGGGCAGGGCAACCTGATCGACCCGTTCCAGGCGCCGAGCTCGCCGAACCGCACGCCGGTGGTGTTCACGCTTCCGCAGGGCAATCCCGCGCTGACGCCTGAAAAGGCCGACACGCATACGATCGGCGTGGTGCTGCAGCCGACGTTCCTGCCGGGATTCAGCGCGTCGTTCGATTTCTACGACATCACCATCAAGGACGCCATCGGTACCCTCAGTGGCCAGGTGATCATCGACCAGTGCTTCCAGGGCGCGACTTCGCTGTGTGGCCTGTTGCATCGGGACACGACGGGCGTGCTGGTTTCCGTTGACGCGCCTTACCTGAACCTCTCGTCACGCAAGACACGTGGTCTGGACGTCGAGATGGCGTACCGCGCACCCGTCGCGGGCGGGACTCTGGATCTACGTGGGCTTGCGACTTATATCGATACGCTCACCACGAAGAATCCAGGGGCGCCGGTCATCGAGTCCGCCGGTCAGACCGGCATTCTCGGTAGTGGCGGTGTGCCCCATATCGTCGCTGACGTGTCCGCCTCCTATCGCGGCAATGGAGGCTTCGGTGCCTACCTGCAGGAGCGGTATATCGGCAAGGGTGCGCTCGACAAGACGTTGACGCCGGCCATTCTCGACCCGGCCTCGAACCGCGTCTCGGCCGTGATGTACACGGATCTCACGCTCACGCAGAGGATCGGCGATCGTTCGAGCCAACCTTGGAGCGCGGAGCTGTTCTTCACGGTGAACAATCTGTTCGATCGGGATCCGCCTGTCGCGGCGTCACCGTGGTTCGTGTTCGGTGTGGCGAACGGCTCGACCAATGCGTCTGTCTTCGACGTCATCGGTCGGCAGTACAACGCCGGCATCCGCGTACAGTTCTGAATCGTCAGGGGAGCGACATCATGGTTCGAATGCTGAAACGGGGTTTGGGAATGTTGGCGACTCTGCTGCTCGCACAGGCGGGCCATGCGGCGACGGTGCTCATCACCGGCGCGAACTCCGGGGTCGGGCTGGAGTTCGCGAAACAGTATGCGGCGGCTGGCTGGACGGTGATTGCCACGCATCGTCACGACAGCACGCCCGACACGCTGGAGCCGCTCATAAAGCAGTACAAGAACGTGCGGGCGGAGCGCATGGATGTCACCAGCGTCGCGGAGATTCGCGCGCTGTCCGACAAGCTCAAGGACGTGCCGATCGATGTGCTGATCAACAATGCGGCGATCTACGCGGATCGTGGCGACTGGAGCACGCAGAAGTTCGGCAATCTGGATTACGCGCTCGGCGAGACGATGCTGAAGACCAACATTCTCGGTCCGTTGTTCGTTTCCCAGGCGTTCGCGCCGCAGGTCGCCGCGAGCCGGCAGAAGAAGATCGTTTCGATCACCTCGACGCATTCGTCGCTGACGAAGCCGATCGCGGGGTCCAGCGCGATCTTCTATCGGGCCAGCAAGGCCGGGCTCAACAGGGCGATGATGGTCGTGGCGGATGACCTCGAGCCGCAGGGCATTACCGTGGTGCTCATTCATCCGGGCTCGGTCCGCAAGTCCGATCAGGAACCGAAGACCTCCGTGCTCGGTCCGCGGATCGACATCGACGTGACGGTGGGCAGCATGCGTAAAACGATCGATGCGCTCACGATCAAGGACAGTGGTCGGTTCATGCTCTACGATGGCACGACGCTGCCGTGGTGAGCGTCGGACTAACTCCAGCAAAAGAGTAGAGAGGGGGATTTCCGATGCAAACTTCCAAGGGCGTTCGCGTCGCTCGTGCTTCACTGCTGCTCGGCGGGTTGCTCGCCGGTCACTCGATGATTGGCAATGCGGCCGCACCCGCATGCGATCGCGCATGCCTCGAAGGTGTTGCCGAGAAATATCTCGCGGGCCTGCTCACGCACGACCCTTCGAAAGCGCCGATTGCAAAGGGCACGCGCTACACCGAGAACGCGGTCGAGCTGCCGCTGCCGGACGGGTTGTGGCGCACAGTCGATAGCATCGGCAAGTACCGGCTGTACGTGAGCGATCCGCAGCAGGGGCAGATCGGGTTCTTCGCCAAGGGCACCGAGAACGGCGCGCCGGTATTGATTGCCACACGGCTGAAAGTCGTGAACGGCCAGATCACCGAGATCGAAAGCTACGTGCCCCGTCTGACCGACACCATTACCGCCGGCCCGAGCAGCGTGAAGCGCACGGACCAGCTGGGCGACACACCCCGAAAGCAGTTCGTCACCGCGTTGCCGGCGGACAAGCGCCTGCCGCGCGAGAAGCTCGGTGCCATCGCGAGCAGCTACTGGGGCGGCCTCGAGAACAATCACGGCGAGAAAGTGCCGCCGTTCGCGGACGACTGCGTGCGTCTCGAGAATGGTACGCAGACTTCGGGAGTGCCGCTCGCGGAAGGCGCGAAGCGGGCGACGATCAACATGAAATGCGCGGAGTCGTTCGCTCTGGGCTACTACCGCGAAGATACGCGGATGCGTAACCGGCGCATGCTGGTCATCGACGAAGAGCGCGGGCTCGTCTATGCGGGCTGCTTCTTCGATCACGACGCGACGGTGCGCCAGTACCAGGTGAAGGATGGAACCACCCGGACGGTGACGAACACCGGGCCATGGACCTGGGGCACCCACGAGGTTTTCCAGATCAACGCCGAAGGCAAGATCAGCCAGGTGGAAGCGGTGTTGCTCGCCGTTCCGTATGGCCAGCGTCCGGGCTGGGATACCGGCATGCGCTTTCCGAGCGAGCAGGCGAAGAAAGACGGCTTCAAAGAGTATTGAGCGCCAGGAGCCGCGAGCATGACACCTCTCTCTTCGAAATCATCCCGGCCCGCCGTGAGCGGTCGCGTGCTTCGCTCGGCAGGGTGCTGGGCGGGTCTTGCGACACTTGCGGTTCTGGCGGCCCAGGCACTGGATGCACAGCAGCTGCGGCCTGCGAGCGACCCCCCTTCGCTGGCAGGCCTGCAGGCGCGGATTACCTACCTCACGGATCGGCAAGAGATTGCCGATACGCTCCAAAGGTACATTCGCGGCATCGATCGCCATGACAAGGATCTGGCGCGCAGTGCGTTCTGGCCCGATGCCAGAATCAACCTGGGTACGCCGTTGGGCCGGGATGAGTACGTCGATCACGAGGAAGCCGCGCTCGCGGCATACGCTTCCCACCAGCATCACATCACGGGCCAGACCGTGGATCTGCAGGGAAACACGGCGCACGTGGAGAGCTACGTGTTCTTCTTCGCCTTGCCGCGCGATCGTCGCCCCGATGGAGTGGGGCGTGCGACGCCGGGACATGCGCTGACGAGCGAGAAGACGCGCGTAGGAAGCGGGCGCTACATCGAGCGCTGGGAGAAGCGCAACGGCGAATGGAAGATCCTGGTGCGCGAATATGCGCACGATTTGAGTGTCGACGCGGATACGGTCGACTACTGCGGCACCCGGCCTTGCATCGGCCGATGGGATCGCGAGGATTTGTCCTACGTTCGACCGCTTCAGCCGCAGACGGCGGAGCAGCGGAAGGCGCGCGCGGAAGGCACCCGGAAGACCAACAGCCCGGCGGCCCCGTAAACGGGCTCGGCCCGCGTTTAGCGCTGCGGAAATAGAAGCGGATTGCCACCTCCGCAACTCCACGATAAAGCCCCGCGCCACGCCGCCGTCATCCTCTGGAGCAGGGGGAGAACGTCCCGATTTCGCGGGAACACATGCACGCCAGTGCATATGTTCGGATTCAACGGGTGTCGAATTCCCCGGCAATCGTGCACATGTCCTGGTTTGCGGCCAGCCACGCGGCGGAAATCCGTCCAACTGATAAGATAGCTAGCTACATATCTTAATCGGAGCGCATATGCTCGCCGGCGGCGGTTGCCATAACCGCTCCCGCCGATACGCAAGCCCATGACGAAGCCCACATTCCTTGGCAAGCCTCCACCGCCGCCGGCGGCTGGGGCGCCCTGAAGAGCTGCGGAAAACGGCTGCTGGCGACTGGCCAGCCGCTCGCCGGCGCGCGCGCGATGCTGAAGGCGAACCAGCCGGACGGCTTCGATTGTCCCGGTTGCGCCTGGGGCGACCCCGAGCACGGCTCATCGTTCGAGTTCTGCGAGAACGGCGTGAAGGCGGTGGCGTGGGAGGCGACTCACAAGCGCACCACCCCGGATTTCTTCGCACGGAACACAGTTACCGCGCTGCGTGCCTGGTCGGATCACGACCTCGAGCAGCAGGGCCGCCTGACCCAGCCGCTTCGCTACGATCCGCTGAGCGACCGCTATCTCGCGGTGGATTGGGCGGAAGCCTTCGCGGAGATCGGCGCGCTCCTGCGTGGCCTCGACAGCCCCGATCGCGCGGAGTTCTACACCTCCGGCCGCGCCAGCAACGAAGCGGCGTTCCTGTATCAGCTGTTCGTGCGACTCTACGGCACGAATAATTTCCCCGACTGTTCGAACATGTGCCACGAAGCCAGTGGCGTGGCCCTGCGCCAGAGCATCGGCGTAGGCAAGGGCACCGTGAAGCTCGACGACTTCGAGCAGGCGGACGCCATTTTCGTGCTCGGCCAGAACCCGGGCACGAATCATCCGCGCATGCTCGGCGACCTGCGCAAGGCGGCCCAGCGTGGCGCCAGGGTCGTGGTGTTCAACCCCGTTCGTGAGCGTGGGCTCGAGCGCTTCGCCGATCCGCAGAACAAGCTCGAAATGCTTCGCGGCGGCAGTGCCGAGATCGCGAGCCACTATTTCCAGGTGCGCCTCGGTGGGAGACATGGCCGCGGTGCGCGGCATGAGCAAGGCGGTGTTTGCCGCGGACGATGCGGCGCTGGTCGCGGGCCTTCCCTCGGTGCTGGATCGCGAGTTCCTCGCCCAGCACACCGTTTCGTTTGCCGAGTATCGGGCAAGCGTGGACGCAACGAGCTGGGAGCGGATCGAAGACCAGTCCGGATTGACTCGCGCGCAGATCGAAGAAGCCGCGCAGGTCTATCTGGATGCCGGCAAGGTCATGTGCACCTGGGCGATGGGCATCACTCAGCATCGACATTCCGTGCCCACCATCCGCGAGATCAGCAATTTCCTGCTCTTGCGCGGCAATCTGGGCAGGCCGGGCGCGGGCGTGTGCCCGGTTCGCGGCCACTCGAACGTGCAGGGCGATCGCACCGTCGGCATCAACGAGAATCCGCCGCCGGCTTTCCTCGATGCGCTCGAGCGCGAATTCGGGTTCACGGCGCCGCGCGAAGCGGGCCACAACGTGCTCGCCGCCATTGGCGCCATGCTCGACGGCAGCGCGCATGCGTTCATCGGTCTCGGCGGCAACTTTGCGCGCGCCACGCCGGACAGCGCGCTCGTTGCGAAGGCGATGGCCTCGCTGCCGCTGACGGTGCACATCGCAACGAAGCTCAATCACTCGCACCTGGTGCCGGGGAAGATCAGCTTCATCCTGCCGTGCCTGGGTCGTACCGAGATCGACCGCAACTCGCGCGGCGTTTCGCAGATCGTCAGCGTCGAAGATTCCATGAGCATGGTGCACGGGTCCGGCGGCATCAATCCGCCGGCGTCGAAGCTGCTGCGCTCCGAGGTGGCTATCGTTGCGGGCATTGCCGCCGCCACGGTAGGGTCGGACAAAGTCGATTGGCTCACGCTTGCGGACGACTACGATCTCATCCGCGACCGCATTGCCGCCGTGATTCCCGGATTCGAAGACTACAACCAGCGTCTGCGCAAACCGCGTGGCTTCTATCTGCGAAATACGGCGCGCGAGCGGGAGTGGAACACGCCATCGGGCAAAGCGCAGTTCTCCACGGGGGCTTTGCCCGAGCAGACCGAGTTTCAGCGCGCACGCGACGGTCGTGGGCTATTCGTGTTGCAGACGTTCCGCTCGCATGACCAGTACAACACCACGGTGTACGGCATGGATGATCGCTATCGCGGGGTATACGGCGAGCGGCGCGTTGTGTTCATCAATCCGAAAGATCTCGCCGATCTCGGCCATGAGGCGGGTGATACGGTGGATATCGTCGGCGAGCACGTCGATGGAGTGAGTCGCGTGGCGGAGGCGTTTCGCTTCGTGCCGTACGACATTCCGCGCGGCTGCATCGCCGGCTATTACCCGGAGCTCAACGTGCTCGTGCCGCTGACGAGCGCGGGCGAAATGAGCGACACCCCGACCTCGAAGTCGGTAGTCGTGAGCCTGCGGCCCAGGCAGCGCGCGGTCGCGTGAGCGAGGCACCTGACAGCGACGTGTTCATGTCGCGGGTCGATGCGCTGCTGGAAGGCGCGATGGCGCCGGAGATTTCGCCCCTTGCGGCCGGGATTGTCGTGGCCGTCGACATGGGCATCGCCGACAGCCGCGGTTTCGCGCGCGTGCTCGGTGTGGAGCATGCGCTCGTGCTGCGTGAGATTGCGCATCTCTCCGGTCCGGACGGGCTCATCACAGTAACCGGGCGTCACGAAAAGACCCTGCGCACGTCGCTTGCCTTGTCGGCGCGGGGCGAGCGCTTGCTGAGAGAGCGTCGCGGGTAGCACGGTCTATCAACCCGGCCGCATGACGTGCGATCGAGATTCTCTACCGCGGCATCTGAAGTATCGATTCGTCATCGACATGGCATCGGTGAAGCAGGGCGCTCGCTAGTTCAACGAGCGCCCCCGGCGGGGCACTCAGCCCTTCTTGCCGGCCGCCTCGGTGAGTTGCTTGCGCCGATATTCGCCGATGCGATCCAGCATCCATCCGGGATACTCGGAAGGCAGCTGGCTGGCACTGTCGATCTTCGCGAGGTCGTCAGCGGAGAGCTGTAGCGTCGTGGCGGCCAGGTTGTCGGTGAGCTGCTCCGGTCGCTTGGCGCCGATGATGACGCTCGTGACAACCTCCTGATGCAGCAGCCACGCGAGCGCCACGCGCGCCACCGAGACGCCGTGTTTTTCGCCGACTTCGCTCATGACCTCGATGCACGCGTCCGCGCGGTTCATGTCCACCGGCGGGAAGTCGAACGTCGAGCGGCGGCTACCGGCCTCCGACGAACCGCCCTTGCGATATTTTCCGCTCAGCAAGCCGCCCGCGAGCGGGCTCCACACGAGGAGCCCGACGCCTTCACTGCGCATCATGGGCACGAGCTCGCGCTCCAGGTCGCGCCCGGCGACGCTGTAGTACGCCTGCAGCGATTCGATGCGGTTGAGTCCCAGCCGCTCGCAGATGCCCAGTGCCTTGGCGATCTGCCACGCGGCCCAGTTCGAGACGCCGATGTAGCGCACGTCGCCATCGCGCACCAGTTGATCGAGCGCGCGCACGGTCGCTTCGATCGGCGTCGCCGGGTCGAAGCCATGAATCTGGTACAGGTCGATGTGCTCGAGCTGCAGGCGCTTGAGGCTTGCTTTCACGGCGTCGAGAAGATGCGCGCGCGATGCTCCGCGCGCGTTCGGGTGCTCACCTGTTTCGGCCGAACGCCTTGGTCGCCACGATGACCTTGTCTCGCGGAATCTTGAGATTGCGCAGCGCCTGCCCGGTGATCTGCTCCGAAGCGCCGGCGGAATAGACGTCCGCCGTGTCGATGAAGTTGATGCCCGCGTCGATCGCCTGCCCGACGAGCCGTTCGGCATCGTCCTGGCCCAGATCGCCGATCTTCGACCAGAAGCCGCCGGCGCCGCCGAAGGTCATCGTGCCGAGGCACAACTCCGAGACGAACAAGGCCGGTACGGCCTAACAGTTTGTATCGCATGCGTTGCTCCAATCGGAAGCCCTCGATCGCCGGTGGCTGAGAGGCAGCGGAGAGCGTCTCTCTCCCTGTCTCTCGGCCGCCCGGCGATCGAGGGCTTCTTCACGTTCGTGGTCGTTCTGGTCAGGTCCGCGTGATATCGCGGAAGATATACCGATAATATGGGCTTCCCATTCACGCCGGCAACTCGACCGCATTTCATGACTCAGCGTATCAGGATTAACGGCGACGATCGCCTCATCGACGTCGATGGCGATACGCCGCTGCTGTGGGTGATTCGAGATCTGCTACAGCTCAACGGCACCAAATTCGGCTGTGGAATGGCCCTCTGCGGGGCCTGCACCGTGCACATCGACGGCCGTGCGGTCCGTTCCTGCGTCACGCCGGTTCAGGCCGTCGGGAACGGCGCGGTCACGACGATCGAAGCCATGGGAACGTCGGCGATCGGCAAGCGGGTTCAGCAGGCCTGGATCGAGAACAGCGTGCCCCAGTGCGGTTATTGCCAGTCCGGTCAGATCATGGCCGCGGCGGCATTGCTGGCAATGAATCCGAATCCGACGGATGACGAGATCAACGCCGCCATGTCCGGGAACATCTGCCGCTGCGGCACGTACGTGCGCATCCGCGCGGCCATCAAGTCGGCCGCGGCGGCGCTGGCCGCTGAAGCGCGGAAGTCGCCGTGAGCCCGTCCGCGCAGGACACTGACGGCGCGCCGCCCGCCCCGGATGTTGATCGCGCGGGGGCGCTCAGCCGTCGCAGCTTCCTTAAAGCGGGCTTACTTGCAGGCGGCGGGTTTCTCATCTCGCTCGAGTTGCCGGCCGTGGCGAGTGCGCCCCAAAGCGCGAGCGCTCCGTTCGTGCCGAACGCGTTCATCGCTCTCGACGCGGCGGGGCATTGTGACGGTGACGGTTCCCGTCGTGGAAATGGGGCAGGGCACGTATACCTCCGTGCCGATGCTGATAGCGGAAGAACTCGGACGTCGATCTCGAGAACGTGCGCGCCGCGCATGCGCCGGTGAGCAAGCTTTACGGTAATCCCGGGCTCGGTGGGCAACAGGCGACTGGCGCGTCGAGCTCGATGCGCGGTTTGTTCATGCCGATGCGCAAAGCGGGCGCGGCCGCGCGCTCCATGCTCGTCTCCGCCGCCGCGCAGACGTGGACAGTGCCGGCGGCGGATTGCGAGACGGCTCACGGCCGCGTCACGCATCGAGCCAGCGGCCGGTCTCTCAGCTACGGCGAGCTCGCGGCGAAAGCGGCGAAGCAGCCGGTGCCCACCGACGTGACGCTCAAGGACGCATCGCGCTTCACGCTCATTGGCACGCCCGCGCGGCGCCTGGATATCGTCGGCAAGGTCGATGGCAGCGCGCTGTTCGGCATCGATGCCGTCGTGCCCGGCATGAAGCTCGCGGGCGTCATCGCGTGCCCTGTATTCGGCGGCAAGGTTGCGAGTGTCGATGACACCGCGGCGAAAGCGGTCAACGGCGTACGCCAGGTCATCGTTTTGCCGGATGCCGTTGCCGTCGTCGCGGATCACACGGGCGCCGTGCGCAAGGCGCTCGGAGTGCTCGACATCAAGTGGGATGAAGGGCCGAATGCGTCCTTCTCCACCGGCAAGTGGGTTGCGCAACTCAAGGAAGCCGCGCTCAAGAAAGGCGGCGTGGCAATCGACAAGGGCAACGCCCCGAAGGTCATCGCCGACGCACCGGTAAAATTCGTGGCAACCTACGATGCACCCGCGCTTGCCCACGCGACCCTGGAGCCGATGAACTGCACCGTGCGTCTTACGGCGACCGAGTGTGAGCTGTGGACCGGCACGCAAGCACCGGCCAAGGTGCACGGCGCCGTCGTAAAGCTCACTGGCCTGCCGCCGGAGCGGGTGACGCTTCACAACTTCATGCTGGGCGGAGGCTTCGGTCGCCGGCTCGAAAGCGACTACGTCGAACAGGCGGTGCGCATCGCCCAGAAAGCCCAGGTGCCCGTGAAGGTGATCTGGAGCCGCGAAGAGGACATGCGGCACGACTACTACCGCCCGTACTACTACGACGAGCTTTCCGCCGCGTTCGATGCGAACGGCAAGCCGCTGGCCTTCAGTCATCGGTTGACCGGCTCGTCCATCATCGCGCGGCTGGCGGGTGGCTTCTTCAAAGGCATCGACAGCGACGCCGTCGACGCGGCCGCGGGGCCTTACGACTTTCCGGGCAAGTACGTCGAATACGTTCCGAGTGAATCACCGGTGCCGACCGGCTTCTATCGCGGCGTCGGCCCGAACCACAACACCACCGTCATCGAAGGCTTCATCGACGAAGTCGCGAACTTTCTCGGCAAGGATCCGTTCGAGTTCCGCCGCGCGTTATTGTCGGGGAATCCGCGCGCGCGAGCCGTGCTCGAAAAGGTTGCGGAAAAGATCGGGTGGGGCCGCAAGCTTCCCGAAGGCCACGGGCAAGGCATCGCGGTGGTCGCATCGTGGGAGAGCTTCATGGCGCTCGCGAGGAAGTCGCGGTGGATTCGGCCGGAGCGGTGAAGTTGCGTCACATCGTCGCGGCGATCGATTGCGGGCAACCCATCAATCCGGATGGCATCGTCGCGCAGGTTCAAAGCGGCGTGATCTTCGGGCTCACGGCGGCGTTCTATGGAAAGGTGACCGTTGAGAACGGCCGCGTGATGCAGAGTAACTTTCACGACTATCCGATTCTTCGCATGCATGAAGTGCCACGGTTCGATGTGCACGTCATTGCCAACACGGAGAAGCCAGGCGGCATCGGCGAGATTGGCACGACACTGCCGGGACCTGCGCTGGTGAACGCGATTCATGCCGCGACCGGCAAGCGCATTCGTCACTTGCCAGTGGATCCGCGGCAGCTGCGGCTGACTTGATGGCGTCGTCTTACGCCTTGACTATTCGGCGTGGAACCGGCTCGGCGGCGCGCGGTTCCCACATCGCCCCGATCAGAACTTGGCGCGTAACGTAACACCCACCATCTTCGGATCGCTCGGCTGACCCAGGATCAGGCCTGAGTTGCCGTCTGAATCGTGAGCGCGGTGATGTAGTCCCTGTCGAACAGGTTGCGCGCGAACAGGTCGGCTTCCAGCCCGCTCGGGAATCGGAAGCCAATGCTCGCGTTCGTGACGGTGTAGCCGCTGATCTCCGTGTACCGCGAAGCGGACGTATCGCTGTTGTAACCCGAGCGCGTGCTCGAGTCGGTGTGGAAGACAAAAGTGCCTTCGCCCAGCGGGTGCTCGTAGTCGAACCCAAGCGACCCCACCCACCGCGACAAGCCTGCGAGCCGGACGCCCGTGAGATTGCATGCACGGTCGCCGCGGTCTGCACCTCGAGCGGGCAGGGGCCGGCGGGATAGTCCGTGTTCTTGCCATCCGCGTAGGCGAACGACGCGCGCAACGTGAAGCCCTTGAACAGCAATGCCGCGAAGTCTCCCTCGAAGCCCTGGACGCGCACCTCGGGAACGTTCGCGGGGTAGGAGCGGATCGCGGCGGTCTCCGAACTGGAGACGATGTTCGCCTGATAGTCCTTTACGACGGTGCGGTAGGCGGGCGAGATTCGCGGTCGCGCGGCCGTCCAGCAGCGTGGACTTGAAGCCGAGCTCGGCCGTCCGGTTCCTTTCATCCTTGATCACCGCGGTCGCGAGCGCCGGATTGTTGGCCGCGTCGAGCGGAAGACCGGACATGTTGAGGCCGCCCGACTTGTACCCTTGCGCATAGCTCACGTACGTGAGCAGGTTGTCCGTGAGCTTGTAGGCGATGTTCGTGCGGCCGGACAGGCTGCCGCCGCTGTCCGACGCCGTATAGCTCTGCGGACGGAAGATCGACAGCTTTGCGCGATTCAGCTCGGCCGCCGTTGCCGTAGGCAGTCCGGTGAGGTCGGCGCCGCCGAACACCGTGGTTGCGTACGCGCCGTCCTTGTCTTCGTAGGTGTAACGCAGGCCCAGTGTGGCCGTGAGTTTCGCCGTAATGTCGTAATTCACTTCGCCGAAAGCGGCGTAGCTCTTCATCTCGAAGTCCGAGGTACCGGTCTGCCCGTAACCATCGAGCAGATTGCGCGGAATCGGCACGGTGAAATTCGCCTGGCTCAGCAGCCAGTAGGCCGCTTGCGGTCCGTAGACGCTGATCGGCGTGCCGGTGATTTTCTGCTTGTAGAAGTAGAGGCCGCCGACGTAGTGCAGCGGGCCGTCGCCGTTCGATGCGAGGCGGAACTCCTGGCTGTACTGATCCTGACGCGACGGAATGCGCTGGATCGTCTGGATCGGAATTCCGGTGTAGTCGCGATCGTTCGCGACGTCCCAATCCCAGTAGCGCCAGGCGGTCACGGAGGTGAGCGCGGTGGCGCCCAGATTCCAGTCGGCGATCAGGGAGAGGCCGCCATCCTGCGTGTCGATCTGCAGGGGTGCGTCGATATCGGTCAGGCGATCGTAGACGTTGGTGCTGGGCGGTGCATAACCGAGTCCCGCCGCCAACGCTGGAAACTGGCGCGAGGCGCTACGCAGGCTCGTGCCGACGCGCAGATAACCCTGCGTGCAGCAGGCGGAGTCCAGATCGGAAATGTCGCCGATGAGTCGCAGCTTGAGATTCTCGCTCGGCACGAACAGCAATTGGCCACGCACGGCGAAGTTGTCGAGCTCGTTATCTTTCTGTCCCGTGTTGACGTTGCGAATGACGCCGTCACGCTTGGTGATCTGCATGGCGAGGCGGCCCGCGACCGTGTCCCCGATTATCCCGCCGGAAACCGCGCCTTTCGCCTGCAGGAAGTCGTTGCCGCCGAGAGAGACTTCCGCATTGCCTTCCGGCTCGAACGTCGGCTCACGGCTGATGATGTGAATGGCGCCGGCGGTCGTGTTCTTGCCGAATAGCGTTCCCTGCGGTCCGCGCAGCACTTCGACGCCGCTCGATATCGGTGAAGTCGAACGACGCGGTCGCCGGACGGCCGTGATAGACCTGATCGACGTAGAACCCTACGCCCGGCTCGATGCCGTCGTTCGCCGCGCTGATGGAGAGCGTGTTCGAACCCAGGCCTCGAATTGTGTACGCGGTGTTCCGGGGGTTCGCGGAGTTGTAGTAGAGCGACGGCACGAGTTGGCTGAGCGCATTCGTGTTGACCGTGTAAGAGCTGTCCAGATGATCGCCGCTGATGGCCGAGAGGGCGGCGGGAACGGCCTGGAGGTTTTCCTCGCGGCGACGGGCGGTCACTGTGACTTCTTCGAGAGCGCCTTCGTTACTTGCGCCAGGCGCCGCTCGAGACGTCTTCGATTCCTGAGCGGCGAGCGGGAAAGCAATCAGGCACGCCGACGCTGCGGCAGCCGCAAAGATGGAACGCACAGAGCCACCCCTGACCAGTCGTTATAATCGGCGGAATATAGCGGTGGGGGTGCCTCACGGCAAGCAGTCGTCGCGCCGGGCCTACTTGGGCTGCGGTGTTTGGCTGGCAGCGGCGTTGCCCTCCACGAGACAGGTCGCGTCGAATCGAGGCTGACCCCGCGAGCGCGGCGAACTACCCCCGCGCGTGCTTGCAAGTCGCGGGCGGGTGCGACCGTGACTCGATTTCGGCCCGCTCGCTTGGAAGCGTAGAGCGCCGAGTCGGCGCGCTCGATGAGCGATTCGATGGGCTCACCCTCCGCGCCGGTGGCGACGCCGAACGAAATCGTGATGTGTCCGGTGACTTCCGCACCGTCTTTGCGTTGGATGCGTCCCTGCGCGACAACGCCTCGAATCCGTTCGGCCAGCGCGATCGCGCCCGGCAGCGGGGTGTCCGGCAGCAGCACCGCGAACTCCTCGCCCCCCATGCGCACGGCGATATCGCGGCCTTTGATATTCGAGCGGAGAACGTGCGCGACGGCGCTCAGGACTTTGTCACCCATGAGGTGACCGTGCGTATCGTTGATGACTTTGAAGTGGTCGATGTCGGCGAGCAGCAGCGCCGCGCCGTGCAGCCCACGTTGGTGAACGCCCAATTGGGCGAGCGCTCGCTCGAACCCGCGGCGATTCTTCAGTCCCGTGAGCGGATCGAGCAGGGCTTCACTCTGGACCTGGCCGAGGCGTTCGCCGATTTCATCGATCGTACGCGCCCGATCCGTGAGCACCTCGGACAACTGCGAAGCGCTCACGCGCATTCGCTTGGCGACGGATGCGAGGTCGCGCACGACCGCCTGGATTTCGGCAATCGTCAGGGGTTGCTCCAGCCGCGAGGAGCGCGTTTGCAACTCGGCTTCCAGCTCGGCGCTCGTGCTGGCGGCGGAGGAAATGTTGCTCGTGGTCTCGCTGAGAACGCCTTTGAGCTCGAGTTGCACGGCCTCGGCGAGCTCCGCGTTCCGGGCCGTGATGTGGCATGAATACAGCCGGTGCACGTCGGCTTCGGTGAGTGCAACGTTTTGACCATCGAGAACGTCGCTCAGAGCGGGGTTGACCCCGGCCATGTGCTCATACCAAAGCGTATAGCTGAGCGGATGAAACGCGGCTTCCTGCCGTGCCATCCGCGGCAGTACCAGGCGGAGAATCTCCGCACTCTGCTCTTTGTTGTGACTGTATCGCACCGACCAGACCCGGGTCAGAAGTTGGAGGTGTATCTTGCTGCCGGAGCTTAGAACGGTGGTTGGCGTATCACAACTGGTACGCTGGAAAACAGACGCGGCCTTTTGTGAACTGAGAACGCGTACTCGGTCCTTATGAGAGCTCGCGCACGCTCCTGGGCCCGGAATCGCAATGTCTGCGTTTTCAGACAGGGGCGCCGGCCCTCGCCATGGGGCTTCCCGTCTCCCAGGACGAATGGAAATCCACCTCTCTCAACGCCGCTGGCGGCGGTTCGCCGAGCGCTTCAAAGACCGAGATCTACGCGAAGCCACCGCGGGGAGGTGGCTTCGCTCTACCAGAGCGGGCCGGTGCGTTCTCGAAAGACCTGGTCGGGAGTCACCAGGGCGCCGTCGTTCCGCCAGGAAGTGCGGATGAAATTCATCACGTCGGCGATTTGATCGTCGGAAAGATCCTGCGCGAACGGCGGCATCCCGAACGGCTGCGGATTGCCCGCTGTGCCGGGCGAATATCCGCCGTACAGCACAACTCTGATCACGTTGACGGCGGGGTCCATCGTCACCGAGCGATTGCTCGCCAGCGCGAGAGTGGCGGGCGGACGTCCTTCGCCGGCGTCCCCGTGGCAGGTGGCGCATCGATCTTCGTACACCTTTCGCCCCCGATCGAGGATCGGCGCCAGGGTCGCGGGCCGCGGCGGCGTTCGATCGCGCGAAGACGATGCGGATGCCGCCTCCGGCAGCGCTTTGAGATAAGTCGCTATCGCCTCGATGTCGGCGCGCGGAGCATGCTGCACACTTTCATAGACCACCTCAGCCATCGGGCCGAGCGTTGCCGCTTGATGCGCCGGCTCCGATGTCGTTCGGCCGTTCTGAAGAAGGTCGACGATGCTCTCGGCGCTCCAGTTCCGCAGGCCAGCTTCTTCCGGGCGATTCAATGCGGGTGCATACCACTCCAGCACGTCCCCACCTCGCGCATCCGGCGAGGATTGAGCCGCGCCCATGTCGTTGCGCGCGACGTGGCAAAGGTCGCAATGGGCGACGCCTTCGGCGAGATACGCACCGCGGTTCCAGGCCGCGCTTTTCGTTGCGTCTGGTTCAAACACGCCCTCCCGGAAATACAGCGCGCGCCACACCCGCAGCAGCGCTCGATATTTGTACGGAGACTCCAGCGTGTGCGGTGAGGATCTGTGAGACACCGGCTTGACGGTCTTGAGGTATTCCCAGATGGCACGAGAGTCCTCTTGCGTGATCTTCGTGAAGCTCGGGTAAGGAAACACGGGATACAGCAACGAACCGTCGCGCGAATATCCCAGATGAAGCGCGCGCCAGAAATCTCTCTCGGTCCAGCGGCCAATGCCCGTCTCGGCGTCGGGCGTGATGTTCGGTGAATAGAAAGTGCCGAACGACGTGGGGATCGCGCGCCCGCCCGCGAACGGCTCGCCGCCGCGAACGGTATGGCACGCATGACAGTTCGCGAGGCGAGTCAGAACTCGTCCGCGCTCCAGGAGTTCGGCCGATGCCGAGCCGCTGTCGAGCGACTGCTCCACGTACCCGTCGTCGTCCGGCGAGCGCACCAGCCATGACCCCAAAACCACGAGACCGAGCGCGACGATGCCGACGATCAGGTATCGGCGTTTCATTCTCGAGTCGCTTCTATGCTGCCGCACCGGGCCGGTGGCTCGGTCTTGAAGCCTGCTTGAGGATGCGCATCCGCAGGCACTTCCTGAGCGGAGAGCCACGCGGTGACGGCGTGGATGTCTTCGGAGCTGAGCTCACGGATGATGGTCGCCATGCAGTCGGGCGTCAGCGCGTGGCGCGTGCCGTTCTGCCAGCCGCCGAGCTGCGCGATCAGGTAATCCGGCGAGAGGCCCAGCAGCGCCGGTGTGGCCGGTAGCACTCCCATCAACTGATCACCATGACAGGACTGACACGCCGGAATCGAGCGCTGCGGATCTCCGTTGATCACCAGTTCCCGTCCGCGTTGCAGAGCCGTTGCGCTCGCCTGCGTTTGAACCGGCGCGGGGTAGGCAAGTGAGATCGCCGAGAAATATTCCGCGAGCGCGCGCAGGTAGTCATCCCGCTGCCGCTCCGTCAGGAACGTCATTTCGGGGAAGAAGCGTCGGCCGTCCCGAAAGCCCGTCAGCTGATTGAAGAGGTACCCGGCGGGCTTGCCGGCGATTCGCGGAAAGTAGCCTTCGGGCGTGGCGCGACCCTGCTCGCCGTGGCAAGCCGTGCACGGTCGGGCGCGTTGGGCAATGGAGTCGAGCGGCGGCGAGTTCTGCGCGTGAGCGAAGCTCGAGATCGAAAGGCACAGGACGGTGGCAACCCATCGAAGCGCGCGCATTGCTGACCGGTGACAGGGGCGGCGAATGGCAATGGCACGGGTGCGCATAGCCGCCAATGATAGAGCGCCGTCAGCGATTGTATTGGACGTTGCGGCTCGCAACCGTTCGGGTGTCTTGGGCGGATCGCCCGCGCGCCAGGTGCGCGTGGTGTCGCCAGTTCCCCGACGAGGGGGAACCGGCGATCACGCAATCATCGAGATCGTCAGTGCGCCATCGAGGCCAGCGCGGCCGCATCGAGGTGCGCAATCGAGCGGGTGTCCTGGAAGGCGCGGACGCCTTCGATTCCCTGCTCGCGGCCGATACCGGACGCCTTCATGCCGCCGAACGGAGCGCGCAGATCGAGGCGGGTGGCGCCGTGATCATTGACCCACACGTAACCACAGACGAGCTGGCCGCCGACACGGTTGGCCGTATTGGGATCGGCCGTCCAGACCGAACCGCTCAGGCCGGCCCAGCTGTCGTTCGCCATCCGGACCGCTTCCTCTTCCGTCTCGAAGGGGATCACCGGAATCACCGGCCCGAACTGTTCTTCCGTCACGACCCGCAGCGTGAGCTTCGGATCGACGACGATCGCGGGCCGTACGAAGTTGCCGCCCTTCAGGTCGCCGCCCGGCAGTTCGCCGAACTCCAGCACCTTGGCGCCGGACTCCTTGGCCTCCTTGATGAGGCTGTCGACGAAGGCCTTCTGTGCCGGCGAATGCAGCGGCCCCATCGTCGTGCCCTTGTCGAGGCCGTAGCCGAGCTTCACTTTCTCGAGGCGCGTGGACAGGCCCTTCACCACTTCATCGACACGCGACTTGTGCACGAACAGCCGCTTGGCGTTCATGCAGATCTGGCCGGTGGTGTCGTAGATGGCGCCGAACAGGCGGTCGAGATGCACATCGTCGATGATCGCATCCTTCAGGATGAGCGCCGCGTCGTTGCCGCCGAGCTCGAGCGTGACGCGCGTGAGGCTCGCCGACGCCAGTTCCATCATCTTTTTGCCGCCGTTCACCGAGCCTGTGAAACAGACCTTGGCCACGTCCGGGTTGCGGATCAGCGCGCTCATGTTCGCATCCGGGCCCGTGACGACGTTGAGCACGCCGGGCGGCAGCTGCTCGGCAATACGCTGCACGATGCGGGCGGTCGCAAGAGGCGCCGTCAGAGGCGGCTTCACGATGACCGTGTTGCCGGCCAGGAGCGCATGCGGAAGCGCGGCGCCGAGGATGGCGACCGGCCAGTTGAACGGCACGATGACCGTGACCACGCCCAGCGGCTGGTAGGCGACGGTGGTCTGGACCGGAATGGCGCCGTGAATGGGCGGCAGCACCTTCGAGGCGTTCACTTCGTCCGCATGGCTCAGGGCGAGCTTCCAGCGCAGCTCGAGGACCAGGGAGTCGACCCAGGCTTCAAAACGGACCTTGCCGTTCTCCTGGGACAGGATCGCCGCGTCGTCATCGCGGTTCTCGGCAATGCCCCCGAGCGCGGCCAGCATCTTTTCGGCGCGCTTCTGGGGAGACAGGGCGGCCCAGGCGGGGTACGCGGCCTTCGCGGCGGCGACGGCATCGCCGACATCCTGGGTCGTGGCGGAGGCGGCATGACCGACGACGACGCCTGGCTTGCCGGGGTCGGCAATCGCCATCTTGTCCGCGGTTTGGCGTTCTTTGCCGCCGATGTACAAAGCAGTGGAAACGGAAATTGACACGACTCGCTACCTCTCTAATGTCTTGCTTCAGCGGCGCCCGCAATCGCGGCGGCCGGATCCCCGCGCGGCCCGCATTATAGGCGCGCTCCCGCCCGGAATTCCTTACGAGCGGCGGCCTCAGCCGCTTTCGCAATCAAGTCACTTTCGGGCGAAAAAGCGGGCCGGCGAAACAGCGTGGAGCGGCGGCCCGGTCAGGTCGTGGGCCGGGGTGCCTGCCAGCCGAGGCCCAGGCTCTTCTGTAGGGACACGAAGTCCTGAATCAACTGCGCTTCGGCCGAAATGCGATTCTGCTCGGCCGAGAAACGGGTGCGTTCGCTGTCGAGCCACTTGAGCGCCGAGGTGGTTCCGGCGCGGTAGCGTTGCTCGGTGAGGATGGCGGAGCGCGCGGCCGAGGCTTCGACTTTCCGCAGGCTTACCACGCTGTCGCGCTGATGCCCGTAGCGGGACAGCGCGCTGTTTGCGTCCTTGAGCGCGCGCAGGACGACGCCTTCATACGTTGCTTCGGCTTCCTCGAAGCTCGCGCGCGCCTGTTCGACGCGGGCGCCGGTGCGCCCGAAATCGAGCGCGTTCCACTGCAGGAGGGGCGCGCCGACCCATGTCAGATTCTTGCTGTCGAGGAGACTGCCGACGTCGGACGAGCTGAATCCGATGAACCCCAGCAGGGTGACTTTCGGGAATCGGTCCGCGATGCGGGCACCGATCGCCGCGTTCTTCGAAACGAGGTGCCACTCGGCCGCGCGGATGTCCGGCCGTTGTCGCAGGAGCGTGGCGGGATCGTTCACCGCAATCGTCGCCGGCAGCTGCGGCAGGGGAGCGCTGGCGGCGAGCTCGGCGTCGAGCGCGCCGGGTTCGCGGCCCGTGAGCACGGCCAGCTCATCGAGCAGTTCAACCCTCTCGGCATCGAGCGGGATGATGGCCGCGCGCGTGTTTTCCACCTGCGTGCGCACCCGCTCGACCTCGAGATCCGATGCCACGCCCCGCGCGCGGCGCTGCTGCGTGAGGTCGAGCACCTGGTCTTCGAGGTCCGCGGACTTGCGAACCAGGGCAATACGCTGTTGCCGGTCTCTCAGCTCGACATACGCCTGCGCCACTTCGGCGGCGAGCTGTACGCGTCTGTCGGTGAGATCCGCGTCGACGGCTTCGGCGTCCGCTCTGGCGCCTTCGACGGTGCGTCGAGTGCCGCCGAAGAGATCGATCTCCCAGGTGGCATCGAAGCCGACGTTATAGAAATCGATCGATCCCGCGTCCAGCGTGCCGGTGGGCAGTTTCGCGTGAAGGTAGGCGGCGTTCGCGGCGCCCTTCGGCAGCAGATCCTGGCGCTTCTGACGCAGCCCCGCGCGCGATTCACGCAGGCGCGCTTCCGCCGCCCGCAGGTCCGGGCTGCGGGCGAGGGCGCTTTCCACGAGTTGCGTCAGCTCGCTGTCGCCGAGCGCTTCCCACCACTTCGCCGCGGCCGGCGCAGTGGTGATGCCTTCCGCAGGCGTTCGACGGAACGTCGCCGAATGAATCGCCTCCGGGGCGACCGATGGCGCGCCTTTGTAGTCGGGCCCGACCACGCAGCCGCTAAGCGTCGTGATCGCGGTGACGAGGATAACTGCGGACGTACTGGATGCTTTGAGTGGAAATGACATCGGTTCTGCGCTCAGTGCGCCGCCGGCGGCGGTGTGCTGCCCGGCTGCACCTGTTTGCGAAGGATGAAAGCGAGCGGGATACAAAACAGCATGGCCATCGCCAGAACGAAGAAGGTCTCCGAGTAGGTGATGACTGACGCCTGCTGCACGACTTTCCCGACGAGCTGGCCGATCGCCTGCTGATGCGCGAACGCGGGGTCGCCGTGCTGGGCCATGAAACCGGCGGCGGAGGCCGCGATCTGGTCCTGACCGATGACGGAGTTGGCGCTCAGGGATTCGCGAATGTGCTCGCCGTGAAAGACGTTTGCGCCGATCGATGAACACGCCGAGCAGCGCCAGGCCGACCGATCCGCCGAGGTTGCGCGTCATGTTGTACAAGCCCGCGGCCTCCGCGGTCTCCTCGCGGGAAACAGCGGTCATCGCCGCTTGATTCAGCGGCATCATTCCCAGTATCTGGCCGACCCCGCGTAGTAGCTGCGAGCCATAGAAATCGTGCCCACGCTATCGGCGGTCAGCGCGATATCGAGCAAACAACTAATGGCGAAGCAGGACAGCCCCGCGATGATCAGGATGCGCATGTCGACCTTGCCCAGCAGGCGCGGCAGGATCGGCATCATCAGGAAGGCTGGAAGTCCCGACACGAGCATGATCGCGCCGGATTGCTCGGCGTCGTATCCAGCGATGCCCGCAAGGAACTGCGGCAGCAGGAAGGCCACGCAGTAAAAGGCCGCGCTGAACACGAACATGATGAAGATGACGTTCGCGTAGTTCTTGTTCGAGAGCAGCCGCAAGCGAACCACCGGGCGGGGTGCGACGAACTGCCCGGCGGCCAGACCCGCAACACCCAGCACGGCCGCCACCGACAGCCAGGAGATCATCGGCGAGTCGAACCAGTTTTCGCGCTGCCCATCCTCGAGCACAGCGGTGAGCGAGCTCAGGCCCCACGGCGAGCCCGACGATGCCGAGCCAGTCCGCATTCACGAACTCGTGCCAGTCCGGCTTGCTCTTCGGCAAGCCCCCGTACAGGAGCAGCACGAGCGCGATGGCGACCGGCAGATTGACGAAGAAGCACCAGCTCCAGTCGATGTTCGAGGCGAGCCAGCCGCCGACCACCGGGCCGAGCAGCGGGCCGAGCATCACGATGAGCCCGAAGATCGTCATGCCGAGCGGCAGCTGGTGACGTGGCAAGCGCGTGCGGATGATCGTCTGCGCCGTGGGAATCATCGCGCCGCCGGCGAACCCCTGGCCGATGCGGCCGGCGATCATCTGCGGAAGCGTCGTCGAGAGCCCGCACATGACCGAGAAGAGTATGAAAAGGGTCGTGTTCGTCAGCAGGAACGCGCGCAACCCGAACACGCGCGTGAGCCACGCGGTGAGCGGGATCATCACGATCTCGGACATGAGATAGCCGGTGGAGATCCCAGGTGCCTTCGGTGCCCGTGGCGCGATCGACCCTTGAATCTGCGGGAGCGCGGAGTTCGTGATGGAGATGTCGAGCGTCGCCATCAGCGCGCCGAGCGCGCCGGCGAAAACGGCGATCCAATCCGCGGGGGATGCGTTCTGCTCAGTCACGAGCGTGCGCTTGCGCGACCGGCGTGCCCGAGTCGCGACCGCTGCGCGTGTCGACGCGCACGACGACCGACAGTCCAGGAATCAGCACGCTGCGCAGTTCGGGAGACTGCTCGAGGCGAATGCGCACGGGCACGCGTTGAACGATCTTGGTGAAGTTGCCGGTGGCGTTCTGCGAGGGCAGCAGCGCGAACTGTGAGCCCGTGCCCGGAGAGAAGCTGACGACGGTGCCGTGCAGTTCTTTTCCGGGCAGCGCGTCGACTTTGATTGTCGCGGGCTGGCCGGCGCGCATCAGGCCGATCTGCGTCTCCTTGAAGTTCGCGGTGAGATAGAGATCCTGCACGGGAACGATGGTCAGCATTCGCGTTCCCGGCTGGACGAACTGACCGACGCGCACGCTGCGATCGCCGAAGCGGGCCGGCGAGTGTGCTGCGAACGGTGGTATCTCCGAGGTCGAGCTGCGCCTGTCGGACGCTCGCTGCCGCGGCCTCGAGCTGGGCGCGCGCCTGATCGATCTGCGCGCGCGTGGTTGCGGGAACGCGTTCGGAGGCCTCCACCGCCGCGATGCTGGCATTGAGGGAAGCCGCCGCCTGTTCCTGCGCGTTGCGCAGGTCCGCCATCTTCTCGCCCGATTCGGCGCCGGAGGCAACCAGTGGCTCGTAGCGCTTCACCTGTTCGATCGCGTGCGCCAGAGCCGCGCGAGCGCCGACGACCTGCGCGCGCAGTTGCGAAATGGTGGCCTGTTGCTGAGACAGCTCGGCCGCGCCCCGCTCGATGTCCGCCTTGCGCGCCGAGATGGCCGCGCTCGCCTGTTCGAGCATTGCCTGGTAATTGCGGGAGTCCAGCCGAACGAGCGGCTCGCCGGCCGCGACGCTCTGATTGTCCTCGACCAGCACTTCGGCAACGTAGCCGGAGACTTTCGGCGCGACGGTCATGCTGTCGGCCTGCAGGTACGCGTCGTCGGTCTTCTCGATGAAGCGCCCGACGGTCCACCACTGGACGCCCCAGGCGATCGCGCCCAGCAGCAGCGCCGCTGCAATGATCAGCAGCACGGTGCGTCGATCCGGACGCTTCCGCGCCGTGTCGGCGGCGGCGGGGTCTTTGGTCGCGAGGGTATCCATGGGGCTTCCGGCGGAGTGGCAGGGGTGAATAAATATTCCAACTGGAACATTTGTGTCAATTGGAATATTTTGCGGCTCCCCGGTTCGACCCCTCTGGCAGACCCGATGTCACAGTCCGCAAAACATCGCCACCCCCGCCGACACGGGTTATGCCCGCGGCGAGGAGACTCGCTCGCGAATCGTCCTGACGGCGCTGCAGCTCTTCGGAGAGCACGGCTTCGAAGGCGCCTCCACCCGGGATATCGCCAGCGCCGCCGGCGTGAATGCGCCGGCGCTGCAGTACTACTTCGATAGCAAGGAAGGCGTCTACGTCGCCTGCGTCGAATACATCATCGATCTCATCTGGGGAAAGCTTTCGGATGTCGTCGTCCGCGCCGAGCAGGCGCTCGAGGACGAGGCGAGCGATGCGCGGTTGATCGAAGCGTTCTGCGACATCCAGGGGCGGATCGCGGACTTCATGTTCACGATGCCCGAGAAAACGAGCGAATGGCGGCTCTTCATGGCGCGGCAGCAGGCGGGCATGGGGCCGAAGGCGGGCTTCGACATCATGTACCAGCGTTTTCACAAGCGTATGGCGAAGGTCACGGCCGGCATCGTCGGCCGGTTGCTCGGGCGGCCGGCGGACGACGATGAAACGCTCATTCGTACGATGGCGCTCAATGGACAGCTGATGGTCTTTCAGGTCATGCGGCGAACCGCGCTCACGACGTTGAACTGGGATGCGGTGAATCCGGAACGGCTCGGCCAGCTGAAGCGGATCATTCGCGAGCAGACCTCGGCCCTGCTGCGATCGATCGTTTCGGCGCGGGAGGCGGGACGACGGCGCGGGCGTGCGCGTGTGCGCGGCAAGCTTTCAGGGCGAGCGAGGCCGGCGTAGTCCGGCGTCCACCGGCGCTGTTACAAATCCTTAACGTCGTCGCGCGATATTCGGCTTCGTCCTGCGGCGCCCCGGCGGCGGCAAGCGGTAGTCGAAGAACATGCAGTGGTCCGCCGAACACAACGCCTACGTCGATGAGGGCACTCTAGAGTTGCCGCCGCGCTCGCCGTCGGGGCGCCCGTCCGGCCTTGTCATTCGAGCGTTGTGCTTTCTGGCGATATTCGCAGCGCTGCAGCTGACGTGGGAAGCCTTGCGGGGAAGCGTGGTCGAGCGTCTCGTCGTTCACGATGGCACGGTCAGGCCCGCCGCGTTTCTTGCGAATCTGCTCACACCCGACGTCCATGCGCATGCGGTGGATTTTTCACTGCGCGCGCCGGGCGGCGGCCTGCGAATCCTGAACGGCTGCGAAGGTGTGGAGGCATTGTTCCTGCTGGCGGCCGCGCTCGGCGTCGCAAGTGTTCCGTGGAAAACGCGGTGGCTGGGGCTTCTTGCCGGGCTGCCGCTGGTCTTCCTGATCAACCAGGCCCGCATCCTGGTGCTGTTTTATTCGTATCGCGCTAATCCGGGCCTGTTCGGAACGCTGCACGCCGTCGTCGCTCCCATCGTCGTGGTGCTTGCGATCGCGATGTACTTCTACGGATGGCTGACCTATGCGTCGCGTCACGATGCAAAGCCCGGCTAGAGTCGCGCTCCGGATCGCGATCGTCGCGCTGGCCGTGCTTTGGGCGGGCCAACGCTTCGACAGGACGCTCGTGGAATGGATGCTGCCGGCCCTCCGCGCCAGCACAGAGTTTCTCGCGTACGACTTCAAGTTCGTCGGCATTGACGTGGTCCACGACGGCCTCGGCGATACGCTGCGTGTCCAGGCGAACCTCACGAGACCGATCGATATCGCAGGGCGGACCGTCTACCCGCTCGGCTGGGGGTCGCGCACCCCGGGGTGGACGCTGCTCAACTTCACCCTCGGCGGGCTGCTGCAGTATGCGGCGCTGCTGCTGATCGTCGTGATTGCGTGGCCCGCGCGAAGCGCAAAAGAACTGCTGCTGCGAGCGGGCATCACGGTGCCGCTGCTCGCGTTTCTGCTGTTGATTCAGATTCCGCCGACGATTCTCGCTGAGCTGTGGTTTCCGATCCATGCCGATACCGATGCGAACGCCTTCTGGCCCTTGCTCGCCTGGAGCCGGTTTCTCATGGGGGGAGGCGGTTTCGCCATCGCGCTGGCGCTTGCGATCGCCGCGATCGGTATCGCGGCGGGCAGCGAGGCGGCCGGATTGAGCCAAGGGAAGTCTGAAGAACTTCTCTGAAATCGCCCAACGGCATCAGGAAGCCGGGGTGCGCAAGCGAAGGGGGCTCGAGAATTTTGACAGGGGGATACCGAACTCACCCGCCGCCCAATCGTCACGACTACCGTTCTGTTTCGACGCCGCGCCATTGTGAGTTCTGACCTTGGGCCGTTGGCGCGGCGTCGATGTTCGGTATCCCCCTGTCAAAATTCTCGAGCCCCCTTCGCTTGCGCACCCCGGCGTCGCGCTTGGCGGACAGCGATTTCAGAGAAGTTCTTCAGACTTCCCTAAACGGCTGTCGACTCGACTATGGCGATGCTGACCTCGGTCGGAATCGTCCGATCGAGTCGCCAGCCGCTGGCGTCGAGCAGCGCGCGATATTGCGACAGCTTGCGCTCCCGGCCTCCGGTGATGACGAGCATGGCGATGTCCATCTGGAGCGCGTAGACCGAGCCCGAACGCTCCGGCAAAAGGAGCTCGCACAAGAGGAGCTTCGCTCCGGCGGGGGCGGCCTTGCGTACGTTTTTGAGAATGGCGATGGCGTCGCCGTCATTCCAATCGTGAATCACGCTCATCAGCGTGTAGCAATCGCAACCGGGCAGATCGTCCTTGAAGAAATCGCCGCCCATCACTCGCAGGCGCTCGCAGCTCAGGGCCCTGGCCGACTCAATCACCTGGGGTTGATCAAAAAGCACGCCCCGCGCTTGCGGCGTGGCATTGAGAATTGCCGCGAGCAGGTGGCCCCGGCCTCCGCCGATGTCGCCGATCGTTGCGAACGGCGAGAAGTCGTAGGCCTGCAGCATTGCCGCGATTTCACCTTGCGACTTCGACGACATTCCGGCATCGAAGACGGCGGCTTTCTCGGGATGCGCGCCGAGGTAGGCGAAAAAACCCGGAGGATCGAGCTGGCTTACGGCCGCCTCGCCCGTTCGAACCGAGTAGCCCAGGTTGCTGAAAGTGTCCCAGGTCAGATTGCCGATCACGCGGATCCAGGGACGTTGAGAGCGCGGGTGGTCGCTGCGCATGAACAGCGAGAGAGGCGAGTGTGTGAATCGCCCGTCGGGCTGCTCCACGAAGACGCCGTGGCACGCCAGGAATCGCATGACGCGCGCCAGCGCATCGCCGTTCACCCCGGCCTTTTCCGCGAGCAGGTCCGGCGACTCCGGCGCATCCCCGATGAGATCGGCGATGCCGAGATCCGCCGCGACATGAAGACACCTCGCGCCAACGCCCGCCGTCGAAAGGTTGTTGAGCTGTTCGATCTGCTCCGAGACCGTCGCGGTCTGGGTGTGTTCAGTCATGGGCCCGGCCCTTTTGTTTTAGTTATTCGAGCGTGACCATACTGGGCTTGCTCCATTGCGGATGCAACGTCGAGACCGAGCCAAGGCCGAGCCGGCGTCGAACCAGGGCCGACCGCTTCTCGTGATCCCGATCGACGGCATGCGCCCCGGACTACGTCACCCAGGCCGACGCGCAGCGGAATGCGCTGTGCCAAGGCGTCCTTGCCGGCCGTTCATTCTTTCTGATCGCGCTAACGGTCACTTCGGCGTCGACGGCCGGCTCTTCCGTGAAGGCCGGCGCGGATAACAGCGCGCACAGCGCGAGCGAGAGCGAGGTCGGATTTTTCATGAGGGTTCTTCCACGCTTCCATCGCCACGCCTCGCAAATCGGCCCTGCGCGCGCGGGTGCACCGGTGCGTTCGTGTCCCATGGCCAGCGACCGAACTGCGTGCGCCGATAGTCCGCGAATGCCTGTTGTATTTCCTGCTGCGTGTTCATCACGAACGGCCCGTACTGCGCGACCGGCTCGCCGATGGGGCGACCCTGAAGCAGCAGAAGCTCGCCTTCGCTTTCGCCGTTCTCGAGTGCGACGTCCTGGTCCGCGAACAACGTGACGGCCGAAGCGGGCCGCACCGTTTCGCCGCCGACGCGGATCGAGCTGCCACTGAAGAAGTACAGCACGCGATTTGACTGCGCACGGGCGCGAGGCAGCGTCCACTTCGCTTGCGGGTCCATCCGGATCGTCCAGATCGCAAGATCGGCGTCGGCACGCGAGGCCCACGAGTCCGGCGGCGGCGCCGGTGCCTGGGTGTTGCCCAGCGCACCCGCAACCAGCGTCACGTCGGTCGCGCGGCCCGCGTCATCCGCGGTCCGCACACGTGGAATGGCATCGGCCCACAGCATTGAGAAGTAGGGCGCGCTGAACTTGTTCGACGCCGGCAGATTCAACCAGATCTGAAAAAGCTCGAGCGGATTCGGGGTGTCACGCCGCGTGAGCGGAAACATTTCCGAATGCTCGACGCCCCGGCCGGCGGTGAGCCACTGCACGTCGCCGTGCCCAAACCGCGCGGTGGCGCCAAGAGAATCCGAATGATCGATCAGCCCGCGCCGAACGATCGTGACGGTTTCGAAGCCTCGATGCGGATGGCGCGGGAAGCCCGGCACGGTGTCGCCGTGATACATGCGCCAGCCGTCCTTTCCCGCGAAATCCTGGCCGATGTCGCGGCCGGCGAGCGACGCTGCGGGCCCCATTGCCTCGTTACCGGCGGGATACGCGTCGTTGTGGTAGACGCAAAACAGAAATGGGTCGGCCGTTTCCCAAGGGAAACCGAGCGGGCGGATTTGCTTGATGGGCGTACTCATTACGATTCAGTTCTCTGGATGCGCGAAACTCGCGGGCAAAGTGACAAACTCCGGCTTCGGCCGCGGCCCCACTCGCCCGATGAGCGGCAATTTCAGTGAGAAGCTCTTTGGATCGACACCGAACGTCAGCCCGAGCAGATTGACCTCGACGCCTTCTTCAATGCCCGCGGAGACACCCGCAAGTCCGAACACGCTCAGCTGACCGCCGGTGCCGCTGGGAGTGCGCGCGACCGGCAGGATGCCGAGGTAGTCCTTGCCGATGGCCGTCGGTGGCAGGTCGACGCGCAGCTCCGGATTCTCTCGTAGCACGAATGCGGTGAAGGTGTTCGAGTTGGGCCCTGGCCAAACGTGATACTCGCGGGGATACGGGTACTTTTGCACGGCCTTCTCGATCCGCTCGATGAGGTCGTCGACGCCCGGCCCGCGAATATCCTTGAGCAGCTCCGGCCGGTTTCCGTACCAGAAGGAGTCCGGCGCGCGATCGCTCGAGACGAGTACCGTGCCCGCGCGTCGCAGCCTGTGGCCATTGACCTCGTGAACCGTGAAGCGGGCCGCGCCGGCTGGCTTGACCGCGATCCAGGTGTGTACGCCGAAGTAGCCGCGCCATCTCACGGCACGCGCGGCATACACCTGCACGACGGCTTCGGGCGTCGTGGCCGGATCAGGAGCCAGGCCGGCCGGTTCGCGGCTTGCCGTTCGCCAGTCGTTGCTTTGGATCTTCCCTGAGTAATTGAGATAGGTCGCGGAGCATCCGGCATAGAGCGGGATTGCCAGTAGGGCCAGCAGAAGGCGGCGGCGGTGAAGGGGCATTCGCTACGAAAACATGGAGGCGCGGTCTCTGCAACGACCACGCCGTCCGAAGGGCATCGGCTTATATAGAAATAAGAATACCAATGCGATTCAAGATATTGTTTTTAAAAGAGAAAAATCAGATATTCGGTAGCGGGAGATCGTGTATCCGCATTGAGCGGCAGCTCGGGACATCTGCCGATGTGGGCGCTGTACGTCAACGTCTGCGTCGACGCTCACCGCCAGGGAATCTTGCTCGTGCTGCCGTCCAGGTGCTGGTCCCAGATATCCTCATTGCAAATGTACTCGCCGACTTCCACATCGCGCGCCGATTTGTAGACCATCCTGATCGTGATCGGCTGCTGGTAGACCAGTGGGTCGGTCACCGTGATTTCATTGATGATCTGCTTGCCGTATTCGCCACCCTGCACGAGCGAGAAGCGCTCCACGACGCGCAGCGCGGGACTGCCCGGAAACCGGCTGCCTTCGTTCTCAGGAAGGATGTGCGTGGTCTCGATGACGAGTTGCGAGCCTTCCCAGTGGCCGCGGGAGACGCCGACGTGGCTTGGGAGCGTTTCCGGCGAGACGGGAGTGCTATCCATGTCGACGCGCCTCACCTGTCCGTACACCTCGGTGAAAAAATTAATCCGCCGCGGCGTGGAGACGATCTCGAAGGGATACTGCGTGATCGTCGTCGCCATGTAGGGCAGGGTGTACGGCAGACAGGACGTGTGATCGTCATCCCGGGTGAGGTCGATCGGTGAGGTCGCCTTCGTCCACTTCGCCCGCAACTCCGCCATCGCTGGAGTGAACGGCCGCTCCTCCGGCCAGTGGCCCATTTCCTTTGAGTTCGGCAGCCACACGCCCGAGAATCCGGTTTCGCAACCGCGCCGTCCGTTGCCGTGGCGGCGCTCGCCGGATTGCCACGATCGAAAGCGATCAGTGCGAGCACCGCACAGGAGAGAAGGGCGCCTCGGATCAGTGTATTCATTTGGATCCCCCCGCCTTGCGTCCCGCCGCGGAGTGCTCTTCGAGCCGCTGCCGCCAGGTTTTGTCGATCCATTGCAACTCGATACAGCCCGCGGGCTCTCGAAGCTGCGCCTGCGGCGCGTGAACGAAGTAGCGGCGAGTCTTCAACGGTTGCTCATAGGCCATCGGGTCGCGCAGCTCGATCTCATCGGTCAGCACGCGGCCACGTTCGGGATCGTTGGCGACGCTCAGCCGCTCGATGACGTGCAACGCTTCGCTGTGCTTGAGGCCGTTGCCGCTGACGAGCGCATCCGGTCGCAGGCCGATCGTTTCCACGACGAGCGTTCCGCCTTCCCACCGGCCACGTGAAGTGCCGAACCACGACGGATCGGGTGACCTCCGGCAGGGCGCTGCCATCGAGCGGAATGCGCCGGACTTCGGAGTTCGCGAGATTGGGCTGGAGCACCATCAGTATTCGCTTCGGAGTCTGCACGATCTCGAGCGGATACTCCGTCTGCAGCATGTTCCGCGGCGTTCCCAGCGGCATGCAGAAGCCGGTCGGGTCGTGCTCGGCGGGGTTGAATTGATCCATCATGCCGCGCGCCGCGGGTGTGAGCGGCAGCTGCGCCGGCCAAGGCTCGGCGCGACTCGCGTCGGGAAGCCACGTGCCGGCGATATCGACGGGCGCTCCGCCCGGCGCTTCGTTCGCAGCCGGTGCGCTGGCCTTTTCGCAGCCGCTCAGCGCGCCCAGCAGCGCGACGATGACGAGCCATCCGCGTGACATCAGAACACCCTCTCGCGGCTCCACTCCTTGCCGCTCGCGAATGTGATTTTCTGCAGATACATGTAACTGGGTTCCTTCCGGTCCGGGTTGCCGATCACGGTGACTTTGTCGCCCGCTTTGAGATCCCCGATCACCCATCCATTGCGCGTCATCACTACCTTGGCAACGGTAAATATCTTGTAGTGATGCACGGCGCCCTTCTTGTCAGACACGTCCATGTCGAAGTACGAGTGGGGGTTCGTGAAGGCGAAGTACGTCACGGTACCCGTGATCGTAATCGACTTCGTCGCGTCGAAGTTAGCCGTCGAATGGTGCGCGGGAGCCGGCATCGAAGCGCTCAGCGTAACGAGGGTAATGCAGGCAAGCAGGATCGATCGCATTCGGCAGTCTCCTGGGTGAGCGGCTGTCATCACCACGGCAGCTCTTCGTTTGTGTACTCGATGTAGCGCCCGCTGCCCCACTGCGCGAACTCCTCCACGGAGATCGGCTTGCCGTAGCTGATGGAGGCATCGGGCCAGAAGGCGCTCTTGATGAGCTCAACGTCATGCCGGTCGGCGCCGCGTGTGTAGCGCTTGAGGCAGTCGAGGATGGCCTGGCGGTCGCGCACGTAGCCCAGTTCCCGCGCCATGGTCGCGACTTGCGCACGGAGCGCATCGATCTGCGCCTGTTCCGAAGTTGCCGCGAGGCAGAGGCGCGGCGCCAGCGAGCCCCGAGCAGAGTGAGGATTCCGGCCGCAACGAGCGTGCGGCTGAAGTGAAGCGACGTTCTCATGACAACCCCCCCCGTATCGCGCCGGGAGCCTCGATAGTGATACCGAGGCCGGGTCCGGCTGGATGCCTGCGGCGCGGTCAGCGTGTACTGCAAGCGCTTGCAATACTGCGAGAGGCGGACTGATACTGCAAGCCGGTGACGTCGCGCGGATCCACGCTGCGGCGGCTAAATAGTGGATGTATCAAGCATCCCGGATCATCGTCTAGGTATCAGGGGGGAACAATGACAAGCGCTTGCATTCCGTCGGCCCGGAGACACGTTCGATTTTGTGTGAAGGCGGCCCTTGGCACCGCCCTCCTGGGTACATTTACCGCGGCGTTCGCCCAGAGCGCGCCCGCGACGGACGCATCGGACGCAGCCGTTTCAGAAGTCACGGTGACGGGCTCGCGCATCCAGCGCGCCGAAGGGTTCGAGGCTCCGACGCCGGTCACCGTGCTGAGCGCCGCCGAGTTGCAGAAGACGGGCGACACGAGTTTCGCCGCCGCGCTCAACCGCATTCCTTCGTTTCGTGCGCAAACCACGCCGACCACCAGCATCTTCGGCGCGGGCAACGCGGGCGCGAACGTGGTGGATCTGCGTTTTCTCGGCGCCAACCGCACACTCGTGCTGGTCGACGGCCGGCGGTTCGTTCCGGCGACGCGTGACGGCACCTTCGACGCCGGCCTCGTGCCCAATGCGCTCATCGAGCGTGTGGAGGTCGTGACGGGAGGCGCTTCGGCGGCCTACGGCTCGGACGCGGTGGCGGGTGTCGTCAACATGATTCTCGACAAGGACTTCACCGGCGTCCGCAGCCAGGTCCAGTACGGCCGCACGGCCGAGAACGACGCGCCGGAAACCCAGGTCTCGCTGGCGGGCGGCATGGCGCTGTTCGGCGGACGAGGTCACATCGTCGGTAGCGTCGAGTACCTGAATGACGGCCGCGCAGGGGATTGTTTCTCCCGCAGCTGGTGCTCTCCCAACGGCCTGGCGACCTGGTATCTCATCGGCAACCCTGGCGGTGCGGGCGCCGGCGGTTTCCCTGCGACGGTGCTGGGGCAGGTGATCACTTCGACGATCACGGACAACGGCCTCATCACCTCGGGCCCTCTGCGCGGCACGCAGTTCAACGCCAACGGCACGGTTTCCTCCACACCTTTCCAGTACGGGTCCATCACGAGCCCGTTCTATTCGCTCGCGACGGACAGCAGCGGCAAGAATGTGGTGCCGGAGAAGAACTGGTTTCACGTGGAGATCCCGCTGCGGGAGCAATTCGATCGCTCACACCGGCTACACGCATGCGAAGTTCGATTTCACGGACAGCCTGCAGGGATTCCTCGAAGGTTCCTACGGCCGCGCATCGGGCGGTAACTACGTCACGGACCTGCGCAGCACCGGCAATATTACGATCCGGCGCGACAACGCCTATCTGCCCGCATCGCTGGGCACGCAGATGGATCAGCTCAACGTCGCGTCGTTTGGACTCGGCCGCATCACTCTGCAGCCCACGGTCGGTGAGCTCGCGGACGTCACGCGCAAGACCTATCGCGTGGCGACCGGCTTGAACGGCAAGATTGGCAGTGGCTGGACCTGGGACGCGTACTACCAGTACGGGCACACCAACTTCAGGCAGATCTCGCCCCACAACCCCATCCCGACCAATTTCCTGCTCGCCGTCGACGCGGTTCGCGACGCGAACGGCAATATCGTCTGCCGCAGCACCCTCACGAACCCGACCAACGGGTGCAAGCCGGCAAACCCGTTCGGCAGCGGTCTCATGTCGCCGGAAAGCATTGCCTACTTCACCGGCACGTCCGATTCGAGCACGGATCTCGAGCAGAACGTCGTCGCCGCCAACGTGCAGGGCAAGGTGTTCGATACCTGGGCCGGTGCCGCGTCGATCGCCGCCGGTCTCGAATATCGCGAGGACAAGATCGAGGGCACGGCCGATCCGATCAGCACGGCATCGCGTTTCTACACCGGTAACGTCACGCCGATCGGCGGCAGCATCGAAGTGAAGGAAGGCTACCTCGAAACCGCGATCCCGCTGGCCGCGAACGTGACGATGGCGAAGTCGCTGGAGGTGAATGCGGCGGTCCGTCGCACCAATTACAGCACTTCGGGCAGCGTCACCACGTGGAAGGGCGGGTTGGTGTGGGAGCCGATCGATCTGCTGCGCGTTCGCGCCACTCGCTCGCGCGACATTCGCGCGCCGAACATGGTGGAGCTGTATGGCGCGTTGACCAGCGGCATCGCGCTCGTGCGCGATCCGGTGACGAACCAGGACATCAACTCCAATACGGTCGCCGGTGGCAACCCGAACCTCGTGCCGGAGATTGGCGATACCACGACCTTCGGCGTGGTGCTGCAGCCACCGAGCGAGATTCTCGGCGGCCGCTTCCGCCTCTCCGTCGACCACTTCGACATCTCGCTGGACGAGGCCATTGGCACGCTCGGTGCGCAGACCATCGTGAACCGGTGTTTCCAGGGCGATCAGAGTTACTGCCAGTACATCACGCGTAATGCGGGCGGCACGATCACGGCGATCTACAACCTCTCATTCAACCTGAACGAGCTGATCACGAAGGGGTTTGACATCGAGCTCGGCTACGACCGACCGATCGGCGAGGCGTCGCGCATCGGGCTGCGTGTGCTCGGCACTCGCGTCAGCAAGCTCACCACGGTGTTCGTCGACGGCACGAAGATCGACCGCTCGGGCCAGGACGGTCAGCCCACCTCGCAGGTGAGCGGTGTTCCTGACTGGCAAGTCGATACCAGCCTCGACTTCTCGCATGGCCCGTTCGCCACGTCCCTGCGAGTGCACTGGTTCACCGATGGACGGTATGACAATTCGCTCATCGGGCCCGATCAGGCGGGTTATTCGATCACGTCGCCGGCCAGCATTTCGAACAACAGCACGCCGGGCCGCACGTATCTCGACCTGTCCGCGAGTTACAGCTTCAAGCTCGCCAACGATACGGCCGACGTGCAGGTGTACGGCGTGATCAACAACCTGACGGACCAGGATCCGCCACCCGCTCCGTCTTCGACGGGCGCTTACAACCCGACGCTGTACGACCCGTTGGGCCGCATGTACCGCCTGGGCTTTCGGCTGAATTTCTGAGCTGAACGAAGGAGGGATCCTGTGAAGCTCATCCTGCCGCGCGGAGTGTCGCAGGGGGTGTTCGGCGCGGCGCTTGCCGCGTTCGAACGCGTGCTCGGCAAGGAGCACGTGCTCGCTACGGACACAGATCGGGAGACCTACCTCGATCTCTACGCGCCCGGAAACGAGATCACTCATGCGCCGAGCGCGGCGCTGGTGGTCTCGAGCACGGAACAGGTTCAGGAAGTGGTGCGGATCGCGAACCAGCGCCGCATCCCGCTCTGGCCGATTTCGCGCGGCAAGAACTACGGCTATGGCGGGTCCGCGCCCGCCATGCCGGGCACCGTGGTGCTCGATCTCACTCGCATGAAGCGCATTCTCGAGGTCAATGCCGATCTTGGGTACTGCATCATCGAGCCTGGCGTGGGGTTCTTCGATCTGCACGAGCACCTTACGCGCAACCGCATTCCGCTCTGGATGGAATTCCGGGCAACGCGTGGGGGAGCGTTGTGGGCAACGCCCTCGAGCGCGGCTTCAGCGCCGCGCCGTATGGCGAGCACGCGGCAAGTCTTTGCGGCCTGGAGGTCGTGCTGCCGGATGGAGAGCTGGTGCGCACGGGCTCGGGGGCGATGACGAACAGCGCCACGTGGCCGTTGTTCAAGTCGGGCTTCGGCCCGGCGTGGGATCAGATGTTCGTGCAGTCGAACTTCGGGGTCGTCACGAAAGCGGGCTTCTGGCTGATGCCGGAACCCGAGGCCACTCTGACGATGCGCATGGCGCTGCCTCAGCCGCGGGACATCGGTTGGCTCACCGAAGTGCTGACGCCGCTGCGGCTCAGTGGCGTGATCCCGCACAATGTCGGCATTGCCAGCTACATGGGTTCGGCTACCACCACGAGTCAGCGGCGCGAGTGGTACGAGGGCGAAGGCGCTCTGCCGGATGAGGCGGTCGCCGCGATTCTGAAGAAGACGGGCGCGGGCTGGTGGAACGTCAATCTCAAGCTCCAGGGATTGCCGGAGGTGAACGAAGCGCATCGGGCGGTCATCGAGAAGGCCTTTGCCGCACACACGGAGCGGAAGTTCGAGATCACACGCTGGAAGCGCGGTGACAGTGGTCCGGGCGGCGCGCCTGCGCCAGGCGTTTTCCCCCTGCAAATCGTGAACTGGCATGGCGGGCGCGGCGGGCACCTCGGATTCTCGCCAATACTGCCGCCGGACGGAAAGCTCGTGTTGGAGCAGCTCGCACGAACGCGTAAGCGCTACCAGGAATATGGCGTGGACTTCTCGAGCACCTTCTATGTGTGCGGCCGGCATCTGATCAACGTGAATCTGATGATCTACGACCGCGACGACGCCGCGATGACGACGCGCACGAGGGAACTCTTTGCCGCGCTGGTGGACGATGCCGCGCGAGCGGGCTATGGCGAGTACCGCACCCATCTGACTTACATGGATCAGGTGGCGCGTTCCTTCGATTTCAATCGTCACGCCTTGCTTCGGCTCAATGAGAGACTGAAGGACGCGATCGATCCCGTCGGCATTCTCGCGCCGGGCAAATCCGGCATCTGGCCGAAGTCCTATCGCAAGGAGCGCGCTTGAGCGCCCGGGTTCGCTTTGCCATTGCAGTCGTGGTGTGCGGATTTCTGGTTGCCGCGCAAGCGCCTGGCTCGGGAACGGAGGAGGGCAAGACTCTCTTTCAAGCCCGATGCGGAATGTGTCATCTGCAAGGCGGTACGGGCACTTTCATGCTGAGCCGGCGGCTCGGCCCCGCGAATGCGCTGCTTGCCGAGCGCGCCAATCTCGATGCCGCTTACGTCGAGCACGTCGTACGTAATGGCATCGTGAGCATGCCGCGCATCACACGGGCCGAGGTGTCTGACGCGGAGCTTCACGCCATCGTGGACTATCTCACCCGCGCGCGCGACGCGGAGTCGAAGTAGAGCATGCACCGGCGCGAATTCCTGATCGCGAGCTCGATGAGCGCTGCCCTCTCGGTGGCGGGCGGTGCGGATTGCGGTCGAGCTGCCGAAGCGGATCCGCGCCTTTCCCCGCGAGCGGACGCCGCGAGCGCTGCTTCGAGCGGCCCAGCGTCGAGGAGTATCCAATCGACTCGCGTTCACGCGGCCCTCTATGAGCCGAGATATCTCGCGGCACGCGAGTTCGCGCAGCTGCAGGTGGCGCATGGCGTCCGCACGTTCGGCACGAACGAGTGCATCGTCAGCCTCTGGCGAGGACCCCTCGCGGAATTCCTGGAGCGCGAAGAGGCTTGCATGGCCGGCCTCACGCTGTATTCGGACTTCGCGATCGTGAGCGAGTGCGCGCGTGACCGCGGCCTCAAAGTGCTTCACGAAGGCTGGTGCAAAAGCGGCCCGGTCACACTGGCTTCCTGGCTCATAGGCACCTGATTCCATGACACGATCGACACTGGCGCTCTTCGCCGCGCTCGCTCTGGCCACGACGACGGCATCGGCTGCCACCGACTGGGTTACCGACTCCTCGCAGTCCTCAGCTCGGTTTCGTGAGCGCGTATAGCGGCGAGCCTGTGAAGGGCACCTTCAAGAAATGGAACGCGCGGATCGCGTTCGACCCGAACGACCTCCCGCATTCGCAGCTCATCGTCAGCATCGACACCGGTTCGGTGGAGACGGGCGTCGAAGAGCAGGACGGTGCGTTGATCGGTTCGGAATGGCTGTCGACGAAGTTGTTTCCGCAGGCCCGCTTCGTCGCGAGCGACATCCGTCGCGGCCGGGCGCCGGATGCGTTCGAAGCCACCGGCGAGCTGACCTTGCGTGGAATCAGAAAGCCCGTGACGATTTCATTCACCGCTTCGAGCGGTGCTGCGGAATTGACCCTGAAGGGAAGCGCGAGCCTCGATCGCAGCACCTTCAGCGTCGGCACGGGGCCGTGGAGCGGTGCCGACACGGTGCCGTTTCGCGTGGAGGTGAACTTCGATTTGAAGGCGCAACGAGCCGTTGCCGGCGCAGTACGCGCGGAGACATCGGCCAGCGCCGTGTCCGCCGCGCCTTCGCAACCATCCTCGTCAGCGCAGCCACCAGCGGCTCAGCCGTCGTCCGCTTCGTCGCCACTTCCTGCCGCGGCCGCCGGCGCTTCAGGGCGCGCGGTGGCTCCGGAAGACTACATACCGACCCCCGCGTTCCCGAACCAGACGCGCACGCCCGCGCCAGCGACGCCTTCGAAATTCCAGGTGCAGGAGTTGACGAGCGGGCTCGTGCAGCCCTGGTCGCTGGCCTTTCTGCCGGACGGACGCATGCTGGTCACGGAGCGACCCGGTCGGCTCCGCATCATTTCTCGCGACGGCGTCCAGTCGCCGCCTATCGAGGGTTTGCCACCGATCAAGACGATTGCCGGTGAAGGGTTGCACGATGTGGTACTCGATCCGCAATTCGCGCGAAACCGAGTTTTATATTTCACGTACTACGCACCGCGACCGAACGATCGAGCGGCGACTCTCGAAGCCTGGATCGACTGGCTCAAACTGCCCGCCGGCGAGCACGAGAAGCAGCCCTTCGGCTTCGAGCGTGTCGCGCGCGCGCGGCTGTCCACCGACGAGCGGCATCTCGAAGACGTAAAGGTGATCCTCGAGGGCGGCGACCGGCGTCTGGTCTTTGCGCGCGATGGCTCGCTTCTCGTCGCGGCCGCTCCGCCGGCGGGCGGTGGTATTCCCGTGGACCTGGAGCCGCAGCGGCTCGGCAACACGTACGGCAAGGTGCTGAGAGTCATGCCGGATGGCTCGATCCCGCGAAACAATCCGTTTATCCGGCGGGCCGGCGTGCGGCCCGAGATTTTTGCGTATGGGTTGCGGGACGTGGAGGGCGCCACGCTCAACCCGCACACGGGAGACCTGTGGACCGTGGAGCACGGACCGCGCGGCGGAGACGAGTTGAACATCGTGCGCGCGGGCCGAAACTACGGTTTCCCGCTCATCAGCTATGGCCGCGAGTATTCGGGGGATCTCATCAGCGGTGGCAAGACCGCGCAGAGCGGTCTCGAGCAACCCGTGTACTTCTGGACGCCTTCCATCGCGCCTTCGGGTCTTCTTTTTTATACGGGCGAGCTGTTCCCCGCCTGGAAGCGCTCCGTATTCGTGGGTGCGATGGCAGGCAAGCGACTCATTCGCCTCGAGCTCGATGGGAATCGTGTGATCGCGGAGGAGCCGCTGCTCGTCGAGCGTGGCAAACGCAATTCGCGATATTCGTCAGGGGCCCGAGGGCGCCTTGTACATCCTGACTGCCGAGCCGGCCGGAGAGCTCTTGAGGCTCAGCCCACCGAACTGACCGCGCGCGGCCGCCGGCCCGCCGCTCAGGCGCTGTCGCGCTCGATGAGCGCAGCCTCGACGTTCACCAGCGGATTCGCCGGGGATGAGCCCCTCAGCCTCTGAAGCAGGCACTCGGTCGCCGCGTTGGCGAGTTGCGCCTGGTTGATGCGCACCGTCGTCAGCGACGGTTCGAGCTGGGATGCGAAGTCGAGATCTCCGAACCCCATCACCGCGACGTCCTGAGGCACACGCTGGTTGTGATGTCGCGCCTCGACCAGGGCGCCGTGCGCGGCCCAGTCCGAAAGACATACCACGACATCGGGGCGCGGCTCCGATGCGAGCGCCGCGCGCATGGCCTCGCGACCGTCCGTGAAGTCCGGCGGAAACTTGCAGGGTCGAATGATTGGAGGCGCTCGGCCTCCGTGCACGAACACATACGAGAGCGATTCCTGCATCGTCACCGCGCGCGATCCCGTGGCCCACACCAGCAGTGGCCGCTCGTAGCCGCGCCGAAGAAGATACTCGCCGATTGCGCGCCCCACCTGCTTGTGCGAGAAGCCGGCCACCATGTCGATGGGATCGTCTGGCATGTCCCAGACTTCGACCACGGGCACGCGTCGCCTGGTGAGCCGCTCGCGGGCCGCGTCGCTGAGATCGGCGCCCATGAGGACCACGCCGTCGGGCCGCAGGCTCAGCACATCGAGCATCACCTTATCCATCTCGGGCGCGTGCGTCGGCCGTACATCAGAAGAGCGCGATAACCGGCTGCCGACAGCTGGCTCACGATGAGCTGCACGGATTCGTTGAACATCATCAGCGAGATCGTCGGAACGACGAACGCAATGATGTGGTTTCGGTTCGAGGCGAGCCCGCCCGCGAGCAGGTTCGGCACGAAGCCGATCTTCGCGACGGCCGCCTCGATACGCTCGCGTGTGCGCTTTGAAACGCGCAGGGGAGAGCTCATCGCGCGAGATACGGTCGAGGGTGACACTCCGACCATCTCCGCCACATCGTCCAGGGTTGGATGCTTGCTGGGGGAGGTGCGGGGCCTTCTTGGCGTGGGCTTCCTCATGTGTGCTGGCAGCATAATGCATGGCCGCACGGCAGTCAGGCGCGGCATGCATAATATTGTGTATGCCCATCGCAGGTCGCACTTGGTATTCCGGCTATGTGCTGCTCCTGCTGGCGATGGCAAACATCCTCAACGCCGTCGACCGAACTCTGGTCAGCCTGCTGGCGGAGCTGATCAAGCGGGATCTGGGGATCTCCGACACCTCACTCGGGCTGCTCACCGGCTTCGCCTTTGCCGTGTTCTTCGTGCTGGCCGGGATACCGATCGCCCGCTGGGCCGATCGCGGCAATCGCCGCATGATTCTCGCGCTTGGAATCGGCCTCTGGTCTGTCATGACCGCCGTGTTCGGCCTCGCGACGGGATTCACGATGCTGCTGGTGGCGCGCATCGGCGTGGGGATCGGGGAGGCGGCGGCTGTACCGGTTTCGATGTCGCTCATTGCGGACTATTTCCCGCGGGAGCGGCGCACGCGCGCCGTGAGCATTTTTCAGTCCGCGGTCTTCCTGGGGCTCGTGGCGACGGCTGGAGCGGGTCTCATCGCGCACCGCTATGGATGGCGAACCGCGTTCGTCGTCGCCGGAGCGGTCGGCCTCGTCCTCTGTGGCATCGTCTTCTTCACGCTGGCTGAGCCTGCGCGTGGCGGTTTCGACTCCGTGAGTGAACGCGGTCAGGCGCCGCCATCGCTTTGGAAGTCGAGCCGCGTTCTGCTTCGTCAGCCTGTGTACCTGCTCATTCTCGTAGCCATGTCGACCAGCGCCGTGTCGTCGACATCGCTCAGCGCGTGGGGTGCCGCTTTCCTGATCCGGGTTCATGGGTTGAATGTTGCGGAGGTCGCCAGCGCGGCGGGCCCTGCGAGCGGGATCGGCGGGTTCCTCGGTTCGCTCGCGGGCGGCTTTCTCACGACCTACATGGTGAACCGCACGGGCGAGAAGCGTTGGGACGTTGCTCATCCCCGGTCTTGCGCTCGTGCTGGCGGTGCCGACGGTGCTCACCTTTCTGTTCACGGATTCCCCGACGCTCGCGCTCTTCACGTTCGGGCTGCAGGCTTTTCTGTGGGCGATCAAGACCGGCCCTTGTTTCGCCCTGGCGCTGGAGCTGGTGCCGGCGAGCATGAGAGCGTTCGCCGTGTCGGTGCTCGTCGTGATGGCCGGCGTGATAGGCAACGGGCTGGGTCCGCTGCTCGTCGGCGTTCTCAGCGATTCCCTCGGCGCGACTCACGCCGGCAACTCGATACGCTACGCGATGATCGTGGCGCCCGCGTCCTTGCTGGTGGCGGCGGGCGCGCTGTTGCTCGCGGCGCGAATGTTCCGGCGGCACGGATAAACGTCCGGAACGACGTTTCCGTCCTACTTTGGCCGCGCCCGGTTACCTTGCGCGATCATCGGGATCGACACGACCTGAATCGGCCGACTGCCTTCGGCAAACAGCGTCTTCTTGTCCGGGCCGCCGAACGCCAGCGTGACCAGACGCCTGGGCTGCGGGATAACGCCCAGGATTTTCCCATCCGGGCTCACGACGCCGATCCCGACGATCGACTTTGTGGGGTTCGCAGGATCGGGAGTCTCAGCCTCGGCGCAGTAAATGCGTCCCTCCGCATCGACCGCGAGCCCGTCGGAACACGTGTCGGCGAATTGACGCTCACGGGTCAGCGAACCGTCCGGCTGCACGTCATACGCAACGAGACCCTGGGTAACAGCATTACCGCCATCCGCAGGGCCCCCTGCGGAAGCTAGGCGGCCTGTCGTGTAGAACGTTTTTTTCATCCGGGCTCAGGATCAGGCCATTGCCCGCGACGCTGCTGAGCGGGCCTATGACGACGCCTTCTCGGTTGATGTAGTAGATGCGGTCCATCGCCATGTAGACGCCGCCCTTGTTGTCCGCCGCGATGTCGTTGATGAAACGGCCCCGAGCATTCGAACGGTTCGCCCCGGATCGTGTTTGCGAGGAGCTTGCGCCCGGGCTTCAGAATCCAGACAGCCGTATTGAGCGCGCGCTCGGCGATGAACACCTGTCCCCTGGCATTCGCGGCCAGAGCCCCGCCGGCATACGTGTCGTTGTAGGCGATCGAGATCTTCCCCGTTTTGTCTATCCGCACGACATTGCTGTGCTCGACCACCGGAACCCACACACTGCCGTCATCGAATCCAACGATACCGTCGGCATTGCCCGGCTGTTCCCAGAGAATCTTCCAGTGCTGCCCGGCCGTGACGACACCTGCAATCTCCGCGGTCGCCACGTCGACGAACGGAGCGTCCGGCCGAAGAGTTATTGGCGCCTGTTCGGGCGGCGAGTTCCTGCAGTGGGCCGCCGCCAGGAACGAGGCCCGATTGGGGTCAACCGTACCGGATACGCCAGGCGTCCGCTTTGGATCGGCGGCCTGCTCGGCACTCCGCGCGAGCAGCGGGGCCATGCTGATCAGCGCCATCAAGGCGCCCGACAGGAACTCTTTCGTTCTCACACTGGGCCGATGCTACTTGGCCCGCTCCGGATAGCCCGCGGCGAGCAGCGGGATGGCGATGATCTGAGCGGTTGTGTGGTCGCCGTAAGAAGTGCTCATCAAGGCAAACAGTGTCTTCTTGCCGAGGCCCCCGAACGTTACGCTCATCACGCCGCGAGGAGTCGGAATCGTGCCGAGATAATTCCCGTCTGGCGCCACCACACGCACCCCGGCGTCGCCGCTCACATAAATGCGCCCGTCCTTGTCGATTGCAGTGCCGTCGGCATAGCCGTCTGGCAGGGTGAGCAGCACCCGCTGATGCGTGAGCGAGCCGTCGTGTTGGACATCGAATGCAACGAGATCGGCGTCAGCGGTGACGTACAGAATCTTCTCGTCGGGACTGAGAACGATACCGTTGGTGTGCAGATTCTCATCGTACCTGGTGATCTTGCCACGCGGGTCCGCGTAGTAGAGCCCGCCCATGGTGAAGTACACACCGCCCTTGTTGTCGGCCATCAGATCATTGAGACCGAAGCCCAGGCAGTCCAGCGGATCACCTTGATAGCGGTTCGCGAGTAGCTTGCGCTCGGGGGCCAGCTGCCAGATCGCCGGGTTCAACTCGCGTTGCGCTACGAATAGCGTTCCGTGCTTACTTCTCGTAAGCGCTCCGCCAGTATGGGTATCTCTGTAAACAACGCTTACCTTGCCGTCTTCAGCGAGTCTGATCACTTCGCTCTTCTCGGCCCGAGGAATCAGAATGCCACCGTCGTCCGCGGCGATGATGCCGTCGGCGATAAAGAAGCTCAGCGAGTTCGCCTGGAGACCGCTCTCGCTCCAGAGCTGCTTCCATCGTTGCCCGGCAGCGATCACTCGCGGGATCGCGGTCACCGTGTACTCGCGTGGCGTGGGCGATGTCGCCGGGGGCGCGGCTCGTGAGGGGGAACCGTCAGCTGGGGGAGGCGGGCTTTCGCAAGCGGCCAGTACCGCGGGCTCTCTGGCATCATCGGCCGCCCGCACACCATGACCCTGGCGCGGCGCCGGCGCCGTTGGCTGTGCCGCTACACACTGAGCGCCGACACTAGCAAAGTAAACCGCGGTCACAACTGCGAGCGGAATTATCGATCTCATCAGCCCCCCATCCGCTCCGTGACTAACCGAGTTGCTCTATGCGCGTCATTTCTTCTTTCGTCAGGTGAATCCTGGCCGCCGCGATGTTGTCTTCCAGATGCGCGATTTTGGTAGTCCCGGGAATCGCCAGCATTACGGGCGAGCGTGCCAGCAGCCACGCCACTACCAAGTTGGGCAGCGTGAGATGTTTCTCTTCCGCGAGCGCCTTCAGCCCTGCGAGCCGGGCATCCTCACGCCGCGCATCGCGACCGTCGATTGCCGCGTCCCGCCCGCCGAGCGGCGAATAGGGAATAAAGGCTGTATTTGCGCGCTCGCAGGACGCAAGGATGTCGTCCGCCTGCCTGGACAGAATGTTGTATCGGTTCTGTACCGCGACTACGGTAACCAGCGCGCGCGCCGTGGCAAGCTGATCGGCGGTGACGTTGCTGACGCCGATGTGACGGATCTTGCCTTCCTTCTGCAGCTTTCCCAGTTCTCCGACGGAGTCCTCATACGGAACCTTGGGATCGGGCTCGTGCATGTAGTAGAGCGGGATCTGTTCAAGCCTGAGTCGCTTCAGGCTTCCTTCGCACGCCGCGCGCAAATGTTCCGGCCGACCATCGAGTGTCTGCCATTGCGCGGCTCCAGGGACACCCCGAAGCTGACCGCCTTTGGTTGCGATCACCAGATCCGCCGGATACGGGTACAGCGCGTCGTAAATAAATCTTTCGCAGAGGCTTTCGACGAGACCGGAACCGTAGGCATCAGCGCAATCGATATGGTTTACGCCAAGAGCGACTGCGCGCCGAAGCAAGGCGCGGATGGTCGCCGGGTCCCCATTCACGACGCCCTTGCCGGTCGTGAACTCCGTGGTGCCGAGCCCGATACGATTCACCTGAAGATCGCCGCCGATCCAGATCGTTCCCGACGCTCCGGCGGGCGATTTGGGACGGCGGATGCGCGCGGTCTCCGCTGCAACCGCCGCTGGTGTCAGCGCAACCGAGCTAGCCGCCGCGGCGCCCGTCAGGAGGAAAGAGCGACGAGATAGTCTGTCAGTCACCTTCAATACTCCTGACTTCCGAGCACGCGCCAAAACGCGCCCACGAACGACCACCGCGGCTTCATTGCTCTGCTGCGGCCGGCTTCTCGCAGTCCTGCGCCAAAGAAATCGAGATCGTTACAGGTCTGACGTATGACGACGCGAAATCCTCATCAACTCGCCGGGGCTGGTCTCGCACGACTGGTCTATGCCATCTTGTGCCCATGAATGGGCTGAAAGAGCGAATCCGCCAACTCCGCAGTCTCCTGCGTCGCAGGGGCCAGTCGCGCGACGACGCGGACGACCTGATTCAGGAGGCGTTCCTCCGCCTGCATATCTATTGCCAGGAAGAGGAGGTGCAGCAGCAGGACGCCTTTCTCACCCGAACGGTGCTCAATCTTCTCGTCGATACCCACCGCAAGGCACATCGCGATCTCTACTCGGAGGAGCCGATTGAAAGTCTGTCGCTGATCGACATCCGCCCGACTCCTGATGAGGATTTCGCCGTTTCGGAACGTCTCATCAAGGTGGCGGCCGTGCTCGACGAGTTGGGACCACGGACCCGTGAAATCTTTCTCCTGCATCGTGTGGAGGGCGTCGGCTGCGCCCAGATCGCGACACGATTCGGCATCAGCTTGAGCGCGGTGGAGAAGCATATTGCGAGGGCGGTGCTGTCACTCATGGACATGGTGGAACACCAGTGAAACAGGATTTATCAGGATCAACAGTAGCCCCGCTGCCGAATTCCGTTCGCGCCGAAGCCGCGGTCTGGGTGGCCCGCTTGCACAGCTCCGGCCGTTCGCGGGCGCTGGAAAGCGGCTTGCGAAAATGGCTGAAGGCGGACCCTGCGCACACCAGAGCCTTCGAGCTCGCAACCGAAGCGTGGGAGATCGGCGGCGGCATTCCGGGCGGCGCGCTGCCGCGCATGGCGGATCCATTTGTCGATCGGCAGCCGGGGCGCTTTTCCAGGCGGTCCTATTTCGCAGTGGCCGCTGCATTGAGTGCGGTGATCGTCGGCGCCACGGTGTTTCTCTCCCGCTCGACACCCGCGGTATCGACCACGGTCGGCGAGCAACGCATGCTGACGCTGGATGACGGCACGCGCATTTTTCTCAACACCGATACGACGCTGTTCGTGAAGGAAGACGCGACGCACCGCCATGTCAGCCTCGATACGGGTGAGGCATTGTTCGATGTCGCCAAGGATCCCCAACGTCCCTTCGTCGTGACGGCGGGTGACAAGGAAGTCGTCGCCCTGGGAACCTCCTTCGTCGTTCGTCGCGACCCCCGGCAACTCGTCGTCACGCTGGTCGAAGGGAGGCTCAGAGTTACAGCCGGGGGACTCAAGAAGGAAACTGTTCTGAAGTCAGGACAGCGGTTGACATTTAGCGAACGCAAACCGGCGTCGATCGACGAACCTCCGATCGACGAAGTCATCGCTTGGCGCCGCGGCGAGATCATCCTCGACAAGACCCGCCTGCGGGATGCTGTGGAGGAGATGAACCGCTACAGCGCCGTCAAACTGGTTCTCGACGATCCGGCGGCCGCGGAGATTCGCGTCAGCGGCATTTTCCGCGCGGGTGATTCGGTGCGTTTCGCCCAGGCGGTGGGTGAGGCCTATCACCTGTCTGTCGATCACGAACAACGCCGCATCGTAATTTCCGATTCGCCGGACTGACGATCTTCCGCCCCGTCTCGGACGCCTCATCGGCGATGCCCTCGCGCCATTGATGAGGATTTTTCATCGCCGCACGTCAAACCTATAGGCCCTGCGCGAACGTCGCGAGATCAGGGTCCGACTCGAGGGGGCAAGAGATGATTAGAAAAGCCTTGTTTTACTGGCTTTTGATGCTGGCTGTCGCCGTCGCATCGCCAGTCTTCGCTCAGAACCGCATCCATTTCGATCTGCCGTCGCAGCCCCTGGCCGCTTCGTTGCGCGCCCTGGGCAGCCAGACCAGCACCAATGTCCTTTTCGAATCGCAGTCCGTGGAGGGCCGGGACGCGCCTGCACTCAAGGCGGAACTGACGCTGGATCAGGCATTGTCGATGCTTCTCGCCGGTACGGGACTGAAACATCGTTTCCTCGACGACAAGACCGTGATGGTGACCGCGCCCAGGGAGGCCGCGAAGCCGACGACGGACGCTTCCGACGTCGGGCCCGCACTGCGCCTTGCTCAGGAAGATCGGACCGGAATCGATACGCAGACCGTCGCAGGCGCGCGCGGCACCGAAACCGATTCGTCCGCGCGGTCTTCATCCTCCGATGAAGCCGAGGCTCCCGCCGAGGTGCTGGTCACCGGTACGCGAATTTCGCGACCGGACTTCGTCTCGCAGCAACCGATAGTCAGCGTCTCGGGGTCGGACCTCCAGGCTTCGGGCAAGATCAACGTCGAGACGGCTCTTCAGCAGCTGCCTCAGTTCATGAACGGCCAGGACGAGAACTACAACTCGAATGGCCCCAAGGGCGGCCGCGCAACGCTCAACCTTCGCGGGCTTGGACAGCAGCGCACATTGGTGCTGCTCGACGGCCGGCGCCTGTCGCCAACGGATGGCACCGGCGTTGCGAACCTGAATCAGGTCCCCAGTGGGATCGTCGATAGCATTCAGGTCATCTCCGGTGGCGCCTCCGCGGCCTACGGCTCGGACGCGATGGCCGGTGTCGTGAACATCATCACCAAGAACATCGATGGCCTCGAGGTCGGTGCCAGCTATGGTGCCCATAACGGCGGGTTCGGGCGGCACCAGGACTACTATGTGAACGCGGGCTCGGAGTTTGCCAACGGCAGGGGCCACGCGATGGTGTCGCTGCAGTTCACGGAGCGCGATGCCATTCAGGGCAATCAGATTCCTTTCTTCTTTTTCGGGGGTCAAGGCGCGACCTTGCCGTGGGGCTCGTATGTCCCGACGACTTCTCCAACCGGCCAACCGAATCTGCCCAGCCAGGCGGCGGTCAACGCCTATTTTTCCCGGTATGGTGTTCCGGCCGGCGGCGTGCCGAACAGTCTCGCACTGGGTTTCAACGACAACGGCACGCTGTTTACCCAAAGGTCGCCGTTCTACAACTACCAGGGCGTGGCGCCGGGCGGTTACTCGGGCATTCTGAACTCCGGAGGCGCGCTCGTACTGGCTATCGGTCAGTACGCGTCGGTGACTACTCCGCAGGATCGTCAGACGGCCTTCGGCAAGATCACCTACGATTTGACGGACAATACGCGTGTGTACATGCAGGCGCTGAGCACTTACAACAAAGTGTCCACGCAGATCAGTTATTCGCAGCTGCCCGCTTCGCCCAATCTCTCGATACCCGTCACCAATCCGTTCATTCCGGTCGACCTGAAACCGATACTGGCCAGTCGTCCGCTTCCGGACCAGCCGTTCGCGTTCAACAAGCGCCTCCTGGACTTCCCGCCGGCGCTCTACCAGGAGCTCTTCGATACCGACCAGTACCTCATCGGCGCGAACGGCAAGATTCCCAAGGTCGACTTCGATTGGGACATCTACTACATGCATGATCGCTCGGCGAATACCTCGATTACCGATGGGAATACCTCCATCGTCCGGACTCAGTCCCTCTTGAGTGCGCCCGACGGCGGCAACAGCATCTGCGCCGGTGGCTTCAATCCCTTTCAGGGCTACCGCAGCATCATCTCGCCGGAATGCATGGCTTATCTGGAGGTCAGCCGTCACGAGACGACTCTCGAGTACCAGAGCACTGTCGAGGCCAATCTGGGAGGCAAGATCGTCGACCTGCCGGCCGGCGCGGCTCGTTTCGCCCTGACCGCCGATTGGCGGCGATGGGAGTCCTCCTACAGCCCCGACGCTCAGGCCGTTCTCGGTGATCCGGCTACCCCCGCTGGCGGCGGCGCCCATCCCACTTCCGGCACGATCTCCGTGAAGGAGCTTGCGGGCGAAGTACTGGTCCCGATCCTGCGCGACAAGCCGCTCGCGCAGTCCCTGAATGTCAACCTGGGGTTCCGGCATTCCGACTACGACATCAGCGGCGGAGCGAACACGTACAAGCTCACGACCGACTGGCGACCCTCGCGCGCGCTGCTGTTTCGTGGCGGCTACGAGCACGCCATTCGCGCGCCAAACATCAACGACCTGTTCCAGGCCCAAACCAACGTGTCGGTCAATGTGGGCAATCCGCCGAGCGGCGGCGACCCCTGCGATTATCGCTCGGCACCGCGCACCGGAGCCGACGCGGCCAAGGTTACGGCGTTGTGTGTAGCGCAGGGTATTCCGGCCTCCACCGTGGGCACGTACCAGTATCTGCTGACCTCGACCGGGACGATTCAATCGGGTTCCTTGCTCGTGAAACCGGAAATTGGAAACACGATCACGCTGGGCGCGGTGCTGACGCCTGGCTTCAGCAGCCCGGCGTTCGAGCACATGCAGTTGTCGTTCGACTATTACCGCATCCGAATCTCGGACGCGATCGGCACGTCGGGTTATCAGTACGTCCTCAACAACTGTTACAACATTTCTGGCGCGAACCCGACGTACTCGGCCGGCAATCCGTCCTGTCAATTGGTCGATAGAAATTTCGGCGATCCGTATAGCGGAAATACTCCGGGCGCATCGTTCCGGGTGTTCCAGCCGGTGCAGAATCTTGGCGGTCTGCGCAACTCCGGCCTCGATGTGGAACTCGACTGGATGTGGCGCCTCGCCGATCTCGGCTTGGGCGAGCGCGCGGGTCAGCTGCATCTGAATAGCACCGTGTCGTGGACCGATGAGTTCAAGATCCAGCAGGTTCCCGGTGCTCCATGGATCGACTACACCGGCTCGATTCCGATCAACCTGTCGACGACACCGCCCGTGCCGGTCTGGCACTCGCTGACCACGTTGAGCTATCAATTCGCCCAGATACCGGTGTCCGCGGGATTGCGTTGGCGGTACATCGATGCGATGAAAGATATCTCGCGGGTGCTCAATCCGGCTTCGACCATTCCAGGTGTTCGCCGCTTCAACTATCTCGATCTGGTGGCGGGCTGGAACATCACGGACCGGATCGATCTGAGTGGGACCGTCACTAACATCACGGGACAAATTCCGCCCATCGTTTCCGGTACACCTGGCGCGACGCAGACAGCCCTGTATGAAATCGACGCGCGCACATATCTCTTGAGCGTACGGGCCAGGTTCTAGATATGAAGATAACCGCCGCCGTTGCGCGTAACAAAGGCGCTCCGTTCAGCATCGAAACACTGGACCTCGAGAATCCGCGGCCCACCGAGATTCTGGTCAAGGTGAGGGCGACTGGTGTTTGTCATACCGACCTCGTGATTCGTGAGGGATTGCTGCCAACCCCCATGCCCGTGGTGCTGGGGCACGAGGGTGCGGGAGTCGTCGAGCGGATAGGGAGCGCCGTCAGCAAGGTCGAGGTTGGCGATCACGTCGTCATGACCTTCAGTTCCTGCGGTCATTGTCCGAGCTGTCTGGAACATGCGCGCACGTATTGTCATGAGTTCTTCCCGCGCAACTTTCTGGCGGCACGCGGCGATGGCAGCAGCACGTTGTCCAACGGCCCGGAGCGTATCAACAGCAACTTCTTCGGCCAGTCTTCTTTCGCGAGTCATGCCATCTGTCACGAGTCGAATGTGGTGAAGGTGCCTCGAGACGTGCCGCTGGAGCTGCTTGGGCCGCTCGCCTGCGGCATTCAAACCGGTGCTGGCGCGGTGATGAACGCGCTCGATGTTTCGGTGGGTAAGTCATTCGCGGTGTTCGGTGCGGGCTCAGTGGGTCTTTCGGCGGTGATGGCGGCAAAGGTGGTGGGTGCTGCGATCATTGTCGCCATCGATACGAACGACGAGCGACTCGCGTTGGCCCAGACGCTCGGCGCGACGCATGCGATCAATCCGATCAAGGCAAATCCCGCGGAACAACTGATGAAGTTGACGGGTTATGGCCTGAACTTTGCGCTGGATACCACGGGCATTCCCGCGGTCATCCGCAGTGCCGTCGAGAGTCTGGCGCCCCATGGCAGCTGCGGCATCGTGGGCGCTTCGGCGCCGGATGCCGAGATCGTGCTCAATGAAACTCATTTCATGAGCGCTGGACGACGTCTGCTGGGTATCGTCGAAGGTGAAGCCAATCCGGATGTCTTCATTCCCCTGTTGATCGATCTATACAGGAAGGGGTCCTTTCCGTTCGACAGGCTGATCACGTTTTATGACTTCGCGCAGATCAACGAGGCGTTCCACGCTTCGGAAACGGGCAAGGCCGTCAAGCCAGTTGTCAGGTTTGCCTGAGGGGGTCGCCCATGTATCGCCGCCACATCACCCGCGCCGCGCTTGCTGCGACTCTGTTGTTCACCGTCACCACCGCGCACGCCCAGCAGGATGCGAGCGGTTGCGATCGAGCTTGCCTGCGGCAGGCGCTCGATACTTACCTGACGGGAGTGTTCAAGCATGATCCTGACGCCGCGCGGCTGACGGATGATCACTTCGCCACCGAGAATACCGTCGCTGTTCGTAACGGCGAGGGGTTCTGGAAGGAGATGAGCGGTTACGGCGGGCTGCAGCGACGCTATTTCGATCCTGCGAACGGAGCCGCCGCTTATCTGGGTCTGCTCAAGATGAACGGCGCAGAGGTCGTCAGTTCGGTACGCATCAAGGTCGAAGGCGGCAGGGTCTCCGAGGCGGAATGGATTGTCCAGAAGCAGGTCGACCCCCAACGGCTGCTGGATTATCCCCCGCCGGAAGGAACCTTGCCGTCTTCCGAGCGCAGCACCCGGTTCTATATGGTTGCGATGGCGAACAACTACTTTCAGTCGGGCGTCAACCACGACGCCTCGTGGATTCCGGCGGATCTCAGGTGCAAGGACAAGGAGCCAAACGCCATCTCCGCCGCGCCGCGCCGCGCGGATATCTGCCACGATAACTTTGGGATGTTCAAGACCTTCACCAAGGACGTGGCGCTGCGACGGTTTCCTCTCGTCGATGAGGAGGCGGGCGTGGTTCTCGGTGTCGCCGTCTGGGTGCGCTTTACTGGAGTTACCAAGCCGGACGATCTGGTAAACGAATACTTCCAGATCAGGAACGGCACCTTCGCATACGCCTGGAGCTGCAACTACGAGCTCCCGAAGGGTTCGCCCGTGACGTCCGGATGGGAGAATAGACAAGGCCAGGTTACCCGCTAGCGAGCGTTGTTCGAGGCCCATCTGTCGTGACAGAGCGCCGGGCTCGGATTCGCTTGCGCCGTCAGCGTGAACGCTTTCGCACTGACCGCCGGTCGTGGCCCCGTTGTCTATCCCGGCGTTACTGCGGGCCGGTCGTTGCGGCAATGGCCGCTGCCGTCTCCTTTCGACTAAGCAACCAAGCCACCCTTGGCGCTGAAAGGAACGTTTCTCGCAAACTCTCATGCTCTCCCAGTGAGTCAGCCAGACGCAAAATCGTGTCTCGGCCGGCGTCGCGGTGAGAAGTTGCCGATTCTCGATGTCCGGATCGCTCGAAGATGTCTGTTGCCGTGGCATGTACCTGCCAGGCGGCCAAAGGCACCTCGACCCCCTGAACAGTCGAAACTCCGTTCGAGATGTACTCCATCGCACGATCCTGATCGCCGTTTGCAAGGGCGACGCGCGCGTTGACGTCCCAGGCGATTGCCTGCCAGGTGCGGTCCGCCGTCGTCAAAGCTCGCTCGAGGAGTCGCTTCGCCGCCGCGTCCGCGGAAGCCAGATCCCCCTTGGCAAGCCACACTTGGGTCAACGCGGCTTCGAGTTGCATGCGCCAGTACCAATCGAAAAGAACGATATTGCGATCCATGTCCCGGCTTGCATTCGAGAGGTCTTCCAGAGCTTGTGTCGAGTCACCCAATGCCGCAGCCGCCGAGCCCCTGCAAATCATGGCGATGTGTAGCTGTGCCAGGGAGACCGCGGCAGGGAGCTCCGAAGTACCTGTGCCCTCCAGCGCCCGCAATAGCGGCGCAAACGGCAGGCAGATCTCGAGAACACCTTTGAAGTCCAACGCGTGTAGATGCACCCAGGCGCGCAGGATGGGCACCCAATACATGCGCTGAGAGCTATCGTTTCGGCGCGCGCGGTCCATCTCCACCGAAAGTCCGTCAAGCGCGTCGCCCCACTCTCCGAGGAACAGCCGATTGGTCGCGATGGCGGCTGAAACCTGTTCAAAGTCAGCCAGATTGGGGGTCTCCGCAGCCTCGAATACTCTCGCGCGAAACTCGAGGGCCAGTCGCAACCCATCGCGATAGCGCCCGCTCAACCACCGAAACAGGCTGACCTCGACCCAATCGGATCGCCGCGTAGGGACGCTCGCTCCTTCTTCTCCGTGTACGGCGGTGAACTCACGGGCGTCGTCGGCGTTCCAGCCGCTGAGCAAGAGCCGTCGGAATGCACAGGCGGCGCGCGTGTGAATGCGTTCGGCGGGCTCTTGTTTGTCGCTCAAGCTCAGAGCGCGACTGGCCGCGTCCAACGAGCGTTCCGCACTGTAGAGCGACAAGTAGAAGGACAGATCAATCAGCGCATGCGCCTGCACATCGATAAGTCCGAACTGCGCTGCCCGTGCCGCCAAGGTCTCATAAGTCTCGAGGGCGTAGGGGTCGAAGGCCGCCATGCGATCCGCCGCCAATGCAGTCAGAAGCGCGGCTTCCGTCGACGCGCGCTGACGTTCCGGGAGCTTGTTTGCCAATTCGAGTGCCCTTGAAAGCAGAGACACCGCGTGCTGAGGGGCGAGGCGACGATCCGCGATCTCGGCCGCCAACCTCAGATATTCAACGCTGCGCGACCAATCCGCCGCCTGTTCGAAGTGGTAGGCCAACTCGGGCGCGACGTCTTCGATTCGCGTCGCGTATATCGCTGCCAGGCGCTCGCCTATCAGGCGATGGAGTGTGGCTCTGCGTCCCGGAAGCTGTCGTTCATAAAGAACCTGCCGGTACAAGGCATGAGTGAATTCGTACGACTCCATGACGCTGCCGTCCGGAAACGTACGCGAAGCAACCCACCTGACGACGTGATGCAGGCGCGATAGCCCCTCGAACAGATTCTCCACACCGTGCGGATCGGCGCCGAGTGCGTAACCAACGAGGGTCGCGGAGAACGTCGCGCCAGCGACGCTTGCCAACTCCAATACAGTGCGCTCGTGCACCGAGAGGCGCTCGAGCTGTGCTTCAATCATCAGGCGCAGGTCGTCTGGAACCGCCAATTCGATTTCGTCCAGCGGGACGTGCAGTTGCCAGCGGCCATCGGCAATTGTCAGGAGGTTCCGCTTGTTCATGTGTTCCAGAGCAGCCACCATGAACAGAGGATTGCCTTCAGAGTGCCGGTGGACTAGCGCCGAAAGACCCGGCGGAGCGAGATTGGCCGGCGACTGGGCGTTTAGATATTCCTCCACGTCGGCTTCGCGCAACGCGGTCGGTTTCAACTCGTGGCACAAACGGTGGATCACTAACTCGCGCATCAGGACCTTCAGGGGATACCCCGGCGGCTCCGCATCCAACGGGCGAGAGGACGCCAGCAGCAGCAACTTCGCCGGTGCGCGACGGCGCGCCAGCGCCGAAATGAGGTCGACGGTGGAGGCATCAGCCCATTGCAGATCCTCGAGCACGAGTAGCAGGGGAATCTGGGCACTGATCGACTCCATCGCCTCGCAGATTTCGCGCAGCATGCGTTCACGAGTCGCGCCAAGAAGCTCCCGCTGCAGCATCGAGCGGTGCTCGGGCCTGATAACCCCCGGGAGCTGTGCGAGCCAGGTGGGCGCCTCTTCAACGAGGGCTCGAACGATCGGTTCCGCCTGAGGGCCGCGGCACAATCCTCCCAAGGCATCGAGCATCGGCCCGTAGGGCTCCTTGCTGCCGTAGCCTTCGATGCACTGTCCGTGCGCGATTCGGAGCACGCGCTCTTCAGCGGCGAGTTGATACCGGAACTCCGCAGCCAGGGCCGTCTTGCCGATGCCGGGCTCCCCTGTGATGAAGACGATCTGTCGCGCGCCGCCGGAGGCAAGCTGCCAGAGATGGCGCAGCTCCTCGATCGATGCGCCGCGCCCTACCAATATCCCCCGCGCGGTTCGGGCGGACGCGGCGGGGTACGAGGCGCTGAGCTCGGAAACCGGAGCGATGAATCGGTAACCCCGTTTTGGCACGGTCTCAATGAACGCGGACATTTTTGGACGATCGCCCAGAGCACTCCGCACGCTCAGGATATGCTTCTTGACGGCCTGGGGTTCCACGACCGCGCCAGTCCATACCGCGTTGAGTAGCTCATCGTGCGTCACCAGACGCCCGGCGCGGTCCACGAGATACTCGAGGACTGCAAAGGCCTTGGGCGTCATCAGCACGCGTTCGGCAGCACCGCGATCACCAAGACGCCATAGACACTGGTTTGTCGTATCGAGCCGGAACGGCGGAAACATCTTCATCTGACCCACCGGTTGTCCGATCTATCGCACGGAGCGCTTGATTCGCGACTTTCGGGCCTTCGGCAGCGAGGGAGGCGAATGCGCCTCGAGCCATTCGGTCTGTACGTTGCCGACTCGTCGGGCCGCCGTGCCCAGCCGAAAAGAGCTTGATTCTGGTGGAGGCTCCTGGCGGAAGGCTTGTACTTGTATGCTCGGAGAGAACTCTCGACAAGATCCGTCCCCTCGCGTACGACGGCTGAAGAGGAGCACCGCAATGTCAGCTCGCGGTCATGATCGCTCGATCGTTGTGGGCGCCGCGTTCCTGCTCGTGGCGGGATCTGTGGCTTGCGCCCAGGAGCAGCCGTCGCAATCCGGCGCGGAGTCCGCAGCGGCCGGGGAAGTGGTCGTGACGGCCCAGAGGCGCGCGGAGCGGCTACAAGATGTACCCATTGCGATCACCGTGTTGTCGCGGACCGAGCTCCAGCAACGAGCTGATTCTTTATATGAGAGGGCAGGGTCTCGCCGACCCCGCACAGATCACCCAGGACGGCTCGGTGGGCTTCTATGAGGACGGCTTCTATATCTCACGCCCGCGGATCGCGACCTTCGATCTCGCCGACGTCGACCGGGTCGAAATCCTGCGCGGACCACAAGGTACTTTGTACGGACGCAATACCACGGGCGGTGCGGTCAATGTCGTCAGCGAGAAGCCGACCGGCGAACCCGGCCTGAAAGGCGAGGTCACCCTGGGCACGCGCGATCACGGACGTGCGCTTGCTGTGATCGACCTGCCGAAGCGTTTCGGACTCTCGGCCAAATTGACATTGCTCGGCACCACCCTGGATGGCTACGTCAGCAACCCGGGTGTTGGCCGCAACTATCAGAACTTTGGCCTCATGCGTCAGGCGGCCGGCAAGCTGCAGTTTCGGTATGAGGACGGCGGGCCATTCACGGCGGACTACTTCTTCGAGCACGATGGAGCCCGATCGACACCGATCTATTTCGAGAATCCGCTGCTCCAAGGCTTGATTCCAAACTACTCTGGCACCGGTCGACCCAGCGCGCAGGCCTATACGGCCCTGCCTTTGCCGCTGAGCACTAGCACGAGCAATGCGCAAGGGCTCACGCTCGGGCTCGTGCTGAACCCGAAGACCACACTCAAATCACTCTTCGGCTATCGAACCTTCCGTAGTAACGGGTATCAGAACTACGCGGGCGCGTTCACGAATCCCTTCCTCTACGAAGTCATGGGTCCGAGCGGCTTCTTCGTGCACGATCTCATCGATAGCAGCGAGCTCACAGCGGAACTGCAGCTCCTCGGCGATGGCGACCCGGGCTTCAGCTATGTCCTTGGGCTCTATTACTTTCGCGAGGGCGCAAACCATATCGAGGACGTGGACATCTCGCTGCCGGCGCTCTTTTTCAACGAGCCGAGCAGCCGACGCGTTGTCGCCGAATCGAAATCCCGTGCCGTCTACGGGCAGGCGACCTGGAGGCCGCCCGGTCTTGACGATCGGCTCTCACTGACGTTTGGCGCGAGGTTCACCCAGGACGACAAGGACGCCACGCGCAACGAGACGGTGTCGGTCGACGGCATCGGAGTGATCGCCTCGGAAGTGAATGCGGCCAACAATCTGACTTTCCGCAAGTTCAATCCCGCCGGCACCATCGCTTACGCCTGGACCGCCGACGTGAGTACGTACGCCAGGATAGCGACGGGCTACAAGGCCGGTGGCTCGAGCGAATCCGCGGCGATCGGTTCTTTTGGAATCACCTTCGCTCCCGAGGCGCTGACGCAGTATGAGCTCGGACTGAAGTCGTATTGGCTGGGCCAGACTCTGCGCATCAACGCCGCGGCGTTCTACAGCGACATCCGGAATCTGCAAATCCATCTGGAGACCGACCCCGGCAATCTTGCGATCGGGCTGGTCCAGAACGCGGGCGCCTCGACGATCACGGGTGTTGAACTCGAATCGCTGTATCGGCCGACGAACGATGCATCGATCGGATTCAACTGGACGTACCTCGATCCGAAGATCCGCGAAGTCGATGCGCTCGCGGGGACTGTGTTCGATGCGAACGTAAATCCTTCCTCGCCCTATCACGTCGGCCAGAACGTCACCGACGTGTTCCGCGTGCCGTACGCACCGAGAAACGTCTTCGATCTGACCACGGACTACACTTTCCTGCGCACGAATAGCGGGGCGTACTCGGCGCAGCTCAAATATCGCTACCAGGATCGGCAGTTCGTTTCCACACTCACCGGTCGCGCCGTCCCGAACAACATCCTGTACTCCATCCCCGGCCACGGAATGCTCGATGCGCGATTGACGTGGCGCAGGGATCTGCCGAACAGCAGGCAAATGCGCGTGTCGATATGGGGCAATAACGTGACACACCGGCACGCGCTTCAAGATCTCATCGCTCAAGGGGCCTTCCTGCCGCTTCCGGGAACCCCGATGCCCGGCTACACCTACCAGTCGCTCGCCTGGGCCGCCCCGCCACTCTGGGGAATCGACCTTTCGTACGGGCCATAGGATCTCGTACGCGCGGGGAACCGAAAGAGAACCGCGATGGAACCGCGTTCGGCGTCAGCGCGCCTAGGCTTGTGCAGCGGGATGCTGTGCCAGGAAACGCGGTTCATCAAATGCTGGTCAAGAGTGTGCTCTATCGGGCGGACGCGACGGCGACGGCAGGTCGAGATACGCAGGTGGTGTCCCCGGAAGGGGCGCTGGATTTGAAAGTCACCATGCCGCCCGACCTCGGGGGAACGAATGGGAGAGGAACAAATCCTGAGCAACTGTTTGCGGCCACATACGCGGCTTCCTTTCTGGGGATGCTGCGCCTGGTGAGTGCCGGCGAGGGACTCTCGCTCCCAGGCAACACACAGGTGGAAGCAAGCGTGGGTGTGGGGGCCATCGCGCGGGGATTCGGGATCGAAGTCGAGTTACGAATTCAGCTTCCAGGTATGGCGCGTGTCGAAGTCGACGCTCTGGTGATGCGGGCGCACGAGCTATGCCCGTATTCCAATGCTACCCGCAACAACGTCTCGGTGAGACTGGTGATCACGTGAGGGCGCGGCCACCTCGGGCGATCACGGCGGAACCCATTCGGAACCGTTCGGGAACGACTCCAGCAGAGGCGATCGGTAGCGTGTCCTCGAGCGCTCGATGTATCCACAGTCTGGAGATCCACATGAACCCCACTAGCACCGTAGTAGCCTTATTTCTAGGAGCAATGATCATGAATCAACCTGCACACAGCACTCCGAATGCCGTTGACGATCCGCGAATCGATCCGCAGATCCGGCAGTTCCTGACAGTGCTCAACAAAGACAGCAGCCCATTTTGGGAACTGCCACAGCCGAAGCCGCAGGAGATTCTCAGCGGGCTACAGTCGCAAACGGCGGTGGACGTGTCCGGTGTCAGTACAACGGAGCGGACCATCACCCAGGACGGACGCACGGTGAAGCTGTACATCATGAAACCGGAACACGTGAGCGGTACGCCGGGCGTGCTCTTCTTCATTCACGGGGGTGTCTGGATTGTCGGTAATTTCCAGAATCATCAGCGTCTGTTGCGCGACCTCGTCGTTGGTTCTGGACAAGTGGGTGTGTTCGTCGAATACACGCCCTTGCCGATGGCGAAATTTCCAACGCAGCTGGAGGAATGCTATGCGGCCCTGAAGTGGGTGGCAGGCCACGCCGCCGAGTTCGGTGCCGACGGGAGCCGCATCGCCGTTGCCGGAAATTCCGTCGGCGGCAACATGAGCGCTGCGCTTCCCCTGATGGTGAAGGACCGCAACGGGCCGCCGATCCGGTATCAGGTGCTGCTCATTCCGGCGACGGACGCCAGTGTCGACACCGAGTCCTATCGCGAGTACGGCACGGGCCGTTTTCTGGCGGGTGCGTTCATGAAGTACGGCTGGGATCGCTACGCACCGGATGCAAAGACACGTGATAACCCGTATGTGTCGCCACTACGCGCAAGCCTTGATCAGCTCAGCGGCCTGCCGCCCGCGCTTGTCATTACCGCAGAGAATGACCCGTTGCGTGATGAGGGCGAGGCCTACGCGCGAAAGCTCAAAGCAGCCGGCGTGAGTGTCGACGCCGTTCGCTATAACGGGACCATCCACGACTTCGTGCTGCTGAACGCACTGCGGAAATTGCCATCCACGCGGGCCGCCATCGAGCAGGTGAATGAGGGCGTGCGAGTGCATCTCGAGGCGCCGAGAAACTAGTCCGTTCGCGGCGTGCCGGGGCGGTCATCTCATCGCGGATGAGCACGCGCCCCGGCTTGCCGCCGAGGCATGCGCGGGACGCGTGAATGCGCAAAGAAAGTCCGCTCTCGGCTCGAACATCTGGAGCCCAGTGGACAGGACGAGACCGATTACATAGGTCGTGAGTCCCGGGAGGAAGCTGTCGCTTTCCTCGCCCGGTGCAACGTCGGTGGATAGCGCGGATGAAGGATCAGTGCTCATGGGAGAATGCCGCTCCGAGAACACCGGTCAGCGCCAGGACTGCGGAGGGGGAAGACACCCTGCATGCGCCGCGTAGTGCCCATGAGACCCAGGATGTAGAGCGGCACGAAGACCAGATAGAAGCCGGCGACCCAGCACGAGAACGCGGTTTGAGGAGCGTCCCGGCGACAGGGATGTCGCCCTGACCTGCTTCGAAGGACCGCAACTTCTCCGGCGGTGGGTCGGCGGACGTTCAATTCAATTGCGCACGGGTCACTTCGGTGCCGCGGCGGACACTTCGTGAATCTCCGCGATGTAGCCGCCTGGAAATTGAATCATGGCGGCGTTGCGGTGATCCGCCGCGTACGGGCCGGCCAGAACCACCGCGCTTGCGCGCGCGGCGCTCGCCAGGGTGTCGCCCAGATGTGAAACCTCGTATCCGGTCAGTTCGCGGCCGAACGGGAAGGGCAGTTGTCCATCGGTCACATTCACCGTCATTCTGCCGAAGTTCGATGCGATACGAACGCGACGATACGTATCGTTCGGTCGCCCGATTTCGATGCCCGGCGCGTGCCTCTCATCGGAGACGATCGTGCCTTGGGCGAAGCGCAAGAAGCTCGAGACGAACGTTTCCACGGCATCCGGTGAAACGTAGACGCGATTCTCCGGCACGCTCTGGAGTGCCGGATAAGACGATTTCACCGTGTGCCAGTACAGTTGCATATTGACCCCGCCAGGCCACTGGATCACCGCGTCACGACCGATGGGATCGGGAAAAGGCGCGACCAGCACATTCGCTCCAGCCGCCCTGGCTGCCCGGATCGCGACATCGAGGTCGGTCACCAGATAGCCCGTACGCTCCGCTCCGAAAGGGTATGGGATCGGTGTCGTAAAGCCGAACAGGGAAATCGTGCCTACCGGGGTCTGCAGAAGTTGCGATGTAGTGCTGCTCGGGGTCGGGGTTACGGTCGCCACAACCTGCTTGCTGCCGCTGCCTCCGAAGGTTGCGAGGAAGCTGTGGGCGAATCGATCCACATCCCCCGGACTCACGTAGACATGGGTCGTGTCGTACTGCGGACCGACGGCGACCCGGGGAAGAGCCTCCGTCGTCGTGCCACCCGCGAGCGCGGGAGGCGTAAATGCGACGGCCGCCAACCACAGTGCCGCCGTCGAAATAGCTAGCGAGGTACGCATCCCAGGCTCCCTTAGTTCCAGAGTTCGAGGATGGACTCCTCAAACCCGCTTGAATAGCCCGCGCTGTTCGTCAGCCAGTAGAGCGTAGGGCATAGCCCTTGCGACTCGTCAGTGCGCCAGCGCGAGCACAGCCGCCGCACGCTTCAAATCGACAGTCCCGAAACCCTCGGTGAACTGCTCCAGCACGGGCTTCAGAATTGCATGCGCGTGTTGGGGCCGTTCTTGCTCGATACAGCGCGCGGCCAGATCCGTTGCCGCGCGTAATTCCCAGCCTCTGGCGGACTGACGTCGCGAGCATTCGAGTGCCTGTATCAGGCATGACTCCACGGTGAGCGATTCGGTATGCGCCGTCCCTGGCAGAAGCCAGCTCTTCACGCGCAGGAGCTCTGGCATGAAGCCTGAATCGCCATTCACCTCGACCGCCTGGATGCTCGCATCGATTGCCTGTCTTGCCTCGTTGGCTCGGCCGATCGCGACGAGCCCGCGCGCGAGCGCGAGGTTGAAGGCCGTGCTCACCAGTTCGTAGCGAGCCGCATGCAGGGTCTGCAAGGCGCTCTCGAGCAAAGGCACACCACGCCCGGCGTCTCCACGATGAATGGCGAGCTCGCCTTTCAGGCCGCGCCCGAGGGCCAGATAGGGCCCCAGCGAATGCGTTTCCGCGCGCGACAGGAACCAGTCGATGTGGGTCTCGGCCAACTCCAGATCGCCCACCCACAAGTACACGGCGGCGGCCCAGTGGAGCACGATGGTCAGTGTGACGGGGTGGCCCAGGGCCTCCGCGTTCTCGATGGTCCGCTTGACGCGCTCGACCGCCTGATCGGGATAGCCCTGCATCCACAGCGTTCGGGCGAGAGCCATGCCGGCCCAGTTGTAGTAGTCGAAGCCGAGGTGCAGGGTGCGCCTGCGTTCGGAGGTGGGCTCCTCTTGCAGCGTGGCTTCGAGCTCCGCACGCGCGGCGGCGAGCTCACCCATCGAATGGAGCGAAATCCCGGTGAGGCAGTGGGCAAGCGCCACCGCGGCCGGGTCTTCAAGCCGGGCGGCGGCCGTCGCCCCACGCCTCGCGAATTGCAGGGCATTCCGGTATTCGCCCCGGCGAAAATGGAACATGTGCAGTGGCCCAAGCAGCAGCATCTGGTTCGCCGTGTCATCACGCACCTCGGCAATGCGCAGGCTGCGATTGAAGGCGTCCCGTGCGGCATCGCCGTGGTCACGCGTGAACATGAGCGACATGCCCAGTGCCGCCTGAAGATGCATTTCGTCCAGGCCGCCACGCGCCGTGTCGTCGAGTGCGCGCAGCGCCCGCTCGGCCCAGCGATGACACTCGGTGAGCAGGGACATTGCCAGGAACACTGGCGCCGCGGTCGCAGCGAGACTCACACCGATCCGCCGGTCGCCGTTCGGTCCGAAACACCAATCGAGGGCGGCTCGCACGTTTCCCAGCGCCGCCAGATGGGGCGCCCGCTCCGCCGCGTTGGAGAGCTTCGGCCACTCTCTGCCAATCCGCTCGAGCCAGAGACGGAAGTAGGTCGCATGCCTTGCGGCGGGCCCGCTTCGTTCGGTGTCGGGCACGTCGATCTGCAACGCGTAAGAGCGAGTCGTGTCGAGAAGTCGATAGCGCATCATGGCGCCGAGCGGATTGACGGATACCAGCGACTTTTCGATGAGGCTTTCCAGTGCCTGGAAAACTCGCTCTTCGTCGATGTCCTCGCTCGTCGCGACCTGGAGTGCGGCCTCGAACGTGAAGAAGCCGATGAAGACGGCGAGTCGTCGCAACACGACGCGCTCGGTGTCGGTGAGGAGCGCGTAGCTCCAGTTGAGCGTTGCCTGCAAGGTCCGCTGGCGCGGCGGCGCCGTGCGCCGGCCGGGCCAGCGAAGCGTCAGATGCTCATCCAGCAGCTCGGCGGTCTTGCGCACTCCATAGGTCTGCACACGTCCGGCAGCCAGTTCGATCGCGAGTGCCAGGCCATCAAGCTTGCGGCAGATCGCCGCGATGATACTGGCATCGGCGTCGTCGAAATCCACCTGCGCGCCCGTCGCTCGCGCGCGCTCGAGAAACAGCTGTGCCGCCGGAAACGTCAGCGCGACATCCGCTGTGAGTGTCGGGTCATCCGGAGGGCAGGGCAGCGTCGCCAGGTTGAAGACGTGCTCGCCGTCCGCGCGAAGGGCTTCGCGGCTCGTCGCAAGAATGCGCACTTCCGGGCAATCACCGAAGATGCGCGACGTCAGCGTCGCAGCGGCCTCGATGAGATGCTCGCACGTATCGAGGATCAGGAGCATTCGCCGGTCGCGCAGATGCGCAACCAGGCTCCGCTCCGCATCCTGCGCCTGCACCGACAGGCCGAGCGTCGTTGCCAGCGTCGTCGCCACGAGGGCGGGGTCGCTGATGCTGCCGAGGTCAACGAAGATGACGGCGCCCTGGCACTCGTCGGCGAGGTCGTGCCCGACCGCGATGGCGACGGTGGTCTTGCCAATTCCGCCGGGTCCCACGATCGTCACGAAGCGCCCTGCGCCGATCCGTTTCGAGATTTGCCGAATCTCCTCCGCGCGTCCAACCATCCGCTGCAGGCGGCCGGGCAGGCCGATGTGGGGGACGCCTGCCGCTGGCCTGGATCGCACGATGTCATGACCGGCGGATCGGGTGACCGGGGCGACGAAGCAGTAGCCTCGACCGGCGACCGTACTGATGTATCGAGCGCCGCCGACGCCGTCCCCCAGCGCCTTGCGCAAGCCCACGATGTGAAATCGCAGGCTGCCTTCTTCCACCACCGCATCCGGCCAGACCTGCGCCAACAGCTCCCGCTTGCTGACGACCTCGTTCGCGCGCGATAGCAGCGCGATGAGGATGTCGAGGCTTCGGTCGCCCAATTGCACGGGCGCGCCATCCCGGGTCAGCACTCTCTCGTTCGGAACAAGAAGGAAAGGGCCGAAGGAGAGGGGTTCGCGCGCGTGTGTCGGTGCGGTCATCGAGCCGGTGTGCGATCGGACCCGGACATCGTAGCGCCTTGCGCGGGAACTAACAGCTTCTAACAGGCGATAACGGGCTTTTCCCGCGCGAACGCCCCAGCATCCCCACAATGATTTTGCACAGAAGGTGGGCTCATGCTTCAACTCGAAAAGGTGCTCTATACCGCACGCACGCACACGAGCGGCGGCCGGGAGGGCGCTTCGCGCAGCTCGGACGGGCGCCTGGATATCCAGCTTTCCATCCCTGCGGCAGCCGGCAGTGGCACCAATCCGGAACAACTCTTCGCCGCGGGTTGGTCCGCCTGTTTCATCGGCGCGATCCGCAGTGCCGCCGCGCGGATGAAAGTGCAGCTTCCGCCTTCGCTCACGATCGATGCCGAAGTCGATCTCGGAACCAGCGAGGGCGTCTACGGACTGTCCGCGCGACTGAAGGTGTCGCTACCGGGCGTGGATCGGAACCTTGCCCGGCAGCTCATCTGCGCTGCGCACGAGACGTGCCCGTATTCGCGCGCCACGCGGGGCAACGTGCCCGTCGATATCCAGCTGGCCTGATCCCCGAGCCAACACCGAGCGTACTGTCATGCCCGTCGTATTCATCGTCAACAGCGATCCCTCGTTGCGAGAAACGCTTGCGTCCGTGATCTGTGCGGGCGGATGGCGATCGGAAGTCTTCGCGGACGCGCACGCTTTCCTTCGTCACCCGAGGGCGGGCGATCCGGCGTGCCTCGTGCTGGATGCGGATCTTCCGGACATGTGTGGTCTCCACCTGCAAGCCCTTTGCGCCGATCGGCCCGAGCTGCCGGTCATTTTTACGGCGACATACCCCGCCCTCAGATTGGCGGTGCTCGCGATGAAAGCGGGAGCCGTCGAGTTCCTGTCGGCGCCGGCCGACGAAGCGCTGCTGCTGAGCGCGGTGCGTGCTGCCATAGATCGCAGCCGTGCCGCACTTGTACAGGGCGCCGTAATGCGCGTGCTCTGCGCTCGCTACGAATCGCTGAGCCAGCGCGAGCGACAGGTGATGGCGCGGGTCATCAGCGGCCGGATGAACAAGGTGATCGCGGCTGAGCTGGGCATTTCCGTGATCACCGTGAAAGCACACCGGGGCAAGGTGATGCGAAAGATGAAAGCCGCGTCGCTTCCTCAGCTCGTGAACATGGCGACCCGGCTCGAGCCGGCGTTTCTCGCGGGAGACGAGGCCTGTTCGAACGCATCAAGGGCGACCGGCGGCGTCTGCTCGGGATTGCCGCACTTTCAGTGGCCGCTGCACCCTTCGCCGGCGTTTCCCGGGCGGCCCGCGATTCATCCGGCCCGTTGAAGCGGATCGACGCGGGCCTTTTGAACGTGGGCCATGTGGAGGTCGATCGACAGGGCTCTCGAGCGCTTCCATCCGTGACGTCAGCCAGATGTGTCGGCACGGCCTGGAGCGCTGGCCTCGATGGAATCCGCGCTCCTTCGGCGCGTCCTTGCGGGCCGGACCAGGGCAGGCGGCCCCGCCGCCGTGACAGAAACATCACGTTGCCCTGTTTCTATTTCATACCCAATTATCGATCTTCTTTAATAGAGTCCGCGCAGAGGCTTCTGGTGCTCGTGTTTTGTTTGTGACGCACGAGTTCCATCTATTCAAGAATCAGAAAGAAAAGTTCCATCGATTTCAGAATCGGTAAAGAGGGGGGGGCGTGTCTACGAAACCTGTTGTGCGGCCGCGGCGTGCCGCGAAATTCCACGTGGCGGCGAATTGCGCGCGGGGAGGGCGGTCTGGTTTACAGCACTTCGTGCACACCACGATCGCGCTTGCCCTGTCCACGGCGATGTATCAGTCGGCACAGGCGCAGGAGGCGTCTGAAGCTCAGCCAGGGCAGTCAGTCGCGGAGGTGATTATTACCGGCTCGCGCATTCAGCGTAGCGCAGACCTGGAATCCTCGAGCCCCCTGGTCACAGTCACGTCCGACGTGCTGACGAACCGGAGCACGGTGGGTCTCGAAAATGCATTGAATCAACTGCCCCAGTTCGTCCCCGCGCAGACCCAATTCGTGACGAACGACAACTCACCCAGCGCCACCAATGTTCCCGGCGCCGCCACGATCAACCTGCGCGGCCTGGGTACCAACCGCACCCTGGTGCTCTTGGACGGACGCCGCGCCCAGCCATCCAGTGCCGCGCTGGTGGTGGACGTCAATTCCATCCCGGCGGCGGCCATCGATCACGTTGAAGTCGTTACCGGCGGCGCCTCGGCGGTGTATGGCGCCGATGGTATCGCTGGCGTCGTCAATTTCAGGCTCAAGAGTCATTTCCAGGGCGCTGAGTTCAGTGCCCAGACCGGCCTCACGGAGGCGGGGGATGGCATGGAGTCGCGCCTGAGCGCAACCCTGGGCACCGATTTCGCGGACCACCGGGGCAATATCATCACCATTCTCGAATGGTCCAAGCGCTCTGCGGTGTATCAGAAGAACCGTGACTTCTACACCGACTCATGGACCGATCCCTACAGCAACAGCGCCCTGGCGCAGCTGTTCTCATTCAATGACTACAATCCCGCCGGCAATGCGCCGTCCCGGGCCGCGGTCAATTCAGTTTTTGGAAACCCCGCGGTTTCCCAAACCACCGCATTCTGGTTCAACACCGACCAGACGTTGTTCAAGAACTCCAATGTGGCTGGAAACCCCGCGGCCAGCACGGCGGGGTTCAATAGCGCGCTGCCGGCGAACACCTCGAGGCAGGCCTACCAGAACGGCATATTGAACGAGCACTTCGCGGACTCCTACCTGTCCAGCCCGATGACGCGTTACTCGATGTTCTCCAAGGTGAACTACGAGCTCGCCGATAACTTGACGGTGTTCTTCCAGGGAAACTTCGCGTCGAACAACGTGAATTCACTCGCGCTGGCGACGCCATCACGTTCCTCATGGGTCATCTCGCTGCCTTACTGTTCGTCGCAGACTCTGGCAGCCGGCACCAGCGCAACCTGTGCGACGACCCGGTCGAAATTCCCGGTGCCGGCGCAGCTGATGACGTTGCTGGATTCGCGCCCGAATCGTGATGCTCCCTGGACGCTCGAGAGCACGATGCGCTACCTGGGCCCCCGCATTGCCAGCATCTCGACCACGGTTTTCCAGGTCATGGCGGGATTGGACGGTACGTTGCCGTTCAAGGACTGGACTTGGGAAGGCTATGTGTCGCACGGCGAAACCAACGTCGACGACAACATGAAATCCGGCTTTGCCTCGGTGCAGCGCTACTCACAAATATTGAACACCGCGAGCAACGGAACCAACCTGCCTTACGGCTACGGCGCCGGCTATGCCAGCAGCGGTCTCAGTGCTGGTCTTGGCGCTTCGGCGGCATGCACGAGCGGCCTGCCCGTATTCTCCGCTGTGTCGTTCACACCATCCCAGGACTGCGTCGATGCCATCGGTATGAACCTGAACACCCGCACCCAGCTGCGGCAGGACGTCGTTGAAGTGACAGCCCAGGGCGGGATCTTCAATCTGCCCGCAGGTGAGGTGCGCGGCTCCCTGGGCCTGGATTGGCGGCGGGATTACGGCGTTTTCACACCGGACCCGGCGCTGAATTCGAACTCGGTCTACGAGACCGTGGCGGGAAACTTCACCACCGCGGGAGCGCAGGGCGCCACCGAGGTCAAAGAGGCTTATGGGGAGCTGCTGGTACCGCTGTTGAAGGATCTGCCGGCGATCAAGTCCCTGAATCTGGAATTGGGTGATCGCTATTCCGAGTACAACACCTCAGGTAACACGCAGACCTACAAGGCGCTGCTGAACTGGGCGCCGGTCAATTTCCTCACCTTCCGTGGCGGTGTGCAGTACGCCGTGCGCGCGCCCAACGTGGCGGAACTGTATGTCGGCGGCTCGGTGCTACCCGTGACTTTTGTGTATGGCGATCCCTGTGCGGGAGCCAATACGACGGCTCCGTGGGGAAATGTGGCCTCCAATCCCAATCGGGCGCAGGTGCAGGCGCTGTGCGGCGCCATTATCGGAAAATACTCTCCCGGCTCGCCTTACTTTGCTGATCCAAACACCTACCCGGGCGGAAGCGGAAATTTTCTCCAATCGGAAAACGAGATCATCAAGGGTAATCCCAATGTGAATGCCGAGAAGGCTCACACTGTCACGGTTGGAACGGTGTTTCGCTCGCCCTTCACGAGCCCCGTTCTCAGTTCGATGACGGCTACCGTGGATTACTACAAGATCAATATCGCCGATACCATCGGGGTGATCGACTCGGTAACGGTGTACCAGAACTGCTTCAATTTCGATGGCGTCAGCAATCCGACCTACGACGTCAACAATGCGTTCTGCAAGTTGATTGCGCGGCAGACATCCAACGGTGGTCGCGCATATACCGAAGCGCTGTATAGCAACCTGGGGGCGCTCAATACCAGGGGCCTGGACTTCACTTTCAGCTGGAAGGCGGGGCTCGAGGACATGTTCGGCCACGGCCTTCCGGGTTCCGTGGGTTTCAACGTCTCCGGAACAAGGCTGATTTCCTACGAGGAGCAGACCGCCCCCGGCGCCGCTATCGTCCAGCGCGATAACACCGGGACCTATTATCGCTGGCGCACGGTCACGGGCCTGAGCTACATGGTCGGGCCGGCAAGCGTGCAACTGCAATGGACGCACTTGCCAGCCATCAAAAACGCGACGGCGGCAACGCAGCCTTCCACCACCATCCTGCCAACCGAGAATTACGAGCGGTTCAATCTGTCCGCCAGCTATGAGTTCTCGAGCACGCTCAGCATGAGGTTGGGCGTCGACAACTTGCTTGATCGCGAGCCGCCGATCGTGGGTGCGCAGCCTGGTGTCACCAACGGGACGGGAAGCACCAATCCCAGCGTCTATGACGTGCTTGGCAGGAGCTACTTCCTGTCCGTCAAAGCCAGGCTTTGATGTCATGTCCGCATGAGGCTGGCGGCGCGGATCGCGCCGCCAGCTTCTGGCACCGGCAGCTGGCGAAGTGCGGTGTGAATTTAGGCGTTGTCGGTGTGATGAATTGCCAGCGCTGGGGTTTTTCGCGCAGGCATACGATGCGGTCATTACGAGAATAGCGAAGGCGGATCATGTCTGACACATCTCTTGGCGCCGGTATTCCGCGCAATCAAACGCGCGGGTTCGTGCGCGGAACACTGCTTGGCGCATTCTCGATTGCATTCGGCGTGGTGCTCGCTGTTCCGGGCTGGACTCAGGCGCTGGTGGGCCGGGACAGGACACCCCCGGATCTGATGGGTGAGTGGGCGATTCACGACGATGAAGATCCGGGTCAGCCGACGCTGGGCAACTATCTCGGCGTGCCGTTCAACGATGCGGGGCGGATGCGCGCCGATACGTCGGCCGAATCCATCTGGGGTACTGCGGAATATCGCTGCCGTCCACATTCCGCGCCACACTCGTGGCGCGGCGTCGGTGGCGCCCGCATCCTGAAGGACCTCGACCCTCTGACACGCGATGTGACGGGGTACCATTTTCAATACTGGCGTTCCCTCGACCGGCCGGTTTACATGGATAACCGGCCCCATCCGCCCGGCTATGCCCCCCATAGCTGGGCGGGTTTTGGGACAGCCGAATGGCAGGGGGACACCCTGGTCATCAAGACCACGCATTTCAAGGACGGATTCCTGCTACGTGGCGGCCCGCAGACCAGCGACATTTATACGATGACGGAGTACGTGACCCGGCATGACGAGTACCTGACCGTCACCCAGATCGTCGATGATCCGGTCTACCTGGATGAGCCTTACGTCGTCTCGACGACCTTCGAGAACGACCCCAATTCGGCCGTGCAGATGGAGTCCTGTGTAACGACGGCGCTCGGCGATGGGGGGGGTAGTCCCTACTTCGTCCCGCACTTCCTGCCTGGTGAAAACACCGCGTTGCAGGAGTGGCTGGTGAAGGAGAACTGGATTCCAGTTGAACCCACCCGTGGCGGCGCCGTGACGGCATATCCCGAATACCGCGTCAGCGGCAAGAACGCCCAGGCTCCGATTTCGCGTTCCGCCGTGTCGGCGCAGAAGGCTGTCGAGGAGCAAAGCCCGCGCGATGGTGAGGTCCATGTCCTGCCCGTACAGGGCAATATCTACATGCTCGTCGCGGATGGCACGAATATCACCGTATCCGTGGGCAAGAGCGGCGTGCTGGTCGTCGATGCCGGCCCAAGCAAGATGTCGGAGAAAGTGCTTGCCACCATCACCCGTCTGCAGGCTCAGGCGACTGCCGCCGTCAGACCGAACGGCTGCAACGGCTCGGAGTGCATCGGGCTGACGAGCTGGGCCAGTCCAGCGATGAACGGGATCATCGCATCGCCGGCGCCCGCTCGCCCGATCCGCTACATAGTCAACACGGATGCTTCGCCGGAGCATGTGGGAGGCAACGAGGTGCTGGCGAAGGCGGGCTACTTCGCGCGCAAGGGCGGTACGAACGTCGAGAATGGTGCCGCAGCCACCGCGTTTGTCATTGCACACGAGAATGTGTTGACCAGGATGCAGAGCGCGCCGGGCGGCGACGCCTTGCCGCTCGAGGCCCTGCCGAGCGACACCTACTCCTGGAAATTCCAGAAAATCAGTGAGTACGTCAACGGCGAAGGAGTTGAAATCTTCTACGAGCCGAATGCGATCAGCGACGGTGACAGCATCGTCCAGTTCCGCCGCTCCGAGGTGATCAGCGCAGGAAGCATTTTCTCGACAGTGACCTATCCCATGATCAACGTGAAGGCGGGCGGGACCATCGATGGTGTGATCGACGGGCTCAACCACATCCTCGACCTTACGGCTGCGGAATACCGTTCGCAGGGCGGCACCTGGATCATCCCGGGACGAGGCCGTTTGTCGGATGCGGGAGATCTCGCGTCGTATCGAAACATGATCACGATCATTCATGACCGCATCCAGAAGCTGAAGAACGACGGCAAGACGCTCGATCAGGTGCTGGCCGCGAAAATCACCCAGGACTTCGATGTCCGCTATGGGCTGGACAAGAGCTGGACCCCGGCGCAATTCACCGAAGCCGTTTATCGAACGCTCCCGGCGCGCGGGAAGAAAGGAGCATCAAAATGATGACTGCCCCGAAGTTTGCACGAATCGCCCTGGTGGCAATGGCGGCCACGCTGCCCGTGGCCCTGCTGAGTGCGAGTATCGCCGAGGCGCATCACTCGTATGCCGCGACGTTTGACGTCGACCATCACATCAAGCTGGAAGGCAGGGTGACGCAGTTCGGATTCCGCAATCCGCATTCGTATATTCAGCTCGAGGTTGCAAACGCCAAGGGCGGCACCGAGCGCTGGTCCGTCGAGTGGAGCGGCACGGCATCCCTCGCGAGTCAGGGTATCGATCGTGGCACGTTGAAAGTCGGCGATGTCGTCAAGGTCGTCGCATCGCCTTCACGTGTGAAGGGCGAGCTGCGCGCGCAGATCGTCTCTTTGATTCGCGAAAAGGACGGTTTGAGCTGGGGCCTCAAGGGCGAAAAAGTAGATTGAACGCATCGGTGCGCATCACACGGATCGCCATGACCGACAAGGCCCGCTTGAACAACATGAATAGAAGAACACCGTCACGCTCTGTGGCTCTTGCCATGCTGGCCTCGCTCGCGGCGCTGATTTCCTCCGAGGGAATCAACGCGCAGGCGCCGCCTCAGCGTCCCGCCCAGACGCCGCAAGCCGCGACGACCGTGGACCTCACTGGAGACTGGGTTTCGGTGGTGACGGGGGACTGGAAGTTCCGCATGGTCACGCCGAACAAGGGTGTATTCGAGGGGCTGCCCCTCAATGCGGAAGGGCGGCGCATCGGGGGCACCTGGGATCCAAAACAGGATGCCGCCAATGGTGAGCAGTGCCGGGCGTATGGCGCCGGAAACATCATGCGTGTCCCGGGCCGCCTGCGCATCAAGTGGGAAAGCAGTGACACCCTGCGCATCGATACCGACGCCGGTACGCAGACGCGACTGCTCAAATTCGGTCCACCTGTAAAGGCTGGGGAGCCGTCCTGGCAGGGCTCGACGCACGCTGAGTGGCACAAGCCGGCCGGTCCAGCCGCTGCCGGGACGGGCGGTTCGCTCAAAGCGGTGACCACCGGGCTCAAACCAGGGTATCTGCGCAGGAACGGCGCCCCATACAGCGATGCAACGGTGTTGACTGAATACTATGAACGTCAGACCGCGCCGAACGGCGACTCGTGGCTCATCGTCACGCAGATCGTGAAGGATCCGAAGTATCTGAGCCGTTCGTACATCACGAGCGCCAACTTCAAGAAGATCCCGGACGGGCAGGGCTGGAGTCCGACTCCTTGCTCCGCCAACTGATGATCGTCCGTGATGATGGCGCTTACGAAACCGGATCGAAAGGCTCCGTGAAGTGACTTCAACCGATTTCTACCATTCGGTCACCTCTACCGCATTCAGCCAGTTCATCCAGAGAACGCACGGCATGATCGCCGGTATCCAGATGGTGCACATCATCTGCCTGGCCTCTGTGTTCGCGCTTGGGCTGGCTTTGGCGTTGAGCCTTGCGGGCAAAGGGTTCGTTTCCGAGTCCCTCGACAGTTTGAGCCGCCGATTCGTGCCGGCGATCTGGATCTTCGTGGCTCTTCTGCTGGTGACGGGTGCGCTGCTGATCATTGCCGAGCCAAGCCGTTCGCTTCCAAAGCCGGTCTTCTACATCAAGATGGCGTTGATCGTGCTGGCGATCATCATGACTTCAGCCATTGCCGGGCGGGCGCGTCGCGCGCAGCGGGCTGGCGCAACGGCTCCGGTCAGTAAAGCCATCGCTGTGGTGTACGTGCTCGTCTGGTGCTCCATCATCGTTGCCGGGCGGATGATCGCTTACTACTGACAGATATTTGAGGATGAATCCCAGTGCTTCGTGAATTCTCGCAGTGGCTGGGTGATACCAGCCTGGGTATGGCTGTTGCCGAGGACTGGTTCCCGAAGGTCGAGTGCGTCCACGTCATCGCGATCGCGGCCGTGGTGGGCACGATCTTCCTGGTAGACACCCGGTTGATCGGTCTGACCTCGAAGAAGCTTTCCTTCCTCCACATCTCACGCCGCCTGCTGCCCTGGACATGGGCCGGCTTCATCCTTGCGGTGATTACCGGGTTTCTGCTGTTTTCCTCCAATGCGGTCGCTTACTACGAGAACGGCGCATTCCGGCTCAAGTTGATGCTGATGATTCTGGCGGCGGTGAACATGCTCTATTTCGAGTTGGTCACGTTCCGCACTGTGGGCTCCTGGGATGCCGACGCGAAGCCGCCTTTCGCGGCTCGCCTCGCCGGGGTTCTCTCGATGGCGTTGTGGTGCGGAGTCATCATGACGGGGCGGTGGATCGGATTCTCACTATAGAGTTCTCTGGGGATCGGGGGACGCGCCGCATAACGAGCTCAAGGAGGGCGCGGCGGTGTCGGAACTTCGTGGTCTGGCCGTCACCTCTTAAGCGGCTATCGATGACGGTTCTTCAATAGAGGGCTTGGAGAAAACAGACGCGACGCCATCCACATGCTCGCTCAGCTCGTCACTGACCCGCCGACGAGCACGACGTCCGCCTCGAGTTGCGTCGGAAAGGCGTGGATATCTCGTAAGGAGCGGCGGCGTAGTAAAAGAGCCGGTATACATGATCGAGCCAGATGACGTTGCTGCCGGGCGTGCCACCACACCTGGTGATGCGTTGAACGTGGCGCTTGCAGAGATGGCGCGCGAGATCAGCCACCTGTTGTGGAGTCGAGCAATACTGCGACTCCACCAGCTTGTGTAGCCGCTTGAGGAAGAAGCTGCCGTCGATGAGGACGGCGATGCGTCGGACTCTCATCGGATTCTCTTGTGTTCTGGGCCGAGGGAATAGCAGCCCCACGCTTTCTGCACACGCTCGGGATAGTGAGCGGACTTACTTCCGTGGGGCCGTTGGGACGCCAGCCTTGCTGACTTTCTCGACGTGGCGTCTTCAAACCGAGACGCGCTTTTCAAAGAACGTTCGAGGCAAGCCGTTTGCGAGGAGGCCTCGCATTCGTCAATGCGAGTACGCGGAAGTATTTCGTGCGATCTGATCCGCGTCAACGAGTATGTTTGTACGAACCGTCGATGATCTTCGATGGCATCTACGCTGCGTGTGACGCCTGCAGACAGCTTTGAAGTCGCATTTTGCGACCTCCAGTGCAGAGAGGACTTGGGACACCAAACCACCTGTTCTTGAACATCGAGGCCAACCGCTACGCGCGCGGCAGCATGATCCTGACCAGCAATCCGGCGTTCACATAATGGGGTACGGCACTGGCCGATGATCAGACGCTCACCGCAGCGCCGCTCGATCGACTCCTGCATCACGTGCACATCGTGCGGATCTCGGGAGAGAGCGATCGGCTGAAGGACGAGAAGAGGGCGGGCGCGATGAAAGGGGCGGTGAAGAGCCCATAGTTCAGGTGGCCAGGTGGGTCGCTTTTGCTTCGGCGCCTCGGGGCGGAAGGTGGTCAATTTTCAGTCAGCGCTGACATAGCGACGTGAAATATCCTCACAGCCCATGGGCGAAAACTTATGGCGCGGGGCGTTCGCCTCGCGCTAATTTCCATGCCAACGATTTCGGCTTCGAGGGGGAAGCTGATGCTGGCGTGTCAAGATTTCGGCACCGTCCCTGCCGCTATGGCATCCGGGGCCGTGCGCGTGGGTCATTCCATCCGCAGGGTTGCGGTTCTCGCCGCGCTTTCGTTTGGAGTGATTCACGGCAACGCCCTGGCCGCGAGCGACGTCGCCGACGCAGCCATGCGCGAGGACGCCGCGCGCGTCGTGGCGCTGATCGCGGCCAAGGCGGACGTGAACGCGCCCCAGCCGGATGGCAGCACGGCCCTGCATTGGGCCGCGTACCACGGCGATGCGACGATGACGGGAACACTCCTGCGCGCGCACGCCAAACCAGACGCCGTGATGGAGAACGGCATGACGCCGCTATCGCTCGCGTGCGAGAACGGCAATGCCGATCTCGTGAAGGAGCTGCTGAAGGCGGGCGCCGATCCCAACCAGACCCTCGCCAACGGCGAGACGCCGCTGATGATGGCGGCCCGTACCGGCCGCATTCCGGTCATGGATGCCCTGCTGGCGAAAGGGGCCAAGGTCGACGAGAAGGAGAAGCTGCGCGGCACGACCGCCCTGATGTGGGCCGCCGCGAGCTCCAACGCCGACGCGGTTCGTTTCCTGATTTCAAAGGGTGCCGATGTCAGCGCCCGCTCGGGCACCACCGCGCCGGGTCGCAGTCCCTATCTTGCGCCGCCGGGCCGAGCTCGAATCGAGGATTTCATCAACGGCCGCGGGATAACCTTCGAAGGCGGGAAGCCCTCGAAGGACCCCAACGCGGGCCCCGAGGCGGACAGGCGTCTGGCCGAAGAACGCGAAGTCGCGAAGCGCGCGCTTGCCGCGTTCCCGCTGGACAAGCCCGCCAAGCCCGCCGCCAAGCAGTGGGGCGGTCTCACACCGCTGCAGTTCGCCGTTCGTGAAGGCAGCCTGGAGTCGGTGAAAGTGCTGGTCGACTCGGGCGCCGACGTGAACCAGCGCAGCGAGTTCGGCTGGACGGCGCTGCTCGTCGCCACTCAGAACCGCTACTACAAGATCGGGTTCTTCCTGCTCGATCACGGCGCCGATCCGAACATCGCCAATGAAGGTGGCTGGACCCCGCTCTACCTCGCGACCGACAACCGGAACATCGAAGGCGGCGACTATCCCACGCGCAAGCCGGACATGGACCACCTCGACTACATCAAGCGGCTGTTCGCGGCCCACGCGAACCCGAACCTGCGCATGCGCTCGAGCACCGAGACGCGCACCATATTCACGCACCAGTGGCTCCTGGAAGAAGGGGCGACGCCGTTCCTGCGTGCCGCGCAGTCGGGCGACATCGTGCTGTTGAAGCTGCTGCTCGAGCAGGGCGCCGATCCGAAGATCACGACGGAATACAAGGTGACGCCGCTGATGGTGGCGAGCGGCATCGGCTGGGTCCAAGGCGTCACGTATGAGTGGTCGCCGGAGCAGACGCTCGAGACCGTGAAATTGCTGCTGGATCTCGGTGCCGACGTGAATGTGCAGGACACGCTCGACGGTCGCACGGCGCTGATGGGAGCCGCGCACAAGGGCCGCAACGATGTGGTCGAGCTGCTCGTACAGCACGGGGCCGATCTGTCGCTGCGTGACATCGGTAGCCGCGACACCATCAACGCGCTCTCGGGCTTGCGCTTCCAGGCCATCGACTACGCGGATGGGCTCGTGCGCATCGGCGTGCAATCGGCCATCGCGCATCCGGAGACTTCCGCGCTCCTGCGCAAGATCATGAAGGAGCGGAATCTGCCGGTGCCGCAGGAAGGGCGCTCGCTCGCTTCGATCTGCATCACGGACCTGTGCAAATGATGAAGTCACAAAGAACGACCCATGGGTCACTGGTGGGGTCACTGATCGCCGCCGTTGGCGGCAGTGTACTCCTGGCGCCGCTCACCGCTTCGGCGGGAGACGACGAGGCGGTCGCGACAGCCCAGCGCGAGTTGCTAGATAAATACTGCATCACCTGCCATAACTACACGGATAACGCGGGCGGCCTCGAGTTCGAGGTCTACGATCCGGCGGCTCCGCAGGACGATGCGAAGGTCACCGAGAAAATGCTGAAGAAGCTGCGCGTCGGCATGATGCCGCCCGCAGGCAAGGATCGGCCCGACCCGGCCGCGGTCCGCGATATGATCCACTCCCTCGAGACGAAGATCGACGCGCACGAGAAGGCGAATCTCTCCGTTCCGAAGCTGCATCGCCTGAATCGCGCCGAATACGCGAACGCCATGCGCGACCTGCTCGCGCTCGACATCGATGCCTCGAAGTTCCTGCCGGCCGATGACTCGAGCCGCGGCTTCGACAACCAGGCGGGTGCGCTGACGCTTTCCTCTGCCCTGCTCGACGCTTATCTGTCGGCAGCCGCGCGCGTGAGCCGCGTCGCGATTGGCGAAGCGGCGTCCCCGGCGCAGGTGACGTACCGCGTTCCCCAGGATACGACGCAGAACTATCACGTCGAAGGCTTGCCCTTCGGCACGCGCGGCGGCATCCAGATCGATCATACGTTCCCGTCAGACGGCAACTACACCTTCAAGGTGGTCGCCGTGACCCTCGGCAACATGGGTAGCGACCGCCCGTTCGGCGAGATCAGGGGCGAACAACTGCTCGTGTACGTGGATGACAAGCGCGTCGCCAAGGTCGACTGGGACAAGGCTCTTGGCGTGGGTCGCCGCTTCGCAGCCACGGACGAAGAAAGCAACGGCGGCCAGCTGAAGCCGATCGACGTCACGTTGCCGCTGAGCGCCGGTCCGCACAAGCTCGGCATCACCTTCCTCGCGACCAACTTCGCGCCGGGCCTGGACATGAACCACGCCTTCGAGCGCAGCACGCTCGAAACCGGCGGCCTGCCGGGCTTCACGTTCTACCCCCACGTCGGCAGCGTCCGCATCGACGGCCCGACCGATGCGAAGGAAGCCAAGGATTCGCCCAGCCGCGAGCGCATCTTCACCTGCCATCCGAAGAGCGCGAGCGACGAAGAGCGTTGCGCGCGTGAGATCACCACGGCGCTCGCGCATCGTGCGTATCGCGGCTATTCGACGCAGCAGAACGTCGATTCGCTGATGGGCTTCTACACGCTGGGCCGTCGGAACGGCGGCTCCTTCGACGACGGCGTCGAAGCGATGGTGCAGCGGGTGCTCGTCGATCCGAAGTTCCTCTATCGCGTGGAAGGCACGCCGAACGGCGTTGCGCCGGGCGCCCCCTATCACGTGAGCGATCTCGACCTGGCCTCGCGACTCTCGTTCTTCCTTTGGAGCAGCATCCCGGACGACACGCTGCTGACGCTTGCGGAGTCGAAGCAGTTGACGAAGCCGGACGTTCTGCAGAAGCAGGTGCATCGCATGCTGGGCGATCCGCGCGCGGAGTCGCTTACGAGGAACTTCGCCTCGCAGTGGCTCGGGTTGCGCAATCTGCAGGCGCATGCGCCAGTCGTCGATCAGTTCCCGGACTTCGACGGCAACCTGCGCGAGGCTTTCCGCGAAGAAGCACAGCTGCTCTTCACCAGCCTGCTGCAGGAAGATCGCAGCGTCGTAGACCTGCTCACTGCGGACTACACGTTCGTGAACGAGCGTCTCGCTCTGCACTACGGCATTCCCGGCGTTCGCGGCAGCGAGTTCCGTCGCGTGAAGCTCGAAGGTGACCTGGCCGCGCGCCAGGGCATTCTCGGCAAGGGCGCGATGTTGACGGTGTCGTCGCAGCCCGGTCGCACATCGCCCGTGATTCGCGGCCAGTGGGTGTTGCGCACCCTTCTCGGCACGCCGGCGCCGGATCCGCCAGCCAACGTGCCCGCGCTCGATGCGAAGACCACGGACCATGCCGGCAACGGCAAGGTGCCGACGATGCGCGAGATGCTCGCCGCCCACCGCGACAAACCGCAGTGCGCGGGCTGCCACAAGATGATGGATCCCATTGGCTTCGCGCTCGAACCGTTCGACGCCGTGGGCCACGCGCGCACGGTCGATGGCGGCGGTCAGCCGATCGACGCGAAGGACGTGATGTACGACGGCACACCGGTCGATGGCCCCGCCGGCGTCCGCACCTTCGTGTTGAAGTACAAGGATCAGTACGTGCAGAACGTTGCGGCGAACCTCCTCACGTACGCGCTTGGGCGCGGCGTGGAGTACGACGACATGCCGACCGTGCGCAACATCGTGCACGCCTCGGCACGCGATGACTACAAGCTGAAGACGATCATCGAAGCAATTACGGTAAGCGACGTGTTCCAGATGAACGTCGCGCCGGGCGGCCCCGATATGGACAAGGGCGACAAGAGCAAGGGCACGGCGGTGCCCGCGCAGTCCGGCACTGCCTCGACAACACCGGCGGTTCACCAGCCGTCGGGAGGGTGAGTACGCTATGTATTTCCTGACGAACAAGAAGCTGCCACGCCGGACGTTCCTGCGCGGCGTGGGCGCGACCATCGCGCTGCCATTCCTCGAATCGATGCTGCCCGCTCGCGGGGCCACGGCCGCCCAGGCGAAGGTATTGCCGACGCGCTTCGTCGGCGCGTTCGTGCCGCACGGCGCGGCGCCGGGATACTGGATACCGGAGAGCACGCATGCCGGCTTCAAGTATCCGTTCATCTACGAGCCGCTCGAGCCGTTCCGCAAGCAGACGATCATCACGAGCGGCATGTGGGCGAAGTCCTCGGAGAATCCGCCGGGCGTGACGGGCGCGGATCACTTCGTCGCCGCCGCGTACCTCACCGCTGAAAAGCCGAAGAAGACGACGGGCGCGGATATCCTGGTCGGCACCAGCATCGACCAGGTCATCGCGCGGAAGATCGGTGGGGAGAACCTCCTGCCGTCGCTGCAGATCGGCCTGGAAGATCCGGGTGCGAACTCCACCAACTGCGGCGAAGGCTACAGCTGCGTCTACACGAACACGATTTCCTGGCAGGCGCCGGACCGGCCGCTGCCGATGGAGATCAATCCGCAGACGATCTTCGAGCGCATGTTCGGTGACGGCGGCTCACCCGATCTGCGCAAGGCGCGGCGCGAGCGCCAGGCCAGCATCCTCGACTCCGTCAACGGCAGCCTGAAGGAGCTGATGCCCGAGGTGTCGCACACCGACCGCGTGCGGCTCGAGCAGTATTCGGACGACGTACGCGAGATCGAGCGCCGCCTCGCGATTGCCGGCAAGGTGTCCTCGGAAGTGCCGAGCGTAAACGTGCCGTACGGCGTGCCGGAGTCGTTCCACGAGCACATCCAGATTCAGTACGACCTGTTGTCTCTCGCTTTCCAGGCGGACATCACCCGCGTCGCCACGGTGCTCTACGCGCGCGACCTGACCGGCCGCGTCTATCCGGAAAGCGGCACCGACATCAGCTTCCACGGCGGCTCGCATCACGCCGAGGATCCGGGCCGTGTCGCGCAGTACGCGCGCCTGAACCGCTATCACGTGCAGATGCTCGCGTACCTCGTGAAGAAGCTGAGCGAGATCAAGGAAGGCGACGGCACGCTGCTGGATCGCTCGCTGATCCTCTACGGGTCGAACATGGGCAACTCCAACCAGCACCTGCACTACGACGTGCCTGCCGTGCTGGTCGGCGGCGCCTCCGGCAAGATGAAGGGCGACAAGCACATCGCCGTCGCGAGCCGCACGGTGCCCACGGGCAACCTGCTGCTGAGCATCCTCGACAAGTTCGACGTCGGCGTCGACAAGTTCGGCGACAGCACGGGACGCCTGCAGGGCGTCTGAAGTTCCGACCGTGTCGTATTCGACGCAGCACAGTCTGAAACACTTGCGAACCGATGTGCGTACATCGCACTTCGGCACTGCCAAGCACGCCATGTATATTTCTGTTCTGCGTCAGGTACATGGCACATACGCCTTTAATTGAGAGAGCGATGACATGAAGACCGCAATCTTTTCCGCAGCCGCCGTTCTGACTGTGTTCGCCGTAACCGCATCGGCGCATCACTCCTTCGCGATGTTCGATCAGACGAAGGAAGTCACGCTGGACGGCACGCTCAAAGAGCTGCAATGGACCAACCCGCACATCTGGGTGCAGGTCCTGGCCAAGGATCCCGCTTCCGGCAAGGACGTGGAGTGGTCCATCGAGGGCGGCAGCCCGAACGGTCTCTCCCGCAGAGGCTGGTCGCGCAATATGATGAAGGCGGGCGACAAGCTCACTGTCGTCATTCACCCGCTCAAGAACGGCGATCACGGCGGCAGCCTCACGAAGCTCACCGTCAATGGGAAGACAGTCGGCGCTCCTTAGCGAAAGGGACGTCGGCTTGCGAGTCGAGCTCGCCAGCTCTTTCAAGCGTCGGTCTTCGTCAACCGAGAGACTGCTAAGATAAGTCCGGGCTGTTCTGTCATTGCTTCCGGCACCGGCGGCCCCGGGCTGATCCGGGCACATCAAAGTGGAATCTCATGGCAAAAATAGTTCTCGGCGTCTGGACGACGCACGGTCCGCAGCTCAACACGACCCCCGAGCAATGGATGCTGCGTCTACCCGCGGATCGCGCGCGCAGGCACGCGTACAAGGGCAAGACTCATTCATTCGATGAGCTCGTTCAGTTGCGTCGTGGCGAACCGCTTGCCGAGCAGATAACGCTCGAGGCGCGCACGGCGAATCACGAAGCCAATCAGGCTGCCATCGACCAGCTTGCGCAGGTTTGGGCCAGGGTCAAGCCAGACTGTTGCGTGATCTTCGGCAACGACCAGCGCGAGCTCGTGTTGCCGTCGATGCAACCCTGTTTCACCGTCTACCACGGTGACACATTCTGGAATGGCCCGATTTCGGAAACGCGCCTGGCCGGGCTGCCTCCGGGGATCCGCGAATCCGAATGGGCGAACCGGCCGGAGCAGCGGGTCGATTATCCAGGGATGCCGGAGCTTGCTTACAGGCTCATCTCGACGGGGCTCGATTCGGGTTGGGACTTTGCGGCATCGGATTCCTGGCCGGAGCATGAGCCCGAGCATCATCACGCTGGCACGCCGCACGCGTTTGCGTTCGTCCTGCGCCGTGTGATGCGGGAACATGTCGTGCCGACACTGCCGATCATCACGAACACGTTTTTCCCGCCGAACCAGCCGCGTCCGTGGCGCTGCTTCGAGCTGGGCAAGCTCGTTCACCGTGTCGTGAACGAGTGGGACAAGGATCTTCGGGTCGCGATCTTCGGCTCGGGTGGCATGACGCACTTCACGATCAACGAAGACTTCGACCGCGCTCTGATCGCGGCCATCGAGAAACGCGACGAAGGGTTCATGCGCTCGGTTGATCCGAGCTACATGAAGGATGGCACGTCGGAGTTGCTGAATTGGATCTCGGCGGCGGGCTGCCTCTTCCAGACGACGGGTCTCGCCGGCGGGCTCATCGACTACGTTCCCTGCTATCGCAGCGAAGCCGGCACGGGAACGGCTCAGGGTTTCATCACCTGGACCTGACAGGCCGAGTTCAGTCGAGCTTTGTCAGCATCTCCTCGTAATTGCGCCCGACGACTTCGGTGATGCGATCACCGGCGCGCAGCGCCTGTACCATCAGGCGTTCGCGCTCGGCGATCCTTTGCGCACGGCGCACGATCTCTTCGATCTGTGCGGCTGGCAGGAAGACGACGCCGCTCGAATCGGCGAACACGACATCGCCAGGAACCACCCGAACGTCGCCGATTTTGATTTCGCAGTTGAAGTCGATCTCGTAGGCCCGGCCGCGCGCCGTGCGCGAGATGGCGCTGCGACCATAGACCGGAAAGCCCAGTGCGCGTGCTTCGTCGATATCGCGTGCGGGACCATCGATGACCACACCCTCGACACCGTTGACTTGCGCGCCAACGCTGAGTACGCCACCCCAGCCTGCGCATTCGACACCCGAGGAATGCTCGATGACGATTACGTCGCCGTGCGCCGCGGATTCGATTGCCGCCGTGCATAGATGCCGTGGGCTGTGCTGCGGCTTGCCGGCGACCAGTTTCACAGTCATTACCGGTCCGAAAATGGGTTTGACCACGGAGAGTGGCGCCAGGCCCACGACCGCTGGCGGCAGGCCGAGTGAATCGAGAGCATCGGAAATGGCGCAGCTATCGAGTACGGCCAGACGCGCGCGCAAATCGCCGGGCAGAGTTGACGTTGTCATCTCTTTGGGTCGTCTATTTTGATTGAAGCTTGTGGTACTGCAATTTCTCGCGCGCCTCGCGCAGGCTGAGGCCCGACTCCACGAGATCTCGAATCCGCTGCTCGGACGCCTCGATGTGCTCGGCAACCTCGAGCACGTTCTGCTCGCGTGAGCGTGGGATCACGACGACGCCATCGGCATCGCCGCGCAGCAGATCGCCCGGCAGCACACGCGCATTACCGATGTTGACGGGCACCTGCACGGCGTCCACCTGCACGCGGTCCTTGCCGGTGCGCATCGAATAACTTCTGCTGTAGATCGGATAGCCGAGCGATAGACAGAGGTGGACATCACGGTTCGCCCCATCGATGACCGTACCTGCCAGTCCCCGACGATGTGCGACGGCGGTCAGGATGTCTCCCCAGACGGTGGCATCTTCGCGGCCGCCGTTGTCGAGCACGACTACGGTGCCAGGTGGCAGATCGTCGATGTAGTCTCCGACTGTTCCCGGCTTTTCGGCATCGAGCGGACCGTAAAGAATCGTGTACGCGCGTCCGGCCATTCGAAACGAGTGGTCGCGCGGCTTGATGCCAAGGCACTGCCCGGCGATGCCGAGCTTGTCCAGCGCATCGCTGAGCGTCGCGGTATCGAGGCGCGCTGCGCGCTCGACATTGAGGTCTTTCATGGAACTCTCATTGGAAGAAGGCTGATTCTCCACAGCCGGATGATGTGCACGATGGGCTTGCGCGCGGGGTCATGCGGTCGGCGGCACCAAATTGGATGCGGTCTGCGCGTGTGCCTCCTGTTCGCGGCGCTTCGCCGGTGGCACCCAGAAGCGCGGTACGACACGCGCAAGCGAGATAACCGCCACCGCGGCTACCGCGCCGTAGATCAACATGCCGGTCTGGAACGAGCCGTGGTTGATGTCAGCCAGCAAGCCCAGCAGGGGCGGCCCTGACGCGAAACCCAGATTGACGGCTACCGACATGATGCCGATCGTGAGACCCAGGCGCTCCGGGCCGAAGTAATGGCGCGTCAGAATGGGCACGTCGACGATCATGCCCCCGTGCGCCATGCCGCGAGTGATGACGAACAGCGCCAGCGTCAACGGCCCCGCGATCGGCACGATCAGCCAGGTCGAGATGGCCAGCAGAACGTAGAAGACGCGGATGCCGCGAATCGAGGTCTGATCGTAGATCCAGCCGGAGGCAATCTTGGCGGCTACGCCAAGGACCGCAGTCAGGCTCGCTGCCCACGCGATCTTGTCGATGTTCATGCCTTTGTTCTTGATCAGAAACTGCACCGTATTCTGCTGTACGGCCTGATCAACGGCGGAAACCAGAAAAATGCCGATCGCGATCAGCCAGAAGTTCTTGTCCTGACTGATCAGCTTGAAATGCTCCCAGGTGGAGAGCTTGTTCTGGAGGGGCGTTGGCGCTTTGATGATGGGGCCGAGCCTTTTGCTCATGGCGACGAAGATCACCCACAGCGGCACCGCGATCAGGAAGGGGCCGACGCTCATCATCGCGATGATCGTGCGCCAGTTCCAACCCGCCTCCAGCAGCGGCGCCCAGATCCACGGCATCACTACACCGCCCGTGCTGGTCGCGGTGAGCACGATGCCCATGGCGGCCCCCTGATGGATCGTATAAAGCCGCGAGATGATGACCTTCATCGCCGCCACGATCGAAGATGCCGAAAAGCCGAGCAGCGCGCCAGCGAGGTAGTACACGGGCAGATTGGTGGCAAACAGGAACAGCGCCATGGCGACGCCGCCGGTGGCCGCGCCGATCAGTACCGCGAGTCGGCCACCGATTCGATCGACGAGGATGCCCATGCCGAGCGCCGCGACGGCGCCGATCACGAACTTCGCGGTCGACAGCAGGTTGACTTCCGCGTTCGACCAGCCGAACTCCTTCATCGCCGGGCCGTACATGAACGGTAGCGAGTAGGTGGGTATGCCGAAGGCGAGGAAGACGAGGATGAAGGCGACGACGAGAATCGGCCAGTTGCGAATCAGCTCATGCGATGGCGTGTTCGTGCCCATGTCGCCCCCCTTTGAAGCTCTTATGAAATTGCTGCCGGTCCGCGGAACGCTGTACGCGCAGGATTATGCACAGCGCCTATTGGTATGCGGAACCGCGTGAGTTTAGCGAGCGGCAGGTGGAGACAATGTGCACGTTTGGAACTGCGCCGTGGGGAAAACGCCATTGTGATGACCCGACATCACATGGATCATCGGCTGCTCCGTCAGGTGCGCACGACGATTTCACTGGAGAATTGAGATGGATGGGAAGATTGCCTTCGAAGAGCATTTTGCAATCGAGGATACCCTCGAACAATCGCGCAGTTTTGCCGGTGATTCCGGTGTCTGGGACGACTTCACGCGACAGCTGCTCGATCTGGATTCCGAACGTCTTGGCCACATGGATGCCACGGGCATCGAGTTCGCGCTGCTCTCGCTGAATGCCCCGGGTGTACAGAGAATTACGGATCCGAAGCGGGCGCTGCAGGTCGCGCAGAAGGCCAACGAAGCGATGGCGAATGCCGCCGCGAAGCACCCGAAGCGCTATGCGGCGCTGGCCGCGTTGCCGATGCATGACGCCGATATAGCGGCCCGCGAGCTGGAGCGCTGCGTTAAGGAACTGGGCTTCAAGGGCGCGCTGGTGAACGGATTCCAGCAGGTGGGTACCGACGACAATGCCAAATACTACGACTTGCCCGAGTACCGGAGCTTTTGGGCAACGGTATCGAAGCTCGACGTGCCGTTCTACCTGCATCCGCGCATGCAGATCCCGTCGCAGGCAACGAACTACGCGGGCCACCCCTGGCTGATGAGCGCGCCGTGGGGTTTTGCGGTGGAAACATCGATTCATTCCTTGAGGCTGTGCGGCTCGGGGCTCTTCGATGATTTCCCGAATCTGCGCATCTGCATCGGCCACCTCGGCGAGAATATTCCATTCGGCCTCTGGCGCATCGATGCGCGCATGCGCTTTTCGCGCCGCGAGTATCGCGGCAAGCGGCCGCTAGGTGACTACTTCCGCGATCACTTCCACATCACCACGAGCGGGAATTTCAACGATCCGGCATTCCGCTGCACGCTCGATGTGCTCGATGAAAACAAGGTCTACTTTTCGGCGGATTATCCGTTCGAGAAGATGGAAGATGCCGCGTCCTGGTACGACTCGAGTCAGGTCGTCGGCGACGCGCAACGGCGCAAGATCGGCCGTACCAACGCGATAAAGCTCTTCAATCTCGACTTGAAATAACCGTGCCCTCCCTCGACGCCAGGCGAGGGCGCATTCGGACTTGGCGAACTCGAACGACTCCGCACAGCCTCCGGCAGCGTCCGGCTGCGCGGAAGGTGCGTCTGCGGGGCGCACCGAAGATCCATCGTGGGAGAAACCCCACGACGCATATTCGATGTTTCATACCAGTGCATGCATGCTTTTCGGAGAATCCAGATGGCTAAAAAAAACGATTCTCGTGCAGCTTCCGTAGCTGCTCAATAACAGCTGACTGCTTGGTCTGAGGGGGCGCGATGATCTTTTCTCGCTACAACAGGGCGGTGACAGCCGCGGTAACGTGTGCTTTGGCGGCCAGTGTCATGACACCGAAGAGTGTGTTTGCGCAGGAAGCTGTGCAGACGACGTCTCGCGCGGACGATGCCACCATCCCGCAGGTCGTTGTGACCGGCTCCTTCATCAAGCGTCCCGCGGACCGGCCGCAGCCGCTGACCGTCGTCGGCAGCGACGACCTGAACAATTCTCAGCGCAATTCCGTCGCGGAGAGTCTCAAGGACTTGCCGCAGAACGTGGGATCGCTGGCGATCGTCAATACCCAGGGTGGCGGTGTCAACGCGGGCAACACGCCGACGACCACGATCAATCTGCGTGGTCTCGGGGCCGGCGCATCGCTCGTGCTGCTGAACGGCGGGCGCCAGATCAACGATGGAGGCTTTGGCTTCGTCGACGTCAACAACCTCGCACCGTCGATCATGATCGATCGCGTCGAGGTGCTGACTGACGGCTCCTCGGCGCTGTATGGCGCCGACGCGGTCGCGGGTGTCACGAACTTCATCACCAAGTCGAATTTTACCGGCTTCAATGTCGAAGCGGATTTCCAGCGCATCCAGGATACGACGCACGACCGGCCCGACACGAATATCGGCTTGCTTTGGGGTGGGCACAGCGATACCACGAGTGTCGTTGCCGGTCTCGAATACCAGACGACAGAAGTGTTGCTCACCGATGATCGCTACGACGCGAACCGCTTGAAGTTTGGTCTGTCGTCTGGCTTCGGCAACCCGGCGACATTCCAGTATCGGAACAGAACGGGCGTTCAGCCTTCGGCGGTGGTGGCTTCGATTCCCGATCCGCTGTGCGGCAGCTCGCAGCTCGACAGCGGCCCTAGTGGCCTGGCGAATGGCGTGGTCAACACGACCGGCACGCCATCGTGCCTGCTCTACAACGCGCTGGGTCGCGCGCTGCAGCCCGAGTCGAAGCGCCTCAACGGCCTGGCGACGGTATCGCACAATTTCACCGACACGATTACCGGCAACTTCGAGGTCGGATTCGCGCGTACGCGTTATCGAATCCCGTTTGGCTATGTGACGCCGGCCACCGCGACGGCGACCTTGTTCCCGCTCATTCCCACGGACAATCCAGGTGCGGTAGCAACGGCGAGAATGTTCCCGAGTTTTCAGCACCCCCTCAATGGCCAGACCAATATCTCCGGCTATCTGTACAAGGGACGCATTCTCGCGCCCTGGGTCAACGATGGAGCGAGCGGGGACATCCGCGACGCCGGTCAGGACACCTATCGCGTTTCGGGTCACCTCGCCGGCCAGTTCGGCAACTCGGGCTGGGACTGGCAAGTCGGGTTCAGCGACTCCTGGAATGACACGAACTTCTCGGGCCACGACACGGTCATCAACCGCGTGGGTCTGGCGGTGAACGGCTATGGCGGGCCGCGGTGCGCGTTCAACCCCACCAACGATCCGAGCGGCGCGCATCGTGGCGTCGACACCTGCAAGTTCTGGGATCCGTTCGCCATCGCGTCGCTGGTTCAGCCTGGCGATCCCGCAGCCAACGATCCCACGGTCTCGAATTGGCTGATCGGCAATCGGACCACGCATGACTCGGGTGATTTGAAGACCTACAGCGCAGTCACCACCGGCAAGCTCTGGGGCATGCCCGGCGGCACAACGGGCATTGCGGTCGGTGTGGAGCGGCGTGAATTGAACTTCTCCCAGCAGTGGGATGAGGGTTCCAAACAGATCGGTTACTGGGGATTCAACGGCGCGTTTGCCCAGTCGGATTTTTCGGGCTCCAACGCCACCAATGCCGGCTTCGCTGAAATGGTGATGTACCCGGCCAAGGCGCTGGAGGTTCAACTCGCCGGCCGCTACGAGCGGACGAGTTACGAGAACGCGGGGAGTTTCGGCAAGTTCAATCCGAAGCTCGGTTTGCTTTGGACGCCGGTCCAGGGCCTGTTCATTCGCGGGTCGGCTGGCACGTCGTTCCAGGCCCCGGGGCCTGCCTCGATGTTTGCGCAATCCAGTGGGGGTACCTCAGCCCAGCAGATTGGCGGCGATACCATCAATGCGCGAGGCCTGCTGATCGGTAACCCGAATCTGAAGCCTCAATCATCACGGAACTGGAACGTCGGTGTGACGTGGGACGTCACCAGAGACTTCACGGCGGAACTCAACTACTGGCACATCGAGTTCAAGGATTTGATTACTGGAGAGGTTGCACAGCAGATTCTGACTGCTGATCTGGCGGATGGATTCATCACTGATCCGCATATCGTGCTGAACCCTGGTGCTCCCAATGAGGTCTGCGAGGTTACGGGCCGGTGGAGGCCGGGCCAGGGCGCGCGCCCGGCGAATTGCATGTCTGGAAACGACATCCTGCAGTTCACCACCACCTACGTGAACCAGGGGTTCCTGCATACCAATGGCATCGACTATGACTTCAAGTATCGCCTGAAGCTGGACGGGCCCGGTCTGCAGATTCCGCTGCGGCTGTACGGCACGTACACGAGGGAGTACCTGATGCAGCAGGGCGGTGTGCTGTACGACGGCGTCGGCAAGTACAACGACAGCACTTTCGGCGTTCCCATTCCGCACTACACCGCGAACCTGACGGCAGGTCTCATGGGTGGCGCCCACTCACTGCTGGCGACGGTGCGTTATCTGCCGGCTATGACGCTCCAGGTTCCGAATCCCGCGACCAATGCCGGTACGGAGTCGAAGTCGTTCACCACGCTTGATCTGCTCTACCGCTACCAGCTGCCCTGGAGCAGTGGCAGCAGCGTTTCGGCGGCAATCAGGAACGTCACCAACGCCGAGGATCCGATTGCGGGTGGTTCGCAGCTCACCTCGTTCGGAAACACGTACACGTTTCTGGGCCGGGTGTTCCGGGTCGGCGTGGACTACAAGTTCTAATGGGCGATACATGAAGAAGAGCACGAAGCGATGGTTGACCCTTGCGGTTTGTAGCGCGGGGTTGACGTTGGTGAACGCCGCGGCGGCCCAGCAGGAAACACCGGCTTCCACGGCGCAGCGGTCGTCTGCGCCGTCGTCTTTCGAGCAGCAGCAAGCCATCAACAACAAGATCATCCGCATCCCGCCCATCGGTTTGGGTGACAAGAGATCCCCGCAGCAAATCGCCGCGGCACTGGCGAAGCAACGGAAGACCTGGGAGCCCACGCCGCCACCGGCGGACCCGCGGGACTTCACCGGCACGTGGGCCATGATCAACGGTCGCCTCGACCTGATACAGGATGACGGCAATCAGGCGCCCTTCACGGCTGCGGAAGCCAAATCGACCCAGGCGTTGATCAAGGCGGAAGAAGATGGCAACGTGGTTACGGATGCTTCGAGCCAGTGTTTCCCGCACGGCACGCCGCGGCTGACCATCACCCCCGGCTACCCGATCCGTTTTGCCTATTTGCCGGGCACGATTCTGATGCTGCATGAGGTGGCTCACAACGTGCGCATCATCCATATGGATCAGAAGGCAGCTCCCAAGGGCACGCCGCGGACCTTCCTCGGTTACTCGGTGGGGCATTGGGAAGGCAACACGCTCGTCGTTGCAACGTCTCATATGAATGAGGACACACGGCTCGACTCGGTCACCTCGCATGGACCGAATCTCAAGGTCATAGAGCGCTTCACCAAGGAAAAAGCCGCTGGTGGATACACCGATCTGGCGGTTCGGATCACCATCGACGACCCGGATCACTTTTACAAGGTGTTCTCGATATCGCGCCAACTCGGCTTCCGTTCCGATCTGGAGAACACGCTCGAGTCCGAAGGCATCACGGAATATTCCTGCGAAGAGAATAATCGCAACGTGCCGACCGCCGAAGGCATCGTGACGGCCAAATGAGAGCCAGAATCCGAATGTCTTCGAACGCACATCGCTTGGCTGCCGCAGGGGAGAACTTGATATGAGACGGTTTCTGGTTTTGGCCCTTGTGGTCGCAGGCATGACGACTGCCGTGGTCGCACAGGAAAGTACGGTGCGCAAGCTGACACCGGCCGAGCAAGCTCAGCTCGACACGGACAACAAGGGGCGCGCGACTCCGATGACCGCCGAGCAGTGGCTCGCCAGAAGGCGAGGCGGAGATCAGGCACAGCGCAAGACGTGGGAGCCTACACCCCCGCCTGCAGACCCACGTGATTTCACGGGTCTGTGGCAGTTACCCGGCGGCAACATCAACTTGCTGCAGGAAAATGGGGAGGCGGCTCCCTTCACGCCGGAGGAGGCTAAAAGGACGCAGCAACTGATCGATGCCGAGGCCCACGGCGCCGTGCTCACCGACGCCGCGAGCCAGTGCTTCCCGCACGGTGTGCCGCGCTTGAGCTTCGCGCCTTATCCAATCCGCTTTGCCTACGCCCCAGGCGTAATCCTGATGTTGCACGAGGTGGCTCATAACCTGCGCATCATTCGCATGGACGGCAAGGAGGCGCCGAAGGACACGCCGGCAAGCTTCCTGGGTTATTCAGTAGGTCATTGGGAAGGCAATACGCTCGTCGTGGAGACTTCCCATTTCAATGACAAAACTCCGCTGGACTTCCACTCTTCGCACGGGACCAAGCTCAAGGTCACGGAACGCTTCGAAAAGCAGAAAAGCTCACAGGGATATACCGATCTCGTCGTGCATATCACCATCGACGACCCCGAGCATTTCACCAAGCCGTTCACGGTACTGCGCCGCTGGCCTTATCGCTCGGACATGGAGGCCACATTGGGCTCGGACGGTCTCCAAGAGTATTCCTGCGAGGAAAACAATCGTAACGTCGAGACGAGCTCGGACGGTAAGGTGATCATCAAATGAAATTCGTGTTCAAACCCGTGTTGTTCGCCGTGACCGCGGCGATTCTGGCGAGTGGCGTCAAGGCTTCCGAGTCCGACTCATGGTCGTTTCTGCCCGCCGCGCAGCGTCCCGATGCCGGTACACCCAATTTTAACGGCAAGTGGGCCATGCCGACCCCGATCCGCGTTCTGAAGACCGCTGACGGTAAAGAGCCGCCGCTGCTGCCGGCCGCCAAGGCCAAATACGCCGCGAATCAGGCGGCGCTGAAGACGAACCCCAAGAGCGATCCAAACGCCAATTGCTGGATACAGGGCGTGCCGCGCATCACTTATGCGCCGTATCCAATGTTGATTTCGCAGGATAAGGATCGAGTGAATCTGGTCTATGAGACCAACCACACGTTCCGCATCGCCAGCTTGCACCGTCCTCTGCCCAAGTGGGATGACGCTCTCGATCCGCACTGGCTGGGCTATTCGGCCGCACACTGGGACGGCAAGACCCTGGTGATCGACACGATCGGCCAGAACGACAAGACCTGGTTGGATTATTCCGGTCTGCCGCACGGTGAAAAGCTGAGGGTTCAGGAGCGTTATACCCTCGACGGTCCCGATCGGATCAACGGCGAGTTGACGCTCACGGATCCGGAGACCTTCTCGCAACCATGGAGTACCCGCTTTACTCTGGTGCGTCAGCCGGGGTACGACCTGAAGGAAAGTGTTTGCGTTCGCGATCATAAGATGTGATCGCCGGGAGGACTGGAATGAATCGTTGCGGTGAGTATTCGGCAAAGGCGTACGGGACACCATGATCATCGACTGTCACGCACATGTGTCAGGGCCGAAAGCCTATTGGGCTTACAAGGCGGGCCTGGTTTCACATCGAGGAAGCCACAACGGTGGATTGAAACTGTCTGATCAGGAGATTCTCGCGGCCTGGAATGCGAAAGAGATGGCGCCGGTGGGCCATCTGGATCACATGAAGTCCTGCCAGATCGATGTGCAGTTCATTTCGCCGCGGCCGTTCCAGATGATGCACTCGGAGAAGCCCGCGAAGATCGTGCATGGCTGGACCGCGGTCACGAATGACCTGATTCATCGTAGCTGCGAACTGATGCCGGACAAGTTCTATGGCATTGGCGGCTTGCCCCAGATGCTCGGCGTGCCGATCGAGGCCACCTTCGAGGAATTGGAGCGTTGCGTGAAGACGCTGGGCTTCAAGGGTGTGGTGCTGAACCCCGATCCTGGCGAGAACGGCGGGGTCAAGGCGCCACCGCTCGGTGATCCGTACTGGTATCCGCTGTACGAGAAGCTGGTGGAACTGGATGTGGTTGCGCAGGTTCATGCGACGGGTTCGCGCGAACCGGAGCGCGAGCCGTATACGCTGCACTTCATCAACGAAGAGACGACGGCTGTCTATGGGCTGGTGAACTCCTCGGTGCTCGAGGATTTTCCGAAGCTCAAGGTACTCGTCTCGCACGGCGGTGGCGCCGTGCCGTATCAGCTTGGGCGATTCGATTCGGCGTCGGTGCGCGACAAGCATGGTCGGTTTCGCGATCGGATGCGCAGGCTTTACTACGACACGGTTCTCTACACCAAGGACGCGCTCGAACTGCTGATCAAGACGGTCGGTGTGGAGCACGTGCTGTATGGGGCGGAGTGCCCTGGCGTGGGATCGGCGATCGACCCGGACACCGGCTGCACCTTCGACCACATCGTGCCGCAGATTCGTTCGATCGAATGGCTGTCGGAGCAGGACAAGGCAAGCATCCTGGAGAATAACGCTCGGAAGCTGTTCAAGATCTGAGCGGCTATCTCCTTCTCGTTGGCCTTCCTGTCGGCCTCAGGGCTCGTTGGCTGTCTCGCGTAGAGAGAGGATGAGACTCTCGGCGTATGCGTCTATCGTCAGGCTGCGTCTGTAAAGCACGCCGACTGGCGGCGGGCTCAGGTTGATCGGCAGGTTCAGCTGCAACAGAGAGCCTTGTTGAAGGTCGCTGGAGATGCTCTTGGATGGCAACGAGCAGACGACATTGGGGTTGTCGAGCAGAATGCCGCGGGCCGCGAAAGTCGACGCGATCTCGAAGACGTTGCTGGGCAGCGGCAAGCCTTCCTGGTGGAACATCGACTCGAGATAACTTCTGAACGGATTGTTCGGCGGCGGAAGAATCCAGGGGTATTGGATCAATTTCTTGAGTGTGACGTCTGGCTGGCTGGCGCAAGGATGATCGGGTCTTACGACGATGACGTCACCGACGTCGTAAACCTTTTCCGCATGAATCTCGGGTTGTTCCGCGTGCGTGCCCAGGCGACAGATGACCAGGTCGATTTCGTCGAGCTTGAGGCGCCTCTGCAGATCGCCGGTATGTCCGAACAACAGTCGAACGACCAGCTTGTTGTCATGCTGCAACTTGAAGCGTGAGACGGCTTTGACGGCGATCGTGTCGAGATAGGATGCGCAGCCGATCACGACGTGTTTGGTAGCGCCGCTCGTGATTCGTGAGAGTTCGGCGGCGGTCCGAGCGCACTGATTGGCGATCTGCTTGGAATGCCGGTAGAAAACATCCGCGGCGTCCGTCGGTGTGACGCCGCGTGTATGCCGGACAAAAAGCTTCATTTTCAGGGCCGCTTCGATCTCCGAGATGCTCTTGGACACTGTCGAATGGTCCAGATACAGATCGTGCGCGGCAGCCTGAATATTGCGATAGTCGTACACGGCGATGTAGGCGACCAGCTGTCGCATGCTGAACCGCGTCAGCAGCAGTTTTCTGAGTATCTGCTCCCCCTGAGTCACGGTGCTGGCGGTTTGATCTTTCTCGGTCTTTTTCATTTTTTCACAGCGTCTTCTCAGTCGTGTGAGGCAAGGTCGCGATGCGTAAAAAATGATACCGTATCCAGAAGAATGTCACCGGGGCACGATAGGATCTGGCCATTCGACCTCGAGCCTGTGTCACGAACCGGAGCGCGCTGATGATGAGAAACGTCGCGGTCAGAAACATAGAACGGGCGGATGAAACCACGGTCCGTGCGCTCGGCGAGCTCGGAGTTGCGACGGTCCACGAGGCTCAGGGCCGCACCGGTTTGCTGCAGGCGTATATGCGGCCAATCTATACTGGCGCTCGGCTCGGCGCGAGTGCGGTCACCGTGCTGCTTCATCCGGGAGACAACTGGATGTTGCACGTTGCGGCCGAACTGGTGAAACCAGGGGATATCGTCGTCGCGGCAATCAGCGGCCCCTCGACGGATGGATACTTCGGCGATCTCCTGGCGACCTCTTTTCGTGCCCGCGGCGTGGTGGGTCTCGTGATCGACGCCGGCTGTCGCGACACGCGTGATCTCACCGAGATGAGATTTCCAGTCTGGAGCAAGGCGGTGTCGGCGCAAGGCACGGTGAAGGCTACGGTGGGTGCGGTGAACGTGCCGATCGTGTGCGCGGGAATGGTGGTGAATCCTGGCGATGTGGTTGTCGCCGATGACGATGGAATCGTGATCGTTCCGCGAACCCAGGCGGGTGAAGTGCTGAAAGCGAGCCGTGCGCGGGTCGTGAACGAAGAGGAAAAACGCATACGCCTTGCAGCTGGCGAACTCAGCCTCGATTTGTACAACTTGCGCGCGCCACTAGAGAAGGGTGGCTTGCGTTATATTGATTCCGCCGCCGATCTTCGGACAATCGACGGCCTGGGCTGAGTTGGCGAGGCAAGCCGCCCAGCGAGGCGGTATCCCAATCTAACGTCGGTGTTCCGAGGGAACTGCGCCCCGCAGGCGAGGGCGACGAGCGCCCACTATTCGGGAGACGGGGAGACCACGATCAGTGCAACGACAGCAAGCACCGGTGCCGCGACGTGCACGCGCATGCTTCTTTCGCTGCGCACGCTGAACGAAAGGCCGCTCAGCGCAAATCGAAGGCGGAGCCAGAAGGATTGGTTCTTGGACATGTACGTTCTTCAATCAATCGCCGTTGACGCGAGAGTCGGCTCGATACCGCAGCGGTTGATCCGTCGCAGGCACGTTGTCTCAGGTCGTGGTGAACGACCGCGACATCGCGCAAGCGCGCGCCCACTGGAGAGTCTGGCTGCTGCTAGCCGTCGCATGGTTCGGGCGAGGTCGAGAAAAGTGCTTCTCAGCGGACAGGCGAATTGCGCTAACGGGGGCGTGGACTGCCCGGACCAGAGCGCCAAGGCGCATGGCTTGCAAGAGATTGCAACCGTTTGAGGCCTTCTCGAACGCGGGTGACGTCAATCGCGCCGTACCCGAAGACGAGACCCTGACGCGCGGGTTTGCTTGCATGGAATGCCCGCAGTGATGTGACCCGGATGCCCTTCTCGAGCGCCTGAATCGAAAGTGTATGTGTGTCGAAGGATGCCTTGGCGAGTGCGGTCACGTGCAGCCCGACGGACGAAGGCAGCGGCACGAGCCAGCGGTCAAAGTCCTGCTGCAAGGTCTGCACCAACAACTCGCGTCGCTCGTTATAGATCGGCCGCATCGTACGCACATGGCGCGCCAGCAGGCCGTCGGAGATGAAGGCCGCAAGTGTCTCCTGCGCTAGCACGGCGCAATGCCAATCCGTGAACTGCTTCGCCGTCAGTAGCGTGCTGCGCGCCCATGGAGGGCTCACGATGAATCCAAGGCGGATCATCGGAAACAGGCTTTTCGAGAATGTGCCTACATAGAAAACAGACACGGCGCGATCGAGAGTCTGCAGCGCGTCCAGCGGACGCCCGCCGAAACGGAACTCCCCGTCGTAGTCATCTTCGATGATCATGGCGCCCCGTGCCTGTGCAAACTCCAGCAACGCTGCCCGGCGGCGCATCGACAGAGACGCGCCGAGCGGGAACTGATGCGACGGCGTCACGTAGATCACTCTGGTCTGCGGCGGGAGACGCTCCACGATGAGCCCTTCCTCATCCACTGGCACAGGAACCACCTTTGCACCTGTCGCTGCAAAGGCCGCTCGGGCCGGCGGATAGCCCGGGTCTTCCAGCGCAACGACCGTGCGACTGCTCGTGACCAGCACCCTGGCCAGCAGATCGAAAGCCTGCTGTGCGCCCGCAGTGACGATGATGTCATCCGCTCGGCACGCCACAGCCCGGGTTAGCGAAACGTGTCTTGCGATCGCTTCGCGCAACACCGCGCTTCCCTGTGGAGATTGATAGGCCGCGTTCGCCTTCGAGAACGATCGCAGCACTCGCGCACTCAGGCGGCGCCACTCCTCGAAAGGAAAGGACGCCATATCCGGTACGCCCAGCCCGAAGTTATAGGCGTACTCCTGTGGCGAAGACTCGTCCGGCATGCGGGGGTAGCTGCGCCAGAACGTGTTCAAACGCCGATCTGACGCGGGGCTGCCCGCGGCCGTTCTCTTCTGAGGCTGCTGGGGAATTGCCCTCGTCACATACGTGCCCGCTCCACGGCGGGAGGTCACATAGCCCTCGCTCAACAACAGACTGTAAGTCGTCACGGCTGTACCGCGCGAAACGCCAAATGCCGCGGCAAGCGATCGAGTTGGAGGAAGTCTGAGTCCCGGTTGCAGTCGCCCCTCGATAATGGCCGTGCGAAGTTGATGATGGAGGGCGCGCAGGCGCTCTCTCGATCCTCGCGGGGGCAGCGCAATCGACAGCTCGAAAATTGGTTCCATAAAATCCGCAGAAGTGGTCCTTCTTCCGGACCAGTGGCTTGCCTATATTAGCTCTGCCGTTTTCAGTAGAAGAGCTCATTTGATGAACGTGACTACCGCTCTGCGCGTGCCAGCTGCTCTCGCCGCGCTCACGCTGCTGGTGTTCCCGCTCGTGAAATCTGAGGCTGTGCGGGCCGAAGAGAAAGAAGGCGCAATCGTCACACCGCTGCTCAGCAAAGAGCTCGTGGGCATCCCCGGAAAAGAAGCGGTGATGGTTAAAGTAGAGTACTTGCCGGGCGGCGCATCTTTGCCGCACCGTCACGACGCGAATGTACTTGTCTACGTGCTCGAGGGATCATTGATCATGCAGGCGCAGGGTAAAGACCCGGTGACCTTGAAGCCCGGCGACACGTTTTCCGAAACGCCCACGGATATTCATCTGCAATCCGGGAACGCGAGTAAGACGCAGCCGGCGAAGTTCATCGCAATCGTAATCAAAGACAAGGGCGCGCCCGTTACGCGCCCGGCCACGCCAGAGAAGAGTAAGTAGTCAAGTCTAGCTGTGAAAACTGCATCAATCGCCTCTGCGGTCCTCATGAGTGTGATGACTTCCGCGGCTCTTGCAGGCCCTCCCAGCACCACGCGGACCGTGGTGCTGGAGAAGATCGACACCGGCGGGTATCGATGGAAAATAACTCGTGCATCCGTGCAAGAGGTGGGCGATCGGCAAGTGCTCGTGCGCGTACGGGCGGTGGCCCTGAATCGCCTCGACCTCGATGAGCTCGAACCGAGTTCGGGCGCGGACAAGTCCGGCCGTGTACCAGGTTACGATGCGGCAGGCGATGTCGTCGCGGTGGGTAAGCAGGTGCAGGACTTTCGCTTAGGGATGCGCGTCACCAGCCTGTATTTTGAGAACTGGGTCGATGGCCGGTTCAACGCGAAAGTCCTCGAGCGCGTGCGCGGGTCGACCATCGATGGTGTGCTCAGCGACTACGTAGTGTTTGAGGAAACGTCTCTAGTGCCCATGCCGGAGCGGCTCTCGTACGAAGAAGCCGCGACGTTGCCGACCGCCGGCCTCACTGCCTGGACTGCCGTCACCGCCGACCGCCCGTTGAAGCCGGATGACATCGTGCTCGTGCAAGGAACAGGTGGCGTATCGACGTTTGCCCTGCAGTTCGCGGCGAATCTAGGTGCGCACGTGATCGTGACAAGCAGTTCGGATGACAAGATCCGTCGTGCCAGATCTCTAGGTGCGCGCGAGGGCATCAACTGTCGTGTGCAGCCTGCATGGGCCGATGCGGTGTTGGAGCTGACGCAAAGGCACGGGGCGGATCTGGTCGTCGATATAGGTGGCAAAGACACCCTGGAGCAGTCACTGAAGAGCGTTGCGGACGACGGCTCGATCAGCCTGGTCGGTGGGCTCACCGGATATGACGGCGACCTGCCTTCCCTTGGATTGATCTTGACGCATGCCGGTGGATTGATCTTGAAGCATGCCCGCGCGAACGGGATCTTCGTGGGCTCTCGCGCGGATTACCTGCGCATGAGCGACTTCGTCGTGAAGCATCGGGTGCGTCCCGTCATCGAAAAAGTGTATTCGCTGGACCAGTACGAGGCGGCCCTCGAGCACCTCGCATCGAATGACTTTGTCGGCAAGATCGTTTTGAAATTGTAGCTTCGGGAGCTTGGAATGAGTGAAAGACTGGATTACGCCAGCACTTCACCGATCGGAGTGAAAGCTCTCGGCGGTGTGTACGGCTACATCATGAAGTCCGGACTCGATGAGGTTCTGGTCGACCTGGTTTACCTGCGCGTCAGCCAGATCAACGGATGTGCCTATTGCCTCGATATGCACACGCGCGACCTCGTCAGGAAGGGCGTCGAGATGGAGAAACTGGCGCTGGTGCAGGTATGGCATGAGGCCGGCAATCTCTTCAGTGAGCGGGAGAAAGCGGCCCTTGCCTGGGCACAGACCGTTACACGGGTCGCGCAGACGGGTGTTCCCGATCCGGCCTTCCGGGCGGCCGCGGCCGTTTTCGACGAGAAAGAACTGGTTGACCTGACCATCGCGATCGGCCTGATGAATGCCTACAACCGGCTCGCCATCAGCTTCCGTCGGCCGCCGGAGTCGGCTCTCGCGGCGTAGCTGCGGGAGCGCGCAGCGCATGGCCGGTCGCAGCTGTCACGTTCGAAGCGGGGTACCCGAGGGGGCGGATTGCTCGAGATCGATGGCGTCGCGGTGCCGGACACCCAGATCGCAAATGAAGTGACAGAACTGGTGCGGGACATTGCGTCCCCACTTCTCTTCAACCACTCGAGTCGCGTCTACTACTTCGCTGCCCTGGCAGGACAGCGCCGCAAACTGCGCTTCGACGCAGAGCTCGTGTACGTGGGTGCGATGTTCCACGACATGGGTCTGACCGCGCGGCACAGCAGTCAGACTGAGCGCTTCGAAGTCGACGGAGCCGATGCGGCGCGTGACTTTCTTCGCCAGCATCACATTGCGCAAGAAGACATCGACACCGTATGGACGGCGATTGCGCTACACACCACACCGGGCATTCCGAAGCACATGCATCCTGTAGTTGCGCTGGTCGCGGCAGGTGTCCAGATGGATGTCGTCGGCATTGGCTATGACGAAACCACGGAGACGCAGCGCAATTCGGTGGCGCAGGCTTTTCCCCGGAATTCCAGCTTCGAGGAGGAGATCATTCAAACCTTCTACGATTGGAACAAGCACAAACCGGAAACGACGTACGGCACGATCAACGCAGACATACTCGCCGACAAGGATTCCAGCTTCCGTCGCATCGACGTCTGTTCGAGGATTCGTCGGTCGCGCTGGAAGGTTGGAAGCTGACGATATCGCCCAGCGTTCCAAGCGGATTCGACGCGCCGGGCAGAGGGGAATACCGATCGGGGTATAGGTACCGGCGCACCGGCTCCGATGAGAGAGCCCTTGCTCCGTCAGTTGGGTTCTGGTCCCGGGGTTGCGCAGGCGACGTGATGGATTCTCACGGGGACGTGATGGATTCTCACGGACTGTCCCGATCTCGTGACGCCCGCCCCATGTTCCCTCCGTGGTTGCCGCGTCAACAGCGACGCTGCGTTGCCGGCGCTTTAGGCGTAGATTGCTCGCGCTATTCGCGTCGAGTCGTTGTAGGGGGGAATGAACGATGGCGGCACCTGGAGATCGCGAGAGGGCAGCGCGCGTCGGGCGCAGGCACTTTTTAAAGGGCGCGGCGCTGGGCGGCGTAGTGGCTGCGGCGGCGCCTGTGGTCAGGGCGCAGACGGAACAGAGCTCGCCGGGCTCAGCTTCGTCGGCTGCGGCTTCAACAGCCGCCGCGAACGCGAGTGCGCCGCGTCCCGCCGGCCCGACGCCTCGCTCTGAAGAAATCAGCGTTCGCGATCGATCCGTTACGTACTCCAGCTGCGGCGGCGACTACATGGTCGACGTACTGCGCAGCCTCGGTATCGAGTACCTCGCCGCTACGCCTGGCAACACCTTCATGGGCATACACGAGGCGGTGATCAACTACGGCATGCTCACGCCGCCCAATCTCCGGTTCATCACGACGATGCACGAAGAAGCGTCGGTCGCGATGTCCCACGGCTACTCGAAGATCGAAGGCAAACCGATGGCGTGCATGATGCACACGACGGTGGGCCTGCAACACGGGTCAATGGCGATCTACAACGCCTACGCGGATCGGGTGCCCATCTTCATGATGGTGGGTGCGTCGATCGACGCTACACGTCGCTCCAACGCGGTCGACTGGTCGCACGCGGCAACCGACGGCCCTGCGATGGTCCGCGACTTCACAAAGTGGGATGACACGCCTGGCTCGCTCCGGCACTTCAGCGAGTCCGCCTTTCGGGCGTGGAAGTTCGCGATGACGCCGCCGTACGGCCCAACGCTGCTGGCCGTCGACACGGAAATGCAGGAGGACGAGATCCCCGGAGGGAAAGACCGCGCGCCTCCGATCCCCAAGCTTCCCCGCATCTCGCCACCCGCTGGCGAGGAGGGCGCAGTCAAGGAAGTGGCGCGCCTGCTGGTGAGTGCCGAAAATCCCGTGATTTATGCGGATCGCGCAGCGCGCACGCCTGAAGGTCTCAAGCTGCTCGTACAGCTAGCGGAAGCGCTACAAGCGCCGGTCTGCGACAGCGGCAATCGCATGAACTTCCCGTGGCGCCATCCGCTGAATCAGAGCCGCCGCTCGCGGCAGGTGATGGGAGATGCGGATGTCGTGCTCGCCCTCGAGCCGGGAGATCCATTCACCCTCTTTGCGCGCATGGACGCTCGCGGCAACACGTCGTCGGCGTTGAAGCCGGGCGCCAAGCGAATCACCGTCTCGTCTGTCGAGCTGATGCCGAAAGGCAATTACCAGGATCTGCAGCGGTACACATCCGAGGTCGATCTGGCGATGGCGGCAGACGCGGAGGCCACGCTGCCGATGCTGATCGAAGAGGTAAAGCGCCAGCTGCCCTCGGGTCGCAAATCCGCGTTCGAAGCGCGGGGCAAAGCGCTCGCCGACGCGCATCGCGAGGAGTTCGAGCTGTCCAGGCAGACCGCGGCGAATGGCTGGGACGACAGCCCCATCGCCACGTCGCGCATTTACATGGAGCTTTACGAGCAGATCAAAGGCGAAGACTGGTCGCTCGTTTCACCATCTGGAATGCAGAACAGCTGGGCGCAGCAGTTGTGGACTGCGGATCGTCACTACAAATATATCGGCGGGTGGGGCGCTGCTGGCATCGGCTACATAGCTCCCGCCACACTCGGCGCCGCGCTCGCCAACCAGAAATATGGCCGGCTCAGTGTGAGCTTCGTTGGGGACGGCGATCTCATGTTCGGGCCAGGCATCCTCTGGACCGCCGCGCATGAGCGCATCCCGCTGCTCTACATCGTGCACAACAACCGCTGTTACCACACGGAGATCATGCAGCTGCAGGCCATTGCGAACCGGCGGCAGCGAGGTATCGATCGTGTGCACATCGGCTGCGCGATCGACAATCCGAACATCAACTTCGCCATGATGGCGAAGAGCCTGGGCGTGCACGGCGAAGGGCCCATCGAGAATCCGCGCGATCTTGCGGCCGCGCTGAAACGCGCGATCGCGACGGTGAAGCGCGGCGAGCCGGCACTGGTGGATGTGGTTTCGCAGGGTCGGTAACGCGGGAGCGCCATGATGCGATTTGCCTTTGTTCCTGTGATTCTGGTGTCCGTGATGGCCACGGGCGCTTTCGCTGCCGATAAACCCAACGACGTGGCACGCGGCAAGCAGCTTTACTTCGCGACAGGCTGCGACCAGTGCCACGGCACACAAGGCAAAGGCGGCGCGGGCCCGCGTCTCGCGCCGGGGCCGATTCCCTATGAGGGGATGGTCATCCAGCTGCGCAAACCGCGAGTGCGAATGCCCCTGTACTCCGCCGTCGTCATGCCCGATGGCGACGTTGCGGCGATCTTCGCGTATCTGCAAAGCGTGCCGAAGGGAAAGACGGCGTCGGAAATTCCGATGCTGAAGGCGCTCTCGTACTGAGCGCGAATCACCGGTGGCCCGCAAGCATGACGTCAACACCGACATCGTGTTCGCCTGGCGCCCGCCAGACTACGACGCTCTTCACGTCCGTCATGGGCTGCCGGGCGACCTCACCCGCGCGTGAGATGACGGCAGCCTCTCCGGCTTTCAGCGGGGCGGCGCCGCGCATGGTATGGAGCAGCGGCGAACCCGCGTCATTTACGCTGCATTCGCGGGCACCACGCAGGCTAGCGTGGCGGCAAATGAGATTCGAGCGCTTAGCGGGACACCCAATCCCGGGCAGGTTTCAGGCTCGACCGTTGGATTCAATTGCCCGAATACGATCGGGTTCACCGATTTCCCTAGTTTCGGCACTTCGTGCAAGTACATTGGCTGGCGATGGCAAGCACCTAGCAGTGGTCTCGCGCAACTCACGATTGCGTCTTTCAGTGGCTCGATCATCGCGGTTCAGCGCGACAACTCCCTGTCGCAAAACTGTACTCAGGTGGTTTTCCCAAACCAAGCCTCGATCTTTCCGACTCACGGAACAGATTCTCTGAGCTTCAGTGCGACGCAAGGCCAGACCTATTGCATATGGGTCGGAGGCGTAGGTACCGGAGGAACGCCGGCCAACTTTCCGGAAGGATCGGTCACCATCAACTACAACCTTCCGCAAGCTCCTCAACCGCCGGGCGCGATTCAGGGAGCCGACGTTCCGACGCTGTCGGAATGGGCAGCCATCCTTCTTGCCATGGGACTGATGGCGGCGATGATTCTGTCCGGGCGACGCGGTTCCCTGCGGCGGTGACCGCTTGCAAACAGCCGTGTAATACTTCCGTCGAGCCGAGCGCGCCCTCAAGAGTGGGCCATAGTCGGCGACCGAACGTTTTCCCGAAAATGAGCCAAGCCATTTCAGACCTTGAAAATGAAGCATTTGAGCGCTTCAACGTAGGTCATCTGCAGGCGGCCCTGGAGAGTGCAAACGCTTGCCTTCAGCGGGGTGGCGAGACGGCTCGACTTCAAAACCTGCGTGGTATTGTGTTGAATCGTCTCGATCTCCTCCAGCAATCCGTGGCGGCGTATGAGAGAGCCTTGCAGTTGGACCCGTCACTAGGGATTGCTAGGTGCAATCTCGGATTCGCATTGAAGAAAGCCGGCGACGTGGAGAGTGCGCTCAGGTGCTGGCAACAACTGATTGCCTCCGATCCGGGCTTTACCGACCCATATGTCGCTGTTGCGCTCGTGCATATGGAACGACACGCCTTCAGTGACGCCGAGCGGATACTCCGAAGAGCCTTGACGGCGAACGACGGCTCGACCGATGTGCTCATCAATCTGGGTTTCGTGCTTCAGCTGTTGGGACGACTTGAAGAGGCCGCCAACTATCATAGAGCTGCTATTGCGATCGATCCGTCGGTGCCGGAGAGTCATGTCAATGTAGGAGAAATTCTCCACCAGCTCGGCCAGTTTGGACAGGCGCATCGTTGCTTCGAAGAAGCAGCGCGTCTCGCGCCTGATTTGGCGGTCGCTCAGTACAACCTCGCGCAGATCCGTCTTCTGACGGGCGACTTTGAGCAAGGATGGGCGTTGTACGAGTCCCGTTTCGCATGGTGGAAAAAAAAACGGGGGCCAACTCCGGAGCTTCCTTGGCCCTCGCTGGAACGGTGAAAATCTTACGGGGCGCACTATTCTACTGGTAGCTGAGCAGGGCCTTGGCGATACGATTCAGTTTATTCGGTATGCCGGCTCACTCGCCGAGCGGGGAGCTCGTGTCCTCCTCGAGTGTCAGCCGGCGCTCGCGAGTCTCATGAGCCGCGTTCCAGGAGTGTCTCAGGTGATTCCGCGCGGGGAAGACCTGCCCGGTCACGACTTCTATTGTCAGCTGATGAGTCTTCCGCTGGCATTCAAAACCTCGCTTGCGAGCATTCCAAAAGATGTGCCTTACGTCAGTGCCGAGCGCGCGCTTGTCAATTCGTGGAAAGCGCGCCTCGCGCACCATCATGGCCTCAGGGTCGGATTGGCGTGGGCGGGGAATCCCAGAAGCCACGACTATCAGCTGTCCCGAGTCGACCAGCGCCGCAGTGTGCCGCTCTCGACATTCAGCCCCTTCTTGGAAACACGGGGCGTACACTTCTTCAACGTACAGAAGGAGCCCGCCGACTCGAATGATGCGCGCTGGAAATCGCGTGTTAGAGAGTTTCCCGCCGATCTCAAAGACTTCGAAAATACCGCCGCATTGATCGAGAACCTTGACCTTGTGATTTCGGTGGATACCTCGCTTGCTCATCTAGCAGGCGCAATGGGGAAGCCCGTGTGGTTGCTTTCCCGCTTGGACGGCTGTTGGCGGTGGTTGCTGAATCGAGAGGACAGCCCATGGTATCCAACTATGAAGATCTTCCGGCAGGAGATGAGAGGCGATTGGTGCGACCCGATAAATAGAATCGCAGCTGACCTCGTACACTTTGTTAATGCGTCGCCTTCTGGACCGCGGTGAGGATCACGTCCCATCGCGTTCGCGTCGCCACTTTGCCGACTCGCGTCGTTCTCATCGGGCGGCTTGTCGCGTTCGGGCTCATATTCGCGGTTCTGCAGTTCTGGTGGGAAGCGTTGCGAGGAAGTGCTATCGAGCGCGTGATCATTGGCGATATCACCGTTCGGCCAGCGGCTTTCCTGCTGAATGCTCTGTGGGGCGGGGTACGCGTGGACGCTGTAGGTTTTAGCTTGATGGCCGAGGGGAGCGGCATAACCGTACGGAATGGTTGCGAAGGGCTTGAGGCACTATTTCTGTTGGCTGCGGGTTTGGCGGTTGCGCCCATTCCATGGGTTTCCCGGTTTCTCGGATTGCTGATCGGGATCCCGATTGTGTACCTCATCAATCAGCTCAGAATTGTCGGGCTCTTTCTTGCGTATCGGGCGGACCCGTCAATGTTCGATTCGCTGCACGCGACGATCGCTCCAATAACAATCGTTCTGGCAGTTGTGGGTTACTACTATGTTTGGCTCGCTAAGAGTCGTCCGGTCCCACCGACCGCATGAGCTGATTGCGCGGATGATCATCGCTGCGGCCATGATCCTTGTTGCTGCCCACTTCTTCGAGCGTCCAGTCGCGCAGTCGCTTGTGCCAGTCTTTAGCTCAGCTCTGGAGCGAGTCGGGACGCAGTTCAAGATTCTGGAGATCGGCCTTCATCGTGATGGCCGATCAAATGATGTGATTCGGTTGCGGGCGAACCTGGCTCATCCGATAGCCGTAACCAATGGGACAGCGCAACCCTTCGAGGGATGGTATGAGATATCGATCACCTTGGGCAGCGTCTTCTCTTACGGCCTGTTGTGCCTGATCCTTGCAATCGCATGGCCGTTCGTCGGTGCGAAACAGTTGTTCTTTCGCTTGATCATTGCGCTCCCGCTCACCGCACTACTACTCGTTGGTAATGTGTGCCTGACATTCTTGGCGGAGCTTTGGAACCTAATCCGCCAGGATTTCGATCCGGGCGCACCGTCCCTTCTGCTTCGCTGGAGCCGATTCGCTATGGGGGGAGGGGGATTCGCCGCCGCCATTGTTCTATCCGCGATTGCGATTCTTGCCACGACCAATGACGCGAACGTCCCAGTGACTTACCACGCCGCTAAGTAGCTTGCGATCGATTTGCGGGAGCCTTTCTTATCGCGAGCGCCCCCAGGAAGGCAGCATTCGGCTATCGCTGCCGATTGACTACGAGAAAGCGGCGAACTCAGGCTGAGGGGTGGTGTCACCGGAACCGGTAGCAGCCCAAGTTGCCAGTGCATACAGGCTGGCGCCCGTTCCTTGGTTCGTCCCCGGTGCTTCCAGCAAAGCGCATCGCCAGTCACTACTTCCTGCCGCCCTTCAAGGATTCAAAATACGCGATGACATCGTCGCGATCTTTCTTCACTGGAATGGGCATTGGCATCGTCGTGCCCGGTACTGTTGCCATGGGATTCGCGAGAAAGCGCTCCAGCGTTTCGGCGTTCCAGACGAGTTCGGATCCCTTGAGCGCCTTGCTATAGGGGAACATCTCGTCTCCGGTCGCGGCGGCTCGCCCGAACACACCGAACAGGGTTGGGCCCATCTCACCGCCACCGTCGTCGGGCTCGGCGCTGTGACACTGCGTACAGACCTGCGTGAAGTAGGCCTTGCCAGCGACCGCATCGGCGGCACACGCGGCACCGCTAGCCGCAAACAGCACAAATGGAGCGATCAAAATTCGAACAAGCATGAGCTTTCCAGAAGCTTTCAATTGTTACCTCGGCAGTATAGCCTCCTGAACACAGCGACTCCGAGGTGATCGTGTTGCAGACAAGTATCGAGTTGTCGGTGCGGTATCTGAAGACTCTCGGGACGGTCGGCGTAGTGGCGCTGATCACCATGGCCGGCGAAATCCTTGCGCAACAACAGCCTCAGCCGCGCGACTACTACGTGGGCAATGCCGGGGTGGGGTTGCCCGTGGCGCCCGCGACGACGCCGGAGGCGTTTGCGCCAGCATCCAAGAACGTACACATGTACGGCGCGCTCTATTCCGTGGAGAGCTGTACTTATGATCCGGGCCGCGGCGTGATCGTGGCGCCGTCGCGCGGCGTCGGTCAGGCGGTGCGTGCGAATGATGCCTGGCTCGCGCTCATCAATCATGATGGCAGCGTGCATACCCCGCGCTGGGTCGGCGTTCAAAATGCCGGCGCCGAGCGCGACAGCATGACCCCGCCGCTTGTCCTCAACGAGCCGGCCGGCAGTTTTCTGGGTCAGGGCATGCTTTACTTCGCCGATCGTGATGGCGGCACGCCGGATGCCACCAAACCGGGCCAGGCCACTGCGTCGGTGGCAGTGCTGCGCACCTTCGATCTGGCGACGGGACGCCCGCTCAAATCGATCCCCTTTCCAGGATCGACTGGATTGAATGACATTGCCGTTGCTGCCGACGGCACGGTCTATGGCACCAATACCGGCGCCGCGGACCAGCCGGGAACTTGGGTGGTGTGGAAGCTCGCGCCGGATGGCCGGGTATCCGAGTTCGTAAAAGGCGCGCCCCTCAACATGCCCAATGGGATCGAAGTGGACGGCGACGGCAATATCGTCGTGGTCAACATCGGCAGCGCCGACGTGATCTCATTCGCGCCAGACGGACGCGTCGTCCGGACCGAGCAGGCCGCACAATCCGGCAACGACGGGCTCGTGATCATGCCCGACGGCGTCAAGTTCGTATCGAGCGTGAGACTGGGCGGCATCTCGATGATTGCGCCTGGCGCGCGTGCCAGGCTGATCGCCGAGAACATCCCGAGTGCGGCGTCGATGTGCTACGACTCGGGTGCCAATCAGCTCGTCATTCCTATGAACGCCAACAACGGTCTCGCGTTCGTTTCGCTCAAGGGCATCTGGTCTCCCAAGCGCTCAGCAAGGTCAACACAATGATCCGACATACTTCATGGACGGTATTCTGCGCGCTCTGCATCGGTTTCGCGGTCGCCGAAGCGCAGCAGGCGTCGGCCCCGGCGGCGCCTGCCGCCGCGCCGGCGCGCACTTTCCCGCCCTCACCGAAGATCGAGGGCCAGCCGAACGATTCGAGGCCGCCCGAGAAGGCCGACGACAAACCGGAGTTCCCGGGGCAGACGAGGGCACCCTATCGCGCGTCGGTTGCCATTCAGTCGGTGACGATTACCGACAAGCTGGCTCGTCCATGGTCGGTCGCGCTGCTGCCCGATGGGCGATACCTCGTCACAGAGAAGGCCGGCACGCTTCGCATCGTCGACGAGGGCGGCGTCGTGTCCGATCCGTTTGCCGGCGTTCCGGAAGTCCTGGCGACCGGTCAGGGAGGGCTTCTGGATGTCGCGCTCGATCGGAAATTCCGCTCGAACAAGCGCATCTTTTTCGTCTTCACACAGGCGCGCGGCGACAGGACCAGCGGTCTTGCCGTTGCACGGGCGACGCTGGACGAACGGTCGAAATCCTTGAAAGACGTCAAGGTGATCTATGCCGTGCAGCCGGCCGCACCCATTGCGCAATCGGCGCAACAAGGCGGCAGGATCGCCGTCGCGCGGGACGGAAATCTTTTCGTTACCATCGGCGACAGATCCACGCGCGGGCCGTGGCTGAAGGCGCAGGACATGACGACGGCGCTCGGCAAGATCATTCGCATCACGGCCGACGGCGCACCCGCGCGGGGGAATCCCTTCCTCAAGACGGAGGGCGTGCTGCCCGAGATCTGGTCCGCCGGGCATCGCAATCAGCATGGAATTGCCTTCGACTCGGCCGGAGAGCTTTGGGCAGTCGAGCACGGGCCGCAAGGTGGCGACGAGCTGAACCACATTCAGCCGGGGAAAAATTACGGGTGGCCCGTCATCGTTCACGGCATCGACTACACGGGCCTTGCCATCGGTGAAGGCATCACTGCGAAAGCGGAGCTGGAGCAGCCTCGGTATTACTGGGACCCGGTGATCGCGCCGAGTGGCATGGCGTTTTATTCGGGCAAGCTGATTCCGCAATGGAACGGCAGCGTGCTGATCTCCGCGCTGCGCGGCCAGCAAATCTCGCGACTCACGTTGAGCGACCGCAAGGTCGTGGCCGAGGAGCCGCTGTTCGGCGAGGAGAACGTGCGCTTTCGCGACGTACGCGTCGATCGGAAAGGGGCGATAGTCGCCCTGACAGAGAACGGGAAATTGCTGAGGATCGTCCCCAGGTAATTTCTCCGTCCGAAGAGTTCATCTGTCGCGCCACGAGGTCGATCACTCCAATCGGAGCGGATACCGATAACCACTGGACTCCCAGAAGGTGCATGAAGGTCTTCGCTCTAACGCCCTTTGACGGCGCGACTCGATTCGCGAGCACAAGAAAGGACAGCTGCGCGTCATTACGCTGCCGAGCTTCGCGGCCACACTGATGCCGAAGCTGATCGCCAAGTTCTCGGCCGCCTATCCCCGCCTGCCCATCTCGATCGAGGTGCAGTCGACGGAACGCATCGCCGACAGCGGTCGCGCAAAAGCGTTTCATCCCCAACTGGTTTGCCATCACGATGGGCACCTGCGTTCTGGCGCTGGCGCTCGAGCAGTTGCCGTTGCACGTGCCGGGTTGTCACGACCGGCGCACAATCCCGGCAATCGTAATTGCGACACTGGCAAATGATTTGAAGCCGGCCATCGAGGCGCATCGGCGCGTGATTGCGCGATGGTCCTGCTCAACGATGTTGTTGAGGTGGCGGTTGGTTCGAACCAGCACGTTGCGCCAGCAGCGGCGTTCCCTCCACGACTGAGCCACATCGGAGAGGTTCGCGATCCGCCATACGTTGTGGCCGACGCGATGCCGTTGTGGGGTGCCCGCCATCCAATGCGGCGGAACGCCGATCAAGCGCAAATACACGGTGTTACCGCTGGCACAACTCGTGCACCAGCAACGATTGTCAGTCACTTCACCAGCAAGGCAATCGACGTGACCAGCGGACTTACTCGGCGCGGTTTGAGGAGGTGGCTCTTCCTGTCATGGATGATCGCCGCAGGCGTTCCGCCCCGCAGACCCCAGAAAGCCGTGATCCGCACCGGAACCCATATGCTGCCCTCAGACACCAGTCGCCTCGATACGAAAAGCCCCCGCCTCTGGAAGGGTGTCGCTTTGGGCGCCGCTGTACTACTGCTGTTGTTGCAGGCCGTTCCGGTGCTTGCGTGCATGGTGCATCCGGAGCAGGCACTCGCTGCCTGCTGCTGCGAGCGCGGAGGCCACTGCCCGATGGGTCACCGCGAGCAGGGATGCGCGGCCATCGACGCATGCTGTGCAGAGGCAGTAGGTACGGGTGCGATGGGCAGTGCTCTCACCGCACCACCAAACCAGCGGGTGTCTGCGCCGGCGAGTTTCAGCGACGCGCCCTCTTCAACTTCTCCGCCGCGCCTCTTCGACCCGCGTATGGGCATCGCGGCCCCGAATTTCCATTCTCACCTCTCGGTGCCGCCTCCGTCGGTGCCGCTCTACCTGCTCCACCTGCGCCTGACGCTTTAAGTCGACGTTTCTCGATTTCTCACGCGACGCCGTGCGGGCGCCGTGCGCAATCGGACTTCGTTGGCCTCGATTTTTAGCTTCGCGTGCGAGCACTACGCTCGCGCGCCAACAGTCAGCACTGGAGACTCTCATGACTTCGTTCAATCGCAAATTCGCGTCGCTCGCGGGCGCTCTGGTCCTCGGTTTCGTCAGCAGTCTGTCGGTTAACGCCGCAGAGGCGGCGCCTGCGGGGACGGGCCCTATGTGCCACCCGGAAACCCGGCGCATCGCCGTGTGGCCTACCAATCCCAAGCTCGCGCAGATCCCGCGCTTCGAAACTCGCACGCTCGCCGCGTGCGATGGCGGTCACGCCGCCACGAAGCCCGAGAGAACGGCGGCTGCGCCGTCATTTGGCCCGCGGTCCCGCTAAGAAATCAGCGGATCGCTGCCACTGTCGACTTCAACGCAATTCAACTTCATTCAATTCGATACGAGGAACTGACCATGAATCTTTTCAAACACACCATTCTCGCGGCCGGGGCAGTCACCGCGCTCGCATTTGGAACGTTCGCGATTGCCCCGCTTGCCACGGTTCAGGCCGCGGACGCTGCGACGGCGCCCACGCAAGTGGCTGACGCGAAGATGGGAGGCATGTCCGTGCCCAAGACGGCGGCCGACTATCTCGCCGAGGCAGCGCAGTACGACACCGAAGCGGTTGCGCTCGATGCGAAGGCAGCCCATCACGCACAGTTGGCGGCACTCTACCGCGCGCGAGCGAGCAGCGGGAGCAAGCAGGAGACGACGTTCCGCACGCTTGCCAATCACTGCGAGCGGCTCGCAGACGTGTATCGCAGCGCTGCCCTGGAAGCGCGTGCGACTGCGCAGTCTCACCGCGATATGGCGAAGGTGGCCTGAGGAGCCCGGCGGATCGGGCCGGTTCGTTCGTTCCGGCCCGATTCTCGCTCCACGGGCATCTCAACCATGTCCACACGTTGCTTCTGGGGCACGGTTTGCACGCAGGAGCCTTCGGATGGAATGCGAGCGCGGGTGCGACGGATCAAGCGCCCGTCGTCGCTGCCGGCGCTCCGGCGGGTGAAGCCATTTTGGGGATCGCGGTTGCCGGAACCGCAGCCTATCCGACTCGAACGCCGATATGAGGCGTCCGGCGGTAGGGCGACACACGCGCCGAACGTAAACTGTGCGTGCCGAACGTAAACTGTGCATTGGAAAGTTGACTTGCCCGGTCTTTATCAACGACGCTTCCTCAGTTCCTCAGTTCCTCAGTTCCTCAGTTCCTCAGTTCGTCGGTTTCGGAGCTTCGGCAACCAATGTTCCGTCGGTGGGTAGCAACCTGGGTGGTGTGGATCGGCGTGCTGGGCATAGCCTCGCCGGCGCTTGCCTGCGCAACCTGGGCCCCGGCGCATCGAGACTGCTGTCCCGAAGGCGCGCCGTCGCCTTGTGGGGGTGGCCAGCCGACCGAGTTGGCGTGCTGCGTCGTCGCGCCGATTTCAAACCCACCCGCTGCCATGAGCGCGAACACCGAGCAGTTCCTCCCCGATCACGCGGGCGGCTCGCCCGATCCTCTGATCCTCGCGAGCTGGCTCGTTGCGTTGGGACGCGCCAACGTACCGCTTGAGCCTCTCGAGCCGCAACCGCTCCTGGCCCGCAGCGACGCGACTCCGACCTACCTTCAGACCCGTCGACTGCGGCTTTAGCCGCCACTCCCACAAGATCGGCTCGAGCCGGTCGTCCTCAACTTCGCCACCGCTTCTCGCATCCAGCAGATGCGAGAAGAACATGGCGGGCAACGTCTCATCACGAGTCCGAGAGGAATGCGGGAGCCATGAACGTCGATTACGCGGCGACATGCGCGGTGGCGATCCGCCGCTGAACCTCCGTGCTTTCCTGCGGACATCCGGTGGAGTGCTCGGATGCGTATGTATCGCAGCTTTTGGCTTTTCTTCATCAGTCCTCTGGCATTTGCCTCGGAGGGACAGCCGTTCTCTCTAGATGCGGCGGTAGAGCGGGCCCTCGCGCGCGCGCCGCAGGTGACTGCGAGTCAGGCAGGTGTTGAGGCCGCACAGGCGCTTGCCACGAGTGCAGGGCGCCTGCCAGATCCGTCGTTGATCGTCGGCATCGACAATCTGCCGGTGAACGGCCCGGATGCGTATTCGACGACGGCCGACTTCATGACGATGCGAAAGGTCGGCGTCGTACAGCAGTTTCCGCGAGCGGAGAAGCGTCGCCTCCAGCACGCTCGCGCGCAGGCCGGCGCGGACCTTGCCGAGGCCGAACTCACTCGCTCACGTCTGGAGGTGGCACGGCAGACGGCGCAGGCGTGGATTCGAGTTGCGACGACGAACGCTACCCTCGATCGGCTTCGCCCGTTGCAGGCCGAGGTCGAACTCGATGCGTTGTCGGCCCGGGCGAACCTCGCGGCGGGGCGGGGATCGAGCGCCGACGCGCTCGCGGCGGAGGGCGCGGTCGCGCGGCTGAAGAACAGACTCCTGCAATTCAGGGGGAAAGTCGCGCGGCGCAAGCGGAGCTTGCGCGTTGGGTCGGAGGAGGGCGCGCTGGAGCCGCTCGCGCCATTGCCTTCGTTCGAAGAGTTGCCCGTTCCGGTGGAGACGGTGATCGCGAATGCCCATCTTCATGGCGACCTACTGCCGTTCGAGCCCGTCTCACCGCCGCCCGCACCGATGTGGAACTGGCTCGCGCCGAGCGTCGCCCGGATTGGGCCGCCGAAATCTCGTTCGCCAAGCGCGGGCCGGATTTTTCCGACATGGCGTCGATTCAGTTCACGATTGGGCTGCCACTCTTTTCAAGTATCGACAGGATCCGGTCGTCCGAGCGCGCAGTGCGTCGCTTCGCCAGATCGAGGCGGAGCGCGAGACCGAAGTCCGCATGCATACGGCGGAACTTCAGGGGAGGGTGATTGAGTGGCAGCAGCTCGGGGAACAACTTGCTCAATACCGCGACGAGTTGCTTCCACTCGCACGCGAACGGTCGCAGGGTGGCGCTCGCGTCATATCGAGCGGGCGGCGCGGATCTGCGTGGCTCGATCGAAGCGTTCGCCGATGAGATCAATCTGCTGATCGAAGCCGCCGTACTCCAGAACCAGCGAGGTCAGGCCTGGGCATCCCTTCGATATCTTGAAGCCCAGCACGTGCATTCCGGCGCCGAGGTGACGCCATGAATCGCACCCGAGCAGGGTTGATATTGGCGGCGGTGCTGCTGGTCGGCGCGGGCCTCGGCTACGCGCTTTCGCAGCTCGGCGTCATCGGCGGAACTTCGCGCGCGATGGCGCAAGGCCCGAAGACCGTCGGTGACAAGGGGCGCGTGTTGTACTGGCACGATCCCATGGTGCCGAACGTGAAGTTCGACAAGCCGGGCAAGTCTCCTTACATGGACATGCAGCTCGTGCCGGTCTACGCGAACGACACGCAGACAGAAGGCGCAGTTCACGTCAGCTCCAGCGTTTCCCAAAGTCTCGGCATTCGTCTGGCGAGAGTGGAGAAGACCGCAATGAACCCGCGGCTCGCGGCCGTGGGGAGCGTCGCCTTCGATGAACGGCTGCTCGAGCTCGTACAAGCGAGGGTCGAGGGGTACGTGACGAAACTGTACGTCAAGTCACCTCTGGAGCAGGTGCGAAGGGGCGAACGGCTCGCGGAAGTGCTGTCGCCTCAATGGCAGGCCGTCCAGGAAGAGTATGTCGCCCTTCTGGCCGCGCAGTCCGAACGCGGCCAGTCCATCCGGAATGCCGCGCGGCGTCGTCTGTCGGTCCTCGGCGTCCCTGACGATGCGGTCGCGGCACTCGAAAAAGCCGGGAAAGTGCGCGCAACGACGACTCTCTTCGCGCCCATCGATGGCGTCGTGACGGAACTGTCCGTGCGCGAAGGCGCGGCGTTCATGCCGGGCGCGCCGTTATCCGGATCAATGGGCTTGCGACCGTCTGGGTGAATGCACAGGTGCCCGAAGCGCAGCTTGCCATGGTGTCGATGGGTTCGCGTGTCACCGCCCGCGTGAGCGGCTGGCCGGCGGAAGCCTTCCCCGGACGCATCCTCGCGTTGCTTCCGGATATCGACGCGCAGACTCGAACGGGCCGGGTGCGAGTCGCGCTCGACAATCCCAAACAGAAGCTCTCACCGGGGATGTTCGTGTCGCTGGACTTCACGGCCGATGACACCGCGCCACAGCTCACCGTGCCGAGTGAGGCGGTCATCATGACGGGCGAACGAAACGTCGTCGTCGTTGCCCGAGACGGGGGTGGCTTCGATGTCGTGGAAGTCACCGTCGGGGCTGAGGTGGACGGCAAGACTCAGATCGTTGCAGGGCTCGAGGGAAGCACAGTCGGTGGTTACTTCGGGCCAATCCTCATCGATTCGGAGGCGAGTCTTCGTTCCACGGTCTCGCGTCTGGGGGCGGCCACCTCGAATGATAGCCATTCGACTGCATCGTCCGACTCGGCGCATCGGGCGGAAGGACGCGTCACGGCAATTGACGACCAGGGAATCACGATCTCTCACGGCCCTGTTCCCTCGCTTCAGTGGCCCGCGATGACGATGAAATTCCAGGCGGCACCCCAGACTCGTCCCGCTGAGGTGACAGTCGGAACGCGCGTCAGCTTTTCGTTCACGGAGTCCGGGTCCGGCGCGTATCGGATCGAGCGGATCACCGCACTCGACGCAGCAGCGCAGGGGACGAAGTCGGAGCGGCGCCCATGATCGCGCACCTCATCCGGTGGTCGCTCGCGAACCGCTTCCTCGTTCTGCTTGCCACGCTCCTCGTCTCCGCGTGGGGCGTGTGGTCGGTGTCGCGTACACCGCTCGATGCGTTGCCGGATCTCTCGGATGTGCAAGTCATCGTCCGCACGCCCTATCCGGGCCAGGCTCCACAGATCGTCGAGAATCAGGTCACCTATCCCCTGACGACAACCATGCTGTCAGTGCCAGGCGCCAAGACCGTCCGCGGCTACTCACTCTTCGGGGACTCGTTCGTCTACGTCCTGTTCGAGGGACGGTACGGACCTCTACTGGGCGCGCTCGCGTGTCCTCGAATATCTCAACCAGGCTCAAAGCCGGCTGCCACAAGGAGTGCAGCCCTCGCTCGGCCGGATGCGACGGGTGTGGGTTGGATCTACGAGTACGCGCTGGTCGATCGCACTGGGCGCCTCGATATTTCGGAGCTTCGAGCGCTACAGGACTGGTTCCTGAAATACGAGCTGAAGTCGGTGCCGAACGTGGCCGAGGTGGCAACGCTGGGCGGAGCCGTACGTCAGTATCAGGTCGTGCTCGATCCCAACCGATTGCGCGCTTATGGGATTACGCATCGAGAAGTCGTCGACGCCATTCGGGGTGCAAACAGCGAAGCGGGCGGCTCAGTGCTGGAGCTTGCCCGAAGCGGAATACGTGGTGCGAGCGACGGGGGTATCTGCGCAACCTCGACGATTTCCGCAAGATCCCGTTGCGTACGGGTACGGGCGGCGTGCCGGTGCGATTGGCCGACGTCGCTCACCTGCAAATGGGTCCGGAACTGCGTCGGGGCATCGCCGAGCTCGACGGCCAGGCGAAGTCACTGCGGGATCATCGTCATGCGCTCGGGCAAGAATGCGCTCGAAACGATTGCCGCCGTGAAACGCAAGATCGAGGCACTGAAATCCGGCCTGCCGGCGGGGGTGGAGATCGTCGAGACATATGACCGCTCGAGCCTCATCGAGCGCTCGGTTCGCAACCTCGCGGGGAAGCTGATCGAGGAGTTCATCGTCGTAGCGCTCGTGTGCCTCGCGTTTCTCTTTCATCTACGCTCCGCGCTCGTCGCCGTCGTCTCGCTGCCGATCGGGGTGCTGATGGCCTTCATCGTCATGCGCTACCAGGGCGTGAATGCCAACATCATGTCGCTCGGCGGAATCGCCATCGCGATCGGGGCGATGGTCGACGCCGCGATCGTCATGATCGAAAACGCGCACAAGCACCTCGAGCACTGGCGCGCGGACCATCCGGATCGCGAGCCCACCCGCGCCGAGCACTGGGCGCTCATCGCGGAAGCCAGCGTGCAGGTGGGACCGGCGCTCTTTTTCAGTCTTCTCATCATCACACTCTCGTTCATCCCGATCTTCACGCTGCAGGCGCAGGAGGGCCGACTGTTTGCGCCGCTCGCCTTCACCAAGACCTATGCGATGGCGGCCGCGGCGGGTCTTGCGGTGACGTTGGTGCCCGTCCTGATGGGCTATTTCATTCGCGGCAAGATTCGGCCCGAGGATCGCAACCCGCTCAACCGGATGCTGGTACGCGCGTACCGGCCCATGCTCGATCGCGTGCTACGTCATCCTCGATGGACGATTGGCATCGCGGTGCTATTGCTTGCCGTGACCGTCATTCCCATCCTGCGGCTCGGCGGGGAGTTCATGCCGGCACTGGACGAGGGGGACATCCTCCATATGCCCTCCGCGCTGCCGGGGCTCTCGACCGCCAAGGCGTCACAACTGCTGCAGCAGATGGATCGCCTTCTCATGACGGTGCCGGAAGTAAAGCGCGTGTTCGGCAAGATGGGTCGCGCCGAAACAGCGACGGACCCCGCGCCGATCGAGATGACGGAGACGACCGTTCAATTCAAGCCGCGCGATCAGTGGCGCGCCGGCATGACGCCCGAAAAGCTGCTCGAGGAGTTGGACGAGCGATTGAAGCTGCCCGGCATCGCGAACGTCTGGATCCACCGATTCGCAACCGCGTCGATATGCTCGCAACCGGCATCAAGACACCGGTCGGGGTCAAAGTCGCCGGGAGCGATCCTGCGGTCATCGACCAGGTGGCGCAGGCAGTCGAGCTCGCTGTGAAGGACGTACGGGGTGTGACTTCCGCGCTGGCCGAGCGATTGACCGGCGGCCGCTACATCGAGGTCGACATCGACCGGGACGCCGCGGGGCCGCTACGGCATGAACATCGCGGGACGTTCAAAGCATCGTCAGTGCCGCAATCGGCGGTGAAACGGTCTCCGAAACCGTGGAGGGACTGCAGCGCTTCCCGATCAGCGTTCGCTACCCGCGGGAGCTGCGCGACTCACTTTCAGACCTTCAACAGCTCCCCATCGTCACGAAGAACGGTGCGCAGATCACGCTCGGGACTGTCGCAACACTGCGGGTCACAAGCGGGCCGCCGATGCTGCGAAGTGAGAATGCGCGCTTGTCGGGATGGGTCTACGTCGACCTGCGGGGGCGAGACCTTCAGTCCGCCGTCGAGGACATGCAAGCCCGCGTCGCCAATTGCCGTGCATCTGCCGCCGGGTTACTCAATATCCTGGTCCGGGCAGTTCGAGTACCTTGAGCGCGCCAAGGCTAAACTACGTCTCGTCATCCCATTCACGCTGCTCGTGATCTTCGTTCTGCTGTACCTCATTTTTCAGCGGATGGATGAAGCGCTCCTCATCATGGGAACACTGCCGCTCGCCGTGATCGGCGGCTTCTGGTTCATCTATGGGCTGGGTCATGAGTTTTCGATCGCGAGCGCGGTCGGCTTCATTGCCCTGGCGGGTGTCGCGGCGGAGTTCGGCGTCGTGATGCTGCTGTACCTGAATCAAGCATGGCAGGCCCGCCTTGCCAGCGGTGCTGTTCCGACGCTTGCTTTGCTGGGACGAGGCCGTTCGCGAAGGAGCCGTGTTGCGCGTGCGACCCAAAGCCATGACGGTGAGCGTCATCATCGCGGGCCTCCTGCCGATCATGTGGAGTCATGCACGGGTTCGGAAGTCATGCAACGAATCGCCGCGCGATGATCGGAGGAATGATCACGGCGCCGCTGCTTTCGCTCTTCGTGGTCCCCGCCGTCTTTCGGATGCTGCGGCGACGCGAGTGCCGGGAATCCGCCGAGTCGACTGTCAGGACGCACCTTCTCTGGAGAACACACCATGAATCGAAGACAGACCTTGATGATGTTGGCTATGGCGCCGCTAGTCGCGCGGGCAGCCGAGACCGGACGCGTCCCGCGCGTCGTGGTCTACAAAAACGAGAGCTGTGGCTGCTGCAAGCTGTGACGTGCTTCTCGTGGCGGGAGACGGGTCGACTTCGGTGTATGTGCATCACGCGGCTAAGCGCATCGGGCGCTGCCTGGGCGAAAACGTCGTCGATAGCCGCCATCGCGAAAAATCCTTTGAGCTGTTCAAGGCAACGCGAGCTCGGCCTCCCCTTGTGTGCCGCCTATCCGTGTGTTAAATGCTGAACCACATGGTTCAATATACCCAGACTCGCTTCGATGCTTCGTTCGCCGCGCTCGCCGACGCCACCCGACGTGGCGTTCTGGAGCAGCTCGGGCGCGCAGACGCTTCGATCACGGATCTTGCCGAGAAATTTCGCATGACCCTCACGGGCATGAAGAAGCATGTCGGCGTCTTGGAGCAGGCGGGGCTAGTCACCACGGAGAAGGTCGGGCGCGTGCGGACCTGCAAGCTCGGCCCGCGCCGACTGGAGGAGGAAGCTGCATGGATCGAGAGATACCGCCAGCTCTGGGACGCACGCTTCGACGAGCTGGACAAAGTTGTCGAGGAATTGAAACGGAAGGCGAAGGTCGATGGACGCAAGAAGAGAACGTGAGGTTGCCCCCATGAAGAACCATACGACGGTGGAGCGGAAGTCCGAGCGTGAGCTCGTCGTCACGCGAACTTTCAACGGCCCGGCGCGCCTCGTGTTCGAGGCGTGACCAAGCCCGAGCTGTTCAGGCGGTGGTGGGTGCCGAAGTCGATGGGAATGTCCCTGCTTTCCTGCGAAATGGATGTTCGTGTCGGGGGCGGGTACCGTTTGGAGTTCGCACACGGGGACTCACGGGCGGCGTTCTTCGGCACGTACAAGGAAGTAACACCGCACTCGCGCCTCGTCTGGACCAATGAGGAAAGTGACGAGGGTTCGGTCACGACGGTGACCTTCGCGGAACAAGGCGGCAAGACGTTGCTGGTCATGCACGAGCTTTATCCCTCGAAGGAAGCTCTCGACGCCGCCGGCACCGGGGCGGCGGATGCGATGGGAGAGACGTTCGAGCAACTGGACGAGCTTCTCGTCACCCTGGGCGCGAGCGTGGGGCGGTCATGAAGTCGTCGATCTCGGCCTGATCGGGATATCGCGCACTACTGGATCGATCAGTTTCTCGCTTCGAAATTTAGGACCACCCGCGCTGCCGGTTCTGCGAATCTCGGTGAGGCGGTCAGGAAGGCTACGGCAACCGCACAGGGGGAGTTACGCAGCGAGCTCGTTGTGGCCGCGCAGGCCATGAGAAATCATGGGGGAAAGCTGACATCGCCTGCGTGACTGGCTCGGGACCTTAGTCTGTCTGCCGATGCGATGCGATGCGATGCGATGCGATGCGATGCGATGACATGGCGATGGCGATAAAGCCGCGCCTCGATAATGACTACTTGGGATCGTTCAGAGGAGTAGAAGTCCAGTCGAGCAGCGCGGGCCGCGGCTTGCCCAGCAGCGCGCGTTGCTGGTCCCGGAAGCTTCGCCAACGCGCATTCTGTTCAGATTTGGCTGGATCAGTGTCTTCCTCGTCCTTTAGCCAGAACCGGAACCAGTCCACCAATCGTTGATTGGTCACCAAACGATGTTCGGCTGTGAAGACTTCGTGCGTGCCATCCTTCAGATACCAATATTCGACTGGGACTCCTGCGCGCCGAAGGCCCACGTTCCAATCCCAGGAATAGCCGGGCCAGCCAGCTTGCCAGATGAGAAACGGCGTGCGGACCCGTTGCAAACTAAACACCGGTGATCGCTCGAGCCAGCCCTTCAGCGCGCTGCCCATCGGCGGTCCGCCGAACTCGCCCTCCACAGCTCGGGGCGCGCTCTCCGTCATATAGCCGTAAAGGCCGTGGACACCGGCGTCTGTGAAGGCGGCTGCAGCAAACGCGTAGTTCGAGTGGGTGACTAAAAAGGAGATTGCCGGGCCGGACCAACTCCAGCCGATCAGTCCAACCTTCGTGGGGTCGATCAGCCCTCGCGCATTTAGATAGTCCACAGCAGCTTCATATCCTGCCTGCGTTAGCGGAAATTCCTCCGGCGTTCCGCTTTGGCCAAATACGTCTTCGCCCACTTGCAGGACGAAGACGCCTTTGGCGGTCAACGCCTGACCGGGGAAGTTGCGGCTATAGCCTTGCAGACTAAACACGCCGGGCTTCACGCCATGGGTCTGGATTACCAAGGGGTACCGACGGCCGGGCTCGTAGCCGGGCGGATAGTAGAGACTTCCCTTCCAGACTCCCGAGGCGACCGGCCAAGTAACGGCCTCCACGCGTCCCAAGCGTCGCGTGTCAAGCCAAGGATTCGGATCGAGGAGCACCGTTTCTCGCTGGGTCCGCGGATCGCGCAACACGAGCCGGGGGCGCATATTCAGGTTCTGGCGTAGCGCCAGCGTGCGCGTGGGTTGTTCGGTGGGGACAGGAACTTCGATCCATAAAACACCGCGTCGGCGGAAGGCCTGAGTCCGCGCTCCGAGACCGTCATGCTCCACGATGATTGTGTTTGTCGCGGCGTCCCAGCGCGCACCTGTAGCCCTGGTCACGTCAGATGCCAGGCGGCCGATGCGAGTCACGTGACCCGTTTCGGGATCGAGAAGCAGCACCGCCAAATGCCCACGGCGCGCGGCGTCTTCGTCAGCGTCGGCGGTCAAGTCCTCCAGCGCTGCCGGCAGGATCACGAAGCGGCCGCCATCGATCCAGACGGGGTCGACGCTCAAGCTGAAGAGCAACAGTGGCGCGTCGGTCACCCGCCGAAACTTGCCCGTGCTCAGGTCTCGAAGAAACCCACGCCGCACACAGTGTGGATTTTGCTCCTGGACGCACCCCGCCAGTCGTGGCGGTGCGCGATACGAAGCCCAGGCGGTCGGTATTCGCTCACGCTTCAATTGACATAGCTGCAAGGCGAAGCGCCCGTCTGGAGCCAGGCTCACATCGATGTCGCAGTGGTCCAGATCAGGATCGCGGGCCTCGATGGCCTCGGCGTTGCTTTCCGCGCCGCTGACGACGTCTATAACCGCCAGCCGCCCAGCGCTGTCTTCCGTAGCGTTTTCATCCAAATAGGGGAGATAACGGTCAGTGATTCGGCAGACCGTCCCAAGGCAGTCGGACAAGCCGACGGCGCGAAGATCTCGGAAATTGACAATCAGGCGCGCGCCATCCGCCGAGGCGGCGAACCAAAGCAATTGCTCATGGAACCGTGTGAGCGCGAACGGCGGACCACCCTCGACACCGACGCGGTAGATCTGGGAGACACTCCGGTCCCTTGTGCCCGCAAAGACCAGAGTGCGGCTGTCCGCTAACCAGCGCACAAGGCCGATCGGCTCATAGCGCGTAGCGGCCGTGAACCGGGCGACCTCCCGCGCCCTTGGCGAGCGCGAGTCGACGGCAAGGTCATAGACCAGAATCCAGGACTCATTCATGTTGCGATCCGGGTCGCCGCCCCGCACGACGACGGCCAGGTAGCGGCCGTCCGGCGAGAAGCGACCGAGATCCTTGCCGGACCAGCCCCGCCAAGTCATGTCGTGCGGATTGCCGACCTCAGCGTATCGGACGAGGTCGGCGACCGAGATCGACATTCGTGCGGACGCAGGCTCTGCGCTCCGTGCAAGGCCTCCGGCGATCAGCACGCAAAGCAGTGGCACAACTGCTTTGGCCGACGTCCAACACTTCATCAGAAATGCTTCGATAGACTGACCGTAAAGCGACGCAGTCGCGGATCGCCGTACCGGCTATAGCCTTGCGTTCCGGCTGTGGTCGACATCACCGGCGGCTTCCTGTCGAAGATGTTCTGCACTGCGACTCGTAGTTCCGTGCCCCGAACCACGGAGCCATCGCCGACTGCCGCCAGATTTATCGCGATCGAGGCGTCGGAATAGGCTTGCGCCGGGATTCGACTTGCCCCCTGGTTCAAGATGCTGGCAGCTATCGCCGCAGCAGTCGTCGTGGGCGTGTACTGATGATAGGAGTCGTAGAACTGGGTGTTCCAGGCCGCTTGCCACGGACCACGGCTCCAGCTCAAGCCGAGATTGCCACGCCACTTCAGGATGTTCTGGAAACCCACATAGTCGGTGGCCGACTGCGTCGGCGTGAAGCGCCGCTCGAACTGCGGATTGTAGGTCGCCACGGCGGAGGCACCGAATTGACCCCAATCACCAATGGTCCAGCGATAGTCGGCTTGAACGTCGACAGCGCTAAGTTCGGTCGTGCCAATGTTCAGCTGCCGAGTATCGACAGAGGTCACGATACCACCCGTGTACCCCGCCGCCCGGTCGGCATCAGTGAGCGGCGCGCGAGTCACCCGGCCAGGAAGGATGTCCTCGAAGGACAAAACGTCATTGATAAGAGGAAGGTAGATTTCGGACGTCTTCCGGATGCGTGTGTAGTCCGCTGAAAGGCGAAGGCCGGGCGCGAACTGCGGCTCGATGACCGCGCCTGCTGACCAGCTGTGAGATTTCTCCGGCTGGAGAGCATCGCTTCCGCCTTCAAGGATGAGAAATGGTGGCACGACTGTTGTCGCCCCGCCGCGTCTGGGGTCGGAGAGGGCGACGCCAGAAACCGTCCGCTCCGAAGAGGCGATTTGGCTGACATCCGGTGCCAGGAAACCCGTCCCATAGCTAGCCCGCAACGTGACCCCCTGGAATGGGGCATAGCGCAGGCCGAGCGTGAACGACGTCGCCCCCACTGTATTGTCGACCTGAGCATAGGGTGGGAATGGACTGTCGCGGCTGGCAGCCGCGACATTGCCTGGATTCACCGATTCGGTGCCGACATTCTCGTAGCGAACCGACGCCTGTAGATCGAGCTCCCGAACCCACGGTCGAGCGTTAGCCGACCCAAACACGGGCGCATGGAACTCGACATAGGCCGAGCGCGTCTCCTGCGCCTTGTTCGGAAACAAGGACACACTCGGTACCGCGTCGACGGAGAGATTATCGAAGTACACATCTTCCACCTCATCGCGGCGCCACTCGAGAGCGGCGGTCAGGCCTGCATCACCGCCTGGCAGGGTGAGAACGGGGCCCGATGCGCGCAAGGTGCCCAGCGTCAGGGTCGCGATGGCGGGACCGTACACCTGGTTACGAAGCGGAAGTCGATAGGGTGCCCAGTCCGGCGCAAATGTGTTCACGTCGCGCAAGGGGTCGAAGATGCCCGTCGATATTGCCGTCGCGAAGGCGATGCCAGGGCCGGTGCCATCCGGATCCCCTAGAGCAGGTGTGGTGCGGTAGTAGCGGTAAGACGAACGACCCCAGGCCGCATCGCCTGAGACCAGCCAATCGCCGCCGAGACGATAAATCCAACCCAAGGTCGCCCGAATGGCTGCAATCCGAGTCTTCTGCTCGTCAAGCAAGCCTACGGCGGGAAGTTGTACCGTCACCGCCGTGGTGAAAGGGTTGGTCGGCGCATCAGCTGGCAAAGACACGGTGGTGGGGCGGCCGTCCGAGCCGTACCCGCGCGAGACGTTCTGATACCAGCTCAAGTCCGTAAAGAGTTCCAGCCGCTCGCCGAGCGGCTGTCGCGCTCCGAAGAGGAACGAGTCGGTCTCATAGGCCGAGAGCGCGTCGGCCTCGGTTCCTAGTGCCGAGTTCGGGATATCGAGGTTGTAGGTGCCGGCATTCGCGACAAGCGCCGCGCCGCTGTCTGAAGCGGCCCCACCATAACCCATGGGCACGAAGGTGATCGGTGAGCCGAGCGCGCGGCCGGTATCCAGGACGAGGCTGGAGCCATTCGTGCTGCGGATGTTGGCGGTGACTCCGGCGGGCGGCGCGGTTGCTCCGAAGAACGCGGCGGGATTGGCCGCCAATTGCCGGCCGCGAGCACGCTCGGCCAGGTCACGGTCGCCGACGCGCAAGCCGTCGAATTTCGAATAACTGAATCCGGCCGCGAACGTGCCACCAGTGGGCAGTCGTCCACCCCACGCGCCATCCAGCCGGTGTTGGTCGGCGTCGCCGCGGAAACTGCCGCCGAACGAAGCGTTGAGCTGTCCGCCTTCAAGGCTTTTAGCCGTGATCACGTTGATCACACCGCCTGTGGCACCGCCGCCGTAGATGCCCGAGGCAGTGGAGGGCAGTACCTCGATCCGCTCAATGAGTCCGAGGGGGATGGCGTTGAGGTCAGGCGGGATGAATGTGCTGCCGCCATTGACGATAGGCAAGCGCTGTCCGTCGACCAGCAGGAGCGTCTGATTGTTTCCGAGGCCGCGCAAGTTGAAGTCGCTCCCGGCGCCGCGGGAACTGGTTGGGGCCTGGGCTTGGCTCCCGAGCGTTGCATTCATGGGCAAGCGCCCCGCGAACAGCTCCTCGACATTTGCGGCCGCAGAGGCATGAATCTCATCGGAACCGATTACTACGTAAGGTTGTGGATCATTCTCCGTCCTCGGAATGTCCACGTTCATATTGAGCGTCTTCTTTCCGCGGACAAGAATTTCGGGGACACCACGAATCTTTTCCGCGGTGCCTTTGGCAGAAGAGTTTTCTTCTTTCGAAGAAGATTCGTCTCGATCCTCACCGCGGCCCTTTCCTTGTGAAGGAGAGGGCGTTTCTGATTGGGCAAGGCGAAGGCGGGACCAGATGGATTTCTTTTCCTCGCCGGTTGATGTCGGTGCCTCCTCCGTCCCTCTCCCTTTTGTGGAGAGGGAAGAAGAGTTCGCTGGCAGCGTGATCAACATGGCGCCGCTCGGGTCGGTGCGTAGTTCGAGTGGTGTGCCTTCCAGCAACTTGCTGACGGCCTGTTCAGTTGTGAGCTGACCGTGCGCGCCGCGGGTTTGAATGCCCCGGATCTGCTCAGGGCTATAGACGAGGTCGGTGCCGAACTGCTCGGACGCTTGGAGAAGTGCTTGCCGGAGCTCTCCGGCAGGAATATCGACGCGTTTCGGTGAGTCCGCGATTGCGTACGCCGACATGGAAAGGCCCGCGAGAATGGCGGCGATGGTGGCTCGAACGGTCATGGACTTAAGCATCAACTCTCCCCGAGGAACACTCTATGTTCTATGAGTGCATCGGGAGACGGTTGGACGTCGAAAATCCCTCCAAATATATTTTCACGTGTTCTTGGTCGACGTCGAGTCGGAGCCGAGAGCAGGCGCAGCTCGGGTCGGGCTTAGAAGGTATGAGAACTATGAAGGCCCGACGCCGGCATCTGAATACTACTTTGCCCTTAGAACGATCCGATCCTGTTCAGCCGTCGCACGAACCGCAAAGCCGCTCTCCAACAGCCTTACGAATGCATCGACATTCGTCGCCCTGAAATTTCCCTCTACCTTCAACCCCGCGACCGCGGGATCAGCGATTACGATCTTGCGAATGTTGTACCGGTTGAACTCCGCAATGGCATCCGCAAGGTTCTGTTCGCGAAACACGAGTATGCCGTTCCGCCAGCTGAGATGTGTTTCCGCTTCCGGCAGGCTCTTCCGCTGGACCAGCACGCCCCCGCTGTCCGCTCGAGCAATCGCACCCGGTGTGAGAAAGACTGGCCCGGCCGCACCCTCGGGCGTTGCGGATCCCGATGCTTCCACGGTATCGCCTTGCAAAGGACGGCTCGTGTCTTCGACGCGTACCTTGCCCTCAGTCACGACGACTTCGATGGACTCCCCATCCCGGCGTACAGAGAACTTCGTTCCGACCGCCACAACGCGTTTTTTTGCCCGCTTCTACGACAAAGGGGCGCATTGGATCCTTAGCGACTTCGAAAAACACTTCGCCTTGCCTCAGATCCACGCGTCGTTCCGCCTTCGTAAGCGCAACTCGAACCTGGCTGTTGGTGTTCAGCGTGATCTTCGACCCGTCACGTATGGGCACAGATGCGAGCCCGCCCACCGGGGTGGTGTAGCGATCGCCGCTGCCGCTCCAGAACTGGTAGGCGGCAATGCTCGCCGCAGCGGTGAGCAAGATACTGGCGGCGATTGCAAGACGGCGGCGGGTTCCGGTGATGGTATCGGAGCCGGGGCCGCGTCCTTGTGACGGAGTTTGGCGCGTCTCAAAAAAAGGCGTGAGATTCCATCGCCCGGGCGGGGGCGGCAGGTCTCCCGGAATACCGGCACCGAGTGCTTTGATGCGTGCGGACTCCTCCCATGCCTGTTCGAGGCGCAAGAATGCGACGCGATTCAGTGTCGACGCATCGAGCCATTGCTCGAAGCGCGCCTGGTCGGTGGTTGTCCATTGGCCCGACTCGCGGCGGATGAGCCAGTCGCTCGCCGCCTCTTCAATCTGGTTCGTGCGGTCCGTGCTCACGGCGAGCCTCGTCGTTTTCTACCTGGTCGGTGGGTTTCGGGATCTTTCCGGGTGCCAGCGCGTCCTCGCGCATGTAGTGCGCCAGTTTCCGAGCGGCGCTGGCCAAGTGCTTCTCCACAGTCTTTTCCGTAAGCCCCAACCGCGCGGCGACTTCCTTTTGAGACAGCTCTTTCACACGTCTCAGCCATATCACCTCGCGGCACCGAGCAGGCAGACGGTCGAACGCCTGTGCAAGCCGTGCGAGCTCCTGATGAGCTCCGACGCGCTGCTCGGGTGAAATCTCTTCCACCAGGACGTTCAGATAGTCGTTGTCCCCACCGGCTCGTATAGAGACGATGCGTTCGCGGCGAATGCGATCGGTCATCAAATGGCGGGCGGTAGCGAACAGAAACGCCTTCGGGTTCCGCGGCGGACTCTGACGGGCTGCCTCGTAGACACGCGCATAGGTTTCCTGACGAAGGTCCGCAATTTCGTCGCGACGAAGCCAGATGCGCGCGAGGAACCGAACGAGAATTTCCTCATGGCTCAGGATCTCGCGTTTGAACCAGATGTCGATAGGCTCACTCATCACAGGCACGTTACAGGGTTTCAAGTCCTCCAAGCCAGCGGGCAGAGGTCCGCGTGCCTTGCGGTGGAAATGGAATCAGAAATTTTGGGGGATTTGCGCGTCCCGTTCGTCTTAGTTCCTTCGGCGTGCCCAGTGCGGGAAGCGAGGACCGATAGAATAGTTCCTCCGCCAGCGAGACTTTCTTGGCCGCCAACTCCGCGCATGCCCTGGCGGCCACGTTCCAGACGCTTGGCGAAGAGGCACATCCCATCGCCGCTCCACGATAGGTCTCGCTGATGCCCCGTTTGCGCGCCATGTAGCGCACTGAGTCGTAACCGCGCCCGAGCCGCAAGGCGATCGCTGCGAGGCGCGTGCCTTGACGGCTCATTTCCGCGAGCGCCCGGCAGTCGCTCTCAGTCCAGGGTTTGTAGGCCGACAACGAAGTGTGTCGCGTCAGGGCGCCGGAGCAGGGTGAAGTTGCCGATGCGCTTCGACAACCAGTCGGGCACTCGCGAGGTCCATCAAGGCCGAGCCCACGGACTTGAATACGACCCTCTCCGTCGGATCCGCTCGTCCTGCGCAGTCGCCGCGAACGAGCCCGGCGAGCTCGGCTTCGATGGAAGCTCTCGAGATCACTCCTCTGGACAGCGGCAGAAGCAGATCACCCGCCTCGGCGAGCGCGCCTTCGAGTGTGTCGACGAAGATGCGTGAGCCGCGAACCACGTCGTCGTCGGCTTCACGCCGGTGGGGCGAAAACGAGCCGACGAGGTCGACGAATGTGCCGGGCCGCAACCACTTGCCTTCGAGAACAGGGCTCGCGCTCGATGTGCTGCACGAAACGATATCCGCAGTGGCAACGGTCTGGGCCAGCGCTGTTGTCGGATGGACGAATTTGCCGGGGCCCACGAGCTCGCGAATGGCTTCAACAGTCGCGAAGGCGCGCTCCACACGGCGTCCCCACACGCTGATGCGGCGGATCCTTCTCGTCAGGCAATGAGCCTGTGCCAGACGCGGCGCGAGCGGGCCGGTCCCAACGATCACCAGATGCTCACTGTCTTGCCGCGACAAATATCGAGAAGCCAGCGCGGACGCCGCCGCCGTGCGCAGGCGTGTGACTGCCGCGCCATCGAGCATTGCGACCGGTGTCCCGGTCGCGGAGAACAGCACGATGACGCCCTGGATCGCAGGCAGATCCCGGGCGGGATTGTCCGGGAAGACCGTGACGAGCTTGATGACCGATGTTCCATCAGGATGAAAAGCCGGCATCGATAGCAAGACGCGACCGCTCTCGACTCCACTGACCGGGTAGGCCTGCCGAGGCGGTGCAAAGCTCGCGCCTCGGAATGCCTCGTGCAGACAGTCGATGACACTGCGCATCGGTGCGAGAGCGAATACCTCGCCGGCCGAGAAATATCTCATCGAATCGTTGCGCGGCGGGTGCTGCGCGAGCGGCCATAGCCGAAGTAAAGGCAGAGCCCGATGCCATTCCAGACGAGGCAGGAAACGAGCGTTCGCGTCGGCAGGCAGGAGAAAAGATAGGCACACCCGAAAATGGCGCCGAGCCCGACGATCAGCGCGGCCGGCGTGCGGAAGGGCCGCTCGGCATGTGGTGAGCGGCGCCGGAGCACCAACAGGCACAGTCCTACGGCGGCAAACGCGATTAGCGTGCCGGCGTTCGCCAACGCGGCGATCTCCGCAATCGGAACGAGGCCGGCCAGCACGGCCACCAGAATTGCCGTGGCGATGATGACGCGCGATGGTGTTCCGCGCGACGAGATGCGCGCCAGCGATGCGGGAAGAAACCCGTCGCGTGCCATCGCGAGGAAGACCCGCGTCTGGCCGTACAGGAACGCGAGGATGACTGTCGGCAGGGTGATCACGGCGGCAACGGCCACGACGCGCGCCACGCCGCCGTGGCCCAGTTCGCGAAGAATCAGCGCCAGCGGCTCGGCGCTATCGGCGAGCCTGCGGAACGGGATCGCACCGATAGCCGCTATCGTGATGGAAAGGTAGATCACCGTGCAGAGAAGTATCGATCCGACGATTCCGATTACCAGGTCCCGCCGGGGATTCACCGTTTCCTCGGCTGCCGTCGAGATGGCGTCGAATCCATAGAACGCGAAGAAGATGATCGCCGCGGCGGACATTACGCCGCGCTCGGTGCCGTCGGCTTCATGCGTGCTTCCGAAGCCGTACGGCATGAACGGCTCGAGATTTCCGGCATCGAACGCCGGCAGTGCGACGGCGACGAACAACGCGAGCGTCGCGATCTTGACGAGCACCAGTATCAGGTTGACGCGGGCGCTCGCGTGAGTCCCCAGCATCAAGAGTCCCGCGACGACCGCGATGATCACGATGGCCGGCAGGTTGACGATCCCGCCGAGTGCCGGTCCGCGGGTAAGCGATGGAGGCAAGCCAAGCGAGATCAGCAGTGGCGCGGCGTAGCCAGACCAACCGACCGCAACGGTCCCCACGACCAGTGAATATTCGAGGATGAGACTCCACCCAACGACCCATGCAACGATTTCGCCGAGCGCGACGTAGCTGTAGCTGTACGCACTGCCGGAGTCGGGAAGCATCGTCGCGAGCTCGGCGTAGCTGAGGGCCGCGCAGATGCAGATGGCGCCCGCCACCACGAACGACAGCAACACGGCCGGCCCCGCGCGCTCGGCACCGACGCCGATGAGGGTGAGGATGCCGGTTCCCACGATTGCGCCAACGCCCAGCGCGAGGAGGTGGGGCCAGGAAAGTGTCCGCGTAAGCCGGTCGACGGGCGCCACATCACCGTTGCGCGTCGTGTTTTCGGAGAGCCTTGTTTCCATGCGCGGTTTCTATCATCCCGGCGCGTTCACCCCTGTTGCGTGATCGGCAACCCCTCCATGCGAAATCCGCGCTTCTGGCTGGAAGACCTGCTCCCTAGCATCGACCGTACAACGAGCCGCGTGCGCTCGAAATCCGATCTGAGAGAGCCATGATCAAGCATCGTCGATCAATTGCGTGGGTCTTCGCCCTTGCGTGCCTGTCAGTCGCGGTGGCACAGGCTCAGGGGTATACCAAGCCTCGCGTTCGCGCCATCACAGCCTTCGTGCGTCTCGACCTTGATGCGTACCCGAAGGAGATCGCCGACACGCTCGCGGTCTTGCGCTCCGCCCGCGCACGGTTCAATGAGCAGGGGTATGAAGTCGAAACCCTGCGCATCGTGACGCAGCCGCTTCCCGAGTTGATCAAGGCGGTCTCGGACGACGAAGCACTTCGGTTTCTCAAGGCGTTCGACGATCTGTCGGTGAAGGAGGACTTCACGCCGCACGTGGGCGCCGCGATGCTGCGCGATTCAGACGACTTGCGCTCGATGCGGTTGCTGCGGACCGCTCTTTCAACGCTGCCCAACGTCCACGCGAACGTGAGCATTGCGGGCGACGATGGCATCCACTGGAAAGTGATCCACGAGGCAGCCGAGCTCGTGCGTTACGTCGCCGATCACAGCCCCGGGAGTGTCGGTACGATGGATTTCACGACAACTGCGATGGTGAAGCCCTACGCGCCGTTTTTCCCCGGCGCATATCACGATGGCGCAGGGAAGAGCTTCTCCATCGGGCTCGAAGGCGCGAGCGTCGTGCAGGAAGTCTTCGCGAAGACGCATGGCGATTTTTCAGGTTCCGTCAGCGAACTGACGAAGCAGCTCACCGTGCACGCGAAAGTTGCCGAGGCGATCGGCACCCAGGTCGCGTCGAAAACAGGCTGGAGTTTCATGGGGGTCGATCCGACTCCCGCGCCGCGCGCCGACGTATCCATCGGCAAGGCGATCGAAACCTATACCGGTGCGCACTTTGGCTCGAATGGCACGATGACCGCGGCACTGATCATCACGACCGCGGTCAAGGCGGTGCCGGTGAAGCAGGTGGGCTATTCCGGCCTGATGATTCCGGTTCTCGAAGACGGCGTGCTGTCCCAGCGCTGGGCTGAGGGAAAGATCAACACCGAGTCGCTGCTCGCGTATTCAGCGGTGTGCGGCACGGGGCTCGATACAATTCCGTTTCCTGGAGACATCACGGTCGCGCAGCTCGAGCGTGTTTTTTCCGACGTCGCATCGCTCGCGTGGAAATGGAACAAGCCTTTGTCCGCGCGGTTGCAGCCGATGGCGGGAATGAAGGCCGGCGACCGCACCAATTTCAAGGGAGTGTTCCTGTCGAACACCGCTCTGCAGCCTATTCCCTAGCGGCGCCGCATGCGATGAAAATCTTCGATCGTTTCTATGCGAAGGGGGGGGTGGCGTCAGTGCACGGGCGATGGCTTGCAGCAGCTGATTGACCCCGTCACAGCGCTCGTGAGCGGTGCCGTGCGCTTTGCCTCGTTCACTGATCTCGATGTGGCCGTGGCTGCAGCCCGCATCGGGTTGGAGGCATGGTCCGGTTCGACACTCGAGGAGCGGCGCGAAGTGCTCAGGCGCCTCGAACGGGCGGTAGACACTCACGCGGGGGAGCTCACGCTCGCCTTGTCACACGACATCGGCTGTCCCGTGTCGACCGCAAGTTTCGTTCAGGTGCAATTGCCTCTGAGAAATCTCCGCGCTATTCGGGAGGGGCTCGAGAGCGTCGAGTGGCAAACGACGATCGCGCATTCGCTCGTGCGGCGTGTGCCGATTGGTGTCGTGGCCTGCATCACTCCGTGGAACGCACCCGTGCATCAGATTCTCGCAAAGGTCGCGGGAGTGATCGCCGCAGGCGGGACGGTCGTGTTGAAGCCTAGCGAGATCGCACCGCGCAGCGTGATGCTGCTGGCAGGAATGATTGACGAGATCGAGTTGCCGCCCGGCGTTTTCAATTTCGTCTGGGGTGATTCGGAATTGGGCCAGCATCTCGTCACGCACCCCGGTATCGACATGGTGAGTTTCACGGGCTCTTCCGAGGTCGGACGCAAGGTCATGGTGGCCGCGGGCGCTCATCTCAAACCGGTCGCACTCGAGCTCGGCGGAAAATCGGCGGGCATCGTGCTCCGCGACGCCGATCTGCAAGTCGCCGTTCCGGCGGTGTTCCGGCAGGCGATGCTACATTCGGGCCAGACCTGCGTGTGCCAATCCCGCCTGCTCGTGCCCCGGGAGCGTATGGCGGAGACGATGGAAATCATCGCGCATGCCGCCACGGAGATTCGAACGGGCGATCCTCTCGATCCGCACACGAACCTCGGGCCGCTCGCGACGGCCGCGCAGTTTGCGCGAGTCGGCGGAATGGTCGAACGCGCGCGCGCGGGCGGGGCGCGATCCGTGCTCGAAGTCGACCGCTCGCCCGCGCAGCGGCATGGGTTCTTCTTCCCTCCGACCGTGCTGGCGGACGTAGATCCGGCTTCCGAATTGGGTCAGCGGGAGGTCTTCGGGCCCGTCGTCGCACTGATGGGTCATGACGGCGATGACGATGCCGTGCGCATCGCAAATTCGACTCCCTTCGGTCTCTCAGGCGCCGTCTGGTCCGCCGACGCGTCGGTGGCGGAGCGGGTGGCGCGGCGTCTGCGAACCGGCCAGGTCTCGCTGAACGGCGCGCCGGGGAATCTGGCCGCCCCCGCCGGGGGCTTCGGCTCCTCGGGCTTCGGGCGCGAGAACGGCCGTTTCAGTATCGAGGCCTTCACAGCCTGGCAGGCCATTCACACGCCCGTGGCGGCCTGAGCCGGCTGCGATGTACCTCGTCAGGTGAAATTCCCGCCGCGACAAGCGCAATAAATTCACTCCAAAGCCGCCACGAGGGTCCACGGAACCGGTGGCGCGAGGACATTCTGTGGATATTTTTTTCGGGACGGGAGTCAGCTCGAGGCTGTCATGTGGTCTCAGGAAGGCCCGACGATGTTTGCGCTCTATGAGTGACACGAATTCAAAGACGCGATTGGCCGACTGGTTCCGCCAGTGGTACAGCCCCCTGCGCAAGTTTCTCGCGGGGCGCTCCGCCGTTCCGGCGGCGGACATCGAGGACGTGGCACAGGAGGTCTTTCTGCGACTCATGAGATACGAGAGTAGCGAGCTGATCGAGCACCCGCAGGCCTACCTGTACAAGGTGGCATCGAATGTGGCCGCCGAATGGTCGATGCGATTTCGTAACTCCCGGCCCCACGAATCGAAATGGCTGGTGGAGCTCCTCGCAGCCGACCATCCTGAGCGCGACTACGTGCGCGGAGCTGCGGCGGAGGAGGTTCGCCGGGCTATCGAGGGACTGCCGGAGCGCAGTCGCGAAGTCTTGAGGCTGCAATACGCAGAGGGCCTCGGCAGTGTGGAGATCGCAGAGCGGGTCGGATCCACCCAGCGAAGCGTCCGTCGGATACTGACCAAGAGCTACGCGAAGCTGCGGCACGAGCTGGATGAGGATCTTCTGGCGGTGATGACCGATGGACGCGAATGAACGTCGTCTGAGGGCGAGCGAGGAGGCAGCGGCCTGGTTCGTTTTGCTTCGGAGCGATGCTCTCACGCCTGAGGATCGCGCCGAGTTCGTCAGATGGCTGCGCGAGTCGGCCGTGCATGTGGCTGAGATATTGCGGGTCACGAAGGTTCATAACGCGCTGGACGTGTTCGAAGGATGGGACCTGATTTCCCGCGGCGAGATCGCGGCGCCGGACAACGTCGTGTCGCTGGCGCGCGCCTCTGACTCCGCGGATGCGCGACCGGGGGAAATCGGTTCAGGTGACCGTCGCTCCGGACTTCAGCAAGCCAACACGAACCTGCACAAGAGGCTCCGCATCTTTGCGATAGCGGCGAGCTTCGTCGGTGTGCTGCTCACGGCCATGTTCCTCGTCGCAAGCTCAGTCGGGCAGGTCATCCGCACCGAGCGCGGAGAGCGGCGCGAAGTGGCGCTTGCTGATGGCAGCCTGCTCGAGCTCGCGCCCGAGTCCCGCGTGAGAGTGCGATTCGAGCCGTACGCGCGCTATGTGTCGCTCGAGCAGGGGCGCGCGGTATTCCGGGTGGCGAAGAATCCCACGCGACCCTTTTCGGTACTCGCGCAAGGCACGACGATCCGCGCGGTGGGCACGGCGTTTGGTGTCGAGCGCGGCGAGACGGGCGTCCGCGTCACAGTCTCGGAAGGTAAAGTTGCCGTCATCGGGCCGAAGCCTTCGGAGGCCGGTGCCGCAGACGCCGGTGCCAGCGAGGCTGGCCGCGTCGCGTCGCTCATCCCCGCGCCATCGCGTGATTCCCTTGGTGATTCACGCTTGTTTCTGAAGGCCGGTGAGCAGGTAGTGGTTCCGGCTTCGGGAATTGCGGAGCCGGTGCGGGCAGTGGACAGCGAGCGCGAGCTCGCGTGGGCGAAGGGTCGCCTGGTGTTCGACAACGAGTCGATCGCGCGCGCCGCCGAGCTTTTCAATCGGTACAACCAGGTCCAGATCCGCATCACCGATGTGCAGCTCGCGCAGCGACCGGTCAGCGGCGTATTCGATGCCGCCGATCCCGAGTCGTTCATTGCCTTCATCCAGACGGGCGCGCGAGTGCGTGTCATCCGGAGCGGTTCCACCGAGATCACGGTTTCGAAGCTCGATTGAGCGCGCGGCACACACGAGAAGCAGGAGGCGCCGAACAAATAGTCAAAATCCCTTGGGGTCGGCGTCCCGCGCTCATGCGGTCTTAACCATGCCGGACAATTCGATAATCAGAAAGGCGTGGGAGTCGGTAGTGAAGGTGGCGCTCGCATGCGTGACATTGGCGTTGAGCCTCGGGATAGCTCCCGCTGGCGCACAGCCTGTCCCCAGGCACTACAACCTCAATATCCCGCGCCAGACGCTCGATGCGGCACTGAAGGAGTTCGCCGAGCAGACGGGCCTGCAGATTGCCCGCTTCGGCGATACCGGTGATGGCAATCCGATGGTGGGCCCGGTCACGGGGGAGCTGTCACTCGATCACGCGCTGCGCTCGCTGCTTGGCACGAGCCATCTCACTTTCAGAATAGTGAACGATCGAACGATTGCGATCGTTCGCGACGATGCCAGCGTCTCGCGCATCTCCGATGTTCACGATGGGCTGGTGCGCGATGACGACACGCCTTCGCGTTCCCAGTACCGCGAATCCCCCGCATCGGACAGTTTGTCGAGACTTGCGCAGGCCGGCGAGCCGAGTCGCCCGAGGGGCTCGGGTCCCGCGGCCCTCGAAGAGATCGTCGTGACCGGATCGCGAATCAGCGGTACCACGAGCCTCACCAGCGCAAGTCCGGTGGCGGTCGCCACGCACGAGGACATCGTGCTGAGCAAGGCGACGAATATCGAAGAAGTGCTGAGTCGCATGCCGGGTCTCGACTTCAATGGCGGGCAGAGCTCCGCCAACAACAATGGCGCGGGAACCTCGGTGATCGCGCTCCGCAATCTGGGTCCCCAGCGCACGCTCGTTCTGCTCGATGGCCAGCGGCTGATTCCGCAATTCGGCGGGAGCGTGGACCTGAACATCATTCCGCTCGCAATGATCGATCACATCGAGGTGCTGAAAGATGGCGCTTCGTCGATCTACGGCGCCGATGCCATCGGCGGAGTGATCAATCTCATCACCCGAAAGCATGCCGATGGCCTGACGCTCGAGTCCAACTATGGGGCCAGCGATCGTGGCGATGCGCAGACGTACGGGGTTGCCGCGACGGTTGGCGCCAACACGGAGCGCGGTAACGTCTTCGTGGGTCTCGCCTGGAATCATCGGGCGCCCCTGCCACAGAACGATCGGGACTGGGCTGTGGCCATGCATGGGGATGATCCCAACTATCCGGGGGGCTCGGCGTGGCGGGCGCGATATCCCTTCCTGCAGGATGAGTACAACCCGTCACGCGCGTGGATCGGCGCGCCGAACAGCGGTGTAACCGCCGATTTGAGCGACCCGGCGGTGGCGGCGAAAGCCAGAAACCTCGGCTTTATCGCAGGCCTCGGCCAGGTCGAGCTCAACTCCGGAGGCGCGGGCTGGAATTATCTCACCAAGGGACATGACCAGAAGCAGATCAGTCTGGCCAGCCACTATGAATTGATCGACGGGATCACGGCGGCGTTGGACGGGTTCTATACCCACAGCGGAGTCCGGTTTCGTGTCACACCCGATAACCTCGTCGGCGATCTCATTGCATCGCCTGCGTACGCGGGCTTCATCATTCCCGCAACGAATCCGTACAACGTATCGGGGTCGGACATTGCGGGGATTCTCATTCCAGATCAGTTCGGTCCGCGCGACTTCAGCGAGAGCTCGCAGGTGTACCGAATGCGAGCGGGCTTCGAGGGCAAGCTGGCCCGCGGCTGGAAGTGGGAAACGGGGTACGTCTTCCAGCACAACACGACGACCTTCACCATAGGCAACCAGGCGAACCTGCTGAATCTTGCGCAGATCACAGGGCAGGTCCCGTGCGTGAACGTGCCGGGCGGCTGCACCAACGGGTTGCCGTCCGTTGCCGTGAACTTCTTCAACGGGCCGAATCTCTTCACCGCGGAGCAGGTCGACTTTCTCACGTACGACAACACGAGCCTGAGTCACGAGACGGAGACGTATTTCTACGGAGACATTAGCGGCGCCCTGTTCGATCTTCCCTACGGCCCTTTGAGCGCCGCAGTCGGTTTCGAAAGTCGGCACGAGCACTACGACAACGAACCGGACGAGCTCTCCCAGGCGGGCTACGCGGGTGGAGGAGTCTCCTTGCCGACTTCGGGCGGTTACAGCGTGAGCTCCGCATACCTGGAACTGCGCGTTCCATTGCTGAAGGATATGCCGTTCGCCCGCTCGCTCAGTCTCACGCCGAGCGCCCGATATGACGATTTCTCCGAGTTCGGCGGACGCACCACCTACAAGCTCGGCCTCGAGTACAGGCCATGGGAAGACATCCGCTTTCGCGCGGCCTACTCGACGGCGATCCGCGCGCCCCAGGTTACGGAGCTCTTCAGCGGTACGACGATCGGCTTTCCGTCGGCGAGCGGCGATCCGTGCGAGACGAACCCCGCCTATGCCGCGAACGGCAATTTCGGAAAAGGTCTGCTCGCCGCGGGCTCGACGTGTTCGCTCGCCGTGGCCGGCGGTGGCGCGGTCACCCATTACGTGGATCCGATCGATGCCGTGGCCAACGCGCAGATCCAGACCCTGCAGGGCGGCAATCGCAACTTGCAGCCAGAAAAGGCGCGCACGTTCACGGGTGGCTTCGTGCTGACGCCGGGATTGGCTCCGGGGCTCACGGCGGCGGTGGATTACTACAACGTCGACCTGACCGACACGGTTCTGACGAGCGGCATCGCGGGATCGGTTGGCGCGGACTTTCTACTCAACGGGTGCTATGGACCCGCCCAAAACGCGCAATTCTGCCGCGAGATCGTGCGAGATTCGCGCGGCAACCTCATTCAGGTCAATAGTACCGCCACCAACATCGGTGCGGCGACTGCGCGCGGCATCGACTACGAGATCAGCTATGACACCCGGGCTGCGGGCCTCTACCTGCCGCACATCCCGGGGAGCTTCGTGCTCGACCTCGCGCTCACGAACCAGCTCGCGAGCCGTCAGACGAATCCAGATGGCTCCGTCACCAATTTCAACGGGTTCTTCAACGCCAACAATCAGACCGTGCAACCCAAGTGGAAGGGCATCTTCACGGTCGACTACCAGTCGGGCCCGATGAAGCTGCGCTATGACGTGCGCTACTCGCGGCACACGTGGGATCTGCAGAACGGGGTTGCATCGGGCGTCTACGGCGATCGCGTTCCCGACCTCTACTACCACGATCTCAGCGCCAGCTACGATCTGCCGGGGCTGCCCGGGCTCAAGAGCGGCCGGGTAATCCTCGGCGTCGACAATCTTTTCGCTCGCGAGCCGCCCTTCGTCGCGCTCGACAACGTCTGTCGGTGCAACACCATCGCGGGCCCGTTCGACATGGTCGGCCGAAACTTCTACCTGCGCCTTTCGATTCAGCCCTGAGAGCGAAACATGAAAATGAAAATTGCGGTGATTTGTGGGGTCTTGCTGTTCGAGGGCCTGGCCTCCACGACGATAGCGAACGCGGCCGCGCCGGCGGAGGGCGCCGCCATCGGGAAAAGCGCGTCGACGCCGAGCGATCTGGTCACCAGTGAAGGCGCCGTTACCGTCGGCGGCAAGCGTATCGATTATCGCGCCGTCGCCGGAACACTGGTCGTTCACCCTAAAGGCTGGGACGATGCCGCTTCCGATGGCGGCAATGCGCCGGTGGCTTCGATGTTCTATGCCGCCTATTTCAAGAAGGGCGCGCCGGCGCGGGAGCGGCCGATCACATTCATCTATAACGGTGGGCCGGGCTCCTCGACGATGTGGTTGCACATGGGCTCGTTCGGCCCGAAACGCGTGCTCATCAAGGTGGGCGAGCAGACCACGGCGCCCTATACGGTGGTCGAGAACCGCTCTAGCCTGCTCGATGTCACCGATGTCGTCTTCATCGACGCGCCGGGAACCGGGTTCAGCCGAATATCGGGTGCCGACAAGGAGAAGGCATTCTTCGGGCTCGACGCCGATGCGCACGCGTTCGCCGAGTTCATCACCGGGTTCCTGTCCCGCCACCAGCGCTGGGGCTCGCCCCGGTTCCTGTTCGGCGAGAGCTACGGCGCCACGCGAACGGCGATCCTCGTGAATCTGCTAATCAATGAGTACAGCGTCGATGTGAATGGCGTCGTGCTGCTGTCGCAGGTTCTGAACAACGATCTCAGCGCGAAGGTCGCGCAGTTCAATCCCGGAACGGACGACGGCTACATCGTATCGCTGCCTTCCTATGCCGCGACGGCGTGGTACTACAACAAATTGCCCGGAACGCGGCCCAGGGAGCTCGAGCCGTTCCTTCGCGAGGTGGAGCAGTTTGCCACCTCGGAGTACGCGGTCGCGCTGCATGCGGGTGCTGCGCTCGATCCGACGCGACGTGAAGCAATGGCGCGCAAGCTCAGCGAGCTCACGGGGCTGCCTGCGGCGTACATCCTGAAATCGAACCTGCGAGTGGGCTCAGGACAGTTCCGCAAGATGCTGCTCGACGATCAGGGACTCACGTTGGGCATGTGCGATGCCCGCTTCTCCGCGCCCAGCATCGACCCGTTGTCGAAGGAGGCGGACAACAGTGTGCTGCCCGACCTCGCGATGACTCTTTCGGCGTACGTCTCGAGCGTGAACGACTATGTGCGGACCACGCTGGGTTACGGCGGCGAGAAGGCGTACAAGCCGATGATCGATGACTCTTCCTGGACCTACGAGCGCCCGCAGCCACCGGGGGCGCCGACGAAGATCATCGGCATCATGAACGTGATGACGGACCTCGCCACGGCCATGAAGTCGAATCCGAAGCTCGAGGTGCTGGTCACTGCGGGCTATTACGATTTCTGCACGACGTACTATGAAAGCGCGTTCGAGATGCGGCATCTGCCGCTGCCAGACAGTCTGCGGAAGAACATCGAATATCAGTTCTATCCCACCGGACACTGGCCGTACAACACTGACGAAACCCTCAGATCGATGCACGACAAGGTGGCGGATTTCATCCGCAGGCTCGCGGGCGTTCGGGCTGGAGAATAGGGTTGTTTCCTGGCGAGCTGCGGGCGTTTCACGTCGTCGCGCAGACGGGCTCGATCCGTAAAGCGAGCGAGGCGCTCGATGTCGCCCCGTCATCGGTGAGCCGCAAGATCGCGCTGCTCGAGCACCAGATTGGCACCACGCTGCTGGAGCGGACGGCCGCGGGAGTAGTGCTCACTCACGCCGGGAGGATGGTCGCGGAGTACGCACGCACCGTCGTACTCGACTATGAAAGTTTGCGCGCGGATCTGAACGATCGACGCGGAACCCGACGACGTCTCGTCGGGTTGGCGACGGTTGAGAGTGCCGTGAGCGGAGGACTGGTGGATGCGATCGCGGGATTCCGCTCGAGGTTCGCGAGCGTCTCTTTTCGCGTCAACACCATGTCGGCGTCGGAGGTCGTCGAAAACGTAAAGCGCGGCGAAAGCGAAGTCGGCCTGACGTTCTGCTGTCCGGCTCAGGCGGAAGTGGATATCGTGACGAGTATCGTCGAGCCTATCGTGCTCGCGGTCCCGCTCGATCATCCGCTCGCCCGGGTGAGTTCTGTCAGGCTCGGTGAGCTCAAGGACATGGTGCTCGCACTGCCTGATGTCTCGTTTGGCGTGCGGCGTATCCTGGACCGCGCCAGCCATGAGATAGGGCTTGGCGTTGCGCTGAACCCCGCGTTTACTTCCAACTCATTCGAGGCACTGCGCAACTTCGTGCACCGGGGCGGAGGCATCGCCGTGTTACCCCAGCGCGCCGTATTACGCGATAGCCAGCTCGGCCATCTCAGGATGGTCTCGATCGATCACGCCGCGTTCCGCGAGACTTCGATCGACGTCATCACACTCAAGAAACGACGAATTCCGCGAGTGGTCCAGGAGTTCATCCAGGACCTCGGCCACGCATTCAACGCGATCGCGACGCCTCCGCGCTGATCGCGACTCCCGCGAACGGGGGCAGCTCAGCCCTCTCATCCGGTCTTAGTGCCATGCGGGTTCTCCGCGTGGAGTCTTTCAGTCTCATGAGTGACATCGCCAAGTCTGTTTTTGCCGGCTGGAACTGGCAGCCTCCCGCGCACTGGATGCGGGTGACGAGCATCGACACCCACACCGGCGGTGAGCCGCTGCGGATCATCACTTCCGGGCTGCCGCCCATCGAAGGTCGTACGGTGCTCGAGAAGCGACGCTACTTCATGAAGCATTATGACCATCTGCGCTCCGGATTGATGCGCGAGCCGCGGGGCCACGCGGACATGTACGGAGCGATTCTCACGACTCCGTCAGACGACGCGGATGTCGATGTGTTTTTTCTAAATACCGAGGGCTACAGCCCCATGTGCGGGCATGCGGTGCTTGCGATCGCGAAGGTGGTTCTGGAGACCGGCGTGGTCGCGAAAAGCGGCAGCAACCCGGAGCTCGTGCTCAACGTGCCTGCCGGAAGAAACTATGCCCGCGCGAGCGTCGAAGACGGCGAAGTGCGCCACGCCTACTTCCGCAATGTCGCATCGTTTGTCTACCTGAAGGATGAGCACGTGGACGTTCCGGGGCTGGGGCCCGTCGCGTTCGACGTGGCGTACGGCGGAGCGTTCTATGCGATCGTCGACGCGGCGAGTGTCGGAGTGGGGTTGACGGCGTCGAGCTACAACACACTCATCGATTACGGTCGACGTATCAAACGCGCGGTGATGGACCGGTTTCCAATCTCTCACCCCTTCGAGAATGACCTGAGCTTTCTGTTCGGGACAATCTTTACGGGCCCCGCGGAGTCTGCGGCGAATCATAGCCGCAACGTCACGATCTTCGAGGACGGCGAGGTGGATCGATCCGCCACGGGTACTGGAGTCAGTGCGCGCGCAGCGCTGTTGCATGAGCGAGGTGAGCTGGCGTTGAACCAGACCATCACCGTCGAAAGCATTCTCGGCAGCACCATGACGGTCGCGGCGCTCTCCAGGGAGAAGTTCGGCCCGTACGACGCGGTGATTCCCGAAGTGGGCGGCGCGGCTCACATCATGAGCCGCAGCGAGTTGTATTTCGATCCACGCGACCCGTTGACGAAGGGCTTCATTTTCCGATGAGGCGTCCGGCGTCTCGCGGGGTTTCCAGGGCTGCGCAGCTCTCGCCCTTTCTGGCGGTGCTGATCGCGCTTGCCCGCGTGGCTATGGCGCAAAACAGCGAAATGCCGCCCACGCATCACACCTTTGGTGCGGGCGGCGCGAGACTCGAATACGACGCAATGTTCGACACGTTTCCGGTGGTATCGCCGGCGGACGCGACCGTCACGGCCACCCTCACGACCATCGCGTATGTGCGCACGGATAGCATTGCCGTTGAGGCAGCCCGCCCGATTCTTTTTGCATTCAATGGAGGCCCCGGCGCACCCAGCATCTATTTGAATGTCGGCATGCTCGGCCCTCTGAGGGTCGAGCTGCCTGCCGATGCCTCGACGGAAGGACCGGGCCATTATCCGCTCGTTGCCAATGAGCACTTCATTCTCGATGTCGCGGACCTCGTGCTCATCGACCCGGCCGGCACCGGGTTCAGCCGGCTCGGTGATGATCGCGGGCGGGATTACTTCCATTCGGTGACCGGGGATGCGGAGACCGTCGCCGGAGTCATGAACGCCTGGGCCGTTCGCCACGGTAGATCCGGCGCGCCGTATTACATCCTCGGCGAGAGTTACGGCGCCACTCGCGCAGTGGAAGTTATCGCGAGGCTTGCGCGAAAACCCGAGGCGATTTCGAGATTGCAGGGCGTGGTACTGCTCTCGCAGAGCCTGCCCATCATCGACACGGTCCAGCGGCGCTCGAACGCGATGGGTCAGGCGATCGGGCTGCCGACCATCGCGGCGTCCGCGTGGTATCACAAGCTTGCGGGGCGCAATGAGGAGATGGAGCGTTTCGTGCAGCAGGCCGAGGCCTTCGGCACGAACGAATGGCTGCCGGCCCTCGTCGCCGGCCGCAACCTCGAGGGCACGCGCCGCCGCGCGGTCGCCCGGCGTCTCTCGCACTTCACGGGTGTTCCGGAGAAATATCTTCTCGAACACGATCTGTATCTCAGCAAGGACGATTTCCGTCGCGTCGCACTTGCCGATCGCGGACTGGTCCTGGGGTCGGACGATACGCGCTATACGCGGGCCGCATCGGCGGGGCGCGATCCTTCCGCGTGGCTTGCGGCGGCGATGTTTGAATCGGCGCCGGCTCTGTTCAAAGAACAGTTTGGAATCCAGGGGCCGATCGACTACCGCAATCTTGCGGAGATCGCCGATTGGATCTACGTGCGGCCACCCTTCGAGACCACGGGAGGCGGCACGTATTTGCAGATCGATTACGTGGAACATCTGCAGCGTGTAATGGCGGAAAAGCCAGACCTGCGAGTGTTCGTTGCGGGCGGCTGGTTCGACACAAAGGCCAGCGCCGGGGCGGATGAGTATCTCGCTTCGCGCTTCGGCATCGATCCGCGCCGTGTCACCGCGCGCCATTACTTCGGTGGCCACATGTTTTACACCGATCCGACAGCGCGGAAACAGTTCGCGCGGGATCTACGCGCCTTTCTCCTGGCGCGTCACTAGGTGCGCGCCGCAATCATGTGCCCAGACCCTGTCAGCGCCGATCCGGCCGAAATCCTTCGCCGCGACAGCCTGGAAATGACGACTGCCGATCGCCTGGCCATCCGCACGGCCGTTCCGCGGCCTGCACATCGCATTCGCAAGAACACCACGCTCAACCGGTTCGAGGCCATTTTATGAGAACACGATTCCGCGGCTCGCGCTGCGCCTGCCTTGCGAGCATCGTTCTCGTGGCCTGCGGGGGAAAGCGCTTTCGCACATCCGCCACCGCTGCTCGCGGAGAAAGACGTGGCGGCAATGGCTGACGAGGTCAGCGGCGATCTCGCTAAAACGACGGTCGAACAGATCTCGCAGTTCCATCGCATGCGCGGGTCGAAGGGGTTTGACGGGGCGGCGGAGCTGGTCGCGAGCAAGGCTCGCGCATACGGGCTGGAGAACGTCGAGATTCTGCAATTTCCCGCGGACGGCAAGATCTTCTACGGCACGCAGCGCTCGCGCCCGGCATGGGAAGTGGAGGAGGGCGAGCTGGCGGAAGTGAGCGGGGGAACGAGCCGCCGGATCGCGAGCTACGCAGCCAATCCCATCGTGCTCGCACAGGACAGTCAGTCGGCGGACGTTACGGCGGCGCTCGTCGACGTGGGTGATGGCTCGAAGGAGAGCGATTACGAAGGCAAGGATGTCGCCGGAAAAATCGTGCTCGTCTCCACCCAGGCGGGCAACGCGCAGGAGCTGGCGGTCGGGAAGTACCATGCCGCCGGCATCGTCAGCTATGCGCAGAACCAGCAAACGGCCTGGTCGGGAACCAACGACGATCTGATCCGCTGGGGGCACCTCAAGGTGTTCTCCGCGCACCCGACGTTCGGTTTCATGATCTCGCTGCGCACCGCGCGGGGTCTGCAGGCGCGGCTCGCATCGGGCGAGCAGATTACGCTTCATGCGCGCGTCAAAGCCGAGCAGCGACCGGGCTTCTATGAAATTGTGACCGCGACGATCGAGGGAGCCGATCCCGTGCGGAAAGCGCAGGAGGTGGCGATCACCTGTCACCTCGATCATCCGCGACCGTCCGCGAACGACAACGCCAGCGGATGCGCGGCGATCCTGGAAGTGGCGCGCACCTTGCGCACTCTGATTGCCTCGGGAAAACTGCCAAGACCGGCTCGTACGCTCCGCTTCATCTGGTCCCCGGAAGTCGAAGGCGCCGTCACGCTGTTGAATGCGCGGCGAGACCTCGCAGCGAGCATCAAGGCGCTCGTGTTCATGGACATGGTGGGCGGAAGTCCGGACACCAAGGCGGTCTTCCACATGACGCGGGGGCCTGAGAGCCTGCCGTCGTTCATTCACGACGTCGCGTGGACTTTCGCGGCCTGGCTCAACCGCGAGACGTATGAGTACGCCTCTCGCGGCGTGGCCGAGTACCCGGTGGCCGAAGCCTCGGGCGGCCGTGAGCCCCTGCGCGCCGAATACAGCGTCTACGACGTCGGCAGCGATCAGGATGTCTACCAGGACTCTTCGTTCGGCATCCCCACGGTGTACATGAACGATTGGCCGGACCGATACATCCACACGAACTTCGACACCGTTGCGAATATCGACACCACAAAATTGAAGCGTGCGGCCTTTATCGGCGCGACGGTGGGATATTTCCTGAGCTCGATGTCGACGAGCGACGTCGCGTCGGTGGATCGTGCGATGGCGATCGGTTCCGCGATGAGAATGGCGATGGCCATCCAACGCGGAGCGACACCCGCCGCAGCCCGAACTAGCGCTGCCGGCTACGAGCAGGCCGCTCTTGCTTCGCGTGATGTATTCCTTGGGGCGCAGCCCAAGCGAGCGGCACTGTTGCACTCGCTCGGCCGATCCCCGGGTGCAGTCGTCTACCGGCGTGCGAGTGCTCCAAAAGGACCGCTAGCCGTGTTCGGCTACGACTACTTTGCCGAGCATGCGCACGATGCCGGCATCGAGGAGCCGCGATTACTGTCGTTTCGGGGCGCGTGGGGCGGGAGCGACGAGTACGTGTATGAGCTGCTCAATTTCGCCGACGGCCACCGTACCGCTCAGCAGATCTGCGACGCGCTTTCGGCTGAATACGGCCCGGTTCCTCTCGATGTCGTCGTCGAGTATCTGCTCGCCCTGAAGCAACTGGGCATCGTCGAGGCGCTTTGAGCGCGTCACGCGGCATCTGACCGAGGTCTTCTCATGCGCATGTCACGCCGTTCGCTCCTCAAAACCGCTGGTGCCGTCTCCGCGATCGCGTGGCAGGGCGGAACATCGTCCGCCGCTCAGCCGAACGCAAAGGCGCCGGTTTCTGCGTCCTCGCTTCCGGACAAAGCGGCATTCGCGAAGATGTCCGTCGCGCATCTCGACTCGGGTGGCACGCATCCTGTCAGTCTCGGTGCGAAGCGTGCGGTCGAGGAGTATCTGAACGACCGGACCTTGCTCGCGGGCACGCCGCATTTTGGTGTTGACGCAACCGGCGAGCGCGTTCGTGCACGCTTCGCCAGGCTGATCGGCGCAAAGCCAGAAGAGATTTGCCTCGTGCCGAGCACCACCGCCGGTGAGCACCTGATGCTGCAAGCGCTGAATCTGCCGGCGGCCGGCGGTCGCATCGTGACCGATACGCTGCATTTTCCCGGGTCGATGTATCTCTACGACGCGATGAGCCGGGCGGCAATGGACGTTGTGTGGCTCAAGCCGCGCGACGGCCGCTCGATCAGCCTGGCCGACGTCGATGCCGCTGTGACCAAACAGACCCGGGTCGTCGTGCTGTCTCTGGTTTCCGCGGTAAATGGCTTTCAGCAGGATCTGAAACAGGTCTGCGAGATTGCCCATGCCAAAGGCGCGCTGGTGTACGCGGATATCGTGCAAGCCGCGGGTGCTGTAGCGGTCGACGTGCGCGCGTCCGGCGTCGATTTTGCGGCTTGCGCGGCCTACAAATGGCTCATGGGCGATTACGGCCTCGGGTTCATGTTCGTGCGCGAGGAACTGCTCGAGCAGCTGCGACGAACGCAGTTCGGCTACTACCAGCTGGCGGGGAGCGTGACGCATGTGTATCCGTTCGATCCGCCCGGTCGTGCCGTTGCCGATTTCGAGGTGCGGCGTGACGCAACCGGACATTTCGCAACCGGGACAACCTCAGGTGCCGGTATCGCGCATCTCGACTATTCACTCGAATACGTAGAGCGCCTTGGCGTGCAGAACATTCAGCGGTATCGACAGCCGCTGCTGGATTACGCACGCAAGGAGCTCGAGCGGCGCGGCTATCGGTGCATGACGCCCGTGGGCAGCACTTCGCCCATCCTGTCTTTCCTTCAGCAGGACGCGGAGAAGCTTCGCAGCCGGCTCGAAGCCGCGGACGTCAAGGTGACGCTGGCCGACAACCGGTTCCGAATCTCGACCTCGGTGTTCAACGATGTTGCGGACATCGACCGCCTGCTCGAAGCGCTGGCCTGAAGGTGTGTCTGTGGCAATGAGCTTCTGGCAGCTGATCGCGGCGGCGCTGTGCGTCCTCATCAACGTGCTCGACGGCTTCGACATTCTCTTGATGTCCGTCGCGGCACCGGCGATCGGCGCGGATCTGCATCTCACCACGGCGGAGGTGGGATTCGTATTCAGCAGCGGGCTCGCAGGCATGATGGTGGGTGCGCTGTCGCTGGCGACAGCGGCGGATCGTCTGGGTCGCCGCACGATCATCCTGCTCTGTCTCGCGATCAATGGCGCGGGGATGTTCCTGACGGGATGCTCCGACGGCCTTGCGGGCTTGTTGCTGTTCCGGTTCATCACGGGCCTTGGGGTCGGCGGCATCATGCCGACTGTGAATACAGCGATCGCGGAGATCGTGAATGAGCGCGGTCGAAGCGCGGCCGTGGTGATCCAGGCCGCGGCTTACCCTCTCGGCGGACTGATTGCGGCTTTGGTATGGGATCCCCTGATCCAGGGACACACCTGGCATCAGGTGCTGCGGCTGGCCTGCCTGCCGTCGATCGCATGCTTTGTTCTGGCACTCTTGTTCTTGCCTGAGACCGTGCCTTATCTCTCGAGGCGGCAGCCGGTCAACGCGCTAGGGCGTATCAATGCGACACGGCGACGGTTCGGCCAGCCGGCGATTGCGGAGCTACCCGCGAAGACGGACGTGGCTCCGGCGTTCGTGCGGCCGTTGTTCGACAGACCGCTCCGTCGGGGGTTCTTCGCGTTTTCCGCCACGGCCTTCCTGACGCAATTCTCGTTCTACTTTTTCCTCAGCTGGCTTCCGGTCGTGATGGTTTCGGCCATGACGCTTCACGGTGGGCCGCGCCTGGGCACCGTGCTCTTGAATCTCGGGGGCGTCATCGGCGACTTCGTGTTCGCCGCGTTGAGCCTGCGTCGTTCAGTGCTACGGCTCACGCCGAACACCATGTTCATCGCATTCTGCTTCTTCGCGGTCCTCCCGATGCTGAGCCACACTCCGATACTCGCGGGCTTTGCTGCGTTCATCGCTGGTGCATCCCTGTACGCGTCGATGGCGGGGCTGTACGGAATTGCGCCCAATGTCTTTCCGACGCTCAACCGCTCGAGCGGCACGGGGCTCGCGCTCAGCGTGGGTCGACTGGGTGGGGCGCTGTCGCCATCCATCGGCGCCGCGCTGTTGGGCGTGCCTCTCGTTGGCGCAGGCCCGACGCTCGTGATCATGGCGATTCCGCTTTTCCTTAGCGCTCTGGTGTTGCGGTTCTTTCTGCCGCAAGTCGTGCCGCAGGCCGGCACCGTAATTCCACATAAATTCGTGGAGGTTGAATGAGATCACTCGACCGGATGGCGTTTGCTTTCGGCATTCTGCTCGCGTGTGCGTTATCGCCGGGCGTGAGGGCCGCGGCGGGCACGCCGGATTGGAGTGGCGTGTACGAAATGGTGGGCGACCTGCGTTATGCGGACGACGAGTCGCGCGCGAAGGCTCGCGATCCCGAGCTCACAAGGCTGGCAAAGCTCGATGCGCTCGAAGAGCTCGACGCCATCGTCAAGGCCCATCTGCAGCCCTGGGCGACAGCGCGGATGAACGCAGCGGACTCGTCGGCGGACGACACCGGAGCAGTTTGCCAGCTCACCGGAAATTTTCGCTATCCCACGACCGCCGGCGGGCTCATGTGGTTGCGTACGCCGTCGAAGATGCTGATCGCGTGGGCTTACCTCGACGAGGTGGGCGTACGCCGCATCCATCTCACCGACAAGCATCCGGGCAACCTGTTGCCCACCTGGGGCGGTCACTCGATTGGCCATTGGGATGGCACGACTCTCGTCGTAGACACGATTGGCTTCAACGACAAGTCCTGGCTCCAGACCTCCATGCAACCCCACACGGAAGAATTGCATGTGGTGGAACGGATTCGCGCGATCGATGACGGCTCGATTCTTGAAGTGCTTACCACTGTCGCCGATCGGCACGCACTGACATCACCTTACTCGTACACGCGCCATTTCAAGAAAGTCAAAGCGGAGTTCATCGACATCGAAAGTCAGTGCAACGCGGGGCCGGGCGATCAGCAGGTCTGGAATTACATGCGCGCCAAAGCGCTCGAGATGTACGACGCGCAAAAGATCGATGCGTCGTCGCGTGAGAATGAGGCGAGGAAATAGTTCGTGAAGCATCTGAACATGCGAAGCGTCGCGGCGTTGCTGACGATGCTGTTGCTCTCCCGGGCCGCATTCGCGCAGGGCGTATCGACATCTCCGAGTGAACATGACCTGACCGGGGTCTATCGGTCGGTATCGTCAGAACGCGTGCGCCCGCCGGTCTCCCGTCTTCCGAAGGCAAAGGCCGAAGAGCAGGAAGAGGATGCCTGGAAACTCTGTCAGGCCGTCGGCCCCTTCAGAATGATGGGGATGAGCGGTTTGAAGATAGAGCTCGTTCCTATGGAGGGCGCCCTGGTCATGCTCTTCGAGGACATATCGCACGGAAATCTACGCGTCGCGCATCTGAACAGGCCGCATCGAAAGGGCGTGCCGCCGTCGGCGCAGGGTGATTCGGTAGCGCACTGGGAGGGCGATGTGCTCGTGATCGACACGACGCAACTCGGCGATCGAAGCTGGCTCGACGACCAGGGATCCCGTCACTCCGATTCGTTGCATCTCGTCGAGCGCATCCGCCCGCTCACGGGCGGAAACACTCTCGAATACAGCATGCGTGCCGAAGATCCGAAATCATTGGCGGAGCCGTACACCTACACCAGGTACTTCGAAAGAGTCGATTCGGAGATTCAGCAGGATGTCTGTGAGATCGAAAGCCATTGGGATTGTGGGGACGTATGTCTGAAGTAGCTTCCATGAAGATCAATGCGACCCGGGCGGCCTGCGCCACGGCAGTCGCGCTGTTCGCGGCACCGTCGTTGCTCGGCTGGGGGATTGCGAGCGCGCATCACTCGTCGGCGATGTATGACGCGACAAAGACCGTGACGCTGCGCGGGACGCTGAAGCGATTCCAGATCAGTAATCCGCACTCGTGGTTCTGGTTGAAGGTGTCAGAGCCGGGCGGCGATCCGGACGGCGATATCTGGGCCCTTGAAGGCAACGGTGTATCCGATCTGCTGAAGCGCTGGGGACCGGATGTTACGAGCCAGCTGCGCATTGGCGAGCCGATCACCATCACGATCCATCCCCTGCGCGACGGTCGGAAATCCGGGCAAGTGATTGGCATCGTGCTGGCGAATGGCAAGGTGCTGAAGTGACTGGCTGCGCAGAGGGGCCAGGTTCGCGGAAGAGTACACGGCCCGTGAGCAGTGTGGGTTCGTGGTGGAGCGCGGGCTTGGTAGCCGCATTGTTGAACGTTGGTTCGCCGGTAGTCGTCTTGGCGGCGGAGGTCGACCACGCGTTAACTGAAGCGGCGAGCGCCGACGCAGGCGCTAGCGATTTCAGGGAATGGGCAAGACGTTCCGCGTCGCCGCTGGGTGGAGTCCCGTCCGGCCGATCCTCATCGCACTTGGCCGCGCTCGGCGGCATGATCGGAAACGCGCACGTCGTCGCGCTGACAGAAGCCGTGCACGCAGCGACCGAGCCGCTGGAGTTCCGGAACAAGCTATTCCGCTATCTCGTCGAAGAGAAAGGCTTCACAGCGATCGCCATCGAATCAGGCGTCGTCGAGAGCCGCGCGGTTTACGACTACGTTCTCGGAAACCGCAGCGACCTGCCTGCGACGCTCGCTCAGGGCATCACGTGGACCTTCGATCAGTTGCCGCAGAACCGCGAGCTCGTCGAGTGGATGCGCGACTACAACGCAAAGCCGGGCCACGCGCGAAAGATCCGGTTCTACGGATTCGATCTTTCCGGAAGCCTCAATGCACCGAACCCGAAGCGCGGAGGGAACGTGGCGTTGGAAGAGTCGCTGAGCTATCTGGTGAGGGTTGACGCTCCCGCTGCAGCATCTCTGCACGCGCGCCTGGATCGTTTTCTACCGGGAATCCGCTTCTATGCGCGTAATCCCGCTGACGCTCCGGTTCGTAACGCGCAGGGCGAGGCCATCGGTTATGAGCGCTTCACCCAGCCGGAGCGAGATGCGATCAGCGGTGCGGTGGGCGATCTTGTTGCGCTGTTCTCGCGCAACCAGGCCCGCTACAGCGCCGCGAGCACGGATCAGGAGTTCGCCTGGGGATATCGGAGCGCGCTGGCCGCGCGTCAGTCCGACGAATGGCTGCGCGAGGTGCCGCTCGGCTGGCAGCCGGCCGCCGGCATGGATCGGGCGCCCGGCTTCCTGTCCGTTGCGGCCGACGTGCGGGATCGCGCGCAAGCAGACAACATCGATTGGATCGTCGAGCAGGAAGGTAGCTTCGGCAAGGTGCTCGTCTTCGGCGCGCGCTATCACCTCAGTAACGCGCCGTTGGTGACGGACTGGTTCGAACCAGAACCCCGGACGTACGGGCGGCAAGCCGTATCCGGCACCTATCTCAAAGAGCGATTCGGCCCGGGGCTCGTGACGATCGGGAACCTTGTCGGGGAGGGCAAAAGCGGCTGCGGCGATTTCGGCCAGGTTCTCGAGCGGGCGCCGGTGGGCTCGCTCGAAAGAATTGCCGGTGAGCTAGGCACTGCCCCCTATGTGCTGGATCTGCGCAAGGCGCCAACGCCCGTCGCGCGCTGGCTTCAGCGGGAGCAGCCGATCGGGCAAGGCGGCGGCGTGCTGACCGTCGCCGTCGGTAAGGCGTTCGACCTTCTGCTCTACATCGACAGGGTCACGCCGGCGTGCGCGCGTTGAGCGATTCCATGCAGGAGATTGCCATAGACCCCGGCGTCGCCGCGGCAGTTCGCGATTTCAAAGTCCCCGATTCGCTCGGCTTCGGTGTGGTCAATGCGCCGGTCATGTACAGCGCCGAGTGGCGGGACGGTCACTGGCATCGTGGTCGTCTGCTGCCTCACGGCCCCATCGCGATCTGGCCGGGCGCAAGAGGACTTCAATATGCGGAGACCGTCTTCGAGGGCCTGAAGGCCTATCGGGTCGGGCAGGCGCGCCCCAATCTGTTCCGATGGCGAAGCAATTTCCAGCGGCTTGGCGACTCGGCGCGGAGATTATCGATGCCGGCGGTGCCCGAGTGGCATTTTCTCGGTGGCATTGAATCGGTCGTCCGAGCGTGTGCGGAACACATTCCCGGTCGTTCCGGGCAGTCCCTGTACCTGCGACCGTTCCTGTTCGGCAGCGAGAACGGCTTCCTGCTGCGCAACTCGGAAGCGTTTCGCTTCATGGTTATTGCGAGCCCAGTGGAGAGCTACGCATCCGGTGCGCCCACCGTAGCGATCGAGCGGAGCGACGTGCGCGCCGTCAACGGGGGAATTGGCGCGGTGAAGGCGGCAGCAAACTATGCCGCGGCATTCAGGGCGTCAGCGGCCGCCGGGGCTCGCGGCCAGCCGCTCACGCTTTGGCTCGACGCCGAGAGCCACAGTCGGATCCAGGAACTCTCGGGAATGAACTTCTTCGCCGTGATCGACGGCGCGCTTCATACGCCGGAGCTCGATGGCTCGGTGCTTCCGGGAATAACTCGCGATTCGCTCATCGTACTGGCGAGGCATCTGGGATACACGGTGTGCGAGCTTCCCATGACCATCGGCGCTCTCGCGCAGCAGATTCGCACCGGTCAGTGCACTGAAATCTTTGCCTGCGGGACGGCCGCGATTGTAATGCCCATTGCGGCGTTGGTGGAGACCGATGGAACGGAGTACCGGCCCGCTTGCTGCAATGACACTTCAGCGACGTTGAGGCAGGCACTGCTCGCGATCCAGGAATGCACAGCGCCCGATCCATTCGGTTGGACGCACGCGGTTGAGTGATGAAGGACTCACCGTTCGTGTTGCGTCTCGCACAACACCCTGTTCAGCAGTAACGCATCGACATGCTTCTACTCATCGACGATCTTGCCTGCTTGCGCGAGTGTGCCGTTCGCCGAAGGCGATGGGCCGGTGCGATGAAATGGAAGAGGTGTCAGTGGTCAAGAGGATCGGGGTCATTGGATTCGGCGCCATCGGGCAGGCCATTGCTTCGGGCCTGCAATTGCCTTCGATGAAGGGTTTCGTCATCGCGGGCGTCTGTGCGCGCCCGCGGCAGATCGTCGACGCGCGCGCTCAGTTGCCTGCAAAGACGCTGATCACCGAGTCCATGGACGCATTGCTCGACGCCGGGGTCGATCTGTTCATCGAAGCGGCGGGGCAGCGGGCTGTGGCGGAGCACTCTGAAGCGATCATCCGCCGCGGTCATGAGCTCTTCGTGCTTTCCATCGGGGCGTTGGCGGATCCGCAGCTACGTTCGCGTCTGGAGCTCGCGGTGCGGCTAAAGGGCGGCAGCGTCGCGGTTCCGGCGGGCGCGCTCGCGGGCTTCGACGGCCTTCGCTCGATGCGCGAGGCGGGGCTGACATCGGTTTCCTACACGTCGACGAAACCGCCGAAGGCATGGCTCGGCACGCCAGCCGAAAAGGAGTTCGCCCTGGAGCGGTTGAGCGCGCGCACAGTGATATTCCGGGGAAATGCCTCCGATGCGGCTCTCGGTTTTCCACGCAATGCGAATCTCGCAGCCGCCGTCGCGCTCGCTGGCATTGGCTTCGAGAAGACACGCGTGGAGCTGGTTGCCGACCCGCATGCCGTTGCGAATACGGGACACCTGGTTGCGGAGAGCCCGACCGCCACGCTCGACCTGCGACTGGCGTCTCGCGCCTTCGGGGACAACCCGAAGACGTCGGAGATCACCGCGGCCAGCGTACTGGCGGCCTTGGGCAATCGGGAAGCGACGGTTCGCTTCGTATGACTCAGAAGCGGAAGGAGCCGACGGAGTCTTTGACCGACAGGGTAGTGCCGTACGGCTCGCTGGCGCGAGCAATCCGCGCCAGGATGCTCGCGGCCTGCGTGGGAGATGCCAGGCGAGGCGCACCGCGCTCGAACGAGGCCTCACCCAATCCCAGGGCGATGGGATGAACTTCGAGCGCCGTGAGCCTCGATTCGTCGAATCTCAGGCGCACGATGCCGGACTCCCAGTACTTCGGCTCCTTGTCGAAGTATCGCTCGGAGATCGCATTGAAGACCCGGGAGCTGTCGCGCGTCTGGGGGTCGAAGCCGTAGGCCTGGTAGACCTCCGCCGGTATTCGCGGCAACGTGTCGTACTCGAAGAAGAAGTTTCCGAGTCCATAGACGATCGCCTTGCCGCGATAGACCTCCACGCCACCGAAAACGTGCGAACCGCTGACGACGAAGCAGTCGGCTCCCGCTTCGATGCAGTCGCGCGCCATTTTCTGCAAAAACGTGCCCGGGTCGTAATTGCCATGCTCGTGCAGCATCACGCACACGATCGAGGCTCTTCGTCGCGCCATCTCGATGGCCTCGGTGAGGCGCTTCATGTCTGACGCGCGCGGAACTGCGTCTATCCCGGCCTCGCCCCGGACGAACTTGCGATCCAGCAACGTCAGCGCGTTGTCTGATTCCGATGCGGACTCGAGAAGCGCGCCGGATCCTGGAACGAGGTCACGCAACGGGCGCGCGCCGGGTACGAGAAGGTGGCCGATCCTTTTCAGCTCTTCGAAATCCGCCGAAGGCAGACGGTACGTCAGGTCCACACCGATGCCGTTGATTCCCGGCCGCCCGTTGAAATCCGGGCGCGGGTCGGCGGCGATCCACGATTCGGGGAAGGTGGTCGCGCATCCGATCAATGCAACGCGGCCCGTTGGAGCGTCCGCATATGAAGGGTTCGACGCCTGGGTGAGGGTGTCGCCCGCTCCAGCGACGTTGATGCCGACGCGCTCGAGGTTCCGCAGTGTCGAGCTCAGCCCCTCGGCTCCGTAGTCGAGCGCGTGGTTGCTGGCGCAGCTCATGAGGTCGAGGCCCATCCAGGCGAGATCGTCTGCGCCCGTACTGGTGCAGAGGAGGTTGAGATCGATTCCCTTTGGTGCGGGAATGAGCGTAGACGAGTCGCTGAACGTCATCGCGCAACTCGCAATCGCGACATCGCACTCCCGCAGCAAGCGCGCGACTGCGCCGAATTTACTGTCTCCAGTGCGTTTCACCCGGCGCGTGATCACGCTGTCGCCAGCGACAGCAAGCGTAGTGAAGCCGCGAGTGGACCTGGCATTGGCGAGCCGGCCGCGAATTGCGGCGGCCGCGAGCGCGCCGGCCATGAAACCGCGTCGTTTGATTTTCATCCGCGGTACCTTCGGCGATTTCGCGGAATTTCGAGTTGCGAATGTTGCAACACCCGCAACGTCTCTTCGCCACGCCGCAGGGGGCGCTTGCTCAATAGACTTCTTCGCGCGGACATGTCGGGGCACTTCCCGACGACGTGGGGAGATAAAGATATGCTGAAGCCCAATGCGCGACGATTTGCCTCAATTGCATTTTGCGTGTCTTTCGCGATCTCGGAGCACGCCTACGCCGACCCGCAGGACGGCGGCGCGGCCGCACGCGATCCCGATGCCAGAAGCGCCGGAGCGCTCGAGGAAGTAACGGTCACCGCGCTTCGGCGCGAGGAGTCCGTCAACAAGGTGCCGATCAGCATGACGGCGCTCTCCCAGAGCGCGATGGACGATCTGCACATTCAGTCATTGTCGGATCTGACGAATATCGTGCCGGGCCTGGTGATCCCTCCGGCCAGCAGCACCAACAACGCGAACTCCGATATCGCCATTCGCGGCATCTTCAGCGGCGGCAATACCCCGACGACACAGGTCTACATCGACGAGACACCGACCGCGATCCGCGAGATGCGTCAGGCCGGTCCCTCCGGCGGATTCTTTCCGGAGATTTTCGACCTGGAGCGAGTGGAAGTCCTGCGCGGTCCGCAAGGGACGTTGTTTGGCTCGAGTGCCATGGGCGGTGCGATCCGGTTCATCACTCCGCAGCCGAGTCTGGAGAAGTCGAGCGGCTTCGCGAGGCTCGAAGTGGCGTCGACCCAATCGGGTGGCCCGAGCTATGCCGGTGGCCTCGCATATGGCGCGCCCATCGTGGACGACAAGGTGGGCTTCCGAGTCAGTGCCTCCTTCCATAACGATGGGGGATTCATCGATGCGGCCAACCCATTCACCGGGCAGATCGTGAAGCGCAACGCGAATGCCTCGAGCGCGTTCGCGGGTCGCGGCGCGCTGAAATTCGTGCCGGCCGACGGACTTTCCATCACGACTTCGGTGTTCGTCCAGCACAAGACCGTGGACGATCTTTCTTCGTACTGGGTCAGGCCAGTTCTCGGGGACCACGTGTCAGGCGACACGGCGATACAACCGTACAAGGACGACATCACGATACCAAGCCTGTCGGTGAAGTATGAGATGCCGGGGATGACCTTTCAGTCGGATACGTCGTATCTGAATCGATCCTATGCAAGTTATGACGATACGACGCAGCTCATGCAGGCGCTCTTCGGAAACTGCATTCTCTGCGACGGAATTCCTGCGTCGTTCAGTTTCGGGCAGACGCAGTTCGGTGGCAGCAGGGCCTGGCAACAGCAGTTTCGCCTGACCTCATCGAGCGATTCACGCCTGCAGTGGGTGGCCGGCGGGTACTTCCGTAAAGCGCACGAGTCGATTACCCAGGTCGTGTCACCGAGTTTGACCCCCCTGACGCAGGCGCTTTACGGCATGGATGCGGCGGATTTCTTCGGTACGCCGGAATACCCCTACCAGGGCCAACTCGTCACCGCGTTCGTTGACTTCAACACAGTCGATGAAGAGCGCTCGGTGTTCGGCGAGGTATCCTACGAGATCTTCAAGGGCCTCAAGGCAAGCGCCGGCGTGCGAGTGGAGCACTCGGTGGTGAAGGATCAGACCCAGGATCTCGCCGGCCCGTTCGGGGGTTACGCGTTTGCGCACCTCGTGCTGCCGGATACCTCTGAGAATCCCGTGAATCCCCGCTTCTCGTTGAGCTGGCAATATACCGATCGCGACATGGTCTATGTGACGGCCGCCAAGGGCTATCGCTCGGGTGGTGCGAACACCGCCGGCTCGCTCGAGAGCCCGACATGCGGGCCGGTACTCACCTCACTCGGTATCGGGGAGCCGCCGCTGACGTTCGCGTCCGATAGCTTGTGGTCATACGAGCTCGGCTCGAAGAACTCGCTCCTCGATGGACGACTCGCGATTCAGGCGAGTGTGTTCCACATCGACTGGAGCGGTATTCAGACCCAGCTGAACCAGCAAGGATGCGGCACATTCACCGTCAATCGCGGAGACGCAACGGTGAACGGCTTCGAGCTGCAGGTCGAAGCGACCCCGCTGGACGGATTTAAAGTCGGGGGCGGCGTGGGCTACACCGATGCGTACAACTCCGAGGCTCAATACGGCGCGCCGACCAACGGCGTGGCACCACTGCTGAACGGTTCCGGCGACAAGCTTGCGATGGTCCTGCCCTGGACCGCTGCGGTTCACAGCGAATATTCATGGAGCACTGGTTCGCTGTGGGGCGGCGCGCGCGCCTATGTCCGCGCGGACTTCCGCTGGCAGGACGGCGCACCGAAGGCCAACCCGCTCGTGGCGAGGTACGACCGCTATCTGGATCAGTTCCGTGATGAGGCGTACTCGATCCTCAATCTGCGCCTCGGGGCATCGCGAGACGGCGTCGACGTGTCGGCGTTCGTGAACAACGCTTCACGCGCCGACCCGGCCCTGGGTTTCGCGGAGTTCGGCAACGGCGGCCCCGACTATCCGCTCGCGTATCGGGCGGCCATTCGTCCGCTGACCGCGGGGCTCACCATCATGTATCGGTTCTAGTCGCTGCGGCGGCAAAGGCGTGCAAATGAAACTGTGCCTGGCTTGTCTCGCCTCGGTCGCGCTCACTTCGGTGGCGACCGCTGCGCCACCCTGGACGGCGCGCTCCGTCGCGAGCGAGGGAGTCGTCACCATCGGCGCGCAACGCGTTGAGTATCGCGCCGTGGCGGGCACGCTGATAATTCGGCCCAGGGATGGGGCCGATGGGGCGGTGCGTGCAGGCGCGGAGGCGGCCTCCGCCGACGCCAACGGGCCGGCGGAGGCGTCGATGTTCTATGCCGCCTATTTCAAGAAGGGAGTTCCCGCGGCGGAACGGCCCATTCTCTTCGTCTACGGCGGCGGCCCCGGTGTCTCGACAATCTGGCTGCACATGGGCTCGTTCGGTCCACGGCGCGTCGCCACGAAGGACGCCGCGCACACGTCGGCTCCCTACAAGCTGGTCGAGAATCCCTATAGCCTTCTCGATGTCACGGACGTCGTGTTCATCGATGCGCCAGGTACGGGGTTCAGCGAGATTCGCGGCCGCGACAAGGAGAGGGCTTTCTACGGGGTCGACGCGGATGCTCACGCCTTCGCCGAGTTCATTACCGGCTTTCTCTCGAAGTACGGTCGCTGGAGCTCGCCAAAGTATCTGAGTGGCGAAAGTTACGGCACGCCGCGTTCCGCGGTGCTGGCGAATGTGCTGGCAGGCGAATACAACGTGGACGTGAATGGCGTGATCATGCTCTCGCAGATCCTGAACTACGACCTCGGCGCAGGAGCATCGGAGTTCAATCCGGGCACCGATCAACCCTACATCGTCGCGCTTCCGGCGTATGCCGCCGCGGCGTGGTACCACAACCGGCTTGCGGCTCCGCGACCGGAGAAACTGGAAACGTTCCTGCGAGAGGTGGAGCAGTTCGCTACGACCGATTACGCGCTCGCGCTTCAGGCCGGGTCCCTGCTGGATGACGGCCGCCGCGCGGCGGTAGCCAAACGCATGAGTGAGTTCCTCGGCGTGCCGGCGGATTACATCCTCGAGTCGGACCTGCGACTCGATGCGCGCCAGTTCAGGAAGATGCTTCTCGACGACCAGGATTTGTCGATCGGTGACATCGATGCGCGCTTCACCGGCCCTCACATGGATCCGCTCGCCAAGGGCGCAGGCTACGATCCGGTCTTCGCGTCAATCGGATCCGCCTACGTTGCGAGCTTCAACGACTACGTGCGAGGTACGTTGGGATTTGGAGAGGATCTGACCTACAAGGTGGGTATCGACGTGATCCTCCAGTGGAAGTGGGAGCGCGAACAGCCCGCGAACGCGCCCACGCGGGTTTTCGGCATCGTGAACGTCATGCCGGATCTCGCTTCCGCGATGAAGGCCAATCCCGAGCTCAAAGTGATGGTGAACGGCGGGTACTTCGACCTGTCGACGTCGTATTTTCAGGGCTGGTACGAGATGCATCACCTGCAGATTCCAAAGAGCCTGCAAGGGAACATCGAGTATCACTACTACGCATCGGGGCACATGATCTTCCTGCACGAGCCTTCTCTGAAGGAACTGCACGCCAACATGGCGGACTTCATTCGTCGCACCGACAATCTGAAGCACTGATCGCAATGGCACGCAGTCGTCGGGACATCGCTCGCGGAGTTTTGCTGCTCGCGATGGGGTTGACTTGCGTCCAGGTGACTGTTGCCGCTGTGTTGCCGAGCGCTGGGGACAGCGACCCTTATCTCTGGTTGGAGGAGAGGCATGGCGAGCGAGCCATGCAGTGGGTGGCTGCACAGAACGCCGTCACTCTGCGGCGGCTTCAAGGCGATGCGCGCTACGCCGGCTTCTATCGCGAGGCGCTTGCTATCGCCTCGACAGATCGGCGGATTCCGCTGCCGAGCCTCATCGGTGGCCGAGTGTTCAATCTCTGGCGCGACGGCCGGCATCCGCACGGCGTCTGGCGATCCTCCGCTGTGGCGAGCTTCAGGCAAGACAAACCCGTTTGGACGACGTCGATCGATCTCGACGCACTCGGCAAGGCCGAGAACAGGAATTGGGTATGGCATGACGTGCGCTGCCTGGAACCCGAGCAGCGACTGTGTCTGATCGCGCTGTCCGACGGCGGTGAAGACGCGGTCACCTACCGTGAGTTCGATCTCGAGCGCGGCCGCTTCGTCGCGGGCGGCTTCGAATTGCCGACGGCGGTCCAGGATGTGAACTGGCTGGATGAGAACACGCTGATCGTGTCGCGAAAATGGGGCGAGGGCACGATGACGGCTTCGGGCTTTCCCTTTGTTGTGAAGAAACTGAGGCGGGGCGAGGCGCTGTCGAGCGCAACCGAGGTGTTCCGCGGAGCCGCGTCAGATCAGAACTCATCCTTCGGCGTCGTATTGAGCGACGCGCAGGGACACCGGCTGCCGCTCATCGAGCGCGGCACCGTCTTTACAGGCAGCGCCACTTTCCTGCTCTCGCCCCAAGGCGCGCTACCGCTGGCGCTACCCGCCAAGATCGAACTGAGCGGCATGATCGACGGTCAGGTGATTCTGCGCTCGAGCGAAGAGTGGACGACCGCGCGCGGCGATACCATCACCGCTGGAACGCTCGTCGCGGTCAGCGCGGCCGACCTCGACGGGCGCCGCGAAATCGCGGCAACAGTGCTATTCAAGCCGAACGTGCACCAGTCGATCAAGGATGTCGTCGTTACCCGAACGCGTGTCATCCTGTCCTTGCTCGACGATGTGCGCGGACGCGCCGTGATCATCGCGCGGTCCCAACACGGCTGGAAAACCACGCTGGTGACGTTGCCTGAAGACTCGTCGATCGATCTGCTGGCGTCCTCGAGCCGAGACGAGGATGCCTATCTGGCCGTCACGAGCTTTCTCCAGCCGACGACTTTGTGGTCGCTCGATGCAGCCAGCGGCAAGGCGAACCAGGTCAAGGCCGCGGCCCCGACCTTCGATGCTTCGCGCGCGACAACAGAGCGGTTCGCAGCCATCGCGAGCGACGGCACGCGTATCCCGTATTTCGTTGTTCACCGGAAAGCGATGCCGCTCGATGGATCGACACCGGCGCTGATGACCGCGTACGGAGGCTTCAGTTTTTCGAACACTCCCGAATACCTGAATGCCACGGGGAAATTGTGGGTTGAGCGGGGCGGCAGCTTCGTGCTGGCGAACATTCGCGGTGGCGGGGAGTTCGGGCCGCGCTGGCACGAAGCGGCACTCAAGACCCGGCGCCAGGTGGCCTATGACGATTTTGCCGCAGTGGCCCGAGATCTCTTCTCGCGCGGTTTTTCCAGCCCCGCGCGACTTGGCATCTATGGCCGCTCCAACGGCGGCCTGCTGATGGGCGTGGAGCTCAACCAGCACCCGGATCTGTGGGGCGCGGTGGTGATGGAAGTGCCGATGCTCGACCTGATGCGCTACGAACAGATCGAGGCCGGCGCTTCGTGGGTGGATGAATGGGGCAGCGTCACGGTTCCGGCCGAGAAGGCGTTCCTGCGGACGATCTCTCCCTACCTGAACCTGCGCAAGACCGTGAACTATCCGGAGCCCTTCATCTGGACGACAAGCGGTGATGATCGAGTTGGCCCACAGCACGGGCGCAAGTTCGCGGCGCGCATGCAGGGGTTCGGGCTACCGTGCCTGTTCTACGAGGACCTCGTCGGAGGCCACGCAGGTGACGCGGACATCGCCCAGAGTGCGCGGCTGCTTTCACTCAAGATGGTCTACTTCAGTGAGAAGCTCTTGAAACCGCGCTGATAGAATCACCGGTCTGATTTCAGGTCGCTGGCAGCGCCAGGTAACCTCGCCGGGCCGCCCAGCGCCTTCACTGTTCGTACCGCGCGCACGATACGCTCCACGATCTCATCCGCATCCGCACGGGTCAGGATCAGCGGTGGCGCAAGCCCCAGAATATCTCCGTGTGGCATGGCGCGGGCAATGAGGCCTTCACGCAGGCACGCGGCTGACAGCTCCGCGCCGATCTTCATCCCGGGCGCAAATTGCCGTTTCGTCGCGCGGTCCGCAACGAGTTCGATCGCCGCCAGCATGCCTTCGCCACGGATCTCGCCAACATTCGGGTGATCGCCGAGATGCTCGGTCAGCACCGAACGCAGGTACAGGCCCGTCTGTCGCGCATTACGGGTCAGATCTTCCCGCTCCAGAATATCGAGATTGGCGAGCGCCGCCGCCGCGCAGAGTGGATGCGCCGAATACGTGAACCCGTGCGGGAACACGCCGAACTGGTCGCTTCCCTCTTCCAGCACGCGCCAGACGTTCTCGCTCACGATCGCGGCGGATAAAGGCGCGTAGGCGCTCGTCAAACCTTTTGCCACGCTGATCAGATCCGGCTCGATGCCGTAGTGATGACTGCCTGAAGGCGAGCCGAGACGGCCGAAGCCGCAAATGACTTCATCCGCGATCAGCAGGACGTCGTACTTGCGCAGCACCGGCTGAATCGCTTCCCAATATCCGTCGGGCGGCGGAATCAATCCGCCCGTACCCAGCAGCGGTTCACCGATGAAGGCGGCAACGGTGTCCGGTCCCTCCCGGAGAATCATTGCCTCCAGATCCGTTGCGCATTGCGCCGAGAACTCTCTCTCGCTCATGCCTGTCGCGGCGTGCCAGTAGTGATGCGGCGTCGTCGTATGAAGCACGGGCTTCACCGGCAGATCGAACGCCGTGTGATAGAAGGGTAGCCCCGTGAGGCTGCCGGACATGATCGTCGCGCCGTGATAGCCGCGCAGTCGCGAGATGATCTTCTTTTTCCGCAGCCGGCCGAGCACGTTGTTGTAGTACCAGACGAGCTTGACCTGGGTTTCATTCGCATCCGAACCGGACAGGCCGTAGAACACCTTGCTCATGCCGCCGGGGAACCACTTCAGGATTCGCTCCGAAAGCCGAATCGCCGCCTCTGTCGAGTGGCCTGCGTAACTGTGGTAGTAGGCGAGCTGCGTCGCCTGTCGATACATCGCTTCCGCGATCTCCTGCCGTCCATAGCCGACATTGACGCAATAGAGGCCGGCGAATCCGTCGATGAGCACATTGCCGTTGCTGTCGCGGATGCGGATGCCGTCGCCGCTCGAAACGATCCGCGGGCCGCCGGTTTCGCCGGCGGCGAAGGCCTTGAGGTTCGTGAAGGGATGCAGGAGCGTCTGGCGGTCCCGCTCGCCCAGGGTCGGGTCGGATGAGGTATTCATTCCCGCACTCTAGCGCGCGCTCGACAGCGGAATTGTCTGCATTCGGCCCGTAACACCGTGAAAATGAGCGTTCCTCTCACTCGAGCACGTGCCGATACAAGCCGGCATCGACGTTGCCGCCGCTCAGCACGACGCCAATGCGGCCTCCGTCGCAGTCTGCGAGCCCGTGCAAAGCCGCTGCCAGCGCGACCGCGCCACCGGGCTCGACGACGAGTTTCAATTCCCGCCACGCAAAGCGCATGGCGGCCCTGACGTGATCGTCGCTTACGGCGATTCCGCCGCTCAGATAGCGGCGGTTGATGGGCCAGGTCAGATCGCCCGGCGTCGGGGCGAGCAGCGCGTCGCAGATCGACGTCGCGCCCGGCGCCGTCTTTTCTCGCTCACCTGATACGAGAGACCGAGTGGTGTCATCGAACCCGGCCGGCTCGACGGCGTACACACGCGTGTGCGGACTCACGGCTTGCAGGGCGAGAGCGCAGCCGCCAACGAGACCGCCGCCGCCGCAGGGGACGAGCAGCACGTCCAGCGCGTCGGTCTCCAGCGGGGCAAGTTGCTCGTGCAGTTCCAGGGCCGTCGTGCCCTGGCCGGCGATCACGTCGGGATCATCGTATGAGGGCACGAGCGTGGCGCCGCGTTCGGCGGCCAGCGCGCGAGCGATATCTTCGCGGCTCTCGGTGTGCCGATCGTAAAACCGGACCTCCGCGCCGAAAGCCCGTGTGTTCTCGACCTTGATGGCCGGCGCATCGCGAGGCATGACGATTGCCGTTCGGATGCCGAGCAGCCTTCCGGCCGCCGCAACGCCTTGTGCGTGATTGCCTGAGGACCAGGCCACGACACCTCGCGCCCGAGCTTGCGAATCGAGTTGCGACAGCCGGTTGTAGGCACCGCGAAACTTGAATGCGCCGCCGATCTGCAGGTTCTCGCATTTCACGAACACCGACGCGAAGCGCGATTCCGGCAGGCTCACAGGCAGCAACGGCGTGACGCGCGCATGGCCTGCAAGCCGTGAAGCGGCGGCCAGAACATCTTCAGGCGATACGGAAAGCGCACTCATCAGACTCCCCAGCCTCCAGCGGATTGCGGCAGGATGAGGCTGCCTCGATACAGCAGGCCCGGCTCGCGGTCCCGTGCGAGCAGCAGCGGTCCGTCGAGATCGACGAATTCCGCTTCGGAGGCGACGAGCGCCGCCGGCGCCATCGCGAGCGAAGTCCCGACCATGCAGCCCACCATGATGCGAAGGCCCTGAGATTGCGCCGCGCGCAGCAGTTTCATCGCCTCCGTGAGGCCGCCCGTTTTGTCCAGCTTGATGTTGATGAACTGGTATTTGCCGGTGATGTCCGCGAGCGTCGGAACGTCCCGGCAGGTCTCATCGGCACACAACGAGACGGGCGAGGTGTAGCTCGCCAGCGCCGCGTTCCGCACGGCGCGCACTCGCTCGATGTCGCCCGTGCCTTTCAGTTTGATCTTGAGGATCGAGCGGGTCCGCACGGTCGCGGTCTGCTCGGCCATCGCCTCCGGCGTGTCGGCGCTGATCGTGTATACCGTGACCATGGTGCTGCGGGAAATGATGAAGGGCCGGGCGAGGGGCCATTCCTCGCGTCTTACGGTCATGCGCAGGGGCGAGGGCAGGCACTGCTGGGTGAAGTTCATGCGGTAAGTATAGAAATCGCGAGCACGAAGCTTTGTTCGTTGGCGCGCGTCGTGCGCTGCTTTTCGCGATGTGAAGGCTGGAAAACGGAATTTTCGGCGCAGGGTCCGACCGTATACTCGGACTACATGAATATGCGTGCGATCCGTGTTCTAGCCATTCGTGTCTTGGCCGCCCGTGTTCCGGCGATTCGCGTTGTGGGGCTGCTGGTCCTGTGCCTTGCGCGCGCCGCCAGTGCGGGCACGCTCATCGTCGATGCCACGATCTACGACGGCACCGGCTCTGCGCCGCGCACGGGCGACGTTCGCATCGAGCGCGAGCGGATAGCCGCTGTGGGGGCGTTGTCGCGGAAACCTTCCGATACTGTCGTGGAAGCGCAGGGGCTTGCCCTGGCGCCCGGCTTTATCGACACCCATAGCCATCATGACCAGCGTCTCTTCGAGCAGCCGGACGCGCTCGCAGCCGTTTCTCAGGGCGTCACGACGATCGTCGTCGGTCAGGACGGCGCGGAAGAGTATCCGCTCGAGCAGCTGTTCTCCCGCGCCGATCGCCAGGTGGCTCTGAATGTCGCCGCGTATGCCGGGCATGGAACGATACGCGATCAGGTGATGGGGAAAGACTTCCGTCGTGTCGCGACCCCTGAAGAAATCGAGCGTATGCGCAAGCTCGTTGCGCGCGCGATGCGCGCCGGCGCGCTCGGCCTTTCGACGGGCCTCGAATACGATCCCGGCATCTACGCTTCGCGTGAAGAGGTGCGGATCCTCGCGCGCGAAGCCGGGCGGCACGGCGGCCGCTACATCAGTCACATCCGCAGTGAAGACCGGTATCTATGGGAAGCGCTCGATGAGATCGTCGAAGTAGGGCGGGTGAATCGCATGCCGGTTCAGGTCTCGCACATGAAGCTCGCGATGGTGGACTGGTGGGGGCAGGCCGATCGCTTTATTGCGGTGCTGGACAAGGCGCGTGCCGCGGGCGTCGACATCACCGGCGACGTCTACCCGTACGAATACTGGAACTCGACGATTACCGTGCTGTTTCCGGACCGGAATTTCTCGGATCGCGGCACCGCCGAGTTCGCTCTGCGCAGTCTCGTGCCGCCGGAGCAACTGATCCTGTCGCGTTTCAGCCCGGAGCGTGGGATCGAAGGACTGTCGCTGGCACAAATTGCCGCTCGCCGCGGTACGAGCGCGCCGGACACTTTGATGGCGCTCATCGCGGAGTCGCAAGTGCCCGGTGCGCACGAGGAGGTTATCGCGACGAGCATGCGGGCGGACGACATCGAGAAGCTCATCGCCTGGCCACACTCGAATATCTGTTCCGACGGAAATCTCAACGACACTCATCCCCGTGGCGCAGGCGCGTTCACCCGCGTGCTGCGGGAGATGGTCCGCGAGCGCAAGGTGCTCACGCTCGAAGAAGCCATTCGGAAGATGACCGGCGCGTCCGCAAGTCACGTCGGACTGGTCGACCGCGGTGTCATCCGGCCCGGCGCGTTCGCCGACCTCGTGCTGTTCGACGCGGCCCGGGTTGCCGATCGTTCGACGGTTCGGGAGCCTCAGGCGCAATCGGTGGGAATCGATCGGGTGTGGGTGAACGGATCGCTCGTGTTCGCAAGCGGGGGCGCAACGGGTGCGCACCCTGGCCGGGCACTGCGACGTGCCTCGAAGGCTCGCTGAAGTCATTGCCGTACTCACCAACGACACGAACCAGCCGAGCGCGCCTCCTCGATCGGGGAGGCCACCTCCTCAATCGAGGACGATCAGCTCTCGAGGCGCATTCGTCAGCACCTCGTGACCCTCTTCAGTGACACGGAAGGTCTCGCTGATCACGAAGTTGTCCGCGCCATGCCACATGCCGCAGATCATGTGAAAGGTCATGTTCGGCTCGAGCACGGTTTTGTCGCCCTTCTGCAGGCTCGCGCTGTAGTCGATCCACGTCGGCTGGAAGCCGAGACCGATCGAATAGCCGATGCGCGAAGTCTTGGTGTAACCGGCGCGCGAGATCACGGCCTGCCACGCGGCCGCCACGCCTTCGCAGGTTTGTCCCGGCCGCGCGCTGGCGAGCGCGGCGTTGAGACCGTCGATCACGGTCGCGCTGAGCTGCCTGAGCGCGGGCGGCGGGGAACCCAGGAAAAACGAGCGCGCGAGCCCCGCGTTGTATTGATGCCGGCTGCCTCCCAGCTCCAGATTCACGGCCTGGCCGGCCTGGAAGCGATGGTCGGTCCAGGCGATGTGAGGCGCAGCCGTACGCTCGCCGGAAGTGAGCGAAAACGCCGCGGGCACGCTGCCGCCGAACCGCGAGTCGCCGCCGATCAGCGTTCGGTAGATCTCCGCCGCGACATCGCATTCGCGCGCGCCGACACGGATATGTTCGCGCGCGGTCGCGATGGCAGCGCTGGCGAGCGCGGCTGCCTCACGGATTACATTCACCTCGGCTGAAGATTTCACTGTGCGCAGCCAGTTGATGAGCCCCTGGCTATCCACGAATTGCGCGTCCGGAAGGGGTTGCTGGAGGCGCTCGAACGAGGCGACCGGGAAGAAACATCCGGCCGGTTCGAAGCCGACGCGTTGCGGCGCGCCGAAACGCTCCGCGATGAGCTTCGCGACGTATTCCATCGGATGGCTGTTGCCGCCGATGTAGGTCTCGGGATATCCGATCATGCTTGCCGCGGACAGCGTCGTCGTGAATCGCGCACAGGCGACGTCCATCTCCCGCACGATGAGCAACGGCTCCGGCGCGTTCAGACTGACCAGAAGCGCCTGCGGTGTGTAGAAAGACCAGCCCGCGTAACCGCAGAGGTAATTGATGTTCTCCGGCGTGGTGACCAGCAGCAGGTCGAATTCCTTTGCCGCCATGCCAAGACGAGTGCGGGCGAGACGTTGCTGATATTCGGCGTGTTCGAATGCGCTCATGCGAAGAGTCCTGCGAATCGTCAGAGTTTTGAATCGATGCTTCGGCGCGGCCGCTGCGGAGACTTCCGCCGCCTGACTCGCCTCACTTGGCCGACGGCACGCGATCGAGAACGATGGCTCGCGCGCGTGACGAGGTCACGAGCAGGGCAGCCGGCTTGCCGCTGGCATCACGCCGCACGGTGAGAATGGGGATCCACCACTCACTGCTTTCGAAGCGATCGGCGGCGACGGCCGTAAACCTTACGGGTTCGAAGCGCCACAACGATCTTGCGATGAGCTGGCCGCTTTCGACGCGGAACTGATAGGTGATATCGAGTTCCTCGCTATGGTAGTCGCCGGCCAGTTCGTCGAGCGGTGGTCGCGGAAGGTCGTCAGCCGGCAGGCGACGATAGAGCTTCGTCGTTTCCTGACCCCGGGAGTCGATCGAGTCGAAGCCGAGAATCTCCCCGCGCGGCCCTCGGCGGAGGCGGTAGTAGTTCCATTCGCGCTCGTCGAGGTCGAAGCTGCCATCCTTGCGGAACACGACCTTCTCGCCGGTGTTCGTAAGGGTTTTCCAGACGAGCGTATCGCCTTGCAGATCGAGCGTGATGAGTCGGTCCGCGGGGCCGGTGTATCGCCCGGCGATCTCGGCCAGTCTCGCCTTCGGAAGCAGGGCCGCGGGCGCAAGCACGGGCGGGCGCAGCGGCGCGCCGTCATTGAGCCAGATGTTCACGATCTTCGTGACGGGCTCGTGCAGGTCCATCGGCGTATTCGTCAGGATCACGACGCCGAAATCGTCGGCCGGCAGATAGGCAACGATGGCGGCGAATCCGGCATCCGCTCCCGTGTGCAAAACGGCTTTGTGACCGGCGTAATCGCGAGTGAGCAGGCCGAAGCCATAGTTCACCGGGCTTCCATCGCGCAGGTGCCCCGGCGCGCGCAGCTGAGTTTGCAGAGCCGCGTCTCCAATGACCGGACGGGACAGATGCGCGACGTAGAGCATCATGTCGTCGAGCGTCGTGTGCAGGCTCGTGGCGCCAAACGTTTCGTAATTGAGAGGAATGCGCTGCCAACCCGTCGCGCTTTTGGGTGCGGGCTCGTAGGACTCCGCGCGGTTCGGCACGATCTCGTTGTAGTCGTCGTAGAAGAACGAGTGAGACATGCCGAGTGGCGCAAAGACTTGCTCTTGCGTGAACTGCCGAAAGCTCTTGCCGCTGACTGCAGCGACAGTTTCGGCGAGCAACGTGTAGCCGGTGTTGCTGTAGGCGTAGTCGGTTCCGGGCGCGAAATTCAACCCGCGCTGCCGGGCCACCATGTTCACCACCTGATGCTGACGACGTACGCCTTCATGGCCTGCGAGGTCGAAGAGCAGCCACTGGTCACGCAGGCCGCTGGTGTGGTGAACGAGATTGTCGAGAGTGATACCGAATGGCGGAACGTAAGGGAGGTAGCGGCGAACGTCGTCGTCGAGTTTCAGTTTGCCATCGCGAGCGAGCAGCGCGATGGACAGCGCTGTGAACTGCTTCGAAAGGCTTGCAACGTGGAAGACGGTTTGAGAGGTGATCGGAGTGTGCTGCTCGAGGTTGGCGCGACCGTAGCTCTGGCGATAGGCGACCTTGCCGTTGTGCCATATGCCGAGCGCGAGCCCTGGGCTGCCCGGGCGCGTGAAGTCGGTGAAGAGCGCGTCGGCGCCGCGGGCGCGCGCGCGCGCGGCGCCTGCGCCTGCGCCCGCATCTGCGCCCGCATCTGCACTTGCGACTGCATCTGCGCTTGCGTCGGCTCTGGCGCGGGTGTGTTCGTTGGCTGCAGCGGCCGGCGTTGCTTCGAGCGTCGCGGCGCGCAGCGGCTCGGCGGAACCGGCGGCGGCAAGCCAGGCCATTGCCCCCACCACGAACCATGCGCGCAATCCCTTGCGCGCAAAAATCGTTCTGCCGAAGCGAGCCCTCAAAACTGATAGCTCAGGTTGATGCCGATCGTGCGCGGACGCTCGATGGCGCGCGACGGGCCTCTCGTCCCCAGCCCGCCGCCGGCGAGGCCCGTGCCGACGGAAATGTCGGCGTCCTTGTCGAACAGGTTGTCGACGAACAGCCGCGTCGTCCAGCGCTCCGACTGCAGACGAGCCGAGACTCCGGTGAGCCAGTACGGGTGCTTCATCCGGTTGGTGCCGTGGACGATCTCGCCGCCACTGGGATAGTCGGCTCCGAAGCTGTTGAATGAACGGCCCGTGTACGTCGACGCGAAGTTGAAGCCGAGCCGATGCCCGCTCGGGAGGGCGAACGAGTAATCCGCCATGAAAGACCCCGCATTACGCGGTACGAGCGGCGCGTGGTCGCCCTTGAAGCCGAGCTCGTCGATGGTCTCGCGCAGCTCCATGTCTGTGAAGGCGTAGCTCATGAGCAGGGAGAGTCCGTTCACCAACAGGTCGCGCGTGCCGAGCTCGAGCTCGATACCTTGCGACCGGGCTTTGCCGGCGTTGGTGATATAGGCATAGAACACGTCGTTCTCGGTCGTATCGTACTTGTACGTCTGCATGTCGGACCAGTCGATGTAATAGACCGCCGTGCTGAGATACCCCTTGCCCTGCGCGAAGGTGAGCTTGTCGCCGACCTCATAGCTCACGATGCTATCCGGCTCGTACTGATGCCGGCTGCCCGTGGCGTTCTGATCCGTATTGAAGCCGCCGGGCCGAAAACCTTCGGCAACCGTCACGTACAGCAGGTTGCCGGCGCCGAGCTCGTACGACGTGTTGAGCTTCCAGACGCTGCCGTTCGAATCCGCACGGCCGCGCTGGATCTCGTCTTCGAACGGCACGAGGCGCGCCTTGCCGTTCGCATCCCGCGCATCGACGCCGTAGTACTGGTCGATGAAGAAAGTCGCTCCGCGCAGCTCGTAGTCGTAGTAGCGGCCGCCGGCCGTGAGCTGCCATTTGTCCGTGACGTGGTAGCGCAGCTCGCCGAACAATGCCGTCTGGCGCGCGCTGCTCGAGTCGTCGTAGCGCACTTCGCGATCGTCGGTGATGGTGTTGCCCGTCGCTTCTTCGATGTCGCTCTGGCCGGGGAACGGGATCGGAATGCGCTCCTGCAGCCCCATGTGCCGCGACGTGCGTGTCCAGTAGGCGCCGGCGATCCAGTCGAAAGTCTTGCCGGGCTTCGAAACGAGACGCAGCTCTTCGGTGGTGCCGTCGCCGTCGGTCCATACGTCCGTCAGCGCGAGGAGGTCGGGATTGCCGTAGTTGTTGCGCACGTAGTACGTGTCGTCGTTGACGTCCTGTCTGTCCCGGTTCGTGTACGACGTGCTCGACGTCAGCACCGCCGGCCCCAGGTCGAAGTTGAGCGTGAGGTTCGCGAGATTCTCGTGGCCTTCGGTGCTCTCGCTGAAGTTGTCGTCGATGTTGTATTTGCCGAGCAGCCGCGGAATGGTGGACGACGTGCCGTAGCGAACGTCCTGGCGGTAATAGCTCAGCGTCGCGCGGAACGCCTCGGTCGGTGCGTAGAGCAAGGCGACGCGGCTCGCAATGGTCTTGTCGTAGTTCACGTTGTCGCGATGGAGTTGCACGTTGTCGATGTAGCCGTCGTTGTCGTAGTAACCCGCCGTGGCGCGCAGGGCCAGCTTGTCATCGACCAGCGGCATATTGATCAGGCCATTGGCTTCGTAGTTCGTTCCACCGTGAGCGGTGTTCGAGATGCCGGCGGACACGCGCTGTTCGGTTTCCGTGAGGCTGGGTTGAGCCGAGATGTACCGGATCACGCCGCCGATCGCGCCACCGCCATACAGCGTGCCCTGCGGGCCGCGCAGCACCTCGACTCGGTCGATATCCAGCAGCTTGAGGTCCAGAGCCGACACTTCCGTGTCGTCGACATAGGTGCTCGTCGTGCTGTTGCTGCCGTAATCGCCGGTGAGTCCGCGAAGTACGATCAGGTTGGTGCCGTCGCGCGGGCCGCCTTCCTCGAAGCTGAGTCCCGGCACCATGCGCATGAAGTCCCTCAAGTCTCGCGCGCCGATCTCCTGCAGCGTGGTGGCGGGGATGGCTTGGATATTGATCGGAACTTCCGAGACCGTCTCGGCGCGGCGGTTGGCCGTAACGACCACCTCGCCGAGCGTCACCGGTTCGTCGGCGGCCCGCGCCGTCGCGGGTATCAGCGCGGTCGCCGTCTGAATGACGAGGCCGGCGGTGGACAGGCGCGCCGCGACCCGCCGGGCCGCACGCGGGGACTTCTTCTGGGACATAAACGAGCTCCACTGATTTCTATTGTAGGAGTTGCCAGCCTCGCCCCCTTGTCCAGCTGGTACGCCCATGTTGGCAGCGGACGATCCGCCGTTTCTTCGGGTTTGTGCCTCATGCGGCGCCGAGTTTTTCGCGTTGTACCCGTCTCGCGCGCAAAGTGCGCCATTGCAGGCCGGTGAGTGCCAGCAGCGAGGCGAACAGCAGCAGCGAGGAGATGGCGGCCAGGGTTGGGTCGATTTCGTGGCGCACGTTCTCCCACATCTTGAGGGGAAGCGTGCGGGTCACGTGGCCGGCCACGAACAGGGTCACGACCACTTCGTCGAATGAGTGCACGAACGCGAACAGCGCGCCGGTGAATACGCCTGGCGCGATAAGTGGCAGCGTCACGGAATGAAAGGAGTACAGCGGGCTCGCACCCAGGCTGTGCGCGGCGCGGGCAAGGGCCGGGTCCTGCTGAGCGAGGCTGGCGGAGACGGTGAGGTACACATATGCCGTGCCGACAACGGCGTGTGCGCAGGTTATGCCCAACAGGGTGCCGAGAAGATGCAGGTGTACAAAAACACCGTACAGGGCGAGCCCGAGCACGACGGCCGGGACGATGAGCGGACTCACGAGCAGGCCGATGAGGAGCCGTTTTCCCGGCAGTCTGCTTCCGGCCAGCGCGAGGGCGGCCGCCGTGCCGAGCACGGTTGCCAACGCCGTGGAAGCGAGCCCGGCCTTCAGGCTGAGCCAGGTCGCGCTCAGCCAGCGAGCGTCGGAGAAGAAGTTCTCGTACCAGCGCAGGGAAAGTCCTTCGCGCGGCAGGCCGAGAAACTCCGAGCCATTGAACGACATCGGCACCACGATGACGGTCGGTACGATCAGCCCGATCAGCACGCTGACGGCGAAAACCCCGGTGCACATGCGGCCCACAGTCAGTCGCTCGTGAGACTCGCGCGCGGAATCGAAAATGCTCGCGGTGCCCGATGTGCCGCCCAGGGCGCCGACCGCCGGATCGGTTCCGGGCAGCGCGAACAACAGGCACGTCAACAACAGGAGAACAGTCGCGGCCGCTGATGCAAATCCGAAATCGACCATCCGGAAAACGCGGTTCTCGATCAGCGCCGCCAGTGTGATTTCCCTTTCGCTGCCAAGTGCGAGGGGCGTGATGTAGAACCCAAGGCACAGCGCGAAAACGAGGATGCAGCCGCTGCGGATGCCGGGCGCGGTGAGCGGAAGAAACACGCGAAGGAACGTGCGTGTCGGACTGCTGCCGAGACTCGCCGCGGCCCTCAGCACGCGCGTATCGATTTTCATCATGGTGTTGACGAGAAGCAGGACCATGAACGGCAGCATGATGTGCGTCATGCCGATCAACACGCCGGCCTTGTGATAGAGGAGCGGCAGGGGCTGGCGGATGAGCCCGGCCTTCAGCAGCGCGCCGTTCAGCAGGCCGTTGTCCGCGAGAATCACGGTCCACGCATAGGTGCGGACGAGAAAGCTCGTGAGGTAGGGCAGCAGAATCAGCATCAGCCCCACGTTTCGCCAGGCGGGGTCGAGTCGGGCGAGGAACAGCGCAGTGGGGAAACCCAACAGGAGGGTGAGTGCGGTCACCTTCACAGCAAGAGAACAGGTGTCCGCGAAAATGCGCAGGTTCGTTGGATTGGTGAAGAGCTCGGAGTATTGATGCAGGGCGCCGCTTTCACCGCGGAAGCTCGCGCCGATGAGCAGCGCGAGCGGCAACAGGCAGAACGCCACCGCGAATAGTCCGCCGGGAATCGCGAGCGCGCGCCGGTCGACGATCATTTGAGAATCCACTCCTGCCAGCGGCGGATCAGCGTTTCGTGGTTGCTTTCGCCGTGTTCGTTCTTCCGCAGGTACCACTCCGCGTCGAGACGAAACTGCTTCGCGAGGTTGTCCGGATGAGACGGCAGCCGCGCGGCGCGCTCCGCGGGGATCAGGTCGTAAGCGCCCAGATTCGTCGGGCCGTATGCAATGAGCTGCGCGAACTGCGCCTGGCGATCCGCCCGCGTGGCCAGCTCGACGAATTTCTGCGCGGCGGCCCGATGTCGGGCTTTGCGCGGGATGACCCAGTAGTCCAGTAGCAGCTTGCCCTGGTTGTAAGTGAACTGAATTTCCGGCCGGCGTGCCGCGAGATCGGCGATGCGCCCGTCGTAGGCTTCTCCGAGAGTGACCTGGTCGTCGCGAAAGAGCTGCTGGCCTTCGGAGCCGGCTCGCCACCAGCGTTTGACGCTCGGCCGGATGCGATCCAGCGAGCGAAAGGCGCGCTCGATGTCGAGGGGGTAGAGTCTATCGGCGGGCACGCCGTCGGCGAGCAACGCCTCTTCCCATGGGCCGTCCCCATATTCACCGGTAAAGAGTGTGCGAGCCCCGGGGAATCGTTGCGTGTCCCACAGGTCTGACCACGTCTGCGGCCCGGCGCCCCGGGATGACAGAACAATGGAGTAGTAGAGCGCGCCGACACCCCACGGTCTGCGGGTTTCGTCGCGTAGTCCGGCAAGCTCTTTTTCCTTGAAAAGCGAATAGTCGATGGGCGAGAGCAGCCCCAGGGCTGCCGACCGGCCCGCCTCGATCGCCGGCATGTCGATCACGTCGATCTCGACCGAATCGGCGTCGTCCATCAGCTTCAGTTGTGCGACCTTGAGGTCGTCGGCGACCGGCGTGACTCGAATGCCTGTCTCGCGCTCGAACGGCTCGACATACGCTTTCATGTTCGCCGCAGCCCAGTTGCCCGAGCCGATGTGCACGACGAGGGTCTCGGACGAGTCCGTCGGTTTGCCGCAGCCAGTCGCCAGAAGCATGACGAGCAGCACTGGAAACAGTTGTGCTGGCTTCATGCCATGCGCTCCCTACGATCCAACGCGCGAATGTCTGCGCCGCGCCACTGGACGAAAACCGATTCCCCGCAGGTGAACGGCACCCCGGACGACAGTGCGCGTTGGCTAGCGAGGATCACCTGATCGCCAACGCGAACGATGTAGCGATAGGTGTCGCCCAGATAGTCGCGCTCGGACACGATGCCGCGAATGCAGTTGTCGGTATCTTCGGGCCGTGTGGCAGTGAGACCCACGTGTTCCGGGCGAAGCGCGAGGCGCGCATATTCATCCGCGCGCAGCTGATCGGGTGGCGATACCTCTTTGTTGAATGCGGACGTCATGGCTTTGTCCAGGCTCGTTTCCCCGTTCGCCGGCGGAACAAGGTCGACGTCGAAGAAGTTCATGCCACCGAGGAAGCCGGCGACGAACTCGGTTGCGGGTTTGCAGTACAAGCGATCCGGTGTATCCAGCTGTTCGAGGCGCCCGAGATTCATCACGGCGATTCGGTCCGAGAGGGTGAGGGCTTCTTCCTGGTCGTGGGTCACGTAGATCACGGTGACGCCGATTTCTCGCTGCATTTGCTTCAGCTCGCGGCGCATCCGGGCGCGCAGGTTGCGGTCGAGGGCGGCGAGAGGCTCATCCATCAGCAGAAGCGGCGGGTCGTAGATGAGTGCGCGGGCCAGGGCCGTGCGCTGCTGCTGACCGCCGCTGAGCTGGCCGGGCATGCGTTCGCCAAGGCGGTCGAGGCCGAAGCGCGCGAGCGCCTGCGTCACCCGAGTCTCTATTTCGGATCGTGGCAGGCGACGCGCACGAAGCGGATAGGCGAGGTTTTCCCGCACGCTCAGATGAGGAAACAGTGCGTAATGCTGGAACACGAAACCCTGTTGCCGGCGATGCGCCGGCATGCCTTGCACCGGCTTGCCATCGACCAGGATCTCGCCGCTGGAGGGTGTCTCGAAGCCGCCGATCAGCATGAGCGTGCTGGTCTTGCCGCAGCCGCTGGCACCGAGCAGCGTCAGAAATTCTCCTTCCCGAACGTCGAGCGACAGGTCTTGCACGGCCGTGACCGGGCCGTATTCCTTGCGGAGATTGCGCAGCTCGATGCGCGCGCCACGGCGCCGTTCAGGGCTCACTGGCGTCCCCCGGTTTCTGCGCGGTTTCCCGACGCAAGCGTTCCAGCAGTCGCTCGACGGGTGGCGCGACCGGACGCTTGATCGTCTTGGTCGCGATGTAACTCGATAATTTCTGGATGCCGAGATTCGAGCGCAGCAGTTTTTCCGCGACCTCTCTGAAGTGGGCGACGCCGGTGACCGTGAACGTTGCGATATAGTCGACGCGCGTGCCGACCGCGAGACACTCGGTGACCTCCGGAGTGGTTTGCATCGCGCGCTCGAAGCGGGCGATGCCCGGCTCGCGACGGTCACCCAGGGTGAACTGGACGATGACGAGATCCGTGCGCACGATGCGCTCGAGCTCGACTTCCGCGTGATAGCCGCGGATGTAGCCATGCTGTGCAAGTCGGGTGATTCGCTGGCCGCAGGCGCTCGGGGAGAGCTTTACCAGTTTCGCGAGCCGATGCTTGGTGATCCGGCCATCTTCCTGCAGGCGCGCGAGGATACGCACGTCGACGGGATCCATCGTCGTCATGGGTGCCCTGCGGGGAGGTGCGACGCCATTTCTTGCATCCGCGGCGCGTGAATCAGAGAGTTTGACTGCCGGCTTTGGGCGATGATGTTCGCGTGGACGGGTCGGCAGGCGCCGCGGGAGTTCGTTCGGGAATGAGATTGGCATTTTGTGACGTCGTGAAAGTCTGCTTGGCGGGCTTCGCCGTCGTGGTGGGGGGCGCAGTGCATGGCGCGCCTGCCGCGCCGGTAGGGCAGGCGGCTCGGTCCGCGCCGATCGCGCAGGCCGCCCGGGGAGAGCAGCCGGCGCCGCCCGCTCAGCCGATCGCCGGCGTCGACATCGCATCTCTCGATCGCAGCGTCTCGCCGTGCGACGATTTCTTTCAATACGCCTGTGGCGGCTGGATCGCCTCGCATCCCATCCCGCCGGACGAGGCGGTCTGGGGCACGTTCAGCGAGCTCGAAACGCGCACGGCGCGACAGCTCCGCGAGCTCGTCGAAACGCGCCCGCCGGGCGCCGACGCGGATCGTCGGCACATCGCCGATCTCTATGCGTCCTGCATGGACGTCGAGCGCATCGAACGTCGCGACATTCAGCCATTGCAGCCCTTTCTTCGCGAGATCCGGGCCATGAGCACGCGTGCTGATGTCACGCGCGTCGTCGCCGCGCTTCAGCGCGCCGGCATCACGGCGCTGTTCGACCTCTACCCGTGGCCCGACCTCGATGACCCGAATGTCACGATCGCCGAGATCTACCAAGGCGGCCTGGCGCTGCCCGACCCGGGCTACTATCTGAACCGCGACGGCGATTCCACACGCATTCGCGAAGCGTACCGGGCGCACATCGTGCGCATGCTGAAGTTGCTCGGCGACACCGAGTCCGCGGCGAGCGCCGACGCGGCTCGCGTGCTTCGGTTCGAGACCGCGCTCGCAACCGCCTCCATGCAACGCGAGGAGGTGGCGAATCCCCTTGCGCTTCGCCACCCCATGTCGCTCGCGCAAATCGGTGCCGCGGTCCCCGCGATCGACTGGCCGCTCTATCTTCGCGAAACCGGCCTTGCATCCACGACAGCGCTCAACATTGCGCAACCCGACTTCCTTGCCGCCGCGGGAAAGTCCGCGGATGTGAAGAACCTGCCGGAGCTGAAGGCCTACCTGCGCTGGCAGGTCGTCAACCGGATGGCGCCGCTGCTTCCCGCGCGCTTCGTGACCGAGCAGCACGCGTTTCGCGGAGTCACACTCACCGGAACGCGTCAGCAGAAGCCGCGCTCGTCGATGTGCGTGGACCAGGTCGACCTGCTGCTTCCCGATGCGCTGGGCAAAGCCTTTGTCGAGGCGCACTTCAGTCCACGTGCGAAGTCGGAAGTCGAGAAAATGGTGGTGGCCATTCGTGCAGCGATGGCGACGAGCGTTCGCGGGCTCGACTGGATGAGCGCTCCCACGCGGGAGCGCACGCTCGCGAAGCTTGCCGCGCTTCGCGGCAAGGTTGGCTATCCGGAGCACTGGCGTGATGACAGCACGCTCGAGATCCGGCGCGACGACGCGTTCGGCAATGTGCTGCGCGCCCGCGAGCATCGCTTCGCGCTCGACATGAAGAAAGTAGGCCGGCCGCCCGATCGCGGCGAGTGGTTCATGTCCGCACCGACGGCGAACGCGTATTACCAGCTTCGGGCCAACGATGTGAACTTTCCGGCCGGGGTCCTGCAGCCGCCGTTCTACTACGACGGTGGCGATGCCGCGTACAACTTCGGCGGGATCGGTGCCGTCATCGGCCACGAGATCACGCACGGCTTCGACAATTCGGGCCGCAACTACGATGGGCAGGGCCGCCTCATCGCGTGGTGGCAGCCCGCCGACGAGGCGGAATTCCAAAAGCGCGCCGAATGCATCGTCGAGCAGTACGGCAGCTACTCGCCGCTGCCCGGAGTGAAGCTCAACGGTCGCGCAACACTTGCCGAGAGCATCGCGGACAATGGCGGCGCCCGCCTTGCTTATGCCGGCATGCTGGCGACGCTGACACCCGCACAAAGCGCCAACCGCGACGGATTCACCGCCGCGCAACGCTACTTCCTGGGTTTCAGTCAGGCGTGGTGCAGTCATGCGACGGACGAGCTCACGAAGATGCGCGCCCAGACGGATACGCATACACCGCCGAAATTCCAGGTGAACGGCGCTGTGTCGAACATGCCGCGGTTCCGCGAGGCATTCAGCTGTCCGGCGGATGCGCCGATGGTTCGGCGGAACGCGTGCGCGATCTGGTGAGACGGTTTCAAGCGAGCGCGCCCGTCGGCCGACCGTGGAGGCGGTTGGCGAGCCACTGAGCCGTCTCGGCAAATGCCCGATCGCTCACCGGCGCAATCGAAACGGCCTCGAGAAATCCGTGCACCGTTCCCGGGTAGACGATTCCCGAAACCTCGACGCCCGATGCGCGGAGCCTCGAGTACATCGCGAGGTTGTCGTCGTGGAGCACGTCCAGCTCCGCGATGGCCATGAAGGTCGAAGGCAGGCCGTGCAGGTTTGCGTGGAGCGGCCGGAGCAGCGGATCGGCGAGATCGTCTTCCGTGCGAATGTAGTTGGCGTAGAAATAGAGCATTTCCGCGCCACCCAGCAGATAGCTGCCATCCCCGTATCGTTCGAACGATCCCCTGTCGGTGTTGCAGTCGAAGCTGCCGTAGCTCAGCACCATTGCGCGGATCACCTCGTGAGCGCCCGCATCGCGAAGTTTCAGGCAGACGGCAACGGCCATGCACGCGCCGGCGGAGTCACCGCCGATCGCGAGGCGCGTCGGATCGAGATCGAGCAGAGCGCCGTTTTCCCGCAGCCAGAGCACGACCGCGTGGCTCTCCTCGATCGCCACGGGAAAGCGTGCTTCGGGAGCGCGCGAATAGTCGACCCCAACGACGGCGACACCGGCACGCGCGGCGTATTCACGCATGACGCGGTCATGAGTCTCGAGATCGAAGAGCATCCAGCCGCCGCCGTGCAGATACACCAGGGCCGGCAGGTTGCGGCTCGAGTTGGGGTAATGCACGCGGATGCGAACGTGCCCCTCGGTGATGCGCAGCTCGCGCGTGTGCACCATCGCGGGGCCGCCGGCGGCCCAAGGCGCTCGGACCAGCGCAGCGACACGGCGCTTCTCCACGATCGGGAGCGAATCGAACGGCGGATATTTCGCGTAGTCGCTGCCGATCTTTTCGATGAAGCGGCGGATCTCGCGATCGAGGTGCGGAACGGATTCCGGAACACGTGACATGGGGCTGCGCGTCTGCGTCGGGTAGCGCGTGCATTCGCTGCACGTGTTCCGGATGTTGGAGATCGGAGGTGCGCCATCGCCATCGCGGATGAAGCATCCGCCGTCGCGCGCGTCTCAATCTTCGGTTTCGGAGCTTCCGCGCGCCGGATCTGCGTTGCTCCGCCGGATTCGCGATGCTACGGTCGGGCGCAGAGACTTCAATGCCGATCCTGCGTTCATTCCGATTCGGTTTTCCCTGCGTTGCCGCCGCAACATGGCTGTTGTCGGGCCCGGTCGCAGCGGCCGACAGTTCCCCCGGCCTGTCGCGAGAACAACGCGTCACACAGGTTTTCACGCGGATCGTGAAGGCTGGGGAGCCCGGTTGCGCCACCGGCGTGATGCGTTCGGGTGAGCCGATCTATGCCGCCGCGTTTGGCAAGGCGGACATCGAGAGCGGTGTGGCGATCGATACGGAAACGGTCATGGACATCGCCTCGCTGTCCAAGCAGTTCACCGCGTTCGCCGTGCTGCTGCTCGAGCAGCGCAAGCTGCTGTCGCTGGACGATCCCATTGTCAAATACCTGCCGGAACTTGCGGCGAGCGCCCGCGGCGTTACGTTGAATCAGCTCCTCCACCATACGGGCGGGCTACGGGATTACACGGCCCTGCTCGAGTTGCGTGGACGCCGCTGGGGCGACGGAGCCACGCAGTACGAGGCGCTGCAGGCGCTGGCCCGCCAGCGCGAGCCCAATTCGCCACCTGGCACGCGATATGAATACAGCAACACGGGCTATTTCCTGCTGTCGCAGATCGTGGAGCGGGTGAGCGGCCAGCCCCTCGTGGAGTTTGCTCGTCGGCATATTTTCGAACCGCTGAAGATGACTCATACCCGTTTCGTGGATCGATTTCCGACCGGCATTCCGCGCCTGGCGCGCGGCTATTCGCAGGCGGAGGGCGGCGGATTCGAGCTCGATGAAAGCGGCTGGGAGATGACCGGCGACGGGCGCGTGACCACGACGGTCGGCGATCTTGCGAAGTGGGATGCGAACTTCTACGACGGCCGTGTGGGCGGTCTGCAACTCGTGGCGCGTATGCAGGTGCCGGGCAGCCTCGGGTCCGGCGAAACACTGCCGTACGCGATGGGACTGATGATCGACGAATACCGCGGACAGCCCGTGGTTTATCACAGCGGCTGGTGGGTGGGCTTCCGGTCGTTCCTCGTGAGATTTCCGCGGGAGCGGCTTTCGGTTTCCGTGCTGTGCAATCGGTCGGACGCGCCGACGCGTGATCTTGCGAATGCGGTGGCGGAGATTTGGCTGGAAGGTGAAATGAAGGTGCCGGCCGAGCCTTACGAGTTGCGCATGCTACGAGCGAAGGGTTCGAGCGCGCGTCTCGAGGACGTGACGCCGGGTCTCTATCACTGCCCCGCGTGCGGGGATTTCGTGCGCCTCGCGCGCGAGGACTCGACGTGGAACCTGGTCGGCGTGGGCGGGAACATTCCGCTGGTCAGCGCGGCGCCGGGCGTCTACTGGGCGAAGGGGTACGGCACGGTCCACCTGGGTGTGTCGACTTCGCCGGCCCGCGTGGTTCTGCAAAGAGGCTACGAGTCGTTCGAGTACGAGCCCGTGGCGGACTGGTCGCCGAAGAGCCTGCAGTCGTACGTAGGTGCCTACTGGAGTGAGGAAGGCCAGTCCCGCTGCAATATCGTGCTTCGACAAGGCGCTCTTTTTCTGGAAACCTGCATAGATACCATTCCGCTCAAGCCGGCCTCGCGAGACGAGCTGGCGAGCATCGAAGATCGCGTGAGCCTGCGCTTCACGCCTTCGGGCGCCGGGCGGCCCCGGGAATTTCGTTATTACGTCGCCGGCCTGCGCGGCGTGCGGTTTGAACGGCAAGTGCCGGGGTCGAGATCACCATGAGATTTTCCCAATCCTGCCGAACGGTTCGTGAGTTCAGGCACGTACATCGGCCGGTCGTAGCGATGCTGGACGAGTACGAGGCCGGCTATGTGGAGTCGGCGCACAAGCATCCCCGCGCGCAACTGCTTTACTGCACCTCTGGCGTGATGTCGGTGCAGACGGAAGAGGGCGCGTTTCTCGTGCCGCCCCAGCGGGCCCTGTGGCTTCCGGCCGATCTGGTTCACGAAGTGATCTGTCGGAGCAAGGTGTCCGCTCGCATGCTGTACGTCGACCAGAACGCCCGCCCCAACATGCCGACGCGCTGTCGCGTGCTGGAAGTGACGGACTTTCTGCGGGCGCTGATCGTCGAGGCCACGACGTTCCCGCATGACTACCAGGTCGATGGCCGCGAGGCGCGTATCGTCGAGCTGCTGCTCGATGAAGTAGAGCTGATGCCTGCCGCGCCGCTGTTCGCGCCTTTGCCGGCCGATCAGCGTCTGGCGAAAGTATGCCGTGCAATGCTTCGGCAGCCGTCGCAGACGGATGATCTGAAAGAGTGGGCCCAGAAAGCCGGCGTCAGCCGCAGCACGCTGGCACGGCTTTTCCGGCGCGAGGCCGGGATGAGCTTCGGAGAATGGCGACAACGGCTGCGATTGCTCGAAGCGATGTCGCGCCTGGCGGCGGGTCATCCCGTGACGACCGTTGCGATGGATGTGGGGTATCACAGCCCCAGCGCGTTTACCGCGATGTTCCGGCGGACGTTCGGCACGACGCCAACGGAGTATTTCGCAGGAACGATGGCTGCGAAGCCTGCGGCGAGTGAGCCGGCAGGTGAGTGACCGCTGCAAACGCGGCGCGGAGTTGTCAGCGACCGAGATTGTGACGAGTCGCGCGCACTGGCGAGCGACCGCCTTCGCCACCGCGCTCGGCGCTGCATTGACGGTTCTTTCGGGCGGTGCTGCGGCGTCCGCCGCGCCACCCACCGCCGCGTCGGCCGCCGATCGCACGTCCATCCGCCCGGGTTTCGAGTTTCGTACACCCGACCCTGCGGAAATCTCCCGCCTCTTCGTGAGGCTCTCGCACGGCGGCCAGCCCGGCTGCGCGGTGGGCGTTCGGCATGCCGGTGAGCTCCTCCATACGAGCGCCTACGGCCTGGCCGACGTCACGACGAACATCCCGCTCAGCACCGACAGCGTCTTCAACGTTGCCTCCGTCTCCAAGCAGTTCACGGCTTTCGCCGTACTCCTGCTTGCACAGAGAGGCTCGTTGGCGCTGGATGATCGCGTCACGAAGTACCTCCCCGAGCTGGCGCCGTCGGCCGGGGAAGTGACGTTGCGCGATCTGCTTCATCACGTCGGTGGGTTGCGGGACTACATGGCTTTGCTGGAATTGCAGGGCCGCCGCTATACCGAAGGCTCGACGCAAGCCGAGGCGATTGCGCTCCTCGCGCGGCAGAAAGGCGTGAACGCATCGCCGGGCACGGCATTCGAGTACAGCAACACGGGCTATACGTTGCTGGCGGAAGTGGTCCAGCGCGTCGCCGGCATGCCGCTCGCATCCTTCATGGCGAGCAACGTGTTCGGCCCGCTCGGCATGCGGCGCACGTCCATCGTCGATCGCTATCCCGCGAAAATCGACAAGCTGGCCCGCGGCCATGCGCCGTCGGGCCGCAGCTACCGCATCGAGGAGTCGGGATGGGAGCAGCTCGGCGACGGGCAGGTCTACACGACCGTCGAAGACCTCACCCGCTGGTCGCAAAACCTGCGCACCGGCGAAGTGGGCGGTCCCGATGTCATCGCGGCGCTGCTGGAGCCCGGTGTGCTGAGCTCCGGCGAATCCACTCGCTACGCGGCTGGCTTCTACGTTCGCGAGTACCGTGGCCGGCGGGTTTTTCGGCATTCCGGTGAATGGATCGGCTATGTGGCGCAGATGCTGTGGTTTCCGGAATCGCAGCTCGCCATCTCGGTCCTCTGCAATCGCACGGATGCAAAACCATGGACGCTTGCGGAAACGATCGCGGATCTCTACCTGCCGCCGATTCCGGGCGCGCCTCGCGCCGAACCGAGCGACACGGCTTCACCCGCGCCGAAGCGTGGTGTCCCTGCGAAGGTGACTCTTGCGGAGCTGCAAGCGCTGGAAGGCTCGTATCTCAGCGACGAGGCCAACGCGCGTTGCCATGTACGCCTCGAGGGAAAGCAGCTCGTGCTCGACGTGTGCGCCGATGCCTTGCCGCTCTTACCCTTGGGCGCCAATCGTTTCGCTTCGGCCGCCGGACAGACCTCCGCGACTTTCCTCGCCGAGGACGGCGTAGTCTCGCGCCTGATCTATTCCGCGCCCGGCTTGCGCGAGCTGCGATTCGAGCGGCGCGCGGATGGCGCGCGGCCGTGAAACCCCGTGAAGTGCTCGAAGCTCTCGGAGATCGCTTCCAGCCGTTTCTCGACGCTCGGGCCGAGCCGGGCGGCCACCGCGTTGATCAGCAGCGCGAACAGGCATGTCATCGCGCTGAGCGATGCCCAGAACTGCCCGAAATCCGACGACACGATCAGCACGTGCGGCGTATACCGGCGCGCCCAGTCACAATATTCATCCGTGATGACGAGCAACGGAATCTTGAGCGCGTGCGCCTTCTGCGCGACCAGCACCGACTGGCTCGAATAGCGGCGCATGTCCATCAGCACGAGGCAGCGGCTCTTGCCGCGGCGGATGAAGATATCGGCGTAGTGGCCCGAAGACAGGTCCACGAGCTCGACGTTGTCCCGCACGTACTGCAGGTGATTGGCAAACAGCACGGCCGCGCCTCGTTCCGTCTGGAAACCGGCGATGTGCACCGTCTCGCTGTTCGCGAGCAGTGAGACCACGGATTTCCATGTGGGCGTGGCCAGCAGATCGTACGTGCGAACGATCGAGGCGAGCTCTTTCTCAAGGCCGTGTTTGAGCGTTTCCTGATCCGACGACCGTTCCAGGAAATCGGTGAACCGGCTGCCCACGAGCCACGGCGCATCGCTCACCGACGTGCGCAGATCCTCCTTCAACCCGCGGAAGTGGCGGTAGCCGAGCATGCGGCAGAAGCGGCCGACGGTGACCGCGCTCACGTTCAGCTTGCGCGCGAGGGAAGCGGCCGTTTCAAAGGGAATCGAGGCACGGTTCGTCAGGATGAAGCTTGCGACCTGCCGTTCCGCGGGCGTGAAGCGCTCCAGGTCCTTTTCAAGTCGCTCGAAGAGGCTCTGTTTCATTGCGCGAGTATAGGCGTTCGATTCCAGTCCGCGCCCGAGCGGCGGCAGCCGCCGTCCGCCCAGCCCGTCCAGCCGCGGCCGCGGACCACTTCGCCGGTGGCCGCGCCGGTCGGCTCGCCGTCGCGAAGCGCAAGCTTTCCGTTGACCAGCACGTGCCGGACGCCGGTCGCGAACTGATGCGGTTTGACGAAGGTGGCGGGGTCCGAAATGGTGGCGGCGTCGAACACGACGATGTCCGCAAAGGCGCCCGCCACGAGTCGACCGCGATCGTGCAGCCCCAGGTTGCCCGCCGGAAGGGAGGTCATGCGCCGAACGGCGTCCTGCAACGTCAACGCATTTTCGTCGCGAACATAGTGCCCGAGCACACGGGCGAACGTGCCGTAGGAACGCGGATGCGTGCTCGACAGCAGAAACGCGCCTTCCGGCGCAGGGGCCGGCGCGTCCGAGCCGAAGCTGACGTAGGGCAGCTTCAGCATGCGATGGACGTTGTCTTCGGACATCGCGAAGTAGATCGTGTCGACGCGCGAGCGGTCTTCGACGACCAGGTCCAGCGCGGCTTCTTCCGCGCTCACGCCGCGCATCCTCGCAATCTCCTCGAGCGTCTTGCCCGTGAGGGGCTTCAGCGCTTCGCTCTTGAAGCCGATCAGCAGAATGCCGGCGCCGCCGCCCGCGGCCTGGAAGTTGTTCTCCCACTCGGTATCGGTCGAGCGCATTTCGGCCATCACCCGCGCGCGAATCGCCGGGTCTTTCAAGCGTTCGAACCACGCGTCGAGGCCACCCTCCTGCACCCAGGTGGGCATGGCCGCATCGAGGCCCGTCCATGCCGCGATGTAGGGGTACATATTCGCTGTCACGCGCAGGCCGGCGCGATTCGCGGCCTCGATTCTTGCGACGGCTTCGGGGAGCTTGTGCCAGTTGCCGCGGCCCACCGCCTTGAGGTGATAGATCTCCGCCGGGACCGACGCGTCCCGTGCAATTTGCACGGTTTCGTCGACCGCTTCCAGAAAGTGATTTCCTTCGCTGCGGATGTGCGCGGTGTACATGCCGCCGCAGCGGCCCGCCTCGGCGGCGAGAGCGGTCAGCTCCGGCGTCTCCGCGAAACTCGCCGGTGCATAGATGAGCGAGGCGCCCACGCCGAGCGCGCCATCCTCCATGGCGCGCCGGACGAGCTGCTTCATCTGGTCCAGCTGCTGCGCGGTCGGGTCGACATCGCCCTCGCCGAGCACGTGGACGCGAACCGTGGTGGCGCCGACGAACGAGGCGACGTTGGGCGCGATGCCCTGTTTCCGCAGGCCACGCAGGTATTCGTCCAGCGTGGTCCAGTTCACGTCGAAGCGCAGGTCGCCCTGGTGCTCGAGCATCGAGCGCTTCATGGCGTCGTTGAGCGGGCCCATGGACGTGCCTTCGCCGAACACCTCCAGCGTGACGCCCTGACGCAGGTCGCTCTGCGCGCGCCCGTCGAGCACCATGGATTCGTTGGCCCAGCTCAGCATGTTGATGAAGCCGGGCGCCACGGCCAGTCCCTTCGCGTCGATCTCGACACGGCCGCGTTGGGCGGAAGATGGCCCGGCATAGCGGATCTTCCTGCCGTCGACGACCACGTCGCCGACGTAGGGCGCGGCACCCGAGCCGTCATACACCAGTCCGTTGCGAATCACGACATCGTGCGTGGCGCAGGCGCTGAGGCCACAGAGGCCGGCGCTGAACAACAATCGGGCAGTGGCGCGGGCGAGCGCGGCAAATGTCATGTTATTGTCCGAGAGACACGAATGTCAGTAAAGTAACATATCCGTTCCCGTGTTCCAGGAGTTTTCGTGAGCTCAGCCGCCGTTGCGCCGACCCTCGATCTGCCCGCGCCCTATCTGCTGTTTCTCGGCAGCGAAACCGACGATGAATCGGCCAAGACAGCCTTCGGATTGAGGGACTGGGCGCGCGATGCTTGCGTCGGCGAGATCGCCTGCCCGGATGCCACCGTCACGACGGGGTTGCCGCGTTTGTCGCCAGCGCAAGCACGGACGCGCGGCGCCCGTTCGCTCGTGATCGGCATTGCCAACGTCGGCGGTCGCATCGAGCCGCAATGGCTGCCCATTCTCCTGGATGCGCTCGCGCAGGGGCTCGATCTGGTGAGTGGCATGCACTCGCGTCTCGGTGCCGTGCCGGAGCTGGCGCAAGCCGCGCAGCGTTACGGCCGCCGTCTCGTGGATGTGCGCGTTCCGCCGGATGGGATTCCGGTTGCGTCAGGACTCAAGCGAACCGGCAAGCGTCTGCTGACTGTCGGAACCGACTGCGCCCTCGGCAAAAAGTACACCGCCCTGGCGATTACCCGTGCGCTGACAGGGCGCGGGCTGAAGGCTGACTTTCGAGCGACGGGCCAGACCGGCATTCTGATCGCCGGTCGCGGCGTTCCAATGGACGCCGTGAAATCGGATTTCGTCGCGGGCGCCGCGGAGCTGCTGAGCCCGGACGCGGCGGCCGATCACTGGGATGTCATCGAAGGGCAGGGCTCGTTGCTGCATCCGGGTTATGCAGCGGTTTCGCTCGGCCTGCTGCATGGAAGCCAGCCGGATGTGCTCGTTGTCTGCACGATCCCGGGGCGCGCCACGATGTCGGGGTTCCCGCACCGTCCGCTGCCGGGGCTGGAAGAAACGATCGACGTGCATCTGCGCATGGGGCGCATCACGAACCCCGCCATTCGCTGCGCGGGCATCAGCCTCAACACCGCGGCCTTCGATGAAGCCGGCGCGAAAGACCTGCTGGGGTCGCAAAGCGCGCGGCTCGGATTACCCGTGGCCGATCCGGTGCGTGGCGGCGCGGCCTTCGATGCGCTCATCGACGCGTGTCTTGCGGCGCCGTGAGCGCGATGGGCTCAGTTGCGTTCGGCGTCCCGGCGCGCTCGCGCGAGAAGATGCTCGACGGGCGGCTCCGCCTGCGATTTGACGAGGCGGGTCGCGATGTAGCTGTAGTACTTGTCGATGCCGATGCGGGCCTTCAGCAACTCCTCGAACAGCTCCTGGTAGTGCGCGATGCTCGTGACGGCGAACTTCACGATGTAGTCGAGGCCGCCGCCCACGGCGATGCACTCCGTGACTTCCGGCACCTCGCGGATCGCGTTCTCGAAGCGCTCGAAGTCCTCGAAATGGTGGCTTTCGAGCGTGATCTCGACGATGACGAGATCGATGCTGAGGATGCGGCTGTATTCGATCTGCGCGCGGTAACCGCGGATGTAGCCGAGCTCCATGAGCCGCTCCACGCGGCGGAAGCAGGCGCTGGGCGAGAGATTGGCGTGCTCCGCGAGCTGCGTTTTGGCGATGCGCCCTTCCTGTTGCAGGCGGGCGAGAATGCGGACGTCGATGGCGTCGAGTTTCATGGGCGGGACCTCGGGTTGCGCATTTTTTATACAGTGCGCCCAGTGGCTGTCAATGTGCGCGAGGATTTTTCGTCCATGAGGCACCGTCCGCTTCTTCCGAGATGAACGGGCCGGCGAGATACGACGAGATCGTGAAGACGCTGGAAGGGCTCGCGGCCGAGTCCGACCGGGTGAAGCTCTCGTACTACGGCACGTCGTCGGGCGGATTTCGGCTTCCGTTGCTGACGATCTCTTCGCCGTCCAATCTCGGGCGTCTCGCTACGATCAGCAATAAGCTCGACGAGCTCGATGCCTGCGTGCACGAGCAGGACGCTTCATCCGCGCTCGAAGGCATCCCGGTGATCGTGTGGCTCGGATACGGCATTCACGGCGACGAGCTCTCCGGCCCCGACGCTGCTGTGGAAGTCGTACGACGGCTGACCACTGCTTGCGACTCCGCGACGTGCGAGCTGCTCGAACACCTGATCATCCATGTCGATCCCATCGTCAATCCGGATGGGCGGGAGCGATGCCTCGCGCACGTTCGAACGTTTGGTCGGGGCGACAAACCCGCCGATCTTCAGGACGCGCTTCACACCGTTGCGTGGCCTGGCGGGCGCGGTAACCGGTTCCTGTTCGATCTGAACCGTGATGCCGTCTTCGGCGTTCAGGCCGAATCGCGCGCGCGTGCCGGCGCGATTCTGGCCGCGCGCCCGCAGTTGTTCGTCGATGCCCACGAAATGGGTCCGGCGGATACGTTTCTGTTCGCGGTGCCGGCTGCCCCGTTCAATCCGCACCTTCCGGCAGCGGTTCATGTCTCCTGGAGTGACTTTGCATCCGACCACGCCGCGATGTTCGACGCGGATGGGTCGAGCTTCTACACGCGCAGCTGGAACGAAGTGTTCTATCCGGGATTCTTCGACATCTGGCCCGCGTATCACGGCGCCGTGCCCGTCCTCTACGAGCAGGCTCAAACGAGCGGCGGAACAGTCCGGCTGCCGAGCGGGCGCACGCGAAGCTATCGAACCGCGATCGACAACCAGATCCGCAGCACGTTCGCGAGTCTGGGGACGGCCTCGCGCATGCGCTCGACCCTGTTATCGCGATGGTGGAAGTCCAGGCGCAGCGAGGCGCACTCCCGGCGGGAGTGGATCATTCCACCGGATAACTCGTTCAAGCAGCGGCGTCTGCTGTCGATGCTGCTCAGGCAGGGCGTCGAAGTGGAGCGCCTGGTCGAGCCCGCCCGTGTCGAAGGGTTGCATTCGGCATGGGAGTGTCTCGCGCGTGATCATTCTCTGCCTGCAGGGACGTTGCGCGTGCGCACGGCGCAGCCTGCAGGTGCTCTCGTTAGAAATATCTTCGACTTTCACGTCCCGCTGGAGGTTGGCTTCCTGCGCCGTGAGCGTCGGGCGCTCGAGCGCGGCGGCAAGACGCTGCTGTTCGACGCGACCGCGTGGTCGGTTGCGTTCGCTTTCGGTATGGACTGTTTCTGGTCCTCGCAGTCCGTGTCGGGAAACTGGTTACGCGTTAAGGACACAACCGCCGCTCTCGCAAGCAGCAGCGCCAGCGTGGACCTTGCCCTCGCACGCTACGGATATGTGTTTCGAGATCCCTCGCTGCACGCAACGGCAAGGTTGCTGGCGCGCGGCGTGAAGATTCGGGTCGCGACGGAGGAGTTCGCGATGTCGGAGCGCGGGTCGGGACCCGAGCGTGGCCCGGCATTTCAGCCTGGCGATCTGCTCATCCGCCTCGACGATCAGAGCGGCGACATCCGCTCATTGCTTCTCGAAGAGCAGGCGCGTGGCGAAGCGCTCTTCGAGGCTGTGAAGAGCGCACGTGTCGCGGAAGGGCCGGACCTCGGCGGACCGGAGTTCGTGTTGCTGGCACCGCCGGCGATCGCGATCGTCACGGGGGTGCCCATGGATGCGCCCTCGACCGGCGCGTTGCTTCATCTGTTCGATCAGGTGATTGGCCTGCCCGTGACGTTGATTGACATGATGCGTCTCGGGTCGACCGACCTTGCGAACTATGGTGTGCTGATTCTGGGGGATGTGAGCGAGAAAGATCTGTTTCTCATGCTGCTGAGAAACGGAAGTGCGGAAAAATTGCGAGCGTGGGTCGAGCAAGGCGGCACGTTGATCGCGCTGAGCACGGCTGCGTTGGCGCTTGCGGAAGCTGGCTTCACCACGGCGAAGACAAGAAGCGCGACCTTCGCGTCGTCCCCGGCCGACGCGTCAGTGGACTTTGCGCGGGCGCCAGCGGACTCGGTTCGTAGGGCTGTTCTCGGGCAAGACTGCGGACAAGTGGGGTTGGCTCGATCCGGTGCGCAAGCGGGTTCGGCATATGGATCGGCGGAGGCCGATATCGTGATGCCGCTAATAGGGGAAGGTGCGCGAGCGTTCCTGCCACAGGGCTTCACCCCGTTCGAGTTGAGCAACGACGCATTCATCGCGACTCCCGGGCTCGCGGCAAGCCTCCGTCGTTTTTCTACCGCGTGGAGCGTATCTCGCCGCTCGTCTGAAACCCGATCATTGGCTGCGGTTCGGCGCGCCAGATCCCTTGCCGGTGTTGTTCCGTGAGGGCGACGCGCTGGTGGCCGGGGAGGCCAGTCATCTCGTCGGGCAGTTCGAAGTGCCCTCGCGGCTGGCCCTCTCCGGGCTCGTGTGGCCAGAGGCGGCGGCCTATATCGCCCGGACAGCGTGGCTGATTCGGGAATCAGCCGGCCGGGGTCAGACGATTCTGTTCTGCACCGATCCGGTGTTTCGGGGCTATTCCCTCGGCACGGAACGCCTGCTGCTCAACTCGGTTCTTCTGGGGCCCGCATTTCGCCGCACGTGATCGTCAATCGGGTCGGGGCCGGGGCACCGCGCCTTCCATCAGGTGATTGCAGAGACTCACCCAGTCGTACACCGGCAATCCTGTTTCCGCCTTGAGCAGCGGCCGGAATCGCGGGAAGCCGGTGCACTCGAGCAGCCAGTGCGTGATGTCCGGATTCTGCCGATGCAGCTTGCGCGCGGCGCTCATCACGTCGTCCTCCAGGATGTTCCATTCCGTGATCGTGTCCGCGGCGACCCAGTTCTTCCAGCTTCGCGTGCCCTGAATGCCTGCAATCGCGAGCGGCACGGTGTCATCGATGCCGGCGAGACGCAGATAGTCCGCCTTCAATGTGTCGGCGTCGAAGCACAACAGACCGATGCGCCCATGCCGGGGCAACATGTTCCTGATCAACGCGAGCTGTAGCAGGCTCGAGCACGCAACGGGAATGGAAACGGCGTTGCGCACGGCCTCCTGATATTGAATGGCGTATCCGCAATCCGCGCTGATCGCGGAGACTCCGAGTGCCTCGAGCTCCCGTGCCGTTTCGGCATACGCGACCGCCAACTCCGGCTTACCCGCTACGACGTTGCGTGCCCACGCGTTCGGCACCATGCGGACGACCGTGGCGTACGGAAACCAGTCCGCCGAGTCGAACGCGTTGGGTGGCGGTGGCGGGGCGGTGTGGGGATCTGCCAGCGCGAGAATTCCGAGCGTGCGCAGCCGTCGGGCGTTCGACATCGAGGGAACTCGCTTCTTGCTACGGTTGACGCGAAGAGTCTACGACCATTTGCCCAGTCGACGACAGGTGCGCACTTCCGCGAGTTGGATCGCATCCGCGCGTAACGCCTCCGACAGTTCGACTCAGCATGAACTATGTCTTCGAGTGCGATCAGTCCACCAGCGTGGCGCAATCGCGATGAATGCTGGCATCGCCACGAGAGTGCGCAGCTCGCCGCGATGCTACGGTTGACACCCGACAGGTACCGGTTCCCCGAGCGTTGAGCGATGCACCCCAAGTCTCCGGCAGATCGGCGCCAAGGCCGATGCGACATCAGGTTGACGTGCCTTACGGCGTTGCCGGCCGCGTGACGGCTTCTGCGCGAACACCGGAACCGGTGTTGCTGCTGGACCGCGCGGCGGTTGCCTCGGTGCTGAGCATCGAAGACTGCATCGCCGCGGTGGAAGCCGCTTTCATCGCGCATGCCCGCGGTCTGTCGCTCTCGCCGCAGCTCATGCATGTGGACGCGGAGGGCGGCGAGTTTCACATCAAGGCCGGCGGCCTTAAACCCGGCCGCGCCTATTTTGCCTGCAAGGTCAACGGAGGGTTCTTCGCCAACCGTGCGGGTTCCGGATTGCCGAACATCATCGGACTGATCCTGCTCTGCGATGCTTCGAACGGCACGCCGCTCGCGGTAATGGAGTCCGGCCACGTGACGCAGCTGCGCACCGGCGCGGCTACGGCGGTCGCGGCGAGGCAGCTTGCGCGCGCCGACAGTCGCTCGTTGCTCCTGTGTGGGGCCGGACGCCAGGCGGAGATCCAATTGCGCTCGCTCGCGTCGGTATTGCCGCTCGAGCGCGTTTCCGTGTGGTCCCGCGGCGACGTCTCGAGTTTCGTGCAGCGACTTTCGGGCGAGACCGGTATCGACGTGCATGCGGCCGGCGACTTGGCCACGACCGCGCACGCCAGCGACATCATCGTGACGTGCACGAGCGCGACAAGCCCGTTTCTCGAGGACGCGCACGTCGCCGCCGGCACGTTCATCGCGGCTGTTGGCGCGGATAGCCCAGGAAAGCAGGAGCTCTCGTCGCACCTGGTCGCAAGGTGTTCGATTGTTTGCGACCTCATCGAGCAATGCGCCGCTGTGGGAGAGTTGCGGCACGCACTTGCAGCTCGACTCATGACGCGCGAGCAGGTGCGAGGCGAGCTCGGCGATGTGCTCGTCGGCTCGGCTCGTAAACGCGTGAACGATGATGAACGAATCATATTTGATTCGACGGGAACCGCGTTACAGGACGTCGCCGCGGCCGCCGCGGTCTACGAGCGGGCGTGTGAACGTTCCATCGGCCAGCCGTTCGATTTCTGGAAATAGGATCCTTCGCGCCTCAGCGAAGTGATTGGCGTGAGCCGAAGTGGCAGGCACCGCGCCATCGCCGCCATTCAATGTCATGTGTGCCAGACGAAATGTCAGAGAGATCGATGCAACCGGTACGAAATAGCCGCCTGAGAGATTTCATGGTGCAGACCGCTCTTCTTGGGCTACCTCTGCCCACGATTGCCGTGTCCGCCGAGGAGCACAACGCCATGGACATCGGCGACATCCGTGCGCAGATAGAGGCGCTCCGTTCCGAGCAGGCCAGCGTTACAGCCCAGCAGAACCGCATCAATGCTGCTTTGAGCGCGCTCGAAGCAAGGCTCGGTGCCGCGAACGCGGAATCGGGGCGCGCGTCGGGCGAGGCGGGTGCGTCGGCCGCAGGCTCCGCGCCAAGCGCAGTCACGCCGCTCACGATGAAGCCCCGACTGGATGTCAGCGGCGACCTGCGTGTTCGCGGCCAAGGTGACTACTCTGATCGGGACGGCGAGGATCGCAACAGCAGCCAATTGCGCGGCCGGCTCGGTGCGAGTTACGCGGTGAACGATCGCCTGAGCGTCGGCGCCCGGCTCGTGACCGGCGACGCGGACGACCCGAACAGCACCGACGCGCAGCTATCCAACTTCGATGACGACCTGCAGGTGAGCCTCGACCTCGCCTACGTACAACTCAACCTCAGCGACCTGAAGCTGTATGCGGGCAAGGTTCCGCAACCCTTCATCCGCACAGACCTCGTGTGGGATGGAGACGTGAATCCTCAGGGTGTCAGCGGAGTATTCAAGCACTCGTTCGACGGTGGCACGATTCGCGCGAGCAGCCTGTTCTTTCTCGTGGACGAGCAAGTTTCCGGCCCGGAAAGCACGATGCTCGGCGCGCAGCTTGGGTACGATTCCCCTGCGCTCGGTTCGTGGAGATACGACATATCCGGCGCGTACTTCGACTACCGGCTCGGCAGCGTCGCCGGCGGCGATGCCGGTGACTTCCGTACCAATCTTCGCTACCCGGACGGCCGTTATCGCTCCGACTTCAATCTCGGCGACGTCATTGTCGGCGCCACCTGGAGTGGTTTCGGCGATCGCTGGCCCGTGCGAATGGTCGCCGATTACGTGAAGAACTTCGGCGCCGCCACCGAGGCCGACACGGGCTACGGCATCGAGTTGAGCCTCGGGCGCGCCAGCAAGCCCGGTGACTGGCGCCTCACATATGGTCGTGCCATCGCCGAGACCGATTCGGTGTTCGCGGCGTTCTCTCACGATAACCTGAGCATTGCCACGAACTACAAATCGAACGCGCTCACCTTCGACTACGTGCCGTTCCCGAAGACGACGCTGACGGCACTGTGGTATCACTACCGGCGGTATCGCGCCGCCGACGCCGGCCCGAACGATTTCACGGATTCACTCGATCGTCTGCGGCTGTTCTTCAACATCAATTTCTAGTGTGGCGTCCGGTCTTTCGACGCCGGCATGTTTCGGATCGGTTGCGTGGCTTTGGCCCGCTCGCGACATCTCATGGCCGCGGGCCGCGCCAAACGGCCGGCATTTTGCGTAGATTGTGGGGATCGGTGCGAGGGTTGCCACGATGACGGGTACGAGCAGGCGGAACAAGGGTCGTGCACGAGCGCCGAAGTCCGGCATGCTCCTGGCTGCGACGTTGCTATTGGCGGCGTCAATCGCCCGAGGACAGGGGGCCGGTGCGCAAGTCGACGCGCTGTTCGCAAAATGGAGCTCGCACACCTCGCCCGGCTGCGCCGTCGCAGTCATGAAGGACGGCAAAGTCATCCATGAGAACGCCTACGGGATGGCGGATCTGGATCACTCGATCCCGAACACCCCCCAGACGGTATTTCACGCCGCTTCGGTCTCGAAGCAGTTCACGGCCGCGGCGTTGCTGCTGCTCGTGCAGGAGGGCAAGGTTTCCCTCGATGCTCCGGTGCGTAGCTATATTCCGGAGCTGCCCGACTTCGGCGTGCCGCTCACCGTACGGCACCTGCTTCATCACACGGGTGGCCTGCGCGACCAGTGGGATCTGCTGGAAATCGCGGGTTGGCGCTACTCCCTCGACCTCATCACCGATGACGACGTCATGGCCCTGGTTTCGCGCCAGCGGGCGCTCAATTTCTCTCCGGGTTCGCGCTTCAGCTACTCCAATACCGGATACACACTACTGGCACAGATCGTCCGCCGGGTCAGTGGCGAGTCGCTGCGCGACTTCACCAACCGGCGAATATTCGGGCCGCTCGAAATGCGCCGCACCCACTTCAGGGACGATCATGCCGAGATCGTTCCGGGCATGGCATACGGGTATGCGAGAAGAGGGGAAACGTTCAAGCTGAGCGTGACGAACTTCGACACGGTAGGTGCCACGAGCCTGCTGACGACGGTGGGTGACCTGGCGCGATGGGACGAGAATTTCTATAGCGCGCGTGTTGGGGGCGCTTCCCTGATCACGTGGATGCAGGAGCGGGGCGTGCTGAACAATGGCACACCGCTCGTTTACGCGGCCGGGCTTCGCGTCGACAGATACCGCGGCTTGCGAACGGTGACGCATGGCGGAGCCGATGCCGGCTATCGGTCTGCCCTGGTGCGATTTCCCGATCAGCACTTTGGCGTGGCGTGCCTTTGCAATATCGCCGAAGCCAATCCTTCGGATCTCGCGATGAAGATTGCCGATATCTACCTGGCCGGAAAGTTTGCCGACAAGCCAGGCCCGGCGACGTCGGTCAAAACAATGAACACTACGGTGCCTGCGGCCACGCTGACCAGCGACGCGGGCACCTATGTCGAGCGAAACGGGAATGGGGCGCTGCACGCCGCAGCTCGTGGCGGCTCACTCTTCATGACGGTATCTGTCGATGAAGATGAAGTGCCTCTCACGCCACTCGGCAACGAACGATACGGCACGGATCATCCGGACGTTACTGTGGAGTTCGCAGGCGAGGGCGCCGGTACAGTTCGCAGTGTGAGCATCACAGACTCGGACGATCCCGTGAAGATCTTCGACCGCGTCCCTGACTATGCTCCAACCGCTGCGCAACTCACCGAATATGCGGGTGTTTACAATAGCGACGAGCTCGACGTGCGATATCGGGTGACTTTCGATCACGGCCGTGCCGTGCTGAGCTCGATGAAACTGAAGAGCATCGCGCTCGAGCCCTTCGCGCCCAATGTATTTCGCGCGCTGGGCTTCGGCAGCGTGCGGTTTCTACGCGATTCAGCTGGGCGCGTGTCCGGCTTTCTGGTGGACACGCACCGTGTCGAGAATCTGAGATTCTCACGCGTGCGCGCGGATTGACGCGTGCTCTCGCCGACGCGGGCGGCAATGCCCCGAAAGTATCCTCGGGTGTGAGCGAACTCAGCCGGACTCCGGGCGGGCTCGCGTCCCTTTGATGTTGGAGCGCCTCGCCTTCTCGCGCGGCGCGACCGGTGCGATCGGAGCCGTGCTGGCTTGCGCATAGTAATGCGTGGGCGTGGTGCCGAACGTCTGCCGGAATCTCGCCGTGAAAGCACTCGGGCTCTGGTAGCCCACGTCCAGCGCCACCGCCGTGACCGGCTGGCCCGTCGCCAACCGTGACAGGGCTTCGAGCAATCGCACGTGCTGGCGCCAGGCCGCGAAGCTCATTCCCGTTTCGCGCCGGAAGGTGCGCGTGAGCGTGCGACGGCTCATGCGCGCGGCGCGTGCCCAATAGAGAAGGTTCTGGTTCTGGGCGGGCTCCTGGAATAGCGAACGGCAGATGCGTGCGAGGCGCGCGTCTGCCGGCATCGGCGCACACAGCGGTGCCACCGGCATGATGCCAATCTCATCGAGGATGAGCGTCATGATGCGCCCTTCGCGGCCGCCGAGATCGTATTCGACCGGGATATCCACGGCCGCGATGATCAGCGAGCGCAGCAGCTCCGACACTTCCAGCACGCAACACGCGCGCGGCAGTCGCGGGCTCGATTGCGGATCGATATAAAGCGTGCGCAGCGAAACCCGGTCCCGACAGCGCACTTCGTGCGGCGTGCCTGGCGGCAGCCACACCGCCCGCTGGGGCGGAACGATGAATCCGCCCGCGTCCGTGAGCACCGACATCACGCCCTTGCACGCGTAGAGCAACTGGCCGCGACGGTGACTATGCGTGGGCTCCACGTGCCCGGCCGCGTATTCGTCGGCCAGCGCGGCCAGGGGACGAGGAATGGTTTGCAGGAAGCCCGGGTCGCGCGTTGCAGGCATGAAGATTGGGCGCCGGTGTTTCAGGGTCTGGGTGTTTGCGAAAGTTATAGGGCTCGCGGCCCCACAACGCAAGAGCGACTGTTGGCCCGCGCAAGATACACCTTGCCCCCTCTCGAACAGCGTCTTCGCGGCGCGATTAGCGACTATGCCGCACGCGGTGAAACAACGCCTTCCCGCAGCACGCCTCGTAACGCTCCCTGGAGGATCCATGCCGCGGTTCGACGACCGCCTCGATTCCGATATCCGGCGCTTCGTCGCACGGTTAGCGGATGACTACGCGTGTCACCCGCCAATGGAGGCAGCTGACATCGCCAGCAGGCGAAAAATCGCGGCCAGCGTGCGCGCGCCCTGGAGTGCCGGCGGCCCGCAAATGGCGAGGACAATCGAGACGAGCGCTTCGGCTGAGGGCATCGGCGTTCGCGTGCGCCTGCACTATCCGAGCTTTGCGGAAAGACTGCCCGCGCTGGTCTACGCGCATGGCGGCGGCTGGGTTCTGTTCGACCTGGACACGCACGATCGGCTGATGCGTGAGTACGCAGCGCGCACCGGTGCCGTGGTGGTTGGGGTGGATTACTCTCGGTCTCCGGAAGCGCGCTTCCCCGTGGCACTCGATGAAATGGTTGCGGTCGTTCGTTGGTTGCAGTCGGAGGGCGAATCGCTCGGCCTCGACGCGGCGCGCATCGCGGTCGGAGGCGACTCCGCCGGCGCAAACCTCGCACTGAGTGCGTGCCTGAAATTGCGCGATTCCGGGGCGCCGCACGCAGTTCGTGCAATGCTGCTGACTTATGGCGCTTTCAGTACGGACGCGACGACGAGCTCGCACCGGGACTTCGGCGCGGGCGAGTTGCTGCTGTCGAGTGACGAGATGACAGGATTCTGGAAGAGCTATCTGCGCAGCGCCGAAGACGCCGGAAATTCTTATGCATGCCCGCTGCGCGCAGACCTTCACGGCTTGCCGGCCGCATTCCTGACCATCGCCGAGCTGGATATCCTCCACGATGAGAACCTCGCAATGGTCGATAAAATGCGCGACTCGGGCGTGCCTGTCCGCGCGATCGTCTATCCGGGCACGGTGCACGGATTCGTCGAGGCGATGTCGATTGCACGAATCAGCGCACAGGCGCTGGACGACGCGGCAAATTGGTTCCGAGAACAAACCGGGCTCCAGGCAGAAACCATCCGATGAATGAAATTGTTGTCCCCGCGCGCCGGGCCCGAGGCCTGCGCAAATCCTTCGAACAGCTTCGTGACGACAGCGCTCACCATTCGCTCGCGCGCACGCTTGGCGCCGCGAATCTCGTGTTCTTCGGTGTCGGCTGCACCATCGGCTCGGGGATCTTCGTGCTCACGGGCAATGCCGCCGCGAGTTTCGCGGGTCCCGCGGTGCTCATCTCGTTCATTTTTGCGGGGCTGGCCTGCGGGTTCGCGGCGCTTTGCTATGCCGAGCTCGCTTCGGCCATTCCGGTGCCGGGTTCGGCATACAGCTATTCATACGCCACGCTCGGCGAAGTGGCCGCGTGGGTCACAGGCTGGCTCATGGTGCTGGAGTACGGGATCGCGACTTCGCTGGTCGCGGTCGGATTTTCCGGCTACGCCACCAGCTTTTTGCACGACGTCGGCATCACGATTCCCGCCGCCTTCTCGACTCCATTCCTGGCTTCGGTGCAGGACGGGGCGCAGATCGTGTTCACGACCGGCCCGCGCATCAACGCGGTCGCGGCAGCCGGAGTGCTTGTCGCGACCGCGTTGCTGACTCGGGGAGTCTCGTTTTCCGCCGCGGTAAATAGCGTAATCGTGCTCCTGAAGGTGGGCGTTCTCGTGGCCTTCGTTGCGGTCGGGATACTGTGGATCGAGCCGCATAACTGGACGCCGTTCATTCCACCGAACGAAGGGGGGTTTGCCTACGGCTGGGCCGGCATCTTCCGGGCGGCATCGACGATCTTTTTTGCCTACGTCGGTTTCGAGACGGTGTCGACGGCCGCCGCCGAGGCGCGCAATCCGCAACGGGATATGCCGATCGGCGTGCTGGGTTCGATGCTCATCTGCACCGCTTTGTATATCAGCGTCGCCGCGGTGCTGACGGGCGTCGTGCCATTCAGGAAACTGGGCGTGCCGGATCCGATCGCGGTGGCGGTCAATGCGATGGGGCTGCCGTGGTTCGCGGCGCTGGTGAAGATCGGCGCGATCATCGGTCTGTGCTCCGTGCTGCTCACCACGATGTATGGCCAGACGCGAGTGTTCTATGCGATGGCAAGAGACGGCTTGCTGCCCCCGACGTTTGCGCGCATTCACGCCTCGTCGCGCACGCCGTTGCTGGGGACATTGATCGTCGGCGGTACGGTTGCTCTCGCAGCGGCGTTGCTGCCCATCACGATTCTCAGCGACCTCGTGAGTCTCGGTGTCGCCCTGTCGTTCGTCATGGTCTGCCTGAGCGTCATCTGGCTTAGAAACACCCAGCCGCAATTGCCGCGGCCGTTTCGCGTGCCGTTCGGTGGAGTGCGGGTGCGCGGCGTCTGGCTGGGCGTGACGCCGATCCTCGGCATCGTCTTCTGCTCGCTGATGATCGTGCCGCTCGTGCTCGACGTGGCCGGCAAGGCCGTGCACGGTAATGCGCTGCCCGCGATTCTGTTCCTCGGCTATGCGCTCATAGGCGCCGCCGTTTACATCTTCTATAGCCGCCGCCATTCACTGCTTCGAAAAAGGATCGCTGATGATGACCGCCGCTGAGGGGGATGGTGCTCGCAGTCTGACGCTGCGGACGCCCTATCTGCTGTTCCTGGGTGATGCTCCGAGCGAGGCGCATGCCAAGACGGCGTTCGGCATTCGCGACTGGGCGAGGCCGGCCTGTCTTGCGCAGATGCGTCTGCCAGGCTGCCAGGTGAGTCTCGGGCTGCCGGAGCTGACACCAGAGAGCGCCGCCGACGCGGGGGCCGGCTCCTTCGTCATAGGGGTCGCGCCGGCGGGTGGCCGCATTCCGGAGAGCTGGGCCCCCATTCTCAGGCGCGCCGCCGAAGCGGGCCTCGACGTCGTGAGCGGCATGCACACACCGCTCGCGGAGATTGCCGGCCTCGAAGAAGTGTCACGTCGCACCGGCGCCGCGCTCGTCAACGTGCGTGCGCCGGTGAATCGTTTTGAAGTCGGCACGGGGCGCCGTCGCACCGGCAAGCGTCTGCTGACGGTGGGCACTGACTGCGCGCTCGGCAAGAAGTACACCGCGCTCGCGCTCGCGCGCGAGCTGCGCAATCGCGGAGTCGAGGCGACGTTCCGCGCCACGGGCCAGACGGGCATCATGATCGTCGGCTCCGGAATCGCGATCGATGCGGTGATCGCCGATTTCGTGGCGGGCGCGGCGGAAGCGCTCTCGCCCGACGCTCCCGCCGGCCACTGGGATGTCATCGAAGGGCAGGGCTCCCTGTTCCATCCCGCCTATGCGGCAGTGACGCTGGGGCTGCTGCACGGCTCGCAGCCGGACGTGCTCGTGCTGTGTCACGATCCGACCCGCACTCACATCAAGTCGTTTCCCGATTTCCGGACTCCCGACTTGCGTGTCGCGGCGGACCGGTATCTCGAAGCCGCCCGGCTCACCAATCCCGGAGTGCGTCTCGCGGGGATCAGCCTCAACACCTCGTCGTTCGATGCCGCCGGGCGCGAACGCGTGCTGGCGGAAACTCAGGATCGCCTCGATGTCCCGTGCTTCGATCCGCTGAAGACCTCGCTGGGTGACGTGCTGCGGGCGGTGCTCGCGCCATGAGGGGCCGACTCGACGTTGCCACCCGCACGTGGCCGCTGCGCGAGCCTTTCGTCATCTCGCGCGGAGCCGAAACGGTGTGCGAGGTGATCGTCGTCCGACTCGAGCGCGGCGCCCACGCCGGGCTCGGCGAAGCAGTCGGCGTCAGCTACCACGGCGAGACATTGCAGAGCATGCTGGCGCAGATCGAGTCGATACGAGACACGGTTGAAGCAGGCGTCTCGCGGCAAGAGTTGCTCGGCTTGCTTCCGGCGGGCGGTGCGCGCAACGCGCTCGACGCAGCGCTGTGGGATCTCGAGGCGAAAGAACGCGGCGTGCGCGCCTGGGAGCTGGCGGGCATCCGCTCGGCGGTCCCGATCGTCACGACGGTCACGATCGGCATCCGCTCGATCGAGGCGTACGAGCAACGCGCGCGCGAGCTGGCCGATCACCCGTGGCTCAAGATCAAGGTCGGCGCGGATCACTCCCTCGAAGCCGTGCGCGCCGTCCGACGAGGCGCGCCCGATGCACGCCTCGTTGTCGACGCCAACCAGGCGTGGAGCGTGGCGCAACTGATAGAGCTCGCTCCGGCGATGGCCGAATTGCGCGTCGACCTGCTGGAGCAGCCCGTGGATGCGGCCGATGATGTCGGCCTCGTGAAGCTCGATCTTCCCATACCGGTTTGCGCCGATGAGCCCGTCAACACCGTCGCGGACCTGCCTCGCATCGTCGACCGCTACGACTTCGTGAATATCAAGCTCGACAAGAGCGGTGGGCTCACGGCCGCTCTCGAGCTGGCCCACGCGGCGCTCGGTTCCGGGCTGCGCCTGATGGTGGGTTGCATGGTCGGCGGATCGGTGGCGATGGCGCCCGCCATGGTGCTCGCGCAACTCTGCGAGATTGCGGATCTCGACGGCCCGTTGCTGCAGGCGGAGGACTGGGCTCAGGCTATCTCATACGATCGGGGCGTCATGAGCCTCCCGTCCAGGTCGCTGTGGGGATGAGCGCGCACGCGGGCGTCCGCGCCGCGATGTTGCTCGCGTTGTGTGGGGTGCTCGCTTCGGTCCTGGCGCAGGCGGCGAAACGACCGCAGCATTCGGACGAGAAACGACCGCAGCATTCGGACGAGAAACGACCGCAACATTCGGACGAGAAACGACCGCAGCGGTCGGACGAGAGTCGAGTCGCCGCTGTGTTTGCCGATTTCGCACGAGATGACACGCCTGGATGCGCGGTAGGCGTCGCGCGCGATGGCTTGCCGCCGCTCCTTGCGGCGTATGGGATGTCAGATCTCGTTGCGCACCGGCCGCTCGTGCCGGGCTCGGTTTTCAACATTGCCTCGGTCTCGAAGCAATTCACGGCGTTCTCGATCCTGCTGCTCGCGCAACAGCACTCGCTGAATCTCGACGACCCGGTGAGCAAATATCTGCCGGAGCTCGCGCCGTCCGCCGCCGGCGTTACGTTGCGCCATCTGTTGCACCATACTGGCGGCCTGCGGGATTACGAAGGCTTGCTCAACCTGGCGGGCCGCAAGACGACCCAGGGCGCCACGCAACACGAAACCATTGAGCTGCTCGGCCGCCAGCGTGCGCCCAACGCACCGCCGGGCCTCGAGTTCGACTACAGCAACACGGGATACGTCGTGCTCGGCACCGTGGTCGAGCGCGTCAGCGGCCTGTCGCTGCGCATGTTCGAAGCGCAGAACATCTTCGACCCGCTCGGCATGCGCGAGACGACCGTCGTCGATCGTTACCCGACGCGCATCGCCGCGCTCGCGCGTGGCTACGAGCCGACGGCGAAAGGTTTCGAGATCGATGAGGCGGCGTGGGAACAGGTCGGCGATGGCCAGGTGCACACGACCGTAAGCGACCTGCTGCGTTGGGCCGAGAATTTCCACACGGCTGCCATCGGTGGAGCCGACGTCATTCGCCAGATGCTCGAGACCGGCACGCTCGCGTCGGGGGAGCCGCTTGATTACGCGTCAGGCGTGAAAGTCGGTCGATATCGTGGCCTGCCCACCGTTCGCCACAGCGGCTCATGGGCGGGATATCGCGCTCACCTGCTGCTCTTTCCCGAACAGCGCTTCGCTGTCGCCGTTCTCTGTAACCGCACAGATGCGCAGACCAAGCGGCGGATCGAAGCGATTGCGGAGATATTTCTCGGCGAGAGGATGTCGGAGCCCGAGAAACCGGGCCAGACACTGCGCGCCGTCGCGCAGCTACCGGGCCTCACCGGGCCGGACAACATGCCTTCCGGCGCGTACCGCAAGACGAGGGACGGCGTTTACCTCCGGCTCGCGGCCGGCGGCTCCACCGGATCTCGATTGGCGTATGACGGCGAGTCGATGGCGCCGTATCCGCTCGCCCAGGGCGTGTATGGCCTGCGCGAGCGTAACGATCTCTACGTCGCGTTCATTCGTGCCCCAGCGGCTCCGGCTCGCATCGTTGTCGATTCTGAAGGCGAGCAGGACGTATTCGACTGGGTGCCCGCCTGGAACCCGACGAACCTCGCCGATCAGGCCGGCAGGTATTGGAGCGCAGAGGCGCAGGCCCGCTGCGACATCGCGTTCAGGAACGGCGCTCTGCGTCTTGAAATCTGCAGCGACGACGCCGCGCTCGAACCCGGCGCGCAAGACGAACTCGTCACGACCAACGGTCTGGCCAGCCTGCGTTTCTACGGGCGTGTCGCGGCTCCGGCCGGAGTTTCGGCAGGATTCGAGCTCTACACGCCGGGAATTCGCGGCTTGCGATTCGAGCGATTGCCGTGAAAGCGGCGCGTCTCGCGAGCCCTTCGCTTGCGCACCCCGGCGTCGCGCACTCAGCGCCAGTCGCTTTCGCAGAAACTCGTCCCGAACGCGAATTTCTGATTCACCACACCAATGGCCCACGCGCGTGGCCCTGCCGCGATACGGCTTGGGCCGCGTCCGACAGGATCGAGCAGATCAGGCTGATAGTTTTTTCCCTCAGAAAACACATAGGCGCGATGCGCGCCTTCACATGAAGGGATTCGATAGCCGCCACGTCGTCCGGGGTCTGCGAAAAATGAAAGTCGTTACAGGGTCTCCCGCTCTTGGATCCATCGCCGCGGTAGTGGCGCTCTCTTTCGCTTTCGGTACGGCGCGGGCCGATCTGGCGGCTGACGGCGACGCCACCTCGGGCGGGCCGCACACGGACAAGCTCGAAGCCGTCACGGTGCTGGCGAAGCGTCTCGGCATGGAGCGATCGGTCGATGGCGCGAAACTTCCCGTCCCGCTCATCGACCTGCCGCAGTCGGTCACGATCATCGACCGCGCGCTGCTCGACGATCAGAACGCCGTGCTCCTGCAGGACGCCTTGCGCAACGCCGGCGGCGTGATACCCGGCGGTTACTTCCAGGGGTTCGACTACTACCGGATTCGCGGCTTCGATTCGAGCGGCTTCACGTTTCTCGACGGGCTCACCGCGGACCAGACGTTCTGGACCCAGGAAGAGCTCTTCGGTATCGAGCACGTGGAAGTGCTGAAAGGGCCGGTGTCCGGGCTCTTCGGCCAGTCCCCCGCCGGCGGGCTCGTCAACCTGGTGAGCAAGCGCCCGCAACACGACTCGTTCCTGAAACTGCAAACCTCCGTCGGCAGCTATGACTACCTGGATGTGGGGATCGACGGCAACACCGAGCTCGGCGACAGCGTCACGTTGCGCACCAACGCCCTCTATCGAAAACATGGCAGCTTCGTGGACAACGTCCCCACCGCGAAGCGCTATTTTCTCGCGCCGGCGCTTACCTGGGACATCACCGAGAAAACTCATCTCACCCTTCTCGCTCAGTTCATCAGCGAGGACACAGGCCTTGCGCAGCCGCTGCCGGCAGAAGGCACGGTGCTGCCAAACCCGGGCGGTACGTTGCCGCGTACGCGCGCCATCGGCGAACCGGGCTTCGACGATACCGCCGACATCCATCGTCGCCAGGGTGGCTGGGATTTCACGCACGAGTTCAGCGATACGCTGTCGTTCCATCAGGTCGCTCGCGCGAGCTCCATCGACGTGGACTTCCAGGCGATCTATCCGTGGTATCTCGATACCGACGATCTGCGCACGCTGTATCGCTACGCTCGCAAGCAGAAGGTGGAGGCCAAAGCCTATACCGCCGACAACCAGTTCATCGCGAAGCTCGACTTCGGCGGAACGAAAAATACGCTGCTGGCTGGTGCCGACTACTACCGGTTCGATCAGCTGCAGGGATTCGCGTATTACAGTTTTTCCGATCCGGGGCTGGCGCCCATCGATATCTTCAATCCTCAATACGGTACCGTCGTGCCGGATTTCGGCGTGACGCGGCTCAACTCCACACGCCTCGTGCGCGTGGGGACCTATGTTCAGGACTACGTCGAGCTGACCGATCGGCTCTCCGTACTCCTCGGGGGCCGCTATGACTGGACCGACGACGGGAACGCGAAGGACGAGAAATTCACGCCGCGCGCGGGTGTGACGTTCAAGGTGGTTCCGGGTGCCGTGCTGTTTGCGAGCTATTCCAAATCGTTCCTGCCGCAGGCCGGCTATGAGACGGCGGCGGGCGATCCGTTGCCACCGGAGACGGGCGACCAGTACGAAATCGGCCTGAAGACCGAGTTGTTCCAGGATCGGCTGTCGGGAACGGTCTCGGTCTATCAGCTCACGCGTCAGAACATTGCGACCGACGATCCGAACTCCGAGGAGTATGTCTTCATCACCAGTGGCGAGCAGCGCTCCCGCGGCGTGGAGATCGATGGTGTCGTGCGCATCACGCCGACCTGGGAAGTGGTCGCGGACTACGCCTACACCGACGCGAAAGTGACTCGCGACAACGAGCTCGTGGTCGACTCCCGCACGGCCAATATTCCCCGGAATGCCTTGAGTGTCTGGAGCAAATACGTCATTCCGGATGGGCCGCTGCGCGGGTTGGGCTTCAGCGCGGGCGCACGTCACTACACGAAGCAGGCCGGAGATCTCACGTACGTGGGCGCGGAGAGCGACGCGTTCGAGCTGCCGGGCTACACGATCTACGACGCCGGCGTTTCGTACGACGGCGGCCGGTATCAGGTCCGCCTGAACCTCGGCAATCTGACGGATAAGCGCTATTTTCCCGCCTCTTCGGGCCGCACATTCGTCATGCCGGGCGATCCGCGTTCGTATCGCTTCGGTGTGTCTTACGATTTCTGAGAGCCGATCGATGCGCGGTGTTGCCGTCTGAACCCAACGATTGCAGGTCAACACCGTGCGTATCGAAGATCTTGCCACGCCTTGCCTGCTCGTAGACAAGGCTCGATTCGATGCCAACCTTGCGCGCATGCGCACGCGAGTCACGGCCCTGGGCGCGACGCTTCGTCTGCACGTCAAGACCACGAAGTCCGTCGAGGCGGCTCGCGCCGCTTTCGCGCCGGACGCCGTGGGGCCGATCATGGTCTCGACGCTGGCGGAGGCGCGCCACTTCTTCGACAACGGTTTCCGCGACCTCATCTACGGTGTGGGCGTGGCGCCTCGCAAGCTCGACACCGCCGCCGATCTGATCGAGGCCGGGGCGCAATTGAACCTGTTGCTCGATAGCGAAGTCGTCGCGCACGCCGTGGCGGAATGCGGGCGCAGGCGCGGACTGACGCTGCCGGCATTCATCGAAGTGGACACGGACGGGCATCGTTCCGGGATTGCGCCGGCAGATCCGCGGCTACTGACCATCGGGAAGATCCTGCAGCGTGACAAGGGCGCGGCGCTTGCCGGAGTTCTCACCCATGCAGGGGAGTCTTACAACTCGACGAGCGTTGATGGAATCCGCGCGATAGCTGCGCAAGAGCATCGCGGCATCGTCGCGGCCGCCACTGCGTTGAGATCTGCCGGCCTGGATTGCCCGGCGGTGAGTCTCGGATCGACTCCGACCGCGCTGTTCGCCGAACGTCTGGATGGCGTCACCGAGGTACGCGCTGGCGTCTACGTGTTCCAGGACCTCGTCATGGCAGGCCTCGGCGTCTGCAAGACGAGCGACATAGCGCTTTCGGTGCTGGCAACCGTCATCGGACATCAGCAAACGCGCAACTGGATCATCTGCGACGCCGGCTGGATGGCTCTGTCTCGCGATCGAGGCACGCAAAAGCAGCGCGTGGACCAGGGCTACGGTGTCGTGCTCGATGTCAACGGCGATATCGTCGAGGACCTGATCGTCAGCGGCGCGAATCAGGAGCACGGAATCATAACGACACGCGACGGCGGCGCGGTGAATCTCGACCGGTGGCCGATCGGCACGATGCTCCGCGTCCTGCCGAATCACGCGTGCGCAACGGCTGCTCAGCACGCTTTCTATCACGTCGTCGAAGGCTCGAGCGTCGTCGCGCAGTGGTCACGCATCGTGGGTTGGTGAGGTGATCGTTCGTTCGTATCGCAGGGGTCCGCGGCTTTTTATGATGTGCTTGCTTTACGCTGCCGCGTACGCCGTTGCTCACGGATCGTTCGCTGCCACGGCCACAGCAGCCACAGCAGCCACAGCAGCTACGGCGGCGACAGCGGCCACGGCGGCCACGGCGGTCACGGCGGTCACGGCGGCCACGGCGGCCACGGCGGCCACGGCGGCCGAGGCGGCTGTAGCCACACCGACCACAGCGCGTGAAGTGAGCGAAGTCGCGCCGACCGTAGATGAGCTGCTCGCGATTCCCGACGTACAGCAGTACATGGCCGACGACACGGGTGGGGTTGTATGGGTCGAAGTCGCAGGCGGCGCGGCGAACCTCTACTTCGCGCGCGCGCCCGGCTACTCGGCGATTCGGCTCACACACCAGACCAGCGCGAGCTCGGCGCCGGTCCAGATCGCCGCCGTCTCCAACGATGGCGCGCAGGTGCTCTTTTTCCTGGGCGGAATGCCGAACGCCGCGGGCGAAACTCCAAATCCCCATGGTGCGCCGGATCCACAGGAGCGCTCGTTGTGGCTCGTTTCCACGCGCGATGGGTCCAGCCGGCGCATCGATGGCGGCCCGGGTTATTCCGTTCATGTGGCCGCGTTTTCGCGGGATGGAACACAGGTGTTTTACGCGAAGGGTGCTGAGGTCTGGTCCATACCGGTGGGCGGCGAGCGCGGCGCATCCCGATTGTTCACAGACCGGGGCTCGCTGAGCGAGCTCACGGAGTCTCCACAAGGCGGCAGGCTCGCCTTCGTCAGCGACCGGTCGAAGTATGGGCGCGGCGACTACGCGTGGGTCGGCGTCTTCGATCCGAAGACCCGCCGTGTCACCTACATGGTGCCCGGCCTCGGTACCGATTCGGCGCCGGTCTGGTCGCCGGACGGCGCGCGAATCGCGTTCATCCGGGCGGCGCTCGAGCCACGCGCCTGGCGATTTTCCGACGAGCGCGCCGGTCCGCCGTTCTCGGTCATGATCGCCGATGCGCGCAGCGGAGAAGGGCGGGCGCTGTGGACTGCGAAGCCCGGCTATGGGGCGCGATTTTCCGGCTTTGAAGGCAGCGGGCTCCTCGGCCCGCACGGAGTGCGGGATCTGCTCTGGGCAGCCGGCGATCAACTCGTATTTCCTGCGGAGACCAGCGGCTGGCGGCTTCTCTACACCGTTCCAGCGAACGGTGGCGAGGCGCGTGCGCTCGTGAGCGGTCGTGTGGAAGTGGATGGCGCGAGCCTTTCGGCCGACGGCAAGCGCGTGTGCTTCTCCGCGAACTCGCCAACCGATCCAGACCGCCTTCACTTGTACAGCGTCTCGATGGGGCCGATGGCGCCAGTCCGCGAAATGACCACCGGTAGCGGCATCGAGCGTGATGTCACCTGTGCCGCCGACGGAAAGACAATGTTCTATCGCCAGGCCGGTGCGACCACCCCAGAGCGTCTCGTCGCGTCTCGCGAAGGCTCCGAGTTGCAACTGAGCACCGCTCGGCCACCCGCACGGTCCCTCGCGGGAAAGCCTCTGGCGGGCGAGGTGATCCGCTTCGACGCGCCCGACGGCCTCTCGATATCCGCGGTGCTATATCGCCCGAAAGGACGAGCGGCACCCGCCTCGCTGCCGGCGATCGTGCATGCGCACGGTGGTTCCCGGCAGAAAGTCTACCCGGTATGGGAGACGGGCTTCGGCTACCCGACGGTGCTGCGCTACTTCATGAGCCGCGGCTACGTCGTTCTGACAGTGAACTATCGGAGCGGAACCGGTTACGGGCTGGATTTTCGTGATCCACCCAGCTACGGCGGGCGCGGCGCCGGTGATGTGCAGGACTTTGTCGCGGCGGCGAATTGGCTGCGCGAAAACGTGCCGGAGGTCGACCCCGCAAAGCTCGTGATCTACGGCCATTCGTACGGCGGACATATCGTGTCGAATGCGCTTGCGCGTTCCAACTTGTATCGGGCCGGTGTCGACTCGGCGGGAGTCGGCGACTGGGTAGCGGAGATGGAAGAGGACGCAGGCGGAGCGCTGCCGCTGACGATTCCGCAACGCCTGGTGGCGGAACAGAGCGCTTACGAGTCCTCGGCTATCTCGGTCGTCGAACGCTGGGGCGATGCGCCCCTGTTGCTGCTTCATGGCGATGACGACGGATCGGCGGCGATGCGCCAGAGCATCGAGCTCTATCAGGCGCTCAGACGCCGTGGAAAGACGGTCGAGGCATTGGTTTTGCCGGGCGAGCAGCACGGAGTCCAGACGCTCGAGCATCAGCGCCTCTATGTGCGTTCCATCGAAAGTTTTCTCGAACGTCAGTTGCGCTGAGCTATCGCGCGAAACATCGGGGCTGAGAATTGCGTATGAAACACCTGAAGATCGCTCTTGTCGCACTGATGGCGAGCTGGCCGTTCGGCATGGTCGCCGCCGCTCCGGAAGCACGCTATGGCGTGGTGGATCGCATTCCCGCACCGGACGGCGGATTCGACTATCTCTCGGTCGACAGCGCGCGCCAGCGACTGTTCGTCGGTCGCGGCTACGGCGTGATGGCCGTCGATCTCGGGAGCAGGACCGTCATCAACGAGCTGCTGAAGGCGGATGACGTTGCCTCCGTGCTGATCATTCCGGAGACCGATCGGATGCTCGTGACGGCCGGTGGGTCGAACGAGGCGATCCTGATGGATCGGGGGACGGGCGCCGTGCAGGCCCGCATCGGCACCGGCAAGGCGCCCGATGCCGCGTTTTTCGAGCCGGCGAGCGGCGTCGTGTTCGTGATGAACTCCGAAGACGAGAGCGCGACGATCATCGATCTGAAGCGCATGCGAGCCCTTGCCACACTGCCGTTGGGAGGCAAGCCCGAGGCCGGCGTGTCGGACGGCAAGGGCCGGGCTTACGTGAACATCGAGGACAAGGCGCAGATCGCTGTCATCGATGTGGCCGCGCGCCAGGTAGTGAAGCGCCTGGCGCTCCCCGGCTGCGTCGAGCCCACGGGCATTGCTTACGACGCGGCCACGTTGACACTCATCTCGGTCTGCCACAACGGAGTGGCCAAACTCATCGACGCGCGCACCGGCGCCGATCGAGGTTCGGTGCCGATCGGCGCGGATGCCGATGGGGCGATATTCGACCCGCAGCGGCGTCTCGCCTACGTCCCGTGTGATGACGGGACGCTGACGCTGTTTCGTCTGGATGCCAGGGCAAAGCCATACATCGTCGCGGTGGTGTCGACACAGCCGGGCGCGCGCACGGCGGCGGTCGATCCGGCAACCGGCCGCATTTACCTAGCTTCTCGCAAGACGGATGTGGCCGGAAAGAGAATCCCGGGCACGTTCAACGTCCTCGTGGTCGATCGGCTGCCGCCGGCCGGCGGCGATTTCGCAGCGCGCATCGATCGCGTTCTGATGAATACCCCGCTGATAGACGGTCACAACGACCTGCCCTGGGAAATCCGCGATCGCATGGAAAAGAACCTGCCGCTCGATCTGCGAACCGACACTTCGCACATTCTCTCGAGCGAGGGCGTCGTCGGGCTCATGACGGACATTCCGCGCCTGCGCGCCGGACACGTCGGGGCGCAGTTCTGGTCGGTGTGGGTTCCGGTCAAAAAACAGGGTTTCGAAGCGGTGCAGATGACGCTCGAGCAGATCGACGTCGTGAAAGAGATGGTGCACACCTATCCTGCGGACCTCGAAATGGCCTACACGGCGGCGGACATTCGCAGGATTCACAAGGAGGGCCGCGTGGCATCGCTCATCGGCATCGAAGGCGGTCACCAGATCAACGCTTCGCTTCCGGTGCTACGGCAGATGTACGACGCGGGCGCGCGCTACATGACACTCACTCACTCGACCAATACCGAGTGGGCGGACTCGGCAACGGACAATCCAGCGCATCACGGTCTTACGCCGTTCGGTGTGCAGATCGTCAGAGAAATGAACCGCATCGGCATGCTCGTGGATCTGAGTCACGTCTCGTCGGAGACGATGAGCGCCACGCTCGATGTTGCCGTCGCCCCGGTGATGTTCTCGCACTCGTCGGCGCGTGCATTGCTGGACCATCCTCGCGATGTTCCAGACGACGTACTGAAGCGTGTTGCGCAGAATGGCGGCATCGTGATGGTGAATTTCTACCCCGCTTACCTCTCTGTGGAGCGCAACCGCTGGGAGGCGGATCGGGCGGCGGAGCAGGCCCGGTTCAGCAGCCCTCCCTATGGAGGTCTCTACATTGGGCAACCGGAGCGCGCGAAGGTGGCGATGGCGGCTTGGGACGAGAGCCACCCAATGCCTCCCGTCACGCTTGCGGAGGTCGCGGACCACATCGAACACATTCGTCGGGTCGCCGGCGTCGATCACGTTGGGATCGGTTCGGACTTCGATGGCATCGAAAACACGCCGCAGGGGCTCGACGGTGTCGACAAATATCCCGCGTTACTCGCGGAGCTCATGCGGCGTGGCTGGACGGATGCGGACATCGCGAAGCTTGCCGGCGAAAACATGCTTCGTGTCATGACTGCGGTCGAAGCGGCCAGCGTGAAACTGCGCAAAGCGCATCCGGAAGGTTCGACGGTGACGATCGCGCAGCTCGATGGGTGGTCGGGGCATGACAAGCCTTGACGTTGCGACACCGTGACGTTCCGCGGCGATGCGCCGTCGTGATGCTCCGGGCAAAGCCAACTTGACGTTCTACGCCGCCGCCACCGCAGCTTTGTGGAACTACCGCGAGGCCGTCACGACATCGAGCGCAAGATACGAGGAGAGCTCGGCGGAACGGTAGATCGAGTGCGTCGCCGCCTTGAAGTCGCTCTCCCGCGCGAGAAAGATGTTTGGTGTGTACGTCTGCGGGTTGCGATCGATCAGTGGAAACCACGTGCTCTGAACCTGCACCATCAGCCGGTGGCCCGCCAGAAAGCGGTGGTTGCGGCTCGAGAGCGGTACGACGTACTCGAGCACGCGCCCCGGCTCGATGGCATGCGGTTGCTCCAGGCCCTGGCGGAAGCGCCCACGAAGAACATCTGCCGCCACCATGAACTCGTAACCGGCGAGGGCCGGTGACGGCGCGCCCGACTCCGGGTAGACGTCGATCAGCTTCACGATCCAGTCGGCATCGCTGCCCGTCGTGGCGGCGAACAGGTGGGCCGCGATGGGGCCGCTGATCACAAGGTCCTCGTGCAGCGGCTCGCTCTTCCAGGTGAGCACATCGGGGCGGGCCTGGACGAAGCGCTGGTCTTCGCCGAGCCAGTTACGCCATCCCCGCGTGCTGCCGTTTGCATCGAACGTGGGCTCGATGGGGCGCGCGCGGTAGGGAACGGGGTTGCCCGGGTCGGAGATGAAGCGGTCCGCCGCCTGCGCGCCCGTTTCAGCAGGCGCGGTGAAGGAAAGCGCGCCGCGCGAATGAAGATAGAGCTTGCGCGCCTGAACGCTGCGGGCGTCGCGCGGCCAGCTATCGACGCTCTCCCACACATTTCCGCCGGTCTGGAACACGCGAACCTTTGGAGGCTTCGCGCCGCGGTCTTTCAGATAGTAGGCAAACCACGGAACGAGAATGTCGCTGCGGAAGTACTCCGCGGTGGCGCTGCCAAACTCGACCGCGCCCAGCGAGCGACCGTCGGTGCGCATCCAGCCGCCGTGATTCCATGGGCCGACGACCAGGTGATTGATGCCGCGGACGTCGTGGGATTCCAGCGTCTCGAATACCTTCAAGGGGCCATAGCCGTCTTCCTGATCGAACCAGCCGCCCACGCTCAGGGTCGGTACGGTAATCGGCGGCAGCTTCGGGGCCGCCGCGTGGCCCTTCCAGTAGGAGTCGTAGTTCGGATGCGCGATGAAATCCGTCCACATCGTGCGCTCCCCGCCGAAGTAGCGCTGCTGAGCCTCCGCGAGCGGACCCATGTGCAGATACCAGTCGAACGTGTCGCTCTTGTCGAAGTGGAAGGGCGTGTTCTCCTTGCCACGGTCGACGAGCGCGACGTATTCGAATCCGTAGCTCAGGCGAAATGCGCCGTTGTGGAAGTGATCGTCACCGACGTAGATGTCCGCTGGCGGCGCCTGCGGCGAAATCGCACGCAATGCCGGATGGGGCTCGACGGCGGCCATGAGCGTGAGCCAGCCCGGATATGACACGCCGTGCATTCCGACGCGGCCGTTGTGGCGAGACACATGTGTAAGCAACCACGTGATCGTGTCGTAGGCGTCCGTCGTTTCGTCCACGGAGTTCGGTTGAGTGCGGTCGCGGAGCGGCCGTCCCAGCACGAACCGCCCTTCGGAACGATAGCGCCCGCGAATATCCTGGAATACGAAGATATAGCCGTCCTTCGCGAGGGTGCGCAGCGGCCCCGCGAACACGGAGGCCCCGGTCTGCGGGCGCGCAGTGCCCGTCGCGCCATACGAAGTGCGATTCAGGAGAATGGGTAGCGGCGTCGTGATCTTTCGGGGTGTATAGACCTCCGTATACAGCCGAACGCCGTCTCGCATCGGCACGAGCGCCTCCGTGACAGTGAAGTCTCCGATTGGATCGGGCTCTGCCGCCTGGGCCATGGAAACGTGAGATGCGAATGCCACCAGCAATGTTGCCGTGGCGCGCATCCGCCGCGCTCTGATCCATGAAGCGGCGGAAAGTATCAGGGGAGAGTGGCTTTTCATGAGATCGCGCGCAACGGTGGCGGAAGGATGGCGCCGGAATCTGGCACAGCGTGCGCGCGACTGAAAGCGATTTCCGGTGCATCCTTTCCGGTGTTCGCGAGGATGGCCCTGCCGCGATATCACGCGCGCCGTGCGAGACAGGCGCGCGGCGGTCGACCTGCTAATTTTTTGGCGCGGTCCATCGAGCGCGAGGCATCTCGCGTTTTTGCGGCTCGCGGTACGTCGGGTTCGAGTCTGGCAATCACCACGTCCAGCCGAGCCTGGGCGAGAGAGCGGGTTCGCATGCAAGGTGATCGGTTGGCGTCCGTGACAGTTACTTCCGCACGTCGGCTGATGCAGACGTTCGCGAGAGCCGGGTTGGCGTCCTGTGCCTTGCTCTTCGGCATTGCGTCCGCGGCGGAGGTGCCCACGCGGGCAGTGGCGGACTGGCTCGATCGCACCGTACCGCTCGAAATGCAGCGCTCCGCGATGCCCGGCTTCAGCATTGCGGTCGTGGCGGATGGTCGAATCATCTATGCGCAGGGATTTGGCACGCGCGACCGTGCACGCGCGCTACCCGCCACGCCCGATACCCTGTTCGCGATCGGCAGCATCACCAAGAGCTTCGTGGCGATCGCGACGATGCAGCTGGCGGAGCAGGGCAAGCTGAAGCTCGATGATCCGGTGTCGCGCTACGTGCCGCTGAGTCTGGGGCGGGCCGACGATCCCATCCGTGTCCGGCATCTGCTCACGCACAGCCTCGGTGTTCCGAGCCTTGGCACCTCAACAGTCGTGCTCAACCGCGAGATCGGGTTCGACACGGGTGTGCCATTTGGCAGCGTGGCGGATTTCTATCGCTTCGTGAACGGCGCGCAGGACGAAATCGTCACGGCGCCGGGCGAGCGATTTTTCTATCACAACGGCGGGTGGCGCATCCTTGGGCACGTCGTCCAGCGGGTATCGGGCATTCCATTTCATCGCTACCTCGAGAATGCCGTCATCCGGCCGATGGGAATGACGCGCACGACTTTGAGCCGCGCTCGATTCGAAGCCGACGCCGATCATGCGGTGTTCTATCGCAGGGGCGCCGATGGCGGCCTGATCGCCGCGCCATTTCCCCTGCCCAACGTGGAAGACAACCCGGAGTTCGGTTTCGTGACCGCGGCGGGCGGCATTGCCAGCTCCGCGCGCGATATGGCGAGGTATGTCGGGGTGCAGTTGAGCGCCGGGGCGCTGGAGAAAGGGCGGGTCGCCAGCCGCGAATCCTTCGAGGCGATGCAGAGCCCCCACATCTCCGTCGAGCCGGATCGCTATGGGCCCGCGGCCTACGGGTATGGCCTGCATATCACCCCCGATTTCCTCGGCCATCGACTCATCTCTCACAGCGGCTCGGTGCTCGTATCCACCGCGTATCTCGCATTCGTTCCCGATCTGAAGGCGGGTGTCGCGATGATGGGAAACTCCTCTGGCATGCGCTTCGCGCGCATCGCGGAGAGCGTGCTTGCGATACTGGCGGGGCAGGATCCGGAGATGCTTCCGGAGCGCCGCGTCGAACGGCGCATCGCCGCGCTCACCGGGGATTACGCTACCTATCGTCTGCTCGAGCGGGTCAAGGTCGTCGCCAGCGGTGGCATGCTCTATCTGGAGTCTCCGCCGGAGATCGGGGAGGCGGCACCCTCGCGCGAGCCGCTGATCCCTGAAGACCCGACGCTTGCGAGCCCCGTTTTCTACACGCTGAGCAACGGTCTGAAGTCCCGTGTCACGTTCGAAACGCGCGTGGACGGCCGCATCGATCTGTGCGCCGGGTCGGCGTGCTTTCACAAGCTGCACTGACCAGGGAGAACCGCATCAACAACCGGAAATTCGACCCGCCGTCCCCAGCGGACCTGGTACGGCTGGTCCAGAAGCACCCACTCGCCTGGCTGGTGTCGTGCGTCGAGGGAGCATTCTCCGCTACGCTGCTGCCGTTGCGGCCGGTGGTCGATTCGAGTGGCGTCATCGTGGAGTTTCGCGGACACTTCGCGCGGTCGAATGCGCACGTCGGCGTCGTGCGCGACCAATCCCGGGCGATCGCGCTGTTCCTGGGGCCGCAGGGATATATCTCGCCTTCCTGGATGAAAGATCGCACGCAGGCGCCCACGTGGGCGTATGCGAGCGCCCGGTTCGACCTCGAGCTCGCGCTCGTCGAAGGCGGTGCGCAGCTCGACGACATCATCCATGATCTCGTCGACGCGATGGAGGCGGGCCGGCCGGGTGCCTGGCGCGCCGAAGAGATGGGCACGCGCTATCGTCGGCTGGCCAGCGGGGTCGTGGGCTTCCACGCGCGCGTGCTCGAACAGCGCGCGAAGTTCAAACTCGGCCAGGATGAGCGCGCCGACGTGTTCGAAGACATCACCGCGGCGCTGGCGCACGAAGGGCCGCAAGAGCTGCACGAGTGGATACAACATTGCAACTCACAGCGCACGCGAGGCGCCTCGGGATGAAGTCAACGCGGTTTGCCATACCCGTTGCGATTGCGAGCGCCATGTTGTTCTGGGCGGCGCGGGTTGGCATGGCGGCGGATGCGGTGGACCATCCGCTCGTCGCGGCGATCCGCTCGGCGCAACCGCAGGGGCGGGCCTCGGCCGTGGAGGCGCTCTGGCGCGAGGTCGATGCACACGGCACGCCGTTGGTCGAGCGCATTCCGGGTCGCGAGGATCGGATTCGCGTCACCTTCCTGTGGCGCAATGCTCCAGCGGAGCACGATTCGAACGTCTCGCTCATGGCGAGCTTTCTTCCGGGCGGCAGCCGCGAGCTCGCGCCGCTGGCCCGGGTCGCGGGCACCGACGTCATGGCGGCGAGCTTCACCGTCGATGCGCGTGCGCGATTCCGCTACTACTTCGCCTGGCCGCAAGGGCGCGCAAGCGATGCGGGGGCGGTGTGGCGCATGCCCGTGAATGGCCTCACGTACGAGCTGTTCGACGATTCCCGCAGCCGGCTTTTCTACATCGACGACTTCGATGGCGCCCCGGTGCGCACTTCGTATTTCGAAGGACCGGCGGCGCCTCCGGAGCCGTGGCTCGCGCGGAATCCGGCGGTTGCCGCGGGCACGCTGGATACGTTCGAGGTGCACAGCCGGATACTGAACAACGATCGTCGCGTATCTGTTTACACGCCTGCCGGATATTCGAAGGGCACCGGTCGCTATCCCGTGCTCGTGCTGTTCGATCGCGAAGGCTACCTGCTGTCCGCGCCGACGCCGACGATTCTCGACAACCTGATTGCCGCGGGCACCGTTGCGCCGCTGGTCGCGGTTTTCGTGAGCGCGATCGATCTGGAGCACCGGGAGGTCGAGCTCAAGGCGAACGATCGGTTCGCCTCGTTCGTAGTCGACGAACTGCTGCCGCGCGTGGCCGCGGACTACCGGGTGACGCGCGATGCGCGCCGGCGCGTCGTCGCAGGCTCGAGCCTCGGTGGGCTCACTTCGGCGCACATCGCGTTCCGGCACCCCGAAGCATTCGGGAACGTGCTGTCGCTCTCGGGCTCCTACTGGTGGCATCCGGCCGCGGCGGAAGAGGGCGATGAGCCGCGTAGCGTTGACGCCAGCGGGTGGTTGCCGCACCTGTACGCGGCACGACCCCGGCTGCCGCTGCGCTTCTATCTCTCGGTCGGGAGCGGCGAGGGCGTCGGAATGCTCGAGCCGAACCGCCTGTTTCGCGACGTGCTCACTGCGAAGGGCAATGTGCTCCGCTACGAGGAGCTTCAGGGCGATCACAGCTATCTCAACTGGCGGGACGGTCTGGCCGCGGGTCTGGAGTTCCTGCTCCCCGGAAAGTGACCGCGGCACCGCGACCGCCTGCCGGCGCGAGGCCCGCGCGCGATGGTGAATGGCCCGCCGAACGGAACGCGCAACGGCCGCTTCGTTAGATTCTGCACGCACAGCACGCCGGAATCGTACCGGCACACAGCGCGCGAACGATGCAGACGATCTACTCGAATGCGCACAGGCTCCACGACGTGCCTGTCGAGCTCAACCGCGGCCAGACCGTTCCGTCATTCGAGAATCCCGGCCGCGCGGATGCGGTGCTGAGCGCGCTCGGGCAGGCCGGCCTCGGCCCGCTCGGGCTGGCAAGCGAGTTTTCGATCGAGCACGCATTCGCCGTGCACGATGGCGATCTCGTGCGCTTCCTGCGTGACGCCCATGATGAATCGCAGGCGCTGGGCCGCACCGGCCTGCTCCAACCGGTTTGCGCGCCGGGGCGCGCGCTGCGCACCGATCGCATCCCTGTGTCCCTTGACGGGCGGCTCTCGTACTACTGCTTCGACAACTGCACGTCGATCGCCGCCGGAACCTGGTCGGCGGTGAAGGCGTCACTCGATGTCGCGCTCACTGCGGCGGAGGTCATTGCGAGCCGGCGCGACGACGCAGCCTTCGGGTTGTGCCGGCCTCCGGGCCACCACGCCGGGCGCAGCAGCTATGGGGGATATTGCTTCCTCAACAACGCGGCTGTGGCTGCGGAGTATTTGCGCAAGCGGGGAGCCGAGCGGGTGACGGTGCTCGACGTGGACTATCACCACGGCAACGGCACGCAGGACATCTTCTACGAGCGGGCCGACGTGCAATTCGTCTCCATTCACGCGGATCCCGCAACGGACTATCCGTACTTTCTGGGCTATGCCGATGAGCAGGGCATTGGCGCCGGATTGGGATGCAACCACAACCTGCCGCTCCCCCGAGGGGCGGACTGGAGCACATGGAGTGCCGCGCTCGACGTGGCGTGCGCACACATCGAGCAATTCGGTCCGGACGCGCTTGTCGTGTCACTTGGCGTGGATACCTACAAGAACGATCCACTCGCCTCATTCACCCTCGAGACCACGGATTACCTGCGCGTCGGCGCGCGTATTGCGCGGCTTCGTCGTCCGACGCTTTTCCTGCTGGAGGGCGGCTACGCCGTCGATGCGATCGGCGTCAATGTCGCCAATGTTCTGAGGGGTCACGCGGGAGGCACCGCGCCCCGTGCATGACGGCTGCACGCCGGCACGGAGCATGACCGCCACGGAAACGAGGCATCGACTCTCGGACTGGTTTCGGCGCTGGCGTTCGCCACTGCGCGCGTTTCTGCTCGGCAGGACAAGCATTTCCGCTCCGGACGTCGACGACGTCGCACAGGAGGTGTTTCTGCGGCTCATGCGATACGAGAAGGTCGAGGTCATCGAGCATCCGCAGGCGTACTTGTACCGGATGGCCGCGAATGTGGCTGCGGAATGGTCGATTCGCTCCTGTCACCGGCGACCCCACGAGCCAGCGTGGCTCGACGCGCTGGTCGCGGAAGAACAGCCGGAGGCGGAGGCAATGCGTGACAGCGTGCAGGCCGAGATCGATCGAGCGATTGGCACGCTGAGCGGGCGCAGGCGACAAATCCTGGAGTTGTTCTTTTCCGAGGGGCTGACACAAACCGAGATTGCGCAGCGGCTCGGCGAAACGCCACGCAGCGTGCGACGGCAGCTCGCGGCGAGCTACGTGCAGCTGCGAAAACAGATCGATGCCGAGCTGCTGGGGGTCATTGCAAATGGACGCGAATGAGCGGCGAAACAGGGTAGTCGTCGAAGCCGCGGAATGGCAGGCGTGCCTGCAGTCGGACGAATGTAGTCGGGAGGATCGCGAACGATACGTCGAGTGGTTACGCGAATCGCCTGTGCACGTTGCGGAGATGTTGCGCACCGCGCAGCTCAATGAGTCACTCCAGCGTTGGCATCGAAGGCCCGGTCGAGCTGTGGAAAAGCGTGCGGGGCCGCCTCACGTCACATCTCGACCGCACGCGCCGCGAATTGCGCTGTCTTCCATCGCAGCCGCGGCTGTGCTGGCGGCGGTGGCATTTTTCTGGTTGATGTCGGCGGATCAAATCATCCGCACCGACCTGGGCGAACGCCGGGAAGTGCTGCTCGCTGAAGGTAGTGTCGTGCAGGTGGATCCCGGTTCCTCGCTTCGCGTCAGCCTCACTACGCAGGCGAGACGTGTTCACCTCGAGCGCGGGCGCGCGATGTTTCGCGTCGCTCACGATCCTACGCGACCCTTTCTCGTGGACGCCGACGGTGTCGTCGTGCGCGCCGTCGGCACGGCGTTCGGCGTCGAGCGGCAGCGGAAGGGTGTGCTGATTACCGTAGCCGAGGGCAAGGTCACCGTGCTGTCATCGAAACATCCGGTGACGAACGAGCTCACGGGTTCGGCGGCAGCGCAACCCCGAACACAAGTGGCGCGCGAACGCGCGGACGAAATTCGTACGCCCGGCGCTGGTGCGGTAGCGGCGCCCGTGCCTGACGACGGCGCAGTCATGCTCGTGGCGAACCAGCAAATCACCATGACGGCGGGCGAGGCGAACCCGGTGCGCTCCGTCGATAGCGACAAGGCGCTTGCGTGGGCCGAAGGCAAGCTGATTTTCGATCGCGAACCGGTGACTGCCGTGATCGAGGCCTTCAATCGCTATAACCGGCTGCAACTGCACGTCACCGATGCGTCCCTCGCGCGTCGCCCGGTGAGCGGCACGTTTCGCGCGTCCGATCCGCAGTCCTTCGTCGCATTCATCCAGACCGTGACCCGCGTGCGGGTGGTGCGCGCTGGCGAGCTCGATCTCACGTTCGCGGAGATCGGCGATGCCGAGCGATAGCACGCTACAGAAAATTTTCCGGCACAGGGGGGCGATCGGACGCCCTCGGCCAGTCATAGCTCCGCCCACACAACTCATTCATATCGGGGCGGGGAGCGTTATCGTGAAAGTCGTCGTTTCGTCGCTTGCGATCGCATTGATCGCGAGCATCGCGCCCTTGTCGGCGCAGGCAGTCACTCGATATTACCGGCTAGATATTCCACGCCAGCCGCTGGATTCGGCGCTGAACGACCTGGCTCGGCAAACCGGCCTGCAGATTGCGCGGCTCGGCGATTCCGTGGAAGGCAGCGCGCTCGTCGGGCCCGTTGCGGGCGAGCTCTCGCCCGAGCAGGCACTGACGTCGTTGCTCGCGCCAAGCGGCATCGCCTACAAAGTGGTCAACCAGGAGATGATCGCGGTGGTCGATCCGAAGGACGCCGGTCCGGCACCGCGAAGCGTAGTGAGCGATGCGGAGAAAGCGCCGGAGCTCGCCGAAGTAGTGATCACGGGCTCGAACATTCGCGTCAGCGCCGACGAAGCGGACAAGGGCGCGCTGCCGGTGCAGGTGCTGTCCAGCGATGATTTCAAGGCGACGGCGGGCGAATCGATCGGGGATCTGCTGCGCAGCCAGCCGATCGTCTCGGGCTTCAATACGACCCCGGCGAACGATGAATACAACGGCGGCAATACGACGATCAACCTGCGGGGGATCGGCGATCAGTACACGCTGGTGCTGGTGAACGGCCGGCGTTTTGGCGGTGAGGACGTGCCGGACATCGGCGCCCTGCCGGCAGAAGCGATCGAGAGTGTCGAGATCCTGAAGAACGGCGCTTCTGCGGTGTTCGGCTCCGATGCGGTGGCTGGCGTCGTCAACGTGAAGCTGAAAGATCGTTTCGAGGGACTGGATCTCGTCAGCTCCTATGGCAACACCACGAGCCACGACGCCACGTTCAGGCGCGCGGCCGCGCTGTTCGGCAAGTCGTTCGACGATTTTCACTTCGTCGGCAGCCTGTCTTGGCAGGACCGCAATGGCATCGAGCGACAGGACCGCGACATCTCCGCGAGCCGGGATTTTCGTCCGTTCGGGGGCATCGACCGCCGCAGCACCAGCGCCCTGATCCCGAATCGCATCACGGTGCCCGGCGTGGGGTCGCGCTCGATCGACGTGACGCGCTTCGGGCCCGGGGACAGCAGCCTGAATCCCGCCGACTATGTGGTGCCAAGCGCCAGCCAGCGCTGGTCCGGCAGCGAGATCGGAACTTTTCCGCCTTATCAGCGCCTCTCCGGTCACTGGCTGGCCGAGTACGATGTGATCGGCCCGAGCCTCAGGCTGTTCACCGAAGGCTACTTCGATCGTCGCAAGCAGAAGTTCATCTACGTATCGCCGCAGACGACCGTCGATGTTCCGGCCAGCAATCCCTACAATCCCTTCGGGCAAGACGTCACCGCCTACTATCAGTTCGGCCCCAACGAGCTGCCGCTTCTGTATTCGGACTACGACACGCGGAATCTTCAGGCGAGCGCGGGCATTCGCGGTGATTTGGGCGAACGTCACTACGAAGTGGCGTTTACGCGCTATCACAAGACGGTCGATTCGACGAACTATAACGACATCGTGCTGGAACAGTCGCAGGCAGCCGTCGAGCGCACGGATGCAACGGCGCTGAATGTATTCGGATACTGGGCGAACTCGGCGCAGCAGCTGGCCGGTCTCACCACCACGAGCGCCTTGCACGTCGGCAATGACGTGACTTCGATCGAGGCGCGCATCACGGGGCCGCTCTTCTCGATCCCCACCGGCGCGCTCGCCTTTGCACTGGGCGCGGCACACCGCGAGGTCGAGTTCTCCTACGTCCCCGACGAGGTCTGGCGCACCGTCGAGACCTACTGGAGCGGACTCAATCCGGATATCACGCGCGGCTCGCGCAAAGTCGATTCGGTTTACGGCGAGCTGCGCGTGCCCCTGCTGCGCGCGAGCCGTACCGGCATCGTCAATGCGCTCGAGATCGGCGGCGCGACGCGCTACGAGAAATACAGCGATTTCGGCAACGCCACCGTGGGGCAGGCCAATGCCCGGCTCGTGCTGTTGGATGAGGCGCTGGTGGTGCGCGGCTCGTTTGCGCAGGCATTCAAGGCACCCTCCGTGGCGAATCTGACCGCGCCCCAGTTCGAGAGTCAGCTCCAGGGCCTGGTGGACCCGTATTTCGGCGGCGTCGCGCCTGTGACGGTGGTCGATGGTGGCAACCCGGGCCTGAAGCCGGAAGAGGCGAACACATACGATTTCGGTGTGGTGTACGCCCCGCGCGGCTCCGGGCTGACGCTCAAGGCCGACTACTGGCAGATCGATCTCGAAAACCTGATCGACGAGCCCAACGTGCAGAACGTGCTGTTCGGTACCTCGCCGAACGGTTCATTGAGCCGCGATCCCGTCACGCACCTGGCGACCGTCGACGCACGTATCGACAACGGCGGCGATCGCCGTCTGCGCGGCATCGACCTGGGGGCGGGATATGTGTTGCGCACGGCCAGCCTGGGTCGTTTCGCGTTCGACCTGAACACGACCCACCTGCTCGAATTCAAGACAACGTTCGGCTCGGTCGTCGATGACCATCTGGCCGGCACCAGTCTCGGCGTCATCCCGCGGTGGCGCTCGGTGCTGAGCGCGTCGTGGAGTCTTGGCGGCTGGGAGTCCGCGTTCTTCCTCCATTACTCCGAAGGCGTGCCCGACCTGTTCGGCACCTTGCCGCCGCGCCGGACCGACGATTACTGGACCGGGGACTTCCAACTCGCCTACCAGTTTGGCGATGGCGTGGGGAGTCTCGGTGGCACATTGCGTAACCTGCGCGTCCACGCCGGCGTCGAGAATTTGTGGGATACGCGCATCCCGTTCATGAACCGTTTTCCGGATGGCTACGATCGCAGCGTTATCGACTATCGCGGTCGCTACGTGTACTTCGGGATCGACAAGAAACTGTAGGGCACGCGCTCACGTGTGGACGTCGGCCGGCCTGTTGGCAGATCGAGGCCAACGGCCGGACCCGCGTCTTCCGCTAGCCGAACTTCGCGGATTCGGCTAGCGGGTTCCCAGGGCGTTCGGCAGCAGCCCCTTGGGATCACAGATTCTCTTCCAGTCATGCGTCATCTTTTTCTCCAGCTCGGAAGCGAACTGTCGGTGGTAGTGCGCGTTGTACGGCCCGACTCCATGCTCCGCGCTGAACGATCCGCCGTGGCGTTCGACGACACACCGATAGACCGTATTGCGGATCTCGGAAACCCTGGCGTCGTCCCACGGCAACGACGATTCGCCGCGCGGCCAGACCAGATTGAAGTGATCGCCACCATCTCCACAGTGCCCGAAATCGCAGATCCGCAGAAACGGAAATTGCTCTTCGACGATGCTGATGAGCTGCGTTCGCAGCCGCGGTAATCGGGACCGAGCCACGGAGATATCGAACGCGATGAGTCTTCCAAGCGCTCGCACTCCGTCGCTGATGCCGTGTCGAAGCGCCCATAGGTCGTCAATGGCGCCCAGACGGGCATCCACGATCAACGCGTCCGGATCCTCAGCGCACTTTTCCAATGCGTTGGTCAGCACGGCTCCGAGATCCAGCACAGTGCCCGGCAGAGCCGAGCTCAACTCGATGAGCAGGCAGTAAGCGGGAAGGGGATCGGCCCCGAAGGGATTTCTCAACCGGGAATTGTGAGTCAGCGCGGCGGCCACCGCGTTTCGGGACATGCCCTCGAACGCACTCAGGAACTCGCCGCACTCGTGCTCCATACGTTCGACGATCAGCGGTACGGCGCTGTGATCCCGAGGCACCACGAGCGCCGCGGCGACTTGCGCCGGGACACGCTGAACCTCCACCTGGACACACGAGATGATCCCGAATGTACCGCCAGTGCCCACGAACAGCTGTTTCAGGTCTGCGCCCGAATTGTCTTTCCGCAAACCACTCATATCCGAGAACACACTCGCCTCGGCGTCGGCCAGCACCACCTCGAGCCCCATGAGATTCCGCTGCGCGTCCCCAAACCGGATCAACCGAGCCCCGCCCGTGTTCGTCGCCACCATTCCGCCCAGGGAAGGGTCCGCGGCGAGGTCGATGGAAAATCGCAGCCCTTCCGAGGCGAGCTCGAGATTCAGCGCGCTCAGGCGCGTACCCGCCCAGGCGGAGACGACCCGATCGATGCTATTGAGGTCGCGGACGCCCCGTATTCGTTCGAGGCTCACGATGATCTGGCTACCGCTGCTGTCGGGTGTGCTTGCGCCCACGAGTCCGGTGTTGGCGCCCTGAGAAACCATGCGCAAGTCATTCCGATAGCAATACCTGACGACTTTTCTCAGCTCCTCGGTCGTTGCGGGGCGAGCCACGGCCAGTGCTTTTCCGTCCCCGTATCGATATCCGCGCTCGTATCGCGATCGGTCCGTCGCCTCGGCAACGACGCCGGCTTCACCCAGCCTGTCGACCAGGTCCCGTATTACCGTGTTTCGCATTACTGCGCCTCGGCACTCCCGACAATGAAATCGCTTCGGTCCGTCATGCTCTGGCATCCGTCATGCGAAAAATGCCTTGCGCATTGGAACTATCGAACGTGAGATCCAGCTTCATCGTGCCGCTTCTCTCGTCCTTCGTCAGGGCTCGCTGAATGAACTCATAGAACGACCCAGGCACATGGCGCCACACGCGCTCCTCTTTCGACCCGACAAACTCTCGCGAGACCGGATCGGCTTTGAAAGCCGTCTGCCGAACCCGGCCGGAAGATGAGATCTCGATCTTCTCTTTCAGCGGCCTCCCGAGCCGTCGCTGTTCTTCGGCGAGCGCTGCGACGTCCTCGACCCGATCCGTCACGTGATTGAACGCGTTTCCTTCCGTGGCAATCCACGCCATCTCGGCCGACTCATCGAGCAGCCCGAGGTAGTCGCGGAGGAGGGGCGGCTCATGCTGTCTCCCGAAGCACCGAAGCAACGCGGGCAAGAGCAAGTGCGCCTTCTCGCGTGACAACCGTCCGTGAACAGCCAGCTCCTTCAGAAGCGCCATGTCGGGATCCGACAGCGGATCGACCGAGGTTGCCAGGACACCTCGAACGATCTTCTGAAAACCGTCGGAAAAGTTTTCGGGATGGAGCTCGCTCACGAAGAACTGCGGAATGCTCTCTGGAAGATCCAGGTGCGTGAAGGCCCGCCCAGTCATCCCGATGCGACCCAGTGGATACAGCCCTGTCACGGAATAGCCCAGCGGTTCCAGCACCCTTGAAATGGATCGATAGCCCGCCGGCAGCCGTCCCATGCTCTCGAGCGCAACGGTCCGAAGCGCGCCATGATCGAACACGATTTTCCTGCCGCCAGCGCGGGCTTCCTCCACGTATCGACGTCCGGTGGGAACTCGTCGGAGCAGATCCCAGAAGAGAAGCAGGCACAAGGCCTCGGCGATGACTGCGCGCGAAGCGTCCTCCCTGTCTTCTTCGACGAGCGAGCGGGGAACGTCGACCATGGCAAGCAAGGCGCCGACCTCCGGCTTGCTCAGCGCCGCTCCCAGCAAATTCTCCAGCGTGGAACCCTTCGACTCAGACACCACCGCCGCTCTCCTCGACAAACGCGAATGCGCGAAACCGCTACTATTGCGACTCTGCACGAATCCGCCACCGAATTTCTCGAATGCCACCAGCACTTTTTCTCATGCCCCTGCGCCGGCCCCGGTTTCGTGAGCCCGAACCCGATGCCTGAGCCACGGAACCGCCGGAAAACGGCCCCGCCAACGGCACCAGCGCGCCGTCCGGCCGCCAGGCTTCCCGGACTCCTGAGCCTCCAGTCCTTCGAGGCTGCGGCACGTCTCGGCACGGTCTCCCACGCGGCAAAGGAACTGCGGCTCACCCAGAGCGCCGTGAGCAAGCAGCTGCAGACGCTGGAGGCCCGCCTCGGGCGCAGCCTCTTTACGAGGGACAACAAAGGAATGCGCCTGACCGAAGCGGGGGCTGCCTACCTGCACGACGTGCGCGTCGCCCTGGACACACTCCATCGTGGAACCGAGAACATCGCAATCAAGCGCGAACGCCATGGAGCCCTGAAGATTGCGACGCTCCCGACGTTCGGCTCCAAATGGCTCATCCCACGGCTCCCACGCTTCCGCCAGGCTCATCCGAACATCACGCTGGAGTTGATCACGCGCTTGGCACCGTTCGATTTTTCGATCGACCCATTCGACGCCGCCATTCACTTCGGCGGAGCAGACTGGCCCGGTGCGGCCTCCCAGTATCTCGCCGAAGAAGAAATGGTCGCGCTTGCCGTGCCCGCTCTCGCCGCGATGTGCTCGAGTCCCGCCGACGTTCAGAACCTGCCTCACATTGCGATCACGACTCGTGCCTTTGCCTGGCACGAGTGGTTTGCCGCAATGAATCTGCAGTCGAGCGCGCACAGACCGGCGCTTCAAGTGGAGACCTTCGCGATGGGAATCGAGGCCGTGCGCGCCGGTCTGGGCGTAGCGATCTTTCCAGTTCTTTTCGCTGAGCACGAGTTGACCTGCGGCGAGCTGACGGCGATCGGCCCGCGGGTCCGAAGCGGAGGCGCGTATCACCTCGTCTATCCGCACCACAAGCGCAACGACCCACTGGTGCGCGCGTTCGCTTCGTGGCTCACGATTGAGGCCGAGGAAGCAAAGTCAGCTACATGAATGCGCAGGCGTGGACGTTGCGACTGCGTCGATCCAGTATCGTTTCAGGTCTTCCTCCCCTGCATCGTGCTCCCACGCTGCGGCGTGGCGCTGGTCGCCGCAGTGGCGGGAATGCATCGTGCGTAAGTGCTGCTTGCGGATAACCGCCCTGGCCTGCGGGTGACCGTTTGCTTCGACGTTGGGCCGTCAACGCCGGTGTTTCGACATTAAGCCATCAGTTCCACGTTGCCGCCTGCCGCCGCCGTGTTGAGTGTGAGTGTTCGTTCGGCCGCAAATCGCGGCAGATAGTGCGGCCCCCCGGCTTTCGGCCCGGTGCCCGACAGGCCCTGGCCGCCGAAAGGCTGCACGCCGACGACCGCGCCGATCATGTTCCGGTTCACGTAGACGTTCCCAGCGCGGGTCGAGCGAAAAACGTGTGCGGCCAGGCTCGCCAGGCGTGAATGCACGCCGAGTGTGAGCCCGAACTGCGTGGCACGTATCGCCTCGAGCACACGGGGGAGATCGTCCGCGCGATAGCGTGCGACATGCAGAATCGGCCCGAATATCTCGGTGCCCACCTGGTCGAGCGCGCGCAGCTCGAACAGGTGCGGCGGAAAGAAGTGGCCGCGCTCGTGGCTCGCGTCTAGCGCGCAGGCATGCAGCAGCGTCGATTCGCCACGCATGCGTTCCGCGTGTTCGCGCATGCGCGTCACGGCCGCGCCGTCGATCATCGGCCCGACGTCCGTGGCGAGGCGGGAGGGATCGCCGATGACCAGGCATTTCATGGCCCCGACGAGCACTTCGAGGACGCGGTCGGCGATCTCTTCCTGCAGATACAGAACCCGCAGGGCGGAGCACCGTTGCCCCGCGCTGGTGAAGGCTGACGCAATGGCGTCGTCGACCACCTGCTCGGGCAACGCGGTCGCGTCGACGATCATTGCATTGACGCCACCGGTTTCGGCGATGAGCGGCACGATCGCGCCGGACCGGTTCGCCAGAGTGCGGTTGATCGTCATCGCCGTCGCGGTGGAACCGGTGAAGGCGACTCCGGCGAGCGCGGAATGAGTCAACGCCGCTTCCGAGAACGTGGGCCCCGGTGCCGGCGTGAGGTGCAGGATCGACGTCGGAACGCCTGCGTCGTGGAGCAGTCTCGTGGTGGCGTGCGCGATGAGTGGTGTGGCGGGAGCGGGCTTCGCAACCACTGCGTTACCGGCCATGAGCGCGGCCGCCACCTGTCCCATGAAGAGGGCCAGCGGAAAATTCCAGGGGCTGATGCAAACGAACACCCCGCGTCCGTGAAGCGACAGCATGTTGCTCTCGCCAGTCGGGCCCGGCATTGGCATGCCCTGATCGAAGAGCTTCCTGCCTTGGGCGGCGTAGTAGCGGCAGAAATCGACGGCCTCCCGGATCTCGGCGGTCGCGTCCGGAAGGGTTTTTCCCGCTTCCCGGATCAACAGGCCCAGCAGCTCCGTGCGGCGTTGTTCGAGCAGGTCTGCCGCGCGTTCGAGGCAGGCCGCGCGCTGGCCGGCGGCCAGCGCATCCCACGCCGGCTGCGCCCGGGCGGCGTGTTCGAGCGCGCTCCGGATTTCATCCGTCGTGGCATCGCGCGAGCGACCGACGAGGTCGAGCGAGCTTGCGGGGGAAACGATCCTGACATGCGAGCCGCTCAGCTGCCGGCCGTTGATGATCGGACCGCCGATCGTTTCGTACTTCGCCCGCGCCGCGATTGCCCCCTGCACGTCGGCCACTTCCGCAGGATTGCCCCAATCGATGCCCGCGGAGTTCGCTCGCTCGGGCGCGAAGAGCTCGCGTGGCACACAGATGCGGCGAGAGATCTCCTCGCCACGAAGAGTGGAGAGCGGACTGCGCACGAGACGTTCCGCGGGGACGCCCGGATCGAGGAACTGATGCACGAACGAAGAGTTCGCGCCGTTCTCGAGCAGTCGCCGGACCAGATACGGCAGCAGGCTGCGATGCTCGCCCACCGGCGCATAGACCCGTACCGGCGGAAAGTCGGCAACTTCGTTGCGCACGGTGGCGTAGAGCGCTTCGCCCATTCCGTGCAGTCGCTGGAATTCATATCCGACGCCAGGCGGCGCGAGCTCCATGATCACCGCAAGCGTGAGCGCATTGTGAGTGGCGAACTGTGCGTAGAGCACATCGCTGGAGGCAAAGACTCGTCTTGCACACTCGATATACGAGGCGTCTGTCGCCGCCTTCGATGTGTGGACCGGAAACGCCGCCAGCCCGCGCTCCTGCGCGACCTTGATCTCGCTATCCCAGTACGCACCCTTCACGAGTCGCACATTGATACGACGGCGACTCGCGCGCGCGACCTCAGCGACCCAGTCGACGACGAGAGACGCGCGGTGACCGTAGCACTGTATCGCCAGCCCGAGACCGCACCAGTTTCGAGTCTCGACGTCGCTCGAAAGGGCTGCAAAGAGGTCCAGCGACAGGTCGAGCCGATCGGCTTCCTCCGCATCGATCGTCAAGCCGACATTCGCATCGGCGGCGTCGCGCGCAAGAGATGTCATTCGCGGCAAGAGCCGGTCGAGAGCCGCCTGTCGTTGCAGCGGGCTGTAACGTGGCTCGAGTGCCGAGAGCTTTACCGAGATGCCGGAGCGGGCATTGGTGCCATCGGTCTTTTGAGCGCGCAGCGCTTCGATCGCGCGGGCGTAGCTCTCGAAGTAGCGAGCGGCGTCGTCGAACGTCCGCGCGCCTTCGCCCAGCATATCGAACGAGCACAGTGCCAGTGCGGGCTCGACGCGGCTTCGCGCCAGCGCGGCGTCGATGTTTTCTCCGACGATGAACGTTCGCCCCAGCATCCGGACGAACTGCCTCACGGCACGGCGGATGAGCGGCGCGGCGATGGGTTTCGAGAGCTGCGCTGCCTGGAGCCGTCCGTCGAGCTCCAGGCCGGCTTCGGGTAGCAGGCGGCCCCCAAGTCCGAGGAGCGCGAGCCCCGAAGCGAGCAGCCGGTCATTGCTGATGTGAGGGTTGGACTTGCGCACTTCGGCCAGCTTCTCCGCCACCAGCTGATTGGCTCGAGTGATATCCGCGGTGCGTAGTAATGCCTCCGCGAGGCTCATGAGCGCCCGGCCGTGGGCGCTGCTCAGGGGAAATTGCTGAAGCAGCCTTTCGACCAGTGGGCGAGGGCCGCCCCGGCTGCGCGCGGCATCGACCCATCGGGCGGCCCGCGTGCTCGCGCGCTCGAACGCCGGCTCGAGATCCGCAAGGGATTCGAGCAGCACGTGTGTCGCCGCCGATTGCGCTCGAAGAGTCTGGGAACGGATGCGCTCGCGCAGGCCGGATGCCTTCTCGTGGGAATCCTGGGGCAGGGGCAAGCGCGTGAGAGAATCTCGAGGTCGCATGATTCGCAGGCTTTGCATCGATGATGAGTTGCGCTGAGGATAGAGCGGCAGGCGAAGGGGATTTCCACGTTAATGTTCGATAGAAAGGCGATTCCACTATGAAGAAGACGACGCGTGGCGAGGGGTCGCAGCAGCGGCACGAGTCCACCGAGATCGATCGGATCGACCGCAAGATCCTGGCCCGCTTGCAGCGGGACGGCCGAGTGCCCATGGCGCGCCTGGCGCGCGAGGTTCATTTATCGCCGACGCCTACCTTCGAGCGCACCCGTCGCCTCGAAGAACAGGGCTATATCGAAGGATATTTCGCGCGCGTGAATCCGCGGAAGCTGGGCTTGGGATTGCTGGCCTACGTCGAAGTGTCGCTCGACCGCACGACACCGGACTCGTTCGAGCACTTCCGCCAGGCTGCGCTCGCTCACGATGAGGTCATGGAGTGCCACATGGTCGCTGGTGGATTCGACTACCTGCTCAAGGTGCGCGTCGCCGATATGGAAAGCTATCGCCGCTTCCTCGGCGACAGCATTGCTTCCGTGCGCGGTGTACAGCAGACGCACACCTATTTCGTAATGGAAGAAGTCAAGAGCACGCATGTCTTTGCGATTCCCCCACGGGAATGAAAAGCCGGGCTGGCTCCGCTCGGCACATGACCATCGAGTGCGGTCTCCCCTGGCGATCGCCTCACTGCTGTTCTGCGCCTGCGTTCTGGCGGAGGACTCGCCGCCGTTCCCGATGCGAGCAGGATCGAATTCCAGTGGGGCGTGAAGACACGACCATAGCCGGCCCAGCGCGTTGTATGTGCCAATGGGGCAACCGCAAGATTTGCTGCCGGCGCCCTGAGAGATGTTCGGTGGGCACCCGCGTTGAACGTTTGGGCCTCGAGGTGCTTGCGAGCACGACGTGCGGTGCTTGGGTCGGCGCCGCGCTTCAGCGTGTCGCGCGCCTCATCGCGCAAGCGCCGCGCGGCTTCTATCGGCATCGCCGGGTACAGTCCAAGCGAAATCATCTTCTCGCGCCGATCGGCAGCGCCCGAACGAGAAAGTCACCGCTCGGCATCGCGCGGGCGCCTCGATTGAGAGGCCTCGGTGCGGGATAATCTCGCCGTCGCCAATCGAGGAGTACGTCCGGTGATCTCGGGATGCAGGGCCCTGTCACTCGCTTGGCTCATCGTCGGAACGAGCGTCGTCGCGCGCGCGGCGGAGCCCGTGTGTGCGGTGGCTGGCAGTATTCCCACCTCGCTGCGGGTGACGTCTGCAGAAATCGAGAGCATCTCGCCCACGCTGACCATGTTGAGCTGGAGCGGCGGCAGAAGCTTGAGATCCAGGATGTGCGCAGGGTTACCGGCAGCTGCCGTAACAGTGTCGTTGGCTTTTCCGGCAGCGAAATTCTGCTGAAGCCCGGTCTGATGGTGCGCTGGAGCGAGACCGGCGAGCTGTCGGCTGCGGTCGGCGCGAAAGCCCTTGCCGGACGTGCCGAGAATTCCGGACGTGTCGAATGACGATCATTCACACGGAGCGGTGGACTTCGGCGAGTTCGTCACGGGTGTCCGTATCGCGAGCAGCTCGTCTTCGCGTAGTGCGAATGACTATTTCGTCGGTGTGTGGCGCCCGGCGAGACGCTTGGTCGGCGCGGACAAAGAGATGACGTCAGGTTCCACTATTGCCGTCTACGCCAAAACATCCGATGGTGTCTTCTCGGGTGCGGCTCCACTGCTGCGCTCGACGCTGCCCGTGCGCGCTGTCTCCTACGTGCCCGGAGCTGATCCGGAAACAGGCGTGCTCGGCCTGGTCCAGCAAGCGGACGGCGAGTTGCGTCTGATCAGAATGCGGTGGACGCATCGCGACTACACACGCGGATAGCGCTTCCAGCTGCCGCAGTGACCTGCGGTACCGCCAAGCGAACTGAAGGTTGCCCGGCCGAGCCGGCCGTGCGAGGAAGGGTCTCTACCTCGGCGCAAGTGGTGATGCACGGGCACCGCACGCGGGACAGGAGTGAAGGCGGTCATCGTGCGCGCTCGGGTGGTGCCGCTGAGGCACCAGTCCAAATGCTTTTGGTATCTTACGGTGGGCAGTGGCGATGGCTAACCTTTCCCCGCATGCGTCACCGAATTCGCGCTGGTGTGCTCCTCGTCGCCTTGTCGATCAGCTCAACGTTGGCCGCGCAGGAAAACGCGCCACCACGGTCCGCCACGCCTCCCGAACCTGTCAGTGCAGCGCTGCTCAAGGTTTTCGCCGACATTGATGCTTCCATGCTGCCGGTCCCGGCGGGAACGTTTTCGGATGGGTGATCTCACTGGCAGAGGGATGCCCGACGAGAAACCAGTGCATCCGGTGACCGTCGCCGCGTTCCGCATATCGAAGTACGAGGTCACGTTCCAACAGTTCGACGCCTACACGGAAGCGACCGGCAAGACTCGCGCGAATGACCAGGGTCTGGGCCGCGGCACCCTGCCGCTGATCAATGTCAGCTGGACAGAGGCGCAGGAGTTCGTCGCATGGCTGAATGTCCAGACCGGTCTCAAGTACCGCTTGCCGAGCGAGGCAGAGTGGGAGTACGCCGCGCGAGCGGGGTGTTACGACCGACTATCCATGGGGTGCATCCTTCGATTCCGCGAAAGCCAATGGAAGCGGCACGAACAAGGCTGATCCCTTTGTGTACACGGCGCCTGTGGGATCATTTGCCCCGAACGCCTGGGGGCTGTACGACGTGGTCGGCAATGTGTGGGAGTGGGTGCAGGACTGCTACATCGAGAGCTACGACGACGCGCCGCCGACCGCCGAAGCTCGAACGTCCGACGTCGGAGACTGCAACCCCGTAATTCGGGGTGGCAGCTGGGCCAATGATCCCGCCAACCTGCGAGTCTCGGATCGAAGCTGGCACGCGGCGCAGTACCACTATCCCTTCCTGGGCTTCCGGCTCGCACGAGACGAGTGACTGACGCGGGCACGCTCGGTCACGTCCCGAACACCTTCCGGTACTGCACGAAGCCTGGGCGATCGGCGATCCGATCGTATAACTGCATCGCTTCGTGATTGCTTTCGTGCGTCAACCAGTACACGCGCGCGCAGTTCCGGGCGCTCGCTTCGCCGTAGACATGCTCGATGAGTGCACGTCCGACGCCATGGCCACGCGCCTCCGGCACCACGAACAGATCCTGCAAGTAAATATAGTTGCCGCGCGTCCAGCACGAGCGGTGCTCGATGTAGTGGACGATGCCGAGCACCGCGTCGTCGGTGAAGGCGAACACGCCGTGCATCGGTTCGTCTGGATCGAGCAGGCGTTGCCAGGTCGTACGGCTAACGTCTTCTGCTAGATCGACGCGATAGAAGGCCTGATAGGCACGCCACAGGGGATACCAAATGTCGAAATCGGCGGCTGTGAAGAAACGAACTTGAAGAGTGGGCATATGAACCTCTCGGAGAATTGCTGCGGTGTATTCATACAACAAAATCGAGTGGCGCGCCGGTGATCGCGGGACACCAACGCAGTCCGCTTACACACCTTCCTCGCAACGCTGTATGTCGCATAGTTTCAGGCTATGACAAGCGGAGGGAGTTTGCAGGTCTCCGCGTGCCCACGCTGCGATCGATGGTGTGCAACACAAACCGTCAGATGCCTCTAAAAGAAATTCCAAAAGTCCCTTCTTCGCTAACGAGCAGAGAGCACACATGCGAACACGCGTTGCAATTCTGGTATCGGCGATACTCGTCGCCTGCGCAGCCGATGCCGCTTCGCCCGCCACGACACCGGCAGCTCCGGATATCGTTCTGCTGAACGGCATGGTATTGAGCGTCGATGTCAACGACACGGTCTATGAGGCCGTCGCGATCAAGGGGCGAACGCATCACTGCGGTCGGCAGTAGCGCGGATATCGCGGCCCTGAGCGGGAAGGGCACCCGGCGAATCGATCTCAAGGGCAGAAACCGTCACGCCAGGCCTGCTCGATACCCATCTGCACCTGACGAGCGGGGCCACGGCGGAGGTCTATGAGATCCAGCTCGGCTATCCGGACGTCCAAGAACATCACCGACGTGCAGCGCCGGGTACAGGAAACGCGTCGAGCGCGTCCAGAAGGGCGAGTTCATCACTGGCCGCGGCTGGGACGAGGGCAAGCTCGCGGAGCATCGCTACATCTACGCGAAGGACCTCGATACGGTATCGCCGGACAATCCAGTCTTGCTGGCCCACACCATGGGTCACTACACCGTCGCCAACAGCGCGGCGCTGCGTGCGGCAGGCATTACCCGTGACACACCGGATCCGCCGGGCGGCACCATTGACCGCGGTCCGGATGGTGAACCCACCGGCGTGCTGAAGGAGCAGGCTTCGGGACTCGTGCGCCGACTGATTCCCGATTTCACGACGCAACAGCTTCACGATGCGGTCGCGAAGGTTTCCAGGCGCGCGGTCCAGCGAGTGCCTCACGGGTCTCAAGGATCCCGGAATCTTTCAGCCCGATTGGGACAACTTCCAGGTGCTGCGCAAAGAGGGAAAGCTGCCGCTACGCATCGCTGCTCTGTGGCGCACACCGCGCACTATCGAAGAAGCCAAGGCGTTGATCGAGAAGATCAAGCCCATCAGCCGTCCCGGTGTCCCGACGACCGACGATCATGTCGTGTCCATCGGTATCAAGATCGGCCTTGACGGCAGCGGCGGCGCGCGGACTGCGTGGATGCACGAGGACTGGAGCAAGGAGTACACCGGCCTCGATACCGACAACAAGGGTTATCCCGTCATCGATCTCGGTCTCGTCACCATGCTCGTGCGCTGTATCACGAGGCGCTCCACATGGGCATCCACTCCATAGGTGACAAGGGCATCGACTGGACCGTCAACGCGTACGAACAGCTGCTCAAGGAAAAACCCACCAAGGGCCTGCGGCATTCGATCATTCACGCGAACGTGCCCAGCGACGAGGCCATAGAGAAGATGGCGAAGCTGCAGAAGGAATACGACGCGGGTTATCCCGAGTCGCAGGGTCCTTTCCTGTGGTGGCTGGGTGACACCTACTCGGGCAATCTCGGGCCGCTACGCTCGCTGCGACTGAAGCCGTTCAAGACCTATCTCAAGAACGGCATCGTCTGGGCCAATGGCTCGGACTACCCGGTTGCACCGTTCGAACCGCGCTATGGATTATGGGCGACCGTCGCGCGCGAGACGCTGCTGGGCGTGAATGGCAAGACGCCGTTCGGTACGTCCGAGTCGGTCGATATTCACACGGCACTGCGCTCGTACACCGACTGGGCCTCGCGCCAGATGTTCATGGAGAAGCAGATCGGCACGATCGAGCCCGGCAAGTACGCCGATCTCGCCGTCTGGGACAAAGACATGTACACGATCCCGACCGCCGAGATCAAAGACATGAAGTGCACGATGACGATCTTCAACGGAGAGGTGGTGCATGAGTGAGGGTAAGTATCGCCGCAGGCATCGTTCCGTTGCCTGCGTGACGTTGGCGTTGGCTGCCGCCTCGGTGGTTCGCGCGGCGGCGCCTGCCGCGCCGGAAGCTCCCGACATGGTGTTGCTGAACGGCACAGTGTTGAGCGTCGACGCCAACGACACGGTATACGAAGCCCTGGCGATCAAGGGGGAACGCATCGCGGCAGTGGGTAGCAGCAGAGACATCGCCGCCCTGGCGGGACGAAACACGAATCGCATCGATCTCAAGGGCCGAACCGTGACGCCCCGGACTGCTCGATACCCATCTGCATCTGACCATGGGTTCCGAGCGGGAAGTGTATGAAGTAAACCTGAGTTATCCGAACGTCAAGAACATGGCCGACGTGCAACGTCTGGTGAAGGAGCGCGTATCGCACGCACAGAAGGGCGAATGGATCTCCGGCAGTGGCTGGGACGAAGGCAAGCTCGCCGAGAAGCGCTACATCTACGCTAAAGACCTCGATGACATCTCTCCGGACAATCCTGTAGTGCTGGCGCACACCATGGGGCATTACCTGGTTGCGAACAGCTCGGCACTGCGCGCGGCGGGCATCTCACGAGATACGCCGGATCCACCGGGCGGCACCATCGATCGTGGTCCGGATGGCGAGCCCACCGGTGTCCTCAAAGAGCGCGCGAACCAGCTGGTAGGCAAGCTGATTCCGGCCTATACGGCGCAGCAGATGCATGATGCGGTTGCCAAGACCGCGCAGCGTGCGTCGAGCGAGTGCCTGACCGGGATCAAAGATCCGGGCATCCAGCAAGAGCAGTGGGACAACTATCAGCTGCTGCGCAAGGGAAGGCAAGCTTCCGCTGCGCGTCGCGGCGCTGTGGCGCACGCCTGGCGATCTCGACCAGGCGAGGAGCCTCATCGAGAAGATCAAGCCCATCAGCCGCCCCGGTGTGCCGACCACCGATGACCAGATCGTGTCCATCGGCATAAAGATTGGCCTCGATGGCAGCGGCGGTGCGCGCACCGCCTGGATGTATGAGGAGTGGAGCAAGGATTTCACCGGCGTCGACACGGACAACAAGGGCTATTCCACCATCGGCGTTGCGACCGCGAGTGCGCTGGTGCGCATGTACCACGAAGCCGGCCTGCACATGGGTATCCACTCGATCGGCGACAAAGGCATCGACTGGACGGTGAATGCCTTCGAGCAGCTGCTGAAAGAGAAGCCCACCAAGGGCCTGCGTCACTCGATCATCCATGCGAACGTGCCGACCGACCAGGCCATCCGGAAGATGGCGAAACTGCAGAAGGAATACGACGCGGGCTACCCCGAGTCACAGGCGCCTTTCCTCTGGTGGCTCGGCGATACCTACTCGGGCAACCTTGGGCCGCTTCGCTCGCTGCGGCTGAAGCCTTTCAGGACCTACCTGGACAACGGCATCATCTGGGCAAACGGCTCGGACTATCCGGTTACACCGTTCGAGCCGCGTTACGGCCTGTGGGCCACGGTGGCGCGCGAGACACTGCTGGGCGTGAACGGCAAGACGCCGTTCGGCACGGCGGAGTCGGTGAATATTCACGTCGCACTGCGTTCGTACACCGACTGGGCCTCGCGCCAGATGTTCATGGAGAAGCAGATCGGCACGATCGAGCCTGGCAAGTACGCCGATCTCGCTGTCTGGGACAAGGACATGTACACGATACCCACCGCCGAGATCAAAGACATGAAATGCACGATGACTTTCTTCAACGGCAAAGTCGTACACGACTAGTGACGATGCCGCGCAGTCTGCGCTGTGTGGTGTTGCAGGTGGCGGGATCTCTCGGTTGCTGCGTCCCCGGTGCACGCCGGACAGGTACTGGTCGAGCTGGATGCGGCGGAGGCGCGTGCGGCGCTCGCGGAGGCCTCGTGACGTCCGCGGCGACAAAGGGGCACCTGGTTCCGGCGGCGGGGAACGGTCGCGTCAGGGCGCACGTGCTAAACGGTCAGCCGTAAAGCGATGCGCATGGACGTACACGATCTCAGTTGGACCTCACGCCGATCCATCGTCCTCTTGTCGATTGTGGCCTTTCACGGCCTGTTGTTCTGGGTCGCCGCAACCGGTCTGGGTCGCCGCAAGGCGCTCGAGTCAGTTGCGCCACCGATCGAGATCGTATTCCTCAAGGAGGAGATCCGCGACGACAAACCGCTGCCGCCGCCGCCGATCAAACGGCCGTCCGTGGAAGTTCCGCCCCCGGTTGTCGACATCCGGCTTCCGGCCGACACCCCGCAGGCGCCGATATCATCGGGGATCGCACCCGCGGCAGTCGTGCGCGTGGCGCCCACGCTCGATCGTCGCAACTCGCCGACGACCGATGACTTCTACCCCCCCGATCTCCAGGCGTCTCGGTGAAGTGGGCAAGGTGCGCCTGAAGACGTGCGTGGGCGAGGACGCCCGATTGCAAGGCGCCCCCGTGCTCGAGGTCACTTCCGGGTTCCCGATGCTGGACGAGGCCGCCGTTGAATATGCCAAGGCGGTGCGCTTCACCCGAGGCATCGTGGGCGGCAAGGCTATGGCGATGTGCTTCTCCTGGGTCGTGACATTTCAGCCGAAGAAGGACTGACGCGGGCCTGTAGCCGACGCGATTGCCGGCCTCTTGGCCTGCTATTTGGTCTGCTCACTATCCCTTCGTGGTTTCCTCGCAAGCAAGGGCGACAACGAATCTGACATGAGTCCACGATCAGCCGGACTCGCACACTCGTCGAAGGAACAGCGTGATCGCGGACCGCAGAATCTGCATCGCACCGATGATGGACCGGGAAAACAGGCTGCGGGTGCTCAGCGAACTCTCTGGGATACGCGCCCGATCAGATCGTCCGCCCTGGAAAGAAACGACTTCAAGATCGGCGACGGATTGCTGGTGCTGTAGCCCATCACGAGATCGATCGTCGGCACTTCTCCGGTGAGCGGTCGACTGATGACCGACCAGGGAAGGAAATTCTGCGCGTACGCGGGAAGCAGGGCCACCCCACGCGTCGAGGCCACGAGAGACATGGCCATCGCGAGGTTATCGACTTCATGGGCGGGCACGATTTCGACTTTCAGCCGCCGCAGATAGGACTCGATCACCGTTCGTAGCACGGGTGCAGTATTCGACACCGCAATAAACGTCTCTTGCACCAGATCCTGAACCCGAAGGCTCTTGCGTGAAGCCAAGCGATGATCGCTCGGCAGAACGACCACGAGCGGCTCGCGGGCCACGACTTTGTAGTCGAGATCCGTCACGTTCGGCTCGGGGCGCAGGAATGCGAGGTCGATCTTTCCACGCATGAGCGCGGCGGCGAGATCCGGCGAATACTGGCTGGAGACCGTCACTTCTATATTCGGCAAGTCGTCGCGCAATATGCGCATGGCCTCTGGCAGCCAATCCATTTCCTGCCCGGTAAGAAACCCCAGTGCGAACGTCTGCTTCGCCGGGCGTGCCGCGCGTCGGGCTGCTTCCGACGCGGCATCCACTTGCGCGATCGCAAGCCGCGCGTGGTCCAGGAACGCCCGGCCTGCGGCGGTGAGCTCCACACCATTCACGCTTCGTGTGAGCAGGTCGGTCCCGACCTGATACTCGAGATCCCGAATCTGCCGGCTCAGCGACGGCTGCGACGTATGCAGCCGACGTTCGGCGGCCTCGGTGAGGCTCCCCGTCTCAGCGACTGCGATGAAGTATCGGAGATGGCGCAGTTCCACTGACGACCTCATGCCTACGAAGTATGCCCCCCAGCTTATAAGGTCTTTTTCATGCTGGTTTCAAGGTTCTACCGTATCCCTCGCACGCATCGAGGCGGGAGTGTTGCTCGACAACCACCGACTCGCTCATGGCCTCTGTCGTTTGAGTGAGGTTGCCAGATGAAACACGCGCATCAAACAGCTCGGCTTCTCGCTCGGCGGGCTCGTCGCGCAGGCTCCGAGTGTTTTTTAACTGAAGAGACGATCGACGCTCGCAATGAGGAGACTCACAATGAATGATTTATCCGGTAAGACCGCGCTTGTGACGGGCGCCTCTCGCGGCATCGGTCGCGCAACCGCACTTTTGCTCGGCAAAGCCGGTGCACAGGTGCTCGTTCATTACAGCAGCGGTGAGAAAGCCGCCGCAGGCGTCGTTGATGAGATTCGGGCGGCAGGCGGGCGTGCGGAGAAGATCGCGGCGGATCTTCGTGCAGCCGATGGACCGCATCGTCTGGCGGCAGGTGTCAGGGCCATTGTCGGTGACCGGCTCGACATCCTCGTCGCCAACGCCGGAATTTCCAAGTCCGCTTCCATCGAAGAAATGACGATCGAGTCGTTCGACGATCTGTTCGCCGTCAATGTCCGTGCACCGTACTTCTTGATCCAGCAGCTGATGCCGGCATTTTGTGAAGGCAGCAGCATCGTATTGCTATCGTCGCTTGCAGCACATGCAACCGTGGGCTCGATTTCGGCCTATGCGGCGACCAAGGGCGCGATCGATACGCTCGTCAAGCACCTCGCAGCAGCGCTCGGCGCTCGCGGTGTCAGAGTGAATGCCGTTGCGCCGGGAGTCACCGACACCGACATGTCGAATTTCGCGCGGACCGATTCGGGGCGCGATTACACGCTGAGCCTGCAGGCCCTGAAGCGCATCGCTCAGCCCGACGACGTGGCTGCGGCCATTGCGTTTTTGGCGTCGGATCAATCCCGATGGGTCAGTGGCGATACGTTGCGCGTCGATGGCGGGTCCAAACTCTGAGGAGGCGAGAGGATGAACACTCCTACCATGAAGCTCTATCACGCCACGGGTTCGCCGAATTCGCGCCGCGTGCGGATGTTCCTCGCGGAGAAAGAACTCGTAGTGCCACTGGTCTCGATTGATCTGGGCAAGGGCGAGCAGCACTCTGAAAGCTACCGCGCCATCAATCCGCGCCGGGTAGTCCCGACGCTCGTGCTCGCGGACGGGACCGCGATCGGTGAGGTCCCGGCGATCTGTCGGTATATCGAAGCCGTGCAGCCGCAGCCCAATTTGTTCGGCCAATCGGCGCTGGAGATTGCATCGATCACGATGTGGGAGCGTCGCGCTGAACTCGAGGGGTTCGCCGCAGTGATGGAGGCAGTTCGGAATGCGGCGCCGGGCCTGGTAGGCCGTGCCATCGCGGGCCCACATGACTACGAGCAGATTCCCGCACTGGCCGAGCGCAGCAAGTTGCGCATTGAATATTTTCTATCGGACCTCGAAACTCGATTGAGCGCTGTTCCGTTTGTGGCTGGAGAGCGTTTCTCGGTCGCTGACATCACCGCACTCGTCACTGTGGATTTTGCGGCTCGTGCATCCGCGATTTCGATTCCTGCGGAAAGCCGCTCGCTCAAGCGCTGGTACCAGACCGTTTCGAGTCGGCCGTCGTCGACCGCCTGACTCAGTACGCGTGGCCGCCACTTCCCCAGTCTTCGTTGGCGCTTCGTCAGCACGGCAGGTGGACTGCTCTTTGGCGGGCGTGCCGACGGTCGTGTGATGGCCTTCGATAAACGCGATGGCAGCCCGCTATGGGAGTGGCAGCTCGATGCGTCGATCGGCGCGCCGGTCACGACGTTCGAGCATCGCGGCGAGCAGGTGGTTGCCGTATACGCCGGAGGTTACTTTTTCGGTGGCATCAAACGCGGCGATGGGGTGTGGTTGTTGTCGCGCAAGGGCACGATGAAGCCGTCCGCCGCATTGACCGAAGCGGGTGGTGGGGCGGCGCCGGCGGCGCCGGCTGTGCCGGTGGCAAGCGCCGCGGGTGGCGAGGCCGCTGCGGGCAAGCTCGTGTATGACCGCATCTGCGTTTCCTGTCACGGCGAGAGCGGCAAGGGCGGACATGCGGAAGGGGCAGTCCTGCCGGAGAACATCGCCGCGCAAACTGTGATGACGGTGGCTACCACCGGCAGGAAAGAGATGCCCTCCTTCAGGGACTCATTGAGCGAGAAAGAACTGCGTGACGTCGCGGCCTACGTGTCGGTGCTGCGCGGGAAATAAGTCCGGCGGCGAGACCGATGGGATCTCCGCGGCTTACGCGAGCGGAACGGCAGCGATCAACCCGATCGGCATTGTTATTCTAACGGTCATGTGGCGTGTCTTTTGCGTGATATCCAGAGTGATATCCCGATAGTATTGGCCGTGCATTGCCCGTCGCGAGTCGCCGGGCCGAACTACAGGGGCGCACGACATGACTCGATCTTTCGTATTGGTTGGCTCTTCGGTGGCGATTGCCTGTATCTCGGGCGCTCCCTCCTTGGTCCATGCAGCCGAGCCGCCCGTGCGGTGTGCGCCGGACAACGGGGGCATCACATTGTCACCCGGCTTCTGCGCCACCGTGTTCGCGGACAACATCGGGCACGCACGTCATCTGGTCGTGGCGCCAGATGGTACGGTGTATGTGAACACGTGGAGCGGGGTCTACTACGGCAACGTGCCGCCGCTGCCGGGGGGCTTTCTCGTCGCGCTCAAAGATGCGGATGGCGACGGGCGCGCGGAGATCAATCAGCGTTTTGGCGACAGCGCCAAGCAAGGGTCCGCCGGGGGCACCGGCATCGCCTTGTATAACGGAGCGCTCTTCGCGGAACAAAACGACAAGATCATTCGATACGCGCTCAGCGCCGGCGGCCCCGTTCCGAAAGGCGCGCCGGAAACGATCCTTTCGGGAATGCCGCTCACGGGCGATCACTTCATGCACCCTTTCGTCATCGATGGGAAAGGAAACCTGTTCGTCGACATGGGTTCGGCAAGCAACACGTGCGAGAAGGAAAATCGTCAGCCCGGTTCGAAAGGAAATGACCCTTGTGTCGAACAAGAGACGCGTGGCGGCACCTGGCGCTACGACGCCAACAAGACGGGGCAGAAGTTCTCATCGAAGGAACGCTACGCCACCGGAATCCGCAATGGCGAAGGCATGTCGTTCGATTCGGCCGGGCGTTTGTATGTGACCCAACACGGGCGCGATCAGCTGCCGGAAAACTGGCCGGCGCTCTTCAAGCCCGATCAGGGGCGTGAATTGCCCGCAGAGGTGTTCGTTCATCTCGAAGAGGGTGCCGACTACGGATGGCCTCGTTGCTACTTCGATGGTCAGCAGAAGAAGCTGGTGCTCGCTCCGGAATATGGCGGTGACGGCGGCAAGGCTGTCGGCGTGTGCGCGCAGAAGCGGGCGCCGGTCGCGTTCTTTCCCGCTCACTGGGCGCCGAATGATTTGCTGATCTACACGGGCAAGGTGTTTCCGGCGGCCTATCGCGGAGGCGCGTTCGTCGCGTTCCATGGATCATGGAATCGGGCACCGGGACCCCAGGGCGGATACAACGTGGTGTTCCAGCCGATGGCGGATGGCAAGACCACCGGAAACTACGTGACGTTCGCAGACGGATTCGCTGGTGCGGAAAAGGCACCGGGCCGCGCGACGTATCGGCCTTCGGGACTCGCGATGGGTCCGGATGGCGCGATTTATATCGCCGATGACGTGAGCGGCCGCATCTGGCGCGTCGTCTACAAGAGCGACAGTGGCGTTACGCAGATAGCCGCCGCGCCTGCGCCGAAGGTGGCCGCGCCGCAAGCGGGTGCTGCCGCTCGGTTGCCAACTCCTCCCGGGGCCACTGCTGAGCAGGTCGCGTTGGGCGACCGCATTTTCCATGGGCAGGCGAGTGGCGGCACATGCGCGGGTTGTCATGGCACGGATGCAAAGGGCACGCAGGTCGGCGCGAATCTGGCGGCGGGTAAGTGGCTCTGGAGTGACGGAAGCCTCAACGGGCTGGCCGACACCATCCGCAAAGGCGTGACCGCTCCAAAGCAGTCGATCGGTGGCATGCCTCCGTTGGGCGGGGCACAGCTCTCGGCTGCGGATGTGAATGCGGTGGCCGCTTACGTTTGGGCGATGGGGCATCCGGCCAAGTAGCCTGCGTGACGTGAAGTTGCCTGTCGCATCGGTCGCAAGAGCCGCACTGACGTCCGCAGTGCCGACAGGGATCTTCGTGCTGGCGGGCGCGATTCTCGTGATCGCGCTCTCTCCACCTGGCGTCAGCGAGGCGTCCGCCGCCGGCATGCGTGAGATCCGCGACATGACCGGGCGAGTCGTGAGGCTGCGCGGCACGCCGAAGCGCGCGATGATTTTTGCCCCCGTCCTCTCGCACTACGTCACCGTCGATGGCGACACGCACGTCAGCGCGATCGCGGCATTCATGCGAGCCGAAACGAACGGATCGCTGCTCGGGAAGCTATATCCAAAGCTGTCGTCAAAGGAGATAGCGTCTACGTCCACGCCCACTAACGGCACTCCTGCGAGCGTCGAGCAGACGATGCTCGAGGCGCCGGACGTCGTCCTGACCTGGGCCTGGTTCGCCGCGAAGATCGAGGAGATTCACTATCCTGGCCTCATGAAGATGCTGAGCGACAAGTCGTCGGTAGGCGAGACGACGTATCGGCTCTTCGGGGACCTCACTCAGCGCAGCGAGCGAGTCGACGCGCTGCTTGCGCGCGATCGCAAGCAGATGGACGAGCTCCATGCCGAGCTACCCCAGCCCGCGCGTCCGCCCGAAATCATGCTCATGCTCCCGTGGAACCACGCCATGTGGGGGCCGAGTACACCCGGGTTCAATCGGGACATACGCTCGCTTGGCGCGCGGAACGCGGCGGAGGCGACGAGGGGGGCCGGCGGCCAGAACATCGAAGAGATCATCAGGCTCGATCCCGAGGTCCTGTTTCTGCCCACTGCGTATCCGATGCAGAAATCCAGTCCCGCGGACGTTTACGCGGACAAGAGTCTCGGCGCAATCCGGGCGGTTCGCGACCGCCGGGTGTACCGGATTCCGAACGGCGCGGCCGACATGGAAGGGCCGGTCGAGAACTCGCTGAAGATGCAGTGGATTGCGGAGCTGATCTATCCGGACATGAAACCGCGCATGCCGCTGCGTACCGCGATTCGTGACGCGTATCGGAGCGCCTTCGCGTACGAGATGTCCGACGACGATATCGACGCGCTGCTGCGACTCGACGAGAACCGGATCTCGGCGAACTATCGACGCTTTGCACGAGGTTTCGACCGCTAGCCGGTAGGTTGGCTACACTTCGAGCGAATGTTTAGGATACCCGCACCAATTTGAGCCTGGCAGCATGATCGCCCAATCCCTCATCATCGTTATGCGTGACGCCGCGTGTGCGCATAGCTGCCGTTACTGCAATATGGGCACCAAGCGTCACGTAAAGGTGCCCCGCGCGCGCCTCAACAAGTTGATCGAGCGGTTCGTGTCCTGGCAGGGCGAGCCGGGAAACGAGTTCACCGTTGCGGTTGCGAGCGGCTACTCGAACGAAAACCCGAAGCGCGAGCCCGAAGAGGTCCTGCGGGAGACCGAGCGGCTCAACGCCATGCTGCTGAGACGCCGCGGAGTCGAATACGGCAGGTTGCATCTCGGTGGCTTGAAGATGCGAACTGCGGATGAAGCTCGGGTCTGGATGCAAGCCCAATACGACAGCGGGATTCGCTTTGCGAACGCTTCGTATGCGGGCGTGTACGAAATTCACGATTACTGGAACCGGCGGCCCGGCGACTTCCAGCATCTTCTGCAACTCCAGCGAATCGCCGCCGAGACGGGCATGGAGCTCGGCCAGTACCTGTTCGTCACCCGGAACACGTTTCCTCATCTGGAACCGTTACTTTCGCACCTGGACGGCTTGCCTCGGCCGGCAGTCGAACGTTCGGCAATCCTGTTTGGCTACATTGGTGGCGCGCGAGACTACGAAGACGAGCGCATCACGGAGGCACATCGCGAGCGCTTGCCGGACAGCATACGCAGATTGATTCCGGAACATGCCTCGTGGAAGTCCGAGCGCGAGTGGATGGCGATGGAGGCCGATGACGAGTCGAAACGACGGCATCAACTCTGGCTGATCATCGATCCGACCAACATCGATTGGCTGGAAACGACTGCCTGCGCGGATATCGTTGCCGATCTGAAAGAGAAGACCCTGGCGGCTCATCACATGCTGCCGTCGTGGGCGGAGCTGCGCGACCGTCACGGTGACCCCGATGGAGTTTCGATCTACGCCGGGCGCGACGAATTGGCGCGCAAATGGCTCGATCGGCATCTCGAGGAGCGGCCGATCGTTTTCGAACGTCGCCTGACCCATCTGCGCGCCACCTTCTAATGACCCGACATATCGTGCTGTTGGGTGTCGCGGCCCTGTGCGCGTGTGGTTTGGCATTGAGCCTGTTTCCGCCGCGGGTATCCGAGGTTCCCGCCACCAAAGTCGAAGATCCACGCCGCGTGATCATCTTCCCGCCGGTGCTCTCGGGGTATGTGTCGATCGATGAAGGCTGCGATCACATCGTGGGCGCCTCTGTTCTCGGATCAGAAGAAGAGACGACCCACGATCCGTTGTTCGTCGCCAATCCCTGCCTCGGTCAGGTTCCACCGATGACCACGTTTCCGCCCGGGACGACTTTCCCTACGGATCCGGAGCAAGTGCTGCTGCAAGCGCCAGACGCCGTGCTTTTATGGCCGGGAACCGGGGACGCCCTCGAGGCGGCGGGCGCGCCGGTCGTCCACGTCCGTTCTCTCACGCCCGCCGGCGGCGCCGCTGAGAGCTGGGGCCTGTTGGGTCGGCTTGCCGGCAAATCGCCACGCGCGGAAGCGTTGCGGCGAGCGACCGAAGCGGGCGATGCCAGCGTTCTTCGTGCCGTCGACTCCTTCGCCGGGGCAAAGCCGACGTTTCTGCTGATGTGGAGTCTCGACGATCCAAGGACGTTCTACTTCGGTCCGCCGGCCTGGGGTCCGTCGCTGGATCTCGGCAGCTTGAATGGCATCAACCTGGCTTCGGCGGCACGCCGGGTAGGGCGCGCCGACATCGAGCAGCTCCTTCTCCTGGATCCGGACGTCATCTTTCTCAACAGGCAAACACCGCCGCTCTTCTATGACCAGCCGGTGTTCTCAGCGTTAAAGGCTGTCCGCGAGCGACGGGTGTATCGGATTCCGTCGTTCGGCGGCCGTCTGGAACGATTGCTTCCCGATCATCCCGTGTACCTGCGATGGGCCGCGGAATTGCTTTATCCGCGGCAGATGGCGAGAGGCACGAGAGACCAGTTGCGCGAGACGTATCGACAATACTTCAACGTGCAACTGGACGAGGCCGCGCTCGATCGCGCCTTGTTCCTGGACCAGAACGGGTCGTCCGCGCACTACGGTCGTTTTCGCCGCTCTGGCGATCGAACGCAATGACGGCGATTTCGACGACGGCGCACTCGAAGAATCACTACACCATCCTCGACGGCCTGCGCGGTGTCGCCGCGCTGACGGTGGTTGTGTTCCATCTCTTCGAAGTCTACGCACTCGGGGATCCCTTCAAGCAGATCGTCAATCACGGCTATCTCGCCGTGGACTTCTTTTTCATGCTCTCGGGTTTCGTCGTTGCCTATGCCTATGACGACCGATGGCAGGCCATGTCGCAATGGGACTTCTACAAGCGTCGCCTCATCCGGCTTCAGCCCATGGTAATCATGGGAAGCTTGATTGGCGCCGCGCTGTTCTATTTTCAGGCCGGGTCGGTGTTCCCGAAGATCGGCTCCGTTTCGGCTTCGACGCTGCTGCTCGTGATGTTCATTGGTTGCACGCTGGTGCCGCTGACTCGAAGCCTGGACATCCGTGGATGGAGCGAGACGTACCCGCTCAACGCGCCCGCGTGGTCGCTGTTCTACGAGTACATCGGCAACGTTCTGTACGCCGTCGGCCTGCGCAAGCTATCGAATCGCGCGCTCGCGGTTTTCGTATTCCTGGCGGCGGTCCTGCTCCTGTCGGTTGCTGTGTACCGCGGCTCACTGGCGGGTGGCTGGTCACTCGACGGCCCGAACGTTCTTCTCGGCTTTTCGCGCCTTCTCTTTCCCTTCTTCGCCGGGGTTCTGCTGATGCGCCTGGGAAAGCGGATTCACGCAAAAGGCGCCTTCGGGTTGTGCGGCGTGCTTCTGATCGCGACGCTTGCGATACCTCGCATCGGCGGTACTACGCATCGCTGGGAAAATGGCCTCTACGAAGCCTTGTGCGTGATCTTCGTCTTTCCTTTCATCATCGCACTGGGTGCGGGGGACATGCGGGTCGAGGGTCGCGCCATCAAACTCGCCCGGTTCTTTGGCGATGTCTCTTATCCGCTCTACATCACTCACTATCCGCTGATTTACATCTATACGGCCTGGGCGATTCCCAAGAAGGTTCCTCCGGGCCCGAGCGCCGCGGTAGGGGTGTTGTTGTTGATCGTCAGCATCGTGATCGCGTACGCCTGCCTGAAGCTCTACGACGAGCCGCTCCGCCGGTGGCTCAGCAGACAAAAAACCTAGTCCCGTTGCTCGAAGTCCCGCGCGCGATATATGGTGCGATAGAACGAAGGGCCCTCGATGAACGCGACCACGATCTCCAGCCTCCCCAAACCACTCGACGGACAGCGACGAACCCCGATCCGGGCGGATCTGTTCATCCTGCTGCTCTTCGTCGCGCTCGTGGCGCTGGCGGTCGTCTCGCTCGGCATCGGCCGGTACCCGGTTCCCATTGCACGGATCATCGAGATCGTGTCGAGCACCGGTCTGAACGCGACCCACCCCTATACCGACAAGGAGTGGGTCGTCATCGAGATCGTGCGCTTGCCGCGCATTCTCGGCGTGGTGTTGTGTGGCATCGGGCTCGCCCTTGCGGGAGCTGCCATGCAGGGCGTGTTTCGCAATCCGTTGGTGGGGCCGGAGATCGCCGGCGTTTCGGCGGGCGCCTCTTTCGGCGGGGTTCTGGCGATCATGCTCGGGTTGCCCCTCGCCGCCATGGTCGGAACGGCGTTCGGGGTCGGCCTGCTGGCGCTGGCAATCGCGTTCCTGCTGGCCAAAGTCACGAATCGCGCCAGCATGCTGGCGCTCATTCTCGCGGGCGTCATCGTGGGAGGCTTCTTCAGCTCGCTCACCGGATTGGCACAGTACGTCGCCGATCCTCAAACGCAGCTCCCTGCGATCGTTTACTGGCTCCTGGGAAGCTTCGCCGGGATGACCTACCCGAAGGTCGCGATCCTTGCCGCAGTGACGCTCGTCTGCGGCGTGCTGCTGATGCTGATGCGCTGGCGGATCAACCTCTTGTCTCTAGGCGAAGCGGACGCGCGCGCACTGGGCGTGAACGTGGATGTGCTGCGTTGGGGAATCATCGCCCTGGTGGCGCTCATCGTGGCTGCGCAAGTGTCCGTGTCCGGTGGAGTCGGCTTTGTCGGCCTCGTTGTCCCACACCTTGCGCGAATGATCGTGGGTCCGGAGCACGCGCGGTTGCTGCCGGCTTCGGCGCTGCTGGGAGGCATCTATCTGCTGGCGATGGACGACATCGCGCGCAGCGTCACTGCCCAGGAAATTCCCATCGGGTTGCTGACTTCGATGGTCGGGATGCCGGTGTTCGCGTACCTCTTCTGGAAAATGCAGGGGAAGGGGTGGAATCGTGAGTGAGATGCGAGCCGCCGCCAATGCCGTCACCTTCGACTCGTTGGGATTCGGGTATCGGGCGGGGACTTGGGTTCTGCGCAATTACTCAGCCTCCATCGCCAAGGGGCGCATCTTCGCGATCCTCGGTCCCAACGGCCGCGGTAAAACCACGCTGCTGCAACTCCTGTTGAAGGCATTGACGCCGCGGGAGGGCGCGATCGCCATCGAGGGGACGCCGGCGTTCGTTCCGCAGCTGTTTACGGTGAGCTTTCCCTATCGGGTGCTCGACATGGTGCTGATGGGGCGCGCACGTCAGATCGGGCTGTTCTCTCTGCCGTCGCCGCGGGATCACGAGGCCGCATGGAATGCGCTGGAGCGGCTCGGGCTTGCGGATCTGGCGGAGCGAAATTTCGATGAGCTTTCCGGCGGTCAGCGGCAGCTCGTGATCTTCGCGAGGGCGCTGGCGAGTGGTGCCGACGTGCTCATCCTCGATGAGCCCACCTCCGCACTGGACATGAAGAATCAGGCGACCGTCCTGAAATGGATTCACGATCTCTCGCGAAATCTCGGGCTGACGGTCATCTTCAGCACTCATCATCCGCACCACGCACACGCCGTGGCCGACGATGCGCTCCTGATGCTGGGGGAGCGGGAGTATTCCTGCGGCCCGGTCAGGGAAACGCTCACCGAGGAGAATCTGCAGCGCCTGTACGAAGTCCCGCTTCGCCGTGTCAGCTTCGAGCATCGCGGCGAAAGCGTGTCCACCTTCGTGCCGGTGTATGAGGGGCTCGAGTCCCGCTAGCCAGCCGCGCGCATCTGAAGTTCGGCTACTCCGAGACGTTTCACTTGCTCTGGCTTGCGATTTGACTCATCGTTGTCGCTATATTCAAACGAATACTGCGATCAGCCGCATGGCTGCCAAATCAAGGGACTGACGCCGTGGCATCGATGCGACAAGCCGGCTCAGGAGCGTCTCGACTTCATGTCCCTCGACCCAGTGATCCCTTGCGACCCGGGGGCGCAGGCCATTGTTCCGCGCACGGCGGCGCTCTGGCATGACATTGACTTGCATTGGGCTTACACCGAACCGCTGCCGGGCATCCGCCGCAGAGTCGGCTGTCGCGAGCGTGCTCGTGACGTGCTCCACGATGCACTACTGCGCACGGCGCTAGCGCAGGAGAGCGGGCCGAAAGAGCAGCCGCACGTTTATCTACGTACGGGCGGGCAGTGGCTTGAGCACTTCCTCCCGCAAAACCGTTGATCCCTAAGAATCAAATTCGCGGAGTTCCGTTCATGCGTCTGCCGGTAGATATGAAATCATCTTCACAACTTTCCCTCGCGATCTGTCTCGCCCTGGCGGCCGCCGCCGCGAACGCGAAGCCCGTTTCAGTGGATCTGCCCGCGCAGCCGCTGGCGCAGTCCATCCATCAGCTTGCCGATCGTTCCGGCATGAGCGTGTCCGTCGACAGCGCGCTGCTGGCCGGCAAGACCGCGCCCGCCGTGAAGGGAAATCTCGAGCCGGCCGATGCCCTCAAGCGGTTGCTCGCCGGCACCAACCTCGATGCCGTGGTCTCGGGCGACAAGGTCACCATCACGCCCGCCAGCGCGCGCCTGGGCAAGGTACAGGTCGAGGGAGAAGGGGTGGAGGATGGAAGCGAAGCCGTCGGCTACCGCGTCGACACCATGCATCACCTCGGTCCTTGGGGCGATGTGAAGGCGATCGATACGCCTTACACGACGTTCGCGTTGTCCGAAGAGATGATGAAGAACTCCTTCGTCTCGAGCCCGTTCCTGATCGAACGCGTGCTGCCGCTGACGGGCCTCGACGAGTTTCAGATCTCCGGCCAGGGCAGCTTCGTCGGATTCCGCGGAGTGGGCAGCTCCACGCCGTTGATCAATGGCATGCGCAGCAGCAACGGTTACGGGATTTTCCTGGAAAACGTCGGCTCAGTCGAAGTTCTCAGCGGATATTCGGGGTTCATGTACGGCGTCGGCGCCGGCGGCGGATTGCAGATCTATAACTTGAAGCGCCCCACCCGGGAGTCCACCACCGATCTCACCGTGGGCCATACGGCAACGGGCGGATACCACGGCGACGCCGATGTGAGTCGCCAGTTCGCCGACGGCATGTTTGGTGTTCGCGTCAATCTCATGGCGGAGGGCGGTGACACCGCCATCGACCATCAGAGCAGCCGCAAGCGTCTGGCGAGCGTGGGCCTCGACTTCAATCCCATCGATCAGCTGAAGATTCAGGCGGACGCGTACTACGGAACGTCTCGCCTGGACGGCCTGCGAGGTTCATTCAGTTCCTTCAATACGCCTGCGCTGACTCCTAACCTCGACAACAGCGGACTGTGGGGCCCGGCCGGCACCTTCTCCGACGTCGAGACTCGATACTTCGACCTGGCCGCGCAGTACCAGATCAGCGATGCCATCAAGGCGCGCGCTGCCTTCAACCACAAGACGAGCGAATACAAGAGTTCGTTCGCATTCGGCAGCACGACCTTCACCGGTACGACGGCGACGAGCTTCACCCGCACCACGCGCGGCACCGGAAACAGCCCGACGACCGATGGGGGTTACGCCTATCTGGATGGCGCATTCAAGACGGGCTCCGTCGAGCACAGCGTCACGGCCGGATTCAACGGCTATGACCTGACCGGTCGCACGGGACTTTTCAACAACGGCGGAACGCTCGCCACCCTCCTCAGCAGCGGCGCTACCACCTTCCAGTGGGGCGACAAGGCGGGAGTCGAAGGTCTGGCGGTACCGGACTTCTTCGCGAACTTCACCGACTTCAAGAAGAGCGGCAAGAGCCACGTCTACAACTACCTGGTTGCGGACACGGTGAAGTTCACCGACCAGTGGATCCTGATGGCCGGTGTGAACAAGAGCCAGGTCAAGCAGGAAAACTTCAACGCCCTGAATGGCGTTCGAACCGGCGTCTACAGCAGCGATGCGACGACCCCATCCGCTTCACTGCTCTTCAAGCCCCGCTCGAACCTGACGACGTACATCACTTACATGCAGTCCCTGGATCCGGGACAGATCGTGCCGAGCACGTACAAGAATGCGGGTGAAGTGCTGTCTCCCACCAAGAGCAAGGAATACGAGGCGGGCGTCAAGTACGAACTGCCTGGCGGGGCCTTGCTGACCGCGGCTCTGTATCGCATGGACATCGGTTCCATCCTGTCTGACGACAGCACGATCTTCGGCACGCTGACGCAGAATGGCCGTCAAAGAAACCAGGGTCTCGACGTTACCTTCTCTGGCAAGGTGACCGACAATCTGGCGCTGACGGGTGGCTACGCTTACATCCAGGCGCTCTACAAGAAGACGACCGATCCGCGTACGGATGACACGCACCCTTGGGGCGTGCCTCCGCATATCGTCAAGCTGACCGCCGACTATGCAACTCCGTTCCTCAGCGGCCTGTTTCTGACGGGTGGCGCGTACTACAACGGCACGTCGTATTCGACCACCGTGAGCACGACCAACCTGAACAACGCGCAGTATCCGGGCTACGTGGAATTAGATCTCGGCGCCCGCTACGCGACATCGATCAACGACACGCGCACGATCTATCGCCTGAACATCGCCAACCTGCTGGACAAAAACCAGTGGAGTTACGGCGACCTCAACTACCCGCGCACGGTCTCGTTGAGCGCCACGGTCTCGTTCTGATGCCGGGTTGAGGAGCTCCGATGGATCGGTGCTCACGTGAGGCAGCCTGGCTGGTGCCTTTCGTCTGTGTAGGTCTCGTGATCTTGGCTCTGCTTCGAGCGGAGCCAAGATTTACGGTCTCCGGCCCCGCCCGTACTGTCGTCGATGGCGAGGGATTGCCCGTCGCCATCGCGGAGCCCTTTCGGGGCGCGGTGTTCACCTGGGGACCGGGCATCGGTGCGAAGACGCTGCTGGAAGCGGCGCGCGCACCCGAGAAATTGGCGAGTGTCGGAACCCGGGAAGACCGGGAGGACTTTGCGCACGAGTTCTGGTCCCGGATCTTCCCCGCCATGCTCGAAGACGACCGGCTCTGGGATGAGCCGCAACTGGGCTATGCGCGCGGGGCCGTCGTGGAACAGGAACGGGCGCTCGCGATGGAGGCCGGAGCGTTCTTTGGCGGCGGATTCGGTCCGGCGAAACTGTTACGGCAGCTGGGAATACCGACGCTCTATTTCCAGCGCGCGGAAAACTGGGATGACTACCAGGCGGCCGCGGCACGGCTGATCGCAAACGTCGCCGGGCATCCGGACCGCGCTGAAGAGCTGATCGCTCAGGATCGAAAGGGCTACGCCGAGCTGGCCGCCGAACTGGGCACGGTGCCGGTGGTAGAGCAGGCGCGTGTACTGGTGATGGGGACTTCGAGTCCGTACTACGTCAAAGTAGTGAACAACAGCTATCAGCCCTACTTGGTGAGCGCGGAAGTGCGGAACGCCACCGTGGGGTTGAGCGGTCAGCAGCAGGATGCCGAGCGAATCCTGTCCATGGACCCGGACTTCATATTCCTGATGGCACGGGGGAAGTCTCCGCGGGAGTTCATGGCCGATCCGCTGTGGCGAGGGATGAAGGCCGTGCGTGCCAAGCGTGTCTACCGCACGCTTGGCGAAGGCGGCGGTGGACTGCCGGGTCTTACGGATGCGCCCGTGCTCGTACGCTGGATTGCGGAAGTGGTCTATCCCGACCGACTGCGTCCGACCATGCGGCAGCAGTTGCGTGAGCGTTACATGCCGCGCTTCGGGTATCGCATGAGCGAAGCCGAGGTCGATGCGGACCTGCACCTCGACGTCAACCTGGGTTCCGCGGGTTACGAGCGCTTCACTCGTGAATAGCTCATCGCGCGGGCACTACCTGCCTTGGTTGCTCGGCCTCGCGGTACTGCTCGGGATCATCGGCTCACTGTTGATCGGTGCGTATCCGATGAGTTTCAGCAAGGCCGCGTTGATCATCTCGCATCTCGCATGGCCTGGTCCGTTACCGAACAACCCCGCGTGGGACATCAAAGAGCAGACCGTCGTGCAGATCATCCGATTGCCACGAGTATTGCTTGCCACCCTTTCCGGGATGGGGCTCGGCATGGCCGGCGCAGCGCTGCAGGGGGTGATGCGCAATCCGCTCGTGGGGCCGGATCTCGTCGGCGTGACCTCCGGCGCCGCGTTCGGCGGTGTGCTGGGAATGCTGTTCAGCCTATCGCCTGTCGCCATTATCGGTACGGCGTGTTTCGGTGGGCTGGCCGCGATGTTGCTGACGTTCGGGTTGGCCGGGCTGGCACGCAACGGCGGCAACGGCATGGCGTTGATCCTCGCGGGCGTCTTCGTTGGCGCGTTCTTCATCGCGCTCGTCGGCCTGATCCAGTTCGTGGCCTCGGACGCGCAGTTGCCGGGAATGGTGTACTGGCTGCTCGGCAGCTTCATCGGCGCCGATCCGCAAAAAGTCTACCTGGCCGCCATCCCGACCCTGGTCGGCGGCGCGCTGCTCATGACCCTTCGGTGGCGTATCAACCTGCTCTCCCTGGGCGATCTCGACGCTGCCTCGCTCGGTGTGGACGTGCGCTGGCTGCGCTGGGCGATCATCGCAATCGTGTCGCTGATCGTTGGCGCGCAGGTTTCGGTGGCCGGCGTGATCGGTTGGGTGGGGCTCGTCGTGCCGCATCTCGCCCGCATGCTCGTCGGTCCGGATCACCGCAGGCTGCTGCCGGCGTCCGCATTGCTTGGCGGGCTGTTCGTGCTCGGTCTCGATGATCTGACGCGCACCGTCGTGAGTGGAGAAGTTCCGGTCGGCGTTCTGTCCGCGCTCGTCGGCACGCCGTTCATCTGCTTCCTGTTCTGGAAGACGCAGACGCGTGGCTGGAGCGATGCATGAGCGATAGCGCGGTCTCCATCGACGATCTCGACGGGCGCGTCACCGAACGGCCGGCTCCATGAGCAGGGCGCTGGCACGCGGTTCGGCCTTGGTGTTCGGCGTGCTCTGTCTTGCTGTACTCCTGCGCGCGCTGTTCCCGCCGGCGCTCGATCCGGCGACGCCGCCGCCGAGTTGCCCGATCGATCAGGTCTGCCGCTTCGCGCCGGTCAAGCGCGCGGTGATCGTGCCGCGCATTCTGGAGCGATGGATCGCCTTGGCGGACGGACCGCAAAACGTACTGGCCGCGTCCAGCTTCAGCCTGGTACCCGTTCGCATGAGCGCGATGGAACGCATCTTCCCGGGCGTGAGCCAGATTCGCGAGATGGGTCGACGGAACAGTGGGCGCGATGATCCCGAATCGCATCTCTTGCTGGCGCCCGATGCCCTGATTCTCAACCGCTGCAGTCTGAAGCCGACGAGCAGCTCGGATTGCCCGTGGTGAAGATGGACGAACCGACGCGTCAGACGAGGCGATGACTCGGCAGTGGCGACGGATTGCGATGCTCGTCGGCACAACCGAGCGGACAGAGCGGCTCATCGCGGCGGACGCTGCGAACCGGCAGGCCGTGGTCAACGAGACAGCGGCTCTCGGCGAGGGCACCTATCGTCCGCGTGTGCTCATCGCGCGGCGGAATCGTGAGGGCGGAGTCTTCTGGCCAATTTCTTGGCATTTTCTGGTGGCGAAGCAGATTCCGTTGTTGGGTGCGGTGGATGTGACGCTGTCCCGCCCCGTGCCGGGCGCGGGCCTGAATCAGGAAGAGCTCTACGTGATGGATCCGGACTCATCATTCTGCCGAGCTGGGGCGAAGACGGTGGGAACAAGGATGCCGATCCGGAGGATTTCTACAAAGACACGGAGCTGCGGTCCCTGGCGGCCGTGAAGCATCGGCGCATTTATCGTTCGCCACTGTCCTGGGCCGAAATGGGCAGCCCGGCCGAACGTGCGCTGATGGTGCGTTGGATGCGGAAGTGATGTATCCGCGGCAGCTGCAGCCGCGCCTGCGAAGCCCTGTTCCGACGCAGCTACCAGGACGTTTTCGGGTATGCGGTTTCGAACGATGAGATCGATGACCTCTTGAGGCTGCGCAGGAACACAGGGTCTGCGGGGGTCGAACGTTTTGCACGTGAAGCCGCAGCTGGCGGGAACTAGCTGTGCTCCACATCCGCAGCTGTGTCCCACTCATGTTTCTCCTGTTGGCAGGTTTCCCTCAGCAGCCGAGGGCGGCGGACGCAATACCCGCGCAGCCCAAGCGAATCGCCCTGACGATGTACTTCTTGCTCGCGATCTGCTCGCCATCGGTTATTACCCGGCGTGCGCCGTGACTTTCCGCGGCTTCCCGGAACCGGGAACGGATCCGGTCGAGCGCGAGCTGTCGCGTCGACACGCGGTCGCGCCGCTGCCCGGGCCTTCCGAACGAGGTCAGCGAACAGCTGGCGGAGTGTCGCCCGGATCTGATCGTCGACAGCTCCTTCAGGCAAGACACGGAAACCGGCCGGCGACTGGCGCGGATCGCTCCCGTGCTGCGGGTCAACACCGACTGGGACCGGCGGCCGACCGATCCCTCGAAGATCTGGACACGGTGGGAAAGAGATCCTGTGGAACACGGCCGACGGGCTCGGTGAGCTGGCTCGCTCGCGCGCCGCCGGTGTGATCGAAGACATGGAGCGTCGTGCCCACCGCGCTCCGCGGTCAGGTCGGCGGGAAATCTTTCGGCAGCATCGACATCGCGTCACCGGCGAGCTGGATCATGTACGGCCCGTACGTCAACGGGAACGGCACCATGCGATGTCGGTCGACCTCGGCATGAATAGCGTCGTCGTGCCGGAACTCGATTGGCTACAGCAACAGCCCTGCCGAGGGCTGCTTCAAGGGCGGGTTCGATCGAGAAGGGAGGCCGACCATCTGTTCGGCGGTCGGCCTGAGTCCGGAGCTCTTCGGCGTGCTCGAGCCGGCGGAGATGATTCTCAATGCCTACGGATCCCTGCGCCCCCGACGTGCTGGAGCAGTCCCTTCGCAATCCGTTGTTCCAGTCGCTTCCCCGCCGTGAAGGCGGGCCGATTCGTTCAGGGAGCGCAGTGGAGCTGGTCGGTGTTCGGTGCGGCGAGCGTTTATTCGGCGGTGGCGCGCGCATTCGGTATCGACGAGTACTACGCCATACCGGGCGGCTGGAATGGCACGAGAGCGAGTCTGGCGCTCGACGAGATGAAGGCGCGCGTGTGCTGGGCTGTGACTGTGCGGCCGGGCCATGCCACGCCGTCCAGACCGATCGTGCTCAGCGTGCGAAAGCAGGGCACGGAACAGCTGACAATTGACGGCTGCGCCCGACTACAAAGATATCGATGCAAGCGTCGCGGCTGACGACGTGCCTCCTTGGCGACGCGCATCGCGAATACAGTCGTCTACGGGTTGCGCTTCCGTGCCCGCATCCTTCGAGGTCCGCCGCCTGAAATCAGCCGATGCTCTTCAGCTGGACGTGGGTTACGGCGCCGCCCGGCTGGAACGTGGAGCACCGGCCCTGGGACCGCCCGCGTGGTAGGCGCTGCTGGGGTCCCGCTTACTCGCCTGTCGGTGCTCGTCGCAGGGCTTGCGGCGCTCGCATTGTCGTCGCTTCTGGCGCTGCAGTTCGGCGCCGTCGATCTGAGTTGGCGCGCCATTCTTGACGCGTACTTTCACTACACGGCCAGCCGGTCTGACGTGATCGTTCGGGATCTGCGCGCGCCGGGCCTGCTCACGGCGGCCGAAGTCGGTGCCGCGCTCGCAGTGGGCCGGCACCTTGATGCAGGGGGTAACCCGAAATCCGCTGGCTGATGCGGGCATCCTCGGCATCAACGCCGGCGCCGCGATGTCCACGGTCATCGCCATCGGCGTGTTCGGCATTTACGCGCCTGAGAAACTCGTCCTGGTGCGCGTTTCCGGGTGCGCTCCTCGGCACACTGTTGTCGTTCTCGCTGGCACTGACCGGCCCGCGGTCGCATGACGGCCGCTGAAACTGACGCTCGCAGGCGTGATTGCGGGATCGATCCTCAGCGCATCGACCGCACTCGCCGCCTACCTGAGCCCGACCTTGGCGGACAACCTGCGCTTCTGGTATCTCGGCGACGTCAACGGTCGGTCGTTGGCGTCGTGCTTGCGACGCGCCATTTATCGCTGCAGGCCTGATGATCGCGATTCCACTGGGGCGTGCCCTCAACGGCTTGAGCCTCGGGGAGGAAATGGCGCGCAGTCCTGGGCCAGCGAGTCGCGCGCAACGCGTATCACGGCGTCCGTAGTGCTCTGTTGCTGGCAGGCAGTGCTGTCGCTGCGCGGGTCCGATCGGATTCGTGGGGCTCGCCGTGCCGAACGCGGTGCGCGCCCTCGTTGGCAATGACTATCGATGGGTTCTGCCGCTCTCGGCCGTCTACGGCGCGGTCTTCGTAATAGCCACGAATCTTGCCGCGCAGGTGCTGCTGAGGCCGGCGACCATCGAGACGGGCGTCGCGATCGCGTTCATCGGCGCGCCGATTTTCCTGTTCCTCGTCTCGCGCCGCCGGTTGCACAGCTATGAAGCGTTCCCACATCGCGGTGAGATTCGATCCGCTTCATTTCTCGGTGCGGGTGCCGGTGCGCGCCGGCATCGTCACGCTGACACTCGGTGGCGCCGTCGTGATGTCATTACTCGTCGCAACGCGCTTCGGCTTTCACGCCATGCCGATATCGGCTGTCGCTCGCGCTCTGATGGGCCTCGGAAGTCCGATGGATCTGATCGTCATCCACGACCTGCGCCCTGCCACGCGCGCTCGAATGCGTGGCTGTAGGCGCAGCGCTGGGCCTCTCCGGTGCGATCTTCCAGTCGATGACGAGAAACCCCCCTGCTTCGCCGGATGTGCTCGGCATCAACACGGGCGCCGCCATGGTTGCGGCATGGCTCATCATCGCAGGGGTCCCGCCGGACCTTCTGCGTCCGGGCTCATTCGTCGGCGCGATGGCAGTGATCGTCCTGCTCGGCGTGCTGGGGGTCCGCCGACACTTCTCGCTGCAGCGGCTGCTGCTCGTCGGTATTGCGGTCAACGCGTTTCTGCGCGGCATTTCTCGCCTATCTGCTGACGAGGCGGCCGCCCGACGGTCCGCCCCTTCAGCTCGAAGAATGGTTGTTCGGCTCGCTCCGCGGGGGCTTCGTGGTCCACGGTTGGTGCGCTGGCCCTCACGCTCGTGGTGCTCGCGCCGGTTGCCCTGATGTTGGGCCGTCAGCTCAACACGCTGGAGCTGGGCGAGGATCTCGCGGTGAGCCTGGGGGTTCGCACGCGCCCGACTGCAGATCATTCTCGTCGCGGTGGGTGCGTTCCTGGTGGCGGCGGCCGTGACTGCCGCAGGTCCCATCGGCTTCGTGGCGTTCATCGCGCCACACATTGCGCGCCGACTTGCCCGGGCGGGTGGCGCAGCTTCGCTTCTGCCGTCGATGTTGGTGGGCGGGCTGCTCGTGCTGCTCGCAGACTACATTGCCAAGCGCGTGCTGGAGCCTGCCATCGTGTTGCCGGTCGGAATTGCCACCACGATTCTGGGTGCCTCCTACCTATTGCTGCTGCTCAACCGCACCGAGCGGGGCGGGGGAGTTTCGTGAGCGGCTCTTCCCGCAACCTGCTCCGGGCGGAGCGCGTGTCTTTCGGCTATCACGGGCAGCCCGCGATCGTGTCCGAGCTCGATCTGCACATTCCGCAGGGTCGCATCACGTCGATCGTAGGTCCGAATGGATGCGGCAAATCCACGCTGCTGCGAGGGTTGGCGCGTCTGCTGTCGCCACGGGCGGGCGCGGTGTTGCTCGATGGTCAAGCGATTCACCAGCAGCCCACGAAAAACGTGGCGAGAAAGATCGGGCTACTGCCACAAGGACCTGTCGTGCCCGACGCCTTGACCGTCGAAGAGCTCGTCGCGCGCGGCCGCTATCCGCATCAGAGCCTGTGGAACCAGTGGTCGAAGGCGGATGAGATCGCCGTCGAACGCGCTCTCGAGGCCACGCAGTCGACCCGAGCTTCGCGACCGGCCGGTCGCCGAGCTTTCAGGTGGCCAACGGCAGCGGGTGTGGATTGCGCTTGCGCTGGCACAGGAGACGCCGATCCTGCTGCTCGACGAACCGACGACCTTTCTCGACATCGCGCATCAGCTCGACATCCTCAATCTGCTGTCCAGGCTCAATATCGCGGAGCAAACAACCATCGTGGCGGTCTTGCACGACATCAACCTCGCCGCCCCGCTACTCGCACCACATCATCGCCCTGCGCGACGGCCGCACCGTCGCACAGGGAGCGCCTGTCGAGGTGATCACCGAACGGACGATCCGGGAGGTCTTCGGCATCGGAAGCGTGGTGATCGAGGATCCTGTCTCCGGAACGCCGCTCTGCGTGCCACGCTCAGGTTCTTGAGTAGTTTTCCGGAATACCCCGTCAATCCCTGTAAATCCCCCTTACTTTCCACCAACCACCCGAGAACTCAATGACATCGCTTCCCCATGACATCCCGGAAAACGACGGGCTGGCGCCCGGCGTCGTGTACATCCGTAACCAGCCCCACATGCACTACAGCGCGCACACGTTCTTCACCCGCGAGGTGCAGGGCAAGCCGCTGCCCTACATCGCAAGGGAGAAGATATCGAGCAACGGCTGGTCGCTGGACATGCTGGGGGAGTTTGCCGAGAAGCTCGAAAAGGCCGATGGGCGCGAGGAAGACCGCCTGGCCTGCTGCTGCGTCATGGCCCGGACCTGATCAGCCTCGTTGAAGTCGTCGATGGATGGGCGGACGTCGCGACGGCCGGGAACGATCACGAAGAGGTCAAAGCGCTCAGCGTCGCGATCGCGAAGGCGATTGCCAGCAAGGCGCCAGCAACCAGATCCCGATTACGTTCTGGACGGTCGACCCGGACAAGTATCCGCAAGCCTTTCATGCGCAAGCTGGAAGTGCCGGCTTGGAACGACCTCTCGGGAAACTACAACGAGGACGTCACGGCGGGCATGAATGCTCTCTTCGCGCTGAAGAGCTGCCCGAAAGAACGCCTGATCCTGTGGCATGGTCAGCCCGGCACCGGCAAGACGCACGCGCTGCGCGCCCTGATCCACGAATGGCGCGAGTGGTGCGACGTCGCTTTCATCACCGACCCCGAACTGTTCGTGGGTGGCTCGCCGACCTATCTGTTCCGCGTCGTGAACTTCACGGGCGGACGCACGGCTGCCCAGGCGCGTCGGCGTAGCAAGCTCATCATTCTCGAAGACGCTGGCGAGCTGATGACTCCGGAAGCGCGCAGCATGATCGCCAGGGCCTGTCGCGCCTGCTGAACTGACCGACGGCATGCTGGGGCAGGGCATGAACATCATGGTGCTGATCACCACTAACGAGCCGCTGAGCTCCATGCACCGGCCGTGGTGAGACCGGGGCGCTGCCTGTGCGAGATGGAGTTCGGAGCGTTTCCGCCGATGAGGCGAACCGCTGGCTCAAGGCGCAGGGCTCGCCGCGACTGTGAAGGAGACGACGACGCTCGCCGAGCTGTTCGCCATTGCGAGTGGGAAGACCGTACGTGACGTCAAGCGTCCGGCTCCTTCGGTGGAGTAACGGCCGGTCCGATGAATCTGCCTGCGGGTCAGCTGAGCACGTTGCTTGCGGTGGTGTTGCCGGCGTTTAGCTTGCTATTCGCGCTGAACAGTCGCGTGCTCCGTTGCCGCCGCCTCCGGCGCCGAACACTCGCCTGGTTCAGGACATGGCCGGCGGGCAGATTCACCTGCGAGGCGCTCCCCAGACGGTCGCCGTCTTTGCGCCGATGCTCTGGAAATACATCACGGTGGATGGCACGGATGCCCACATCCAGTCGATGGCGGGCTACATGAAGGAGGAAGCTGCCGAAAATCTGCTCGGCAGATTGTTTCCCTCGTTGCCTCGAAGGTCTGAAGCGATGACGGCGAACGTGGTGAGTGCCGCGCCTCAAAGCGCCGAGCAGGTCATGCTGGAAGCACCCGATGCCGTGCTGGCCTGGGCATTTCAGTCGCAGAGTCTGGAGAGCATTCATTATCCGGGCTGGTGAAGATGATGATGGAGAGTCACCGGGGGAGGAAGCTCAGTACCGCGTGTTGGCGCAAGTCGCCGGAAGGCCGCACACGGCTGACTTCTTGTACGACCGTTTCCGACAATCCATCGCGGGCGTGGTGCAGGATTTACCTGCCCGTACGCGTCCGCAGGCGTGGTCGTGATGAATGGCGGTAACTTGTTCGTCTGGAATAGCGGCCAGAGAGGCTTCAACGCGAACATGCGAATGCTGAAGGCCTACAACACCGCCGAGAACTTCGTATTCCGCGGCGATGGCTCCAATATGGAGACGCTGATCGGCTTCGATCCGGACGTGGTGTTTCTGACGGTCTTCAACAACGTCAGTACCGCATCCGATCTCTACGCCGATCCGAGAATGCAGTCGATACGCGCCGTCAGAGACCGGCGTGTCTACCGCATGCCCAACGGGGCCGCGCGCATGAGTGGCCCGGTGGAAGAGCCGTTGTTGTTGCAATGGATGGCGGAGTTGATTCACCCCGACATGAAGCCGCGCGTGCCGTTACGCACCGCTATCCGCAATGCCTATCGCGAAGTGTTTGGTTACGAGATGTCCGACGCAGACATCGATACGATGCTGCGTGTCGAGGAAAACGGCGTCTCGGTGAACTACTCGCGCTTCAACCGTTCATGAGACCTCATGCCGCTCGCACGATGCTGGATTGATCTGAGCTCCGCTGTTCGATCGGGCCGGGCAACATGCAGTTGCTCGAAGCCATTGCGCAGGAAGGTTCGCTTCGTCAGGCGGCATTAGGTCTGCGAATGAGCTATCGCACGGCGTGGCTCGTGGTTCAGGACTTCAATCAGGCTTTCGACGAGTCGGTGGTGCGCGCGAGTGTCGGCGGCACTGGCGGAGGCGGCATGGAGCTGACGAAGTTCGGCGCCGATCTCGTTCGGCGCTATCAGAACGTGGCACGTCGTATCGAGCAGTTCGTGCAGAGTGAGTTTGCGGATGTCCTGCCTCGGGCGCGTCAGGACGAGATGTGGTTCGGCGCAAATCGAAAGGCAAAGTGGTCGCGCGAGCGCGTCTGCGACTGCCGTAGATCATTGGAGGCTGGCATGATCGGGAGTCCCTTCGTTCATCGATCCGCGCGTGATGTTGCCGACGTCCTGCGGTTGATCAATGCCGACCGGTGAAGGGGCAGCCTCTCTGCACCGCAGACATGCTGAAGGAGGCTGTCGCGGGCCGTTCACCCGTCGACGGCAGCTATTGGCGGTCTTTCGAGAAGCCCGAAACGGTTGTGCTGATACGCGACGAGCGTCCGGCGGGGATTCTCTCCTACGCATTTCATCGAGAGGAAAGCAGCTCGTACCTTCTCTGATGCACAGCGCTGAGGATCAGGCGGTGACGTCGCTCCTCATCGATCACTTTGTTGCCGAATCGGCGCATGTCGAAAAGATGCACGCCTCTGGATCGCGACGGCGTTGAGCAGCGGGCTCGAGGCGCTCCCGATGCGACACAGGCCAGTGGCCCACTCAGAACTGCTGGCGCGCGGATTCGTCAGCCTCGATCTCTGGCGATACATGCAGATCGATATGCCACTCCCAGACCTCGACGTGCTGCCCGGAGCAATCGTAGAAAGCGGGTCAGATCGCGGCACCTGGAAGATCGTCGTTCGCGAAGAAGGCAAAGAGATCGGTTCGTCGAAGCCGGGAGTCTGTTCCCCGGCATCGGGGTGATCTGGTTCATCTGGCTGGACAAGGAGTGCCGCGGCCGGGGCCTTGGGCGAAAACTGCTGGGCTCCGCTCTTCTGCAGCTACAGGTGCAGCGGATGCAGGAAGTCATCCTTTACGTCGACGACGACGAGAAAGGAGGCGAACGCGATCGGACGGCCGCCAATCGGCTCTACGATTCGATCGGGTTCACGGAGATCGATCGCCTCGTCTCTTACGAGAGGCAGCCGGGTGGAGATTGAGTGTGATGCGTTCGCTGGATCCAGCGATCCTCGGGGATACTGGGCGACGACTCCTTGCCTCGATTCCCAAGGACGCGAATCAGATTTAGCGGCCTGCAAGCCCAGTGAAGACAACCGGGGAGAGCACAGTGACGTGTCGATCTTCGTGGCTCGAGCGCAGCGTAGTTCTGTTTGCCCTAGCTAACTAACGACTTGCTCGGGAAAGATACTTCAAAGGCGCGCGGGCTCCGCATTCGTATTTCTATTCGAGCGAGAAGCCTAGGTGACCGCTCATGTTGTCTGCCTCCCCGTAAGTACGCGTCACAGCGGCTCGCACCGGACGCCTACTTTCCTTCAGATCGACTGGATCCTGATCTTGGGATCGACCCGCTTCCTCAACTCCCGCGTCTAGTTCACGTAAATGTCACACGACCGTAACCCTGCGCCGCGACGCTCAAGAAAAATATTACTGACCGGCTAGTGCCGGAAGCGGTCGAAGACTCGATGTCGGGGAGCCGACGTCCCTCCCAGTGCCGCGTGGATGCCTTACCCTTGAGCAGGAGACAACGCACGATGCTTACCGTCGCTGGTCCCCGCGCAGTTTTCAGCGCGTTGCTGATGGGATTGTTCGCAGCCACGGCGCACGCTATGCCGGTCTACACGGTCTCCGTTGGAGGCGGCACTCCCCAAAGCGGAAATACCGTGCTGTCACTGACGACACCCGACTCGCATGCCGCCGCCATTGCAGGGCCCGCTGGTCTTGGTTTGTTCGCGCAAAGCTCAAACGCGGACGGTGGCGCCTCCGCGAAGGCGAACCTGGTTCTCAACGATGTCGTGATTTCCGGCCCGGGCGACTTCGTCACCGCCTCACTGAATCTGCATCTGACGGGCAGCCTCGGAGCCGTAGCCGGCGCCAACGCCTATGCTGGCGCCTACCTGCGGGTAGGCGGCGGTTGGTTTGAGGGCTTCATCAACCCGTGTGTGTCGACGCTACCCAACCAGGGGGGCTGCGGCGGCGGCGCCTTTCCAGAGTTCTACACGACCGGAATCTTTCAGTCGGTCACGGGCAGTCCCGCGGGCACGACGATCGATGGGATCTTCAGCTCGCCGACCCACACATTCGCGACGAACACTCCGTTCTCCATCGAACTGAGCATGGAGGTCGTCGCGAATGCCGTTGGGGGCTCCTCGGCCTTCGCAGACTTTTTCCATACGCTCACATTCTCGACGGACGGACCCGTGTTCAGCCTTCCGCCAGGGTTCACGGTGAACTCGGTGGATGGCGGCATCGTCGACAATCATGTTGCACCCGTTCCCCTCCCGGCAGCTATCTGGATGTTCGGCTCGGCAGCAGGGCTGCTGAGCCTGCTCAGGCGACGGCGGAGTCCTCGCCGGTTCCATAGTGCAGCGGCTCGTCGACTAGGCGCGGCTAGAGCGGGTCAACATCTATTGTGAAACTCTCGCTTTCTTGCTCACCATGGCCTCGGTTGCTAGCGAGTAGCGATCAGATGCACCGACAGTCATCCTTGCCTCGCGGAGAATGCTGCCGCCGTGCGCTTCGTCATGATCGCCGGGCAGGGATTCGTCTCGTCCTCGGGGCATGTTCTGACTGAGGCTTCCGCTTGCGATCACCGGTGCGCCATCGTCTTTAAAATGCGCTTGAACGGCGATCACTCCGTGCTGTGTGCGTTTGGCAGAGCGTCGGTCGGTGGCTTCCGCATGATCGTCGCGGTTACCCGATCGCCCTCCAAGGCGGGCCAACTTTCAAGGTGTTGAAGGGCCGCCCTTCGATGGCGCCACTCGCAGCCAGCCCGAACCATGCTGGTGCGACGGAAGCTCCTGCGCCGCCGAGTGCGTCCCCATGCGGTCGCTGCGACATTTGTGGTCATGGCGTGTTTCTTGCACCGCTCAGCACTGCCGGACTGCGCGTCCGGGCTGCGTTTGAAAAACGAAACGAAGGCGTCTGGCGCCGCGGCGAGTCGCCCTATTGAGTTGTTCTTCCGATGATCACGTTACGTCAGGTCGAGGTGGTATCGAGCCGTGGTCGTCGCCGGCTCCGTCACCGCGGCCGCCAAATGCTGTTCGTATCGCAGCCCGCAGTCAGCAGAATACTGGCGGACCTCGAAGAGGCCGTCGGCTTCAAGTTGTTCGCGCGCACGAAACGCCAGCTCGTGCAGACGGAGAGGGCAAGCTCTTCTACGAAGACGTCAGAAAGGCATTCACGGGACTGGACGATCTTGCGAAAACGGCGGTATCGATCCGCGAGCACAAGAAAGGGCAGCTTCGTGTCATCACGCTGCCGAGTTTCGCCGCAACGCTGATGCCGGAACTGATCGCGAGTTCTCGATGGCCTATCGAGGCTGCCCATCTCGGTCGAGGTGCAGTCGACTGAGCGCATCGCCGACTGGATCGCGAACGGTCAATGCGATATTGGCCTCGCGATCCCGCCTACGGACAGTCCGCTGGTCAACGTGAAGGTGCTGACGCAAATGGCGTCGGTATGCCTTCTCACAAGAACCATCGGCTTGCGAAGAAGGAAGTCATCCACGCTAAGGATCTGCAAAGCCGAACGGTTCATCTCCTTCAAGTCAGACTCGCTGGCAAGACACGTCATCGACGACGTGTTCAATAGAGAGGGATGCCCGCGAAACCTGTTTATCGAAGCGAGGACAGTTGAATCGATCTGCGGACTCGTCTCGGCGGGGCTCGGTGTCTCGGTGGTGGGGCCGCTGTGGGATCCGAAGCACATCCAGTACAACCTCGTCGCGAAGCCCTTCCGACCGACCATACCGGTCGATCTGCTGCTTTTGACGCCTGCGAATCGGGCCGTGGCGCGAGTGGCTGAGCTGTTCATCAAAATCGTGACCGAGCACACCAAGCCTCCTGCGCCCCTGCCGCGCCCGACGGTTACGGTCGACGTAGGCCGAGCGTCAGCCTGGGGTTCGGACATCCGTTAGACCTGCGTCTTCGATCCACTGGACCACGCCAGCAGCCGTGCGTCGTCGAGATGTGCGCCGATCAACTGCGCGCCGATGGGCAGGCCGGCGGAGTCAGTGCCGATCGGCACCGAGACCGACGGCAGGCTCAGCGCCGTCCAGATCCGGCTGTGCCATGGATCGCCAGTGCCGCGCACGGCCAAGGGCGCGACGCCGGGAGCGCTCGGTGCGAGCAGCACGTCATACGTCTCGAACAGTTCCTGCACGAAAGGAGCCCAACTCCTGATCCTGCGTCGTGCCGCCGGTAATCCGCAAGGCTCACGCGAGCGCCACCGTCGAGCAACGCGAGCAGGGCTGCACTCAACGCTTGTCGGTGTGTCAGGAACTCAAAGCTGTAGTTGCGCGCCGCCTCGTACGCCATGACGAGCTTGTGTAATTCTGCGAGTTCGACGAAGTCGTTGGGGAACTCGATCTCGACCGTCTTCGCGCCGACTGCCGTGAGTCGCTTGACGAACGCGCCGAGCGACCGTTCGGAGGGCTCGTCGATTGGCATTGCGCCAGGGATCCGGCATACGCCGATGACAGGAGACGCTGCCGGCGCCGCGACGCCCATGCCCGAACCGAGGAGAACCTCGGCGAGCAGCGCGAGGTCCCGCGTGTGACGTGCGAACAGTCCGAGGCTGTCGAACGAATGCGCGAAGGTCTTGATCCCTTGCAGGCTGAAGAGTCCGTGCGACGCCTTGTATCCGAGCACTCCGCAATACGCGGCCGGGCGAATCAACGACCCCGCGGTTTGAGTACCGATCGCGAGCGGCACCATTCGGTCGGCGACCGCAGCGGCGCTGCCGCTCGAAGAGCCGCCCGGCGTGTGCTGGAGGGCGTGCGGGTTGGCGGTCGGTCCCGGCTCGAAATACGCGAATTCGGTGGAGACCGTTTTGCCGAGAATGATGCCGCCCGCATCTCTGATCCGAGCCACGCAGGCTGCATCCGCAACAGGCCGGTGGTCGGCGTAGATCCTGCTGCCGTAACCGGTGGGCATGTCGGCGGTATCGATGATGTCTTTGATGGCGACCGGTATTCCCCAGAGTTTCCCGCGGGTCGCGGACCGCTCCACGCGCCTGGCGGCTTCGGTGGCCTGCGCAACGTCGAGATGACGCCAGGCTCGGACGGAAGGTTCGCGGTGCCCGATTCGTTCGAGGTAGCCGGCGAGCAATTCGGTGGGCGTCAGACTAGCGGCGTCCATTCGCTGGCGCGCGCTCACTGCGGACCAGTGGATCGATGCGTTCATGTCGCTGACGCGCGAAGTTCATTCATCGCCTGAACGAAGAGTTGCATGGGGATCACATAGACGCCGCCGGCCAGGCGGCCTGCGATGCCTGCCGCATCGAGAATACCAAGGCTGACGAGAGGACTGACGTCGGCAGCGAGGACCTGTCGCGCGCACAGCCCTGTCAGGAGATGCAGGTCGCCGAAGGCGGGCCATCGATCGATGAACAATTGCGCGGGACGAGCCAGGCTGTCGTCCGGCGCGAACGGGCCGAGCGCTTGCCTCTGCGCCTCCGAATAGCGAAGCGCCATCGCGCCGAACCCGGCCACATCCACGAGGGCGCTGTCGCCGATGGCGCCGAGCGGCTGCGCGCTCTCCGATCCCTGCTGTTGCCACGGACCGTGCGGAGGATCGGCGTGGACTGCGATCCACCGGCCCGGAGCGCCAGCGAGCTGGATGCCGAAGTGGCGACCGTTGCCTCCCGCCGCGGTAACCATCGAACTGCCGGCGATGCCGACGGCGCCATTCAGCACACACCGGCAGGCTGCCATCCAAAGGTTCAGGAAAAAGCTGGGCCCGGTCTGCAGGAACGTTTGCGACCGGGGATGCGCTGCAAGCCCGTCGCGAAATCGTGCCGCGAGCAGGTTGGTTGCCGCGCCCGTGCGCCCATGACAATCGTCGCCGGCGGCGAGGGCACTGGCGGCAATTTCGATCAGATCGACTGGCTCGTCCAGCAGCTGGAGCAGAACTTCGGCAAACTCTCCGTTCAACCAGCGCAGGTGCGCGAGCGCCTGTTCCGAGCACACGCCGAGTCGTAGCGCGGGTCCGCCCCCTCCGTTGATCTGCGCGAACGCTCGCAACCCTCGGCTCGTGGCATCGATGACCTCGTGCAACCACATGCTCGACGAAATCACCGAGGCGAGCGGAACGACCGCGTTGAAATCCTGCGCCGGACGCAACGTGATTGCGCCCGCATCGATGGCGTCCGCCGCTTCGGCAAAATTCTGTGCGAGGCCCTCGAAGACCGCGGCGACACAGGCCGAGTTGCGAATCGGGCGGGACACGTCGGCGGGCGACTCGAACGCCGGACCCGCGTGCAGCAAGACGTTTTTCGTCAGTCCAATGGCGTCGCCCGCCCGCCGCTGCGAAACCCACATCGGGCGGATACCGGTCGCGGCCGCAAACGCCGCTCGATCCGCCGGGTGCGCATTCGCTCCGCGCACGTCAGTCATTTCCCGTCTGCTCCCGCGGGCGAGATCCAGATTTCCGAGAGTGCGAGAAACGCCGAGCTCATGGAGATGCCGAAGAAAGGTCGGCTGACGACTGCGCCCGCGAGCGCCCGGTCGTCGATGTAGATGCTCGCGCCGGATGCTTCACGGAACGTGCTGTACATGCGATGGCTTCCCGTCGCAGATTGGGGTGGCTCCACGGCGACGGCGAACGGGGGGCCGAGCCCCGTCCATACCATCTTCAGTGAGAGTGCTTCCGCGCGCACGATTTCCGTGTGCGAGTCCTCCGCCACGATCGTCTCCGATGACGTGAGTTTCAGCGTCGACATCGCGGCGAGGCCCGGGCGGTTGCGGAAGGTCGGAAACCGGCCGATGAATCCCTGGGTGAGGTACTCGACCATGGCCACGTTGTCGGTGATGCAAACATTACCGGCGGCAATGCCATCGTTCTGGTCCGGCGAGTTCAGCACGAACATCGCCTTGCCGGATCCCGCCGGAGATAGCACCACCCTGAAATACAGGGCGAGCCGAGTCCAGTCGCCGTCGCTCGCGGCTTTGAAATAGATGCCCGGATTGTCCCCGGCCCATTCGACACGGCCGGCATCGATCGGACTGCGTGCTGACATTCTTCAGTGACTCTCGTGTTGGATCGGTGTTTCGGTGCGCACGGTCGCGGAGCGTAGGGGAACGGTCGCGTCCCGCAGCTTCTCCGCGTCCAGCCTTCCGGCATTCATGATGAGTCGGCGGGACTCGCCGATGTCTCGCGGCCTGTTCACGGCGACGGCGGCCGCGAGCCTGTCCTGGTCGAGACAGAACGCGACGAAGTTGCCGTCGGCATATTCACGGAACGCGACGCGATGGTCGTGCTTCGGCAGACCGACGATCTGTATGTTCATATGGAACTGGTTCGACCAGAACCAGGGCAGCTCGGCGTACGTCTCCGACACACCGCAAATGTGCTTCGCCGCCGAGATGGATTGGTTCTGGGCGTTCTGCCAGGACTCCAGCCGAAGGTGGCGGCGGTACAAGGGGTGGAAACGTCGGCTCACGTCGCCGACGGCGTAGATCGATGGGTCGGACGAGCGGCTGAACTCATCCACGACGATTCCGTCAGCGACTTCGAGGCCCGCGTCCGCGGCAATCCGGTCGTTAGGCGCCACACCGACGGCGACCAGTACAACGTCGGCGTGCACAGCCGGCCCGTCGGCGAAGTGGAGCGCGATCGCTTCGCCGTCACTCGCGATCCCTTCGCCGTCCCGCTCGATCCCTGTGAGCTGCCTTCCGAACAGGAACTGCACGCCGGCTTCTTCATGGACGTCGAGAATCCGTCGGCTGATCAGGGTCGGCAGGACGCGCGTCATCGCGGTGGACGCGCTATCGATCACCGTGACCGCACAACCGAGCGAGGTCGCTGCGGCCGCGACCTCGAGCCCGATGTAGCCCGCTCCGACGATTGCGAGGCGTCGGCCGGGTCGCAGCCGATCCTTCAATCGAAGGGCGTCGTCCAGCGTGCGAAGGTAGACGACGGCGGACGCCTGATCGGGCGGCGGATTCAACTGCCGCGGGCGGCACCCGGTCGCGATCACGAGCGTCTCGTATTCGACGCTGCTGTTGTCGGACAGACGCAGGAGATGACGCTCTCGATCGATGTCGATGGCCGTGATGGAGCGAACGAGCTCGATGCGGTTGTCGGCGAAAAATTCTGGCGCCCTGACGAGACATTCCTCGGGCCCCTTGCTTCCGAGGAGAATCTCTTTCGAGGTGGGCGGACGTTCGTAAGGCGGGAAGGACTCGTCCCCGATCAAAAGTATCCGCCCGGCGTAATCGAGCTGGCGCAGGCTCATCGCCACTTGCGCACCGGCCTGACCCGCGCCGACGATGACGCACGAAGACTTGTTCACTCTTTCGAGACTAGCAGCAGCGTTGCAAACGTCGCCACTCGATAACGCATTGCTATGACCCGATTCGTGCATGTTATGAAACACTGCAATCGCTTGTGCCCGGCGTGATACGCGGTATCGTTCTCGCATGAAAGACTGCGCGATTTACATCGATGGTGAGTTCACGGAGTCCGTGAGCCGGGAGCGGTTCGAATCCGTCGATCCGTACACGCGAGCGCCGTGGGCAACCGTCCCGCGCTGTAATCAGGCCGATGTGATGCGCGCCATCGAATCGGCGAAGCGTGCATTCGAGGACCGGCGATGGTCGCGATGCCGGCCGGCAGCGCGAGCCGCCGTGCTGCGAGCGATCGCCGATCGACTCTCCGAGCGCGTCGACGAGCTCGCGCTCATCGAGACCCTGGACAACGGCAAGCCGATCGTCGACACCGCCGCGCAGATCGCGTCGCTGCCCGCATGGTTTCGCTACTACGCGGGTCTTGCCGAGACAATGGTGGGGCACGTCATGTCCGCAGATCAGGATGGCTTGTTCTGTTACACGCAGCACGAGCCTCTTGGCGTGATTTCCGCCATCACGCCCTGGAACTCGCCGTTGATGCTGGCGTGCTGGAAACTCGCGCCTGCGCTCGCCGCCGGCAACACCGTCGTGCTGAAGCCCTCGGAGCTGGCATCTGCTTCGACGTGCGAGTTCATGCGCGTCATTCGGGACGCGGGCGTACCAGCGGGCGTCGTCAACGTCGTGACGGGTTTCCCGGAGGGTCTCGGCACGGGTCTCGTCACCGATCCGCGTATCGCCAAGGTCACTTTCACCGGGTCGTCCGCTGTGGGACGCCAGATCGGCACGCTCGCTGCCGGCCAGATCAAGCCCGTCGTGCTCGAGCTCGGTGGCAAGTCGGCGCAGATCGTCTGCGAGGATGCGCGCCTCGAATCCGCCGTAGCCGGTGTCGTCGGTGGGTTGTTCCGATCAAACGGACAAAGCTGCGTCGCCGGGTCGCGGCTGCTCGTGCACACGAGTGTGGCCAAGCGGTTCATCGCTAGGCTGATAGACGCGGTAACACGTCTGCCCATGGGTAACCCGCAAGACCCGGGCACCCGTATCGGGCCCATCGCCAACGAAGCGCAATTCCTGAAGACGCTCGGATTCATCGACACGGCGAAACGGGAGGGCGCGACTTGCCTGCTCGGCGGCAAACCCGCCGACGGATGGTTCATCGAGCCGACGATCTTCACGGGTGTGAGAACGGATATGACCCTCGCGAAGGAAGAGGTCTTCGGTCCGGTGCTGGCCGTCATGGAATTCGAAGACATCGAAGACGCCGTCCGTATCTGTAATGACAGTCGCTACGGTCTGGCGGCAGGAGTGTGGACCGAGAGCACGGCTCGCTATCACGATCTCGCGAACAGGATCGAGTGCGGAACGGTTTACATCAACACGTACAAGAATGTAGGCGTCGCCGTTCCGGCCGGAGGCTACAAGCAAAGCGGCATCGGCCGGGAGAATGGGATCGCGGGCTTCGCGGAGTTCATCCAGAGCAAGAGCGTCTGGCTGGGCACTTAGGATGCGCGCGACGGACGCATAACATCGTGTCATGCATCCATCCGCACAAATCATTTTTTCTTACCCGGCAACGTCCTTATAGTTTTGGCGCATGAACGACAAAGTTCGATGGTCTGACAAACCCTACGGCGGCTACGCCATTCGCGAGCCTCTCGAGCCGGACTTCGACCTGCTGCAGGTCGCGCCAGCGACGCCCGCCGGGGAATACCTGCGCCGATTCTGGCATCCGGTTGCCATGGTCTCGCAGCTGGGTGAGCGCCCGACCGTCATTCGGGTGCTCGAGGAAGATCTCGTCCTCTTCCGCGATCTCAGCGGCCGGGTCGGCTTGCTTCACAAGCACTGCGCGCACCGGCGCGCCTCGCTCGAGTTCGGCCGCATCGAGACGAACGGCATACGCTGTTGCTATCACGGGTGGCACTTCGACGTCGACGGCACGATCCTCGAGACGCCGGGGGAGCCGAAGGACAGCCCGATCCGCCACACCGTCTGCCAGGGCGCGTATCCCGTCCATGAGTTCAAGGGACTCATCTTTGCCTACCTCGGGCCGCCCGAGTCGAAGCCGCCGTTTCCGTACATGGATTCGTTCGACATCGCCGGCCACGACATGATTCCGTACGCCATTCATTCGCCGAGCAACTGGCTGCAGGAAACGGAAAACGCCATGGATCCGTTCCACAGCGTGTTCCTGCACGGTCGTGTCAACGGCCCGCAGTTTCCCGGCCTGGAGCATTTCGTGGAGCTGCCGGTCGTGAAGTACTACCGGCGCCCGGAAGGATTCATCTACGCGCACGCCCGCCGGATCGGCGATCTCGTGCTGCTGCGGTTCCACGACTATCTGATGCCGAATCTGGCGCAGAACGGCGGCATGTTCCAGACCTTCGAGCACCCGATGGCGTTCGGCCGCACCAGCCTGACGAAGTGGGTCGTGCCGATCGACCGGGCGAACAGCCGCAAATTCGGCTGGCGCCACTTCAACGACAGCGACGAAGTGCTGCGGCAGGGGAATCGGCAGGCTGTCGGCTGGGAGAAGGTCGATTTCTACGGGCAGACCTCCGATCGGCCTTACGAAGAGCGACAGCGCAATCCAGGCGACTGGGATGCCTGGACGAGCCAGGGCCCGATGAATGTGCACCAGCGCGAGTATCTCGGGACCACCGACGAGGGCATCACCGCGCTGCGCTCGAAGCTCCGGCGCGATATCAAGGCGCTGGCCAGTGGCAAGCCGCCGGTCGTGCCCTCCGGCACATCGGAGAAGTCACTGCGCACGTATGGCGGGGACACGGTGCTGCGCGTTCCGCAGGATGGCAGCGACGACAACGCACTCAAATCGAGACTGATCGACGATGCCATGGAGTGCTACCGCCTCGCCGACGACTCCGCGGACGCGGATCGTGCCGAGGTCATCCGCGCCGAGCTGCACAAGCGGCATCCCACGGCGATCTGAGCCTCTCGTGTCTCCGGATCGTCGCTGGCATTTCGCGATCGACGTCGACCGTCTCGAAGACGATGTCGCAACGGAAGTCGTCTTGGGTGGCCGACGGATCGCCATTTGCCGTTTCGAAAACGGTTTCTACGCGTTCGACAACATCTGCACCCACGCCTATGCGTGCCTGTCGGACGGATTCCTCGACGGCAAGACCGTCGAGTGTCCGCTGCATCAGGCGCGCTTCGACGTGACGAACGGCAAGGCGCTGAGCCCACCCGCCACGCGCTCGCTCGAGTGCTTCGAGGTGAGTTTGCGTGAGGGCCAACTCTTCGTGGCCCTGCCGGATTAGTTGCCCTTCACGACCTCGCCGTTCTTCATGACGAACGGCACCTTCTGGAGCACGTGGATGTCGTCGAGGGGGCTGCTTCCAACGGCAATCAGGTCGGCGAACTTGCCGGGCTCGAGGGTGCCCAGGTGCTCGGTCTGACGTAGCAGCTTGGCCCCGTTGACCGTCGCCGTCACGATCGCATCCATCGGTGTCATGCCTGCGAGCTCCACATACGCGACCAGCTCGCGTGCATTTTCGCCTTGTGGAATGAGGCCACCGAAGTCGGTTCCCGCAGCGATGGTCACGCCAGCCTTGTAGGCCATCGCAACCCCCTTGGGCTGCCGCTCGATGAACTCCTGCTTTCGGATCTTCTGGTCCGGCGACAGCGTTGCGAGATAAGCCGCGTTCCAACCCGTAATGTACGCGAGTGTAGGAACCATGATCGCACCCGTCTTCTTGTAGAGCTTGATCGACTCCTCATCGAGGAACGTGCTGTGCTCGATCGAGTCCACGCCGTTACGTAGCGCCGCGTTGATGCCCGCTGAGCCGTGCGCATGCGCGGCGACCAGTCTCTTCATGCTGTGAGCGGTATCCGTCACGGCCTTGATCTCGTCGTCGAGCATTTCTGGCGGATCGTCGGGACCTCCGTTGTCCTCTTTGCCGCCACCCGTTACTGCGATCTTGATCAGGTCGGCACCGACGCGGATCTGTTCCCGAACCACCTTCCGGCAGTCGTAGGGACCATCGCAGAACAGCTCGTTCGTGTCCGTCGTCAGAAGGTTGTCGCCGTGGCCCGCGGTGACCGAGATGACACGGCCTGCGACATAGATTCGGGGTCCGGGCACGCGGCCCTGGTTGATGCCGTCGCGCAGGCTGAACATCGCGGGCCCGCGGGAGCCCACGTCGCGCACCGTGGTGAAGCCCGCCATCAGGGTCGTTCTCGCATTCGCGACGGCGCTGATGGTGATATCCGCGTCGTTGTTCCGTTCCGTCATCGAGGCACTCGGGCCGCTGGCGAGGTGGACATGCATGTCCATCAAGCCCGGCAGCACGAACCGATCCTTGAGTGACACGACGGTCGCGTCGTGGGCGGGGGTACGGGCCGGGTCCACGTAGCCGTTGAGCACCGACTGAACGATTCCGTCCTTGATAACGAGGGTCTTCTCGCGTTCCGGCGCTCTACCCGGTACTGCGAGCAGCGTCCCTGCATAGACGAGAACCCACTTTTCTTTGGCGGCGGCCTGAGCGATGGCCGGCGGCGCGATCCACGGGGCCAGCGTCGTAGCCGCCAGCACTGCACACAGAACTTTCATCTCATTTGTCCTTCTTCGCCGGGTACAACAACGCGTTCAGCAGAAACTTGTATGTGCCGTAGGTCTGCGCCCGGTGCTGACTGCGAAACCCGATCAGCACGACACGCCCGTCCTGCACGCGGGCTTCCACAACGGCCGCGCGGCCGCTGAGATGCTGCTCGCTACCGACCATGGCCCCCTGGAGAAGGATGTGTTCCTTGGGGTATCGAGCGATGACCTGCATCTGCGAAGGGCCCGCGTTGGGCACCTGTGGGTTGTAGGCGACGCTTTGAACGAACATTGCGGCCGCTTCGTCCGGCATGCCGTAGCCGATCGGTGTTTTGTTATCGACTTCGATTCGCAGCAAGGAGGAGGGGACGAAGAACTCGTCTTCCTTGATGCCCTCCATCGCATTTCGAATCGGCAGGCCGAGGTCCCGGGTGAAGAGGAGGCCCGCACTGTCGAGCGCGACGATTGTCCCGCCTTTCTCGGCAAACGCTTTCAGCGCGGCAATTCCGGGTGCGCCGATGCCGCCCTGATATTCCGGAGGATAGCCGCTGGTCGCCTCGTTACCGGAGCGGATGAAGGCTGGCGCTTCACTCGCGAAAATGATCGCATTGAATTGAGTGAGGTCGCCCTTCAGGTCGGCGTTGTGCAAAGTCGTGTATTCGATTCCGAGATCGTCGAGCAGGTAGCGCGTCCAACCCTCGTCCATGTTGGCGCGCCACGACTGATAGATGCCGATGCGGGGACGACGCACAGGCATCGTGCTGAGATCCTTGATGCTGTCGAGGCCGTACGCGCCGAGGTGCCATTTGGCCAGCAAGCCGGGCAGGGCTTGCCTTACGTTCGCGGTCGCTTCAACAACGAAACTGCCGGGCGGCAGCGTCGCGGTGGACGTCTTGATCGCACCGGTCGAACGAACGACTTCGTTTTCGCCCTTGAGCAGGGCGGCCGCGATCGCGTACGACGCATTCGCACTCGTATCGAATGCGAGGTACCTGGCCGATGGCAACGCTGTCGACGGGGCGGGGATGTCGTCCAGCTTCTTGACCTTCGCCTGGAACGAGCTCTTGATCTCGCTGTATTCGACGCCCATCTGCGTCGGCAAAGTCCACGAGGCGTCGTCCTGCAGCACGCGCGGAACCACGTCGGCCGGATAGTGCCGTGCGCCGCTCAGCATGTTCACGACGTAGGGTCGATACGGCTGTGCGGAGAAGATGACGAAGTCGCCGGCCGAATAGGATTTGCCGTCCGCGACGAACGATGTCGTTGCCTGGTGAATCTCCGCGCCACCAAACTTGAGGACCTCGAGCAGCTTCAGCGTCGACGGATAGTCGCGCTGAGCGGCAGGGATGATGAACGCGAACGGGTCATCGGGCCGGCTTACCTCGATGCCGTCACGACCCATCTTGTAGAAGTTGTAGAGCCAGTCGTACTTGTGGATCGCGGCAGTCTCGACCAGCGTCATTGAGGTCTTGACCGTGTAGTCGACCACGTCCCGCAGGTGCCACCAGCCGCCCGGCCATGGGTCGGGGTAGTGCACGCTCTTGTGGGCGTAATCCGCGTCCAGCTGGCTCTTGTCGATGTAGATCGGCGTCGCGATGTTCGCCGACGCGACCTCCGAGAATACCGCCGTCGTGTTGTGAACCATCGCGTTAGTCGTCAGCGTGCCTTTCCACCAGGCCGACGCGAATATGGCGTCGTGAACCACGCCGTTCATGCCGCTGGTCTGCAGGTCGTGGGCCATCTGCGAGCCGATCATCCCGATGCCGCTGAAGATGAGCGGATGGACGTTGGGATCGGCCGGCTCCATGAAGGGCGGCACGAAGATTCGCGCCGCCGTTTTGCTCATCTGGTGTGGATCGTCGTAGATCTGCGGAAACCAGTCCTGCCACAGCACTTTGCTGACGTTCCGCGTTTCCACGAGATTGTTCATGATGCCGTCGCGATTGTTGTCGTGGCCGGCATGATGGTGGAACAGCCACGGCATCGGACCGCCTTCGAAGGGCGTGCCGAGATACTTCTTGTACCAGTCCGCGACCATCAGCTGTCCGTCCGGATTCGCGACCGGCACCAGCAGCACGATGACGTCATCCAGGACTTTGGCTGAGTCGAATGGGGTATCGCCGACCGCTAATCGGTACGCGGTATCCATGGCGGCCTGAGCCGGCCCCACTTCCGTCGCGTGCAGGCCATGAGTGATCAGCACGATCGCTTTGCCTTCCTGGCTGAGGCGCTTCGCCTCTTCGGGCGTCATGCCACGCGGATTACTCAAGCGCTTCGCGATCTCGCGATAGTGAGCGAGCTTCGCCATGTTCTTTTCGGAAGTGACGACCGCCATGATCATCGGCTCGCCGAGCGTGCTCTTGCCGATGTCCACCACCGAGACGCGCTTCGACTCCGAGGCGAGCTTGGTGAAATAGGCGCGGATCTGATGGTAGTCCGCCAGCGTGCGATCCGCGCCGGCCTTGTGACCGAGGAACGCCTCGGGCGATGTCTGCGAGTGAGCCAGCATCGGAATACACGACGCGATGACCATTATCAGCCTGACCACTTTCATCACGAGACACTCTCCTCGAAATCTGTACGGTGCCGCTGGCATCAATCTGGGGCAGGTGATGCCGGATCTGCTCGCGGACGGTGCGCGAGTCGATTCTTCTCGTTGACGATCTGGCGGTCTTTTTTATGAGAACGGAACAAGTATGGCAAGGCGCGTGCGGATTTGTAATGGACACATCAGTCCAGGTTATGTTGACGCGCGCACCGAGATCCATTGCATCGAAACCAGTACAACCGGTTTGTAACCAGGCGAGCGATACGCATAACGTGCGCGGATGTGTCCATTACAAATCCTCACGCGCCTTGCCAGCGAACTTTTTTTCTCATAAAAAATATCGCGAGGGTCGCTGACGAAAAAAATTCCTGGGGGGTTCGCGAACCTCTTCGCACACGAGCTCAATTGGTTTTCCGGGGAGTCGCATGAAGAACACGTTCAACCTGACACTCATTTCGGCGTCCGTCGCGCTCGCACTGGCGAGCGCGCGAGCGAACGCTGCAGATCAACCCATGGAGGAAGTCACCGTGACGGGTACACACCTGGGTCAAGGGTTGACTTCATACACTCCGACCGTGTCGGTGGACGACATCCAGCTCAAAGAGCTGGGAACGGTGAATGTCGAGGAGTTCCTCAACACGATGCCGCAAATCGCAGCGGGTCAGAACAACTCGGCGAACTTTCCGGGAAACGGAACTGCCTCGATCGACCTGCGCGGCTTCGGCGCCAACCGGACGCTGGTGCTGGTCAATGGCAAGCGCTTCGTGCCGACCAACGCAAATGGCACCGTCGACATCTCAGCGTTCCCGGCCGGATTGCTGAAGCGCGTGGATCTCATCACCGGCGGCGCGTCCGCGGTGTACGGCTCCGACGCGATCACGGGCGTGGTGAACTTCGTGCTCAACGACGATTTCGAGGGTTTTCAGATCGACGCCAACTACAGGAAGACTATTCCGTACTACGACGGCACGACGTATTCCCTCGACCTGCTCGGCGGCACGAAGTACGCGGAAGACCGCGGGCACATCATGGTGTATGCCAACTACACCAATCGCGCCGAGATCCTGGAAGCGGCGCGACCGTACACGAGCATCGTGTACAGAGACGGGACGATCAATGGAAAGCCGGCGCTGGTGCTCGGCGGAAGCTCGCTGGTGCCCGGAACGCGGCTGGTGCTGCCCGCCGCCGTCATTCCAACGACTCTGCCGGGGTACTCGGGATCCACGCTTGCGGTGAACAGCATCACGTTCGACTCGAGCGGCAATCCTCTGGCGTTTCGCAATCCCCAGGATCTCTACAACTTCGGTCCGCCGAGCTACCTGCAGATTCCGTACAACCGAATCGAAATGCATTTCGCGACGGACTATCAGCTGCTGCCATTCGCGACAGGCTATGCCTCCGGCACGTTCATGCGACAGAACTCGGATACGAACGGTGCGCCGGCGCCCATCTCCATCAGCTCGACCAACAACGTCCTGTTCGACTACGTAGACAATCCGTATCTCTCATCCGCCGCCAAGTCGATCATCGCGGCCTCGGCGGCGCGTACCAATCCGGTTGGCACGCCGGCCGGCCAATATCTCATCCAGTCTCTGGGTGGCCGCCTGCCAGAGGACCTGCCGCGAGTTCAGTACTACTCGCGCATCGCGTATCAGGTGACGACGGGCCTGAAAGGTGACTTGTTCGACAGCGGATGGGCATACGACGCGTACTTCCAGAAGGGTACGGCGACGACGACGGAACGCAACAACAACGGGATCAATCCGCAGAAGTTCTATCAGGCGATGAACGTGAAGGCCGGCGCCAACGGGGAGCCGGTGTGTATCGATCCGAGCGGCGGCTGTGCCCCACTCAATATCTGGGGACCCGGCAACATTTCCCCGGCCGCCTTCAATTACGTGCTCATCAACTACAACGACACGTCTGACTACATGTTCGAGAACGCCGCGCTCAACCTGCATGGCAACCTGCCCGAAGTGCTCAGCCTGGGTGCGGGCCCGATCGCGACCGCGGCGGGCGTTGAGTGGCGCAAAGAGGAATACCGTGCGCAGCCCGATAGCGGAGAGCAGATCAACAATCTCCCAGTGCTGCCCACTCATGGAACCTACGACCTCACCGAGTACTACGCCGAAATCAACATCCCGCTGCTGAAGGATTCGGTCGTCGCAAAATCCCTGAATGTCAGGGGAGCCGTTCGTCGCTCCGACTACAGCACCATCGGAGACGCCAACACCTACTCATGGGGTGGCGAGTGGACGTTGCCTGCGGTGGACTGGATAACGATTCGCGGCGGCAAGCAGCGCGCGATTCGCGCGCCGAACATCCTGGAACTGTTCGCGCCGAACCAGGGCGCGGGGCTCATTACCTTCAGCGACCCTTGCGACAAGCGTACGGGCGTGCTGCAGACGGCGGGCCAGCAGAGTTTCTGCAATGCCTGGGGCGCGCCGACCGGCTTCATCAGTGCAAATAACTCGGTAAGCGCGACCCAGGTCAGCAATCCAAACCTGAAGGCGGAGACCGCGAACTCCTACACGGCGGGTGTGGTGATGACGCCTCCGCTGTTCCCGAGCGTTCTGAACAACTTCAGTTTCACGGTCGACTACTACAACATCGATCTGGCCGACGCGATCGCGCCGTTCGGCGGCGGCGTCGGGAACAACATCACCTCGTGCTTCTTCGCTCAGAACCTGAGCAGTCCGCTTTGCGCCAACGTGACGCGCGACTCGCTCGGGAACATCAATCCCGTCCTCTCGCCGCTGACGAACGTGTCGATGAAATCGACATACGGCGTCGATGCGGAAATCAGGACAAGTCTCGACATGGACAAGATCAACAGTCACCTGCCCGGCAAGCTCGGCTTGTCGATACTCGCAAACAATCAGCCGAAGAACGGTTTCCAGGCAAGCGCGGTCCTGCCATTCGTGAACTGCTCGGGTCATTTCGGGCCGCCTTGCGGTGCGGAGATCATCGGTTCAGGTACGCCGAAGACGAGGATCGTGACGAGCTTGAGCTGGATGAACGCGGGCTTTTCCGCGACAGCGCGGTGGCGCTGGCTCAAGGGCATGGAAGACGCGAGATTTGCGCAGGCGGAGGCGCTCGGCCTGACCGACACCGTTACGTCGCTGAGGAATACGATTCCGCCCGAAGCACAGACCACGCCGAACACGAGCTACTTCGACATCTCCGGCTCCTGGAAGATCAGCGACATCTTCCTGGTCACGCTCGGCTGCACGAATCTGCTCAATCATTCCCCGCCGATGCTCGGCAATCAGCAGGTGCAGGACAACACCGATCCGGCCAACTACGACCCTGTCGGTCGCACGGCCTGGGCGAGTGTCAGGATGAACTTCTAGCAGCTGCTGCTGCCGCGATATGTCTCAGGGAAATATCTATGTTAACGCCCCGTCCGGGGATCCTGAAAATTCGGCCTCACATGATCGCGCCGGGCAGTGGCCCGGCTGTCGATCCCTTGATCAATATCGCGTCGAACGAAAGTGCTTACGGGCCGAGTCAGACGACGATTGCAGCGGGGAAGGGTGCGCTCGACGGTATCAATCGATATACCGATGCCGCAGTGGTGCGGCTCTCGGAGGCTCTGGCAAGCCGATTCAAGCTGAACCCGCGCGGCATCGTCTGCGGTTTTGGCTCCGATGACCTGCTGGCTCGTCTCTCGCGTACCTATCTGTCTCCGGGAGACGAGCTGATCTACAGCGTCAACGGCTATCAAAAGACTCCGAATTACGCGTACGGCAACGACGCCGTCCCGGTCGCCGCACCTGACAAGGACTTCAAGGCCGACGTCGACTCGATTCTCTCGTGCGTGTCTGAGCGTACGCGCGTTGTCATGATCGCGAATCCCGACAACCCCACCGGGACATACTTGTCGCGCGCTGAGGTGCGTCGACTGCACGAGCGGCTGCCGGCCAACGTGCTTCTGGTTCTGGATTCGGCCTATCTCGAATATGTCGATGCGGTCGACTTCGAGGACCCGTGGAAGATGGTCGAAGAGAACCGGAACGTCGTCATGACGCGGACGTTTTCCAAGATCCATGGGCTGGCGGGTGTGCGGCTCGGGTGGCTGTATGCGCCGGAGGACGTTGCGAAGGTCATACAAGCCATCGGCATCATGTACCCCGTGTCCAACGTAGCATTGGCGTGCGGGTTGGCGTCGCTGAGCGACGATGGCTACGTCGAGTACGTCAAGGCGGAGAATCTGCGAATCAAGCGCGCCTTCGCCGCTCGGCTGACGGAGATGGGCGTGCACGTCTATCCGAGCCAGACCAATTTCGTCCTGGCTAGATTCAATCCGGAGATCTGCACGGCGGCGGCGGTGTACGACTATCTCTATGGCAAGCGGGTCCTGGTGCGCCGGTTCCCCGCGGCCGCGTTCGCGAACTGCATACGTTTCACAATCGGGCTCGAGGATGAGATGACGCAGGTCCTCGATCATCTTCGGGACTTCTTTGCGCATAACGCGAGGCGTTGATGGCCGATTCCACTGCCTTGAAGGGTGCGTCGCTGATTCGGTCGCTCAAGAAAAGTCGCGTCGAAGTGATCGCGGCTCTTCCGGATATCGTGACCTGCGATGCGATTCTCTGGCCAATCACGCGGGACGCCGACTTCACACTGGTTCCTGTCTGCAAGGAAGACGAGGGCGTGTCCATCTGTGCGGCGTTGTCCTACTGTAATAAGCGCGCCGCCCTGCTGATACAGCACACGGGCTTTCTGGACTCCATCAATGCGATTCGCTGTATCGCGATGGAGTACCAGCTCCCGATCGTCATGATCGTGGGCCTGCAGGGTATGGAGCCTGACCGAGCGCCGCTCGACTCCGGAAAGCTGGGTATTCGGATTCTCGAGCCGATCTGCGCGGCGATGGGCCTGAGCTACAAGGTCCTCACCGGGGAGAGTCACGCACAACTCGTGAGTGAAAGCATAGATTGGGCTTATGAGAACTCCCGACCCATTGCCTTGCTGATCGCGACGACACCGACAGGTGACGCATGATGAAGCGAGATCAGGCGCTGGAGATCCTCGCCGGGCACATTGGGGACACGATCGTCGTGCCGGTGTTTCAGTCCGCATTCGACTGGATGAATATCCGGCCGCATCCGCTCAACTACCTGTGCGTCGGTGCGATGGGGCAGGCGTCATCACACGCGCTGGGTCTGGCCCTGGCGATGCCGAATGAGAAAATTGTGGTTCTCGACGGCGACGGCAGCTTGCTGATGAACCTTGGGTCGCTCGTCACCATAGGCAGCCGGCGCCCTAAGAACCTGACTCACTTCGTGTGCCACAACGGGATCTACGAGGTCAACGGTCGCTATCCCATTCCAGGCGCACAGTCGATCCACTTCGATCGGATCGCGAAAGAGGCAGGCTACGCCTACACCTGTTCCTTCTCGGATCTCGATGAGTTCCGGCGCGAGATCCGGAACGTGCTGGCAATGCCCGGCCCGGTGTTCGTCAGCCTGCACGTGGAAACGGGTAAGGAGTATCCAACGGACTATGTGACCATCCACAGCGCCGAATCCCGTGATACGTTCCGGACTGCGGTGCGGCGGCGCATGTCGGGCTCATAGAGAGATAATCTTGACCACTCCAGTGGCACCCAAGCGCAGACCGTCGATGGCCGCGGCCGCTCTCATCTGCTCCAGCGTCATCGCGATCATATTGGTCGGGATCGTGCTGTACGACATCCCAATCCAGGTGATGCTGCTACTGTCGATCATACTGACCGCCGCGTTCTCTTATAGATACGGGTACTCCACGGATGAGCTGATCGAGGGGATGCGCAGCAGCCTCGGCAGAGCCATGGTGGCGATGATCATCTTCATCCAGATCGGCGCCATCATCGGAGCATGGATTCACTCGGGCACGGTGCCGGCACTCATCTACTATGGGTTGGATCTGATCAATCCGAAGTATTTTCTGCCGCTGGGTCTGATCGTTTGCAGTATCACGTCTCTTGCAACCGGAACGTCGTGGGGCACGGCGGGCACGGTGGGTCTGGCATTGATGGGGATCGGCTCCGGTCTGGGGTTTCCCGCACCGGTGACGGCGGGGATGGTGATCTCGGGCGCTTATTTCGGCGACAAGATGTCGCCGCTTTCGGATACCTGCAACCTGGCAGCCGCCGCGGCCGACACCGACATCTACAGGCACATCGTGGGCATGGCCTATACGACTGTTCCGGCCTACGTCATCTGTTTCATTCTGTACACGGTCGTCGGCTTTTCCTATGCAACGCACGGCAATGTCGACATGCAGGAAATTGCGCACATTCAGACCACGCTGGCTGCCAAATTCAGTATGAGTCTGTGGGTGCTGCTGCCAGTGGGGCTTCTAATCGCGCTGATGATCGCGAAGGTCCATCCGGTGCCGGCGATGATGGCTGCAGCCTTTTCCGGAACGCTGGTCGACGTGGTGTTTCAGGGATCGAGCCTCAGCAGCGCGCTGACTGCCATTTACAGTGGCTACACCCAGGTCTCGGGCTTCAAGCTCGTCGATGCCATTCTCCTCCGAGGCGGCATCCAGAGCATGATGGACACCTTTTCATTGGCCTTCCTGGCGTTGTGCCTGGGAGGGGTGCTCGAAATGGTGGGCTACGTCGGGGTGCTGATCGATAAAGCCATCGAGAAGATTTCCTCCGACCGGTACTTCGTGCCGCTGGTCATCGGGACGACGTTTCTGTCCATCGTTGCGATGGGCGCGAACTACATGGCGATCATTCTGAATGGCGGCGCCTATCGCAAGGCGTTCGATGACGCGGGGCTCGAGAGAAGACTGCTCAGTCGCCTGCTCGAGGAGGGTGGGACACAGACTGCGGCACTGGTGCCCTGGTCGACGGCCGGCGCGTTCATGGCCGGCACGCTGGGCGTCGGGACGTTCTCCTACATACCGTACACGTTCCTGAATCTGGTCAATCCGATCCTGTCGATCGTGCTGGCCTGCTTTGGAATATTCGTATTTCGTACGAATAAACAAGTCACGTAGCGGCGTGCAGCGCGCAGGCCGCATCTTCGAGGCGATGAGCGGCCTCGCGAAGGGTTTTACCCAACTGGTTTGCGGTGACGATGGGCACCGGTGTTATGGCACTTGCGCTCGAGCAATTGCCACTGGAAATCGTGGGCCGTCACGAAAGGAGACGTCCGGGTACACGCCCAGGCTGATCATTTTCTCCTTGCCTTGAAACTGGTAGCGCAGCCTCCACCATTTGGCGCCAGTGGGCCGCACCACCAGTAGAAGCCCGCGCTGATCCGAGAGCTTGTATTCTTTCCCCTTCGGCCGCGCCTGCCGGACCGTGACATCGGTCAGCATGGCAGCGCCTCAAGACGATAGAACCGACTCATCCGGGCAACCTTTGCGTCGTGTTCGAGGTTCGAGTCCCTGTTCGAAACAGGGCCAAAGTTACCCAGAAAGTTACCCGGCTTCGAATCGCGCTGGGGTGAGCTGCAATGAGACGGCCTGAGCGTCGAAAGAAGAGAAAAGACTTGAGAAATGAACCGCTTACAATGGCCCCTGAGATGGGGCGATACGGCTTGAGACGGGATGAGAAGGACCGTCTGGTGCCCGGGAGAGGACTCGAACCTCCACGGAGTTACCCGCTAGCACCTGAAGCTAGTGCGTCTACCAATTCCGCCACCCGGGCACGGGTGCGAAGGCGCGGCAATGTACGCACGGGGTCAGGGGCTGTCAATTGAATAGACGCAGAACCAAGTTCGGGTCACGCGATCGCGGCCAAGGAACGGAGGGCGGAAGCCCCAAGCATGTGCGGGGAATTCGCGGTGGGAATCCCGCGGTCAAGCCGGGCCGCACGGACAAAAGCGCGAATCCAGAGGCGTCCAGCCGCAGCGATACGCTGCAGGTGAGGCCCGGCAATGTCGTCGAGGGCACGGTGAGCGCGCATCGCGCGGGCTACGGTTTTCTCCGCGTCGAAGGCATGAGCGACAGCGTGTTCATACCGCCGCGCGAGATGCGCGGGCTCATGCACGGAGACCGCGCACGAGTTCGCGTGAGCCGCGACGCGAGCGATCGCTGGCTCGGCGAAGTGCAGGAGATCACAGGCCGCGGCGTCAACGCATTCCTCGGCACGGTCGAAATGCACGGCAAGGCCGCGTGGGTGAATGCGGCCGATCGACGCTTGCAGCTTCGATGCAGTGTGGCGCTTCCCGACCTCGGGAATGCACGCAACGGCGACTGGGTCATCGCGTTGATCACTCGCCACGCGAAAGACAACGCGCCCCCCCAGGCACGCGTGCAGAAACGTCTCGATCCGGATCGTCCGGTCGAGCTGGCGACGGAGTCGGCGATCGCCCGTTTCGAGCTCCCGCACGACTTTTCGGGGGCGGCATTGAGGGAGGCCGCGGCGTTCGGCGACAAGGTGGATCCCGCCGAGATCCCCAGGCGTGCGGACATCCGCGACTTGCCGCTCGTCACCATCGACGGTGACAACGCGAAGGATTTCGACGACGCCGTGTACGCGGAGAGGCACCCGGCCGGCTTCCGTATTCTCGTCGCCATCGCCGATGTGAGTCATTACGTGCGACCGGGCACGGCGCTCGATGCCGGCGCGGTGGAGCGCGGCACGTCGGTTTACTTTCCGACGCGTGTCGTGCCGATGTTGCCGCATGCGCTGTCGGATAACTTGTGTTCGCTCGCTCCCAACGTCGATCGACTCTGCTTCGTGGCGGACATGATCGTCACGAAGCTGGGTGTCTTGAAGGAGGCGAGGTTCTATCCGGCGACCATGCGCTCGCATGCGAGGCTGACATACACCGTCGCGAATGAGGCGTTGTTCGAAGGCAAAACGGCGGCGCGCGAGAAACTCGGTGCTTTGTTCGACCCGCTGACGGTGCTCGTCGAGGTGTATCGCGCGCTGTTCAAGGCGCGCACGAAGCGTGGCGCGCTCGAGTTCGACGCGGCCGAGGCCGAGTTCGTGATCGACGGCTCCGAGCGCGTGCGCGCCATCGAGCTGCGCGTGCGCAACGATGCGCACAAGCTCATCGAGGAGTGCATGATCCTCGCGAACGTCGCCGTCGCGCGCGAGCTCGAGGAAACGAAGACCGGCACGCTCTACCGCGTGCACGGCACGCCGGACGAAACCAAGCTGGAGCGCCTCACGAAAGCGCTCGCTTCGCTCAACATCGAAGCGCACCTGCCGGAAGAGGTAACGACGCGCGATCTCCAGGCGATCACCAAGCGCCTGCCGGATACGGCGGACCGCCCGTTCATCGAGTCGCTCATCGTTCGGGCCATGCCGCAGGCGGTATACCAGCCGGCGAACATCGGGCACTTCGGCCTGGCGCTCACGCAGTACGCGCACTTCACGTCGCCGATTCGTCGCTACCCCCGACCTCGTCGTGCATCGAACGCTGAAGGCGCGCATCAACGACAATAGCGGCTCGGCGGTTCGCTACGAAGGCGAGCAGCTTGCCGCGATGGGCGACAGCCTGTCGAAGCTGGAAAAGAGGTCGGATGAAGCCGATCGCTACGTGTCCACTTTCCTCAAGTGCACGTACTTGCGCGAGCGTATCGGGCAGACGTTCCGCGGGCTCATTACCACCGTCGTCGAGTTCGGCTGCTTCGTGCAGATTCTCGATGTGGGCGTGGACGGCCTGCTCCACATCGACAACCTCCGCGACGACGACTACGAAATGCACGAGGGTGGTCATGCGTGGGTCGGCAAGCGCACCCGGCGTCAGTTGCGCACCGGCGCGCACATTCGCGTGATCGTGACGGCGGTGAATCCCATCGAAGGGCTCATCGATCTCGCGCTGGTTCCGGAACAGGAATGAAGAACGAAACTATTTACGGCCTGCATGCGGTTCGTTCGATGCTCGCCCGACATCCGGAGCGCGTGAAGGCGGTGAAGTTTGCCGAGCGGCGTGACGATCCGCGCACGAAGGAAATAGAGGAGCTCGCCCGCGAAGGTGGCTGCCCCGTGCAGCGAGTCGACGGCCGTGTGCTTTCGCAGCTGGGGGATGTAGCGCACCAGGGCGTCATTGCGGAAATCGAGCCGCTGCCGCCGTGGACGGAAGACGATCTCGTCGCGGCGCTGGAGGCGGCGAAGGATCCGATCGTGCTCGTGCTCGACGGCGTGCAGGATCCGCACAACCTCGGCGCGTGCCTGCGTACGGCGGATGCGTGCGGCGCGCTTGCCGTCGTCGTGCCGAAGGACCGGGCCGCGCAGCTCAATGCGACGGCACGCAAGGTGGCGGTCGGCGCGGCGGAGACGACGCCGGTCGTTTCGGTGACGAATCTCTCGCGCGCGCTGAAGCTGCTCAAGGAGGCCGGGCTCTGGGTCGTCGGTGCCGATGCCGACGGGCCGAAACTGGCGTACGAATCCGATTTGAAGGGTGGGGTGGCGCTGGTGCTCGGCGCTGAAGGCAGCGGCTTGCGGCAGCTTACGCGGCAGACCTGCGATTTCATCGTTCGGCTGCCGAGCCTGGGGGCTGTTGAGAGTCTCAACGTGTCGGTGGCAGCTGCCATGCTCCTCTATGAAGCTGTGCGTCAGAGGGCGACGGGTTCTTAGCTGGCTGGCCGCCGCTCTCTTGAGCCGCCCGGCGATCGAGGGCCCTCTTAGGAAGCCCTCGATCGCCGGGCGGCTAAGATCAAGAGGTCAACGTCAACCCGTTGATCCAAAAGCCGCACTTGAGACCCGGCGCCGCTTTCTGTACGATGCGCGCCCCCGCCCGGACCACCCGGGCACGGGCTGCCCGCCGGCACCTAAAAAGCCGACCGGTCAGTCTCCTTGCCACACCACGCAACGCCTCGCTGTGGGTGGCTCACCAATCCTTAAGGAGGAACACATGAGGCACTACGAGATCGTTTTCCTGGTCCATCCGGACCAGTCCGAGCAGGTCCCCGCGATGATCGAGCGCTACAAGGGCTTGATCGCAACCGACGGTGGCAAGGTCCATCGCCTGGAAGACTGGGGCCGTCGCCAGCTCGCCTATCCCATCGCCAAGGTCCACAAGGCCCACTACGTTCTCGTGAACGTCGAGTGCGATCAGAAGGCGCTCGATGAGCTTACCGGCGCGTTCCGCTTCAGCGACGCGGTGCTGCGCCACCTGGTCGTGAGCATGGATGAGGCCGTGACCGAACCTTCGCCGATGGCCAGGGCCGAGGAAGAAGAGGCCAGCGGCGATCGTCCGCGTCGTGACCGCGGCCCGCGCGGCGATGACGACGATGGCGATGACCGTCGCGATCGCGATGACCGCCCCTCCCGCCGCGGCCCCTCGTCGGATGACGACGGCCCGGGCGATAACGCTTAAGCCAGGCACTGGAAAGAGAACACCACCATGGCCATGAAACCCGCTTCGAATAGCCGCTTCTCCCGTAGGAAGAAGTTCTGCCGCTTCACCGCCGAAGGCGTGAAGTACATCGACTACAAGGACCTTGCCACGCTCAAGGGCTACGTCACCGAGACGGGCAAGATCGTGCCGAGCCGCATCACCGGCACGAAGTCCTTTTACCAGCGGCAGCTCGCTGTCGCCGTGAAGCGCGCGCGCTTCCTGGCGCTGCTGCCGTACACCGACCAGCATTGAGTCGGGGAGCACCGTAATGGAAGTCATTCTGCTGACGAAGGTTGCCAACCTTGGCAACATCGGCGATCGCGTCAAGGTGAAGTCCGGCTTCGGCCGCAACTTCCTGCTGCCGGAAGGCAAGGCGACGCTCGCCACGCCCACCAACGTAAAGAAGTTCGAAGAACGCCGCGCCGAGCTCGAGAAGATCGCGCGCGACCAGTTCGTGTCCGCCGAAGAGCGCCAGGTCGCGCTCAAGGATTTCAAGCTGGTAATCCGCGCCAAGGCCGGCACGGAAGGCAAGCTGTTCGGCTCGGTCGGCACCGCCGACATCGCCGAGGCACTGAAGCGCGAGAACTTCAACATCGCGCGCAGTGAAGTGCGCCTGCCCAACGGCGCGCTCCGCACGGTTGGCGATCACGCGGTGAACCTGCACCTGCACGCCGACGTCGACGTGCCGCTGGCGATCTCGATCATCGCCGAAGAGTGATTCGCGGGCAGTAACATGCCCGCTGGTTGCTCCCGCCGTGCCGCTGCTGTTGTAGAGTGGCGCGGTGGCAGATTCAGCAAAAAGCAGACGGGACCTCGGCTCGTTGGCCGAGGTCCGTACTCCTCCGCATTCGATCGAAGCCGAGCAGGCCGTGCTCGGCGGCCTCCTGCTCGACACCAGCGCCTGGGACCAGGTCGCGGACATGGTGCGGGCGAAGGACTTTTACCGCCCCGATCATCGCCTGATCTTCGACGCCATCGCCGCGCTCGCGGGTGAGGCCAAGCCCTGCGACGTCATCACGGTCTCCGAGCAGCTCCAGAAGCTCGGCGAGCTGGATCACGCCGGCGGCCTCGCGTATCTCGGCACGCTCGCGCGCGACACGCCCACGGCGGCAAACGTTCGCGCGTATGCGGAGCTGGTGCGCGAGCGCTCGCTGCTTCGGCAGCTCATCAGCGCCGGTTCCGAGATCGCCGCATCCGTGTTCAACACGGAAGGGCACACCGCGCGGGATCTCGTCGACAAGGCCGAGCAGAAAGTATTCGAGATCGCGGAAGCCGGTTTCGGTGCACGCGATGGCGCGGTGATCGCGCGCGCGATGCTGCCGGATCTGATCGACAAGATCGACGCCGCGTATCAGAACCCGGACTCCCTGCAGGGGCTGCCCACCGGGTTCACGGATTTCGACCGGATCACCGGCGGGCTGCGCCCCGGTGACCTCGTGATCGTGGCGGGCCGGCCGTCCATGGGTAAGACGACGCTCGCCGTGAACATGGCGGAGTACGCCGCCGTCAGTCCGAAGAACAAATCCTCGGTCTGCATCTTCAGCATGGAAATGCCTTCGGAGCAGCTGCTCACGCGTCTGCTCTCGTCTATCGGCACCGTGCATCTCGGCAACCTGCGAAGCGGTCGCCTCCAGGATGAAGACTGGGTGAGGATCACGAGCGCCACGTCCCAACTTTCCGAAGCCAAGATTTTCATCGACGAAACGCCGGGCCTGACGCCCACGGATCTGCGCGCCCGCGCGCGTCGCGTGAAGCGCGAGCACGGGCTCGATCTGGTGGTCGTCGACTACCTGCAGCTGATGCAGGTGCCCGGCACGAAGGAGAACCGCGCCACCGAGATTTCCGAAATCTCGCGTGGCCTGAAGGCGCTCGCCAAAGAGCTGCACATTCCGGTGATCGCGCTCTCGCAGCTGAATCGCGGCGTCGAGCAGCGCGAGAACAAAGTGCCGGTGATGTCGGACCTGCGCGAAAGTGGAGCGATAGAACAGGATGCCGACATCATCCTTCTGATCTACCGCGAAGAAGTCTACGACAAGGACACCACCCGCAAAGGCATCGCCGAAATCCACATCGCCAAGCATCGCAACGGTGAAATCGGCATGTTCACGCTCACCTTCCAGGGCATGTACTCGCGCTTCGCGAACTTCGTGCCGGATTCTTATGCGGAAGGCATCATGAGATAAGTGGTCGAGTCGTCCGCGTGGGGCTGGCGATTCGACAGTTGAACCAAGGCCGCATGACGAAAGGGATCAAGACCATGAGAGTCGAGAAGCTCCACGCATTACTCCTCGCCACATCGCTGCTCGCCGCGGGCTGCGCCTCGCAGCCCACTCAGATGCAGAAGGCGGCGGCCGAAGCCGCCGCGAAGAAAGCGGGCACTTACAAGAAGGAAGATACCGGCCCGTTCCGCAAGGTCGTTCGCGACGGCAAGACTTTCTACTGTGACAACGGCCCGACGCTGGGCTCGAAACTCGCGAAGGCGTATTGCATGAACGAGGATCAGTACGCGCAGTGGAAGGAAACGAACGCGACGATCAAGCAGGACATCGACCGCAACTCGCGCGCCATTAGCACGAACAACGGGGATCCAGGCCGGCCGAGGCTGTGACCGACGCGGTGTGAGCGGGGCGCCGGATCAGGCGCCTTCGAAGAACCCCATCTTCACCCCGGCGAGCTGGATCACGTCGTTATCGGTGAGACGCGTCGCGTTCGAGCCGATCGCCGAGCCGTTGAGCAGCGGGAAGTCACCATCCTTGCCGCTGTCGACGTGCACGATGAAGAAGCCATCGGAGCGACGCGTGATCGCCGCAACCTGCACGCCCGGGCGACCGAGCGTCGTGAGCGCCTTGTTCAAATCGAGCTCGCGACCCGCGAACGCACCCGACAGCACCTGAAGCTTTGCCTTCTTCGGCGCGGTCATGCCATCGGTATTCAGCGCCTTGCGGGCGCCGGTCGCGGAGATGCCAGCCGAAACGCTGTCAGCCACGGCGGAGGCGGAACGCAGCTTGTCGACGGGGCGGGACGACGGCTGGATCACCATCGTCTTCTCGAACTCATCCTGCGCCTCGTCATCCTCGACGAAGCGAAGCTGGTGATGGCCCACGGTGACGACATCGCCATGCTGAAGCGCGTGCTTCTTGATGAGCTTGCCGTTGACGTACGTGCCGTTGGTGCTGTTCAGGTCCTCGAGGAACGAATCGTTGAGGATATTGATGATCAGCGAGTGATGGCCGCTCACCGCCGGGTTGTCGATGCGGATGTCATTGTCAGGGAGGCGCCCGATCGTGTAGCGCTCCTTGTTCATGTTGTATTCCGCCATCACCTGGCTATCCAGGCTCAAGACCAACCTTGCCATGTACGCCTCGCCTTAGCCGAACCAGCGGAAAATCTTATCGACGATGCCCTTGTTGGCCGGGAACGCGTCGATGACCTGGGCCATGACAGCCGAGACGTTGTCCCGACCTCCATTGTCATTGGCTAATTGAATCAATTGTTTAGCGACCGTATCCAGATTAGCACTAAAGGTGCTGATCGTTAAGTGAATGTCGTCGTCTTCTACCATGTCCGACAACCCATCAGAGCACAGAACGTACACGTCGCCCTTCTGAACTGTCGCTTCCTGCAGTTCCACCTCGACGTTCGGCTCCACGCCGAGCGCCCGTGTGACGTAGTTCTTGTTTGCGGCCCGCTGCGCCTCTTCGGCGGAGTAGAAGCCGCGATCGACGAGCTCCTGCAGGAGCGAGTGGTCCATCGTCACCTGCTCGAAGCGATCGCTTCGAAGCCGATACATGCGCGAGTCGCCCACGTGGGCGATCGAGACGCGGTTGTCGAAGAACAGCGCCGCCACGATCGTGGTGCCCATGCCTTCGCACTGGGGCTGGGAGCGGGCGGTCTGGTAGATGATCTTGTTGGCCCGATGGATCGCATCCCGCAGGATGATGCTCGGGCGGGTCATGCCGCTGTCCTTGTCGAGCACGGTGAGGTCTTCACGCTCCACCTGCTCGCGGATCAGGTTCAGCACCGTCTTCACGGCGATGCCGCTCGCGACTTCACCAGCGTTGTAGCCACCCATGCCGTCGGCCAGCACGAGCAACCCGATGTCCCCATCGGCGGCGATCGTGTCCTCGTTGTGCTCGCGGACTTTGCCTGTGTCCGTCATCCCGACGCAGCGGATCTTCGAACGCAACGTCATCCTTGATCTCCGCGGCTGCGGACTGTGAGGTACATCACATTCGTGCGCGCGCGGGCACGCGCGCGCATGCCCGCCGGGCAGCGCTCAACGCCCACCAAATGTGTTCTCCCAGTCACCACTTGAGACCCCGGACGTGCCGTCTCCCCGACCCGGTAATAGACGGCATACGCTAGCATTGCCCCGCGACAGGTCCGAGCGGGCGTTCACAAACCCGTAATCGGCGCCGCAGGCAGCGCATCCTAGCCAAAGTCGGCTCGAATCGCACCGATCAAACTTGAGACTCACGTACTTACAAAATCCCTGATGGCCCGTTCCAGCCCGGTTTTCGTATGCGCCGAATGTGGAGGGGAAACCCTCAAGTGGCAGGGCCAGTGCCCGCACTGCTCGGCCTGGAATTCGCTGGAGCAGCGTGCCGCCAGCACCAAAGTCCCGGCGGGCACGGTGCGTAACACGCCACGAAGCATCGGTCCCGAGCTCGCGGGAGCGGAAACGCGCGTCGGCACGGGGCAGGGCGAGCTCGATCGCGTCCTCGGTGGGGGCATCGTCAAGGGATCCGTGACGCTGCTGGGTGGGGATCCCGGCATTGGCAAGTCCACGCTTCTGCTGCAAGTGGCTTCGCACGTCGCCGCCGGCCAGCGGGTCTTGTATGCAAGCGGTGAAGAGTCGGAAGTGCAGGTTGGCGCGCGGGCCCAGCGTTTGAGCGTCGGCGCGGGCTCCCTCGAAGTTGTTACCGAGAACGATCTCGATGCGATTCTCGCGCTCGCTGCGGAGCGCAAGGTGTCGTTGCTGGTGGTGGATTCAATCCAGACGGTCTCGCTCGCGGCCATTGCCACCAGCGCCGGCGCGGTCGGTCAGCTCCGGGAATGCACCGCTGCACTGGTTCGGTTCGCGAAGTCGTCCGGCACGGCGGTGATGCTGATCGGGCACGTCACGAAAGAGGGCACCATCGCGGGGCCACGCGTGCTCGAGCACCTGGTCGACACGGTTTTGTACTTCGAGAGCGAGGCGACGAGCCGGTTTCGCATCGTGCGGGCGACGAAAAATCGCTTCGGGGCGGTCAATGAGCTCGGGTTCTTTGCGATGACGGAAGGCGGGTTGCGGGAAATACGTAACCCTTCGGCGATCTTTCTGGCGCGGGCGCCCGAGCCGGCCGCCGGCAGTGTGGTCACGGTGACGCGCGAAGGGGGGCGTCCGCTGCTCATCGAGCTGCAGGCGCTGGTGGATCGAATGAGGTTCGGGGCTCCCCGGCGCGTCGCGCAGGGGCTGGATGCCAACCGGGTGGCGATGCTGCTGGCCGTGCTGAACCGGCACGCAGGTGTATCGCTTCAGGAGCACGATGTGTTCGTGAACGTCGTGGGGGGCATCCAGATCGACGAGACCGCGTGGGACTTGCCGGTGGTGCTGGCCCTCGCTTCGAGCCTGAAGGACAAGGCCCTCGCCAACTCGCTGGTGGCGTTTGGCGAAATTGGCCTGACCGGGGAAGTTCGGCCAGTCGCCTATGGCGAGGAGCGGTTGAAGGAAGCGCAGAAGCAGGGGTTCAAGATCGCGCTGGTGGCGAAGGACAATGCGCCTCGCAAGGCGCTCGATGGCTTGCAGGTGATTGCGGTGTCGCGCGTCGATGAGGCGTTGAAAGCCGCGTTTGGCGTCGACGCCTGAGGGCTCCTTGATCAGGCCGCGGCCCCACTCCGCGCAATCGACTGCACACGAACCGTCTTGATGGTGTTGTCCCCCGTCTGCAGCACTTCAAACGCGTAGTTGTCGACCTTGAGCATGGTGCCGGGCTCGGGAATCGCTTCGAGCCGCTCAACGAGCAACCCGTTGACGGTCTTCGGCCCGTCGGTAGGCAAATCCCACTGCAATGCTCGGTTGAGTGCCCGAATTGTCGCGCTCGCATTCACGATGTACACGCCGGGTTTCTCGGGGTGAATATCCTTGTGAGTAATCGTCGCCGGGTCGCTCGTGAACTCGCCGACGATCTCTTCGAGGATGTCTTCGAGCGTCACGAGCCCTTCGATGTCGCCGTACTCATTGACGACGAACGCGAGGCGCCGCCGATTGCGCTGGAAGTTCGAGAGCTGCACGTTCAGCGGCGTGCCTTCGGGCACGTAGTACGGCTCGCGATTGCGCGCGATTTCGATGAGCCGTTCCCGCGTGAGCGTGCCGCGCGCCAGTTCGTGCGCAACGCGCTTCATGTGAAGGATGCCGAGGCAGTTATCGAGCTCGGTGTCGTACACCGGCAGCCGCGTGTGTGGCGTCTGTCGCAGCTTGTCGAGCAGATCTTCCCAGTTCTCGTCGACGTCGATGGACGCGATGTCGTGGCGCGGGATCATGATGTCGTTCACCGTGACGCTGCCGAGGTCGAGAATCGACAGCAGCATCTGCCGGTGACGCGCGGGAATCAGCGGGCCGGCTTCGGCGACAACCGTGCGCAGCTCTTCCGTGCTCAACGTCTGGTCCACGCGGCTCGAACGCACGACGCCGAAGATCCGAAGGAGCGCATACGCCAGCTTGTTCGTTACCCACAGCATCGGGCGCGCGACCGCCACGAGCGCGCGATAGATGTAGGACGAGCTGAGTGCGACCGGCTCGGGATGCGTGGCCGCGTAGATCTTCGGCGCGAGCTCGCAGAACACGATCATCACGATGGTGAGCGAGGCGCCGACGATCGGCACCGCGTACCGATGGCCGGTTCGTTGCGCGAGGATGGTCGCGACCGCCGATGCGAACACGCTGGCCGCCGCGAGGATGACCAGGTTCGCGCCCAGCCAGTCGTCCGGCTTGGACAGCAGCTTCTCGAGGAGCTTCGCCGAGCGCTCGCCCTTCTGCGCCCGGTTCCGGATGCGGTAGCGATTGACCGAGAGCATCGCCACTTCGGTGCCGGAGGAGAAGGCGATCACGATCAGCAGCGCGAGCAATGAAACGAGCAGAATCAGCGTCGGAGCGTCATCCAAAGGCGGTGTCCTCGATTGTCCCGCGCCGCTTGGGCGGCGTCTTCCCCTGTACGGCCCCTAGCATAAGGGTGTGCGACGCCCCGCTGGGAAATCGGTTACGGCAGGAGGCCATGAGAAAAGTGTCGGTATACTCCCGGCCCGGTTTCCCCTGACCCAGACCAAAACCGCCATGTTCGAGAACCTGACAGCCCGGCTCGCCCGCACCGTCGACAGTCTGCGCGGCCGTGGCCGTATCACAGAAGACAACGTCAGCGAGACGCTGCGCGAAGTGCGCATGGCGCTGCTCGAGGCGGACGTGGCGCTGCCCGTCATCAAGACGTTCATCGAGGCGGTCAAGGCCAAGGCCGTCGGCACCGAAGTGGCGCAAAGCCTCACGCCGGGGCAGGTGTTCGTCAGCATCATCCACAAGGAGCTGGTCTCGCTCATGGGGGGTGAGCGCGAGGGCTTCAACCTGCGGGCCCAGCCTCCCATCGTGGTGCTGCTCGCCGGCCTGCAGGGCGCCGGCAAGACCACCACCGCCGCCAAGCTCGCCCGCTGGCTCATCGAACGGGAGCGCAAGCGCGTGCTCCTCGTGAGCACCGACGTCCGGCGGCCCGCGGCCATCCTTCAGCTCGAGCGGTTGGCCCAGCAGGTGGGTGCCGAGTTCTGGCGCGCGCCCGACGGTGTTTCGCCGCCCGACATCGCGCGCCAGGGGCTCGAACAAGCCAAGCGCGCGGTGGCGGACGTGCTCATCGTCGACACGGCGGGGCGCCTCCACGTCGACGAATCCCTCATGCAGGAAATGAAGGACATCGACGCTGCCGTGTCGTCGGCGGAGCGCCTGTTCGTGGTCGACTCCATGGCCGGTCAGGACGCCATCAATTCCGCCAAGGCCTTTTCCGCCGCCTTGGATCTGACCGGCGTCATCCTGACCAAAGCCGACGGCGACGCCCGAGGCGGCGCGGCCCTGTCCGTTCGCCAGATCACCGGCAAGCCCATTGTCTTCATGGGCATGGGCGAAAAGACCGAAGCCCTCGAGCCCTTCGATCCCGAGCGGATGGCCTCGCGCATCCTTGGCATGGGCGACGTCGTCAGCCTCGTCGAGCAGGTTCAGCGGAACGTCGATGTCCACGAGGCTGAACGCCTTGCCAAGAAGGTCATCAAGGGCAAGGGCTTCGATATGCACGACCTGAAGGGTCAGCTCGAGCAGTTGCAGTCGATGGGCGGCATCTCCGCCCTCATGGACAAACTGCCCACCATGGCGTCCCAAAAGGTGCAGCCAGGGCAGGGCGACAAGGAGGTCCGCCGCCAGATCGCCATCATCAACTCCATGACCAAAAAAGAGCGCCGCGAGCCCGGCATCATCGACGGCTCGAGGCGCCGCCGCATCGCCGCCGGCTCCGGCCTGCAGGTCCAGGACGTAAACCGCCTCCTGAAGCAGTTCCTCGAGATGCAGCGAATGATGAAGAACCTGAAGGGCGGCAAGCTCAAACGCATGCTGGGTGCCTTCAAGGGCGGCATGCCGCCGGGCTTCCCCCGTCACTAAGAGCGTTCTTCGAGAAGGTGTTTGGTGCCTCCGATCTTATGGCACCGACAGTTTGCGGGGGCGCAGGCGGCGGCTGGGTCGCAAAGGCCCCTGGCGGGCGCTTCCGCGCGTAGGACTACGCGCGGAAGAGGCCCCGCAGGATGCGGTCTTACGGCCGGTGCCCGCCAGGGGCCTTTGCGACCCAGCCGCCGCCGGACGGCAGAGCGATCCACAACTCCCAAGCCGCCCGGCGATTGAGGGCTCTTAGCCGCCACTGGCGGCGGCCGACAGGGCAAGGGAAGTAGGAGGAAAGGGCCGACGACTCGAGCATCGGCCGAGCCTGCGTCCCAGAAGCCGAGCCTGCGGCCGAGAGAAGCAAGCCAGGCAACACCCGCCAAAAACATAATTGCCCCAGCCTCTTCCGCCGAATCAATCGTTTGCGTAGAATCCGCGCTCTTTTTTGGGAGCCCCAGATGTCAGGGCTCCAAGCACTTTCAGGACAACCACTCAGCAATGGTCACTATTCGCCTCACCCGGCGCGGCGCAACGAATCAGCCCTTCTACCATGTCGTCGTTACCGACAGCCGCAAGCGTCAGGGCGGCTCGAACCTGGAGCAGGTCGGCTATTTCAACCCGATCGCCCGCAAGAACGAGCCCAAACTGAAGCTCGATATTTCCCGCATCGAGCACTGGGTCGGCCTCGGCGCCCAGCAGTCCGACCGCGTGAAGCAGCTCGTCAGCACGTACAAGAAGCAGGCTGCGGCCTGATTCGGCACGTGCCTTCGCGGTAGCTTCGACTTTTCGAAGAAGACGCGATGGCTGAGAAAGATTCGCTGGAGCTCGGGCGCGTCGGCGCGCCCTTCGGCATCAAGGGGTGGGTTCACGTGCAGAGTTTCACGAACCCGCCGGAGCGGCTGCTCAAGTACCAAAGCTGGTCGCTCAACACCGTGGCGCATAAGGTGGTCGAAGCGCGCCTCCACGGTTCGAATCTGGTGGCACGGTTTGAAGGCGTCGAGGACCGCGATCGTGCAGCGCTGCTGCAAGGTTCGGTCATCAGCATTGCGCGCAGCGTGTTGCCGAAGCTGCGCAAGCGAGAGTTTTATCAGGCGGATCTCGTGGGCCTGAGCGTGGCGAACCTCGAAGGGGTCGCGCTCGGCAAGGTCACGCATTTCGTGGAGACGCCCGGCGGCGACGTAATGGTCGTGCGCAGCGAGGCAGGGCAGGAACACTGGGTGCCCGCCACGAAAGAGCATCTGTCGAAAGTGGATTTGACGGCGGGCCATGTCGTAGTCGACTGGCCGGCCGTGCTTGAGTAGGCAAGGTACCGCGATGCGCGTCGAAGTCGTCACGCTCTTCCCCGACATGGTGGAAGGCGCGCTGAAGTTCGGCGTGCTGAGCCGGGCCATCGATCGAGGGCTGTTGAGTGTCGGTACGGAAGATCCGCGCCGTCACACACAGGACGTTCACAAAACGGTGGACGACCGGCCCTACGGCGGTGGCCCCGGAATGGTGCTGAAGCCGGAGCCGATGCTGGCCGCCATTCGAGCCGCGCATGCGCGTGTGCCGGAAGGCAGTCCGCGCATCTACCTGAGCGCTCAGGGAGCCGTTCTGAGCCAGAAAGGCGTGGAGGAGCTGGCTAAGCTGCCGGGGTTCGTCCTCGTCGCTGGGCGGTATGAGGGGCTCGACGAGAGAGTGATCGAGCTCGGCATCGATCGCGAAGTGTCGATTGGCGACTACGTGGTGTCCGGCGGCGAGCTGCCCGCGCTGGTGCTGATCGATGCGGTGGCGAGGTTGATACCGGGCGCGCTCGGGGACGAGCGGTCGAATGTGGAAGAGTCGTTCGCGGCGGGGCTGCTCGACTGGCCGCACTACACGCGGCCCGAGAGCTTCGAGGGTTGCGCGGTGCCGCCGGTGCTATCGTCCGGCAACCACTCGCATATCGCGAAGTGGCGGTTGAAGGAGGCCGTGGCGCGCACGTGGCAGCGCCGGCCGGATTTGATTGTGAAGAATGCGCTCGGCAAAGAAGCGAGCGCGGCGTTGAACGAATTTCTCGCGGCGCGCAGGGCACGCGGCGAATCGGAATAAGAGGAAGCGAACATGAACATCATCCAGACAATCGAAAAAGCGCGCATGACGCGCGAAATACCCGACTTCAACCCCGGCGACACCGTCGTCGTGCAGGTGAAGGTGGTCGAAGGCGATCGCGAGCGCGTGCAGGCGTACGAAGGCGTCGTCATTGCCAAGAGCAATCGGGGCTTCAACTCCTCGTTCACGGTTCGCAAGATCTCGCACGGCGAGGGTGTGGAGCGCGTGTTCCAGACCTACAGCCCGGCCATCAGCGACATTTCAGTGAAACGTCGCGGCAGCGTCCGTCGCGCGAAGCTGTACTACCTGCGCGATCTGTCGGGCAAAGCGGCGCGCATCGAAGAGAAGATCTAATGCGCCGGGGGCACGCTGCGAAGCGCGGCCTTTCGGGACCGGCGAAGGCCGGGGTCGGAACGGTGCTGGCGCTCGCGGCGGCTTCCGCTTTTGCGAAGCCCGATCTCACCGGCGTGCAGCTGCCGCCCGGTTTCCAGATCGAGGTGTGGACCGACAAGGTCCCCAATGCCCGCGAGATCGCGTTCGGCGACAAGGGCACCGTGTTCGTCGGCTCCATGCGGATGGGCGGCGGGGCCGACAAGGTCTATTACATCCGCACGGTCGAGGGTAAGCCCGTCGTCAAGACGCTGCTGTCCGGCCTCAACAATCCCAACGGTGTCGCGTTCCGCAACGGAGCACTGTACGTCGGCGAAGTGAACCAGGTGGTTCGCTACGACGACATCGAGAGCCATCTCGACAAGCCGCCGAAGCCGAAGGTCATCACGCACCTGCCGACGGAGCAGCATCACGGCTGGCGCTACATCGCGTTCGGGCCGGACGACAAGCTGTATGTCGCGATCGGCGCGCCGTGCAACGTGTGCGACAAGGGCGATGTCGGCTACGCGCAGATCCTGCGCATGAACGCGGACGGCACGGGTCGTGAGCCGGTGGCGAAGGGCGTGCGCAATTCCCTCGGGTTCGCGTGGGCGCCGAAGAACGGCAAGCTCTGGTTCACCGACAACGGTCGCGACCTGCTCGGTGACAACGTGCCGGACTGCGAGCTCAACCGTGTCGACGAGGTGGGCAAGGATTACGGCTTCCCGTACTGCCACGCCGGTGACGTCGTGGATCCGGAGTTTGGCAAGCTGAAAGCCTGCTCGGCGGCGGTGGCGCCGGCGTTGAAGCTCGGGCCGCACGTGGCCCCGCTTGCGGTTCGTTTCTACAAGAGCGGCCAGTTCCCGGCGGCGTACGCTAACTCCGCTCTCATTGCTCAGCACGGCTCGTGGAATCGCAGCGTGCCCATCGGCTATCGCATCATGCAGGTGAAGCTCGATGGCGATAAGGTCGTTGGGTATGAACCCTTTGCGACCGGCTGGCTCAAAGCCGATGGCAAGGTGACCGGGCGGCCGGTGGACCTGCAGTGGGCCGCGGATGGATCGCTGCTGGTGTCGGATGACCAGGAAGGCGCCATCTACCGCATTTCGTACAAGAAGTAGTTTTCTGAAGGCCTGCGCTAGCAGGCAAGGTTCGACACAACATGCGCGCGATCGGCGCTTTCTTCCTCGCCATCGGGCGGGGTCTCGACTGGGTGCGGAAGTTCCTGCACCTCATCCTGCTGCTCCTCATTTTCGGCTTCGTCATCGGCGCCTTCAAGGTTTCCACGCCGGTGATTCCGCAGAAGGCGGCGCTCGTGATCGCGCCCGAGGGGCAGATCGTCGAGCAGATGTCGGGCGATCCCATCGAGCGGGCCATCGACCAGGCGCGCGGCGCGGGCCGCCGCGAGACGTTGTTGCGCGATCTCACGGACTCGATTCGCGCGGCCGCGAAAGACAAGCGGCTGCCGGTGCTCGTGATCGACATTTCGAACTTCGAGGGCGCCGGGCAGCCCACGCTCGAGGAACTGGCGAAGGCGATTGGCGAGTTCAAGAAAGCCGGCAAGAAGGTCATCGCGTACGGCGTGATGTTCGAGAAGCCGCAGTACTACCTCGCCGCGCAGGCGGACGAGATCTACATCGACCCGCTGGGCCTGGTGCAGGTCGACGGGTACGAGGCCTACTACATGTTCTACAAGGGCGCGCTGGACAAGCTCGCCGTGGACATCAACGTATTCCGCGTGGGCCGGTTCAAGAGCGCGGTTGAACCCTACACGCGCACGGATCTTTCGCCGGATGCGAAAGAAGAAACCTCGGTTTACCTGAACTCGCTGTGGCAGTCGTACCAGAGCTCGATTGCGCGCGTGCGCAAGCTGCAGCCGGAAGACGTTTCGACTTACGCCTCGACCTTCGCGGATCAGATCGCGGAGTCGAAGGGTCACGCGGCGGAAGTGGCGCAGAAGGCCGGACTCGTGACGGGCATCAAGTCCCGCGTCGAAGTCGACGAGCTCGTGAAGAAAATCGTCGGCGAGGACGAGGAGGACGGCGGCTTCAAGGGCATTTCCGTTCACGACTACATTCGCATCGTGCGCGCGGCCGACAAGCTGGAGTCGCACGGGCCGAAGATCGCCGTCGTCGTGGCGGCGGGCGAGATTCTCGATGGCGACCAGCCGCCGGGCACGATCGGGGGCTCCTCGACGGCGCGGCTCATTCGTGAAGCGCGGATGGATGACAACGTGAAGGCGGTGGTCCTGCGCGTCGATAGCCCGGGCGGCAGCATGCAGGCCGCGGAAGAGATTCATCGCGAGATCGCGATGCTGAAGGCGGCGGGCAAGCCGTTCGTGGCATCGATGGGCGATCTTGCGGCCTCGGGCGGTTACTACATCTCGGCGCCCGCGGATGAAATCTGGGCGAGCCCCGCGACGATCACCGGTTCCATCGGTATTTTCGCGGTGATTCCGACGATCGATAAAACGCTCAACAAGGTGGGTGTGACGGTTGACGGTGTTGGCACGTCGCCATTCTCCGGGCAGTTGCGGCTTGACCGGCCGCTCGGCGACAGCGCGAAGAAGGTGCTCCAGGCGATCATCGATCGCGGTTACGAGGAGTTTCTCGGCCGCGTCTCGACGGGCCGCCGCAAGACTCGCGATGAAGTGAACGAGATCGCGCAGGGGCGCGTGTGGACCGGCGCGGATGCGATAAAGATCGGGCTCGTCGATCACCTCGGGTCGTTCGACGATGCGGTGGCCGCGGCCGCGAAGCGCGCCAAGCTCGACAAGTGGCAGCTCCAGTACGAAGAGCCGAGCTTGTCCTGGGCGCAGGAACTGGCGCTTCAGGTGCGGGTCATGGCGATCAAGACGTTGTTCTCCGTCGACAGCAGCACGAAGAAGCTGCTGCAGATCGCCGAGAAGCTCGACCCCATTGCCGAGGAAGTGAATCGGCTCAACCGGATGTCGGTGCCGAACCGCATTTACGCCTACTGCTTCTGTACCGCTCAATAGCTCGCGCGGCCCGTTAGCAGCGCGTGGACGCCTTCCTGAGCGCCGCCGCGGCGTACGCCGGAGGGGAGCCTTCGGAGACGCTGCGACAACTCACTCGAGGCTTCCTGCTGCGTGCCCGCGATGATGCGTCGGCGGTGGAGGAAGCCACAGCCGCGCTGGCGTTGCCGACGCTCTCACCCCATGGCGCCGCCTGGGTGGGAGTCGTGCTGGGTGCCGTGATCGAGGATCGTGGCGGCGCCCAGCGATCCGCCCCCGCGATCATCGATCTGCTTCGGTCATGGCTTGCGCAACTCCCCAGCGCGCCGGGCGGCAGCTCGGAAGTGCCACGGCCGACGCCGCGGCAAGCGCAGTTGCTCGACGCGCTGAAACAGCTCGCGCCCTCTGTCGTCGCGCACCTGGCGCGCACTCCTGACCTCCGCGCCAAGCTCTCCCAAGACCTCGCGCTACTCGACCGGCTGGAAGCGCTGGAGGCGTACACCGCTGGCGCGGCCTGGATCCGCGAGATGCTCCTGCGCAGCAGCGGCTCGCTGATCCTGCTTCACGTTCCGAGCGGGAAGGGGCTCCGATTGCGATACGAGAACGTCGCGACGTGCTTTCATCTGTTCTCGCTGATTCAGGCCACGGTGGGCGAACGGATTCCCGGTGGGCGCGCGCCGAGCCCCCTCGTCGCAGCCGCGGCTCGCGGCAAGGCGCGAGAAGCCGTGCAGGACGAGGCGTGGTGGCACTACGGGGATCCGCGCTCGAAAGTCCCCGAGCTTCGCTCCGCGATCTGGGGCGAAGCGCTGGTAAGAGAGATCCCCGTTGTCGCGGGCGAACGTGTCGTGCTCCTGTGGCCCGCCATCCAGGCCTCCAGGAGCTGGGATTCCGCCTTCTTCGGTCCGCAACTCGATGCGCTGAGGCCCGATGTGGTCATCGAGTCCGAGTTGTCGCCAGCGGAATGCGCAACCTGGTTCCAGACGCTCGGGATCCGACAGGCGCGCCGACGATGGTGGTGGCCCTGGTGAGCGCGCCCGCACCCGGCGCCGCGCTCGGCCACGACCGATTTCACAGAAGGGTGTTCAGACTTTTCCTAGAGCGACGCCCAATCCAGGATGACCTTGCCCGACTGCCCGGAGCCCATCGTCTCGAATCCCTTCTCGAACTCCCGCACGCCGAAGTGATGCGTGACGATCGGGTCGATGTTGAGCCCGCTCTGCAGGAGGCTCGACATTTTGTACCAGGTCTCGAACATCTCGCGCCCGTAGATGCCCTTGAGCGTGAGGCCCTTGAAGATCACCTCGTTCCAGTCGATCGCCGTTTCCCCCGGCGGAATGCCGAGGATGGCGATGCTGCCGCCGTGATGCATCGTGCGGAGCATCTCGCGGAACGCGGCGGCGTTGCCGGACATCTCGAGCCCGACATCGAAGCCCTCCTGCATGCCGAGGTCTTTCATCGTCGCGTCGAGCGACTCGCGCGAGACGTTGATGGCGCGTGAAGCACCCATCTTTTTCGCAAGGCCCAGGCGATAGTCGTTCACATCTGTGATGACGACATGGCGCGCGCCGACGAAGCGACAGATCGCAACCGCCATGATGCCGATGGGGCCGGCGCCGGTGATCAGCACATCCTCACCCACCATGTTGAAGGCGAGGGCGGTGTGTGTGGCGTTGCCGAACGGATCCAGGATGGAGGCGATGTCGTCGCGGATGGCGTCGTTGAGCTTGAACGCGTTGAACGCGGGGATCGACAGGTATTCCGCGAAGGCGCCGGGACGATTCACGCCCACGCCCACCGTGTTCCGACACAGGTGCCGCCGGCCCGCGCGACAGTTGCGACAGTAGCCGCAGGTGATGTGCCCCTCGCCGGACACCCGATCGCCCACACTGAAGCCGCGCACTTCGCTGCCCAGCTGCACGATCTTCCCGCAGTATTCGTGGCCCACCGCCATCGGAACCGGAATGGTCTTCCGCGCCCACTCATCCCACTTGTAGATGTGCATGTCGGTGCCGCAGATCGCCGTCTTGGCGATCTTGATCAGCACGTCGTTCGGGCCGACCTGCGGCTCGGGGACATCCATCATCCAGATGCCGGGCGAAGCTTCTTTCTTGACGAGCGCTTTCATGATCAACCTTTCGTAATGCCGAGCTCGCGGCCGGCGGTCGTGAACGCGTCGAGCGCGCGATCGAGTTGCGGGCGAGTGAGGGCGGCGGACATCTGGGTGCGGATGCGGGCCTGGCCTTTCGGCACGACCGGGAACGAGAACCCGACGACGTACACCCCCATCTCCAGCAACCGGTTGGCCACGCGGCCGGCGAGGGTGGCGTCCCCGAGCATCACGGGAATGATGGGATGTTCGCCCGGTTTCAACTCGAAGCCCGCACTTTCGAGGCCGGCGCGGAAGTACCTGGCGTTCTCGAACAGCTTTTCGCGCAGGTCGGTCGAGGTCTCCAGCAGGTCCAGCACACGCAGGCTCACGGCGGCGACCACGGGTGGAATGCTGTTGGAGAAGAGGTAGGGGCGGGATCGCTGGCGCAGCCAGTCAACGATGGGCTGTCGCGCGGCGATGTAGCCGCCGCTGCCGCCGCCCAATGCCTTGCCGAACGTGCCAGTCAGGATGTCCACGCGATCCATCACGCCACAGTGCTCGTGAGTGCCACGGCCGCGTGCGCCCATGAAGCCGGTGGCGTGCGAGTCATCTACCATGACGAGCGCGTCGTACTTTTCCGCCAGGTCGCAGATGCCTTTCAGGTTGGCGATGAAGCCATCCATCGAGAACACGCCGTCCGTCGCGATGAGCCGGGTGCGCGCGCCGGCGGCCTGCTTGAGGCAGTTCTCCAGCTCGTTGAGGTCGCTGTTGGCGTAGCGCAGCCGCTGCGCTTTGCACAGCCGGATGCCGTCGATGATGCTGGCGTGGTTGAGCGAGTCCGAGATCACGGCGTCTTCCTCGCCCAGCAGCGTCTCGAACAACCCGCCGTTCGCATCGAAGCAGGACGAGTAGAGGATGGTGTCTTCGGTGCCGAGGAAGCGACTCACTTTCTCCTCGAGCTGCTTGTGCACCGTTTGCGTGCCACAGATGAAGCGCACGGAGGCCATGCCGTAACCGTAGCGATCCAGCGCCCGGTGGGCGGCCTCGCGCACGGCCATGTGGTTGGCCAGGCCGAGGTAGTTGTTGGCGCAGAGGTTGACGACTTCGCGATCCGCGGTTCTTACGGTGCCGCCCTGGGGGCTGGTCAGGACGCGTTCGCTCTTGTAGAGGCCTTGCTCTTTGAGTGTTTCGAGCTCGGCGCTCAGACGATTCAAAAGGGATGATTTCATGCGCTGAATTATACTCACGACGCAGCGTGATTCGTCTGCAGTCTCTCTTGGCCGGCCGGCGATCGAGGGCTTCTTCGAAGAGGCCCTCAATCGCCGGGCGGCTAAAGACCAAGGGCCCTGCGCGAAAAACCACGTATCCGAATGCTACCGGGGAGTCAGTAATTGAGCGTCATCGACAACAAGGCCGGCCGCCTGTTCATCGTGCTGTCCGGGTTCTTCCTTGCGAACGCCATCATGGCCGAGTTCGTGGGCGTGAAAATCTTCTCGCTGGAGGCCACGCTGGGCGTCCAGCCGTTTCACTGGAAACTATTGGGCATCGAGGGGACGCTGAATTTCACGACCGGCGTGCTGCTCTGGCCGTTCGTGTTCATCCTGACCGACACGATCAATGAATACTTCGGGGTCCGGGGCGTTCGCTTCATCTCGTGGACGGCGGCGGTGTTCATCGCTTACGCCTTCCTGACCGCTTATGTCTCCATTGCGCTGTCGCCGGCGGATTTCTGGGTGAGCTCGAACGCGGCCCTGGGCGTGCCGAATGTGCAGAACGCCTATGCCCAGATCTTCGGGCAGGGGCTGTGGACCATCGGCGGGTCGCTCATCGCCTTCCTGATCGGCCAGTTCGTCGACGTGGTGGTCTTCCACCGGATCCGCCGCGTCACGGGCGAGCGTCACGTGTGGCTGCGGGCCACGGGCTCGACGGCCGTGTCTCAAATACTCGACAGCTTTGTCGTTCTATATATCGCGTTCGTGATCGGACCGCAGAAGTGGCCGGTGTCGCAGTTTCTGGCCGTAGGGACTGTGAACTACCTCTACAAAATGTCCGCCGCCATCGTGCTGATCCCCTTGCTCTACTTCATGCGCAAGCTCATCCGCGGCTACCTGGGTGAGGAAAACGCGCAAGCACTCGAGATGGAAGCGGCCCGTTCGTCTTAAACTACGCGCCATGAGTTCTTTATTCGTAGTGGCGGATGGCGCCTCGCTCGACACCGAAGTCGGCGCGGCAATCAACGAGCGGTATCTCGCTCCGGAAACCGAAATAATACGGCGTCTCGCGGATCTCGCGAGGCTTCCGCCCGAGCGGCGCGAGGCCGTGCAGCGCCGGGCGTTGGCGCTGGTCAATGCCGTGCGCGGCGCAAAGCCGAGCGGGAGCGGGCTCGATGCGTTCCTGCGGGAGTATCACCTCGGGTCGCGTGAGGGCGTCATCCTCATGTGTCTCGCGGAGGCGCTGCTGCGCATTCCGGATGCGGAGACGGCGGACCGGCTGATTTCAGACAAGATCCCGAGCGGCGACTGGGAAGATCATCTCGGCGACAGCGACTCGCTGTTCGTCAACGCGTCCACCTGGGGCCTGATGCTCACCGGCCGCATCGTCGATGTGAATCGGGCGGAGATGGGTTCGATCCGCTCGTGGTTCGGTCGGCTGACGAGCCGTCTCGGCGAGCCGGTGGCGCGCACCGCGCTTCGGCAGGCGATGCGCATTCTCGGCCATCAGTTCGTGATGGGGCGGAACATTGAAGAAGCCCTGCAACGGACCGAAGGCGCGCGTGAGCGTGCTTATCGCTATTCCTTCGACATGCTGGGCGAGTCCGCGCTGACCTCGCACGACGCCGGGAAGTATTTCGAGAAGTATCGGGCCGCTATCCTCGAAGTCGGCCGCGCGGCGCGGCCGGAGCAGGACATCACCGCTCGGCACAGCATCTCGGTGAAGCTCTCGGCCCTTCATCCGCGATATGAGCTGGCGCAGAAGGATCGCGTGATGACGGAGCTCGCTCCGCGCTTGCACGCGCTCGTGAGACTGGCGCGTGAGTCCGGCATCGGGCTCACGGTGGATGCCGAGGAGGCGGAGCGGCTCGAGCTCTCGCTGTTGCTCATCGACTCCGTGCTGGCGAGCGATCTGCTCGAGGGCTACGCGGGATTCGGGCTCGCCGTCCAGGCTTATCAGCGCCGCGCATACGGCGTGCTGGAGTGGCTCGCGGCCCGCGCGCGGTTGTATAAGCGCAAGATCACTGTACGCGTCGTGAAGGGTGCGTATTGGGATAGCGAGATCAAACGTTCGCAGGAGCGCGGGCTGCCGACATATCCCGTGTTCACGCGCAAGCCGAGCACGGATGCGTCGTACCTCGCGTGCGCTCGCCTGCTCGCGACGACGAAGGACGTCATCTACCCGCAATTCGCGACTCACAATGCGCAGACGGTCGCGTTTGTGGCCGAAGTGTTTGGCAACGCGGCCGGCTCGTTCGAATTCCAGCGCCTGCACGGCATGGGTGAAGAGCTGTATTCGCAGGTCATCGCACCCGATCAGGGTGGGCACGCGTGCCGCGTGTATGCGCCGGTTGGCCCGCATGAAGATCTGCTGCCGTATCTCGTACGGCGATTGCTCGAGAACGGCGCGAATACCTCGTTCGTGAATCGCATCGTCGATGCCCGCCTGCCCGCCGAGGCGGTCGTCACGGACCCGATCGCTCAGGTGGATGCGTACACCGAGGTGCCGCATCCGCGCATCGTCGACCCGCCGCGCATCTACGGCGGCGATCGGGTGAACTCGCTGGGCGTGAATTTCGCGGATGGCGCGCAGCTCCGCGCGATCAAGGCGGCGTGCGAAGCCGCGTCGGCCAAACCTTGGCATGCCACGGCGTTGATCGACGGCAAAGCCGGAACCGGCGACACGCTTCAACTCGTCAATCCGGCGGACGAGTCACGTCGTGTCGGCACCATCGGCCAGGCGACCGCCGCCGACGCGGAGCGCGCGGTCGCGAGTGCTCACGCAGCCCAGCCGGCGTGGGATTCTCTCGGGGCTGATAAACGCGCGGCGATCCTGCTGACGGCGGCGGACGCTTTCGAAGCCCATCGCGAGCAGTTCTTCGCACGCTGCACCCTCGAAGCGGGCAAGACCCTTGCCGATGGCGTCGCCGAAGTGCGCGAGGCCGTCGACTTCCTGCGCTACTACGCCTCGCAGGCGCGCTCCGAGTTTGGCGGCGAAAAGGTGCTCGTCGGCCCGACGGGCGAGCGCAACTCGCTTCGGCTGCGGGGTCGCGGTGTCTTTGCGTGCATCAGCCCGTGGAATTTCCCGCTCGCGATCTTCACCGGCCAGATTGCCGCGGCTCTGGCCGCTGGCAATTCCGTCATTGCGAAGCCGGCGGAGCAAACGCCGTTGACGGCGGCGCTCGCCATTCAGCTTCTGCACGCTGCGGGCGTGCCACCGGAGGTGCTGCAATTCCTTCCGGGCGACGGCGCGACTGTCGGCGCGGCGCTGACGCGTGATCCGCGCATTGCGGGCGTCGCGTTCACGGGCTCGACCGACACGGCACGGCTCATCGAGCGGAGCTTGGCCGCACGTAACGGCAGCATCGCCACGCTCATCGCGGAGACGGGTGGTCTCAACGCGATGATCGTCGACAGCTCCGCCCTTGCGGAGCAGGTCGTGCTCGACGCGGTTGCCTCGGGCTTCAATAGCGCCGGTCAGCGTTGCTCGGCGCTTCGCGTGTTGCTGCTTCAGAGCGAGATTGCGCCGCGCGTGCTCGAGCTGCTGTCCGGCTTCATGGAGGAGCTACGCATCGGCGATCCGGCATTGCTGGCGACCGACGTTGGGCCTGTCATCGACCGGGACGCGCTCCGGATGCTCGAGCAGCACGCCGCGCGGATCACCGCCGGGGCGCGCTGGCATCACCGGATCAAGCTGCCGGAGTCCGCGCGTTCGGGCCGCTTCTTCGCGCCGCTCGCTGTCGAGGTCGCCAGCCTCAAATCCCTCGAACGGGAGGTGTTCGGTCCCATCGTGCACGTGGTCCGCTACAAGGCCTCCGAGCTGGATAACGTGGTCGACGCGGTCAACGCCATGGGTTACGGCCTGACGCTCGGCGTGCATACCCGCATCGACTCCGTCGCCCAGCGGATCGCCAGCCGCGCCCGCGTCGGCAACGTCTACGTGAACCGAAACATGATCGGCGCCGTCGTCGGCGTGCAGCCGTTCGGCGGCACCGGGTTGTCGGGCACGGGTCCCAAAGCGGGCGGTCCGCACTACCTGCATCGCTTCGGAACGGAGCAGACTGTCACCATCAACACCGCCGCCGTCGGCGGCAATGCAAGCCTGCTATCGATGGCGGGCGATTGAGAGTTCCACGCACATGACGCTCAGCGTCTTCGACATCTTCAAGATCGGCATCGGGCCGTCCAGTTCCCACACCATGGGACCCATGCGGGCCGCGCGGGAGTTCGCGCTGGACCTGAAGAAGGAAGGGCTCCTCGGCCGTACGCAGCAAGTGATCGTTCGCTTGTACGGCTCGCTCGCACTCACGGGCCACGGGCACGGCACGGATCGCGCCGTTCTAATGGGGCTCGAAGGGGCGGAGCCGGAGACCGTCGATCCCGATAGCTTCGAGCCCACGGTGAAGCGCATCCGGAGCACGGGGCGCATCAACCTGCTCGGCGAGCGCGAGACGGTGTTCGACGAGCCGATGCAGCTTCTGTTCATGCGCACGGAGCGGCTGCCCCATCACTCGAACGGCATGCGCTTCTCGGCGCTGGGCGAGGGCGGGGCGATCCTGAAGGAAGAGAATTTCTATTCCATCGGTGGCGGCTTCATCACGCGCGACGGGGAAACGGAGGCGAGCGCGGCCGTGCATACGTTGGCGCCGTATCCGTTCGGGTCGGGCGATCAGTTGCTGGAAATCTGTCGTGAGCACGGGCTCGAATTGTTCGAGATGGTGATGGCGAACGAGCGCACGTGGCGATCCGAAGCCGACATCCGTGCGGGTCTCTTGCGCATCTGGCAGGTGATGCAGGCGTGTGTCGAGCGCGGCTTCCGCCAGACTGGCGTGCTCCCCGGTGTGCTGAAGGTCCGGCGCCGCGCGCCGAAGCTGTACCGTGTTTTGACGGAGAGCCATGGCGTCGCCAATCCCCTCGAAGTCATGGATTGGGTGAATGCCTGGGCCCTCGCGGTGAACGAAGAGAACGCGGCGGGTGGGCGCGTCGTGACCGCGCCGACAAACGGCGCGGCCGGCATCGTGCCCGCGGTTCTGCACTACTACCGGCGCTTCGAGGCGGGCGCGAACGATGATGGCGTCATCCGCTTCCTGCTCACCGCCGGCGCCATCGGCATGCTCTACAAGAAGAACGCGTCGATCTCCGGCGCGGAGATGGGTTGCCAGGGCGAAGTGGGCGTGGCCTGTTCGATGGCCGCCGCGGGTCTGGTCGCCGCGCTTCATGGCACGAACGAACAGATCGAGAACGCGGCGGAAATCGGCATGGAGCATAACCTCGGGCTCACGTGCGATCCGGTCGCGGGGCTGGTTCAGATCCCGTGCATCGAGCGCAACGCCATGGGCTCCGTGAAGGCGATCAACGCGGCGCGACTCGCGATGCGCGGAGATGGCACTCACAAGGTGTCGCTCGACCAGGTGATCGCGACGATGCGTCAGACGGGCGACGACATGTCCACCATCTACAAAGAGACGTCTCAGGGCGGTCTCGCGGTGAACGTGCCCGAGTGCTGAACGGAGCGCCAGCGTATGTCGAGTGATGCACCCGCAATCAGCCTGAGTGACAGCCGGCCGCGCGCTGGAGCCGGACCCGGTTTCTTCTTCATCGCGCATATCGCGTTGCTGGCCGTCGTTCTTGTGGGCTTTTCACCCACGTTCTACCTGCGCGGCTTTTTCAGGGTTCCGGCGATCCCGCCATCGCTGTACGTGCACGGCGCGGTGCTGACGCTCTGGTTCCTGCTCACCGTGCTGCAGGGATGGCTCATTCGAACGCGGAGACCGCGCTTGCATCGGCGCCTGGGCTACGTTGCTGCGGGGTACGCGGCGCTCGTCATCGTTCTGGGGTTGGTGGCGAACCAGCTCATGGGGTCGCAGATCAAGTCGCCTGCGGAAGCCGAGAACATCATCTACTGGGCCAATCTTTTCACCCTCGTGCAGTTCGCGGTGTTCGTGTCTCTCGCCGTCGTGTTTCGTGGGAGCCCGGAGGCGCACAAGCGTCTGACGTTACTCGCGTCGATTTCGATCGTCGGGCCGGCGCTGGCGCGCTTCCCGATGTGGCCGATGTTCGCGGGCGGAACCGACGCCGCCCGTAACTATGGCATCGGCGGGCTGTTGCTGCTGTTCGCCGCGATGATCGTGTACGACCTCATCGTCCGGCGCAGGCCCCATCCGGCGACGTGGCTCGGCGCGGTGGGGATTCTGGTGGGTCTTGCCGGCGCCGTGTTTCTCGGGGTAACGGGCAAGGGGTTCGAGATCTTGCACGGCCCCGTCGCTAGTGTCGCTAGCTGAAGAGGTTGAATAGTTTCGCGGGTGGGTCGTAGCGGACCGCTCGCGACGCCGGGCCTTCGAGTTTCACCCACGACGTCGCGGTGAATGTGAGCGTGTACGCCGAGCCGGTGGAAAGCTCCGCAAGCGTCTCGTCCGTCGTCGCGAGGTTGCGCGCCAGCTCGGAGATGCCGGGGTTGTGCCCGACGATCGCCAGGTGATGCACCTTCGGCCCGGTGCCTTGAGCGAACGCGAGGATCACTTCGGCGCGCGCCAGATAGAGCGGCTCCACAAGTTTCACGCGTCGGGCGGCGAGGCCGAGCATGCGGCCGACGAGCTCAGCGGTCTGCTGCGTGCGTTTCGCCGTGCTCGCGAGCAGGAGCTCCGGCACGAGATCCGCTTCCATCAGGATTTTGCCGATGCCTTCGGCTTCGCTCAGGCCGCGCTTGTTCAGCGGCCGGTCGAAGTCCGGGATGCTGGCGTCCTTCCATTCGGCGTTGCCGTGCCGGATGAGCGTGAGGCGAAGCACTTCAGGGTTGCTCCACGAGCAGCCGGCCGTCCCGCACTCGAACCTTGAACGTTCGAATAGGCTCGTACGCGGGCGGCGTGAGCGCATCCCCGGTGCGCAGGCTGAAGCGCGCGCCGTGGCGGGGGCAGATGATTTCGCAGGCTTCCACTTCGGCGCCCGCGAGGCTCTCGCCGTCGTGGCTGCAGCGGTCTTCGACGGCGAAGAACTCTTTACCGCAGGGAACGATCACGATGGGGTAACCGTCCACCTCGGTCGTGAGCGGGTTCGATTCGGTGACGGTGTCGGCGGAGCCGACGTCGATCCAGGCGGCCATTTTCGGTCAGTACATCCCCGTCTGCAGGCGCGCGGCCTCCGACATCATCGAACGATCCCAAGGCGGATCGAACACCAGCTCCACGTCGGCGACGCGCACGGTTGGAATGCGCTCGATCTTATCCCGCACGTCCGCCACCAGCACTTCGCCCATTCCGCAGCCCGGTGCGGTGAGTGTCATCTTGACGCCGACGGTGCGCGTCCCGTCTTCGTTCGCATGCACCTCGCACTCGTAGATGAGCCCGAGGTCCACGATGTTGATCGGGATCTCCGGATCGTAGCAGGTGCGCATCTGGTCCCACGCGACCTTCTTGACGTCTTCGTCGGTCGCATTGGGGGGAACCTCGGGGGGCTTCACCACTTCCTTGCCGATGGCGTCCGCATGTTCGCCAGCGATGCGGAACAGATTGCCCTCGAGGTAAACAGTGAAGCTGCCACCCAGCGCCTGCGTGATGTAGCCCGCCTGGCCGGGGCGCAACGTCACTTCCTGGCCGGCGGGAACCACCACGGCCGGGACGTCGCGATTCACGACGAAGGGCTCGTTCTCGTAAGACCTCACGCTCGCATCACTCCGTGGAAATGGTCACTGGCGCGGCCGCGTCGCTCTGCTCGAGCGCGGCATTCAACGTGTGCCAGCAGAGGCTGGCGCACTTCACGCGGGCCGGAAACTCACGCACACCGGAGAGGGCGGCGAGCTTGCCGAGGTCGGGGGAAGGCACGGCACTCTGCTCCGTGAGCAGCGTGTGCACCTTGTGAAACAGTTCATCGATGGCGGCGCGGCTCTTGCCTTTGATCGCCTCCGTCATCATCGAGGCCGAGGCGGTGGAGATGGCGCAGCCCTTGCCCTCGAAGCGCACGTCTGCGACCCGATCGCCGTCGAGCTTGAGCGACAGCGTCAGGCGGTCGCCACACAGCGGGTTGTGGCCATCGGCGCGCGCGTCGGGGTGCTCGATCTGGCCGAAATTACGCGGCTGCCTGTTGTGATCGAGGATGACGTCGCGGTAGAGATCTTTCAGCTCCATCAGCCGAACACCTCGCGAACCTTGGTGAGCGCGGCAATGAGCTTGTCGACCTCCCCGCGCGTCGTGTAGCAGGCGAACGAGGCGCGCGCGGTGGCGGGCACCTCGAAGAAATCCATCACCGGCATGGCGCAGTGATGGCCGGTGCGGACGGCGACACCTTCCGCATCGAGAATCGTGCCGATGTCGTGCGGGTGGATGCCCTGCATCGTGAACGAAATCACCGCCGCCTTGTGGGCCGCGGTGCCGATGATTTCGATGCCCGGGATGCGCTTGAGCTCCGCCGTGGCGTACTCGAGCAACTCGTGCTCGTGGGCCGCGATGGCGTCGAGGCCGAGGGCGTCCACATAGTCCATCGCCGCGGCGAGTCCGACGGCGCCGGACATGTTCGGCGTGCCGGCTTCGAACTTCCACGGCAGGTCGTTCCACGTGCTCTTGGCGAAGGTGACGGTGCGGATCATGTCGCCCCCGCCTTGCCAGGGCGGCATGGCTTCCAGCAGTGCTTCGCGACCGAAGAGCACGCCGATGCCGGTCGGGCCGTACAGCTTATGGGCGGAGAACGCGTAGAAGTCCGCGTCGAGCGCCTGCATGTCCACGCGCGCGTGCGGGATGGCCTGCGCGCCATCGACCAGCGCCAGCGCGCCGTGCTTGTGAGCCGCATCGATGATGCGCTTGATCGGCAGAATGGTGCCGAGCGCGTTGGAAACATGCGCCGCCGCGACGAGCTTCGTGCGGGGCGAGAGCAGGGCTTCGAACTGCTCGAAGATCAGCTCGCCGTGCTTGTCGATCGGCGCCACTTTGAGCGTCGCGCCGATCTGCTCGCAAACGAGCTGCCACGGCACGATATTGGCGTGATGCTCGAGCGCGGTGATGAGGATCTCATCACCCTGACCCAGGCGCGAGCGGGCCCAGGACTGCGCGACGAGATTGATGCTCTCCGTCGTGCCGCGCGTGAAGATGATCTCCTTCGTCGAGCGGGCGTTGATGAATCGACGCACGCGGTCCCGCGAGCCCTCGAAAGCCTCGGTGGCTTCCTGGCTCAGCGCGTGAACGCCGCGATGCACATTGGCGTGCGAATACTTCTCGTAGCGGTCAACGGCGTCGATCACTTGCTGGGGCCGCTGAGACGAGGCGGCACTGTCGAGATACACGAGCTTCCGGCCGTGCACCTCGCGCGAAAGAATCGGAAAGTCGCGGCGGACACGCTCGACGTCATACGGCTGCGCCACGCGCGAGGGCATGAGATTGGCGGCCATCAGAGCAACTCCTTCAATGCGGCGGTCTCTTTCATCTGTCCGGCCAGACTCTGCTCGATCTGCTTGCGCAGCTCGGGCACCGCTATACGGGAGACCACGTCTTCGAGGAATACCCACTTCAGGAGTTGCTGGGCTGTCTCTTTCTCGATGCCGCGAGAGAGCAGGTAGAACAGCATGTTGTCGTCCAGCTTGCCGGCGGTGGCGCCGTGGTTGCAGCGGACGTCGTCGGTGTAGATCTCGAGCTGCGGACGCACGTCGATTTCGGCCTGGGTGCCGGCGAGCAGGCCGCGCAGCGACTGCTGAGAGTCGGTGCCCTTGGCCCTCTCGCGCACGACGACCTTGCTGTTGAACGCGACGCGCGCGCGCCCGGCGGCGATGCCGCGGACGCTCTGTTCGGACTTCGTGTTCGGTGCGATGTGCTCGATGAGCGCGAAGCCGTCATGCACCTGTTGGCCGTCGGCCAGCGAGACGACGTGGATTCCGGTCTCGGCGCCCGGGCCGATGAGCTGCACCCGGCTGGTCGACCGCGCGGATAACGCCCCCACGCCGACCTGGTGCACGATGTATCGCGCGCCCTTCTCTACGGTTGCCGTGAGCGTGTCGAACCAGGTGGCGCGCGCGCCAGCGTGCTGAAGGCGGTAATGATCGACCTGCGCGCCAGGACCGACGTGCACCTGCACAGCGCCGTTCACGAAGTTGTTGTCGTCACCGACGCTGATGTGCCGCTCGATGAGCCCAACGCGGGCGTTGGCCTCGACCCGCAGTTCCAGCCGCGGATAGGACGCGGCGTTTTGCGCCGACTCCGTCGCAACGAATAGGATCTCGACGCAGGCGGCGCAGTCCGCGCCCTTCGGCGCATGCACCAGGGCGCCATCGACGGCGAACGCTTCGTTGAGAAGCGCAAACCGCAAGTCGCTGGCCTGCGCTGCAATGCTCTGCGCAGCCGGCACAAACGTCGATGAAGCACCCGCAGCCGCGGAAGTCCCGGAAGACGAAGCAACCGACCTTACCGTTACGCCGGCGCGCTCACCTGTCGCCGACAGATCGGGCGCGAATATGCCGTCCACGTAAACATAGCGTGCGTAGTCCGCGACTGCCGGCGGCAGATCGGAAAGTGCCACCTTCGCGCGCGATCCCCTCGCGACAGAACGAAATGCGTTCTTCTCGAGCACACGCAGGTTCGCGTATTTCCAGTTCTCATCACGCGTCGTCGGCAGCCCATCGGCGCGAAGAGCCTCAATGGCGGTCGCGCGGCGCTCCGCACTAACCACGGAGGAGGGCAGCCCGCCACTGGCGGCCGCGTGCTCCTGAACGATGCGATCTGAAAGCACCGCACTCATGCCGCGTCGTCCAGCACCCAATCGTAGCCGCGCTTCTCGAGCTCGAGCGCCAGCGTGCGATCGCCACTGCGCACGATCTTGCCGCGAGCGAGCACGTGCACGAAGTCCGGCACGATGTAGTCGAGCAGCCGCTGGTAATGCGTGACGAGCACGACCGAGCGCTCCGGCGAGCGCAGGCTGTTCACGCCCGCCGCCACGACCTTGAGCGCATCGATGTCGAGGCCTGAATCCGTCTCGTCGAGAATGGCGAGCTTCGGCTCCAGCACCAGCATCTGCAGGATCTCGTTGCGCTTCTTCTCGCCACCCGAGAAGCCTTCGTTCACGCCGCGCGAGAGGAAGCTCTCGTCCATCTTCATCAGCTTCATCTTGTCGCGCACGAGCCCGAGGAAGTCGAACGCGTCGACTTCCTGCAGCCCTTTGCGCTTGCGGGCCGCGTTCACCGCGGCCTTCAGCAGGTAGACGTTGTTCACGCCCGGGATCTCGACCGGGTACTGGAAGCCGAGAAACACGCCTTCGTGCGCGCGTTCTTCGGGCTCCAGCGCGAGCAGGTCCTTGCCGCCGTAGGTTACCGTCCCTTTGTCGACGGTATAACCGGGCCGGCCGGCCAGCACGTTCGCGAGCGTGCTCTTGCCAGAGCCGTTCGGGCCCATGATGGCGTGCACTTCGCCCGGCTTCACCTCGAGGTCGAGGCCGTTCAGGACTTTCTTGTCGCCCACGGAGGCGTAGAGATTTTCAATCTTCAGCATGACTTCACTTTCAGCCGACCGCGCCTTCGAGGCTTACGGCAAGCAGGTTCTGCGCCTCCACTGCGAACTCCATCGGCAATTCCTTGAATACCGATTTACAAAAACCGCTCACGATCATGTTCACGGCGTCTTCTTTCGAAATGCCCCGTTGCAGACAATAGAAGAGCTGCTCGTCGCTGATCTTGGACGTGCTGGCTTCGTGTTCGACGGTGGCGGTCTGATTCTTCACTTCCACGTACGGGAAGGTGTGCGCACCGCAGTCCCCACCCATCAGCAGCGAATCGCACTGGGTGAAGTTGCGGGCGCCGTGCGCGCTCGGGAGCATCCGCACGAGCCCGCGATAGGTGCTCTGCCCGCGACCGGCGGAAATGCCTTTCGAGACGATCGTGCTGCGCGTGTTCGGCCCGATGTGGATCATCTTCGTGCCGGTATCCGCCTGCTGCAGGTTGTTCACCGTCGCAACGGAATAGAACTCGCCGATCGAGCCCTCGCCGCGCAGCACGCAGCTCGGGTATTTCCACGTGATCGCCGAGCCCGTCTCCACCTGTGTCCAGGAGATACGGGAATTGCGCCCGCGGCACTCGCCACGCTTCGTCACGAAGTTGTAGATGCCGCCGACGCCATTCGCATCGCCGGGGTACCAGTTCTGCACGGTCGAATACTTGATGTATGCGTCATCGAGCGCGACCAGTTCCACCACCGCGGCGTGCAACTGATTTTCGTCGCGCATCGGCGCCGTGCAGCCTTCCAGGTAGCTCACGTACGCGCCGGCATCGGCGATGATCAGCGTGCGCTCGAACTGCCCCGTCTTCGCCGCGTTGATGCGGAAGTACGTGGACAGTTCCATCGGGCAGCGAACGCCCTTCGGCACGTAGACGAACGAGCCGTCCGTGAACACGGCGGAATTCAGGGTCGCGTAGTAGTTGTCCGTATAGGGCACGACGGTGCCGAGATACTTCTCGATCAGCTCCGGATGATTCTTCACCGCTTCGGAGAACGGGCAGAAGATCACGCCCGCCGCCGCAAGCCTTTCCTTGAACGTGGTTGCAACGGAGACGCTGTCGAATACAGCGTCGACCGCTACGCCCGCGAGCCGCGCGCGCTCGTGGAGCGGCACGCCGAGCTTCTCGTAAGTGGCGAGCAGCTTCGGGTCGACCTCGTCGAGGCTCTTCGGCCCATCCGTCCTCGCCTTCGGCGCGGAGTAGTACGAGATGCCCTGATAGTCGATCGGCTTGTAGTGGACGTGGGCCCAGTGCGGCTCACGCATGCTCGACCAGTGGCGCAGCGCCTTGAGGCGCCACTCCAGAAGGAAGGCGGGTTCCTGCTTCTTTCGAGAGATTACCCGGACGACGTCTTCGTCGAGGCCCGGCGGCAGCGTGTCGGATTCGATGTCCGTAACGAAGCCGTGCTCGTAGCCCCGGCTGACGAGCTTCTCCAGATTGTCGGCGGTCTCACTCATTTATGGGTCCGTTGATGGGGATTGGCTGGCGGTTTGCGAGCTACCTGCACGGTTCACGCGCGTCGCTAGGACGAGCGCGATTGCGCCCGGGCGGCCGCCGCCTTCATGTCACGTTCAAGCGCCAGCACGCGCGGCTGGCTCGGGTCGATGCCCGCCAGCTGCGCGAGGCTCACCTCATGCAGCGAGCGGCGAATAGTCAGGTTCAAGCGCTGCCACGCATGGCCGACGCGGCAGGACTTCTCGAAGCCGCAGTTGCCGTGCCCGGAAGCACAATCCGTGAGCGCGACGGGGCCCTCGAGCGCGTCGAGAATGTCCCCCGCGCTGATTTCGGCCGGGGCGCGCGCGAGCTGGTAGCCACCCCGCAGGCCGCGCGTGGAAGCCACGAGCCCGGCACGCTGCAGCTGTTTGAGGACCTTGCTCACGGTCGGCAACGCGAGCTTTGTCTGCTCCGCAAGACACGCCGAGGTCTGCATGCGGCCCGGTTCCGTCGCGAGCGCCGCGAGGATGACGGTCGCGTAGTCGGTCAGCCGGCTGATCCGAAGCATCGGGTGGTCGCCTCAAGTGGATTTTCCGGGAGCGGCGGTGCGGGTGTTGCCACGAGCACGGCCCAAGGGTCGGAAAACGGTAGGTTTCAATGTAGGACTAGTTTAGTGCTATTTAGTGGGCCGGCCAAGCGCGTTTTGCTATCCTTCGCGCCCCATTAGGCCTCCCGGACTCCTTCCGGATGGCCCGTTGCCCGGTAAAAAGAGGCGGAGGTCAGATGAATCGCAGCGAGCTGGCGCGCATTGCGCGTGCCATGGTGGTCACGAACAAAGGCATCCTGGCGGCGGACGAGAGCTCAGGGACCATCAAAAAGCGTTTCGACGGCATCAAGCTGGAATCCACGGAAGAGAATCGCCGTACTTATCGAGAGATGCTCTTTACGGCACCGGGCGTGGCGGAAACGATCAGCGGCGTGATCCTGTACGACGAGACCATTCGGCAGAAGACGAAGGACGGCGTGCCGTTCGCCGATTATCTGACGAAGCTCGGCGTCCTCCCCGGCATCAAGGTCGATACGGGCGCGAAGCCGCTCGCCGGCTTCCCGAACGAGACGATGACCGAAGGTCTCGATGGCTTGCGTGAACGTCTCGTGGAGTATCACAAGCTGGGCGCCCGCTTCGCCAAGTGGCGCGCGGTCATCGACATCGCGGAAGGCATCCCGACGCGGTTCGCCATCGACGCGAATGCTCACGGCCTGGCGCGCTACGCGGCGCTTTGCCAGGAAAACGGCATCGTCCCGATCGTCGAGCCGGAGGTGCTGATGGATGGCGGCCATTCCATCGAGCGTTGCGAAGAAGTGACGGACGCGGTGCTGGAGTCGGTGTTCGACCAGCTGAACGCTCATCGCATCTACCTCGAAGGCATGGTGCTCAAGCCGAACATGGTCATCTCGGGCAAGAAGGCGGCGAATCGCGCTTCTCCGGAACTCGTGGCCGAGGCCACGGTCCGTTGCCTGAAGCGTCACGTGCCGTCGGCCGTGCCTGGCATCGCCTTCCTCTCGGGCGGCCAGGCGTCCGCGGAAGCGACGCTGCATTTGTCACTCATGAACAAGCTGGGGCCGCTTCCTTGGAATCTCACGTTCAGCTACGGCCGCGCACTGCAGGACACCGCACTCAAGGCATGGGGCGGGCAGGCCGCGAGTTTTGTCGCGGGCCAGAAGGAGTTCGCGAAGCGCGCGAAGCTGAACAGCCTTGCCACCACCGGCAAGTATTCTTCGGACCTCGAGAGCAAGGCGGCCTGATGAGGCGCCGCGCGAATATCGCGTGACGACTCCCCAAGCGCTTCCCAACGCGTCCGGCGCGGCGGCCACTAGTGGCCGCCGCCCAGACGCTCCCGCCAGCGACTCCGCCAGTGACGGCGACGTCATCGTCGACGTGCGCGACGCACACTATGGCATCCCCACGCGCACGATCTTCAAGGGCCTCGACATCAAGGTCCGCAAGGGTCGTATCACTGCGATCATGGGACCGAGCGGCACCGGCAAGACGACGCTGCTGCGGCTCATCACAGGCCAGATCGCGCCCACGCAAGGCAGTGTGGTGGTGTGGGGTCACGATCTCTCGACACTCGATCGCAGCGGCATCTACGCGCTCCGCAAGCGCATGGGCATGCTGTTTCAGAACGGCGCGCTGCTGACGGATCTCGACGTTTACGAAAATGTCGCCTTCCCGCTGCGAGAACATACCGACCTGCCGGAGCCGCTGATCCGCACGCTCGTGCTGACGAAGCTTCACGCGGTGGGCCTGCGCGGCGCGGCTCATCTCATGCCCGGCGAGCTATCGGGCGGCATGGCGCGACGTGTGGCGCTGGCGCGCGCGATCGTGATGGATCCCGAGGTGCTCATCTACGACGAGCCCTTCGTGGGTCTCGATCCGATTTCGCTGGGCGTGATTCTCCGCCTCATTCGGCAGATGAATGAAGGCCTCGGACTCACTAGCATCGTGGTCTCCCACGACGTGAAGGAGCTCGCCACGATCGCGCACGACAGCTATCTGATGTCCGGCGGCAAAGTTGTTGCCTCGGGCACGCCGAAGGAGCTCGCGGCGAGCGGTCTCGAGGTCGTGAAGCAGTTCATGACGGGCAGCGACGACGGTCCTGTGCCGTTTCACTATCCGGCGCCGGATTATCGGCAGGAGCTGCTCGGGGGCGACGACGAATGAGCGCGACCACGGGCGACAACCCGGTCATCGGCGGCCTGCGCAAGGTGGGGCAGGTGACCCTGTTCCTGGTGAGCTTGCTCGCTCAGTGCGGGCCGGCGCTCGCGCGTCCGAGACTGGTGGTGCACCAGATCTACAACGCGGGCGCGCGCTCGCTGGTCATCATCATGCTGTCGGGGCTGTTCGTCGGCATGGTGCTCGCGCTCACGGGCATCGACCTGCTGCAGCGATTCGGATCGGAAGATGTGCTCGGCGTCGCCGCCGCGCTCGGGCTGCTCAAGGAACTGGGGCCGGTGGTTACGGCGCTGCTTTTTGCGGGGCGCGCGGGCACTTCGCTGACCTCCGAAATCGGCCTCATGCGCGCGACCGACCAGCTCACCGCAATGGAAATCATGGCCGTCGATCCGATGCGCTATGTGGCCGCGCCTCGTTTTCTCGGTGGCATCATCGCCATGCCGCTGCTCGTTGCGATCTTCGACATCGTCGGTCTCTTCGGCGCGCATCTCGTCGGCGTGAAGCAGATGGGCGTAAACGCCGGCACTTTCTGGTCGCAGATGCAGGGCGCCGTACATTTCGATGACGTTTTCGAGGGCATCATCAAGAGCCTCTCGTTCGGCTTCGCGTGTACGTTGATCGCGGTGTACGAGGGGTACAACGCGGCGCCGACCGCGGAAGGCGTGGGGCTCGCGACCACGCGCACCGTGGTGGCATCAGCCGTGCTGACCCTGGTTCTCGACTATCTGCTGACCGCAGCCTTTCTGTAAGAGGAACTTTCATGCGCTCCACTCGTAATCTCGAAGTCGGCACGGGCCTGTTCGTGCTGCTGGGATTTGCGGCGCTGGCGTTTCTGACCACGCAGCTTCCTTCCAGCGGCCTCAAGCTCGGCGGTAAGAAGTCGGGTTACCATGTGCTGGCGAAGTTCGACAACATTGGTGACCTCAAGCCCGGCGCTCCGGTGTCCATGGCCGGTGTGACCATCGGCGAGGTGGAGGGCGTCAAGTTCGATTCGAAGGACTACAAAGCGGCCGTCACCCTGCGCATCAGCAACACGTACAACCAGATCCCGGACGACAGCGACGCGAGCATCCAGACGCAGGGGCTGCTCGGCGGCAAGTTCATCGGCATCGGTCCGGGCGGCTCCGACATGTTCCTGAAGGACGGCAGCACGATTCCGTTCACCCAGTCGGCGATCGTGCTCGAGACCCTCGTGAATAAATTCTTCGCCAACTTCGCGAACCGGGGTGGCGATTCGGGTTCCTCGGATTCGTCGGCATCCCCGGATGCGGCGAGTTCCGGCAAGACTGGCGATTCCGGCGGCAACGCCGGCAAGGAGAAGCAGAAATGAAATCGTTCAATAAGTCCGCGTTCCAGGCCGCCATCGCGACCTCGATGCTGGCGATCGGGCTGGGCGCCGGGGTAGCGATCGCAGCGGAGGCGGCGGCACCCGCCGCGCCGGCGGCCGTTCCGGCCGACGATCCCGGCAAGCTCGTGCAGGCTTCGGCGGAGGGCTTGCTGAAGGAGCTCGACGCGAACCGCGATGCCTATCGGAAGGATCCCGCGAAGATGAGCGCGCTCATCGACAAGTGGCTGCTGCCGCATTTCGATACGCAGTACTCGGCCCGGCTAGTCCTCGCCAAGCACTGGCGCGATGCGACCGAGGATCAGAGAAAGCGCTTCGTCAACGCGTTCTACCAGTCACTGCTCCGGAACTACGGCACCGCTCTGGCGGATTTCACGAGCGATCGAATGAAGTTTCTGCCGGCACAGGTCGATGGCGATACCGCGACCGTGCGCACCGAGATCAAGCGAAGCAACGGTACGCGCATCCCGGTCAACTACTCGCTGCGCAAGACGCCGGATGGCTGGAAAGCGTGGGACGTGGTGATCGAAGGCATCAGCTACGTGAAGAGCTTCCGCGAAGACTTCGGCAGCGAGATCGACCAGAAAGGTCTGGATGCCGTGATCCAGCGCATCGAGAAGGGCGGCCTCCCGAACGCTCCAGGCAAGGCCTGAGCGCGGGCGCGCCCTCCATGGCCGTTGTTCCAAATGGGGCTCTGGCGAATGGGACCCCGGCGACCGTGGAGGTCGTCGAGGTCCGCCCCGACCGGGTTCAGGTGAAGGGCGCGCTGACCTTCGCGACCGCGCGCGCCGCGCGTGAAGCGAGCCTCACGATCCTCGATCGCTCGCAGTCGCGGGAGCCGCTCACAGTGGATTGCAGCGGCGTAGGCGTATCGGATAGCGCCGGTCTTGCGGTGCTCATCGATCTGCTTGCGAACGCCACGACGCGCGGCCGCACCGTTCAGTTCTGGAATCTGCCGCACGGCATCGTCGCCGCGGCGAAGATCAGCGAGGTCGATACGATCCTCGGGATCTGATCGCGCTTCCTTATTTCTTGTCGGCGCCCGGGTCCGGATCTTCCAGCGGCTCGTCGAACGTCGGCGACGGCACGTTGCCGTCCTTCACCGCGTATTCGCGCTGCTGCAGGAATGCGTTCTTGATGAACGTGTACTTGTCGTAGGCTTGGTTCAGCGTGTCTTCGAGCGGCAGGCGCCGCGCGCGGGCATCGATGAGATCCATGCCGTCCAGGCCGTAGCGCCAGGCGTCACGCTCGACGTAATGCACCGGGCCGGTGAAGACATCCACTCCCGAGCCGAAGCCGTCACGCACGGTGGTGGGGCCGAAGAAGGGCACCATCAGATAAGCGCCCGACGAGACGCCCCACTTGCCCAGCGTCTGGCCGAAGTCCTCGTCGTTCCGGTCGAGACCCGCCGCCGAGGCGGGGTCGAACAAGCCGCCGATGCCGACCGTCGCGTTCAGCAGGAACCGGCCCGTGTCGTTCAGGCTGTTCTTGAATTTCGCCTGCAGCAGGTCGTTCACGATGACCGTGGTCTGCCCGAGGTTGCTGAAGAAGTTCGTGACACCGGTTTCGACGAACTGGGGCGCGACGGCCTTGTAACCCTTTGCGACCGGCTTCAGTACCGCGCGATCGAGCGCGTCGTTGAACTTGTAGCTCGCCCGGTTGAACCCTTCGAGCGGGTCGCGGGGGTCTTTCTTGGCGTCCGGCGCCGTGGCGCAGCCGGCTAGCAGAAGTGACAGAAGTGCAACGGAGGCGACTGCGGGTCGTGTCATGGGTTTCGTTCGATCCGTAGAGGGCCGGCATTGTAGCAGCGAGATGGCCGCGCACTTCATGCGTGGCGAAATGGCGACGGCGGCGATGATGCCGTCGCGGGTCGAGCCGCTCAATCCATCATAGGAGGGAAGGGGCGCTCTCGCGCTCAGCGGCCCTGCTGAGCGCTGACTTTCTTGATGCGGTTGGAGACCAGGAAGTCGCGGATCTCATCCATGCGAGCCTGAAAACGCTGGCGCTGAATGGTGGTGAGGTTGGGTGCCGCGAGAGCGAGCTGCAGCTGCTGAAGGGAAAGCTGCAGGTCACCCGTCGCGATGTGGTACTCACTCATGTAGAAGTACGCATCACCCATGTCGCCGGCGGCACTCGCGGCAAGCGCCGTGAGCTGAATCTGGTCAGGCGTCGGCACTTCGTTGTTGAACAGGTCCAGCAGCAGCGTGTGCGCTTCCTTCGGCCTGTTCGCCTTCATGAGCGCCTGCGCGTACCGCACCGTCAGTGGCACGTTGCGGGGAAAGAGGGCATTCGCCTTCGCGAAGGTGGCGATGCCGTCATTCTCCAGGCCGCCGTCGACTTCAGCCTGCGCGAGAGCGGAGTGGAGCAGCGTGAGGTTCTCGTGCTCGACCACGAGATCGCTCAGAATTCTCGCCGCGTCCTGGTTCTTGCCGGCCTGCATGAGCGCAAGCGCATAGCCGTAGCGCTGCCCGAGCGTTCCTTTGAAATTCTTCGTGTCCTGTGCGTAGCGCTCCGCGACTTGCGGGTCTTTAGGCATGCTGAGCACGCGCAGCCGCTCGCGGATGCACTCGTACGTCGCCGAATCCGGGTTGCTCTTCGGATGCTCGTACTGGGCCGCGCGGCCGCGCGCTTCGGCGATACGGTTGGAGTTCACCGGATGGCTCTGGATCATCTCCGGGACGTACTGGCCGGCGAGGCCCTCATGGCGCGACATCGCCTCGAAGAAGGCCGCCATGCCGTTCGGATCGAAGCCCGCGCCGGCGACGAAGCCGATGCCGACCCGGTCCGCCTCGTATTCATTCGCGCGCGTGAAATTCACCTGCTGCTGGGCCGCCGCGCCTTGCGCGATGGCGATGGCGCCTTCCATCGCGCTGCCGCCGCCGGCCATCGCGCCGATCAGCACCGCCGCGAGAATCGCCGCCGTTTGCGCGATGCCTTGCGCGCTCTGGGCGTGGAACGTGCGCGCCATGTGACGCTGGGTGACGTGCGCGACCTCGTGGCCGACGACGCCGGCCAGCTCCGACTCGTTGCGCGAGGCGAGCACGGTGCCGTAGTTCACGCCGATGAAACCGCCGGGCAACGCGAAGGCGTTGATCGTGCCTTCATCCACGGCGAAGAAGGTGAAGCGCTGGTTGGTGTCGGGCGCCTGCGCGGCGAGGCGCTGCCCCAGCGACTGGAGGTACTCGGTGACCTCCGGATCTTCCATGATCGCTTTCTGGTCGCGCAGCTGGCGCACGATCTGCGCACCGAGCCGGTATTCGTCGCTCGTCGAAATCGTGGTGCTGGCCGGGCTACCGATGTCCGGCAGGTTTTCGCCGCCGTTGTTGTTCGTGCCCATGCTCGGGCCGGTGCTGGGCGCGGAGCCGGGCGGCGGGAAGACAACCTGAGCCTCGGCCGCGGAGGAATACGCCACCGCAAGCGTGAGCACACCGCTGACACCGAGCGTCAGCGCGACAAAGGCATGAAAGATCTTCTTGAGCACAGCACCAGTACCGTATCAGGGCCTGCGATAAGACCCGCAGGGGCACGGTGAGTTTCCGCGCCGGCTGCGGGGCTATCCGGGGGCAGTATGGCCCACAAACGGACCGTCGCGCCCTTCCGATCGTGTCAAAGCGTATCCGAAGCGAAGTCCGCAAGCCTCGAACGTTCTCCGCGCGTCAGCGTTATGTGACCGGAGTGCGGCCAGCCGCGGAAGCGGTTGACGGAGTAGGTCAGGCCCGAGGTCATCTCGGTCAGGTACGGCGTGTCGATCTGGGCAATATTGCCCAGGCAGACGATTTTGGTTCCCGGACCCGCGCGCGTGATCAGCGCCTTCATCTGCTTCGGCGTCAGGTTCTGCGCTTCGTCGAGAATGATGTAGCGGTTCAGGAACGTGCGCCCGCGCATGAAATTGAGCGAGCGGATCTTGATGCGGTTCTTCAGCAGGTCGTTGGTGGCCGCGCGGCCCCAGCTGCCGCCTTCCTGGCTCTGGGTCAGCACCTCGAGGTTGTCCATCAGGGCGCCCATCCAGGGCTCCATCTTTTCCTCTTCGGTGCCGGGCAGGAAGCCGATGTCTTCGCCCAGCGGGATCGTCACGCGCGTCATGATGATTTCGAGGAAGCGGTTCGTCTCGAGCGTCTGCATGAGGCCCGCCGCGAGCGCGAGCAACGTCTTGCCGGTGCCGGCCGGGCCGAGCACGGTGACGAGGTCGATCTCCGGATCCATCAGCAGGTTCAGCGCGAAGTTCTGCTCGCGATTGCGCGCGGTGATGCCCCACACGCTGTGGCGTTCGCTGCGATAGTCCTGCGTGAGCTCGAGTGTGGCGCGCTCGCCGTCGACCTTGCGGACGACCGCTTCGATGCCCTGCGGGGTGTCCTCATACACGCACTCGTTCATCTGCCATTCGCTGACCGCGGGGCCGGAGATCTCGTAGAAGGTGCGATTTCCTTCCTTCCACGAGCGCATGTCCTTGCTGTGGCTCTCCCAGAAATTCGCGGGGAGCACCGCCGTGCCGGAGTACAGGACGTCCGAATCTTCGAGCGTCTTGTCGCTGTTGTAATCCTCCGCATGCACGCCGAGCACGGCGGCCTTGATGCGCAGGTTGATGTCCTTCGAGACGAGCACCACGCGCGCTTCGGGGTTTTCCTTCTGGAGCGCGATGGTCTGGCCGAGGATCGCGTTGTCCGCGCCGCCCGGCAGCGTCTGCGGCAGGGCCGTGGACAGCTCACGCGTCTGGAAGAACAGCCGCCCGGTCGAAGGCTTCTTGCCGTGATTGCCCGAGTAACCGTTCGGCAGCTTCAGCCCCTGGTCGATCTGCTCCTTGTTGAGCGAGCGAATCAGATCGTCGAGGAAGCGGCTGACCTGGCGCACGTTGCGCGATTGCTCGGACAGGCCTTTCTTATGGGCATCCAGCTCTTCGAGCACCACCATCGGCAGGAACACGTCGTGTTCCTCGAACCGGAAGATCGCGGTGGGGTCGTGCATGAGCACGTTCGTGTCGAGCACGAAGAGTCGTCGCTGTGCCTGGCTCTTCGCAGGGTCCCGTTCGCCGCTGGCGGCGCCGGAAGGTGAGGGGTCAGAGAGACTTCGCCGCTTCAAGAACTTCCTCCACATGGCCGGGCACCTTCACGCCGCGCCATTCGCGCTGAAGTATGCCTTGGGCATCGATCAGAAACGTGCTGCGCACCACACCCATGTACTTGCGCCCATAGAGGGTTTTTTCCTGGATGACGTCGAACAGCTTGCAGACTTTCTCGTCTTCGTCCGACAACAGGTCGAACGGCAGTTTTTCCTTCTCACGGAACTTGTCATGAGATTTAAGCGAATCGCGTGAAATCCCCATGACGCGCACCTTCGCCTTGCGAAAGGCGGCGTGTCGATCGCGGAAATCCTGGCTTTCCTTGGTGCAGCCGGTGGTCATGTCCTTCGGGTAGAAGTAGAGCACCAGTTTTTCGCCTGCGCTGTCCGCAAGCTTCCACTTGACCTCGCCGCCGGTGATCGCCGCGCTGAACGCGGGCACTTTCTTGCCGACGGCGATGCCCGCCATCAGGACTTCACCGGTTCCAGGATCGCGTCCAGGTTCAGGGAATCGCAGAACTCCATGAACTCCTCGCGCAGGTGGGCCACGTGAATGCGGCTCGGCACGTTCACGATCATCTGCACCGAAAACATGGGAGCGCCGGTGTGCGCGGCCGGATAGCTGCGCGTGGAAACCTCGGCGATGTCGATGCCGCGTGTCGCGAAGAAACCCGACAGGCCCGACACGATGCCGCTCTGGTCGAGGCACACCACGTCAATGGAGTACGGCAGCATGTCCGTGCGCGCGGAGCGGGGCTCCGTGCGCTTCAGGTGGATGCTGAGGTTGCTGCCCTCCGCCAGGCGCTTGAGCTCGGTTTCGAGCTTGGCGAGCGCGTGCCAGTTACCCGACACCAGCAGTAGCATGGCGAACTCAGAACCGAGGTTGGCCATGCGGCTCTCGCTGATGTTGCCGCCGCATTCGCTGATGACGCGGGTGAGCTCGTGAACCATGCCGGTGCGGTCGCTGCCGATCGCTGAAACGGCCAGGTGCTGCTTCATCTTCGGGGGGTCTTCTGAGGGTCCGTTAATCCGGCCGGCAGTGTACCACCCGGCGGTGGGGCGGTTATGTCCGCGTGGGTCCAGGTTGTTGCCGGCGCGCGGCCGGGCGGCGGCTTCGGGTATCATGCGCGGCCCCGTTCCTAGGCCCTGGGTACCTGTAAATCAATGTTCGCCGGCAATCTGGTCGCCATCGTCACGCCCATGCGTCGGGATGGCGCAGTGGATTTCGATGCATGGACGCGCCTCGTCGATTTTCATCTGCAAAACGGTACCAACGGCATCGTCGTCGCGGGTACCACGGGCGAGTCGCCCACCATTACGGAATCGGAGCTCCGTGAGCTCACGGAGCGGGCCTGCGCGCAGGTCGCCAAACGCATTCCCATCATCGTGGGTACCGGCACGAACAACACGGCCGGCACCGTGGTACGCACCCGCTGGGTTTCCGAGCTGCCGGTGGATGGGGTGCTCGTCGTTACGCCGTCCTACAACAAGCCCCCGCAGGAAGGGCTGTTCCGCCACTTCGCGGCGGTAGCGGAAGCGTCGCGCGTCCCCGTCATTCTCTACAACATTCCGGGCCGCACGGCCGTGGACCTGCAGCCGGCGACGGTTGCTCGCCTTCTGCAGTTCCCTCGTGTGATGTGCATCAAAGAGGGCGTTGCGAGCATCGAGCGGGTGCGCGAGCTCGTTGCGCTCGCGAAGCCGGGCTTCACCGTCCTGAGCGGGGATGATTCGACCTCGCGCGACGCGCTGCTGGCCGGCGCGAAGGGCGTGATCTCCGTGACCTCGAACGTTGCGCCCCGGCTAATGTCCGACATGGTCGCGGCCGCGAGCCGTGGCGACAGAGAAGCTGCGGAAAAGCTGGATGCGCGCCTCGCCGCGCTCCATCGCGATCTGTTCGTCGAGACGAATCCCATTCCGGCGAAGTGGGCGCTGACCCAGATGGGGCTGATCGAAGGCGGCATCCGCTTGCCGCTGACGGAACTGGCCCCGGCGTATCACTCGGTGGTGACCGCGGCGCTCAAAGCCGCAGGAGTTGAGTTTTGATGAAGTCGCGGACGTTCGCCCTGGCCCTGCTGGCCATGCTCGCCACCTTGACGACGCTAGCGGGCTGCAACCCGTTCCGCCGGCACTCCGCCCAGAACGAGGTGTGCAAGGAGCCGGAAGCCTACGCCCAGGCGAAGGAAGCGAAGGGGCTGACCATTCCGGCCGGGCTCGAGTCTCCCGACACCCGCAGTGCCCTGCGCATTCCGGACCTGACGACGGCGGAGCCGCCGCCCCGCAAGCAGGCCGATGGCTGCCTCGACCAGCCGCCGAGCTACACATTGCCGAAGCCGAAGCAGCCGGAATCCTGAAGCTTGTGTATCATCCGCACCCCTTGAGTCGGAGAGATGGCCGAGCGGTCGAAGGCGCTGGACTGGAATTCCAGTTATGCCCGCAAGGGTATACGTGGGTTCGAATCCCACTCTCTCCGCCAAGATTCCCGGGCCCCTGATCGACTGTGGTGGCTCGCACCGGTTTCTCCGCGACGACCAGCCACGAATCCCGCCAGGCCCGGAAGGGAGCAACGGTAGTGACGATGTCGGGTGCCGGAGGTCGAGCTGGTGCGGGCCGCCTCCCTGGTTCATTGGAAAAAAGTCGCCTGCGGCGCTTTTTCGGATTGGGGCTTCGTTGCCGGCGGCAAAAAGCGTGGTTTTTGCCGCCTGAGTCAACGCGTAGCTACGCCCGGGCGGTCGCACGGTTGAATGCCCTCAGGGACGCCGCAAAATAGCCTCGGCGCGATAGACTCTCACTCCTGATGGCTTACACAGCTCTCGCACGCAAATACCGTCCGAAGAAGTTCACCGAGCTGATCGGGCAGGACCATGTCGTGCGTGCACTGTCGAACGCGCTCGAGACCGGGCGCGTGCACCACGCGTTTCTGTTCACCGGCACGCGCGGCGTGGGCAAGACCACCATCGCGCGCATCTTCGCCAAGTGCCTCAACTGCATCCGGGCGGAGCAGTCGAAGCAGGAAGTCACGGCGGATCCGTGCGGCGTGTGCCCGGCCTGCACGGAGATCGACGCGGGGCGTTTCGTGGACCTCATCGAAGTCGACGCCGCGTCGCGCACCAAGGTCGATGACACACGCGAGTTGCTCGACAACGTCCAGTACGCACCCACGCGCGCCCGCTACAAGGTGTACCTCATCGACGAGGTGCACATGCTTTCCACGCACTCCTTCAACGCGCTGTTGAAGACGCTGGAAGAGCCGCCGCCGCACGTGAAATTCCTCCTCGCGACGACGGACCCGCAGAAGCTGCCGGTCACCGTCCTGTCGCGCTGCCTGCAGTTCAACCTGAAGCGGCTGCCGGTAACGCAAATCGCGGAGTTGATGAAGCAGATCCTCGCGAAGGAAAGCGTGCCCTTTGAGGCAGGCGGTGTGCGTCTCATTGCGCAGGCGGCCGACGGCAGCATGCGTGATGGCTTGTCGCTCCTCGACCAGCTCATCGCGTTTGGCGGCGGCAAGGTGGATGAAGAGTCCACGCGCGCCATGCTCGGCACGATCGCGCGGGATCACGTGGAAAAGCTGGGCGAGCTGCTCGCTGCTGGCGATCCTTCCGCGTTGCTTCAGTACGCGAAGGCGCTCGAGCAATGGTCACCGGATTACGCGCAGGTGCTCGAAGAGCTCGCGTCGTTGCTCGTTCGCGTGGCGACGAAGCAGGCGGTGAGTGATTACGACAGCGAGGAGCTGTTCGCTCCCGAACTGATCGAAAAGCTGGCGAAGACGATCTCGCCTGAAGATGCGCAGCTGTACTACCAGACCGCGATCACCGGCCGGCGCGATCTGCACCTGGCGCCGGAGCCGCGGGTGGGGTTCGAGATGACGCTCTTGCGCATGCTCGTGTTCCGGCCTTCGGCGGATACGCACACCGCGGCACCGGCCGCGTCGGGAAGTGCTCCGAGCGCTCCGCGTGTCAGCGGCGCGGCTCAAGCGCGTGCCGCCGCTGGAGCCAGTTCGTCGGGCGCCCCGCGCGCGGGCGAAGGCCCGGCAGGACAGGGCGGCGCAAATCGCTTGGGTGACGGCTCTTCGGCGCAGGGAGCCGCGAATCGGCCAAGTGACAGCGCGCCGGCAGCGGGCGCGACTCGAGGCGGCGAGGGCGCATCAGCGCGCGCGGGTTTTGTCGCCGCTCGCGCCGACGGCGTGTCGTCGCAGGTCGGCGTGCCGCGCGCGGCCGAGAACGGCGGCGGCAACGGCCACCCATCCAGCGCGCCGGGCGCGGGCGTCGAAGTCACGCCGGCCTCCTGGAACTCCGTCCTCGCGCAGCTCGATGTGTCGGGCCTCTCGCGCCAGCTCGCGAACAATTGCGTGCTCATCGGCCGCAAGGGCGGCCTCGTGCGCCTCGGCCTCGACCCGCGCAACAATATGATGCGGGTGCCAGGCGCCGTCGATAAATTGACTCAGGCCTTGGCGAAGTATTTCGGCGAGACCGTGCGCGTCGAGTTCGAGGCGCCGATCGCCGGCGCCGAGACGCCCGCGCAGGCCGAGCAGCGCGCCGTCGTTGCGGAGCTCGACAACGCGCGCCAGTCGCTCGAAACCGATCCGGCGGTGCGCGCGCTGCGCGAGACGTTCGGTGCCACGCTGCTTCCGGACAGCGTGCGGCCTGTCAAGTAGCGCCGCGCCCACTCACTTCCGTCCCCGTCACTTTCAGAAAACCAGCGAGAGAATCCAGTCCATGCGCGGAAACATCGGCAACATGATGAAGCAGGCCCAGGCCGTTCAGCAGAACATGCAGAAGGTGCAGGCCGAGATCGCCCTCCTCGAGGTCGTGGGAGAATCCGGCGGCGGCATGGTGAAGGTCACGATGACCGGCCAGCACAACGTGAAGCGCGTGCAGCTCGAGCCCGCCGTGGTCGGCGAAGACCGCGAGATGCTCGAGGACCTCATCGCTTCGGCCACCAACGACGCGGTCAAGAAGGTCGAAGTCGCCGTGCAGGCGAAGATGGCGACCGCGATGGGTGGCCTGCAGCTGCCGCCCGGATTCAAGATGCCGTTCTGAAGTCTTGAAGCACTCCCCGCAAGTCGCTCGCCTCATCGATGCGCTTCGCGCATTGCCGGGCGTTGGGCCGAAGACGGCTCAGCGCATGGCCTTCCATTTATTGCAGGAAGGGCGCGGCGGCGCGCGAGCACTGGCGGAGGCGCTGACGACGTCGCTCGACAAAGTAGGGCGCTGCAAGCGCTGCCGCATGCTCACGGAAGGTGAGCTGTGCGAGACGTGCCTTGCTCCCCAGCGCGATGCCTCGCTCGTCTGCGTCGTCGAATCGCCTGCGGATGTGGTGGCGGTCGAGCAGTCCGGTAGCTACCGGGGCCGGTATTTCGTGTTGATGGGCCATCTGTCGCCGCTCGATGGCATCGGGCCCGAGCAGCTGGGCATTCGGGAGCTCGAGGGCATTCTCGACGAGGGTGGCGTGGAGGAGCTGATTCTCGCCACGAATCCGACGGTGGAAGGCGAGGCGACTGCGCACTTCCTCAGCGATGTCGCGAGCAAGCGGGGCATCCGTACAACGCGTATCGCGCACGGTGTGCCGATCGGCGGTGAGCTGGAATACGTGGATGGTGGCACGCTTGCGCACGCGCTGAGCGGGCGGCAGTCGTTTTCCTGAAGAAGTCCTCAATCGCCGGGCGGCTCAGAGTCTCCTCGTCTTAGCCGCCCGGCGATTGAGGGCCTCTTTGTCCGCGCTTCCTTGGCTAACCCGGCCGCCGATACTTCGGGCCGCGCGCCTTCACCAGCTCATCGTAGAGCCGTCGCATACGCCGGTAGCTTTCGTAGCGGCGCGCGTCCAGTTCGCCGCTGGCGGCGGCTTTCTGCACGGCGCAGTTCGGCTCGCGAATGTGCTGGCAGTCCTGGAAGCGGCAGCCCGGCGCGAGCCGGTCCACTTCGGCGAAGCCCAGTGTGCGGCCGTCCAGCTTGTCGATGGCCGGTGAGAAATCCCGCACGCCTGGCGAGTCGATGAGGTGACCGCCCTTGGGCAGGTCGAACATGCGCGATGTCGTGGTGGTGTGGCGGCCTTCCTCGTCGCGATCCAGCTCGCCGATTTCCGCCTGCGACTGCGGGATGAGCCGCCGCACCAGCGAGGACTTTCCCACCCCCGACTGGCCGACGAGCGCCGCCACCGAGCCCGCGCTGGTCTCGATCAGCGCGTCGACCCCGTCGCCGGCCTTGGCCGAGCACTTGAGCGTGCGGTAGCCCGCCTTCTGATAGGCCGCGAGCGCCGTGCGGAGCTCGTCCTCGACGGGCAGATCCTGCTTGTTGAGAACCAGCGTAGCGACGATGTTCGCCGACGTGGCGGCCGCGACATAGCGGTCCACGACGAACAGATCCGGCGTTGGCTTGGGCGCCAGCACCACGAAAAGCTGCGACACGTTGGCCACGACCGCTTCCGCCTCGCCCCTCATATTCGAGCGGTAGAGCGCCGTCTTGCGCGGGCGGGTCTCGACGACGGAAACCTCGTCGTGCGTGGTGTCGCGCTCGCACAGCACGTCATCCCCGCAGACCACATTCATGCGGCGGCCCTTCGGGCGTGCCCGCAGCTCGGCGCCCGCCGCGTCGCGCACGAGGAGGTCTCGCCCGTACACGGCGATTATTCGGGCTTCGAAGGCGGTGGAGGGTGCATTCATGGCGGGGTGAGCGGCCGCGAGGTTAGCGGCAGGCGGCGGCCGGGCGCAAATCGGCACGACGGGCGGCCCGGGTCGCGCGGGCTGCTACACTTCGTGACGTGTCACGGATTTGCGCAGAATGCGCGGTCTTCCCCGTTCACCGCCAAAGAAAGTTTCCATGCCCAGCAGCGACCATCTGATCTGGATCGACCTGGAGATGACCGGTCTCAAGCCCGACACCGACGTCATCATCGAAATTGCCACCGTGGTGACGGACAAGCACCTCGAGGTCATCGCCGAAGGGCCGAATCTCGCGATTCACCAGCCCGATGAGCTGCTCGCCGGCATGGACGAGTGGAACACGCGCCAGCACGGTACGTCCGGCCTCACGGCACGCGTGAAGGCCAGCCCCATCACCACCGCCGAGGCGGAACTGCGCACCCTCGCGTTCCTGGCCCCGCTCGTGAACGGCGGGGCGTCGCCCATGTGCGGCAACAGCATCTGCCAGGACCGGCGCTTCCTCGCGCGCCAGATGCCCCAGCTCGAGAGGTTCTTCCACTACCGCAACCTGGACGTGAGCACGCTCAAGGAACTGGCGCGCCGCTGGGCGCCGTCGGTTTCGGAGTCGTTCTCGAAGACGGGCGCGCACCTGGCGCTCACGGATATCCACGAATCCATTCGTGAGCTGCGCCACTACCGGGCGAACCTGTTCGCGCCGCAGTTCGCCCGGCCGTAGCCCGCGGCTGCTACGCCTTGCTGGCGTCCTGGCCCGCGAGGAATAGCCAGGTTTCGACCACCGTATCCGGGTTGAGCGACATACTCTCGATGCCCTGATCGAGCAGCCACATGGCAAGGTCGGGGTGGTCCGAGGGCCCCTGGCCACAGATACCGATGTACTTGCCCTTCTTGCGGCACGCGGTGATGGCCATCGAAAGCAGCGCCTTCACGGCTTCGTCGCGCTCGTCGAACAGCTTGGCGACGATCGCGGAGTCGCGATCCAGGCCGAGGGTGAGCTGCGTCATGTCGTTCGAGCCGATCGACATGCCGTCGAAATACTCGAGGTATTTGTCCGCGAGCAGCGCGTTGGTCGGCAGCTCGCACATCATGATGACCTTGAGTCCGTTCTGGCCGCGCGCGAGCCCGTTCTTCGCGAGGAGCTCGGTCACGGTGCGCGCTTCGTTGACCGTGCGCACGAACGGGATCATCACCTGCACGTTCGTGAGCCCCATGTCGTTACGCACCTTGAGAAGCGCGCGACACTCGAGCTCGAAGCACGCGCCGAAGGATTCATCCACGTAACGCGCAGCGCCGCGGAAGCCGATCATCGGATTCTCTTCGACCGGCTCATAAGCGCGGCCACCGACGAGGTTGGCGTATTCGTTGGATTTGAAATCCGACATGCGCACGATCACGGGCTCCGGCGCGAACGCGGCGGCGATCTGCGCAATGCCTTCCGTGAGCTTCTCGACGAAGAAGCCCACCGGATCGTCATAGCCCGCCATCTGCGCGCGGATCTGGTCCTTGAGATCCGTGCTGAGCGAGTCGAACTCGAGGAGCGCGCGCGGATGCACGCCGATCATGCGATTGATGATGAACTCGAGGCGCGCAAGGCCCACGCCGTTGTTCGGGATGGTCGCGAAATCGAACGCACGGTCCGGGTTGCCGACGTTCATCATGATCTTCACAGGAATCTTCGGCAGCGAATCGAGCTCGATCTGTTTGTGCTCGAATTCCAGCTTGCCCTGGTAGACGTAGCCGGTGTCGCCTTCGGCGCATGACACGGTGATGTCCTGCCCGTCGCGAATGGCATGCGTCGCGTCACCGCACCCCACGACCGCGGGTATGCCCAGCTCGCGCGCGATGATCGCCGCGTGGCAGGTGCGCCCGCCGCGATTCGTGACGATGGCGGCGGAGCGCTTCATCACCGGTTCCCAGTCGGGATCGGTCATGTCGGCGACGAGCACGTCGCCCGGCTTCACCTTGCCCATGTCCTTCACGCTATGGATGACGCGCGCCGGCCCCGCGCCGATGCGCTGGCCGATGCTGCGCCCGGTGGTGAGCACCTTCGAGCGATTCAACAGTTCGTAGCGCTGGATCGTGCGGCCCGCACGACTCTGAACGGTTTCGGGCCGTGCCTGCAGGATGTAGATCTCGCCGGTGGAGCCATCTTTGCCCCACTCGATGTCCATCGGCTGCTTGTAATGATCCTCGATGATGAGGGCCTGCTTCGCGAGCGCGACGATGTCGGCATCGGTGATCGAAAACCGCTGACGCTCCGCCGCCGGCACTTCCACCGTCTTCACGCGCTCCGAAGAGCCGGGCGCGCCGTACACCATCTTGATGGCCTTGCCACCGATGTTGCGACGGACGATGGCGGACTTGCCCGCGCGCAGCGAGGGCTTGTAGACATAGAACTCATCCGGATTCACGGCGCCCTGAACGACCGTCTCGCCGAGACCGTAGGAGGCCGTGATAAATACGACGTCGCGAAACCCGGTGTCCGTGTCGAGCGTGAACATGACGCCGCTCGAGCCGAGGTCGCTGCGAACCATGTGCTGCACGCCGGCCGACAACGCGACGGCGCTGTGGTCGAAGCCGTGATGGACGCGATAGGCGATCGCCCTGTCATTGAAGAGCGACGCGAATACTTCGTGCACCGCCTTCAGCACGTCGGCATCGCCGCGCACGTTGAGGAATGTTTCCTGCTGCCCGGCGAACGACGCTTCGGGCAAGTCTTCCGCGGTGGCGGACGAGCGCACCGCAACTGAAATTTCCTTGCCGCCGCTCATGCGTTTCAACTCACCGAGCACCGCCGAGTCGAGCGCGGGCGGGAAGGGCGTGGCGAGAATCCACTCGCGGATCCGCGCGCCCGTCGCGGTAAGCTTCTCGACATCTTCGACATCGAGACCGACGAGCACGTTGCGAATGCGCTCATCCAGGCCGTTCTGCTTGAGGAAATCCCGGTAGGCTTGCGCGGTGGTGGCGAAACCGCCTGGCACGCGCACACCGGCGTCCGCGAGCGAGCTGATCATCTCGCCGAGGGAAGAGTTCTTGCCGCCGACGATCTCCACGTCGCCTTTGCGCAGGCGCTCGAAGGGCAGGACGAGTTCGTTCAATGAAGTCCCCGATGCTGTAAGCACCCCTTGTCTGGGGTGGCGCGCGATGAAACACTCGCGGCAGTGGATAGAGGGTGGCACGTGAGCCGACGTACCGTATTTTTCGTCTCCGACCAGACTGGCGTCACTGCGGAGACGATGGGTCACAGTCTCTTGACGCAGTTTGGAGGGCTTGATTTCAGGCCAATCACTCTGCCATTTGTGTCGACGGTTGACAAGGCAGCCGAGGCCGTCAGAAAGATCAATCGCGCGGCCACCGACGACGGCATGCGCCCCCTCGTGTTCAGCACGCTGGTGGTGGATGAATTGCGCGACATCGTGATGGGCAGTGACGGACTGTTTCTCGATTTTTTCGCCGCATTCGTCGGGCCGCTCGAGCGCGAGCTCAACGTGCGGTCGACGCATCTCGCGGGGCGCGCGCATGGTATGTTCGACGTGGCGGGTTACACCGCGCGCATCAACGCTACGAATTTCGCGCTCGCCAACGACGACGGAACCGGTCAGGATTACTCGCATTCGGATGTGATCCTCGTCGGCGTGTCGCGCTCCGGCAAAACACCGACGTGCTTGTACATGGCGCTTCAATACGGCGTGTTCGCGGCGAACTATCCGCTCACCGACGAAGACCTCGAATCCGGCAAGCTGCCGCAGCGGCTCGAAGCGCATCGACGCAAGCTCTATGCCCTCACCATCAAGCCGGAACGGCTTCAACAAATTCGTAACGAGCGACGGCCCGAAAGCCGTTATTCTTCACGCCAGCAGGTTTCGTACGAACTGCGCGCGGCGGATGCGCTGTTCGCGCGCTATGCCATTCCGGTGATCGAGACGACGGAATGCTCGATCGAAGAGATCGCGAGCCGCATCCTCAGCAACAGCGGCATCGAGCGCAAGCTTCGTCCCTGAAGCGTGATGCGGATTGCGCTCGGGGTGAGCTCGTGCGTAGCGACGCGCCGACGCAGGCGGCTACGCGCCCCGGGCAAAAACCATGCTTTTTGCCGCCGGAAGTAAGGTGAGGTTTCGAGAAAATCGGCGGGAGACGATTTTCTCCAATTGAAGAGAGACGTTGCGCACGATATTTGCTTCACTAAATTTCGACCGGATCACGGGTTGCGCAAGCATGCCCGTGCGATATAGTCGGCCCTCATGCAGAACGACGCAGTCACACTCGTTTCATGGCGCTCGCGCCCGCGCAGTTTCGTGGCGCTCATGTCGCTTTACGAGAGCAACTACCTGCGTCTCGGCTGGCTCGCGGACTCGCTTCTTTCGCTCAGCGGCAGTCACCGTTCCGTCGTGCGCGAAGACTGTGATCTTCTTCTCGATGTCACGGAGCGCACTCCGTACACCACCACGCTGAATTTGACCTATCGTTTCGAGGACCAGGAGTTCCCGGACATGGGCATTCGCATCTACCACGATGCACGGCTCGTCGAAGCGCTCGAGTGGGCCGGCGCGCATGCGAATGGCATGCTGCAGGCACTGCGCCGGAACGCGGAGCGTGAACTGGATCAGCGCTGGGCCCGCAACGTCATGTTAAATAAGTGGCTGGAGTATTGCCTGGAGCGAGGCCATCGCTTCTCACCAGCCACCCTTATTCCGGCGTGCTAGCGGGATGTGGCGGGCCACCGCCGCATCGGTCATGAAGTCTTTTACCCAGCTCGGGTTCCTGAAGCTGCCATTTCGCAAAGAAGAGAAGCCTGGGGAAGATACCCGGGTCCTCGCGCTATTCAAAAACCGCGCGGAGCTGAAGAAAGCCTACGGCGAGCTCGAAGACGAGATCTATCGCCTCAAGGACCGCATCAAGCAGCAGGAAGGCGCGACCGCGCGCGTGCAGGAAATGCTCTCGTCGCTCGAGCAGCGGCTCGGGGCGCAGGAGAGCGGCTATCCCGCGCTCGTGTTCTACCAGCTGCGCGGGCTGTGGCAGTTCGGCCGCGAGCTGATCGAGCAGTTCGTGGCGGATCTGGCGCGCCAGCTCGAGGAGCGCGAACGCCGCGCTCATTTCGCCGAGTTCAATCGCAAACAGTTCGCGCGGCGCCAGGCTGTCGAAGGCGAGCTTCGTGCGGCGGAGACGCACACGGCGGACGCCGGCGCGCATCTCGCATCGCTTCAGTCGCAACACGCAGCGCTCACGCGCTTCTGGCATTACTTCAAGAAGCGCAAGCTCAGTCAGCGGATCGAGTCGGCGAAGTCCTCGCTGAGCGGCGCGGAAGTCGAGCTTGCGGAAGCGCGGGCGGCGTTCGAGGCCATGGAGAAAGAGGCGGCACCGGAGTTCCCAGGGCTCTCCCTCGATGCACGGCGCGCTATCAATATCGCGTCCATCGCGTATGCGGAAGTGCTCTGCCTGAAGCTCGTGAAAACGAAGCTCGTTACGCTGGCGCGCGAAGCGACCGCGCGGCGCGAAGTGACGGACGACTACGGCTCGCGGCCGGAGTGCGAGTCGCTGATGGCGGAGATTGCGCGGGCTCGCGCGCTGATCCAGGCGCGCACGAACATCGCTCAGGAAGTGAAGGTTCGCTCGGAGCGGCTGAAGCAGATTGCCCGCTACCGCGGAGCCAATGATTCCTCGCCCACGCCGGAGTCGATTGCCTTCGGCGAAGGCGACGTGCTGGCCGGCGAAACGCTTGGCGCGAGCGCCGCTCGCATGCCCAACGTGCTAGCGGAAGATACCTGGGATCTGTTCCGCGTCCTGCTTCGTTGAAGGTCCGACTGGCTGGGGCCAGCCAGTCGGATCACTCATCACTCATCACTCGTCAATCAATTGGGTTTCGTGGCTTCCGCGGGTCGCGTTTCCGCCTTCACGGTCTGGGGCGGAGTGCGGTTCGACGTCAACGGCCGCGCGCCAACCACTATGTCGCCCATGATCTCGGACGCCTGCGTCAGGACGATGTCGGCCTCGGCCTTCGCTTCCTTGCTGTCTTTGCTGTCCTTGTCGTTCGCGTCCTTCTCCAGGTCTTCGATCGTCTTGAAGGCAGGCTGATTCTTCGCCGCGCGCCGCGCGTTCTCGCGCGCCAGGCGCTGGGCGTCGAGCTGGGTACGCTCATCCTTGCGGGCGGCGAGGTTCAGCGACAGGGTCTTCTGCTCGCGCGCGGTATCGAGCGCCGCGATGCTCTGCACGAGCCAGCGATAGTCCGGATCCTTCTCCGCACGCTGCGACTCTTCTGTCGTCAGTGTCGGCACCATCGCGTCTTCGCGACGATCGTAGAAGCGGAACGGCACACCGGCGATGCGATCCCAGGGCAGAGCGGCTTCGAGTGCGCTCTCGCCCACGGTCTTCATGTCGATGTCGGACGGCAGCTGCACATCCGGCTCGACGCCGCGATGCTGTGTGCTCTCGCCGGTGACGCGGTAGAACTTGCCGATGGTGACCGTGAGCTGCCCGTTCACGGGGCGCTGCTGCCAGCGATCGAGCGGCACGAGGTTCTGCACCGTGCCCTTGCCGAACGTGCGCTGGCCGATGATGACGCCACGGTGATAGTCCTGAATGGCGGCGGCGAAGATCTCCGACGCCGAGGCGCTCGTGCGATTCACGAGCACGGCGAGCGGGCCGTCGTACTCGATACCCGGGTCGGGGTCATCCAGCACTTCGAGGCGGCCCGTCGTGTCCTTCAGCTGCACGACCGGGCCCTTGTCGATGAAGAGGCCGGTGAGCGCGGTGGCTTCCGGCAGGTATCCGCCGCCGTCGTCGCGCAGGTCCATCACCAGGCCGTCGATGTTCTCGGCCTTCAGCTCGCGGATGAGCTTGCGCACGTCACGTGTCGTGCTGCGCGCGTTTTCATCGCCGGAGGTCTGGGCGGCGATGTCCTGATAGAAGCCGGGAACCGTGATGACACCGACCTTGAGGGTCTTGCCGAAACGGGTGATGTTCTTCACTTCCTTGTGCGCGGCCTGATTCTCCAGCGTCACCTTGTTGCGAACGAACTTGAGCGTCTTCGTCGCCGAGCCCGGCGCCGCGCCGGCGGCGAGAACCTGCAGGCGCACGGTCGTGCCCGCCTTGCCGCGGATGAGTTGCACGACGTCATCGAGACGCCAGCCGATCACGTCGGTGTCCGGGCCGTCATCGCCCTGACCGACCGCGATGATGCGATCGTTGGTCGTGAGGGTGCCGGCGACGGCCGCAGGGCCGCCTTCGATGATGTTCAGGATGGTGACGTACTCATCCACGCTCTGCAGCGACGCACCGATGCCCTCGTAGTTGAGGCTCATCTGAATGCGGTATTCCTCGGAGCTGCGCGGTGAGAAGTAGCTCGAGTGCGGATCGAACGTGCGCGCGTACGCGTTCATCAGATTCTCGAACACGTCTTCGGGCGTGATCTGGTCCACGCGCTTCAGCACGCGCTCGTAGCGCTTCTGCAGGATGTCCTGCGCTTCCTTCCACGTCTTGCCGGTGAGCAATAGCGACAGCGCATCGTTCTTTACGCGCTTGCGCCACAACTCGTTCATCTCGGCCGCGTTCGCGGGCCAGGCGGTTTTCTCCCGGTCGAACACGAACGATTCGTTCACGGTCCAGTCCGGTTCGGTCTTCAGCAGCTGGAGCGCGTAGTTGACGCGCTCACGGTTGCGCTGCTGGAAGCGCGCGAAGATCACGTAACCGGGCTCGAGCTCGCCGGTCAGGATCATGTCGTCGAACTTGAGCCGCGAGGACGCGAAGTCGTTCACGTCGGTCGCGAGGAAGTAGCTGCGCTGGCTGTCGAGCAGGTCGAGGTACCGGTCGTACACCTGCGCGGAAAGCTTGTCGTCGATCGGCGCGCGGCGGAAGTGCGCCTCTTTGAGGATGGAGCCCACGCGACGGGCGATGGCTCGCTGCCGGTCGGTCGGGACGATAGAGCCCGGTGGCAGGGCGGTGGTGGTGTTGGCCGGAGCAGGCGTCGAGCTCACCAGCACCAGCGCCAGAACGGTCAGAACGGAAGCAGCGATCCAACCGGACGGGCGACGCAAGGACTTTGGCATCGTTCAGGCGCTCACAAGTCAGTAAACTTCGGGCTCTTTCGAGGCAACTTTGTGCTCAATCTAGAGATCGCGGTGGGCAGCATCAAGTGTTCCCTTCCGCACGACATGGGGATTTGACCGTGAGGCCGCTGGCAGTTCTGATTGCAATAGTGACAGGTTCGGCGGTTTCGCTCGCCGTCGGGCTCCTTATGACCGGCGCGGTGCTGCTCTTCATGCCCGCCCATTCCGATCGCTTCGTCGCCGAGACAGGGCCGCTTTTGCAGGCAATCCTGCTGTTTACGCTGCTTTCCGCCGCCTCCGGCGCCGCCTTGTATGGGGAGCTGAGAAGTCGCCATTGGCGCCTGGGGGCGATGGCGGGCATGGTGGCCATGCTCGGCGTGGCCGTCTGGACCTACTGGCCGCGCGCTTAGTTCCTGACCTGCGACATACCGCGCCGTCCAGCAAGCGGCCGCCGGCGGGGCCTCCGAGGTCAGTCGCGCTTGCGCTTGCGTTGCCAGGCGTCAACCGGGCGGTGCGCGGCGGCCGAGGCGTTGTAGGGGTCGTAACCCTTTGCCTTGGCTGCCGAGAACTCCTCGAGCACGGCGAGCGTGATCTGGTTCGACGGGTCGATCGGCGGTTCGCTCCGGGCGTCGAAGTCGGCGGTGCTGGTCGGTCGCCGGGTCTGATCTTTCGCCGGGTGGGTGGCGGTCTTTGCCGCCTGTGCGGGCCACTTGGGCCGCAACACGTTGCCCTTCATCTAATCCCCAATTCTGTTGTTATTCGACGCTGCGAAGCTTGTCACAGGCGCTGGCGGGTCGAGTGCGACGCACGTCACACCCCCGCAGGGTCATTCGGCGGCGCGATCCGCCGAGCGGGCGAAGTGCCACAGGCCGCGCAACACCATGACCATGAGGTAGGGGCCGAGGGCGACGGCCCAGTAGACGAAGGAGCCGGTCCGCAGGCCGTTGAAGAAATCCACCAGCAGCGCGAACGGCCCGCCGTCGGCGAAGGGCCCCAGCACGCCGCGGCCCACCAGCCAGATGAGCACGGGAACCCCGAAAAGCCCGAAGGCCAGCAGGACGACCAGGATCGTGAGCTCACGTCTTCCACGGGACGACACGGCGGGCGGAGCGGCGGAGGCAGTGTTCTGCTTCGGACTGCGTTCGGCGGAGGCTGACAGAAATCGCTCCTTCAGAAGTACGTATCGCAGCTTCAATACGCGAGGGCCGGCATAATAGCCGCCAAGATGAAAAAAATCAGAGCAGCAGTTGTCGGTGTCGGCTATCTCGGACGGTTTCACGCGCAGAAATATGCGGCGCTCGACGGGTGTGAGCTCGTCGGTGTCGTGGACGCTCGTGCGGAAGCGCGAGAGAAGGTGGCCGGCGAGCTTGGCACGCAGGGCTTTGCGGACTACCGCGAGCTGATCGGCCGCGTGGACGCGGTGAGCGTGGCAACGACGACGCCGGCGCATTTCGCTATCGCAAAAGACTTCCTGGCCGCTGGCGTGCACGTGCTGGTGGAGAAGCCGATTACGGAAACGCCGGAGCAGGCGCGGGAGCTCATCGAGCTCGCGAAGGCGAAGCGGTGCGTGCTGCAGGTCGGGCACCTGGAGCGATTCAACCCCGCGATCCTCGCTGCCGAGCCGTATCTCACCCGGCCGAACTTCATCGAATGCCACCGGCTGGCGCCGTTCAAGGAGCGCGGCACGGATGTGAATGTCGTGCTCGATCTCATGATCCACGATATCGATATCGTGCAGACGATCGTCGGTGCGCCGATCGCTTCCATCGACGCGATCGGCACGAAGGTGTTCTCGGACGAGATCGACATCGCCAACGCGCGCATCCGATTCGAAAACGGCTGCGTTGCCAACGCTACGGCGAGCCGCGTCAGCTTCAAGACTGAACGCAAGCTACGTGTGTTCGTGGATGACGCTTACCTCTCGCTCGATCTGCAGCAGAAGATCCTGACGGTGATCCGGAAGCGGTCGGACGCGCCGCCAGGCCAGTTGCCCGCCTCCATCGAAGAGCAGAGCTTCGAGCAGGGCGACGCCCTGAAGGCGGAGATCGAGTCGTTTCTCGATTGCATCCGCCACGGCAAGCCGCCGATCGTGGGGGGCGAGGCAGGCATGCGCGCCCTTGAAACCGCCATGCGGATCACCGAGCAGGTGCAACGGGGCTCGCGGGCCCGCTAAGGGTTTGGGGGCGGCGGAACTGCTCCGGTGGCGGCCGGTCGGAACGAAGTGGCAGGGATGGACGTTTCGTCTATGAAGGGTCCGAAGAAGCGGTGGAGCTTGAATCTACCGCCGGGCCCTCAAGATAACCCGCCATGGATACTCAACTGGTTACTCCGGCCTCAAAGCAGCTCCTCCTGGAGCTCGATCTAATCGCAGACTTTGCCTGCCCGTGGTCGTATTTGGGTAAGCGCAGTCTGGAGCGCGCACTGGTGAACCTGCACGGGTTCCCGGCGCCGGCGCTTCGCTGGCACGGGTTCCGGCCGCAGACGGAAGACAAGGCCGAGACGGTCAGCGCGCCGCAGTCATGGCGGGCGCACATCGCTACGCGGCTGCCTGCGGGTGTCTCTGTAGACTTCGCGCAGAAGAGTCTCGCTGAGGCGGGCGAAGGGCTCGGCATCCACTTCGATTTCTCGAAGCTCGAGGGGCTTCCAGATACGCGAGAGGCGCATCGGCTGGTGGCGCTCGCTGCGAAAGAAGACAAGCAGAGCGAAGTGGCGGACGGCATCTTCCGTGCCTTCTTCGAGCAGGGGCGCGATATTGGCGACAAGGCGGTGATCGAAGCCGTGGGTCGCGAAAGTCACCTCAGCGACGAAACGCTGACGGCGTTTGCCAACCCGGACTCGGGACGCGACGAAATTACGGCTGAAGAGAAACGGCTGCGTGGGTTCGGAGTCGTGGCGACGCCCAACCTGCTCATCAACGGGCGAGTGCTCGTGCCGGGGCCTGCAGACGTGTCGACCTACGTGCAGGCGCTCGATCAGGCGCTGTTCCCGCAGCTGCCGTCTGACAAGAAGCATCTGCACTAAGGGTTGCTTCTGCGCTGAGCTCGAAAGGGCGGCCCTTGGGGCCGCCCTTTTTCGTTGGTGCTGGCCTCCGTGCGACCGGCACGGTAACTTGCCGGCTCACGATTTACGCCTGCTGACCTTGAGGCCGACCTTCCATGGAACCCACACACTTTCGCCGCGCAGCCCGCCCTGTGACCGTCGCGGCGACGCAGTTCTCCTGCAGCTGGGACGTCAGCGCGAATTTCGCGAAGGCGGAGGCCGCTGTGCGCGAGGCTGCGAAGAAGGGCGCACAGGTCATCCTGCTGCCGGAGCTGTTCGAGACGCCTTATTTCTGCATTGAGCAGGACGTGCGGCACCTCGCGCTTGCGCAGCCGCTGGAGCAGAGCCGGGCGGTTCAGCACTTTCAGAAGGTCGCGCGCGAGCTTGAAGTTGTGTTGCCGGTGAGCTTCTTCGAGCGTGCCGGGCGAGCGTACTACAACTCGATTGCGATCGTTGATGCGGACGGGCGGGTCCTCGGTGTGTATCGCAAGGCGCACATTCCGAATGGGCCTGGGTACCAGGAGAAGAATTACTTCAGCCCTGGAGACACGGGCTTCAAGGTTTGGGATACGCGCTATGCGCGTATCGGCGTTGGCATTTGTTGGGATCAGTGGTTCCCGGAGACGGCGCGTGCGATGGCACTGATGGGTGCGGAACTGTTGTTCTTCCCGACGGCGATCGGCTCGGAGCCGCCTCCGGCTCTGCCACTCAACTCGCGCGAACACTGGCAGCGCACTCAGCAAGGGCACGCAGCCGCGAATCTCACGCCGCTGATTGCTTCGAATCGTTATGGGCTGGAACGTTCGCTGCAGAATCCCGAGGGTCTCTACATCACGTTCTACGGCTCGTCGTTCATCGCTGATCCGACGGGTGCGAAGATCGCGGAGGCGGGCGAGCAGGGTGATGCTGTGCTTACGGCGACATTCGATCTCGACGCGCTCGCTCAGCAACGTGACAACTGGTTCGTGTTCCGCGATCGTCGGCCGGATCTCTACGGTCCGCTGCTCACGCTTGATGGTCGGCAGCCGCACATCGCCAATCCTGCGAAGGGCGATACGGGCTGCGGGTGATCATCGCGCGACGCCTATTTCGCTTTGCGCTTCAGCCACGCCGTCGCGCCTTCGAGGTCCTGCACAAACTTCGAGTATTCCACGCGCTGCTGGGATTGCTCAGGGATGCGCAGCAGATAGGACGGATGGATCGTTACCCACACATGCGCGCCATCCGTGAACGGTGTGGGCAAGCCGCGCATTGACGAGACGGTTACGGGGTGTCCGAGCAGACTTCGCGCGGCGGTTCCGCCAAGCGCGATCACGAGGCGTGGCCGAACGAACTTCAGCTCCTCACCAAGCCACCAGCGACACGCTTCAATCTCTTCCGCATTCGGCTTGACGTGAATCCGACGCTTGCCGCGCGGCTCGAACTTGAAGTGCTTCACGGCGTTCGAGACGTACGCATCCTTGCGTTCGATTCCGGCGTCGTGGAGTGCGCGATCGAGTATGGATCCCGCCGGCCCGATGAACGGATGCCCTTCGGTATCCTCGGAATCGCCAGGTTGCTCGCCCACGAGCATCAGCTCGGCTTTATCGGGCCCTTCGCCCGGCACTCCCTGCGTGGCACCCCGATAGAGCATGCACCGCGTGCAGGCATTCAACGCCTCGCGCAGCTCGGTCAGTGAATTGAGATGTCTTCCAATCTCATCGCCACGCTCCCGCTCTTCCCGCGCAGGCGACTCATGGTTCTCCGGCCGATGATCTCGTGTGCTCATCATCAGACAATGATCGAGCGCGCCCGGGAGTTCCCGCCGCGATGGCGCACGCGCTCGGGCTAACCCGAATTGCGAAGAAACTGGCGTCGAACGCTGCGCGTGCCGTCAGCAGCTGCGGTGTATATCGGCCATTTCGCGGCGTAACGGCGAGATATCGCTGAAGATGAAGTGCCGCGTTCCCGGCCCGGTTGCCGGGAACGCTGCATTGGTGGAGGCGGGGGGACAGTTCACCCGCGGCTTTCGCTGCGGACTGGACTATGCCTTCATCCTCTGGCGCGCATCGTTGTCGATGTACGCAGCGGATGCGGAGCGTGTTATCCGGCTCTTCACACTCGAACCGAATCCTGGTGCCCGCCCGGCATGCGTTGTCGCGTGCTTCGGCGAGTCCATGAGTCTCTACAGGGCAGGCCTGAAGTTGGCCTTCTTCCTACCCCTCGGCGTTGCCATTCCATTGCTGGAGTGAGGTTTCACCGATGTGAGCTCCGTTTTCATTCAGCCCTCTCGGGCTGACGCGACCCTTGATCGAACCCCCGTCCGTAAGTGCTAAGCTCGAAGACCTACGTACGTAGCTGTCTCTTTAGTTGTCGCGCACCGCTACCCGAGCAGCAGGGAAAACGATACGCCAGCGAAAGTGACTCTTAACCAGACGGCCTGTCGCACACCGGCTGGCGATCCCATGAACGCGTCCCCAGATTCAGTTGCATGGGCACAAGCTGGTCTGAGGTCAACAGCCCTTAGGCTGCCAGAACGTAGTTGTCTTCGTTGGCAACTATGATTTGCAGAGTGTTTAGCGAGCGGCACTGCAGCTCGGTACGCACCTCGAGGTTCACGACCCACGTCGAAACCGGTCGCCCCCAAAGAGCCTGCGAAGGATACCTCAGTTGGGGCGAGCGCACCCGCCTCAAGTCGCGAATCAGCGTGAGCGTTGCCCGCTTCAGCGCTGGCGCATGATGCGCGCCTTGTCCCGCTGCCAGTCGCGGTCCTTCTCCGTGGCGCGCTTGTCGTGCTGTTTCTTGCCCTTGGCGAGGCCGACCTCGAGCTTGGCTCGGCCGCCCTTCCAATGCAGGTCGAGCGGGATGAGGGTGTAACCCTTGCGCTCGACCGCGCCGATGAGCCGGCTGATCTCGTGCTTGTTGAGCAGCAGTTTCCGGGTGCGTACCGGGTCCGCGACGATGTGAGTCGAGGTGGTTCTGAGCGGGGTGATATGCGCGCCGGTCAGGAAGACTTCCTCGTTTCGCACGAACACGTAAGCCTCGGCGAGCTGCGCACGGCCCGAGCGCATGGCTTTCACTTCCCAGCCCTGCAGCACCATGCCCGCCTCGAAGCGCTCCTCGATGAAATACTCGAAGTGCGCCTTGCGGTTCTCGGCGATGAGCTTTTCGGTGTCTTTGGTCGGTTTGGCCATGGGGGCGGCGATTGTACTCGTCCATTGGAAAAAATCGCCTTTGGCGATTTTTTCGATACCGCGCCTTCGTTGCCGGCGACAAAAAGCGTGGTTTTTGTCGCCTGCCGAGTCGCGTTGCTACGCCCGGGGCTTCTTGCAACAATGACCGCATGCGACACGTCAAGCGCTCGGCACTCGTCGCACAGCCGCCGGGCCGCATGTTCGCCCTCATCAACGACATCGAGAATTATCCGGCGTTCGTGCCCGGATGTACCCTCGCGCGCGTCGACAGCCGCACGCCCACGGAAATCGTGGCCACTCTCGGTGTGAAGAAGGGCCCGATGCAGACCGAGATCACCACCCGCAACCGCCTGGAGCCGGACAGGCGCGTGACCATGTCGCTCGTCCAGGGCCCGTTCAAAGAGCTGGAAGGCGTGTGGACGCTGACGCCGGTCGGCGAGAACGGTTGCCGCGTGGACCTCGATATGCGCTTTGCGTTTCGCAATCCCATGTCGGCGGTGCTGTTCGAGCCGCTCTTCGAGCAGACGGCCTCGTCGCTCGTCGATGCCTTCGTGGCTCGGGCCCGATCGCTGGATAAGTAACATGCCGGGCGGCCGCAAGCGCTGCGTGGTCGCTTACGCCACGCGCGATGAGCAATGGCTGTGGAGCGTGGAGCTGCCCGATCAAGCGACCGTGGCCGATGCGCTCAGCGAAGCGCGATCGGCCGCCAGGCGTGACGATGTACCTTGGGACTCCGCGCCGTTGGGAATCTTCGGTCAGCCCTGCAACCGCACGGACGTGCCCGCGGACGGCGACCGCATCGAGCTCTATCGGCCGCTCGCCGCCGATCCGCGCGAGCGTCGACGCCAGCAGGTTCGATCCCAGCGACGCGCGATGCGTCGCTGATCAGCTCGGGTTCGTGCCGGGTGGTGCCGGCGGCGGCGTGTCTTTTTCGTCGGGCGGCAGCGTCGGTTTCTTGTCCACCGGGGCGATGGTGCCCGGTTCGACGATGCGCTGTTCCGCAGCCGGCATTTCTTCCGCGTCCTTGTTGTCGAACTTCGAGACCTTATCTTCGGCGAAGTACACGATCAGGTGACGATGAAGAATGTTGCTCTTCATGTTCCCGAGCTTGAGGTAGTAGAGATAGTCCCAACGATCGCGATCGAACGAGTCCGGCACCATCGGTGTGCCGAGCAGGTAGCGAACCTGACTGCGAGTCATTCCCACCTGCAGCTGCGTGACAGCGCGCTGCTCGAGGAAATTCCCCTGCTGAATGGGCATGTGATACACGCAGCCCTGCAGCGCGAGACCCGCGGCGAACGCGGTGACGGCAAAAAGAACGCGCCGCGCGGAGCGGCTTTCAGCAAAACGGGGTCGCATGTGAGCCTGTTTGGAGGAATAATCGCGGCCGCATCATACCGTATGGCCAATTTGGCGCACCTCGAAGCTGACGGGCTTCCGGTTGCGCGGCTGGAGAGCTCGAGTGGAAGGCAAGGATCTTCGTAAGGCCGGCCTGAAGGTAACGCTGCCGCGGCTGAAGATTCTCGAGATTCTCGAGAGCAGCGCGACTCGCCATCTTTCGGCTGAGGACATTTATCGCTCGTTGCTCGATTCCAACGAGGATATCGGGTTGGCGACGGTTTACCGCGTTCTGACACAGTTCGAAGCGGCTGGGCTCGTGAGCCGGCATCACTTCGAAGATGGGATGGCGGTGTTCGAGCTCAATCAGGGGACACATCACGATCATATTGTGTGTCTTGAGTGCGGGCGCGTTGAAGAGTTCATGGACTCCGGTATCGAAGATCGGCAGAACGCTGTGGCCGAGCGCCTGGGGTATGAGATCCGGGATCACTCGATGGTTCTGTACGGGAAGTGCAAAAGGAATCCCTGTCCCTATCGGAAGAAGGGAGCGGGGTCGGTCAAGAAGGTTTCTGACCGGCACTCCTGAGTTCGGGGGTTACGCTTGTCGTTCCACCCTCCTGTCTCCGGGCCGCCCGGCGATCGAGGGCCTCTTCGTTTTGGCTCCCGCGTTCGTGGAGCCGCGCTTCTACGTCTTTCGCTTCGTAGCCTTCGGACGCGAGTCCGCCTGCCTTGGTGTGGGCGGCGCTGCTGCAGCGGCGTTTTTCAGCATTTCCCTGGCGTGTTCACGCGCCTTCGCGGTGATTTCCACGCCGCCCAGCATTCTCGCGATTTCTTCCACGCGGTCGTCGGCTGAAAGTTCGGTCAGGCTGGTGCGCGTGGTTTTGCCGTCTGTGAGTTTGCTCACTCGCAGGTGGTGATGGCCTTGGGCGGCCACCTGCGGCAAGTGAGTAACGCAGAGGACTTGGGAGTTTTCTGCGAGAGCGTGGAGCTCGCGGCCTACGATCTCGGCGACGGCGCCGCCGATGCCGGAGTCGACTTCGTCGAAGACCATGCTGCGGGTTTCACGCGCGGCGCAGGAGACTTGGACTGCGAGGGAGAGGCGAGAGAGTTCGCCGCCTGAGGCGACCTTCGCCAAGGGGCGGAGCGGTTGACCCGGGTTGGCGGTGACTCGGAACTCGATTTGGTCGACGCCGTGTGGGGCGGGCTCCGTGGTGGTGAGTGGTGTGATTTCGACCTGGAAGCGGCCGCCGGCCATGCCGAGGGTTTGCATGCGAGCGGTGATGTCTTTTGCGAGCGCGCGGCCTGCCGTGGCGCGGCGGGCGGTCAGTTGCTGCGCGAGGGTGCGGTAGCCATCTAGGGCTGTGGCCTGCTCTTTGCGCAGCTGGGTCAGGTCAGATTCCGCGCGTTCGACTTCGACTAGTTCGGCCTTCAGCTGGGTCAGGCGTTGAGGCAGTTCTTCGGGGGAGATGCGGTGTTTGCGCGCGAGCTCTTCGACCGCGGCTAGGCGCCGCTCGACCTGGTCCTGGCGGGCGGTGTCCATGTCGAGGGCGTCGATGTAGTGGCGGAGCTGGTTGGCGGCTTCGCGGATCTGGATGGCGGCCTCGTCGACCATCGGAAGTACGGCGCCGAGTTTTGCGTCGATGGCGGCGAGGTTCCGCAGAGCTTGCACGGCGCGGCTGACGGCGGCGTGCGCGCTGCCTTCTTCGCTTTCGTAGAGCTGCATGACCGCGGTCTGCGCGGCTTCGCCGAGGCGGCCGCGGTTGGCGAGGCGGCCGCGTTCCTCGTTGAGTTGCGCGACTTCGCCGTCTTGCAGCTGGAGCGCTTCGAGCTCGCGCACCTGGTGGCGCAGCAGGTCGAGGCGGGCGTCGCGGTCGCGTGCTTTGCCTTCCAGCTCGAGCATGCGATTCAGCAGGCCGTTCCACACTCGGTGGGAAATGCCCACCTGGCCGACGAGGCCTTCGTGCCGGCCGAAGTCGTCGAGCAGTTCGCGCTGGGCCGCGTTCCGGGTCATCGACTGGAACTCGTGCTGGCCGTGGATATCAATGAGGATGTTTCCGAGCTCGCGCAGCAGCTGTGCGGGCACGGATTGGCCGTTCAGGTAGGCACGCGAGCGGCCGTCGGTGGCGATCACTCGTCGTACCGAGAGCTCGCCATCGGTGTTGATCGATTGTTCTTCGAGCCACTGCTTCAGCTCACGCGGGCTGCGCATGAGATCGAACGTCGCGGAGATCTCCGCGCGCTCCGCGTTCGCACGAACGACTTCGGCGCCCGCGCGGCCGCCGGCGATGATCTGCAGGGCGTCCACCATGATGGACTTGCCCGCGCCGGTTTCGCCCGTGAGCACGGTGAGACCGGGTCGCAGGTCCAGTTCGATGGAGTCGATGATCGCGAAGTCGCGGATCTGGAGATAGGTGAGCACGAGGTTCCTCTGGCGCGCTTTTAACGCGAAGGATCGAGCCCGCCGCGCCCCCAGTGCAGTTTGGAGCGCAGCAGGCAGTAGTAGTCGTGGTCCGGCGGATGCAGCAGCGTGATGCGCTCCTTCGCCGCCTCGATATCGAGCACGTCGACGTCGGGCTCCATCGCGGCGAGCAGCACGCCGTCGCACGCGACCTGCGCGTAAGTGTCGTATCGTTCGATGAGCTTCACTTCGATTCGCGAGCGCGCGGACACGACGATCGGCCGGTCCGACATGGTGTGAGCGCAAATGGGCGCCATCACCAGCACGTCGAGGTGCGGCTCGACGATTGGCCCACCGCAGGAGAGCGCATAAGCCGTGGAGCCCGTCGCCGTCGCGACGACGATGCCGTCGCCGGAGTGCGAGTTCACGAATCGGCCGTTCACGCGCGTCTCGAAGTCCAGCATGCGACCCGTCGCCGCTTTCTGCAGAACGATGTCATTGAGGGCGAGCGACTCCACCACAGTCCCATCGCTCCGGCGCATGGATGCCCGGAGCAGCGTGCGCTCTTCGCTGGCAAGCTGGCCTTCGAGGGCGGCATCGACCTGCGGCAGCATGTCCTGCGGCATCACGTCCGTGAGGAATCCGAGGCGACCGCGATTGATCCCCAGCAGCGGCACGTTATGACGCGCCACCATCCGCGCCCCGTAGAGCAGGGTGCCGTCGCCGCCGATGGCAATCAGGATGTCGGCCTGGCTGGCGACTTCGTCCTCCGGCAGGCGCGTGACGCCGTTGAGGCCGTCTGGAATGTCGGCGTCCTCGCTGACGAGCACCTGGATGCCGCGGGATTTGAGGTGAGGCAGCAGCGCGCCCATGGACTCCGCGACACGCGGATCCACGAACCGGCCGATCAGGGCGCACTTGCGCACCGGGAAACCCATCTGACAACAAGCCTCGAAGTTTGACAGGCGGCGGGAACCTACCACAGTGCGGGCTACAGGCGCGCCCGATTGCTTGACGCTCGCCACGGCGGTAGCTACGTTCGTCAGCCATGGTGCACGACTCCCGAGACGAGCCACTTAACGAGCGCGCCCAGCAGCTCCTGCGGGTGCTCATTGAAAGCTACATTCGCGACGGCCAGCCCGTTGGCTCGCGCGTGCTGTCGCGGGATTCAGGACTGAGCCTCAGCTCCGCCACCATCCGCAACGTGATGGCCGATCTCGAAGAGCTCGGTTTCGTCGCCTCGCCCCACACCTCCGCGGGTCGTGTTCCCACCGACAAGGGCTACCGGTTCTTCGTGGACACGCTCCTGCGCGTGCAGCCGGTCAACGACGAGGCCGCAGCGGAGATTCGCAGGCAGTTCGACCGGCAGTTCGAAAACGTGGCGGACGGTTCCAAGGCGCTCATCGCCGCCGCTTCGCAGTTGCTGTCCAGCGTCACGCAACTCGCGGGTGTCGTTACGTTGCCTCGCACGCAGCAGGCCTCGGTGACGCAGATCGAATTCGTGGCTCTCTCGGAGAACCGCGTGCTCGTCGTGATGGTGTTCAACGACCGCGAGGTGCAGAACCGCATCATCCAGCTCGAGCGCTATTACTCGCCGGACGAGTTGAAGCGCGCGTCCAACTTCCTCAACGAACAGGTGCGCGGGCGCACGCTGGCGCAGGTGAGGGCGGAGATTCTCCGCCAGATCCAGGAGGCCCATGAGCACATGAACCAGCTCATGGTGGATGCGATCACGATGGCCCAGAAGGTGTTCGACGTCAGCCCGTCCGATGACGGGAACCTCGAATATGTCATCGCGGGCCAGACGAACCTCATGGGCGTCGCCCAGATGTCGAATGTTGAGCGGCTGCGCCGCCTGTTCGAGGCCTTCAACGAGAAGCGGGACTTCCTGAACCTGCTCGACCATAGCCTGAAGGCGGAAGGGGTCCAGATCTTCATCGGCCACGAATCGGGCTACCAGGTGCTGGACGACTGCAGCGTCGTGACGGCGCCGTACACATCGGGCGAGTCCGTCATGGGCGTGCTTGGCGTCATTGGTCCGACGCGCATGGCCTACGAGCGGGTCATCCCGATCGTTGACATGACCGCCAAGCTCCTGGGTGCGGCCTTGAATTCTCGCCGATAATCCCCAAAATTCGCGGTCGATTTCGCGGGACTTCTTTATCCGGTTGCGCTTCGCCACCTCGCCCCAAGGCGGGTCGAGTCGCAAACCTTTTGTTTGATGGAGGCTTTTTGGCATGAATGAGCCGTTTCGAAACGCGGCGGACGCGAGCCACTCCGGCGCGGAGGCCACCACGGTGCTGCCCGAGACCGCGGCTCAGCTCGTCGAGATGGAGCGCCTTCAGCAGGCGCTGATCCAGGCCGAAGAGCGCGCGAAGAGTCACTGGGAGCAATACCTTCGAGCGGTGGCGGACGTCGAGAACGTCCGCAAGCGTGCCCAGAAGGATATCGAGGCCGCTCACCGCTATGGCATCGACAAGCTCGCTACCGAGCTGCTGCCTGTGAGGGACAGTCTGGAGCTTGCGGTCGAGAACGCCGATAAAGCCGATGCCCAGCAGCTGACCGCCGGGAGCCAGGCCACGCTGAAGCTCCTTGCGAGGGCCTTCGAAAAGCTGAACATCACCGAGCTGAATCCGCTGGGCGATCCCTTCGACCCCGCCAAGCATGAGGCGATGCTGGCCCAGCCTTCCGCGACGGCGGAGCCGAACTCGGTGCTCCAGGTGGTGCAGCGGGGATATGAGCTCAACGGGCGCCTGTTGCGGCCCGCGCGAGTGATTGTCGCGAAATCACCTTGAACCCGATAACGCAATACCCAATAAGTGCGATCAGCGCGCGCTGCCCGACAGCGCCAGAACACAGCGAAAGCGGAGTAACTCTTTTATGGCAAAGGTAATCGGCATCGACCTCGGCACCACGAACTCGTGTGTGGCCATCATGGAAGGGGGCAAGCCCCGCGTGATCGAGAACAGCGAGGGCGATCGTACGACGCCGTCCATCGTCGCCTTCACCAAGGATGACGAAGTGGTCGTCGGCCAGCCGGCGAAGCGCCAGGCGGTGACGAATCCGCAGAACACCCTCTTCGCCGTGAAGCGCCTCATCGGCCGCAAGTTCACGGACGAGGTCGTGCAGCGGGACATCAAGATGGTCCCCTACAAGATCGTCAAGGCCGACAACGGCGACGCCTGGGTGGACGTGCAGGGCAAGAAGATGGCCCCGCCGGAAATCTCGGCCCGCGTGCTCATGAAGATGAAGAAGACCGCCGAGGACTTCCTCGGTGAGCCGGTGACGGAAGCCGTCGTTACCGTGCCCGCGTACTTCAACGATTCGCAGCGCCAGGCGACCAAGGACGCCGGCCGCATCGCGGGCCTCGAAGTGAAGCGCATCATCAACGAGCCGACGGCGGCCGCGCTGGCCTATGGCCTCGACAAGGCGGGCGGTGACCGCAAGATCGCCGTGTACGACCTCGGCGGTGGCACGTTCGACGTGTCCATCATCGAGATCGCCGAAGTCGACGGCGAGCGTCAGTTCGAAGTGCTCTCCACGAACGGCGATACGTTCCTGGGCGGCGAAGATTTCGACCTGAAGATCATCAATTTCCTCGCCGAGGAGTTCCTGAAGGAGTCGGGAGTGGACGTCCGCAAGGACCCGCTCGCCATGCAGCGCCTGAAGGAAGCCGCGGAGAAGGGCAAGATCGAGCTTTCCTCGACTCAGCAGACCGACGTCAACCTGCCGTACATCACGGCGGACGCGTCGGGCCCGAAGCACCTCAACATCAAGCTGACCCGCGCGAAGCTCGAGTCGCTGGTGGAAGAGCTGGTCAAGCGGACGATCGAGCCGTGCCGTGTCGCCATGAAAGATGCGGGCACCTCGTCGGCCGACATCACCGAGGTGATCCTCGTCGGCGGCCAGACGCGCATGCCCCTCGTCCAGAAGTACGTGAAGGACTTCTTCGGCAAGGAGCCGCGCAAGGACGTGAACCCGGATGAGGCGGTGGCCGTTGGCGCCGCGATCCAGGGTGGCGTGCTCGCGGGCGAAGTGAAGGACGTGCTGCTGCTCGACGTGACCCCGCTGTCGCTCGGCATCGAGACGCTCGGCGGCATCACGACCAAGCTCATCGAGAAGAACACGACGATCCCGACCAAGGCGTCGAACACCTTCTCGACGGCGGATGACAACCAGACGGCCGTGACCATTCACGTGCTTCAGGGTGAGCGTGATCGCGCGGCGGACAACAAGTCGCTCGGCAAGTTCGACCTGTCGGACATCCCCCCAGCGCCGCGTGGCATGCCGCAGGTCGAGGTGTCGTTCGACATCGACGCGAACGGCATCCTGAACGTGTCCGCGAAGGACAAGGCCACGGGCAAGGAACAGAAGATCGTCATCAAGGCCTCGAGCGGGCTGAACGAGGACGAGATCAAGCGCATGGTGCGCGACGCCGAGGCGCATGCGGAGGACGACAAGAAATTCCGCGAGCTCGTCGACGTGCGTAACAAGGCGGACGGCATGGTCCACTCCGTCGAAAAGACGCTGAAGGACTTGGGCGACAAGGTCGATGCGGGTGAGCGCGGCCGCATCGAGTCGGCGCTTTCGGATGTGCGCACGGCCATGAAGAGCGACGACAAGGGCGTGATCGAGAAGAAGACCGAGGCGCTGGCCCAGGCGGCCCAGACGATCGCGCAGAAGGCATACGCGGACACCGGTGCGGCCGGAGCCGCGGGTGGCGCGGGCCCGGATGCGACAGCGTCGGCCGGTGGCCCGGGCGCCGGCGGCAAGAAGGACGATGTCGTCGATGCCGAGTTCGAAGAAGTGAAGGACAAGGACCGCAAGGCTTCGTAGACTTCGTTCACTGGCAAAAAGTCGCCCGAGAGGGCGCTTTTTGCGGACTGAGGCTTCGTTGCCGGCGGCGAAAAGCGTGGTTTTTGCCGCTTGGCGTAGCGCGTAGCTACGCCCATGCGAAGAGGTCGATAGAGTTGAGGGGCTCGCGTGTCGCAAGATGCGCGAGCCTCTTCGCAAATGAGGGTCGGGTCGGTCTCCCGGGACAATGTCCAAGCGCGATTATTACAAGGTACTCGACGTACCAAAGAATGCGGCGGAAGCCGACATCAAGAAGGCGTACCGGCGCCTGGCGATGAAATTCCATCCGGATCGCAATCCGGACGACGCCGAAGCCGAAGGCAAATTCAAGGAAGCCAAGGAGGCCTACGAAATCCTGACGGACGCGCAGAAGCGCGCGGCCTACGATCAGCACGGCCACGAAGGCGTGGAAGCGCTCAATCGCGGCGCCGGCCGCGGCCAGAACCCGGGCGATGCGTTCAGCGACATCTTTGGCGATGTGTTCGGGGACATCTTCGGCGCGCGTCGCGGTGGCGGCGGTGGCCGGCAGGTGTTCCGCGGCGCAGACCTGCGCTACGAGCTGGAGCTCGATCTCGATCAGGCCGTGTTTGGCTACTCCATCGAGATCGAAGTGCCGAAGCTTTCCGAGTGCGAAACCTGCAAGGGCTCCGGCGCGGCGAAGGGCAGCACGCCCGTGAAGTGCGAGACCTGCGATGGCCACGGCCAGGTGCGCATCTCGCAAGGGTTCTTCCAGCTGCAGCAGACGTGCCCCAAGTGTCGCGGCGCGGGCACGATGGTGCGCAATCCGTGCGATACGTGCCTGGGCCAGGGGCGCGTGCGCCGAACCTCTACGCTCAGCGTGAAAGTGCCGGCGGGCGTTGATACGGGCGACCGCATCCGCCTCGGGGGTGAAGGTGAAGCGGGGCGCAACGGCGGTCCGCCGGGGGATCTCTACGTCGAGATCCATGTGCGCGAGCACGCCATCTTCGAGCGCGACGGCGCGCACTTGAGCTGCGAAGTGCCGGTGAGCTTTGCCACTGCGGCGCTCGGCGGCTCGGTCGAAGTGCCGACGCTCGATGGCGAGGTCACCATCAAGGTTCCGTCGGAGACGCAGTCCGGTCGCGTCTTCCGCCTGCGCGACAAGGGCGTGAAGCCCGTGCGTGGCGGCGCGCGTGGCGATTTGTTCTGTCGCGTGGTCATCGAGACTCCGGTTTCCCTGTCCGCCGAGCAGAAGGAGCTCATCCGCAAGCTCGAGGAATCCCTCAAGGGCAATTCCGCCGAGCATGCGCCGCGCGAGAAAGGCTTCTTCGAAGGCGTGAAACGATTCTTCTCGAGCGACAAGTCGTGACGCGCATCGCCATCATCGGCGTCACCGGCCGCATGGGGCGCGCGATCGTGCGCGCGGCGGGCGAGTCGTCGGATGTGAACGTCGTGGCGGGCCTGGCGTCCGCATCGAGCAAAGAGCTGGGGAAGGATGTAGGTGAGCTCGCGGGCGTCGCCGCGCGCGGGGTGAAAGTCACGAGCGATCTTTCGGCCGTGCTCGCTCAGTGTGATGTCGCCATAGACTTCTCCAACGCCAGCACGACGGCGGCCAACGTCGCCGCGTGTCGCGCGGCCCGCAAGCCGATCGTCATCGGCACCACCGGCTTCTCGGCCGACGTCGAGGCGCAGATCGGCGAAGCGGCGCGAGACATCCCGGTGCTCGTGGCGCCGAACACGAGCGTAGGTGTCACGCTGCTCGTCGAGCTGGTGCGTGCGGCGGCGAAGGCGCTGCCGGCGGCCGGTTTCGACATCGAGATTCACGAGGCTCATCACCGCAACAAGCGGGACGCGCCGTCCGGAACCGCGCTGGCCCTGGGCCGTGCGGCCGCAGACGGGCGCGCGGTCGACCTGGCGAAGGTCGGCGCTGGCGCCCGCTCCGGCGACAGCCCCCGCAAAGAGGGTGAGATCGGCTTTGCCGTAACCCGTGGGGGGGACATCGTGGGGGAGCACACAGTGCTCTTTGCGGGCGCCGGGGAGGTCCTGTCGCTCGGTCACCGGGCCACGGACCGGTCGATCTTCGCCCAAGGTGCCGTCCGCGCTGCCGCCTGGCTGGGGGCCCGGCCGGCCGGTCGCTACGCAATGAGGGACGTTGTTGGTTACAAAACAGAAGCTTAGGAGATATTCGCGTGTGCGGACTTTAGCTTCTGTTGAAAAGATTTTTTCCCCGACTTCATGGACACCCCGGGTTACGCGCCCTAGAATTTCGCCGTAATCCGTAAGGGTTAGTCCATGCAAGGCGGGAGGATGTTCGAAAGAACTCCTCCCGCTTTGTATATGTGGAGCCCTGCGATCAGCGGGTGCGATCAGCGGAAGATCGCTACGGGGAGCGGGCTTAGGTAGAACGACGAGGGGAATAAGGTAGTGAGCGTACCAGCTGTGCTGGCGCTGGCCGACGGAACGATCTTCCGGGGCCAGTCAATCGGATCCAAAGGCAACACTACCGGCGAAGTCGTTTTCAATACCGCATTGACGGGCTATCAGGAGATCCTGAGCGATCCGTCCTACGCCCGGCAGATCGTCACTCTCACGTATCCCCACGTCGGCAACACCGGCGTCACTCCCGAAGATCTCGAAGCCTCACAGATTTATCCCGCCGGTTTCATCATCCGCGATCTGCCGATGCTCGCGAGCAGCTGGCGCATGAACGAGTCGCTCGGCGACTTCCTCGAGCGCGGCAAGATCGTCGCGATCGCGGGCATCGACACGCGCAAGCTCACGCGCATGCTGCGAGAGAAGGGCGCGCAGTCCGGCTGCATCATGACGGGCGAGAACGTGGACGCGCAGGCAGCCGTGAAGGCGGCGGGCAAATTCCCCGGCCTGAAGAACATGGATCTGGCGAAGGTCGTCACGACCAAGCGCGCATACCAATGGAACGAAGGCAGCGTGTGGCAGGACTCCGGCCGCATGCCGATCCGCTCACAGCAGCGCCTGCACGTCGTTGCGTATGACTTCGGCATCAAGCGCAACATCCTTCGCCTGCTCTCGGACTTTGGCTGCCGCATGACAGTGGTGCCAGCGCAGACGACCGCAGCCGAAGTGATGGGCCTTCAGCCGGACGGCGTGTTCCTTTCGAACGGCCCGGGTGACCCGGAGCCGTGCGACTACGCCATCAAGTCGACGCGCGAAATCATCGAAGCCGGGATGCCGGTCTTCGGCATCTGCCTTGGCCACCAGATACTCGGCCTCGCGAGCGGCGCGAAGACACTGAAGATGAAGTTCGGCCATCACGGCGCGAACCACCCGGTGCAGGACCTCGACAGCGGCCGCGTCTTCATCACGAGCCAGAACCACGGCTTCGCGGTGGACGAAGCGACGCTGCCAGCGAACGTGCGCCCCACGCACCGCTCGCTCTTCGACGGCACGCTTCAAGGCCTGGCCTACAAAGACAAGCCCGCCTTCAGCTTCCAGGGCCACCCCGAAGCGAGCCCCGGCCCGCACGACCTGAAGCCGCTCTTCGAGCGCTTCAACCACCTGATGCTCCGCCGGCTGCAAAGCCAGCTGCGCGCAGCCGAAGAAGCGGTTCGACGCCAGAACGCAAACCCAACTCAACAGGCGCAAAATACAGCGCCCGGAGCCGGCACAGGCATCGGCTAGACAGATTAAGTAGCAGCCTCGAGGGGCAGGGAGCAGTCCCTGACGAACGCAGGCGCTGACGCACAGACTGATCACACGGGCCTGAGGCCAAAAACCTCAGGCCCGTTTCACAACACACGGTAACCATGCCCAGACGCACAGACATCCAGAGCATCCTGATCATCGGCGCCGGCCCGATCATCATCGGCCAGGCGTGCGAGTTCGACTATTCCGGCGCGCAGGCCTGCAAAGCGCTCAGAGAAGAGGGCTACCGCGTCATCCTGGTGAACTCGAACCCGGCCACCATCATGACGGACCCCGAGATGGCCGACGCCATCTACATCGAGCCGGTCAACTGGCGCACCGTCGCAAGAATCATCGAGAAGGAAAGGCCCGACGCGCTGCTGCCCACCATGGGCGGCCAAACCGCACTCAACACCGCGCTCGACCTCGTGCGCGAAGGCGTGCTGGAAAAATTCGGTGTCGAGCTGATCGCCGCCTCGCGCGATGCCATCGACATGGCCGAAGACCGCGAGCTCTTCCGCAACGCCATGCGTGACATCGGCCTCGAAACACCGCGCTCCGTCGTCGTGCGCAGTCTCGAAGACGCGCTCTCTCACGTACCGGAGATCGGCTACCCCGTGATCCTGCGCCCGTCGTTCACGATGGGCGGCACCGGCGGCGGCATCGCCTACAACCGCGAAGAGTTCGAAACCATCATCGCGCGCGGCCTCGACGCCTCTCCCACCGGCGAAGTGCTGATGGAAGAGTCGGTGATCGGCTGGAAAGAGTTCGAGATGGAGGTGGTCCGCGATCGCAAGGACAACTGCATCATCATCTGCTCGATCGAGAACTTCGATCCGATGGGCGTGCACACGGGCGACTCCATCACCGTCGCCCCCGCGCAGACGCTGACGGACAAGGAGTACCAGCGCATGCGCGATGCCTCCATCGCCGTGCTGCGCAAGATCGGCGTCGAGACGGGCGGCTCGAACGTGCAGTTCGCCGTGAGCCCGAAAGACGGGCGCCTGCTGGTCATCGAGATGAATCCGCGCGTGTCGCGCTCGTCCGCGCTCGCTTCGAAAGCCACCGGCTTCCCGATTGCGAAGATCGCCGCGAAGCTCGCCGTCGGCTACACGCTGGATGAGCTGAAGAACGACATCACGGGCGGCGCGACGCCGGCCTCCTTCGAGCCGACGATCGACTACGTCGTCACCAAGATTCCGCGCTTCACGTTCGAGAAATTCCCGGCCGCCAACGATCGCCTCACGACGCAGATGAAGTCCGTGGGTGAAGTAATGGCCATCGGCCGCACGTTCCAGGAGTCGCTGCAGAAAGCGATGCGCGGCCTGGAAACGGGGCTGGACGGCTTCAAGCCGATCCTCACATTGCCGCTTACGGAAGAATCGACGACGAAACTCAATTACGAGCTTCGGGCGCCCGGCGCGGATCGCCTCCAGTACATCGGCGACGCGTTCCGCGCCGGCTGGTCGCTCGAGCAGGTGCACGGCCTCACGAACATCGATCCGTGGTTCCTCGTGCAGATCGAGGACATCATCAAGGAAGAAGAGAAGGTCAAGGCGGGCGCGTCGAGCGCCTTCACGGCCGACCGTCTGCGCGCGCTCAAGCGCAAAGGTTTCTCGGACAGCCGGCTCGCGAAGCTCACCGGCGTGCCGGAGAAGGTCGTCCGCAACACGCGGCGTGAGCTGGGCGTCGTTCCGGTCTACAAGCGCGTCGATACGTGCGCCGCCGAGTTCTCCACGTCCACCGCCTACATGTACTCCACCTATGAAGAGGAGTGCGAGGCCAACCCGACGAGCAGGCGGAAGATCATGATCCTCGGCGGCGGCCCCAACCGCATCGGCCAGGGAATCGAGTTCGATTACTGCTGCGTGCACGCGGCGCTCGCGCTACGCGAAGATGGGTTCGAGACCATCATGGTCAACTGCAACCCGGAGACGGTTTCGACCGATTACGACACGTCCGACCGCCTGTACTTCGAGCCGCTGACGCTCGAAGACGTGCTCGAAGTCATGGCGAAGGAAAAGCCGGAAGGCGTCATCGTGCAGTTCGGCGGCCAGACGCCGCTCAAGCTGAGCCGGGCGCTGGAGGAGGCGGGCGCGCCGATCATCGGCACGACACCGGATGCGATCGACGTTGCCGAAGACCGTGAGCGCTTCCAGAAGCTGGTGAAGCAGCTCAACCTCAAGCAGCCGGCGAACGCCACGGCGCGTACCGAAGATCAGGCCGTGCAGCTCGCCCGTGAAGTCGGGTTCCCGCTCGTGGTGCGCCCCTCATATGTTCTGGGCGGCCGCGCGATGGAAGTGGTGTTCACCGAGGAAGACCTGCGCACCTACATGAATACGGCCGTGAGCGTCTCCAACGACAGCCCGGTGCTGCTGGATCGCTTCCTCGATGTCGCGATCGAAGTCGACGTCGACGCGATCTGCGACGGCGAGGACGTGCTCATCGGCGGCATCATGGAGCACGTGGAGCAGGCCGGTGTGCACTCCGGCGACTCCGGCTGCTCGCTGCCGCCGAACAGCCTGTCGAAGGAAACGCAGGACGAACTGCGCGAGCAGACCCGGAAGCTCGCGAAGGGCCTGAACGTCGTCGGGCTCATGAACATCCAGTTCGCCATCCAGAACGGCATCATCTACATCCTCGAAGTGAACCCGCGCGCCTCGCGCACGGTGCCATTCGTTTCGAAGGCGACGAGCGTGCCGCTCGCGAAGATCGCCGCTCGCGTGATGGCCGGCCGCAAGCTCGCCGAGCTGGGCGCCACGGTCGAGCGTGTGCCGCCGTTCTTCTCCGTGAAGGAAGCCGTGTTCCCGTTCACCAAGTTCCCGGAAGCCGACCCGATTCTCGGCCCCGAGATGAAATCCACGGGCGAAGTGATGGGTACCGGCCGGACGTTCGGCGAGGCCTATGCCAAGGCGCAGACGGCTTCCGGCGTCATTCTTCCGCGCAAGGGGGTCGCTCTCATCAGCGTGCGCGAGCGGGACAAGCCGGGCGCCGTGGCGCTCGGCCGCCGGCTCATCGCGCACGGCTTCGAGCTCGTGGGGACGGAGGGCACCGCGAAGGTGCTGAGCGAAGCCGGGGTCGCCTGCCGCCGCGTCAACAAGGTGCGCGACGGGCGCCCGCACATCGTGGACATGATCAAGAACGACGAGATCGACCTGATCGTGAACACGACCGAAGGTAAGCTCGCCATCCGAGAGTCGAACTCCATCCGTCGCGAGGCGGTCCACCGACGCGTGACGTACTACACGACGCTGGCCGCCGCGCTTGCGACGTGCGACGCTTTGGACCATATCGACGACGTCGAAGTCAACCGATTGCAGGACCTTCACAGGGAGGCCATCCGCGCATGAAACGTACACCGATGACGGTGCGCGGCGCCGAGGCGCTGCGTGCCGAGCTGAAAAAACTGAAGACCGAGGCCCGGCCGAACGTGATCAAGGCGATCGCGGAAGCGCGTGGCCACGGCGACCTGTCCGAAAACGCGGAGTACCACGCCGCGCGTGAACAGCAGGGCTTCATCGAGGGCCGCATCGGCGAGCTCGAAGCGAAGCTCAGCACCGCGGAGATCATCGACCCGAGCCGCATGTCCGGGACCGGCAAGATCGTGTTCGGCTGCTCGGTAAAGCTCGAGAGCCAGGACGACGGCGGCGCCGTGACCTATCAGATCGTCGGCGAGGACGAGGCGGACATCCGTGCCGGCCGCATCTCCATCACCTCACCGATCGCCCGCGCCCTGGTCGGCAAGATCGAAGGGGACGTGGTCGACGTCGATGCCCCCGGCGGCGTGAAGTCGTTCGAGGTCGTTTCCGTTCATTACGGATAGGCCTTTTCCGCTTCTTTTGGCGAAAAGGTTCAAGCCCCCGGGCCGGCGGGAGGGCGAGACTCGCTCGTTCCCGGTGCGGTTACGCGCGGAACCTGTTTACCACCCGACCGTTGGCCCGTGGATATTCCGGGAGCGCGTCTTGAAGCGCGGTGGCTGTGCCCTGATCAAGGTTTTTCAAGGGGCCGGGCGCCAGCAGCAAGTCGCCTCGGCGTGACGCAAGTTCGCAGGTAACGCTTTGTAAACCGGAGGCTTCCGGTCCGGCGAGTCCTGAGTTCTATTTGCTGGCGAAGGGTTACCGGTTGGTGTAGGGTCGATTGAACTGCGCGCTGCGAAGGCGTGAAGAGGTCTTACCTTTGAACGATTTGACCAAAAATATCCTCCTTTGGGTCGTCATCGTGCTGGTGCTGCTGGCTGTCTTCAGCCGGTACATGCCCACCGTGACCCAGGCCGAGGACGTTTCCTATTCCGCGTTCCTGAAAGACGTGAAGTCGGGCCGCGTCGACAGCGTCGTGATTCAGGGCGAAATCATCTCCGGCACGCGCAAAGACTCCACCAAGTTCCAGACCTTCAACCCCGAGACGGATTACTCGGCGCTGATCGGTACGCTCGACAAGGCGGAGGTGAACATCGTCGGCAAGCCGCCGAAGCCGCCCAATTTCATTGGTCAGCTCCTGTTGCAGCTTGCTCCCGCGCTCCTTCTCATTCTCGTGTTCGTTTACATGCTGAGGCAGATGCAGGGCGCATCCGGTGGCCGCGGGGCCATGAGCTTTGGCAAGAGTCGGGCACGGCTGCTGGGCGAAGACCAGGTCAACGTCACGTTCGCGGATGTCGCGGGCGTCGACGAAGCCAAGCAGGAAGTGGGCGAGATCGTCGACTTCCTCAAGGACCCGGGCAAGTTCCAGAAGCTCGGCGGCAAGATTCCGAAGGGCGTGCTCATGGTCGGCTCGCCGGGTACCGGCAAGACGCTGCTCGCCCGCGCTATCGCCGGCGAAGCGAAGGTGCCGTTCTTCACCATTTCGGGCTCCGACTTTGTCGAGATGTTCGTGGGTGTCGGCGCCTCTCGCGTACGAGACATGTTCGAGCAGGCGAAGAAGCACGCGCCCTGCATCATCTTCATCGACGAAATCGACGCGGTCGGTCGCCATCGAGGCGCCGGTCTCGGCGGCGGTCATGACGAGCGCGAGCAGACGCTGAATCAGCTGCTCGTCGAGATGGACGGCTTCGAAGGCAACGAGGGCATCATTGTCATCGCGGCCACGAACCGGCCGGACGTGCTCGACCCCGCGCTGCTGCGCCCGGGCCGCTTCGATCGCCAGGTAGTGGTGCCGCTGCCGGACGTGCGCGGTCGCGAGCAGATCTTGCGCGTTCACATGCGCCGTGTGCCGTTGGCTGAAGACGTGAAGCCCGCGCTGATCGCGCGCGGCACGCCGGGTTTCTCCGGTGCGGATCTCGCCAACCTCGTCAATGAAGCGGCATTGTTCGCCGCGCGCGCCAACAAGCGCATCGTGGGCATGGAAGAGTTCGAGCGCGCGAAGGACAAGATCATGATGGGCGCCGAACGGCGTTCCATGGTCATGACTGAAGCCGAGAAGCGCATGACGGCGTATCACGAAGCCGGCCACGCCATCGTCGGCATGACGGTTCCGGAACACGACCCGGTCTACAAGGTCACGATCATTCCGCGTGGGCGTGCGCTGGGTGTCACCCAGTTCCTGCCTGAGCAGGACCGGTATTCACTCTCCAAGCGTCGCATCGAGAGTTCGATTGCCACTCTGTTTGGTGGGCGCGTTGCCGAAGAGCTGATCTTTGGGCCCGAGTCGGTGACGACCGGCGCTTCGAACGACATCGAGCGTGCGACGGATCTGGCGCGCAACATGGTTACGAAGTGGGGCCTGTCGGACAAGCTGGGGCCTTTGACGTACACCGAAGAGAGCGGCGAGGTGTTCCTCGGGCGCCAGGTGACGCAGCACAAGCAGGTGTCGGATGGCACGGCGCAGGCGATCGATGAGGAAGTACGGCGCGTTGTGGAGAACAACTTCAAGCGCGCGAAAGAGATCCTCACCGTAGCGCTCGACAAGTTGCACGTGATGGCTGAGGCGCTCATCAAGTACGAAACGATTGATGAGCAGCAGCTGAAGGACATCATGGAAGGGCGCGCGCCGCGGCCGCCTTCTGACTGGGATGATACGTTGACGAACAAGCCGCCCAAGGCGCCTTCCGAAGGACCTACCGGGTCTATTGGGTCGCCTGCCGGGCAGCACTGAAGTCGACTGTCTTCGATGATTGAAAGGCCCGCGATGAAGATCGCGGGCCTTTTCGTTTCCGGGGCTTGCGGTGTGATGAACGCGATTGGGGTTGGCGAGGCGCGCGCGCCCTCGCTCGAGGTCCGTTGGCGTTCGTCAGGGCGTTCTGTATGGCTTTGCGCCGAACCGAAGTCCCGGGCCGCGCGGCAGCGTAAGATCGCGCCCGCGATATGTACCTCCAATGCGGCAAGCAGAAGCTCGACCTCACTCGACCCGTCGTCATGGGCGTGGTGAACGTGACCCCGGACTCCTTCTCCGATGGCGGCAAGTTCCTCGAACGTTCGCAGGCGGTCGATCACGCGGTGAAGCTGATCGAGGAGGGCGCGGCCATTCTCGATATCGGTGGCGAGTCGACGCGGCCGGGCGCGGCGGAGGTGTCCGTCGAGGAGGAGTTGCGGCGGGTCGTGCCGGTTGTCGAGGCGCTGGCCGGGCGTGGCGCGGTCATCTCGATTGATACGAGCAAGCCGGCAGTCATGAAGGCTGCGGCGGCGGCCGGTGCCGGCATCATTAATGATGTACGCGCGTTGCTGGCCCCTGCCGCAATGGAAGCCGCCGCCGAAACCGGCTGTGCCGTGTGCCTCATGCACATGCAGGGCGAGCCGCGCAGCATGCAGGCCAACCCCACCTACGGCGATGTCGTGACCGAGGTCAAGGCATTCCTGCTCGCGCGCGCGCAGAGTTGCCGCGCTGCCGGGATTCCGGCCGAACGGATCTCCATCGATCCGGGGTTCGGGTTCGGCAAAAACCTCCAGCACAATGCCACGCTCCTGCGTGGGCTCGAGGCGTTCTCGGATACGGGCTACCCGCTCGCCGTGGGGCTATCCCGCAAGTCGATGCTGCAGAAGATTCTTGGCCGGCCGGTGGGCGAGCGCCTGTATGGCAGTCTCGCGCTTGCAGTGATGGCCGCGATGAAAGGGGGCGCGGATCGTGCGTGCGCACGACGTGGCCGCCACCTCCGATGCGCTCAAGACCGTGTCGGCAATCCAGAACGAAGGCGATCAGTAAGGAGTGTGAAGTTGGCGCGACGATATTTCGGCACCGATGGCGTGCGCGGCAAGGTCGGGGATCACCCGATGACCGTGGATTTCGCGCTCAATCTCGCGAGCGCCGCCGCGCGCGTGCTGGCGCCTCAGGGTGGCACCGTGCTCATCGGCAAGGACACGCGCCTTTCCGGATACATGTTCGAAGCGGCGCTCGAAGCCGGTTTCGTGGCCGCCGGTGTGAACGCGATGCTGATCGGGCCGCTGCCGACGCCGGGCATCGCCTACATCACGCAGGCTTTCCAGTGCAGCTTTGGCGTCGTAATCAGCGCCTCGCACAATCTCTACGACGACAACGGCATCAAGTTCTTCGACGCCACGGGCGCGAAGTTGTCGGATGAGCTCGAGGAGCGCATCGAGGCGGAGATGGATCGCGGTCCGACGACGCAAACCTCGCGCAGCCTGGGGCGCGCGACCCGCGTCGACAAATCCCGCACGAAGTATCAGGAGTTCTGCGCCTCGACGCTGCCGAAGGGCGTCGACCTCACCGGCCTCAAAGTCGTCATCGATTGCGCGAACGGCGCGGCGTACAAGGTTGGACCGCGCATCCTGGCGGATCTTGGCGCGGAAGTGATTCCGATCGGGTGCTCACCGAACGGCCGCAACATCAATGACGGCTGCGGCTCGACGGCGCCGGATCTTTTGCAGCTCACTGTGCCGGGCGTGCGCGCGCATGTAGGCGTTGCGCTGGACGGCGATGGTGACCGGCTTGTTTTGGTGGATCATCTGGGGCGCATTCTCGATGGCGACCAGTTGCTCTACATCATGGCCATGTCGCGCAAGAAGGAAGGCACGCTGAAGGGGCCGGTAGTCGGCACCGTGATGACCAATCTTGGGCTCGAGGTGGCGTTGCGCCGTGTGGGCATCGACTTCAAGCGCGCGCAGGTTGGGGATCGGTATGTGCTTGCCATGCTTCGGGAGCACGGCGGGGTGCTGGGTGGGGAGACGTCGGGGCACATTCTCTGCCTCGACAAGACCACTACTGGCGATGGGCTCGTCAGTGCGCTTCAGGTGCTCGGGATCATGAAACAGACCGGGCAGTCGTTGGCGGAGCTGGCGGCAGGGATGCACAAGTTTCCGCAGGTCATGATTAATGTGAAGGTGGCTCAGCGGTTTGATCCTATGACCAAGCCGTCTGTGACTGCGGCGGTTGCCAGTGTCGAGAAGCGGCTGGGGGATGAGGGGCGGGTTGTCCTGCGTGCCTCGGGTACCGAGCCGGTTATTCGGGTGATGGTTGAGGGGCGCGACGAGGGGCGGACTCTGGCCCTGGCCACCGAGTTGGCGGACGTTGTCCGGGCTGCCGTTTAAGAGCGGAAGCCCTCAATCGCCGGGGGCGGCTAGGGAAGGGGCCGCCCCGGAGGCTGGAGCTCTTCAAGCCTCTTCAGACGCTCAGACCTCTCTGACCTCGTTCAGACTCCCCCTCCCAGCCGCCCGGCGATTGAGGGCTTCCCATCCCGTCCCCGGCAACACCTTAAGGAAGTGTGACTTTGGCGTTGCACCCCGGGGGGTGGGTGACTATGATCGCGCGCCCTTGGCGCCACCCCCGGCGCCGGGAAGAACCCTGAGGTGTCGGCCATGCGCCGCCCTATCGTTGCTGGAAACTGGAAGTTGCACGGGTCGCGCGCCGAGAACGCGCGGCTGGTGGAAGAAATCATGGCGCAGGTTCCGTCGAAGCCGGCGGGGCAGTGCATTGTGTGTCCGCCGTTCGTGTACCTGCAGGAGATCGCCCGGCTGATGCGTGGGTCGTCCGTGGAGCTGGGGGCGCAGGATGTCTGTGCGGAGGCTCAGGGCGCGTTCACGGGTGAGGTTTCCGCCGCCATGCTGAAGGATGTGGGCTGCGAGTACGTCATCGTGGGGCATTCCGAGCGGCGGCTGATCTATCGCGAGAGCGACCAGCTCGTCGCCCGCAAATTCCAGGCGGCGCAGTCGAAGTCGCTGGTGCCGATCCTGTGCCTGGGCGAGCAGCTCGCCGAGCGCGATGCCGATCGCACCACAGACGTGGTCGGGCGGCAGCTCGATGTCGTGCTCGAGCTCGTGGGAATCGATGCCTTTGCCCACGCCGTCATTGCGTACGAGCCGGTCTGGGCCATCGGCACGGGTCGCAACGCGACGCCCCAGCAGGCACAGGACGTTCATGCGTTCATCCGCGCCCGGCTGCAGGCGCGAAATGCTAAGATCGCCGCCGAAACGCGCGTTCTGTATGGCGGCAGCGTCAAGGCCGGTAATGCGGCGGAGCTGTTCGCAATGCCCGACGTCGACGGCGGGCTCATCGGCGGCGCTTCGCTCAAGGCCGATGAGTTTCTCGCGATCCTGGCCGCGGCCCGGACTCACTGAGACGGTTGCCGTTCCAAACCTGATATCGACGAGCTGGACATGTTGCGTATTGCATTGACGATTATCCAGGTGTTCTCCGCCCTTTCGATCATGGCGCTCGTCCTGCTGCAGCGGGGCAAGGGTGCCGATGCGGGAGCGGGCTTCGGCGCGGGCGCCTCGGGCACGGTGTTCGGTGCGCGCGGCGCGAGCACGGCGCTGTCGCGTGCGACCGCGATTTTCGCGGCCGTGTTCATGATCAACAGTCTCGCGCTGGCCTACATGGGCACGCGCGAGCCGACGGAGCGCCCGAAGACGCTGCTCGATCAGGTGGCACCGGCTGACAGCGCCGCTCCAGCCCCGAGCATTGGTGCCATCCCGGGGGCGGCCCCTGCGGTACAGCCTGCGCCGGTGGCACCAGCGCCCGTGGGCGCGGCTCCGCAGAGCGGAGCAACTGCTCCGGCGACGAGCACGCCGAGCCCAACTCCGTAGCAAGTAGGAGTATCCTCCCGGCCGCGCGCGCAGCGCCCTCGGGAGTCGCTTGAGAAGTTTGTGATGCAGGCGTGCAAGCCTGCAGTGATGCGGTCGTGGTGGAATTGGTAGACACACCAGCTTGAGGGGCTGGCGCCGCAAGGTGTGAGAGTTCGAGTCTCTCCGACCGCACCAAGTTACGGGGCTTGCGCCCCGGGATTCACGAAAGGCACGCGGCGTCGAAGCGATTCCGTCGGGATAGCGGCGCGAAGCGCGCCGGTCTTGATAGAATACGCATCGTTAAATAAGGGGGCAGCACGCGGGGAAGCGAACTGCTCCTTTTTAGTGTGGCCGCCTCGTACATGCCCTGAAGTGAAATGATCTCGAACTACCTTCCCGTCCTGATCTTTCTGGTCGTCAGCGCCGGCCTGGCCGGGCTCCTCCTTCTGTTGGGCACCGGCATCGGCCGTGTCCTCGCCCGTAGCCCGGGTGGTGCGGCGAAAGTCTCGCCCTACGAGTGCGGCTTCGAGGCCTACGAAGACACCCGCATGAAGTTCGACGTGCGGTACTACCTCGTCGCCATTCTCTTCATCGTGTTCGATCTGGAAATCGCGTTCCTGTTTCCCTGGGCGGTGGCGCTCAAGCAGATCGGCACCTTTGGCCTCGTTGCGATGGGCATCTTCCTGCTCATTCTCGTGGTGGGTTTCATCTACGAGTGGAAGAAGGGAGCGCTCGAGTGGGATTAGTGAGCTCCGGGGCAGCTGCTGAAATCGCGCCGACGGCCACGGGGCCGGAAGGCTTCGCCGAGCGCGGCTTCCTCACGACGCAGGTCGACAACCTCGTGAACTGGGCCCGTACGGGTTCGCTCTGGCCCATGACGTTCGGCCTCGCGTGCTGCGCGGTCGAGATGATGCACGCGGGCGCGTCCCGCTATGACCTGGACCGCTTCGGCGTGGTGTTCCGCCCGAGCCCGCGCCAGTCGGATGTGATGATCGTCGCCGGCACGCTGGTCAACAAAATGGCCCCCGCGCTTCGCAAGGTGTACGACCAGATGCCCGAGCCGCGCTGGGTCATCTCGATGGGGTCGTGCGCCAACGGCGGCGGCTACTATCACTATTCCTATGCGGTCGTGCGTGGCTGCGATCGCATCGTTCCGGTGGACGTGTACGTGCCGGGCTGTCCGCCCACGGCCGAGGCGCTGGTCTACGGGATCATCCAGTTGCAGAAGAAGATCGAGCGGACGAGCACGATCGCTCGCTAACAACGTTTCGGGAAGCAGGTTTTGACCGCAAAAATCGATGCACTGGCGGCGAAAGTCGACGCGGCCCTGAGTGGGCGCGTGCGTCGCGCCGCTTCTCTGCCCCATGAGCTTGCGTACGAAGTCGAAGCGTCGAAGCTCCTCGAAGTCTGCACCGTCCTGCGCGATGCGCCGGAGCTGAAATTCGAACAGCTCATCGACGCCGCCGGGGTCGACTATCTCGTCTATGGGCGCGATGAGTGGCAGACCAACACGGCGACGCGCTCCGGCTTCAGCCGCGGCCGCGTGGCGCGCATCACGCCGCCCAGCGATTCGAGCGACGCGGGCGAGGGCGGTCACGGCGAAGCCGAGATCCCCGAAGGCGTGTCGCATCGGCCGCGTTTCGCGGTGGCGTATCAGCTGCTCTCGATCACGCACAACGTACGGGTTCGCCTCATCGGCCTGTGCGAGATCACCGAAGCCGAAGAGCCGATGATCGATTCGCTCATCGAGATCTGGGCGTCGGCCAACTGGTTCGAGCGCGAGGCGTTCGACCTGTACGGCATCCTGTTCCGCGGCCACACGGACCTGCGCCGCATCCTCACGGATTACGGCTTCATCGGCCATCCGTTCCGCAAGGACTTCCCGCTCTCGGGCAACGTCGAAGTGCGTTACGACCCCGAGAAGAAGCGCGTCGTCTACCAGCCCGTGTCCATCGAGCCGCGCGTGCTCGTGCCGAAGGTCATCCGTGACGACCATCGGTACGAAGGCGCCCTCAAGAACCCGAATCTGCCGCGATGACAGACCAGACCGAGATTCGCAATTACACGATGAACTTCGGGCCGCAGCATCCGGCGGCCCACGGCGTGCTGCGCCTCGTGCTCGAGCTGGATGGCGAGACCATCCAGAAGGCCGATCCTCACATCGGCCTCCTGCATCGGGCAACGGAGAAGCTCGCGGAGTCGAAGCCGTTCAACCAGTCCATCGGCTACATGGACAGGCTCGATTACGTCTCGATGATGTGCAACGAGCATGCCTACGTGATGGCCATCGAGAACCTGCTCGGCATCAAGCCGCCGGAGCGCGCGCAGTACGTCCGCGTAATGTTCGACGAGATCACCCGCATCCTGAACCACTTGATGTGGCTCGGCGCGCACGGTCTCGATATCGGCGCCATGACCGTGTTCCTCCTGTGCTTCAAAGAGCGCGAGGAACTGATGGATGTGTACGAGGCCGTCTCCGGCACTCGCATGCACGCCACGTATTACCGCCCGGGCGGTGTCCACCGCGATCTGCCGAACGCGATGCCGAAGTACCAGGTGTCGAAGTGGCGCTCGCAGAGCGACATCAACAAGCTCAACGAGTCGCGCTCGGGCTCGATGCTCGATTTCATCCAGGCCTTCGCGGAGCGTTTCCCGAAATCGGTCGACGACTACGAAACGCTGCTCACCGATAACCGCATCTGGAAACAGCGCACGGTGAATATCGGTGTCGTGACGCCGGAACGCGCGCTGTCGCTGGGGCTTCACCGGCCCGATGATCCGTGGCAGCGGCATCGCGTGGGATCTGCGCAAGAAGCAGCCGTACGAAGTCTACGACCGCATGGATTTCGACATCCCGGTCGGCGTGAACGGCGATTGCTACGACCGTTATCTGGTGCGCATCGAAGAGATGCGCCAGTCCACGCGCATCGTCCTGCAGTGTGTGGAATGGCTGAAGAAAAACCCCGGCCCCGTGATGGTCGACGATCGCAAAGTGCGCGCGCCTCGCCGTGAGCAGATGAAGGGCGACATGAATCGCTGATTCATCACTTCAAGTTCTTCACGGAAGGCTACTGCGTGCCCGCCGGCGACACGTACGCCGCGGTCGAAGCGCCCAAGGGCGAGTTCGGTATCTATCTCGTGAGCGACGGTGCGAACAAGCCGTATCGCCTCAAGTGCCGCGCGCCGGGCTTCGTGCACCTGGCCGCGCTGGATGAAATGGTTCGCGGGCACATGCTCGCGGACGTGGTTGCCGTCATCGGCACCCAGGACATCGTGTTCGGGGAAGTGGACCGTTGAGTAACGAAACGAAACCGGCCCCGACGGGCAAGGCGAAGCTCCTCAGCGAGCACACGCGCCATGAGATCGACGAGTGGGTTGCCCGCTTTCCGGCCGGGCCGTCATCGCTCGGCCACGATCTCCGCGCTGCGCGCCGCCCAGCATCAGAACGATGGTCACCTGACGCAGGACCTGCTCGAAGCCGTTGCCGACTATCTGAAGCTTCCGCCGATCCAGGTGTACGAAGTCGCCGCGTTCTATTCGATGTTCGAGCTGCATCCGTGCGGCCGGCATCACGTGAGCGTGTTGCACGAATATTTCCTGCATGCTGAACGGCTCCGACAAGATCGTCGAATACGTCGAGAAGAAACTCGGCATCAAGACGGGTGAAAGCACGCCGGACGGCCGCATCTTCCTCAAGCAGGAAGAAGAGTGCCTGGCCGCGTGCACGGGCGCGCCGATGATGATGGTCGACGAGGTGTTCCATGAATGGCTCACCCCGAGAAGATCGACAAAGTGCTGGACGAGCTGAAGTAATCGCCATGGCAGCCGCAGACTACAAAGACAAGATGAATCTCACGGTGTTCGAGCCGCTACACCTCGAACGGTCGTGGGAGCTCGAGCAGTACCGCAAGATCGGTGGCTACAAGGTGTGGGAAGAAATCCTCGCCAACAAGCCGCCGCGCGAAGAGATCATCGAGAAGGTGAAAGCGTCCGGCCTGCGTGGCCGCGGTGGCGCCGCCTTCCCCGTGGGCATGAAGTGGAGCTTCATGCGCGCCAGTCGCCGCGCAGAAGTACCTCGTGTGCAACTCGGACGAATCCGAGCCCGGCACCTGCCACGACCGCGACATCCTTCGCTACAACCCGCATTCGTTGATCGAGGGCCTCGCGATCGGCGGGCTACGCCACCAATTCGACGGTGGCGTACAACTACATTCGCGGTGAGTTCCTCGCCGAGCCCGTTCCGCGCTTCGAAGCCGCGGTGAAAGAAGCCTACGCGGCCGGCCTTCTCGGCAAGAACCTGAAGGGCAGCGGCGTCGACATGGACGTGTTCACGTTCGTTGGCGCTGGCGCCTACATCTGCGGTGAAGAAACCGCGCTTCTGGATTCGCTCGAGGGCAAGCCCGGCAAGCCGCGCTTCAAGCCGCCGTTCCCGGCCGCGTTCGGCCTCTACGGCGCGCCGACCACGATCAACAACACGCAGAGCTTCGCGTCCGTTCCCACGATCCTGCGCAAGGGTCCGGAGTGGTTCGCGGGCCTCGGGCCCAAGAACTCGGGCGGTACGGCGATCTTTTCCGTGTCGGGTCACGTCGAGAAGCCAGGCAACTTCGAAGTGCCGCTCGGCATTTCGTTCGCGGACCTGCTCGAGCTCGCCGGTGGCATGAAGGGCGGGCGCAAGATCAAGGCCTGCATTCCCGGCGGTTCGTCGGTGCCGGTCGTGCCCGGCGAAACCATGATGAAGCTGAACATGGACTACGACTCGCTGAAGGCGGGCGGCTCGTCCATCGGTTCGGCGGCGGTCATCGTCATGGACGAGACCACCTGCATGGTGAAAGTGCTGGAGCGCCTCTCGCGCTTCTACATGTCGGAGTCGTGCGGCCAGTGCACGCCGTGCCGTGAAGGCACCGGCTGGATGAATCGTCTGTTGAAGCGCGTGATCGCCGGCCAGGCGCGGCGCGAAGACCTGAACCTGCTGCTCGACGTCGCCAATCGCATCGAAGGCCACACGATCTGCGGCTTGGGCGATGCGGCTGCGTGGCCGGTGCAAAGCTTCCTCAAGCACTACCGCCACGAGTTCGAGTACATGGTCGACAACGGCGGCCGGAGCATCGTCGAGAACCTCGGAGCAAAAGCCGCGTGAGCGACGATTTCGTCAACATCGAGGTCAACGGCAAGCCCTGCAAGGCGAAGAAGGGCGAGGTCATCATCAAGGCGACCGACCGCCTCGGGCCGGACGCCTACGTGCCGCGCTTCTGCTATCACGAGAAGCTCGCCATCGCGGCCAACTGCCGCATGTGCCTCGTCGACGTGGAGAAGGCGCCGAAGCCGCTGCCGGCCTGCGCTACGCCCGTCGCCGAAGGCATGAAGATTTTCACGAAGTCGCCGCGCGCCATCGGTGCGCAGCGCGCGACGATGGAGTTCCTGCTCATCAATCATCCGCTCGACTGCCCGATCTGCGATCAGGGCGGCGAGTGCGAACTGCAGGATCTCGCGGTCGGCTTCGGGCGCGACCTGTCGCGTTACGAAGAGCGCAAGCGTTCGGTGCCCGACGAGAACCTCGGCCCACTCATCGCAACGGACATGACTCGCTGCATTCACTGCACGCGTTGCATCCGTTTCACTGAGGAAATCGCAGGCTTCCAGGAACTGGGCATGATCGGCCGCGGCGAGAACATGAAGGTTCGCGTCGCGCTCGAGCAGACCGTGCAGCACGAGTTGTCGGGCAACGTCATCGACCTGTGCCCCGTGGGCGCGCTGGTCTCGAAGCCGTATCGCTTCAGCGCCCGCGCGTGGGAAATGACTTCGCATCCGCTGGTGGCGCCGCATGACGGGCTTGGCACCAACGTGTATGCGCATGTCCTGCGCGGCAAGCTCATGCGCGTCGTGCCGCGCGAGAACGAAGAGATCAACGAAACCTGGATCGCGGATCGCGATCGGTTCAGCTACGAGGGTCTCTACAGCGCCGAACGCCTCACCGCCCCGATGGTGCGCGAAGGCAGCGAGTGGAAGAAGGTGGATTGGGAAACGGCGCTGAAGAAAGTCGCCGATGGCCTGCGCGCGAAAGCGTCGAACCTCGGCGTGCTCGCCAGCGCTTCCGCCACCACCGAAGAGCTTTATCTGCTGGGCAAGATCGCGCGCTCGCTCGGCACGTCGAACATCGATCATCGCCTGCGTCAGCGGGATGTGCGCGATCAGGCGGCGGATCCGTTGCACCCGACGCTCGGGCTGCAGATCGCGAACGTCGAGACGCTGGACTCGCTGCTGCTCGTCGGCTGCAACCTGCGTCGTGAAGCGCCGGTGCTTGCGCATCGCGTGCGCAAGGCGGCTCGCCGGGGCACGAAGGTGTCGTTCATCAATCCGGCGAAGTTCGATTACCTCTTCCCGGTGGCGTCGTATCTCGAGGCGTCGGCCGCGAATACGGTTGCCGAGCTCGCTGGCGTGCTATCTGCGCTCGCTGCGGGCGGCGCGGAGGTTCCGGCGAACGTGGCAGCGAGCGTGCAGGGCGCGCAGGTCACCGATGCGCATCGGTCGCTCGCGGAGCAGTTGAAGAGTGGCGGTGGCGCGAGCGGTGGCGGCTCCAGCGGCAGCACCAGCAGCGGCGCCGCCGGCACCAGCGGCGGTAGCGGCACCAGCGCCAGCGGCACCAGCGCCAGCGGCACCAGCGGCAGCGGCACCAGCGGCAGCGGCAGCGCCGGCGGCCGAGGCGGCAAGGCTGTCATCCTGGGCGCGCTGGCTGTGCGGAGCGCCGCGTATGCCGACATTCGCGCTCTGGCGGCGGCTATCGCCAGCGCGACAGGCGCTTCGTTTGGCGTGCTCGCCGAGGGCGCCAACTCAGCGGGTGCCTATCTCGCTGGCGCCGTTCCGCATCGTGAAGCCGGTGGTGTCACCGCTGCGAACCCCGGACTCTCCGCTTTCGAAATGCTTCAGCAGAAGCTCAATGCCTACGTGCTCTTTGGCGGCGTCGAGCCGTGGATCGATGCGCTGGACAGCGACGTGGCAGGCGCGCTGCGCGCAGCCGAGCTCGTCGTTGCGATCACCCCGTTCGAGAGCGAGCGGCTCCGCGAGATCGCGCACGTAATGCTGCCGATCGGCACGTTCGCCGAAACCTCCGGCACGTATGTGAACCTCGAGGGCAAGTGGCAGAGCTTCCCCGGCGCGGTCGCGCCGCAGGGCGAAGCGCGCCCGGGCTGGAAGGTGCTGCGCGTTCTCGGCAACCTGCTGCACATCCCAGGCTTCGATTACACGTCGTCGGAAGACGTGCTGAAGGAACTGCAGAGTCTCGTCGGCGATAGCACCGCCACCAGCTACGTCGGCACTCATCGCGTGAACGGCTCACCAGCCGCTGCCGCGCTCGTCGACATCAACATGTACCAGGCGGATGCCCTCGTGCGCCGCGCGCCTTCGTTACAGAAGACGCGCGAAGGTCGCGCGCCGGCAGCGCATTACTGATCGGCACCGCATGAGCCCACTTCAGACGTTCATGGACCTCTGGACTTCGCTGCCGAGCTACGCGCGCTCGACGGCGTGGATCCTGCTCGTCACCGTTGTGCTGATCCTGTCGGTTGCGTTCACCACGTTGTGGGAACGCAAGGTCATCGGCTGGATGCAGCTGCGCAAAGGCCCGAACCGCGTCGGCAGCATCTTCGGCTTCCTGCCCGGCATCTTTCAGCCGTTCGCGGACGTCTTCAAGCTGCTGCTGAAGGAGATCATTCTTCCCGAGAAGGCCAACAAGTTCCTGTTCCGCCTGGCGCCGGCGATCACGCTGATTCCGGCGTTCGCCGCCTGGGCGGTGATTCCGCTGTCGCCGGAGCTCACGATCGCCAAGGTCGACGCGGGCCTGCTCTTCCTGTTGTCGCTCACGTCGGCGGGCGTGTATGGCGTGATCATCGCCGGCTGGGCCTCCAACTCGAAGTACGCCTTCCTCGGCGCCATGCGTTCGGCGGCGCAGATCGTCGCGTATGAGATCGCGATGGGCTTTGCGATGGTTGGCGTGCTCATGGCCGCGGGCAGCCTGAATCTAGGCACGATCGTGCATTCGCAGGCGGGCGGGCCGCTCTCCTGGTACTGGTTCTGGCTGTTCCCGCTACTCATCGTCTACTTCATTTCGGGGGTCGCGGAAACGAATCGCGCGCCGTTCGACGTGGCCGAAGGCGAGTCGGAGATCGTCGCGGGCTTCCACGTCGAATACGCCGGCATGGGTTTCGCGCTGTTCTTCCTTGCCGAATACGCCAACATGCTGTTGATCTCCGCGCTCACGGCGGTGTTCTTCTTCGGCGGCTGGTTGAGCCCGTTCGAGGGGTACCTGCCGGCGGGCAGCCCGGTAGCGGATTTCCTGATGGCGCCGAGCTTCTTCTGGCTCGGGCTCAAGCTGTTCCTGCTGTTGTTCCTGTTCCTCTGGTTCCGCGCCACTTTCCCGCGCTACCGCTACGACCAGATCATGCGCCTTGGCTGGAAAGCGCTGATCCCGGTGACGATCGTGTGGATCGCCGTAGAAGGCGTGATGGTGTACCTCAAGGTCGGCCCGTGGGCCCACTGAGCTGAGCAACGATCAAATGTCCGTAAACCTTTTCAAGATCTTCCTGCTGCCCGAGCTGCTGAAGGGCATGGCGCTCACGGCGCGTACCTTCCTCTCGAAGAAGTACACCGTGAATTACCCTGAGGAGAAGACCCCTCAGTCGCCGCGCTTTCGTGGCCTGCATGCGCTGCGCCGCTATCCGAACGGCGAAGAGCGCTGCATCGCTTGCAAGCTGTGCGAAGCCGTGTGCCCGGCGGTGTGCATCACCATCGACTCGGATGTGGCTGCGAACGGCACGCGCCGTACGTCGCGCTATGACATCGATCTCTTCAAGTGCATCTACTGCGGCTTCTGCGAGGAAGCGTGCCCGGTGGACGCCATCGTGCTCACGCGCCTCCACGAGTACCACATGGAAAATCGCGGCGAGAACATCATGAGCAAGGACAAGCTCCTGGCCGTAGGCGAGCGTTACGAAGCGATGATCAGCGCAGACAAAGCCGCTGACGCGCCGTACCGCTGAAAGCATAACGATGCTGCTCGTCACGGGTCTCTTCTGGTTGTTTGCCGCCATCCTGGTGATCGCGGCGCTGGGCGTCATCATCTCGCGCAACCCGGTGCACGCGGCGTTGTCGCTGGTGGTGTGCTTCGTTTCGAGCGCGGCAATCTGGCTGCTGATCGAAGCGGAGTTCCTCGCCGTCGTGCTCGTGCTCGTCTACGTTGGCGCGGTGATGGTGCTGTTCCTGTTCGTGGTGATGATGCTCGATATCAACATCGAGTCGTTGCGCAGCGGGTTCACGCGCTATGCGTGGCTCGGCTGGATCACCGCGGCTGTCGTGATCGTCGAAATCGTCGGTGTCGTGACGGCGAAGACGATGGGCATCGACGTGACCAAGGGCATGACGCCGCAGGCCGAGAATTACAGCAACACGACCGAGCTGGGCACGGTGCTGTACACGAAATACGCGTATCCGTTCGAGCTCGCGGCGGTGCTGCTGCTCGTCGCCATCGTGGCCGCCATCGCGCTGACGATGCGCAAGCGTCCGAACCTCAAGGTTCAGGACATCAACGCGCAGACGGCGGTGCGCGCGCAGGACCGCGTGCGCATCATCAAGATGGAAGCCACCAAGGACGAACCCGCCGCCAGCTCACCGGAGAAGGGCGCATGATTTCGCTCGGCCACCTGCTCACGCTGTCCGGCATCCTGTTCGCGCTGTCCGTCGCAGGCATTTTCCTGAATCGCAAGAACGTCATCCTGCTGCTCATGTGCGTGGAGCTGCTGCTCCTGGCCGCCAACTTCAACTTCGTGGCGTTCTCGCGCTACCTGGGCGACATCAACGGGCAGGTGTTCGTGTTTTTCGTGCTGACCGTGGCCGCGGCGGAGTCCGCCATCGGCCTCGCCATCCTCGTCGTGCTGTTCCGCGAACGCCGGACCATCAACGTCGAAGACCTGAATACGATGAAAGGCTGACGCGGGCATGAATCCGACATTACTGCTCGCCATCCCGCTGCTGCCGCTGCTGGCGGCCATCCTCGCGGGGTTCTTCGGCAAGGCTATCGGCCGGGCGGGGGCGCATAGCCTCACGATCGCCGGCGTGGCGATTTCGGCCGTGCTTTCGATCTACGTGCTGAAGCAGGTCTATTTCGACGGTGTGCCGACCTACAACGCGCCGGTCTACACCTGGCTCGTCAGCGATGGCATCAAATTCGAGGTCGGCTTCCTGATCGATCGCCTCTCGGCGCTCATGATGGTGGTGGTCACGTTCGTGTCGCTCTGCGTTCACGTCTACACCATTGGCTACATGAAGGACGACCCGGGCTACCAGCGATTCTTCAGCTACATCTCGCTGTTCACGTTCAGCATGTTGATGCTGGTGATGTCGAACAACTTCATGCAGCTGTTCTTCGGCTGGGAAGCGGTGGGCGTCGTCTCGTACCTGCTGATCGGCTTCTGGTACACGCGCCCGAGCGCCATCTTCGCGAACATGAAGGCGTTCCTCGTGAACCGCGTGGGCGACTTCGGGTTCGTGCTCGGCATCGCCGGCATCGTGTATTTCACGAACTCGCTCGACTACAACGACGCGTTCGCGGCCGCGCCGAAGATCGCGGAAGCCACGTTCCACCTGACGCATACCTGGTCGGTGGATGCGATCACGCTCGTGTGCATCGGGCTCTTTGTCGGCGCCATGGGCAAGAGCGCGCAGTTTCCACTGCACGTGTGGCTGCCGGATTCGATGGAAGGCCCCACGCCGATCTCGGCGCTGATCCATGCCGCCACGATGGTGACGGCGGGCATCTTCATGGTGGCGCGCATGTCGCCGATCTTCGAGCACAGCGAAGCGGCGCTGTCTTTCGTGCTTGTGATTGGTGGTACCACGGCGTTCTTCATGGGCGTGCTGGGTGTCGTGAACAACGACATCAAGCGGGTCATCGCGTATTCGACGCTTTCGCAGCTCGGATACATGACGGTGGCATTGGGTGCGTCGGCGTACAGCGCTGCGATGTTCCACCTCATGACGCACGCGTTCTTCAAGGCGCTGCTGTTCCTCGCGGCGGGCTCCGTGATTATCGGCATGCATCACGAGCAGGACATGCGGAAGATGGGCGGGCTGGCGAAGTACATGCCCATTACGGCGGCCGTGTCGTGGATCGGCACGCTGGCGCTGGTGGGTACGCCGTTCTTCTCGGGGTTCTATTCGAAAGACGCGATCATCGAAGCGGTCGGCGAGTCACATCGCTGGGGCGCGACGTACGCGTACTACTGCGTGCTCATCGGCGTGTTCGTCACGTCGCTGTACTCGTTCCGCCTGGTGTTCATGACGTTCCACGGACCCGAGCGATTCCGGCATGCGCATGGGCATGGTCATGCGAGCGACTCGGAGGCGGTGACCGCCACGCACGCGGATGACGCTCACGGCACCGGTCACGGCCACGACGATGCGCATCACGGCGAGCCGCACGAAAGCCCGGCGGTCGTCACGATTCCGCTCATCGCGCTCGCGATTCCGTCGATCTTCATTGGCTTCATCACCATCGGGCCGATGTTGTTCGGCAACTTCTTTGGGAGTGCCATCCAGGTTCACGAGCACAACGACGTCATCAAGGAAATCGGCGAGCGCGACTGGCACGGCGCGTTCGCGTTCGCGCTTCACGGCATCGTGTCGTTGCCATTCCTGCTGGTACTTGCGGGCTTCGCGACTGCGTGGGTGTTCTTCTACTGGAAGCCCTCGCTGGCGAACTCCGTCGCACGCACGTTCAGCTGGCTGCGCACGATCCTGATCAACAGTATTACTTCGACTGGATCAACGAGAACATCATCGCCGCCGCGAGCCGCCTGCTCGGCCGCAGTCTCTGGCGCGGTGGCGACATGGCGCTGATTGACGACGGGCTCGTCAACGGCACGGCGGCGGGTGTGGGCAAGCTCGGCTCGGTCATCCGTCACGTGCAGAGCGGATATCTCTATTCGTACGCGTTCTGGATGATCATTGGTCTGGCGCTGATGCTTGGGTACTTCCTGTGGCGTGCGTTCGGGTTTTGAAGGGTCTAGGTGGCGCTGATGAAACGAGTCTTACGGCGCCGGTGAAGTCGGTTTAGGTAAACACGAATAATGAACTTCGGACTTCTCTCGCTGCTGATCTGGCTGCCCATCGTCGCGGGCATCGTCATCCTGTTCATGGGCAGCGAGCGCATCGCCGCCGTGCGCTGGGTTGCGCTCATCGCGTCGCTCGCCACTTTCGTCGCGTCGCTGCCGCTGATCACGGGCTTCGACTCGGGCACGTTCGCGCTCCAGTTCGCGGAGAAGCTGCCGTGGATCCCGGCTTTCAAGTCGTACTACGCGCTCGGCGTCGACGGTATCGCGATGCCGCTGATCGTCCTCACCACGCTCATCACGGTCCCCGTGATCGTGGCGGCCTGGACCGTCATCGAGATGCGGCCGGCGCAGTACTTCGCCGCGTTCCTGATCATGGAAGGCCTGATGATCGGCGTGTTCAGCGCCACCGACGCGCTGCTGTTCTACTTCTTCTGGGAAGCCATGCTGATCCCGATGTTCCTCATCATCGGCATCTGGGGCGGCCCGCGGCGCGTTTACGCGACCATCAAGTTCTTCCTGTACACCTTCCTCGGCTCCGTCTTCATGCTGGCGGCGCTGATCTACATGTACGTGAAGGCGGGGGATTACTCGATCGCGAGCTTCCAGTCGCTGCCGCTCACCCTCGTGGAGCAACGCTGGATCTTCTTCGCCTTCCTGCTCGCCTTTGCGGTGAAGGTGCCGATGTGGCCGGTGCACACGTGGTTGCCTGACGCGCACGTCGAAGCGCCGACGGGCGGCTCGGTGATCCTGGCCGCGATCATGCTGAAGATGGGCGGATACGGCTTCCTGCGCTTCAGCCTGCCGATTACGCCGGACGCGAGCCGCGAGCTCGACATGCTGATGATCATCCTGTCGCTCGTGGCGGTGGTGTACATCGGTTTCGTGGCGCTGGTTCAGCAGGACATGAAGAAGCTCATCGCGTATTCGTCGATCGCGCACATGGGCTTCGTGACGCTGGGCGCATTCATCACGTTCCAGATCCTGAACAACTCCGGGAGCATCACCGGCGCCGTGCTCGGCATGCAGGGCGCGATGGTGCAGATGATTTCCCACGGCCTCGTGTCCGGCGCGCTGTTCCTCTGCGTCGGCGTGATGTACGACCGCGTGCACAGTCGCGAGATCTCGGCGTACGGCGGTGTGATCAATCGCATGCCGAAGTTCGCCGTGTTCATGGTGCTGTTCGCGCTGGCGAACACCGGCTTGCCGGCGACGTCTGGATTCGTGGGCGAGTTCCTCGTGATCCTCGCGAGCTTCAAAGCGAACTTCTGGTACGCGTTCCTCGCCGCCACGTCGCTCGTGCTCGGCGCGGCTTACACGCTGTGGCTCGTGAAGCGCGTGATCTTCGGGCCGGTGGCGAACGACCACGTCGCTCACATGGACGACCTGAACGGCCGTGAGTTCGCGATCCTGTTCGTGCTGGCTATCGGTGTGCTGGGCCTGGGCCTGTGGCCGCAGCCGCTCACGGGGGTCATGGAGACCTCGCTGCATCACCTCGTCGATCAGGTGATGATTCACAAGGTTCCGCTCTGAGACTGACCTGACATGCCGCACACCGACATCACCTTTGCCAGTCTCGCCCCGGCCCTGCCGGAGATCTATCTCACGCTGATGATCTGCGTGGTGCTCATGGTCGACGTGTTCGCCGGCCCGAAGCGCCGCGGACTGTCCGCCACGTTCACGCAATTCACGCTCCTGCTCGGCGCCGCGCTCACCGCGTTCATCTCGCACGTGGACCAGCGCACCGTCCTGTTCGACGGCCTCTACGTCGCGGACGAGCTCGCCTGGGTGCTGAAGCTCGCGGGCTTCCTGTTCGTGGCGTTCGCGCTGCTGTATTCGCGCACCTATCTCGAGCGCCGCGGCATCCTGAAGGGCGAATACTTCGTGCTTGCGCTCACCGCGTTGCTCGGCGTGTTCGTGCTCGCGTCGGCGAACAGCCTGCTCACGGTGTACATCGGCGTCGAGCTGCTCGCGCTGTCCGTGTACGCGATGGTGGCGTTCGATCGCGATAACGGCATCGCCGCCGAATCGGCAATGAAGTACTTCGTGCTGGGCGCGATCGCGTCGGGCACGCTGCTCTATGGCATGTCGATGATCTACGGCATGACGGGCACGCTGTCGCTGGATCAGCTGGCGGCGACTCTGCACGGCACGCCGAACCTGGGCGTGGTCCTGGGTCTCGTGTTCGTGGTCGTCGCGGTCGCCTTCAAGCTCGGCGCCGTGCCGTTCCACATGTGGCTGCCGGACGTGTATCACGGCGCTCCGACGAGCGTGACGCTCTTCATCGGCACCGCGCCGAAACTCGCGTACTTCGCGCTGGCGTTCCGCCTGCTCGGCCAGGGATTGCAGGGCGTGGCGACCGACTGGGGGCGGATGCTCGCGGCGCTCGCCGTTCTGACGCTCATCGTTGGAAACCTGGTGGCGCTAGCGCAGACGAACATCAAGCGCCTGCTCGCGTACTCGACCATCGCGAACGTCGGCTTCATCGTGCTCGGCTTCGTGACGGGCACACCGGGCGGGTACAGCGCGTCGCTGTACTACACGCTGGTTTACGTGCTCACCGCGCTGGGCTCGTTCGGCGTCGTGATTCTCTGCAGCCGCAAGGGTTTCGAAGCGGATCAGCTCGATGATTACAAGGGCCTGTACAAGCGCGATCCGCTGCTCGCCTTCATCATGATGGTGCTGATGTTCTCCACGGCCGGCGTGCCGCCGTTCGTGGGCTTCTGGGCGAAGCTGCGCATCATGCAGGAGCTGTGGGTCACCGGGCACACGTGGCTCGTGCTGCTCGCGGCAGGCGTGTCGGTGATCGGCGCGTTCTATTACCTGCGCATGGTGAAGCTCATGTACTTCGATGCGCCGGTGGACCAGCCCGGCACCGACCGCCAGACCGGCGTGCGCATGGCGCTGGGCTTCAACGCTGCGGCAGTGGTCATTCTTGGACTACTCCCCAGCCCGTTGCTCGATCTCTGCGCCCGACTGATACGCTAGGAAGTCTGAAGAACTTCTCTGAAATCGCCTTCCAGGTGAGCGCGGCGCCGGGGTGTGCAAGCGAGGGGGTCGAGGGAATTTTGACAGGAGGCTGTCAAACCCCGCCTCTGCGCAAGCAGCCCATGACGGCCCCGCTCATTGGCGTGTGAAGCGCAGCGTCGTCGGCATAGTGACGGAGGAGCTGAGTTTGACAGCCTCCTGTCAAAATTCCCTCGACCCCCTCGCTTGCACACCCCGGCTTCCTGATGCCGTCAGGGCGATTTCAGAGAAGTTCTTCAGACTTCCCCCCACCGCCTAACGCTTGAGGAGTTTCCGCATGGCCAAGACCTCCATTGCGGGATACGACGCGGAACACGTCACGATCCGCGGCAAAGACCTCGTCGCCGATCTGATGGGCAAGGTGAGCTTCACGGAGCTCATGCTCCTGCAGCTCACCGGCAAGACGCCCACGCCCGCGCAGGTGACTATTCTCGACGCCGTGCTGGTCACGATCATGGAGCACGGACTCGTGCCCTCGGCGATCGTCACGCGCCTCACGCTCTATGGCGCGCCGGAGTCCGTACAAGGCGCGATCGTCGCGGGCTTGCTCGGAGTAGGGGACCGCTTTGCCGGCACCGCCAGCGAGTGCGCGCAGCTTCTGGAGAAGATCGTGGCAGCCGGCGCCGGTGAGCGCGCGAACGTCGCGGTCGATCTGGTGAAGGACTACCGGGCCCGCAAACGGCCCATCCCGGGCTTCGGCCACCCGATCCACCGCGACATCGATCCGCGCTCACAGCGCCTCGTGGACATCGTAAAAGCCGCGCACGCCGCTCAGGCCGCAGGCGCCGCCAGCGCATCTAGTGGCACGGCGACCGATTCGAGTGCCCCAGCCAGCGCCGGCAGTTACATCTCCGCTCTCGAACACCTGGAGCAGGCGGTGCTCACCGTCATCGGCAAACGCATCGTCACCAACGTGAGCGCGGCCATCGCCGTCGCATTATGTGAAGCGGGAGTGCCGTCGAAAGTCTCGCGCGGTGTGGTGCTCACCGCGCGCTGTGCAGGTCTGGTCGGCCACCTTCACGAAGAGTCCGAATCGCCGGCCGGCGAGGCGATGTGGAACGCGATCACGGACACCGTGAAGTACGAGCCGTAAGGCGTCAGCGTTCCACCGGGCTCTTCGTGTAATCCGCCGGCACCGCGAACAACGCGGCGTCCGGGTCCGCCCGATTGATCTGCTCCAGCCGATAGGTCGTCTCGCCGATCATCGGGTCGTGGTGCGTGCTCGAGACCACCACGCCCAGGTCGGCGCTGAACCACTGATCGGTGCGCACGGTGATGGGCTGATCGTTGCCCACCTCGCCCGCGTTGATCGTGAACTCCAGCCGGCTGCCCGTGACCTTGAGCCCCTCGATGCGACGCTCGCCGATCGACACCGCCTGCGGTGCCTTCCGCACGTTCGGCCCGGCGCAGCCCGCACCAACGGCGCCCGCGGTTGCGAAGAACACATTCCCCGCCGGCCCGGCCGCCGTGGTGATCCCTGGCGTTCCGCCTCTCGAAATACCGGCTTCGGAAGGGGCACTCGCCCCCGCAAACGCCGGTGTCCCCATCGACGGCGCGCCGCGACCCGAACGGGATGACGGCATCTGGATACCCTTCGTGGACGCCTGCGACTGCGCCAGCCCCGGCGCTGGCGCGCCGATATTCGTGGAGACGCCGCCCACGAGAATGGCGTTCCCCGCGCGCCCCACGGAAGCCGCGCTTCTCTCCGACGAAAGATCGAACACGTCCGCGCGCTTCAGCGACGGATGCAGCACATAGCGCTTGCCCGCCACCGGGTCGGTGATCGTGACGATGCTCTGGGACTCTTGCGGCACGAACGGCCCGATGGCCGCGAGCTGATACTCGGTGCGCATGCGGCCCGCGCCGTCGCGGAAGTAGTGCATGGTGTTCGTGCGCGTGATGCGATTGCCATCCGCAAGTGTCGTCACGACTTCCGTCGTGCCGACGCCGGAATACGGCGCGCCCTTGAGCGTTTCCGCCATGGGCTCGTTCATGCCTGGTGCCGCGCAGCCCGGCGGCGCCGGAACGGCCGTCGTGAAGGCGGCATCGCCACCCCCGCCCAGTGCGAGCGCCGCGAGGGGCAGGCACCCCAGCGCCATCGCGGCCCCCGCGCTCGCCCACTGTCGATCGTGTTTTCCGCTGGACATGTTGAGACTCCCGGAGTTCTTGTCAGGCGTCGCTATTCGCGCGGCACGACACGGCCGCGCTCCGCCGGCAGCACCTGCATGATGCGCATGGTGCCGTCGTTCGCGATTCGCACGTCCACCCAGTATTGACGCTCCCCATTCGCGCCCTTGCCCGACGTCGGCATCACCGCCGAGGCGAGGTTGGCTTTCACCCGAAATACGGCTCCTTCCGCGGGAAAGAGCGAAACCTGGCTGCCGGTGGCGAGCGGCGACACCGCCGTGCGCGCCGACAGTTCCGGAAGCGGCGAGGTCGGTGCGACGGCCAGCGCCCGCTGGGCGCCCGTGTCGCCGCCTTGTTCGCCGATCGCGAGCAACGTGACGCCGCCGGCGATCACCGCGATCGAGGCGGCGGCCACTACCCAGGCGAGCGGCCGACGCAGGAAACCGTGCGCGCGATGCTCGCCCGCCCACTGCGCAATCGTGGCTTCCATGCGCGCATCGAGCTCGGCGGACGGGATTTGCGCACGCAGGCTTTCGGCGTAGTCATCGAGCTGGCGGATCATTTGGCGGTCCGGCCTTTCGTTGATGACGGGACTCATGACAGGGACCCTCGGCAAGACATCGAAAGTGCGGCTTCGTCAACGCCCAGCTCGGCAGGGGTCTCCTCGTCGTCTGGCGGATCGAGCGGTTCGAGGCGCGTGGCGAGCAGCGCGCGGGCGCGGCTCAGCCGCGAGCGCACTGTACCGATCGGGCAGGCGAGGATCTCGGCGGCCGTTGCGTACGACAGCTCTTCGAGGTCGCACAACACGATTACTTCCCGGTGCACGCGCGGCAGATCGAAGACGGCGGTGCGCACGCGTTCGATGTCCCGGGCGCGATCGATTTCTTCGCCGGCGTCACGCGCGGTGTCGAACAGGGCGCTGTCCGGGCCGCTGGTGGCGGGGTCGAAGGCCTCCTCCTCGGGATCGCTCGTCCGCACCCCGGCGTCTCGCAACGATACCCGCGCCACACGGGACATACGGTGACGGGCAATGCCGAAGAGGTACGCGATCACCGACCCCCGCGTGGGATCGAACCGCACCGGATGTTTGAGAATCTCGATGAACGTGTCGTGGACGATGTCCTCCGCTGTCTGCCGGCAATTGCTCATCGCCAGGCCGAAGCGCAGCAGGGCGGCGCCGTGGCGCTGGTAAAGCTCCCGCGCAGCCGCGGCGTCCCCGCGACGAAGGCGGGCGACGAGGTCTGCATCCTCTGCGGTCAGGGCGGTCATGGGCGTTGGGCGGCCTTCCGGTCGGGTCCTGCTTTACATTGCAGTTTAGACGGCCAAAAGTTCCCTGCGGGAGCGGACGAAGGACAGCTATTCGTTAGGGGCGGGATCGTGTACAACGCCGGCACCTGGGTCAGGCAGCGGTAGCATTCAAATGGGCGCGGGCAGGCCGGTGGAGCCGGGACGGCACAAACGCAAAGGCAGCGGATCCGGTTCTTCGTCGGAGAAGGGGCCGCGTGAGGCGCGGAGGCGGCGGAATCGGTCGGCTTCGCCTATTCGGGACGGCGAGGCGGCGCCGGGTGACGGCGGGTCGGGGTTACCTACGCTGTCCGAGGCTCATGCTTTTTTCGTCAGTGCGTTTGGGGTTCCTGACAATCCGGCGCCGGACGTTAACGTTTTTCTTACCCGGAAGATCATGCGGTTTGCGCGTCGTTGGCGGGCGATTGCCAATGAGCATTTGTCGCGCATCGGGCATACGCAGGCTCGTTGGGAGGCGCTCTACTGGATTGCGGTCTCTCAGGGTGGGGCTACTCAGCGGGAGCTCGCTGAGTGTGTCGGCATTGAGGAACCCACCTTGGTTCGGATGTTGCATCGGTTGGAGCAGGAGGGGCTGGTCGAGCGGCGTGCTTCTCAGGCGGATCGTCGGACCAAGACCATTGTGCTCACCAAGGCCGCCGAGCCTCACATGCAGGCGATGAGTGGGGTTATCGACAAGCTTCGGGTGGATGTTCTTCGCGGTCTCCAGGATGAGGAGATCAAGCTGGCTGTCGATGTGCTTGATCGCATGCTCGAGAGGTTGGAGCGGCCCTGACTCCTTCGCGCACGAAGTCTCCCGTGTTCGAGGAGCCTGGCGGGGGACGCTGCGAGCCATCCGTGGGCGCTCTTCAGAATACGTCCCTGTATTTTGAAGCCCCCGCCAGGCTCCTCGACCACAGGAGGCTTCGCCTTTCGGTTTTAGCGTCTATTCACTCGTTTTGACGCTTGCTCTTCCTTTGAAAGTCCGAACAATCGCCGGCCTATGAGTGAAGTAATCACCGAGGCCACGCGCGTCCTGCGGGATGTGTTCGGCTATTCGGCATTTCGTGGCGAGCAGGCCGACATCGTCGGTCATGTCGTCGATGGTGGCGATGCGCTCGTGCTCATGCCCACGGGTGGTGGGAAATCACTGTGCTATCAGATTCCCGCGCTCGTGCGTGATGGCGTGGGTGTCGTCGTGTCGCCCTTGATTGCGCTTATGCAGGACCAGGTGGCTGCATTGCGTGAGGCGGGTGTTCGGGCGGAGTTCTTGAACTCGTCGCTCGAGTGGCATCAGCAGCAGGCTGTCGAGAAGCGTGTGCGGGCGGGGCAGGTGGATCTGCTGTATGTCGCGCCTGAGCGGCTCGTCAACGATCGATTCCTCGCGTTGATGGATGAGTCGAAGATCTCGGTGTTCGCGATTGATGAGGCGCACTGCGTGTCGCAGTGGGGGCATGACTTCAGGCCGGAGTACATGCGGCTATCGTTGTTGGCGGATCGGTATCCGGGGGTGCCTCGGATTGCGCTGACGGCGACGGCGGACGAGAGCACGCGGAAGGAGATGCTCGCGCGGTTGAAGCTGGTTAACGCGCGTGTGTTCATTGCCAGTTTCGATCGGCCGAATATCCGGTATCGGATTGCGGAGCGCGAGAATCCGCGCAAGCAGTTGCTCAACTTCATTCAGGAAGAGCATGCGGGGCATTCGGGCATTGTCTATTGCTTCACCAAGAAGTCGGTCGACGAGGTTACGGAGTTTCTGGTTGATCAAGGGATCGACGCGCTTCCGTATCACGCCGACAAAGAGCATGAGACGCGGGGCGAGCACCTGAGTCGCTTCGTGCGGGATGACGCGGTGGTGATGGTGGCGACCGTTGCGTTTGGCATGGGCATCAACAAGCCGGACGTGCGGTTCGTGGCGCATCTGGATCTGCCGAAGAGCATCGAGGCCTATTACCAGGAGACGGGGCGCGCCGGGCGCGATGGATTGCCCGCGGATGCCTGGATGATCTACGGGCTGGCGGATGTGGTTCAGCAGCGGCGGCTCATCGATCAGTCGCCGTCTGGCGAGGAGCACAAGCGGGTTTCAGGCGCGAAGCTCGACGCGTTGCTGGGCCTGTGCGAGACGGTGGATTGTCGACGCGTGCGGCTGCTCGACTACTTCGCCGAGGCGAGCAAGCCGTGTGGCAACTGCGACAACTGTCTCTCGCCGCCGGAGGAATGGGATGGCACGGAGGCTGCGCGGAAGCTCATGTCCTGCATATTCCGTTGCGAGAAGGCGAGCGGCTTCGGGTTCGGGGCGCAGCAGATCATCGATGTGCTTACCGGCCATCTGACGCCGAAGGTCGAGCAGTTCGGGCATGAACGGGTCAGCACGTTCGGCATCGGGAAAGAGCTGGACGCCATGCAGTGGCGCGCCGTCGTGCGGCAGCTTGTGGCGATGAGATTGCTGCGTGTCGACTACGATCGCTTCAATATCTTGAAGCTCACGCAAGAGTGCCGCGAAGTGCTGAACGGCACGCGCCGGCTCGTGCTCCGCAAGCCGACGATTCGAGCCCCCGCGAAGCGCAAGGGGCGCAAGGGCACCACCGGCTCCCCGTCAGTGGCGGCGTCGCCGCTCTCCGCAGGTAAGGAGATTGTCTTCCAGGCGCTGCGCGAGTGGCGCAGGGAGGTTGCGCGTGAGCACGGCGTGCCGGCGTACACCGTGTTCCACGACGCCACGCTGCAGGAGATTGCGCGGGTCCTGCCAGAGTCGCTCGATGACCTGCGGAGCATCTCCGGTATCGGCGCCACCAAGCTCGAGCGGTATGGCGAGCCACTGATCGAGATCGTTCGCGGGGCGCAGTCGCCACCGCCCGCCGGCTAGTGTTCCCACCGGCCGCGGGATTGGAAGCATTCCGGCGTTGCCGCCAGAATGTGTGCGACCAGATACAAGAACGAAAGAACGCATGAAAAAGCGAAAGAAGATGCCGGGGCGCGCGGCTGCTCCGGCCACGATAAGGGACGTGGCAGGCGAGCTGGGGATGTCGGTGGCCACGGTGTCGCGCGCGCTGTCGCAGCCCGAACTGTTGCGGCCGGAAACGCGGGAGCGCGTGCTTTCCGTCGTCGCGAAGCTCGGCTACCGGCCGAACGTGCTGGCGCGCAGCCTGCGCCGCGGTCAGACCCATGCCATCGTGCTGGTCGTCCCAAAACTGAGCCCGTTCTTTCTCGAGATCTACGCAGGCGCCGAAGATGCGGCGCAGACGGCGGGGCTTGCCGTGCTCCTCGGCAACAGCGACGGCAAGCCCGAGCGCGAGGAAGCGTATTTCGACCAGGCGATGAGCGGCCGGGCGGACGGAATCATCCTGCTCACGGGCGCGTTGCCGCCGGCGTATGCGGATGGCAGGCGTGCCGTCCCGCCGATGGTCACCGTGCTCGAGCGGCTGCCGGGGTACGACGCGCCAGTGGTGCGCATCGATCATCGGGCGGCGAGCGCGGAAGTCACGAAGCACCTGATCGATCTCGGCCATCGGCGCATCGCGCACATCGCGGGCACGAGAGCGGCGGGCAGCGCGGAGCACCGACTGGCCGGCTACAAGGATGCGCTCGCGGCCGCCGGCATTCCGTTCGACGATGCGCTGGTCGTGCAGGGTTCGTTCAGCATGCAGTCCGGCGCGGACGCGATGGAAAAACTGCTCGCGCTCGATGAACCGCCCACCGGTGTGTTCGCGGGCAATGACGAGATGGCGTTCGGCGCGGTGAGAACGGCGCGGACACACGGTCTTTCGGTGCCGGAAGATATTTCGATGGTCGGCTTCGACGACCAGACCACGGCGGCGTTCTACAACCCGCCGCTCACGACGATCCACACGCCTTGCCGCGAGATCGGGCGGCGTGCCACGCAGGAGTTCATCGAGCAGATCGCGGGGCGCGAGGTGACGAGTGAAGTCGTGTTGCCGACGAAGCTCGTGGTTCGTGAGAGTAGCGCCGCTCCGCGTGAGGCGAAGGGGCGGGTCGCCACCGCGGCCGCTGTCGGGTCAGTCAAAGGGAAAGCGTCCCGTGCGCGCGCGGTTGATTGAGCCGCCCGGCGATTGAGGGGCTCTTCGAAGAAGCCCTCAATCGCCGGGCGGTTCAGAGGCGGCCCGCGCTTCTACTTCTGTTCGACCTCATCGACATCCGCCTGCCCCGAGAGACGCCGTCGGATGTGCGACCACGACATCCCCACCGCCAGGATCGTCGCGCATACCAGCAACACCACCCACATCATCGCATGGGTGTTGTGCGGGTCGAGCCATCCCCACGACGCGACCAGCCACACCACCGCGGCGAAGAACGCCAGCGCGATGCCCACGCCGATGAAGCCGATGGATCGCATGGTCGCCGTCAGATACACGATCCAGCCAACCAGCAACACGATGCCGACGATGGCCTGAACCGGCGTGATGTGCGGGAATACGCTCGCAACCCAGTGAACGTAGGAGTAACCGCTGGGATTGAACGTGCAGAGCACGAGAATGATGGCGGCGAGGAGTCGAAGGGCGAACCCGAGGGGCGTAAAGGCTTCCATGGAGGCAGTGTAGCCGGCCCGCTAGGGAGACGGCCAATCGGCGGGCGGGTCGCGCGGAACGGCGTGTTCAAGCAGCACTTCGTGGCGAAGCGGGGCGCCGGGGAATGCGGTCGCGAATGAAGCGCGCGTTCTGCTCGGGTGTGCGCCGCAGCCTGAGGAATCGCGCGGCCTGTCAATCCTCGCGTCGCCGTTCCCGCACCAGCTCGGCAGCGGCAGGCGAGCCCGGCGGGGCAGCGTGCTGTGCGATGGCGAGGCCGCGATCCGCGAGAATCGGGTCCGGCGAGCCGCGCAGAGGCCGAGCTACGGCGTTGCAGTTTTCTGAAGCCTCGCCCGGTGCCGGACCCGTGCAGGCCGATGTGACGGCGTCGAGCACGTCGACGGCGCGTCCTCGTCTGCGGGACGCTGTGGATCGACGGCGGCGCGCGCGGGCTAGCTGTGCCGCGCTTCCGGAGTATGTGAATATCTCTTCGAGGTCGGCAGGTAGGTGACGGCCGTGACGATCAGTACAGCCGCGATCATCGTGAGATTCGCGATGAGTTTTCGGGACGCGGTGGCGGAGTCGAATCGTACCGGTTTCGCTCGTGCCGAACGATAACAAACCGATAGCACTGAGGGTGGAAGCCATGCAGAGAATAGCGTTCGCGCTCGCGTTGGGCCTGTGTTCGGCACTCGCATGGGCGCATGTCACCGTGTGGCCGCGTGAGTCATCCACCGGGGTGTATGAGAAGTACGTGGTGCGTGTGCCAACGGAGGGCAAAGTCGCGACTCGGTCTGTCGAGCTGCGTGTTCCGGCGAACGTCGATATCGTTTCGGTCGGCGTGCCCAACGGCTACACCTACGAGGTGACGCGTACCAGCTCCAGGATCACGGCGATCGTCTGGACGATGGCCATCATGCCGGGCGAGTTCGCGGAGTTTGCGTTCATGGCGCGCAATCCGAAGCAGTCGGGCGAAGTGAGGTGGGAGGCGGTTCAGCGGTTTGTCGACGGCACGTCGACCGACTGGACAGGGTCGGCGAAGGACAAACACCCGGCGTCGGTGACGCGGATCGTGGCGCCCGCGGGCTAGCTGCCGATGCCGCGTTGCGTCGGCACGGCCTCAACGAGCTGGCTCATCTGGTCTTCGGGGATTCCCACGCCGCAAAGAGAGCCCAACGAAACGCTGGACTCCTCGAGTGAGTCGTGGAAGCTCTCGTCGAAGAACATCAGGTGTACGCGCCGAAGAAATAATAAAAGCGTGCCGTGCCCTATCAGCGAGAGCGCGAGGGCGCATCGGATGGGTGATGGCGCATGCACTTTCATTGCCTCGAAGACTCACGCTCCGTTGCGGCAAATTCCCTGCGCGGGATTTAGGCGCCCGCGCGCAGGGGAATGCAAGCGGGCCCGGCGAGAGGCCGCGAGTCTGGAAGCCGATGCCCGCGCTCGTCTGCGAGCTCGTTTCGAGTGGTCCTTCTAAGTCGTTGAAAGATTGGATAGCCGGGGCTCTGCAATGGACGGCTCCTCGCGACGCGCCACCACTCGCGGCGCCACCACTTGAAACTTCCGCCGCGCCGAACGAGGCCGGGATGTAACACGAGAACCGCTTGAGGGCGTGTATGACCTATAGCTACGATGGCCGGTCTCGAAAGTGAGCTATCGAGCGGGCAACAGAATAACGACGGGGGAGGTGCTGGTGAATAAGCTTGCTCGCTGCGCCGGCATGGTCGCGATGCTCCTGATTGGAGCGCATTCGTTGGCGCAGACAGGCGCCCGGCGGCCTGCCGTGCCCACGCCAGTGCGCATCGGCGTGGTGGTGGATGGGCCCACGGGGCGCGAAATGTTTCCCCCCGAGCTCATCGAGCGGGAAGCGCGCGATGTCCTGGGCTCCGACCTTCCGCTCGTGCTGCCGGCGGACAAGCGATTTACCGGAGACTGGACCAACAGCGGCGTGAGCGCGGCGCTCGATCGGGCGCTGGCGGACCGGGGAGTCGACATTGTTCTCACGCTCGGCGTTCTGGCGTCGCACGAGGCTGCACATCGCGCCACGCTGGCCAAGCCGACCATCGCAGCCACCGTGATCGACCCCATCCTGCAGAACTTCCCCCTGGCGCAGGGTACGAGCGGACGCCGGAACTTCACTTACGTCGCGGATTTCCAGAGCGTCGGCAATGAAGTCACGATGTTCCAGAAGATCGTCGGCTTCCAGCACCTCGTCGCGTTCGTCGACAACGCATTGATGAACGCGATGCCGGAGCTCGCGACGAAGGCGGCGGACCTGTCTCGCAGCATGAATCTGCGCATTACGATCGTGCGCACCAACACCAGTGCCTCCGCAGCGTTGGCCGCCATCCCGGCCGACGCCGATGCGGCCTATGTGACCGGCCTGCTGGGCTTCGGGGATGCGGACTTCACGGAGCTTGCGCGCGGCCTCATCTCCCGCAAGATCGCCTCGTTCTCGATGCGCGGTCGCACGGATGTCGAGAATGGCGTGCTCATGACGACCGGCGGCACCGAGCGGGACAAGGAACGGCTCGCGCGCAGGATCGTGCTGATGATCCAGCGCATCGTCGGGGGTGAGAACCCGGCGACGTTCGAGGTGGGGTTTCCCACCGAACAGCGCCTCATCATCAACATGCGCACGGCGGCCGCGATCGGCTTCTCACCCCGCTGGGAATTTCTGACGGACGCGGAACAGTTGTTCGCGGAAGCTCCGGAGGCCCTTCCGCCGCTGACCCTGCTGGAAGCGATGAATACCGCGCTTCGAGCGAATCCGTCGCTCGAAGCCAGCCGTGAGCGCCTCGGCAGCAGCGCGGACGATGTTCGCATTGCCCGCAGCAACCTCCTGCCTTCCCTGGGCGCTTCGGCCGCACGCACGCAGATCGACGCGGACCGGGCCAGCCCGCTCATCCAACCTGAAAAGGAAACGAGCGCGGGGCTGACGTTGCAGCAAGTAATCTATTCGGATAGCGCGTGGGCCGGGTATTCCATCTCACGCAACCTGTTGCAGGCCGCGGAGCAGGGCCAGCGGCAGGACATGCTCGACACGCTGCAGTCCGCCGCGTCCAGCTACCTCAACCTGCTGCGCGCAAAATCCGTCGAAGCCGTCCGCCGAAGCAACGTCGAGAATACCCGGCGCAATCTGGATATCTCGCGTGTGCGCGAGACCGTGGGCTTGGCGCAGCGCTCGGACAACCTGCGATGGGTCGCGCAGCTTGCCCAGGACAAGCAGAGCCTGCTGTCGGCCGAGTCCAATCGCCGGCAGGCGGAAGTCGAAGTGTCGCGGGTGATCCATCGCAGCGGCGAACAGCCGTTCGGCACGGTCGAGTCGGGGCTGGACGATCCCCTGTCTCTCGTATCGAGCCCGCGCGTACAGGGGTTTCTCGACTCTCCCGCCAAATGGACGGTCTTCATGGGCTACGCGGTGAGTACAGCGCTGCGGAACGCCCCCGAGATCGCACAGACCGGAGCGCTGATCTCCGCCCGGCAGCGTGCGGTGACCGCGGCAAATCGAGCGTACTTCGTGCCGGACATCGCGCTGGTCTCGAATGGTTCGAAGGCCCTCTCGAAGAGTGGTGCGGGATCGGCGCCGGTGCCAGGCGGGCCGAACGATGAATCGTGGAGCGTCACTTTGCAGGCGACTCTGCCGATATTCAGCGGCGGACTGCGCACGGCGCAAGTTTCCCAGGCACGGCACAACCTGCGGGAGATCGAGTCCGAGCGTGCCGCCGCGACGGATGGCGTGGAAGCGCGAACCCGCGTCGCGCTTCATCGCACGGCGAGCTCGTATCCCTCCATCGATCTGTCGAAGCAGGCCGCCGCGGCGGCGGACGAGAATCTCCAGATGGTGACGGACGCTTACGCGCGCGGCGTCGTGACCGTGACCGAGCTGATCGACGCACAGGATGCCGCGCTGTCCGCGGGCCTCGCCGCCGCGGACGCGAAGTACACCTTTCTCATCGATTTCGTTTCGGTACTGCGTTCCATGAGCGAGTTCGAGATTCTGCTGGATCCGGACTCGCGTGAAGCGTGGTACAGCCGCGTCGACGACTGGTTCCGGACCCATCCACTCAATGCACAGCGCTCGCAGCCATGAAGGACCTCGAAATGTGTCATTCCAGGCCAAGGGCCGCCGTTCTCGTTGCGGCTCTGTGTGCATCGATTGCGTCCTGCGCCAAGCATGAAGCGCCAGCCGCGGAGCCCCGGCCCGTGCGTACGGTCGTGGTGGTGGGCGGTTCCGCGGGTGAAGCCACCACCTACACCGCCGAGATCCGCTCGCGTTACGAGACCGACCTGAGTTTCCAGGTGGGAGGCAAGCTGGTCACTCGCGCGGTCGATGTCGGTGCGAACGTGAAAAAAGGTGCCGTGCTCGCGCGCATCGACCCGACGGACCAATCGCTCGGGGTGGATGCCGCACGCTCGGCGGTGGCCGCCGCGCGCGCGGATTTCGAACGGGCGCGCACGGATGAAGCTCGCTTCCGGGACCTGCTCGAACGGGGCCTCACCACCCGCGCGAACTACCTGGCGCAGCAGACAGCGACGAAAACCGCGCAATCGCGCCTCGAGCAGTCGACGGCCGACTTGCGCTTGAACGAACAGAAACTCAGCTACACGACGCTGCGCTCGGATCAGGACGGTGTCGTCACGCGTGTGATGGCGGAAGAGGGCGCGGTCGTCTCGCCCGGTCAGCGCGTGATGAGCGTCGCCCGGTCGGGTGAGTTCGAAGCCGTGTTCGATGTGCCGGACGGCCGCATCGACGAAATCCGGGGCGCGCCGGACGTGCAGGTCGCGCTGCTCTCGGCGCCTGCCGCGCGGTATCCCGCGCGCGTGCGTGAGATCTCGCCGAGCGCGGATCCGGTGACTCGCACGTATCAGGTGAAGGCGTCCATTCCGACTCCGCCCTGGAATCTTCGCCTCGGCATGAACGTCACGGTCGCTCTGCTGCCGCAGCGTGAGGACAGTTCCAGTATTTCACTGCCCGCGACCGCGCTGTTTCAGAAGGACAATGGCACGGCAATGTGGGTCGTGAAGCCGGATCTCACGGTCGAGCTGCGCCCGGTGCAGGTCGAGCGATACGACACCGACCGCGTGATCCTCAAGTCCGGCCTGAAGCGCGGCGATCGCGTGGTCACCGCGGGCGTGCATCGACTGGCGGCGGGAGAGAAAGTCCGGCTGCTCGGCGAGCAAACGCGATGAGCTCAGCGCCGCCCGCGGCAGGACATGCGCAGGGCTTCAATGCTTCCGCGTGGGCACTCATGCACAAGCCGTTCGTCGGCTTCATGATGGTGGTGCTGCTGCTCGCGGGGTTCGTCTCGTATCGCGCGCTGGGCCGCGATGAAGATCCGCCGTTCACCATCAAGGTGATGGTCGTGCGCGCGGTCTGGCCGGGCGCGGACGCGGAGCAGATGGCCAAGCAGGTCACCGACCGGCTGGAGAAGTCGCTCGAATCCCTGCAGTACCTCGATTTCGTGTCGAGCTTCACCAAACCCGGCCAAAGCACGCTGCTCGTCACGCTCCAGGACAGCACGCCGCCCTCGGCGGTGCCGGACCAGTGGTACCAGGTCCGCAAGAAGATCAGCGACATTCGCGGCACGCTGCCGACCGGAACGCTTGGGCCCTTCTTCAACGACGACTTCGGCGATGTGTACGGTGTGATCTATGCGCTCACCAGCGACGGCTTCAGCTACCGCGAGCAACGGGACTATGCCGAGTTCATTCGCGCCGAACTGCTGCGCGTGCCGCACGTGGGCAAGGTGGACCTCATCGGGGTGCAGGATGAGGTGTTCAACATCGACATCTCCACGCGCCAGATCGCAGGCCTGGGCATAAACCCCGATCTCATCGCGGAGACGCTGCGCAGCCAGAACTCGGTGATCGCCTCGGGTACCGTCGAAACGTCCGACGAACGAATCGCCGTGCGCGTGAGCGGCGCGCTGGATTCGGTGAGCGCACTGGAGAACGTCTCGATCCGCGTCGGCGACCGGCAGATCCGGTTGAAGGACATCGCAACCGTCAGTCGCGGTTACGAGGACCCGCCCGCGCCGCAATTTCGATTCAACGGCCAGCCTTCCATCGGTATCGGCGTCACGATGTCGAAGGGCGGCAACATCCTGGACATGGGCCACGCCGTGAGCGAGGCGATGGCGCGCATCCAGGCGGACCTGCCGGTGGGGATGGACCCGCACCTGATCGCGGACCAACCGGAGGTGGTCGAGGAGTCCGTCGGCGAGTTCACGAAAGCCCTGATGGAGGCCATCGTGATCGTGCTGCTCGTGAGCTTCGTGAGCCTGGGCGTGCGGGCGGGCATGGTCGTGGCGATCAGCATTCCGCTGGTTCTGGCGATCACGTTCGTGTTCATGGACATCTTCGCCATCGACTTGCAGCGAATCTCGCTGGGCGCACTGGTGATCGCGCTGGGCCTGCTCGTGGATGACGCGATGATCGCCGTGGAAATGATGGTCAAGAAGCTGGAAGAGGGCTTCGATAAATTTCGCGCGGCCACCTACGCCTACACGTCCACCGCTTTCCCGATGCTGACCGGCACGCTGGTGTCGGTCGCGGGCTTCCTGCCCGTGGGGTTTGCAAAAAGTGCCGCGGGTGAATATTGCTTCACGCTATTCGCGGTCGTCACGATCGCGCTGCTCGTGTCCTGGGTCGTGGCCGTGATCTTTACGCCGTACATCGGCACGGCGCTGCTGAAGGAGAAGCCGGGCGCTGGCGAACATGGGGGGCACGGCGCCGCGGAAGGGCGCATGACGCGCTGGTTCCGTGGCGTTCTCACCGCCGCGCTTCGGCGGCGCAAGCTCGTGATCGGCGGCACGGTGGCGGCGTTTGCGATCTCGGTTGGGTTGTTCGGACTGATCGAGAACCAGTTCTTCCCTTCGTCCAACCGGCCGGAACTGCTCGTGGATCTGCGGCTCGCCCAGAACGCGTCGATCAAGGCCACGGAACGCGAAGTGGAGAGGCTGGAAAAAATCCTGAAAGCCGATCCAGACATCGCGTATCACACGTTCTACGTGGGCTCCGGCGCGGTGCGTTTCTATCTGCCGCTCAACGTGCAGCTCGAGAACGACAACTTCGCGCAGGCGGTCGTCGTCACGCGCAGTTATGAGGTGCGGGATCGGGTGCAGGCTCGCCTCGAGCACCTGCTCGCCAACGACTTCGACAGCCTGCTCGCCCGCGTGCAACCGCTGGCGCTGGGTCCGCCGGTGGACTGGCCGATACAGTACCGTGTGATGGGGCCGGACATCGCCGGCGTACGGCGGGTGTCCGAGCAGGTGGCGGAACGCATCCGCGCGAACTCGCAGGCGCGCATCGTCAACTTCGACTGGAACGAGCGCAGCAAGTCGATCCAGATCCAGATCGATCAGGACAAGGCGCGCCTGCTCGGGCTGACCTCGGAACAGGTGTCGCAGTCGCTGAACTCCGCGCTTTCCGGGCGCACGGTGACGCAGCTGCGTGACGACATCTATCTCATCGACGTCATCGGTCGTGCGCAGGCGCGAGATCGCGGCGACCTGCAGAGCCTGCGGGATCTCGAGATCAACCTTCCGAACGGCAACTCCGTGCCGCTGGGGCAGGTGGCGACGTTCGGGTATGGGCTCGAAGAGTCCATCATCTGGCGGCGTGAGCGGCTGCCGACGATCACGGTGCAAGCGACTATCGTGCCGGGCGTGCAGGCGGCAACAGTGGTGGGTGAGCTCGAGAAACCCATGGCGGAAGTGCGCAAGAACCTGCCGCCGGGCTATCGCATTGAAGTGGGCGGTTCCGTGGGGGAAAGCGCGAAGGGGCAGAACTCGATTGTCGCGGTGCTGCCCGTGATGGCGCTCATCATGCTGTTCATCCTGATGTTGCAGCTTCACAGCACGCAGAAGCTGCTGCTCGTGATGCTCACCGCGCCGCTGGGTCTCGTGGGTGTGTCGCTCGCGCTGCTGACCAGCGGCAAGCCGTTCGGGTTCGTGGCGTTGCTCGGCGTGTTCGCGCTCACCGGCATGATCATCCGCAACTCGGTGGTGCTGATGGCGCAGATCAAGGAGAGCGAGGAGGCGGGCATGGAACGCGGAGAGGCGATCGTCGAGGCGACGATGCATCGGTTGCGGCCCATTCTGCTCACCGCGTCGGCGGCGATCCTCGGCTTGATTCCGATCGCGGGTGAGGTGTTCTGGGGGCCGATGGCCTACGCGATGATGGGCGGGTTGCTGATTGCCACGGTGCTGACGTTGCTGTTTCTGCCGGCGCTGTATGCGGCGTGGTATCGGGTGCCGGTGAGTCGGAGCGCGTGACTTCGTGGATGACGGCCTGTCGCAAAAAGTCCGACGATCGTCCCGACGGTCACACGCATGTGCCGAATGCAGGGCTTCCCGCCCATGACTTGAGGATCGAAGGTGATGCGATCAACTCGTGGCATGTGTACCTGCCCATCCGCCGCGAGGCCGGAAGACACGGTCTCACCCGCGCGCGGAGTTTAGCGACGCGGTGAGTCGCCCAGCTCGTCTTGGGCGCTCCCCGATTCTCTTAGAAGCCGTGCTTCTAAGTCCTTGAAGGAATTGGTAGCGGGGGTGTGAGTTGGGTTACGAACACCATTGAATACGTTGACGTTGAAATGCGCTGATTTCTCGCTTTGACCGGGCCCTGCCAGCACTTCTAGCTTTGGGCGGTACCGACCGTGGTTGTAGCCACGGCCGGCACCTATCCACAACCGCCTTGTTGGAGGCAGCTATGGCATCCCTTGCCCGAAAGTCTACCGTTCCCCTTCCTCTGCTGACATGCGCAGCCACACGCGTCGGCACCGTTCATCACAGCCACCCGCGTCCGGTCCTCTGCACGTTTCGTCGCGTGGCTTCGTTCCGTGGATGGAGGGCTATGTCGTGATCGAAGGTCCATCTGCTCACCGACCGATACCCTTCCTCCGGGCTAACGAAGAACAGATCGCGAGAGTGAGACGACAGCTCGAAGGCATGTTCCGGGAGCTTCGTCTCGTTCAGGACGTCCTCAAAGTCTGCGGCGGCGCGTGCGAGTCGGTCAGTTCGGACCTGGATGGCGAGGTCGAGCACGTGCTTCGCCGCTGCGGCTCTGACAGGCTATGCACGGTCATGACAACGCTTACCGAGATCGTCGAGCGCTTCGGCGGCACGACGAATATGTCAGAGCGAGGGCAGATTCAGTGAAGAACCTACAAGCGAAAAACGTTCTGAGGGATCTGGTAAAGGGCGTGCACCCGGCGACTGGCGCAGACCTTCCACCTGATGCCATCGCACATGACCCCACCGTGATCCGCGCGCTGCTGGCGGGCATTGCTGCTCTCGAGGCCGACGTCGCGCGGGAATCGCGTCGCAAGTTGTTACCGCCCAGCATCGGCCGAAAGTGGAGCGACGAGGAGAAGCAGAAACTCATCGATGAATTTCAGCGTGGTATCCCGCACGACGCTATCGCGACTGCTCACGGTCGTACTCTTCGCGCCATCGAATCCCGGCTTGAGGTGATGGGCCTTATCACCGCAGCCGAGCGCACCACGAAGAATCGATTTCAATCCGAAAAGCCGGACGCACACGATTCTTGAAATGAGCTGACGGCGACCCAACCCTGCGTGCGCTTAAGCGCACGCAGGGTCGCTCCGAGTTGCGAAGGGCGAGCGCAGACGCAAAACAGCGTGCTTCTTGACAACTGTTGTCAGATCCGACAACACTACAATCGAAAGGAACCCGCGATGACCCTATTGTCGCGCCCGGTCCAATGGATCAAGGCGGCATTGAAGGAGTTTCAGGACTTCCCGGAGGAAGCGCAGCTTATCTGCCTTCGCGCCCTCACCATTGCCGGTGAAGGAGACAAGGCGGACATCGCCAAGCCGATGAAGGGTTTCGGCTCAGGCGTCTTTGAGATCGCTTTGGCCTATCGCGGCGATGCCTTTCGCGTCGTTTATGCGGTCCAGATCGATGACGCGCTCTGGGTGGTTCACGCGTTCCAGAAGAAATCGAAGAGGGGCATCAAGACCCCGAAACATGAAATCGACCTGATCGCTGATCGGATCAGGCGGCTGAGGCAGATGGTAAAGGAGACAGGAAAGTGAAGAAGGAATCGAAGACCGATAAGCTCGAAATGGTCCACGGGAGCGGAAACGTGTTCCGTGACCTTGGCGTTGAGAACGCGGACGGGGAGCAGCTCAAGGCCATCCTCGCCGCCGAGATCATCCGCAAGCTCGACCACGATGGCTTGAGTGTCCGCAAGGCGCAATCTCTGACCGGCGTCGCCGCCGCCGATTTCTCCCGCATTCGTAGCGCTGACCTTGGCCGCTTCACCATCGACCGGCTGATGATGATCGTCAACCGCTTGGGATCGCGCATCGAAGTTGCGGTGAAGTTCCGTCGTGCGCCCGCGCGTCGTGGCGGAGCGGCGGTGAGTGCCTGACGCGGCAAATCCAACCGGCCAAGATCTAATGCGCCATGCGCGTAGACGATAGATCGCGCAGAAGCGCTATGAGGCCAATAGCCGGCAGCGCAAGTTGGAGGGGTTTGACGTGACCAGCCAGAACATCGACGCGTCGACAGACGACCCGAGCGGCCGGAAGGCAGCCGAAGAGGCTTGGCGTAAACACCGCGAGCGGCTCAAGCCCCCGATTCTGTTTTACCGAGGCGCTGGAATTCACCGCGGCTGCGGACGCCTATGTCACCGTGTGGGGCATGCGGCCTGACGGCTACATGGTGTGGTTCCTGCTCGGTCGAGCGTTCGAACTTGCCCTGAAGGCGGCACTCATCGGGAATGGTTTTCCGTCAGCCCAGCTTCGGGGAAAGAAATTCCAGAAGGGACACGGTCTGGCTGAAATGGTCATGGAAGCTGACAAGCGCGGGTTGATGATGGTGGACGACAGTCTTCCAGACACCGCGTGGGCGATCGAGCATCTGAGCAAGGCGTACGCGACGAAAGAGCTTGAATATCAGGAGAGCGGGCACGCCAGCGGACCAACACCGCACCTGCTTCGGAAACTCGTGCACTTCGCGATCCACCGAGCGGGACTCTTCGCCCTCCGTGCAGAAGTGCGAGAGCGGCTGCTTCGAGACGATCCACACCGGCCCGGCCTGACTCTTGCTGCGCTCGAACGCTACGAATTCCCAGGCAAGAATCAGGGGGCCTAGCTATTTCCGTTGGGGGTTCATCTTAGGGGAAGTGATGGATACGTCAGTGATGGAATACACGGCAGAGGACTTAGTCTCGCACCGTCTCCAGCGCGTCGGAGTTCTGGTAGCAAAGCCGAAGTTCGATCAATTGGGAACCGATCTTATCGGGCTGGTTGGGGTCACCGACAACGCGAAGTTCTGTCGCATTCAATGCAAAGGACGGTCTTTGCTCAATTCCCCGACAGCGCGCGTCGAGATTCCGCGCGGCTACGCTTCCGATGCTTTCGTCGCGTTCCTATATGTGGACACCGGCAATCCAACAGAAACACACTTGTTCTGTTTCACCGGCGACGATATCAGGAAGTGGAAAGGCGACGCAGAGAACTATTGCCTCAATATCAGCCGAAGCACATTCGTGACGGAACTAGCTGCGTTCTCATTCACCGAGCAGAGAGCCGCCTTGGTGAAGAAGTTGATCATTGGCGTCGGGGCCGTCGGCCAGTTCAACACTGCAAACTACGGCTACGTGGAATCATCGCTTGGAGGAATTTCGGCGTCGCTCTCTGGGACCTTCAAGCCGAAGTCAGACACCTAAGCAAGCCATATCTAACCCTCCACCCTGTCCGACAAAAGGATCACCAACGGCTCGCCGTGCGTAACTTTCTGCGCGAAGTCAGCGTCGGCACCGGTCCGTTGTAGCCGCGACTAGCTGCGAATGCGAACAAAGCCGCCGATTGTGCCCGCACGCCAGGAAATCCTGGCTGATTCGCGATCCGCTGCAGCGTCCGCGCGACCTGATCCTGCCGTCGCCGCGCAAGGTCTTCGCCGAGTTCCGCATACAGGTTCGTCATCTCCTCTGACGTTCTCCGCCACGTCCAGCGCACCTCACATCTCGCCGGGCTCCATCGACGCGGCCGGATACACATACGGCGACGGCCCGGCGCTGAACGAGGACCGGCATTGGGAACGTGATCGCTAATTACCGAGCTCCGACCGGCGAAGGGATAAACGACGTACCTACACGCCATGACTATCCATAACGTTAGGACATGGTCATGAAGAAACCCAGTGATACAGACGCCGAAATCCGCGCGAAGGTTCTCATGGTTGCCGCCGACGAGTCCTCCTTCGGAGTTCTGTCCACCGGCGAGCGCATCGCGGTCGCGTTCGTACTCGACCGCCCAGATCTTCTGAAATTCTGGGGAACGATGCTCGACGCGGTTGACCGGCTCGGCCCGGAGTGGACCCGGGCGGCGCTACGCGTTCAGCGGGAGGGTTGGGAAAGCTAGCATCGATCGAAGTCATTCCGGCTCCTCGGTGATGAAGTTGACGGCACATGCGCCGGTCAGCCGATTCTCGAGGAGTCGCTCTTTTTGCGGTTCGCTCAAAGGCCGAACCGCCGATCAAATCTCGCATCCTGCTGGGCGGTCCATCATATTCAATCCAAGGGGCCGGACGCGCAGGATTCTTGAACCGAGTTCATGGCAAGTGGATTCCTGCATGCGCTCCGGTGACATTCATGAGGTGATCGAGCAGGATCTGGCACGACGGCAACGGAAACGCCGCGCTGCACGCGATGTGCGCAAGCAGCTCGGCGCCAGACCGTTTGCGCACGCAATGAAGTTGCCCCCGACAAGCACGACGGCGGGTACGTCGTAACGCGGCGCGCGCGCTTTATGCCGCCGTTACAACGTACGAGCCCGCTTCAAGCAGGCTTGACCCGAGTAACATCAGGGCGACCGGAGCAAACAAACCAAGGCGCGAAATCACACATGAGCGAAAGACAGTTGCTTTTGTCCAAGGCCATGCTGATGCGTGGCGAAGGTGTGCTCCAATCATCGGGGATCTTCGATGCGTCAATTTCCCTACTGCTGTTGCAGGACTCCGTCGAGATGGCGCTGCACGCTGTCGCAACGAAGATTGGGGCAAAGCCACCACGTAAGGCAGCATTCGAAGACTACTGGGGGCTGATCGATTCGGCGGGCACTCAATTCGGACAGCTGCCGATGAAGATCGATATGGGCCGCATGAATTCGGCGCGCGTGGACCTTAAACACCACGGCAACCGCCCGGACCGCGAGGGGGTAGAGGAACACTTCCGAAATGGAAGGGCTTTTCTTGGGAAGGTCACAGCCCAGTACTTCTCGCCGCTCGACTTCGAACGCCTTTCAATTGTGTCACTCGTGGCCGATGAGGAAATTCGCGCTCAATTGGAGGCGGCTGAGGGACAGGTTAAGAACGACGACTTGCGGGCTGCGCTGATCTCTTGCGCTCACGCATACAAGCTGATCAGGGTGGACCTGCCCCGCTTCCGTGGACAGTTTTCTATCTCAATCTCACGGTCTTTGTGATTCCCGTCCTCCTTTGGATCTTACAACGCAGCGTAGTCTGACGCGCCAGCGGCAGAAGCTCTCGCGACCGCCTGCGCCGAGTTGCTCGCCGGTGCGCACGTTCGTAGTTGATTGGTGAACGATAGCCCAACGAAGAATGGCGACGATGCAGGTTGTACCAGCCTTCGATCCATTCAAAAACGGCCATCTTCGCTTCGGCCTGCGACTTGAAGCGCCGACGGCTGAGCAACTCACGCTCCAGTGTCGCGAATAAGCTCTCCGCCATCGCGTTATCGTACGCATCTCCCACCGAGCCCATCGACGGCATGACATGCGCCTCCTGGCAGCGCTGGCCGAACGCGTAGCTCGTGTACTGACAGCCCCTATCGGAGTGATGAATCACGCCTTCAGGGCGGCGCTGCGCGAGAGCCATGTCGAGAGCCGCGAGGATCAGCTCGGTCTTCAGGTGCGTTTCCATGGCCCACCCGACGATCCGTCGCGAGTACACGTCCAGCACGATCGCCAGATACACAAATCCCGCCCATGTCGGAACGTAGGTGATGTCCGCCACCCAGAGTCTGTCCGGACCCTCTGAATAGAAGCGCCGTTCCACCAGATCCACCGCGCGCGCGGCTTTCGGATCGCTCGTGGTGGTCACCACGAACTTCCGCAGACTCGCCCCACGCAGCCCCTCCGCGCGCATCAGCCGCGCCACGCGTTTGCGTCCGACGCGGATCTGATGCGCATCGGCCAGCTCCGCGTGGATGTTGGGCGCTCCGTAGGTCTCGCGCGAAAAACGATAAATCGCGTGGATCTTCGCGGTCAGGGCGATGTCCTCACGTGCCCGTGCTGACATCGGTCGGCTCAGCCACGCGTAGTAACCGCTCTTGGAAATGCCCAGCAGCCGGCACATCTGCGCAACTGACTGGGTGGCCTGGTTCGCCTTCACGAATCCGAAGAGCGCTTCGATTTCGCGGGCGCCTCGTTCGCGAACCAGGCCGCGGCTTTTGCAAGGATCTCCCGCTCCTCCTTCAGCCGCCGGTTCTCACGGCGCAGCCGCGTGAGCTCCTCGCGCTCGGTGCTCGTCAGGCCGCCATCACCCCGGCCTGTATCGCGCGCCGCCTGCTTCACCCACTGACGAATCGTCCAGCCGGTGCAGCCGAACTCCTTCGCAAGTTCCTCGAATGAGCGGCCCGCACGATGCAGCTCCACCATCTGACGCCGGAACTCCGGCGTGTATCTCGTACCCTTCTTTGCCATTGAAGACTCCTCGGTTTGTGACACTGAAGAGTCCACGAAAGCGGGTCAAGTCCAGGGAGCGACAGCAGAGAATATTCGTCATGTCGCACCTCGTCAGTTTTGGAGTCCCAAGCGGGACGAACCCTGTGATAATGAACGAACTCAATGCCCAAGTTGGACATCTGCGCGAGCTCGTTAGCGAACTAGCCACAATTACGCTGGGGCGCGCGTTCGGCCTGAACCTGATTGACCTTCAACTTCTGAAACAGGTTTTGCCAACGATCCAAGGGACGGTGATTACTTTCGGCCCGTATATCGAAGAGCACACGGGTGCGCAGACTGTCGAGCGTTGCATTGAACTTCTCGCGAACTACGCAATTCGTCTGACCGAAGAGCTGGACGCGAACAATCATCCGGCGTGGGGCGTTACGGGACTACTCTAGAGATGGAACGTGCAGATGCTGCCGGCGGTGCGCTCGAAGGAACTCCGGCTCAGGGTGTCTTGAGATCGCGTTGGAACGAATCGCTGTCGAGCGGGCCGTGTCGAAAGTGGAGCGGGATTTTGCTCCCGAGAAGCATTGGGCTGATTCAGCGCCCTCACGTTCCAACGGGACTATTCAGGTCGCGCCACAGCTCCATCGCGCTCGCCGTCCTGTAGATAACGTGTCGCCGCAGCGCCTTCTCCAGCGCCACCGAGTACGGAGGGGCAAGGGTCAACGCCAGCTCCCGCGGTCTTCCTGCCAATATCTCTTCGGCTGTGAACTCAAGCCGTCGCGAGAACGCGAACTGCATGAGCACCAACCCGAGGTGGTAGATGTCAATGCGGTGGTCGAGCGGACCAAACTGGGAAAGATCGAGAACTTCTGGCGGCATGATGGACACTTTGCGGAGCTCAGTGGCCGCCAACTCAGTGTGCAGACGCGCTATACCGAGGTCGCAGAGTTTGAAGTGCCAGAGCTGCTCCTTGTCTGGGACCATCTCGTCCTTGTGAAGAGCCCACATCGCGTTACCAAGGTGGATGTCCTGGTGGGCGATACCCATAATGTGTAGAGAGTGCACGGCCTGCAGCAGGCAGCGCGCGATTGGCATTAGCCAGAGCATCCCATTGAAGTTCTCGATCCGAAACAGCGATTCAAGCGACCCGAAACAGCGCTCGGTGACGATGAAGAATGCCGACTGAAACTCGAACGCGTCGTAGACGTGCGTGATATGCGGGTGTCGGACAGTCAGCAGCGTCTGGAATTCCTGCACCGCCGCTGCGCGCAGTTCCTCGATCGGACGGAGCGGCTTGAGCACCTTGACGGCCAGCTCGTTGTTCCACACATCCCGGCACTCGTACACGTCACTGAAGAAACCCTCGCCGATGCGCCGACCGAAGGTGTACGTGTTGCCGGTGACGGCGCTCGTGATCTGCGTGCCTGGCACCGGGATCAGCGGCTTATTTTGTGGTTCAACCATGATGGCCCCTTGACCTTTCCCGCTCCTACGATTCTACAGGTTTGCCGTGAAGGCCATCGCGCGGAAATGAACAGGGCCGGTGCCACAGAGATACGTGCTGACCCTGATATTTCGAACCGCGGCTCAGTCTCATGACGAGATCATCGCGCGCCGAAGCGCAAAAAACATCAGATCCGCGCATCGTCCAACGGCACGATCAGTAGCGGCTTCCCGTGCACAACCTTCTGCACAAAAAAAAGCGGCGGCAGCGGCGGCCCTCGTATCCGCGACTGGTCGCGAACGCGCACAACGCTGCAGACTGCGCCCGCACACCATGAAAGCCCGGCTGGTTCGCGATCCGCTGCAACGTCTGCGCGACCTGATCGTGCCGTCGCCGCGCAAGGTCTGCACCGATTTCAGCGTATAGGTTCGTCATCTCGGCTGACGTTCGACGCCATGTCCAGTGTACCTCGCCGGCGTCATTGTGCCGGCACAACTGATAGTCGAGCCAAACAGGCCGATCGGCAACGTCCTGCCAGCGCTCGGCCTCGACGCCTTCGCCGCGTGTCGCGAGCAACATCCAGGGGAACCGTTCGTTCTCGACTCGGTACTCGTCCGGTGGCACATACGCCGCGAATAGGGTGTTCGCCCGGCCGGCTCGCTTGTTGACCACCCGCTGTCCTTTCGTATGCGCGATCCCGTATCGCGCATCGAATTTCGCGGCGAGCGCCGACAGGCGCTCCGCCGGCACCGTGTCCATGCAGACGCGCGTGTATCCATGTGTGACTGACGCGAGCACTCGGGCAAGCGCCTGCGTCTTCGTTTGGCTGATCGGCGTAGCACGGGTTTTCATGACGCGTATAGCAACGCGCCTCTGAAATCTGCATATCTTCCCGCGACGAGACAACTTACAGAGTGATGCTCCTCGATCTCTCCGAGCCGTGCGCTATACGTAACGCAGGACATGGCTGATCGCGCGCAGACCCGCGCGCGCTCACGCACGCTCGGCGGGTTGCCTCATGCGGTTTTCCGCGTCAGCGGAAGACCGCATGGCGCAGCCCGCCAAGCTGCCGAATACACACGCCCGAAAGGGCACGTCGGTCGCCAAACCGACAGGAGCCACGCTGCCACGTGGGTCCAGTCTCTGCCGTAGCGTGGTGCCTCTAATAGGGCTCGCCACGTTGCAATGGGCGCTGGGGGCTGCAATGCCCTCTTCGACCCACTCAATGATCCCGGCTTTGCCGGGGTGCTGGGCGACCAGGAAACGGCGGCACGCAGGAAATGGCGTGCCGACCTGTCATGAAGTGAAAGCGGGAGAGTCCCGCACCGGGGCTGAATGGAAACAGCAGAACCGGTTCCGCAGAGGAAGGCTGATGAGGCCGTAGTGATACGGCAGGCGCCCGAGGAGAAATCTGGAAGGCGCGCCACCTGGAGAAATCCGGGGGCTCTGTCATAGCTCAACCCTCTAATCGCTGGATGAAACAAGCCAGCGTTGCGGAGACCTGCACAGCCATAGGCGCGAAGCCGTGGTTCGTACCCGATGAAGTCCGTTTATGAATAACCGCGCGCTCGAGCATCGGCGCGGAGAAAGCGACAGCGGCGTTGCTGTCTTGAGCCACGAGGCTGAAAACGGTACTGAGGGAGTGGCGGTGCAGGTCGCAGTAACTCATGACTAACTGGGGAATCTCCATCTGAAAGGCCGTGGCTGGCCTGCAATTTCGGATGCGAGAGGGAGACGGCTGAGTAGAGGATAAATCTCGTGCGCGGTACGACCGAAGTGCGCGAGAGAGCTGCGGTGGAGGCAGCACGCATCCCTGGCCGGATGCGCTCGAAAGGCTGACGCGGAGACGAAGTGTGTATGCGTTTAAACACGAACGGGCTTGGCGGCCCGCGGCAGTGACGAGCCGACCGATGCGCCTGGCAGCGCGTCGGTCGACCTCGACCCTTGGCTGGGTTCGATAGCGTGATAGGTCACAGGAGGTCTTTATTGTTCAAACCGGTTCCCCGGGGACGGTTGGCTGCAGTGCGCAGTCAATCCCCCCGGGGAACTCGGGATGGATGACGTCCTGTGTCGAAATGGCGGTTGAAATTCACCAGTGGATTTCAGCGCGAGAACGCCGCCGCGAAAGTCGCGACGCTCGCGTGGTTCGAAAAACGCATTCGCTATACGCGCATGGGCCGCTGTGTCCCATTGCGCGTGTATGCCATGACCCCGACGGCGAGGTTTCTTCTCGAACTGCTTGCGGCCGAAATTGCCGCCGAGTTGGCGCGTGAGTCGGTTTCTGCCGTCGAAACGATAGCTACCGGAACGAGATTCGGGCCCGACGTCTCGAGAGAAACGCAGCGTCTACTTGACGGTGAAGGCGCGCGGGGCCATATAAATCGGCATGCCCCCGACCACGAAACGTCCCAAGCGCTCCCTGCTGGAGCGCGCGAAGATTCCGAAGCTCGATAAGCCCCACCGCAACTCAGAATCGCAATCCGTGACTGCCTCCACTGACGCTCGACAGCTTCGTGCTGCCGTTTACGCGCGTTACTCCACCGAGCACCAGTCAGTAGCCTCGATTGAGGACCAATTCCGGGTGTGCGACCGGCTCGCCAAACGACACGGATTTCGCGTCGTCGCTCGTTTCGATGACGCAGGAATCTCCGGAGGCACAACGCAGCGGCCGGGCTATCAGGCGCTTCTCGCCGCTGCTCGTGCTCGTGAGTTCGACGTGATTATTGCGGAGGACACGAGTCGCCTCTGGCGTCAGCAGGCCGAGCAATGGCGCGCCATCGCGGAGCTTTCGGACTTGGGCGTGCACATCGTTACACAAGACGCCGATACCCGCAGCGAGAACTACAAGCTCCTGCTGTCGATGCATGGAGCGATGGCAGACCTCTATCGCGACCAGATCGCGTACCGGACCAAGCGCGGGCTCGAAGGCCGCGCACGAAACGGCAAGTCGGCGGGAGGGCGCGCGTACGGATATATTGCCGCCCGCGACTCCGCGACCGGCGAGCGAGAGATTCATCCCGAACAGGCCGAAACCGTGCGGCGGATCTTCGAATGGTACGCCGCCGGCAAGTCGCCGCGTTGGATCGCGACGGAACTCAACCGCCTCGGCGTCCCGTCGCCCGGTGCTTCATGGAATAGGACCTCGGAGCGGCTCAACGCCAAACGGAAACGCGGATGGGTGCCGACTGCGATCCACGGCGACAGAAAGCGCGGCACCGGCATCCTGAATAATCGGGCTTATATCGGCGAACTCGTGTGGGGACGCTCGACGTGGAAGCGTTCGGCGGCGGATTCGAAAGTTCGGCGGTGGCAGCCCGTCACTGATCCTGACGCGATCGTCAAACACACGGACGAACGTCTTCGGATCGTCGAACAGGGCCTGTGGAACGCCGTCAAGACTCGACAACGCGAGATCGAGGCGACGACCACGAAACTTCGGGGCGCCCTCAAGCGGAACGGGCGATTGCCCCGGCATCTGCTCTCGGGCCTGTTGACTTGCGCCGAGTGCGGTGGCGCTTTCCGATGCGTCAATGGCCGCGAGTACGGCTGCGCGACACATCGGGACGGCGGAGAGGCGGCGTGCTCGAACGGCGTCCGGATTCCCATCGCACTTGCTGAGCAAAAGCTGCTCGACAAGTTGACGGAGGAAATGCTCTCGCCGGACGGTCTCGCCATCGTGGAGAAGCGCCTGCGCGAACACCTGCGCCAGCCCGGCCAGGCGCCGAAGGGTCTACCCAGGGCCCAGGCGACGCAGATCGCTCGGAAAGACACCGAGATGGCCGAACTCCGGGCGCTCATGAACAGCGGTAGGCTGTCGGCTGCGGCCGCCCAGGCGGCCATTACGACGCTAGAGCGCGAACGCGAAGAACTCTCCCGACCCGCACTGGATGACCGCGAGAAGCAAACCGCCCGCATCCTTCGAATGCTTCCCCGTAGCGCCGAGCTTTTGCGCCAACGGGTCACGGGAGGCAATTTGGGTCTGCGAGATCCGACCTCGATTCTTCAGGCGCGAAACGCGCTTTTCGACATGTTCGGAGGCCGGGTAGCCCTGCGCCGGGCCCAGTCAGAGGGCGGCGAAAATCCGTTTCTGATCGCCCGAGTCGGAATCAACCGGGCGGTACTGCTGGCAGCCGCCGGGAGCGCAAGCGGCTGTGTCATAAGTGGTAGCGGGGGCAGGATTTGAACCTGCGACCTTCGGGTTATGAGCCCGACGAGCTGCCAGACTGCTCCACCCCGCACCAGAACGAGCCGCGCATTCTAGGGTGACGTACCCGAGGTTGCAACACTCAAACAGCCGAACCCGATCGAAAGATGTCTCGCGGCAGCGGACGGGCGTATGCGCGAGCGCCTCCGTATCAGGGCCTGAGCTCCGCAGACAGATCGAACTCCTCGAACCGATCGCCGAGCAATCGCACGCCGGCCCATATCTCCGCCGACAGCACCACGAAAAGTGCGAGCGCGGCGACTGCGAATGCCGCTGTGAATCCCGCCAGCCAGTCCACCAGCAGATAGAGCACGCCACCCACGATGACGCCAGGCACGAGCGTAAGGGCCGTGACGAGCAGCTGCCCGGCCATGAAGATGATTCGCTGACCCATCACATCAAGCCCATGCTCGCCGCGATTGCTCACCGTCTGCACCCACGCGGGAAAGATCACAGCGGCAGCGTTCGGCACCAGAAGTTGTAGCGCCGCGAACGGTGGCACGAGCACCGCGGCGCCGATGAGCACGGCCGCGCGCACCTGCGGGTCCTGTGATTCGAGGCCCATGCCGGGTGCGATCAACGCCACGGCGAGCAACAGCAGCCAGTTCACCGCGCTCAGCACGAAGATCGGCGTGAGCAACTGCCCGAACACGATCTGCCAGCCCCGCAAGGGATAGGTCTTGAGGATGTCGGCGTTCTTCAGATCCGAGCGCAGGTCCTGCCGCGCCATCTGGGGTCCGAAGAGCAGCAGCATCGCGAAGATCGCTGTCCCGAGACCCATGATGACGCTGCGCGCCGCTGCCAGGTCGGGGCGATGCCCGAGCCACGAGCCCAGCACGAACACGATCGCCGCGATCACGAGCAGCCACTGGGGCCGAAACAGCGCGGACGTCGCGATGAGGTTCTTCCACAGGAACGCGACCTCCGGGCGCCCGGTGCTCGCGAGGTTGAAGGGCGGACGCTGGGGCTTGAGCGTCTGCCCCTGATTGCGCCAGTCCCCTTGCTGAATTGCGCGCGTGCGAGCGGCGCGTTTTTCGGCGCGGCTGATCGACGCTTCCTCGAATGAAACTTCCGAGCGGAGCACCCAGAAGTAGTGCAGGCCCAGCACGATGGCCGCTGGCCCGATCGCGATCAGGAACGCGCGCGCATCCGCCGCGAAGTAGGGTGCGAGCGTGAGTCGCGGAATCGCAAGCAGCCACGGCAGCGGGCCGCGATCCAGCTGCAGGGCGACGTAGTGCCCGATCGTGCCGCCGCTGCGCAGATCATCTATGGAGGGCGGCACAATCGTGCGCCAGCCCCAGGCGACGAGTGCAATCAACACGACGCCTGTGATCGCGAGAATCAGGTTCCGTCGCCGCGGCGGCGTCAACGTGCGATTCAGCAGCCGCGTCGTGACGAACGACGAGCCCGTGAAGTGCAGATTGAGCGTGGCGAGAATGATCCACCATCCCAGCGCGTGCGTGACGGTGATTCCTCGGCGGAACACAAGCGTGAAGATGATCGCCGTGAACACCAGCCGGAACTGCGAGCTCAGGATGCGGTAGTGAATGAGCATTCGCCGGCTCACCGGCGCCGGGAAAAGAAACGCGATTTCCGCCTCACTGAACGCGAGCGCCGCCTGCCTCGGAATCAACCAGCTGGCCAGCGCCACGAGGAGCACCGCCAGCGCGGCGACACCCGCGATGAGCACCAGGGTCTCGCCCGATAGCGTTGGGAGCGCGCCGCCCGCCGGCATCCCACGCGGCCCCGAGCCGCGTGGCCGGAGGAAGAAGAAATAGAAATACGCGATGCCGACGATCGCCCCGAACAGATACTTCGGCTGTTTCAACCGCAGGAAGCGCGAGCGCACGGCGCCCCACAGCGACGTCGCCCGCAGATAGAAGAGCGCGCCCGAGAGCGAAGTGAACGAGCTCAATTTTCCGAGCCCCCGGTCGCGCGGATGAACACATCCTCGAGACTGGCGGACGGGTTGCCGTCGCTGAACTGCGCGTGCACCTCGGCCATGGTGCCGCCCGCGATACGCTCGCCCTTTTTCAGGATCAGCACGTGCGAGCACACCTCCTCGAGCAGATGCAGAAGGTGCGAGCTCAGCACAATGGCCGCGCCGGCGCGCGCCCTGCGCAGGATCGAATCCTTCATGCGACGGATGCCGAGCGGATCGAGCCCGGTCAGCGGCTCGTCGAAGATCAACGCGGAAGGCGAGTGCAGCAGGCCGCACGCGATGGCGAGCTTCTGCTTCATGCCGCGCGACAGCTCGGCGGGCAGGCTGTCCGCGCGATCGGCGATTTCCAGCTCTTCCAGCAGCGGCTGCCCGATCGACTCGTGATTCGCGACGCCGTAGAGCCGCGCGACGAAGGTGAGATGCTGGCGAACGGTGAGGTAATCGAACAGGCGCGGCTCATCGGGAAAGAACGCGAGCTGCCGCTTGGCCTTGATCGGATCCTTCAGCAGGTCGTGCCCGCCGATGAGCACGCCACCGCCGCTGGGCGGGATGATGCCGGCGACGGTCCGCAACGTCGTGGTCTTGCCGGCGCCGTTCGGGCCCACGAGCCCGAGCACTTCTCCGGGACCGACGCGAAAGGACAGGTTGCGAACGGCGCTGAAATTGCCGAAGAGTTTGGAGAGTCCCGAAATCTCGATCATGTGCTTCCCGCAAATGAGCCAAGCCGATGATCGCATGGGCGCCCCCCGCGCGGGAGGGTACGGCGGTTTTGGCCGTCGGATCCGCCTTTCGCCTGCGAGCCGGGCGATCGCAGTACCCTGCGGCCTCCAGCGCCAGTGGGGGTAGGGGGCATGAATAGGTTTCTCGCGGCAACGCTGCTGTTCTTCGTTGCGGGCTCAACCGCGTGGGCGGAAAACCGCACAACGACCGGCTCGCTCACCATCGACCCGCCCACCCTCATGGCATTGGGTTTCGCCTGGAACATCGATGGCGACGACAACCGGAACGCGCGTGTCGCGGTCAATTTCCGCAAGAAGGGTGCGGAGAGGTGGCAGCCCGCGCTCGATCTCATGCGCATCCAGAACGAGCAGATCTGGACGCGGGGCGCGACCGACCTCACCGCGCCGAATTCAGTTCGCGGGCAGCATCTTCGATCTCGACGAAGCCACCGACTACGAGGTGAAGCTGAGCCTCGCGGATCCGGATGGCGTTTCCGGCGAAGCGGAGAAAGTCATCACCGTACGCACGCGCGCGGAGCCGAAGCCCGCGACGGGCGGCCGCGTGTTCCACGTCTACCCACCCGGCTACACGGGGAAGAGGGAACAGCCCGCGTTCTCGGGGCTCCTCGAGGCGTACTACATCGCTTCGCTCGGCGGCGACTGGAGCCGCGCGTCACCGCCGCGCGTGCGCCCCGGCGATATCATCAAGGTCCACGCCGGCGTGTATCTCACCAAGCGCGATCACTATTCGCACGAGATCAACTCGCGCTTCACGACATGCTGTGGCACGCCGTGGGATGGCACGTACTACCTCACGCAGAAAGGCACGCTGGACAAACCGATCGCCATCGTCGGCGCGGGCGACGGCGAAGCGATCTTCGACGGCGGCGACAACACCGTGCTCTTCAACCTGATGGCCGGCGACTACACCTATTTCGAGGGCATCACGATCCGCAACACCGGCATCGCCATCGAAGCCGGCATGAAAGGCATCGCCGGATCGAAGGGCCTCACGGTCAAACGGGTGAGGTTCGAGAAAGTCGGCACCGCCGTGCACTCGGATTATTCCGGCACCAGCGGCTTCTACATCGCCGACAACGACATGCTCGGCCGCGAAAGCCTCGATTACGTCTTCACCTGGTACGGCATCAAGCCCTGGGTGGATCGGCCCGACTTCGAAGAGAAGGGCAAGATGAAGTCGTTCTACGCCGTCTCGATCTACGGCCAGGGTCACGTCATGGCGTACAACCGCGTGCGCGGCTTCCACGACGGCCTCGACCACGCCACCTACGGCATGCCGGACGATTACCCGAACACGCCGCCGGATCGCTTGCCCGTGGGCATCGACATCTACAACAACGTCGTCTCCGTCGTGCACGACAACTGCTTCGAGACGGACGGCGCGGTTCGTAACATCCGCCTGATCCGCAACCTGTGCTTCAACGCGCCGCTCGGCGCGATGAGCCCGCAGCCGATCTTCGGCGGACCGGTCTATTTCATTCGCAACGTCGTGTACAACGCGTGGTGGGGGCCGGTGAAGATTCACGGCGAGCCGTCGGGCATCTACTACCTCAACAACACGTATTTCGGTGAGTTCAAGCAGTTGACGCCGGCGTCGAATTTCTTCCTGCGGAACAATCTCATCATGGGGCAGGGCACGCAGCCGCGTGTTTTCTCGCTCGACACGTTCACGAACTACAGCACCAGCGACTACAACGGCTTCCGCCCGAACCCCGAGTCGAAGGAGGCCTTCGCGTGGAACTCGCCGCCGTTCGACGAGGTGCGCAACTTCTATCCGGCGCACAAGGCCGAAGGCGCGCCCGCGGGCGTGCCGCTGACCCAGCGCGCGTTCCCAACGCTGAAGGCGTACGCCGCCGCCACCGGGCAGGACAAGCACAGCAAGGTCGTGGACTTCGACATCTTCGTGAACGGGCCGAAGCCGGACTTCACCGACATCACCCACGTGGTCGCGCTGGACTCGGTGGACCTGCGGCTGCGCAAGGGCGCGGTGGCGATCGATGCCGGCGTGGCGCTCCCGAACATAACGGATGGGTACACAGGCCGCGCGCCCGACCTCGGCGCCTACGAGTACGGCGCCCCGCTGCCTCACTACGGCCCAAGACCCTGAAAACACGTTAGGATTGCCGTCGGCGGGCGTTTACCAGCGTGCCCGTCGGAATGGAGTGCGATGTTTTCAGGTTTTGGGCTCGGCGCCCTGGCGATTTTTGTTGCCACCATCGTCATCAGTCTCATCGGCCTGAAGTCGCGGGCGTTCGTGGACCGGATGCTGTTCCGGCCCTACACGCTGGTGCGAAACAACGAGTGGCATCGGCTCATCACGAGCGGCTTCGTGCACCTCGACGGTTCGCACCTGCTGTTCAACATGCTGTCGTACTTCTTTTTCGCGTTCACGCTGGAGCGCGCGATCGGGACGACACGGTTCCTCGTGCTCTACGTCGTCAGCCTGGCGCTGAGCGAGCTCGGGACCTGGATCAAGCATCGCAATGACCCGCAGTACGCGTCGCTGGGCGCGTCCGGCGCGGTGCTGGCGGTGATGTTCGCATACATCGTGTATTTCCCGACCAGCAAGCTGTCGCTGCTGATCCTGCCGATTCCGGTGCCGGCGCCCATCTTTGCGGTGCTGTACCTGATCTATAGCTGGTGGCAGGCCCGCCAGAATGGCGGGCGCGTGAACCATGACGCGCACCTGGGTGGCGCGATCGTGGGCTTACTATTCGTGCTGGTGACGGACCCGGAAGCGTTCGCGCGCTTTTTCCAAGTGCTGCCTTATCTCTTCAGCTAGGGAAAGTCAGAAGGACTTCTCTGAAATCGCCCTGACGGCATCAGGAAGCCGGGGTGCGCAAGCGAAGGGGTCGAGGGAGAAATGACAGGGGGCTGTCAAACGTGAGGCCGTGCCATTACAGACCAGGGCGCGACGCGTTTTTCAGCGGCATCAAACCGGAACGGTGATCGACAGAATGCGCGCAGAGTCGAGTTTGACAGCTCCCTGTCATTTCTCCCTCGACCCCTTCGCTTGCGCACCCCGGCTTCCTGATGCCGTCAGGGCGATTTCAGAGAAGTCCTTCTGACTTTCCCTGGCTACGCCAGCGTGTGGAATACGCTCTGCACGTCGTCGTCCTGTTCGAGCTTGTCGATGAGCTCCAGCACTTCGGTGGCCTGAGCTTCCGGGAGCGTTGTGGGCACCGTGCAAATGTATTCGTGCTCGGCGGATAGGGGCGTGAGCTTGCGGGCTTCCAGCGCCTCCTGAAGCTTGCCGAAATCGGCGAAGGCGCAGCGGATCACGATCTGCGGTTCGCCCTTTTCGCCGCTGCCTTCGCCCATTTCCTCGAGGCCGTGGTCGATCAGGTAGAGCTCCAGGTCGTCCTGGTCGAGGCCGGCGGGGTCGAGGCGGAATACGCCCATTTTGTTGAACAGGAAGCTCACGCTCCCGTTCGTGGCCAGGTTGCCGCCGTGCTTGGTGAGGATGCTCCGGACCTGCGCCACGGTCCGCGTGGGGTTGTCCGTGGCGGTTTCGACGAGCATCGCGACGCCGTGGGGGGCGTAGCCCTCGTACAGCACCTGCTGATAGTTGGCGGCGTCGCGGCCCGAGGCGCGCTTGATGGCGGCCTCGATGCGATCCTTGGGCATGTTGACCGCGCGGGCGTTCTGGATCACGCGCCGGAGCGTCGAGTTCGACTGGGGGTCGGGGCCGCTGGCCTTGACGGACATCGTGATGTCCTTGGCGATGCGCGCGAACTGCTTCGCCATGCGGTTCCAACGCGCGAACATAGTGTGCTTGCGGACTTCGAATATGCGACCCATGAAATGCCCAATACCGGCGGGAGGCGCCGAACGGTGCATGGTACGGGCAGGAGGGGTCGGGCGGGAACCCTCGTCCTTGAGGTTTCCCGCCCGGGGGGTTCAGGCGCTATCGCCCGATCTTCAGCTGCCGCGATCGTCCGGGTCGGGCTGGAGCGAGACCAGCGCCCCGGGCGCGCGCGTGACGTTGTACATGCTCCGGTACGCCTTCCAGCGGCCGTCGGTCTTGCGCCAGACGTTCAGGTAGTCGCCGAACTCCACGTCGACGCCCTGTACCACGTTGCGGATCTTGTACGTGCCTTGCTCCATCGCGACGTTGCCGGAGACCACGCTGATCTTGGTGTCGGTGTCGAACAGCAGGTCGGTGGACACCTGCTGCTTGAAGAACTCGCCGATCGCCTTCCTGCCGGTGACCGTCTGGTTGTGATCCGAGATGATCTCGGCATCGTCGGCATAGAGGTCCGCGCAGGCCTGTACGTCGCCTTTGTTTGAAAGCCATCTCAATGCGTTGGTGACCTCGCTCGGGAGTTGAACTTCGTTGTCGTGAGTGGCACAGCCGGCCAATACGAGCACAGCCGCTGCGGGGAGTGCCAAACGGCGGGTGATTGCGAATGATGTATCCATCGTTCCCTCGATCTCGTCCGTAACCTGGGTTGAAACCCCCGCGCGGCAGGGTCGGGTCCCGCGAAGGCGCGCGAATCATACTCAGGGAAGACGAACGAAATTTGCCAAACGGCGCTTGATGCGGCGCGAATTTGCTCTTCTATATGGAAGAAATCCAGCGACAGACATCGCTGCAGTGCGATGCCGTCGCCGAAAAAGAGAACAATCGGACGCGCGTCTACTTTCCGGTAACAGGATTCCGGTAATGGAACGGCGGCGTGAACAGCGCCGGATACGGGTCGTAGGCGATGGACTGAGGGGCGTCGGGCGGGTAGCCGGGGAAGGGCGAGAACATCGCCGAAGCTTTCTTCGCCCAGCCGTCTTCGTAGTTCGTATAGAACGTCTGGTAGCCGTGGAGGTTGTTGTACTTCCCACACCCCGTTGTCTTTTACAAACGTGTTCTCGTAGATGCCTTCGCCCCACTGCGCGGCGCGGCCGTCCTGGCCGAACATCACGAGCAGGCGCACGCGAATCCGCGCGCTCTGGCCGTCATCCGAGATGTGCACCACGGGCCCGAGCTGCATGTGGTTGAAAAGCGTGCCGACCTGCGGGGCGCCCAGGCGACGCATGTATTCGTAGATGCGATCGCGGCCGATGAACACGCCGCGGCCCAGGATTTCCAGCGTCGCGTTTTCGGTGAAGAGCGCGGAGATCGCGTCCTGCATCGACTTGTCGACGTAAAAGCCGTACTGGGCGTTCAGCCGCTCGACATCGTCCACGGCCTTCAGGCGTTCGACGCGTAGCTCCAGCGCACGCACCTGCGCCTCCAGCTCCGCGACGGTCTTCGGCGCCTTGGTCGTGTTGTTGCTCGCCGGCTGCTGTTGCGGACCCCCGAAAACATAGGATGTTGCGACAGGGTTCTGGTAATGGAACGGCGGAGTGAACTTCGCAGGCCACGGCTCGTATTTCACCGTAGTGGCCTTCGAGGGCTTCACCTTCGACTTGCCGTATCGAAGCGCGGAGTCCTTGGGCGCGTGGGCCCAGCCGCCTTCATAGGGCGCGTAGAACTTCGTGTAGAAGTGCAGCGTCTTGATCTTCCACACGCCGTTCTGCTGGACGTATTCGTTCTCGTAGACGCCTTCGCCCCAGTCTCCGCCTGAGCCTTTGCCGTACGTGCCGCCCTGAATGATAGTGCGCCAGCGCCCTTTGGCGCTCTGCCCGTCATCGGCCAGTGTCACGACTGGCGAGAGCTGGAAGTGATTCATGATCTCGCCGGGCCGCAGCCCCGGCTTGCCGCCCGTGAGGCTGTAGAGATATTTGCGGATGTTCGCCTTGCCGGCGTACACGCCATTCAGACCCAGCTCCACCGAGCCCTCGTCGGCGAAGAGATCGGCGACGTCATCCCACATCGCCTTGTCGAAGTAGTAGCCGAAGATTCCCTGCAGGTGCGCAGCTCGTTGACGTCGTCGACGCGCGCGGCGCGTCCTTCGATTTCCTGCAGACGCGTGAAGTCTTTCGCAAGCTGCGCCTGCAATGCCGGGCTCAGCGGCGGGCCCGGAGGCCCCGGCGGCGTTTGCGCAAAGGCGGTGGCGCTGAACGCCATCGATCCGATCGCGACGCCAATTGCGAGAACCGCGCGCCTCGCGGCCCGAGCGCAATCGATTGCGCCAGCGGTTGCGCTGCCGCCGGCGCTGTCGATTGCGCCGCCGCCGGCCCTACCGAAGGCGCTGCTGTCAGCGCTTCCGATTGCGCCGCTGTCGGCGCTGTCGATGGTGCTGCCGCCGACGCTACCAATCGCACTGTCGACAGGTGAACTCGTCTTGAAAGCGAACGAGCGGCGCTCATCACAAGCAGCGCGCTTGATGTCGCCCATCGCAGGGGTGTTGTGCTGGCTGTTCATGTTCATTTCCCCAGCTCAATCCCACGCGACCGGCTTGCCGGTCACAGGATGCTCATAGTGATAAGGCGGCAAATAAAACGCCGGCCAGCTCTCGTACCTGTCAGTGGGCGGCCGATCGGGCGGCAAGTCAGCGAGCGGCCCGGCCGCAGGCATGTGCTTCTTGTGCCAGCCCTGGTCGTACGACCCCTTCACCGTCATGTACCAGTGCACCTTTAGCAGCTTCCAGACGCCGTTTTCCTTCACGTACTCGTTTTCGTACGGGCCTTCAGTCCACGTTCCATCCTGCCCATACGTGCCGCCCATGATCAGCGTGCGCCAGCGGCCGCGAGCGTTCTTGCCGTCGGGGGAGGCATGCACCACGCCCTGCCAGATCGCGCCTTCCTGAATCTCGCCATCCTTCACGCCTTCGCCGCCGTGCGTGAGAAAGTCGCGGATGCGCTTCTTGCCTACATACACACCCTGCTGGGCGAGCTCGATCGAGGCGCCGGGGTCGTCGGCGAAGAGGGCGGCGGCTTCACCACCCAGGCCTTCGCTGATGTAGTAGCCGTAAGCCTGCTGGAGCCGTTCGATCGCCTTGGCGTCTTCCAGCAGCGCGACTTGCTGTCGCAACGACGCCAGCTTCCACTCGAGGATCGCAACCCGGCGCTCGTTGGAAATCACGCTTGGATCGGTGACCACCGGGTCGGCGGTGACCGCCAGGGGCGTCAGGCTCAGCGAGAGGGCGGCGACAACGAGGCGAAAGCCGGGTTTCATGGCATCTCCTGCACTTCGGAAGGGCCCGAAAGATTACAGGAGGGGGCGGGCAGGCGCCGCCGCCGGCCGGGAGTCAATCCGCGCGCCGGGCGCGGGGGCGTGGCCGCCGATGCCGCCGACCTTCAGACAGGTTGGACGCCTTTCCTAGCCGCCCCGGCGATTGAGGGCTTCTTCGAGTCAAATCAGCCGAGCGGCTTTGAGCTCGCGCTTGAGATAAGCGTAGTAGATGGGCCCGGCAACCAGCCCCGGCGCGCCGAACACGGCCTCCATGAACAGCATCGCCATCAGCAGCTCCCACGCCCGCGCGCTGATCTGGCCGCCGATGATCCGCGCATTCAGGAAGTATTCGAGCTTGTGGATGACAATGAGATAGGCGAGCGCCGCCACCGCCACGAGTGGCGAGATCGACAGGCCCATCACAAAGATCAGCGTATTCGTGATGAGGTTGCCCACGACCGGCAGCAGCCCGAACACGAAGGTCGCGACCACGAGCGTCTTGGCCAGCGGCAGGTACACGTGGAACGTTGGCAGCACCACGAGCAGAAAGATGCCCGTGAGCACGGTGTTCACGGCTGATATCTTCACCTGCGCGAACACCACGTCCTTGAAGGCGATGACGAGATTCGACGCACGATCCGACAATGCGGTCGCGAGCGGCCCGCCGGGCGGGTGATTGCGCGCCTTGAACAGCGCGACCATCGAGCCGACGGCGATGCCGATGATCACGTGCACGAGGATGCGGATGGCGTGCTTGCCCAGGCCCTGGAGTTGCGCCGTGTGCTCCCGCATCCATTCCAGGACGACGACGCGGATGTCCTCGGGGCTCGCAGGCAGGTACTCGACGATCCACGACGGCAATTGCTGGCGGGCGCGGTCGAGCACGGGACCGACCCGTTCGAAGAGCACGGCCGGGTTGCCGTGTTCGCTGTGGAAGAAAGCGATGGTTACGATGATGAGCGCCGTGATGGCCCCGACGACCGCGACGACGAGCAGCACGACGACGAGCCAGTGGGCGCGCTCACCGGGGAGGTGTCGCTCGAGGGCCGGTGCCAGCGACTGCACCAGCGCGTAGACGAGCAGCCCTGCGAACAGCGCGGCGGGCAGGTGCCACACCAGAATGGCGATGAGGGCGAAGCCCGCGAGAATGTGGCTCGCAAGCAGGACACGGGACGAGGGCGGGGTAGGGATCTGTGTCGTCAAGGCGCGGGGATTATAGACCGCCGCCACGGGCGGAAGATGTATGAGACGCCTCGGTAGCGGCGGATTATGTGCGGCGAACGCCGACGTGAAGGCCGCATGACGGGCGCCGCCCGTTAGGCAGGACGAAAGCGTCCGGCGCAGCGCGGCCTGACGCGAAGACCGGCGGCAGCGGACGGGAGCTCCGGCGCGCACGGTGCCTCGGCCCGGATTGCGGGCCACCGGCGACAATGCCGAGACGGCGCCGTGAACTTATGCCGGGGCGTGTGTAGTGACGGCCGCGCGCGCGGCGCTCGAGGCGCCGGCGGAGGGCGCGCCGTTCAGCACAACCACGTTCGGGCTGGCCGAGGCCTCGACCCCTTTGCGGATCTCGCCGCCCATCGCCGCGCCCAGGTCTTCCAGCAGCTTGGCGAGCTCGCCCGCCATCACGGCGAAGTCGATGTCGAACTGCTCGGCGGCGTCCATATCACCGCCATCGGCCGTGTCCTTCGTCATTTCGAGGAACTCGAGACGCTTCACCTGGGTTTTGTCGGTGAGCACGAAGGACAACCGGTCGCTCCAGGTGAGCCCGAGGCGGGTGGGGTGCTTGCCGGACCGCAGGGTGCTGCTGCACCTCGCGCACGTCCAGCGGGTGCCGCGTATAGCGGATGGTCGCCTTGTTCTCGTCGGCGGACTGAAGCTCGAGATCCTGCTCGATCGTGAAGCGGGCCGGCGCATCGCCGTGCGCGAGCCACGCGGTCATCGACGCCGTCGCCGACTTTTCCGTTTCGAGGAACGTCACCGCGAAGCTGCCGCCGAGCGTGACGCGCAGGATCTCGGTCAGCTCTTCGGCCTTCGCCGCGCCGGACGCGTCCACCACGAACCAGCCGTTCATCGGATCGATCCACGCGCGCACCACGCGCCGTCGCGTGAGCGCGCGGGCGCGCAGCTCTTCGGTGACGCGCATCTTGAGATCGCGCATCTGCCGGCGCCCGACCGGATAGCCCTGTTCCCGCGCGAGCGCTTCGGCGCGCTCCAGCGCCACCTGCCTGATGATCGAACCGGGCAGCAATTTCTGATCGATGCCGAGCGCGATGAGATGCTGCTGATTCACCGTGTGCAGCAGACGCCCGCCCGGAGTCGGCGATACCCAGCCGCGGCTCACCATCTCGAGCGCGCCACAAGGCTGCAGCGTGTGCTTCGAGAGAAGCTCTTCGAGCTCCGCTGCGGAAACGGCCCAGTCAACGGGCAGTCGATAGACGATCAGGTTCTTGAACCACATGGGCGCTCGCGAATGCCGCGAATGCGGCAGGTCGTCAGTGCGAAAAGGGCGCGCAGTATACGGCGCATACGCACCAGCGCCAGACCTTGACGAACGCGAGAAAAGTTAGTGCGGAACGGGATCCGCCGCGCGCCCCGGCAAGCCGGCGTGCACTTCGCGCGGACCGCCGGTCCAGATCGTCGTGCTGTCGAGGGGAGAAGTCAGCAGCAACTTGCCGTCGAGGTTGAGTTTGTCCATGCCATACACTTCGTACAGGGCCTCGAAGCCCGGCGTCTTGCCGGCCTGCGCGGTGAGCGCCTGCAGCGCGCGCGGTGTCGTGAGCGTTTCCGCCATGTGCATCGCCGCCACGTCGCGGGTGCCGGCGATCACGACGATGCGGTTGCCACTCGGCCCGGCGAACGTCGCGAAATAACCGTAGTCGTGAAACTTGCGCTCGCCGCGAATCGATGCGCCCTGCGCCTGGCTCACGTAGCGCTGCTTCGTTTCGCGATCCACGATCTCGTCGAACGAGTCGCCAACCGCGAGACGCGAAGCGGTGAACACGTAATCCCCGAGCATGCCGAGCCCGCTGAGATATCCGACGTACACGATGTCCGCGGACTTGATGACGGCCGGGTTGAGCTGCGACATGGTGACGATTCGCACGCGCTTGTTCGCGGGCGCCAGCACCGGCATCACATCGCGAAGGGCGTACGCGCTCGCCGTGGGCAGGTACGAGAGCTCCATGTCCATGTAGCGATCCGTGACCTCCGGATTCGCCTTCATGTGGTTCTCGAGATCCTGCGGCGAGTTGATGTCGAACTCGCGCACGAGCCGCTTCACTTCCATCGCGTCGTCGGTCTCGCCAAAGATGTAGTAGTCCCCGACCACCACGAAGATGGGGCGATCGTCATTGAGCAGCGACGCCCAGACCGGGTTCTCGCGCACCTCACGGAAGTCGTCGGGCGCCGCCGACGTGCGCAGGAAGACGACTGCCACCACCAGGATGTTCAGCACGGCCGACGCAATCAGCACCGGCATCACCCATTTGCGCCGGGCCGGCGGGCCCGGGGGCAGGTCGAGCGTGGATGCGTCGACGTCGGCAACGGGCGCGACCGCGGCCACTTCCGCGACGAACCGGTATTCGCCCTTGGGAATGCTGAGCCGAACGCCCTCCGCGGCACCGGCGCCGGCGTAGAACTCTTCGAGCTTGCGGCGGAGCTTGTGGATGTAGACGCGGACCATCGCGTCCTGCGACACGTCGAATTCGGCGCCCTTGCCGAAGGCATCGACGGCGACTTCGATCTCCTTCGGCGCGCGGTCGGCGACCGAACATTCGAGCAGGAAATCGAACAGCCGGTGCATCAGCGGCGAACGGCCGAGCACGCCGCTGGTTTTTATTCGGTCGGCGTGCGCGCGCAAAGCTTCGGGATTGGTCATGGCCGGCGCATCCTACCACGGCCCATTAACGAGAATAACGTGCAGGGAAACAACAATTTAGCGGGCCACATGAACGGTATCGATAACGTTGGGCAACGTGTGCTCAACGGTAAATCACCTGACGCGAGTAGCTGACTCCTACAGGCTGTCGAATCAACGGACTGAACACGTCCGCAGGGACTGCGGCAGCACACAGGTCCACCCCCAAGAGGGCGGGCCGTAGAACGGTTCAGCAAATCGATTTCTTTGGGGGAAGTTCTTATGCGCAGCTTGAAACCGGCCCGTTGGGCCGCGTCGGCCGTGGTCGCGGGTACCGCGGGCCTGGTGCAGTCCGGGACGGCGCTCGCCCAGGATCAGGGCGATATCGACGAGGTCCAGGTGGTGTCCAAGCGGCTCGAAGAAAGCCTGCCGGAGCAGCTTGCCAAGTCTGGCTCGCGAGTCACCGTGATCACGTCCGAGGACATCAAGAAGGGCGGCTACAACGACCTGGGCACCGCCTTGCAGTCGTCGGTGCCCGGCCTGTATCTCAACATGATCGGCGGGCAGTTCAGCTACGCGGACGTCTCCCTGAACGGCGGCCGCCCCGGCGATGTGCTGTGGCTCGTGGACGGCGTGCGCGTGAACAACCGTCTGTACGCCAGCACGCTTCCGCTGGACACCCTGCCGGCGCACATGATCGAGCGCATCGAGGTGCTGGAAGGCGGGCAGGGCCTGTTCTACGGCACGCAGGCGATCTCGGGCGTCATCAACGTGGTCACCAAGGAGTTCACGGACACCACGAACGGTGAAGTCGCCGTCGGGTACGACACGGAGGAGGGCAAGCACGCAAGCGCCTATATTCGGGGCGCACTCGCGGGCAATCATCTGGTGCTCTACGGTTCGATCGATGACGGCAAGGGCTACCAGCCGTTCCGCGACCAGGATTACCAGGCGAGCGCCACCGATCGCAACCGTGGCTATGACGTGAAGACCGGCGGCATCAAGTTCATGCGCGACTTCACGGACAACGTGCGGCTCAGCGCGACCTATCAGCACACCGATGCGGACATCCAGCTGCTGTACCCGATGTGGGTCAACAAGAACGTGAACTCACGAGACGAGGAGCTCGTCAGCGCGAAGCTCGACTGGAAAGTGAGCGACTCGGTCGACTTCTACGTGAAGGGCTACTACCACGACTGGGATACGCACTACACGACGCTCTTCAACAGCCTCACGACGCCGGGCGCGATCGAAGTGGACTCCGACAATCTATTCTGGGGTTTCAACGACAAGGGTGCGAACGCGCTGCTGCGCCTGAAGCTCAATCAGGGCTACGAGTATTACGTCGGCTACGACGTGCAGCAGTACAGCGGGCGCGACGAGGTGCTGTTAATCGCCGATCACGAGGAGAAGACGCAGGCGGTGTTCGGCCAGGTGCGCACCGATGACGACTGGAGCAAGACGCTGCACCTGTCGGCCGGGCTTCGTTACAACAAGCCGTCCGAGGCGGAGTCTTCCACCACCTGGACGGCGACCGCGAAGTACAACATCAACGACAACCTGTTCGTGACCGGCCTCGTGGGCACGAACTTCAAGCTGCCGACGGCCGAGGAGCTGTACGCGATCGATCCGTTCGAGCTCGGCGATCCGGACCTGAAGCCGGAGTCGAGCCGCAACGTCAATGTCTCGATCGGGGGCGCGCTGGCCGCGGGGCGCAACGCGGTTCACTGGGAGCTGATCGGTTTCGCCGCGAATGTCACGGACCTGATCTCGACCACGACGAACGACGACGGCGTCGACGTCTTCCTGAACGTGCCCGGCAAGGTGAAGGTGCGGGGTGGCACGTTCCTGGTCGAGGCGCCGTTGAGCGATGCATTCACCGCTCGTGCGAGCTTCACTCGCAGCAGCACGGAAGACCCCAACGGAGTCCAGATCGGCCGCATACCGACGAGCACGGCACAAGCCGGGCTCGACTATCGCAATCCGGACGGGCGCTTTGGCACGTCGGCCACGGCTCGCTATGTGGGTGACGTCGTGTCGAATGCGATCGAATACGGGCGCTACGGGGTGTTCGACCTCTCGACGTATTTCTTCGTCGACCAGGCGAAGCATCACCGCATCAGCCTGTTCCTCTACAACGCGTTCGATAAGGAATACGGCCGGCCGTCAACGGGATTCCGCGATGCGGATGATTCCCCGTATCCGGTGATCAACGTCGGCCAGCCGCGCATGCTGCTGGGCCGGTACACGTTCAGCTTCTGAGTGTTTCGCGCTCTCGTATTTCTTCACCGCTATGTCGGCATCGCCGTGGGATGGCTCATGGCGGTGTGGTGCCTGTCGGGCATCGTGATGATGTACGTGCCGTATCCGCGGCTCACGGACGAGCAGCGGATCGCGGCGCTCCCGGTGATTGAATGGCAGGGGTGCTGCCGGTTCGGCGAGGCCATTGCGGACGACGCGAGCGTTCAGGTCCTTCAGGTCGAGATGCTCGGTGGCCGGCCGGTGTTGCGGGGTGTGTTCGCGGGTCCCGGCCGCAAGGTCATCGATCTGCGCAGCGGCGAGGTGGTCGAGAGCACTTCCGACGGGGATTCGAAGCAGGCGGCAGCGGAGCTCGCTCGGTCACTCGGTGCAAACGGCGCGCCGCGCGTGAGCGCACCGATTCTGCGCGATCAATGGACCGTGGCGATTAGCCGGTCCGACCAGCCGTTTCATCGGTTTGATTTCGATGATCCGGCACATACGGTCGTGTACGTCTCGGGGACGACCGGCAAAGCCGTCCAAGTCACGCGGTCGTCGCAGCGGTTCTGGAACTGGTTGGGATCGGTGCCGCATTGGCTGTATCCCACGGTCCTTCGCCAGAATCCGCCCGTATGGAATCAGGTGGTGATCTGGACTTCGGTGATCGGCACCTTCCTCACCGTCATCGGCCTGTACCTCGGCATCAAAGAGCTGCGACGGCGCGCGAACGGCCAATGGTCTTCACCTCATCGCGGGCTCATGTACTGGCATCACGTGCCGGGACTCATCTTCGGCGTGCTGGTGCTGACGTGGGTTCTGAGCGGGCTCTTCTCCATGAATCCATGGGGACTCATGGAGAGCGACGGACTCTTTGAGGACATGCAATCGTTGAGCGGCGAGCCGCCGCACTGGTCGGACGCGCGCGGCCTGATCGAAGCCGTTGCCGCTCAGCCGCCCGCGAACATCCGTTCGCTCAACGCCGCGACGTTCGGCGGCAAGCTAGCCGCCGTGGCAACGCTTGCGGATGGCTCACGCGTGCGTCTCGACGCGACGGGCACCGCTAAGGCGCTTGGCAAGGATGACTGGGACGCCGCCGCAACTCGGCTGCTTCCCGAAGCGACGCGCGCAACGTGGAGCCTGGTCAACGAGGAAGACACGTACAACTACAGCACGCGCACGCAGAAGGCGACGCTGCCCGTGATTCGGATAGACGGCGAGGGCGCGCAGCCCGTGCGCTACTACCTCGATCCGGTTTCAGGACGAATGGTGAACAAGCTGGATGCCGGCGGACGTTCGTTCCGCTGGTGGCACAGCGCGCTGCATACGTTCGATTTCAGCGCGCTGACCCGCAGCGAGTGGTTCCGCGCTCTGCTGATGCTTCCGCTGCTGCTCGGCGCCGCAGCGGTGTGCATCACAGGGACGTGGTTAGGGATTCGCCGGCTGACGCGCTGATCAGCGCTTCTCGTTCGGATACCAGAACTGCGTATGGCAGCCTTCGCACTCCTGGTCGAGGCGGCCTGAGACGTCGAACAGTTTCTTCGCGTCTTTCGTCTTCGCTGCCGTGACGAGTTCGTCCATCGACTTCGTGAGCTGGGTCGCGAAGGCCTGGAAGACCTTGGGGTTCGCGTCGATCGCCTTCTGGACTTCCTTCGCGCCGAAAGCGCCGGGCGTGCCGCCTTCACCATCGATCTTCTCGCCGGGTGCGGCCGCCATCACGTGCGGGGCCTTGGCCAGGGCTTGCGCGGCATCCCGGACCTTGCCGGCGGCGGCGCCGACCTTGGCCCAGTCCGCAGCCTTCATCTTCGCTGGGTCGGGATCGCCTTTGTCGTTCTGCGCGTCGTTGCCGACATCCCAGATCACCTGCGTCTGCACAGCGACGATGTTCTTCATGAGGTTGTGCAGGTTAGGCGGCGCGGAAGCGGTTTCGGCCGCGTAGGCACTCGCGATCAACAGGCCACCCGCGAGCAGGAACAAGGACGACTTCATGATCTCTCCCCCCGGAAAAAGTGCGCGGAGTTTTGCCGATTCGCCCCGCCGTCGCAACGCGGTTGCGCTGCGGGTACAGGTCGCTGCACGGCTTCGATCGACTTAACCGCGCGACGGTCGCGCGAGGGTTTCAAGCTTACAGGTTTGAAAGGTCGCGATGCTCGGCTTACCGCGTAGACTATCCGGCACGTCTCGCTGCCGGAGGGCACGATCATGGGTTTACTAGATCAAGTCGGCGGTGCATTGGGTGGCGTTCTAGGGCAGGGCGGTGGCGGCGTCAAAGCCATCCTCCTGCAACAACTCGTGGCGATGCTGAGCAAGCCCGACGCGCTTCAGCAGCTCATGAGCTCGTTCAAAGGCGCGGGCCTCGAGAACATTCTGCAGTCCTGGGTCGGTACCGCCAGAACTTGCCGATTTCGGCGGATCAGGTGCAGCAGGTGCTCGGTAGCGGCAAGGTCGCGGAGCTCGCCAAGCACGCGGGCATCGATGAGTCGGAGACGGCGAACGTGTTGTCGGGGCTTCTGCCGCAGGTGGTCGACAAGATCACGCCGGGCGGCGGCGTGCCTGCGCAAGCCGAGCTGGTGAGCCTCGTGGGTTCGCTGGGAAAGCTGTTCGGCTGATCCATGGCCCGGCCTCTGGCCTGATCTCTGGCCTGATCTCTGGCCGGACCGGAGTCGCAAGCCCACCGCGCGTTGACCGCGTAGCCGCGAAAAACAGGCGGCTTGTCTGTGGCGACAGACAAGCTGCGGAACTGAAACGTGACTACGTTCCCAGGAGCTCGCGATTCGCGAGCAACGCATTCACGAACGCATCGACATCCGCGCGGTTGTTGTAGCAGTGGAACATCGCGCGCACGTTGCCGTCGCGGGATGACGTGACGATATTCGATTCGGCGAGCCTTGCGACGAGCGCGTTGTCGTCGTTTGCGCGCACGGCGACGGTCGGGCCGCGTCGTGCGTCGTCGCGCGGCGTCGCCAGTTTGAAGCCGGCTTGCGTGAGGCGATCCATGCATTCGCCGGATAGCGCTCGAACGTGCGCCTCGATGTCGGCAACACCGAGCCCGAGGATGATGTCGATGCCCGCCGCGGCGGCATAGCAGTTCGGCACGGGAGGCGTGCCGGCCTGGAAGCGGTGCGCGTTGCGTGCGGGCGCGCTTTGATGGATGTCCAACATCTTCGCTTCCTCTTGCGCGAACCAGCCGGAAACCGACGGCGTCAGCGTCGTCGCCAGCTCGCGGGGACAATAGAGGAAGCCGATGCCGGCCGTGCCGAGCAGATACTTGGACATCCCGCCGACGGCGAAGTCGACGCCGAGTGCCTTGACGTCGACCGGCACCGCGCCGACGGATTGAAAGCAATCGAGCACGACGAGCGCGCCGTTCGCATGCGCAAGTCTCACGATGCCGCCGACGTCGAGCTTTGCCCCGTTCCGAAAGCAGACATGCGTGATCGCGACGACACGCGTCCGCTCATCGATCGCGTTCTCGAAATGCCGGAGCGGGATGAAGCCCTGTGCGTCTTCGGGAACGTGGACCACTCGCGCGCCGCGCTTCTCCTGCGCGTGCCAGATCTGGCCGCTCGTCGGGAACTCGAAGTCGCTCGCGACGACCTGGTTGCGCGCGCCGTCGAAGTCGAGCGCGCTCGCGATCGCGTTGATGCCCGCCGAAGCGGACGCGGTGATCGCGATTTCCTCCTCGCCGGCATTGAGCAGCTTCGCGACGCGGGTGCGCAGCGCTTCCTGCTGAACCATCCAGCCGGGCCAGTCGGAACCGCGCTCGTCACGGCCATCGAGGTACCGCTCGAACGCGCGGCGCACGTCGAGCGAGAGCAGGCCGTACGAGCCGCTGTTCAGATAGGTTTTGCGTGCGAGCGTTGGGAAGCGCTCGCGCAGTCGTTCGACGTCGAAGCTCAAGTCGCTACCTGCGTGCGGAAGGAGGCGCGGGATATTGCCATTCGAGCGGCGGGCTGGTATCTGTATGCCCATCCAGTCATTGGGTGGGTTGGGGCGTATATAAGAGTGGCGCCCTGGGGCCTGCCTGCCTCGACGGCGACGCATGTCCACCCCGCATCCACGCCCTTTCTACTACCTCGAGAATTTCCAGGCGGCGCTCGCGTGGCTGCGCCAGCGCTACGACGACCTGCTGAACGACGAAGAGCGCGCCTTCATGCGCGCCTTCGAGGCGCTGCCGACGGCATCCAGTGCATTGCTCGTGCGCATGATCATGCGAAAGGGCGGGCTGTTCCGGACCGGCAAGCTCGATTACGGCGAGATTGGCTGCCCGCGCGCGGCGGCCGCGCCGCTCATCGAGCTCGGTTGGCTGGATGACCAGCCGTTGCTCGGGCTCGCCGAGGTGTTCGGGCTGATGCGCAAGGCGGAGATCGCGGCGGCGTTTCGGCTCGCCGCCCGATCGCGGGCCCTGTCGAAAGACGACCTCATGGCAACGTTTGCGATCACGTTCGTCGAGCGCCGCACGTTTGCGGCATGGTGCCCGGAGGCGGGCGAGGTCGTGTACCGCGTCAGCGTGCTCGATCTGTGCGAACGGTTGCGGCTCATGTTCTTCGGCAACTTCGACCAGACCTGGGCGCAGTTCGTGCTCGCGGATCTCGGCATCTTCAACTACGAGAAGGTGGCGGTGCCGGCGTCGGCGCGGGCCTTCCAGCGGCGCGAGCACATCGACAATTTCCATGCGATCTATCGTTGCCGCGAGCGCCTTCAGCGCGAAGAGGCGGGCCTTGCGATTCTCGCGGCCGTTCCGCCGCCCATCGCGGACAACGCGTGGCTCGAGTTGCGCCGGGCGAAGCTGCTGTTTCGCGTGGGGCAGCGCTACGAGAAGGAGGGCGACCTCGATTCGGCGCTGCGCGTGTACGGAGATTGCGCATACCCGGGCGCCCGAGTGCGCGCGGTGCGCGTGCTCGAGCGGCAGGATCGGTGGGAAGACGCCGCCGCGCTTGCCTCGCAGGCGGAAGAAGCACCGGAAGATGAAGTCGAGCGTCAGCAACTCGCGCGCATCGTGCCCCGGCTTCAGCGTCGACTGGGTGTCGCCGGAGCCTCGCGCCAACGGCCGTCGGGATGGATCACGTTCGAGCTGAAGGTCCCCGCGCCCGATGAGGATCTGCCGGTGGAGCTTGCGACGAGCGCATTTCTCACGCAGCCGGATGCGCCGGTTCACTACGTCGAAAATTCGCTGATCAATTCGCTGTTCGGCCTGCTGTGCTGGGACGTCGTCTTCCTGCCCGCTGCCGGGCGCGTTTTTCCACGAGTTCCACGCCGCACCGGCGGATCTGTACACGCCGGACTTTCATCGCCGTCGCGAGCACGAGTTCGCCACGTGTTTCGCGCAGCTTGCGTCGGGCGAGTATCGGGACACGATTCGCCGCAACTTCGCGCGCAAGAGGGGTATCCAGTCCGAGTTCGTGTCTTGGGGTTGGCTGACAGAAGAGCTGCTCGACGTCGCGCTCGAATGCCTGCCTCCCGCGCATCTCGAGCACTGCTTCCATCGCATCCTGCGCGACGTGAAGACCAATCGCGCGGGCTTCCCCGACCTGATTCAGTTCTGGCCGCGCGAGCGCCGCTACCGAATGATCGAAGTGAAGGGGCCCGGCGATCGGCTGCAGGACAATCAGATTCGCTGGCTCGACTACTGCGCCTCGCACGGCATGCCGGTTTCGGTGTGTCACGTGCGCTGGGCCGCGGCCGGTGCGCAATGAGCGATGCGCCGACGTACGACGTAGCGGTTCGCGCGCTGTGCGAGTTCACGGCGAAACGAGGCGATCTCGATCTGCGCTTCACACCGTCGCCTTCGGCGCTGGAAGGCATCGCAGGTCATGCGCTCATCGCTTCCCGGCGTGGTGAGGGGTACGAGACGGAGATCCGGCTCGGCGGGGAACACGGCGCGCTTCGTGTGCGCGGTCGCGCGGATGGCTACGACCCGGAGCGGAACCAGCTGGAAGAGTTCAAGACGTATCGCGGCGATCTCGAGCGCATGCCCGCCAATCATCGGCATCTGCATTGGGCACAGGTGAAGATCTATGGCTGGTTGATGTGCCAGTCGAGAAACCTCGAACAGATCCGGCTGGCGCTCGTCTACTTCGATATCGCCAATCAGCGGGAGACCGTGCTGGTCGAGGAGCATTCGGCGCAGTCGCTGCGGGAATATTTCGAAACTCAGTGCGCGAGCTTCCTGCGGTGGGCCGCGCACGAGTTGGCTCATCGGCAGGCGCGCGACGGTTCGCTGGGAACGCTGGGCTTCCCTCACGCATCGTTTCACGACGGGCAGCGCAAGCTCGCTGAAGGCGTGTATCGCGCGGTGAAGGGCGGCCGGTGCCTCATGGCACAGGCGCCTACGGGCATCGGCAAGACCATCGGCACGATTTTCCCGGTGCTGAAGGCCATGCCCACGGAGCGTATCGACAAGCTGTTCTTCCTCGTCGCGAAAACCTCCGGCCGACGGCTCGCGCTCGATTCGCTCGCGCGGCTACGGGCTAACGATCCTGATACGCGGCTGCGGGTGCTCGAGCTGGTCGCTCGCGACAAAGCCTGCGAATTCCCGCAAAACGCCTGCTTCGGCGCCTCCTGTCCGCTGGCGAAAGGTTTCTACGACCGGTTGCCCGCCGCGCGCGAGGAAGCCGCGAGCCAGAACAACCTCGATCAGAAAAACGTTCGGGAAATCGCGCTCAGGCATCAGGTCTGCCCCTACTACCTGAGCCAGGAGTTGGCGAAGTGGTGCGACGTGGTCGTCGGCGACTACAACTACTACTTCGATTCGAGCGCGATGCTCTACGCGATGACGGTCTTCAACGACTGGCGCGTCGTGCTGCTCGCGGATGAATCCCACAACCTCATCGAGCGCGGCCGCAAGATGTACACCGCATCGCTGGCGCGCGAGGAGCTCACGGCGGCGAAGGGTGGGGCGCCGGCGTTCCTGCGCAGCGGGCTCGACAAGGTCGGCCGGCAGTGGGCGTCGTTCGTCAACGTGCAGACCGAGGACTACCAGACCTATCCGTCGATTCCGGAGACCTTGCTGAAGGCGCTTCAGCAAGCGGTGTCTTCGATAACGGATTTCATTGCCGAGCAGCCCACCGCGGCAAGCGAAGACTTGCGGAGCTTCTATTTCAGCGCGATGCATTTCTGTCGGCTCGCCGAGCAACTCGACGAAGCCTCGCTGTTCGACGTAACGCTGAGCGGCGGCGACTCCGAGCTGTGCCTGCGCAACGTGATTCCGGGGCGCTTTCTCGCCCAGCGATTTGCGTCGGCCCACAGCGTCACGTTGTTCTCGGCAACGCTGAGCCCGCCGGGGTTCTACCGCGATGTGCTCGGGCTTCCGGCCGACACGGCCTTGCTCGATGTGGGCTCGCCGTTCTCGGCGCATCAGCTTGCCGTGCGCGTGGTGCGCTCGGTGTCGACGCGCTATCGCGATCGGGCCGGCTCCATCGAGCCGATCGTGAATCTCCTCGCGAACCAGTATCGGGCCCGGCCCGGAAACTACCTCGCGTTCTTCAGCAGCTTCGACTATCTCGACCAGGTCGCCGACGTGTTCCGGGCGCGCCATCCGCAGGTGCCGGTCTGGCGTCAGTCGCGCGGCATGGCGGAAGCCGAGCGCGACTCGTTCCTGGCGAAATTCGAATGCGCGGGCCAGGGCATCGGCTTTGCGGTGCTGGGCGGCGCGTTCGCGGAAGGCATCGACCTGCCGGGCGATCGGCTCATCGGCGCGTTCGTTGCGACGCTTGGGCTACCGCAGGTCAACCGCGTGAACGAAGAGATGCAAGGGCGCATGGAGGCGCGCTTCGGAGCCGGCTACGCCTACACCTATCTGTACCCCGGCTTGCAGAAAGTCGTGCAAGCGGCGGGCCGCGTGATCCGCACGACGTCCGACCGGGGCGTGTTGTATCTGATCGATGACCGTTTCGTGGAGACGCGTGTGCGTCGCCTGCTCCCGGGCTGGTGGCAGGTCGACACCCATGAGGTATGCTCGAGCGAAGACGCCGTATCGGTCTGAGAGGGGGGCTTCCATGTCGATTGCGTTCAGTCGCGCGGCCGCGCGAGTCGTTCCGTTTGCTCTTGTCATCCTGATCCCGCTCACCGCGCTCGCGCAGACGGCGCGGCCCGAAGCGGTCGGCATGTCGACCGAGCGTCTTCAGCGCGTCAACGAGATGGTGGATCGCTACATCGCCGCGGGCGACATCACGGGCGCCGTGACGCTGGTCGCGCGCAACGGTCGCATCGTGCACCTGCAGGCGCAGGGCGTGATGGACGCCGCCTCGAAAAAGCCGATGCAGAAAGACACGATCTTCCGTGTCGCTTCGATGTCGAAACCGGTGGCCGGCACCGCGATTCTGATGCTGGTGGAAGAGGGCAAGGTGCGGCTCACCGACCCCGTCTCGAAGTTCATTCCGTCGTTCAGAGACATCAAAGTGGCCTTGCCGAAGCCGGTTCCGCCGCCCGCGCTCGGCGCGGCCCCCGCGCCCACACCGGCGATACCGGAGACCTACACCGTTCCGGTGGCGCGTGAAGTCACGATCCTCGATCTGCTCACGCACACGTCGGGATTGCTGAGCGGCCCGGTCGGCAACGCGGCCGGCGCCAAGATTTCGCAGAACCGGCGCGAGGAGGGGCTCAAGTACACCGAGGCGCTCGGCGCCGCGCCGCTGGAGTTCCAGCCCGGCACGCGCTGGGCGTATAGCGCCGTCGCGGGCTTCGACGTGTTGAGCCACATCGTGGAGATCGCCTCGGGCAAGACGTTCAACGAGTTCATCAACGAGCGCATCTTCAAGCCGGTCGGTGCGAAGGACATCTTCTTCTGGCCCAACGCGACCCCAGCGTGCACGGCTCGTCACGTCGTACATCAAGGGCACGACCGGCCTCACGCCGCGGGACAATCCGGACAACATGTCTTCGGAGGTCTATTTCTCAGGCGCGGGCGGCTTGATGGCGACCGCCGAGTCGTATGCGCGTTTCGCGATGATGCTCGCGAACCAGGGCGAGGCGAATGGCGCTCACCTGCTCGCGCCACGCACCGTCGAGCTCATGGGCTCGGCCTTCATTCCGGACACGCTGCCGGGCAGGCAGCCGGGGGAGGGTTATGGTCTCTCCGTTCGTTCGGTGACGGATCCCGTTGCTCGCCGCACGCTCGTCTCGAAGGGCACGTTCGGCTGGAGCGGCGCGTATGGCACGCACTTCTTCGTGGACCCGGACAAGCACCTCGTCGGCGTGCTGATGATCCAGACGCCGATCGTGCAGATGCGCGACGACTTCGAAAACGTCGTGATGCAGGCCGTTATCGATTAGCGCGGATTGTCGTGGTGGGTGCCATCCACCACGTGCTTCAGGTCCTGCTCCACACAGGGAACCGGTTCCTGCAGTTCCGTGTGAGTCAGGGTCATCTTGCGCGGGCGAACCTTCCACGGCTCCACGAGCACCGTCGGGTCGTATACGGTCGCCTGCCACTCCATCGTGTCGCCATTGCGCGTGAGCCGCTCGACGACGCGTAGCTCATTCGTGTGGAACGCGCCGTTATCGGTGAGCCAGCTGTCTTCGTTGAAGGCCGTGGTCTCGACGACGAGCGCGTCGCCTTCCCAGCGCCCTATGGCATCGCCGAGATAGCTTTCATCCGCATCTTCGCGATGCTTGCGCCCATCCGTGGGCACGATCCGCCAGAAGCTGCCGGACACGTCGTCGTAGAGGAACACGACCTGATTCGTCTGTTGCACGATCTTGTCCGGCGGCCCAATGCGCGGCAGGCCCGGCGACTTGCAGCGGAGCACGGGATCGGTTTCCACCTGCCGCTTAGTGAGGTCCGCGACCTTCCCCATCAGTTCCGGCTTGTACTTCGGTCGATCGGGCTCCACGCGCGCCCGCGGCGGCGGCGGAGCACCTGTAGTGGACTTGCAGCCGCTGATGCAGATCGACCCGTCCTCGCCCTTCTGCGGCTTGATGAAGTCGTAGCCGCTGCCGTTGTCCCACGTGCCGTTGAAGTCCGGATGGCCATCCGAGAGGCGCGCGACTTTGTCGGCGCCTGCGGCGAAGGCGCTGCCCGTGACCGCACACAGCGCCGTCAGCACCGCCAGCGCAACGAAACGATTCGTCGAATGAGTTTTCATGTCACACCTCCTCAACCCGGTGCCTTCTCGGCCGCATCGGCGGAGAACTGGAATACCTTCCCGTCGGGGTACGCGATCTTGATGATGTAGCCAAGATGCGCCGTCCCGTCGCGCGCCGGATGCGCCACGATGGTGACGGTTTCGCCGTGCCCCTTGAGCATCGACATGGTGAGGCCGGCTTTGCGAGCCATGCCGACGGGCACGCCTTCCAGTCGCCAGGTCGCCGCCTTGTCGGCCGGCGATTTCACATCGAAGTCGATGTAGAGGTGCGGGTTCACCCAGTTCACCTTGGACACGACGCCCGACAGTGTGACCGTGCGCTGAATGTCGAACTGCCCGGCGACGGAGTGGTGCGCGCCCGCCAGCGGCGAGATCGTGAATGCGAGCACGGACGCCACCAGCGCGGCGGCGAATACCTTGAATGCTGGCCTGGTCATCGCTTTTCCCCCACAGACTGTCGACGAAGGGCCCGAACGGCGTGCTCGTGTGTTCCAGCGGGAACCACTAGCGTTATTGAATCTGGCGGCGCGCCTCATCGCCGCCATCGTTCCCGCAGGCCGCGTGGCGCGTGCGTCCGATGACGCATCTTGCCATTACACATGGGGTTTCGTCCGGTCCCCACACGTCAATGCCACCGCGTGCCGGGCAGAAATCGGGGTCACACGCGCGTGTAGTAGGCATACTGAGCCGAAGAAGAGGGGGGTCGAATAAAAAACATGACCGACCGAACGCCGGAGGAGCAGCGCCTCCTGGGCCCGGGCTATCGGGCGCTTTTCCTGTTCTCCATGTTCCTGGTCTGCGCCTTCAATTTCGCGGACCGCGCGATATTCGCGGTGCTGGCCCAGACAATCCGCGTAGACCTGAAGCTGACCGACTTCGACCTCGGCATGCTCCAAGGCTTCAGCTTCGCGCTGCTCTACGCGGGCCTGGGCATCCCCTTCGGCCGTCTCGCCGAACACTTCAGCCGCCTGAAAATTCTGGCCGCCGCAACAGCCATCTGGTCCGCGGCCACCGCGCTCTGCGGCGTAGCCCAAAACTACACACAGTTGATGCTGGCCCGCTTCGGCGTCGGAATGGGTGAAGCGGGCTTCCTCCCCACAGTCAGCTCACTGGTCGCCGATCATTTCCCGGCAAAACGCCGCGCCACCGCCATGTCCCTCATCATGCTGGGCACACCGGCGGGCACCTTCCTGGGCGCGCTGATAGCAGGCTGGATAGCCGCCGAGTACAGCTGGCGTCACGCGTTCTACGCGCTGGGCATCCCAGGCGTAATCACAGCGCTGCTGGTCTACCTCGTCTTGCGCGAACCTCGCCGCGGCCTCGTCGACAGCGAACCCAAAGCGCCCACGCCCGTTCCCAACTTCCGCGCCTTCGTGAAAACCGCCATCGAACGGCGCGCCCTGCGTTACGTCGTTATCGGCGGCGCCTTCGCGGGCTTCGTGATGACCTCGATCTCTTCGTTCCTGAACGTCTTCCTGCAGCGAACCTTCCACCTGCCCGTGCGCGAGGCCGGCGCGCTGTATGGCACGATCTCCGGCCTCGCCATCGCCATCGGCCTGCTCATCGGCGCACTGTCATCAGACTGGTTGGCACAAAAGGACAAGCGCTGGTCCGCCTGGATCGCAAGCGTCGGTCTCTTTTGCTCACCGATCGTCTACTACTTCGCCTTCCGCATGGAGAGCCTCGGTAGCGCAACGGTGTTGCTGACAGCCGCCGCCGCCGCGTTACTGCTGTTCTACGGCCCCACGCTCGGCATGATCCAGAATCTGCTCGAGCCCAAGATGCGTGCCTCGGGCATGGCGCTGTTCAGCACGTTCTACACGCTGGTTGGCGCGGGCGTCGGCCCCACCGTTGTGGGTTTTCTGAGCGATCGCTTCGCGCAGCGCGCGTTCGGTGAACGGAACTTCATCGCGACGTGCCCCGGCGGCGTCGCGCCGAAGGGTTCGGCGCAAGTGCTCGTCGATGCATGCGCCAATGCATCGGCTACAGGTATTCAGCAGGCGCTGAGTGTTGTCGTCTGTTCCGCGTTTGTTGCGTGCATTTGCTACTTCAAGGCCTCGCTCACACTGCGACAGGATCTCTACGTCGGCGTGAAGTAGAAGAGGCCCGCAATCGCGGGGCGGCTCGGAAGAAGACTCGTCAAGCATCAATGAAAAATTTTTGTGCTTGAAAATAATCCACTTGGTAAATCGCGCGGCGCTTTTCGACAGCGCGTGCGTGCGCGGCGATGCGTGACGTAACTCGTTGGTGTCGGAGCGAAAACAACTTCATTGGGCACGTGCGGCGCGCGTTTCACTGTCGCCGCGAATTACTGTGCGTGCGATCACTGTGTCCGTGCGCCGACAGTTGAAATCACTCACAGATACCGATTAACTGCCGCCGTCGCAAATTGGCAAACCCGTCGCAAGACGGGGACGCAAAGCCTCCGGTCCGAGGGCCCCCACAGCCCTCGTGATAGCGGGGTTGCCGGTTCGGAAACAGCCGCGGGCTCCCACCCCCACGTTTCCGCGCTGTCATGCATGCCCGTTCGCGATTGCGAGTCGGGATGCGTGCCGCCATACCACGGATGCGTCCCCGACTTTGTGCTTCGACACCAGTTGGGGAGTGAATTGATGATTACCAAAAATGCGAGCCGCGTCGTGAAACTGTTCAGCGCGGCGCTTCTGTTCGCCGGCATGGGCTCGGCCCACGCCGTCGCGATCGACCTCGGCACCGTTTCCGACGGCAGTTATGGCTTCGGGCGGTCGCTGAACTTCGGCGAGACCTTCACGGACTATGTGAATTTCGATCTCAACACGTCGTCCGACGTGACCTCGTTCATCAAGTCGTTCGACATGTCGATCTTCGGATTCGACCTCGCCGGCATCGACAACTTCCAGACCGGCCTGCAGAAGCTCGGTAGCGGCGGCGGTTTCACCTCCATCGCGTCGTTCACGTCGAACCCCGCTTCATTCGACGACCTGCTGTCGCCCGGCGCCTACCGTTTCTCGGTGGCCGGCACGGCGAGCGGCTTCTTCGGCGGCATCTATCGCGGCACGCTTCATGTCGCGGCGGTGCCCGAGGCCGACACCTGGGTGATGTTGCTCGTGGGCCTCGGTCTCGTGGCCTACCAGCTTCGTCGCAAGCAGCGCTCGCTCGAACAGCGTCCCACGACGCTGGCGGCCGCGGCGTAACGCTACGAAGTCGATGACGAGCTGAAGAGTGCGAGTCCCTCCCGCGCGAGCGGGAGGGACATCGCCCGGAAGATCGAACCAGGGAAATGCAGCCGATCCAGTGCGGCGGACGGGTTTGTTGGCCCCATCCGACCGGCACGCGATAGCACGACCACCGCGCAGGCGGCGCAGCGCCATCGTCGAGGGGGAACGGTATGCATGACTACGCAACCTTCGAGAAGACTACTCATGACCGAGATTCGTTCGGCCGAACGCCACGCACCAGGCATCAGCGCCTGGGACCCATCAGGGGTGTTCGTCCTGAAATCGCTGCTTTATCCGCTCGCGGCAACGGCGAGCCTGGCCGGTTCCCTGTGGCTCGCGCATGAGCCGTTCCAGCATTCCTATTTTCTGGTCGCCGTGATCGCGTTCGTCGCCACCGCGGATCTGCTGGACGTCGCGCCGCTTCGTCACGACCGGGGCAGGGCCGCGTCGCTGGGCAGCTTGTTCAACATCGCGACTCACTGGCTCGTGGTGGTCGGCTTCATCTGGGCGCTCATCACGGTGTCCGGCATGCGGGATCGATTCGAGCCGCGCGTGTTGATCACGTGGGCCGCGATCACGCCGGCGGTGCTGTGGCTGAGTCAGATCGGCGCGCAGCAGGTGCTGAGTGTGGCGGGTTCGTTCCAGCAGGCGTCGCGTCGCGCGGTGATCATCGGGCACAACGAGCTCGGTCGAATGCTTGGGCACGAACTGGTGCGCGATCCGTCGCTGCGCGTCGATGTGCTCGGGTACTTCGATGATCGAAAGCCGGAGGCGGAAGGCGATGCCGCGCTGAGCGGCGACGTGTCGCGGCTGCCGCGGTTCATCCTGCGAAACGACGTGCAGATCGTCTACATCACGTGGGCGATGACGCGAGAGGCGCGCATCCTGGAGCTTCTGGAGACGTTGCGTGACTCCACCGTGTCGATCTACTTCGTGCCGGATGTCTCCGTCGCGAATCTGATCCAGGCCCGTGTGGACTTCGTGAACGGCATTCCCGTTGTCGGCGTGTGCGAGTCGCCGTTCTACGGCGTGCGCGGATTGGCGAAGCGCTTGTGCGACATCGTCGTCTCGGCCGCGGCGATCGTGCTTCTCTCGCCGGTCCTGGTTGCCGTGGCGATCGGCGTTCGCCGCAGCGGGCCCGGTCCGGTGGTCTTTCGGCAGCGTCGCTACGGGCTCGATGGCAAGGATATCGTCGTCTACAAGTTCCGCTCGATGAACGTGACGGAAGATGGCGATCACACCTACACGCAGGTGATCCGCAACGACAGCCGCGTAACGCGATTCGGCACGTTCATCCGCAGGACTTCGCTCGATGAGCTGCCGCAGCTTCTCAACGTGCTCGAAGGTTCGATGAGTCTTGTGGGCCCGCGCCCGCATGCGGTTGCGGTGAACGAGCAGTACCGCCGGTTGATCTCCGGCTACATGGTTCGCCACAAGGTGAAGCCCGGCATTACGGGCTGGGCGCAGGTGAATGGCTTTCGCGGCGGCGACGACCTTGAAAGCATGCAGCGTCGCGTGGCGGCGGACCTCGAATACCTGCGCAACTGGTCGCTCGGTCTCGATATCGAAATCCTGTTGCGGACGTTCGCCCTCGTGTGGGCGGATCGCCGCGCTTTCTGAGGAGCAACAAAGATGAATCGTTCCATCACGCCGACGATGCTCGGCATCGTCCTGCTGAGCGCGGCGCTTGCCGGATGCGGCAACCGCGGCGGCGGGTCGCAGGTCGTCGCGAAGGTGGGCGAGAGCGAGATCACCGTCTCGCAGCTCAGCCAGGCGTTGCACGCGCGCGGCCAGGACAATGCGGGCGGAGCGGCAACACGCCAGGCGGTGGATTCGCTGATCAACGAGCAGTTGCTCGTCGACAGCGCCGTGTCCAACAAGCTGGATCGCGATCCGGCCGTGGTGCAGGCGCTGGAACGGGCGCGCCGTCAGGTGCTGGCGCGCGCGTATGTGGAACGAATGGTGTTCCCGACCGACGCGATCGGCGCGGCCGAGCAGGTGGAGTTCTACAAGAAACATCCCGAGCTCTTCGAGCAGCGCAAGATGTTTCAGGTAACGACCTTCTCCGTGAAAGCGGGCGATGTCACGGATGATCTGCGGAGCGCGCTCGCGACGCCGCGGACGCCTGAGGAAATCGGCAAGGTGCTCACCTCTCGCGGCATTTCACACGATACGCAGTCCCTGACGCGTGGCACGGAGCAACTGCCATTCGAGGATCTGTCGCGGTTCACGGCCGCCAAGGTCGGCGACCTGATCTTCATGCAGCCGCATGAGAGCCGCATGGCCATCATGCTGGTGCAGGGAGTCCACGACAGCCCCATCGGCGTCGATCGGGCACAGCCGATCATCCAGCAGTACCTCGTGAACACGCGCAACGCGCAGGCGCTCGACGAGCATCTGAAGCAGGCGCGGGCGGCGACGAAGATTTCGTACTTCGACACCGTAACGGCCGCCGCGGCGGATACGGCCGCGAGCCCGCTGCAGGGCGCGGTCGCGGTGGAGCGCTCGGGCGCGCGGAAGTCCGCGGTGTCGCTGAACTAGGAGCGGTAATGAGTTTTGTGACCGCCACTCGTTGTTGGTTGTTCGCGCTGCTGCTCGCGCCGGCGTTGGCGTTCGCCGCCGCCGGGACCAACGACGCGGGAGAGTATCGGCTGGGTGCTGGCGACCTGCTGAAGATCAACGTGTACGGCTACCCGGACATGTCCGCCGATGTCCGTATCGATGAGGCCGGCAGCATCAGCTATGCCTACGTAGGCCAACTTGCCGTCGGCGGCCGATCCGCTCGCGATGTCGAAGGGCTGGTGGCGCAGAAGCTGACGTCTGGCGGATTCATCCGCAGCCCGCAGGTGTCTGTGCTCGTTTCGGACTATCGCAGTCAGACCGTGGCGGTGATGGGGCAGGTGAGCCGGCCGGGGCAGTATCCGCTTCGCAAGTCGAGCTCGGTGATCGACTTGCTGGCCGAAGCGGGCGGCGTCGTCAATGCCACCGCGGCGGATGAGGCGACGTTGCTCCACGCCGATGGCGGCAAGCTCCCGATCGATCTTTTCGCGCTGTTCGATGGCGACCCGACGCAGAACTCGCCCGTCAGCGCGGGCGACACCATCTACATCCCGCGGGCTTCGCAGTTCTACGTGTACGGCGAAGTGCAGCGGCCGGGCACGTACCGCCTGGAGCGAAAAATGACGGTGTCGCAGGCCATTTCCGCCGGCGGTGGTCTCACGCCGCGCGGCACGGATCGGCGCGCGACCGTGAAGCGTCGTGGCGAGAAGGGGAAGGAAGTGCACATCAGCGTGAAAGGTTCCGACCTGCTCGAGCCGGATGACGTTCTCGTGATCAAGGAAAGTCTTTTCTAGGGCGGCTTCATGAAACTCACTCAGACACTCAGCATCCTGCGCGCGCGTCGCTGGCTCGTCTTCAGCGTGCTCACGGCGACGGTGGTGGCAGGGCTTGCGATCACGTTCCTGCTTCCGCCGCGCTATGTGGCAACCGTGTCGCTGGTTGTCGATACGAAGAGCACGGATCCGGTGACGGGCGCCTTGATGCCCGTGCCGCTGCTGCCGACCTACGTCGCTACGCAGGTGGACGTTATCGCGAGCCACAACGTCGCGGCGAAAGTAGTGGATAAGCTGAGGCTCGCACAGCTCGTCGAGGTACGCGAGCAGTTCCAGGCGGCGACCGGCGGCGCCGGCTCGGTGCGCGACTGGCTCGCGGATCAGCTTCTGCGGCAGATCGACGTGCGGCCGTCGCGCGAGAGCAGCGTCATCAATATCAACTATGCGGCTGCCAATCCGCTGTCGGCTGCGCAACTCGCGAACGCGTTCGCGGATGCGTACATCCAGGCGAGCCTCGAGTTGAAAGTGGATCCGGCCCGTCGCCAGACGGGGTGGTTCGAAGGGCAGGTCTCGGAGCTGCGCACGGCTCTCGAGAAGTCACAGGAGAAACTCTCGGCGTCCCAGCGCGAGTCGGGAATTCTGGGGGCGGAGGCGGATCGTCTCGACGTGGAGAACGCGCGGTTGGCGGAGCTGTCCAGCCAGCTCGTCGCGGCTCAACGCACGATGTACGAAGCCGAGACGCGTCAGAAGCAGATGAATGCCGCGACCTCCCGGCAGCGAGTCGATGAGTTGCCGGATGTCATGGGCAACCCGCTGGTGCAGAGCCTGAAGGCGGAGCGTGTGCGCGCTCAGTCGAGACTTGCCGAAGTCGGTGGCCGTTACGACAAGAACCATCCCCAGTACCTCAGCGCGGCGGCCGAGCTCGAGTCGCTGGAGTCGAAACTGGAAGCGGAGCTGACCACCGCGAAGGGCTCGATCGTACAAGCCGCGCAGATCGCCCGCCGTCAAGTAACAGAGCTGCAGCAGGCGCTCGACCGACAGAAAGCGCGCGTGCTGGAACTGAGCCAGCAGCGTGACAAGTTGTCCGTTCTCACGCGGGACGTGGAGAGCGCGCGCGGCGCGTACGATAGTTCTCTGCAGCGGCACACGCAGGTTCGGCTCGAGAGCCGCCAGGACCAGACGGACATCGCCGTGCTCAATGGCGCGATTCCGCCGCTGGTTCCGACGTTCCCCAAGATCCCGCTGAACATCGTGCTCTCGGTGTTCGTCGGCCTGCTGCTCGGCGCGGGCGCGGCCCTGCTGATGGAAATGATGAACCGCCGCGTACGGTCGCGTGATGACCTTGCGTACGCCGCCGGCGTTCCGGTGCTGGCCGAGATCGCCCGTGTGAGCACGCGGAAGGACAAGCGCGAAGCGGCGAAGGCCGATGCCACTGTGAAGGCGGTCGAGAAAAAGGCGAAAACCGCGGCGCTGAAGGCAAGCAACGCGGCGAACAAGAACACCGGTCAGACCGCGAGCTCGCGGGCGGCGTGAGGAACTAACAATGAATGCAGTGGCTACACCGCGCGTACCACTTTCGGCCGTCACTCCGGCGGACCCGTATGCAGCCGATCCAGGCCGAACGGGTATCCGGCCGGCCTATCGACCGCAGACTTTTGTCACCGACGCGGAGGGGCAATGGCGGCCGAGCAAGCTGCTGTTTGGGCTGCACGAGGCTCAGGGGCCACACACCGAGTCGATGCGCGAGCTGCGCAGCCAGCTCATTCTCAGGTGGTTCAAGGATGGGCGCACGACGCTCGCGGTCACCGGAGGTCGCAGCGGCGATGGCTGCAGCACCATCGCGGCGAACCTGGCCATCGTGCTGGCGCAGCTGGGCGAGCGCACGCTGTTGATCGACGCGAACTTCCGCAATCCACAGCAGCACGAGCTGTTCGCATTGAGGCCGGAAGCCGGTCTCGCCGACCTGCTGCGCGGGCGGGACGTGTACGACGAGGCGCTGACCGCCGTGCCGTCGCTCGAGCACCTGCGCGTGCTGTGCGCCGGAGCGATTCCGCTGAATCCGCAGGAATTGCTGAGCCGTGCGTCGTTCATCTATGTGCTGAAGACGATGTCGGAGAAGTATCGATCGATCGTCATCGACACGCCGCCGGCACTGGCCTTCGCCGATGTGCAGATCGTTGCCGCGCGAGCGCAGGGCTGCCTGCTCGTCACGAAGCGCCATCACACGCGCCTGATGGACGTGGAAGAAGTGAAGCAACGGCTGGAGCCCACCGGCGCGCAGTTGCTGGGCGCCGTGATCAACGAATAAACAATGACGACCGCGGCCGCCACTCATATTGACGTGCCATCGCCCCCGCGCGCCGCGTGGGTGGTGTTGGTTGGCTTGTTGGCGCTGTATGTGCCGACGTACGTGGACCTGTACCAGACGTTCTGGCGCTCGGGCCGCAGCGTGCAGGGGCCGGTGATTCTGGCGTGGGTCGCCTGGCTCGTGTGGCGCGACCGCGATTCGCTGCGCTTGCGGGCAACGTGTGGCAAATCGCCTGCGGCAGTCGTGCTGTTCGTCACCGGATTGCTGTTCTACGCGCTAGGCCGCTCGCAAGCGCTGCTTCAGTTCGAGATCGCCTCGCAGACTCCGGTTCTGCTCGGCGTTGGCTGGATGCTGCTCGGGAAGCGGGCGCTTCGGGCGCTGATATTTCCGCTCGCCTTCACGCTGTTCGTGATTCCGGTGCCGGGGACGTTGCTCGATCAGGTTCTGCTGCCACTCAAACAGCTCGTCTCGGCCATCGTCGATGGCGGGCTGCATGCGGTGGGATATCCGATCGCGCGCAACGGCGTGGTCCTGATGATTGGGCAGTATGACCTTCTCATCGCCGATGCCTGTTCCGGCCTCAATTCAATGGTTGCGTTGACCGGGCTGGGGCTGATCTACGTGTATGTCGTGTCTCGGTATTCGCGCTGGCACAACGCGCTGCTGCTCGCGAGCGTTCTGCCGGTCGCCTTTGCGGCGAATGTGATTCGCGTGATGGCGCTCCTGCTCGTCACGTATTACTTCGGTGACGGTGCGGGCCGCTCGTTTCACGCTTCGGCGGCCTGGCTGGAGATCGTTCTCGCGTTCGTCGGGTTCTTCGCCGTTGATCGCCTGATTGGCTGGGCGGGCGAACTGCGTCAGCGTCGGCGGGTGGTGGAGGCGGCGCTATGAGCACGGCCGCCACCGCACTCCGACGGGGTCATTGGCAGGCCACGCCGATCGCGCTGGGTCTGGCGATGATCGCAACCGCCCTGGGCGTGCAGTGGCTTCAGCCTGAGCCGCTTGCGATCGACAGCCGTGCGAGCCTCGCGCAATCGATCCCGACGCGGTTCGGCGATTGGAAGGAAGTGGCTTTTGCCGCGGATCAGATCGATCCGGGGAAGGGCACCGCCGACGAGCCGAACATGGATCGGCCGTATGACGACGTGCTCATGCGAGCGTATGGCAACTCGCACGGAGACGTTGTGCTGCTCGCGCTGGCCTACGGGCGAAATCAGCGGCAGGAAGTGAAGATCCATCGGCCGGATGTCTGCTACACGGCACAGGGATTCCAGCTCGTCGAGCGCAGCCCGGTCGCGCTGCCTTTCAACGGCGCGGCGGGCACAGCGGTGCGCGGTATGCGCATGCTCGTCAAGGCGCCTGGCCGCACCGAGGCGATCAGCTATTGGATTCGCATCGGTAACGTGTTCACGGAGAACGCGTGGGCCATTCGCTACCACATCTTCAAGCAAGGGCTGACGGGACAGTCGGTGGATGGCGTGCTGGTGCGCGCGTCTCGCATCGAGCAGGGAGGCGCGGTGGCGCCGGGGACGCGCTATCGCGCGCAAGAACAGTTTCTCGGCGACCTGGTGCGCGCGCTGCCGCCGCGGGCGCGCCGGCTTCTGCTGGGTGGATCGGAATGAACGCCGAAGTCCTGTTGCCCCGTCGTCTGGCGCGCGCCACCGCCACGCTGTTCGGCGGGAATCTGGCGATGCTGGGCCTGCAGACGCTGCAGTTCGTGCTGCTCGCGAGGTGGCTCGGTGTTGCAAGCTTCGGCCAAGTTGCGGCTGCGAATGCGCTGATCTCCATCGCCATTCCCCTCGCCGGGCTGGGGTACGGAAATCTTCTGCTGCTGCGGGTTTCTCGCGATCGCTCGGTCGCGCGCACGGAGTGGGGGAATGCGCTCGTGGCCGTCGTCGCCATGGGCGTGTTGCTCGTTGGCGTAGCGGCACTCATTTCCTGGGGTGTCTTCAGCGGTCCGGGTGTTGTCACGCTCGTTGTCACGATGGCGGTGAGCGAGTTGATCTTCGTGCGCTCGGTGGCGCTGCTGGGGCAGCTCTATCAGGCGATGGATCGCGTTGAAGTGACCAGTGCCCTGAACATCGCGACTGCCTCGTGTCGAGTCATCGCGGTGCTGGTGATGATGGCGGCGGGTGTCCACGAGCCGATGCACTGGGCCGTCGCATCGTGTGCGCTGACTTGCCTGCTCGCGCTCGTTGCGAACGGCGTAGCGGCGCGCGCGGTCGGTGGCGCGGATGTAAGCCTTCAGCGCCTGTGGTCGGACAGGCGGGACGCTTTGCACTTCTCGCTCGGCACCGGCGCGAAGGCTTTCTACACCGATTTCGACAAGGTCATGCTCGCGCGGACGGCGCTCTCCCCGGAGCTGGGCGCCTACACCGCCGCGTATCGACTCGTCACCATGGCGTTTCTTCCCGTGCGGTCGCTGCTCGATGCGAGCGCGAGCCAGTTCTACCGGCACGGCGGGGATGGCATTGCGCGATCCGACGCCTTCGCGCGCAGAGTCCTGCGGATCGCGCTCCCCTGTGGCCTGGCCGGTGCGGCGCTGATTCTGATCGCCGCGGAGATCGCGCCGCTCGTGCTCGGCGCTTCGTTCAGGTCGGCGACGCCGATGCTTCGCGTGCTCGCGTTGCTACCGATCATCCAATCGATTCATTACGTGTACTCGGACGCGCTGACGGCCGCCGGTTTTCAGAAGCTTCGAACACGTCTGCAGTGGTTTGTGGCGGCGGTATACGCGGTGCTGGCGTTTGCGCTTGTCCCGGCGTTCGGGTGGCGGGGCGCGGTCGCCGTATGTCTTGTCAGTGAGCTCCTGTTGGCCGTGCTCGTCGTACTTGCGGTTCGACGGCGGCTGCGAACGGATCAGGCGAGAGCATGAGCATGAGCACGAGCACGAGCACGAGCACGAGCAAGAAGATCCTGATGCTGACGCACGAGTTTCCGCCGTATCCGGGCGGTGTGGGGCGGTACTGTTGGAGTCTCGCCGCCGCGGCCGCGCGCGCGGGGCATAGCGTGACGGTGCTTGCGCCGGCGCATGCCAGACATCGTTCGGATCACTATCGGGATCCGCCGGGCGTGAAGGTCGTGCATTTCGCGGGCGACCTGTTTCACTTCCGCGAGCTCTGCGCCGTTGAGCAGCTCGTGACGGACGCGGTCCGAAGCGATGCGTGGGATGTGATTCATGCGGCCGACTGGCCGATGATCGCGGCGGCCCGGCGGCTCACCCAGACGCCCGGGCAGCGCGTGGCGAGTCTGCACGGCAGCGACATACTGCTGTTCCGGCATTCTCTTCGCGCAAGGATTGCCGGAGCTTCACGGGCACTTCACCACTTCGACAATCTCGTTTGTAACAGCGCATACACCGCTTCGCTGTTGAGTACGGAGTTCCCGAACACCGGTAACGTGCAAGTGGCACCTCTGGGCGTCGATACGCAGTGGTTCGACGCGCCGTCGCCGGAAGCGATAGAGGCCTATCAGAGCCGCATTGGATGGAGTGAGGGCGAACGAATCGTGCTCACGGTCGCACGCCTGGATGAGCGCAAAGGCCATCTGGCGACGCTTGCTTCGCTCGCGAAGCTTCCTGAAGCGGATCGCCGGAGCCTGAAATACGTGTGCGTCGGCCGCGCCGTCGACAAGGCGTATGAGGCGCGGATTGTCGCGACCGCGGCGTCGCTCGGTGTTACGACCGTTCTGACCGGCATGCTGCCGGACGCCGAATTGCTGGCGGCGTACAGGACCGCGAGCGTGCTGGCACTGTGCGGGCAGAACATTCCGCGGAAAGTCGAAGGGTTTGGTCTCGTTCTGCTGGAAGGCGCCGCGCAGGGACTCCCCGCCGTGGTGACGAATGTTCACGCGCTGCCGGAAGTTGTCGTGAATGGTTTTACCGGTTGGGTGTGCGAGGGCGAAGACCCTTCACGCCTGGCCACCGCGCTATCCATTGCGCTGGCCGCCTCCACGTCGGACGAAATGCGCGAGGCCTGCGTAACGCACGCTCGCCAGTTCACCTGGGATCGCTGCGCCGACCTGACCTATCGCGGGAGGCTCGCGGCTGTCGCGTAACGTTCGAATGCGCATCGCCATCGTCAACTCTCACTACTACCCGGATGAGCACGGCGGCGCCGAGCGCTCGCTGCGTTTTCTCGCCGAGGCCGCCGTCGCCCTAGGGCACACATGCACGGTTTTCACGACAGGTGAAAACCGTGAATCGACAGAGCTCAACGGTGTGGGGATCGAACGGTTCAGCCTTCGCAAGCGACCGGCGGCATCGGCCGCGGCGCGTGCCCGGCTGATGTGGCACCTGCGCGATACCTACAGTTCCGCGGGTGCGGTGGAGATGTCCAACGCGATCCGACGTTTCGCCCCGGATGTAGCGCACACGAACAACCTCTCCGGGATCTCGGTCGCCTTGTGGGGTTGCTTGCGGCGTCTGGGGATTCCTATCGCGCACACCTTGCGCGACTACTACCTCATCTGCCCAAATACCGCGCAGTTCCGCAAGGGCGTGTCGTGCGGCAGTCGATGCGGCGCCTGTCGCGTGATGGGCGCGCCGAGAATCGCGGCTAGCCGGCACGTCAACACGGTCATCGGAAACAGTCACTTCGTGCTGGAGTCGCATCTGCGCGCCGGCGCTTTCGAAGACGCGCACCGGGACGTTATCTACAACGGATATGAAGCGCCGTCGCCGGTGGCGCCGCGCGTTGCCGTTTCCAGCAATCGTCCGTTCACGCTGGGCTTCATCGGACGACTCGCGCCGACCAAGGGTGTGGAGTTGCTGATGGAGGCGTTCACGCGCGCCGCCGCCGTTTCGCCGGAGGCGATGGTGCTACGAATCGCGGGAGCGGGCGAGGTCGAGTACGTGCGCAGCTTGCGGGAGCGGGCGAGGGATTGGCCCATCGAGTTCGTGGGCAAGGTGGCGCCGGCCGCGTTCTACGAATCCATTGACGTCACGGTAGTGCCATCGCTTTGGCATGAGCCGCTCGCACGAGTGATCTTCGAGTCCTTCGCGCATGGGGTGCCGGTGCTCGCGTCCGCGCGCGGCGGAAGCCCGGAGCTGGTAGTGCCGGGGAAGACCGGCTGGCTGTTCGATCCGTCTGAAGAGGACGCGCTCGAACGAACGATCGGTCAGGCGATCGCCGAAATGCGGGCGACCCGCGCGGCCACCTTGTCGAGCGAGTGCCTCAGCGAATCGCGGCGCTTTCTTCCGGCGCGCGTCGTCGAGTCGCACCTGCGCGCGTTCGAACGGATGGTCGGCTGAATGGCCGCGCCAGGCCTTCCCGCTTCGTTCACGGTGGCACCGCTGCGATCGGCGGTCGAGACGCTCGATCGCGGCGGCGAGGTGGTGCGCGGCGCCGGCCTGTTCCGCTGGGCCGCGTTTGCGATGGCGATGACTTACCTCTTCGAAGGGCCGGCGCGATACGTGCTGATGCTGGCGCACGTTCCGACGCTCATCTATTTGAGGGACGTCGCTGCGCTCGCGCTGGTGGCGTTCGCCGTCTCGTCGTGGTTGAGCGGCGAGCGGCGGCTGTTTCCGCTCGTTGTCGCTGTCTACGTCTTGCTCCTTCATCTGCTGTGCGGCGTGCTGACTTTGCCGAGCCTGGTGCAGCCTCTGCTGGGACTGAAGGTCTTCTTCACGTTTCTGTTCGGGATGGCGGCCTCGAGGGCGATTGCGGAACGGGCGCAACTTCTTCCCGGTTTGGCGCTCGCGGCGTTCATCGTAACCGTGTGCGGTGTGGGGCTGGATGTCGTGATCGATTTCCCCTGGGCGGGTGAAGCCTATGAATCGGCCATCGCGACGGTTCAGGTGTCGCGAGAATGGAGCTCGGGTGGCATTCCCCGCCTCGCGGGCTTCGCGCGCGCGTCTTTTGATGCCGCCACGATCGTGCTCGTGCTCATCGTTCCGCTGCTCGCCAGCCGGTGGCACGTCCTGTTACGCGGGCTGCTCTGGATCGCCGCGTTCGCGACGATCTGGCTCACCACCTCGAAGGGCGCGCTGCTGGCACTGGCCGCGCTCGCGGTGTGGGCCGTGCTCGAAGGTCGCGCTTCCACTAAACGACTCGTTCTTCCCTGGATTTCCGTGTTCGCGTCGCTCTGCCTGGCATTACCCGTCACCGCGACCCAGTTCGGCTTTGGCGTGCGCCGGAGTGAAGTGGCGGGGTGGCTGAGCTCGTTCGTCGAACGCATCGACTTCATGTGGCCGGATGCCATCAACACCTGGCTCACACACGGCAATCTCCTGACGGGTCGCGGCCTCGGCGGAATCGGCTTCGCGCAGGTGAGTGGCGAATGGTGGCGCTACAACGCCGCCGACAATCTGATGATCTATCTGCTGGTGACGTTTGGTCTCTTCGCGATTCTGTATGCCGGCGGGTTTCTGCTGAGCTTGCGTCGAACCTTCACTTCGGGCTCGTCGCAGGATTTCTTTGCCCGATGCGTGCGCGGCTGGGCGGTCGTGGTGTTCAGCTACGGCTGTACGAGCAATATGGTCGAACAGCCGCTCATGAACATGGTGATTGGCACGTGCTTTGGCGCGGTCGCGATGGTGTTCGCAAGGCGTGAATCCACGTCAGCCGTGACGACAACACAGAACGCGGTGACAGCATGAGATTACTTGCACCAATTGCCGCGATGCTGGCTCTGGCGGCATTCGCAAGCATTGCGGGCGCGGCGCCTTTCCAGGTGGGAGTCGGCATCCACGTAGGGCAGAACAAGAACCCGCTTGATGCAACCACCGCAGCTCTGGAGCAAGGTCGTTTCACGTCGTTCCGCGACGAAGTGTTCTGGCATCGCCTCGAGCGCAAGAAGGGCGTGCTCGAGTTCCCCGACAGCCTGCGAGACCTCGATCAACTGGTAACGAGCGCCGCGCAGCGAGGCGTGCGACCGCTGCTGATACTCGACTACGGCAACCCGCTCTATGACGGCGGCGGCCAGCTTTCGAGTCCCGAGGCGCGCGCCGCATGGTCTCGTTATGTTCGTTTCGTCGTAAAGCACTTCAAGGGTCGCGTCGACCAGTTCGAGATCTGGAACGAGTGGAACATCGGCGGTGGCGGAACACCTGCGCAACGGGCCGCGCGGTACGGAAGTCCCGAGGACTACGCGAAGGTTCTGCAAGCCGCGTACGCCGCCGTGAAAGCTGAAAGCCCCACAGCCACCGTGCTGGGCGGCGCCTTTGCCGGTTACGACTACAAGTGGATCGAAGCGTTCGGGCGCGCCGGCGGCTTCAACTCGCTCGATGGCTTCTCGGCCCATCCCTACGTCTTTGCCGAAGGAAAGAAGGGAACGCCCGAATCGGCGATCCGCCATCTCGACGAACTGAAGGCCGTCATCGATCGGCTCGCGCCCGGTCGAAACGTGCGTGTGTACGTCACCGAGACAGGCTGGCCCGTATACAGCGGGGTGAACGGAGTGACGGAGCCGCAGGCGGCCGATTATCTGCAGCGGTTCATGTTGCTCGCGAAGTCCCGCGGCTGGATTGCGGGCGTGTGGTGGTACGACCTCTTCGATGACGGTGACGAGGCGGAGAACACCGAACATCGCTTTGGGCTGATCGACCGCGCAGGCACGAAGCGACCGGCGTTCCAGGCTCTGGTTGGCGTCCGGGACAAGTTGGTGACGCAGTGAACGCGGCCCGCGACTCGCGCTTGCTCACCATCGACGTTGCGCGCGGCGTGGGGATCTTGCTGGTCGTGCTCGGCCACAACGCCGTGTTTCGTGAAACGAGCCACTCGTTGTATGAGGCGATCTACCTCTTCCACATGCCGCTGTTCTTCTTCCTGTCGGGTGTGACGTTCAGTTTGACGTCGCCTGGCGATACGTTGAGGAAGAGGGCGCGCGCGCTGCTCGTTCCCTATTTCACGATGGGCGCGGTGGCGGTGCTACTGACTGCGCAGTCGGGCGATATGGGTAACGTGCTTGGCGAGCTTCGCGGCGTCCTTTACGGCACCGGGCATACGATCCGCTTCGTACCGCTGTGGTTCCTGCCGTGTCTGTTCGTCGTTTCTGTCAGCACCGCCGCCGTGATTGGTGTTACGCGCGCGTGGCTATCGATCGAGCAGTTCGAACGATGGCGTCCGCGATTGCTTGCTGTTATCGCAGTGCTGGCGCTGATCGGCGGCGTGCTCGTGCTCGCTTCCGGCACATTCGCGCGAGCGCCGTTCGTTGACGCGAGCGGGCGACCCATCGGATTGCCCTGGAGCCTGGACCTGCTGCCGTTCGTGCTGGCGCTCTTCGTTGCCGGCATATTGTTCCGCCGCTCGCGGATCATCCGCGATTGCCCGATGCCGGCCGCCGTCGTCGTCGCGGCGTGCGTCGTGCTCGCGTTCCTGGTGGCGAATGGTGTGTCGCTCGATCTCAACTATCGGCGGATGACCCATGCGTTCGCCGTGGTGGGGGGAATCGGGGCGGGCGTCGGTCTCGTGTTCGCGCTCGCGACGCTCATCGCCCGGGTGCCCACGATCGCCAGGCTCTTCGCGTACCTCGGCTCGGCGAGTCTCATCCTGCTGATGCTTCATTCGCCCTTGCAGAGACGCGTCCTCGAGCTCTTCGTCGCGCGCGACGTCGGCTCGTGGGTCTCGGTGGTGTTGAGCGTATCGATCACGGTTGCGTTCATCAGCGCGTTCGATATCTGGATTCTGCGGCGCGTTCGCGCTCTCGGATGGGTGGTCTACCCCCGCCGGGAAGCGGCGAAAGCCGCCTGAGCTGGGAGATTCGTCGTGTCGGATATCACCGTCAATGGCCGGTTCCTTACGCGCGCGCCGACCGGCGTCGACCGGTTCGCGGCCGAACTGCTCCGCGCGTGGCTGCCGCAGGTAGCGGGCATTCACTCCGTCAAAGCGCTGATGCCGCCGAAGAAGGCCGTGCGGGAGTCGCACGGCTTGAACCTCGACGCGGTATCCGTGGGAGCGCTGGCGGGCCACGCGTGGGAACAGCTCGAGCTGCCGCGTCACGCCGGATCGAGCATGCTGCTCAATCTCTGCAACACCGGCCCCGTCGCGCGACGTCGCCAGCTCGTCGTGCTTCACGACGCGGGCACCTTTGCGAACCCGGCGACGTACAGCGTCGCGTTCCGGGGTTGGTATCGCTGGATGTTCGCGGGCCTCATGCGCCGGGCGGGCATCGTCGCGACGGTATCGAAGTTCTCGGCCGGCGAGCTGATGAAGCACGTCGGCGGCCGTGCCGAAGGCATCGAGCTGATTCAGGGCGCGGGAGATCACATCCTGCGTGCGGAAGCCGACAGGCGCGTGATCGCGCGGCTCGGGCTGGTCGGCAAGCGTTACGTTCTCGCCGTCGGCAGCCGCACGCCTAACAAGAACTTCGCCGGTGTGGCGCGTGCCGCCGCGTTGCTGGGAGACCTCGGTTACAAGGTCGTTGCGGCGGGCGGCTCGAACGCGCGCGTCTTCAACGGCGTGGCGCTGGACGATGAGTCGCTGATACTCGCCGGCTACGTGACGGACGGGGAACTGCGGGCGCTCTACGAACAGGCGTCCTGCTTCGTGTTCCCTTCGCTGTACGAAGGCTTCGGGCTCCCGCCGCTCGAGGCGATGCTGTGTGGTTGCCCGGTCGTCGTCTCGGATCGCGCCTCGCTTCCGGAAGTTTGTGGGCAGGCCGCGCTCTACTGCAATCCGGACGATCCCGTGGACATCGCCGCGAAGCTGCGCCGCGTGCTCACCTCGCACTCGTTGCAGAAGGAGCTGCGCGAGGCAGGGCGCGCGCGTGCACGCCAGTTTGGCTGGGGCAGGGCCGCGACGCAGCTGGAAGAACTGCTGAGCACCGGTCGACTTCGAGCGGCGGCATGACGTCAGCAACTGCATTCCGCATCGTCCACGCCGCTGAGAACATCAAGGGCGGCGTCGGTACGTATCTGCGCGACCTCGTCGTCGTCCAGCGAGCGAGCTTCGGCGCGGATTCGGTGGTGGTGGTCGTTCCACGATCTCAGAGTGACATTCTGGACTCACCCGCCGGAGTCGAAGTCCTGACCTTCGACGACAGCGGCGCGCGTTGGCGGAGCACGTTGAGGCTCGCCGCGCGCATGCGAACGGTGATGGCGCGCGCCGACGCATCCGTCGTTCATCTGCATTCGACGTTCGCGGGTCTCGCGCTTCGGCCGCTCTTGCGCTGGGCGTCAATGCCACGGGAAGGCGCGCCCGCCGTGGTCTATTGCGCGCATGGCTGGTCATTCGATCGCGAAACATCCTCGGCGTCGAGGCGATTGGCGATGACTCTCGAGCGAGCCCTCGCGCCCGCGTGTGACGCGATCGTCTGTATTTCGGAGCATGAGATGCGGCTCGCGCGTCAGGCCGGTATTCCGGCGAGAACGCTCACGCACGTCGGCAACGGTATTCCACTCGAGGAACCGGTCTCCACGACGATGCAGCGGCCGGAGTGGCCGGACGACAAGCGCCGACTGCTGTTCGTCGGACGCTTCGACCGGCAGAAGGGCGTGGACATTCTCGTCGAAGCGCTCCGCGAGCTGGGCGATTCCGCGTTCGCGTATCTCGTCGGCGGCGCCGTGCTGGGCGACGGTGTTCCGCTCGACCTGCCCGACAACGTTCGCACGACTGGCTGGCTCTCGGGTCCCGATCTCGCTGCGTACTACAGAAGCGCTGATGTCCTCGTTGCACCGTCGCGGTGGGAGGGCTTCGGTTTGACGGCGGTGGAGGCGATGCGTGCGGGCCTGCCAGTGATCGCCGCCCGAGTCGGCGGCCTCGCGGAGGTCGTCGAGCACGGCGTCACCGGCCTTCTCGTTGAGCCCAACAGCAGCGCGGCACTCGTCGGCGCGATTCGCCGCGTCGGCGCGGAGTCTCTGCAGTCGATGGGCGAAGCCGGCCGGCATCGCTTCGTCGAGCGCTTCACGCTCGATCGGATGCACGCGCAGCTGACCTCGCTGTATCAGCGCCTGTGCGCGCGGAAGGTGTCCGCGCGCGCGCTCACGCCGGGCGGCGCTCGCGGTGCTCAAGCGGAAAGCTCGCCCAATGCGTGATCACACATCGGTGTCGGCGCGCCGCCTCCGGGCATCGAGCGGCGGGTGTAAGGCCAGCGTGGGAAGCCACTTCGCTGCGATATCCCTTTGCGCGGTCGTCACCGTGCTTCTCAGTGGCAACGCGATTGCCGGGCCCGCCCCGCCGCGCGAGCCGGGCGACGCGATTCGCTTCCAGCTCTCGCAAACGATGATGCGGGACTCGAATCTCTATCGGCTGCCGGACGACATCGAGGCCAGTGCGCTCTCGCCCGACGCGAAAGCGACCCGCGACGATGTCGTGAACCGCACCTCGGCATCCGCGGACGGCGGCTGGCGGTTCGGCCGCCAGGATGTGGAAATGAGCGTCAGTGCCGACTCGAATCGCTACTCCAACAACGATTCGCTGAATAACACCTCGGGCAGCGGCCGCGCGGACTGGAACTGGCAGATGGCCAGTGATTGGTCCGGCCAGCTTGGCGGCAGCTACGGCCGATCGCTTTCCGGTTTCACGAACAGCCGCTTCCTCGCCCGCGACGTGCTCGAAACGTACGACTACCACAGCACCGCGCGCTACCAGCTGACTCCGCACTGGAACCTGAACGGCCAGGCCCGCGAGTCGGACGGCTCGCACGACACCGCGAGCCGCCAGCAGGATGATTTCGAATCGCAAACGGCCGTGTTCGGTGCCGGATACCTGACGGGGCGCGGCGACCAGTTCGGCCTCGAATACCGCCGTACCGCGACCTCGTTCCAGAATGAAACTCCCGGGCCGGCACTGTTCGAAAGCCGGCGCTACATCGACCGCGTCGCGAACTTCAATCTCCAGTACGCGTTCACGGTGAAGACTTCTTTGCAGGGGAGCGCGGGCTACGTGTGGCGCCACTACCCCCAGGGAGTTCTGGGCGACTTCGCCGGCCCGACCTGGAATGCGTCGTTTCACTGGGAGCCCCGCTCGAAAACGCGCGTGACGATCACACAGTGGCGGGAGCTGAACGCCTACCTCGACTCGGAATCCAGCCACTTCCAGTCGCGCGGGACCCGATTGACCGTGGCGTGGTTGCCCGGCGCGCGAGAAACGTTTGCCTTCGAAGTGTCTGACGAGCACCACGACTACGCCGGCTTCGATCCGGCGTCGTTCGCGCAACCGGCGCGCCGGGACGCGCTGCGCTCCGCACAAACAACGTTTACATGGCAACCGGGCGCGCGCCTGGCCATCGATCTCGCGTACGCGTTCGAGCGCCGGAGCTCGAACCGGCCACTGTTCGACTACGACGATCGTTTAGTCAGCGCGACGCTGCGCCTGGTTTTTCTGAAGGGCCGACCGCCAATGGGCGGCCAACGGGTTCAGCCGGTTGCCGTGGTGCAAGCCAAGCGCTTGCTTTTGCGGCACTATGCGGATGACCCACTAGCCTGAGAGTCGACATGAGAAAGAGCGCCCGACGCGCCAGCCCATTGATTCAAACCAGTGTAGTGGTCCACCGCGACCGTTTCGTCCCGTACCTGCTCGGCCGGATCAGCCGGGGCATCGCTTCGGCGGCCTCGATCCTGTACCGCAAGCGGCTCGGGGTGGGCATCAACGACTCCCGCATCGTCATCGTGCTGGCACGCCGGCCGCGCGTCACGGCGAAGGACCTGAGCGAAGACACGTCGCTCAACAAATCGGTGATCAGCCGTTCCCTCGGCACGCTGCGCTCGAAGGGCATCGTGCGCATCGAGGAGCGCGAGGGGCGGCGCGAAGTGGAGCTCACGACCTCGGGCCGTGGCCTGCACGACCGCATCTCCAAGGTCGCCCTGGAGCGTGAAGACCTCATGCTCAAGGGATTCTCGACGAAGGAGCGCGAGATCCTCATCGGGTACCTGCATCGGCTGATGAAGAATGTGCCGCTCGCGAATGGCTACGATCCGCTGTCGCGCAAGAATCTGAGAAACGGCAGATAGCGCGGCGCGACTCGCGTGGTTTCGGTGCCGCCGGAAAACGAATTTCGCTCCGAAAACGAAAAGGCCCCCTCCGGCCGGACCGAAGGGGGCTTTCTCAAGACAACGCCCGTTACTTGAACGAGTAACTCACCGTTCCGTAGTAGAAGCGGCCACGCGGATCCGCGTAACCCGGGTCGTAGCCCGCCTGGAAGTAGTTCTGCCCGCCCGCGTTGGTGTAGGGCGGATCCTTGTCGAAGGCGTTCTTCAGGCCGACGGTTGAACTGCGTGGCGCAGTCGTTCGAGCTGCCCGTGGTGTCGCAACGTGCCGGGTCGTTCAGGCCGGGCGTCGACACACCGGTGGTGGTGGGCTGGTACAACTCGGTCAGGCTCGGGGCGCGAAACCCCTTGCCGAACGACGCGCGCAACATCAATTGCTCGACCGGCCGCCAGCGCCAGCGAACTTCCGGCGTCGTCTTGCTGCCCACGGTGTCGTAGTCATCCCAGCGCACGGCGACGTTGCCATCCATCTTGTCGATGATCGGAACGTCGACTTCCGCCAGCAGCGCCTTCGCTTCGCGCGAGCGGCTCATCGGCAGCTGATCGCCGCCATAGGTGGCGATGTCGCCGATCTGCATCGCCGATGAAGTTGGCGGCCCGGATCCGCGCTTCGATGTCCGGCGTGTTGGCGCCGAAGAAATTGACCTGCCCACTGTTGAGGAGCGGCAGCAGCTTCGAATACAGCGGTGCGCCGTCCTTGTAGCGCTCGGTGAGCTGGGTCTCGCCGTACATGAAGGAGGCGTCGTAGTCCCAGCCGACGGCCTGACCCTTGATGCCAAGCACGCCACGCGGCTGTTCGGCCGTGTCGACGAAATCGCGGTTGCCGGAATCGTCCGCACGGTAGCGAATGAGGATGTCGGGTGTCGGGCCACCGGTAACCGACTGCACGGTAGCGGTCGGGTAGTAGGGGCTCGTGGACTTCATCACTACCGTCGTGAACGCAAACGGAGCCGGCGGCAGGCCGAGTCCGACATCACGGTTGTACGGCGCCTGGTTGAACAGGGGATGGCCGTTCGGCAGGTTGAACTGGTCCGAGATCGGCGCCGGCTGAATTACGAACTCCTGCTGGTTGCGGCTGTACGAGACTTCCGCATAGATCTGCGCGTTGTCGGTGAGAGCAAAGTGCGCGGCACCGAATGCGGAGACGCGCTCGGCGTCCGGCAACAGCGACACGAACGGAGAAGGGTCGTAGCGGCAGCGATCGTCCGGCTGCAACGGGCTCACGACAGACGGCGCGCAGTTGTTCGGAGCGAGCGGGTTGATCGTCGTGCCCGACGCGCCGGGGAGAGCCAGTTCGCCGGGATCCGGGATAAACAAGTTGGCCGGGAAAGTGTTGCCCGACGAAGTGTCGTTCAGCGCGCCCGCATTGATGCCGCTTCTCGAGAAGCCCCGATCGCGCCCGAACAGCGAATTTTCCTTCTGATAGCTCGCGGTCAGCATCACGTTGTAGCGATCCGCATTGAGATCGCCCATGCCGATCGCGCCGTTCGCACGCTTGATGCCGCCGCCGCCATCCTGTGTGCCACCGCCGAATACCGTTGCGGTCGCGCCCTGGAAGCTGTCCTTGATCACGAAGTTGATGACGCCCGCGATGGCGTCGCTTCCGTAGACGGCCGAGCCGCCGTTCTTGTACACCTCGACGTGGTCGATCGCCGCGAGCGGAATACTGTTCACATCGACCGAGGTGCTGTCGGTGATCGTTCCACCGCCCGACAGGCGACGGCCGTTCACCAGCACGAGCGTTCGCTGCGAGCCGAGGCCGCGGAGCGAGACGCCTGACACGCCGCCTACATTCGCGCCCGCGGTGCTCGCCGAGACCACGTTCGAATTGCCTTGAACGGCGACGCAGACTGTCTTCAGAAACTGTTCGGCGGACGTCGCGCCCGTCTGCTCGATCTGCGCCTGCGTGATCACCTGAACCGGCAGGGCGCCTTGCTCCTGATTCGCGATGTGCGAGCCCGTCACGACGACAGTGGTGATTTCATCCGATTGATGCTGTGCGTGGCTCGCCGCGCTCGCTCCCGCCACGACCGCGCTGGCTGCGAGAATCCGACCGACCTCGCGCGCCACCTTGATGTTGATGCGTTTCATGGGACCTGCTCCTCCTCGTTGCATGCGGTTTGATCCCCGCGCTCGTCGCGAGACCGGGTCCCGCGTTGCTGAAGCAAATGAGAGCAGAAGCTTCCGGACAACACGATAAGTCACGCGATGAGCGGATAACGCCGCGAGATCGGGTGACCAACCGCGCGCTTTTTAGATACAAGAGCTTTTCGTCGCGTCGAAGCGCGGGACGAGTGCTCGATACACGGTGACGATGCGTGGGATGAGCGTCGTTCGTGGACATCGCGCAACAAAAAGGGCGCCGGAAAATATCCGGGCGCCCTGTTGGAAAGGAAACGGAAAGCGTCAGACGGTGCGGTAGCTCTTCCTTTTTTTCGCGCGATGCTCGATCTCGCGCTGGTAGATACCGCATCTCGCCACGCGCACCTCGGAGTCGATGCGCGCCTGCGGAATCGGAGTCTCGATCTTGGGCGCGGAGGCCATGATCGCGTCATAGCGCTCCGCCATGCCGGCCTTGAACTCCGGATGCGTGAGGATGAAGAGGTCGTTGTTCACGACGCCATTCAGCACGCGCTCGCCCGCTTCGAGCGGATCCATGCCCACCGGCGCGGTGCGCGCGCGCGGCGGCTGCCCGTTCGCGAGCTTCGCCATCTGCGCGGCGCGGAACGGGTTCTCTTCGCCCATCGGGTAGTTGTCGGTGTCGACGAGACCCGGGCAGAAGACCGACGTTCCGACGCTGGTGGACTCGAGCTCCACGCGCAGCGCTTCCATGATGCCGACCGCGGCGATCTTCGTGGTCGTGTACACGCCCGCGTTGACCCCCCGGCAGCAACCCGCCCATCGACGCGGTGGTCACGAAATGCCCCCCCTCGCCATGCTTCAGCATGTGCGGCAGGCACGTTGCAACGCTGTTGTAGATGGCGGTGAAGTTCACGGCGACGGCGTTATCCCATTCGTCGTACTTGGCCTGGCTCGCCTGGCGCAAGGTCTTCACGCCCGCGTTGTTCACGACCAGGTGCAGGTTGCCGAACTTGTCGTTCACTTCGGCGAGCAACTTCACCCAGCCGTCGCGATCCGTCACGTCGTGCTTGATCGCAATCACGCCCGCATTGCCGGTCTTGAAGAGCGGCATCGCGGCCTTCATGCGTTCTTCGTTGCGATAGCCGATCACGACCTTCATGCCCGCGTTCGAAGCGGCGCGCGCAATGCCGAGACCGATGCCGTCGGAAGACGCCGTGACGTACGCGACCTTGCCTTTGAGATTCTTGAGCGGCGGCGGTTGCGACACCGTCGGCTCCGGCGGCGGAGGGGGGCGTGCGCCGCCCGGCGCACCACCGGGCGGCGGCGCGTTCTGCGCGACAACCTGACGCGAAAGGCCCGCGAACATCACGCCCATGCCGGCCGCGCCCAGTGCGGCACCGGCTCCGAGGAATTGACGTCGGTCGAGCGTCTTGTCGTTCTGCTTTGTCTTGCTCATGGTGATCCGCTCCTCAGACCGTCACGCTGCGGAAGGACTTGCGCTCCTTCTTGCGATGCGCGATTTCGCGCGGATAGATGCCCGCATGCAGCACGCGCGCGGAGGCTTTGACTCGCGCCTCCGGCGGCGGTGTCGCTTCAACCGGCTCGGATGCGAGCATCGCGTCGAAGCGTTCCTTCGTGCCCGGCATGTACTCGGGATGCGTGACGATGAAGAGATCGTTGTTGACCACGCCGTTGAGCACGCGCTCGCCGGCTTCGAGCGGATCCATGCCGGAGGGCGGATTGCGTGGACGATTGGTGGCGCCGGCCTTGGCCCGCTGGGCCGCGCGATACGGATTGTCTTCGCCGGATGCGAAGTAGTTGTCGGTGTTGACACCACCCGGCACGAAGGCCGATGTGCCCACGGTGGTGCCTTCGAGCTCGACGCGCAGCGCCTCCATGAGGCCGACCGCCGCGATTTTTGTCGCCGTGTAGACACCGAGGTTGCCGCCCGGAAGCAGGCCGCTCATCGAAGACGTGCAGAGGATGTGCGAACCCTCGCCGTGCTCGAGCATGTGCGGCAGGCATATCGCAACGCTGTTGTAGATGGCCGTATAGTTGACGGCGACCGCGTTGTCCCATTCCTCGAACTTCGCGGAGCTCACTTTGGCAGCCGTCTTGGATCCGGCGTTGTTCACGAGCAGATGCAACTTGCCGTACTTGCCCTTGATCTCGTCCAGCACCTTCACCCAGCCGTCACGGTCGGTGACGTCATGTTTGACCGGGAAGACTTCCTGGCCTTTCTGAAAGAGGGCCACCGCCGCGGCGAGGCGCTCTTCGTTGCGATAGCCGATGCACACCTTCATGCCGGCATTCGCAGCGGCGCGGGCGATACCCAGGCCGATGCCGTCGGAAGACGCGGTGATGTAGGCCACCTTGCCCTTGAGGTCTTTCAGCGGCGCGGGCTGGGAGACCGTCGGCTCCGGCGGTGGCGGCGGACGAGCGCCCGGCGGCGGTCCACCGGCGGCGGCCGGGGCACCTGCCGGCTGCGCATTCTGGGCCACGGCGTACTGGCTCACCCCGAACGCGGCGAGCAGGCTTGCGGCACCCGCGCCGACAGCGCTGTCCCGCAGGAACCTGCGACGCTCGAGGGCGAAGCGATCCGTGGCTGAAGACTGGATGGATTCTTTCTTGGACATGCGTAACTCTCGCTGTTGGCGCTGTCGGATTGTGTGCTTTGGCGCAAGCCGGGGCTGATGTGGCCCCCACTGCAAGACCGGCTTGGCGACGCGGAGTATGCGCGTGGCGTCTATCCAAACCGAGGAGTGGCCGGAGCGATGACCGGTGGGAGGCCGGGCAACCCGGCCGGTGCGCGCGGGCGTGTTCCCGATGGTGTTCGGTGCGCCATTGACGCTGGCGGGCGACCGCCGAGCCTCTGGCTTCCGACCGTTCGAACGAAATAGGCGGTTTCACCGGTGCCAGGCCGCGTCTTGCCGGTACATGGCTTTGGGGTTCCGGGACGAGCGAATACACTTCCGCGCGTTCGAAGCGGGTCGGGGAGCGGATAACATCATGAAGTACCTGCCACTCGTCTGGGCCGGTATCTGGCGAAAAACGGGTCGCGCCGTGCTCATGCTTCTGCAGATCGCAAGCGCGTTCCTGCTCTTCGGGCTCCTGCAGGGGCTCAATTCGGGCATCAAGCAAGCCATCGCGCGCACGCATAGCGACCGCCTGTATGTCGGCAGCAGCGTTTCGCTCGGCGTGCCGGTGCCTATCAGCCTGCTGCCGCAGATCAAGGCCGTGCCGGGCGTGAAGTACGTGACGCCGCTCGTCCAGTTTCCTGCGATCTACCAGAGGCAGGGGCAGGGCATCCCGATGAACGGGGTCGATCCGGAAGCCTTTTTCGGGATGTTCTCCGACTACGATGTGCCGAAGGCGGCGGTCGAAGCGCTCAAGAACAATCGCACCGGCGTCATCCTCGGCTCCATTCCGGCGAATCGCTACAAGTTGAAGGTGGGCGATCGCCTGGTCCTGCAGTCGCAGGTGCCGAGACGCGATAACACGAACGCGTGGGCTTTCGACATCGTCGGCATTTTCGATGTGCCGTCGCAGCCCAACGGGGCCAATGCCGCCGTGGTGAATTTCGATTACCTGAACGAGGCGCGCCTGGCGGATCGCGACACGTCGCTGCTGTATATCGCCCTGGCGGAAAGTCCGGCGCGTGCGCCGGCTGTGGGGCGCGCTATCGACGCCGCATTCGCGAACTCCACGCATGAGACGCGCACCCAGTCGGAAGGTGATCTGGTGTCCTCGCAGCTCCAGCGTATCGCGGACATCGACCTCATTGTCGGCGGCATCATCGGTGCGGTGTTCTTCGCGCTGCTGCTTGCGACCGGCGCGCTGCTGATGCAATCCGTTCGCGAGCGTGTGCCGGAACTGGCGGTGCTGAAGACGCTGGGATTCTCGGATGAGCTCGTGATGATGCTGATCCTGGCGGAGGCCATCCTGTTCTGCGTGTTTGCCGCGATGGTGGGCCTTGGGCTCGCGGCGCTCATCCTGCCGGCCGCGAAGACCTTCATCGGGCTCACTTCGATGCCCGGCATCGTGTTCGTCGCGGGGCTTGGGTTCGCAGTGGCGCTGGCCGTGATCGGCGGCTCGGTGCCGGCGTGGCGTGGCCTGAAGCTGCAGGTCGCCGAAGCCCTCGCGGGTCGTTGAAAGTCGGAAGGAGTGCGTTCATGACGTTCCTGAAACAGACCCTCGCGCTCACCGGCACAGGCCTGCGCGGCATCAGCGAGAGACGAGGCTCATCACTCGTCACGGTGATCGGTGTGACCGCCGTTGTCGGTGTGCTCGTGTCGCTGCTCGCTATTCGCGAGGGCGCGACCATCTTCAGCGGGAAGAGCGCGCGCCCGGATGTGGTGGACGTGATCAGCCGCGGGGCGACGTCGACGGCGCAGAGCGTGCTGACACGCGATGCGCTTGCAGCGGTCGAACGGGCGCCGGGCATCAAGCACGCGCCGGACGGGCGGCCTTACGTGGTCGCAAGTACGTTCGTCAGCGTCGACGCGATAAAGAAGGATGGCAAGCGTGGCAACGTGTATCTCGTTGGCTTCACGCCCGGTGCCGCGCTCGTGCAATCCGGTGTGAAGATCATCGAGGGGCGGCAGTACCGCCCGGCGATTCACGAAGTCACGGTCTCCGACCCGATTCGACGCATGTACAAGAACATGAACATCGGCGATCACCTCACCCTGCTGAACAGCGAATGGACGATCGTGGGCGTGTTCGCCGGCAACGATTCGATCGGCGATAGCGTGATGCGTGGCGACGCCGACACGGTGATGACGGCATTCAGCCGCAACACCTATCAGTCGGCAAGCGTGCAGCTCGAGTCGCTCGGTTCCATGCAGCGGTTCAAGGATGCGTTGACGACCGACCCCTCGATTGCGCTCGACGTCAGAACGTCCGCGCAGAGCATGCAGGACAACTTCGGGCAGTTGAACTCGCTGCTCGACTTCGTGGCCTATTTCGTCGGCACGGTGATGGCGAGCGGCGCCATCTTCGGGGCGTTGAACAGTCTGTATGCGTCGGTGGATACGCGTCGTCGTGAGATCGCGACACTGCGGGCCATTGGATTCAATAGCGGGCCGATCATCGTGTCCGTGCTGCTGGAAGGCATGTTGCTGGCGCTGCCCGGCGCGTTTCTCGGCGCGCTGATCGCGTGGGTGCTGTTCAACGGCAACGTGGTCGACGTGGCCGGGCTCATCTTCAAGCTCACCGTGACGCCTCGGCTGCTGATCATCAGCATCTTCTGGGCGCTCACGATTGGTCTTATCGGCGGTTCGCTGCCGGCGCTGCGCGCCGCGCGGCTGCCTGTGGCAACGGCGCTGCGGGCGACCTGAGACGAGTCATCCCCTGCAGGGTCGTTAACGTCGCCACCGGTGCACCGGCGGCGACGCCCGTCTTTAGCCAATTGCCTTCGGACGCTCGCGCGACGCGCTGACGACCACTTCCGGCATGTCGGCCGCGTCCGCGGTGTTGACGCTTTCCGACAGATGAATCGGGGCGGCCTCGACAGCAACATCCGTCTTCGCGCAGCCTGACAGCAACGCTGCGAGAGCGGCTGCATAAAGCACGCTGACATGACGCGTGCGAGAGTGGGCCTTCCTGTAGTTCATGGCTGATGTCTCCGATATGTATCGACTCGTGTTCGAGCGGGCGAGGATGGGCGAGTTCGCCAAGCTCTGTGAATCTTGCGTTAAGAAATACGGCACCGCGCCGGGGACGCGAATACTGCGCGCGGGAAGCGCGGCAGTCAGTCGGTCAGTTGACGGAGGAAGGGGTCTCTCGAAAGGGGAGCGCCGAGCTCGGACGCCCCGGCACGCGCGACTAAACGTGCTTACCGCGCGATTACGGCTTGACGCCGCCCACGCAAACAGCTCGGCTTGCAGCGCCTGAACGCTTTCGGGACGATCTTCACCGGGTAGCTCGTTGTTCACGCGATAGCCGTTGCCGCTCAGGATGTAGGAGAGCAGTTGGTAGGACTTCCTGAATCCGCAGAGATCGTTCGCATTGATCGAGAGCGTCTGGCCGGGAATTGCCGCCACGAGTTCGTCACGAACGTAAGCTCCGTCGAAGCCCGAAAGTTTCCACTGTTCCTGTCGGCGCTCGGCTTTGTAGAAGAACCGTGCGTAGCTGGAAAGATGCGCGTCGATGCCACCGACTTTCACCGGAATGTCGACGGCGCCACCGAGCGTCGCGATCGCTCGATTCCCATTCAGTCGAACGAGCACCGGCGCGAGCCGGTGTTTGGCCAGCACTCCGCGTCGCGCCATGTCGATGGAGCCATTCACGAACTCGTCCGCGTTGCCGGTGATCCAGCTGATGCGGATCAGCGCGTCGTCGTGGAAGCACTCGCGCATGCTCGTCCAGCGACCTTGGTCGCGCGATTCGCGCTCACGAAGAATGATCCGCGTGATGGCGCTGATGTCGGCCGCTTCGAGGACGGATTGGGGGATCTCAATTGTGGGCATGGCTGACGCTCCACGTCGGAAGCTTGAATGGCGCCTCGGCGAGAGCCTGTGCGACCGTGAGAGTGTAGCCGTACCGTACACCAACCGGGGCCTTGATCGCTTGCGCGCCAACTCAATTCAAAGCCAGGCCAAACGACTTGCGCAGCGCGCTCGTCTCGATTTCCGATCCGACAGAAATCCTTCATCGCCTCCTTGATGGCGGGCGCAGCGTCGAGGCGGGGCGAATTGCGGGCGCGTTTCGAAACATCGGACGCGACGAGATAGCCGATCGAATCGGCAGCCGGATGAAGACCGCTGGCTACACGGTCAACGAAACCGATCCTTTCAGCGAAAAGTCAGCCGTCGTTTTCGAATCCCGAAAAAATCTCCCTACGTTAGTCGGTTGAAGCTGATGTGGGCGGCGATGCGCCCGGACATCCTTGCGAACTTCCCAGCGCCGCCGGTCTCCCGCGTGACGCGAATTCCTACCTGAAGATGGTGGATGACCTGTACGCATCCGATGCCTACAACTCACTTTCGATCGAAGGATATTGCGTGAGCGCGGAACTCATCGAGCGCGACAAAGGGCCGCGTCTTCATATCGACAAGCCGATGTTGCGCGCCTGGCGTGAGGACTTCGCGGAGAAGATGCGCGAGCCGGGCGTGGCTGCGAACGCGACTCCGAGCGTATATCGGGGCCGGAACAAGGGAGGGAGGAGGGACGCGGTGTATCGGGCTCAGAGGCACGTCCATTCGACGGCCGTCCGGGCCCGAGTCGAATCGATTGCCAAGGAGCTGCAGGCGACGGGCCGTATTGTCGATCCGAAGCGCTCAAAGCTGGAGGAGACGAGCAGGGACGTCCTCACACAATGGCAGACGGTGGCGGACATTCTCGACAGCCAGGGCGAGATCGTCCTGGGTGATGTTCGCTACTTCGCAAAGAATCTGCCGCGCGTGCAAACAGATCGAGAACGGCTAGCTGTACAGCTCGTGGAACATATGCGATCACGGACATCGAGAATTTGAAGGGAGAGAAGCGGCCGCTTCAACCTGACCCGCCGGCGCGGTTGGCGCGGCTTCAGAATCCGACTGCGACCTGGCCGGCAAGATGACCCGCAGACTGAGGCATAGATATGACAGTCCGTTCGCTCGCGCTCACGATGACGATAACGCTGCTCAGCGTTGGACTACTGGTGCTCTGGGTCGAGGGCACTGACTCGTGCAAATACATCGGATGGCTCGCGCCGTTGCCCAAATACCCATCTGTTGAGATGGGGAACGCGCAGGCAGTCGCTGTCGTCGAATATCCCTTTGGGAAATGTGATCGTGGCGCAGCCCTTTTCATGACGGCATTCTTGGGCCTGCCCACGCTCTTTTTCCTCGCTCGGGGCGCCCTAATAGCGCGGCTTAATCGGCGTCGTCCCGTGTTGGTTACAGGATTGGCGGCAGGAGTTGTGGCGGCTCTGTTTTACGTGGTGCGTACGCTGGAGCGTCCGAGGGCGTATGGCTTCGAGTTTATCGAAATGATGGCCGCGTGCGCGATCGTTTGGGCGTTCTTAGCCATCCCTTCGGTTCTCGGTGCCATCCTTGTTAAGTGGAGAATGGCGGCCGGTTAGGCGGTTGAGCGTATCTCCTAAGATATTGTTAATGCAGTAAAATGTTTATTCTGCTACACAATAACCTAGAAACCGCTATACCGAATAACCTAGAACTGGTAAGACACCATAACCTAGTTTTCGCAATACGCTCATGGCCGCGCCCTCCGAAAAGCTCGCTGATTCTCTATCGGCTCTGAAGATGCTTCAGGACGGAGGCGCCGTCGCGATTCGCGCCAGCCAGCTTTCCCGCACACATCGCCAGCGCCTGCAGAAGGCCGGCTTCATCCGCGAGGTGATGAAGGGCTGGTACGTCCCGTCGCGCCCGGACGAACCGGAAGGCGAGAGCACCGGCTGGTACGCATCCTTCTGGTCCTTCTGCGCGGCGTATTTGAATGAACGCTTTGACGATGACTGGTGCCTGAGTCCGGAACAGTCGATTGCGCTTCATGTAGGTGATCGGACTGTTCCTCGACAGTTGCTCGTTCGAACCCCGAACGGCGGAAACAAGCCGACCGCGCTTCTGCATGGGACGTCGATCTTCGATATTCGTCTGGCATTGCCCCCGGCAGCCGATATTGAAGTCAAAGACGGGCTGCGCATTTTCAGGATGCCCGCGGCCCTGATTGCTTGCGCGCCAACTCAATTCAAGGCCAAGCCCAACGAACTACGCAGCGCACTCGCGGCGATTTCCGATCCGACCGAGATCCTTCGTCGGCTTCTCGACGGCGGCAATAGCGCTGTGGCGGGCCGACTCGGCGGCGCGTTCCGCAATATAGGACGCGACGAAATAGCTGATCGGATAGTGGGTCGGATGAAGACGGCTGGGTACGTGGTCAACGAAACCGATCCCTTCACTGACAAGTCTTCGGTCGTCTTCGGATCGCGAGAAACATCCCCATACGTCACTCGGCTGAAGCTGATGTGGGCGGCGATGCGCCCGGATGTCCTGGCAAACTTTCCTGCGCCGCCGGGGCTGCCTCGTGGCGCGAAAGCGTACCTGAAGAAGGTTGACGACCTCTACGCCGCCGACGCCTACAACTCACTCTCAATCGAAGGCTATCGCGTGAGCGCTGATCTCATCGAGCGCGTGCATTCAGGAAAGTGGAATCCGGACAAGAACGAGGACGATCTGAAGAGCAGGGATGCGTTGGCGGCTCGCGGCTACTGGCAAGCATTCCAGAGCGTGAAAGTTAGTCTCGCTTCAATCTTGAAAGGCGAGAATCCTGGCGAAGTAGTTCGAAGAGACTATGACACGTGGTACAGCCAACTGTTTGAACCGAGCGTGACGGCGAAGATCCTGAAGCCGGGTGACCTTGCGGGCCTTCGCAACGGCCCCGTCTTCATCCGTCGCTCGATGCACGTTCCACCGAGCTGCGAAGCGGTTCGAGAACTGATGCCCGCGTTCTTCGAGCTTCTCAAGGCCGAGACGGAAGCCGCCGTTCGCGTGGTCCTCGGGCACTTCGCTTTTGTGTACATACATCCGTACATGGATGGGAACGGCCGCATGGGGCGCTTCCTCATGAACGCCATGATGGCGGCGGGTGGCTATTCATGGACGATCGTTCCGGTGGAAAGGCGTGCCGAATACATGGCCGCTCTCGAATCGGCGAGTGTCGGTCAGCACATCAAACCGTTTGCACTGTTTCTTGCTAGTCTGTCGCCAGCTAGAGCGCCGAATTGACTATCTCGCTAAGGGAAGCAATGCGCATGACGAAAGCCAACAAGAACGTGCGTGTACAGCTTGTATGCCTTATCTAATGGCTTCGCGGTCCTCACGCGCGCCTCCGACAAAACCGGCATTGAATCGCCTCCCGGTACCCCAACCGCCTTCGGTACCCCTAGTTTAGACCCCACCTGTGCTACGATGCCCTCAGACACCCGAGGACACCATCGGACAGTTTTCGCCGGGAAAAATAGGGGTTTTCGTGACGGAAGAGGACGCCGTCAGACAGGTCGAAACAGGGGTCTGGCGCCCCCGGCCGGCGCCGCAGCGTTGACGGAAATGCCTAGATTTATAGGCTCCGGGACGCTCTGAGAGCCTGCAATACCCCCAACGATATCCCCTCCGGTCCTGAACCCTCCAAGAGCGCCGCCCACCGTGGCTGTAACCACGGCGGACGGCTACCACGCAACACCTACGCAGAGGTGCCACATGGGTTCACGACATCGCCATTCTAGCCGGCGGAGCAAAGCCGGCAGGTCCGTTTCTCTCAAGTCGAAATCAGCCAGGGCCGGGCGGCGCAGTCCGACGGACTTCGCCGCGCTCATGGGTCGGTTCTCCGATGCGCTGTCGATTCTTGCGACGGCAACGCGCTCGCTGGCCAACACACAGGAGGACAGCCAGCCGAATCCGGATCACGACATCGGGGAGGACATTACGACACTCGAACACGGCCTGTGCGCGCTGCGGGCTGTGTATGACGAGCTTGACGTCGGGATTCGGGAGCTGCGCGCGTGAGTGCCCGAAAGAAACGGAAAGCGTCGGGCGCGCGTAGCACGCGCGAGCTTCAGTCGGCAGAACGCGAGTTCAGGAAGGCTATAGGTAGTCCCGAAGCCTTCTCCGCCGCGATCGATACGGCGGCTGCGTTGATGCGTCAGGTGCGGTCGAGACGTGGCCACCGCAAGTGGAAGCCAGTGACCCTCAAGGAGGTGCTCACGTCTGTGGTGATGGTGCTGGTCTGCCACTTGAGTTCGTTCGAGTACCGAAAGCGACCGGCAAGCGCGGAGGCGCGAACCGCGCGGATGCTGGCGGCACTGACCGTAAGACTTGACGATACCGTTGCGCCTCGACGTGCGCGGTAAGGAGGAAGCAATCGGTGCGGTTGGGAAGGCGCCGTTTCGGGCGGCGCTTTCCCATGCAAGTTGGCGGGTGAGGGGCGCCATGTGTCGCTTCCCGCTGACGAGCGATCGAGTCACGCCGAAGGCGCGCACTGCGCCCGGCGGCTCTCGATTCTTCTGCGCAACCACTCTTGAACTTCGCTTTCCACCCAGCCGACAGCGCGGACGCCGATATTGACGCGGGGTGGGAAGCGTCGTTCCGCTTCCATCTGATAGATCATCGAGCGTCCGAGGCCGGTCATCGCGCAGACTTGCGGTAGCCGCAGAATCCGGGCGTTGGTCGTCGGCGCGCTTCGCGTGACGGGTGCTCCATCGTTCGTCGACACAGTGCCTGCCATGTGCGTGAGTTCCATCGTGAGAGTTCTGGCTCCACTGTCTGCCCGGGATGTCCTTTGCGGCAATTGGTGAAAGCGACGAGTTTGACCACATACACGTGTTGCAGACTGCGCGCGCACGCGGGGATGGCGTCGCAAGCTGGTGCAATCTGTTGCAAGGTGTCGCATTCACGATTAACGAGTCAGTTCGGGGCTCTCTGCAGTCCGGGTTCTCTGGCGCGCTTCGCGGAGTCTGTCAGCAATCCACTCTTTCTCTGTAGCTGGCGCGGGCATGCGCGCGGTGAACTTGCGAATCGCTGCCGCCTCGCTCAGACGTCCGCTAATGTCCAACGCGTCTGCGAGGGTCGTCCAGCCTCGAAGGACAGCATCGCGTGTGCGCGTCAGCGTGTTTTTGCCAGGCTCTACACGGAGGTCACGCTGCGCGAGCTCGTGTGCCACGTTCTCGGCGCGGCGCTGCATGTGAGTTGATGCTCCTCGACGCGCGGCCCGGTGAATGCCGTCGAGCTTGCGCGGCGTCACCGCGCCGCGTACCGCGCGTTCCGTCGCGTTCGCTTCTATGCCGAGGCCACGCAGGCACTGTGCGAAGTCCTGCCGCCATTGCCTGAGCGTCGCTCTTCGGATGTTCAGGCGCTCACCGTCTTCACTGATGGCTTTCACGACGACGTGCACGTGCGGGTGGCGCTGATCCGTGTGCAGGGTCATCGCGTAGCGGTGACGCAAGCCAAACTCGTTCGAGGCGAATGTCCGGACCGCCTTGAGCAGCTTATCCGGCGGCGTGCCCTCGGGCATGGAGAACACGAGATTGTGGACGAGCTTCGAGGGCTTGCGAGTGCGGCCGCGCGCGCCGCGTCCCGCAGGCAGGTCCAGATCCCAATCGCTCAGTAGCGCGTTCTCGATTCCCTTCTCGTGGAGGATCTGGCCGTCGTCTGTCTCGATGTCGCCGCGTCCTTCACGTCCTATGTAATCGAGGTGTGAGGCAACACCTCGAAGCGTTCGCGCGCCACCGGAGACCTTGACCATGACTTCCGGGGCACCTCGAGCGGTGCGCAATGCGTGCGCAATCTCCGCGCTCGTGTAAGCGCGTCCGTGTCCCGGCGCACTTCGGCCATAGCTCGCAATGTCCAGCAGCGGCCGGTCGCTGCCACAACGCAGGTCAACGGTTTGGACCTGCCCCGCTTCCGTGGACAGTTTTCTATCTCAATCTCACGGTCTTTGTGATTCCCGTCCTCCTTTGGATCTTACAACGCAGCGTAGTCTGACGCGCCAGCGGCAGAAGCTCTCGCGACAGCCTGCGCCGAGTTGCTCGCCGGTGCGCACGTTCGTAGTTGATTGGTGAACGATAGCCCAACGAAGAATGGCGACGATGCAGGTTGTACCAGCCTTCGATCCATTCAAACACGGCCATCTTCGCTTCGGCCTGCGACTTGAAGCGCCGACGGCTGAGCAACTCACGCTCGAGTGTCGCGAATAAGCTCTCCGCCATCGCGTTATCGTACGCATCTCCCACCGAGCCCATCGACGGCATGACATGCGCCTCCTGGCAGCGCTTGCCGAACGCGTAGCTCGTGTACTGACAGCCCCTATCGGAGTGATGAATCACGCCTTCAGGGCGGCGCTGCGCGAGAGCCATGTCGAGAGCCGCGAGGATCAGCTCGGTCTTCAGGTGCGTTTCCATGGCCCACCCGACGATCCGTCGCGAGTACACGTCCAGCACGATCGCCAGATACACAAATCCCGCCCATGTCGGAACGTAGGTGATGTCCGCCACCCAGAGTCTGTCCGGACCCTCTGAATAGAAGCGCCGTTCCACCAGATCCACCGCGCGCGCGGCTTTCGGATCGCTCGTGGTGGTCACCACGAACTTCCGCAGACTCGCCCCACGCAGCCCCTCCGCGCGCATCAGCCGCGCCACGCGTTTGCGTCCGACGCGGATCTGATGCGCATCGGCCAGCTCCGCGTGGATGTTGGGCGCTCCGTAGGTCTCGCGCGAAAAACGATAAATCGCGTGGATCTTCGCGGTCAGGGCGATGTCCTCACGTGCCCGTGCTGACATGGGTCGGCTCAGCCACGCGTAGTAACCGCTCTTGGAAATGCCCAGCAGCCGGCACATCTGCGCAACTGACTGGGTGGCCTGGTTCGCCTTCACGAATCCGAAGAGCGCTTCGATTTCGCGGGCGCCTCGTTCGCGAACCAGGCCGCGGCTTTTGCAAGGATCTCCCGCTCTTCCTTCAGCCGCCGGTTCTCACGGCGCAGCCGCGTGAGCTCCTCGCGCTCGGTGCTCGTCAGGCCGCCATCACCCCGGCCTGTATCGCGCGCCGCCTGCTTCACCCACTGACGAATCGTCCAGCCGGTGCAGCCGAACTCCTTCGCAAGTTCCTCGAATGAGCGGCCCGCACGATGCAGCTCCACCATCTGCCGCCGGAACTCCGGCGTGTATCTCGTACCCTTCTTTGCCATTGAAGACTCCTCGGTTTGTGACACTGAAGAGTCCACGAAAGCGGGTCAAGTCCAGTTCGTTTCGGCATGGCCTGACTCCCAGGAATCCGCGTTCGTCTTCAGCACTGCCTTAAAGTGGTCACGTAAGGCTTCGAGTGCGCGTAGGACGGCACGAAGGTCGGTCAGCGTAGGCCCATTGAGGATGGCGCCCTGGTTCGCCGCTCGCGCGATTTGGTTGAGGTTCCGGCCGACCAGTCCGAGAGCCGCAACGGCTCGCTTCAATTCGTCCAGTTCGCGATCAGGCAGCGGGGCGACTGCGTGCAGATGGGAGCGCGTAAGCGTGGCGACATACGTCGCCGGTGCCATCCCTCGGGCTCCAGCTCGTTCCTTCAGCAGGAGGTGATCTGCGTGGCGCAGGCGAACGTAGAGCCGTAGGTCCCGCGGCACTTTCGCTGGAGCATCGAGCATGCTGGCGCTCGTCGCGTCCATGCTCAGAAGCATCAGCTGCACCGACCGCTTGAGCAGCGCCGACTCAGACAGCCCGAGCCCTTGAGCGAGCGCGGTAAAACGCTGCTTCGTCTCCTGACTGACCCACGTTGAGAGATGCGTGCTGCCGTTCGACATGCAGCACATTTGAATCAAAGAGCCGCCGCGAGGCTATCCTGCAAATCTGTCGAATATGGCCGCTTACGCATGTTGCAGTGGGGGTCTTTGCCGACTGAGGATCTGCGCGAATGGACGTTATCGGATACCTTCGAACGTCTGGGGAAGCAGGTGGAGCGAACGTCCATCCTGACGGCGTACGAGAAGTCTCTACATCGCTGGCTCTGCGACCGAGGGTCGCTGTATCTTGTAGGAATGGATCACGCCACCGACTTCGCCTTTGATTTACTCGACCGCGTGCGCGCAAAAGCGTCTGCCAGCTTCACGGGGCTTGGGCTCATCTTCTACGTTGCCCCACTACGACTGCCAGTCGCAGCGCTCGGAGATGAGTCGCTATTCCAGCCTGTGCTTCCAGTGGAAGGCGTCGCAAACATTGCTGATGTGCTTGTTGCGATCTCATCCGTGGCCTCCCTGTGGCATGACGGCTTTCACTTGGTGGACGTCAGAGCTGGCACGTTGACCCACGTCTGCCAGTTTCTTGCGCCGCCGCCCGAAGTTCTTCCGGCGGTGCGACGGGGCATGCTGCCCATCGGGGCAAGACAAATGGCGGCGCTCGCAGGTTCACGCATTGAATCGGTCGCTTGCGCAGCCTTGCTTAGTGACCATGGCGGGCCGCTTGTCTTTCGGAAGGGTGCTGCCGTGACGCGGCCGATGACCTGATGGAGAACCTGACACTGACGTCGGCGCAGTTCAGCAGCTTGAAGAAAGCGTTCGCTGTCGTGTGCGGGATCATCGCGGTAGCGATTGCCGCAGCCCAAGTTCATTCGGGAGCGGAGTATTCCCTGGTACAGTTGTTTCGTTGGGGATCAGCCGCGCTGACCATCACAACTGGACTCTTCTGGGTCTTTTACAGGTGGGCATGGCGTTGGGCTTGGATCCACAAGTGGACCGACCAGCCATTGGTTCGTGGCGTGTGGCTAGGCTACCTGTCGTCCGATTACGGCCGCAAGCCCACCGACCCACCGCTCAGAAAGCCCATTGTCTTCGTCGTCCGCCAGACTTACCTGAGCCTGTCGATTCAGAGTTTTACTGATCGTCAAGTCGGGGAGTCGAAAGTTGAGGCGCTCCTCCGCAATGGTCGCACGCAGGCAGTTCGACTCGCTTACGTTTTCGAGTTAAAGAACGACTATCCTGGGACGCGGACGCTCGTCAATGGGGCAGGCGATCTCGAATTGTTGACCGACAGTTCTGTGCTTCACGGCAACTATTGGACCAGCACCCCGACCCACGGATCGTTGCGACTACGACGCGTAGCTTCCGATGGCGACAATGTCAAACGATTCGAGGATGCTGTGAAGCGATGGCCTATCGGCCCCCAGTGGGACGTGAAGTAGCACGCCGCACTTCACCGTCAAGATGACGCCACCAGTGGATCGATCTTTCCGCGCACGAGCAACGCCACATATAGTGATGCTGTGCCAACGATGACTGCCACGAGGGGTGTGCGACGTGAATGCCCGGTAGTGAGCAATCGCCATTCGCGACGGTCGATGCCCGAAGGCGCTGGCGTAACTTCTGGGTGAGTGTGCCATTCACCTAGATAGTCGATCTTTCCCTCATTCGCTGCCCATAGGTCTATCGCCGCGGCTTGGTGTCCAAGTTCTTGCCTTACAAACCCGGTCCGCGATCTCTCGTCGGTGGAGAACGGCGATGTGGCGTAGGCGACTTCCACGTGTTGGCCCCGACGACGGCCGAGTAATACTCCCCCGGACTCAGGTTGACGCGAAAGGCGCTGCCGGTGCCGCACAAATTTCTGTAAGACATGAGGGACGAAGTACACGAGCACCCTTTTGTCCGAAGTAGTCCATGAATCTACGTACCGCATGCCGGGCAACCTATAAGTGATGGCGGGTTTTGATCTGCGGCACCCTTGAGGAAACGCGCATCGAGTACACGCGTGCGCAGTCGTGGAGATGTAACCCCACCTGCCCAATCGGTCAGTATCTCGGTTGCCAAACACGCGGCCTGGACCGAGGCTGTTGCGGGGAATGGCACGTAGAGGCTTTCACAACCTTGACCGGCGAGTAGCGTGGGCATCTCACCTTCAATGGCTGCGTACAGGGGCCGTCGATCTGAAGAGCTCATACATCGAGTGCAAGCAGCGGCATGGGTGTCCCGCAAGAGCGCGCGAACCACAGTTCCAGGACCCTCGATCCAAACAGTTAACGACGGCACGAAACGTGGGGCGAGCAACTTCGAAGTGAGCAAATGGCCCAGGGCCTCTTCCCCCGTGGCGTTCACCACTATGTCGAAGCCTGCCAAATCGGCCTGCATACAATCGACCGGCAATGCGCGAATGTCGGCACCGGGCATGTTGCGCGACATTTCCTCAGCGAGCGCGACTGCCTTATTCTTGAGAATGGAGTCGAAGCCAAGTCGATGGCGTCCGATGTTTTGCGGCAACAGGACGTCGTTGTCGACTAGCGTCAGCACGCCGCCATCACTCCCCGCACCGGCCTTCACGACCAGCTCTGCGAGATAGCCGCCTATGGTGCCGCAACCCACCACGGCAATCCGGCGTTTCATCAGCGACGCTCGGTCGGGGGCCGCGCGCTCCACAATATATTGGTTGTCGACTCGCACGCAGCTCACGGGGGTAACCTCGGCGCCGTAGACGAACTCACGGGCCTGAGTTACGCGGCGTGCGCCCTTGACTCGCCGGAATTTCGTGAAGTCGATCCAGAACGCGTAGGGAAGCTTGGGTGACTCAATCACGCACAACATCCAGTGCTGTCCGCTTTTGAATACTTCAGTCACGTGTCTGTCGAGCTTGCGACGGCAAGACATGTCGAGCAGTCCCTGCCAGTGCAAAACATCGCGCACCGTGCGTGGCGGCCAGTCGCTCGCAAGCGGACGAGGCTTGGCGTCGGTTTTGATGCGACGAACGGTCGCGTGGATGCTGTCGTCCTCGTGCGCACCGAAGGCCGCAATCTTTGACAACGTACGCATTCTGTCGTTAGTGACAAAAACCGCCACGCGTCCCTGCTGATGACGTTTGGCGATGATGCATTCGACCCTGTCGTGCGAAGACTGCCTCAGGTCCATGAAGCAGAAATCACCATTCCAGTATGCGAAGAACTCTTCCTCAAGGTCGGCGATTAGCTCGCCTCGCAACATGCTGCTAAGGATTTGCTGGGCTCGGTCCACGCAAGCCAAGGTCTGTCCCGCGATATCGAAGACATCTAGCACGATGCTGCCGGCCATTGCGTAGCAGAGGCCGCCATTACTCCCCAGGTGCGGGGCGATTGGACGTAGCTCGGCCGGAATACTCTCAAGCACGATCCGCGGCAATTCGCGACCTTCGGGTTGAACGGCCAACTGGATTGCGTGAATTGTCCCTTCCGCAGTAAGCGAGCCTCCGAAAGTCAGCCAGCTATCGGTATTCCGCCCTCGATAAACGAAGCCATGCGCGGCTAGCGCGCGCGTGAGGCCAGCGATTGGTGATTCGCGGGATGTCATCCCGCCTGTGTGCGACCAACTAACGGCGATGCGACGGCGACTGCTGGCGCGGCCAGGACAGTTGCGACCACCGTTGCCCGTTTGACGTGCTTCGGCTCGTTGGGGAAACGCTCACCGAACTGATGTATCAGCCATGCGCACGCTTGCTCTGCGTTGCTGGCGTTGAGGGCACCGCGCAAGTAGTTCTCCAGAACCTCCAGTTTGGACACTGCATCCCTGATGCCTTCCTTGCCGAGGCGATCCGTCAGCGACTCCGACGGATCCTTTGGATTGCAGACGCCGTCACGCAGCGCGCTTGGGAGGCGTTCGACAACATCGAGCAAGGCCAAGTCGTCGCGACGATCGCGTGCATCGAATAGCGGCGCGGACGCTGCCATCAGCAGAATCGATGCGGGACCGTTCGTCGGCCACTGCCAGTCGCGGAATGCTTTGAGGTAGCGGACAACGCGCCGAAACTGTTCGCCGTGGCGCTCGACCTCCTCGAGGAACCACTGTTTCACCAACCTCGGGTCGGACTTCACCCAATTATCTTTGCGGTGGGCAAGTAGCACATGGTCGGTGGGAAGTGCTGTCCAAGCGTCGCGCTCGGCCCTGGTCATCGCCTCATCAAGTGCCATGTAGCCGTAGGTCGAAAGCGCAGCTTTCTGTAGGGTCTCGAACTCGTCATCCGGAATCGCGTAAAGCGGAATATCGATGTGCGCGAAGGGAGAGATGACAATTCGAACACAGGTCGGTTTATCCGTGACGAGCGCCCAGTTGCGGAGCTTGACGAGCGGCATTAGAGCCGCCTGAGCTGCCGCGAAAAATACGGCGCTCGCGAGACTCGGCTTCGGCGCTTGCGCCACGAAGCTGAGAGGCAAGTATGCGCCGTCGTCGACGTCGGCCTGCTGCGGATAACGTGCCGGCGCGTTGAGTGTCTTATATGCCCAAGATCCCTGGGTGAAGAAGCGGGGGCGCACAGTCGGTCCCGTGTAGCCCTGCTCTCGCAAAACGATAGGTAGCTGCGCGCGCAGACAGTCGCGCACTTCGGATTTGGCCTGTCTTATGTACTCACGCTGCGCCGTTTCGAGGTCGAGCCGCGCGAGCAACGTGGGCTGCTCGACTGAAGAAAAGAACAACGAACTGAGGTTGAGCATGACAATTACCTACACGGCTCTGTTGGGTCCGTGAAAAAACGTTGGACGCTCTGCGAGATGTGACCGGAAAGGCGCAAACGCAGGGTCGCCCAGCGCCCGCCGCGCCGCCTGAGTTCCGCGGCTGACGAGCACATCGATCGCGCCGGGCGACACATGATCGAGCGATGCGATGTCTTTGCTCTGGTCGGGGGTTGCAAGGTCATCGATGCGCACGTAGTTGGTATTCAAGATGTGCCTCAACATCGAATCGACGGCGTTCTCTTGGGCGGAGATAACCAAATCAAACACCTTAGAGCCCCAAAGCGCGATTCCGCGATCGAGAAATGCGGATCCACGGAGAGTTGCACCGAGCGTCATGGTGCCGATTGCCAGCAAGCGGATTGTTGTCGTAGCCGGGATCTGCAGGACTTGCCGCGCTTCGTGCAGACCAAAAAAGCCCGGCGAGTTACCGACCAGCCCGCCGTCGGCAAAGACGCCCTCGTTCTGGATGCGGTGAAGCGGGAAGTAGGTGGGCGCGGCGGAGGTGGCCATCGCAACGTCCACCAAGCGCTGACGGTGATCCATCTCGAACGCAGGGGTATGCGGCGTTTTGAAGAACTGCCCCTTCCCGGTGCTGTAGTTGACCGTCGGTATCAGTACGCGGTGCTGCAGGTCGCCTAGGGTTTTTTCTTTGAAGCGTTCCTCCAACACGGCCCGCAACCCCGTGGACGAATGTTTAGCGACGATGAACTTCGACAAGACCCGCCGCACGATACTGCGTGCACCGAAGATGCGCCTGCCGTCGCATTCGAACAACGCTTGCAGTTCGGAGGCACGCATACCCGACGCAACGCCTAAAGCCAGGAGCCCACCCGCCGAGGTCCCACAAGTCAGGTCGAACCGATTCGCCAAAGGCGCGCCGAGGCTCTCCTCAAGGTGTTTTAGCACCGTGGCGGTATACAGGCCTCGAAAGCCCCCACCCGATAGCGCGAGGATGTGGAAGTCAGCCATCGAGTGTGAATCCCGCGTGTCCGTGCTCGGTTGCGCCCGACGCTGCTCTATCCACGTAGGCGTCCTTCGCAGCAAGGCCATCGCGCGACTGCCTGAGGAGTGAATCGCGTGCTCTGCGTTCTGGAGATACGCAGTTCGCGAATCTGTGCCGGGGTGAACGGCTCGGTTTACTCAACATCATTCCCTCCCGTCGCTCTTTCGCGCGGGAATTTGGGATGTGCACCGGTGAGCCGCGCACATCGCAGATCCAATTACGAGGGAAGCAGCCGGCTAATCGGGAAGCGCCCCACGTGCCGGTGATTGGTTCGATGCAGTCGTCAGCAGGGGGGCTCGGCGGCAGAACGGACTAAATCACTTTGATGATGATATGCGATCAAATTGATCGTGTATAGTTCAGGCGGCGCCTTTCCGCATTTCTTTCAGGTATTCAATTGGATGACCAATAAAGTTCGAGCAAATGCAAAGCGTAAGGCGATACGTGAGCCTGCAGTCGCAGCGGGAGTGCGCGAGCGGCTCGTATTTATCGACTTTCGCTGCTTTTTCATTGGTGAGCTTCGACGAGCCGACCTAATGGAGCGATTCAACATCGGCACTGCTGCGGCGACGAGAGACATCGCTTACTACCGACGCGTTCTCCGCGGCAAGATCGAATTGGAACCGGTGACCAAAACTTACCGGACGCCCGAAAACTTTTCTGGAGTCTTCACGCACGACGTGGAGCGGGTTCTGACCGGCCTCTCTCGGGGCTTTGGAGAAAGTCAGGCGAGTCGCGCGCGACCACTCCTACCGTGTGAGATACCGCCGCAGTTGTGTAATCCGAGCGTGGAGATTCTTGCACCGATTTCCCGGGCGATTCATCTTAAACGCCCGATAGAGATCCGTTACAGTTCGTTCACTAGCGGCGAGCTTACTCGCGAGATAGTTCCATTCGCGCTTGCCAACAACGGCCTGCGTTGGCATGTCCGCGCCTACGATCGGCGACGCCGTGACTTCATCGACTTCGTTCTGACGCGTATCCATGACGTTCGCGAACGACCGACTGGGAAAGTCGAAGAACACGAGATGCCTCAGCACGACTTGGAGTGGGGCCGCGTCCTGGAACTAGAACTGGTCCCGCATCCTAAGGAGCAGCGCCCTGAAATTGTCGCAATGGACTACAACATGACTGACGGCGTGCTCAAAATTCGGGTGCGCGCAGCACTCGCAAGTTACCTTCTGAGGCAATGGATTGTTGATTGTTCGCCGGAGCATTCATTAACTGGCACTGAATATCGACTCTGGCTTCGAAATGCGCCGATTTTGTACGGTATCGCCAACGCGCAACTCGCGCCCGGTCATCTGATGTGATCCTTCAATGCCGTCAGAACCATGAATCCTTAGCGGGTTGCCGCGTCACCGGAGCGAATACTTCGAATCTGTCAATCTCAGGCTTGACGTTGTTCGGATGGCTAAATAGCATTGCCATCGACCTGACGGTTGTTCTCATCACTTTTGGTGAGATCTCTTGAGGCTGACGCCTCAAAAGGATCGATTATGTCTACGCAAGATCGCGCTCTGACGAGCGCAAGCCCTCGCCGTTCCTCGACGAGCCGCAGCGCTGGCCTAACGTTTGAATCCAGCCTTCTTCAGCCGCAGCTGTCCCAACTCACTCGTTACGAGGATTCCGTGACGAACCGCGTCGTCCAGTTGGACACCTGGGCGCACAAACTGGGAGAGGGCTTTGGTATCCCGTTCACTACTTTCAGCTTGAATCCGCTTCAGAACAGTTTGAATGACAACGGACTTGCGGTCGTGGCGGCAGTCTTGTCGGCGCTTAGCCATCGCGACGAGAGGGTGTCTCTCGAGCGAAGAGGTGGGCGCTGGGGCCTATATTTCACCCGGGAACCTGCAGCGTTGACGCAGGAACGCAGAGCCGACGCAGTGCCCTTGAAGGACGCGCCGCTCGACGTTCGAGAGAGGTTCCTAGGCAAGAGCGAGAGCTTCTTCAGAGAGTATCTGAAGCTGTGTGAGGATCGCTTAGGCCGCATGAAAGAGGCCGTCGATAGCGCGGATCAGACTTTGGAGCTCTTGGATCAGCTGCAGCTCAAATAGGGAATCGCTGCGGCTTGGCGGTTTGGCCTGCACCCAATGCCGGAGCGGAGACGCGCATTGAGGCCAGCTCTAGTCTGCAATTGCGTCTAGTGGCACTCATCATCGGAACCTTCGGTCATCGAGTGTCACTAGACCCCTCCTGGCACCGGCCTAGGTCATTCCCGGACAATCACGGAATTTGACAAAAATGCTGGACCTGAAGCAAACGCTCGCAGAACTTAGCGAGCTTCCCCGTCGCCCATCGGAAGACACTGCTTGGATCGTGCTAACTGGAGCACCGTCGACGGGGAAATCGACTGTTCTTGAGAGATTGCGCTTGAAGGGCTATTCGACCTGTCAGGAGCAGGCCCGACAACTACTGGAACAGGAAATTGCTCGCGGAAAGAGCTTGAACGAGCTGACGTCCGATCCGGCAATGCTCGTAAAACGGATCTTCGAGCGCAATCTCGCAACTCACGGCGCGGCGCCACGAAGCCAAGTCACCGTCTTCGATAGAGGGCTTCCAGACGTTTTGGCGTTCGGACTAATCGATCACGTTGATCTTGAACCTTATGTTCGGGAATGTGGTGCCTTCCGTTTCGTCACAGCCTTTGTCTTCGAGCAGGTGCCGGCGCAGTCCGATCAATTGGTTTATCACTCGCAATCACAGCTACGCGAAATTGAAGGCGCATGCGAGGGAATATATAGGGCACTCGGTGCTAACGTGCAGAGGCTGCCGGCATTTTCAGACGATAGGGCAGTCTCGTTAGCGCGGCGCATGGCGATAATCGAGGAAGAAATCCGAACTCTGCTACAGCGGACTCGATGAGCCGATTAGCGACGCCGAAGTCCGATGACAAAGAAAATCGCTCGATGGCTCGTTCGGTCGATACGGGAAAATCGCGGATCTGCTGGCTCCCAATTCAGATCCCTCCAGCGAACTTCCGATTGATGCTCAACCTCCCACGCGCCCTCTGAGGTTGCGGTGTCAATAATTTCCTGCGGTGTTCGCTTAAACGTCTCGATGTGAACATCTTCGGCGCCCAACGGTATGCGTGTACGAGGATAGTCATGTTGAGGGTGCACTTCACTGACAATGCACACACCGCTGCGACGCGTGACGCGCCCCAACTCGCGAAACGCGCCAGCTAGATCTTGCTCATGACAAAGTGATCTAGCGGCAACGGAGATATCGACTTCAGCATTTCCTAACGGAATAGCGCTGGCGCTTCCGCACACAAGGTGCGTTTTTGCCGAAATGTGTTTCCGCGCAGCTCTTAGCATTTCTGCCGAGGGGTCTACGCCCACAACGTCGCAAATGTGTTCGAGTACTGCGCAGTACGTGCCTGTTCCGCAGCCAAGATCGAGCGCAAGCCGCGCACCCTCGACCGTTTGCGCGAGGCGCTCGATGTGCGGAATCTCGTTCTGCAACCAGAACGGGCGCCAGTACCACTGATCGTAAACAGAGGCTACGAGATCGTAACCCTCCTTCGGAGGCCAAATGCGGTGCCCGTATTTAGGGCGCTCGGGAACGGCAACCATGCTGACGCCTACTTCGCCTTTGTTGCCTTCGCGGCATCCACCGGACTTTTCTGCGTGCTCGTCTGGATACTCGATTTCATCTCAAGGAGGTCGCTCTGCAGTCTCTTAATTTGCTCCGACAGCTCAGTGTTTTTCTCTAGAACGATTTTGGAGATTTGATCGTTCGACTCGATGTCGATTGCCCGCAACTTCGGAAACATCCAAAGTGAAAATCCGGCGGCCAAAGCAAGGCCTGCTACAAATCCACCACCAACCTTGAGAAGCGTCTCCTTCTTTAGGTCCGCCATGTCACCTCGCGCCTCCGCGATGGAACTCGCCGTGATAGCCGCGATCTGGTGCTTCGCGTCTGCTACCGACGCATCCGATGCCCTACTTAGATCCGGGACAATCTCAGCGATCCGCAGAAAAGATCGATTTGACTGTGCCGCAAGCTCATCGATCATTGCGTCGTAGTGCTTGAATTGACTCGACTCGATGAGTTCGGTGGCATTCAAATCGAGTTCCACGAAAAGAAGCTTCGCGATCGTGGTGGTTGAGCTGAGAGACACTGGCGATGAACCAAAGTTGACAAAATGGGCAGACACATGGCCCTCGTATCCCGGCTCAACCAACGTAGAGTTGAGCAGGAGCAGCCCTCGGCGTGACAAACTGTTTGTTTGAACCCATATACCCACCATATTCGCTGGAATCTTTACCGTTTCGCGACTTCGTACCCACGCTACGCCAGTCGGCTGAATACTCGCGGTTTGGGCGGGGGTGCTGCAAAGGTCTATGGACGTAACCTGTTGCGACGGGGGGATGATGCCGCCGTAGACAACACGTCCAGCCTTAAATTCATATGCGCAGTGCTTTGCGAAAGCCGGATCGCCGTTCTGGATGAGCTTGCCCAGCCCCATAAGCTTCCGAATTGTCGTATCGCTTAAAACGGCCATGACTTCCCCGCTGTGGCGTGTAATTGAGATCGTCGTTTCTGACTAGATTTTTCGTAGAGACGTGAACCGCACTGAGTATCGGACTTGCTTTGGATCATTCGGGTAACTATCTGCAAGTCTTTATGCTATTCGCTTCATAGGAGTCAACACTGCACCTAGTCGCAACTCATCTAAGTATTCGGCCCACACCTGCATCATCTTTCGTCGTTCGTCGAGTCGCGTAGCGCGGTTATACGCGGCCCTGACCTGGTTGCGTTCGGTATGCGCGAGCTGCAGCTCGATGATGTCGGGCGGAAATCCCATTTGGTTGAGGCGCGAGGGCACTGGTGCCATCGGTAGCGACACTGGATGCGACCTCGGATTCCATATCCTCGCCCCTTCTGTGTTCGACTACGCCGTCAGCGGATTTCGAGTTTTCAAGTCGCCGAAGCGAGAGAAGTCCCGATCTGCGCTTAGCAGTTCGCGCACGCCGTGATGGAGGCAAAGCGCCGCAATCCGGCAATCGTGGACTCGCGGTCCACTGATCTTCGATTTCTCAATCAATCGCGCGAGCACGTCCCAGTAACCAGCGGTTTCCGAAATGAGCACCACGCTGGGAGACTTGAGCCACACGCTGATCTGCTCAAGTGCCTTGGTTGAAGGCGAGGCCGGTGAGTAGATCCGCTCGTGTGTGACAACAGAGAAAAATTCATGAAGGCAGGGCCACGGTAGAGCCCACGAGGCTGCACCCTCTGCAAGTTCACGCACGCAGGAGGCAGCCGCCTCGTGCCACTCGCTGTCCCGTCGGTGAGCGTAGACGAGGATGTTGGTATCGATTGCGATCAACCGCCGCGACCTTCGTAGCTACGGGCGCGGAGTTCATCCCAAGATCGTCCGACAGCGTCCGGGTGCAGGCCTTTACCGCCGACGGACGCATCTGGCAGCTTGAAGGGGCGCTTACCACCCCGTCGCTCAGACAGAACAAGCTGCAGGCCGCGCTCAACGAGCGCACGAACAGTAGTGCCTTCGCTGCGGGCAACTGCCTTGGCTTCCTTGAGAAGAGGGCTGGCGATTTCGAGCGTGGTCTTCATATGGGTTGCCATTTTAGTCGATATGGGCGCCCATATCAAACGGCTAAAATCGCCGTAACTCGTCGGAAAGCACGCCGTTTTCGGCTATATGCGCGTTATAGGCTTCGATGGCGACGCGGTTGGCGTTTCGCCATTGAGCGGCCGAGCTTGGGGGTGAGCACGAACGGGCCGACCGTCCCCGGCGCCGCCTGCTAGGAAGACGCGCGGGAGTCGCTTTTCCGTCATTCATGCTATTCGCCTCATGGGAGTGGTGCCCGCGCGCAGCGTATCCAAGTAGTCCGCCCACGTTTGCATCATCTTGCGCCGCTGGGGTAGGTACTTCGCATAGTTATATGCCGCACGCACGTCGTTGCGTTCGGCATGGGCAAGTTGCGTCTCGATCCAGTCAGGCTCGAAGCCTTGCTCGTTGAGCTGCGTGGATGCGAGAGACCGGAAGCCATGCCAGGTCATCTGATCTCCGCCATAGCCCATGCGCCGCAGGGCCGCGGTAATGGCGTTCTCGCTCATCGGTCGATCCCCGCCGCCGCGCATGCAGGGGAACACGTAGCGGCTTGAGCCCGTCACGGGCTCGAGCTCGCGCAAGATCGAGACCGCTTGTTTCGCAAGCGGCACGATGTGCTGCTCCGGCAATTTCATCCTGTGCGCGGGAATGCGCCATTCCCCGTTCACAAGATCAATTTCAGACCACTCGGCACCGCGCAGCTCGCCAGGGCGCACGAACACCAGCGGGGCCAGTTTCAACGCCGCTTCAGTTGCCGGCTGGCCCCTGTATCCGTAGATCGCTCGCAGCAGTTCCGCGATTCCCTTCGGGTCAGTGATCGCCGGGTGATGGCGAACCACAACCGGCGCGAGTGCGCCTTTCAGATCGGCTGACGGATCACGCTCGGCGCGGCCGGTAGCGATGGCGTACCGGAACACTTGGCCCGCACGTTGTTTCGTACGATGCGCGGTCTCGTGTTTACCTCGCGCTTCGAGCTTCCGAAGAGGCACGAGGAGTTCCGGCGGCGTGATGTCGCGGATCGGGCGCGAACCGATATATGGATTGAGCAGCTCCTCAAACGTCCATTCAGCCTTCGTCAACGTCGCAGGCGAAAACTTCTTGCGCTGGAGATCGAGCCATTCCTTCGCAATCGCGGCGAATGTATCAGCTCTCGCGATCTTCTCGGCCTTGCGTTTCACGCCAGGATCAACGCCAGCAGCAACGAGCTTGCGCGCTTCATCACGTAGTTCGCGCGCGGCCTTCAATGGCACGTCAGGATAGGTGCCCAGCGCGAGAACCTTCTCGGTTCCGGCAATCCGATACTTGAGCCGCCAGCAACGTGCACCGCTCGGCGTGACGAGCAAGTAGAGACTCCGCTCGTCGCTAACCTTGAACGCCTTCTCTCGCGGTTTCAGCGCACGAAGCGCCTTCTCGTTGAGCGCCATAGTTGGGGGTATCGTGGTTCCAGAAGGTGCCGATACCCCCACCAATACCCCCAGCCATGCTAAGATGTCAACGGACGGCTCAGGACTCGGTTGGAGTGTTTTCGCTGGAATTTCAGGCTTTTGCGGATCTGCCCGGATTTCGTCGGACGTTGCCGGATGATCGGATGGCGCCCCCGGCCGGAGTTGAACCGACGACCTACCGCTTAGGAGGCGGTCGCTCTATCCACTGAGCTACGGGGGCACGCTGGGAGGGGCGCCAAGATACTGGTTTTGGCGCGCATTCTCCAGCCGAAGGCTTCTGCGCCGGGAACCAATCATCGGAGCTCCGCCTCCAATCGGGCCCGTGTCGCAGGGTCACAGGGAAGAAGAGCCAATGAGCGGAACTCCCTTTGTGCGGCGGTCGATGGTCATCATCTCGCTTCTCGCGTCAGCACTGCCGGCGGCGCAGGCGAGCGAGCCGGATGAGCCAGAGGTCACGACGCCGCTGCGGCCCCCATCGAAGAAGTCGTCGTCACCGGCGAACGACCCGGCCCCCGACCTGTGGAAAGTGACTCACGTCGGCATGGAAGTCGTGTGGATGCCGGGCACCGCCAAATACTTCAAGGACGACAAGACCTCGAACGCGTGCGTCCGATGTTCACCGCCGCGCAGCTGAGCGGCGAAGCCGCGCGCGAGTCTGGCCTCAACATGCAGACGGGCGTCGGCCGCATCGTTGCGAGCACCGCGAAGAAACAAGGTTCCGGTGTCGCAGGCGGCGTGCATGGATGCGTACACCAGCGCGCAAGGCCTGCAGGGCGAGTTCACGAAGATCAAAGAGGAACCGAGCGAAGCGTGGCTGTGGGAAGTGCGGAAAGCTGTTGAGCTGAATGAGGTCACCCTCGTCGTCACGTCGCTGGACGACATCCTCAGCCCCACGGGTCGGCTCGCACAACGCCAGCGCGGCTCCACGATCGAGGCGCCTTGATTCTCGACGCGTCGCCGGGTTCACGACGTGACTAACCGGCGTCGCCCGGCCGCTTGTCCAGCCGCGGTTCTTTCCGGGGCGCATTTGCCCGAGGCTTGCAGGTGGGCAGCATCAGGCCGAAGTAGTTCGGGACCCCCGGTGCCTTGGAGGTGTAGTAGCACCGATCGTTGATCCACTCGATGGTCTCACCGCCGACGTCGTGCTCGATGACGCCGGCCTTGTGCTCGAACGCTTCGTGCGGCAGGTCCATGGCCTTGGCGTGTTGGCCGATCTTCGGGAGTGCCGCGTCGGCGGCCTGTCTTTCGACCACGTTGTCGACCTCGCGCCGTCGCTCATCGATCCAGTCGACGCGCGGTACTGAATCCGAGACAGGCGGAGAGCCGGCCGAGTCGATCTCGGGCAGCGGCCCGGTGAAGACTTCGCTTGGCGGCGTGAGCACCGGGGCGGGCGCCTCGGCCGGCCGTGTGTCCGGGCGCACCAGGCTATCCAGAAAGGTGAGGATCAGCGGCTCGGATTCGCGCGCGGGCGCGCGCTGCCGGACCACCGAAATGCCGTCGGCCAGGAGCAGGATCAGCCCCACGTGCCCGAGGCACGCGAGCACCAGAATCGCTGCTCGGGACCGGGCGGTCGCCGTCATCAAGCCTCCGTTGCTTCGCCACGTGTGGGACACGGCACTCTCCGACCGGCCCTCCGGGCGTCGAGTTCCGGCAAAACCACCCGGTGCGCCGGCCGACCTGTTCTATGATCCGCACCGCAAGCCCGGCGCAGAACGGGCTACCGGAGGCATCGCACATGGCTCAATCGCAGACGGCTCAGCGCAATCCGATCTTCAACTACGAGAACGGCCTGCTACTGATCCTGGGTATTTCGTTCGGTTTCGCGTTTTTCGACCGGAACGCCGCCAGCGTTCTCACGCCTAAAATTACCGAGGAGTTCAGGCTCAGCAATACGCAGGTCGGGCTCATCAGCTCGATGCTGTCGATCATGTGGGCCCTGGGCGCCTACTTCATTGCTCGCTGGTCGGATGCCAATGGCAACCGCAAGCCGTTCCTGCTTGCGTTCCTCATCATCTTTTCCGCGTGCTCGGTGCTTTCGGGCCTCGCGCAGTCCTACCCGGTGCTGCTGATCTCCCGCATGATCATGGGCGCCGTCGAAGGGCCGTTCCTGCCGGTCTGCCTGGCCATCATGGCGCTCGAATCGTCGCCGCATCGGCGCGGCGTCAACGCGGGAATCATGCAGAACTTCTTCGCCGCGCTGCTCGGCCAGAGCCTCGCGCCAGCGTTGCTGCCGATGATCGCCGAAGAGCACGGTTGGCGAACGGCGTTCTATATCTCGGGCATTCCGGGGCTTCTCTGCGCCGTCGCGGTATACCTGTGGGTGCGCGAGCCCTCGAAGGAAGCGCAGGCTTCGTTTCACGCGCCGGTGGCGGACGACAGTGCCGACGGCGCGAAGATGGGCCTCCTGGACATGCTCAAGGTGCGCAACGTCTTCGTCTCCTGCCTGATCGCGATGTTCATGGTCGGCTGGTTCGTCATGGGCTGGGCGTTTCTGCCTAACTACCTGGTGCAGGTGCGGGGCCTGTCGGGTGAGACGATGGGCTCGCTGCTCAGCGTGCTCGGCCTTGCTTCCGCAGTTGCCGGGTTCGGCGCGCCGTGGCTCTCGGATCGCATCGGCCGCAAGCCCGTGATGATCGGCTTCTGCCTCGTTGGGGCACTCACCGCGCTGGGCGCGATGTACTTCCAGGGTTCCAACACGATTCTCGGCGCAATGCTCTTCGTGGGCTGGCTCGCGAGCGGCACATTCCCGCTGTTCATGGGCGTGATTCCGGGCGAATCGATGCCGCGGAAATATGCGGCCACCGCGATGGGTCTTGTTGTCTGCGTCGGGGAAATCGCTGGCGGAACCCTGCTTGTGGCCCTGGCGGGCGTGGTTGCCGACTGGACGTCGCTGTCGGGGGCCATCCTGATGATGGCGGCGTGCGGTGCCATCGGGTGCGTGCTGTGCTTCTTCCTCGTCGAAACGGCGCCCGTCAAAGTGCGGGCTGTTACGGGACAGGCGGTCGCCGCGAAGGCGGCCTGATACGAGCCTCATTCTGGAAGGAGATGGGTTGCCATGAAGCTGAGTACGGTGTGTTCGATGCTGTCGGTGGGCGCTCTGGCGCTCGCTGGCGCGCAGGCTTCGGCCGCGGGGATGATGAAGGCGGCTGTCATCACCGATGGCAAGGTCAAGGTGGAGTCCGTACCCATTCCCGAGCCGGGTCAGGGGCAGGTGCGCATCAAGGTGCGCGCGGTGTCCGTGAATCCGGTGGACTGGAAGATTGCCGATCGCGCAACGCCGGGCACCCAGCAGATTGCGGGCAAGGATATCGCGGGCGTCATCGATGCGGTCGGTGCGGGCGCGGGACAGTGGAAGGCGGGTGATGCCGTCGTTGGCATCGCCGCGCAGGGGTCGGGTTCCTATGCGGAATACGCTTTGGCGTCCGTCACGGCGATCGCGGCCAAGCCCAAGAAGATGAGCTTCGAAGAAGCCTCCGGTATTCCCGTTGTCGCGGAGACTGCGTGGCGTGCCATCGTGACCGTGGGTAACGTGCAGAAGGGCCAGCGCGTGCTCATTCACGGTGCCGCCGGCGGTGTGGGATCCTCTGCCGTGCAGTTTGCGAAGGCGCGCGGCGCGTTCGTGATTGGTACCGCGTCGGCGCGCAATCATGCGTTTCTGAAGTCGCTGGGCGTGGATGAGACGATCGACTACACGACCACGCGATTCGAAACCAAAGTGAAGGACGTCGATGTCGTGGTGAACACGGCCGATGCGGATACCAATGCGCGTTCCATTGGCGTCGTGAAGAAGGGCGGCATTCTGGTGTCGGTGGTGGGGGCGCCCGATGAGGCTGCGTGTAAGGCGGCTGGTATTCGGTGCAGTGGGGTGGGGTCGGTGAATGGGCAGATGTTGCCGGCGATTGTCGACTTTGCCAACGACCACAAGTACGGCATTAATGTTGAGCAGAAGCTCACTCTCGCGGATGCGGCGAAAGCGTGGGAGATGAATCGCGCCGGGCACACGCGGGGGAAAATTGTGTTGGTTGTATCGTCGGACGCGAGCTGAGCGGTCCGCGCGATGAGCGGCCAAAGAGGCCCTCAATTGCCGGGCGGCGGAGAGGAAACAGCGTTCAGCGTCGCGCTTGCGCGGCCGCCATGCACTCCTGATTCGCCGCGATTCTCCGGTTGAGGTCGGCCAGCGTTTGCACGGTCCGCTCGGCGGCGGCGCGATCCGGCGCGATTTCGGCGCTGCCAAAGTCGCCGGGCGCCTGGGACTGGAGAATCAGCGCGTCCCGCCTCGGGAGCATGTAGAAGTTGTTGTAGCTGAGCCCGTAAGTGACTTCCGGCTGCGGAATGAGCCGCACGATCTGCCCTCGCACCGGCGTCACCGACTCGTCTCCGAACAGCGCCCGCGCGCCGTAGCCGGTGCAATTCACGATGGTCTTCTCGCGCAGCTTCATGAGGTCGCCCGGTTTCTCGAACTCCCGCGTCTCGATCGTGCCGCCCGCGATCAGGAAGTCCGACATCAGCAGGTGCGTAAGCGCGCTGATGTTGAAGATGAGACTCGAATACCGCCCGACGACCGGGTACGGAAAAGGGTGGGTACCCGGCGGTAGCGGCTCCCGGTGCGGTCCGAGGTCGCGGATGCGTGACTCGAGATTCGGATACTCGGGCTCGCCGGTGAGATCGGGCGGAGCCGGGGCGTGCTCGTCCGGCGGAATCGAATAACCGTCCCGCCATTCGATGGGATCGCCTGGCAGCCCCAGCATGAACTGATATGTGCGGAAACTGATTCGCGCCATTTCTTCCCAGCGATTCGACACATCGGGCGTCGCGCCGTCAGCCGTGCAAAAGCGGGAATTGGGCGACCAGTTGCCGGTGGCGAAAGTCGAGCGCACGTCGGGCGGCCGATCCTTCGCGTAGATGCGCACCTTCAAGCCAGCGCGCTGCGCGAGCAGCGCTGAAGTCAGGCCGAGTGCGCCGCAGCCGATCACCGCGATCTCGCGTTCGCGAGTGGCGAGCACGTGTCGAAGCGCGAGCGTGCTCGAGCCCCAGGACAGCGACCACCCGGTTCCGCCGTGGCCGTAGTTGTGAACGAGAGTCTTGCGCCCGAGCCGTTCGGTTTCGATGCGCGGCCCGTTGGCGCGGAACGGTCGCGTGCAGACGGTGATGGCGATGATGCGGTCGGGGGTGGCACGCACGAGCGGAAGAGGGCCGATGTAGCCCGGCGCAGGTGGCGTGCGTGGGACGGCGGCGGAGTCTGGCGCCAGCGATGCGCCCTGGCCTGTCGAGAGCCCGATCGCCGTCGAGGAGGCCGCCAGCCCGATCCCGGCGTTCTTCAGGAACTCGCGTCGTCGCATGCCAGGTCGCGCTCAATATGCGGATGGAGGAGCCCAGCATAGCCTGAAGATCTCCCCCGAGGGCTGCCTCGCGCGCGGCCGCTGTGTCAGAGTAGCCGTCATCCACAGGGGGAGAAGCCAGATGAATATCGTTTCCAGGCCCGTTTTGGCCGCGTTGCTGAGCTGCGCCGCGCTCGGTGCGCTTGGCGGTGCCGCGGTCGCCGCGGACGTGAAGCGCGCCGCCGCGCCCACGTACTATCAGGTTCCGAAGAATGCGCCGAAGTACATCCGTACCGCTGTCGATTCGCCACGACCCGCGCTCGACATGTCAGCCGACAAGAATCGCAAGCCGGCCGAGCTCCTCATGCTCTCGGGCATCAAGCCTGGCGACAAGGTGGTCGAGTTCGCCTCGTTCGGCCAATACTTCACGCCGATGTTGTCGAGCGTCGTCGGCCCCAAGGGCCACGTCTACATGTACGACCTGCCGTACACCGAAGCCCGCTCGGGCGCGAAGAGCCGCGATTTCGTCGCAGCCCACCCGAACTGCAGCTATGAGCTGGTGGACTACAACGTGCTCGAGCTGCCCGAGAAAGTGGACATCGTATTCAACGTGCTCTACTACCACGACCTGGGGTTGAACAACATCGACACGGCGAGCCTCAACAAGCGCATCTTCGCGGCGTTGAAGCCGGGCGGCGTGTTCTTCATCGTCGATCACAACGCGGCGCCGGGTTCCGGCACGCGCGACACGAAGGCGCTCCACCGCATCGACCCCGAAGTCATCAAGAAGGAAGTGACGGCGGCGGGCTTCGAGCTCGTCGAAGAGAGCAAGCTGCTCGCGCACGCCGACGACGATCACTCCAAGCTGGTGTTCACGCCGGGTGTGCGCCGGCTCACGGACCAGTCGGTGTTCAAGTTCCGCAAACCGAAGAAATAGGGTTCGCCGAAGAACGGGTGGGCCGGAACGATGGTTGCTTGGTTCCGGCGCCACCCTTTTTGATTGGAGTCACGGTCATGAGCAAATCTCCCGGCCATCAGCAGCATCCCGAACATCGGGTCGACGAGCGTCACCTCGACCAGCGCATGACGGTGAGCGTCAACGGCGAGATCGTCGCCGACTCCAGGGACGTGATCCGCGTGGACGAGGGCAAGTACCCGTCGCGTTTCTATTTCCCGCGTGCCGACGTGAAGATGGACAAGCTCCTGCCCTCGACCAAGACCACGGAATGCCCGTTCAAGGGCACCGCGCGCTACTTCAGCATCAGCGCCGGCGGCAAGGAGTTGAAGGATTCGGTGTGGAGCTACGAAACGCCGTACGACGAGCATGTGGAGCTCGCGGGGCGCGTGGCATTCTACGACGACAAGATGCCCGAGATCCTGGTGCGGCCGGCGTAACACACTACGAACCTTGTCGCTTTGCGCGCGAGCACGACCGCCACACCGAGCCCGCCAGCGACAACGCAGAGCAGATGTGGTGCGCGCGGTGACACGACGCCCAGCGGGGGATTCGCGTCGTCGTCACCATCGAGTACGCCATCGAGCGTTGAGGCGGCCCGAACGCCGCCACCTGCACGGGACGGTACCTCGTACCGCGTTTCAGTCGATCTGCACCCCGGTGGAGAACACTCCCGGCGTCGGAGTCTGCAGCATTAGGGTTGCCGTCTCGCCGTCCGCAACCGCGATATCGGGTCTGCCGTCGCCGTCGAGATCACCGACAGCGACGCATAGCGGCTGGCCGAACCCCGCGTAGCTCTGTGCCGCCTTGAGCGTTCCCGGATGCGTCGCATCCTGTAGCAAAACCGAAACGCTGCCGGAGGGCGAGGGGCCGAGGTTTGCGGTGACGACATCCGGCAATGTGTCGCCGTCGACGTCCATCACAACCAGGTGAGTCGTCCCCGACTGCGCGGCATAGGTAACGGGCGCCAGGAACGTACCGGGCGCCATGGCATTCTGCAGGACCACCGAGACTCCGGCTGAGCCCACCCCATCGGTGCCCGCGCCAAAATTCGCCGCGACGAGGTCCGCGACACCATCGCCGTTCATGTCGGCAATTTTCACGGTGATCGGCTGCGCACCCGCCGGGACAGTGACCGGCGCGAGAAACGCGCCGGGCGAAGCCGGGTTCTGATAGAAAACGATGAGTGCGCCGTTGTTGCCGCTGCTATCCGAAGTGGCGGCGACGATGTCCCGCTTGCCGTCGCCGTTGACGTCTCCCACCGCGACGCCTGAAGCGGAATTCGGTGTGGCCAGCGTTATCGCGGCAAGGAAGTGGCCGGGATTCGCCGGGTCCTGCGGCAGGATGACGATGCGCCCGGTGGACGCATTGTCCGCGACGATCACATCGAGTTTGCCGTCGCCATTCACGTCCGCGAGTTGTACTTCGTTCGGCGCGCCGCCGACGGAGTAGGCGGTGGCCGCCTGATACTTGCCCGAGCCCGGGGCCGTTTGCAGCAGAACGGAAACGCTTGCCGAGTTGAAGTTGGCTACGACGAGATCCTTGGCGCCGCTTCCGGTGAGATCACCCACGGCAATTGAAGAAGGGCCTGTCGCCGCGGAGTTGTCCGCAGGGCTCTGAAACGTGCCACGCTTGCTGGAGCTTTGCAGGAATACCGACGCGAACCCGGTGCGGTTCGAGCCATCGTCCGCCACGATGCTCGTGGACAACGCCAGGTCGGGCACGCCGTCGCCGTTCAGGTCCGCGATGACGACGGAGGTGGGCGTTCCGAACGTGGCGTGATCGTCGCCGCCGCCCCACCCGCATCCGGTCAATGCCGTCACCATCGATCCAACCAGAAGAACTCGCGGTCCACCGAATCGCATCGTCATTGCTGACACTCCCATCGTCGATAAAGGCTGGCGCGGCTGCAACGCGGCGCATGCGATATCGTTGACGCGGGGAGCGAACGGCGACGGCTACCGTTAAAACCGTTACAGAAGAATACGGACCAGGCCGAGTGGCGTCAGGAGCGAACGTTGGATGGGGTTGTGTGCCCCCGACGCCACCGGCCTGTTTACCGTATTTACCTAGCGCGTGTATGCGGCGGCGACCTGGGCGAACTGCGGACTCTTGATCTGCTTCACCGTCTGTTCAATCGTCTTGGCAATGCAGCGCCGCGCATCGCGGTTATTGCGGAGCTCCGCCGCGTTGCCGGTTTGTGGGCACACCTTCACCGCGGCATCGACTAATCGCTGATACAGAACGCGCGAGCCTTCCGGCGTCGCGAGGTTCAGGTCCGAGTATTTGACGGTGATCGACGGGCTCGAGTCGGGCACCTGGGCAAAGGAAGCTCCTGGGACGCCGACTGCGGTTGCGAGGATCGCTGCGACGACTATCCGCGTGATGCGATTCGAAGAAGCAGTGTGCGACGACATGGCGAATGCTCCTGGTTTCGTACATTCGCCGGATCTGGCGAATGTTCGTAGCACACCTCTGATGCACGAACGGTTGCATTGGTTGCGAGCAGGCCCCGACGAGTCATCCAGCCCGGACGAAAGGGCAGTGGGTCGATATGAAAGACGGGTGCCAGGGTTGCCGGCCGTCCAGCACCACTGCAGTCATCTTGACGGAAACCAGAAGGTTGGGCTGCTCAGGAGCGCGATTTCTCCGCTCGCACGAAATCGAGCGCTTCGTCGGCGAGCTTGCGCAGTAGCTTCGCCAGCCGGGCAACGTCCTCTTTCTCCCAGTCCGCAAGCAGCGACGACATGATCTTCTCCCTCGCACCGTCCAGGGCACTCGTCATCGTGCGGCCTTTTCGCGTCATCGCGACTTGCGTGATACGGGCATCCTGGTCGTGGGCCTGACGGACGACGAGCCCCAGTTCTTCGAGCTTCTTCACCTGCCGACTCACCGTTGTGTAGTCGCGCCCGCATAATTCGGCGAGCTCGCCGATAGCCAACGGCCCTCTGCGCTCGACGCGTGTCAGCAACGGGAACAGCGCGCGGTCGAGATTGACGCCCGCCATGGCAATGAGCGCAGCGTCAGGCTGGGGCCTGTTCAATACGCCGGTGAGGTCTAGCAGCGCTTCGCGCAACTGGAATATTTCTCGCTTCATCGCGCGTCAGTATAGCCGGCCGACGTGTGCTTCCGGGGCAGGCCAACGTTCCGAAGGTAGCTCTCCAGCGCGGGAAGCTCGTCGGACGAAACGATCGCGCCGACATATCCGTCCGGACGCACCAGCACCCAGTCACCGGATGCGAGGGCGTACGCATCACGGCAGTGGCCGGCTTCATCGATGAGCTCGCCGGATTCTCCGATCGCGTGAATGCGCAGCCCCGCGCGCGCCGGCACGAGGCCGCGTTCCACGTTGTAGCCCAGCAGCGTCCAGTGAAGTCCTTTGAACAGATCGAACAGGCGGGTTCGTTGACCCCCGGAGCCGCGCATCGGTGCGTCGGGCGCGCGATCGCCACCCAGCAAGCCGCGAACACGTGTCGGCTTCTCCAGCGCCAGTGATGACTCGGCATAAGCAAGATCCAGCTGACGCACCTCGCGGCCGCGTCGTATTTCACCGCGCTTGTGCGCGTCGAGCAGTCTGGTGGAGAGGCCGAGCATGCTGGCCGCAATCGGCCGGCGTTCCTCTTCATACGTGTCGAGCAGCGTGGGCGGCGCGCCCGCGAGAACGGAGGCCAGCTTCCAACCCAGGTTATAAGCGTCCTGGACGCTGGTATTGAGGCCCTGGCCGCCGGTGGGCGGGTGAACATGCGCCGCGTCGCCGACGAGGAATGCGCGGCCGACGCGGTAACGATCGGCGAGGCGCGCGCTCATGCTGAAAGCCGACGCCCAGCGGACCGACTGAATGCGGATGTCGTCGCGACCGCTGCGCTCGGCGATCATCGTGGCGAGCCCTTGGGCGGAGAGGTCGACGTCCCCTTCGAGCGGGATCGGTGCCTGCAGCTGGAACAGATCGGTCCCCGCGAGCGGGCACAGCGCTAGTTGCCGATCCATTGCGCCTTCGTTGAAGCGGTGCCAGGCGTCCGCCTCCAGGCCTGTCAATGCGATATCGGCGACAACCGCACGAACCCCGAGCGTCTTGCCGGGAAAACCGACTTCGAGCGCGTGGCGCACGAAACTGCGGCCGCCATCCGCGCCGACGAGATAACGCACGCGGATCGTCTGTTCGCCCGCTTTATCGATGAGTTGCGCGGTTACACCCTCGTCGTCCTGCGCTAGACCCACCAACTCGCATCCCGCCACCGGCTCGTGGCCGAGCTCGGCGAGCCGTTCGCGCATGACCTGCTCGGTGAGGAATTGCGGCACCATGAGCGGGTCGGGGTAGGGCTCCGCAGGCGTCGGCGCCATGTGCTCAACGATTGCCGACTCCGCGCAACCGCCGTCGGGGAAATATTCCCGTTGCGGGGGATAGGGCCCTCCCGCCGCGGCGATCCTGTCGACGATCGCGAGGTCCTCGAAGACCTCAAGCGTTCGCGGCTGGATGCCTTTGCCGCGCGAGCCCCGAAACGGCTCCGCCATCTTCTCGATGAGCCGGAAGGCGACGCCGCGCCGCGCGAGGTCCATGGCGAGTGTGAGTCCGGCCGCGCCGGCTCCGCAGATCAGCACGTCCGCCGTGAATCCATCGTTCATCGCCGTCTCCAGATATGTGCGTTATGCACATGACTGGGCGGATGGTATGCGCTCGGGAAGATGTGTGCAAGACGCACATATATTCGGCTCAGCGGTTCTGGAAGCGGTAGGCGCCCGGCGGCACGCCGGTCACTTCGCGAAACCGGCGGGTGAAGTGGCTCTGGTCCGCGAAGCCCAGCACGAGCGCGATCTCGGCGACCGGCAGGTCCGTCGCTTCCAACAGGGCGCGGGCGCGCGCCACGCGTCGCTGCTTCACGTAGGAATGCGGCGGAAGGCCAACCGAGCGGCGAAAGCAACGCGCGAAGTGGGAGACCGACAGGCCAGCGATTGTCGCGAGCTCAAGCATCGTCAACGAGGAGTCGAGGTTCGCGTCGATGTGTTCCTTGATGCGCACGATGAGGCGCGGCGGCAGGCATCCCGGCGGACGCGGCAGGGCCTCGAACAGGTGTACGGCAAACTGGCCGGCGCGGTCGCCGCGCGGCAGACCGGATTCGAGAAGGTAAGACATCATGACTCGGGTGATGGCGTCGCGAAGCGGGCGACGGGGTTTACTATGCGCACGAAGAAATTCCGTTGGGTTTCGCACCGGCCGGGCGGATGTTTCGAATGAAATTTTGGAGCGGTGAGCGGCTTCTGCCATGACGCGCAAAGCGGGTGAGCATCGCGGAAGAATGTGAGCAACGGTTCAAGAGGGCACGGCGGAGCCTTGCGTACTGGACGCGGATCGCGATCGGCCATATCGCAACCTTCGCGGGTTCCGGATGGCACGAGGGACTCGTTTCCGCAGCATTGACGGCAACCAGCGCAAGGTGAGCGCGGCCGGCACTTCCCGATTTCGATATGCGTGTCACGCCGCCATCGCTGCACACGCTGTGCCAGCCGGCGACTCGCTCTAACGCGTGTCTGGGCCATCGCGCCCGCCACGGATTGAGGCCAAGGGCTGTTGTTCGGCGGTCGCCCACAACCGGCGACGGCAAGGCCCTGTACGGAATTGCGTACCCGGGCCGGGCGCTGCGACTCTTAACACCCGGAACCCATCGCCGCGATATTTTGACTTCCGTACTCTCCGCCCGTCGTAACGAAGATGACGGGTGTCAGGTTGTCGAGGCGGCTGTATCGAGGCGCGCACTTTCCACCCGTTCGTGCGCGGGACTGACTCACGTCGGCGCGGCGTCCCTGCGGAAGCCGACCAGCCACGCGGCGACACGACCGGCGGAGGCATCCCCACAAAACATTTTAAGGCGGACGGCGCAATGACCAGCGACGTGGCATCCCTGAATACGGATCTCGAGAGACCTCGGCGACGCGCACGCGAAATGATAGGTGCCGTGCGGGCACTGGCGCCGCGCGTAATAGCGCGCGTCGGCGCGATCGAGTCGGCGCGCACCTTGCCGCGCGATCTCGTCGATGAGCTGCGCGAGCTCGGCCTGTTCCGGATGGTCGTTCCGAAGAGCCACGGCGGGTACGAGCTGCGTCTGCGGGACTGCTGCGAGATCGTCGCCGAGGTCGCGCGTATCGACGGCTCGATCGGCTGGTTCGCGATGGTGACCGCATTCTCGCCGCTCATCCTCGGAATGCTGCCGCCTCCTGTATACGATGATGTGTATAGGAACGGCCCGGATATCATCGTCGCCGGCTCCGCGGCTTTGGGGGGTACCGTAACGCTCGGCGAGACACACGATGTTCTGAACGGGCGGTGGCCATTCGCGAGCGGTTGTCAGCACGCGGACTGGATGTTCGGATTCTGCCTGGCCAGTGCGGGAAGTCAGCCGGTCGCGGGTACGCGCGAGGGCGCGCCGCCATTGCGGATCGCGGTGCTGCCCGCCCGTGAATGGACGATTGAAGATACCTGGTTGGCTGCAGGCCTCAAGGGAACAGGCAGTCACCATATCGTTGCGAGAGACCGGACAGTTCCGAGGGCGCGCGTCATCGATCCTTTTGCGAGACACGCGCCGGGACCCGCCGCTCTCTTTCAGGCAGGCGCAAGTATCTTTCCAACGACGCACGCCCCGTTCGCAGTGGGCCTCGCAAAGGGCGCGATCGACGACCTTCTCGCTCTGGCCCATTCCGGCAAGCGCGCCATGTACGCTCGCACGCCCGTGAAGGACACACCGATCTTTCAATACGAGCTGGGTCGCGCTGACGCGCAGGTGCGCGCGGCGGCAGCGCTGATGCATGAACAGTGCGAGCAGGATTGGCAAGATTGCCTTGCCGGCCAGGCTCACGACCCCGAGAAAGTCGCCCAGCGTTTTCAGGCGGCGACGTGGATCACCGAGACCTGCGCACACGCCGTGAATCTCTGCTACCAACTCGGTGGCGGAACCGCCGTCATGGAATCATCGCCCCTGCAACGCCGGGCGCGCGACATGCTGGCGGCCACGCAGCACATCGCGGTCAACGCACGCAACTATCTGACGGCGGGCCAGGGCCGCATGGGAATGATCAGCGGCCATTCATCGTTCTGATGCGGCCACGAACTAGCCTCGTAAATCTGTCACGTCGTGCTTTTATCTCCGCGACTCGCGGAGCGCTTGCCGTGTCACTGACCAATTGGCGTACCTGAACCAGTTGAAGGGCCGCTCTGCCGGCGCACCTCCGCATTTCGTGGCGCCACCACGGCCGATCGCGGCGAGCGGCGGGAAAATCGGCTGCGCATCTTCGTAACGTCTGAATTCTCAATGATTCCCGCCGGTGGCATAGCCGTTGCTTTCCTGGTGTGCGACTTCTCGCATTTTCACAAGCAACAGGATCAGGAGATTTTCCAGATGAACCTCAAAGCGTGTTTTTTTGCTGCCACCATCGGTCTTACCGTGTTTGCGGGCAGTGAGGCGTTTGCAGTCAGCGTCGCAGACGCCGTTGCAAGCGCAACTCATACAGGTCCGGGAGCCGATCGCCCCGGCTTCGGTCGCGCCGTGTTCGTGATGACCAACGATGCGGATTCGAATGAGGTGATCGCGTTCGATCGCACGCCTCAAGGCACTCTCGAAAATCCTCACAAGTACGATACTGGCGGCCGCGGCAGCGGCGGTACGGTTGACCCACTGGCTTCGCAGGGCTCGCTCAGGCTGAGCGAGGATGGCAGCGCGCTCTTCGCGGTCAATGCCGGCAGCGGAACGTTGTCCGTATTTCGCGTCATCGGATCGCGCCTGGTGCTGAGCGACCGTATCGCGACCGGGGGCAGTGAGCCTAACGCGGTCGCGCAGGTCGGCAGTCTCGTGTACGTGCTCAACACCGCTGGCAGCAGCAGCGTGATCGGTTTTCGGTATCACGATGGCCGGCTCACGCGCATTCCGGACTCGCTGCGTTACCTGAGCGGTAATGGCGTGGGCTCCGGTTCGGTGGCCTTCAGTGCGGATGGGCGCTATCTGGCCGTGACCGAGCGCACGACGAACAATGTGGATCTCTTCCGCGTGCAGACAGACGGAAAGCTCTCGGCGATCACGATAACGCCGAGCATCGGTCCGGGCGCATTCGCCGTGAGCTTTGCGCCGAAGGGTGTCGCGATAGTTTCGGAGACGGGCGGAGCCGGGCCAAACGGCCCAGCGATCTCGTCATACTCGATTGCGTCCGACAACACGCTGGTGCCGATCAGCGCAAGCGTACCGACGCTCGGCAGGGCGAACTGCTGGAACGTCGTGACGCCGGATGGCCGTTTCGTCTACGCGTCGAATGCCGGATCGTCGTCGATCTCGGGCTTTTCGATTCGCGGCAACGGCGCGCTGGTGCCCCTGCAGAGCACGGTCGTCGGCGTCAATCCGGCGGGCGCGACGAATATCGATATCACGGTGAGCGCGGACGGCCACTATCTCTACTCGCTCAATGGCGGCGACGGCTCGATCGGCGTCTTCCGCATCGACCCGTCGGATGGCTCGCTGACCAACCTCGGAACGCGCCGCGGGCTGCCGGCCGGGGCGGGGCTCAACGGCATCGCAGCCAACTGAGGCCACGCGGGCGCCGGTGTCCTGCAGGGCATCGGCGTCACTGTGGCTGCGCAAGAGTGCGAGGATGCGGCTGGAGTTTCTCCAGCCCGCACCCTCCGTGCCTAAAAATCGATGACGTCGCCCTTTCGCAGCGGCTTGAACGCCTCGCGGCGATAGAGGCGTCCGCGCTTCACCGTCATCACGACGCTGCGGAGATTCTGCACTCCGGCGCCCGGATCGCGACTCATCACGACCATGTTTGCGAGTTTGCCAACTTCGATGCTGCCCATCTCGAGCTCCTGGCCGGCCGCTCGGGCGCCGATGAGCGTAGCGGAGCGCAGCACCTGCGCCATCGGCATGCCGGCGCGCACGGCGAGATCCTCCATCTCGTGAAAGAGCTCGGGCCACGAATCGGTTTCGGTTGAGACGTTGTCGGTGCCAGCGGAAATCGATACGCCCGCACGATAGGCCTGGCCGGTGATCGCCCCTGCAACGAGCTCGTCGCATACCAGGTTCGAATTGGCGGGAACACCCACGGGGAGATTTCGGTCCAGGTTCACCCAGACTGTCGCGTCCAGGATGGTTCCGCGCCGAACCATCTCCGCGAACAGGCGTGCGAGCACTGGATTGTTCCCATCGCGAAACTGATCGAGCGGAACCGCGCCTGGCAGCACCGGCCGCCGGGGATCTTCCTGAGTCTCGTGTATTAGCTGGCAGGCATGAGAAATGGCGTCGACGCCCGCAGCCACGAGCTCCGACGGCTTCGTTGGATACAACGTTGCGTGCGACCACACCAAGAGGTTCTGGCGATGCGCCTCTGTGACGATCCGGCTGACCAGGGATGGGCTCAGGAATGCGTAGAGCTTGACCGCTCTCGCGTATGTCCCGCGTGCCATTGCGACGGCAACAGTCACGTCAGTCTCTTCCGTGACCGCCTGCATCCAGGGCACTTTGCCCGGAACGTCTCCGGCGGTTACCTGAATCGTGCGCTTGTCGGTGAAGAAGGCTGGGCCGGCCATCAACGCGGCGTAGTAGATATCCGAGCCTGCGATCTCTCCGACGCGGCTGGCTCGCGTGACGTCAGCGAGCGCGCGCAAGTCGTCCGCCATGTCCCGTACGGCGGTCACGCCGCCATAGAGGTCGCGACGGATCAAGGCCTCCGCCTGCCGGCGATTCGGCGGTGTCGCGAGATGCACGTGCGAATCGATGAGGCCCGGTATGAGATACCGGCCGCGAAGATCGATCGATCTTGCGGACTGCGCAAGCGATGAATCGCGCTCGCGCGCGGGGAAGATGCGCCGGATGCGCTCGCCGTCGACGAGCACGTCCATATCCGGCTGAGGTGGTGCGCCCGTGCCGTCAATCAGGGTGGCGTGCTCGTAGATGACGAGTGCGCCGCTGGCGGCGGGAGCGAAGGGTGTCGGAGTGCCGGCGGCAGTGAATGCCGGTGCGCAGATGGTGAGGGCGGCACTGACGAACAGTGGCAGGCCGCGCCTGATTGTGAAGGAACTGTCAACGCGTGTGTATGTGGTCATGACTGGTCGGTCGAATGAGGTGCCTGCGCCAGAATGCACGGTAGCCACGACACGGTCCGTTAAAAGGTGTAACGCGCGAAACCTGGGCGGTGCGACGCCGGACGCGCGCGCGCGGTGCGCACTAAAGTGGGGTTACTCGAGACCTCGAACGCAGCGTGTCAGACGTTGGCAGACCCTCTAGGCTATTCATCGTCCGGTGGCGGACGACGAGGAACGCGGAGATGTCGACCGAGAAGCTGTTCGTTTTTGGCTGCTATAGATTTTTCGTTACGCAGCACTTGTTGATGGAGGGCGATCGGCCCCTCCGGATCGGCAGTCGTGCGAGAGAGATTCTCGCCATGTTGCTGGAGCGCGCGGGTGAGATCGTGCCCAAGGAGGCGTTGATGAGACGCGTCTGGCCGAGCACTTGTGTAGAGGACGGAACGCTCCGCGTGCATATGGTGGCGTTGAGAAGCGCGCTGAAGAAAGACCGATCGGTCCTGCGGTATATCGAAACCGTCACCGGAATAGGCTATCGATTCGTTGCGCCGCTCGAGGTTCAGTGGGCCTCCGCGGAGCGTGGCGCGGCCGATCTGGATCGACATCCGCTGTCCCGGATCGTGGAATACCTGGAAAAAAACAACGTGCTGGTCGCTCTGGATAACGGTAGCCGCGTGATTGCACCTTCCGTGTGGGCAGCAACGCTTCGCGAGATGTCCGGGCAGAACTGACGGCGCGTCGCCGCCGGCTGGTGGGTCAGGAGAAGAGGATGCCCCGTTCCAGCGCGATCATGACCGCATGGGTGCGATCGCTCGCTTGCAGCTTGTTCATGATCTGCTTCATGTGCCCCTTCACAGTGTCTTCCTTGATCAGCAGGAGTTCCGCGATTTCCCGGTTGGACCGGCCTTGCGATACCTGCTGCAGCACCAGGATCTCGCGCTCGCTCAGCATGTCATCGTTGTAGTGTTGTGCGAGCTGCGCGGAAGCTTCTTCGGACAGCACCCGTTTACCGGCGACGACGGCGTGGATCGTGTCGACCAGCTCTTTGCGAATCAGGTTTTTCTGAAGAAACGCGGATGCGCCGGCGCGGATGGCGCGAGTGACCTGCACATCTCCCCTGAACGTGGTCAGGACGATGATTTTTGCCGCGGGGTTGTCACGGCGGATTGCGATCATCGCATCGATGCCGTTCATGACCGGCATCTGCAGGTCCATGATCGTGATGAGAGGCCGATGAACCCGGAACATCTCGAGCGCTTCGAGCCCGGTGGCGGCCTCGGCGACGACTTCCATGTCGGGCTGCCGCTGTATGGAGGCAACGATCCCGTCGCGCATGATCGGGTGATCGTCGGTGACGAGTACGCTGATACGTTCCGTGAGCATGCAATGTCCCGTTTGTATGCCAATGCGGGATCCTAGCGAAGTCGTCGTCCCGGGGCACGGCACCATCCGGTCGGCATTTGCCACCACTTTCGTGTGGCTTCGGCATGAAAGGCGATGGAGGCGGGAACCCGCAGCTCGACCACCGTGCCTGCGTCCGGCCGGCTCGCGAGGTGCAATCGGCCCTGAATCTTCGGCGCGCGCTCCTGCATGCCCACGAGGCCGGCCCCCGCTCACGAGGGAGGGGCGCCTGAATGACGTTGCGAGCTCTCGTGCGCCGCGTCGCCTTCACTTCTTCGCAGGCTCGAGGCTGCCGCCCGTGATCTTCAGGCACGTGCCCTTCGGTACGTAGAGCCAGGCATCCGGCAGATTGTCGCGCTCGATCGTTCCCGCGCACGAATTGCCGGCGGAAAAGCAGTCGTTCTTGCCCGCTTTGGCAATGCCGTAGCACTTCTCGTACTTGTAGGTCGGTTTCTCGGGATGGACCTGTGCCGAAGCACCTTCGGCAACCAGAGCAGCCAGCGCAGCGCCGACGAGTGCGCCCGTATTCACGCGATGCTTGATCATGGATCTCTCCTGTGTGTCGTTCAATGGGATTTCAGAGCGTGGCCCGCAGGCCGAAGAGGAATATCTGGCCGTGGTGACGATCGGTATCTGGAGCCTGGTCTTCATCGTCGAGATCGAAGCCATACCACGCACCGTAGAGACGGAGCCGGGTCGATACCCGGTACGAAAGTCCGGCTTCGAATGCCGTGAGCACATCTGTGCCCGGTCGGGCGACATCGCTGTCGCGGGTTGCACGCTGCACGAATGCGCCGGCAGTCCACGCGCCGAAGTTGTAGTTGACACTTACAACCGATCCCCAGCTGTTACTCGGTGAGCGCAGGTTGCGTTCCGAGTAGGGCAGGCCACTGATGCCGTCGTAGGTGATGCTGGCGCCCAGCATCCAGTCGTAGTCCAGCACCAGTGTCGCCCCGACGTTGATGGAGTGAACGTCGCGCCTTGAAACGCCTTCCGCGTTAGCGGCGTGAGCGAAGGAATACGAGCCGCCGACGTGCAGCACGTTGGCGTCCCAATAGGTGTCGTGTGCAAGGCCAGCCTGTGCGAGATCCTCGAACCGCGGATCGCTTGCGTTTGCAGCGTACGAAACTCCCGCGAGCCAGCCGCCGGTCTTCGGCGTGACATAGAGGACCTTTGCGGAGCGGTCATCTGAGAGCGACGCTGCGAACCCGAGCACGGCGAGGTCCCGAATGCGGCCGGCGAGCGGCGCGCCGAAAAATGCGGCCTGCAGCCCGCCACCGGGGTCGAGGCTCGGGCCCGAAGCAGGTCCGAACTCTGCGCCGGTGAAGGTGAACGGGTTCGGCGCGTATCCGAGAAGCACATCCGGCAGGCCCTGGCGATCGCCAATTTCCAGGCGGCCGCCGTGCCCGAAGATCAGCAGGCTCGTTTCCGCCAGATCCGCCCCTTTTTCGGGAGACCGTTCGACGACAGCGCGCAGCCCGACATCGGGGCCGGATACATTGGTCCAGCGGAGCAGCGCGCGTAGTGCCGCATCGACGCGCGGATCGCCGTCTTCGATCGACACGTTCGAGGACCTTTCATTGGCGAATGCTGTCGTCGCATTGGCGTAGCCCTCGAGCGTCAACTCGAAGGAGTCGACGCTTGCGTTTATCTGCGCGTGCGCGCCTTGCGCGCAAAGCAAGAGCGCCAGTGTCGCCCACGGCCATGAAATGCGACGAGTCGTGCGCAGCACCTGTGCTCTCCGGTGAAAAAGTTCTCCGATGAGAGCTGTGCATGCGATGTGCCAGCGATATTCGAGGTCTCTACGCCTTCATGCCGCAACCGGTTGTGGCCCGCCGCGGCCTCCGACTGTATGACGCAGCCGATTGCGGGCGATGTGAGTACGGCGGCCGCGAGGCGCGCGCCAGGCGATGAAATCACATCGCGCCGTTCGCGGCCGTTGTACGGAACGTCTCTTAACAACTTCCGGGCGAGCGTTTGCGCATCCTTTGGTACCGGATCAATACAACTCACGGTCCGCCTAGGTGGACCACGGAGGATTCTGAAATGCGTCTCGCCTTTGTCGTTGCAATGCTGGCTGCGGTTCCCACGAGTTACGCAGCCTCGGTACACGAGAAGCTGGTGGAGCTCGCGCGCGACACGACCTACACCGCAGCCGCTGCTCATCCGCTCAGCGCCACGAGCTTGGGCATCCCGGGGTTCGACGGTCAGCTCGAAATTCCGACTGAAGCAGAGCGTGTGCGAGACATTGAACAGATCCGCCGGTGGCAGGCGCGGCTCGCGGCGATCACCGCCGGCTTTGACACAAAAGTCTCTCTCATGGATCGGGACGACGCGAAGCTGCTGGCCACCCGGCTCACCACTCAGCTCCGTGAGTTGCTGGTTTACCAGCGCGACCGAAAGGATTACAGCTACTCGGCCAATAACGTGGTCCACGCGCTTTACACGCAGTTTCTGGCTTTGCCGGTGGCGGGTCGGGACGGGGCGACGCCCGAAGACCTGCGCAAAGCATGGGGCGACATCAGCGCGCGATTGTCCAAGGTGCCGGCACACCTCGCGGCGTCGCGAAAGATGGTGACGACTCCGTGCCGTCTGTACGGCGTGATTGGTAGCAAGCAGCTTGCAGGTGGCATCGAGATGCTGAAGGACGCCTTTGCCGATGCGGCGAGCAGCCAACTCGGGCCCAAGTCCGTCGAATACCGGCGCTTCCTGAAAGCACGGGATTCCGCGGTGGCAGCCCTTCAGGATCTCGAGAGCTACATCGACGCCCACGTCGCGTCCTGGCCGGACAACTACGCATTGTCACCCGAGACCTATGAGGCCGCGCTGCGAGACGAGGAGTTGATCCCTTTCTCGGCGGGTGAGATCGCGCAGATCGGCGGTGATGCGCTCGCGCATGGATGGGCCGAAGAATTGTGGCTCAAGTCGATCTCGCAGCAGACCGGCCGTGCATTGGGGGCCGACAGTGGCGGTGGGCTCGCGCCCAGCGGCGCGGCCCTGGTCGGCTACTACCAAGAGCGCATGCAGGAGCTGGGAAAGTTCGTGACCGGCCATCAGATCGTCACCATGCCGGACTGGCTGGGCACGATGCGGGTCATCGAGACCCCTGCTTTCCTGCAGCCTGTCTTGCCGGGCGCCGCCATGGACCCGCCGCGCCTGTTCGAGCGCTCATCGACGGGTTACTACTACATCACGCCGCCGCCCTCGCTGGAGGAAGCGGCTGCGCGGCTTGATATCAACCTGGCCTTCGATAGCGACCGGATCAAGTTCCTCGCGGCCCATGAGGCGGTCCCCGGGCATTTCCTGCAGACTTCCATCGCAAGGCGACATCCCAACTTCATTCGCAAGACCGCGAGCAGCGTGGCGTTCGACGAGGGCTGGGCCTGCTACGGCCAGGAGATGCTCGTGCGCCTGGGTCTGTATGGGAACAACCTGGATGGCCGGTTGATGGCGGCTGCCTGGGAGCGGGCCGATGGTGCCGCGGCCATCGCCGATTTCAAGATCCAGACGGGCGAGTGGAGCTTTCAACAGACCGTCGACTTTTTCGCCGCCCAGACCGGCTTCACACCGGACCTCGCCGAGTCGACCGTCAGCCTGATGGTGGCGAGACGACCGGGGTATGTCGTCGCGTACGTTACGGGGCGCAGGCAGATAGAGAACCTGATGTCCGAGTACATGCTGCGCGCGGCCGATCGGGCCTCGTTGCGCGACTTTCACGACCGCATTCTTTCTTATGGGTCCATTCCGCTCGCCGTGCTGGGTCCGGAACTGCTTGCGGAGCTGAACAAGAGCGCCGACGACGTACGCGCCGCTGCGAACTATTGATCGCGAGGCGGGCCCTGCGCCCGCGTATCCGCGCAATCGCCCACGGGCTGATCGATCGCTTCGGCCACCGCTGTGAGGTGGATTTCGTCGAGCGGATGTTTCCCGCCCTGCAGGCCGCCGCGGCGGAGCTTGTGGAGCGCGGTCTGCCTCTATCCAGCCCTCATTCCGGGCGCGGTGGCGGAATGTCTGCGCTATGAGCCGTCGGTCGGCTCATTCCCACGGATCACCCTCGATGACATCGAGATCGGTGGGCGCATCGTCCCCCGCAACCGCGTGCTGTCGCTCTCGACACTCTCCGCGATGCGCGACCCCGAGCTGTATGCCGATGCCGACTCGTTCAACATCCGGCGAATCGACCATCCACGCAAGCATCCGGTTTTCGGCTTCGGTGTGCACCGTTGTCTCGGGGAAGTTGCCTCTCGGCGGCGAAAACGAAAACCAGCAACTCTTAACGGCGGGCCTTCGGTCGGCGCGTAACAATCCGCGAATCAGAAGCTATCGGGAGCACAAACCCATGTATTCGTTTAAATCGAAACTGCTGATTCTGTCGATGCTCGTCGCAGGCAGTCCGATCGCGCTCGCCGCTGTTCCGGAGCACGCGTCCGCGGTCACGGTGGACTACGGCGATCTCGACCTCTCATCACCCGCGGATACCGCGCTTCTCAGGACGCGCATCGCCGCGGCCGCAAGAAAGGTATGTGACCGGGAGGATCCGTCGGACTCGGCCATTTCGGCTCCGAAGCGGATCTGCATCCGTGTCGCCGTTCGCGATGCGCTCAGCCAGGTGAAATGGACGGCGAAGTGAGTTGTTGCCCTGGCGCGCACGTGTGGAAGAAGAGTCCGCGCTTCTGGTTCGTGCCGCTCTCGGGGCAGGGGCGACCCTGGGCCACGCGATCCTGGCAATCATCGGCGGACCTCGGGTCCGTGCGAGCCGCCACGGTCCGTTGCGAAAGACCACCACTGGTTGTGGCGCGATGGCTTCGGTCCGCGGCGGCACGCCGCTGTCGTGGACTCTCCTGCGATACACCCCTACGATCGGTTCTTCCCAAGAGAAATGGGGAACACGTTCATGTCGAAACTGAATGGGTTGAAGATGCTCCGGCGCATCGAGGAAGGTGTGGCGGGCAAGACAGGGGACGCGTTCTTTCGACAGATCGTGCGCGATCTGTCCAGTGCGCTCAACGCGCACGGAGCATTCACGTCGCGTCTGCTGCCGGGTCGTCGGGCCGGCATGCTGGCATTCTGGGTGGGTGGCCAATACGATGACTGTCTCGAATATGCACTGGAAGGCACCCCCTGCGAGTTCGTGTACCGCGGCGAAATAACCGCATACGCGCGCAACGTCGGCGACGTGTTTCCGGTTGATCGCGCGTGGTTCGAGAAGCTCGGCGTACGCAGCTATCTCGGCATTCCTGTGAAAGACGAAATGGGCTCGGTGCGCGGGCACCTCGCTGTCATGGACACCCGCGAGCGGGATTGGGCGGAAGCCGACGTCGACGTCCTGCGACTGTTCTCCCTTCGATCGGCTGCGGAGCTGGAGAGAACGAAATACCACGACGAGCTCAAAGCAGCGAACGAGTCCCTCCAGCGTACCAACGATCGTCTGGCGCGCGAGATCTCGCAGCGTGCCGCCGCCGAATCGCAGCTTGCGGCGGCGAAGGACGCGGCGGAGGAGGCCAACCGGGCGAAGAGCGTCTTCATCAGCCAGATGAGCCACGAGCTGCGCACGCCGCTAAATGGGATTCTCGGCTACACCCAGCTGCTGAAGCGGCAGAGCCCGGGGCCAGCGGGAAATTTCGCTGAGGGACTCAACGTCATCGAGCGCTCCGGCGAGCATCTGCTGCAGCTCGTGAACGATCTGCTGGATCTTGCGCGGATCGAGGCGGGCAAGCTCGTGCTGACGCGTGATCGGGTGGACCTGCGCGAGTTGCTCGAGCATGTTGCCAGTCTTGTTAGCGTGCGCGCGCGAACCGCGGGGCTCACCCTCCGAATCGAGGTGGACCGCGACTCCCTCGTCGATGTCATTACCGACGAAAGAGTGGTGCGACAGATCCTGCTCAACCTTCTTGGGAATGCGGTCAAGTTCACGGAAGCCGGTGGCTGCGTGACCTTGCGGGCGCGGGGGGAGTCGATCGAAGAGGTGGGCTGTGGGGTGCGCTTCACGGTCGAAGATTCGGGCATTGGCATCCCGGAAAGCGAGCTCACGCGCATCTTCGAGCCCTTCCATCGGGTGATGAATCCCGATCGGATCGCCGAGGGAACGGGGCTCGGCCTTTCGATTACACAACGACTCGTCGCGGCGCTGGGGGGAACCCTCGAAGTCACCAGTCGACCCGGCGAGGGAAGTGTGTTCAGCGTCGCGGTGGACTTCGAGACGGCGCCCGCGCGAGAGGCCGTGCAAAGCCCGGCCGGCGAAATCATCGGGTACTTTGGCGACCCGCTTGTGGTGATCGTTGCCGATGACGATGCGGCGAACGTCAGGCTCGTTACGCAGCTGCTCGAGTCTGTGGGATTCGTCGTGCACCCGGCCGACAACGGATTTACGGCCCTGAATCGAGCGCGCACGGTTCGCCCGCATCTCGTGATCACCGATCTCGTGATGCCGGTGCTGGATGGCATGGGCTTCGTGAAAGCGCTCCGCGCGAACCCGACGTTGCGCGCGACTCCCGTCGTCGCGATGTCGGCGAGCGCATCCGCGGTGACGCGGGAGGACGCGTTGCGCGCCGGCTGCACGGCATTCGTGCCGAAGCCGCTTAGACTTGCCGACCTGCTGGAGCTGCTGGGCGCGCAGCTTCAGCTGGAATGGCGATATCGCGTCGCCGCCGCGGAAATACCCGCCGTGCCGGCTGAGCCAGCGTGCCGGCCGTTCCGTCTCGGCAGCGATCTGGCAAGCGAGCTGCAGCACCTCGCGATGCTTGGCGATGTGCTTGCCGTCACGGCGCGCGCGGAGGCCGTTCTTGCAGGTGACTCGAGCGCGCAGAGGTTCTGCGAAGAAATTCGAACGCTCGCTTCGCGCTACGATATTCGCGGCATCCGCCAGGCACTCAACGCGGCGGGCGCAGCGTCGCCGGGCTGAGATCAGCCGGTACTCCTCGCCGCTAGACTACGCCGGCACCGCTGTGCCGAGCGCCTCGACGCTACGGCGCAATCCGTTCCACCGGCTGCGGCCCATGGCGCAGCGTGCGACGATACCCCAGGTGCGAAATGTCCGGCGGGAAGAACATCGCCCAGTTCCATTCCAGGAACAGCCGGGCCTTGCGGGAAAACGTCGGAACGCGCAGCAGGTACAGGCCGCGCCACATGAGCCATGCGACGAAACCCGATAGCCTGAGGCCAAAGAGCTCCGCTACCGCGTTGTTGTGGCCGATGGAGGAAAGCTGGCCTCTGGGTCGATAGCGAAACGCCTGCGTCGGCGCTCCGTTCAGCTGCGCCACGATGTTCGATGCAAGCTGCTTCGCCTCGGCTTCCGCGAACTGGGCGGTCGGTGGCGCGACCTTGCCGTCGAGCGCATTGACGACGGCCGCACAATCACCGGCCGCCCAGACTCCTGCGACGCCGGGGACGGACAGATCGGGGTTCACGACCAGGCGGCCGCGATTCTGGATGGCGGGAAGGTTCTCCAGAAGCGGATTCGGCTGCGTGCCGATCGTGCAGACGACGCTGCCGCCTTCGATGATATCGCCCGAGTCGAGGTGCACGGCGCGATCCGTGACGCGAACCGCCCGGGCCGTGAGCCGCACATCGATACCGCGCTTCCTCATCTTGCGCTCGGTGAACCGGCCCAGTGATACCGACAGCTCCGGCAACAAATGCTCGCCGCTGTGGAGGAGCACGATGCGAAGGTCGTCGCGGGGAATGCGCTTGTAGTATTTCAGGCTGGCGTAGAGAAAATCGACGAGCACGCCGGCGGTTTCCACCCCGCTGAATCCGCCACCCACGACGATGAACGTCAGCAGCCAGCGGCGATGTTCGCGATCCGGCTGCAGCTCCGCCTGCTCGAGCCGCGAGATGATGCGGTTTCGCAGGAACAGGGCGTCGCCGAGCGTCTTCAACGGCAGCGCGTAGTTTCCCATTCCCTTGATGATGTCGAGATTGGCGTTGTTGCCGCAGGCGAGGATGAGCTGGTCATAGCGCAGTGTCCCTGAGCCTTCGCCCAGGTAGTGCACGACACGGTTTGCGGTGTCTATCTCTGTAACCTGAGCCATGCAGGTCCGACTGCAATGAATCATCTGTCGGTGTGGGGCGATTACGTGACCCGGAAGAATCGATGCGCCGACGACTTCCGGTAGCAGCGGATTGAACGTGATGAAATTCTCCTGACTGATGACGGTGAGCGTCCAGTCGGGTGGAAGTGTGTGTTCCAACGCCTGCGCGGCCTTCATGCCCGCGAAGCCGCCACCGATAATGACGAGACTCTTTTGCATGGGACTACTCCACCGCGATGAGGCTTGCGTGCCCGTCGGGATCCTTGAGAATTACACTGTCGTGAAATCCAAGAGCGCCGTCGGCCGTCCGAGTGAAGCCGGCGGATGCGGCGGCGGCAACGGACGTGGCTCTGGCGGCACGCAGTTGGATCAACCAGTACCAGCGATCATTCGCCCGCGTATCCACCGGAATGGGTCGACCGCCGCGCGGTGCCAGGTATTCCAGAAACTCGATGCCGGGCCCGTCGGCGGCACGCAATGCGGTGATGGCCAGGTGCGCGCCGAATACGTTGTTCAGGTGCTCCTGTTCGGTACCGTAGTTCTCACTGGTACCGGCCACACGCATTCCCAGAACATCGCGGTAGAAACGAAGGCTCGCCTGCGTATCCGTCACCACGATGGCGGTGTGATCGATGCCCATGAAGAGCGTGCCCCCCCGGCGCGTGCCACCGGGGAGCGCCTTTGTCCGGCGGGAACTCCAGGATTTCGAGATGGTTTCCGTCGGGATCGCGGAAATAGAACGCCTTGATTCCGCCGGCGTCCGGGTTTGAGTCCGGCAGGCGCTGCGGGCCGCTGGATGCGTGTTCGACTTTGAAGCGGCGTAGCCGTGCGTAAGCTTCGTCCATGTTCCTGACGATGATCGCGACGTGCTGAAACCACACATCGTTGCTACGAAAGTCCGGCGGCGTGGGCCGCCCGCGAGGCGCGAGGAACTGCATGAGCTCGATGTGCTCGCCACCGAGTTTCAGGCGCGCCACCCGCAGTCGCATGCCGAATACGCCGAACAGGTGCTCGTAGTCAGTCCCGGCAACTTCGCGTTCCGACTCCTTTTCGAAGGTCAGGACATGCGTGTAGAAGTCGACCGCCCGGTCGAGGTCACTCACCGTCATGCCGATGGAGTCCACGGAGATGACCTGCGCCGTGGCGCGCGCGCTGTCAAAACATGCGAGGAGGAGCAGCACCGTCATGGTCAGACTGCGGACTTCAGCTCGCATGGGACACCTCGCGCACGGCCGCTGGTCCGCGTTGCTCGCGTAACCACTGTCGTGAGACCAGGTCGCCGACACGAAGCCCCCAGGCGTAGATACTTAGAGAGGGGTTCATCCGGCTGGATCGCGGCAGAATGCTGCCATCCACGACATAGAGTCCGCTCAGGCCGTGCACGCGGCCTTGCGCGTCGACGACCGAGTCGGACGCATCGTGACCGCAGCGGAGCGTTCCGCAGGCGTGTGCGGTGCCATTCAGGCCGATACGCTGGGTGAAGCTCACGAGACCGGCCTTGCCCAGTGCGAGCTTGAACGCGCGCGTGAACTCGCGGTGCTCGCGCACGGCACGCGGCATTCGCGTCTCGTCATAGTCGAGGATGGGGACACCGTCATCGGCTGCGTACACTCGATTGGCGGCCTCCGAGCCATCTTCGGTCTGCAGGAAAAAGCCGTACGCGCGACGGCCGACTTCGCGGCGGATGAAGTCCGGCACGAACGCCGGCACCAGCGTGCCGATCAGCTCTCCATCGAAGCCCAGTGGCTGCACGCTCGAATGCGGGAATCGCTCGTTCGTCAGTACGGCGGTCTTGCGGATGAGGTCGTTCTTGCGGGAGCCCGACAACGACACCATTGCCGTCAACAGATGCAGCTTCAGATACCGCCCGACGTGTTTTGCCATGGGCAGCTGCGAGGCAAGGCCCGAGGCGTCGAGGTATTGCTCGAGCAAGCGCGGCGAATGTAGTGCGCCGGCAGCGAGGAATACTCGCGGTGCGAACACCGAGCGTCCATCGCGGAGCCGGACGCCTGAGATCGACGTCGGCGAGCCGGCGGCGCCGACCAGCCGGGTCACTTCCGCGTGGGTCATGAGCGTGAAGCGAGGCGATGTCTCGAGCGTGCGCAGGAGCGAATGTTCGGCTTCGCCTTTCAGTCCTCGGACCGAAGCAAAACCGTCGAAGTGAGAGGCCTCGGCCCGATCCGTGGCGATATCCGGTGAGAGCGCCATCGGAATGGGCTGCGCACTCCAGCCGCCGCCCGGTCGTGCCACGCGCATCAGGATCCGCGCCAGGTCCGGCTCGTAATCGAACGTGTGCACGCCGAGCAGGCGTTCGGCTTCGCGGTAGTACGGCGCAAGATCGCCAAGGCCGATGGGCCAGCCCGCGCATCCATGCACGGGATCAGGTCGAAACTCGTGCTCGCCGAAGCGCAGCAGGGCAGCGCCATACCACTTGGTCTTGCCGCCGACGTTGAAGTGCTCTTCGGGTCTGAGCGGTTGGCCGCGGCCGCCGCGCCAGGCCTCACGGCTGAGGAACTCCCCGCCGTGAACGACGCGGCGGAAGTCGAGCGTGCTTCCGTCCGTGGGCAGGCGTCCGCCCTTCTCGAGCAGCGCGACGCGCAAGCCGCCCAGCACGAGGCGATAGGCCGCGGCAGCGCCGCCGGCGCCTGAGCCGATGACGAGAGCGTCGTAGGATTCGTGGGTCATGACAGGTTCTCGCGGAGCACGGGTTCGTGTCCGCAGTGGATGCACCGTTGATTGTCGGGATGGATCAGCTTTGCGCAGGCCAGCCTGTGCCGGCCTCGAACCAGGAGGAAGAGCTGCGCGCCCGCGAGCATGCCGAGGACGGGTGCGATCACGTAGATCCAGAATCCCTGCCACATGAGTGCGGGCGCGGCGGATGCAAAACTGCGCGCCGGGTTCATGCTCATCCCGGAGAAGGGTGCTTCGAAGGTGATGTACGCGGCGACGAGGCCTCCGGCTATCACGCCTGTGAAGCGCGCGATGCGCGGCGTGCTCGACGCGACCAGTACCGCGAAAATGAGCATCAGCGATATCAGCGCCTCGGCAACGAAGGCGATCCAGGGGCCGCCGGAACCCGGAACCGTCGCGGCATAATTTACCGGCGTATGGGTGAACGCGGGACCGAGCGCGCCGGCGACCAGCAGCACGCCGAGCGTCCCACCGACGAACTGCGCGACCACGAAGAACACCGCATCCCGCCGATGAATCTTCCCGAGCCGCAGGAACGTGAGCGTCACGGCCGGGTTCATGTGTGCGCCGGAGCGCTGGCCCCACGGGGAGTAGATGAGCGCGATCGCCGTCAGACCCATCGCGACTCCGATCAGTGCCCGGCGCACGTCCGGGTCCGTGATCGCGGCGTGCACCGGCGAGGCCGGGTATTCGAACAGCGTAGCGAACGCGCCGGCCGAAACCATGAACACGCCCAATGCTCCGCCTTCGATCAGATACTCAGGCCAGTTGTGACGCACGTGGCCCATGGGGGTCAGCCTCCGGTCTCGAAGCCCGGGTACAGCGTCATGCCGCCGTCCACGAACAGGCTGATGCCGTGCACGTAGTCGGCATAGTCTGAAGCGATCCATACCGCGGCCCGGCCGACCTCATCCGCCTCGCCGATGCGCTTGCAGGGAATGAGCTTCATCAGCTCGTTGTAGGCTCTCGGCGTAACCCAGGCTTCCATGTTGATGGGTGTCCGAATCGCACCGGGGCAAATAGAGTTCACGCGGATGCGATAGGGTGCCACTTCCTGCGCGATGCTCTTCATCATCAGCATTACGCCGCCCTTGGACGCCGCATAGTTCACGTGCCCCGCCCAGGGGATCACTTCGTGCACCGAGCTCACGCAGATTATCTTGCCGGCGGAGCACGAGATCTCCGGCTGCACACCACGGCGCGTGAACTCGCGCACCGCTGCGCGCGAGCAGAGAAATTGCCCTGTAAGGTTCACCCCCATCACACGGTTCCACTGCGCCAGCGTCATTTCGTGGAATGGCGCGTCCTGTTGGAGGCCTGCGTTGTTGACGAGGATGTCGATGGTGCCGAAGCGCTCCTTCATCGCCGCGAACATCGCGGTCACCTGCGCTTCGTCCGAGACATCCGCACGGACGGCCATCGCACTCGAACCCTTGTCAGCGATCTCCTCGACCAGCGCCTGCGCCTTGTCCTCGCCGCTGACGTAGTTGATGACGACATCGGCGCCGGCTTCACCGAGCGCCAGCGCGATGGCGCGGCCGATCCCTGAGCTCGCGCCCGTCACCAGGGCTTTCTGTCCCAGCAGCAGTTTCTGCGACGGCAGTTTCGGCATGACGGGGGTGGGCAGGTGCGTGTAGCGAACTGGAGCGTCCATCGGTGTTTCCTTCGTGCGGGGTGAGCTGACAGAGATCGTTCGAATAGCGCGGCATGAGCAGCTTTGCGACGAGGCCGGTCCAGCCGGTCTGGTGCGAGGCGCCGACGCCGCGGCCGGTGTCGCCGTGGAAGTATTCGAAGAACAGAACGTGATCGCGGAAATGCCGATCGTCCTGCATGCGCGAGTGATGCCCGAAGACAGGCCGCTTGCCCTGCTCGTCCTTGAGGAAGATGCGCGTGAGCCGCAGGGCAAGCTCGCTCGCGGCCTCGTTGATATTGACCATCCTGCCGGAGCCGGTCGGGCAGGCCACCCGGAAGTCCTCGCCGTAGTAGCGGTGAAACTTCTGCAGCGATTCGATGATGAGGAAATTCACCGGGAACCAGATCGGCCCGCGCCAGTTGGAGTTGCCGCCGAAGAGGCCGGTGTCGGACTCGGCGGGCTTGTAGCGAACCGCGAGATCCATATTGTCGTGACGGTAGACATAGGGGCTCTCCTCGTGGACGCGCGACAGCGCGCGTACGCCGTAGGGGGAGAGGAACTCGGATTCGTCGAGCAGGCGGTTCAGCAGCTTCTTCATGCGATGACCGCGCAATAGCGACAGCAACCGGCGATGGCCGCGGCCGGGCTCGTTCCAGTGCGATACCAGCTTCGCAAGGTCGGGCCGGTATGTCAGGAACCATTCGAGCCGGCGAGTGAAGTCCGGCACTTTCTCGAGCAGCTCGGGCTCCAGCACCTCGACCGCGAACAGCGGGATCAGTCCCACCATCGAGCGCACTTTCAGCGGTGTCATCGTGCCGTGGGGAAGATGCAGCACGTCGTAGAAAAACTGGTCGGCGTCGTCCCAGAGTCCCGCGCCCCGCTCGCCGATGTTGCTCATTGCCTCGGCAATCTGCAGAAAGTGCTCGAAGAACTTCGACGCGATGTCCTCGTACACGTGGTTGTGCTGGGCGAGCTCGAGAGCGATGCGCATCAGGTTCAGCGAGTACATGGCCATCCAGCTCGTGCCGTCGGCCTGGTCGATGTGGCCGCCCGTGGGGAGCTGCGCGCTACGGTCGAACACGCCGATGTTGTCGAGACCGAGGAAGCCGCCCTGGAATACGTTGCGACCTTCCACGTCCTTGCGGTTCACCCACCACGTGAAGTTCAGCATCAGCTTGTGGAACACGCGCTCGAGAAATTCGAGGTCGCCCTGGCCGCCGCGCTGCTTGCGATCGATCTGGAACACGCGCCACGCGGCCCACGCGTGGACCGGCGGATTCACGTCGCCAAAGGCCCACTCGTACGCGGGGATCTGCCCGTTCGGGTGCATGTACCACTCGCGTGTGAGCAGTAGCAGCTGTTCTTTGGCGAACTGCGGGTCGATGTGCGCGAGCGGCAGGCAATGGAACGCGAGGTCCCACGCGGCGTACCACGGGTATTCCCATTTATCCGGCATCGACAGGATGTCGGCGTTGTTCAGGTGCGCCCAGTCGCGGTTTCGGCCGTTCCTGCGGTCCGCGGGCGGCGCCGGCTGCGCGGCATCGCCGGCAAGCCATTCCGGGATGTCGAAGTAGAAGAACTGCTTGCTCCAGATCATTCCGGCAAAGGCCTGGCGCTGCACGTCACGGGCATCGGCGCTTTCCATGCCTCGTTGAATCTCAGCGTAGAACTCGTCCGCCTCGCGAATGCGGGTCGCGAACACCTCGTCGAAGTCGGTGAACGCGTTCGCCGCCGTATTCTTCGATAGCCGGACGCACACCTGAATGCTGCCGCCTGCGGGCACTTGCAGTGGATACCAGGCGGCGGCCTTGGTCCCTTCACATCGGGGATTCACCGCGTCGTGACGACCCGCGACGACGCGATCGTGAAACGCATCTTTGAAATATCCGGTTCGCGAGTGGTCGCCCCACAGGCGCGCGGCGTTCGATTCGTTGTCGCAGAAGAGTATTTCCGGGATGCCCTCTGCGGCCAGGGTGTACCGGCCCAGCTCCGGATGATGAGCGTCGATACCCCCGTGCTCCGCGAGGCTCAGGGTGGGTTTGCGAGCGTCGGGCTTCCAGCTCCAGGTGTTGCGGAACCAGACCTGCGGGAGCAGGTGGAGCGGTGCCGTCTCAGGGCCGCGATTGAAGACGGTGACGCGCATCAGGACGTCATCCGGCGCGCCCTGCGCGTATTCGACAAACACATCGAAGTAGCGGTCCGCGGCGAAGGCCGGTGAGTCGATGATCTCGTACTCCGGTTGCCCGATGCCGCGGCGACGGTTTTCCTCGACCAGATCGGCGTAAGGAAACGCGGCCTGCGGATACTTGTAGAGCATCTTCAGATAGGAGTGGGTCGGTGTCGCGTCGAGGTAGTAGTAGAGCTCCTTCACGTCCTCACCGTGATTGCCTTCGCTGTTCGTCAGGCCGAAGAGGCGCTCTTTCAGGATCGGATCGTGTGTGTTCCACAGCGCAAGACCGAGGCACAGGCGTTGCTGGTCATCCGAGAAACCTGCGATGCCGTCCTCGCCCCATCGATACGCGCGACTGCGCGCATGATCGTGTGGAAAGTATTCCCAGGCGTTGCCGTGCGGGCTGTAGTCCTCGCGGACCGTGCCCCACTGGCGCTCGGAGAGGTACGGGCCCCACTTCTTCCAGCCTTCGCCCGCCGGGAAGCGGGTGTCCAGTCGCTCATGTTCTGCAGTCGGACGTGTCATGGTCAGATTTCCTGTACGAGTCGTGAGCGCTCGGCTCCTGAGTCGAGCCTGGTGAGGGCGTGCCACGCACGCAGCGTTTCGGAAACGCTCCACGCCTGGGCGAAGCAGCCGCGAGGCGTGTAGGGCGGCTGCCCGTCGAAGATTTCACTGACGGTGCCGAGGCACGCTTCACCCAGATGCGCGCCTATTCCTTCGAGAAGGGCGAGAGAATGTGTGGCATTTCCAAACGCGCGGTGGTGCGCGAGTGCGAAGGGCCCGGATAACCAGCTCCACACCGTGCCCTGGTGATAGACGCCGTCGCGCTCGCGCGGGCCGCCGTGATAGCGGGACGCGAATCGCGGGTCGCCGGGCGCGAGGCTGCGAAGGCCCACGGGGGTGAGCAGGTGCCGCGCGCAGGTGGCGACGATGGCGCGTGCCTGCACGTCGTTGAGCAGATGGGGCGCAAGAGTGACCGCGAAGATCTGGTTGGGCCGCAGGCTTGCGTCGGCTCGCTGACCGAGTGCGTTCACGGCGGGAATGATCTCGTCATCGGCGGAGTCGACGACGTCGAACAAGTAACCGCCTTCTTCAAACCAGAAGGCCTTCGCGAACGACGCGGCGACGTGTGTGGCCTCGCGCGTGAGCTCCACGGATGCGCGCCGGTCGCCCAGGGCCGCGCTCCATTTCGCCATCCGGTCGAGCGCGAAGTGCCACAGCGCGTTGATCTCGACCGGCTTGCCGATGCGAGGAGTGACGACCCGGTCGCCGATCTTCGCATCCATCCACGTGAGCTGAACGCCGTGCTCTCCGGCATGCAGCAGGCCGTCTGCCGAATCGACTCGGATGCCGTGGCGCGTGCCGCGCCGATGCCAGTCGATGATTTCGCACAGCACCGGATACAGGTCGTGAAGCAGGGCGCGGTCGCCACCGGTCGTATCGAGGTACGCATCGATCGCGTGGAAGTACCAGAGCGCTGCGTCGACGGTGTTGTATTCGGGCCCTTCGCCGCCGTCGGGGAACCGGTTCGGCAACAGGCCCTCGCTGGCATGGCCGGCAAACGTGCGCAGGATCGCCGCCGCGTCGGCCGCACGACCGGTGGCCAGCGCAAGGCCGGGCAGCGCGATCATCGTGTCGCGACCCCAGTCGCTGAACCACGGATAGCCGGCAATCACCGTGGTGCCGGCGGGCCTGCCGCAACTCCACCGTTGTACGATGAATTGATCGGCGGCGAGCGTCAGTTGCTTCACCCAGCGCGGAGCATCTTCGGGCGCGGAGCGCAGGAGCGACTGTTGTCGTGCCTTCTCTCTGTCGAACGCCGGGCGCGAGGCCTCGGGGGCCTCTGTCTCGGCAGTGGCAATGAACGTCAGCGTTTCCGCCGGCGCGAGTCGTGCGCGGAATACGCCGGGCCGGAACAGATCCTCCCGCGCATCGAGACCTCGCTCGGCCTCGGCCCGATGGTGGAAATTCCAATACCACTCGGGCGCAGCGGAAAATTCGCCGCGATCCGCCAGCAAGCGGTAGGAGCGGGCACCGCTGAACGCGGTGATGCGGCAGCCCCGCGGCTCAGTCGCAACCTCGGGCGGCCAACCCCCCTGTGTGTGGGAGTGGTAGTCCCGATACGCGCATAGGGGCACGAGCTCGAAATCCATCGCCTGCGTGGCGGCCCGGAGCGTGAAACTCACATAGGTCGTATTGCCACCGTGGGCCATCCAGATGCGTTGTTCGAGCAGTGCGTCGCCGAGGCAGAACGTCCAGGCGGGAATCGCGCCCTCGAGCCGGAAGGCGCGGAGATTCTCGAATCCGCGCGGCGCCAAGGTGCCGTCGGCGAACTCGTTTGCCGCGAGGTCGTAGCGCCGGCCCTGATAGGTCGCGGTGGCGTCGAGCTTGGCGACCATCACAACTCGCTCGACGGGCGGGCGCAGCGAGGCGATCAGCAGACCGTGATAGCGTCGCGTGTTGGCCTGTCCCACGGTTCCGGCAGCGAACCCGCCGAGACCGTTGGTGACCAGCCATTCGTGCGAGAGCGCGCCCTCCACAGCGGCAAACTCCGCGCGCGATAGCGCGACCGAATCCGCCGCCTCCTCGAGTGTTGTGGTGTTCTTCATGGCCGCACGCATTCAATGCGCAAATCAATATGGGTCGGGCAGAGAGCAGGCTCTACGAGACCCAGCGCGCCCTAGACCGCGCGATCGCCGTGCCGGCGCGATGCCAGGAGATGCCGTGCGCTGCGCGGGTCTGCCAGATCGCTGTATCGAGCGGTGGTGCGGTGGGTACGGGCAGCCACGAGCGCCGCTGCGGTTCCGAGCGAACTTCACCGAGCATCGGCTCTGCGTCGTACGCGATCAGGTTGATGAGAGTGCGAGGCATGACGGCTTCTCCAGTAGCCCGCTCCAACCTCTCGCACGCGGTTGCGGCGAGAGTCGGAGCGGTTCATCGGCGGCTACTTCTTCGGGGTGGGGTCGACGAGCTTGACGACATGGGCGCCGACGAGGCGCTCGCACGTGCCCTTCGGCACATAGATCCAGGCCAGCGGGGCTGCATCCGTTTCCACGTGGCCGTGGCACGCGTTGGCCGCGGTCGCGCAGTCATTCTTGCCAGCCTTGATGATGCCGGCGCACTGCTCCTTGTCGCTGTTGTCGTCGGCGGCAATGGCGCTCGTTGCGAATGCCGCACCAGACAGCGCGATGACACTCGTGATGGCGAGGCGGACGATTACTTGCTTGCTCATGTGAAGACTCCAGTGAGGTTGTTTCGGACAGGAGTCATGGAGCAACGGCTATGCCAACGCGCCGCCGCGGTTGCGGAGGGCCCGCAAGTTACTGGACGAGAAGCGTATTCAGCTCCCGTATCGCGTGTGGCGGAGGCCTTTCAATCAAGACGGCACAAGGCGGGCGCAGCTTGTGGCCGTAGCGAGTTGTGGTCGGCGATAACAGGCTGTGGACGTCTCATGCGTGTGAAACACGAACGACGAATGGCGCTGCCTGGCCGCGCGTGAAAGTCGAGACGAATCGATGCGCGCCGGGTGCGCGCGCTAGAGATAGTCCGCCTTCGTGATACCGAGCTTCTTCATGCGGAAGCGAGTGGTGCTCGGTTTGAGATTGAGGATGCGCGCCGCGCCCTTCAGGCCCTCGATCACACCGTGGGTGCCTTTGAGCACGCTGATGATATGGGCGCGTTCGAGCGCTTCGAGCGTTGCCGGTGGCTCGTTCGCCGCCTGAGGCGCGGGCGCGTGAGTCGTATCGGCGCCGGCCGTGCCCGATGGCGAATGCGCCGCCGCGGGCGCGTGCCCGTTTCCGTTGGTGGCTCGCGGCCGTGGCCCGAGATCCCAGTCGATGACCAGTTCCTCGTCGATGGCGAGCACTGCCGCGCGCTCGATGGTGTTCTGCAGATCGCGGATGTTGCCGGGGCCAGCTATGCGAGCGCAGCTTATCGAGGGTGGCTGGCGCGATGCGCGTCAGCGGCTTCCCGAGCTTGCGTGCCATGCGCTGCATGAAATGGCTGGCTAGCCTCTCCACGTCCCCGGGGGCGCTCGCGTAGTGGCGGCAGATCGATCGGGAAGACGTTGAGTCGATAGTACAGGTCGGACCTAAACCGCTTCTGTTCGGCATCGAGTGCGAGATCGCGATTGGTTGCCGCGATCACGCGCACATCCACCTTGAGGGTCTTCGAGCTGCCGACCGGCTCGAACTCACGCTCCTGCAGTACGCGTAGCAGCTTCGCCTGGGTTTCGGGCGGCAGTTCGCTCACTTCATCGAGAAACAGGGGTTCCGCCGTCCGCAAGCTCGAAACGGCCGATGCGACGTTCACTCGCCCCCGTGAAGGCACCTTTGATGTGACCGAAGAGCTCGCTCTCCACCAGTCCCGCGGAAATGGCACTGCAATTGAGTTTCACCAGGGGCCGGTCGCGGCGGGGGCTTTGTTCATGCAGTGCCCGGGCGATCAGTTCCTTGCCGGTTCCGGTCTCACCGTGGATGAGCACCGTGGAGTCCGTGCCGGCGACGAGGGCCACCTTGCGTAGCGCGGACTGTAAGGCGGGGCTCGTACCGATGATTTCACCGCTGTTGGATTGCTCGGAGATCTCCTGCTTGAGATAGCGGTTCTCCTGCTGCAGCCGGATCTTGAGCCGCTCGACCTCTGCCAGGGCGGCGGTCAGCTCCGCCGTGCGCGCGGTGACGCGCGCTTCGAGCTCGCTGTTCGCCTGCTGAAGCTTCTTCTGCAGGTCCTGCCGCGAAAGGTGCGTCTGCACCCGGGCGAGGACCTCTTCGTATTGAAACGGCTTCGTGATGTAGTCGTTCGCACCGGCTTCGAACGCGCGTACCTTGTCGTGCGCATCCGACAGCGCGGTCATGAAGATGACCGGAACATGGGCCAGTTTCGGCGTCTTGCGAAGCCGCCGACAGGTCTCGAAGCCGTCGATACCGGGCATCATCACGTCGAGGAGTACGAGGCAGGGTGGAGAATAGAGCGCCTGCTCCAATGCGCTTTCCCCATCCGTCGCTACGCGCACGCGATAGCCGGACTTCGACAGGGTCTCCAGCAGGAAGCCGATGTTCGCCGGCGTGTCGTCGACGACCAGGATGGATTGGCTGCTTTCGGTGTCGGTCATCGTTCGGCCCCGTTCACTCTCTGCAGCAGCTGGCGAACGCCTTTCATGTCGTACAGGCGGGCGAGCCGGCGCACCTCTTCGTAAAGCAATGCGCCCGGTACATCGCGCTGGGCCGCCGTTTCGGCGCGCGCCAGCAGCTCCGTGACGTCCCCCTTCATAGCCAGATCGTACAGCTCCGTGGGCGACGCGGCTGTCGACCGTGAGCGCGTAGATCGCCTGCGTGTCCGCGGCGTCACGGGCGTTTGCGGCGCTCTCGATCTTTGCGGACCCCAGGTCGAGCTCGATGCTGAAGGTGCTGCCGACACCGCATTCACTGGCGACCTGGAGCGTGCCGCCCATGGCGTTCACGAGCCGCCGGGTAATGGAGAGCCCGAGGCCGGTGCCCTCGACACTCTCGTTCGCCGTGCCGCGATCGAAGGGCTCGAAGATGCGATGCAGGTCGTCCTGCGCGATCCCGGGGCCGGTATCCTGGATATCGAAACGGACGCGGTAGCCGTGCGGCGAGGAGCTTGCGAGCGAAACGCGGAACTCCACGCGGCCACTCGGAGTGAACTTGACGGCGTTGCCCAGGAGGTTGAAAAGCACCTGGCGAATCGCCCGCTCGTCGCCGTGAACCTGCGAGGGCAGGTTCTCATCGACGCGACAAATGAACTCCAGGCCCGATTGCCCGGCACGCACCGAGGCAATGTCCGCCGCATGCTTCACCAGCTGCGGCAGGTCGAAGAGACTGGCATGCAGGTCGAGCCGGCCCGCTTCGATCTTCGCAAGATCGAGCAGGTCGTTGATGAGCGTCAGCAGGTGCTCGCCGGAACGCTCGACGATGCCAATGTGCTCGGATTGAGCCGCATTGAGCGCGCCGTCGCGCTTCAGGAGCTGTGCGTAGCCGAGGATGCCGTTGAGCGGCGTGCGCAGCTCATGGCTCATGTGCGCGAGGAAGTTGCTCTTGGCGTGGCTGGCGTCTTCGGCCACTTTCTGGGCCTCTTCGGCCATCCGCTTGGCGCGCGCGAGCTGGTCCTCCATCTCGAGCCGTTTCGCGACTTCGCGCCGCAGGGCCGCGTTGGATTTCTGCAGCTGGCTGTTGGTGTTCTCCAGAATGCGTTCATGCCCGCGTCGCTTCAGCTCGGCGCTCGCCCGGTTGGAGAAGAGCTTCAGGATGCCGAAGTCGGTGTCGTTCCAGTCGCGCTCGCGCTGGTCCTGCACGGCGATGTGGCCGATGACCTGATCGGACTCGTCGGTGATGGGAATAGCGAGGTAACTCTTTATTCCCGACTCCGCGAGAGTCGACGCGGCCGCGGGGAAAAGCTCAGCCACACGCCTCGGGAATGAGGCGATGTGCCCATCCATGATGCTCTCGCAGGGCGTGCCGGCGAGATTGAACACTCCCACAGGCCCGAGCTGCCCACCCGTCCAGAGCGCGAGGATCTCGGCCTCGTACTTTCCGGTGTCGATCTCGGAGACGAATACGGTGTGTGCATCGAGCGCCATGCAGAGTGAGCGCACGAGCTCGCGGAAAAATTCGTTGCCGGTCTTCGCCGTCACGCCGGAAGTGATCACCTGGATGAGCTCGGTGACCTGTTCGCTGCGCTGGGTCTTGCTGGCGAGTCTTTCTTCCACCTCACGGCGTTGCGTGACTTCACGCCGCAGTTGCCCGTTGGCCTTCTGGAGCGCCGTGTTCATCGACTCCAGGCGCTTCTCGTAGTCGCGCCGTTCGAGCTCCGCGCCCGCCCGTGTGGAGAAGATCTTCAGTATCTCGAAATCGACTTCGTTCCAGTCGCGCTCCTTGCGGTCGATCACGGCCAGATGCCCGCATACCTTGCCGGACTCCGTGCACAGGGGGATGGCGAGGTAGCTTTGGGCGCCGATTGCGGCAAGGGCATCCTTCTCGGCCGGAAACATCTCCTGCACGTTGCGGGGGAACGCGACAATCTCATTGTCGAGCACGCACTCGCAGGGCGAGCCCGCCAGAGGATAGACGAAATTCTCCCCGAAGCTGCCGTCGCACCAGAACGCCAGCACCTGAGCTGCGTAGCTCTCGTGGTCGAACTCTGACGCGAACGCGCAGCTCGCGCCGAGCGTCTGCGCCAGCGCGCTCACCATGTGCGGGAAGAATGAGGCACCCGTGCGCGCGGCGACGCCTTCGTCCAGCGCGCGCAGCAGTTTCAGGGCGTCAAGGTCGGCCATGTCTCGTTCGGCTTGCCTCTGGTCTTCGCTCGGGGGCTTTCTTTCAGGTGAGCACCGGCTGCATGGGCCTGCAGCGCGCCGCCGATTGCCGCTCGAGCCAGGCATCCACCGAAATGCGGCCGGGGCCGAACACGCTGAGGCCGATCAGAAGGGTACCCCACAGAATGTGCTGCCCGATAGCCGCCTCGAAGCCCTCCTGGAACAGCACGTGGGAATAGGAAATGACGGCCATGGCGTTCACCGCGAAGGTGCCGAGTGCGCCCAGCCGCCCAAAGAGACCCAATACCAGCAAAGCCGGAAAGAACAGCTCTCCGAAGGTACCGGTCACCGCCGCGAGGTAGGGCGGCAACACGGGTACGTGGTATTCGGTCCGGAACAGGTCGAGCGTGCTGTCCCAGCTGGTGAGCTTGAGCCAGCCGGACTTCCAGAACACATCCGCGATGTAGAGCCGGGCGGCCAGCAAGGCCAGCGGTTGCAGCTTGTCGAGCAGACGGCTGAGCGCGGCGTGAAGATTAGTGAGCGAGAGCAGGAGTTTCATGGCCGGATCCTCAGGTGGAATACGTCGGGCATCGATGGCCCGTGAAGAGATTCAATGACACGCCGCGGAGGAGCGCGGCCCCCAGGTCGAACTCGACGTCGGCTGCCTGCGCGTTATCGAGCGCGGCGCCGAGGTTTTCACCTTGCGAGAGCGCCAGCAGGAACGCGAAGTCGCCGGCGGAGATTCGATGGAACTCGACGCATTCGGCCGTCCGCAAAATGAGCACGTTGTCGCCGCTGCTGCCGAGATCGATGAGGTCGTTGGCTTCGGAGTCGGCTTGATTGGCGCGCCAGATTCGGATGATGGGATAGCGTGACTGCACGAAACGAACCGCCGGATGCAGCTCGAACCGCAGCTGGTCGTACCGGTCCGGATCGACACCTCGCAAGGCATCAGCGGCGATGGTCTGCGCGTCGTCGGCAACGAGCGCTTCCTGATGCGCCCATTCGAGCGCAGCGATGTCGGCGAGATACGCATACTCAGTGTCGTCGAATCGCGCCTCGAGGAAGTCCGCAAGGGGCGCGCCGATGTGATGCAGGTTGCCGGCGCGAGAGGGGTGCGACTTCTGGAAATCGAGCGCCAGACGGCGAAAATATTCGTCACCGACCAGTCGCTCGATGACCGGGAAGCCGAGCGACAGCGCCTTGATGAACCCTTCGCGCAGATTGTTTCGATAGATGTCGAGGCGTGCGGCGCTGGCTACGCCGTTTTCTTCGATGTGCACCTGCATGCGATCGACTGCGCCATCGAACAGCGCCTCGGCAAAGTGAAGTTGCAACTCACGCAGCGTGAGCATTGGAGCTCTCCACCGCACGATCTGCCTTGTGCGCTTCTTCAACCAGCACGTCGAGGGCGGGAATGTCGGTATCCCACTCGATGAGCGTTGGCGTCGGGCCGAAGCGGCTCACAGCGGCGGAATAGAGCGCCCAGACTTCTTTGCACACGGGTGCGCTGTGTGTGTCGATGAGAATTTCGCGCCCGCAAACACCGCGGATACTGTGGCCGGCAAGGTGCATTTCCCGCACGGCCCGCTGAGGAATGTGGTTGAGAAACACATGCGGATCGAAACCGTGGTTCATTGCATTGACGTAGACGTTGTTCACGTCCAGCAGGATGCCGCAGCCTGAATCCTGGGCAAGCTCGGTGAGAAATTCCCATTCGCTCATCTGCGAGCCCGAGAATCGCAGGTAGCTGGAGACGTTCTCGATCAGGATCTGTCGCCCGAGAAAATCCTGAACCTGACCGACGCGCGCGATCAGGTGACGCAGCGCTTCTTCGGTATATGGCAGGGGCAGCAGGTCATTCGTGAAGCGTCCGCCCACCGATCCCCATGAGAGATGCTCGGATACGAGCATCGGCTCGATGTCACGCACGAGCCGGGCCAGTTCGGCAAGATGTGTCAGGTCAAATGGGTCGGTCGAGCCGATCGAGAGTCCGACGCCGTGCAGGCTCACCGGATACTCCGCGCGAACGCGCGCGAGCACGTTGCCCGGCGCACTGCCTCGGCCGAAGTAGTTTTCCGTGTGCGCCTCGAACCACCCGACACTCGGGCCGCGCGCGAGGATCTCTTCGTGATGAATCGCGCGCAGCCCGACGCCGGTGCGCAGACCGCTGATCGTGCTCGTGCCTGCGCGCGGCGGGGGGTGACCGCGCGCGGCATTGGATTCGACGACAGGGACTGCGTTGCTCAC
>JBBCGS010000006.1:0-890509 GCA_037200125.1 Gammaproteobacteria bacterium | reverse complement strand
GACGCTAGACTAACCCACGATTACGCCCGCGCGCGACGCGCGGGCGCTGTTCACAGCGACGGGTAGTTCGGCCCCGAGCCGCCCTCCGGCGTGGTCCAGGTAATGATCGCGTACGGGTCTTTGATATCGCACGCCTTGCAGTGGACGCAGTTCGCCGCGTTGATCTGCAGGCGCTTGCCACCGGCGCCGTTGTCCACCATCTCGTAAACGCTGGCGGGGCAGAAGTTCTGGCAGGGGTTGCCGTATTCCTTCGTGCAGCGATCCGAGCAGATGGACGTGTCCGCGACTTTGAGGTGGGCAGGCTGCGCCTCATCGTGACTGGTCGACGCAAGAAAAACGGAAGCGACCCTGTCCCGGGGCGGCAGTGTGCGGGGAGCCCAGCCGCGATCGGGCGAGGTGTACTCGTCCAGCTTCTTCAGTCGCTCGTAGTCGGCCGGTTCATTCTTCATCGTCCAGGGCGTGTGCCCGCCGGTAACGACCTCGAGCGCGGAGTTCGCAATACCGAACCACATGCCGCGCTTGAAGCCCGGTTTGAAGTTGCGGACCGCGCGCAATTCCTGGCCGCCGGGCGAGGCGCGCCAGCGCGCATCGAATCCGGCGGGCGCTCCGGTTTCGACGAGATGCTCGGCCGCGAGCATTCCCGAGCGGATGGCTTGATGTACGCCTTTGATCTTCGGCAGGTTGACGCCGCCGCCGCTGTCGCCGATGAGCAGGGCGCCCGGCATCTCGAGCTTGGGAAGCGATTGCCAGCCGCCGGTGACGATCGTGCGCGCGCCGGCCGCGATGACTTCGCCGCCTTCGAGCAGCGGCTTCACCCGCGGGTGATGCTTGAACTGCTGGAATGCTTCGAACGGCTTGAAGCGAGGGTCTACATAGTCGAGCCCGACGACGAAGCCGATGTACACCCGGTCGTTGTCGAGGTGGTACATGAAGCTGCCGCCGTACGTGCTCGTGTCGAGCGGCCAGCCCATCGTGTGCTGGATGAACCCCGGCTCGACGCGACCAGGCGGCAACTGCCAGAGCTCTTTCAGGCCAAGGCTGTAGGACTGCGGGCATGAATTGGCATCGAGCCTGAACTGTTTGACGAGCTTCTTGGCGATACTGCCGCGCGCACCTTCGGCGACGAGGGTCGTGCGAGCGCGCACCTGCGGACCGGGCGCGTAGTTGGGGCCGGGTTCGCCGTTCTTCTCGACGCCCATGTCGCCGAGCTGCACGCCGGCGACGGAGCCGTCGTCGTTGTAGAGCGGCTCGGCGGCGGCAAATCCTGCGAACACATCGACGCCCAGGCCTTCCGCTTTCTGTGCGAGCCATGGCGTCAGCTGGCCGAGCGAGATGATGAAGTTGCCCGTGTTGTGAAGCTGCGGAGGCAGTGGCAGAGGCAAGCTGCCCGTGCGAGTGAGGAACCGAAACGAATCCCGCTTCGCCGGAACACAGATGCCCGGTGGGGATTTACGCCATTCCGGCAGCAACGCGTCGAGCGGCCCCGGCTCGATGACCGCGCCGGAGATCGAGTGCGCGCCGACCGCGGAGCCCTTCTCCAGAATGCAGATGGTGAGATCGGCCTTGAGCTGCTTCAAGCGGATGGCGCATGCGAGGCCCGCAGGGCCTGCGCCCACGATGGCCACGTCGTACTCCATCTGATCGCGTTCGACGGTCACTCGACTCTTCCTCGACTTGATTCAGGCTTCGACTATTTCGGCTGCATGCGAATGGCGCCGTCCAGGCGAATCGTTTCGCCATTCAGCATTGGATTCTCGAAGATAGCGGACACGAGCTGCGCGAACTCTTCTGGCTTGCCGAGTCGCTTGGGGAACGGCACCTGCGCGCCGAGCGATGCCTGCACTTCGGGAGACATTCCTTGCATCATCGGCGTGAGGAAAATGCCGGGCGCAATCGACATGCAGCGGATGCCGAACTGCGCGAGCTCGCGCGCGATCGGCAGGGTCATGCCCATCACGCCAGCTTTTGTCGCCGAGTACGCAGCCTGGCCGATCTGGCCTTCGAAGGCCGCGACCGATGAGGTGTGAATGAGCAGCCCGCGCTCGCCGTCCGCGTTCGGTGTGTTCTGCTGCATGATGAGCGCAGCGGCCTTGTCGCAGAGGAACGTGCCGATCAGGTTGATGTGTATGACCTTCGTGAACAGATCGCCGGCCATCGGGCCGTTCTTGCCGAGCATCCGCGCCGAGACACCGACGCCCGCGCAGTTCACGAGCAGATTGATGCCACCGAGTTTCTGGCGCGCGCTCTCCATCGCGGCATTCACCTCGGCCTCCGACGTGACGTCGCATCGGACGAACGTCGCCGAGGCGCCGAGCTGCGCAGCGGCCGCCTGACCGGGACCGTCCTGCACGTCGAGCATGGCGACGTGCCCGTCGTTCGCCACGATGAGGCGCGCGACAGCGTTACCCAGGCCGGATGCGCCGCCGGTGACCACAGCGCGCGCTTCGGAAATCTTCATGGTGTTCTTCCTCTCCCCAAAAGCTTACATGCGGAACACACCGTAGCGCTCGTCGCCCGGGGCCGGGCCGTTCGCCGCGGTGTGGAGCGCGAGACCCAGCACGCGCCGTGTATCCAATGGATCGATGATGCCGTCATCCCACAGGCGCGCGCTCGCGTAGTACGGGTGACCCTGGGTCTCGTACGTGGCGCGGATGCCGTCGACGAACTTGCGCTGATCGTCTTCCGGCCACGATTCGCCGCGAGCCTGCATCCCGTCGCGCCGGACCGTAGCGAGCACTTGTGCGGCCTGCTCGCCGCCCATCACCGAGATGCGTGCGTTCGGCCACATCCAGAGGAAGCGCGCGCCGTACGCACGGCCGCACATGGCGTAATTTCCCGCGCCGAACGAGCCGCCAATGATCACTGTGAGCTTCGGCACGGAAGCACACGCAACCGCTGTCACCATCTTCGCGCCGTCTTTGGCAATGCCGGCGTTTTCGTACTTGCGACCGACCATGAAGCCCGTGATGTTCTGCAGGAACAGCAGCGGAATGCGACGACGATTGCAGAGCTGGACGAAATGCGCGCCCTTGAGCGCCGACTCCGAAAACAGGATGCCGTTGTTCGCGACGATGCCGACCGGGCAGCCCCAGATGCGCGCGAAGCCGCACACGAGCGTCGTGCCGTAGTTCGCCTTGAACTCGTGAAACTCGGATGCGTCGCCGATGCGGCCGATGATCTCGCGTACATCGAATGGCTGGCGCGTGTCTTCCGGAACGATGCCGTAAAGCTCGTTCGCATCGAGCGCGGGATCTTGCGGCGGATCGCAGTTCAACCAGCCGGCATCGCGCTTTGGAAGGGTTGCGAAGATCGAGCGCGCTATCGCGAGCGCGTGCATGTCGTTCTCTGCCAAGTGATCGACGACGCCGGAGGTGCGCGCGTGCACTTCGCCCCCGCCGAGCGACTCCGCATCCACCACCTCGCCGGTCGCCGCCTTCACGAGCGGAGGGCCGCCGAGAAAGATGGTGCCCTGATTGCGCACGATGATCGTTTCATCGGACATCGCCGGAACGTATGCCCCACCGGCCGTGCAACTGCCCATCACCACCGCGATCTGCGGGATCGCTCGCGCAGACATCTGCGCCTGGTTGTAGAAGATGCGGCCGAAATGTTCCTTGTCCGGAAACACTTCGTCCTGCAGCGGCAGGAAGGCGCCGCCGGAGTCCACGAGATACACGCAGGGCAGGGCGTGCTCGAGCGCCACTTCCTGCGCGCGCAGATGTTTCTTTACCGTGATGGGGAAGTACGTTCCGCCTTTCACCGTGGCGTCGTTCGCGATCACGAGCGCTTCGCGGCCGTGAATACGGCCGACCCCGGTGATCAAGCCGGCGGCCGGCGCTTCTCCGCCGTACATGCCGTGTGCCGCCAAGGGCGAAAGCTCGAGGAACGGGCTACCGGTATCGAGTAGCGACCGGACGCGCTCCCTCGGCAGCAGCTTGCCGCGCGAGGTGTGCTTGCGGCGGGCGTCTTCACCCCCGCCGAGCGATGCCGCTTCCAGTTGCTTGCGCAGGTCCGCCACGAGCGCGGTCATGCGATCGCGATTGGCACGAAAGCGCTCGCTCGATGAATCGATTTCGGACTGGATGCGCGGCATGAGGGCGGGCAGTTTAACTCACTCTTTCGATGGCCATGGCGACGGCTTCGCCGCCACCGATGCAGAGGGATGCGATCCCGCGTTTGAGGTTCCGCCGCGCCAGCGCGTGGGTCAGCGTGGTGAGGATGCGTGCGCCGGTTGCGCCAATCGGGTGGCCCAGGGCGCAGGCGCCGCCATTTACGTTCATCCGTGCGTGATCGATGTCGACGTCACGCATCGCCGCCATGCTGACCGCGGCGAACGCTTCGTTCACTTCGTAGAGGTCCGCGTCGCTCGCTTTCCAGCCCAGCTTCGCAAGCGTCTTCTTGATGGCTCCGACAGGCGCGGTGGTAAACCACTCCGGTTCGTGCGCGTAGCTGGCATACGCGAGCACCCGCGCGAGCGGCTTCAGGCCACGCGCCCTGGCCGTGCTTTCGCGCATCACGATGAGGGCGGCCGCGCCATCCGAGATGGAAGAGGAGCTCGCCGCCGTCACGGTGCCGTCCTTCGCGAACGCCGGCTTGAGCGAGGAGATCTTGTTGATGTCACAGGTGAACGGTGTTTCGTCTCGCGCGACGACCGTCTCGCCTTTGCGGCCCTTGACGGTCACCGGCGTGATTTCCGCGTCGAAGTCACCACTTTCCACGGCGCGGAGCGCCCGGCGCACGGACTCCGTCGCGAAGGCGTCCTGTTCGGCGCGGGTGAACGCGTATTTGCGCGACGTTGCTTCGGCGAACGTGCCCATGAGCTGCCCATCGAACGGGCTCTGCAGCCCGTCGAAGAACATGTGATCGAGCACTTCACCGTGCCCCATGCGATACCCGCCGCGCGCCTTGGGTAGCAGGTAGGGCGCGTTGGTCATGGACTCGAGGCCGCCCGCGAGCACGATCTCCACGTCACCGGTGCGGATCTGGTCCGCGGCAAGCATCACCGCCTTGAGCCCGGAGCCGCACATCTTGTTGATGGTGGTGGCCGGCACTCCGACTGGCACGCCGGCGCCGAGCCCCGCCTGCCGTGCCGGTGCCTGCCCGAGCCCGGCGGAAAGCACGCAGCCGAAGATCGTTTCCTGCACGTCCTCGGGCTTGATGCCCGCCGCCTCGATTGCCGCTCTCGCCGCCGCCGCGCCGAGTTGGGGGGCCGTGGCCGCGGACAACACTCCCTGAAACGCCCCGATGGGCGTGCGTTTGGCTGAAACGATGACGACGTTGTGCTCGCTCATGACTTACCTCTGATGCCGATGGCCGCGCCGCGCTCCGCGGCACTGGCGGCGCGCGTTTTGGCGCGCGCGGTGTTCCGGCCGCGCCCCGCAGGGCGCGGCCGCAGACCTTCTTCGAAAATCGTCACGAACGCATCCGCGATCTGCGCGGCGGTCATGCCCTGGTTGGCACGATACCAGTGGGCGATCCAGTTCAGCGCGCCGGCCAGCGCGAAGGCGGTCATCTTCACGTCGCACGGCTGGATCGAGCCATCCTTCACGCCCTCGCGCAGCAGGCGGCGGATGCCCTGGTCGATCTCCACCTTCAATGCGCGGATGTGCTCGCTCATCGAGGCGGAAAGATCCTGGTGCTCGGCGATCACCATGCACCAGCCGAAATCGGACGCGACCGCCAGGGCGTATTGCCGAAGCACGGTATTCAGTCGCTCGCGCCCCGGCTCCTTGGCCGTCTTCACCGCGCGCAACGCTGTGCGGATGGGCTCGAGGCCGGTGACGAAGCACTGGAACAGAAGCTGTTCCTTGTTCGTGACGTAGTAGTAGATGGTGGGCTTGGTGACGTCGAGCGCCTTGGCGATGTCGTCGAGCGAGGTGTTGTGAAACCCGGCCCCCGCAAAGGCACGCGCGGCCGTGCGCACCACCGCGTCCCGCTTCACCCCATGGTCCCGCAAGCGTTTGCGACCGGCGCGCCAGGCCGAGGCGGAGTCTCCGCCATGCCGCTGGAGCGGGGCCGTTGCCGCTGAGCCCCCCGGCGCTGGAAGGGGGGTGCGAGGGGTACGTGCGCTGCGGGTCATGTCTTCGATCGGGTCGGAGAGCGGCGAGGAATTACGACGGTTCGGGAATGGTATCCCAGATCGGGGCCGGGTATCCTACTCACAAGTAGGTTTTGTTCACCTCATGCCATGAATGCCAGACCAGATAGCGGTGCGGCCGTGGGTCGCGATCCCGAATCCCCGTCCACCGCCGCGCCGCTGCGCTTCGTGTCGGCGGCGTCTCTCTTCGACGGTCACGATGCCGCCATCAACGTCATCCGGCGACTGCTGCAGGTACAGGGCGCGGAAGTCGTGCACCTCGGTCACAACCGCAGTGTTGCCGACATCGTTCGCGCCGCCATTCAGGAAGACGCGGACGGCATCGCCGTCAGCTCCTACCAAGGCGGCCACAACGAATACTTCGCGTACATGGTCGACATGCTTCGCGACCTCGGGGCGGATCACATCCGCATCGTTGTCGGGGGCGGCGGCACCATCGCGCCTCACGAGATCGCCGCGCTCGAAGCGTACGGCGTAGAGAAGATCTACACGCCAGAAGACGGGCGAAAGCTGGGTCTCGTTGGCATGATCCAGGACGTGATCCGCCGGGTTCGCGGCGTGCCGCGCGCGCCGTATGAGTTCCGGCCGCTCAATGCAACCGATCACGCGCACCTCGCCCGAACCATTTCCGTGCTCGAAGGTGCGGCGGGGTCGGACGTCGCGGTGGACCAAATCCGGCGCGCGGTGGCGCGCTCGGGCGGCGCGACGCCCGTCATTGGTGTGACGGGCACCGGCGGCGCCGGCAAGTCGAGCCTCAACGATGAGTTGCTGAGCCGTTTCGTGCGCCACTTCCCCGACAAGAAAATTGCCGTCGTCGCGATGGATCCGACGCGTCGTCGCTCCGGTGGCGCGCTGCTCGGCGATCGCATCCGCATGAACAGCCTGTCGTCGCAGAACATCTTCATGCGCTCGCTAGCCACGCGTCGCCAGCACATGGCGACCTCCGTCGTGCTTAAGGATGTCATCGGGCTGTACAAGCTCGCAGGCTTCGATCTCATCGTGGTCGAGACCGCCGGCATCGGGCAGTCGGATACCGAGATCGTCGATCTCGTGGATCTCTCGCTCTATGTCATGACGAGCGAATACGGCGCGGCGAGTCAGCTCGAGAAGATCGACATGCTCGACTACGCCGACATGATCGTGCTCAACAAGGCCGAGAAGCGCGGCGCATCGGATTCGCTGCGCGACGTGCGCAAGCAATGGCGGCGAAATCATCCGGAGAAAGCGGCGTTGCCGGATGCGCGGATTCCAGTGTTTCCGACTATCGCGAGCCGCTTCAACGATCCGGGCGTGAATCGGCTGTTCGCCGCGCTCTGCTCGGCCGACGAGGTGAAATTGCCAATCGTCGACGCCGGCCCCACGGAAGTCACGACACGGGATCCGCTCATCCCAGGCCCGCGCGTTCGTTACCTTGCGGAGATCGCGCAGAGCGGGCGAGACGTCAACGCGCGTGTCGCGCGCCAGGCGCAGGCTGCCAGTCGTGCTTACGGCATCCACCAGTCGCTGACGGCGCTGAAGGATTCATCGCTTCCGCAGCCGCTCGATCGTTACACGGACCTGGCGCTATCCGAGACGGCTTCAGACGCGACACTGCGTGCGCTCCGCGCTGCTTACAACGCGGCGCTCGACGAAGTCGGTGCCGAAGGCGCCGCGGAGCTGAAGCGTTGGCCGGCGCGCGTCGAAGCGGCGACGGCGGCGACCTATTCGTACAAGGTGAGAGATCGCCTCGTCACCGGCGAGAATTACACGCAGAGCCTCAGTCGCGAGCCGATCCCGAAGCTCGCCGTTCCGAAGTACAAGGACTGGGGGGAGATTCTTCGCTTCGTGCTTCTCGAGAATCTGCCAGGCGCATATCCGTACACGGGCGGCGTCTATCCCTATCGCCGCGAGGAAGAAGATCCCACTCGCATGTTCGCGGGTGAGGGCGCGCCCGAGCGCACGAACCGCCGCTTCCACTACGTTGCGGGTGGGCACGGCGCCGCGCGTCTGTCCACCGCGTTCGATTCGACGACGTTGTACGGCGAGGACCCCGACACGCGTCCGGATATCTACGGCCGCACCGGCAACTCGGGCGTCTCGATCGCGACCCTCGACGACATGAAGAAGCTCTATTCGGGCTTCGACCTGTGCAATCCGACCACGTCCGTATCGATGACGATCAACGGGCCCGCGCCGATGATTCTCGCCATGTTCATGAATACGGCGATCGATCAGCGGGTGGAGAAATATCTCAAGACACAAGGGCGCTGGCCGGAGGCGCAAGCGAAGATCGACGCGATTCATCGCGCGGCCGAGCAGGCCGGCGTCGCGTCCCCTCGCTACAGCGGTGATTTGCCCGCCGGGCATGATGGTTCGGGTCTTGCGCTGCTGGGCGTAACCGGCGATCAGCTTGTCGAGCCCGAAGTGTACGGGCGCATCCGCTGCGAAGCGCTTGAAGCGGTGCGCGGCACCGTGCAGGCGGACATCCTGAAAGAGGATCAGGCGCAGAACACCTGCATCTTCTCCACCGAGTTCGCGCTTCGAATGATGGGCGACGTGCAGCAGTTCTTCATCGACCGGAAGGTGCGCAACTTCTATTCGGTGTCGATCTCCGGCTATCACATCGCCGAGGCCGGAGCGAACCCGATCTCGCAGCTGGCCTTCACGCTGTCGAACGGCTTCACGATCGTGGAGTATTACCTCGCGCGCGGCATGAAGATCGATGACTTCGCGCCGAACCTGTCGTTCTTCTTCTCGAACGGGATGGACCCCGAGTACGCCGTCATCGGCCGCGTGGCCCGTCGCATCTGGGCGCGCGCGATGCGTGAGCGCTATGGCGCGGGTCCGCGCAGCCAGATGCTGAAGTATCACATTCAGACTTCAGGGCGCAGCCTCCACGCCCGCGAGATTTCGTTCAACGACATCCGCACGACGCTGCAGGCGCTGTACGCGCTCTTCGACAACTGCAACAGCCTCCACACAAACGCTTACGACGAAGCGCTCACGACGCCGACCGAAGAGAGCGTGCGTCGCGCGGTGGCGATCCAGCTCGTCATCAATCGCGAGCTCGGCCTCAACAAGACGCAGAATCCGTGGCAGGGCTCGTTCGCCATCGAATACCTGACGGATCTCGTGGAAGAGGCGGTGTACAAGGAGTTCGAGTCGCTGTCGGAACGCGGCGGTGTGCTCGGCGCGATGGAGACGATGTACCAGCGCGGCAAGATTCAGGAAGAGTCGCTCTACTATGAGACGAAGAAGCACGACGGCAGCCTGCCGATCGTCGGCGTGAATACGTTCCTGTCGAACAACGACGCTGGCGATGAGATCAAGGGTGCCGCGTTGATTCGCTCTACGGAAGAGGAGAAGCAGGCGCAGGTGAATGCCGTGCGCGCTTTTCAGGCGCGGCATGCTCGGCATTCAGGCGAAGCGCTGGCGCGCTTGCAGAAAGCGGCCGCCGCCGGCGGGAACGTGTTCGCCGAGCTGATGGAGTCGGTGAAGGTGTGTTCGCTCGGGCAGATTTCGCGCGCGCTGTACGACGTGGGTGGTCAGTACCGAAGGAACATGTAGCCCGGCGGGTACGCAGCTGGAGCTAGCCTTGTTAGCCGCCCGGCGATCGAGGGCCTCTTCGAAGAAGCCCTCGATCGCCGGGCGGCTAAGAGGCCGGCTCTGGCCTATGCGGCGGCGGCGCGCTCCGCCGCCAGATCCGGTTCGCATAATCCCTCAAGAATCGCTGCCCGTGCCCGATCACGCAATTCGACAGCGACCGCGTCCGGCGTATCCGAAACCGCAACGATCGGCTCGAGAAACTCAATCTCGATCCGCCCCGGATGCGGCCACAGCTTCAGTGGCGGCAGCGCGCGACGCGTCCCGCGAACCACTGCGGGCACTACCGGGCATCCCGCTCTTGCGGCGATAGTGAATGCGCCCGCGTGGAACTTGCCGAGCCCAGGCCGCGGTTCGAACGTGCCTTCCGGAAAAAACACCAATGAGCTCCCGCTGACGGCCGTGCGGAGCACGCGCCGCGCATCCACGCCGCCGCGGTTGCGATTGAAGCGCTCCACGAACTCCGACCCGAGGCGCCGCAGCAGCGCGCCCGCGAGCGGAACCCGTTCCATCTCGCGCTTGATCACGAACCCGAAGCGCGGTGGCAGCGCGGCGGTCATCACCACGCCGTCGAGATAGCTGGCGTGGTTCGCGACGACGACGCACTGCCCCGCGGGAATACGATCGAGATTCTTCACGACGAGCGGCATGCCCGTAAAAAGAAGCAGCATGCGCGACATCCTGCGTGCCACGCCGCGCCGCCGTTCGAGCCCGGGCAGCGCCATGCCGAACAATGCCGTGAGGCCCAGCACCAGGAACATGCAGTACGTGTAGATGCCGTAGACGAAGCGAGCGACGACTCGATGTGGCGCGGATGTCACAGAAGGTGGGGCGGCGGGTGGTTGGGTCATGCCTGGTTATATCGACGGTTGCCGCGCCGGCGCGGTGTGAACTAGGTCTCTTTATGTTAATGCTTCCGGGTGGATGTGAAGATCATCACGCACGCCCCGGAGCCGCTCTCCACATACTGGCCTCGCTCTCTATATTTGGAGCGAGTACGTCTTGTCCAAACACGCAGCCCTGGCCACCGCCCCTGGTTCCACCAGCAGCGCCGATTCGACCGATCCGGCCGTTTCCCGCTTTCTGGACGCCGTCTGGATGGAGCGCGGCCTATCCACCAACACGCTTGCCGCCTATCGAGCGGACCTGACGGCGCTGTCGCGCTGGCTCGCCGAGCGCGGGTTGCCGATCATGAAGACAACCCGATCGGATCTTCAGGATTTCATCGCGTTCCGCGTGCACGCGGGCGCACGGCCGCGCTCCACCGCGCGCCAGCTTTCCAGTTTCCGCCGTTTCTTCCGCTACCTGCTGCGGGAGAATCAGATCAAGGAAGACCCGACCGCGCAGATCGCGATGCCGAAGATCGGCCGCTCGCTGCCAAAGAGCCTCACGGAGGAGGAAGTCGAGGCGCTGCTTGCCGCTCCGGCGGTGAACGATCCGCTCGGCAACCGCGATCGTTGCATGCTCGAAGTGCTTTACGCCACGGGTCTGCGCGTTTCGGAGCTGGTGAACCTGCGCGCGGGCCAGGTGAATCTGAACCAGGGCGTGATCCGTATTCTCGGCAAGGGCAATCGCGAGCGGCTCATTCCGCTCGGCGAGGAGGCCGTGCGCTGGCTCGGCGAGTTCTCGCGCGGACCGCGCGCGGAGATCCTGCTCGAGCGGCAGACCGATTATCTGTTCCCGACCCGCCGCGGCGATCGCATGACGCGCCAGGCGTTCTGGCACATCATCAAGCGCTACGCGCGCAAGGCCAGCGTGAACAAGGACCTGTCCCCGCACACCCTACGTCACGCGTTCGCGACTCATCTCCTCAACCACGGAGCGGATCTGCGCGTCGTGCAGATGCTGCTCGGGCACAGCGACCTCTCGACCACGCAGATCTACACGCACGTGGCCCGGGAGCGCATGAAAGAGCTGCACGGGACGCATCATCCGCGCGGCTGACGCGCGGCCCGCGGCGCCGTTGGGATATTTCAACGGCGTGACCCTTTCCGGTGCGGACGACCATTCCGCGTGCATCGTGTCTGCATGCGCAGACGAGCGGGAACCTGGCGATGGAGCGCTCGTTCTCATCTGCTAGACTGCTGGCGTTCCGTCGGTTCGGTGAGGAAATTTTCCATGTCACCTCGCGCTTGGATTCTGATTCTCGGCCTCGTTAGTGCCACGTCCGCGATTGCCGTGAGCGCTGCCGAGCCGGCCGCCGCGCCCGCCGCCGCCGTCGCTGCGAAAGACAAAGACCCGCGCACTGCGCTGGCCGCGAAGATCCCCGGTGGCGCCAAGGCTGAAGAGCTGCACGCGTCGCCGATCCCGGGCGTTTATGAGCTCGCCCGCGGCACCGAGATCGCCTACGTGTCCGAAGACGGCAAGTACGCCATTGCCGGCGACCTCTTCGAGCTCGGCACCGACAAGAACCTGACCGAGGCCACCCGTCGCGCCGAGCGCCTGAAGCTGCTCGCCACGGTGCCGGAGTCGCAGATGGTCGTGTTCTCCCCGAAAGAACCGAAGTACACGATCTCTGTGTTCACGGACGTGGACTGCACCTACTGCCGCAAGCTCCATAGCCAGATCGCGGAGTACAACCGCCTCGGCATCAAGGTTCGTTACCTGTCGTTCCCGCGCTCTGGCCCGGACACCGAGTCCTGGGAGAAGGCGGAAGCGGTCTGGTGCGCGGCCAATCGTGGCGAGGCGCTGACCCGTGCCAAGCGTGGCGAAGAGATCAGCAAGCCGAAGACGTGCGCCAATACTCCCATCGCCCGCGAATACCAGCTGGGTGAGGATGTCGGCGTGCGTGGCACTCCGGCCATCGTGCTCGAGAACGGCGAGATGCTGCCGGGCTACCTGCCGCCGGCGCAGCTTGCCGCCCACCTGAAGGGTGGCAGCAAGGGCTGAAGCCCACGCGCCGGAAGTCGGAACAACGGATAGAAGAAGGCCCGGGTGCGAACCCGGGCCTTTTTGTTTTCGGCAGGTCCCGGCGCGCCGTGCGCGGGCAGTGCCTCAGCGCTCGAGATACTTCAGCTTGTCCGGCACGCCCTGCCACTGTTTGGCATCCGCCGGTTCAGGCTTCTTCTCGGTGATCACCGGCCACTTCTTCGCAAGCTCCGCGTTAAGCGGCTTGAAGGACTCCTGCCCGGCGGGCAGTTCTTCTTCCGAGAAAATGGCTTCGACAGGGCATTCCGGCTCGCACAACGTACAGTCGATGCATTCATCCGGATCGATGACGAGAAAATTCGGACCTTCGTGGAAACAGTCCACCGGGCAGACTTCCACGCAGTCCATATGCTTGCACTTGATGCACTGTTCGGTAACGACAAACGTCATGCGGATTCCTTGAGGGGATAGCGCACCGCCGGGGCGGTGGGCGGCGGCATTGTGCCACGCCCCCATTGAGGGCGCGAAATACGCCCATGAAATTAGGTCATAACCGTTGCCCGGGCCGCTGGCTGCGCGGCGGACCGGGCGCTCAGGTGGCGCCTCCGCGCGAGCCTTCCGGCCGGCGGCGGTCGAGCACGGTGTGATGGTGGTCCTCGCGCCCGGCGGCCCGGTCATCGAGGTATTTCTCCAAGGCGAAGGTGGTGCTCTGGAACGCAATGTCGCTCCAGGGGATGTCCCCCGGCGTCACAAGCTTCACTTCCAGGCTTTCAGGGCCGGCGCCGAACGTCGGCGCACGCAGCTTCGCGCGAAAGAACACGTGTACCTGGTTCGCCCCGATGATGCTCACGAGGGCGAGCAGGGAGCCGATTTCCACGTCCGCCAGCGCTTCCTCGTAGCACTCGCGCGCGGCGCCCTGCTGCAGGGACTCGCCGTTTTCCATGAAGCCGGCGGGAATGGTCCAGTATCCGAGCCGCGGTTCGATGGCCCGCTTGCAGAGGAGGATTCGCCCCTCATGCTCGGGCACGCAGCCCACCACGACGCGGGGGTTCTGATAGTGGATGGTGCCGCAGGAGTCGCAGATGAAGCGGGGCAGGTGATCGCCCGGCGGCACACGAAACGCGACACGGCTGCCGCAATTACTGCAGAAATTCATCGTCGCAGGTGTCTAGCTATGACTCGCGGTGGTGGTGCCCAGGGCGAGAATCGAACTCGCATGACCTTGCGGTCGGCAGATTTTGAGTCTGCTGTGTCTACCAGTTCCACCACCCGGGCGTGGGCGGGGGAGTATAGAGGGCCGACGGCGGCCGGTGGGCAAATTTGGCTAGGCGGGCCAATGAAAACAACCGCTTCAGGCCAATTTCCGGGCTCCCGCGTTGGAAGTCGGCTCGTCCGGCGCGACGTTCGGGACGCGAGCCGCATCTAAACCCCTCGTGAGCCGCCTGACAGAAATCGCCGTAGCCGAGGACATCGTGTTGAAAGCACGGTGCCGGGAAGAGAGCGCCCAGGCGCACATCTACGGGCTGCTGGCGCCGGCCGTGCACGGACTCATCCGGCGCATCGTGGGCAACCGCGCGCTCGCCGAGGACCTGTTCCAGGACACGATGATGACCGTGTTCGAGCGCCTCGACACCTTCCGGGGCGAGGCGCCGCTCGGTGCCTGGGTGCGACAGGTGGCCGTCACCCGGTGCCTCATGTATCTGCGCTCGCCCTGGCATCGTGCGCGCCTTGCGCTCGATCGAACGGGCGATGTGCCGTATTCCGGCGACCGCGCGTCTCCCGGCGATTCGCACGCCCGCGACGAGATCCTGAGAATCTCGATACCGGAGTCGTGGTCCGACCAGATGGATCTCGAGCGAGCGCTCGCTACGCTGTCGCCCACCGCACGCGCGGTGGTGTGGCTCTACGATGTGGAAGGGTATTCCCACGAGGAGATCGCGCGACAATTCGGTCGCACGGTCAGTTTTTCGAAATCTCAGCTCGCGCGCGCCCATGCGCGCCTGCGCGAGTGGTACGAACCGCAGACGGAGGGCCAGCCATGCGCCCCGACCTGAATCATTTCTCGAAACCGCCCCGGCCACCGGCGGCCGTCGGCGATATCGCCCGGCAGCTTCGCGAATTGTCTTCCGAAGCCGCGCCGCCCTACGACTTCGCCGAGTTCCGCCGGCGTAGCCTCGATCGCTCCGCTCCGAAGCGGCAGCTGATTACCTGGCCGCACGCCGCCGCCGCAGCGGGCCTCACTGCGTTCGTAGCGGCGATGGCGCTGCTCGGGACGAGCGGCGGACCCCGGCCGGACGGTAGCGACGCTGCCGCGCCCGGCGGCCTCATCGCGGAAGCGGTTACGCCCGGCAACACCGCATCTCCTGCGTCCAGCGCGAGCGCTGCGGCCGGCAACACCGGAACTCCCGCAGCCGTCGTTGGCGCCTCGGACGGAAACGTCGGATCTCCAGCAGCCACTGTCGCTGCGGATAGCAATCAGGACCCCGCCGAACACGCGCGTGAGGCGCGCGAATGGCTCGCTCGCCAGCCGGAGCTCGCGCTGGTGCGCGCGGGGCCGCGGCTCGCCGTCGCGAATCTCGAAGATCGCATCGCCTGGTTCGATGACGCGTTGACGGACGGGCGCCTCCAGGGCGCGAATGCCGCTCAACTGAAAGTGATCCAACAAGAACGGGCGCGCCTCGTGAGCTCGCTTGCTCAGGTGCGTTACGCGGAAGCGCTGGTGGCCGATGGGTCGTGAGCGCATCGGAACGATGAGAGGTAAAACGGTGAACACCTGTATTGCTGGCCATCGCGGAGTGCGCGATGGCGTGATCCACACGGGCGCGGTGGCGCTCATGCTCGGCGCGGCGCTGGCGATGAATTCCGCGCATGCGGCGAACGACACCGAGCGCGATGATTCGATCGCGCGCCCCGCGCAACCGGTGCCGCCCGCCCCGGCCGCAAAGGCGGCGACGCCCATGCCTGCTCCGGCCCCGCCGGCACCAGCCGATCGCGCAAGAGAGCGAGCGGACGCCGAAGCTCGCATCCGCGATGCTCAGGAACGCATGCATGACACACAGGCCGAGCGCGCGGACGTGGAGGCACGGCTGCGCGATGCGCAGGAGCGCATGAATCGCGCGGCTGCTGAAGTCGCCGCCATCGCCGGCGAACGCGCCCGCGAAGCGATGGAGAACATGCAGTTCACCGACGGGCTGGCGCCTCGCGGCCCGGTCATCGGCGCGGATCTCGATCCGAAGAGCAAGGATGGCGCGCGCGTTCTCGACGTGAGTCCCGGCGGCCCGGCCGAGGAAGCCGGCATTCGTTCCGGCGACGTCATCGTCATGGTGAACGGCAAGGACATGAAGAGCGACGCGGCCGGCGGCGCCTCGCGCAAAGTGACGCAGGAGTTGCGGGAGTTCCGGCAACAGCACGTCCAGGACGTCGATGCCCGGATCAAGGTGCGGGTGCTTCGGGAGGGCAAGCCGAAGGATTTCGAAGTCGCGCCCCGACGCATCGTGAATACGTTCGCCTTCCGTGCTCCGCCGGCGCCGGGGGATGGCGAGCCCGCGCCCGGTCCATTCGGCCCGTTCAATTTCAACTTCCGGTTCGCCGGCGGTAACAACGATCTGGCGGGTCTCGAAGTCACCACGCTCACGCCGCAGCTCGGGCGCTACTTCGGCGCCAGCAAGGGCGTGCTCGTCGTGCGCGCGCCGAAGAGCGAGCTGTACAAGCTGCAGGATGGCGATGTCATCGTGTCCATCGATGGCCGGGAGCCGACGAGTGGCTCGCACATCACGCGAATCCTTAGCTCGTATCAGCCGGGCGAGACGCTCACGCTGCGCGTGATGCGGGATCGCAAGGCACAGGACATCCAGGTCACCGTGCCGGAGCGCAACCGGCAGTCGCGCGTGCGCGTCACCACCTCGGCCGGCGAGCCCATGTAACATGCGCGGGTGCGCCCCGCCGACTTTGCCTACGAGCTTCCCGAAGAGCTGATCGCCCAGACCCCGCTCGCCGAGCGATCGGCGAGCCGGCTGCTTACGCTCGAGGGTTCGACGGGTGCGCTGGCGGATCGCTCGATCCGCGATTTCCCGGGTTTGCTGCGTGAAGGCGACCTGCTCGTCTTCAACGACACGCGCGTCGTGGCCGCGCGGCTCGTCGGCTTCAAGCCTTCCGGCGGGCGCGTGGAAATCTTTCTCGAGCGCGCGGTGGAGGAGCGCCAGGCGCTCGTGCAGCTGCGCGCGAGCAAGCCGATTCGCCCGGAGCTCGAGATCGCGACGGAAGGCGGCCCGGTGCGTGTCGTGTCGAAGGAGGGCGACTTATGGAAAGTCGCTCTGCCGGCGCCGCCGCTCGAGTTCTTCGAGCAGTGGGGCGAGGTGCCGCTGCCGCCGTACATTCATCGAACGCCCAATGAGGCCGATCGGCGGCGATACCAGAGCATTTTTGCGAGGCACGCGGGTGCCGTTGCCGCGCCCACGGCGAGCCTGCATTTCGACGATGAGCTCATTCGGAAGATCGATGCGCTTGGGGTGGAGCGCGCGTTCGTTACGCTGCATGTGGGGGCGGGTACGTTTCAGCCTGTTCGGGTGGATGATCTCGAGTCGCATGTGATGCATGCGGAGTGGGTTTCTGTTGGTGCTGAAACGTGCGAAGCGATTGAGCGCACGCGTGCCGCGGGTGGGAGAGTGGTGTCGATTGGAACGACCGTGGCGCGCGCACTCGAGGCCGCTGCCGGCGGTTCGACTCCACTACGATCCTTCTCGGGCGACACTCGTCTCTTCATCTCCCCGGGATTCAAATTTCGCGTCGTCGACGCGCTGCTGACCAACTTTCATTTGCCGGAGTCGACGTTGTTGATGCTCGTGTGCGCCTTTGCAGGCAAGGAGAATGTGCTGGCCGCGTATGAGCACGCGGTTCGCTCGCGATACCGTTTTTTCAGCTATGGCGACGCGATGTTCGTGACGCCCGCCGGCGGGAGTGCTGCGTGAGGCCGACTCTCGAAATCCTCGCCACCGACGGCGCCGCGCGTCTAGGTCGGCTCACGCTCACGCACGGTGTCGTGGAAACCCCTGCATTCATGCCCGTGGGCACCTACGGTAGCGTGAAGGCCATGACGCCCGAAGAGCTCGATGGCCTCGGCGCGCACATCGTTCTCGGCAACACGTTCCATCTCATGCTGCGGCCGGGCCCGGACATCGTCGATGCGCACGGCGGCCTGCACGGATTCATGAACTGGCGCCGCCCGATCCTCACCGACTCCGGCGGCTTCCAGGTGTTCAGCCTGCGCAGCCTGCGCAAGATCAACGAAGAAGGCGTGCGATTCCGTTCGCCGATCGATGGCTCCGCCGTGCGGCTCACGCCGGAAGATTCGATGAACGTGCAGTTGAAGCTGCGCTCCGATATCGCGATGGCGCTCGATGACTGCACCCCCTATCCCGCGACCGAGGCCGAGGCGCGCGCATCAATGGAACGTTCGATGCGGTGGGCGGAAAGAAGCTACATGCACTATTACGGCGCTGGAGTCGAAGCGCTGGTGAGCGCCGTTCGCGCCCCGCCAGCATTCCGCGAGACGGAGGACGATGCGTGGACGCGCGAGCCTGCTGGGGGCCTGTTCGGCATCGTCCAGGGCGGCATGCACACGAACCTGCGGCTCGCCTCGCTCGAAACGCTGATGAAGCGGGATTTCCCCGGCTTTGCCGTGGGCGGCCTGGCGGTGGGTGAAACGGAAGAAGAGCGTCTGCGGGTGCTGGAAACCGTGGTTCCCGAAATGCCGAAGGACCGGCCCCGCTACCTCATGGGCGTGGGCAAACCCGAAGATATCGTGCAGGCGGTGGTCCGCGGCATCGACATGTTCGATTGCGTGATCCCCACGCGCCATGCGCGTAACGGCCACCTCTTCACCTCCGAGGGCGTTGTGAACATAAGGAACAGCGCGCACCAGGCCGACATCGGGCCGCTCGACCCGGCCTGCGGCTGCTATACCTGCCGCAACTATTCGCGCGCCTACCTCCGCCACCTCGACCGTTGCAATGAGATCCTGGGGTCGCGGCTCAATACCATACACAACCTCCATTTCTACCTGGATCTCATGCGTTCGCTCCGGGGGGCTATTGCCGAGGGCCGGCTCGCGGCGTTTGCCGGCGATTACCTGAAGCAGAGACGGGGCACGCGGGACGCTGTGGCATAATGCCGCCCCTTCGCGCCCGGGCCCCCGGGACGGACACAAGGTGAAGTCATGAACGGTCTGATTCCGGATGCCATGGCGCAGAGCGCCGGTGGTGCTGCGTCTGGCGGTGGCATTGCGCCGCTGCTGATGATGGTGGTGTTCATCGCCATCTTCTACTTCCTGCTCATTCGCCCTCAGCAGAAGAAGTCCAAAGAACATCAGGCGATGGTCACGAAACTCTCCTCCGGCGACGAGGTCGTTACCACCGGCGGGATTCTCGGCAAGATCGTCGAGGTGGGCGAGAGCTTCGTGACGCTCGAGATCGCGCCGAACGTGCAGATCAAGGTGCAGAAGTTCCAGATTACCTCGCTCATGCCCAAGGGCACCCTGAAGAGCAGCTGAAGACATGCTCGAGTACGCCCGCTGGAAATACGTTGTCGTCGGAATCGTCCTGCTGCTCGCATTGATCCTCGCGCTGCCGAATGTGTTCGGCGAGGCGCCGGCGCTGCAGTTCGCACGCAAGGACCGCGCGGAAATCACAGCGCAGGCCCAGGCGGACATCGAGAAGTTCCTTTCCGACCAGAAGATCCCGTACACCAAATCGGTGAACGAGAAGGAGCGCCTCACCGTGCGCTTCGCCAACGTGTCCGACCAGCTGCGGGGGCGCGATGCGGTGTCGTCGAACGACTCGCTCTCGAAGACCTACGCGGCCGCGCTGTCGTTCATTACGCGCGCACCGCCGATCTTCGCGAAAGTGGGCCTGAAGCCGATGCCGCTCGGTCTCGACCTGCGCGGTGGCCTTAACCTGCTGTATCAGGTGGATACGGCGGGCGCGGTGGCGCAGGTGCTGGATAGCTACGAGCAATCCATCCGCCGCGTGCTCCAGGACGCGAAGATCCCCTTCAGCGACGTGGTGCAGGTCGCGATCAACGAGAGCAAGGCCAACAACGCCGTGCGCGTGCTGCTCCCCGCCGGGGCGGATGCGGGCGCGGTTCGCGATGCGCTGGGGAAGACGATCACCGATCTCACGCTCGACACGATGAACCTCGCGTCGGGCCCGGCCGTGCAGGGCGTGCTGTCGGAGAAGCAGATTCGCGAGCGTGTGGACTACGCGATCACCAAGAACATCGAGACCATCCGCAACCGCGTGAACGAGCTGGGCGTCGCGGAGCCCATCGTGCAGCGGCAGGGCAGCGACCGCATCAATGTGCAGCTGGCCGGCGTGCAGAACTCCGCCGAGGTCAAAGACATCCTCGGCAAGGTGGCCACCCTCGAGTGGCGCCTGACGGATATGACCAACAACGCGTACGAGGCGAAGGCACGCGGTCGCGCGCCGCTCGGCTCCAAGCTCTATTCGGAGCGCACCACGAACGCACCGGTTCTGCTGAAGCGCGAAGTGATCGTGACCGGCGATAATCTCACCGACGCGCGCACCACGAATACGCAGGACGGCCCTGGCGTCTCGATCAAGCTCGACTCGCGCGGCGGCGACGAGATGTTCAAGACCACCAGCGCGAACGTCGGCCGCCTCATGGGCGTGGTGTTCATCGAGAAGAGCCGCGAACCGGTCATCGTCGACGGCAAACCCCTGCTGCAGGCTGACGGCAAGCAGGCGACGCGTGAAGTCACCAAGCAGGAAGTCATCAGCAACGCGACGATCCGCGGTGTCTTCGGCCCGCAGTTCAACATCACCGGGCTGCGTGCGAGCGAGGCTCGGGACCTGGCGTTGCTGTTGCGTGCCGGTTCGCTGGCGGCGCCGATCTACGTCGTCGAAGAGCGCGTGGTCGGCCCGAGCGTCGGTGCGGAGAACATCGAGCACGGCATCTGGGCGCTCATCATTGGCATGGCCGGCACGTTCGTGTTCATGATCGTGTACTACAAGGTCTTCGGCATCGTGGCCGACCTCGTGCTGGCGGCGAACGTCGTGCTGCTCTCCGCGCTGCTTTCGCTGCTGGGCACGCAGCTGTCGTTGCCGGGTATCGCGGGCATCATCCTCACCGTCGGTATGGCGGTCGACGCGAACGTGCTGATCTACGAGCGCATCCGTGAGGAGTTGCGGCTAGGGGTGTCGCCGCAGGCGGCCATCAAAGCCGGGTTCGAGAAGGCATTCTCCGCGATCGCGGATTCGAACATCACGACCCTCATCGCGGGGCTGGTTCTGTACGTGCTCGGCCGCGGGCCGATCCAGAACTTCGCTGTCGTGCTGGTGCTCGGTATCGGCACGTCGCTGTTTACCTCGCTCATGGGCAGCCGCGCGCTGCTCACGCTCATGTATGGCGGCAAGCGCAAGCTCACCCGCCTTCCCATCTAGAGGCAGGCCCGCGTGGAATTTTTTCACAAGCAGACGAACTTCCCGTTCATGGCCACCCGCAAGGTGTGGTACGGGCTGTCCGCGGTGCTGATGATCATCTCCTTCATCTCGTTCTACGTGCGTGGCCTCAACCTGGCGCTCGACTTCACGGGCGGCGTCAGTGTCGAGGTGACTTTCTCGGTCCCGATGGATGCCGACAAAGTCCGCGCGGCGCTGGCGGCCGCGCAGTTCAAGGAACCGCAGGTGCAGACCTTCGGTTCTTCGCGCGATATCGCCATTCGCCTGCAGACGGTGGCCACGGAGCCGAGCGAGGTGGTCAAGGAGCGCATCGCCAAGGCGTTGACGCCGCTCGATCCGCAGATCGTGATTCACCCGCCCGACATCGTGGGCGCGCAGGTGGGAGACGAGCTGCGCAACAGCGCGATCCAGGCGCTGCTCGCGACGCTGGTCGGCATCTTCATCTACCTGGTGTTCCGCTTTCACACGTGGCGTCTTTCGGCTGGCGCCATCCTCGCGGTGATGCATGACCCCATCCTCGTGCTGGGGGTCTTTTCGATCACCCAGACGCCGTTCGATCTCGCGGTGGTGGCGGCCGTGCTCGCCGTCATCGGTTACTCGCTGAACGACACCGTCGTCGTGTTCGATCGAATCCGCGAGCGCTTCGAGAAGAGCCGCCGGCTGTCGCCCACCGTGGCGCTCGACCAGGCCATCAACCAGACGCTGTCGCGAACCATCATGACGAAGGTCGTGACCGCGATCGTGGTGGTGGCGCTGCTGTTCCTCGGTGGCCCGGTGCTGCGTGGGTTCTCGGAGGCGCTGCTGATCGGCATCGTCGCCGGCACGTACTCGTCGATCTGGATCTCTTCATCGGTGGCGCTCGACCTGGGTCTCACGGCCGAGCACGTGTTCCCAAGCGAGAAGAAGTCTCCTGTCGACCACTTGCCGTAAGACCGCCGGAGCGGCCCGCGCATGTTAGAGCTGCTCACGGACCCGCAGGCCTGGCTCGCGTTCGTTACGCTGTCGCTGCTCGAGATCGTTCTCGGCATCGACAACATCATCTTCATTTCCATTCTGGTCGGGCGGCTGCCGCCGGAGCAGCGCAAGTCGGCGCGCATCGGCGGCCTCGCGTTCGCCATGCTTACGCGCGTGGCGCTGCTGTTCTCGATCGTGTGGCTCACGAGGCTGGTGAATCCGTTGTTCCACCTCGGGCCGCAGCCGGTGTCGGGGCGTGACCTGATCCTGTTCCTCGGCGGGTTGTTCCTGCTCGCGAAGAGTGTGCTGGAGATCCATCACACGCTCGAGGGCGCGAGCGAGCAGCGGCATGCGCGGGTATTCTCGGGCTTCATCCTGACGATCCTGCAGATCGGCATCATCGACATCGTGTTCTCGCTCGACTCGGTGTTCACCGCAGTGGGTCTCGCGAACCAGTTGCCGGTGATGATCGCGGCCGTGATCGTGTCGATCCTGGTGATGATGGTGGTGTCGGGCGCCATCTCGGCGTTCGTCGACCGGCATCCGACCATCAAGATCCTGGCGCTGGCCTTCCTGATCCTGATCGGCGTCGCGCTGATCGCCGAAGGCGCGCACTTCGAGATCCCGAAGGGCTACCTCTACTTCGCGATGGCGTTCTCGGTGATCGTGGAGATGATCAACATCCGCCTGCGCAAGCTGATCGACTCCAACAAGCCGAACGCGGATAGCTGAAGAAGTCAGAAGAACTTCTCTGAAATCGCCCTGACGGCATCAGGAAGCCGGGGTGTGCAAGCGAGGGGTCGAGGGGGAAATGACAGGGGGCTGGCAAACGCGAGGCCGCGCCCGCAGAGCCATGCGGTGACCCGGCTCTTTGGCGGCATCAATGCTGAACAGTGAGCTGGCCGAGTAGCGCTGGAGTCGAGTTTGACAGCCCCCTGTCATTTTCCCCTCGACCCCCTCGCTTGCGCACCCCGGCGCCGCGCTCACCAACAAGCGATTTCAGAGAAGCTCTTCTGACTTCACCAACGCCGCCGACTCTATGCCGCGTTCCGCAGCTTGCTACGGCTATAGCCGTAACCGAAGTAAACGATCACGCCGATGATCGTCCAAGCGACAAGCCGTACCCAGGTGAGCTTGTCGAGCGTTGCGGCCATGACGCCGCAAAACACAACGCCCATCACGCTGACGAACCAGATCGCCTTCACGCGGAACGGCCGCGGCAAGTCGGGGCGCGTGTAGCGCAGGACGAGCACACCGATGCACACCACCATGAACGCGATCAGCGTGCCGATGGACACCATCTCGCTCAGCACGTTGATGGGCAGGATGCCAGCCGCGATCATCGCGAACGCACCCGTAATAACGGTGGCGACATGGGGCGTGCGGTACTTCGGATGCACCTTCGCGAACGACGGCGGCAGCAACCCGTGCTGGGCCATCGTGAGGAAGATACGGGCCTGCGCGAGGATCATCACGAGGATGACCGAGGTGAGACCCGCAAGTGCGCCGATGATGACCCAGATCTTGAGCCACGTAAGCTGCGGATGAGCCTGCAGCGCGACGACCACGGGCGCGGCGTCATTCAGCTGCGGGTACGGGACGAGGCCCGTCAGCACGGCCGACATCAGGATGTACAGAATCGTGCAGATGATCAGGCTGCCGAGAATGCCGATGGGCATGTCTCGCTGCGGATTCTTTGCTTCCTGCGCGGCCGTGGAAACGGCATCGAAGCCGATGTACGCGAAGAAGATGATGCCCGACGCCCGCAGGATGCCAGACACGCCGTACTCGCCGAACGTGCCGGTGTTCTCCGGAATGTACGGATGCCAGTTGGCGGTGTTCACGTAGAACGCGCCGAATGCGATGACCAGCACGACGATGCTGACCTTGATCGCCACCACGAAGCCGTTGAACGTTGCCGACTGCCGGATGCCGATGTAGCAGATGGTGGTGGCCAGCGCCGCGATGAAGATGGCCGGTATGTTGAGGATCGCGCCGCTCGCCGCGAATGCATGGCCGACCTCGCCGGTGAACGGCGCGGAGAGCAGCTTCGCTGGGGCCACGATGTGCAACTCGTCTAGAAGTTTGGCGAGGTATCTCGACCACCCGACTGCCACTGTCGCGGCCGCGAGCATGTATTCGAGCACCAGGTTCCAGCCCACGAACCACGCCACGAACTCGCCGAGCGTCGCGTAGCTGTAGGCGTAAGCGCTGCCGGAAACCGGCACCATCGAAGCGAACTCGGCGTAGCACAGGCCGGCGAACACACAGCCGAGCGCGGCGACGATGAACGAGAGTGGAATCGCAGGACCCGCATGCTGGGCGGCGGCGAGTCCGGTGAGCACGAAAATGCCCGTCCCGATGATGCCGCCGATGCCGATTGCGATGAGCGCGCCTGGCCCGAGCGTTCGATTCAGCTGTACGCCGTGTTTGTCCTGAGACAAGTCGGCGATCGGGATGGTGGCGAAGATTCCACGCTTGCTCATCTTGGAGAGACCCCGCAGTTCGAATTTGCGCGGGACTCTACTACAGGGCTCGAAGCGGAAGCGAGGGAAGCCTTCCGTTATCTATCGCGATTACGAATCGCGCAGTCGCTCGGTGAGGTGCGGGGCGAGCAACTCGACGAGCGCTTCGTATGGTTTTGGCGACCCGGCGATGACATTGCCGCCCTGTGCATAGTTTGCGCCGGTGAGCGTACCGACGCGTCCGCCCGCTTCCTGGATCAGCAGCGTGCCCGCGGCGGTATCCCACGGCTTCAGGCCAATCTCCCAGAACGCGTCGACGCGGCCGGCCGCGACATAAGCGAGGTCGAGCGCGGCGGAGCCGGGCCGGCGAATGCCGGCGGTCTGCTCCATGACCGCGCGCATCATCGCGAGGTACGCGTCGATGTGCTGCATATTGGCGCGATAGGGAAAGCCCGTGGCAACGAGCGCGCCGTCGAGACCGCGCTGCTTGCTCACGCGGATTCGGTGGTTGTCGAGGTGCGCGCCGCCGCCGCGCGATGCCGAGAAGATCTCCTGCCGCATGGGGTCATAGATGACCGCATGCTCGAGCTTGCCGCGATGCTGGCAGGCGATGGATACGGAGAACACCGGGAAGCCGTGCAGGAAGTTGGTGGTGCCGTCGAGCGGGTCGATGATCCAGACCGTTTCGCTGTCCGCGCCCGGGATCTCGCCACTCTCTTCGGCGAGGAACGAATGCTTCGGGTAGTGCTTGCGGATGTGAGCGATGATCTCGTTTTCCGCCGCCTTGTCGATCTCGGTTACGAAGTCGTTGCGGCCCTTGGAGGTGACCTGCAGACTCTCGAGCCGGTTCATGCTCCGGACGATGATCTCGCCGGCATTGCGAGCGGCGCGAACCGCAATGTTGAGCAGCGCGTGGACGGGCATTTACACTTTCCGGGATTGATAGAGTTCCAGCGGTGCGCGGCTGCGCTCGAACGAGCACGCGGGCGCACCACCGCAAAGCGCGCTAGCCTACCAGATGACCTCCGTACCCATCCGAATCGTTCTAGTCGAGCCCTCGCATCCCGGCAATATCGGCGCCGTTGCGCGCGCCATGAAGAACATGGCGCTTCGCGAGCTCGTGCTCGTGAAACCCAAGCAGTTTCCCGATCCGGAGGCGACCGCTCGCGCCTCGGGCGCGGATGACCTCCTGGCCGCCGCGCGCGTCGTCGGCACGGTGGAAGAGGCGCTGGCCGGCTGCGGCTACGTGGCCGCCACCACCTCGCGCGATCGGGACCAGAACTTCCGCGTGCTGGACGTGCGTGCCGCCGCGCAGCGGCTCGTATCGGAGGCGCGGAGCGCGCCGTCCGCCGTGCTGTTCGGCGCCGAGCGCACCGGGCTGCAGAACGAGCATCTCGAGGCGGCGCATGCGCTCATCCGTATTCCGGCCAATCCCGAGTATCTGTCGCTGAATATCGCGATGGCCGTGCAGCTCGTCGCGTACGAGTTGTTCCGCGCATTCGAAGAGCCGGTCGTGGTGGATCCGCGGTCGGCGCCGCTTGCATCGCCGGCGGATATGGAGCGCCTCTACGCGCATCTGTCCCAGGTGATGGAAGAGGTCGGGTTTCGCGATCGCACCCAGAGCGGCACCAATCTCATGAACCGCATTCGCCGCTTCCTGCAGCGTGCGGAGCTGGACGAGAACGAAGCGAACATCCTGCGCGGGTTCCTGACGTGCGTGCAGAAGCGCCGGCGCAAGGCCGGCAGCGCAAGTGCGTCTGTCGAGTCGGCGGTGCCAGGCGTAGCAGGCCCGGCGGCGAGCGCACCCGGCTCAGCGGCGCGCGAGGATGACCCGGCCTCGGATGGAACGCGCGGCGAGTCCTCGTGAGCGCGCCGATTTACCTCGACTACGCGGCAACGACACCCGTCGCGCGGGAAGTCGCGCGCGCGATGAGCGAGGTGCTCGGCGACGCGGCGGATTTTGGCAATCCGTCGGCGGTGACGCATTCGTTCGGGCGCCGCGCGCGGGCGCGCATTGAAGCTGCCCGGGCGCAGGTGGCGGCACTCATCGCCGCTTCACCGGACGACCTCGTTTTCACCTCGGGCGCCACCGAGTCCAACAACCTTGCGCTGCTCGGCATCGCGCGCGCGAGCACTCCTGTGGGCACTGGCGCGGGCGCGGGAAAAACGCGCCACATCGTGACCTCGAAGATCGAGCACAAGGCGGTGCTCGATCCGTGCAAACAGCTCGAGCGCGAAGGCTTCGCGGTGAGCTACGTCGCGCCGGATTCTTCCGGCCTCGTGCAACCGGAAAGCGTGCGGGCCGCCCTGCGTCCGGACACCGTGCTGGTTTCGATCATGCACGCGAACAACGAGACCGGCGTGATCCAGGACATCCGGGCGATCGGTGAGATGTGTCGCGAGCGGGGCATTGCGTTTCATGTCGATGCCGCGCAGTCGGTCGGCAAGCTGCCGGTCGATGTGAGCGCGTTGCCCGTCGACCTGCTTTCGTTTACCGCGCACAAGATCTATGGCCCGAAGGGTGTTGGCGCGCTCTACGTGCATCCGCAGACAAGGGCGCGCCTCAAGCCGGTGACGTTCGGCGGTGGGCAGGAGCGTGGGATGCGTCCGGGCACGCTTCCCACTCACCAGATCGTCGGGTTCGGCGCGGCCTGCGCCCTGGCAGCGGCGTCTCTCGCGACGGACGCGGCCCGGCTCGGCCGCCTTCGGGACCGGCTGTGGCAGGGTCTCAGCCGCCTCGAAGGAGTGCATCTCAACGGCGAAGCTGCACCAAGGCTGCCCGGATTCCTCAACGTTTCGTTCGACGGCGTGGAGGGGGAAAGCCTCGTGACCGCGCTCGATTCGCTCGCCGTGACCACCGGCTCCGCCTGCAGCTCGGCGTCCGGCGACCCGTCGTATGTGCTGAGAGCTCTCGGGCGGGGCACGCAGCTCGCACAGAGCTCGCTCCGGTTCAGTCTCGGTAGAGCGACGACAGGCGCCGATATCGAGGCGGCGATCGATGCTGTCTGGCGTCAGGTGAGCCGTCTCCGCGCGATTTCACCCGCCGACTCCGGTCGGCTCGGTGATGGCCCCGGTATCCAGCGCTCGAGCTTCGACCCGGCTTCGCGCGGCGCTCAAGAGGCTGATTCGATTGAGGCATTCAATGCGTCCGACTCACCGGGCTCGCCGGGAGCGTCAGGCTTGCCGAGCGCGCCGGGCTCGCAGGGCTCGGGTGGCGCGCTGGCCCCGGGGGAGTTGCTGAGCGCGCTCGCGCGGCGCTACTTCGATGCGTTGCCGGGCGTCGGCGCGATGGCGCCGGGGCCCGGTGTCGTCGTAGGGTCCGCTGGAAGCCCAGCGCATGAGGCCTGGATTCGTTTCCACCTTCGGGTGGAGGGGAGCAGTGTGAAGACCGCCCTTTTTCAAGCGTGGGGGTGTCCCCATACTCTGGCGGTGACGGCCTGGTTGATCGGGCAGCTGCCGGGCCGATCGATGACGGATCTCGTGCCGGGCACGCCCTCTGCATGGCTTTCGGCACTGGATGTCCCGATGGAGAAACTGGGTCGCCTGCTCGTAGTCGAAGATGCGTTGCGAGCTGCCTTTCGGCAGTGGAACGAAGCGCCTTGGAATCACTAAGCTGACATATATGTCTATTTCGCTCACTGAATCCGCCGCCAATCGAGTGCGCTCCTTCCTGACCGCCCGGGGTCACGGGGTGGGGCTGCGCCTGGGGGTCCGCAAGACGGGCTGCTCCGGTTTCGCCTACGTAATCAACTACGCGGACGCGCAAGAACCCACCGACGTGGTCTTCGAAGACCGCGGGGTACGCGTGTTGGTCGACCCCTCGAGCCTCAAGCTCATCGACGGGACCATCGTGGACTTCGTGAAGCAGGGCCTGAACGAGGCCTTCCGCTTTCAGAACCCGAACGTCAAAGGTGAGTGCGGCTGCGGCGAGAGCTTTTCGGTCTAGCGCTTCGGTCTACCGCTTCGATAGTTAAAAACCCTTACGACACGGGCACTTCCGCCGCCATTTAAATTGCGGCACGGCGTCCGTCCAAGTAGACTTCCCGGCTCACCGATGACTGGCAGAGCGCGCCCTCGCGGACGCGCTCTGCCGTCGTTCGTCCGGAAAGTCCAATTTGGAGGTCGATGTCCCATGGCGCTCGAGCGCACTTTTTCCATCATCAAGCCCGACGGCGTTGCCCGTAACCTCATCGGCGAAGTGGTTGGCCGCTTCGAGAAGGCCGGGCTCACCGTCATCGCTCAGCGTATGACCCACCTGTCGCAGCGTGAAGCGGAAGCGTTCTACGGCGTCCACAAGGCCCGCCCGTTCTTCAACGACCTCGTGAAGTACATGACCTCCGGCCCGGTGGTCGTGCAGGTGCTCGAAGGCGAAGGCGCCATCGCGAAGAACCGCGAGATCATGGGCGCAACGGATCCGAAGAAGGCCGCGCCGGGCACCATCCGCGCCGACCTCGCTCAAAGCATCGAAGCGAACACCGTGCACGGCTCGGATGCTCCCGAGACGGCCGCGGTCGAGATCGCGTTCTTCTTCGCCGGCACCGAGATCCACGCGCGCGGCTAGCGCCGCGCGCGAAGTATCGAATCACCACATACCCGTCATGACTGAAGCCGCCGCAATCGAACGTACCAACCTGCTGGGCCTTGAAAGGGCCGGCATGGAGTCGTTCGTGGGCGAGCTCGGCAATCAGCCTTTCCGCGCGCGCCAGCTGTGGAGCTGGCTGTACAAGCGTGGCGAAGGTCGCATCGATGCGATGACGGATCTTGCGAAGGTCTTCCGCGCGCAGCTCATCGAGCGCGCGGAGGTTCGCGTTCCCGAGATCATCACCGTGCACGAGTCCGCGGATGGCACACGCAAGTGGCTGCTGCGCGCGGATTCGAAGCAGGCCTTCGAGATGGTGTTCATCCCGGAGCCCGATCGCGGCACGCTCTGCATCTCCTCGCAGGTCGGCTGCGCGATGGATTGCTCGTTCTGCTCCACCGCGCAGCAGGGCTTCAATCGCAATCTCACCACGGCGGAAATCGTCGGCCAGGTGTGGCTCGCCAATCGCGAGCTCGGCACCAGCGGCAAGCCGGATGAGCGTGCGGTCACCAATGTCGTGCTCATGGGCATGGGCGAGCCGCTCGCGAATTTCCGCAACGTCGTGCCGGCGCTGCGCATCTTCACCGACGATCTCGGCTTCGATCTTTCGCGCCGGCGCGTGACGATCTCGACATCGGGCCTCGTGCCGCAGATGTACAAGCTCGCCGAAGAGGTGAACGTCGCGCTCGCCGTGTCGCTGCACGCGCCGAACGACGAGCTGCGCAGCGAGCTCGTGCCCATCAACCGCCTGCATCCGATCGCGGAGCTGCTCGATGCCTGCTGGCATTACATCGACGAGCAGAATGGCCGCAGCGTCACGTTCGAATACGTGATGCTCGATGGCATCAACGACTCGGTCGCGCAGGCGCGCCAGCTCGTGAAGCTGCTGAAGGGCAAGCCCGCGAAGCTGAACCTGATCCCGTTCAATCCTTTTCCGGGCACGCAATACCGGCGCTCTTCCGCGCAAGCCATCCAGCGCTTTCGCGACGAGCTCCTCAGCCGCGGCGTGCTCGCTACCGTTCGCCGCACGCGCGGCGATGACATCGACGCGGCCTGCGGGCAGCTCGCCGGGCGCGTCAACGATCGCACCAAGGTCCGTCTCGGCGACAAGCTAATCGGGGTTTCGGTACAACCATGAAACTCGAATGCTCGTTTCGTAGCCTGGCCGCCGTGGCGGTGCTGGCGATGTCCATAGCCTTGCTCACCGGCTGTAGCGGTAACCAACGGGGCGGGGCGCAACTTCGCGGCGACAGCCAGACCAACGCCGAGAAGGCGGGCGAGCTGAACAAACAGCTCGGCACGGAATACCTGCGCAAGGGCAATCTCGCGCTCGCCAAAGAGAAGCTCGAGCGCGCCGAGAGATACAATCCGCGTGACGCCGAAGTCCACAGTGTTCTCGCGGTGCTCTACGAGCGCCTCGGCATTCCGAAGGAAGTGGACGAGCACTACCGCACGGCCATCCGCCTTGCGCCGAAGGATCCGCAGATCTCGAACAACTACGCGGTCTATCTGTGCCGCAACGGCCGCCCCGATGAGGGCGTGAAGCGCTTTCTCGAGTCCGCGCAGAACCCGCTCTATCGCACGCCGGAGCTTGCCTACACGAACGCCGGCGTGTGCCTGCGCGCCGCCAAGCGCTTCGACGAGGCCGCCAGAAGCTATGCGCGCGCCCTGCAGATCCGCCCGAACAACGCGGAAGCGGTGTACCAGTCGGCGGATCTCGAGATGGAGCGTGGCGACCTCATGAAGTCGCGGGACCTCATCGACAAGTATCTCGGCACTTACGACGCCACGCCTGACCTGCTGCTTACCGCCGTGCGCCTGACGCGCGCGCAAGGGGATCGTGTGGCGGAAGACAAGTTCACGCGCCGACTGCGCGTGGAATTCCCGAACTCGCAGCAGTTTCGCTCGCTGAACGAGTCCGACGCCACCAAGCGCAATCCGGGCTGACCTCATGGCGGAAACGGGGAGCGAGGCACGCTCCGGCATTGGCGCCCGATTGCGGGCGGGCCGGGAGAAGATCGGGCTCACGCAGCTGCAGGCGGCGGAGAAGCTCCACGTCGATGCGAAGGTGATCGATTCGCTCGAAGTCGAGCATTTCGACGCGCTCGGCGCGCCGGTGTTCGTGCGCGGGCACCTCAAGCACTACGCGGAGCTCATCGGTGAGCAGCCCGGCGAGCTGGTGGACCTCTACGTCAACGCCACCAAGGCCGCGCTGCCGGATCTCACGAAGCTACCCAAGGTTACGCGTCGCGCGAATCCGAGCCGGCTCGCCGTTCCGGCGCTGGTGGTGCTCATCGGCTTCGTGCTCCTGGGTGTCGTGTGGTGGGTAGTGAAGTCGGTGACCGGGCCGGAAGGCGCGAAGCCGACGCGCGGCGCGCAGCCGGTGACGATTTCCCCCGAGGTGGCGCCGGACCCGGCAACCGAAGGCGTCGCGAATGAAATCGCGCCGACGACGAACGGCGCGCCCGTGTCGAACGACACCGCGGCGACGCGCATCGTGACGCCTCACGGCGGCACAGCGGCCGCAGCGAGCGCTGGTGCGCGCGGATCGTCCGTTGCGCCGAATGCCGGCGCGGGAGGGGCTGCATCGAGCGCTGGTGGGCGCGCCGCCTCGGCTACCCTCAATGGCGCGGCTTCGGCCACGGCGAATGGTTCGCCCGGTCCCGGCGCCACGTCGCCCGCGAATTCAGGCGCGGCAACGGCGCCAACAACACCCGCGCGCGGCAAGGCGATGGAAGTTACGCTGCGCTTCGCGGCGGACAGCTGGGTCGAGGTCTACGACGCCGACGGCGAGAAGCTGTTCTACGACGTCGGTTCGGCGGACTCGTCCCGCACCGTGTCGGGCACGCCGCCGTTTCGCGTCACGGTTGCCAACGCGCCCGGCGTTTCGCTCGACGTGAACGGCAAGCCCGCCCCGGTGCCGCCCAACGCGGTGAAGGGCGACGAGGCCCATTTCGTGATCAATCGCGCGGGCCGCATCGTCCGTGCGACGCCCAAGGCCGACGGAGGCTGATTTTGTCGGAAGATATCCAGGCCGTTCGCGGCATGAACGACGTGCTGCCCACGGAGATCGGCACGTGGCAATTTCTCGAAGGCACGGTGCGCGACCTCGTCTCGTCCTATGGCTTCCAGGAAATGCGAGTGCCGGTCGTCGAGCAGACGCGGCTCTTCAAGCGCGCGATCGGCGAGTTCACCGATGTCGTCGAGAAGGAGATGTATACCTTCACCGACTCGGGCGGCGAAAACCTGACGCTGCGCCCGGAAGCCACGGCCGGCATCGCGCGCGCGCTGATCTCGAACGGCATGCTGCGCGGCGCGCGCCACAAGCTCTGGTGCATCGGGCCGATGTTCCGGCACGAGAAGCCGCAGAAGGGGCGCTATCGCCAGTTCCACCAGCTCGACGTGGAGGCCATCGGTCTCCCCGGTCCCGATATCGATGCGGAGCTCATCGCGATGACCGCGCGCCTGTGGCGCCAGCTCGGTATCACGCGCGTGAAGTTGCAGCTCAACTCGCTCGGCACCACCGAATCGCGCAAGGCCTATCGCGATCTGCTCATCACGTACTTCCGTTCGCACGAAGCGCGTCTCGACGCCGACAGCAAGCGGCGCCTCGAAGGCAATCCGTTGCGCATTCTCGACAGCAAGAATCCCGAGATGCGTGACATCATCGCCGGCGCGCCGGTGCTCACGGAGCATCTCGACGCCGAATCGCGCACGCATTTCGATGCGCTGTGCGCGGCGGTCAAATCGATCGGCATCGATTACGTCGTGAATCCGCGCCTCGTGCGCGGGCTCGATTACTACAGCCGCACGGTGTTCGAGTGGACCACCGACGCGCTCGGTTCGCAGGACGCCGTGTGCGCCGGCGGCCGGTATGACGGCCTGATATCGCATCTCGGCGGCGACGTGACGCCGGCGATCGGCTTTGCGATGGGCATCGAACGCGTGGTCGAGCTGCTGGTGCAGGGGCAGAATGTCCCCGCGCAGCGCGCCGCGGACGTCTTCGTGGTGGTGAGCGGCGAGCAAGCGTCGGTCCAGGCCCTGAAGATTGTCGAGCGGCTGCGCAACGAGCTGCCGCAGCGCCGCTTCGAGGTGAATCTCGGCGGGGGCAAATTCAAGGCGCAATTCCAGCGCGCGGACCGCAGCGGTGCGCCGCTCGCGGTGATTCTGGGTGATGACGAATTGAGTCGCGGCGTAGTGGCCGTGAAACCTTTGCGGCAGGAATCGGGTCAGAGCGACTGCCCGATCGACGAGCTTGCCGCACGCATCGAGGCCGCACTGCGCGGCCCGGGCGGCTGACGTCAGGAGAGGGGTGTATTTGCCGTGGATGAGTATCTTTCAGAAACAGAACAGTGGGAGCGGCTCAAGGCCTGGTTGCGTTCCTACGTCGGCTGGATTCTTGGCGGCGTCGTCGTGGCGCTCGCCGGCCTAGCCGGCTGGAACTGGTGGCAGGACCGGCAGGATCGCCTCGGCCTCGACGCGAGCGCTCGCTATGAGCAGATGACGGACGCTCTCCAGAAGAACGACCCGACGCGTGCCAAGTCCATTGCGGCGGAGCTCGAGAAGGACTTCCCGAACTCGCCGTATGTCGACCAGGCGCATCTCTTCGAGGCCCGCCTCGCCGTCGAAGCGAACGACCTGCCGAAGGCCGACTCGCTGTTGAGAGGCGTCATGGATCGCACGAAGGACGGGCAGCTCGCCCTCGTCGCGCGACTGCGTCTCGCCCGCGTGCAACTGGCGCAGAACAAGCCGGATGACGCGCTTGCCACGCTCGGCGGCAAGCCGGCCGGCTCGTTCGAAGCCCGCTTCGCCGAAGTGCGCGGCGACATCCTGTTCGCGAAGGGCGATAAGCCGGGCGCGCTCAAGGAATACCTCACGGCGCTCGCGGGATCGGACGCGCGTTCCGTCGATACGCAATCGCTGCAATTGAAGATCAACGACCTCAAGGCCGATGCGCCGGCAGCCGCCGCGCCTGCGCAGGCCAACGGAGCCAAGTAGACATGCGCCGAACCGTCCTCGCCGTCGCTGTTGCCTCGCTGCTCACCGCGCTGGCCGCCTGCTCGAGTAAAGACAAAGAGGTCGATCCGCCGGCAACGCTTGCGGATTTTCCGGCGACGCTGCGTGTGCAGCGAGCGTGGGATGCGAGCGTGGGCGGCAAGGGCGAGAAACTGCGGCTCGGTCTCGGCGTGGCAACCGATGATGGCCGCGTGTTCGCGGCGGGCCACGATGGCGATGTTTCCGCGTGGGATCTCCAGAGCGGCAAGTCGCTGTGGAAGACACGCACCAAGGCGCCGCTCTCTGGCGGCACGGGCGCGGGTGAAGGGCTCGTGGTCGTCGGCTCGAGCGAAGGCGCGCTGATCGCGCTCAACTCGAAGGACGGCTCGGAGCGCTGGCGCGCGAAGCTCAACGGCGAAGTGCTCTCCTCTCCCGAGATTGCGCCCCGCGCGGTGCTCGTGCGCACCGTCGACGGCAAGCTGCACAGCCTCGCGCCGGATACCGGCAAGGAGATTTGGCAGTACGAGCAGCCGTCGCCGCGTCTCACGCTGCGTGGGACTTCGAAGCCAGTGGTGATCGGCGACGCGGTGATTTGCGGTTTCGACAACGGCAAGCTCGTCGCGCTCAACATCCCGGATGGCGCGCTGCTGTGGGAAACCACCATCGCGTCCGCGCACGGACGTACCGAGCTCGAGCGGCTCGTCGACATCGACGCCGCCGTGAAGGTGGTGCAGGGGAACGTGTACGCCGTCGGGTTCCAGGGCCGCGTGGCGATGCTCGCGCTCGATTCGGGCCAGATCTGGTGGGCGCAGGACGCGTCGAGCTATCGCGGTCTCGCTGCGGATGACGATAGCGTTTACGTGTCCACCGCGGACGGCGACGTCGTCGCGCTCAAGCGCACGACTGGTATTGAGCTATGGCGGCAGAAGGGCCTCGCTCATCGCGGGCTCTCCGCGCCGGTCGTGCTCGAGAACACGATTGCCGTGGCGGACTTCAAGGGCTACGTGCACTGGCTCGACAAGACGACTGGTGCCTTCGCGGGACGTGCCGAAGCGGGTGGGGATCGCGTGAGCAATCCGCCGATCGCCGCAGGCGGCGATCGCGTGCTCGTGATCAACGACGAAGGGCGCGTTACCGCATTCAAGATAGCGCCGATTGCGCTGGCCGCTGTCGCTCCGCGTCCGGCGGCGCAGCCCGCGACAGATGCCCCGGCCCCGGTGTCAACGCAACGACGCGGACCGCCGTCTCCGTCGGAGCCGATCGAGAAGCCGGCTGCCGCGCAGCCCGCTCCGCCCCCGCGCGAGTGACGGCCGAGTAGGAATGTGCTGCCCGTCATCGCGCTGGTTGGCCGACCCAATGTCGGCAAGTCGACTCTCTTCAACGTATTGACCGGGACGCGCGACGCCATCGTCGCGGACGTTCCCGGCGTCACGCGCGATCGGCAGTACGGATTCGGGCGCGTGGGGCCGATACCTTACGTGGCTATCGATACCGGCGGGCTCGTCGAGAATCCCGTCGGCATCGAAACGCAAATGCGCGTGCAGACCGAGCGCGCCATCGAAGAAGCGGATCGCTTCATCTTCCTCGCGGATGCGCGGGCGGGTCTCACGCATCAGGATCAGTTCGTCGCGCGCGAGCTGCGCAAGGCGGGCAAGCCCGTCTTTCTCGCGGTAAACAAGGCCGAGAGTCTCGACACGGCGGTCGTTTCCGCGGACTTCCACGCGCTCGCGATAGGCGAGCCGTTCTGCATTTCAGCGACTCACGGGCAGGGCACCGAGGAGCTGATGGCTCGCGTGCTCGAGGGCATCGAGCCGGTCGACGCGGAAGACTCTTCGCAGTCGTCCGCGATTCGCATTGCCGTGATCGGGCGCCCCAACGTCGGCAAGTCCACGTTGGTGAATCGCCTTCTTGGGCAAGAGCGTGTGATCACCAGCGAGGTGGCCGGCACCACGCGGGACAGCATCCTCGTGCCGTTTCATCGGGACGATCACGACTTCCTGCTCATCGACACCGCGGGCGTTAGGCGCCGTTCGAAGGTGGAGGATGTGATCGAGCGCGTCAGCGTCGCGAAGACGCTGCAGGCCATCGAGCATGCGCACGTCGTCATCCTCGTGGTCGACGCGCACGAGCAGGTGGGCGAGCAGGATGCGAGCGTGCTCGGCCTTGCGCTCCAGCGCGGGCGCGCGGTCATTCTCGCCGTGAACAAGTGGGATCACATTCCGACGGAGCAGCGGGATGAGATTCGTCGACAGGTGGAATTGAAGCTCGACTTCGTGCCGTTCGCGCCGGTGCATTTCATTTCCGCGCGTCATGGCACGGGTGTGGGCGATCTCGTGGGCGATGTCATCCATGCGTATGAATCGGCGATGCGCGAGATGCGCACGTCGGAGCTCACGCGTGCGATGGAGCACGCGATGACCGTGCACCAGCCCCCGCTCGTGCATGGCCGGCGCATCAAGCTGCGCTACGCGCATCAGGGCGGGAAGAATCCGCCGCGCATCATCATCCACGGCAACCAGACGGTGCACGTGCCGGATGCGTATGCGCGCTATTTGTCGAACATGTTCCGCAAGACGTTCGACCTGTTCGCGACGCCGGTGTCGGTGGAGTTTCGCAGCGACAAGAATCCGTTTACGGAGCGGCTGCGCGAAAAGCGGGATTCGAGCTCGCGGCCCGGGAAGCAGACCGCGAAGAGCCCCGGCAGCAAGAATCGGCGCGCATCCGAGCAGAGCGCCACGAAGAAACGCAAGAAGACAAAACGAGAAGCGGCAAAGAGCCCCAGCGGCCGCCGCGCGGCGCGCCCCGGCAAGCCCAAGCGCTAGCGACGTCGCTTCGCGCGGCCGCTCGGCGCTCGCGCCGTTTTCTCGGCCGCGTTTCGTGCGGTCTTTGGCGAAACGACGCCGGGCGGACCGCGGCGCTTCACCTTGAGGGACCGAAGGTCATATTCCTTGCGCATATGTAGTGGCTTCGTGCCGCGTGGCGCGACGGGCGGAGATGATGCGGATCGACGAACCGCGACCAGTATAGCTCACGAGTAGCAGTCGTCCGATGTTCGAATGCCCTATGAGCAACTCCCGATCCTCATCCTCGCTGTGATCGGGATCATAGAACGCAACCTGATGGCGATCCTTGAAGCAACTGATCGCTTCTTCGAACGGAATTCCGTGCTTATCGCGATTGACTTCGGCCTTGAGCCAGTCCCATGTGAACTTCATGCAACGCATCCGATGGCGCCGGGCGGGGCGCTGACGGTGCGAAGAGTGAAAGCCAGTTCCGCCGATCGATATCAGCTACTCCAGCGGAGCGTCCTGTCGCGTCCGGGCATCAACTGCACGTGTGCCTCCTCTTATCCGGTGACTCGTAGTAATAGCAATAAAACGTGCTGGCATCCGGCGTCGAATCAGTCCCATACTCGGATGCAAAGGCAACTGTAAGGTAGCGCTATAGGGGATGCCGCCGGGCATTCAGCGCGCCGACCAAGAGGGTGTTGTAGAAAGAACTTCAAATAAATCACGTCCGTGATCGATCTGCCTGATCGCCCGACACACGGGGGCTGGCACTTCGGTATCGCAAGAACATCGTCAGAGAGGGGGGCTTAATGATGAGTGTTGAGACTAAACAGTTTAGAACCGTGGCTGCTGCGGTTGCTCTAGCATTGGCTGTGCCGGTGCTGGCGCAGGCACAAGAAGAATTGCAGGAGGTCAGGGTCACGGGCTCGCGCATCGTCCAGGCGCCGGGCATGCTCACACCGACGCCGGTGACCTCCGTCGCCGCCGAAGAGCTCAAAACACTTTCACCCGCAAACCTGATCGAGAGCCTCAACACGCTGCCCGTGTTTTCTGGCAACTCGACGCAGCAGGTGGCTTTGGGTGGACAGAACTCCGGCGGATCCAACGTAAATCTGCATGGTGTCGGCCAGAGCCGCACGCTGGTGCTACTCGATGGCCGTCGCGTCGTGGCGAGCAATCGCTTCAGCAGTGTCGACGTCAACACGCTCCCCGACATGCTCCTGCAGAGTGTCGAGACCGTTACGGGCGGCGCATCGGCGAGCTACGGCACGGATGCGGTCGCGGGTGTCGTCAACTTCAAGCTCGACACGCGCTTCGAAGGGGTGAAGCTGCGTGTACAGGGCGGCACCACCAGCCGACACGATGGCGACAACGAGGAGTACGGCTTTGCATTCGGCCACGGACTGCTCGAGGGCAAGCTGCATTTCGTCGGCTCGCTCCAATATTCCAACTACGATCCGATCAGCGATGTCGGCGGGCTCAGGTCTCGCCCGTGGTTCCAGCAGCAGGGCCGCGTCACGAACCCGGATCCGGCCGGCCCGAGCTTCCTGCGTTTACAGCACGTACAGCCGACGAACTTCACGACGCGGGGCCTGATCAACGACAACGCGGCTCCGCTGCTGAACAAGTTGCAGTTCGACAGCACCGGTACGTCCGTTGCGCCCCTGCCGTTCTACGGCGTGGGTTCGCGTGACGCCGGCTGCAATTGCCAGTCGATCCCGACGTCCGATCTGGGCGTGAACCAGGACGATGAAGTGGCGGTGGGCTATCGCCGAACGACCGGCTTCGCGAGGCTCGGCTGGAATATCGGCGATGACACGGAGGTGTTCGCGCAGGGTATCTGGGCGGATAACTCCGCGAATCAGCGCCGTGAGAGTGTCGCGCTGTTGCAGGCCAATGTCTGGCAGGGGCGAATCTTTTCGAACAACGCGTTCCTCACGCCGGACCTGCAGACGCGCATTTTCAATGGCGCGCCGGCCACTCGCACAACGACAGACAACACGACCGGCGCTGCACAGCAGGTCCGTTGGGCCGACTTCTCGGTGTTTCTCCCCGATACACCGGCGAATCCGATCGGCGACACGCGCCAGGTCACCGCGAATGCCATGCGCAGTATCACGCTGGGGTTCACGAGCAGGCTGTCCGGCAGCTTCCTGAAGGGCTGGACCGTGGACGGCTACGCCCAGCGTGGCAACAACCGGCAGGACTTCAACACCATCAACGGCATCCGGGTCGACCGCCTGTTCCTGGCGCTCGATGCGGTACGTGACCCGAGCGGCAACATCGTCTGCCGCGCGTCGCTGTCTCAGTACGACCCAAACGGCTACTTCCGGGGTTGCGTGCCGATCAATCTGTTCGGTGGCACCAACACGGTGACGCCGGAGGCGGCCTCGTGGATTCGCGACGACTACAAGGTCGCGTCCCAGTGGATCGAGCAGACGGTCGGTGAATTGAGCCTGAGCGGCGACCTGGGCTTCGGCCTGCCCGCCGGCGACATCTCCAGCGCATTCGGTCTTTCCTATCGCAAGGACGAGCTGAACCAGCGCACGGTACATCCGGACGACGAGTATCCGGCGCTGCCGGACGGTCGCCTGCTGAGCGACCTGGGCCTCATGCCCGCCGGCCTGCGCGGCATTGTGCCGGCGACCGGGGGGTGCTCCCCCAACACGAGCCTCATTGGCGTGCCGGGCTTGCGCTTCGTGCCAACCAGCTTCTGCGGCGACAACAACTCGAGCTCGGTGCAGTTCAGCAGCCTGCGTACGATCTCGGGCAGCTCCAACGTGAAAGAAGCGTTCACCGAGTTCCAGATCCCGCTGTTGAAGGACATTCCCTTCGTGCAGCGACTGGAGTCGAACATCGCCGCGCGTTATGCCGACTATTCCGGCTCGGGCAATGTGTGGGCGTGGAAGGGCGGCCTGTCGTGGGCGCTGGACGATCAGATCCGCGTGCGTGCGACGCGTTCACGCGACGTTCGCGCCGCGAACCTGCGGGATCGCTTCGACCAGACCCGCGGCGGATTCACCGTCACGGACCGCTCGAAGACTCCGCCCACGACGGTGTCGGGCACGAGCTTCTCCGGCGGCAATCCGGACGTCATGCCCGAAAAGGCCGACACCACGACCGTGGGCTTCGTGTTCCAGCCGGCGTTCCTCGACGGATTCCAGGCCTCGGTGGACTGGTACGACATCAAGATCAAGGACGCGATCTCGCAGCTGAGCGCCCAAAACCTGGCGGATCGTTGCGCTCTCGGCGACACCTTCCTCTGCCAGTACGTGATTCGTGCCGCCAACGGCGACATCGTCGAGATCGACTCGCTGTTCATCAACCTGAACGAGCAGAAGATCGAAGGCGTGGACATCGAGTTCGACTACCGCAAGAGCCTCGAGCTCATCGGCGGCGGACCGGAGCAGTTGAGCGCGCGCCTGTTCGGCACCTACCTGATGCACAACTCGATCCAGGCGCCCGGCGGTGCGGTGGACGAGGTCGCGGGTCAGGTGCTCGGCGCGGCGGTCGGCGGCAACACGATCGGCGGACCGAAGTGGAAGGCCAGCGCGATCCTCGGCTACAGCAATGGGCCGTACTCGGCGACGATCATCGGACGTTACGTTGGCGACGGCATCCTCGATCGCACGCTCGTCGAGAGCCAGGTGGCCATCGCCGGCAAGACGACGATCGACGACAACCACGTGGGGTCGGTGTTCTACACAGACGTTTCGCTGGGCTTCACGCCCGAGCAGCTCCAGGGGCTTCGGGTGTATGGCACGGTAACGAACCTGTTCGACCGCGCGCCTCCGCAGGCGCCAGGCGCGATCGGTCGCACCGGCATCCTCGATCTAGGCGGAGGCGTTCACGACATTCTCGGCCGTCGCTTCGTGCTGGGCGCGGAGTACAAGTTCTAAACGGTTCGAGGCTTTGAGGGAAAACGGGTGGCGCCTCGCGTGTGAGGCGCCACTTTTGGCGAGGTCCCGGAAGCACGCGCCAAGTTGTCTGGTACTTGAATAAAACGCGAGCGAGTGTCGCGATTCGCGGACGCAACTAGGTGGCGGGTTTGGCCTTCGGGGCCGGCTCCGGCGGGAGGAATAGCGCCGGGTCGACCATCGTGCGATTCAGCGTCACGCCCCAGTGAAGGTGCGGGCCGGTGACGCGGCCTGTGGCGCCGACCTTGCCGAGCACGTCGCCGCGCTTCACGACGTCGCCGGCTTTCACCGCGATCTGGCTCATGTGGCAATACATCGTCACGAGGCCCTGCCCGTGATCGAGCAGCACGGTGTTGCCGTTGAAGAAGTATTCACCCGTGTTGACGACGCGGCCGTCGGCCGGCGCCTTGATCGGCGTGCCGGTGGGCGCGGCGATGTCCATGCCCGTGTGCGGATTGCGCGGCTGCCCGTTGAACACCCGGCGCAAGCCGTAGGAACTGGAACGCGGGCCCGGGATCGGCGGCAGTAGTCGCAGCGTCGAAGGCGCCGCGTCGCTGAACGTCGCCAGCGCATCGCGGATCACTGGCTGTTCGCGCGCGGTGCGCGCCGCGTCTTCAGGCGAGAGATCGACGACACGAGGCTCGACCTTGAGCCGCTGCTCCGAATACTTCTTGTTCTTCACCTCGAACGGAATGTGGTTCTCCGCCCGGTCGCCCCACTTCACCAGCACCTCGGCTTTCCCGGGCTTCTGCGAGAGCGGAATGCCGACGATGGCGCGCAGGTGGTTGTCGTCCTCGCGAATCAGCATTACCGGCGTTCCGTCGAAGGTCACGTCCGGGTGGTTGCCGGGAGGCGCGGGAATCAGTGCGGTGAAAACGCCGCCGGGTACGTGGCTCTCCCGAGGCAGCGTGAGCGCTGTCGCGGCTCCCGGAGCCGGTGAGGCGGCGAACGCCGCCTTCACGACGACGAACAGAATGATGAGAGCCCATGCGGTCGGCTCGATGAAGAACCAGGTTCGCAGGGGTCTGCGACGTGTGCTCATGTCTTCCCGCCCTCCGGGTCCGTCCCGGTCACCTTCGCGCGCACGGAGCCTTTCGCGACCCGTGCCTGAATCTCATCGCCCACCTGCAGCGAGCCTGCATCCGTCACCAGCGAGCCGTCCGCGCCGCGCGTCACGATTGCGAAGCCGCGCTCCAGCGTCGCGAGTGGACTTACCGTATTCAGCATGCGAACCGCCATCGCGAGGCGGTGCTCGGCCCGCGCCGCGCGATGGGTCCACGCGTGGCGAAGGCGAGCGGACAGCGTCTCGTACTTGAGGCACATGTCTTTCACTCGCCGCTCGGGTGAGTGCTGATGCAGCCCGCTCGTCGCCTCACTCACGCGGCTGCGATTGTGATGGAGTGTTGTACGCATCGCGCCGACGAGGCGCTGCTCTAGATCGTCCAGCCGCTGCGCCTGCTGGAGCAGGCGTGTGCCCGGATGCATGAGCTTCAATCGAGACGCCGCGGCATCGAAGCGGCTGGTGATTGTGCGGAGCTCGCGCCTCATCGCCACCAGGAGCCGGTCCGCCGTGCGCGAGAGTACGTCGAGGCAGGCGGCCCGATCCGGCACGACGAGCTCGGCTGCGCCCGAAGGAGTGGGGGCGCGCGCGTCCGCAACGAAATCGGCGATGGTGAAGTCGACTTCGTGCCCGACGCCGCTGACGACCGGAATCGCGCTGGAGCGAATGGCCCGCGCGACGCCTTCGTCATTGAAGGCCCAGAGGTCCTCGAGCGATCCGCCGCCGCGAGCCACGATCAGCACATCGCATTCCGCGCGGGAGTTCGCCGCGGCGAGCGCGCGGATGATCTCCGGGATGGCGGCCGCGCCCTGAACAGCGGTTGGGTAAATAACGACGCCCGCCGGCGGAAAGCGCCTTGCAAGGATGTGCAACACATCGCGAATCGCCGCGCCGGTAGGCGACGTGATCACGCCGATGCGCCGGGGAAAGCGCGGCAGTTCGCGCTTGCGCTCCACGGCGAACAAGCCTTCCGCCGCCAGCTTGGCCTTGAGCCGCTCGAACTCGCGCTTCAGCGCGCCGACGCCGGCTTCCTCCATGTGCTCGACGATCAGCTGATAGTCGCCGCGCGCCTCGTACATCGTCACGCGGCCGCGCACGAGCACGTGCTGCCCCGCCTTGGGCGTGAAGCCGAGGGCCGAGTTCTTCATGCGGAACATGGCGCAGCGAATCTGCGCCTCGCGGTCTTTCAGCGAGAAATACCAGTGGCCGGAAGAGGGCGCGGAGAAGTTGGACAGCTCGCCTTCGAGCCAGACGACGGGCAGGCCGTGCTCGAGCAGCAGCCGGACCTCCCGGTTCAACCCCGAGACGGTATAGACATTGCGATCGGTGGGGGTCGTGGCGGAAGGCGCGCTGAGAGGCATCTGCTTCATGTGAGAACTCGCGGCACCCGCTTTCGCCGCCGACTGCCTTCTTGGCCGCCCGGCGATTGAGGGCCTCTCAGGAAGCCCTCAATCGCCGGGCGGCTGAGAGGGCGCTCGCGTCGGCCGCGACAGGCGCAGGAAAATCCGTCGATTCCCACTGGCCCGAATGGGCCCGGATGACACCCTACCACACATCCGCCAAGCCATTTACCCACCCCCCTCCTGTGCGTACAATCGCGCGCCAATCTTTTCATCCCCCCTCGCGGGGCACCCCGGCTCAAGCCGGGAAATTGGCGGTCCATGCGAATCCTCGAAGAAGCCCTCACCTTCGACGACGTTCTTTTAGTCCCGGCCTACTCGGAAGTCCTGCCGCGCGAAGCCGATCTGTCCACGCAGCTCACGCGTCGCATCCGGCTGAACATTCCGCTCCTCTCGGCGGCGATGGATACGGTGACCGAGGCGCGCCTCGCCATCACCATCGCGCAGGAAGGTGGCATAGGCATCGTCCACAAGAACATGTCGATCGACGCGCAGGCCACGGAAGTGGGCCGCGTCAAGAAATATGAAAGCGGCGTGATCAAGGACCCGATCACCGTTTCGCCCGAGACCACGATTCGCCAGGTGCTGGAGCTCACGCGAGCACGCGGCATCTCCGGCGTGCCGGTCGTGCTGGGCAAGAAGGTGATGGGCATCGTCACGCATCGCGATCTGCGCTTCGAAGAGAAGCTCGATGCGCCGGTGTCATCGGTGATGACACCGAAAGAGCGTTTGATCACCGTGCGCGAGAACGCGCCGAAGCACGAAGTGCTCGGGTTGCTCCATAAGCACCGCATCGAGAAGGTGCTGGTGGTGAACGCGGATCACGAGCTCGCCGGCATGATCACCGTGAAGGACTTCCAGAAGGCCACGGAATTCCCGCGCGCGTGCAAAGACGAGGGCGGCCGCTTGCGCGTCGGCGCGGCGGTGGGCACCGGTGCGGATACGTTGGACCGGGTCGCGGCTCTTCGTGAGGCCGGCGTCGACGTCGTCGTGGTGGACACCGCGCACGGTCATCACGTCAACATTCTCGACACCGTCCGCCGCGTCAAGGCGCGGTGGGGCGATCTGCAGGTCATCGCGGGCAACATTGCAACGGCGGACGCGGCGCGTGCGCTGGCGGACGCGGGCGCGGACTCCGTGAAAGTCGGCATCGGCCCGGGCTCGATCTGCACCACTCGCATCGTCGCGGGCGTCGGCGTGCCGCAGATCTCCGCAGTGTCGATGGTGGCGGACGCGCTGGCGAAAACCGACATCCCGCTGATTTCCGATGGCGGCATCCGCTTCTCCGGCGACATCGCCAAGGCGCTCGCCGCAGGCGCGCATTGCGTGATGATCGGCAGCCTCTTCGCCGGCACGCTCGAATCGCCCGGCGAGGTCGAGCTGTACCAGGGCGCGAGCTACAAGAGCTATCGCGGCATGGGCTCGCTCGGCGCGATGGCGGAGCGTCACGGCTCCGCGGATCGTTATTTCCAGGACGGCGCGAGCGAGCTCGAGAAGCTCGTGCCCGAAGGTGTCGAAGGTCGCGTGCCCTACAAGGGCAGCGTGGTGCAGATCATCCAGCAGCTCGCCGGCGGCCTGCGTGCTGCGATGGGGTACACGGGCAGCCGTAACATCACGGACCTGCGAACCCGGCCGAACTTTGTGCGAATCACGAATGCGGGCGTGCGCGAAAGCCACGTGCACGACGTGACCATCACGAAAGAGGCGCCCAACTACCGAGGGTCGTGAGTCCATCAATGCAAAGCGTGGCTACCTGCGCGGCCCGGCCCGTCCAATGAATCCTTCTACTCGAGCTCACGCGGCCGACGCCCTCCGGGACATCCACGCCGACCGGATTCTGATTCTCGACTTCGGTGCGCAGTACACGCAGCTCATCGCGCGGCGTGTGCGCGAAATCGGGGTGTATTCCGAGATTCTTCCGTGGGACGTCACGGAGGAAGAAGTCCGCGCGTTCAAACCCAAGGGCATCATTCTTTCCGGCGGGCCCGAGTCCGTGACGGACGCAACGCCGCCGCGCGCGCCGGATGTCGTGTTCACGCTGGGCGTGCCGGTGCTCGGCATCTGCTACGGCATGCAGACGATGGCGCAGCAGCTGGGTGGGCGCGTTGCGCCTCATACCAAGAAGGAGTTCGGCTACGCGGCGGTGACCGCGCACGGCGGCTGTCGCCTGTTCGGCGATCTCGCCGATCGCAAGGATGGGCAGGGGCGCTCGGTATTCGATGTGTGGATGAGCCACGGCGACCGCGTAGAGGCTCTGCCTGAAGGCTTCACGGCTACGGCCGGCACGGATCACGCCCCGCTCGCCGCCATGAGCGACGAGAAGCGCCGTTTTTACGGCGTGCAGTTCCACCCCGAAGTCACACACACGAAGCAAGGCGCGCAGCTGCTCTACCGATTCGTGCGCGAGATTTGCGACTGCGCGGATCGCTGGCGCGTCGGGAACATCATCGAAGACGCCATTGCCCGCGTGCGCGCGCAGGTGGGTGCCGGCAAGGTGCTGCTGGGGCTTTCCGGTGGTGTCGACTCGTCTGTCGTGGCGGCACTGCTCCACAAGGCGATCGGCGATCAGCTGGTCTGCGTGTTCGTCGATACAGGTCTCCTTCGCTTGAATGAAGGCGACGACGTGATGCGCACGTTCGCCGAGCACCTCGGGGTGAAGGTCATCCGCGTCAATGCGGAGGCGCGTTTCCTTGGCGGGCTTGCGGGTGTCGCGGACCCCGAGGCCAAGCGCAAGATCATCGGCAAGACGTTCATCGATGTGTTCGATGAAGAGTCTCACAAGCTCGAAGGCGTCGACTTTCTCGCCCAGGGCACGATCTACCCGGACGTCATCGAGTCCGCGGGCGCGCGCACCGGCAAGGCGCACGTGATCAAGAGCCATCACAACGTCGGTGGTCTGCCGGCGAACATGCGCATGAAGCTCGTCGAGCCGCTGCGCGAGCTGTTCAAGGATGAAGTGCGCAAGCTCGGCGTGGAGCTCGGGCTGCCGCGCGAGATGGTGTATCGGCATCCGTTCCCGGGCCCGGGTCTCGGCGTGCGCATTCTCGGCGAAGTGAAGAAAGAGTATGCGGAGCTGCTGCGCAAGGCCGACGCCATCTTCATCGAAGAGCTGCGCAAGCACGGGCTGTACGACAAGACGAGCCAGGCGTTCGCCGTGTTCCTGCCCGTGCGCTCGGTGGCGGTGATGGGTGACGGGCGTCGTTACGACTACGTCATCTCGCTTCGCGCGGTCGAGACGATCGACTTCATGACGGCGCACTGGGCGCGGTTGCCGTACGACTTCCTCGATGTCTGCTCGCGTCGCATCTGTAATGAAGTCGCGGGCGTTTCACGGGTTGTCTACGACATCTCCGGCAAGCCGCCGGCGACGATCGAGTGGGAGTGAAGGGGCCCGCCTTCTTGCCGGTTGACTCCGCGGAGCCAATGGCGCGCGAACCATTCGCGGACATCCTCACGCCGTAGTCTGTTGCGTCCCCGCCCGTTGCCGGGACGCCGCCATGTCCGTCGCTGTCCGTGCGCGGCGACGGCGTGCAGGGTTCGCCGCAGGCGTAGCGACTGTCCGTCGGCGACGAAATTCATAGCGCTTCCGGAAGGCCGAATGGCCCTGCTACGTCCGGAAGCCGCTCACTCCCCCGTAACGCCGAGCCCACGTCGAGAGTAGTGCACCGGAATTGACACTTCGGCTTCTCGCCAGGGGAGTGATTCGACGTGTAAGTACGGTTCCGGCGCCGAGGAGAGGCGAGAGCGGACGGCTCCTGCACCTTCATCGCTCAGCCGCGCATTCGCGCTGCGGCGACTGTCGACCTGGGACACGCAAAGACTGCGAAAAACACCCCTGCGTGATTCGAGTCCGTTGCGAGCACACACCGACTCGCTCATCGCGGCGGCCGAGATCGCGGCGCCATCTGAAACAGTGCAGCGACCGCACCATATTGCCGTACGCGCACCAACAGAGATCAACGGCCGCGAGATTCTCGGATGTGCGGGTTGCAATGGACATTTCCAGAGCGGCGCTCGTCTTATATGGCATGGAACGTTTCGACCTTGTCTTTTTTTGAGAACAGGAGCTGCGCGGAACGATGCTCGAGGATGCGAAGGAATGAAGACGTGGCTCGAAAGCTTCGTCGTTCACCGGCCGGTGCTCACGCGGTTGGTCGCTCGTTTCGTGCGGCCACACGAAATCGAAGACATCGTGCAGGAGACCTTCGTGCGCTCGTACGTCGCGGCGAGCAAGGAGACGATTCGCAACCCACGGGCTTTCATCCTGCAGACCGCCAGGAATCTGGTTCTCGATCATTTGAAGAGTGCGCAGAAGCGCTTGAGCTGCTCGTTGGAGGACCTGGTCGACCTGGAGGCCATGGCCCAGCCCGGCAGTACCGAGGGCGAGTACGAGTGGCAGGAAAAGTTCGTGTTTTTCTGTGAGGCGGTGGGCGAGCTTCCGTTGCAATGCCGCCGCATCTTCATCCTGAAGAAAGTGTACGGACTCACGCATGACGAGATCGCCGGGTATCTCGAGATCAGTGAATCGACAGTCAACAAGCACATCGTGAAAGGGATGGTCATGGTCGTCCAAAGGATGTCGGCGAGAGCACAGTCGGGTGCGAGGTCGCGATCTGCCCGCGGCTCGTACGTAGATGAGGCGCAAGGATCTTGAGCGGCAAGGTTCTTCCGTTCGGCCGTTCCCGTCAGGTGCCCGAAGAAACCTACCGGCAGGCGTGTGCGTGGCTCATGGAGCTGCAGGCGGGCCTGTCGCCCGGCGCACGGGAGCGGCTCGACAAGTGGCTGGTGGAGGATGCGCGGCATCCCGAGGCGCTGCTCGACGTGGCCACGTTGTGGGACGACCTGAACGTGCTCTCGGACCTTTCGAAGCTGCTGCCGCTGGAAGAGCTCGCGCTTCGTCGCAAGAGCACCGGCCATGGCAGGCGGTTTCCGGGATGGGCTCCGGCTGCTTCCATCGCGCTGGCTTTACTGATCGTCGTGCTGGGCGGCGTCATGTGGGTGACGCTGCGTCCGGGCGCTGGAGTGGAAACGCTCCTCGCATCCGCCGAGCAGCGCTATCAGACCGAAGTGGGTAAGCAGCTGTCCGTGACGCTCCCCGACGGATCTCAAGCGCTGCTCAACACCAATACGGCGCTCGTCGTGCGCTATTCAGCGGAAGAAAGAAGCATCTGGCTGGAGCGAGGCGAGGCGTATTTCTCGGTGGCGAAGAACGCCTCGCGGCCGTTTCGCGTGCGGGCTGGAAATCGGCTGATAGAGGCCGTGGGCACCGCATTCACGGTGCGACGCAAATTGTCGGAGGGTATCGAGGTGACCGTCGGAGAAGGCGAAGTAAAGCTCAGGGGCATCGAGACGGACGTATCACCCGACGGGAAAGCTGACTCGGCAGATGTACCAGGTGCGCAGGCAAGCGCGCCTCACACCCGCGACGCCACCCTCTCTCTCGGCGCTCTTCAGTATGCAAGTTTCAACGCGCAGGACAGCCTGATCGAAACGAAGAAGCTCAGCCCTGAACAGCTCGATGCCCGCCTGGCATGGCGGCACGGAATGTTGCTCTTCCAGGGCGAAACGCTCGAGCACGTGCTCCAGGAAGTCAATCGCTACAGCTCGATACGGATCGAGGCCGATCCCGCGATCAGCCAGACGCCGGTGATCGGTGTCTTCCGCGTCGACAACATCGACAGGCTGCTGGCCGCCATGCGCGAGAACTTCCAGATCGACGCCAGACGGATCGATGACGACCACATTCTCCTGACCGCCCGTCGTTGAGCCGATGGACAGGCTGAGCCGGAATCACTCGATTGTTTTGGAAGAGGTGAGGCGTTGAATCTTTGTCGTTCGTACGTGATGACGGCGCTGATGCTGGGAGGTGCGCAGATCGCCTGCGCGGAAGGCAAGCATGACCAGGGCAGAGTCGAATTCGACATCGCCCGGCAGCCCGTCGGACAAGCGCTGTTTCAGTTCGCTGGCCAGGCGGGAATACCGCTGTTGATCCCCGGCGACAGGTTCGTCCGAAACGCGAACCGGCTGGTGGGGAAGCACTCCCTCGAGGAAGGCCTGAAGCGTCTGCTCAAGGGTACGGATGTGGAAGCCCGGATCGATGAGTTCGGGCAGATCGTGGTGCGCGACACCAGAAGGCCGAGTCGTGAAAACAATGAAAATGCGGAAGGCAATGACATGAAGATTGAGTCGAGCGGATCCAGGAATATTCTGTTGTCTGCACTCGCCGCATTTTTTGCGGGAGGAGTTGCCGATGCGCAGGAACAGGATGTCGGGGACCCGGTCCTGCAGGACGTAGTCGTCACGGGCACGCGCATCCAGCGCAGCGGCATGGACATGCCAACGCCCGTCACTTCGGCGTCGATCAGTCAGTTGAAGGACATGGCGCCCGGTCCGATGATCGAGGGCCTGACGCAGTTGCCACAGTTCTTCGGCAACACGGGGCCCAAGGAAAGCTCGTGGAACAGCGCCGCGGTCTCGGGCGGCTTGAATCTTCGAGGCGCGGGGCTCAACCGGACGTTGGTGCTGCTGGATGGTCGCCGGGTGACGTCTGCCAACCGCGTGGGCGTGGTCGACGTCAGCATCCTTCCAGAAGCGCTCATCCGCGGCGTCGAGACCGTGACGGGTGGCGCCTCGGCGACGTACGGATCGGATGCCGTGGCCGGTGTGGTGAACTTCCTGCTCAACACGGACTTCACTGGATTCAGTGCCCAGGTCCAGGGTGGCAGGACCTCGCGCCACGACGGTGACAACGGCCAGGTAAAGCTGACCTACGGCACGGCGCTCGGTGAGCGCTTCCACTTCATCGTGGCGGGAGATCTCTTTCACCAGGACGGGATCGACAGCTTCGATTCGCTCAAGAGCCGTGGCTTCTATCAGCAACGCGCGCGCGTCACCAATCCCGATCCGAACGGGCCGACCGAGATCATCCGGCCGTACACCAGCCCCACCAACTTGTCCTATTCGGGGGTCATCAACCAGCCAGGATCGCAGCTGGACAAGCTGGAGTTCGAAGGCAGCGGCGCCAATCTGACTGCGGCGCCGCTGCAGTTCAGCGGCGTGGGGAGGCTGGTCGGCGGATGCAACTGCCAGGCCGAACCCACGCAGAGTTACGGTGTCGACCGCGACGCATTCATCATGCGCGAGATCGACCATAAGAACCTCTTCTCCCACCTGACCTTCAACGCGACGGACGCGACCAGCCTCTACCTGCAAGGCCTGTACGGCAAGAGCTCGATCGACTCGCCGTGGGTAGGCCTGCCGCTCTCGGGCCCGTGGGAGGCGCGGATTTTCTCGGGTAACCCATACCTGCCCGCCCAGGTACAACAGATCATGAACCAGGAAGGGCTGGCCTCATTCGGCCTCGGCATGGTGGGCCTGAACACGAACAATCCCACGCTTCCCACCTACACGGCGGAGATGAGCAACGAGCTTGGCGCGGTGACGCTGGGATTCGACTCGAAGCTCGGAGGCAGCGGTGCGTGGCGACTCAAGGGATATGCTCAAGGCGGCAGGAGCACGCAGGACATCATCTTCAGAAACGGCATCCGGACGGACAATCTCTTTCTCGGCTTGGACGCCGTGCGGGATCCGGTGACGGGGAACATCGCCTGCCGTGCCGCGCTGGTGAATCCCGCAACTTTCGGGAACTGCGTGCCGGTCGATCTGTTGGGCGGCCTGCAGAACGTTTCGCCGGAGGCGGCTGACTACATCGTCGATCCGAACAACAAGGTCCTGCATTCGATCGTCGATCAGAAATTTGCCGAGCTCACCCTGGACGGCGACATCGGGCGCGGCTGGGGTGCCGGCCCGGTTTCGCTGGCTGTCGGTGCCTCGTACAGGAAGGACAGCTTCCGGCAGAACGTTCTCCCCGATCTCAGGGGAGAGTTCGTCTATATCAACGGCGTGAACACGGGCTATCGCGGCCTGGTACCCGAGAACCTGCCGGATGGCATGCTCGGAGTGCGACCGGGAAGTGTGCCCAACGGATATCTGGGGGCCGCCAACCTCAGCTCCCTCCTGTGGTCGGGATCGGTCCAGAACGCCACCGCGTCGACCAGCGGAGCATTCGATGTCAAGGAAGCGTTCAGCGAGCTGAACCTGCCCCTGCTCTCCGGCCTGCCGTTGGTCTCGCAGCTCGATCTCAATCTCGCTGCGAGGTGGGCCGACTACTCGGGCAGCGGCGGCATCTGGGCGTGGAAGACGGGGCTTAACTGGCATGTGACCACCGATCTGCGTGTGCGCGGCACAGCATCGCGAGACGTGCGCGCCGCAACGCTGCAGGAGCGGTTCGATCAGGCGCCTGGCGGCGCGACCGTGCGGGATCCGCTGTTCGGCGGCGCTACGATCTCCACGGCGAGCCGCTCGGGCGGCAACCCGAATCTCAATCCGGAGAAGGCCGACACGTTGACGGTCGGCGCGATCTATCAGCCCAGCGTTCTCCCCGGATTCTCCGTCTCTGTCGACTGGTACACGATCGATGTCGCGGATGCCATCGGGCAGCTCAGTCCGCAGAACATCGTGGATTTCTGCCAGCGCGGCGCGGCCAACATCTGCGCGCTCGTCGAACGTGATCCGGTGACGAACGTCATCACCATGATCAACGGGAACTTCATCAATCTGACGGACCAGCGCATCCGCGGTACCGACCTCGAGGTGCTCTATCGTGCGAACCTCGGAGCGGGCCGGGGCTCGGTGGTGTGGCGGTTGCTCGCCACACAGATGGCCGAGAATTCAATTACGACGCCGGGGGCACCGCGGGACGATCGGGCGGGGCAGATATCGATGGGGCTGCCCAAGTACAAGTTCACCACCAACGCCACGTACTCGATCGGACCGTTCCGCGCCTTCTTGCAGGGTCGATGGATCGACGGCGGCATCCTGGACCGGTTTGCGGTGGAGGGTGTCACGATCGACAACAACCACGTCAGCCCGGTGTTCTACACGGATATGCGTCTCTCCTACACCGGGGCGACCTTCCACAGCGGGGAATGGGAGCTGTTCGGCAGCGTGACTAACTTGTTCGACAGGGATCCACCGCCGACACCGGGAACCGTGGGTCGTTCGGGAACCACCGAGTTCACCACGGCTGTGCACGATACCTTGGGTCGCCGGTATGTGATCGGCGCCAGCATGAAGTTCTGACGAGCTCATGATCCCGGGAGATGACACAACGATGAACGACTCCACATCTTCATACTCTCGACGTGCCGTTCTGGCGTCGGGTGCCGCGGCAGCAGCCGCATTGATGGTGCCGCCGCATCTGGCGGCGGCACAAAGCCTCGCCAAGCAGGACGAGCTCACGGGAATGAGCCTGGCTCAAGTCTCGCGGAAAGTGCGCGCCGGCGAAGTTTCGCCGGTGGCGCTGACTCAGGCGTGTCTGGCGCGGATCGACAGGTTCAATCCGATGCTCAATGCCTTCATCACCGTGCGCCACGATGAGGCGCTCGCGGAAGCGCGGAAGGCGGAGACGGAGATCCGCGAGGGACGCTCGCGCGGGCCGTTGCACGGCATTCCGATCGCACTGAAGGACAACATGGATACCGCCGGCGTACGCACGACGGGCGCCAGCGAGTTGTTCAAAGACCGCGTTCCGACCGAAGACGCCGAGGTGGCGAGACGGCTGAAGGCGGCCGGTGCGATCCTGCTGGGCAAATTGAACTTGAACGAGTTTGCTTACGGCGGCAGCTCCATCGTCACGCACTACGGCACGATGCATAACCCTTGGGATCTGCAGCGTGCGACGGGCGGTTCGTCCGGCGGCTCGGCCGCCGCAGTGGCAGCGGATCTGTGCTACGCCGCCTTGGGTACTGATACGGCGGGCTCGGTGCGCATGCCTTCATCGCACTGTGGCATCGTCGGTCTCAAGCCGACCTACGGTCTCGTCAGCACTCGCGGTGTGCTGATGCTCTCCTGGACGCTCGATCACGTCGGCCCGATGTGCAAGACGGCGGAGGATGCGGCGATGGTCCTCGGCGTGATCGCCGGCTACGATGTTCTGGAACCCACCAGCGCAGATCGGCCGCCGCTCGATTACACGCGAGAGCTCGGCAAGCCGACGGCGGCGCTGCGCCTTGGCATTCCACGCAAGTACTACGAAGAGCTGAATCCGGAAGTCGCCGCCGCCATCACGGCGGCCATCGAAGTTCTGCGCGGGATGAGCGCGGGCACACGCGAGATCGAGCTTCCGGAGGCCACCGCAGGCGCCCGATTGTGGGGCCCGGAAGCCTATGCGTTTCACCGCCGCTGGATCACCGAATCGCCGGAACGATATCAGCCAGCCACGCGCGCGAGCCTGCAACGTTACGCGAAGGCGGAGGCGCTCGACTATGTCGAGGCGCGTCGTGAAGTGGACCTGCTGCGCCGGAACATCGGCCGAGTGTTCGCGAACGTCGATCTGCTCGTCACGCCGATGATGCGAGTTCCGGCGCCACCCCTCGCGGACGGCGGTGGCGGCGGCAGCGGAGCCAACCCTTCCGTCTTCAATATATTCGGCTTGCCGGCGGTTTCCGTGCGCTGTGGATTCACGAAGTCGGGGCTGCCGATAGGCCTGCAGATCGTGGGGCCGCCGTTCAAGGACGCTACCGTGCTCGCGATGGCGCATGCCTATGAGCAGGCAACTCCGTGGCGATCGAGAAAGCCCAAACTGAGCACGGCAGCGGCCTGATCCAGGAGAGAGTGCGATGACAGAAAGCAAACCGCCCGGCGGGGGAATCGGTCGACGGGAATTCCTGAGCGGGGCCGCCGTCGGCGCGGCGGCAGTGGCCGTTCCGGCGGCAGGCGCACAGGCGCAGTCTCACGCGAAAGACCATGACCACGTTGTGTCGGCGTCCGATCCTGCGCAACGCGTGAAGGCTCTCGAGTCGCTCCTCATCGAAAAGGGCATGGTCGACCCCGCAGCGGTAGATGCCGTTGTCGACGCCTACGAGCGAAACATCGGTCCGCGCAACGGCGCCAAAGTCGTGGCCCGCGCGTGGCGCGATCCCGCGTACCGCCAGCGATTGCTGGCCGACGGCACGGCGGCCATCGCCGAGCTCGGCTATGGGGGCTCCCAGGCGGAACACCTCGTCGTGCTGGAAAATACGCCGCTCTTGCACAACCTCGTCGTCTGCACGCTGTGCTCCTGCTACCCCTGGCCGGTGCTCGGCCTGCCACCCAAGTGGTACACGTCGACGCCGTACCGTTCGCGTGTCGTCATCAGTCCGCGCGACGTTTTGCGTGAGTTCGGTCTCGAGCTCTCAGCTGATGTCGAGATCCGGGTGTGGGATTCCACGGCCGACATACGTTACCTCGTCCTGCCCGAGCGCCCGCCAGGCACCGATAACCTGAGTGAGGAACGACTCGCGGCGCTCGTCACTCGCGACTCGATGGTGGGCACGGCAAAAGTGTCCGCGCCTGCTACCGGAGGTGCGGCATGAACGGCATCCACGACGTGGGAGGCATGCACAACATGGGCCGCATCGTGCACGACGGGATCGAGATGCCGTTTCGTGAACGGTGGGAAGGCCGTTCGCGCGCGCTCGGCCAGGTGATGAGGCCTTTCAGGCCGGAGAAACGGCGGAAGAACTTCCGCTATCTATACGAGATGGTCCCCCCCTTGGACTATCTGCGCATGAGCTACTACGAAAAGCTCTTCGACGTGTTCGTCCAGGGCCTGATCGAGGATCGCACCATTACCCAGGCGGAGCTGGCTAGTGGCAGGCCTGCGCGGGGCTTGCAGCGGGAAACACCGCGCATCACGCCGGCCATGGTGGTGCAGCGCTTTTCGAACACCAAGTCGACATCACTACGGCGCGACGACGTGCAGGTGTCCGCAGGCTTCGTTGCAGGACAACCGGTGCGTGCGCGGAACATCAATCCTGTCGGTCACACGCGATTGCCGCGCTATCTGCGAGGCCGGATCGGCGTGATCGCCCGGGACCACGGCGTGTTCGATTTCCAGGACACGGACTCCCAGGGTTACGCGCTCGCCGACGACCCGCAGCATGTCTATACGGTCCGGTTCGAGGCGCGCGAGCTCTGGGGCGCCGATGCCAGCAGCCGCGATTGCGTCCATGCCGAGCTGTGGGAGAAACACCTTGAGCGCGTCTGATCTGACACTCGCGGAGACGCTGGATGGGTTGCCACGCAACGGCAACGGGCCAGTCTTTGCCGCACCCTGGGAGGCTCGTGCGTTCGCGATGACCGTCAGGCTCGCCAGCGAGGGCCACTTCACCTGGAAGGAATGGACCGAAGCCCTGGCGCATGAGATCGGCCATGCCGCCGAACACGGTGAATGCGACGACGGTTCGCAGTACTACCGCTATTGGCTGGCGGCGCTCGAGCACCTTGCTGCGGCCAAGGGCCTCACGAATCCGGTCGAACTCGAAGCGCGGACGCGGGCGTGGATCGAGGCACACCATGAAACTCCGCACGGGCAGCCCGTAGAGCTCCGCCGCCCGTGATATGAAATCCAGGAGCAAGTGTTCGTCGATGCCGGCAGCCAGGCGAGTGTGAAGGGGGCGCGGCGCGTCGAGCTGGCTGTAAGGTAGCGATGAATCAGTTCGCTGTGCCATGCGGGGATCGATTCATCGACCCAAGAATCTGAAACGACACGCCTCGGAACACAAGTTTTCCAGTACGGCCATGACGCCGGAAATTGCACAAACGCTTCCGGCATTTTTGTGCCGTTGCTCTCAATTGCGGGATGCAATACAGGGGGAGGTCGCAATTCTGATTCTTGTAGATCGACTTCCTGCGACCCGGACTGTTTTCATTGCCCGCCAATGCAGGCGGAGAATTGTGAATGCGGTCGGTCTCACGTGTGGTGTTCCTGGCGGTCGTCTCGATGGTCCTGGTCGCGTGCAATGATTCTCAGTCTTCGCCCGAACCCTCATCCGGACCCTCATCCGAACCACCACCAGCACCGGCCTCCGCGACGCTGCTGGTCAGCCCGGCATCGGTCGAGATGGTCGCTGGCAGTGCCACGGCCGTCAGGGCGACGGTCACCAATACCTCTTCCAGCGTGACGGCCACGGCCGTTTCGGCGGCGCTGCCATCGGACTGGCGCGATATCACAGAGGACGCCAGCGGCTGCGCTACCCTGGCCCCGCAGGCCAGTTGCATCCTCAGCTTCACTCCCGCCACCACTACCCATGCGGCCACCACGGTCAGCATCAGCGGCACCAATGCCACGGCGATTTCCGTGAGCCTGCAGGTCAGCCTGCCGGGCAGCGCGAATATCTCCGTAGACCCTGCGGTACTGTCGTTGGTCGCCGGCGGCGGTAGCCTCGGGACCATCAGAGTCACCAACAACTCGACGGTGCTGGCGGCCACCGGCGTCACTGCGGACCTTTCCGGCACGCTGCTCGCAAATGCCATCGGCGTGGATGCGAGCGAATGCGCCAGCGTCGCCCCGGGCGCCAGCTGCGCCATCACGTTCACGCCCGGCAATACGGCGGTGTCGGCCACGTCTTTCCCCATCCAGGGTACGAACACCAATACCGTGGCAGGCACGATCGCCGTCCACTTGCCCGCCAGCGCCATGATCCGCGTGACGGGCTCGCCGTTGGTCCTCGCGGGCAGCTACGGCACTCCAGCTGCCGGCACCCTGACAGTCACCAACGACTCCACGGTGCTGACGGCGACCAACATCAGTGCGACCCTGGTCGCGCCGCTCACCGGCGCCGTGACCGAAGATGCCAGCGACTGCGTTAGCGTGGCGCCCGGTGCCAACTGCACGCTGACGTTCACGCCGGGCACCAACGCAGCTGCGGCAACCTCCGTGGTTATCCACGGCGACAACACCTCCCAGGCCGGCGCAAGCATCGCAGTCAACGCCGCGACGCCCACGATCAGTATTTCCCCCACGGCACTGACTCTCTATGCCGCTGGCACGGCCGACACCATCACAGTCACCAATACGGGCAGTCAGCCCGCCCTGAACATTGGCGCGACCATCGCCGGCACGGCGTTGGCCGGGAAGCTCACGGTGACCGGGAACACGTGCGGATCGACTCTCGCCGCCGGGGCCAGTTGCACCCTCAGCTTGACTCCGGGCAGCGCCGCGGCGGCGGCCACCGCCATCAACATCGCTGGCGGCAACACGGGCACCGTGAGCGCGCAGATCGGCATCAGCGTACAGATCGGCCAGAACTATCTGGGCGGCATCGTGTTCTTTATCAACGGTGACGGCGCCTCGGGCAAGCTCGCCAGCGCGGCCGACCTGACCTCCCTGCCTTGGGGTGGGAGTGGCACCGCCACGGGTGCAACCAGCTTTACATCCGGCACTCAGAACACAGCGACGATCATAGGCATGCTCGGTACCGGCAGCTCGTATGCGGCCCTGGAGTGCCACGACTACACGGGTGGCGGTGCGACGGTGGGAACCTGGTACCTGCCTTCGATAACCGAGCTGCAATCATTGCTGATAGTCGCCTATGGAAATTCCGCGTTCGGGTCTCTCGCCGGCCACTATTGGAGCTCCTACGAACTGGGCGGCACCTCCGCAGCCATCGTGGACTCCGTCAGCCAGAATTTTTCGTCCGACGCCAAGGTGAACGCCGAGCCCGTACGCTGCGCGCGGACGTTCTGACCGGCCAGCCGCTGATGAAACTGATGGCGCGCCACCCCGCACTGAAAATCGACGCGCGCTTTTCCGACCCGGTTGTCGACATCGTCAAGGAAGGTCTGGACGCGGCGGCGCGGGTCGGGCCGCTTGCCGATTCGAGCCTCGCGGGGCTCGAGTTCGATCGGCAGTTCAAGCGACAGGGTCCGGGGGGTATAAGCTCGGCTTTCGCCAGTCACAGCCGGGAGCGTTCCATGATCGACCATCTGGGTGTTTCGGTTCGGGATCACGCGTCGCCAGGCATTCGCGCGCACTACCATCCCAGCTACTACGGTGCGTTCGTCATCGACCTGAACGGCATAAACCTGGAAGCGGTCTGCCACACGCCCTGACGGGCTAGGCTGGGAAAATGGACTCGGCTGTGCTGGGAGAATTGGACTCGGCTGTCGGTCCTTCGCTCAATGCGCCGCTTCGGGCGGTACCGCCGGCGCCGCGCCCGGCGCGCCGAGGAGAAGCGGTCGGCAGAACGGCACCATCACCAGCGCCGCGAAAAACACCCAGCTCATCAGCCGGAAGATGTCGTTGAAAGCGAGCGTCGTCGAATCCGAAATAGCGACACGCACGATCTCGGCTTGCGCCTGCAGCAGCGCGTGCGCGCTGTCGGGCGTCGTGCGACCGATGTACTCCGCGAGATCGCCGAGGAACGCCGTAGCGTTACGCCCCTGCTCACCGAGCGTTTCACCAAGACGCGCGACGTTGATGCGCGTGAAATCTCCCAGCCACGTCGTCACCACCGCGATGCCGATGGCTCCACCGAGATTGCGCATGAGGTTGAAGAGCCCCGAGGCGTAGCGCAGCTCGTTCGAAGCGAACCCGGTGAGTGCGAGCGTCACGCTCGGCACTATACAGAGCATGATCGCGAATCCGCGCAGCGCCTGTGGAAAGAAGAACGCGGCGAATCCCCAATCCGGCGTGATGAATGACGTGAGCCACAAGCTCGTCGCGAACAACACCAGGCCAACGGTGATCGTGCGTCGCGGATCCACGGTTTGCGATACACGAGCCGCGATGACCGTGCCCGCCAGCTGAGCGATGCCGGTGACGACCACGGTGGTGCCAATATCGAAACTCGTGTAATCGCGCACGCGCCCGAGAAACACCGGAACGAGATAGATGGAAGAGTACATGCCGAACCCGATCACCAGGTTGAAGACGCACGCGAAGACGAAGTTCGGCCGGCGGAAGGGTGAGAGCCGCACGATCGGGGTGGCGGAGCGGAACGATCGCTCGAGAAACAACCCGAAAGCGACGATCGAAACCCAGCCGGCCACGGCGATTGCCGGTTCGTCGAACCAGTCGTGCCGCGGGCCTTCTTCCAGCACGTATTCGAGCCCACCGAGAAACGCGGCCAGCGCGGCGAGGTGCGCGTAGTCGATGCGTTTCAGCATCGAGAGGTTCGCGGTATCCACGCGGATGAGCGCGGCGGACATGATCGTGACGACAATGCCGGGAATGATGTTGATGTAGAAAATCCAGCGCCAGCCCGCCGCATCGGTGAGCCAGCCGCCGATGGTGGGGCCGAGCGTTGGGGCGAGCACAGCGACCGCGCCGAGAATCGCGGGGATCGCCGCTCGCTCGCGTCCGGTGAAGAGCGCGAAACCCGTCGCGAATACCGTGGGTACCATCGCGCCGCCGACGAATCCCTGGATCACGCGGAACAGCACCATTGAATCGATGTCCCACGCGATGCCGCAAAGCGCGCTCGATATCGTGAAGAGCGCGGCGGAGAGCGTGAACAGCCAGCGTGTCGACAACGCCTGCGCGAGAAACGCGGAGAGCGGAATCATCACGAGCTCGGCCATGAGGTAGCCGGTCTGGACCCAGCTGATTTCTTCTGGCGCGGCCGAGAGCCCCGCCTGCACCTCGTTGAGTGACGCCGCGACGATCTGGATGTCGAGCAGCGCCATGAACTGGCCGAACGCCATGACTCCAAAGATCAGGTACTTGCGGGATTTCGGCAGGTCCGCCGGATTCGCCGCGACGGGCGATTTCGCCGTCGCCACCGCACCCGGCGCGACCGCCTTGGCGATAGGGGCCTGCGCCGGCGGCAAGGCGGGAGATTCCGGGGCGATTTCCAGTTTTGCGTTCACAGGCTTGATTCGAGCGGCACGACTCTCATAATATGACGAACATCATATTAAGCAAGCCCGGCAACCGTGCGCTACGACGTCGACCACAAACAGAAGACCCGCGAGAAAGTGCTGAAGGCCGCCGCCAAGGCCATCCGCGCGCAGGGCCCGCATCGCGTGGGCGTGGCGGGCGTCATGCGCAACGCCGGCCTCACGCACGGCGGTTTCTATGCCCACTTCGAATCGAAGGACGACCTGGTGGCGGCTGCGATCGGCCAGATGTTCGAGCAGTCCCGCGCGCGCTTCTTGAACGAGGTGCGGGACTATCCGCCGGGGCGCGCGCTCAATGCGTACGTCGATTTCTATCTTTCGACCGGGCATCGGGATGCGCGCGGCAGCGGCTGCCCGATCCCGGCGCTTGCAGGCGATCTGCCACGGCTCGATCACGCCGCCCGCGCGCGTTTCGCCGAGGGCGTGGCCGCACTCACGAGCGCTGTGGCCGGCCGCATCGAGTTGTTGGGTCATGCCGAGCCCCAGGCACTGGCGCGCTCAGTCGTCGCGGAGATGGTCGGAGCGCTGTCGCTCGCGCGTGCGGAGCCCGACGAGAAGAAATCGAATCAGATGCTCGCGGGTTCGCGCGAGCTCGTGAAGAAACGGCTGGGAATCCATAGCGACACAGGGAAAGAGGCCAGCTCATGAGCATGGTGAAGCAGTTTGGCGAAGGGCTCACGGGCCTCGAGCAGTTGCGCGCGCTGATCGCGGCGGGCAAACGTCCGGGGATCGCTGTGTCGCTCGATTTCGCGCTGTCTGAAGTGGGGGAGGGCACGGCGGTCTTCACAGGCACGCCGGGCCAGCACGCCTACAACCCCATCGGCATGGTTCACGGTGGCTACGCCGCGACGTTGCTCGACTCCGCGTGCGGCTGCGCCGTGCATACGAAGCTCTCCGCGCGGCAGACGTATACGACGCTCGAGCTGAAAGTCGCCTATCACAAGGCGATCACGGACACGACTGGCCCGCTGCGTTCGGAAGGTCGCGTCCTGACGTTTGGTCGGCGCGTCGCATTCGCGGAAGCAAAGCTGATCGACGCGGCGGGAAAGCTCTACGCCTCGGCCACCTCCACACTTCTGGTGATCGAACAATGAACGACTCAACCCCCGCCGCGCCGGCCTCACGCCCGAGATTCTCGAAACGGGCAATCATTCCAGCTGCTATTGCCGCGGTGCTCGCAATCGGCGGCATCGTCTACATCGTCATGCCGAAGCGCTCTGTGTCTACGGACAACGCTTATCTGCAAGCGGATAGCGCAATCATTTCGCCGAAGGTGAGAGGGCTCGTTGCACATGTGCGCGTCGAGCACAACCAACGCGTCCACAAGGGCGATGTGCTCGTCGAGATCGATCCCGAAGAGTTCGACGCACACGTTGCGTCCGCCGCTGCGGATCTGGAAAGCGCTCGGGCAAACGTTGAATCCGCGCGCGCCGCGCTGGTGTCATTGAACGCCGAAGAGCAACTGGCTTCCTCGAACGTGCACGCCGCGCAGGTGTCCATCCGCTCGGCCGAAGCGCAGCGGGATCTCGCGCACGCGAATCGCGAGCGATACGACAGCCTCGTCGAATCCGGTTCCGTCGCACGCCTCGATGTGGATCGTTTTCGCACGGCCGCGGTCACTGCTGAAGTCAGCGCGCAGAACAGCGTCGTGGCATACGAGGTGTCGCGCAACCAGGCCGCCGTCACACGTGCGAAGCGCGCGGTGCTCGATGCGAATCTTTCACAGTCCCTGGCGGCAGTCTCGCGCGCGCAGGCCGCTCTCGCGCTCTCGAAGCAGGATCAGGAGCACGCGACGCTGCGCGCACCCATCGACGGCGTCGTGGGCGATCGTCGCGTCGAGATCGGCGACTACGTTGCGCCCGGCACGCGCGTGATGACCATCGTGCCGATGCAGTCGATCTACGTCGTCGCCAATTTCAAGGAAACGCAGACGGATCGCATGACCGCCGGCCAGCCCGCGAGCGTCGAAGTGGATGCGTTGCCTGGGATTTCCTTGCGCGGAAGAGTAGAGAGTTTCGCGCCGGGCTCGGGTTCGCAGTTCTCACTGCTCCCGTTTGAGCCGGGTACCGGAAACTTCACGAAGATTGTTCAGCGAGTGCCAGTGCGTATTCGTTTCGAGGCCGGGCAAGCGGAGCTGGCTCGGTTGCGGCCGGGGCTCTCGACGAAGGTTAGCGTTCGGCTCGTTGCGGGGGCGGATGTGCTGAGCGCAGCGCGCTGAACGCTCGCATCCTGTGCGAAGAGGCCCTCAATCGCCGGGCGGCTTGGAGGCGGAGGGCGGTGCCGAACCTCAACCTCAACCCAACCCAACCCAACCCAACCCAACCCGAACCCAACCGAACCCAACCGAACCGAACCGAACCGAACCGAACCGAACCCAACCGAACCCAACCCAACCGAAACCCAGCTCTGGCGCCGACCCGCTATGCTTCGCGCCGCGCGCGAAAAAACTTCGTGAGCTTCTCCGCGCACTCTTCCATCAGCACGCCGCCGAACACATCGACGCGGTGATTCAGCCCCGGCAGCGTGAAGATATTCACGATGCTTCCCGCGCCGCCGGCCTTCACATCCCACGCGCCGAACACCACGCGGCTCACACGAGCGTGCACCATCGCCATGGCGCACATCGGGCACGGCTCGAGCGTCACGTACAGCGTCGTCTCTTCGAGGCGATAGTTGTCGAGCAGCTTGCCGCCTTCGCGTAACGCCACGATTTCCGCATGCGCGGTGGGATCGTGAGTGCCGATCGGCTGGTTGTAGCCCATCGCGATCACATGCCCTTCGTGCACGAGCACCGCGCCCACCGGCACTTCTCCCGACACCATGGCGACATCGGCGAGCTCCAGCGCGCGCCGCATGTAGGTCTCGTCGAGGGTTGGAGCGCTCACGCTTCGGGTTTGATTTCGACGCGCGTGCCGTGCGCGATGGCTTCGGTTGGCGCCCATTCGAGCAGCGTGAGGAAACGCTGCACGCGGTCCACGAACTGCGCGGGCTCCCAGCCGCGCGCATAACCGCGCTTCGCCTTCGCGTAGTAGCGCTCCTGCGCGAGGAGCGGCAGGCTTTCGCGCACGTCGTCCCAGGAGTCCGGATTCTTGCCGCGCGACTGAGCCAGCACGCGCGCATCCTCGAGATGCCCGAAACCCACGTTGTAGGACGCGAGCGCGAGCCACGTGCGATCCGGCTCGGGGACACGGTCCGGGATCTTCTCTTTGACCTCGGCGAAATATTTGGCGCCTGCGGAAATGTTCTGCTGGGCGTTCTTGCGATCCGTGATGCCCATGGCCGTGGCGGTGTCCTGCGTGAGCATCATTACGCCCAGCGCGCCATCCGCGGATTCGGCCTTCGGGTCCCACTTGGACTCCTGGTAGCCGATGGCCGCGAGCAGGCGCCAATCCACGCCGCTCTTCTCGGAGGCCTGCTCGAAGAACTGGCGGAACGCTCCCAGCCGCACGGCGATGTGGGCCTGGAAATTCCGGGACTCGAGGTAGTCGAAGTCGCGGTCGTCGCCGGTCGCTTCGGAGGAGAGCTGCGCCAGCAACCCGGAGTGGCTCACTTCCTCGAAGAACTCGTTCACGGACTTCAGGAGGTCCGGCGCGTTCTTACGCACGATCCATTGAGCGGGGCGTGTGGCCGGCAGGGTGAAGCCCACCGCCACGTTCGGGTAGAGGTGCCGCGCGAACGAATACTCCCGGGCGTCCACGATGGCGTAGCTCGCCTGGCCGGACTCGACGTCATCCAGCGGGTCGGCGGAGACCGGTGCGGTGGCCACCCACTCGATGGTGGGCGCGACGGTGCCCTTCAGCTTCTGTAGCACCCGTTCCTGCGGACTCCCGGCTCGCACGGCCAGCCGCGCGGATTCGAGCTGAAGGGTGCCCTTGGGGCGGTTTTCGCCCCGACGGTAGACGACCAGCTGTTCGACCTGCTCATAGGGTTCCGCCGCGTCGCCGGCCTTCAGCAAGGCCTCGTCCGCAGTGAGCTGGGCGGCGGCGATATCCGCCTTGCCGGACGTGAGCCAGGCTCGCATCTCGGCGAGGTCCGAGACGGGAGTGATGACCAGGGGGACGCCGAGCTTCTTCGAATAGGCCTGGGCCAGCCCGAACTCCAACCCTTCGGCTCCGTGGGTGCCGAGGTAATAAGTCGTGGGGCTATTGATGGTGACGACCCGCAATTCCCCGCGCAGCCGGATCTCCTTGAGCGCCCCGGGCTCGGGGGCGCGATTGCATGCCGCCAGCGTCGTCAACAAAGGCAGCGCCAATGCCAGGGCAAGGGCGGTACGAGAGTTAGCGACGGCCGGCGAGCGATCAAATCGACGCATCAGGGGGCCTCACTCGTCTGATCCGGTTCGGGTAGTATACCGGCCCCCGCAAGGGGACCGCCGGAGAGGTACCGAAGTGGTCATAACGGCGCCGACTCGAAATCGGATGGTCGGGTAATTCCGGCACGTGAGTTCGAATCTCACCCTCTCCGCCAATGCTGCTTCTCTGGACGTCCATCAACGGCTACTGCGTTCCGCAAGTCATTGATGAACAAACAAACAGGGGCTATGGAAGGTTCCCATTGTCCATGGGCAGCTTCAGCGGGTGGGGGCACGATTGGGCTCTGGTGCATTGACGGAAAAGCCCTCGAATCGGTCGCTTCAGCCAGGTCCCCCAAATGCCGCGAGCAACCCCGCGTGACCCCATTTACCGTGGGCGCCGCTTCTCGGTCGATGTGATCGAGCTGTGTGTCCGTTGGTACATCAGCTACCGGCTCAGCTATCGCGATCTGGCCGCCGTGGTGGCCGAGCGCGGGAGGCGGTTCTCGATGCCCTGTTGTGTGTCATAGAAGTGACTCCACGTGGGCCTCGATCTCCGGCCAGCGGTTGAAGAGGGCTGTGGCGGCCCGGCAGCGATGCCGCCAGAACCTATCCAGATCCGCCTGAAACTCGTGAGGTTGGAAATAGTGTTGCCACGCCCCGTAGGTGCTCCGGATGAGCTGCACCTGCCAGGCATAGTGTGCGAATCGGATGTCGTCACGTCGAAGACTTGCGCAGGTGTTTCGGTAGCCTTCGAGCACCCCAAGCGCTGTACTGAGCCAATCGTCTGTCGTGCAGATTGTCTCGACATTGAAGGCAATCCGGCCGAGCTCCCAGGCCCGCAGGAAAAATTGCGGCGACAGGTCAACGACAGCCGATACCTGTCGCGTCGAGCTGAACAGGACATTCTGCATGCTGAAGTCGCCATGGATGGGCGCGCCCTGGAGGGCGATCAGCGGTTCGAGAAGCGATTCGAGACGCGACAGGCGGTCTCGCTTCTGCCGGATGAAGTCGAGCGTAGCCAGGTCGAACTCGTCCTTGACGGGCTTTGAATGGATCTGCCTCTCGAGCGCGTCGAACTTTCGGGACAAGGCAGGGCCGCCATCGCTGCGAATCCAGCCCTCCTCGCGATCCATGAGGTGCGGTGGGTAACCGGCACCTGCATCGTGGATTGCGGCAAGTGCCTCGCCTACCAAAGGCGCGACATCAGCGCTCAGCGCGTCCAGCGGCTTGGCATCGCTGACGAAGGGAAACAAGGCGATCACGATAGGGTGGGATGTGTGAAGCGCGCCGTCTCGCGTGCTCAACGGTGTGGGCACGAAGGCAGCTCTTCCCCCGATGTATCGCGTGTACTCGAGCACGCGATTCGCATGCGGGCCGTCCTTGGTCCACTCTTTGGCGAAATATCGTCGCTGTTTATTGTCGATGACTTCGAAATTGCGTGTGCCGAAGCCGCTGTTGATCCGTGTCGCAGCTATGACGTTCAGACCATAGCTGGACTCGATCGCCGCAATCACCTGTTGCACTTATCGGAACTCACGTGAATGACTACTCCATTTGGATTCGCAACTTCGTGATGATCGATCTCAGCGCGAGTGGCCGGTATATGGCGCCGACCTTTCGTTGTTGGTGAGCAACCCGCGCGACAAGGGGCTGGATTACTCGAACTATCCCGCAGCCTATGATGCCTTTCAGTACGATGTTCTGGGTCGGTTGGTGTGGTGACTGCCAGCAAAAAAATTCTAGGATCCCAACTTTCGGCGGTTGGCTCGAGTGCAGCCGACGATCAAGAGCGATCTCGGTCCGAACGCAGGTTCTACGGACGGTTCGTCGAATGATTTTCGATGAGTGCACTTTTTTAACCGCGTTGACTTTGCTGACCGTGCGCAGCGAAGTCTCGCGACCTGCAATCGCAGGTCCCGCACAATCGCGGCACTATCCGACCTATCGCGAGACGGCCATGGAGCGAGGCCGTAGGCTATAGGCTCACAGGGCCGCTGATGGCGCGCATCGATGCCTCTGGGGCCTCTAGGGCCGCCACGTTGGAAGCGCTGCAGGCCAACTGCCAAGGAGCCCTGAGAGCTGTCCCGAGACAGCAGGAGCTTTCCACAGACGACAAAACATGTCGCCGCCAGGGCTTCGGCCACGGATTGCAAGCGCCCTCTTCAGAAACACCACAGACATATGCCGATATCTCGTGGGCAAACTCGGCAGGCACGCTGAGCGTTCTTTGCCGAGGGAAGCATGGCGTCAGAAACGCCCGAACGTTCTGCGGCATTACCCGGGAGTGTAAAAGTGGGAACAGCGACGATTGGCACTTCGGAGTCGATGGCAGGCGGCTCGGATTGGAGCGAAGGCTACGTAACCGAAATTGGCTATATCCACGGCTACTGCCGGGAGTTGGATCCGGGCGCGATGCGCCTGGCGTGTCTCAGTGCAGGGGTTGCGTACCAGGAGAGCGAGGAACTGCGCTACCTGGAGCTCGGTTACGGCCAGGGACTTTCGATCAACATCCACGCGACGGCTATCGACGGGGATTTCTGGGGAACGGATTTCAATCCGGCACAAACGGCTCACGCCCGCCGATTGGCTCAGGCGTCCGGTTCCGGAGTTCGGCTGCTCAACGACTCTTTCAAGGAACTGGCGCACCGGCCAGACCTGCCGGAGTTCGACATCATCGCCTTGCACGGTATCTGGAGTTGGATCTCCGACGCGAACCGGCGAGCCATTGTAGAAATTGTGCGCAAGAGACTGCGCGTCGGTGGCCTGCTGTACGTCAGCTACAACTGCCTCCCGGGTTGGGCGGGCGCTATGTCGGTTCGGCACCTGATGACCCTGCATGCTCAGCACGGCTCGCCAGACCTCGCGGGACCTACCGCTAAAATTGACGCTGCGGTGAGTTTCGCCCAGCAGCTCGCGGACTGTGGTGCGAGATACTTCAAGGCGAACCCCTTCGCATTGAATCGATTGCAGGAGATCGGCAGGCAAAACCGCAACTACCTGGCACACGAGTATTTCAATCGCGACTGGCGCCTGATGAACTTCTCCGATGTGTCGAAGAGCTTGGAGAGCGCCAAGCTCAGCTTCGCGGCTTCCGCCGCCCTTCTTGAACATGTTGATACTCTGCACCTGCCTCTGGAAGGTCAGAAACTCGTTGCGCAGATTCGTCACCCCGTTCTGAAAGAGTCAGTGCGAGATTACTTCGTTAATCAGCAATTTCGACGAGACATTTTTGTGAAGGGGTTGCGCTGCTTGACGCCGCTGGAGCGTCAGGAGGCTTGGCTGAAAGAGCGGTTCGTCCTGGTCAAGCATCAGAAAGACATACCACGCACGGTTCCCGGCGGCCAAGGAGATGCCACACTGCACGAAGAAGTCTATTCGCCATTGATCGAGGTGCTTGCTGAGGACAGCTATGCGCCCAAGACCGTCGAATATTTGGTACGGCACCCCCGTCTCGAGTCACTGCAGTTCCCGCAAATCTCCGAGTCACTCCTCGTACTTGTCGGCGCCGGACATCTGCAGCGGGCGCAGTCACCTTCCCAAGCCAGCCGTGCTCGCTGCCGTGCGCTGAACGCGCATCTTTGCCACCGGTCGAGGATCGACGGCGACATTGGATTCCTCGCGTCGCCCGTGACGGGCGGGGGAGTTCCCGTGTCCCGTGCGGATCAACTCTTCATTCTGGCCATGCAACAGGGCACCGAACAGTCGATCGCCCTGGCCGACTTCGCCCGCGGCCTCATGGCGAAAAATGGCATCGAAATGTTCACAGAGGGAAAACGCATCGACAGCTCTGAGGGACGGATGACAGCCCTCGCAGGGCTTGCGGAGCAATTTGCGACGCGATCGCTACCGATCCTCAGGGCCCTCGAAGTGATCTAGCGTTGGCAGAAGGCGGGCGCCAGCAGTTACTGGAACCCGCCAGGGCGCTTAAGCTGAGACGGAAAGCCCACTGGATGTGGAGCTGCCGACGAAGGTTAGCGCGTTGCTGCGATATTGTGCGAGCAGCGCCGCGATGCCGCCCATCACGTCGCTTGGCGCCGCCGAACTCGCCGCCGCGCTCTTCGGATCGTCCGCTTTCGGCTCGTTCTGCCGATCGAGGAATGCGCTCAGCTCGTTCTGATCGACCGAACCGTCGCCGTCCAGGTCCACTTTCGCGAGCATGTCGGCATCGGACTTGCCTGGGCGGGCTGCTTGGCTGGTGCTGTCGGGTTCAGCCAGCTGGGCACGAAGCGCGTCGAAGAGCGACTGCGCGTCACTCTCGAGCTCACTTCCATTGATCGTGCCGTTGCTGTCCGAATCGAGAGACTGAAATAACGTCGTGGTATCGACCGTTGAGCCTTCGCTGCCGGATGATCCCATCGAGCTCAGCACCTCGCTCAACTCGCTCTGATCGACACCGCCGTCATGATTGACGTCGAATCGTGCAAACACCTTTTCCTGCGCAGACTCCGTTGGACGCAAGTTCGTGCTGGACGCCATCGCCGCGGAGAGCGCGGCGCTTCCACTGATTGAACTGATCATGTCTACTCCAAGTGACTGGGATTGTGCGCGGCAGGCAGCGGCCCCACCGCGCGAATCAGTCTGGACTGCGTCATGCAAGACACTGCTGAACAGTGTTGCCGCGAGACTTACGTCACGGAGTTACCGGGAGACTGCCTTGCGGAGCATTCGTGTAAGGGCTGCGGCTAGCCGCGTGCCGCTACGGTGGCGGCATGGGCACTGGCGGTACAAGCTGTTGGTCCGTGAGCTTCCGTTGCTCATCGAGCATGTGGTTGTACTTGCCGCCGGTCACGTTCGCTGCCTGCGCGGCGTCACGCAGGATCTTCGGGCGGATGAAGACCATCAGATTGGTCTTCGCGCGGCTCGTGTTGCGCGCCCGGAATGCCATGCCGATGCCCGGGATGCTTCCCAGGAACGGTACGCGCTGCTCGCTGCGCGAGGCACTCTCCTGAATGAGCCCACCGAGCACGACGACGCCACCATCCTCGATGAGCACACTTGTGGAGACCGTTCGTTTGTTGGTGGTGATATCGACAGTCGAGACCGAAGTCGCCGCTACACTGGAGCTCTCCAGGCTGATCTTGAGCACGACGACGTTCCCTTCGGCGGCTACTTGCGGTGTCACTTTGAGGATCGTCCCCACTTCTTCACGCTGCACCGTCGTAAAGGGTGTAGCTGTTGTGGTGGTCGCGGTTGATGCGTACTGGCCGGTTACGAACGGCACTTCCTGTGCGACCTTCAGCTCCGCCTCCTGATTGTCCATCGTGACGGCCGAGGGCGTTGCCACGATGTTGGTGGCTGCATCGCCGCTCAGTGCGCGAAGTACAGCCCCAAAGTTGATGCCGGACGCGGCAAGACGTCCGATCCCAATGGTGGTGCCATTGAGCGCGGTGCTCGAGGTCGTGGTGCCACTCGCAATGCCGGTCACCGCCGAATAGAGGTCAACGAGCGAGCTGCCCCCGACGGGGCTTACGAAGCTGCCGGCCGGAATCTGCGAGCCATCAGACCCTTCGGACCAGGCGGCCCAGTTGACGCCCAGATCCGATGTCTTGTCGGCATTCACCTCTACGATTACCGCCTCGACCAGAACCTGGGCGCGACGGATGTCCAGTTTGTCGACGATGCTCATGACGGCTCGCATGACCTTGGGTGGTGCGGCGACTATCAGCGCGTTGGTAGCTGCATCAGCCCAGATCGTCGCCCCCGATCGGTCCGTTGACGGCTGAGCGGTGGCCGGGGTGGACTGGGGGCCGGCGGTGCCGGTTTGAACGATGCCGCTGATCTGCTCTTTCAGCTTTGCGGCGAGCTTTTCAGCGTCGGCAAACTTGAGATATCGGACCTGCGTTTCTCCGCCGCTGTCCACGGGCGTATCCAGCAGCGCCACCATTGCTCGCATGCGCAGACGACCGCTTGCGTCGCCGCTGATCAGCACGCTATTCGAGCGCTCATCGGCCACGAGCCTGCTCGGCGGCGCGCCGTCTGCGGCGGCTTGCGGGTTCTGCAAGGAAGTCATGGCACGCACCACTTCCGGCGCAAACGCATACCGCAGCGGGACTATCTCCACGTCCTGGTCGCCCGCCAAGTCGACGCGACGAATGATGCGGGTGATCCGGTCGACGTTGCTGGCGCGATCCGAAACAATGAGTGAATTGCCGGCGGCGAAGGCGGCCATGTGGCCGTACTGGGCCACGAGGGGACGCAATATGGGAACGAGTTGTGTGGCGTTGACGTTCCGGACGTCGATCACTCGTGTCACGATCTCCTCCTGCTCGGGTGTCGACCGAGGTTCATCGGGCATCACGCGCGCATTGGCGTCTGGGATGATCTTGACCAGCCCATCCGCAGGCATCGCTGCAAATCCGTGAACCTGCAAGACAGACAGAAAAGCGCCATAGAGCTCCTCGGACGACATGGGATGTGACGCAATCAGTGTCACCTGCGCGCGCACGGACGGGTGAAGGACAAAGTTGCGCCCGGTCGCCGCACCGACCGCGCGGGCCACCTCCGTGAGGTCGGCATCAACAAAATTGGGGGTGAACTCGCGGCGACGGTTGTCTGCCGGGCCAGGTGCCTCCTGATCCTGTCGCTTCGGCTTTCCGAGCGGTGCATCCGCTGGGAGAGCCGAGGCGGAGTCGGATAGGTTGCCTGAGGAAGAGCGTGTTGGAGGGTTCGGGCTCGATGCCGCTGCGACTTCCGCGTCTGCGGCGTGTGCGCGAGTCGTGATGGCAATACAGACCGCAGCGACCAATAGAAATGAGCACCACGTTCGAACACTCGGAGGCGCGTGGAGCGCGCATGGCTTAAAGATCCGCATGATGGGTCCTCATCGTTGGTGGAGACAGTGGCGCGGCAGGCACCGTTATCCCTCCAAACGAACGCCTTCCTTCGAAGGTCTTTGCGACGTACAACGAAATCGCGCGTCGCCATTCCGGAATTGTCCCGCGAGGGATGCGCGGGAGCGGTGCACCGGTCGTTCCAGCAAGGCTGCACGCGTCGGCAACGCCGAGGAATGATGCGCACACAAGCTTTAGTCGCAGTTCTTCATATCGCTGCGCAACTCGAGCCCGCCGCGAGTATGTGCAGGCTCGATGTCGAAACACCTTAGACACAAGTCGATATTTCCGGGCCACAGACGCGCGCCATGCTTGCCCAGGTCTTGGTTCGCGCGCGCTTGGGCGGCGCTGCCATGGAAGTTCTGTCTCGTCCGAACTGAGGAATGTCTGCCTGAGACGCTTCGTTTTTCCCGCTGCGGCGCTGCCGGTGGTCGCTTTCGCACAGATCGGACCGGTGCCGGGGGATGCAATCGGATACGTCGAGCCGTTTCTTGTCTCGGCCGTTCGCGTGGAGGGACTCGAGCGGATCTCCGAAGGCACCGTCTTCAATTATCTACCGGTGAATATCGGTGACACGCTCACCCTCTTGAAGGTACGGGAAGCCGTCCGATCGCTCTTCGCGACAGGATTTTTCCGCGATGTCCAGCTACGACGTGACGGCGCGGCCCTCATCGTCGTCGTGCGCGAGCGCCCCTCGATCGAGAGCTTCGAGATCTCCGGCAACAAGGACATGAAGACGGAGGATTTGCAAAAGTCGCTGCGCGGCGTGGGGCTGGCGACGGGCAAGACATTCGATCGATCTGTTCTCGAACAGGTTCGTCAGTACCTCACCGATCAATATTTCAGTCGAGGGAAATACGCCGTGCGCATAGCGAGCGAAGTGGAAGATGTTCCCGGCAACCGCGTGAAGATAAAGATCGAGATCCATGAAGGAGGACGTGCCCGCATTCGCCAGATCAACGTCGTCGGGAATGAAGCATTCTCGGACGAGACCTTGCTCGATGCGTTCGAACTGCACACACCCAACTGGCTCTCCTGGTACAGGCAGGATGACCGATATTCGCGCGAATCATTGCAGGGAGACCTCGAGAAGCTGCGTTCCTACTACATGGACCGTGGCTACGCCAACTTCCGGATCGAGTCGCAGCAGGTTTCGATCTCTCCTGAGAAGGACGACATCTTCATCACAGTCAATGTCGATGAGGGGGCCGTTTTCCGCATTTCGTCGGTCCGGCTGGCCGGCAAGCTCGTGGTGCCGGAGGCCGAGCTGCAGCGCCTGCTGCTGCCGGCGCCCGGTGATATTTTCTCGCGGCGGGCGATCTCGACCACGCAGGAATTGTTGCAGAACCGTCTCGGAGCCGACGGGTACGCCTTCGCCAAGGTGGATCCCGTTCTTACGCCCGACGCGCAGACCCACGAAGTCGCGGTCACGTTCTATGTCGAGCCGCAGAATCGGGTGTACGTCCACAACATCGTGTTCTCGGGCGCGACGAGCATCAATGACGAGGTGCTCCGGCGCGAGCTTCGACAACTGGAAGGTGCCTGGCTCTCCAACTTGTCGCTCGAGCGGTCCACGCAGCGCCTGCAGCGTTTGCCCTATATCAAGAAGGTGAGCTCGGAGACGACGCCCGTCGCCGGAGCGCCGGATCTGGTCGACATCGACTTCAAGGTCGAGGAGGGCCCGTCCGCCCAGTTGGGTGGAGGCATCGGATACTCCGAGTCACAGCGACTTGTGCTGAACGGCAGTTTCACGGATGCGAACTTTCTGGGAACGGGTAAGCGCATCGCCGTAGAGCTCAACGCGGGCAGCTACAGCAAGGTGTACAGCTTCTCGCACACCAACCCCTACGCGACTGCAGATGGAATCGGCCGCACGGTCAGTGTCTCGTATTCGGATGTGAGTCGGCTCACGTCGACGTTCTCTACCTTTTCGACGGAGACATACACGGCAGGCCTCGACTACGTATTTCCGATCAGCGAAATGCAGGCACTTCACGCCGGCGCCTCAGTGCAGCATGCAGAGCTTGCGACGTCGCTCTCCAGTTCCAATCAGGTACAGGACTGGGTGCGCGCCAACGGGGACTCATACTTCCGCCGGATTGGGGGCGACTACGTTCTCGGCACGATCGCTGACACGCTGGAACTATCCACGGGCTGGAGCTATGACAATCGAAATCGCGTGCTGTTTCCGACCTCCGGAATCAGTCAGCGCTTCCTTCTCACCTCAACCGTGCCGGGAAGTCCGCTTGAGTACGCGACCGCCAGCTATCAGTACCAGCAGTACCTGACGCTCCCGCTCCCGATCCTACGATCGATCCCGCTGGCGATGAATGCGCGAGCCAGTTATGGCCGTGCTTTTGGCGCGACGACGGCGCTGCCACCCAACCGTCACTTCTTTCTGGGTGGGGCCGATTCGGTTCGTGGGTTCACCGAGAGCAGTCTCGGTCCGAGAGATTCTCTCGGCAATCCCTATGGAGGGGACGCTGCGGTATCGAGCCAGTTCGAAGCCATCCTGCCGCTGCCGAGCAAGTTCGCAAGCACGGCACGGCTGTCCTTGTTTTACGACGTTGGGCAGGCGTTCTTTCTTGGTGACACGGTGTTTCGCGACAAGAACGGCTCGCGCGTCGAATACAACTTTGATCTCGCCAATCTGCGGTCCGCGGCGGGCATTTCCGTGCAGTGGCTCGCGCCGCTCGGGCTGTTCCGATTCAGCTATGCGTTTCCGCTTCAGTACCAGCGCGAGACGTGGCAGACCTATGGCGACGATCTCGAGCGCTTCCAGTTCTCGATTGGTCAGGCCTTCTGATCGGCGAAGTCGGGCAACGGTGCCGCACCGCCTGACCTCAATGAGTTCGAGAGTCTTGAGTCGCGGTGCACCGACGTCTGCTTACCCTTCTTTGAACCCCCACACGGGATATCACGATGCGTATCAAGTCATGTCTTCCATTTCAAATTCTGCTGAACCTCACACTGCTATTGTCTCTGTGTGCCTGCTCCAGCGATGACAGTGGCGATGCACAGGTGCGCGTTCTCAATGTCAGCACCGGGTATCAGTCGCTCGATCTGTACAGCAACAACGACAGTAGCGAAACAGACGACGATCAGATGCGGTTGAGCTCTGTTGGCATCAACACCGTGAGCGAGTATGCCGAGTTGACGGCGGCAACCTACACATTGAAATTCCGCCGCGCTGGGGCCGCATCGAATCTGCTCAGCCTTGCAGGACAGGCATTCGCCGAGGATACCCACGGCACCCTGGTGGCCATGGGCTCGGCGGGGCACTTCCAGACTTACAGAATCGACGACGATCAGGCCGCTGCGGCCTCAGGCAAGGCCAAGCTGACCGTCGTGAATGCGGCTGACGCCGGCAGTCTCGACGTCTATCTCACAGAAGAATCCATCCCGCTCGAGGACACTTCTCCGCTAGTCGGTGCCTTGATCGCAGGGTCCGGCAGTGCCGCGGCAATTATCGACAGTAGCACGTATCGCTTGCGCATCACCGGCGCGGGCGATCCGACGGACCTGCGGCTGGATGTTCCGAGCGTCGCATTCACGAGCACCCAGGTGGTATCACTGGTGCTTACACCGACCGCCGGCGGTGTGCTGGTCAATGTGCTGCAACTCCCGCAGCAGGGGGCAATCACGGCGTACGCGAACACGAAGGCCCGGATCCGTGCCGCTGCAGGCATGGCGAACGGAAGTGCGGCGACGGTAAGCGTCGGGGGCACCGCGCTACTCAATGGCGCGACCGTGGGGATCATCGGTAGCGGCTATGCTCAAGTGACGGCGGGCACGCTGCCCGTGAGCCTTAGCATTGATGGAGCTTCAGCCTCTGCCATCGCACGCACGCTGGTCCCGGGCACGGATTACACGCTCCTCATCTGGAGCGATGCCAACGGTACCCAAACCACGCTCGTGACAGACGACAACCATCTCGCGGCAGTGATCGGCAACGTCAAGATCCGCGTGCTCAACGGTATGTCTGCCCTTGGCGGTCCGATCACGTTCGCGGTTGACTACGCGCAGATCGCCGACAATATCGCGGTCGGCCAATCCTCAGCGTATGGCGATGTGCTCAGTGGCAGCGACTTCCAGTTCGATGTCACGAACTCGCTTACTGCAGCGGTCCTGCTGACTCGCAGCGGCGTGTCCCTACAGAGCGGAGGGATATACACGATGTTCTTGACCGGTGGCGGCGTCAGCGTGGGGGGTACGCTGCGTCGAGATCGCTAGCCGGGAAGGGCGCGAGGAATGAGTCGACGGGTCGCGAACAAGGCCGCTGCGGTCCGTCGGCTCTTGCGCCGGGCGCGGGCGCATCTTCAGATCGGCAGGGTGACTCTCGCAACCAGGCCGCCCGCGGCAAGGTTTCGCAGCGTCACTTCTCCCCCGTGCGCGCGGGCCACGGCGCGCACACTCGCCAGTCCCAGCCCGATGGAGCCGCCCTGAGCTACCCGAGTCGGACCGACGCGATAGAACGGCTGAAATACCAATTCGAGATCCCCCTCGGGAATGCCGGGTCCTTTATCGGTTACCTCGATAACGGCGAGGTCCCCGAGTCGTTTCAATGCCACCCGCGCACCGTGCGCATGTCTTACCGCGTTGTCCAGCAGGTTGACGACCAGCGACTTGATGCCCGCCACGTCGGCTTCGATAGTGATATCAGTGCCCGGCTCCAGCGCCGCGCTGCATCCGCGGTCCGTCATCTCGTCGACCACACTCTCCACCAGGATTCTAAGGTCCAGTTTCTGACGATTTGCGGGTCGACTCACACCTCTCATGAACGCCAGAATTGTACCGATACGCTCCTTCATCTCCCGGATTTCCGCGAGTGCCCGGCTACGCACCGACTCCGGCGCATCCTCCAGCATGAGACTCAGGCGCATCAGCGGTGTGCGCAGGTCATGCGCGATGGCGGCAACCATCGTCGTGCGATCTTCTACATAGCGCTGCAATCGCAGCTGCATGGCGTTGAAGGCGCGCGCCGCGGTCACGAGCTCGCGCGGACCTTGCAACTGCAGCTCGGGTGCGCCGGGATCGCGGCCGAGTCGCTCTGCCGCTGCCGCGAACAGATCGATCGGTGCGGCGATGCGTCTCGCCACCAGCCAGGCGATTGGCGCCGCGAGCATCAAAGATCCCACGAGCCACAGCAGGGCTTGCCATTGCCAGGGCTCAATGCCGCGTATGTTCGGTCGCACGCTGCGCCATCGGCCATCGGGCAATTGGACCGTGGCCGCAAAGGACCCGACAATAATGTCCGCGCCCTGCAGATCCCGATCCGACTCGCGTCCCTCCGGACGCGAAGACGCCTTTGAGTCGACGGGTCCGGTCGTCACGCTTCTCTCGCGGCGAGTTTCATCACGCTGTTTGATCTGCGGCGGCCGCGAGATCACCACCCGCACTTCCCCCCGAGGGATCCCGAGGCGGGCGGCGAGTGCCTCACTCATCCGTCGATCGCGCTCGTCCATCTCGTTCTCAGCGGGGGGTGTCTCGATATACGTCGTGAGGCCTGGCACGCCTTCATCGGAGCGCAGTGCCGCGGCGATGTCCGACAAGGCGTACTGGGGTTGCGCGGGCAGCCGCACCATCAGCACCAAACCAAAGTTCAGAGCCTGCGCGCACAGAACGACTGCCAGCATCATTGCGAAGATCCGCAGAAAGAGTGACGTTCGTCCCGGACGGATCGCGGGTCGAGACTCTCGCCTCTTCGGACGCGCGCCCTCCAGGCGCGGCTGCGCGGGCAGCTTGGGCTCAGAAACCTGCATTGCTCACCTTTCGTAAGGAGTTCCTATGCGAGCGCATACACGCAAGGTGTTTCCCAGATACTTCTGACCTTGCTTTCGGCTCGAAATATGCCCGTGGACCGCTCTCGCCTCGACGCTGTGGAACTGCAATGCTATCGGAAGGCTCTATTGGGCGAGTTTGCCGCTGCCTGTGATCGTGAGGATACTGCCCGTCCGTATGACCACCTCCGTCGACATCACTGAACCGGTCGCGACTCTGCTTCTCGTGGATGACGACGAGACCATTCGCACCCTGCTCGCCGAGAATCTGGTCAAACGGGGTTACCTCGTTCATACCGCCGCCAATACCACGGAGATGGACGGCGTTCTGGCGCGGCATCCGGTCGATGCCATTATTCTCGATGTGATGCTGCCGGGCGAGGACGGACTCGCCGCCGCCCGGCGCATCGTCGCTGAGGGCGGTCCGCCAATCGTGATGCTCAGTGCGCTCGGTGAAGAAGAAGACCGCGTTCTGGGACTTGAGTTCGGTGCCGATCACTATCTGACAAAACCATGCAGTCCGCGGGAGGTGATCGCGCATGTGCGAGCTGTCCTGCGCCGGCACCACGTCATTGAGCCGCCCCGGAACATCCTGCATTTTCGCGGCTGGCGCATCGACCTCGATTCCCATGAACTGCTCGATCCGCAGGGGGTTCTGGTGGAGCTGACGGATGGCGAGTTCGCGATGTTGCGCGCGCTCGTTGAACGCCCGCGGCGCGTTCTGAAACGTGACGAGCTGCTGCAAGCTGCGCGCGGACCGCACACGGAGTCCTTTGATCGCGCGGTCGATATTCAGATCAGCCGCCTGCGACGCAAACTGAAAGCACCGGGCGACAGTCTGATCCGCACCGTCTGGAACGAAGGCTACATGCTGGTCGCCAAGGTAGCCGCTGCATCGTCCCCGAGATAGCGTTCGGGTGCGTGCATCCGGGCGGCGCGGCACGGCGATGCCGAAACATTTCAGAAACACTGCGATATTTCTCAGCCACACCCCCGTCTGAGACTGCGGCCTCCTCAATCGATCCGTGTGGAGGCCTCAATGAGACTGGTATTCCTCGCCGTTGCCGCAAGCCTGCTCGCCGGTTGTGCCTGCCAAGGTACAGATCCGACCGTTCGTGACGAGGAGGAGACGCAGGAACGAGGGCAGGGTACTCCCGGTCACGTCGGCAAACCGGGCGAAATGAAGCTGCAATCGGGTACGCGCAGCACCAGCATTCAATCGCCGTTCACGATCCAACCCTGACGCGCTCTCGCGCGGCTGCTTCCGGAAACTGGAGTCGCCCTTGTTCAGACGGATCGTTTTCCAGACGCACTGGCTTTTGGGCATCACGTTGGGCCTCGTGCTGGCAATCATGGGAGTCACGGGTGCGCTACTCAGTTTCGAGGACGAGATTGTCGATGCGCTGAGTCCGAGCCGGGTTGCTCGACCGGAGTACGGCGTAGCGCTTTCACCGGACCGGCTGTTGCAGCGTATTCGAGAGCAAAAGCCAAGTGCCGTGGTGGGGCAGTTGCGTCTGTGGAGCGATCCCTCTCACGCGGTTCAAGTGCGTCTGCAGGAGCGTCGCGGGGACGGTAGTCGGCAGAAGGCGGGCAACGACCGTGGTGTCACGTACGTCAACCCGTACACCGGTGAGATCCTGGGAAGCTCCGCAGGCGGCGCGTTCTTCAGTTTCGCGGAAGAACTGCATCGCTTCCTCGCGATCCCTGCGGCTGCGGGACACAAGGACAGTTCAGTGGGCCGCCAGATCACCGGGTGTGCAGCGCTCGCCCTGGTGTTCTTTGCGGTGTCGGGACTTTATCTGCGATGGCCTCGTAACCCGCTCAGCTGGCGATCGTGGTTCGTGCTGCACATGGGGCGAACCGGCCGCAACTTCTTCCGCGAGATCCACGCAGTCGCGGGCGGGTGGGTCGCGCTCTTCTATCTGTTGACGGCTTTGACTGGGCTTACCTGGTCCTACGATTGGTACCGAGATGCGGCAAACACGCTTCTCGGGGAAAGCCGTGACATCAAGCGGGCACTCGACGATGAGAAGGGCGTCGGTAGTGGCACAAATGAAGAGGCGCGTGGGAGCTCAAGCGGGAAGCCGCTGGACGAGAAGGGTCGAAACGATGTCGATTTCGACGAGCGAACCGGAAGCATGGTGCCGCGCCGCCCGGAAGGCGGATTCGAGCCGACGATGCCGAACGCTTCGCTCGATGCCATCTGGGCGGATTTTCACTGGGTGCGGCCCGAGGCGGCCGACGTCGTCGGCCTGTCGATGCCTCGTGGTGGCGGTCCCATCCGTGTCGAGGTGCCACTGCTGGGTGGCTTTCACGACGGCATCATGGATCGCTACTTCTATGATGCCTCTACTGGCGAGCTCCTTCGCACCGACCTTACTGAAGACCGTCCGGTCGGGCGCACGATCACCGGGGCCATGCTTGCCTTTCACAGTGGCGCATTTCTCGGTACGCCCGGCCGTGCCCTCGTCATGCTCGCGAGCTTCGCGATGCCGGTGTTTCTCGTTACGGGTCTTCTGCTGTACTTCAGCCGCCGCGCCAAGCGCTCCGCACTGCCGTCGGTCGTATCTGTGCCGAGTGGTCCCTCCTTGGGAGGAACACCGCCGGTACATGGCACTGAGACACTCATCATCTATGCCTCACAGACGGGCGGCGCCTACGCGACAGCAAACCTGACAGCCTCGGCCTTCAACGCCGGCGGCATGCCTGCAAAAGTCAAGTCACTCGCCTCGCTGGACTCGACGGATCTCAAGTCCGCGCGCCAGGCGCTCTTTGTGATCAGCACCTACGGGGACGGAGAGCCACCAGATACGGCGCGCGCTTTCGCCAGACGCGTCATGCGACAGCCGGGTGCGCTGAGTAGTCTCCGGTATGGGATTCTTGCGCTCGGTGATCGTGAATACCCGCGATTCTGCTGGTTCGGGCACGCGGTGGACCGATGGCTGAAGGTCTCGGGTGCCACGCGCGCTTTCGATACAATCGAAGTGAACGCCGACGATCCTGCCGCACATGCTACCTGGCAAAGGCGCCTGGTGCCGTGGGGAGCGCGGTTCAGCCTGGACGCGGAGCTAGGTCCCCCGCCCTTTGAGCGCTGGCTGCTGATGGATCGGCAGCTACTCAATCCGGGAAGTCTTGGGGGCCCGGTCTTCCTGCTGCGCCTCGTGCCGCGTCACGGGCCTCTGCCGCAGTGGAATGCGGGAGATATTGCTGAGGTCCAGCCGCGCAATGATCCGCAGAAGGTCGCGCAGTATCTCACTGCGCGTGGGCTGTCCGCGGACCAGATAATCGCGGGGCATACATTGCACGAGCATCTGTCGGTCTCGGAGTTGCCGGCGCTGACGAACCTGCCAATTCGTGCCGAGCAGCTGTTCTGTGAACTTCGTCCGCTCGCGCCTCGCGAATATTCGATCGCCTCGGTCTGGCGCGACGGCGCACTCGAATTGGTGGTCCGACAAGTCTCCAAGGCCGATGGCCTGGGATCTGCCTCGGGTTGGCTCACCGCCCATGCCTCGCTTGCGGACTCCATCGAGCTGCGCATTCGAGCGAATCCCAATTTTTACCGTTGCGGCGATCGCCCGATGATCCTTGTCGGCAACGGAACTGGCATCGCAGGACTGCGGGCGCATCTGCGCAATAGCCAGTTCGACGACGACGGAGATCATTGGCTGCTCTTTGGGGAGCGCCAGTCGGCGCGTGACGCGTTCTTTCAGGAAGAAATCGAGTACTGGCTCGCCTGCGGTACTCTGGCGCGTTTTGACGCGGCTTGGTCCCGAGGCGGCTTTCACCGGCGCTACGTCCAGCACGTCGTGAAAGAAAACGCGGAACTCATCCGCCACCGAATAGACATGGGGGCTTCCGTGATGGTGTGCGGGAGCCTTCAGGGCATGGCGCCAGCGGTGGATCGGGCACTGCGGGCCATCCTCGGTAACACGCTCCTCGAGGGGCTCGTCACCGAGGGTCGCTACCGACGCGACGTGTATTGACTAGCTTGCCGCGGCTGTCCAATGACAATACGCACCCGCTCCCGTCCGGGCACGACTCCCCAAACGGTCGGCCCGGATCTCTCGCTCCCTCCCGTGCTCATTGTCAGCGATGATGAATCGACCACTGTGGCGATCAGCAACTATCTGCGACAACACGGTTATCGTGTTAGCGCCGTCGCGAACAATCTGGCAGTTATGAGGGTGCGGGACAATCCACACGTGGGGCTCGTCCTGCTCGATGCGCTTCTGCCGACCGCCGATCCGGCGACCGACGCCCTCGTGCTGTGTCGACGCATCCGCGGGCGCTCGGTCGTGCCCATCATCATTGCAAGCGCAACGAATAACTCCGAAGAACGTGTTCTCGGATTCGAAGCCGGCGCGGACGACTATATCGTCAAGCCCTTCAATCTGCGTGAGCTGCTGGGACGCATCAGAGCAGTCCACCGTCGAGCGTTGCGTGCTTCAGGCAATATTGATACACCGTCTCCCAATGGTTATCGCTTTGCTGACTGGCGTCTCGATGTGCGCAGTCACACACTTCAGCATGCCGACGGATCAGCCCAGACCCTCACTGCGTCGGACTTTCTGGTGATGGAGCTCCTCGTGACCCATCCTCTGCAGATCGTGAGCAGATCGAATCTGGTACAGCTCATCTATGGGCGTGACTGGGATCCCCTGGGTCGCAACATCGATTCGCGCATCAGCCGGATCCGTCGACTGCTGCGCGAAAACCACGGGTTCGATTCACATCGACTGATCAAGAGCGTGTACGGCAAGGGTTACATCCTGGCGTGCCCTGTGGATGCCGATTGACCGCGCGGGACATGCGTAATCGCCGATGAAGCTATCAGGTGGCGACGTACCCGCGACCATCCAGGCAAGCCTTCACCGCGCGTTGATAGTCGGCCCGCTTCGAGGAGTTCTGCGCGGGCGGCACGCCGCCACCGGCGAGCGTGGGATCGAAGCCGCTTTCCTTTGAGGCCCACCGATGGCATTCGTAAGTGTCCCGCGCGGTCTGCTCTTCGTTCTGCCCGTTACGCGGGTACACGAACAGGTTACTCGACGCGGCGTTCTCGACTGGATCTGCCGGTGGCTCGCTTGGTGAGCTTACGACCTCATAATTGTGCTTGCGCTCTTGCCAGACATAGTAGGTGCCGTTGGAATGATGGTATGCGACCTCACCGACCTAGAGGGTCGAATGGAGCGCAGGCAGCACCGGCACGAAGAGGCCGAGCGGCGCAGCCACGACGATGAACGAGCGGCCATACGGTGCGTACCATACGCCGTCCGCGTAGAAGTATTGGTTGTACAGAGAGTCCACCGCGGCACTGTGTGCGCGTGGCAAATCCGGGAGCACAGTGCTCCGCGCAGGATACTGCTGCTGCCCGTAGCGACCCGGCCAGGGACCCTGACTACGGTCAGGGCCGCCGAGCGCTTCGTCGCTGCCTGCGAGCGCCAGACTGACGAGCGAGGTATTGAGGATGCCGATCCAGAGCAATTGTTTCATGACTTGAGCTCCTCGTGCTTTAACGCACGGTGTACCCGCGCCCTTCGAGGCACGCCGTCGCAGAACGTCGATAACCGGCGACACGCTGTTCGATCTGTGCTCTTTCCTGTTCCTCTTGCGTGTCGATGTCTTTTTCCGCCCGTCTAGCACTCGTGCTGTCAGCCGCCTCTGCGCTGGCGCCGAGAAGGCCACCAAGCACGGCGCCGACGACCGCACCACTTGCGCCGGCGCGATGACCGGACACTGACGCACCGATCAGTGCTCCGGCGGCTGCACCTACGACGGTTTGAACGCCGGGTGCTGGGCTTTCGACGATTTGCACCCGATGCACCACGGACAGATTCGCCGCGCTCGGATCGAAGGCACTTTGTCGCACAGCCCACATATGGCACTCGTACCGATCACGACCTTGCTGTTCGGCGGTCTGCCCTTGCGCGGGATAGGAATAGATATTCGGGTCGACCGGCGCGGCTGGCGGCGTAGGCATCGGTTGCGCCACGGGCACTGCAGGTCGGGCGGGAGCGCTCATTGGCGCGCTTCTGCAGGCAGCGAGGGTGAGCGTACCGATGAGGAGCATCGCATGATGAACGGATCGAGTAAGGCTCTGCATGATGGGTACTCGCGGTAGTGGAACAGGGCATTCGAGGACCGTGCGGTGACGTCAGGGCACTGCGGCTACGGAGACTGGAATAGCCCTGTGGCTGCGGAATGCCGGATTGTGTCTGCGTTGTTTCGGACATACGCCGCGGAGCGTCGGTGAAGAATCGCAACGGACCAATGCAGTCCCGGGACACACGTGCCTCGATATCGTCTCGGTCCCGAAAAGGCTGGACATCTGGAGGAAACGATCAGGCGCTTCGATACGCGCCGGTACAGTTACCCAATGGGTGTTGAATGAGCCTTGAATCACGCGATGTTGATCGATCGCCTGCGCGCACGACGCGGCCCGGCGAGGCGCACGAGAAAGCGATCGGCCACCGTCGGACCGATGCGGCAGCTTTTCTTCGCTCCTGTTTCGAAAACCCGATGCGGGCGGGCGCCGTCGCGCCGAGCGGCCCCGAGCTGGCGCGCGCGATGGCGGCGCGGGTCGATCCCTCAACGCCGGGACAGCTTATCGAGCTTGGACCCGGCACGGGAGCGGTCACGTCCGCGCTAATCGAGCGCGGTGTCCATCCCTCGCGCCTGGTGCTGGTCGAAATGGATGGCGGCTTCTGCGAACGGTTGCGAAAGCGATGGCCGCAAGCGCTGGTGCTGCACGCGGATGCCTATCGCGCGCCTTCCATCATGCGTGCCCTTGCGCAGCCGGCCTTTGCCATCGTCGCCGGCCTTCCGCTGATCCTGCGCCCGCCGCATGAGCGATTACGTCTCGTGCTCGGGTGCTTGCGTCAGGCTGTGCCTGGTGCGCCGTTCCTGCAATTTACCTACTTTCTGCGTTCGCCCGTTCCGGCTCCGCGTCCTGGTCTACGCGCCAAAGTATCGCCCATGATCTGGCGCAACCTCTGGCCTGCGCGTGTGTGGACTTATCGCCTGGTTTGCGGTTCAGCGGCGGCGGATGCCTTGCGTTAGCGCTGCGGGCAATAGAGCCGGGTCGGCCTGCGTCATGCGTCGGTGGGCTTCGTTGTCGACCGCCAACTCCGGCAGCGCTGACTGCGAGAGCTAGGTTTTCACCGAGAGCGGTATGTGGCACGCCAAGGGTAGGCTGATGAGAGTACGTCGGTTCAGGATCGTCGAACCGGATCTCTAGCGTCTGTCGCGCGGTAGGGTGTCGGTCACGAGAGGTCGGGCTTTCTCGAGGAGAACTCGACCGGGGAGCGCGCGACAGATTTCCAGAGTGCATTTGGATGAGCACGCGAGGAATGTGCGCCCGATGCGCGGTCTCTTCATCAAATCGCGAGGAGCGCTTGAGAGCCGTCAGGAGACAGCAGGAGCCTTCCATAGACGAAAAACACGGCGCCTCCGGGGCTGTCGGCCACGTGCGAGTGATGCGCGCTTCTGATTATCCTCACTGACGTGACGCCACCCGTACGAGTGGCAATGTGGGTCTCAAGGGACTTCGTCCATGCTGACCGATCTGGCCATCCGTGCGGCGAAAGCGGTCGAGAAGCCCAGCAAGCTGTACGACGGAAAAGGGCTCTTTCTGTACGTCACCCCGGCCGCTGGGTGGCCACTGAGGCGCAAGCAAAACTGCCACGGCCGCCGCTGGGGGGTTTGAGCGCCTTGGCGTTCTCCTCGATGCTAACTGAACCGCCTCACCCTACTTACGCCGTTAGCACCGCTCAATGGAAAGCCGCCCAGCAAGCAGGAGTGCAGACACTGCAGGGGGCGCAGCCAAATGCTTCTCAGTGGCAGGTGTGGAGCTACACGCCCAATCTGCTGAAGGAAAACAATACCGTCGATCCTTTGTCGCTGACTTTGAGCTTGCAGGATGAGCCGGACGACCGAGTTCAGCAGGCCCTCGAGGAACTCAAAGCGCGCATTCCGTGGTAAAGGGGCTCGACTTGTTTCGCGAGCACTTTGCCGCGTTCGCTGACCAGGCCCGCCACGATGCCGATTTGTGGAAGCTGATTGCCGGCGTTCGTGTTGCCCATCGACCCGGACGTGTCGAGCCCCGGATGAAGAAGCGCAGACCCAAATCCTATCCGTGGATGAAGAAATCACGGCCGCAGCAGAGGTGGAAGATCATGGTCCACGGAAACGCTGCGGCCTAATGCAGTGCCATTAGCTCGAGAGCGGCTTCTGTCGTCTTCGATTTTTCACTGCGCGATGGATGCCAGCCGAGTAGCTCTCGGCTATGGCAGTCCATCACTCGGGCCAACGCCGCCCAGCCGTCACGCCCTCTCCAGATGCGGCACAGGTCGGTGGCCTAGCGCTCATCGGTCAGTGAGGGATAGTCGCCTGCTGCAGGCTACGATAAGCGTATTCCAGGAACTGCGACGGGTCGCCCATCTCCTCAATGAGTCCCTTTAGCGGCCGGTCGGCCACCACCGGCACCACGCCGACGAACTCTTTGCCTTTGTTGAACTCCACCACGTCCTCAGGCCCGAAGCCCTTGTTGAACAGGATGAACATCTGCTTGAACAGGGCCCAGTACACGTCCTTGTAGCGGACGATGTCGCTGCCAGTCAGCGGCACACCCTGCGCGCCGATCACGAGGGTGTCGGGCTTCACCACCTCGCAGAGAATTTCGTAGGAGCGCAGGAAGCCGTGATAGAAGCCGCCGCCCAGCCAGTCGATCACCGGCCAGCTGTGGCCGGCAACCGGCCCGCCAGCCACGATGACGTTGTGCTTCGGGAAGTGCACGTACAGGTCGCCATTTGTGTGCGCGCCGGGCAGGTAGCGGTAGTCCACCTGCTCGCCAGCGAACTGCAGCGTGCCGGTGTTGTAGGTGGTAACTGTCGGCAGCGCCTTTGGAGGCAGGGCGCCATAGGTACCAGCGTACAGCGCCGATGGATTCTTCCGGCCCAGCGCCAGGCGCGTGACCTCATGCGAAATGATGATGCCGCCGGCCTTGCCCACGGTCTCGTTGGAACCGGTCTGTTCCGGGTGCCAGTGCGTGTTGATCAGCGTCGCCACACGCTTGGCTCCGGTGGCCGAGGCCACAGCCTTCAACACTTCCGAGGAATGGGCCGCGAGGCCGCCATCGACCAGCAGCGCGCCCTCGGCGGAGGGCAGGGTCACGACATTGCCACCACCACCGGTCAGCAGCGCGAGGCCGTTCACGTCCTGCACTTGGATGCGAGTCTTGGCGGCGGATGCGATGGCGGGCAGGCCAATCAGTGCAGCAGCCGAAAGGGCCTGCGCGCTATCGCGCAGGAAATCACGCCGGGAAAAGGTCATTACGGTCCTACGGGATCGACGGGCCAGATGAAGGAGTCATAGACGGCGGTGGCGATGGGCGGACCCTGGGGCGGCCAGTCCGGGGTCTTCGCCAGCTCGATGTTCGCGCCCTTGCCGCGCAGGAAATCGGCCAGTGGCTTGTTGGGTGGCTCCGCCATCGCGAGAAAGGGCACGTAGCCGCGGCCCATGGCGTAGTCGAGCGCGGTCAGACCGTCCGCGTCCTTCACGTTGACGTCGAGGCCGAGGTCCAACAGTTCCTGAAGGACTTGACGGTTACCCCCGCCGCGCACTGCGTAGTGCAGGGCTGAACCGCCGCGTGTGCGCGCCAGGAGGTGGACCTTGCCCACCAGCTTCACGTCCGCGCCCGCATCGGCGAGCAGTTGGATGAGCTGCACCTGCGGATTCGCGCGCGGCTTGCCAACTGGCTTGCCACCCTCGGCCGCACCTGCCGGCGTGCCTTCTTCGCCCTCAGCGGGCGCCGTGGCCGGCGGCGGGCTACCGAAAAAGCTGTCTCCTCTACCACGCCGGCCCGAAGCCACGGCCATGATGAGGGGGCCGCGACCGTCCGAGGTGGCGAGCTTGGTATTCGCTCCGTGATCCAGCAGCAGCTTCACCAGCTCGACGTCGCCGGTAGCGCAGGCCGCCAGGAACGGCGTCATGCCGCGGTCGGCCGCGGAGCTGAAGCCCCCGCCCCAATAGAGCTGCTGGTTCGGGTTCGCACCGCGATCCAGCAGCATCTTGATCACGTCACGGCCGGAGGACGTGTTGCCCTTGTCCTGATCGAGCGGGTTGCGGCTGCCGGCGCCGTTCATGTTGGCGATAGCCACATGAAGCGGCGAGCTGCCGTTCATGTCCCACTGGTTCACGTCGGCACCGGCTTCGATGAGGCGTTTGGCGATGTCCCAGTTGCTGTTCATCATCGCGATGGACAGCGGCACCACGAACGAGGGGTCGGCGAGGTTCACGTCGGCCTTGTGCTTCAGCAACACCTCCACGCACTCGCCGCAGTTGTCACGTGCGGCATACATCAGCGGCGTGAAGCCGCCGCGATCGCGCGGGGCGGCACGGCTTTCCGCAGTGGCCACGCGCTGGTAGTCGCGGATCGCGCCGCGGGCGTTGACGTCCGCGCCCTTGGAAAGCAGCAGTTCGACCATCTCGGGATGGCGGCGGGCGGCGGCCCACATCAGCGGCGTCTGGTCGCCGAAGCGCTCGCGGGAGTTCACTTTCGCGCCGGCCTTCAGGAGCAGGTTCGCAGCCTCCACATTGCCGCTGCGTGCCACGAGATGCAGCGCGGTTTCGCCATCGGCATTGGGAGACTCCGGATCCGCGCCGGCCTTTAGCAGCAACCGGATGAGCTCGGTGTTGGCCGTGTCCGCAGCCAGCTGCATGGCGTTGACGCCGTAACTGTTGATCGCCTTGACGTCGGCGCCTTCCTTGAGCAGGCGCCCGGCCTCGGCCACATCACCTTCGAATGCCGCTGACATCAGCGGCGTGCTGCCGTCTGGCTTGCGCGGCACGTCGGCGTTGGCGGCCGCAGGGCTACCAGAGGCCGCGCTACCGGCCGTGCCAGCGGCGGCGCTACCGGAGGCCGCGCCGGCGACCGTGCCCGCAGCGGTGCACAGCAGGGCGACTGCCACGGCAGCCGCCACCTTCCCCCTCATTCGCATACTCAGGCCTCGTTGAACGTGCCGGTGGCGTCGCCGAACTTCTCGATCTTGACGTTCGCGCGCTGGGCCATCGTCAGCAGCACGTTGGCGAGCGGGGTGTCTTTCGGGGCGGAGATGTGCTGGCCGCCCTTGAGATTGCCGCCCTTGCCGAGCAGCAGCACCGGCAGCTGCGAGCAGTTGTGCAGGTCGGAGTTCCCGAGGTCCGAGCCATACAGGATGATCGTGCTGTCCAGTACGGTGTGGTCGCCTTCCTTGATGCTGGCCAGCCGCTTGGCGAAGCGCGCAAAGCGTTCGATCTGATAGGTCTGCACGCGCGCCAGTTTGTCCTGCTTGCCAGGATCCTCACCATGGTGTGAGAGCGGGTGGAAGGCTTCGTCCACCTGAATCGCGGGGAACGTGCGCATCGAGGCCTCTTTGATCATGCGCATCGAGGCGACGCGCGTCTGGCCGGTCTGGAACGCCAGCGCCAGCATCTCGAACTGCACGTCCACCAATTCGGTGAAGTCATCCGGCGTGCCCACCGGCGCATCCGGCAAGCTGCCCAGGGAGTCGGCCTTGGCCATGAGCTTCGAGACGCGGCCCTCGACCTCACGCACCGAGTCGAGGTAGTTGCTGACCAGCGCACGATCCGCCACACCCAGCCGACGGTTCAGGTCCTTGGTGGCCTCCATCGCATAGTCGAGCAGGCTGTCGGTGGCCTTGAGGCGCGCGACGCGATCGGCGTTGGAATCGCCGGGGCCGAACATGCCGTAGAACACCTTGCGCGGGTTGCCTTCCAGCGGAAGGCTCTGGTTCGGGCCGCGGTAGGACGTGGCGCCGCCAGGCTCGCCGCACAACTCCAGCGAGGCGATCGGCGTGTCCTGCCCGATCTGTTTCGCGGCGATCTGGTCGATGGACGTGCCCGCCCCGGCACCCCAGGGGTTCATCTGCGGGTCCTGGCAGGTGAGCCAGGCCTGTTCGGTGATGCCGTGTGGAGGGTTCTGGCGCTCGCCGGCCTTGTTGCGGATGTTGGTGATCACCGTGACGTAGTCACGCACACCCTCCATCGGCTTGAGAATGCGCGAGAACTCGAAATCCTTGCCCGTCCCCTTGGGTATCCAGAACTTCTCCACCGCGCCGTGCGGTACGTAAACGAAGCCCAGGCGAGGCTGGATGGCCGCCGCGGTATTTGCCAGCGCTGTGCTGGCCGGGATCATCGCGTCCAGCAACGGCAGCGAGAGGGCGACACCAGCACCCTTCAGGAGCGTGCGGCGGGAAAGATGCTTCTTGGTGAGGAACATGGCTATTGGCCTCCGGTCGAGGACGAGTCGATCGATGCAGTCTTGAGGGCAGGTGCAGGTGCTGCCGGCGCGCGCCGACGGAACGCATCGCTGTTCACTACGCCCAACACGATCGATTCGAACGTGGAGTTCTGGGGCTTGGCGTCATGCACGATGCGGCGGACGCTCGGCATGTCGTTGAAGTCGACGGCCCGGCCCACCGCGTAGGTCATCAGCTTCTCGGTGATGATCTGCGTGAACTGGCCGCCGCGTGCGGCCAGCGCCTTGTGCAGGTCCGCCGGTCCAGCGAGCGCCGTGCCGTCGGGCATGGTGGCCTTCGGGTCGATAGGCTTGTGGTACTGCGGGTCAACCGTGCGGAACGCGCCCACGGTGTTGAAGTTCTCCAGCGCAAAGCCCAGCGGATCCATCACGGCATGGCAACTGGCGCACGCGGGGCGCGCGCGGTGCATCTCCGTTTGCTCGCGCACCGTGGCGGCCTTGCCCTTCGAGGCCTCGGCCAGGTCCGGCACGTTCGGCGGCGGGGAGGCCGGCGGCGTGCCGAGGATGCGTTCCATGATCCAGGCGCCGCGCAGCACCGGGGCGGTGCGGTTCGGGTTCGCGGTGAGCATCAAGACCGCGCCCTTGCCCAAGAGGCCGAAGCGGTTCGGATCCTTCAGCGTCACCTTGTGGAAGCCGTTGCCGCGGACGTCTTCCATGCCGTAGATCAGCGCGACCTGCTCGTTCAAGTAGGTGTAGTCGGCGGTGAGCAGGTCCGTCACAGGGCGATCGGAGCGCAGAATGCTGTCCATGAACAGCTCGAGCTCCTTCTTGAACGCCGGGCGCGGGTCGTAGACACCGCTGGCGTAGCTGAAGAGCGCTGCAGACGGAACGATGTTGTCCATCTTGGCGACGTTGAGCCATTGGAAGGCGAAGTCCCTGGTCAGCGAGATCGCCCTCGGGTCCGCCATCATGCGGTGAACCTGTTTCGCCAGCACGTCTGGCTTCGACAGCTCGTTCTTCTTCGCGACTTCCAGCAGTTCGTCGTCCGGCAGGCTGCTCCACAGGAAGAAGGACAGACGCGAGGCCAGTTCCAGGTCGTTGAGCGCGCGGGCGCCGTCGTCCACTGCCGCCTCGGCGCGGTACAGGAAGTGCGGGCTCGCCAGGATCGCAGCCAGTGATTCACGCACACCGGCCTCGAAGCCATCGATCTTGCTGGTGCGCTCGTAGAAGGTCATCAGTGGGGCGATGTCCTCGCCCTTCACCGGGCGACGGAATGCGTGCTCCGCCAGGTTGCTGACGATCTTCTCGGCGCAGGGCCTCTCCTCGACGGGGCTCGCCGGCTTGCAGATGAAGACCTTCTGGCGCGTGGGCGAATCGCTCATGCCGGTGATCTTCACCGGACCCTTGATGTGGAATGCGTGCACGGCCTGCACGCGGTGCTGGCCGCCCTCGAGCAGATTGGCTGTGCGGCGGTCGTCGCCGGCCTGGTACTGCAGGGTGCGCGCGTCGTCCTCGGCATAGCTGCGGCGGAGGAAGGTGACGGCTACCGTGTGCTGGCCGGCCGTGGCGTTGAAGCGGATGTCTTTCAGGCGGCCGTTGATCCGGGCGACCGCGTCATCGAGCTTCTGGTCGACGGCCTTGTGGTCCTCCTCGCCGCCGAGGCGGGTGCGCCAGAACTCCTTGCCGTCCAGCAGCGCGATGACGGTGTTGTCGAACTCGAGGTTCGGCACCGTGCGGGCCAGGACCATATCGCCGATCGTCAGCACGTATTCGCCGTCGGCCGGGAAGTTGTGCTCCACGCTCATGCCGCCGCGAGTGCCGAACGGCATGCCGTCCTTGTAGCGCTGCTGGTTGCCCGAGCCCACGGCGGGGGCTGCGGCTAATGACAGGATCATGTTGGCCGGGAGGCCGTACGTGGTCTCCAGCGGCACGGACTTCGGATCGCCCACCGCCTGCAGCGCTAGTGCACGCGCCGCAGTGACCGCCTGGTCCATGAACGCCGGAGTCATCTGCAGCAGCTCGGCGTTGGTGTCGAAGTCTTCCTTCAACTGGTCCTGCGGCAGCCAGGTGGCGGCCTCGATGCGGAGGCCCAGCAGGTCACGCACAGCATTGGCGTACTCGCGGCGATTCAGGCGACGCAGAGGGACGTAGCCGGCGTAGGGGGTGGTCTGGGCCTTGTCCAAGGTGGTTTCCAGCCAGGAAACCATGTTTGTTACCGCGGCCTTCTCGGGCTGCGGTTTGCCCGGAGGTGGCATCAGGCCGCTGCGGAGCTTCTTGATGGCGGCTTCCCAGACCTTGGCGTCATCGGGGACGGCGTCCGCGGACATGGTGTCGAAGGCTACGTTGCCGGCCCAGTCCGTGGTGTTATGGCACTTGAAACAGTAGTTCTCGACCAGTTTCCATTGGGTTTCGCCGTCGGCCGGGGCAGCGGAAGTCGGCGTGGGCGAAGCCGGCGCGGCAGCCATTGCGGAACCTGCGGCAATAGTCCCCAGACCCGCGATTGCGAGTGCCGTCAGAAACCGCCCAGTGCACTTCAATCTCATGGGAATCCTCCGCCCGCCCCGTAAATTCCGGGCGCGCGTAATACGGCACGGAGCATATGCAAATGCGCGGCAGCGCTCAGCAATTCGACGGGATCGTGTCCACTTGCGTGTCCACTTTCTTGTGTCGGGTCGCTTAGATAGACGCGGTGACGCTTACCTTAAGTACAACGTTCTGCGCGGGGGGTACCACAGCGGGATCTGGGCGGATTTCGAAGATCGGGTCGCCGTCTTTTGAACGCTCGGGCGGAACGCGTCCACGCTCCTCGCTCGGGCCGCGGCATGTTCGTGAAGGGTGTATGACTTCGAGGAAGCCCGTATTGTCATCGCGGGCGCGCCCGATCGACCTCGGGTCATCGTTGGGTAACTGCCACCCTGAGAGTGAGTGCCGACTGGAAGATGCGGGCGGTCGGGAGTGGGCGGCCGCTTCTATTTCGCCGTTGGTGTCGTGGTCGGCGGCGTTTGAGATTCGACGTGCAGCTCCGGTACCGCGATGCCGCGACTGTGACCGCTGAGGGCCTGCTCCATGAGCATCAGAAACACGCGTGTATCTGCGAAGTAGTTCGGATAGGCGCGAGCTACGTTGTTGACGGATTCAACCGAGACAAGGACGGCATCGACCCCGCTATCTTTTGCAGCGGCTTTCTCTGCCTCTGCGTATTTGTCCGAGGCTTACCGGATGCGCTCCGCCCGATAGCCCCGTGACGTTCAGTGTGCCTTGGTTGGGGTCCAACTCGAGCAGAGAGTAGGACGAGTCGGAACGTGCTGGTGCCTGCATAGCGCGACCGCACGGCGGTATCCACGCAGTCGGTCGCGAACGTTGAGCTTATTTACGTGCTCTACAAGCTCTTTTTGGAGGAGGCCGCGTTTCGACGGCGTATCCGGGACGGTGGGAAACTTTTCACGTGTCGCAATTGCCGAGCCCGTTAGCGAGAAGAAGCGCTGCCAGTCCTGGCTACCGAGTCTTCCCGCACAGAGTCCTGCCGGCATATGCGGGACCATCACGGCTCCCGGTTGGATCTGATCTTTCGGATTCGTCCGTTTCTCGATGTACGGGCCAGCGACGAATCCCGATTGTTCGGTCGTTCTCAGGTTCTTCATGATGATCGCTTCTGAAACTTCCCCAGCCGAACTAGGAAAGAGCACCCAGCGCGCGTGCGGCGTCTTTACGGGAGAGGCCACGTGAGGAAGTCTTGGACGGCCAGTGCTTCTTCTGTTCTGGCAAACACAGCTCGTGCCTAGCGCTCGACAACAACAAATCGCCCACCGCTCACCGTCAGCCAGATCTCACTCTCGCGCTCTTCCTCCTCCTTTTCGCGAACGAGCTCTTCCACGCGGCCGTCGGGCCCGACAATGACGCCTCCCGATCGAGTCTGGTCCCTGGGTCGATCGCGTTTCGCATCACCCGGGTCAACGTCGCGGCCTGATCGTTCAGCGGTTCTCTTGGTTCTCATGATGTGAATCCTGTGTTGGTCTGTTTCAGTTGAGGCTCTTCGAGCATCACGAAGCGCTGCTTTGTGATGACGCCAACATGCGTCCGGCCACCCACGGTGGCAATGCCTGAGCCGAATTTGGCGCGACCGGATTGCAAGTTCACCAGGAACGCCACCAGGTCCACCGCATCCTGGAGCGGGAGATCGGCATATTCGATCTGCAGCGCTTTTTTCCCCCACGCCGATACCTTCGGCAGCTCCGGAAGTCGTAGCGGCAGGTCATCCGCCACGCTCCCGGCTTGCACCGCGAAACGGTTCAGGAGTTCAGCAACGGCCCGGGCGACCTCCGCTCTGTAGATGCGCATCGCGCCCTTGTAGTGCGAATCCACCTTTGACCGAATCTCGTCGTCGTAGCCACGCAGCAAGCGTTCCACGGCGTCCGACTGACCGCCCCATGTGGCCCCACATTCGCCTCCGCCGTAGTCAAGATGGCAAGAGTTCTCTTGCACGCTCACTTGATAGAGCGACGGGAAGGCATCAGCCGTCCCGAAGCCACCAATCAGAAATTCGGGACCATCGCGAAACTGCTCGGGCAGAGGCGAATCTGCGTAGTGCTGTTCGTACCGCGTCCGCATGAACTTCAAGAACGCGGTCGCCACATCTTCCACGGTTACGGGCGCGGAATGGGCTGCCTGCTGCGCCTGGCGTGTGGCCGCGAACTCCGACGCGAGTGAGCTCATGTTGAGGCCGTTCAGTTTCGCCAAACCCGCTGTTACCGCCGCCACAGGTGGTGATTGGGACAGCTCGAACATCTTGGTCACGCCGCCCCACGCGCCCGTGACGGTGGGCACGAGGTCATCCATGTCGAAGTCGATCCGCATCGAGCCGTCGGCGTTGTCTGTGACGTTTTGCCGAAACGGGTCGAGCAGATGTTCCGTGATGCTTGCGATGCTGTCGCAGCCGAGGACCAGTGCTTCGGCTGTGACGATTCCTACGTTGATGGTCAATGTCGTTCGCCTCTTGTGCTTATGATCGACGCGTCTTCAACTCCTGCGGCGGCGGTGCACGAGCACCTTCTCACCCCGAGATAGATACTAGCGTTGGCTAATCACCCGGCATTCGACCGAGTTGATCATCCTCAGCAGCGATAGGTGGTTGTCGCAGTTCTGGTCCGACAGTCTTTCGATGAGACGTTCGAGCCTGCCAATTTTCTCATGGAGATAGCGAACGTCCTGTTGAATCAGAACGGTGCGAACGTTGAGATACGAGTCGTGGCTGGATTCGATGGTCGAGTTTGTCATTTGAGCTCCTCCTTTGCAGCGGAGTATCTGCTCGACTTTTGATTTCGTCTACGAGTACGTTTGTACGAATGGAGAGAGATGTATCGAGAAGAGAACATTGTGCGCGGCAGGCATTTCTCCACGTTTCCACCGCGAATGCAGATCGCCGCAAAAAGAAAATAAGCGCACGATGTGAATCGACTGATCACCAGTCGAGAGCGGCGCCCGGCAGTGCTGTAACACTGCCGAGCGCCTACACAAACGCCAACACAGTAGGAAGGCGCTCATGTTCCAACCACTCGATTCAAAGGAAGGCGGCTCCGTCGCCGAAACTCTACCACCTCACTCCACGCGAGATGACCCACTTCCCTTCGAACTACGCGATCACATTCGAAGGCTGCGTCTCATCCTCCCAGTCATCAGCGTCTCAGTGATGGCCCTGTATCGCCAGAACGCAGAGCTCGATCACGACATCGCCACGGTACTCAGCGAGTACGCCTACATGCCGCTGGACGATGAGATCGAACACCTGTCGTCTCTGCTACCGACGTGCGCTAGGCGCTCCCGACTGCAGGAGGTGCCAGCATGACGACGCACGAGGAAATGCATAGGCTCCACAACACCGCAGTCCTGATGCTGCCCAGCTTCAAAAAAGCCCACGCGCAAATGGCTGTTGCATCGCACGTGCTGGAGTATTTCGCTCGCTTCCCCGAGTACGATCGCGAAGCCTTGCGAGTTCCCCGAAGTCCTGTCCCGCGTCAACGTGCTTCTTCGCCGCAGCAATGGTTGGGGCGATGCCGGAGCTCGTGTGTCCACCGCTGCGCCTGTGTATGCGCGCGCGACAGGTCACGGTGTACAGTTGCCTCATACAGCTTTCGAACTTCGAGTACCGAGTGCTCGAGCACCTCATGCTGCGGGCGGGCGAGATCGTTCCGAAGACGGCGCTCTCGCAGCGGCTCTACGGCGAAGAAAACGAGCCGGACTACAACGCCATCGACATCGTCATCGCGAAGCCGCGACGAAAGATCGACCCCGACCGCACGTTGGCCCCCATCGCTACCCTCTGCGGGGGCCGGTTACCGGCTCGCTCTCGCGCGCAGGTAGTGGCATCACGCCGGGGACTTTCGACTCAGCCTATGATCTTTCCTGGCGCAGCCGCCACCTGGACCAGGGCTCAAGGACTGCGTCGATCGAAGCTGCTTTCATGGAGAATGGCTCCTCACAGACCGGAGGCAACCAAGCCATGTTCCTGACCCGGAAACATCTGTCGCGCCGAACCGTACTCAAGGGAGCGGGCGCCGCTATCGGCCTGCCGCTGCTGGACGCGATGATTCCCGCCGGCACCGCGCTTGCGAACACCGCGGCCGCGCCGAAGCCGCGTCTCGGCTTCGTCTACTTCCCGCACGGCGCGATCCAGCAGTTCTGGACGCCCGCAGGGCACGGGCAAGGACTTCAAGTTCTCCCAGGTGCTGAAGCCGCTCGAGCCGCATCGGGACTACGTGACCGTGGTCAGCGGCACGCGTAACAAGGGCGGCGAAAGCCGCGACCCGCACGGGATGATCGAGCTCACCCTGGCTGTCGTGCTTCGGCCCCGCCGGCCGCACGGCCACGGGCGAGCAGGGCATCACGGTCGACCAGATCGCGGCGAAACAGATCGGGCAGGACACGCCGCTGCGATCGCTGGAAATCTGCGGCGAGCCCGGTGGCTACAGCTCTCTCTCCTATCGCACGCCAACCCAGCCGCTGCCGATGGAAGGCAACCCGCGCAAGACGTTCTACGGAATGTTCGGCCCGGGCGACACGAACGAAGAACGCCGCGGAATCCTCAGCTCGACCGGAAGCCTCCTCGACTACGTGCGGGAAGCGACCGCGAGCCTCAATCGCAAGCTCGATGCGAGCGATCGCGCCGTCGTGGGCGATTACCTCGACTCCGTGCGCGAGATCGAGCGCCGCGTGAACAAGCTGAAGGCGAGCCAGGAAGCGATGGGCAACCTGCCGAACGCGCCGCTCGGCGCGCCGGACGATTTCGGTGAGCTGCTCGATGTGCAGTTCGAAATGATGGCGCTCGCGTGGCAGACGAACCAAACGCGCGTCGTCACGCTGCGTTTGGCGAAGGAAGCCACGATGCGCACTTATCCGAACCTCAACGTCACCGACGCGTTTCATCCGCTGTCCACCATGGCGAGAACCCGGAGAAGCTGCGGAAGCTCGTGCGTATCCAGGCTTATCACACCGAGCGGTTCGCGAAGTTCGTGGCGCGCCTCAAGAGCATGAAGGACGGCGAGGGCACGATGCTCGACAACGCCGTCATTCTCTACGGCAGCAACATGGCGAATAGCGATCGGCACAACAGCGATCCGCTGCCGTCGGCGATCATCGGCAAGGGCGGTGGCATCAAGGGTGGGCAGCACCTGCACTATCCGCAGGACACGCCGCATGCGAACACGCTGCTCACCTTGCTGAATCGAGTGGGCGTGAAGCAGGAGAAATTCATGGATAGCACCGGGGTGCTCGCGGAGATCTAGCTGCAGGCCTGCGTGCCCGACTGATACGTGCCGGGCTGATATTGAGTGCGGGAGCCGCGCGGCAGTGACCGCTACGCGTCCTTCACACCCAGGTTTTTCTCAGCGACCGCCAGCTCCTTGCCGAAGCGTCGTTTCACCCGATACCGCTGCGCGGGCCGGTGTGCCTGACTTTCCAGGCGGTCGCCAAGCGCGGGCTCGACCACATCCAGCTCTTCGATGCGGCGACGAAAGCTGCGCTTGTCGAGCGGCCCGCCGAGCAACTGCTCGTACACCCGCTGCAGCTCGCTCAATGTGAACGTGCGCGGCATGAGATGCACGGGCAGCGAGGAGTACAGCGTCTTCGATCGCATGCGGGACACGGCCGCGCGAAGGATCTCCATATGATCGAAGGGCAGCGAGCGGATCGAATCCACCGCGCGCCATTTGAGGTGCTCATGCTTTACGTCGTCCACCTGCGGCGTCGGCACGAGCGCGTAATACGCGATCGAAACGGACCAGCCACGGATGTCGCGGTGCCGGCTTGCGAAGGTCTGAAGCTGCTCGAGGTAGGGGCTCTCGAGCCTCGCTTTGTTCTTGAGGATGCGCGTGGCGGAGGCGAGAGCGTCCTCGTCTTCATCCGTGTGCACCCAGCCGCCGGGGAGCGTCCATTCGCCCGCGTGCGGTTCGCGGTCGCGCAGGATCAGCGCGGCGTTCAACTCGTTGCCGACCAGCGTGAGCAGCACAATGTCGACGGTGACGATGGGCTGGGGGTGGGCCATAGGTTCGGAAAATTGTTCGTGCGATCAGGCACTAATATAACCAAAAAAGCCAGAAATACATACGTAATCATTCAATCACTTCGTGCATTTATGCACGAAGTGACGTAGTATGTGGGCGTGCCAGAAAGGGAAGAGACCATGAGCGCCACATTGCTCCTCATAGACCCCCAGAACGATTTCTGCGACGTGGCAGGGGCCGCGCTGCCGGTACCTGGCGCGAACGCGGACATGCTGCGGCTTTCGGGCCTCATCGCGCGGGCCTCTCGACACCTGACCGAGATAGTCATTACCCTGGACTCGCACTCCACCGTCTCCATCGAGCGCACCACGTTCTGGGAACAGGCAGAAGGCGCGCCGGTCGCGTTTCCCGTGCGAAGCCGGGAAAAGGTCTGCTTCTCGTCGCGGGTGAGGCGTCGAGCCACTGCGTCCGCGCTACGCTGACAGACCTGCTCGAAACCATGACGCCTGAAGAGCGTGGTCGAGTGATCATCCTCCGCGACTGCATGAGCCCCGTCCCCGGCTTCGAATCGGCCGCCGAAGCCTTCTTCGCAAACGCCACCGCTGAGGGAATGCGACTGATGAAAGCCGCGGAGGTGTTCACATGAGCGACCCCTTCGTCCCCGTGATCGAGTCGCTGCTGGACACCGACCTCTACAAATTCACGATGTGGCAGCCGTTCCTTCACTCGTTCCCCAGCAACCAGGCCGAATATCGCTTCGTGTGCCGCAATCGGCCCGAGTTTCCGCTCGCGCAACTCGCCTCCGAGGTGGAGGAGCAGCTCAGCCACCTCTGCACGCTGTCGTTCACAGAAGAGGATCTCGAGTACCTCGCGAGCAAGCGCTACATCAAGACGGACTTCATCGACTACCTGCGTATCTTCCGCTTTCAGCGTCGCTACATCACGGTGGAAACACGAGGTGATGAGCTCCTCATCCTGGCGCGCGGTCCGCAGATTCACGTGATGGGGTTCGAGATCTACACACTCTCGATCGTCAACGAACTGTATTTCCGCCGCTTCGCGCGGGAGCCGGCGCTGCGGGAAGCGCGGCGGCGCCTCGCGGAGAAGATCGCGACGCTCGAATCGTTCACACAGGCGCGGGCGTTTCCCTTCGAGCTCTTCGACTTCGGCACGCGACGTCGATTCTCGCGCGTCTGGCACGAGGAGGTCGTGTCCACGTTGGCGACTCGCCTTCCGCAATTCTTCAAGGGCACTTCCAACGTCGACCTCGCGCGCAAGTATGGCCTCGTCGCCATCGGCACGATGGCGCATGAGTACCTGCAGACCTTCCAGGCGGTGGGCGTGCGGCTACGGAACTTCCAGCGCGCGGCGCTCGAGAACTGGGTGCAGGAATACCGTGGCGATCTCGGCATCGCCTTGACCGACGTCGTGGGCATGGATGCGTTCCTGAACGACTTCGATCTCTACTTCGCCAAGCTCTTCGAAGGTCTGCGCCACGACTCCGGCGACCCGGTGGAGTGGGGCGAAAAAGCGCTGGATCACTATCGCAAGCTGCGTATCGATGCGCGCACCAAGAGGCTCGTGTTCTCGGATGGCCTGGATGTACAGAGGGCGCTCGCGTTGCACGCCCACTTTGCGGATCGCGTCCCCTGCGGATTCGGCATTGGCACGCAACTCACGAACGATGTCGGTGTACCCGCCTTGAATATCGTGATGAAGCTCGTCTCGTGCAACGGCCAGCCCGTAGCGAAGCTCTCGGATTCACCGGGCAAGACCCTGTGCTCGGATCAGACCTTCCTCGCGTATCTGCGCCAGGTGTTCGGCCACGCCGCCTGAGGAGCAAAAAGACATGCTCAAGATCTCCCTCGCACAGCTGAACCCGACGATCGGTGACGTGGAAGGCAACGCGGCGCTCATGCGCGAAGCCGCGAAGGCCGCACTCGCGCAAGGCGCGGCGATCGTCGTGTTCCCCGAGCTTTCTCTCACCGGCTACTACCCAGCCGATCTGCTGGACGACAAGGCGTTTCAAGCGCGTATTCAGGCAACGCTGCAGGGGCTGGTCGCCGCGTCGAACGAAACGCCCGGGCTCTACTGGGTTGTCGGTACGCCGACGCCGAACATCTATGACGGCGCGTCGTTCGCGGTCGAGCCGCGGCGGGGCGTAGTGTTCGAGGCGGAGCGTTTCGTCTCGAGTCTTGCGACGCTGACTTTCGACCCGCAAACCCGGAAGTTCCTCGGCGCAAACGGCGAAGCACCGCCACCGGTGTCGCCGTCGGGTCTCGCGCCGAGCGAGTTCTACCGGCGCCAGATTGTCCTGGGGCTGAGGGACTACGCGCGGCGCTGCGGGTTCAGCAAGGCGGTCGTGGGTTCATCGGGCGGCATCGACTCCGCACTCACGCTCGCCCTTGCGGTGGAAGCGCTCGGGGCGCAGAACGTCACCGCCCTCACGATGCCGTCGGAATACTCGAGCGCGGGCAGCGTGTCGGACTCCGACCTGCTGTGCCGGAATCTCGGCATCACGCTGCTGACTCACCCGATTCGCGCGCTGGTGAGCGGATACAAAGCGCAGTTCGAAGAAACGACTCGCGACCCACTGAAGGGACTGGCGCTCGAGAACCTTCAGGCCCGCATTCGAGGCGTGGTGCTGATGGAGTATTCGAACAGCTACGGCCACCTGCTGCTGACGACTGGGAACAAGAGCGAGATCTCGGTGGGCTACTGCACGTTGTACGGCGACACGAACGGCGGCCTCGGGCTCATCGGCGATCTCTACAAGACCGAGGTTTTCGCGCTGTCGCGCCATCTCAACGAGGTCGCGGGCCGGGAGCTGATTCCGCGCACCATCATCGAGAAGCCGCCCTCGGCGGAGCTCGCGCCCGGCCAGAAAGACACCGACAGCCTTCCGCCGTATGAAATACTCGATGAGGTTCTCAAGGTGCTCATCGAAGGCGAACGACTCGCGGAGCGCGAGCGGGCCGGGGCCGAAGGCGAGATGGCGCGCCTGTCGGCGAGCGCTGAAGGCCGCGCGCTCATCGAGCGGGTGAAGAAGATGATCGCGCGCAACGAATACAAGCGACGCCAGGCACCGCCGATCCTGCGATTGCGCGCGCGGGCGTTCGGCAGCGGCCGTCAAATGCCGATCGCGGCGAGGTACTGAAGAATGGGCACGAACGAACGCGCCTCAACGACGGCGGACGTCGCGGTGATCATCGGTCGCTGGCAGATCCTGCAGCGGGGTCATGGCGGATTGCTTCGGGCCGCGCTGGCCGCGGCCCCCAAGGTTGTGGTTGTCATCGGTTCCGCGTGGCGTGCGCGGGATTCGCGCAATCCCTTTACCTGGCAGGAGCGCCAGCAACAGTTCGAAGCCGTGGTGACTCCCGAGCAACTCGCGCGCATGACCTTCCTGCCGGTGCGCGACTACTTCGACGATGAGCGCTGGGGTGAAGCCGTGCGCGCAGGCGTTGCCAGGACCGCCTCGCATGCCGACGGGGTCGCGCTCGTCGGCTTCAAGAAAGATCACACCTCGGGCTACCTGGATAATTTTCCCGGCTGGTCGCTGCTCGAGGTCGAGCCGGAGTTCGACATCAGCTCAACCGAGCTGCGTGAGATCTACTTCGAGCTGGAGGATCACGCGACCGCTCTTACGACGATCGGCAACTACGTCGAGCCCGGCGTGAAGGCGTATCTGGATGCGTGGGCACACCTGCCCGCCTATCGAAAGTGCGCGGCCGAGTACAAGGCTGTCGCGGCGTACAAGAAAAAATACACGGCACCGTTCGCCCTGACCGCGGACTGCGTGCTCACCGCCGGCGGGCACGTGCTGCTGATCCGGCGCGGCGGAACGATCGGGCACGGACTGTGGGCGCTGCCGGGTGGGTTCGTCGATCCGCACGAACGGTTCTACGCCGCCGCCGTGCGCGAGCTGGAGGAAGAAACAGGATTCAGAGCGCTGCCGTCGCAAATGAAGAACGCGCTGCGCGGCCAGGAGGTGTTCGATCATCCGTTGCGGAGCGCCCGCGGGCGCATCGTCACCGAGGCGTTTCATTTCGACCTGGGCGATACGCATCTGCCGGAAGTGCGCGGGAGCGATGACGCGAAGGAAGCCCGTTGGGTGCCGATTGCGGAGTTACCCGCGATGGAAGAGCAGCTTTTCGAGGATCACGCGACGATCCTCGATCACTTCCTGGGGCTGTGGCCTCGCCCTTCGAAGTGACGTCGGGCACATAGGCATGCGCGCGCGCAGAGGCAAGCGCGCGTGCGGGCGCCCGAGCTAGCGGCGCAGTGTCACGCGTGCGGCGAGCAGTTCTGAAGGGTCGGCACGAGGCCCAACCAGAATATCCACCTCGCCCGGCTCGAACACCGGCTCGAGATCCAACCCCAGGAATCGCAAATCGGCAACCGGCAGCGGTATTTGCACCGTGCCTCGCTCGCCTGGCTGCAGGCTCACCTTGCCCACACCTTTCAGCTCGAGCACGGGGCGCGCGACGCTCGCCACCTTGTCGCGAACGAAAAGGAACACGGTTTCTTCCGCCGCCCGCGCGCCTTCGTTGGTCACCTCGACGGTGACCTCGAGGATGTCCTTCTCCGCCGCGCTCGCCGGCGTGACGCTCAGGTTCGACAGCGCGAAGCGGCCGTAGGTGAGGCCGTGCCCGAACGGAAACAGCGACGAGTTCGGCGAATCGAGATACTTGCTGGTGAAGTGATCCTGCGGGTTCTCGGGCCGCCCGCAGTTTCGCTGCCCGTAGAAGATCGGCACCTGCCCGAGCGCGCGCGGCCAGGTGATGGGCGTGCGCCCGCTCGGCGAAACGCGGCCGGTGAGCACATCGGCAATCGCGTTGCCGGCTTCCGTGCCGAGGAACCAAGCCGCCAGCAAGGCGTCGGCCCGCTCGGCGAGCCAGGGCACGATCAACGGGCGCCCGGAGAACAGAATCACGATGACGGGCGTTTCATCCTTTCGCGCACGTTCGAGCACGGCTTCCGCGAGCGCGCGCTGCTCGCCCGGCAACTCCGGGAAGGCGCGCGACGCCGCTTCGCCGCTCATCTCGGCGGCTTCGCCGAGGCACAGAATGATCGTGTCCACTCCGCTGCCGCAAAGATCGACCGCGGCGGAAATTCCGGTGCGATCCGTGCCCGAGATCGTCACGCCTTCCGCGAACACAATTTCCGTGTTGGGCAGCGCGCCTCGCAGACCGGTGAGCACGGTAACGCTCGGTTCGTCGTAGCCCGCCGCCGCCCAGGGGCCCCGCATCTCGCGCATGGCATCGGCCAGCGGCCCGATAACGCAGAGGCGACGCAGCGACTCCGGCAGGGGCAGCGTATCGTCTTCGTTCTTCATCATCACGATCGAACGCGCGCCGACGTCGCGCGCGATGCGCCGCCGCTCCGTGACCGTCGACACGCGCTCCTTGATCGTGCCGCGCCGATACGGATCGTCGAAGAGCCCGAGTCGTTCCTTGAGCCGCAACACTCGCCGCACGCATTCATCGATCTCGCCCACCGTGATGAGCCCGCGTTCGAGCGCAATCGGCAGACCCTCCCGATAAGCTCCGGCCATCATGTCGATGTCGACACCGGCTTGCAGCGCCAGCACCGCGGCTTCCACGATGTCCCCGGCCACGCCGTGAAGGAGCAATTCGCGAATCGCGTTGTAGTCGCTCACCAGCACGCCGTCGAAGCCCAGTTCGCCGCGCAGATAGTCGCGGAGCAGGGCCTTGTGCGCCGTCATCGGAATGCCGGCGAGATCGGTGAACGCCGGCATGATCGCGACCGCACCGGCTTGCACCGCCGCCACGAACGCCGGCAGGTGCACCTCGCGCAGCGTGCGTTCCGAAATGTCGACGGGCGCGTAGTCGCGGCCCGCCGTGACCGGCCCATACGCGACGAAATGCTTTGCAGCGGCGGCGATGGAGTCCGCTGCGGCGAGGTCCGTTCCCTGGAAACCACGCACTTTCGCGCGCGCGAACCGCACGGCGACCCACGCGTCTTCACCGGGCCCTTCCACCGTGCGACCCCAGCGCGGATCGCGGGAGATGTCCAGCATCGGCGCAAAGGTCATCGCGAGGCCGTCGGCCGACGTTTCGCGCGCCGCCTCGCGCGCAGTCAGTTCCCACACGCGCGGATCGAATGTCGCCGCTTCCGCCAGCGGCACTGGAAACTGCGTGCGGTGGCCATGAACGACATCGAGCCCGATGAGCAGCGGAATGCCGAGGCGCGACTCCTCGACCGCGATCCGCTGCATATCGTGGATCGGTTTCGACCCCACGAGATTCAGCAGACTCCCGATGGTGCCGTTGCGGATGGAGTCCGTGGAGTCACCGGCGATGACGGGCCCCGTCACCGCATAGCCGGCGGCCGTCATGGTGAGCTGGCCGAGCTTCTCGGGCAGCGTCATCTCGTTCATCAGCTTGTCGATTCTGCTCATCGAAGGCTCAGGTTCGCATCGTGAAAACGCGCTAGGATCATGCGCGATCCGCAAGAAAAAAGGAGTGGTTTTGGCGAAGTCGAAAGAGGTGCCCGCCGCGGGGTCCGGCGGCAAACGTAACCGTGCGCGTGTCAGCGCCGCGAGCCTGGCCGCACTGCCCGATGACGCGCTGCTGGAAGCCGTGCAACGCCAGACTTTCCGCTTCTTCTGGGAAGGGGCGCATATCTCGAGCGGGTTGGCTTACGATCGTCGCACCACGCAAGAGCAGCCGGCCGATGACAAGGTGGCCATCGGAGGCTCGGGCTTCGGTGTCATGGCGTTCATCGTCGCCGCCGAGCGGGGCTGGGTCACGCGTGATGAAGCGCTCGAACGGCTGCGCCGGATGCTGGATCTGCTGATGACGGCCCGCTGCTACCACGGCGCGCTCCCGCACTTCATGAACGGCCGCACCGGCGAAACGATTCCGTTCTGGCGCAAGGACGACGCGGCCGATCTCGTCGAGACCTCGTTCCTGTTCATGGGGCTGCTCTGCGCGCGCCAGTACTTCGATCGGGACACCCCCGCCGAGGCCGCCGCGCGCTCCCTCATCGACATCCTGTGGAACGATGTGGAATGGAACTGGTTCACGCAGGACGGGCAGAAGGTTCTCTACTGGCACTGGAGCCCGAACAACGGCTGGGCGGTGGGCCACGCCATCCACGGCTGGAACGAGTGCCTCATCACGTATGTGCTGGCGGCGTCTTCGCCCCGCCACGCAATCGACCCGGCCGTGTACCACAAGGGTTACGCGCACGGCGGTGGTTTTCGGAACGGTAAGTCCTACTACGGCACAACTTTGCCGCTGGGCATGCCTTACGGCGGCCCGCTATTTTTCGCACACTATTCGTTCTGCGGTCTCGATCCGCGCGGGCTGAAGGATCGGCATGCGGACTACTGGGAACAGAACGTGCGTCACGTGCGCATCAATCGGGCGCATTGCGTGACCAATCCGGGCAATTACAAGGGTTACGGCGAATCCTGCTGGGGGCTCACGGCGAGCGATGACCCCTCCGGCTACGCCGCGCACGCGCCCGATAACGACAACGGCACCATTTCTCCCACGGCAGCGCTTGCGAGCCTGCCTTACGCGCCGGGCGAAGTGATGGCCGTGCTCCGGCATCTGCTCGAGCGGCATGGGGATCGGGCCTGGGGCCCGTTCGGCTTCGTCGATGCCTTCTGCGAAAGCCAGAACTGGTACGCAGACACTTTCCTGGCCATCGACCAGGGGCCCATCATCGTGATGATGGAAAACCATCGCACGGGCCTCTTGTGGAAGCTGTTCATGGCGGTGCCGGAAGTGCGGGCCGGCCTGCGCCGGCTCGGGTTCAAGAGCCCCCATCTGAAGGCCACCCGGCGGTGACGCAGGCGCTGGAACAATGGCTCGATCACGAGTACCGGCACGCCGCGGTCGCGATGATGGCCAGCGTTTCGGCGGTGGGCCTCGTGAAGGAGCGGCCGGGGTTCGGGCAGAGCCGGCGGCCCGCGGCCGGCTCGATCATCGCCTCGCCGGTGCCCGGAGCCTATGACCCGGACCCGGACTATTTCTTCCACTGGTTCCGCGACTCGGCGGTCGTGATCGACGCCGTGCGCCTGCTCTACGGGGCGGGCCGGATGGGCGAGGAAGCGATCGCGCACTTCGCCGACTTCGTGCGTTTCAGTCTCTCGCTCGAATCGCTCGATGGGCGCGCGCTCGTTGCCGAACCAGCGTGGCGCGAGAAGGTGACGCCCGACTTCCAGAAGTACGTGCGCCCGAACGAGGAACTGGAGACAGTGCGCGGGAGCGCGGTATCCGCCGATACGCGCGTGAACCCTGACGGCACAATCGATATTTCGAAGTGGGCGCGACCGCAGCACGATGGACCACCGCTGCGAGCACTCGCGGTGCTGAAGTGGATGCGCACGCTTCGCGCACGCGGCGCCTCGCTGGGCGACGCTCCTCGATTGCTTCAAGTAGATCTCGCATTCACTGCGAAACACTGGCGTGAGCCGTCGTTCGACATTTGGGAAGAAGAGTCGGGCCATCACTACTACACACTGCGCGTTTCGGCCGCTGCGTTGAGTGAAGGCGCGGAGTGGCTGAGAGCGGGAGGTCAGAGCACAGAGGCCGATGCGCTCCAGGCCGAAGCGCAAGCGATCCAGAGAATGCTCGATGGCTTCTGGCTGGAAAGCGCCGGCTACTATCGCTCGCGAGTTCTGCCGGCAGGCGCGAAGTCCACGAAAGAGCTGGATATCGCCGTCATCCTGAGCGCCGTGCACACCGCGGGGCCGGGTGATGTGCACACGGCGCGCGATCCGCGCATGCAGGCCACGCTCGAACGTCTCGAAGCGCTCTTCGGGGCGATGTATCCCATCAATCATCAGCTCCCGAAAGATCGCGCTCCCGCGATGGGCCGCTACCAGGGCGACGTTTACTACTCAGGCGGCGCGTACTACTTCTCTACGTTTGGCGCGTCCGAGTTCTGCTTCCTCGCCGCCGCCGCGTATGCGCCGGGACGCGAGGAGCGGCGAAAGTGGGTCGAGCACGGTGACGGTTTTCTCGCCACCACGCGCGCCTTCACGCCCACGAGCGGCGATCTTTCCGAACAGTTCGATCAGCGCACCGGCGAGCAGACTTCGGCGAAGCATCTCGCATGGAGTTACGCCGCGCTCATCTCCTGCGTCACCGCGCGCCAGGCTGTCGCCGCGCGATGACGGAAAAGACGGACGTCTTCGCCGCCTCGGAGTTCGAGCAGGCCGCCAAAACGGGCGCGATCCGCCAGATCGGCATGATCCTGCGGGCGATCTTCGCGTCGCCGATCGGCAAGCGGATCACGTTGCTGGTGACCGTCCTGGTCGTGGTCATCCTGCTCACCTCATACGGCCAGATCGTGCTGAACCGCTGGAACAAGCCGTTCTACGACGCGCTGTCTCGCCGCGACCTCAACGACTTTCTTCATCAGCTGGGTGTGTGGTTCGGCATCGTGGGCACGCTGCTCGTGCTGAACGTGGGCCAGCGCTGGCTCACCGAGACTACGAAGTACCGCCTGCGCGAAGGTCTCACACGAGACCTGCTCGCGCTCTGGATGGCACCGCGCCGCGCGTTCTGGCTTGCGACCGCCGGCGGGCCGATGGGCGTGAACCCCGACCAGCGCATGAGCGATGACACGAACAAGCTCTGCGATCTGTCGACGGATCTGTCCGTCGGCCTGTTCCAGGCCACCGTGTTGCTCGTCAGCTTTGCCGGCGTGCTGTGGAACATCTCGAACGACTTCGAGATCCGCGTCGGCGCTGTCGACTATCGGGTGCCGGGGTTCATGCTGTGGGCCGCGATTTCCTACGCTCTCGTGGGCTCGCTGCTGAGCTACATCGTCGGTCGTAGTCTCATTCGTCGAAACGCGGACCGCTACGCACGCGAGGCGGACCTGCGTTTCTCTCTCGTGCGCATCAATGAGCACGTCGATGGCATCGCGCTCGCCGAAGGCGAGGCGGACGAGCGTCGACGCGTCGAGGGGCATCTCGGCAGCGTAATAACGGCGATGACGCGCCTCGTCAGCGGCCTCACCAACCTCACGTGGGTGACTGCGGGGTTCGGCTGGATCACGGGCATCGCGCCGATCCTCGTGGCCGCGCCGCTGTACTTCGGCGGCAAGACGACCTTCGGGGGCATGATGATGGCCGCCGCCGCGTTCACCCAGGCACAAGGCTCACTGCGCTGGTTCGTAGACAACTTCAGTGTCATTGCGGACTGGCGCGCCACGCTCCTGCGCGTTGCGAACTTCCGCCAGGCGCTCGTGGCCACGGACATGAAGCGCGACTTCAAGAGTCGCATAACCTATGAGGAAGGGCCGCCGGGCGTGATGACGCTCGAGAACGTGCAAGTCGATTCACCCATCGGGCGCGAGATGTTCCAGGAGCACAATATTTCCATCAACGCGGGCGAGCACGTGCTCATCTGCGGCGCGCCGGGCGAAGGCAAGACGCCGCTGTTCCGTGCGCTCGCGGGGCTGTGGCCGTGGGGCAGCGGTCGCATCGTTCGTCCGAAGGGCGAGGCGATGCTCTACGTGCCTCGGGGAACGCCGTACCTGCCACGCGGCACGCTGCGCGAGGTGCTCGCGTATCCGCTCAAGGCCGATCGCTTCGAGGAGAGCCACTACGTGCAGGCGCTGGAGCGCATCGGTCTCGGCCGGCTGGTGTCCATGCTCGATGAAACCCAGCGCTGGGATCGGGACCTGAACCAGGACGAGCAACTGGCGCTGGCGCTGGCCCGTGTGGTGCTGCAGGCTCCTCCGTGGGTTTTGCTCGACGACACGTTCGCGTCACTGGACGATGCGACACTCGAGCGCGTCATCGACATCTTCACGCACGATTTCCAGCAAACGACGATCATCCACATCGGGCGCAATTCGCACATGCACCTGCCGCTGTTCGCGCGCGTGCTGCATCTGATGAAGGCCCCGGCCGAGAACGGCAACACGGAAGGGGCGCGCGACGAAACAGCCGTGGTGCGCGAGACGCAATGAATCTCCTGGCTGCGAGAATCCTGCTGCTGCTGGCGATCGTCATCGCACCCTCGCTCGCGTTGGCGCAGGATTTCGACTTCCGTCCCCCCGCGAGCGCGGCCGACCCCGCGCTGCCGGCGGCGATGCGCGATCTCGCGCAGCGAATCCTGCCGGTCTATCAGGAGAACGATCAGGATCGCTATCTCTCGAATCTCTCGGCGCTCCAGATGATCGCGGGCGATCCGGTTTCCGCGTACGCCACGCGCCAGTCACTGCAGGAGCGACAGCGCGGCGCGAACACCGGCCGGCCGCCGGCGAGTCGCGCCTTGGTGTACGACATCTACGCGCGCGCCCGGGCGATCGAGAGTCAGGTGCGCACTCCGTTCGGCAATGCCTACGCTCAGGCGTTTCGCGACGCCCTGAATCGCATCGACGACCTCGACGCTCACGTGCTCGAGGGTTCGTTGACGACACCCGTACAGCCCTTGCAGGAAGGCCTGCAGCGCGCGCTCGATCAGCGCCGTGGCAAGACCGGCATCGCACTGAACGATGCGCTGGACCTCATCTGGGCCTGGTTCGCCTATGAGGGCTACAGGAGCTTCAGCGCTGTCGTCCGTCCGCTCGTCGCGGCCGAGGACAAACGGCGCTACGTCACCGAAGAGGATGTGACGATCCCGGTCTCGAAGACGGCCATCATCACGGCAACGGTGGTTCGCCCCCGAATCGTGTCCGGCAAGCTGCCGGCGATCCTCGAGTTCGCGCTCGATACAGAGACCCGCGATACGCGCGAACCCGCCGCGCATGGCTACGTCAGCGTGTTCGCGCGCGTTCGCGGGCTGCGGGACAAGACGGACGCCTCGCAGCCGTTCCAGACCGACGGTGACGACGCGCGCGCCGTGATCGAGTGGATGGCGAAGCAGACGTGGAGCAACGGCCGTGTCGGCCTGCTCGGCACCCACTACGGGGGCTACGTGGCATGGGCGGCCGCGAAGCGTGTACCGCCCGCGCTGAAAGCCATCGTGACTTACGATCCCATGGCGCCGGGCGTCGACCTGCCGATGTCAGGCGGAATTTTCCTGAACCATTCCTACCAATGGCTGTACGGCGTGACGGCCGCGCCGGACGACAAGCTCGTGACGGACGACGCGCGCTGGCGAGCGCTCGATGAGGACTGGTACAAGAACGGCCGCCGCTATCGCGAGTTTCCGACGCTGCCCGGCCGCGCGAGCACGATCTTCCGAGGTTGGCTGAATCACCCGAGTTACGACCGGTACTGGCAGAAGATGCTGCCGTTCCGGGAAGAGTTCGCGCGCATCAACATCCCGGTGCTGACGGTTACGGGCTATTACTCGTCGGGTGCCGCGGCCTCACTCTATTACTTTACCCAACATCACCAGCACAACGCGCACGCCAACCACGCGCTGCTGATCGGGCCTTACGACGATCAGAGCATCGAACGCGGCCCGGCGTCTTCCCTGCGTGGTTTGCAGCTGGATAGCGCGGCCATCGTGGAACTCCACGATGCCTGGTACGAGTGGTTCGACCATGCCCTCAAGGGTGAGAAGCGCCCGGCGCTGCTGAGCGCGAACGTCAACTATCAGCTCACGGGCGCAAACGAATGGCGCCACTCGGCGACAGTCGACGGGCCGGATCGCAAGCCGCTACGCTTGTATCTGATCGAATCTTCTTCGCTCAGCAGCGACCTGAACCGCCTTTCCGCCGAGCGTGCCGAGAAGCTCACTTTCCTGCCGCAGACCTTCGATCTGCAGGATCGCAGCGACATCGGCTGGCGCCCCGCGCGGGAGCTGCTGCAGAGAACGTTGAAGGCGCGGGATGGGGAGCTGTTCGTGAGCGAGCCGCTGAAGCAGGCGGTGGACGTCGCCGGGCTGTTGCATGGACAACTCGATTTCACGGTGAACAAGGTGGATATGGATCTCGTCGTGTCGCTCTACGAACTGCGGCCGAACGGCGACTACGTGAAGCTCTTCGACCCCGCCTACGCGTTCCGCGCGAGCTATGCCCGGGAGCGGGTCGGCGACCGCGCCAAACGTCGCCTGCTGCGGGCGGGTGTGCGGCAGCAGCTATCGTTCCAGAGCGAGCGTATGATGGCGCGCAGGCTGCAGGCGGGCAGCCGGCTGATCATGGCGCTCGGTATAAATAAACGCGCCGATCAGCAACTCAACTACGGCACGGGAGACGATGTGAGCGAAGAATCCATCGAAGACGCCGGCGTTCCCGTGCGGATCCGCTGGTACAACAGCAGTTTTGTCGAGATTCCAACGCAGTGAGCGCGCCTCGCCGGGACTATCTGGTCTTCTTCCGCTCCGGGCCCAACTCGCTGCATCCCCGGCTCCTGGCGGAAGATCCTCACCGCAACTGGGATTGCGCCGTGAGCTATTGGGCCTCGGCCCAGCCGCCGGATGACCTGGCGGAGATGTACAGCACCGGCGGGGGCAACAAGTTCGACGGGTTCGTCGAGTTCTGGCGCACCGACTTGCGTTCGCGCGGCTACCGGTACTACCTGCTGCTCGATGACGACGTCTACTTCGAGCCTGGCGACATCTCTCGCCTGCTCACCCTCTGCGATCGGCACCACATCGAGCTTGCCCAGCCGGCGTTGAAGTGGAGCACGTTCTTCAACCACAACGTCACGGTCGAGAACCGGGTTTGCGAATTGCGGCGGGTGTCGTTCGTCGAGGTGATGGCCGCCTGTTTCTCCGCCCCCACGCTCGAGCGGCTGCTGCCGACGTTCTCGGGTTCGCGCAGCACCTGGGGCATCGACTGGGCGTGGGCCTGCCTGATGCGCGACAAGGGCTCGCTGCACGTGGTGGATGCCGTGGCCATCGATCACACCAAGGTGGTCGATGTGAAGAGCGGCGCGCTCTATCGCAGGCTGCGTGCGGAAGGCGTGGATTTCAGGGATGAGCTCAATCAGGCGCGCACCCAGTACGGCGAGTTCGGCCGGCGGCGCACGCGCTCCGGGCCGCACGTCTACCGGAAAGGTATTCCGCCGGTGCTCGGCTTCCTGCTCGTGCACGTGTTCGAATCGCTCAAGGTCTTCGCGCGCCAGCAAAAGAAATTGAAGCGGTACTGGCATAAGCGCGCGGCGGCGGCGCGCTGACCACGGGGAACCACAGCGTCACGGACGTGCCTTCGCCGTTTGGCCCGCGATCCATATCGATCGTCGCGCCGTGCAACTGCGCCACTTCTCTTACGATCGCAAGCCCCAGACCGCTGCCGGTTCCGCGCGCGTTGCTGCCGCGAACGAAGCGCTCGAAGACCCGCTCGCGTTCCTCCGGCGGAATGCCGCCCCCCGAATCCGTCACCTCGACGAACGCGGCGCCTTGATGAACGCCGCATCGGACCGTGACCTGCGTGCCGGCGGGGGCGTGCGCGATCGCGTTGTTCGCGAGGTTGCCGACGGCCTCGTTCAACAACCACCCGACGCCCTTCACCGCGGCCGGGCGAATTTCCGCGCCGAGATCGACGCCGGCACGATCGGCGGTGACAACGCGATCCGCCACGATGTTCTCCACGATGACGGCGAGATTCACGTCCACGAGCTCCCAGCGCAGGTTCGCGGCCTCGTCCGAGCGCGCGAGGGTGAGTAGCTGCTGCGTGGTATGTGCAAGCCGACGAGCCGCTTCGAGCATCAGCGCGAGGCGCTGCTGCTTCGATGCGTCCGCTTCATCGGCGGCCATCAGTTCGAGCTGCGCCTGGATGCCGGTGAGAGGCGTGCGCAGCTGATGCGCGGCGCTCTCGAGGAAGCGCCGCTGCGCCGTCGCGCTTTCACTGACGGTGTTGAAGAGCCGATTCAGCGTTTCGACGATGCTGCGGATCTCGACGGGAACGCGCTCGAGCGGCAGCGGTGCGAGGTCTCGCGCCGAGCGTTGCGCGATCTGTTCCCGCACTTCCCGTAACGGCGCGAGGGCGAGGCGCACGCCGATGGCGATCACGGCGAGCACGATGCCGAGCTCCATGAGATCCACGGCGAGCGAGCTGGACAGAATGTTCGTGCGCACGCCATCGCGCTTGTGCGTCGTCTCCGCAACGGAGATCGTGAGCATTCCGGCATTGGTGTACGTGCGGTAGCTGACGACCCGGATCGGCTCGTCGAGAAAGCGCGCGTCCGCTCGCGACGGGTTCGTGTGCGAACGCGGGGCTTCGGGGAGGTTCGCGTCGCCGGCGATCAGAGCGCCGGTGGAGTCCGAAACGCGAAAGTAGATGGTGTCCGACGAGTCCGCGCGCAGGATGGCGACCGCCTCGGGTGGCAGGGTCAACTTCGGTTCGCCGTTCGCATCCATGTGGACGTTCGCCGCAACGGCGAGCGCGCCGTCGATCAAGGACTGGTCGTAGGCCTCGCGGAACGGCGTGACCGCCGTGAAGTAGTCGCTCAGCGTCCCGGCGGCCAGCACCAGCACCGAGGGGAGCAGGAGCAGCGCGAACAGCCGCCGCCGTATCGAGCGCGGGCGCTCACTTTGCGGTGCTGATCTCATCGATGCGATACCCCATGCCGCGCACGGCGCGGATCAACGCGGCCTGGCCCAGCTTCGTGCGCAGGCGGGACACGTAGACCTCGACGGCGTTCGGCGAGATGTCTTCGTTCCAGTTCGCGATGGAGCTCAGGAGTTTTTCTTTCGAGACGATGTGGCCGGCATTGAGCACGAGGCATTCGAGAATCGACCACTCGCGATGGGTGAGCTCGAGCTTCTGGCCGCCGACGCTCGCTTCCTTGTGCGCCAGATCGAACCGCAGCCCGCCGAACGTGATGAGCGGGCTCGCGATGGAGTTCGCGCGCCGGATGAGCGCGCGACAGCGGGCGAGCAGCTCCGGCACCTGGAAGGGCTTGGTGAGGTAATCGTCGGCGCCGAGGTCGAGCGCGGTCACGCGATCCGACAGGCCGTCGCGCGCCGTCAGCATCAGCACCGGAACGACTTTGCCGCGCGCGCGCAGGCCGCGTACCAGCTGCATGCCGTCTTCCTTCGGCAAGCCGATATCGACGATGAGCAGATCGAAATCCTCGGCATGCAGCGCGGATTTCGCGGCTTCCGCGCTCGCGACGTGATCCGCCGCGTAGCCGCCCGCGGTCAGCGCGCGGCGTACGGCGTCTCCCACCAGCGGATCGTCTTCGACGACCAAAGCTCTCATGGCGTGATCCTATCTCGTCGGGCTGTTACGAAATCATTCATCCGGACAGTGTGTCATGACAAGCCTTGCGCAAGGCTGACGCGGCTGACGTTTCTACACACGCTTTGGCGGCCCGGCCGCCGCCCCGCGTCAGTTTGCAGTCAGGCCTCCCGCGCACAGTGTCCCCGCGCTGAGTTCATCAAGGAGCGTGCAATGAAATTCCGTTCGATTCAGATCCTCACGGTTCTCTCGGTTGCCGCCGGCGCGGCGCGGGTCGTAGCGGCGGCGGAACCGTCGAGCCCATGGAGCCTGTCGATCAGCGGCGGCGATTCGATCAGCGAGAGCGGCTCGCTGCGCACACCCGCGACCACAACCTTCACCGACCTCGGCGCGCTCGATCCCGCGTTGAGCGGCACTTCCGGCACGTTGCGGCTCGACAAGCTGCGGTACGAAGACCTGTTCCGTCGCAGCTTCGACACGGGCCTCGAGCTCGACTACTCGTTCAACCCGAATCTTCAGAGCTACGGCCGCTTCGGCTATGCCTCGCTCGATGGCCGCACGCGCACGATCGGCGCACTCGACAATGCGTTGCTCGATACGCCCGCCGCGGTGCGAGCGCACTTCGCAAACGCGGACAACATGACGTTCGAGTTCGGCTCGCGCTACTTCTGGACGACCGGCACGGACTGGCGGCCTTTCGCGGGCTTCGCGCTCGGCAGCACGCATCTCGACTCGATGCACGCAACGGTCACCTCCACCGCGCTCGCTTCGGATCTGACAAACCTGCGCTTCACGCGGACCGCCACCATTTTCAGCCAGAGTCTGGAAACAGGCGTGGAGTACACGCCCAGCAGCGCGTTCGGCGTGCGCCTGAGCGTTGACGCCGATCACGTGGGCAAGCCGCCGAATGCGGACGACGCGCGGCTCACGGGGCTCGGCTTCGGTCCGAACGACGACGCGCACAGCCTCTGGTCGTTCCCGGTGTCCATCGCGGCGAACTATCGCTTCTGAACATGAGGAGATGAGCATGGCTTCCGCGCGTGTGTCGGTGAGATCCGCGGGGCCGCAAGGGCTCGAAATAGTGGCGCGGCGCGGGTAGAGCTGGCGCTTACGCGTCAGTCTCTCGTCAGCTTGCCGGCGCAAGGTCATAGACGAACGAAGAGCGAGGCTGAGATGGACCATCGATGGGGACAGCGAGTCGGAGTGGACCTGGCCGTGCAGCTTCTGTGTCATCCGCGAACGGTCGCGGTCGGGCGGCTCATGGACGTCAGCGTCAGCGGTGCTTACGTGCGCACGGGGCTCGTGCCGGCGCTGCTCGCGCCGGTGCGCATCCTCGGGTTCCTGAGCGAGCACGAGGGCATGCGGCGCGAGGCGATCGAAGGGTATGTCGTGCGCCGCGAGCGCGGCGGCTTCGGCATCGAGTGGTTCGAGCTCGCGCCGGCGGGCGTGTGCCGCTTCCTGATTGCGGGAATCGCCGGCGGCGCGCTCGAGGAGGACTACGAGCCGGCGAGGTCGCGTGTGATCCGGGCCGCCGGCAGCTCCCCGCACCGAGTGGTGTTCTGACCCGCCCACAGCGGTGAGAAGTCGCCGCTGCCTGCGCGTTCCGCCGCCGCACGAAGCGGCGCGAGCGCCGCGCTGGCCAGCGGGAACGCGGGCGCCGCCGGGTTGATGGGTCCGAGCTCGCGCATGAGTCGATTCGGGATGCCGCGCGCCGCGCCTAGCGGTCCGGGAATCCGAGCGCTTGGAGGAAGCCGTCGTCTACGGGGTCGTGGTGGTGGCGGCCGCTGCGGAAACGGTGATCGAGAAAGGCGGCAGCGTCACGGAGTGGGCGCCGTCACTGACCGTGATGCGAATGTTTGAATAGGTGCCCGCATGCGCCACGAGGGGCGTGCCATAGAGGGTGCCGCGCCGTAAGCCGAAGGATGCCCAGGCGGGCTTGTTCTCGATGGTGAACTTGAGCGGCTGATCGGAGTGCCGGGTGACCGTTGGCGTGAACGCATAGAACATGGTGGGAGCGACGGTATCGGTGGCCTTGCCTGCGATCCGCAGGGCCGGCGCATTGTCAGCGCCGGGTTGCCCAGCGGAGCCCAGGCCAAGAATGGCGAGGAACACCGGCTGAGTCAGCGAGCTGGGAAGTGGCACGATTTTCCGCCTCCGGAATGTCTACTAACGAGATACGCTCACACCTGATTCCCATCAAGACGGCGGATCGCGACGACTGTCGGCGTTCCGTCAAATCCCCTTCGACCTTCGCGGCCTGCGCCGCGTTGATTTCGCTCGACAAACTTCGACGATCGAGAGCTACGTCCTCGTATCAACGGCGCGTTACAGTCAGCGCGTTCGTGAACGCCGTCACGTAAGAAAATGCCGGACGGTCGTGGACGTTGGAGCTCGAAACGAACTGCTGGACGATGACCAGGCCTGCCGTGCTCCGCTGGGCAACTGCCAGAGGGCTGACGGATAGTGAGAAGGCGAGGACCAGGCTGAGTAATCGCATGAGTGCCGGTTCGTATCGACTCCGAAGAGCCAGCGACAATAGGCTCCAACGCAGTCCGAATGCCAGCGGAGCGGTGGAATATTTTATGACAATGCCCTGGCCCGCCCGTGTCGTGGCTATCGAAGCTCGGTACTTCAGTCCGAACCCAACCGCAAAGAGCGGATCGTACTTCGCGTCGCCGGCGTGCAGCGGAAGCTGATCCATCGATCGCGGCGAGCTGAAGCTCAGTTTCCCGGCAGGCGCGCGTTTGCCGAGAATCATCGGGCGCCATGAGATTCAGCACGAGTACCAACGGCGTGCCGGCAGCGGCGATTTTGTCGAGGAGATCCAGATCGGCCTCGGCGAGAGAGAGGTCGCCGCGATCACCTACGCCTTCCGCATGAGGCATTCCGCCGACCCCGACGATCGCAACGTCCGCCGGCGGCACCTTCGTTGCTGGCGAACGTCACTTTCGTTCTCGACGCAACACTTTGCTTGATGGCCGCGCCCCATGGCCCATTTCACACGCAGGATGCGCGTGACCGCATCGTCGATGCGTGCCGTCGGCACGGTGCCGCTGGACACCAGTCCTTTCAGCGTTTCGATGACAGGCCATCGCGCGGGCTCGATCGCCATGTCCATGCCGGCCGATCTCGTCTGGAGGATTTTCCGTGAGCAAGCGGCGGCTGCCTCGGACCCGCACGCCGTTCCACTGCGGAGCACGTGCCCCAACTTTCCTTGTCACGCTGCTGCAACTCGAGAAACGACGTTCAGCAGTCGTATGACAGACGAACGAAATACAAACGAATGACGTTCCTTTCAGGAGGCTTCAGGCGCGGCGATTACGCATTCCACAGGAACACTTTCTGCTTGCATCATCGGCACGATTGCATTTTCATTACAGGGAAATGTCAGTGGCCGTCATATTGTGGTGGGGTCTTCTGGGGACGATTGGCGTCCTCAACATTTCGTTGTGGGTGTATTCGGGTCGAGTGCTCGCCCGCAAGCGGCCCTCGATGTCGCAGCAGGCGTACTCGGCGCGTCGCCTTCAGCTTCTCGTTTCCGCCGGCTACGTCTTCGGCTGCGCGTTCCGCTCCTTCCTGCCCGTGTTCGACGTTCCGCGCGTCACGCTCGTGGACTCGTGGGTCTCGAGCGCCTTGGTCGGTCGTTCCGTCGCCACCGTGGCCGAGCTCTGTTTCGCGATTCAGTGGGCGTTGCTCACCCGCGAGACCGCGCGGGCAACCGGGCACCTATACGCGCACGTCGTTGCGCGGCTCGTCGTGCCGCTGCTCGCTGTGGCGGAAGCGTGCTCGTGGTACTCGGTGCTCACCACATCCAACCTCGGGCATGTCTTCGAGGAATCGCTGTGGGGACTCTGCGCGGCGTTGGTCGTAGTCAGCATGGTGATGATCCGTCCCCGCTGCACACCGATTCCGCGGAGCGTGATCGTGACGTGGTGCGTGCTCGGCGTCGCCTACGTTGCGTACATGTTTCTCGTCGACGTACCGATGTATTGGGAACGATGGGTCGCGGACCAGGCAACGGGCCGCGAGTACTTCACCATCCTGCAAGGCGTTGCTGACGCCACTCATCGACGCGTGGTGACGTTCAGCTTCGAGCACTGGCACACCGAGATGTTATGGATGTCACTTTATTTCAGCGTGGCGGTGTGGATCAGCCTCTCGCTCATTCACGCGCCTGTGGCGGAGGCTCGCATCAAGCGCGCGGTTCCGGGTCGCTGGTTAATACTGGCGAAATGATAGAGAGCTACATTGCTCTCGCCCTGACCCCCTCAGGGATTTTTACGGCCCAGTCGTCCGCCTCGAGGCGCTGGGCCGTTTTTGATTTCGGCCGTTCCCGATATCAAGTATTCAGTTTTCGGATGATCGACTCGCTCGCGTTGTGGTCGTAACCCAGAACGCTGATCGAGGCCGGATCCATATAGAAGCGTCGCGCTTCGACCGCGGGCAACCCAACCCAACGGGCAACGATCACTCGCAGGATGTCACGGTGCGCGAACAGCAGCGCGTCCGCGTTCAGCGCGCGTAGCTGAGCGACGACACTGTCCGCACGTGCAGCGACTTGCGCGAGCGTCTCGCCGCCGGGACTGCCGTCTTCGAAAGGCCTCCAACCGGGACGTTGCGCGAGAATCTCGGCGGTGCGCCTGCCTTCGTACTGGCCATAGTCCCATTCCAGAAGATTGGGCTCGACCACCGCGACGTCTGCGAACCCCGCGAGATCGCACGTCCTGTGCGCGCGGACCGACGGGCTGCTGAGCACCTTTGCGAAAGAGCGCCCGGCGAGGCGAGGCTTCAGCGCGGCGGCGTCCTGTTCGCCGCGTGCGGTCAGCGGAATGTCGGTTCGACCCGTGTGCTGTCCGGTGAGAGACCACGCGGTCTCACCATGCCGCACGAGCCAGATCTGGGGGAGGGCGCTCGTCATCGGTTCACTCGAGGCGGGGTGAACCTGCTGCACATCACGATGAACGTGGCGGTGACGATGGGCTTCAGCTCGAAAGGGTTGTCGTCTCGGAGCGGGATCATCGCGGGCCTTCGAAGTCGATCGAACCACGAGCTTGCCATGGAACGGCGCGACTCGCGGTCCTTTCCGACCGAAGGCCCTTCGTGGGCGGGAAGGCGTCTGCTATCGACTACGCGGACTACGCGGACTACGCGGACTACGCGGCGTAACGAGCGCGCTTCACGACCGGCGCTGGTTCGCCCGAGACGCTCTGTACTGAAGCATTGAGCTCGCGCACCTGCTGCACGATGGATTCGCTCGCCGCCGCCGCCTGCTCGACGAGTGCGGCGTTCTGCTGAGTGCTCTCGTCCATCTGGACCACCGCGCGGCTCACCTGGTCGATGCCGTCCGCCTGTTCGGCCGACGCCGCGGTGATCTCGCCGACGATTGCCGCCACCTTCTTCACGGAGGAAACGATCTCCACCAGCGTGGCGCCGGACTGCTCCACCAACCGCGAGCCGTCGCCCACTTTCGCAACGCTGTCCTGGATGAGCGTCTTGATCTCCTTCGCGGCGGACGCCGAACGCCCCGCGAGGTTGCGCACTTCGCTCGCCACCACTGCAAAGCCGCGGCCCTGTTCGCCGGCGCGCGCGGCCTCGACCGCCGCATTGAGCGCGAGCAGATTCGTCTGGAAGGCGATCTCGTCGATCACCCCGATGATCTCCGAGATCTTGCGGCTCGAATCGTTGATCGCCTGCATCGCCGCCACGGCCGTCTGCACGACCGAGCCGCCGCGCTCGGCGTGATCGCGCGCGTCGATCGCCAGATCGTTGGCGGCACGGGCGTTGTCGGCGTTGCGGCGGACCGTCTCGGTCATTCGCTGCATCGATGCGCTGGTTTCCTCGAGCGTCGCGGCCTGCGACTCCACCCGCTGGCTCAGGCTGCTGTTGCCCTTCGAAATCTCTTCCGCGCTGATCTGCACTTCCGAAGCGGCGTTGCGAATGTTCGAGACCAGCGCGGCGAGCTGGTCCGACATGCGCTTCTGCTCGGTGATGTCGGAGGCGTACTTCACGACCTTGATGGGACGCCCGCTCGCATCGAAGATCGGGTTGTAGGAAGCCTGCAGCCACACTTCGCGGCCGCCCTTGCCGACGCGACGGTATTGTCCCGAGTCATATTCACCGTTGCCGAGCTTCGCCCAGAACCGCCGGTAGGCGTCGGTGGCCGCGGTCGCGGCGTCCACGAACAGGCGGTGATGCTGGCCGCGAATCTCCTCGAGCGAATAGCCAACAGCGCGCAGGAAGTTCGGATTCGCCGTGCGAATGGCGCCGTCGAGGTCGAACTCGATCACGGCCTGCGCCTTGGAGATGGCCGCGATCTGCCCCTCGAAATCGGCGGCGCGCATCTTCTGCTCGGTAACGTCCGTGCAGTACTTCACCACCTTCATCGGGCGGCCGTCCGCGTCGAGGATCGGGTTGTAGGAAGCCTGCAGCCACACCTCGTTGCCGCGCTTGCCGATGCGCTTGTACTGACCCGCGTGGTACTGGCCGTTGGCGAGGTCCTGCCAGAAGCGGCGGTACTCCTGGCTCTCCCGCTCGATCGGTTCGACGAACAGGCGGTGATGCTGGCCGCGAATCTCCATGAGCGTGTAGCCCACCGCGCCGAGAAAATTGTCGTTGGCGTCGAGGATCGTGCCGTCGAGCGCGAACTCGATGACAGCCTGCGACCGGCTGATTGCGTTCACCTGCCCCCGCAGGTTCGCGAGCTCCGTCGCGTTCACGGCAACCTCGTTGCCCGCTTTCCCTTGCTTGAACCACAATGCCATTGCCGTACTCCGTTGCGGACCATTTGCGATACACGGGAGTTGACCCCTGGGCGCACATCGGTGGCAATTGGAATTAATCACTCTTGTGAGGCACGTCGCGTGAAAGCGTGCTGCTGCGATGAACATCGCGAGGGACGCCGCGAGCGCAAAAATCAAGAGTCGCATGGCTCGCGCAATCGCCGCATGGCCTTGATCCACCGACGACGCGGGCTCGATGCCGTTGCCGTGCTCGCCGCTGAAGCGAGGCGAAGTCCCGCGGGTCAGCCGGGTTTTTTCTTCATGTACTCGCGGTAGGCAATCGAGAACGCTTCGACGAACGTGTGAGGCATGTGCTCGGCGGGCTTCTCGACCAGGTTGCGATAGAAGTCCGCGTAGAGCTCCCATGCCTGCGCCTTGCCACCGCCGCGTAACTTGCCGCGGCGCGCCGCGCGTTCGAAGCGCGCTTCGAGCTCGGCCGGGTCGAGGCGACCGAGGAACTCGACGAAGGCTTCCTGCATGGCTTGCGAGAACGCGTTCTCGTGTTCCTTCGAGGTCGTCATCTGCTCGCGCAGCCACTGGACCGCGTCGAGTCGGCGCGCCTCGTGCTGATGAAGAATTTCGACGAGCAGGTCTTCCACGGCCATGCGCGCGAGCGACGGGCGCGGGTCGTCCTCGATCTGCTGGATCTCGATGCGGTACCGGTTGCGGATCTCGTTGCGGGACCGTTCCAGGTCCTTGAGCCCCACGAAGGCTTCGCGGAACAGCTGGCCGACGAGATGCATCATGCGGGTCTGCGCGTCGGCCGGCAGCTTATCGGCGTCGATGCCGGCTCCCCGGCAGAACGCCTGCAGGCCGCTCTGCACGTCGTAGAGTGCCGGGGCGCTCGCGGCGCCGGCGACGTTGCGCGGATCCTTGCCCGCCGCCTTGGCGAGCCGGGCGATGCGCCGGGCGATGACTTCGTCGTTGGGCTCGGTCTGGTCCTGGGCTTCCGGTCGCGGGATGCGGGCGACGGCCTGGCCGTAAGCGTTCACCGGCCGGAAGCCGCCGCTCTGGTTGGCCGAGTCGGTGGCGGACGGGACCTCCGCGGCCGCCTGGGCGAGCGCGCGGGGTGGGGCGTTCTCGAGCGGGTCCAGCGGGTCCTGGATCAGGAGGGCATCGAGGTCGAGGGAGGCGCCGATATCGGTCTGGGCGCCCGGCCGACCGTGCGCAGGGCGTTGATGCTGGTCGGGACGACGGCAACGGACTCGGTGGGCGACGCGGCGGGGACGTCCTCGAGCGCGTCCGCCGGCGTTTCCGCCTCCAGCGACACGCTGACCTGATAGTCGCCGAAGCGCAGCAGGTCGCCGTTCTGAAGCTTGTGGGGCCCGAGCTTGCCGATGGCCACGTCGCCATCGTTCGCGAACGCGCCGTTCGTGCTCAGATCTTCGAGGAAATAGCTGCCCTGGCGAAAGCTCACGCGCGCATGGTGGGCGGAGACATAGCGCTGGGGGTCGGGCAACACCCAGTCGTTGTCGGCGGAGCGGCCGATAGTACCGCCGCCGACGCCGAACACGATGTTGCCGCGGTCCCCGAGGGACCGGCGATGATCACTGACAATGCGCAGGCGGAGCGCCATGGCTGCCCTCGTGGGCCTGTTTCAGGTTTCCCCGGACGAATTTGGTGGCAGGGGCCTCTTCGGGAGACCCGGTCCGCGCACAATCCGTTTCCCCGGTGCGCGCGGACATATAATGCCAGCCCTAAAGTAGCAGGACCCCCCACCGGAACCGATGGCCGCCAGTCACATTTTCAAGGTGCTTTTCGTGAATCAGGGCAAGGTTTACGAGATCTATGCCCGCAAGGTCGGCCACGGGGGCCTGTTCGGCTTCATCGAGGTCGAGGAGCTCGTGTTCGGCGAGCGCTCCACGGTGGTGCTGGACCCGGCTGAGGAGCGCATCAAGAGCGAGTTCGAAGGGGTCAAGCGCACCTACCTGCCGCTGCATTCCGTGCTTCGCATCGACGAGGTGAAGAAGCAGGGCGTGAGCAAGATCAGCACGCTGGAAGGGGGCGGCAACGTCACCCAGTTCCCCGTTCCTATGTATTCGGGCAGTGACGTCCCGCCCAAGAAATAGACAGCCTCGAAATCAAGCCATGTTCAGTTTGCAGGGCGCGCCCGCTCTCTCCCCGTTCCGCATCGCCAAGCTCCTCGGTCTCCTCCGCGCCCGCCAACCGGGTGTCACGGGGCTCACTTCCCGGTTCGTGCATTTCGTCGACACCGAACGCGCGCTGGATGCGTCGCAGTCCGGGGTTCTTCAGCAGCTACTGACCTACGGGCCGCGTCCCGGCGCGGCTGCCGCCCCCCTGAGCGATGCGGGCGAGCTAGTCATCGTCGTGCCCCGCGCCGGGACTATTTCGTCCTGGTCGAGCAAGGCCACGGACATCGCGCAGGTGTGCGGCTTGAGCGCCGTGCTGCGTGTCGAGCGCGGCATCGCGTACCGCATTCAAAGTTCGCAGCCGCTCGAGCGCAAGCAGCTCGCGGCGCTCGCGAGCGTGCTGTTCGATCGCATGACCGAGATGGTGCTGTTCGACGAGGCCTCCGCCGCGCAGCTGTTCGGCCACGCTGAGCCGAAGAAGCTCGCGCGCGTGGCGCTCGCCGAAGGGCGCGAGTCGCTGGTGCGCGCGAACAAGGATCTGGGTCTTGCGCTCTCGGGCGATGAGATCGACTACCTGCTCGAGAATTTCCGCCGCCTGGGCCGCGACCCGTCGGATGTGGAGCTCATGATGTTCGCGCAGGCGAACTCGGAGCATTGCCGCCACAAGATTTTCAACGCGAGCTGGGTCATCGATGGCAAGGCGCGGGAAAAGTCGCTGTTCGGGATGATCCGCAACACCCACGCGCGCAGCCCGCACGGTGTGCTCTCGGCGTACAAGGACAACGCCGCCGTCATCGAAGGCGTGGATGGCGTTCGTTATTTCCCTGATCCCGCGAACAACGTGTATCGCGGCGTGCGCGAGCCCATCGACATCCTGATGAAGGTGGAGACGCACAACCACCCCACCGCCATTTCGCCCTACCCAGGCGCGGCGACGGGCTCGGGCGGCGAGATCCGCGACGAAGGCGCGACCGGCCTCGGCGCGAAACCGAAGGCGGGCCTCACCGGATTCTCGGTGTCGCACCTGCGCATTCCGGGATTCGAGCGGCCGTGGGAACAGGCCTTCGGCAAGCCGTCGCGTATCGCGTCGGCGCTCGACATCATGATCGAAGGGCCGATCGGCGCGGCCGCGTTCAACAACGAGTTCGGGCGGCCGGCGATCGCCGGATACTTCCGCACGTTCGAGCTGCATGCGCCGGGCGACAGCCCAAATCGCGTTCGCGGCTATCACAAGCCGATCATGATCGCGGGCGGGCTTGGCAACGTGCGTCGCCCACAGGTTCAGAAGGGTGACGTGCCGGTGGGCTCCAAGCTCGTCGTACTCGGCGGGCCGGCGATGCTCATCGGGCTCGGCGGTGGCGCGGCGTCGTCGATGGGCAGCGGCGCGAGCACTGCGGATCTCGACTACGCCTCGGTTCAGCGTGGCAACGCGGAGATTCAGCGTCGCGCGCAGGAAGTGATCGATCGCTGCTGGGCGCTTGGCGCTGAGAATCCGATCGTGCTCATTCACGACGTTGGCGCGGGTGGGCTGTCCAACGCGGTGCCCGAAGTCGTGGCGCATACGGCGGGTCGAGGCGGGCGCATCGATCTGCGCGCCGTGCCCAGCGCGGAGCCGGGCATGTCGCCGATGGAGATCTGGTGTAACGAAGCGCAGGAGCGCTACGTTCTCGCCGTCGATCCGGCCCGCCTGCAGGCCTTCGCGCGGATCGCCGAGCGCGAACGCTCGCCGTTCGCGGTGATCGGCGACATCGACGACACGGGCCGCCTCGTCGTTCACGATCCTCTGTTCGGCAACAACCCGGTCGATATGCCGATCGACGTGCTGATCGGCAAGCTGCCCCGCATGACTCGCGACGTGAAGAGCGTCGCCACGCCGGGCAAGGCGTTCGATCTTTCGCGCGTGAACGCGCGCGAGGCGCTGTATCGCGTGCTGCGATTCCCGGCGGTCGCGGATAAGACATTCCTCATCACCATCGGCGATCGCTCGGTTGGCGGGCTCATCAGCCGCGACCAGATGGTGGGGCCGTGGCAGGTGCCGGTGAGCGACGTCGCCGTGACGGCGGTGGACTACAACGGCCACGCGGGTGAAGCGATGGCGATGGGCGAGCGCACGCCGGTCGCCGTGCTCGATGGTCCAGCCTCGGGCCGGCTCGCGGTCGCCGAAGCGCTGACGAACATTCTGGCGGCGGACATCGGCTCGCTCTCGCAGGTTCGCTTGTCTGCGAACTGGATGGCCGCGTGCGGCGAGCCGGGCGAAGACGCGTCGCTTTACGCGACGGTGCATGCCGTGGGCGAAGAGCTTTGCCCCGCGCTCGGTATCGCGATCCCGGTGGGCAAGGATTCGCTGTCGATGAAGACCACGTGGCGCGAAGGGGATGACACGCGCAGCGTCGTGGCGCCGGTGTCGCTCATCGTGTCGGCGTTTGCGCCGGTGGGTGACGTGCGCAAGACACTGACGCCTGTGCTGCGCACGGATCTCGGGCCGACCTCGTTGTGGCTCGTCGATCTGGGCGCTGGCCGTAACCGGCTCGGTGGTTCCTCGTTGCTGCAGGTGTATGGCGAGATTGGCGATGAGCCTCCTGATCTCGATGATCCGCAGCCTCTGAAGTCGCTTGCTGAAGCGTTGGCCGAGCTCAAGGCGCAGGGCCTCGTACTCGCGTATCACGATCGTTCCGACGGCGGGCTCTTCACCACGCTTGCGGAGATGGCGTTCGCCGGCCACTGCGGGCTCGATATCTCGCTCGCGGGGTACCGAGGTTCGGCCCTCGCGCAGTTGTTTGCCGAGGAGCTCGGAGCCGTCATTCAGGTGCGCGAAGCGGACGAAGCGCGCGTCAAAGCGGTTTTCGCCAAGCACGGGCTCGATGCGCTCGTGTCGCGCGTTGGCGTGCCGGTCGCCTCGCAAGACGGGCGGGATGCCACCGGGCTGCGGGTGCGCATGGCCATCGGTGATCTGCGCATCGACGAATCCTGGCTCGACTTGCGTCGTGCCTGGTCCGAAACATCGTGGCAGCTGCGGCGGCTGCGGGACGACCCGACCTGTGCGGATGAAGAGTTCGCGGCGCTTGTCGCGCCGAGCGATCCGGGACTCAGCGTCGCGCTCACGTACGACGCACAGGAAGATATCGCCGCGCCTTACATCAACACGGGCAAGCGGCCGGCCGTCGCGATCCTGCGAGAACAGGGCGTCAACAGCCAGGTCGAGACGGCGGCGTGGCTCGAGCGGGCGGGTTTCGAATCGCACGATGTGCACATGACCGATCTGCTGTCGGGCCGGCGAACGCTCGCGGATTTCAAAGGCGTGGTGGCGTGCGGCGGATTCTCGTACGGCGACGTGCTGGGCGCGGGCGAGGGCTGGGCCAAGTCGATTCTGTTCCACAAGACCGTGCGCGATGATTTCGTGCGCTTCTTCGAGCGCAACGACACGTTCACGCTCGGCTTCTGCAACGGCTGCCAGATGCTTGCGGCGCTGAAGAGCCTCATCCCCGGTACCGAGGTGTGGCCGCGCTTCGTTACCAATCGCAGCGAACAGTATGAAGCCCGCTTCGTGATGGTCGAGATCCTCGACTCACCTTCCGTCGTGCTCAAAGGGATGAACGGCTCGTTTCTGCCTATCGCCACCGCCCACGGTGAGGGTCGTGCGGAGTTCGTCTCCGATGTCGCAGCCGCGGCCTGCTCGAAGAGCGGCCTCGTGTCGTTCCGCTACGTGAATCGGGACCGTACGGTCGCGACCACTTATCCCGCGAACCCGGGCGGCTCGCCTTTGGGCATCACCTCGGTGACCAGCGCGGACGGCCGCGTCACCATCATGATGCCGCACCCCGAGCGCTCGGCGCGCTACCTGCAGAACTCGTGGCGCCCGGATGGCGTCGGTGAGTGGAGTGGGTGGATGCGGTTGTTCCGGAATGCGCGGGTGTTTGTCGCGTAGCGAGCGTCCAAGAAGCTAGAGACACGTGGCTGACGGGGCGTCCACTTACCCGGCGTGCTCTGAAGTACGGTCATGTGATGTCCCGGCCGATTCGTGTCGGGACGGTAGCCGTGCATCATCAGGGCGGCGAGCGCGCACTGCATGGTCGCTTTGTAGGCGGCATCGAAACGCGTTTCAGCGCTGATTCCTTTCACATGCGCATCGCGCAGATTCCGTTGCGCGGCGGCGAGCAGCCGCTCGATTTCCTGAGCTGAGACAGGGTGCTCTTTAAGCTGACCGATTTTCAGCAAGTTTTTCAAAGTCACGGGCATCTCCGATCAGAAAGATCTTCGGTTCCTTTGCCACTCTCGAGATGAAACGGTCGTGCTCGCGGGACTTGCGCTGAAAGGCGGCCTTGCTCATCACGACGGGGTTTACTTCGCGCCCCAGCCGTTGCGTGCCAGCGTGGCACGTCTCGACGACGTCTGCGAATGGCACCGAGCCGACGACCAGCAGGTCGATATCGCTGCTGGGTTGGGCCTTGCCCTGCGCCACCGAGCCGAAGATGAAGGCGAGGGATATCTTCTTTCCCAATGGTGTCAGCAGCTCGCGCAGCACATCGGCGAGCCCTGCGGTCTTGCGGAAGATTCCGGCAAGCTCTTTGAAAATCGGGCAGGAGCGATCCGCTTGGTATCGCACCTGGTTTCCCGCGGTGGTGCGTGCCAGCAGGCCGCCATCCGCCAGTGCCTTTAATTCCCGATGCAGGGACCCCGCTGGCACGCCAGTGATCCGCGCGATCTCACGCACATAAAAACTTTCCTCGACGCGCAATAGCAGGAGACCGAGAATCCGCCGGCGATAGGCGCCGAAGAGGATTTCCACCAGTTGCGGGCGTGGGCCGGGGCGTTTCGTTCTCATCTTGAGAACAATCGTGGCTTATTTGAGAACGAGCGCGCCACCTCGACACCCCTGAGGTCGTTGGAAGACGGTTGCCGCGGAAGCGTCAGGCGGCAGCCTGGATCATTGTCGTTTCCAGTTCCTGCGCCTGTGCCTTTCTCGAACGGCAATCCCCGAGACCTTGTCGTCTAGCCCGGGGTACCACGAGCGGGTAGTCGTAAGACCCGCGCACACAGTGACAGACGTGGGTTTTCCGACCTTGGTCGAGCGCTGATCTCGCCGACGTAATGGCACAGCGCATGCCGTGCCGCGCACCCGGTGTAACTCCCCGCGTATTTGTGTACCCTCCCTGCGCGAACTCAAGGATGAGACACGCGTGGCCCGCAAGAAGCGAATCACTCCCTTCCTCGGAATCGGCGCGATAGTCGTCATCGCCGCCGCGGTCGTCGTCTATGCGAAGCGCGATCGCGACGATCAACCGAAAGCGAACTACACCATCGCGCCCGTCTCGCGCGGCGACATCGTGCAGGCGGTGAACACCACCGGGCAGCTCACGCCGCTCGTCAGCGTCGAAGTCAGCTCGCAGATCTCCGGTCTCGTGACGGAGGTGAATGTCGACTTCAACAGCACGGTGAAGAAGGGGCAGGTGCTCGCGCGCATCGATCCCGCCACGTACGAGCAGCGCGTGACCCAGGCGGAGGCGGACATGGCCGCCGCGGAGGCGACCTCGACGCTCGTGAAGCTGAGCGCGAAACGTCTGAAAGACCTGCGAGAGAAGGATCTCGTCACGCAGGCGGATTACGAGCAGATCCAGGCCCAGCTCGAACAGGCGCGCGCCACGTTGCTCACGCGCAAGGCGGCGGTCGAGAACGCGAAGCTGGACCTGTCCCGCTGCACGCTGACCTCGCCGATCGATGGCATCGTGATCTTCCGGCAGGTCGAAGTCGGCAAGACGGTCGTGTCGAGCTTCAGCGCACCGACGCTGTTCGTGATCGCGCAGGACCTGGCGAAGATGCGGATCATCGCGCCGATCAGCGAGGTCGACGTGTGGGCAGCGCATCCGGGGCAGCCGGTGACCTTCACGGTGGATGCGATACCGGACCGCACGTTCAACGGCAAGCTCACGCAGATCCGCAACCCGTACACGCCGTCCGAGAAGCAGACGGCGCAAACCGCGCAGCAGAGCACGATCACCAACTTCGACGGCGTCATCGAAGTGGATAACGCCGACCTGCTGTTGCGGCCGAGTCTCACGGCGAATGTGTCGATCGTCGTGTCGAAGACCGAGAAAGCATTGCGCATTCCGAACGGGGCGCTGCGCGTGCAGATTCCGCAGGATCCGAACTCGCCGCATCCACCGCCACCGCTGGTGCCACCGGATTCAGTGGATACGTCCGTGGTCTATCGCCTGCCGGCCGGCAATCGGAATGCAACGCCGGAGCCGGTGCTGGTGAAGCTTGGGATCACCGACAACATCAGCACGCAGGTGCTCGAGGGGTTGAAAGAGGGCGACACGGTCATCACCGGCATCCCGAGCCGCATCGAGATCCCCCAGCGCAGAGGACTGTTTTAGCGTGAGCCCAAGGCGATCACGCGCGGGGCTGCTCGGGCTCGTGCCTGCGCTCGTGTGTGCGCTGGTGATGGCCCAGCAGCCCACGCCGCCGGCCAACGCTCCGCCGCCCGGCAGCGTACTGCCCGCGCCCGCCGCGCTTGCAGCGCCCGCAGCGCCCGCAGCGCTGGTCGAGGCCACGACGCCCGAGGCGTCAGGCCCCATCCTCACCCTCGAAGAATGCATAAAGTTCGCCCTGGCAAGAGGCTTCGACCTCGAGATCGAGCGCCAGTCCCTCTCCATCGCGCAGGACAACGTCCCCATCGCCCGCAGCACTTTCCTGCCGATCTTCTCGGCAACGACGGGAAAGGCCGTCACCCGAAGCGCGATAGACCCCGACCTCAGCCTGCCGTCAACGATGACCGCGACCGTCGACGCGAGTGCCGCCGTATCCCAACGCCTGCTCACGGGCACGCAATTGAGCCTCGGCCTGAACAACAACCACTTCAACATCGACCCTGCGGTCGCCGCGCTCAGTCCCGCCTACACCTCCGACGTCACGCTCGCCGTGACACAACCCTTGCTCAAGGGTTTCGGCACGCGCCTCAACTCACAGGTCATCCGCCGCGCCGAACTGGGCCTCGACGTCGCCGGCAACAACTACGAAAGCCGCGCGTTGGATGTCATCCAGGGAACCGAGAACGCCTACTACATCGTGACGGGCGCCCGCGATCAGCTGCAGGTCTTCCGCGCAAGCCTGCAGCTCGCACAGGCCCTCTTGAACGAGGCGCAGTCGCGCCGCACGGCCGGAATGGCAACGGGCCTCGACGTGCTACAGGCGGAGGTCGGCGTCGCGAACGCACGCCGCAGCGTGCTCGACGCGCAGCGCACCGTGCATGCGAGCGAAGACGCACTCACCGCGCTGATCGGCCGATTCCAGTTCGACACGCCGTTAGGCGCGACCCGTGCGGACGAAGACACCAACGAGCCCGCGCCGACGATCGCAAGCTCCTATCGACTCGCGACAGAGCGCTACCCCGCACTTCGCAACGCGCGCTCGAGCCTGGAGATCGCCCAGCTCGACGTGGCGTTCGCCCGGAACGATCTGCTGCCTTCCGTGGATCTGGATCTCGCCCTGGGCTTCAACGGCGGTGACAGCACGCGTCGCGGCTCGTTCTCGGGCATCACCGAACCGGACGGCCACAACTGGCAAGCCGGCATCAGCATCACCTATCCGCTGGGACGCGTCGCCGAGAAGGCGCGTTTCCGCCAGAGCCGCTTCGCGCTCACGCAAGCCGAACTGAGGGAAAAGCAACTGGAGCAGGATGTGCTGGTCGCGGTCCGCAACGCCGTCCGCGACGTAGAAACCAGCCGGGAGAGCGTGACCATCGCCGGCCAGGCCGCCGATCTCTCCCGGCGTCAGTACGAAGCGGAAACGGAGCGCTTTCGCGCGGGCCTCTCGACGAGCCGCCGCGTACTGGAAGCGCAAACAGACCTGGAGTCCGCGCGAGTCGCGAACCTGCAGGCGCGACTCGACCTGCAAACCGCCCGCGCAACACTGAGACGCCTCGAGGGCACTTCGCTACAGCGTTACGGCATCTCGCTCGACGTTGCGCGGTGAAGCGCGTCGTCGAGGCGCTTACTTGCTGCTGCCGCCCGGCAGCGATGCGAGCTGGCTGGTCAGGAAATCCGAAGTGCCCTGCATCTGCGTGAGCAGCGTGTCGAGCGCGGTGTATTGCCTGGTGTAGCGGTCCGAGAGGACCTGCATGCGGGCATCGAGCGCATCGTTGTCGTCCTGCACCTTCTTCAGATCCGCGTTGAGCGAGGTGGTGCGCGCGTCGATCGCGCCGCCGCTCTTCAGGGCGCTGGTGAGGTCGGTGGACAGTCGCGCGGCCACGCCGTTGTCGCCGCCGAAGACCTTCGCGACCGAAGTGCGATCCGCCGTCAGAGCTTTATCGAGCTTGGCGCTGTCGAGCCCCAGCATGCCGTCGGCCTGGCGTGTCACGCCGATGGACGCGAGCGTTGTATAGGGGCCCGTGACACCGCTGACAGGGTTCGACAGATCGAGGCCGATCTGACCTTCAATGCCACGGAGCAGGGCGTCGCCGAGCAGCGGGCCGGCGGCCTTGCTGTTGGCGTCGTAGCTGCGCAGATTCGTGAAGGTCGAATACAGCTGGTTGTAGGCCTGGACGAACTGCGTGACCTTCTGCTTGAGGCTGGCCGTGTCTTCCGTAATGCTGAGCGTCACGGGATCGGTGGACGTGGATTTGAGCGACAGCGTGACGTCGTCGACCGCATCCGTCACGACGTTCGTCGAGCTGTAGTGGTCGAAGTTGGCGATCTTGATGTGCGCGTCCTGCGCGGCCTGCACCTGCGTCATGGACGCGGTGTCGACACCGTTGTATGCAAGCTGTGCCAACCCGCCGTCGCCACCGCTCGCGGCGATCTTGATGGTGCTCGCGGCGCCGGTCTGCGCGGATGTGAGCACCAGGTGCGAGCCACCCTGTTCATTGAGGATGGTCGCCTGCACGCCGGTGTTGCCGGTTGCCTTGTTGATGGCATCGCGGACGCCAGCGAGCGTGTTGTTCGTCGAATCGATGTTGACGTCGAACGTCTTGTCGCCGTAGGTGACAGTCAGCTTGCCCGTACCGACGACCGCGGTGCTGCCGGCCGTAAACGCGCTGGAGGCCAGCTGCTGCGCCTTGGCAAGGGCAATCACCTGCACGTCATAGCTGCCAGTCGAAGCGTCGCCAGTCGATGTGGCGGTGAAGACATCTTCATCGCTCGAGCTCGTTGAGCGCGGCGTGAAGTTGGCGGCGTCTTTGAGGCCGGCCACTGTGGTCTGGAACGAAGACAGCGCACCCTTCAAACTCGAAACGGCGGACAGCTGTACGGTGGCCTTCGTCTCGCGCGCCGTGATGGGTGTCTGGTACGTGGTGCGCTCGGCCGTGACGAGCTGGCTCACGAGCGTGGGGACGTCGAGGCCGCCCGTGGAAATTGCGCTGGTCGCCATGTTTGAGTCTTCGGTCCCTAGATGGAAATGTCGATCAGGGCATTCGGTTGCTGGCCGAGCGCCCGCGAAATTCGCAAGGCCTCCGCGTTCGGAATCTGGCGAATCACTTCGCCCGTCGACTTGTCGCGCACGGTGACTACGGTCTGCCCGGTTTCGCTGTCGACGCTGAATTGCAGGTCGCGCCCATTGGCCCTGAGATAGGACTCGATCTGCGCGGCCACGGCCTTCATCACTTCCTCGCCCGGATCGGGGGGCGGGGGAGCCGGAGCAGGCGTTGCCGCATATGTCGCATGCTGCGCGGCGGGCGCAGCCTTGTCAGTGACGGCGTGCTCAAAAGCAACGGCAGGCGGCGACGGGGTTGCCGTCGCCGCCTGCTCGGACATCGCTCTGACGAGCTCCGTCACGCGTTACTCATCTCGATTAGCCGCGGAGCAGCGACAGGACGTTCTGCGGAACAGAGTTCGCCTGCGCAACCATCGCGGTACCGGCCTGCTGCAGAATCTGCGAGCGGGTCAGGTTTGCCGTCTCGGCCGCGAAGTCCGTATCCAGGATGCGGCTGCGTGAGGCCGAGAGGTTCTCGGACACAGCCTGCAAACTGTTGATCGTGGACTGGAAGCGGTTCTGGATGGCGCCCAGTGTGCTGCGCAGCGTGCTGACCGAGTTCAGCGCCGCGTCGACACGCAGCAGCGACTCGTTGGCCTTCGCCGTGCTCTTCACGTTCACCGTGTCGAGGTAGTTCGTGTCGGCAGCAACCGTCGTCGAGGCCGCCGCAAACCCGAAGTTACCCGCGCCGGCGCCGTACTTCGTGCCGCCGAGGGTGATGTCGTCGCCAGCCATGAGCGTCAGCGTCTTGGCAGTCGTGTCGTACGAAGCGTACGAACCGCCCACCTTGTTGTTGATCGCATCCGCCAGCGCCTGGCCATCGGCATACGTGCCGGCCAGGTCCACCACCGAGCCGTTCGCACCGAGCTTGATGGTCAGCGCGGCAGCGGCGAGCGTCATGCTCGCGGCCGAGAAGGCCACGGTCATGTCGGCCGAAGCCGCGCCGTTCGTGGTGGTGCCAGTAGCCGTGACCGCAGCGTCCACGCCGGTGCTGGTCGCCGTACCTGCGGTCGTGCTGTCGGCAGTACCGACCGAGCCAGTCGTGTTCGTGATGCCCACGCCAGTCGCGCCGGCGTCCGCACCCGTAACAGTGACGGTGTGCGCCGACGCCGTGTCATTGCGGGTGATCGAGAGCACACCGCCGCTGTACCCGACCGTGTAGCCCGCGCCCAACTGCGTCCCGATGGCCGTAGCGGCGTCGGTCCAGCCCGCTCCGGTCGTGTAGTCCGCAGTCAGCGTGACAGTGGTGCTGTCAACGGTGAACGACGCGTTGGTGGTGGAGAAGTCCGCAACACCGGTCGTCGTGACGTTCAACACCGAGGGCGTACCAGTGGCCGTCGTCTGCGCGGCGACGGTGGTGGCACCCAGGATGTTGTTGGTACCGCCAATCGCGATCGCCGAACCAGTCGCGTTGGACAGCGAAATCTCGTTGCCGCTCGCCGCCGCCGTCAGGCCCGTGATGCCGAGACCGTTGATCGCCGTGATCAGACCGGCCGCCGTCGTGAACGTGCCCGTGACGTTCTGACCACCGATGGTCAGGTCGCCGGCCGCAAGCGCGACGCCCGCACCGAGAGTCGTCGCCGCCGCCACCGTCGTGATGCCGAGCGGGTTCGCGGTGCCGCCGATCGCGATCGCGGAGCCCGTGCTGTTGGTGAAGCTGATCGTGTTACCGGTGGCGGTCGCCGTCAGGCCCGTGGCGCCAGCGGTGTTGATCGCCGTGGTCAGCTGGGCGGCCGAGGTGTACGTGCCGGCCGCGACGGCGTTACCGCCGACCGTCAGGGCGCCGGCGGCGAGCGTCACGCCCGACGTGAACATGCCGCTGATGTCAGCCGACGTGGTCTGGGCAATCTGCCCGACCGCGCTCGCCTTCATGTTGGCGCTGAGGCCGAGGCTGATCGTTTCGCCGGCGTTTGCGCCGACCTGGAACACCGCGTTACCGAACGAGCCGTCGAGCACCTTGCGACCGTTGAACGAGGTCTGCGAGGCGATACGGGTGATTTCAGCGAGACGCTGCTGCACTTCCTGGTCGAGAGCGGCGCGGTCGCTGTCGCTGTTCGTCGCGTTGGCCGACTGCACGGCCAGCTCACGAATGCGCTGCAGGTTGTTCGTGACTTCCTGCAAGGCGCCTTCAGTCGTCTGCGCGAGCGAGATACCGTCGTTCGAATTGCGGACGGCCTGGTTGAGGCCGGAGATCTGGGTGGTCATACGATCCGAGATCGCAAGACCGGCCGCGTCGTCCTTCGCGCTGTTGATGCGCAGACCCGAAGACAGACGCTGAATGGCCGTGGCCATCGCGTTACCGGACGTCGTGAGGTTGCGCTGAGCATTCAGCGACATCACGTTCGTATTGATTACCTGGGGCATTTAAAAAACTCCTCGATTTTGACCTGACCCCGTTACCACTTCGCCCGGAGCCCTTGGCTTACCTGCGGCGACCCTTGGTGGTCAGCTCGCGTACTGAGCCCTGTATCGGTGCTATGCGGGGGAACTTGAGTACGCGACTTTCCGTAAAGGCGATGCGCGTCTCACTATCGCAGGTAGTTGAACAGGTTCAGCCCGGCGATCTTCGCGTAAGACTGTTGTGCCGCCTGCAAACCGGAAAGCTGGATGTTCAGGGTTGTGATGGCGTCGGCATAATCCAGGTCGCGGATCTGCGAGAGCTGGGTCTTCAGGTCGAGCTGCCGATTGGCCTGGTCGTCCGTCGAATCGCTCAGCACCGCGAGGCGCGCGCCCACTTCCGAGCGGACATCCGAGATGCGCTCAAGCGAGTTGTCGATCTGCTTGAGCGCCTGGCCCATCTCCGTCGCGAACTGCGCGTTCTGTGACGTCGACCCGCTGGGTCGCTGCAGTGTGGTGAGGAGCTTGCCCACTGCGGAGAACATGTCCTCGGCGCCCGCGGGCCCGACGGTGAATTTATCGTCCATCGCGGCGTCGCCGGTGATCTGCACCTGCGCACCATTGATCGTGATGCCCGTGCCGCTCGAAGCATACGTGCCCGTCGAGATCTGCGTGTTGGTGCTGTCGAGCACCTCGTAGTCCGTCGGGCTCGTGAAATGAATCGTGAACGTGCCGCCGGCGCCCCAGGTTGTGGCATTGGTGACCGTGCCGACATCGATCGTCGCGGAGCCCGTGTTGGCCGTATCCGCGCCGGTGAGGAACGTGCCGTTGCCTTGCGGGATGTTCATGAACACGGCGGAGCCGGGATGTCCGTCCGTCACGCGTTGTGAAGGGCCGGTCTGGAGCACGCGCGTGCCGTCGTCGCCCTGGTAGGTGACGGTGCCGCCGGACTTCACGAAAGGCTGTGTCAGCGTGGAATAACCGGAGAAGAGGTACTCGCCGTTCGAGTCCTTGCGATTCGCAAGATCGACGAGATCCTGGTAGCGCACCTGCACTTCGGACAGGATCGACTTGCGCGCGCCGTCATCGAGCGTGGGATTGTTCGCTTCGACCGTGAGGTCACGGACGCGCTGCAGGAGCGAGGTGGCGTCGCCAAGAGTCTGTTCTTCGAGCGACAGCCGATTGGTGGCCGCGGTCGTGTTCTTGCCTTGCTGCTGCGATTCGGCGAGCGCGCGATCGAGCTCGAGCCCCTGCGCGGCACCGATCGGATCGTCCGCCGGCGTCAGGATGCGCGTGCCCGCCGCAATCTGGTTCTGGGTCTTCGCGAGCGCGGCGCTCTTGGCCATCATCTGGCCCAGCGCCGCGTTGTGGATTCCCGCCGTCGAGATTCTCATCTTCAGTTCCTGACCGCCGCGAGGATGGAGTCGAACAGTTGGCTCGCGACACTGATCATCTGCGCGGCGGCCTGATACGCCTGTTGATACTTGATGAGATTCGCCGCTTCCTCGTCGAGGTTCACGCCCGAGACGGAGTCGCGAGCGTCGGAGGCTTCCTGCTGCACGATCTGCTGCGCGTCCCGGCTCGACTGCACCTGGCGCGCCTGCGAGCCGATCTGTCCGACGAGACTGCTGGTCGCGCTGTTCAGCGAGGTCGTGCCGTTGTTGATGACCGGATTCGAAAGCGAATCCGACATCGCAAGGATGTTTCGGTTGTCGCCTGTGCCGCCGGTGTTGTCGCTGATCGTGAAGGTATCGCCGACGGCCGGCGAGCCGGAAATCGTGACCGATGCGCCGTTGATGACGATCGGCTGGTCCGCCGTATAGGTGAACGAGCCGGCGCCGTTGATGGAATAGGTGTTCGCCCCCGTGAATTGAATCGTGGACGTGGTGCGCAGGTTCGCGTCTGTCGCGTCCACGACGCTGCCTGCGGTGATCGTGCCCGTGCCGGTGTTGGCAGCCGCCGCCGCCGTACGGATCGGCGCGGCCGCCGCGATCTTGCCGGGATCGGTGATCGCGACGCCGAGTCCGGTCGGCGCGTCACGCGTGGGGCGGATCTCGAAGCGATCGTTGACCGCGGCACTCGCGTTCACGACGATTTCCAGGCCGTCGGCCTTGAAAGGGTCGGAAGCCGTGCCGGTTCCGGTCATGGTCACAGGCGCGCCTGTGGCGGCGTCCCGCAGCGCCCAGGTGTCCAGCGCCGGCGGCGTTCCTGCGGACGTCTTCGTCAGGATGTAGTCCGACGTCGTGAGCTTCGTGTCATCCGTGCGCGTGACAGTCGGAACACCGGTGCCGGTGTTCGCGGCGTGAGCGAGCACCGTTGGGCTGCCCACCTTGAAGAGATCCGTGCCGGCATTGCCGTTGAGGTCGATGCCGGCGTGATGCTGCTCGTTGATCGTATCCGCCAGCACGACGCTGATGCGGCCCAGCGCATTGCGCGTGGGGTCGAGCACTTCGCTGCGGAAAGCCATCGTGCCGCCGAGCGAGCCGCCCGTGATGCTGGCGGTAATGTCGACCGGCGTGCCGCCCGGGCCCTTGAGGCCGATGGTCTGGCGAGTGGTGTCGTACGGGTCGGTGGTCGTCACGATCGAGGACGCGTCCTTGCCGACGACGAGCGGCTGGCCGCTGCCGACGAACACGTTGATCGCGCCGTCGCCCTGTTTGACGGTGGTGATGTCCACATGCGTCGCGAGCTGGTCGAGCAGCTGGTCGCGCTGGTCCAGCAGGTCATTGGGCGGCTGGTTGGCGCGCGCGTAAGCCGCGGAGATCTGGTCGTTGAGGTTGGCGATGCCCGTGGAGAGCGTGGTGATTTCCGAGGCCTCGCCGCTGATCGAGGTTTCGATCTGTTTGCTGAGCTGGGTGAGCTGCGTGTTGTAGGACTGCAGGCGATCCGTCAGCCCGTTCGCTTCGCTCAGCAGCACCTGCCGGGACGAGGAGTTCGTGGGGTTGTTCGCCACGTCCTGCATCGCGTTCGCGAACTTCTGCAGCGACGGGGTGAGGCCCGTCGTCGTGTTCGAGAACATGTCGTTCACGCGATTCATGAACGTGGTGTACGAATCGAGGCTGCTGAAGCTGCTCGACGAGACACGCACCTGGTCCGCGAGCATGTCGTCGTAGACGCGCGCGGTGGTGTTTACCTGGACGCCGTTGCCGACCCAGCCGTTGGCATACATCTGCGCGGGGCGCGCAGCGAGGTCGACGCGCTGCCGGCTGTAGCCCGGCGTGCTGACGTTCGAGATGTTCTGGCTCGTGGCATCGATCGCACGCTGGAACGCGAGCAGGCCGGAGACGCTTGTCGAAAGGAAATTACCCATGCCGGCCTCAGAACAGGTCCATCGGTTGTGTCATCGGCGCTGTTGTCGAAGACTTGAGCGCCGTCTCGGAAATCGGCGCGCGGGCGCCGAGATTCTGTGCAATCGCCTCGATCTTCATTGCATATCGCGGGTCGGTGGCGTAACCGCCACGCTGAAGTCCGTGGGCGAAAGCCTTGGCATCGCTGCCCGTGTTCAGCGCGTCCGCGTAGCGCGGGTTGTTACGCAGAACATCAACATAATCGCGGAAGCTGTCGGCTGCGGAGTCGTAGGAACGGAACTTCGCCTGCCGCGGGACGGGCACGCCGCCTTCGAACTCGAGTGTCTTCACTGAAACGCTATCTCCCTGCCAGGAATCGCCGGCCTTGATGCCGAAGAAGTTGAAACTGGTCGTGCCGTCGGTGTCGCAGGGCAGGGACTTGCCCCAACCTGTTTCGAGGGCCGCCTGCGCCAGCAGATGTTTCGGATCCACGCCGAGCGCCTTGCCGGCTTCCTGCGCGCAGGGCCACAGCTGTTGCACGAACTCTTCGGGCGAACCGGCCTGCCACTGTTTTGACGCGTTTGCCTCGGCGTTGCCCGCGAGCATCTTGTCGATGAAGTGTGTAGTGGCGTCGAGGGCGGATTCGCTGGTTGTTCCGAGCAGCGTGGATGAGACGGGTTTCTCGCTCGACTCGCCGTTCCCTTGGACGGGTGCGGAGGGCGTTGTCGGGAACGCCCTCTGTGCGCCGCGCGCGGCGTTGATCAGAAAATCGCGCTTCATGTCGGCGCCTGTAGATGCGCCGATAAACGACGCATCTTTCTTACCGGCGGCATCAGCGGCTCCAGAAGCGTCACCTTTGGCGGCGTCACCGCCCTTGACGAGTCCTGACCGAGTGAGCTGCTGAACGAGCATGTCGGCCAACCCCAGGCCTTTACCTTTCGTCAACTCGACAGAGAGCTGGTCGTCGAACATGCCCTGGTAAAACTGCTGCTGGTCGCTCCCGAACAGCTGGTCGCCAAAACTGGAACTGGCCTGTCGCATCGACGACAGCACCATCTTCGCGAACACACTCTCGAACTGTTGCGCGACCTTGCGCACCGCCTCGGGGCTCTGCGTCTGCGCTTCGCGCTTGAGCGCAGACAAGCCGCTCAGGTCCGTATAAACGGACGGGCTGTTGGCAATCAGGCTGGCGTCGGCGACAGAGGAGGTCATGGCACGGTGGCGCTTAGATCACAACGAGCTCGGCTCGCAGCGCGCCCGCTTCCTTGAGCGCTTCGAGAATCGCCACGAGATCGCCCGGCGCGGCGCCCACCTGGTTCACCGCGCGCACGATCTCATCGAGATTCACGCCGGCGTTGAACACGAACATGCGCGCTTCGCCCGGCTGCCCGACATCGATCGACGAGCGCGGCGTGACGACCGTCTGCCCACCCTTGCTGAACGCATTCGGCTGACTCACGTCTGTACGCTCTGTAATCGTCACCGACAGCGAACCGTGCGCGACCGCCGCCTGCGTCACGCGAACACGCGAGCCGATCACTACCGTGCCGGTGCGTGAATTGATGATGACGCGAGCCGGCGCGTCTCCGGGCTGAAGCTCGATGCCCTCGAGCGTCGAGACATACGCGATGCGCTGGTTCGGATCGACCGGTGCAATCACCTTCACCGACACCGCGTCCACGGCCTCGGCGGTTCCGTCCCCCAGCAGCTTGTTGATTGCCTGCGCCATGCGCGCGGACGTGGTGAAGTCCGGCGTGTTCAGGTTGAGCATCACGTTCGGCGTGGTCGCGAAATTCGTCGGCACTTCGCGCTCGACCGTGGCGCCATTCGGAATGCGGCCGCCGCTCGGCACGTTCAGCGAGACGCGCGAACCGTCCTTGCCGTTCACGCCGAAACCGCTGACCACCATGCTGCCCTGGGCGATCGCGTAGACCTCGCCGTCGATGCCGCGCAGGGGCGTCATCAGAAGGCTGCCGCCACGCAGGCTGCCGGCGTTGCCGATCGAGGCGACGGTGATGTCGATGGTCTGCCCGGTCTTCGTGAACGGCGGCAGATCCGACGTCACCACGACGGCGGCGACGTTCTTGAGCTGCGGATTCACGTTCGACGGAATCGTCACGCCGAACTTCGCCAGCATGCTTCGGATGCTCTGGATCGTGAACGGCGCCTGGCTCGTCTGGTCGCCCGTGCCGTCGAGACCGACGACCAGGCCGTAGCCGATGAGCTGGTTCGTGCGCACGCCCGCGACGGACGCGATGTCTTTCACGCGCTCGGCCTGGGCGGCCGGCATAGCCACCAGCAGGGCCGTGGCGGCGAGGAGCATCAGCCTGTAAGTGATTCGATACATATATAAGAGCGATCCGGAGGCCTCAGAACGGCATCCACTTGGAATTGAAGAACCGGGCCAGCAGCCCCGGCGCCGAGGCACTCGCCACCGGGCCTTTGCCGCCGTACGAGATCGACGCGTTCGCCACCTTGGTGGATTCGATCGAGTTGTCCGGCTGGATGTCGATGGGCCGGATGTACCCCTGGATGCGCACGTATTCCTTGCCCTGGTTGATGGAGATCCACTTCTGGCCGCGCACCTGGAGGAGGCCGTTCTGCAGGCGTTTCATCACGACCACGGTGACGTCGCCGGTGAGCTGGTTGCTCTGCGCGCTGTCGCCCTTGCCATCGAACGAGTTCGCGCCCTCGACCGAGGTATCGAAAATGGGGTTGCCGTTGATCGTGACCGGCTTACCGATCAGCGTCGGGCCGGGCATGCTCAGCGACGTCTTCTTCGAGGTCGTGGTGCTCGAGCTCTTCGAGGCGGCCGTGCTTTCGACGAGGTGAATGGTGACGACATCACCGACACGGCGCGCCGTCGCATTCTCGAACAGCGCGACGTCGTTGCCCGTGCGATAGATCGAGCCGTCGTTCACGACCGGCGCTTCGGGTTCGGGGAACGCATCGTCCGGGAAGTCGTCCTTCGGCGGGCGCGGTGCGCACGCGGCGAGCAGCACCGCGGCGGCAACGGCGGCGACGCGAATGACTGTCGGTTCCAAGCCGCCCGGCGATTGAGGGCTTCTTACGGTCCGTGACTTGAACATCTGAACATTCACCCTTAAACGTTATTCGTCACGTACTGAAGCATCTGATCCGTAGTCGAAATCGCCTTCGAGTTCATCTCGTAAGCGCGCTGGGTTTCAATCATCGTCACCAGCTCTTCCACCACGTTCACGTTAGAGCTCTCGAGCGACCCCTGCTGAAGCTGCCCAAGACCATTCAAACCCGGCGTCCCCGGCTGCGGCGGCCCGCTCGACGCCGACTCGACCAACAGATTCTCGCCGCGCGCCTGCAGCCCCGACGGATTCACAAAATTCGCAAGCTGCAACGTGCCGACCTGCACTGGCGCCGACTGCCCGGAAACCTGCGCGGTCACCGTGCCATCCGCGCCAATGGCGACGGACGTCGCGTTCGTCGGAATGTTGATGCCCGGCTGCACGCGATAGCCGCTCGAGGTCACGACTTCGCCCTGCTCGTTCTTCTGGAACGCGCCGTCGCGCGTATACGCCGTCGTGCCGTCCGGCATCTGGATCTGGAAGAAGCCCTGGCCCTCGATCGCGACGTCGAGCGAGTTGTTGGTCACGAGCAGGTTGCCCTGCGTGTAGTTCTTGGTCGTGGCAACGGTGCGCACACCCGTGCCGAGCTGCAAGCCGCTCGGCGAACGCGTGTCCGTCGAAGTGGCCGAACCGACCTGCTTGTAGTTCTGGTACATCAGGTCTTCGAACACGGCACGGTCCTTCTTGAAACCGTTGGTCGCAACGTTCGCGAGATTGTTCGACGTGACCGTCATGCGCGTGTTCTGCGCATCGAGTCCCGTTTTCGCGGCCCACAGTGCTGGATTCATTTCAGTCGTTCCTCGTAGATAGGGCTACGCGCGTCAGGTTCGCAGCAGCTGGGAAGAAGCGGCGCCGTTGTCTTCGGCGGCCTTGATGGCTTTGACCTGCAGCTCGAAGTTCCTCGCGAGCTCGATCATGTTCACCATCGACTCGGCGGCGTTCACGTTGCTCGCTTCGAGCGAGCCGGAGGTGAGGCGTGCGTTGGCGTCGGACGGCGCATCGCTGCCATCCTTCATGCGGAAGAGGCCGTCGTCGCCGCGGTCGAGGTTCTCGTTGCCGGGATTGACGATCTTGATGCGGCCGATGGATGCGGTGGTCTCCGGCCCCTGGCCCTGCGGCACGATGGAGATCGTTCCGTCCGGCCCGATGGCGAGGGAGTTATTCGGCGGCACGCTCAGCGGGCCGCCGTCGCCCAGCACCGGCAGGCCGGTCTTGGTCATGAGCTGCCCGTTGGCATCGACCATGAGATCGCCCGCGCGCGTGTAGGCTTCGCGGCCGTCGCGCCCCTGCACCGCGATGAAGCCATCGCCCTGGACGGCGACGTCGAGGTCGCGTCCCGTGTACATCTGCGCGCCGACGGTCTGGTCCCAGCCCGTCGTCGAGTTCGTTGCGTAGACCCGCGACGCATAGCCCGAGCCCGCCACCGCGCGACTCTGGAACGCCGACAGATCCGCGCGAAAGCCGTTGGTGCTCGCGTTCGCGAGGTTGTGGCTGTTCGCGGCCTGTGCGCGCAGGGTTTCCTTCGCGCCCGACATCGCAACGTACAGGAACTTGTCCATTTAAGCGGCCCGTATCCCTTAGCGAATATTGATGATCGTCTGGGTGATCTGGTCGGCCGTGCTGATCATCTGCGCATTCGCCTGGAAGTCGCGCTGCGCGGTGATCATGTTCACGAGCTGCGCCGTGATGTCGACGTTCGAGGCCTCGAGCGCGCCGGCCTGGATGATGCCGTAGCCCGAATTGCCCGCTTCGCCCTTCACCGCCTGCCCGGACGAGAAGGTCTCGGCCCACGACGTATCGCCGAGCTGCTGCAGGCCCTGCGGATTCGCGAAGTTCGCGACCGCGACCTGGCCCAGCGGATTCGAGCGGCCGTTGGTGAAGCGCGCTTCCACGACGCCGCCCTGGTCGATGTCGATGCCGATGAGGCGGCCGGTGGTGAAGCCGTCCTGCGTCACCGAGTTCACCGTGAAGTTCTGGCCGTACTGCGAGGTCTGGCGGTAGTCGAAATCCATGTTGATCGCCGCGGCGCCGGTGGCCGGCGTGTAGGGACCCCAGGACAAGTGACCGTCCGTTGGTGTAACCAGCGCGCCGGCGTCGGTATAGGTAAGCGGCTGCGCGGTGACGCCGCCGGGGCCGGTAACCGCGGTGCCGTCGACGTAAAGATGTGTTTCCCACGCGTTCGGCGTCGCCGTCTTTACGTAGTACATGGAAGCCGTGTGCGCGGCGCCCAGCGAGTCATAGATCGTCAACGACGTGGCGTTGTTGAAGCTCGAGGTGTCGGCCGGGTCGAACGTTCCGGTGGCGGGGGGTGTCGCGTTCGCCGGTAGGTTCAACAGCGCGTTGATCTTGTTCGTCGCCTGCGGAGCGCTCACGCCGGTGCTGAGGCTCAGATCCGACAGGCCGCCGGTGTTGAAGCCACCGTTGGCGAGTGGCGGATACACCTGCAGGCGCTGGCCCTTGGAATTGACCACGTAACCGTTGTTGTCCACCTGGAACGAGCCGGCACGCGTGTACGACAGGGCACCGTTGTCGTTGATCACGAAGAAGCCGTTGCCGCTCATCGCGAGGTCGAGGCTGTTGTCCGTGAAGTCGATGTTTCCCTGGCTGAACTGCTGCGAGACGTTCGCGACCTTCACCCCGTTACCGATGGCGGTGGCACTCACACCCTGCTGGGAGGAGGCGAACAGGTCCGCGAACTCGGCGCGCGAACCCTTGAAGCCCGTGGTTGCGACGTTGGCGATGTTGTTGGCCGTCACGGTGAGATCGGACTGGGCCGCGTTGAGACCGGACAGTGCAAGACGGAAAGGCATTTGGTGCTGCTCCTAAGCGAAATTCGGTGGGCGTCAGAGGACGCGACGGACGTCGGCGAGGGCGACGGCGCCCGTGGTGGTGTTCAGGGTGAGCGCGCTGCTCGAGGGGTCGATCGAGACGCTGCCCACTTTGCTCATGAGGAGCGGATCGAGTGCGCCGCTCTCGCCATTGACCGTGGCCACGGTCGAGAACGTGTACTGGCCCGCAGGCGCGGCGACGCCGGTGTTGGTCGTGCCGTCCCAGGTGAAGCTGTTGATCCCCTGGACGATGTTCTTCAGGTCGAAGGTGCGCACTTCGGAGCCGGCCGCGTCCTTGACGACGATCTTCACGGCCGTGGTGCCCTTCGGCGCGTCGACGGCGCCGGCGACCGTGCCGCCCGCGTCGATGGTGTCGGTCGTGGCCTTGGAAAGGATGTCGTGACCCACGAGGCTCGTGCCGTTCAGAAGCTGCGTCGAGCGCATCGAATCGGTGAGCGACTGGATGGACGTCTCCATGTTCTGCGTGCTCGTCACCTGGCTGAACTGCGCGAGCTGGCTCATGAACTCCGACGGATCCTGGGGCTTGGTCGGATCCTGGTTCTTGAGCTGCGCGATCATCAGTTTCAGGAACGCGTTCTGATCGAGCTGACCGTTGTTGTTGGTCTGCTGGGTCGACGCCTTGTTGCCGTTGATGAACGCATACGGGTCGGTCGTATTGTTCGTGTTGGTCGTGGTCATAAATTACTTCTCTCTTACTGGCCGAGCCGCAGCGTGGCGAGCATCAGGTCTTTCGATGTGTTCATCACTTCGACGTTGTTCTGGTAGGCGCGCGAGGCGGAGATCATGTCCACCATTTCTTCGACGACGTTTACGTTCGGCGAATAGACGTAGCCGTCCTGGTTCGCGAGCGGATTGCCGGGCTCGTAGCGTGCGCTCGGCGTGGCTTGGCTCTCCATGATTCCCTTCACCTGCACAGCGGCGTTGCCGCCGTTCGGCTGCGACAGCGAAGATTTCACGGCCTCGAAGATCGGGTGGCGCGCCTTGTAGACGGTGCTCGGGTCGCCGCTGATGCTGTCCGCGTTCGCGAGGTTGCTCGCGACCGTGTTCAGCCGCACGGACTGCGCGGACATGCCGGAGCCTGCGACGTCGAAGATCTTGAATGAAGGCATTTAAATAGCTCCTTCGCTTACGGGCGGCCGATCACTGACCGGTAATGGCGGTCATGAGGCCGCGGAAACGAGCGTTCAGGAAGGTGAGCGTCGCCTGGAAGCGCACCGAGTTCTCGGCGAAGTTCGCTTGCTCCATCTGCACGTCGACGGTGTTGCCGTCGAGGGAGGGGGCCATCGGCACTCTGTATTTGAGATTGGCGGTGGTTTCGCCGCTGGCGTCGATCGCCGTGGCGATCTGATTGGTATGCGTCGTCTTCAGTGCGACGGGGGCGTCAGCGCCGCCTGCGACCTGCGCGAGCGCAGCCTTGAAGTCGATGTCACGCGCCTGATAGCCCGGGGTGTCCGCGTTCGCAAGGTTGCGAGCGAGGAGCTCCGTTCGCTGTGAGCGCAGCTTCAGGGCGTCTGCGTGCACGCCGAGATACGCATCCAGGTTCAATGGCATTGGTCGTTACCGCCAGATAAATGACTGGTGGGGACCAAAGCAAAACGGATGCCAAAGGGTTGTAGGGCGCGGGTTGCGCCAGATTGCGTGTTATTTCGTGAGCGGCGTCACTGGGGGCGGCAAAGGATTGCCGCGGTCGTGGCGGTGAATCGCCGCGTCGCGACCCTGTATCGGCTTCGGGTCGCCGGAACTTTAGGATGAAGAAGCCCTCAATCGCCGGGCGGCTGAGAAGAGCTGCAGTCATCTGACGCTTCGTTCGTTCGCTCTCGCTCGCGCGCGCTCTCTCTATTCTCTCAGCCGCCCGGCGATTGAGGGCTTCTTCAATCTTGGCCCACCGCTTGCAACCACCCCATCACTTATGAAGCATGTGTCGACATTCCGACGCCTGGTGCCGTACCTCACATTGTTGAGCGCTCCAGCGTTCGCGCAGGAAATCCAATCTCTCGAAACAGTCCGCGCAGCCGCGCAGGCATATGTATTAGAGCAGGTGCCCTCACAGAAGCCCGGCAGCATCCAGGTAAACGTAGGCGACCTGGACTCCCGGCTGCGACTCGCAGTCTGTACCAACCCTCTAAAGGTGGCCCTGCCAAGCGGCGCCACCTTCCGCGCACGCATGACCGTAGCAGTGAGTTGCGTAAACCCCGTCGTATGGACGGTGTACGTCCCAGTGAATATTGAGACCCAGACCTCAGTTCTGGTACTCCGCCACGCCGTGGGCCGAGGTGCTCGCCTCACCGCAGACGACGTAGAAGTACAGACGCGCACCGTCACGGGCGCGGGTGATGATTATTTGACGCAAGCCGCCGAGCTCGAGGGTCGTACGCTGAAGCGCCCCCTGGGTGCCGGAGCCGCCGTTACAGCGGACGCCATGGTGGCCGATTCCCTGGTGAAGCGAGGGCAGCACGTCACTCTGCTGGCCGCCGCAGGGGGCATGGAGGTACGGGCCGCAGGCGTCGCGATGAACGACGCGCCGGTGGCGGGCCGGATAAAGGCCCAGAATCTGTCCTCAGGCCGGATCGTCGAGGGGGTCGTGGAGACCGCCGACGTGATTCGAATCACACCCTAAAGTATTTCCCATGGCGGTCGATATCACTGGCACGGGATCGAGGAGACCTGACGTGTCCAGCAAAATCAGTGGGACAGATAATCGCGGGACGACTGCCGTAGGCGCAGGCCGCGCCGTGAGCCGTGTTCGCGACGTCACGGGCGAGCCGAAGACGGCCGAACAGCAATCTAACGAAGCAGTGCACATCACGGGCACTGCGCGCCAGCTCGTCGAGCTGGAACAGATGGTAAAGGATATGCCTGCTGTAGATGAGGCCAAGGTGGCCGCAATCTCCGCTGCGATCGAGCAAGGGACCTACAAGGTTTCCTCTGGGAAGGTCGCCGACAACCTGATGCAGATCGAGCAGGCGCTTGCGCCGCTCAATGGGAAGTAGAGCTTGGAAGTAAACGCCTGCCGCGAGGCCCTTGCCTCGATCCTGTCCACTGAAGTGACTCAGCTCACGGAGCTCTCGAGCCTGTTGGATCGCGAGCACGCGCTGCTCGTCTCCAACGACATCGAAACGCTCGAGAGCGTGATGGCTCTGCGCCAGGTGTCCGTCGGTACCTTGTTGAGCGCTGAGGAAGAGCGCCGCAATCTTTGTCGCATGCACGGGCGCGGCGTCGACGCCGCCGGTGTGCTGCAGCTGATGAACTGGTGTGATCCGCAGGGCTCGCTGAAGGCGCGTTGGGCGGAGTGCGCGAAAGGCGCGGCTCGCTGCCGCGAGCTCAATGATCGCAACGGTGCGCTCGTTGCGGCGCGCATGAAGCGGGTGGAAACGCTGCTGACTACGCTGACGGGGCAGTCGCGCGAAGTGCCTACTTATGGGCCGAAGGGGGCTTACGCTCCTGCGCGTTCGGGACGCGTGCTCGCGACCGAGGCTTGATGTTTCTCCGCTGAGTTCTTCAGGCGTGGCCTATCGCCGCCTGTTTCGCTTTTCTGCCCGTCATCCGCGCGCGCGCGCCTCCTTTCGTCGAAGTCTGGGCGCGATATACAGCTCGTACATCTTCTCTTCCAACGCCACGAACTGGGCAGTTCGTAATCATGTACGCATGCTTCAAGCCTGCGGCTGCAGTTTTTTGCTTGGCATTGGCGGGCGCGTTCTTGTCCCAGAGGAACAGAGATGTGCTGTACGCCAGGAGAAAGAAGCTTTCGCCGAGAAGCCGATCGCGCTGCAAGAGACTTCGCCTCAGTGCCGAAGCACGATCGGGAAATGTCTCTCTGGCGGCCTTCACTTCCACAACTAGCGCCGGTCGCCTATCACTCGAATAGACGACGATGTCGTGAATATCGCTTGGACTCATGACGATGCTCTTAAGACTAGCCAGCGCGATTATACGTCTCCTGCTGCGGCGTCCTTTACGCGCTTCTCGTGTGCCGAATTCACTGGCTGCTCTGGCGTAGTGGGTGATCGCGCAGCCCCCGGCACTCGCCTGAGAAACCATTTCGCGCGATCGAATCATCGTCAACGAGTACGTTTGTACGAAGCGTTCTGATGATGCCCGCTCGCATGAACGTGCGGAGGAAATCCTTCTTCGCATTTCGTATTCTGTCGCGCCTCTCGCGAGACGGAATCTCGCATTCCTGTTCAACGACAAGGAGCGCTGCATGACACAGTCGATTGCCGATGAAAGTGACCCGACCGCCGATGGGGACGACGCTGGAATCGAGAGCGCGTACCTCAAAGATCCGTATCGCGATTTGCCGCGAGCAAAGCCGGAGGAGCGCATTACACGAGGCGCGCGACCGGAGGACATCTTCGGCATCTGTGCCGAGGAGTTCGACGACGAGTACATGCAGGCGGTGCTCGCCATTCGGCGGGGGTGAGGAGGAGAGCCGCGTTCATGAACGACAAGAAGCCGATCGCCCTGATCGATACCGACGTTGCCTCGTATCTCCTGAAGGGCACTTCCATCGGCTGGGAGTACCTCAGCCTGTTGCACGGCTATCAGATCGCCGTGTCGTTCATCACGGCCGGGGAGCTCCTATTCGGGGCTCTGCGGCGAGATGTTGGGCCACGGCGCCACCTTCATCTGAATCTCTTTCTGGTCGAGTATCCGATCATCCCATTCCAGGCCGGAATGGAGCGCTTGTATTCCCGGGTCTTGGTCGATCGCGAGCGGATGGGCAAGCGCCTCGAGAAGGCCGACGGATGGATCGCCACGACAGCCCTCTATCACCGTGTGCCACTGGCAACACACGATGGCGATTTTGTGGGCACGCGCGGTCTCAGGTTGATCACCGCGTCTGAAGAGGCACGTGCCGCGCAATTGAGGTTGCCTGTTGTCAGCGGGCGTCCACTGAAACTCGATATGAGTTGTCGCTGCGGGTTGTGACGCCGCCGCAGCGCAACGTCTCCCGCTCTACGCGTCCGTGCCGGATGCGCTCTTACGCGCCATTGCGAACTAGCAGTGGGTTCGCCTCGGATGCTTCTTGCGGTTTTCGGCTTCCGACCGCGAGGTTGAAGAAAACACGGCGCCTCTACAGCACCGCATAGATCAGTCCGGCACCTGCCGCTGCCGGCACAGGAGAAAGTATGCGAATCACGAAAGGCGTAAGCCGCGTCACCCACCACCTCCCGTACGCACCATGCCACCGTATCGGGGCGACCATGATCAGCAGCGAGCTTGTAACCAACAGCCATCCTGCAACCTCGAAGACCAGCGGCAGCTTGGAGGCCGATGCCCGCACGATCAGCGCCACACCGGCTAGCACGCGCAATCCTTGCTCAGTGAACTGAAGGCGCCAGTTTGAGCGCTCCAGACTGGCGCTCATCTTCTCGAACAGGTGAAGGCAGTAACGCGGGCGCAGGGCCATCAGGAACGCGACACCGACGAGCCAAAGGGCCGCTGCGGCCACAATGATCAGAGCGATAGCCTGCAAGCTATTCTGGCGAACCGTTATATCCACCGTGGGTTCCTTCCGTGGCGAGTCCCGTCAATTCCTCCAGTGTGTCACAGCGAATATATGGACGCAGTGCTCGCCATCGGCGGGCGCGGAGGAGGGAAGCCGCGTTCATGATTGACGCCAGGTCCATCGCCCCGATCGATGCCGACGTTACCTAAAGCAGGAGGCCCGCGGTTGGGGAAGGTGTTCCTCGCACGGCGCCGCTCGTTGCGGCGCATCCTCGCGGAGTAACCCTCCGGCCACTCAAGCCACCGTCACCGCCCCTCGATGCGGCGAACAAGGTATCGGCGCCGGCGGACGCGCCCCTCGAAGGGCTGCACTCGCCCGGCAAGGGGGCAATTCCTTCCGCGCATCCACCGCCGCGCCAAGTCTCTCGGCATCTCCTCCCCCAAGTCCGCCGACCTGCGCCGGCGAGGCGAGATCAACGGCGAGTGAATAGGCGCGAGCATTCCCAGAGGGGGAGAAAGCGCCCCGTCTGGGAATGGCTTCTCCCCCACGCGCACCTTCGCCCCGACATTCCGCAACTTGCACTCGCCGCACTAGAGCCGTTCACGCCCCCTCACGGTTGGGCGCTCGAATTCCGTGTCTCGGCTCTGCGCGCGACTGTTGTCACGGCGGCGCATATCTGCACGAAAACACCACGAATGCATGCGGCATCGTGCGCTCGTGCAGAGTACAAGCGCACGATGGATCACGATCATTCATACAAGCTGCTTTTTGCGCATCCGCAGATGATGCGCGATCTGCTAAATGCGTTCGTCGCCGGTGAATGGCTCGACGAGGTCGACTTCAACACGTTGGAACGCGTCAACGGAGACTACGTTGCAGACGACCTGCGAGCACGCGCAGACGACATCGTCTGGCGCGTACGCTGCGGCGAGCACATGGTGTATCTGCTCTTGGAGTTTCAGTCGAGCCCGGATCGATTCATGGCAGTGCGCGTACTTACGTACGTCGGGCTTCTGTATCAGGAATTAATCAGGGGCTCGAACAGTCGCGAGCTCACGGAACTGCCTGCTATCCTGCCGATCGTGCTTCACAGTGGCCGGAAGACGTGGTCGGCAGCGCATGATGTCTCAGAACTGGTGAGCGAGGCTCCGCGCGGGCTCGAGCCGTATCGGCCGCGACTGCGTTATCTGCTCATCGATGAACATCGCTACGAGGATGCCGAGCTGGCCGCCCGTCATAATCTCGCCGCGATGTTGTTTCGGCTGGAGAACTGTCGGCGACCGGCGCTCATGAAGCAGCTCGTGCGCACGCTGGCAGATTGGCTTCAGGGACCGGATCTCGAAGGCCTGCGCCGCGCTTTTACCGTGTGGCTCAAGGAAGTCGTTCTGGAGCGACTTTCAAACGACCCAGAGCGTATCGCTGACAACTTATGGGAGAAATCGACGATGCTGTCCGAACGGATGGACGAATGGGAAAGTGAGTTCCTCGCAAGAGGCGCGCAGAAGGGCCGGCAGGAAGGCCGGCAGGAAGGCCGGCAGGAAGGCCGGCAGGAAGGCGAGGCGGTGGTGCTGACGCGCCTCTTGCGAAAGCGTTTCGGAGATCTTCCTGAGGAGGTTCCCGCGCGCCTGCGCAGCGCCCCGGTCGAACAGCTCGAGGCATGGACCGAGTGCCTGCTGGATGCTAAGAGCCTGGAGGAGGTCATCCGCTGCGTACAGCAGCCTATTCGGACAGACGGCTAGTTCAGCACGTCCCGAAGCGCAGCGATCTCTTCTTCCGATTCAACGAGCAACGCCTCGCAGATCTCACGCGTCAGCTCGAGCCGCGCGACCGCACGCACCGTCTGCAACCGCGCCTGCAGAAACTCCGGCGGCTGCCCGTGATGAACCACGATCATGTTCGCAGCCACGAGCACATCCGTGAGCCCCGCCGCGCCACGCGGCTCGCGCGCGTAGTCTTCCGAGTCCCGCACGGCGGCAACGATCTCCGGCGCGATCTCCCAATTTTCGAGCAGGGCGGTGGCGATAGACAAATGCCAATCCCGCTCGATCAACTGATACGTCGAAGGATTCGAAAACAGCCCGGGGTGCCGCACGGCCCGCGTCATGATGTAAAGCCGCCCCACACCGTGAAGCAGCCCAGTCAGCAGCGCCGTATCCGGATTCACCTGAGTTCGTTTGCGAGCAAGCACATAAGAAATGCTCGCAACCGACACATTCCGCTGCCACAGCTCATTGAGCTGCGGAGCAATGCCCTTCAACTCAGCTCCAGCACGCAGCAGCTTCACCGCATAGGCGATGGTCGCCGTGCGCACTGTGTTCAAACCCACGCGCGCAACGGCCGTACGCAGGTCGGAGATCGATTTGCCTGAAGGATTGAGCGCCACAGAGTTGGCAACGCTCATCAGTTGTCCAGCCAGCACCGGCTCCGTCCCCAGAACCTTGACCACTTTGTCAGTGCTGCAGTTGTCGTCCGCCAGCACGTGCTGAACGCGCGCAACGATGTCGGGAAAGCCCGGTAAATCGACTTTGCCGCTCGACAGCTCCGTAGCCAGCGCCTGCACGAACGCGAACGACGCATCGCCGGTGCCCATAGCGGTACTGGTGTCGACAGCGGACGGTGACGAACCGCCTTCGTTCACGGCCTGCTTTGCAACGACAGCCATGCGTTTCTTCCCGCGAAGCCTGTGTCGCTCAGCGCCCGAGTGCCGCTTCGATCGCGGCGATTTCCTCGCCCGACTCCTGGATCAGCTTTTCGTAGCCCGCCGCGTCCAGCTGCATGCGCGTGCACGCGGCGACGCCCTGCATGTTCAGCTCGACGCTGTCCGGATGCTCGCGGTACGACGCCATCAGAAAGCCGACCGTCAGCACGTCGGTGAGATCCGGGGGGCCCGCGTGCGAGCGACCGATGTCCTCGTAGTTGGCGACCGCGTCTACCACCTCCTCGGACATGTCCCAGTTCTCGAGCAGCGCCTTCGCGATGCTCGAATGCCAGTCACGCACGATGTTGTGATAGACGGCCTCGTTCGAGAACAGCTTCGGATGCTTCGCCGTGCGCGTGAGGATGTAGAGCTCGCCCACGCCGTGCAGAAGCCCGGCGAGCAGCGCGGTATCGGGGTTGATCTTGGCGAGGCGACGCGCCACCGCGTGGCTCATCGCGGCCGTGCCGGAGCTGCGGCGCCAGAGCGCATCGAGGGGCTTTTCGAGACCCTTGAGCGCATCGACCTTCTTCAGCTGCGACATGGCGAACGCGATGGCCGCGCTGCGTACCATGTTGAAGCCCATGCGGTTCACCGCCGTGCGCAGGTCGGTAACGGCCTTGCCGCTGAAATTCAGGGCGGCGGAGTTCGCGAGCTGCAGCAGCCGCGCGGCGAGCGCAGGCTCGGAGCCGATGACACGAACCACCTTCTCGGGGGTCACCGTTTCGTCCGCCAGCACCTGGCGAACGCGCATCGCGATGTCCGGGAAGCTCGGCAGCTCCACCTTGCCGGTGGACAGCTCCGCAGCCAGCGCCTGGACGAATGCGAACGCCTCCGGATCGCTAACCGGAGAGGAATCGGACTTTGCGGAACTCTGTGACATGTCTCACCTGTAACCAGCGACGGGAGACCCGGACGGAACGGAGGGCCCCACGCCGCATTCGTCATTCGACAACGGCGCCGTGCTCACCATAACGGCGGCGTAGCGCCAAAATTGAGGCTGCCGTGGGAGTGCCGGAAAACCGGGGGTGAACTAGCCGTTACCCACCTGTTTTGTGAAGTCCATCCCTTCGGCCAGGGCGTGTATGTGCTGGGCCATCTCGTCGATGGGTACCACATCGTCCGCGGCGCCGATGGCAACGGCTTCTCCCGGCATGCCCCACACGACGCTGGTCGCTTCGTCCTGCGCGATGGTGCGGCTGCCTGCGGCTCGCATCTCCTTCAAGCCACGGGCGCCATCCTTACCCATTCCGGTGAGCAATACGCCGATGGCGTTCTCACCCGCACTCCTGGCCACCGAGCTGAACAGGACGTCCACAGACGGTTTGTGGCGGTTTACGGGCTCGCCGTCATCCAGCCTGCATACATAGCGGGCGCCGTCGCGCACGAGATACAAATGCTGGTCGCCGGGGGCGATGTAGACGTGGCCGGCCAGAACCTGCTGGCCTTCCTCCGCCTCGTAGACGGTCATCGCACAGCAATCGTTCATGCGCCGCGCGAAAGAGCTGCTGAACGCTTTGGGGATGTGCTGCGTCACCAGGACGCCCGGGCTGTCCGCCGGCAGCCCCACGAGCACGCGCTTGATGGCTTCGGTACCGCCGGTGGAGGCGCCGATCGCGATGATGCGATCCGTCGTGCGCATCTTGCGCGCTACCGCGGTCTTGCCGGCGGCGAGCACCGCGAGATTCCTCGGCCGTACCGCCTCGGCGCGCTGCTCGTCCAGCGCTCGCACGCTCGCGCACGCGGCGGCCTTGATCTTGCCGATGAGCTCGTCGCAATACTCCGGCAGCTTCGCGGCCACGTCGATGCGCGGCTTGGTCAGGAAATCCACCGCGCCCATCGCGAGCGCGTCGAGCGTGGTCTCGGCGCCGCGTTCGGTCATGGTCGACACCATCACCACGGGCATCGGGCGCAGGCGCATGAGGTTGTGCAGGAAGGTGAGCCCGTCCATCTTGGGCATCTCGACATCGAGCGTCAGCACGTCGGGGTTGAGACGCTTGATCATCTCGCGCGCCACGTGCGCGTCGCTCGCCGTGCCGACGACTTCGATCGCGGGATCGCGTGCGAGCACATCCGACAGGATGCTGCGGACGAGCGCGGAATCGTCGACCACCAGGACTTTGATCCGCTTGCCCACGCTGACTTGCCCCACTGGTTGGATCGGTCGCATTACCTTTGGCTCCGTTTGACGTTTGCCTGGACGCTCATGAGAACAGTTCGATGTCGCCGCCCTCGTTCTTGCCCTCGATGCTGTCGAGGTAGAGTTTCTCGCGGTCGCTGACGCCGCGATTCTCGATGGGACGCGGCTTGCGTATGCGCACGCGACCCTGCCGTCGGGTAGCGGATGACCTTGCGCGGCTGTTGACCGCCCACGTCCTGCGCATTGGTGCGCAGGCCCTCGGTGCCGAGGTAGTTGCGCACGAAGTCAACGACGAGGCGGACATTTTCCTTCGTCAACTCCGGCGGTAGATCGTTCGGCCGATCAGCGTGTAGTCGTTCGACACCTTGAACAACGATTCCGAGTGACCGAGATAGAGCAGGTCCCCGGGTCGTTGCAGGCGCGCCATGCGGCTCACGAGGTCGCGCTGCGTTTCCTTGTCGAAATAGATGAGAACGTTGCGGCAGACGATCGCGTCGAACGGCCCTTTCATCGGAAAAGTGTGCATCAGGTTCAGCTGCCTGAAGGTGATCAGCTGGCGCAGGCTCGGTGTGACGGTGAACGAGGAGTCGCGCGCGCCGGTCGTGGGCGCGAAGAATCGTCGCTTGCGTTCGGTGCTCAGCAAGCGCAGCCGGTCTTCGAGATACACGCCGCGACTTGCTTTGCCGAGCACGTCGGAGTCCAGGTCCGTCGCGAGAATGCGCAGGTCCCAGCCGCGCGGATCGCCCATCGCCTCGAGCACGGTCATCGCCAGGGTGTAAGGCTCTTCGCCCGTCGAGCACGCGGCCGACCAGATGCGATAGCGCCGCGAGGCCGGCGGCGTGAGCGCGAGCGGCTTCAGCACCTCGTCGCGCAAGTGATCGAAATGGTGGGGTTCGCGGAAGAACGCCGTGAGGTTCGTGGTGATCGCGTTGCAGAGCTGCACGACCTCGTCGGCGTCCGAGGCAAGCAACTCACGGTACTCGCGGAAGGTCCGCAGGCTCAGCGCGCGCAGGCGTCGGGCGAGGCGGCCGTAGACCAGCTCGCGCTTCTGGTCCGACAGCGCGATGCCGGTCACTTCCTTCACCAGCGTGCGCAGCGCCTCGAAATCCTCGTTGCTGAACTCGAACTCACGCAGCCGCAGCGTGAGGGAAGTGATTGCGTTCGCGTCCACGGCTGCGGCGAGGTGAGGTCAGGCGCCGCGGAGCGCCCCTCACTTCAAGACTTTCGAGACCGTTGCGAGCAAGCGTTCGGGATTGAACGGCTTGACGAGCCAGCCCGTCGCGCCGGCCTCGCGGCCTTCCATCTTGCGCTCGGGGGTGTTCTCCGTGGTGAGCACGAGTAGCGGCGTGTGTTTGTAATTCGGCATGCCGCGCAGGTTGCGCACCAGCGTGAGGCCGTCCATCTGCGGCATGTTCACATCGGTGATGACGAGATCGAAGGACTGCGTCTCGGCGATGCTCAGCGCCTCGACACCGTTCTCCGCCTGCTTCACGTCGTAGCCGGCGCTGGTGAGAGTGACTTCGACCATCTGCCGCATCGCTACGGAGTCGTCGACGGTGAGAATACGGGGCACGCGGCTACTCCGGGGTTGGGCCGGGCTCGACGCCCGGCCGCTCGATTAGAACTCTTGCCAATCCGAATCGGAACCGCCGCCCGCCGCCGCAGCGGCCTGCTTACGCGGGGCCGGAGCCGTCGGCGCGGCAGCCGCTGCCGGAAGGCCCGCGGCAGCCGAACGCTTCGTCCACGGACGGCCACCCGACCGGCGATCGCTCGCAGTCGAGCCATCCGCGGCAGCCGCTACGGTTGGCGCGCTTGCCGCGTATGAGGTTCCGGAAGCCCGCGAGCTCGCACGCTGCGTGCCCACTTCGCCCGCTACGGCATAGCGCGACATCATCTCGTTCAGCTCGCGCGCCTGGTCCGCCATCGCCTGCGACGAGGCCGTCGCCTGCTCGACGAGCGCGGCGTTCTGCTGGGTCAGCTCGTCCATCTGCATGACGGCCCGATTGACCTGCTCGATGCCCGAAGACTGTTCGCGCGACGCCGCGGCGATCTCCGCCACGATGTCCGACACTTTCTTCACCGACGCCACGATCTGCTCGAGCGTCTGGCCGGACTGGGTGACGAGCGCCGAACCGTCCGACACCTTCTTCACGCTGTCCTGGATGAGCTCCTTGATCTCCTTCGCCGCCGTCGCCGAGCGACCCGCGAGGTTGCGCACCTCGCTTGCGACGACCGCGAAGCCGCGGCCCTGCTCACCGGCCCGCGCGGCTTCGACCGCGGCGTTGAGGGCGAGGAGGTTGGTCTGGAACGCGATCTCGTCGATGACACCGATGATGTCGGCGATACGGCGGGAGGCGTCGTTGATGTCCGCCATGGCGCGCACGGCCTGCGACACCACTGAGCCGCCTTTCTCCGCCTGATCGCGCGCGGCGGTGGCGAGCTGGTTCGCCTGGCCCGCGTTGTCCGCGTTCTGCTTCACGGTGGAGGTCATCTCCTCCATCGAAGAGGCGGTCTCTTCGAGCGACGAAGACTGCTCTTCCGTACGCTGCGAGAGGTTGGCGTTGCCCTGGGAAATCTCTTCAGCGCCGCGATACACCTCGCTCGCGGCACCCTTCACGCGACGGACCACGTCCGTCATGTTGTCGGCGAGGTGGTTCACGCCCTCGCTCATGGCCTTGAAGAACGCCTGCTTGCCGTCGATGGCGATGCGACGCTCGAGGTCGCCCGCGAGCACCGCGGACAACATGCTCTGCATCTCGCCTTCGACGCCGACTTCCTGCGTGCGATCCGTCCACTCGAACACCGTGCCGGCGCGGGCACCGTTCGAATCCGTCACCGGGTTGGCCACGACCTTGAAGGTGCGGCGGCCGAGCGTGACCTCCGACGTGTTGGCACCGCGCAGCTCCTGGTAGATGCGGCGATCGGCGCTCGGGTTCTTCGACAGCACATCGACGCTCGAGCCCGTGACGCTGGCCGCGCTGAACTGCGGCAGGTCGGTGCGGATGTCGCCCTCGGCTTCGTTCAGCATCGCGCGAACGGCCGGGTTGGTATAGATGATCTTGAAGCCCGGGTCCGCGACCATGACGTTCGAGGACACGTTGTCGAGCGCGGCGCGGACGCGGGCGTTCTCTTCCGCCTGGGCGCGTTCGGCTTCGATCTGCGCACGCAGCTTGCCCTGCATGTCATCCAGCGCGCGCAGCACCTGGGCCACCTCGTCGACGCCGGTGTGCGAGATCTGGTTGTTGTACTGACCGCTCGAGATCGCTCCGAACACAGAGATGGCGCGAGTCATCGGGCCGGTGAGGGCGCGGGTAATGAGCAAGGCGAGCGCAAGTGCAAGGCCGATGGTCGCCGCCACGGTGAGCACCGTGAGGTTGCGAGCCGTCGCCTGCTGGGAGGCGCGTTTGTCCACCTCCGAGTACATCACGTCATACGCGGCGTTGGAGAGGGCGACGAAGCCCTCGATGCTGCCGCTGGCGGCGTCGAACATCGCATCGCCGGTCACCTTCACGTCGGTGGCCTTGAGCAGCATCTGGTCGACGAAGCTCGAATACGCGGCGAACGCTTCCTTCGACTTCTGGAAGTTGGGGGAGACCTTGGCGCGCACTTCGGCGCTGTAGTCGTCGATCGAATCGAGCTGGCGATCGATCTGGCCGAGGAGCGTCTGCGTCTCCTGGCGTGCCATCGCAATGGTCGTGCGGTCTCCTTCGGAGAGATAGCCGCGCAATACGCCCGAGGTGGCGCGGTCGCGCACGATGCCGGCGCGGTTCACCGCTTCGGGCATGCGGCCCGTGGCGAGACCCACGAGCGTGCTGGAAACCTGATCGGGATCGCGGGCAAGGCCCGACGCCTGCGCTACCGACGTGCTGAAGTCGAGCAGCTTGCGGACGAGCTCGTTGTGCTGGGTGGCACTGTCGTCCGGGGGAAGAGTGAGGGCTTTGCCCTTGAGCGAGCTCCACTCGGATTTGAGGGCCTGCCAGTCGGCGGTCGTGCCCAGTTCCTTGCCGACGTCGGCGTCCACCGTGTCGAGCTCGGCGGCGGCCTTGTCGACCGCGGCGGCGGCGCTCGCCACGGCATCCTTGCGGTTGGCATCGCCGTTCAGCACGACGCTTGCCATGGCGCGATGGCGGATGACTTCGAACATGAAGTTGTCGAGCTGACGCGTGTAGCGCGCGCCATTCAACTCGGCACTCGCCTGGCGCACGGTCTCGTTGGCGTTCTTCAGATAGAAGACCGACAACAGCGCCGACGGTACGAGCAGTGCCACCACGATGAGCAGCAACTTCTGCCAGAGAACCAGCTTGCCGAGAAACTTCATGGGTCGAGACTCCGCATGGCCGCGCTTCCGCGCGACCTTCCACTATCGCCCTTTATTTCGATCCATCGGGCGCGGCGAGAACTCACCGGCCGCCGGCATCACGCCGGCCCACATCGTCCTCAACATCCTCGGCGGCGGGCCCGGACCCGCCCGCTTTCGGCGCCGAGCCGACCCGCGCGAGGCGCGGTATCAGCTCGCCAATCGCGTCTTAGCCCTTCGCCTTGAACGCGCGAACCTGTTCGTTGAACTTCGCCGCCGTCGCTGTGAGCGAGTCCATCGCCTGGTTGTGGCGGCGGGCCTGCTCTTCACGCGAGAGACGATTCTGCTTGGCTTCGAACTCGAGGCACTTCACGTACGTGTTGACGTCCGAGTCGTACTGCTTGAGCGTCTGCATCGCCGCCACCATGTCGGCTTCCTTGGCATTCGCGCCATCGGGAACCTTGGCGGGGGCCGTCGGCAGCGCGCAATCAGCAAACGCCGGCAACGTAAACGCGCTGGCCAGCAACACCAGGCACAGCTTCTTTCCGCGAGTCATTCTTCAATCCTCCAGGTACAAAACAATTCGGGCAGTCAGGGACGCCGCGCGTGAGTTGTCCGCGTCAGATACAAAGTACGGCGTCCGCACATATTTCTTGAGATTGCCCCGCAGCTTCCTTGAACCATGTCGCACGGAAACCGCGCGATTTGCCGATACCTGCTATTTCGCTAGTGAACCGAAATTTCACCCAGCAGCCCCTCGCTCACCAGCCGGTCGATGTCGAGGAGAATGACCATTCGCTTATCCACCGTCGCGAGGCCTTTCACGAAATCGGTATTGATTCCAGCGCCGAAATCCGGAGCGGGTTGGCGCTCTTCGGCGTTGACATTACATACTTCAGACACCGCGTCGACGACGAGGCCGAGCGTCCGTTCGCTGCGTTCGGTGGCGACGCGCACGACGATTACCACCGTGGTCGGGCCGAACTCCGCGGCCGGCATGCCGAAGCGCCGACGCAGGTCGACGATGGGCACGATCGCGCCACGCAGATTGATCACGCCGAGGATGTACTCGGGCGTGTTCGGAATCGGCGTGCAGCGATCCCACCCCTGGATGCCTTGCACCTGCAGGATGGTGACGCCGTACTCCTCGCCGCCGAGTACGAACGTGAGGAACTGCTCTGCGCCGGATGACGGCTCCGTGGTCGCTACCTGATTCATTAGTTCGCCCTTACTCCTGCTCCCGCCCGGCGAATGATTCCGGGCAGATCGAGAATCAACGCCACCGATCCGTCACCGAGGATCGTGGCGCCGGACACACCGTCGATGTGCCCATAGTTGGTTTCGAGGCTCTTGATCACGACTTGCTGCTGGCCGAGGAGGTCGTCGACGAAGAGGCCGACGCGCCGTCCGTCACCTTCCACGATGACGATGAGGCCCTTGTGCAGCTCGTGCGTGCGCGGCTCAACACCGAATATCTCGTGCAGGCGGATCACCGGCACGAAGTCGCCGCGAAAGCTGAAGACTTCGCCCTGGCCGGCCACGCGGTTGAGCGCGCCCTGCTTGATCTGGAGCGATTCGATGATGCTGATGAGCGGAACGATGTAGTTCTGCTTGCCCACCGAGATCGACTGGCCATCGACGATGGCGAGGGTGAGCGGCAGCGTGATCACGAAGCGCGCGCCCTTGCCGAGCTCGTTCCGCACTTCGATGGTTCCGCCGAGCTCCTTCACGTTCCGGCGCACGACGTCGAGGCCGACGCCGCGGCCGGAGATGTCGGTCGTCGTCTCCGCGGTGGAGAAGCCCGGCACGAAGATCAGCTCGCAGGCCTGCGCGTCCGTGAGAACGTCGTTCGGTCCCACGAGACCCCGCGAGCGGGCCTTGGAGAGAATCTTCGCCGGATTCAGGCCGCCGCCATCGTCGCCGACTTCGACGCAGATGTTGCCGCCCCGGTGTGAGGCGTCGAGTCGCAGCGTTCCGAAGGAGGGTTTGCCGTTCGCCTTGCGTACGTCGGGCATTTCAATGCCGTGGTCGACGCTGTTTCGGACGAGGTGCACGAGCGGATCGCCGATCTTCTCGAGCACGGTTTTGTCGAGCTCGGTGTGCTCGCCGTTGAGTATCAGATTCACTTCCTTGCCGAGGCGCTGCGCGAGGTCGCGCACCATGCGGGGGAAGCGGCTGAACACGAAACTGATGGGCAGCATGCGCACGCGCATGACGCTTTCCTGCAGCTCGCGCATGTTGCGTTCGAGCTCGGCCAGGCCCAGCCTGAACTGTTCTGAAGAGGGCCCTTCGAGGTTCTTGCCGAGCTGGCTCAGCATGGATTGAGTGATGACCAGCTCACCCACTGTGTTCATGAGCTCGTCGATTTTTTCGACGCTGACGCGGATGGAGCCTGAGTCGCCGATGCCGCTGGCTGCGGAGGCTTCTGATTTTGGAGTCTTGCCGTCCGCCGCCATGGAGGGTTCCGCCGCTGTCCGCGATCTCGCGGGCTCGGCGCCCGCGGACGGCGGGGAGGGCATCACCGGATCGTCGAGCACTGCGATCTCGGCGGCGCCCGCGGTGGCTGAGCCATTCGTTGGCGCCGGTGACGCCGCAACCACCACCGGCGCGTATTTAGGCGCGGCATCGGCCGCGATCATCGCATCGAACTCAGCGATGAGGTCGTAGTTGACGATGTCACTGTCGACCGCCGGCGCGGCGGCCGTCGTCACCTCGACGACATCGAGGTCGCAATCCCCATCCGCCCAATCGAACACCTCGCGAATGGCGGCCTCGGCTACCTCGCCCGTGAGGTCGAGATTCCACGAGAGATAGCAGTTCTCGGTGTTGAGCTTGCCGAACGAAGGCAGCGAATCGAAGCTCGTCTCCACTTCCAGCGTACCGAGCTCATTCAGCTCGCGAAGCATCCGCAGCGGATCGTTGCCGCGTGCGAACAGCTCCGGATACGGCCGGAAGGAAATCTTCCAATGCCGGGCGGGAGGAGCTGACGCAACCGCCGGAGCAGCGGCAAGCGCTGATGCGGCGGCAACCGCCGGTGCGGCGGCGGGCGCACCCGCAGCCGACTCGGCAGGCGCCGCATTCCTGTGCGCCAGAATCTGTTCCGCGTCGAACTGCAGATCGGCGACGCGTTGAGAATCGATGGGCGTCTTGGTCTGCACCGCGCGCAACATGTCGCGCATGGCGTCGACGGACTTCAGCAGCAGGTCGAGCGTCGGAGACGTCACCTGCAGCTTGTTCGAGCGCAGCTCATCGAGCAGCGTCTCGAGGCTGTGCGTGAACGACGCGATCTCGGTGAAACCGAACGTCGCGCTGCCGCCCTTGATGGAGTGCGCCACGCGGAAGATCGTGTTGATCAGTTCCGAGTCCGGCGCTCCGAGGTCGAGCTTCAGCAGCGCGGCTTCCATCGAGTCGAGCGCTTCGAAGCTCTCCTCGAAGAAGGCATCGTGAAATTGGGTAAGGTCGAGCGTCATGCGCCGCTCCCCGCGGGCTCGAACAACGCGCTCAGGCCGAGCAGCTTCGCGGTCGCGCGGAAGTGGCCGGACATGCTCGCGAGCTCGACCTCGCGCCCGGCTTCACGCCGCTCGCGAAGGAACGCCGCGAGCACCTGCATGCCGGCCGTGTCACAGCGCTTCACCGCGCTGAAATCGAGTGTGACGCAGGCACGGTCCGCAAGAACCTGCGCGAGCTGTTTCTGCAGCCCGGGGGCATGCTCGATAGTGCATTCCGCGCCAAGAGCGGTGCGGGAGCTCCTGGAAGCGGACGCCTTGGCGTGCTTCACAGGTTTGGCAGTGGACTTCGCCTTCCTGGCTGGAGCAGTACGCTTGCCCGCGACCGCCGGTTTACTGGCGGTGGAACGGGCGCTGGGCTTCTTGGGCCGCGCTTTCATCTCGACAGGGTCCTTTCGGCACTGCGGTAGGCCTTACGCGACCGCTATCGGCGGCGCGCTCGTCCGCTTGAGCAGCGCACCAGTCAAAGGGTGACGGGGATCTCGCTGGGCGAGTAGGTAGTGGCTCCCGCGTTCAGCTTGCGGCGGCAAGCTTGCGCGGGGGCGCGTGCAATCGCTGTACGAGCTCGGCTTCCTGGCGGCTGAGGCCGCAACTCGACATGAGTTCTTCGCGGGGCGCGCCGCTCTTGGCGAGCCGGATTGCAATCTGGTAACTCGGCGCAGTCGCCGCGGCGGGCGCGGAAGTGCGACGCTGTTCACTGTCGTCGAGACGTTCGGCCAGTGCCGCTGCGCCTGTCGCGATCGCCGCGATCTCGCCGCGTGTTTCGGCGAGCTGGGTCTGGCTCGTACCGAGCTGTTCTTCCATCGCGTTGAGTCGCTTCAGAAGCGCCGTGTTCTGTTCGAAGAACAACTCCGTGGTCCGCTCCGACGCCCGGCGCCAGCGCGTAAAAGAGACCGTAGCGAGCAGGAAACAGAAGACGAGGAACACTGCGCGCCCGATGAGGAGCGCTTGATCCATTGAAATCGCGGTGAGCGGCGGCATGAGAGCGGTTCCTGTGATTCGGTTCACATTTGCCACGACGCCGAATTTCCGGCGCTGGGGCGGTTGCCGCTGTGAGTTGCAGTTTGTGTGCCAGCGAGAGGCCCTCAAGCGCCGGCCGGCTCAGAGCGGAAGGCGCGCGCCTCTGCGGCCGCCCGGCGATTGAGGGCTTCCTGCGTCAGTCGCCCTGGCGCTTCGTGATATCCATCGCTTCGCTGAGCCGCATCGTCGCGGCCGCGATGTCCCCGAGCGCCAAAACCTTCTCGGCCGCGCCGATCGACACGGCTTCACCCGGCATGCCCCATACGACGCTCGTGGCTTCGTCCTGGGCGATGGTCGGGCTGCCGGCTTCGCGCATTTCCTTCAGGCCGCGCGCGCCGTCCTTGCCCATGCCGGTGAGCAGCATGCCGATGGCATTGCGGCCGACGTTCTGCGCGACCGAGCGGAACAGCACGTCGACCGAGGGCTTGTGCCGGTTCACCGGCGTGCCATCGTCGAGCCGGCACACGTAGCGCGCGCCGTCGCGCATCACGAGCAAGTGCCGGTCACCCGGCGCGATGTACACGTGACCCGGAAGAATCTGCTGGCCGTCCTGTGCTTCGTACACGGTCATCTGGCAGCACTGGTCCATGCGCTTCGCGAACGGTCCGCTGAAGGCTTTCGGAATGTGCTGCGTGACCACGACACCCGGTGTGTCCGGCGGCAGGCCCATGAGCACTTCCTTGATCGCTTCGGTGCCGCCGGTGGAGGCGCCGATCGCGATGACGCGTTCCGTGGTTCGCAAGTGGCGCGCCGGCGCGCCGGCGGGAATCACCGCGTCCGCGCCGTAACTCGGCCTCGCGTCCGGCATCGGCCGCTGCGGATCGAGCGCGCGCACGCGCGCGCGTGCGGCCATCTTCACTTTTTCGGTGAGCTGGTCGCCGTAGTCTTTGAGCGTGGCCGCGAGGTCGATCTTCGGCTTCGGCAGGTAGTCGACCGCGCCCATCGCGAGCGCATCGAGCGTGACGTCCGCGCCGTGCTCGGTCAACGACGACACCATCACGACCGGCATCGGCCGCAGGCGCATGAGGTTCCGCAGGAACGTCACGCCGTCCATCTTCGGCATTTCGACGTCGAGCGTGATGACGTCGGGATTCAGCGATTTGATCTTTTCGCGGGCGACGTGCGCGTCGCTCGCGACCCCGACGACTTCGATCTGACGATCGGCCGACAGGATCTCCGTGAGGATCTGCCGGACGAGCGCCGAGTCGTCGACGATGAGGACGCGGATTCGCGAGGAGCTCTGCGGCCGGTTTGCGGGTTGTGCCGATGTCATGTACGTGCCTTTAACCTGCGGCGTAGCCGGCAAAAGTCACGCCTTTTGCCGGCGGCGACCGTGTAGGGTCTCGAAAAAATCGTCGGGAGACGATTTTTTCCAATTTCAATCGAACAGCTCGACATCGCCGCCCTGGCTTGCGCCGGTGCCGATGTCCGTCAGGTACTTGCGCTCGGCTTCCGCGATCGCGGTGGCTTCGAGCGGGCGCAGCTTGCGCACCTTCACCTTGCCTGTCGTCGGAAAATACGCGACGCGGCGCGGGTAGATGTCGCCGAGGTCTTCCGCGAGTGAGCGGAAGCCTTCCGTTCTCAGGTATTCGTGCACGAACTCGATGTTGCGCGCGCCCACGTCCGTGATGGACGCGAGAATGCGGCCCGCCCCGAACAGCTTGATCTCGAAGCGCGAGCGGCTCGCGCCGAGTTTCAGCAATTCGTTGATCAGGCTTTCCATCGCGTGGGTTCCGTAGCGCGTGGCAAGGCCGGCTACCGGGTCGAGCCAGCGATTGCCGTCTCCGCTGCTCGAGTCTTCCGGCAGCATGAAGTGATTCATGCCGCCGACCTGCGCCGAAGGGTCGCGGATGCAGGCGGAGATGCACGAGCCGAGCACGGTCGTGATCACTTCCTCGCTGCGGGTGACGTAATACTCGCCGGGCAGGATCTTGGCGTTCCAGTGCGCGAGCGTCGGGTCCCAGTAGCGCTGGACCTTCTCGAAGCCTTTCACGGCCGGGGGCCTGGGCGTCTCGGCGGCACGCGCCGTGAGTGCCGCGTGCGGCCTCGAATGGATTTCGGTGTGGGGCACTTTGGCGCTCATTTCACACCCGCCGGTAAATCGTCTTGCCGATGAGGGAATAGTCGGTGGAAACCTTGAACAGACTTTCGGAATGGCCGAGGAACAGGATGGCACCGGGTTCCTGCAAACGGGCCATGCGGCCGAACAGGTCGCGCTGTGTGTCCTTGTCGAAATAGATCACGACGTTCCGGCAGAAGATGGCGTCGAGCGGCCCCTTCATCGGAAATGGCGTCATGAGATTGAGCTGCTTGAACGTGATGAGGTCGCGCAGCTCGGGCGCCACCGTGTAGGCGGGCTGGCCGTTGAGAGTGGTCTCCCGGAAGAACCGGTTGACTCGTGCGGAGCTCATGTCGCGCACGCGTTCAGCCGTATAGACGCCGCGCTCGCCGCGGGCGAGCACTTCGGAGTCGAGGTCGGTGGCGAGAATGCGGATGTCCCAGCGGCCGGCGTCGGTAATCGTTTCGCGGATCGTCATCGCGAGGGAGTAGGGTTCCTCGCCGCTCGAGCAGCCGGCGCACCAGATGCGTATCCGGCGGGCGCCGCGCGGATCGTTGAGGCGCGGGGCGAGAATGTGCTCGCGCACGTAATCGAAGTGATGCGATTCGCGGAAGAACGAGGTCAGGTTCGTCGTGATCGCGTTACAGAACTCGACGAACTCCTTGCCCGACTCGTCGCTCAGCAGCTCGCGGTAGTCGCGGAAGCTGTCGAGATCGAGCGCACGCAGGCGCCGCGAAATGCGCCCGTAAACGAGCTCGCGTTTCTGGTCGGTGAGGTTGATCCCGGTGTGCTCTTTCACGAGCGCGCGCAGCGCGTTGAAGTCCTCGTCACTGAACGCGAATTCACGCGTTTTCGAGGCGTTCTTGTTGTCCGGCTGCGTTGTGACCATGGGCTGCGGTGAGCGTCAGAAGAGCTCGACGCTACCTTCCGCGGGGGTCAGCTCGGAGCCGAGCTCGTTGTCGACCACGCCGGTGCGCATCAGAAGGTCGAACAGCTGGTGATGCTGGTCCGCGCTCAGGCGGTCGCGCAGCATGTCGAGCAGCTCTTCCCAGCGTTGCGCGCCGAAACCGGCCACGCAGAGCGGGCCGTGGGACGACAGGCCGGTCAGGAGATTCCTGACCGCCGCGAGCTGCTGGATCAGGCGGTCATGGAACTGCAGGCTCTGGATGCAGATCGACAGCTCGCTCTCGAGCTGCATCCGCGTTCCATCGGTATCGCCGTTGAACGGCTTCTTTTCCACGTGCTCTCGCACGGTCGTCAGCGTCGCGACCATGCGGGACAGGGCCTGCCCCAGGTCCGTGACGGGGCTTTCCGTGTCGCGCATGGCGAGAGTCAGCAGGACCGCGGCGGCCTGGACCGAAACGTCCAGCTCGGGGGCTTTGGCCAGGCTCTCGTGAATCGCAGTGTTCATCTTTGCGCGTCCGTTTGCGTTCGCTTCAGGCCAGGACCTTCGCGATGGTCGCGAGCAGGCGCTCCGGGTTGAACGGTTTGACGAGCCAGCCGGTGGCGCCGGCGGCCTTACCTTGTTGCTTGCGCTCCTGCGTAGCCTCGGTCGTGAGCACCAGCAGTGGCACGAACTTGTAGTTAGCCTTGCCGCGTAGCTCGCGTACCAGGGTGATGCCGTCCATGTTCGGCATGTTCACGTCGGTGATGACGAGGTCGAAACGATTCTCCTGTGCGAGGGCCAGTGCCTCGACACCGTCGCAGGCTTGCTCCACGTCGTAGCCTGCTCCGGTCAGCGCGATGCTGACCATCTGCCGCATCGAGGGCGAGTCGTCCACGGCCAGAATGCGTGCCATGTTTACTCCTGTTCTCTTAATTCAGTTCGGGTGGGTAGGGTGATCACCGCGTGCACGGTGACTTCAGGCCGCCTCGACGTGCGAGTCGGGCGCCGAAGCGGGTTGCCGCAACGGGGCGTAGGCCGCCGTCGTGAGCAGTGCGTCCACCTGGTAGCGGGAAAGGAGCCCGTTCAACTGCCGGGCCTGGTCGGCCATGGCCTTCGAGGAGGCGGTGGCCTCCTCGACGAGGGCGGCATTCTGCTGGGTCATTTCGTCCATCTGCATGACGGCGCGATTGACCTGCTCGATGCCCGAAGACTGCTCGCGGGAGGCCGCGGCGATCTCGGCGATGATGTCGGAGACTTTCTTCACGGAGGACACAATCTGTTCAAGCGTCTGTCCAGATTGCGCGACGAGCACCGATCCGTCCTCGACCTTCTTCACGCTGTCCTGAATTAGATCCTTGATCTCCTTCGCAGCCGTGGCCGATCGGCCCGCGAGGCTGCGTACTTCGCTGGCGACAACCGCAAATCCGCGTCCCTGCTCGCCGGCCCGGGCGGCTTCCACGGCCGCATTCAGCGCCAGCAGGTTGGTCTGGAACGCGATCTCGTCGATCACCCCGATGATGTCGGCGATCTTCTTCGAGGATTCGTTGATGCCGGTCATGGCCTTGACGGCCCGGCCGACCACGTTGCCGCCTTTTTCGGCCTGGTCGCGCGCGGCGCTCGCCAGCTGGTTGGCCTGGCCGGCGTTGTCGGCGTTCTGCTTCACGGTTGACGTCATCTCCTCCATGGACGACGCCGTTTCCTCGAGCGAGGAGGACTGCTGTTCCGTGCGGCTCGACAGGTTGGCGTTGCCGGAGGAAATCTCCTCGGCGCCCCGGAATACTTCGCCCGCCGCGCTCTTCACGCGCGAGACCAGGTCCGCCATGTTGTCCGCGAGCTGGTTCACGCCGCGGCTCGTCATTTCGAAGAAGCCGCTCTTGCCGGCCATTTCGATGCGCTTGCGCAGGTTGCCGCCGTTCACCTCGGCGAGCATGTTCTGCAGCTCCCTCTCGATCGCGATCTCCTGGGTGCGATCCGCCCACTCGACCACGGTGCCGAGCCGCTCGCCGGCGGCGCCGAAGACCGGCGTGGCGACGAGCGCGAAGGTTCGTCCGCCGACGGCAATCTGCGCGCGGTGCGTGGTACGCAGGGCGGCGAGCATGTTGCGCTGGTGCGCCGGGTTCTTGTGGAAGATATCGATGTTCGAGCCGCGCACGGCTGCTGCGGAGAAGTTCGGCAGATCCTTGCGGAGGTCGCTCTCTGCGGTGCGCAGCATCGAGTCCACAGCCGGGTTCGTGTACATGATGTTGTGGCTGGCGTCGGCGACCATGACGTTCGCCGTCACGCTGTCGAGCGCCTGCTTCAGCCGCGCGTTGGCGGATGCGCCCTCACGCTCGGCTTCCAACTGCGCACGCAGTTTCGCCTGCATGGAACTGAGCTTGCCGAGCACTTCGCCGATCTCGTCCCGCCGCGAGGTGTTGATCTCGTTATCGAGCTTGCCTGCGGCGACATTGTCGAATACACGAATCGCTTCGCGCAGCGGCTGCGCGGTAAGCCGCGTGATCGCGTAGGCGAGAGCGATAGCGAGAAGGGCGACGATCACGGTGATGCTCACGCGAAGGCGGATGCCGTTCACCATCTGGCTCACGCGCTTCGCGTGATGATCCATCAGCTCCGGCAGCAGAACGTCGTGAAGCGTGTCGATGGCATCCAGCGCCGCGTCCGAGCTCGGTTTGAGCTCTTCGAGCGTGGCCTGCACGCCCTGGGTGCCCAGCACGCGCTCCCGGATGTTGCGGGCGAACGTGTCGATGCTGTCCTTTGCTTTGCTGACCGCAGGGCCTCCCTTGGCACGCAGATCCGCAGCGTTCTCGTGCGTGGCGAGCGCGGCCTCGAACTCGCTCGACATCTGGGCCAGCGTGCCCTGCATCTTCTCCGCGAGATCGGTGAGCTTGAAACGCAGCTCCGGAGTCAGCTGCTTCGTGTGGGTCGCCGTGGTGAGCGTGGCGACGACACCGCCGATCTCGCGCTCGGCGCGCAGGATCTTGTCGGTGACGATGTCCGTGAGCAGAAGGATTTCCGCGCGATCGGTCAACTGCAGGTGCGAGGCCGCGACGTTCGATGCGTTGATCTCGCCCGCGCGCTTCAGCAACTGCTCGTGCACCTTGATGGAGTCCTCGAGCGAGAGCTTCGAGCCATCCCGTTTGAGATTCTCCCAGTCGTTCTTCAGCCCCTCCAGCACCGAGGTCGCGCCGAAATCGGTGCCGGCATCCTGAATCACCTTGGGCAGGGCGGCGAATTGCTCGTCCACATGCTGCTCGGCGGCTCTGAGTTCGCTCGCCGCCGCGGCGTTGCCGGAGGCGATCGCGACGGCCGCTGTCTCGTGTTCCGACAAGCCTGACGTGATTTCCTCGAGCGGCTGCAGGTATTGCATGCCGGCGCTCTTCGAGTGCGTCTCGTTGACGCGGCCGTATTCATCCCTGACGAAGAAGATCGTCATGAATGCCAGCGGCACGAGCAGCAGGGCGACGGTTAGTGCCTGCTTGAAGAACAAATTGCGATCAGCGAGAACCTTCACGTCACAAGCCTCGCAGCCGGCCCGCCTTGGGCGTAGCCGGTCTGCATCTGGATGTTTTGCCGCCTAGAATTCCTGCCAGTCCGTATCGTTGGTGGCCGTGCCGACCACTTTCTTGTGCGTGCTGGCGTCGACGGGCGAAGCGGCCGATGCCGCCTTGGCCGACGCCTTTGCCCACGGCCGGCCGGTCGAGCGGCGCTCCGCCTTTGGGGCGGCGGCCGCCTTGGCGGCCGCGACGTTGGCGCGCTGGGTTGCCGAGGAGACCCAACCCGACCCCGCCGCCTCGTCGATGCGATAGCGGCTCATCATCTGGTTGAGGTCGCGGGCCTGGTCGGCCATGGACTGCGAGGCCGCCGTGGCTTCCTCCACGAGCGCCGCGTTCTGCTGGGTCATCTCGTCCATCTGCATGACGGCGCGGTTGACCTGCTCGATGCCCGAGGACTGCTCGCGCGAGGCGGCGGCGATCTCGGCGACGATGTCCGACACCTTCTTGACCGACGAGACGATCTGGTCGAGCGTCTGGCCGGACTGGGTGACGAGCACCGAGCCGTCTTCCACCTTCTTCACGCTGTCATGGATGAGATCCTTGATCTCCTTCGCCGCCGTCGCGGACCGACCCGCGAGGCTGCGCACTTCGGTCGCCACCACCGCGAACCCGCGGCCCTGCTCGCCGGCGCGCGCCGCTTCGACGGCCGCGTTCAGCGCGAGGAGGTTGGTCTGGAAGGCGATCTCGTCGATCACGCCGATGATGTCGGCGATCTTCTTCGAGGATTCGTTGATCTCGGCCATGGCCTTCACGGCCTTGCCGACGATCGCGCCGCCTTTCTCCGCCTGGTCGCGCGCGGCCGTGGCGAGCTGATTCGCCTGGCCCGCGTTATCGGCGTTCTGCTTCACGGTGGAAGTCATTTCTTCCATCGAAGAGGCGGTTTCTTCCAGCGAGGAGGACTGCTGTTCCGTACGCTGCGAGAGGTTCGCGTTGCCGGAGGAAATCTCCTCGGCGCCGCGGTTCACTTCGATCGCGGCACCCTTCACCTTGGTGACGACGTCGGCCATGCTCCCGAGCAGGCTGTTGATCGACTCCGCCATCTTGCGAAGGTCGCCCTGCTTGTCGCTGGGCTCGATGCGTGCGGTGAGGTCGCCATCGACCGCGATTTTCACGATGTCCTGCGTTTCGGCGACGGCTTTTTCCATCGCCTTGGTGAGCACGACCTGCGCAGTCACGTCGGTCACGTACTTCATGACCTTGTAGGGCTTGCCATCGGCGCCGACGATCGGGTTATAGCTGCCATCCACCCATAGCGGGCGATTGCCCTTCGCCATGCGCTCGAAGCGGCCGTTGCTGGCGTGGCCGTTGCGCAGGCCATCCCACAGGCGGCGGTACTCATCGGAGTTCTGAGATGACGGGTCGACCAACATGCTGTGGTGGCGGCCCTTCAGCTCGTCGAGCGAATAGCCGCTCGCGCGCTGGAAGTTCTCGTTCGCCGCAACGATGGTGCCGTCCATCTGGAACTCGACGACGGCCTGCGACTTGTTGATGGCGTTGAGCTGCGACTGATTTTCCGCGATGAGCTTGCGCAGCTGGTCCTGCATCTGGGCGAGGCCGTTCAGCAGCTCGCCGACTTCGTCGTGGCGCGAAGTGTCGATGACGTTGTCGAGCTGGCCCGCCGACATGCGCCTGAAGATGTCGATCGTCTGGCCGACCGGGCGGCTGATCGCACGGGCGACGTAGGTGGCGATGAAGAGGCCCAGAGTCACCGCCACGAGCAGCATGGCGACGATGATGATGCGACCGGACTTGAACCTTGCGAGCGAGTCCTGCGTCGCCTGATGTCCGAACTTGCGGTTGAGCTCGATGACCTGGTTGAGCTTCACGCCCGTCGCGTCGAACTTCTGCTTCGACTCGCCGGTGGTCAGGTCGAGCACCGCGCTCGAGGCGAGACCGTTCCTGGCGAGCTCGCGCGAGCGGTTGGACTTCGCAAGATAGTCGTTCCAGTCCGCCTGCGCCTCTTTCCAGAGCTTGCTCTCCTCGTCGCTGCCGCTGAGCGCCTCGTACTCCTTCACGAGTTGCGCGCGGGTGGCGAGCCGGCTCTCGATATCGCTCGCCGCGGCCGCGTGAATGTCGTCGGCGTCGGCCGTGACGTCGCGGATCTGCGCAATGCGGATATCCGAGGAGATCGTGTTGATCGCGCCCAGCCGGTCGAGGCTCGGCATGTAGTCGTCGGTGATCGACTGCGACGTGGCGGCCACGTCGGACAGCCTGACGATGGCGAGCACGCCGAGTCCGCACGTGATGGCGAGCACCGCGGCGAACGACGCCATGAGCTTGCCGGTGAGACGAAGGTTATTGAACCACTGCATAAACTATCCGTTTCCTGTGAGGCGTCGATCAGGCCGCGGCGTGATCGAGCTGGCTGTTCGATGACGAAACCGTGCGAAGGTCGTTGCCGATGAGGCAGTCGATGTCGAGCAGCACGACCATGCGCTCGGCCACCGGGACGAGCCCGAGGATGTATTCGGTGGCGCTGGCGGAGCCGAGCTCCGGGGCCGCGCGCACTTCGGCGGTCTTCACGTCCACGACGTCGGAGACCCCATCCACCACCACGCCGAAATCGCGCCGTCCGGTGGATGACTGCACGGACAGCACGATGATCACGGTCACCGCGTTGTACTCGGCGCGCTCGAGGCTGAAGCGCATGCGAAGGTCGACAATCGGGACGATGGAGCCGCGCAGGTTCAGCACCCCGAGCACATGCGAAGGCGCATGCGGAATCTTCGTGACGGCGGAGAAACCGCGGATCTCCTGCACGCGCAGGATGTCGACCCCATACGTCTCGTTGCCGAGCACGAACGTCAGCACCTGCTGGGAGCCGGCCGCGGCGTCAGTGCCATTCGTCGGATGAGTGGTCATGGTTGCAAAGTCCTTTATGGAGTTCGGTGCGGCGTTACGCGGCGTAGCTCATGGACGCGGCGCGGATCAGCCCCGGCAGGTCGAGAATCAGGGAGACGCAGCCGTCGCCCAGGATGGTCGCGCCGGAAACTCCCTCGATCCGCCCATAGTTGGTCTCGAGCGATTTGATGACCACCTGCTGCTGGCCGAGCAGGTCGTCGACAAACAGGCCGACACGGCGGCCGTCGCCTTCCGCGACGACGATGAGCCCTTCATGCAGCGCGCGGCTGCGCGGCTCGACGCCGAAGATCTCGTGCAGCCGGATGATCGGCAGGTAGTCCCCGCGGAACGAAAGCACTTCGCCGCGCCCGGCGACGCGGCTCACCTGCGTTGGCTTGAGCTGCATCGACTCCACGATGGAAACGAGCGGCACGATGTACGTCTCGCCGCCCACCGCCACCGACTGGCCGTCGACGATGGCGAGCGTGAGAGGCAGCGTGATGAGGAACTTCGAGCCCTTGCCGGGGAAGCTCTTGATCTCGATCTTGCCGCCGAGCTCGTTGACGTTCCGTCGCACGACGTCCATGCCGACGCCGCGGCCGGAGACGTCGGTCGTCTTCTCGGCGGTCGAGAAGCCGGGCAGGAAGACCAGGTCGTAGACCTGCTCGTCGGTGAGCGTGTCGTTCGGACCCACGAGGCCGCGCGAGCGGGCCTTCGCGAGAATGCGCTCCTTGTCGAGGCCGGCGCCGTCGTCGCTCACTTCCACCGCGATGTTGCCGCCGCGGTGGCAGGCATCCAGATGCACCGTGCCGACCGCGGGCTTGCCTTTGGCGACGCGCACGTCGGGCATTTCGACCCCGTGGTCGATGCTGTTGCGGACCAGGTGGACGAGCGGGTCGCCGATCTTCTCCATCACGGTCTTGTCGAGCTCGGTCTCCTGGCCCGTGAGCTTGAGGTCGATCTGCTTGCCGAGGCGCTGCGCGAGATCGCGCGCCATGCGCGGGAAGCGGCTGAACACGAAACTGATGGGCAGCATGCGCACGCGCATGACGCTTTCCTGCAGCCCGCGCATGTTGCGCTCGAGGTTGGCGAGGCTCGAGCGGAACTGCTCGGCGTCCGGGCCTTCGAGCTTCTGGCCGAGCTGGCTCAGCATGGCCTGCGTGATCACGAGCTCGCCGACAGTGTTCATGAGCTCGTCGATTTTCTCGACGCTGACGCGGATCGAGCCCGAGTCGCCGACGTTGGAGCCCAGGCCTTCCTGTTTCGCGGGCGCGGCTTCCTTCACAGCAGGCTGCGCAGCCGGCGTTGCCGCGGCGGAAGGAGCCGTTGCGGAAGCGGAGGCAGTCGCCTCCTGCGCCGCCGCCGAGGCCAATTCAGTCGCCGCGTTCGGTGCGTGCGCAACGCCCGCGGCGGCTTCAAGGCCCGTCGAGGTTTCCACACCGGTCGCAACCGGCGGGTTCAGCCGCGTAACCGTGAGGTCGCAATCGCCTTCGGCCCAATCAAAGATCTCGCGAACAGGTTGCTCGTCCTGCGGCCCTTCGACCTCGATAGTCCAGGACAAGTAGCACGACCGCGAGTCGAGCTCATCGAGCGAGGGCAGCGAGTCGAGCATCGCCCGCGTAGTCACCTTGCCGAGCGCCGCAAGCTCCCGAAGCATGCGCAACGGGTCATTCCCCCGCGCGAGCAGCTCCTGGTGCGGCTTGAACGAAATTTCCCACCGCGGCACTTCGCCCGTGGTGGTCAGCCCCGGCGCAGCCGCGGGAGACGAGGCAGTGGAAACTGCCGCGTGCTGCGCAACTGCGACCGGTGCCGCCGAGGGTTGAGCGATAGCCACCGCCGCGGCGGGCGCACTCGTCGATGCGCTGGGTGCCGCATCCTTCTGCGCGATGGCGAGCTCGAGATCGAACTGCAGATCGGCCACGCTCTGCGCGTCGATCGGCTGGTTGTTCTGGACCGCGCGCAACATCGCGCGCATGACATCGACGGACTTCAGCAGGATGTTGCTGATGGGCTGCGTCACGTGCATGCGCCCCGAGCGCATCTCGTCGAGCATCGTCTCGAGGCTGTGCGTGAACGATGCGATCGCCGTGAAGCCGAACGTGGCGCTGCCGCCCTTGATCGAATGCGCCACGCGGAAGATCGTGTTGATGCGCTCCGCGTCGGGCGCGCCGACGTCGAGCTTCAGGAGCGCGGACTCCATGGAGTCGAGCGCCTCGAAGCTCTCTTCGAAGAAGACACCGTGGAACTGGGTGAGATCGAGTGTCATGCCCGCACCGATGAGCCGGAGCCGGGGTTTGCGAAACCCAGCGCGGTGGTGAGATCGAGGAGGGTCGCCGCTTCCGTCAGGCAGTCCGGCACGCCGAGCCATTCGAGCGGCAGGCCGTCGGCGCGGCGGTCGCGTGCGAAGGCGGCCAGCACCTGCAGGCTCGCCGTGTCGATGCGCTGAACCGCGCTCGCGTCGATCCGCACATTCCCGGCATCGCCCACCCGCTTCAGCAAGGTCGTGCGCAGCCCGGGGGCCGACGCGATCACGCACTCCGCCGGCAGAGCGACCGGTCGGTCGCTCTTTCGCTTGGGCGCGGAGGCCTTCGCGATGCGTCGGGTGTTCCCGGTTTTCCGGGCTGGCTTGCGCTGCTTCATGGGGGGGACAGGGTCATCTGCTCAGTACACGTTTAAGGGCCGCCACTATCGGAATTAAGTGATGGGCATTGAACTTCGGAAAGCCGCATACGCATGTGACGAATCTCTAGAAGGCGCAAGGCTGTTGCGCCGCATGTGCTGAAAACCGTGCGAACGCGGGTAGTTGCCGCTTCCGGACAGGTAGCGGCACCGATGTATTGAAGTTGATGCCGAGCGAGGTCGGGCGCGCGAAAACGCGCCCCGGCGCACACGCGCTACTGTGCTGCGGCCGAAGCGGCTGTGATGTTGCCGGCGGCTCCGGTCACCGGCGTGGCGAGCGCGCCGACGGGTGCGGTCTGCGGAGCGGTGATGGACGTGGTGGTCACCTGCTGCGCGGGTGTCGCGGGCGCGGCGGACCCAGGCATCATGCCCGTCGGCCCTGCCGAACCTTCGGTGGCCGGCGGCAAAGCGGATGCGGTGCCATCCTGCTGCTGCAACTGCTGTGAGGGTGACGGCGTCGTGGTGTCGGTCGACAGGATGACCACAACGACGCGACGGTTGCTGTTCCGGCCTTCCACCGTGTCATTCGCGTGCGTGGGGCGGTTCTCTCCATAGCCGATCACGGCGAGGCGGCCGGGCTCGACACCCTTGCTCGCGAGCACACGAACCACGCTTCCGGCGCGCGCGGCGGACAGCTCCCAGTTCGAGATGAACGCCACGGTCTTGATGGGCCGGTTGTCCGTGTGACCCTCGACGCGGATCGGGTTCGGGAACGGCGCGAGCGCTTCGCCGAGCTTCTCGATCACGCCGACCGCGTTCGGCTCGAGCTGCGCGCTCGCGCTGGGGAAGAGGATATCGGTCTTGATCTCGACTTCGATCCAGAAGTCGGTGCGGCGGACTATCACGAGGTTCGCCTTCACGAGATCGTCCATCGCCTTGGCGACCTGGTCGGCGACCTGCTGAAGCGCCTTGGCGCGCGCGCTCTGGCGCGCATTGATCAGCGCGGCTTCGGCCGCCTTGGGATCGGGCATTCCGGTCTTTACCGGCACGGGGGCCAGCATCGAGCGGGGCTGGCCTTCGAGCATCGACTGCTCGACGAGCGACGTTTTCACGTCGGCGCCGGATCCCACCTGTTTCTCGCCGACCTGCACCGGTTCCATCGTGCGGGGCGCGCCGCGAAACGCGGCGAACAGAGAGTCCGACAGAACGCGATATTTGCCTTCGTTTACCGAGGAAATCGCATACATCACCACGAAGAACGCGAGCAGCAGCGTAACGAGGTCGCCATAGGGAATGGCCCACGCCTCGTGGTTGATGTGATCTTCATGGCGCTTCTTGCGTGGCATGTAGTGGACAGCCACGGGCGCTAGTGTAGATAACCTTGCAGTTTCGATTCGATGCTGCGCGGGTTCTCGCCCTGTGCGATCGAGAGCATGCCTTCGATCACCATCTCGCGAACCTGCGTCTGCGAGTGGATGGCGCCCTTGAGTTTCGAGGCCACCGGGAGGAAGAACAGGTTCGCAAGTCCGATGCCGTACACCGTCGCGGTGAACGCCGCGGCGATGCCGTGGCCGAGCTTGCTCGGGTCGGCGAGGTTCTGCATCACGGCCATGAGGCCGAGCACCGCGCCGATGATGCCGAGGGTCGGGCAGTAGATGCCCATGCCTTCGAATACCTTCGCGGCACGCGTGTCCGCGTCTTCGCGGGTCTGCAGCTCCACTTCCATGATGGAGCGGATGTTTTCAGGCTCGCTGCCGTCGACGACGAGTTGCAGCGCCTTGCGCACGAACGGGTCCGATTCACGATTCAGCACCGGCTCGAGCCCCAGCAACCCCTGCTTGCGCGCGATGTTGCTCCACTCGACCATCTTGGTGATCAGCACCTCGCCGTTGAGCGGCGGCGGCTTCATCACCCACGGAAAAATGCGCAGCGCGTGCCGCATGACGTTGAGCGGCGTCTGTACGCAGATGGCGGCGATAGTGCCGACCACGACGATGGTGAACGCGGCGGTGGAAACCAGTGCGTTCAGTCCCGCGCCTTTCAGCACGGCACCGACCATCACGGCGAGCAGGCCCAAGACGAGGCCGGTAATGCTTAAAATGTCCAAGCTCGTCCTCGAGCGCTATGCGGTGGGGTCCGTCCCGGCCTACATGCCGAGATCGGAGAGCAGGGCGTCGATGTCCGCCTGCCCGTTGACGACGGCCGCTCCCTGTTCCACACCCGGGACAACCGGGCCGGTGCCGCGGGCAAGTTCCTCTGCCGTTGGGCCATTGTTCCCGCCGGTGGTGCCGGCAAGGTGTGCCAGATCCACGAGAACGACCTCGACTTCCGAGACCAGCGTCATCACGCCACGGATGATCTGGCCGGTGAGATCCTGGTAGTCCTGCGCGAGCAGCACTTCATTCAGGTTCGCCCGCACTTTCTCCGAATCGGTGCGCGTGGCGAGCAGAAACTTGTCGACGCGATTGACGAGATCGCAGTAGTCCGAGACCGTGATGGTGCCCGCGCGAAAACGCGACCAGGGCTCGGCGAGCGCCGCGGCTTCTTTCGCCGTGCGATCCGCCGGCGGGCACGACTGCTCGACCAGATCGAGCGTGCGATGCGCGGCCTGCTCGGTGAGCTTCAGCACGTGCTGCAAGCGTTCGCGCGCGTCCGGCACTTCCTTCTCGGCGAGGCGCGTGAGGCGCGAGTCGAGGCGGAAGCGATCGAGCGCGGTCCGCAGGTTGCAGGTGAGGTCCTGCAATTGTGCGAGTAGATCGGGTCCACGCCCATCGTCGCTGGCGCGCTGTGCGGATTCGCGGAGGGCGGCGGGTTGGCTCACTACATTCTTCTTTCTTGCCGTTGCGCGGCTTGGGCTCAGGCGGCCTGTGCGCCGAGGATCTTGTCGATCTTTTCCTTGAGTGTGACCGCCGTGAACGGCTTGATCACGTAGCCGCTCACGCCAGCCTGCGCGGCTTCCACGATCTGCTCGCGCTTGGCTTCGGCGGTGAGCATCAGCACCGGCAGCTTCTTCAGCTTGTCGTTCGAGCGCACGGCCTTCAGCAGATCGAGCCCCGGCATGCCGGGCATGTTCCAGTCGGTGATGAGAAAGTCGAAGCTGCCGTTCTGCAGGAGCGGCAGCGCGGTCTTGCCGTCATCGGCCTCTGTCACGTTGGCGTAGCCCAGGTCGTGCAGCAGGTTCTTCACGATACGGCGCATGGTCGAGTAGTCGTCGACCACCAGAAATTTCATGTCTTTGCTCACGTCATCACTCCTCAGCCACCGCTTCCCGCCACTCGGCGAGCCGCGCCTTCAATCTCACGAGCGCCTGCCCGTGCAACTGGCAGACTCTCGACTCCGTAACCTTCAGCACCGCGCCGATCTCTTTCAGGTTCAGGCCGTCGGTGTAGTACAGCGACATCACCAGCTTCTCGCGTTCCGGCAGCCCGTCGATCGCCTGCGCGAGCGAGGCGCGGAAGCCTTCGTCCGCGACTTCGCGGAACGGATCCGCGCTGTCGTCGGGCATCGTGACGGTCGCCGTGCCGTCGTCCAGGCTCGCGAGCCTGCAAGTCGCCGCGTCCTGCACGATGGAGTGGTACTCGCCGAGCTTCACTCCCATCTTCGAAGCGATCTCGCTGTCTTTCGCGTCCCGCCCCGTCTCTTTCTCGACCTCGCGCATCGCGGCCGCGACCGCGCGCGCCTTTCGATGCACCGAACGCGGTGCCCAATCGAGCTTGCGCAGGGCGTCGATCATGGCGCCGCGAATGCGGATGCCCGCATACGTTTCAAAGCTCGCACCACGATTCGCCGCATAGTTCGATGCCGCCTCCAGAAGCCCAAGCATTCCCGCCTGTATCAGGTCCGCTACGTCTACCGAGGGCGGCAAACGACCGGCCAGATGGTAGGCGATACGCTTCACCAACTCCGCGTGGCGCGTCACGAGCGCATCGCTCGCTGACGGACCCGCACGTACGGCGCTGTATGCGCCGGCTGCGTTCACTGCACGACCTCGAGTTGCACCGTCGGTCGGCGCACCAGCCTTTCCACGAAAAACTCCAGATTCCCGCGTGGGCCGGCTGGCACGGGCCATGTATCGGCGGCGGCGGCTAATTTCTTGAATGCGCGGCCCGATGGGCTCGCGGGATGAGCGTCGAGCACGGGGCGCTGCAGCTTAATGGCGCGTCGCATATAGTCGTCATCAGGGATTTCCCCAGCGTACTCGAGAAGCACGTCAAGGAATCGCGAAGTCACGCGCTCCAGTTTGTTGAACAGCGTCTCACCTTCGCCGGCGGCGCGGGACTGGTTCGCCACGATCCGGAAACGGCTCACTCCGTGGTCGCGGCTCAAAACTTTGATCAACGCGTAGGCATCGGTGATGGAAGCGGGCTCGTCGGTGACTACGACCAGCACGTGCTGCGCGGCTTGTGAGAACTGGAGCACACCGGGGGCGATGCCCGCCGCGGTGTCGATAATGAGCACGTCGAGGCGTGTCGCGATGCTGCTGAAGGCCTGCACCAGGCCCAGATGGCCGGCGCCGCCCATGCCCGCGAGATTCGCCGCGCCCGAAGCGGCCGGCACTATTTTGAACCCCTGCTTCGCCGTGACCATGATCTCGTCGAGCGTGCGCTCGCCGTTCAGCACGTGCGCCAGCGTGTAGCGGGGCGAGAGGCCGAGCAGGACGTCGACGTTCGCCAGTCCCAGGTCGCCATCGAGCAGCACGACGCGGCGGCCCGCATTCGCAAGCCCCGTGGCGAGATTGACCGAGACGCTGGTTTTCCCCACGCCGCCTTTGCCGCCGGTGACGGCGATGACGCGTACGGGATTCGACAATCCCGACATTCGAGTGTTGTTTATCACGTGCATATCAGGCGAGGGCATGCGCCACGTCTCCATATCGTCGTCTCAGCAAGTCTTCGTCCGCCGTCGCGCCGGTGGCCTTCGCAAGTTGTACGGCGCGCGACACCAGTTCGAGTGCGCGGGCGGGGCGCAGGTCTTCCGGGACCCGCTGACCCTCGCTCACGTAGGAAATCGGCATTGCGCTGTTCGCGAGCACGGAAAGGATCCCGCCGAGGCTCGCGGCTTCGTCGACCTTCGTCAGCAGCGCGCTGGCCGGCTGGGCCTTGGCGTAACGCTTCACGGTTTCTTCGATCGCGCCCGCCTGGGTGCTGGCGCTCAGCACGAGCGCGGTTTCGAGGCCATGGCCGGCGGCCGCGAGCTGTTCCAGGCGTGTGGAAAGCTGCGCGTCGCGCTGGCTCATGCCCGGGGTGTCGATGAGCACGAAGCGCTGCTGGCCGAGCTCCTCGAGAAGCCCGGGGATCTCTTCGAAGCTGTCTGCAATGTGGACAGGCACATCGAGCATCTGCCCGAGCGCCTGCATCTGGTCGTGTGCGCCGATGCGCATGCCGTCGGCCGAGATGAGCGCAAGGCTGCGCGTGCCGTGCCTCAGAACCCAGCGCACGGCGAGTTTCGCGAGCGCCGTGGTCTTGCCGACGCCGGTCGGGCCGATCAGAGCGACGCGGCCGCCCTTGTCGAGCCAGCGATCGCCGGTGACGTCGAGCCGCTGGCTGACGAGTGCGATCGACAGCCGGCGCGCTTTCGTGAGGTCCGTGCCCGCCGGCAGCTGCGCGACGATCTGTGCGGCAAACTCCTGCGAGAGGCCGACCTCGGTGAGGTCGGTGAGAATTTCAGTGTGGATGGGCGCGCGACGCGTGAGATCGTTCCATGCGAGCTGCGCCATCTGCGTTTCGAGGATGCGGCGCATGGCTTTGAGCTCGGCGCTCATGGCGCCGTCCGCATCGCCGCCCTTGCCGGATGACCCCGGCGTCGCGCGGTTCGCGCTCGCGAGCGCGGCGGAAATCAGCGCCTCGTCATCCGCGACATCGCCCGCGCCCATGTAGGTGTCGATGGCTGACTCCAGAGCGGAGTCGACTTCGTTGTTGATCGATCTGTGCTGAGCGGTGGTGGCTGTGCTATACGCTGCGCCCTCAGTCGCCGGGCGGCTACGAGGCACCGAGCCGGGCCGTACCGAGACCGAAGCCCTCGACGCGGCGACAGGCCTCGCATCCAGCATCTCGGCCTGAATGCGCGCATAGAGACTCTGCTGTACATCGCCCTCAGCCTGAGCGTACTGATCCGCAATCGTGTAAGGGTCCTCACGCCGAGGAGCGCTCGGCTGCTGCGCCGGAGCAGGTGGCGTGAACTCTTCCGGCCGGAAGGTGCGCGGCTCGGCCGAAGGCGTCTGCGCCTCGATCCGAGCCGCATCGAAATCAATCGCGGCAGTGACTTCAACGCCAAACGGCGTCCGCTTGGAAGTCAGGATAACGGCATCCGCGCCCAGCTGGTCTCGCACCAGCTTCAGCGCCTGCCGCATGTCCTTCGCCGTATGTCTCGTGATCTTCATTTAATTTAGCGTCCCACCGCAGTCACCAACCGGACCTTCCGGTTGTCGGGAATTTCGTTCCAGGCCAGCACGTGCATCGCCGGCACGGCGGCGCGCATGAAGCGGGCCAGCGTGGATCGGATCTGCGGCGCCACGAGCAGGACGGCGGGTTCCCCCGACAGCTCCTGACGTTGCGCTGACTCTGCCAACCGTTGTTGCAAGCGTTCTGCCAACCCGGGTTCGAGGCCGGGGCTCCCCGCGCCGTTTTGTGACGTGCCTCCAATTGAGTTCGTCAGCAGCCGTTCCAGCTCGGGCTCCAGGGTGATGACGGGCAGCTCACCGCCGATTCCGGCGATGTCCTGGACGATCTGGCGGCCCAGCGCGACGCGAACCTGGTTCTGCAAGGCCACCGGATCGGGCGTGCGGGCGGCGTGCTCCGCCAAAGTTTCGACGATCGTGCGGATGTTGCGGATCGGCACGCGCTCGGCGAGCAGCCCCTGGAACACGCGCACGACGGATGAGAGCGGCATCACACGCGGCACGAGGTCTTCGACCAGCTTGGGAGCGCTCTTCTGGAGGGTGTTCAGCAGGTGCTGCACTTCCTCGTGTCCGAGCAACTCGTGAGCGTGTAGCTGCACGATGTGGCTGAGGTGCGTGGCGACGACCGTGCTGGCGTCGACCACGGTATAGCCAAGGGTCTGCGCGTGCTCGCGCGCCGAGGGCTCGATCCACACCGCTTCCATGCCGAAAGCCGGGTCTTTGGTGGGGATGCCCTTCAACTGGCCGAACACACGGCCCGGATTGATGGCCATTTCCCGCTCGGGATAGACCTGGCCTTCACCCACCGGCACGCCGCCGAGGTTGATGCGGTAGCCATTCGGGGTCAGATCCAGGTTGTCTCGGATGTGAACCGCGGGCACGAGGAAGCCGAGATCCTGCGACAGCTTGCGACGCACCCCGCGAATGCGCGCGAGCAGGTCGCCGTTCTGGTTCTTGTTCACGAGCGGCACGAGGCGGTAGCCGACCTCGAGGCCGAGCAGGTCGACAGGCTGCACGTCGTCCCACGACAGTTCGCGCTGCTCGGGAGGTGGCGGAGCCGCGGCGGCCGCGGCAGCGGCGGCTTTCTCGTCAGTCTTGCCGACCGCCGCATCCTGCTTCTTCTTGATCGAGTACGCGCCGTAGCCGGCGAGCGCCGCCATGCTGAGGAACGCGAAGTTCGGCATGCCGGGGATGAGACCCATGACGCCCAGCAGCCCGGCCGCGACGCCAAGCGCCTTCGGCGAGCGGAACAGCTGCCGCCTCATTTCGCCGCCCATGTCCTGAGATCCGGACATGCGGGTGACGATGATGGCGACCGCGGTCGAGAGCAGCAGCGCCGGGATCTGTGTGACGAGGCCGTCGCCGATCGTCAGCAGCGTATAGGTGCGACCCGCGGTGGCGAACGGCAGCCCATGGCCGAGCATGCCGATGGCAAGCCCGCCGATCAGGTTGATGAACAGGATCAGGATGCCCGCGATGGCGTCGCCGCGCACGAACTTGCTGGCACCGTCCATGGAGCCGTAGAAGTCCGCTTCCTGGCGCACTTCCAGGCGGCGCTCGCGCGCCTGGTCCTGCGTGATGAGGCCGGAGTTCAGGTCGGCGTCGATCGCCATCTGCTTGCCGGGCATCGCGTCCAACGTGAATCGGGCGCTCACTTCCGAGATACGGCCCGAGCCTTTCGTCACGACCACGAAGTTGATGATCGTGAGGATGACGAACACCACGACGCCGACGGCGAAGTTGCCGCCGATGACGAACTGGCCGAACGATTCGATCACGTGGCCGGCCGCATGGGCGCCGGTGTGGCCGTTCAGCAGCACCACGCGGGTGGACGCGACGTTCAGCGCGAGTCGCAGCAATGTGGCGATGAGCAGGATGGTCGGGAACACGCCGAACTCGACCGGCCGCGCGACGTAGAACACCGACATCACGATCACGATCGAGAGCGCGATGTTGAAGGTGAACAGCGCATCGAGCGCGAGCGGCGGCAACGGCAACACCACCATCGCCAGCACGCTGAGCACGCCCAGCGGCACGCCGAGGCCCGTCTTCAGCAACGCGCGGAAATTGATTCCCTGTGTCGTGGGGGCTTCAGCCATGGCTTAGTGCTTGGTCTCTTCGACCGCGGGGTCGATGCTGGGCGGAGGCGGCGGCACGGCGCCGGTGCGCTTTGCGGCCTTGAGCTGATAAACGTAGGTGAGCACCTGCGCCACGGCGACATAGAGCTTGGCGGGCACGGGCTCGTTCAGGTCGACGGTGCGGAACAGGGCGCGCGCGAGCGGCGGCGCTTCGAAGACCGGCACGTTGTGTTCGCCTGCGATTTCGCGGATCTTCGCCGCGACTTCGTCGACGCCTTTCGCCACCACGATCGGTGCGCGCATGCGCTTGTCGTCGTAGCGCAGGGCGACGGCGAAGTGAGTGGGGTTGGTGACCACCACGTCGGCTTTCGGCACTTCCTGCATCATGCGGCGCTTGGCGCGCTCCTGCTGCAGCTGGCGGATCTTGCCCTTGATCTCCGGGTTGCCCTCGGACTCCTTCATCTCCTGGCGGATTTCCTCGCGCGTCATGCGCAGGGACTTGATGTGCTGGAACAGCTGGAACGGCACGTCGATCCCGGCGATCAGCACGAGCGAGGCGGAGAGCGCAAGCAGCGCATGGCCGCTCAGCGTGATCGCGTGCCCGATGGCGGTGGCGGTCGGCTCCGCGCCAAGCTGCAGCATCTCGCCTGTGTTCTTCCAGAGGAAGATCACGGCGATGATCGCGACGAGGATGAACTTTGCGAATGCCTTCACGAGCTCGACGAGCCCGCGCATCGAGAAGACGCGGCCGAAACCCTTGATCGGCGACAGGCGCGAGAAGTCCGGCGCGAGTGTGCCGAATGCGAGATTCCATCCGCCGATCGACAGCGGCGCGAGCAGCGCGGCGATGAGCGTGAGACCGAGAACCGGTGCGCAGGCGAGCAGCGCGTGCTGCAGGGAGGCGGCGAACATCGAGATTGCGCTGGACGCATCGAGCGCCTGCTCGCGGGAGATCGTGAGGCCGCCGCGCATCAGCTCGAACAGGTCGTTGCCGAGGCTGCGACCGAAAAAATGCAGGCCGCCGCCCGCAACCAGCACGACCGCGGCGGCATTCAGCTCCGTGGAACGGGGGATCTGCCCGTTCTTGCGCGCCTCGTCGAGGCGCTTCTGAGTAGGTTGTTCGGTGCGTTCGGCGTCGTTCTCGGCCATGGCGTCAGCCTCCCTGCACGGTGCGCAGGAGCATGAACGCCTTACCCAGCAGTGCCACGAACGCCGATTGCAGGGCGGGCAGGCCGACCATGATGATCACGAGGCCGAACACCAGCGTGATCGGGAATCCGACCGCGAACAGGTTGAGCGACGGCGCTGCGCGGCTCATCACGCCGAAGGCGAGGTTTACGATGAGGAGCGCCGTGATGCCGGGCAGCGCTACGGCGAGCGCGCCCGAGAAAATCTGCGTGCCCCAGGCGACGAGGGTCCAGAGCGCTTCCTGGGAAAGGCCGGTCGTGCCGATGGGCAACGTGCGGAAGCCGTCGACGAGCATCTCGATCAGGGCGAGGTGGCCGTCGAGCGCGAGGAACGTGAGCATGACGAGCAGCGCGTAGAGCTGGCCCAGCGCGGGTGTGCCGGTGCCGCGCATCGGGTCCACGTTGAAGGCGAATGAGAGGCCCATGCTGTTTGCCAGCAGCTGGCCGCCCATCGCTACGGCATCGAACAGGATCTGGAGCGCGAAGCCGAGCGCCACGCCGATGATGACCTGCTGGATCGTGACGACGAAGCCGCTGATCGAAAACACTTCGATGCCGGCGGGATGCGGAATGAGCGGCGCCACGAGATAGGCGATTGCGCCTGCCAGCACGAGGCGCAGCCGTGCCGGGATGAAGAGTGCGCCGAACGCCGGCGCCACCATGAAGCATGCGCCAATGCGGATGAACGGCCAGAACAACTGGCTCAGCCACCCTTCGAGTTGGGCTTGCGTGACGGTAATCATCTTCGACGGAGCGGTTGCCCGGTGGTCAATTAATGAGTGAGGGAATGCTTTCGAAGAGCTCGCGGGTGTAGCCCACCAGTATCTTCAGCATCCAGGGGCCGGCGATCACGAGCGTCGCGGCGGTTGCCATCAGCTTCGGGATGAAGGACAGCGTCATTTCGTTGATCTGCGTGGCCGCCTGGAAGGCGCCGACGATCAGGCCGGTGACCAACGCCACGATCAGCAGCGGGGCCGCGAGCAGCAGGGTCATCTCGAGGGCGCGCTGTCCAACGGTCATCACCATTTCGGGGTTCATGAGTAAAAGCTCGCGGCGAGTGTGCCCATGACCAGCGACCAGCCGTCGACCAGCACGAACAACATCAGTTTGAAGGGGAGGGAAATGAGCACGGGCGAGAGCATCATCATGCCCATCGACATGAGGACGCTCGCGACCACGAGATCGATGATCACGAACGGGATGAAGATCAGGAAGCCGATGAGGAAGGCGGTCTTCAGTTCGCTCGTGACGAACGCGGGGACGAGGATCGAGAGCGGCACGTCGTCCCGCGTGGCGAAGCCCCTGCCGCCCGAGATGCGTACGAAGGTCGCGATGTCGGATTCGCGCGTCTGGTCCAGCATGAATTTCTTCAGCGGCACGGTCGCGCGCTCGAGCGCTACGGTCGCTTCGATCTGGCCCGCCATGTAAGGCTTTACCGCGTCGGTGTTCACCTTGTCGATGACGGGCGACATGATGAACAGCGAGAGGAAGAGCGAGAGGCCTACGAGCACCTGGTTAGGCGGGGTCTGCCCGGCGCCGAGCGCCTGACGAAGGATGCCGAGCACGATCACGATGCGCGTGAACGAGGTCATCATCAGCAGGATGGCTGGCAACAGCGTGAGCGCCGTCATCAGCAGCAGGACCTGCAGGGTCAGCGAATAGGTCTGGCCGTTCGCGGCACCGCCCTGAACGGTGAGGGCGGGGATCGCGCCGATGGCGCCGGCGACGGACGGGGCCGCCTGGGCGAAGGCTTCCGGGCCGAAGGCGACCGCGGCCGCGGCGAGCGCGAGGCCCGGGAGAGTCTTGAGGGTGTTCCGGCTCAGGACGGTGCTCATCACGGGGCGCATCACTTGCCGAGGCTCTTCATCAGCAGCGACTTGAAGTTCGGGCGTTCCATCGAGGTGCCGCTGGTGCTGGAAATGCCGCCGCTCGGAGGCGTGACGTTCACGGGCTCGTCCAGGACATGAAGGGTCGTGACGCGGCCGGGGGCCACGCCGATGAGCACCTGCCGGGCGCCCACGCGAATCAGTACGGCGCGTTCTTTCTGGCCCACCGGCAGGTCGGCGATGATCTCGAGAGTGCCTGTGCCGGTCTTGCCGAAGCCGCGAAGCCGGCGCATCAGCCAGGCCGCTACGAAAATCAGGGCGAGCACGAGGCCGAGCGCGAGCGTCACCTGCCCGAGGCTCGCGATGCCCGTCGGCGCGGGGCTCGTCGTGACGCTGGGCGCGGCAAAAGGCCGCGAAGGGGTCGCCGGCGGGGCGGCGTTCTGCAACTGCTGGGTCGCTTGTGCCTGCGGGGCTTCCCGCGTCTGCTGGGCCTGTTGCGCAGGAGCGGCAACGCTCCAAAGCGCGCCTACCGCCGTGAACAGCACGAGTGCGCAAGCGGCGCGCGTCAGCCGCGCGAGCGCCGGACCGTGCGTTGATCGACGCGCGCGGCTGCCGCGCTGGCCGGTCATCGCCGCACCTCGCATCCAGCGCCGCAATGGGGTCGTCAGCTTCATCGATTACTTCAGCTTGCGAATGCGCTCAGCGGGGCTGATCACGTCCGTCAATCGAATACCGAACTTCTCGTTCACCACCACGACTTCGCCGTGCGCGACGAGTGTGCCGTTCACGAAAACATCGAGCGGCTCACCGGCCGCGCGATCGAGCTCGACCACCGAGCCCTGGTTCAGCTGCAGCAGGTTGCGAATCGGAATGCGCGTGCGGCCGACTTCCATCGACAGCGTGACGGGCACATCGAGGATCACCTCGAGGTTCACGTCCTTGGCGACCGCTGCGGCGCCACCTTCGTCGGTCAGGTTGTCGAACTGCGCCGCCTGTGCGTTGGCTTGTGCGTTCATGGGGAATCCTCAGGCCTTTTTCGGAATGTTTTCGGTCATCACGTTGCGCGGGCGGCGGACTTTCTCTTCCACCTTGATGGCCTGCTGGCCGCGCGACAGGCCGAGCGTGCCGCGGAACACCGGCACGGCTTCCGCCAGTACCGTCACTTTGCCGCCGAAGTCGCAGGGCACGATGTCGCCGGGTTTCAGGTTCAGGAGGTCGCCGAGCGTGATGCGCGAGTGGCCCAGCACCGTGGAGATCTCGACTTCGGCGTCGTCGATCTCTTCTTTCAGGCTGTAGGCCCAGCGCTCGTCGTGCTCGACGCGGTCGCTCGTCATGCCCGAGTCGAGCGCTTCGCGCAGCGGCTCGATCATCGAGTAGGGCATGGTCACGTGCACGTCGCCGCCGCCGCCTTCGAGCTCCACATGGAAGCTCGTCACGACGACGATTTCCGACGGCGACACGATGTTCGCGAACGCCGGGTTCAGCTCGGACTGCAGGTATTCGACTTCGATGTTCGCGACGTGCGACCAGGCTTCCTTCAGGTCGACGAACGCGTTCTTCAGCACCATCTGGATGATGCGCTGCTCGGTCGCGGTGAAATCGCGCCCTTCGATCTTGGCGTGCCGGCCGTTGCCGCCGAAGAAGTTGTCCACGATCGCGAACACCAGCTTCGGCTCGAGCAGCACGATGCCGATGCCGCGCAACGGGTGGATGCGAACCATGTTGAGGCTCGTGGGCACGTGCAGTGTCTGCACGTATTCGCTCCACTTCTTCATCTCGACCGGGTTGACGGCGACCTCGGGCGAGCGGCGCAGGAGGCCGTACAGATTCACGCGAAACATGCGGGCAAAACGCTCGTTGATCATCTCGAGCGTGGGCATCCGGCCGCGCACGATGCGCAGCTGATTCATGAAGTCGAAGCTCATCACCGTGCCGGGCGCTGGCGGCGCTTCGGGCTCGGTCTTGACCGCGCCGGCATCCATGCCGTTGATCAGGGCGTCGATCTCGTCCTGATTGAGTATTTTCTGGTCGTTGTTCATTTGCGGTGGTGGATTTCAGCGGCGGCGCTTGCGGGCGCTCACTGCATCACGAAGCTGGTGAAGTAGATGGCTTCGACCTTCTCGGCCTTGCCGCCGGCGCCCGTTACGACCTTGCGCACGGCTTCGAGCGCCTGCTGGCGCAGCTTCTCTTTGCCATCGCGCGAAGAGATCGTCGCGTAGCTCTGGTTGCCAAGGAGCAGCAGCAGGTCGTTGCGCACGACGGGATCGTTGGTCTTGATGAGCTCGGCCGTCACGGGGTCCCGCGACATCACCTGCACGGTGACCTGCAGGAAGCGCACGAGCTGTTCGGCTTCGAAGTTGACGACGAACGGCGGATCGAGCGCGACATAGAGCGCGGGCGTCTTCTCCGCTTCCTTTGCCTTTTGCGCGGCGGTGGCTTTCGGATCTTTGTGACCGCCGAGCACGAAGTACGCGGCGGCGCCACCGCCGCCGACCACCAGCACCGCGACGATCGCGAGGAGGAGGCCGAGCTTGCCCTTCTTCGGCGGCGCTACGCCCGCCTGCCCGGGAGCTGCTTCGAGAGTCGGAATCTGCTGAGCCATCGGCGAGACCTGCAAGTATTCGGGTTGCAACCGCAAGGTTGGTTGCAACGCGCATGCCACGGAATCGCGACGGAAAAATGGCGTGTGATGCGTTTCCGTCCTTCATTGGAAAAAAGTCGCACCAGTGCGCTTTTTTCGGACACGGGCCGCGTTGCCGGCCGCAAAAAGCGTGGTTTTTGCAGCCTACGTCACAGCGTAGCTACGCCCGTGCGGCCGATTGCATCAACGCTAGACGTACGTGTCGACGAGGCCCATTCGGGTGAGTGTGACGCCCTTCACACTGATGTCCGCGGAAGCGTCAGAAGAACCACGCGAGCCTTTCGCGAACGGCGAGGGTCTCGAGTCCCGCGGCGTATCGCGCGACACGTTGGCGTTGCCGAGCGTCAGCCCCTGGGAGGCGAACATTTCACGCAGCCGGGGCAGGGATTGTTCGAGCGCGTTGCGCGTTTCGGGGCTCGACGCGCCGAACACGACGTTCGTCTGTCCGTCCTTCACGGAAATCTGGATCTCGAGCGGCCCGAGATGCTCCGGCGAGAGCCGCAGGGACGCGGTCTCACGGCCGTTGGCGGCCATGATCGCGAGATGGTTGCCGATCTCGTCGCTCCAGCCTTGTGCGCCCACAGGCGTCCTTACCTCGGCCGAGGCGGCCTGGGGCGCCATGTCCGCGGCTCTGTGTGCGAGCAGCGTGTTTTGCAGGTGCGCGGCGCCGTTGGTGGCGTTGTTCGTCGAGTTGAGCGCGTTGGGGTCTACGCCAGCCGCGGCTGCGTCCTTGCCGGCCGATCCGTTTGCACCGCTTGCGCCGTCGAGCGCGCTTTCCAGCGCGCCGCCAAGGGCCGCTTGCGCCGCCGCCAGCTGAGCCTGTTCCCCTTTTTGCGAGCCCGCCGCGCCGAGCGCAGAGACGCCCGTACTGTCGCCTCCTGAGGCATCCGTGGCGGGCAAGCTCTGAGCGGTCTGCAACCCTGCGAGCAACATAGCCAACTCGGAGGCCGCAGCCTCACTGCCGTCATCGTCCGACGTGTCTGACGAGTCACCGTCCTTAGTCGCAGCGGCGTCCATGACACCATCCAACCCGCCCGTGTCGCCAGTCAGCAAAAGCTGCAACAGATTCGCCGGCACCAGCTCCCCAGGCGTATTCCCCTGAATCATGCCGTTCACGAGCTGCATGAAATCATCGGGTGATGATCCGTCCGCAGGCGCATTGTCGGAGGGCGCATTCGTGCTCGCCGCCCCGCCGCCGAGAGAAACATTGGAAGCAATCGTCGCCATGAATCTATCTCGTCAATTGTGGAGCGATGTCCGCGGCACTCGCTGCGCGCGTTCATCGGAATCACGTTGGTCCTGCCGGTCCTGCTGCCGCTGTTCGTCCTTCTGCCAGCGTTCCACGAGGCCACCGACGGCTTCGGCGCGCTGCGCGGCGTGCTGCCAGACCGTGCGCTCGGTGTCGCGGTCGGCCTTCGCCTTGGCGACGAGCTGAATCTGCTGCTTCACCGCTTCGCCGAGCCGAAGCATGAAGGCCTGGAAATCCCGCATTCCGACGGCACCGATGCCCGCGGCTGCGCGCGTCTGGAACTGCTCCGCGTAGCTCTTCTGGTACGACTCGAGCTCCTGCAGCTTGCTCTCGCACTCCTTGACGTGCCGCTCGCGAGCGGCAAGCGCTTCCGCGCGCTTGCGCTCCGCGTCGCAGACCACGCGCTCCACCGTCTGCATTCGTTCTGATCGTTTCATGTAGTCGTCTCAACAGGAACGGGCTGCGGCGCGAGGGGCTTCAATACATCGGCCAGGGCGGCCGCGCTCGCCGGAAATCCGACGTTCTCGTGGATGTCCTGTGCCAGGAATTTCTGCATGCGAGGCCAAAGCGCGATGGCGGAGTCCACGCGAGGATCCGTGCCACGCTGGTAGGCGCCGATAGCAATGAGGTCGCGATGATGCTCGTACGTCGAGAGCGTCTGCCGGAACTTGCGCGCCAGCTCGAGCTGCTGCCGATCGACGATCTCGTGCATCACGCGGCTGACCGACGCTTCGACGTCGATGGCGGGATACTGCCCGCTCTCCGCGATTCGTCGCGAAAGCACGATGTGACCGTCGAGGATCGCGCGCGCGGCGTCCGCGATCGGATCCTGGTTGTCGTCCCCTTCGGTGAGAACTGTGTAGAACGCGGTGATCGAGCCGCCGCCCGCGACGCCATTGCCGGCGCGCTCCACGAGCTGCGGGAGTCGGGCGAAGACCGAGGGCGGATAGCCCTTGGTAGCGGGCGCTTCGCCAATCGCGAGGCCGATCTCGCGCTGGGCCTGAGCGAAGCGCGTGAGTGAATCCATCAACAGCAGCACGTTTGCGCCCTTGTCGCGGTAATACTCCGCGACCGCCGAGGCCAGCCACGCGCCGTGCAGGCGCATGAGCGGTGGCGCGTCCGCCGGCGCGGCGATGACGACAGCGCGGCGGCGGTCCTTGGGACCGAGAATGCGCTCGACGAACTCCTTCACTTCGCGGCCTCGCTCGCCGATGAGCCCGACGACGATGACGTCCGCGTTCGTGTAACGCGCCATCATCCCGAGCAGCACGCTCTTGCCGACGCCGCTGCCTGCGAACAGGCCGATGCGCTGGCCGCGTCCCACGGTGAAGAGCGAATTGATCGCGCGGATGCCCACGTCGAGCGGCTCGGTGATCGGCTGCCGCATGAGCGGATTGACCTGCCGCCCGGTGAGGCGAACGCTTTCCTCGCAGAGGATCGACCCCAGCCCGTCGAGCGGCTGCGCGCTGCCGTCGATGATGCGTCCGAGCAGTTCCGGACCCACTCGCACGGTGCCCGCCCGCTGACGCGGAACGACGCGCGCGTTGGGCTCGAGGCCGTGCAGATCGCCGGTCGGCATGAGAAAGAGACGATCGCCGGAGAAACCGACGACTTCCGTTTCGACACGCGCGCCGTTGCTCGTGAGCACGTCGCAGTAGTCGCCCACGGCGGCCTGGCAGCCGACCGCCTCCAGCGTCTGGCCGATCATGCGGGTGAGATAGCCTTCGACGGCGAGCGCGGGAATGCGCTCGATGCGTTGGGTGTTGCGGGCGAGCCGGTCCTTCCAGATGTGGCTGCGGCTCGGGCGCTGCGCGCGTGGCGCGGCTGCTGTAGCTGGGGTCACTTAGCTATCTTTCCCGGCGTTTGCTTCGGCACGTGCACCGGGCGCGCGCTCATCGCCGAATGCAGCGGCAACGACGGCGTTCAAGCGCGAATCGAGGCGCGCATCGATCTGCGACACATCCGTGCGGACGATGCATCCGCCGCGCGTGAGCGCGGGGTCTTCAACGATATTCCAGGCCCGATCGGTGCCGGGCGTCGCGAGCAATTCGCGCACGACCGCGGCATCTTCGGGGTGCAGGTGGACGCGTACATCGCGCGCGGCCGCGGGCAGGCGCCCGACGCATTCGCGAATGACGCCGATGACCTGTGCAGGGTCGGTCCTGAGCTCACGCCGCACCATCTGTTTGCCGACGGTGAGCGCTAGCAGTGTGAGCTGCTGTTCGACTTCAGCGTCTAGCTCTTCGAACGGGCGGGCCAGCGAGCCCATGATCGCGTCGAGCTGCGCCATGCGTGAGCGCAGCTTCGCAAGCTGGCCCTCGATCTCGCGGCGAGCGGCCGCGAGGCCATCTTCGTAACCTTTGGCGAACTGGGCGCGTTCGGTCTCGACTTTTTCCTTCTCGCTGACGCGGCGGCCGATGATCGGCCCATCCACCGACGGGAGCGAGTAGACCTGCGCGGCGGCCGCGGTGGCGGCGTCCCGGTGAATGCGTTCAGACATACTGTTCGCCGCCCTTGCCGCCGAGCGAGATCGTGCCGGCTTCGGCCAGCTTGCGCGCGGCCAGCAGGATTTCCTTCTGCGCGCCTTCCACTTCCGAGAGTTTTACGGGGCCCTTGGCTTCGAGGTCGTCCTTCAGCATTTCCGCCGCGCGCTGTGACATGTTCTTGAAGATCTTCGCCTTGAGATCCTCGTCCGCGCCCTTGAGGGCGAGCAGCAGACGATCGCTCTGCACGTTGCGCAACAGCTCCTGCATGCCGCGATCGTCGATTTCGATGAGGTTGTCGAACACGAACACGAGGTCCTGGATTTTCTGGCTGAGCGCCTCGTCAGCGCGCGTGATCTGTTCCATCACCGGGCCTTCGACGCTCGCTTCGAGCAGGTTCACGATGTCGGCGGCGGCCTTCGCGCCGCCGAGTGAGGACGTGCCGCCGGTCGTTTTCCCGGCGAAAGTCTTTTCCATGATGTCGTCGAGCTCGGAAAGCGCGCTCGGCTGCACGCCGTCGAGCGTGGCGATGCGCATGAGCACGTCAGCACGGATGCCCGCCGGCAGCTCGGCGATGATTTCCGCCGCCTGGTCGGGGTCGAGATACGCGAGCACGATGGAAATGATCTGCGGATGCTCGTGGCGGATGAGCTCGGAGACGGCGCGCGGGTCCATCCATTTCAGCGCCTCGAGTCCCTTGCTCGTCGGCCCGAGATTGATGCGCTCGATGACGCTTGCGGCCTTGTCCTGGCCCAGCGCGTCCACGAGCACCTTGCGCAGGAAGTCGTCGACACCCACGCCGACGGATGTCTGTGTTTCGACGAGTGTCGAGAACTCGGCGAGCACGCCGGTCACTTCGTCGCGCGATACGCCGGTGAGACGCGTCATCGCCGCGCCCACCCGCTGCACTTCGCGCGCACCCATGTGTTTCAGCACCTGTGCGGCTTCCTGCTCGCCCAGAGTCAGGAGGAGAATCGCGGCGCGCTCGACGCCGCTGCGCGCATCGTCCTTCTTGTCATTCATGTTCGCGGCCATCTTCTGTCTACTCTTCCTCTGCGGCCCATGCCCGAACGACTTGCGCGACTCGCTTCGGGTCCTGTCCGACGAGCGTGCGTGCCTGTGCTAGTTGCTGTTCATAGGCCAGTGGCGTTGCCTGTGCGGGCCCGCCGTTGTCGCCGCGGGCGGCCGCGTCGTTCACCATTCCGCCACCGGGTAGCGCGGCCGCGGGCAGGATCGGCCGGCCGGAGGCGATCAGGCTCTTCATCATCGGCTTCAGCACCGAGAACACCAGCACCAGCACGATGACCAGGCCCGCGAAAATCTTCGCGGCATTCAGCACCCACGGCTGTTCCCAGATCGGCACGGACACGAGCTCCCCATCCGCGGGCTTCGCTTCTTCGAGGAACGGCGAGTTGACGACATTCACGCTGTCACCGCGCTCGGCGTTGAAGCCGACCGAATCCTTTACGAGCTGGGTGACGTGGTCGAGCTGCTGCTGCGACAGTGGCGTCGTCGTGACTTTTCCATCTTTTCCGGCGGTACGCATATTGTCGATGAGGACAGCAACTGTGAGTCGCTGCAGCCGGCCCGCTGGCGTCTTCGTGTACGCCATGGTCCGATCGATTTCGTAGTTGCGTGTGGCTTGCCTTGAGGTGTTGTCGGGAGGCGCTGACGCTTGAGCGTTAGCGGTTGCCTGACCTGGTGTCTTGGCGCCCGCAGCACCCCCGGCAGCGGCCTGAGCAGCAAGCGAATTGCTGGCATTGGGCGGCAGCGCCGCACCCGGCGTGGGCGGCTGGTTCGAGAGCGAGCCGGGCACGCCTTGTGGGCCCGCACCGTCACGACTGGCCGTTTCGGCGGTCTGTTCACTCCGCACGATCTGGCTGTCCGGTTTGTATTGTTCACGAGCTTCCTCCGTGACTGATGAGTCCACTTGCGCAACAACCTGCGCACGAATGCGTCCAGGGCCGACAAATGGGGCTAGCAGCGCTTCGATACGCTGCGCGTATTCTTCTTCGAGCCGATGAGTCAGCTCGACATTGCGCTCGCGCTGGGCGAGCTCGGTGTCCGCCTGCGGCGCCGACAGCAGTCGGCCCTGCTGGTCGACGACGGTCACTTGCGTCGGCTCGAGCTCGGGAATGCTCGACGCGACGAGGTTGATGATCGACTGGATCTGTTCCTGTTCGAGGCGCTTGCCCGCCTTCATCTGCACGAACACCGATGCGCTCGCGGGGCGACGATCGCGCACGAAAGCCGATTCACGCGGCACGGCGAGATGCACCCGCGCGGCATCGACCGGGCGCAGGCTGGAGATGGTGCGGGCGAGCTCGGCTTCGAGCGCGTGCTGGTAGCGTGCGTTCTCCATGAACTGGCTGACACCGAAGCCCGGATCCTTGGAAATATTCGCGAAGCCGCCGCTGCCTTCCGGCAGGCCCGCGCCCGCGAGCTTGAGACGCGCATCGTTCAGCTGATCCGACGGAACCGACATGCCGTTCGACGCAGGCTCGAGCCGATACGCAATGCCGGCGGATTCGAGCGCCGAGGCGACCTGAGACTGATCTTCGGCGCTCAGGCTCGTGTACAGCAGACTGTAGTTCGGGCCTTTCGACCAGAGCACGACCATCACGCCCGCCGCGACCGCCGCGGCAATGCCGACGAGCAGCAGCAAGGGCTTGAGGTTTGCGGGAATGCGCGACATGCCGGGGTTGGGCAGCGCCGCCATTTCGGTACTCACGAGCGACTCCAGGTCGATGTATCGGCGTTACGGTTGAGATTCATTGGCTGGTTCATGCCTGTTTCCATGCACATGGGGCCCGTCATCAGACCGGCATGTTCATGATTTCCTGGTACGCATTGACCAGGCGATTGCGCACTTCGGTGACCGCGCGGAACGAGACCGCGGCCTTCTGCATTTCGATCATCACTTGCGGCAGCTCGACACCGGGCACGCCTTTTTCGAAGGCGGTCGCCATGTTCCCGGCGCTCTCCTGGGTCTGGTTGACCGAGTCGAGACCCTGTTTGATGAGGTTGGCGAACTCCGAGGCGCCCGATTTGCCGGCCGCCGCGGGGCCCGCGGCGTTGCCGAGGCCGTTGACGCCGTTCGCTTCGGGGCCGCCGATGCCGCCCTGTTTCGAGAACGAGCGGATCGTGGCGAGGACGCGGTCGATTTCCATCTGACTCATGAGCTGCTCCTACCTTCAGGCCGCCGGCACTTCGACACCCGATTCACGCAGGCGCGCGAGCTTGTGCCGGAGAGTGCGGGGGCTGATGCCGAGGCGTTCGGCGACTTCGCGGCGGGGGCTGCCGCTGCGCAGGGCTTCGAGGATCAGGTCTTTCTCGGCGTTGCCGAGTGTGCGCGCGAGTGATGCATCGCTCGCCGACGGCAATTGCGGCGGAATATGCGTCGGCTGCCGCTGCGGCATGCCGGCCATCGGAGTGAAGGTGCGGAATGTTCCGGTGTCCGACGGCACACACGCCTCGTTCACGAGCTCGAACTGGATGTGCTCGGGACCGATCACCGGCCCGTTCACGAGGATCAGCGCGCGTTGCAGGAGGTTGTCCAGCTCGCGTACGTTGCCGGGCCAGTTGTACGTCAGCAGCAGGTGAGCGGCATCCGCACTCAACGCAGGGATTCTGTTACCCGGACGCACGCGTCTCGCGAGCAACTGCATCGCGAGCGGCAGCACGTCATCGCGACGTGTGGCGAGCGGGGAGATCGCGAGCGGGAATACGTTCAGCCGGTAGTAAAGGTCTTCGCGGAATCGGCCGGCCGCGACTTCTTCGCGCAGGCGGCGGTTCGTCGTGGCGAGCACGCGAACGTCGAGAGGAACAGGTGTGCGTCCACCGAGGCGTTCGACTTCACGTTCCTGCAGAACGCGTAGCAGCTTGGCCTGGAGGGCGAGCGGCATTTCGGTGATTTCGTCGAGCAGCAGGGTGCCGCCCTGAGCCTGCTCGAACTTGCCGGCGTGCGTGGCGAGCGCGCCGGTGAATGAGCCGCGCTCGTAGCCGAACAACATCGCTTCGAGCATCGTTTCGGGAATCGCCGCGCAATTCACTGCGACGAACGGCTTGTTGAGGCGCTCCGAGTTGCGATGAATGAAGCGTGCGAGCACTTCCTTGCCCGTGCCGGACTCACCGACGATGAGTACCGTGCAGTCGCTCGTGGCGACGCGCCGAGCCAGGGTCGCAAGCCGTTGTGAGCTTGCCGCGCAGGCGACCAGCTCGACAGTGCCCGCCGCATCGTCACGCGATGGGGCCGCGGCGAGCTCTGGCGTCAGTGTGATTTCTTCGGACATTCGACCCTCGTATGCACGAATGCATCGTGAGTCAGTAGTGCAAGAGGCGGGCCAGCTGAATTCGGGGGATTTTTGCGAGAGAGGTCACACGGCATGTTGCCGCCGCGGCAATTTTCCGCCGCCAGCGGCGGTGCGCACCGTCAGTCTTCCGTCGCTACGTCTTCGCCGTTCAGCAGGTCGAGCTTGCGCAGCTTTTCGACCAGCGTCGTACGACGCAGACCGAGCAGGCGAGCGGCGTGCGCCACCACACCTTGTGAACGCTCGAGCGCCTGGACGACGAGCTTGCGCTCGATCTCCGTGAGGTGCGCGCGCAGGTCGATGCCTTCTTCCGGCAGAACCGCGAGCGTGCCTTCGGCGCGCGCGGCCTTGTCGGCGGCTTCTTCGTCCGTGTCGAACTCGACGAGCGCATGCGTCGTCGGCAGCAGTTTCGTGCCTTCCGGCAACACATCGCCGTCGAGCAGAATGCGTTCGGCAAGAGTCGTGTCGAGCGAGGCGATCTCGTTGGCGAACCGCGGCGCGACCCACTGGTTCGACCAGTCGGCGGGCCTGTATTTCGCGGGTAAATCGACGATGTCGGCGGTGCGGCCGGCCGTGACGATCGACAGGCGCTCGATGAGATTCGCAAGCTCACGCACGTTGCCGGGCCACGGGCACAGCGCGAGTGCCGCGAGCGCGCGCGGCGCCAGCTGCACTTCCGAGCGGCCTTCGGCCACGTTGTGCGCGGCGAAGTCGCGGACCAGCAGCGGCAGGTCTTCGAGACGCGAGCGCAGCGCCGGCATCTCGAGCGGGAATACATTCAGGCGGTGGAAGAGGTCCTCGCGGAACGTGCCGCGAGCCATGGAGTCTTCGAGGTTGCGATGCGTGGCCGCGATGATGCGCACGTTACAACGCATCGGCACGTGGTTGCCGACGCGCTCGAACACGCGTTCCTGCAACACGCGCAGCAGCTTCACCTGCATCGTCGGGCTCATGTCGCCGATTTCGTCGAGGAACAGCGTGCCGCCCTCGGCGATCTCGAAGCGACCCTTGCGGGCCGAGACCGCGCCGGTGAAGGCGCCTTTCTCATGGCCGAAGAGCTCGCTTTCGAGCAGCTCGGCGGGGATCGCGCCGCAGTTCACCGCGACGAAAGGTCGCTGGCGGCGGGGCGAAAGGTCATGGACGGCGCGGGCGGCTACTTCTTTGCCGGTGCCGGACTCGCCAAGGATCAATACGGTGGAGTCGTGCTCGGCAACCTGGCGGATCAACCCGATCACGTCGCGGATGGCCTGGGAGGTGCCGGTGGGGAGACGGCCGCGCGAACGCTCGTTGTTCGTCACTGCGTTCATCTGGTTTGTGCCACGCTCTTCACTCATCGCTGGTCTCGCGTCTGACGTCATCTTCTTGCTGCGAACGCCGACTGCTTGTTGTGGGTACATCGACTCTCTAGCTCCGCCCTGTGGGAGCTATTGTTAATTTTACGAGAGCCGGAATGACGTGAAGCGCGCCGTGTGTTCGGGTCGATACACGTGACACGTATCACAGTCCGTACGGATGCTTGGCGGTTGCCCTTTGCCGGCGGCAAGGTTGTGCCGTTAACACTTGTGGAGGTTTTCTTTAGGAAGCCCTCAATCGCCGGGCGGCTCGGAGTGAGGATGCTCGCTCTGGCGTGACGCGCCTCTTCCTCAGCCGCCCGGCTCGGCCGCCCGGCTCAGCCGCCCGGCTCAGCCGCCCGGCTTAGCTGCCCGGTTTAGCCGCCCGGCTTAGCTGCCCGGTTTAGCCGCCCGGTTTAGCCGCCCGGTTTAGCCGTCCGGCGATTGAGGGCTTCTTCAGCGCCCGCGCGTGCGGGAAGGCGGCTGCCGGTTGCCAGCCACCGCACGGCGGTGGCGCCGGAAGGCAAGCTTCTCGAGCAGATCGGATGCCGCCTCGCCTGGCGGCAGGAACCGAACCTTGACCTCCCCACCCGGGGAGACATTGGCCACCCGCCCGATGAGCCTCAGCGGTTCGGCAACGCACTCGCGGAGATAAATCTCAACTGAACCCTGCGCACCGGGCCTCGGGAGGGGCGGAGCGGACTGGAAGGTCGCGCCCAGCGCATTGAAGCGAATCGCAACCGCAGGCGGCCGGGGCTGGTTCGCGGCCAGGATGCGCCCGACGACATCGAGCAGCAGGTTGATCTTGAGCTCGATGCGCAGGAAGTCCTGGGCATGCGGGGAGTTGTCGTCCGGTTTCTCGACCTGACCCTGCTCCTGCAAAGCGGTGCAGGCCTGCAGCACGCGCACGTTCGAGGCGGCGTAGCTTGCGGCAAGGTCGGGATCGATCTGGTCGGGCAGCGGGCGCCAGGCGACGGGCAGCACGTCCTGGTAGGCCAGCTCTTCGAACAGGATGATTGTATCTGAACCGTCGTACATCGCCGTGTGTCTCTGACGATTGGCCAGGAGGCCCTCAATCGCCGGGCGGCTAAGAAGGAGCAGGACGCTTCGGCGTGACGCCTTCCGCTTCTTAGCCGCCCTGCGATTGAGGGCTTCCGATTCTACTTAACCGAACTTGCCGTGCAGCCGCCTTCAACGCGTATTGGGACGCAGTGCACGCGCCTCCGCCGGAAGCGCAATCCAGGCGCTGCGGATTTCGCCGAGCAGGTGCGACACCTCATCGAGCGTCTCCACCCGATTGTTCAGGTTCGCCTTCACGAGCTGGCGGCACATATAGTCGTAAAGATCATCGAGATTCGCCGCGATCGGCCCGCCGGCCTTGAGGTCGAGGCTCACGCGCAGCTCGTCGATGATGGCAATGGCCGTGCTGATGAGCTGATTCTTGTCGGCGATGGCGTTGTTCAACATGCAGCCCTTGGCCTTGGCGATGCGCTCCATCGCGCCGTCCATCAGCATCACGATCAGGCGATGCGGATCGGCCGCAGCGACTCCGCCATGGGTGGCCACGCTCTGGTAGGCGGCGAGGCTGGAGGGACGATTGAAAGCCATGACCCAGGTGCTCCGTCGAATGCGACGTTAATCTCTACTGACTGGGGTAACGGCGGGGGTGCGGCGGACTTGAGTCTCGTTTTGCGCAGGGTGAGACGTTGGTCGGCCTGTGACGACTCCTTATTCGCCGAAAGGCAACGCTTCCAGCCACCGGCCGAGTGAAACGACCCTGATGCCGGATTTTTCCTGCTCGCGCTCGAGGTTTAGCACCAGCTGCAGCGATTCCTTTGGCTTCAGCTTGTTCTGATAGTAACGGAGGCTGGTGCCGACCTCGTTGTCGGACGTCTTTACCTCGATGAGCCATTGCACTTTGCGGTTGAGGGTGACGACGAAATCCACTTCGCGGCCTTCCTTGTCTCGCAGGTAGAAAAGATCCCAGCTTTCGCCGGCCGTGTCTTTTCTGAACTGCACGAACTTCAGGAGACTCGAAGCAACGACATTCTCGAGTTGCGCCCCGCCGGAATCGTCGTACGCCGCGGCACAGTCGAAGAAAAACACACGCCGATCTTTGCGAATGCTGCGCGAGAGGCGACTAGAGTAGGGCGGTAACAGGAAAACCAGATAGAGCTTCTCCAACAATTCCACCCATGAACGCGCTGTCGGCCCCGAGATTCCCAGGACCTGGGCGAGGCTCTCATAGTTGACCGGTTTTCCGACGCGCTCGCGTAGCAGCTCCACCATCTCGGCCGGGCCGCGCCAGGAGCTGACACGCGACAGATCTCGTAGATCCTCGCGTGTCACCAACTCCATACGGTCGTTGCGAAGGCGTGCCGCTTCACCGGGATTCAGTAACGCCTCCGGAAATCCGCCGGCTTTCATGAGTTGCCGCACCCGCTCGTCCGCTCCGAGCTTCGGCAGGAAGCTTCTGGATTCCGCGACGTCGATTGGGTGTAGGCGGTAGAAGTAGTGCCGCCCGGTCAGGGCGTCGCCCGTGCGCCGAAATGCATCGAGTCGGGCGCTGCCGGTGACGAGGATCGGCGGTTTGTTGTTGAACTCGTCTACGACGCCTTTCAGGAGGTTCTTCCACTTGGGCGCTTTGTGGAGCTCATCTAGCACCACGAGCGAGGCATTCTTCGGCCAGGCGATCTCCCTGATGATCTTGCGGTCGCGTGCGATGTCCCAGTTCAGATATTGCCCGCGATCATCCAGTAGCGAGCGCGCGAGCGTGGTCTTGCCGCACTGGCGCGGGCCGGCCAGCAACACCATCTTTTTTCTCAAATCACTGCGTATAGCGGCGGTCAGGTAGCGCACCTGGCCATTCTAAAGGCAGCTTTGATATGGTCAAGACTATTTCAAAGTTGCCTTTGGTTTGGCCATGCCACCCCGTTAGTGCCCCCGCCGGCGCTCCGACGTCACCTCGCGAAGAGTTCCTTCATGCCGCCAGCGATGAGGACTGAAACGTCGATGAGAATTCTCGGCAGCGCGACGCCCCCCGGCGCCACGAGATAACGCGGCTCCCACACCGGATCGAACTTCGCCTTGTACCGGCGCAGCCCTTCGAAGTTGTAGAAATGCTCCCCGTGCCGGAACACGAAGTTGCCCACGCGGTGCCACGCCGGCGCGAGCGGATGGCGCTCGAGGCCCGCGAGCGGTGCCATGCCGAGGTTGAACCAGCGGAAGCCTTGCGCGCGCGCCCAGAGCATCAGTTCGATGAACAGGAAATCCATCGCGCTACGTGGCGCGTCCGGACCGAAGCGCATGAGGTCGATGGACAACTCGTCCTTCGTGCCGGAAGGCCACAGGTTCGCGAACGCGGACGGCGTGCCTTCCGTGCGCACCAGAGCGATCGGGAAATTGCGGATGTATTTTTCCGTGAACGCGCCGACCGAGAAGCGTTTCTCGGCGGTGGATTTATCCGCGAGCCACGCGTCCGAGATCTTTCTAAGCGCCGGCAGCAGCGCGGGCACCTGATCGGGCATCACGATCTCGAACGAAGCGCCGCCGCGCGCCGCGCGCCGATGATCGCTGCGCAGGGCGGCACGGGCCGGGCCTTCGAGCGAGAAATCCTGCAGCGGAACGCGCGCTTCCTCGCCGATCTTCAATGCCGCGAGGCCGAGGTCGACGTAGAGCGGCAGGCGTTCGCCGCGCGCCTGATAGAACACCGTGCGCCCGCCATGTCGGTCCGACAGCTCGCGGAAGCGCCACAGCAGCTCTTCACACTTGGCTCGCGGCCCCACCGGATCGCCGAGCGCGATCCAGCTGCGGCCGTTCACTTGATACATCACGAACGCATCGCCGGCATCGTTGAACAGCAGGCGCTTGTCGCCGCTCAGCGCGGCGTTCGCGATGGTTAGGTCGGCCTGGTTGATGATTTTGCGCGCGCGTTCGAGATCCTCGTCCGTGGCGACGGCGGGCTCGGGGCGGGCGGGCTGAAGCAGGTTCAACAGCAGGAACGTCGTCGCAAGCAGCACGACGACAACCGTCGCTCGCAGCGCGCGCGGCGCATTCGCGTCGAACGCGAACGTCCACCACAGCTCGCCGGAGTATTCGACGTGCCGGTACGCGAGCATCAGGATCCAGATCGCCGCGGCGATCACGCCCGCCACGCTCACCGCCCACGCTGGAGTGAAGCGCTCATCGAGGATCGACGTGGGTCGATAGAACGCGCGCTTGCCAAGCGTCAGCACGCCCAGCACGGCGGCGAGGACGATGGCTTCCTCGAAGTCGAGACCCTTGAGCAGCGATGCGACAACGCCTGCCACCAGCAGCCAGAACGAAATGTGATACGCGACCTGCACCCGCCGGAACAGCGCGCGCGCCAGCACGATGAGCGCAACACCGATTGCGCTGCCCGCGAGGTGCGATACCTCGATAACGCCGAGCGGCAGCACTCGATACAGCGTGTAGAGACGCGAATCCACCGCCGGTGTCGCGCCGGAAATGAGCAGCACCACGCCGGAAACGAAGATCAACGTGCCCGCGACCTGCGGCACCACCGGCGCGAGGTATAGCGACATCAGCTCGTGCGCGCGAGCGATCGAAGAGCGGCGGGCTTCCAGTTCCTTCAGCCCGAACAGCAGCGCGGCGACGGCGAGCGGCACGAGGTAGTACACGCCGCGATACACGAGCATCGAACCGAGCAACTGGCTGGCCGGCACCTGCGGAATCGCGAGGATGATCACCGTCTCGAACACGCCGATGCCGCCCGGAACGTGGCTGATGATCCCGGCCGTGACCGCGGCCGCGTACACACCGAGGAAGGCGAGGTAGTTGATGTTCGCGCTGTCAGGCATCAGCACGTAGAGCACGGTCGATGCAATGCCGAGATCCAGAAGCCCCAGCAGAATCTGAGGGAAGCTGATTTGCGGCCGCGGGATGCGAAGCTGCCAGCCCCGCACCTCGAGCGGCGCGCGTACGAAGATGCTGCAGATCGCGTACGCGACAACGAGGCCGAGGAGTGCCGCGCCGACGATGCGAGTCCACCAGATCGGCAGGTGCACGGCGGAGTGCAACTGCTGCGGCTCGAACAGCAATGAAAGCCCGCCCAGCGTCGCAAGGCCCAGTCCGCTCGTCAGGCTGCAGAAACCCTGCACCGTGACGACGTCAATCGCCGTGAGACCCGCCGACGCATAGAGCCGCAAACGAATGGCCGCGCCCGTGAACGCCGCAAGCCCGAGGTTGTGCCCGAACGCGTACGCGATGAACGACGTGAAGACCATGCGCGCGTACGGCATGGTCTTGCGCACATACCGCAACCCCAGGAAATCGTAGAAGCTCAGCGTCCAATAGCTGACCGCCGTGATCAGCAGCGCGGCGACGATGTCGATCGCCGGGATGCTGCGCAGCTCGTGGAAAATGTCGCGGATGTGAAGGGTCGCGATTTCCCGATGCAGGACAAACGCCACGCCGCCGAACACGGCGAGCGCGGCTATGGGGCCGATCCATCGCCAGATCCTGGACGGCTCGGGTTCGATGGCGACCTTGGCGGTCATGGGCTCCGTGAGAAGGGAATGCTCATGCCCGTTAACGCGTGAGCGGCTTGTACTTGATGCGGTGAGGCTGGTTCGCGTCTTCGCCTTTGCGTCGCTTGTAGTCCTCGGTGTACTCCTGATAGTTCCCCTCGAACCAGACCACTTCCGAATTGCCCTCGAACGCGAGGATGTGGGTGGCGATGCGGTCGAGGAACCAGCGATCGTGCGAGATCACGACCGCGCAGCCCGGGAAGTTGAGCAGCGCATCTTCGAGCGCGCGCAGCGTTTCGATGTCGAGGTCGTTGGTGGGCTCGTCGAGCAGCAGCACGTTGCCGCCGCTCTTCAGCACCTTGGCGAGATGCACGCGGTTGCGCTCGCCACCGGACAACTCCCCGATGGTCTGCTGCTGCTGGGTGCCGCGGAAGTTGAAGCGGCCCACGTAGCCGCGCGAGGGCGTCTCGTAGTTGCCGACCTTGATCATGTCGAGGCCGCCCGAGATTTCCTGGAACACGGTCTTCTTGTCGTCGAGCGTGTTGCGGCTCTGGTCGACGTACGCGAGCTTCACGCTGGGGCCCATGCGCACCTCGCCCGAATCCGGCTTCTCGATGCCCGTGAGCATGCGGAAGAGCGTGGTCTTGCCGGCGCCGTTCGGGCCGATGATGCCCACGATGCCACCCGCCGGCAGCTTGAACGACAGGTTGTCGAACAGCAGCCGATCGCCGTAGGACTTCTTCAGGTTCGTGACGTCGATGACGAGATCGCCCAGCCGCTCACCGGGTGGAATGTAGATCTCGTTCGTCTCGTTGCGTTCCTGGAATTCCTTCGACTGCAGCTCTTCGAAGCGTTGCAGGCGGGCCTTGCTCTTGGCCTGGCGCGCTTTCGGATTCTGGCGCACCCACTCGAGCTCGCGTTCGAGCGTCTTGCGCAGGGCTTCGCGTTCCCGCTCTTCGAGGGCGAGGCGCTTTTCCTTCTGCTCGAGCCACGAGGAATAGTTGCCTTGCCAGGGGATGCCATGCCCGCGGTCGAGCTCGAGGATCCACTGCGCCACGTTGTCGAGGAAGTAGCGGTCGTGAGTCACGGCGATGACCGTGCTCGGGTACTCCTCGAGATAGCGCTCGAGCCACGCGATGGACTCGGCGTCCAGGTGATTGGTCGGCTCGTCTAGCAGCAGCATGTCTGGCGCGGAAAGCAGCAGGCGGCACAGCGCCACGCGGCGCTTCTCGCCGCCGGAGAGCTTGTCGATCTTCGCTTCCCACGGCGGCAGGCGCAGCGAGTCCGCCGCGATCTCGAGCTTGCGCTCCAGTTCCCAGCCGCCGGCGGCGTCGATGGCGTCCTGCAGCTTGGACTGTTCTTCCAGCAGCTTCGTCATCTCGTCTTCGCCCATTTCCTCGGCGAAGCGGTCGCTGATCTTGTTGAAGCGTTCGATGAGGTTGTATGTGTCGCCGACGCCTTCCATGACCGCCGCCCGCACGTCCTGCTCCGGGTCGAGCTGCGGCTCCTGCGACAGGTAGCCGATCTTGATGCCGTTCTGGGGGCGCGCCTCGCCGTCGATGGAGGTGTCGATGCCCGCCATGATCTTGAGGAGCGTGGATTTACCCGAGCCGTTGAGGCCCAGCACGCCGATCTTCGCGCCAGGGAAGAAAGACAGGCTGATGTCGCGCAGGATCGTGCGCTTGGGGGGTACCACCTTGGATACCCGGTTCATCGTGTAAATGTATTGGGCCATGGGAGTCGTAATGGTTTGCGGCGGCGGATTATCCACGAATACTGAAGAAGCCCTCAATCGCCGGGCCGCTTGAGAGGCGGAAGACCTCAATCGCCGGGCGGCTGGGAGATGAAAACAGGCACAGGCTCTGCTTCTTGTTCTGGGCCGCCCGGCGATTGAGGGCTTCCGCCTCTCAAGCGGCCCGGCGTTGAGGGGTTCTCATCCGGTCCCTTGAGGGCTTCCAGTCCCCCATGTGCTACGCTCCAGCGCCTTGCACCACCCGGTGCGGGAGCGCACGAGCGAAATGACTTCCCGGTTGGCAGTCGTCGTGGGCGAACGGATCGCGCGCTACGGCTTCGGTGAAGGGCATCCCTTCGGTCCCGACCGCCACGCCGCCTTCCTGCGTGAGTTCGAGCAGCGGGGTTTCGACCAGCGCGCGCTCATGCTGGAACCCCGTCTCGCGACCGACGAAGAGCTTCTTTCCTTCCATACGCCGGCGTACGTAAACCTGGTTCGGGAACGGTCCGTCACGGGGCAGGGCATGCTCGACGACGGCGATACGCCTGCGTTTCGGGGCGTGTTCGAAGCTGCGGCGAACGTGGTCGGCGCGACCCTCGTTGCGGCCGACGCCATCATGAGCGGCGCCGCCCGCCACGGCTTCGTGCCCATCGCCGGCCTTCACCATGCCGCACGCGACAAGGCCGCCGGCTTCTGCGTGTTCAACGATTGCGGGGTGGTCATCGAGCTGCTGCGCAGGCGCAATGGTTTGAAACGAATCGCCTACGTGGACATCGACGCACACCATGGAGACGGTGTCTTCTACGCGTTCGAAGACGACCCGGACGTGATCTTCGCGGACATCCACGAAGACGGGCGCTACCTCTATCCGGGCACCGGCCGCAGTGAGGAGACGGGCAAGGGTGCCGCGGTTGGCACCAAGCTGAACCTGCCGGTTCCGCCGGGTGCGGACGATGAGGTTTTTCTGGCTGAGTGGCCCAAGGTCATTGCGCACCTGGAGCGGTTCGAGCCGGAGTTCATCGTGCTCCAGTGTGGGGCTGACAGTCTCGAGGGTGATCCGATCACCCACATGCGCTATTCCCCGGCTGCGCACGGGCGTGCCGCGTTGGAGTTGGCGCAGTTGGCGGATCGCCTCGGCCATGGGCGGGTGTTGGCGCTCGGCGGCGGGGGGTACAACCGCACCAACCTTGCGCAGGGTTGGAATGCGGTGTGTGAGAGCCTTTTGCACGGCTACGGCAACCTCTAAGGGTTGCACCTGCCCGCCGGCGGACGAAGAAGCCCTCAATCGCCTTTAGTCCGAAAGCCGGCCAGCCCCACGGCAGAGGCCTCACGCCCACGGGCTGGTACAATTCGCGCCCTTCCAAAAGGCCCCTCGCGACTCAAAGGTTTAGTCATGTTCAGCAGTTCGAAAATGGATATCGCCGGTTTCGACCCGGAGCTCGATTACGCGCTCCAGGGCGAGCTTCGCCGCCAGGAAGACCACATCGAGCTGATCGCCTCGGAAAACTACACGAGCCCCCGAGTCCTGAAAGCCCAAGGTTCGGTGCTGACGAACAAGTACGCCGAAGGCTACCCAGGCAAGCGCTACTACGGCGGCTGCGAATACGTCGACATCGCCGAACAGCTCGCCATCGACCGCGCCAAGAAGCTCTTTGGCGCGGACTACGTCAACGTGCAGCCCCACTCCGGTTCGCAGGCCAACGCCGCCGTCTACCAGGCGCTGGTGAAACCGGGCGAAACCGTTCTGGGCATGAGCCTCGACCACGGTGGTCACCTCACCCACGGCGCCAAGGTCAACTTCAGTGGCAAGCTGTACAACGCCGTCCAGTACGGCATTCGTCCGGACAACGGTGAGATCGACTACGACGAGGTGCGCCGGCTCGCCGAGCTGCACCGTCCGCGCATGATCGTCGCGGGCTTCTCGGCCTATTCGCGCGTGATCGACTGGCAGCGGTTCGGCGAGATCGCCAAGAGCGTCGGGGCGTATATGTTCGTCGACATGGCGCACGTCGCGGGGCTCATCGCGATGGGCTTCTATCCGAACCCGCTTCCGCATGCCGACGTCGTCACCACGACCACGCACAAGACATTGCGCGGCCCGCGCGGCGGACTGATCCTGGCGCGCGCCAATGACGAAGTGACGAAGAAGCTCAACTCCACCGTGTTCCCGGGCACGCAGGGCGGCCCGCTGATGCACGTGATTGCGGCGAAGGCCGTCGCGTTCCTCGAAGCGCTGCAGCCCGAGTTCAAGGAATACCAGCGCCAGACGCTCGCGAACTCGCGCGCGATGGCGGCGAAGTTCATGGGCCGCGGGTTCAAGATTGTTTCGAACGGCACGGACAATCACCTGTTCCTGCTGAGCCTCGTCGGCCGCAACATCACCGGCAAGGAAGCGGACGCCGCGCTCGGCCGCGCCAACATCACCGTGAACAAGAACGCCGTACCGAACGACCCGCGCCCGCCGACCATCACGAGCGGCCTGCGCATCGGCACGCCGGCGTCGACCACTCGCGGGTTCAAGGAGCAGGAAATCGAACTGGTGGCCGACCTCGTCGCCGACGTGCTGGACGCCGAAGGCGCCGATGCGGTGGTCGACAAGGTGCGCGGCCAGGTGCTGGACCTGTGCAAGCGATTTCCCGTCTACGGGCCTTGAGCGCGAGCCAATTCGGCCCGTCGCGCGACCCGGGCGCCGCCCGGGTCGCGCCGTCCCGGTCCCCCGCGTACGGTTTGTCGCTGCGCGCGGCGAGGGACGCCATGGCTTCAGCACGAGCGGTTTCCTCTCCTGGCCGTGCGGCGAGGAGTGCCATGGCTTCAGCACGAGCGGCTTCGTTTCTTAGCCGCGCGGCGACTGAGCGCTCTTTCCTCTGACCTACATATGTACTGCCCCTTCTGCGGCCACGAAGACACCAAAGTCTCCGACTCGCGCCTCGCGAGCGAGGGCCGGCAGGTGCGTCGTCGGCGCGAGTGCCTGAAGTGCGGCGAGCGTTTCACCACGTTCGAGACCGCCGAGCTCGTCATGCCGCAAGTGGTGAAGGGCGATCGCAGCCGCCAGCCGTTCGATGAAGCCAAGCTGCGCTCCGGAATGGAGAAGGCGCTGGAAAAGCGCCCCGTCGGCACCGAGGCGATCGACGAAGCGGTCGGGCGCATCACCCACAAGATCCGCTCGCTCGGCGAGCGCGAGATCGCCGCGCGAGCCGTAGGCGAGCTCGTGATGGAGGAGCTACGTCATCTCGACGAGGTCGCCTTCGTGCGCTTTGCATCCGTGTATCGTCACTTCCAGGACATCGACGCTTTCCGCGAGGAGATCGACAAGCTGCGCCAGCATCCTCGTCGCCGGAAGCCTACGCGGGAGAAGGTCGCCGACCGCGAACAGCTGCCGCTACTGCCCGCAGATACGAAGGCTCCGACAGAGAAGTAGGGGCACTGTCCGGAAAAGCGCCGCAGGCGACTTTTTCCGCTGAGCAATCCAAGTAAGCTTCCATCCCGATGACGACATTCTCCGACTTCGATCGCTTCGCCATGGCGCGCGCGCTGGAGCTCGCCGCGCTCGGCTCGGCGACTACGCAGCCGAACCCGCGTGTCGGATGCGTCATCGCGAAGGACGGAAAAATCATCGGTGAAGGCTGGCACGAGCGTGCCGGCGGCCCGCATGCCGAAGTGGCGGCACTGCGCGCCGTGCAAGCGAGCCCCGGCGGCCTGATGAGCGCCCGCGACTCAACCGTCTACGTGAATCTCGAGCCCTGCAGCCATCACGGCCGCACGCCCCCATGCTCGGATGCGCTCGTGAGCGCGCGCGTGGCCCGGGTGGTGTTCGCGATTCCCGATCCGAATCCGAAAGTGGCGGGTCGCGGCGCCGTCATGCTCTCGCAGGCCGGCATCAAGGTCGACATCGGCCTGCTGGAGGCCGAAGCCGAAGAACTGAACGCCGGATTTCTCAAGCGCATGCGCCACGGCGTGCCGTTCGTGCGCGTGAAAGTCGGCATGAGCCTCGATGGGCGCACCGCGCTCGCCAACGGCCAGAGCAAATGGATTACGAGCGAAGCCGCGCGTGAAGACGTGCAACGCTGGCGGGCGAACAGTGCCGCCGTGCTCACCGGCATCGGCACCGTGCTTGCGGACGATCCGCAGCTCAACGTCCGGCTGCCCGATGTCACGCGGCAGCCAACCGTGGTCGTGCTGGATGGGCGTGCCCGCACGCAGCCCACCGCGCGGCTCTTCAGCGGCGGTGGTCCCGTGGTCGTTTTCACCAAGACGGGCCCGATCGCGGGCTCGGCCGCGCTGCGTCTCAAAGGCGCGCGCGTCGAAACCGTGGAGGGCACCGGGCCGCTCGACCTGCCCACCGTGCTCGCCCGGCTGGGCGGCATGGAAGTGAACGAAGTGCTCGTGGAAGCGGGCCCGACCCTGACCGGCGCCTTTGTGCGGGAGCGGCTGGTCGACGAGCTACTCCTCTATATAGCTCCCAAGTTGCTGGGCCCGCAGGGGCGGCCGCTCTTCGAGCTGCCGCAGCTCGAGGACTTGCAGCAGGCGGAAGTCTTCAAGATCCTCGACACGCAGCAGGTCGGCCCGGACCTGCGCCTTCGCATGCAGCGAAAATAAGATGTTTACCGGAATCGTCCAGGATGTCGGCCAGGTCGCCTCGCGCGAGACGCGCGGGGTGGATGCCCGGCTCGTCATCTCCACGAAAAACCTCGACCTGTCGGATACCGCCGTCGGCGACAGCATCAGCGTGCAGGGCGTGTGCCTCACGGTGGTGTCGTTCACGCGCGATTCGTTTACGGCGGACGTGTCGCACGAGACGCTGTCGCTCACGACGCTGGGCGAGCTGAACCCCGGCTCACCTGTGAATCTGGAACCCGCGCTGCGCGCCGGCGATCGACTCGGCGGCCATCTCGTGTCAGGGCATGTGGACGGGGTAGCTCATGTGTCCGCGACGAGCCACGACGGCGATTCGCTCCGGGTGAGCGTGACCGTTCCGGTCGGGCTGGCGCGCTACATCGCGCGGAAAGGTTCGGTCACAGTCGACGGCGTGAGCCTCACCGTCAACGAAGTGGAGAACGCCACCTTCGGCGTGAACCTGATCCCCCACACCCAGGCCGTGACGACGCTCGGCCGGCTGCAACCCGGAACGCGCGTGAACCTCGAGGTCGATCAGATGGCCCGCTACGCCGAGCGCCTGTTGGGCGCGGAGCGCTGAGGACCCGCGCGGGGCGAAAATCGGTGGTTCCGCCAAGCGAAGCGGTGTTGTAGATTCGGGAAGTGACGGGTGGCTTTCGTGATTTCGCGCACGCGGCATTACGTAAATCACCCATCGCTGGCGGTCGCAGAATCCGCCAGACTCTTTCCCGTCGCATAATACTTTCCGTCAAACGGATACCGGGGTTTTCGGGCCGGCCGCATACCGCCCGAACTTGAAACGCCGCCTTCGGGCGGCGTTTTTCGTTGGGGCCGCCCTTTCCGGTATCCTGCACAGCCTTGGCGCCTCCTGGGCGCGTCCGTTTGGCGCTGTGTCCTATGTCCAAAGTGTATTCCCTGCCGCCGCGCGGCCCCGCGAGCGGCGCCCCGGGCGGCGGTTCCGCCGATGCCGGTGCCCCGAGCTCCTCCTTCGCGAGCGTGGACGAAATCCTCGCCGAGATGCGCGCCGGGCGCATGGTCATCATCCTGGACGATGAGGATCGGGAGAACGAAGGCGACTTCATCATGGCCGCCGAGCACGCAACCCCCGAGGCTGTGGCGCTGATGATCCGCTACTCGAGCGGCATCCTCTGCGTGCCGATGCAGGACGAGCGCCTGCAAGAGCTCGACCTGCCGCAGATGGTTCCGAACAACGACGAGGCCTATCGCACCGCCTTCACCGTGTCGGTGGATTACCGCCAGGGCACGACGACAGGCGTTTCGGCGGGCGACCGTTCGATCACGATCCGGGCGCTGGCGGATTCGGCGTCGGTCCCGTCCGATTACGCGCGGCCGGGCCACATCTTTCCGTTGCGCGCGCGCAAGGGCGGCGTGCTCGTTCGCGCCGGCCACACGGAAGCCGCGTTGGATCTGTGCGTCCTCGCCGGCCTCAAGCCGGCCGGCGTGCTGTGCGAGCTGATGAACGATGACGGCACGATGTCCCGTCGGGCCGAGATCGAAGTGTTCGCGAAACAGCACAACCTGAAGATCGGCACGATCGCCGATCTCATTCGCTACCGGCTGCGGAACGAGCGCTCGGTGGAGCGCGTGTCCGAACAGAACGTGCAGACGGAGTTCGGCGAGTTCCGCATGTACACATATGAGGATCGCGTTCACAAGGGCTCACACATTGCGCTTGCCCACGGCAAGCTCGATGGCCCGGAGCCGCCGCTCGTGCGCGTGCACGTGGCCGACACGATGCGCGACCTGCTAGGCGTTCGCGGTGACACGCATGCCTGGACGCTGCGGGCCGCGATGGAGCGCATCTCGCGCGCCGGGTCGGGTGTGGCGGTGATCCTGCACGATGCGGAAACAGCGACCGAAGGCGCCGCGCGCGCGATCGGCACCGGCGGGCAGAAGTTGCGCACGTTTGGTGTGGGCGCGCAGATCCTCAAGGATCTGGGCGTGCGCCGCATGCGGGTGCTGTCGGCGCCGAAGCAGATGCATGGCATCTCGGCGTTCGGGCTGGAAATCGATGGTTACGTTGGCGAAGGGTCATGAGCGAAGCGAAGTTCATTCAGGGTGAGTTGCCGGCAACCCGGCGCCGGGTGGTCGTTATCGCTTCGCGGTTCAATGAGTTTGTCGTGTCGGGGCTCGTCAAGGGCGCGATCGATGCGTGGGAGAAGAACGGCGGCGACGTGGCGGATCTCGTTGTGGCGCGTGTACCGGGTGCGTTTGAGTTGCCGGTCGTTGCGCGGCAGCTTGCCGTGAGCGGGCGGTACGAAGCGATCGTTGCGCTTGGGTGTGTGATTCGGGGTGAAACGGCGCACTTCGAGTATGTCGCGGGCGAGTGCGCGCGCGGCTTGCAGAATGTCGCTGTCGACACTGGTGTTCCCGTCGTGTTCGGTGTGCTCGCCACGGAAACGGTGGAGCAGGCTTTGCAGCGTGCGGCGCCGGGCGGCAGCAACAAGGGTGGCGAGGCCATGGAGACTGCGCTCGAGATGGCGGATCTTCGCTTGAAGCTGGATGCGCTTCATGTCCGGTAACGGGTCCCCCTCGGCACAACGGTTTGCGTCGGGCGCGAAGTCGCTTGCGCGGAAGCTCGCCATGCAGGCGCTCTATCGCTGGCAGATGAACGACGGCCCCTGGCAGGACCTCGTAAGTGAGTTCGCGACGGAAGAGGGCATGGATCGCGCTGACGGCGAATACTTTCGCGCGCTGGTGCAGGGTGTGCACGGGGCGCGCGCGGTGCTCGACGCCGAGCTTGCGACTTGGATGGATCGTAGCCCCGGGCTGCTCGACCCTATCGAGCACGCCGTGCTGCTGATTGGCGCGTTTGAACTGAAGTCGCGGCCGGAGATTCCGTTTCGGGTTGTCATCAATGAAGGCGTTAGCCTTGCCAAGCGCTTTGGCGCTACCGATGGGCACAAGTTTGTGAATGCGGTACTCGACCGGGCTGCTCGCGAGCTGCGGCCGCACGAGCACTAGGCGATTTCGTTGGAAGAGGCCCTCAATCGCCGGGCGGCTAAGAGGGGGGACTCGACGGATCTGGCGGTCCCGGCGGATCTGATGGTCCTGACGGATCTGGCGGTCCCGACGGATCTGCGGAGTCTCCTCTTAGCCGCCCGGCGATTGAGGGCCTCTTTGCATGTCTCTGGGTGAGTTCGAGCTAATCGACCGCTTCTTCCGCAACTGCGGCGCACAGCGCGCAGACGTCGCGTTGGGCATCGGCGACGACGCCGCCCTGCTCGAATCCCCACCCGACATGCAGCTAGTCGCAGCCATCGACACGATGGTGCTCGGCAATCATTTCCTCGCGCACTTCCCACCAGAATCGATCGGCCACCGCGCACTAGCGGTGAACCTAAGCGACCTTGCCGCGATGGGCGCCAAGCCCGCATGGGCCCTGCTCGCGCTGACGCTTACGAAAGCCGAACCGGCGTGGCTCGAAGGTTTCGCACGTGGCTTCAGTGCGCTGGCACGCAAGCACGACGTCGCGCTCGTGGGCGGCGACACCACCTCCGGCCCGCTCTGTATCAGCGTACAGCTGTTGGGGCATGCACCCCGGCCGCCGCAGATGTTGCGTTCCGGCGGCAAGGCCGGCGACATCGTGTTCGTTTCGGGCACGCCGGGCGACTCCACGGCGGGCCTGGCGTTCGAGCTCGGCAAGTTCGAAGTGAATCCGCACGCCGGCGTTACCGAAGAGGTCGCCGCGTATCTGCGGCAGCGTTTCCATTTCCCCACACCGCGCGTCGAACTGGGCCAGCGCCTGCGCGACTACGCGAGCGCTTGTATCGATGTCTCCGACGGCCTGCTCGGCGACGCCGGCAAGCTCGCGTACGCGAGCCGTTGCGGCGTGCGCCTCGCGTGGGAGCAACTCCCCGCGTCATCACCACTCGTGGCCGTTGCCGGCGAGACGCGTGCGCGCGAGATGGCGCTCACCGGCGGTGAAGACTACGAGCTTTGCTTTACGGTACCGGCAGAGAACGTCGAGCGCATGACGCGCGATCTTCCCCCGTCGCTATGGGGATACACTGCAATTGGCGTGCTCGGGGAGTCTCCCGGCGCGGTCGTCACGCGCGGCGGGACTGTGATGGACTTCTCGCATTCCGGTTTCGACCACTTCGCGACCTGACGCGGTTCACGGCGCCGTGCGCTTTGCGAGGTGCGCTGCGGAAGCCCGAAGCGAAGCCGCGCGGGAACGGGGCAGGGCCTGAGGTGCGCATCACAGTCGCGCATGCCGGGCGAACGTATCCTGCCCGGCGTCAAAACCGGTTTTATTTTTCGCGCATGACTGTCACGGCTTCAAAGACCGCTGCTCGCAAGGTTCCCGAGAAGATCGGCAAGTACGCGGTCATCAACGAAGTGGGCCGTGGCAGTACCGGCATCGTCTACCTGTCGCACGACGCCTATTACGGGCGCGACGTGGCGATCAAGGTTTACAACATGGATGCCGGTGGCGATGAGGAGCGCGCGCGCATCTCGCGCAAGATGTTCCTCTCCGAAGCGCATCTCGTGGGGATGCTCCAGCATCCGCACATCCTCCCGATTTACGACGCGGGCGAAGAGAACGGCTACTGCTACATCGTGACGGAGCACGTGCACGGCGCGCGCACCCTCGCGGCGTATTGTCGGCCGGACAATCTCCTGCGCATCGACGACACCGTCGAGATCATCTACAAGTGCGCCAAGGCGCTGCAGTACGCGCATTCGCGTGGCGTCATCCATCGTGACGTCAAGCCGTCGAACATCATGCTCACGCAGGATAGCGACGTGCGCATCATCGACTTCGGCATCGCGCTCGTGCAGGACTCGGACATCTCCCGCATCGAAGGCATCGCGGGTAGTCCTTCCTACATGTCGCCCGAGCAGGTGCAGAGCTTTGAGCTCACCAGCAGCTCGGACCTCTATTCGCTCGGCGCGGTGATGTACGAACTGCTGACGGGGTCGCGCCCGTTCCGCGCGGGCAATCTGCAGAAGCTGCTGCACCAGATCGTCTACGCGACGCCGCCGCCGATTCACACGTTGCGCAAGGAGATCCCGGAAGATCTCGAGAACGTCGTGGCGACGGCCCTGCAGAAAGATCCCAGCAAGCGCTACAAGAGCGGCCTCGATTTCGCGGCCGAGCTCACGCGCTGCCATCAGAAGCTGCGCGAACAGAACTCGCGCATCGACCGCCAGGAACAGTTCGGCGTGCTGCGCCGGCTGAAGTTTTTCCACGAGTTCTCGCATGCGGAGATCTGGGAAGTACTGCGCGCCAGCCAGTGGCAGGACTACGCGCCGGGTGAAGAGATCGTCAAGGAAGGCGAGATGGACGATCGGTTCTACATCATCGTCTCGGGGCAGTGCGCCGTGGAGCGCCACGCCCATCGCGTCGGCGGCCTCGACACGGGCGACTGCTTCGGCGAGGCGAGCTACGTGCAGGGCGCGAAGCGCACTGCGACGATTCGCGCCGCCAATGCGGTCACCGTGCTCAAGGTGAGCTCGACGCTGCTGGAGCAGGTTTCGGCCGCATGTCAGCTGCGCTTCAATCGCGTGTTCCTGCGCTCGCTCATCGGGCGGTTGCAGAGTGGCGAGCAGTCTTCGAGCTGAGAAGCGCTCTACGCAATTTCCTTTCGCGATGAAGAAGGCTCAGACGGTTGTCTGGGCCTTCTTCGCTTGCGGCGCGCTTCGCGCATCGACTTCCGCTGTTTCGTACCGCCGCCGCTCATCTGGAGTGGGGCGGTAAGGAAGCGGGGGCATCGATCCCGATCCGCGCGACGATGGGCACGGGGCCGGAAATCGCCTGTTTGAGCAGCGCGTTCGCGAGCTCCGACGGCGTTAGCCCTCTTTGCTTCGCGAGCGTGTTCAGCGTGAAAACAATATCCCTCGCGACGTGCACGGGCAGGATGAGTGCCGCGCCTTCGCGGTAGAACCTGCCCCTCACCCATTCTGAAGGATTGGATTTGTTCACCATGACAGCCTCCTGAATGCGGTATTTGCCGCTTTCGTATTGCCGCTGCTCATCCGCAGTGGGATAGCGGGCGGAGATGATTCGGATAACAGTCGTCTGATCGTCCAGTTCTTTCAGTGTGTACACGACGCGCAGCACCGTCGCATCGACCTCGCCCAGCGTGACCCAGCGTTCCTCGGCCCGGCCGTGATCGATGTCGTATCGAGTCGCCGCGAGCGGATCGTCGAAGATCCTCGCGGCGTCCTCGAACAGGACGGCGTGCTTGCGAAAATTCGAAGCCGCCTTGTCCGAGTCCCAATCGAAACAATGTGGAGTTTGGAACATTGCTGTGCGTCCTGCGTGAGTCGTGCAGACCCTGAATGGCGGCGCAGACTATGCCTCGTGGTTGAGAGGGTCAATCGAAAATAGGGCTGAATTCTCCTGAAATTCGGGAGACTTCGCAGGGTCGAGATCAGCGATGAGCGCGTGGGAACACCGCTAGCGTTGAACGCTGCGAGCAACGCTAGGTGTGACGCCCATGCGGATCGTCTCGTCACATGCGAGCGGGTTCGATCGTGGCGCTCAATAGATAGTTCTGGCCCGCGTCGCGACCACCGACTTCACGACTTCTCGCGGATAGACTGCAGCGGGATCGACGCAGCCGTGAAAGAGTTCGGCGACGCGAAGGTGCCCGAACAGAAGGCCCGATCCGTCCGCGTGACGAGCTTGCCCGCCGTGCATTCACATGGCGGACTTTTCTCATGCCCCGCTTGCAACCACGCACCGCGCCAGTCCCCGGAGAGGGCTGCTATAGTTCGCGGGCGGACTACAACGTCGAACGCAACCGCGAACAATAGGGGGAGCTATGGAAGAACAACGACCGCCCAGCACCGTCAAGATCGCCACGAAGTACGGGCTCATTCAGGGTGTGCTGGCGTTTCTCTTGTTTCTCGTCGTCACGCTGACCGGTATGAAGCAGAACTGGGTGTCGTCGGTCATCAATATTGTCGTACTCGTCGTGCTGATGGTTTTGGCGCACCGGGAATTCAAGAAGACCCATGAAGGGATGATGACGTACGGACAAGGCTTGGGGTCAGGGACGCTTCTCTCGGTTGTCGCGAGCGTGCTCACTGCCGTTCTGCTGTACATCTACGTGGGCTTCATCAACACCGGGTACCCCGCCGCGGCGCTGAAGGCGCAACAGGCGGTGCTCGAGCAGCGTGGGCTCAGCGGCGCGCAGCTGGATCAGGCCATGGCGTTCACTGGTGCCATGCTCACGCCCGTCGGGATCGTCATCACTGCGCTGGTTAGTGGAGTGATTGTGGGATTCATCGTTTCGCTGCTCGTGTCGATCGGCACGCGTCGGAGCGACCCCAGGGCTGTGTTCTAGCACGGGCGAACGATGAGCTGACGCATGCGACCCTGGAGCGCTGGCCATGGACGGCCACGGTCGCGTCCGATCGAATGGCGTGGAGTCGTTAGCTACCAGAAGCTCATTGCATTGCGGTTGCTCTCTTTACGACGACCATCGGGTCATGACCCTGCTGTCGGCGTCGGGTCGAATCGCGTTCGCAGTGATTGTGCGTGAGTTCGCTGCGATAGCTTGTTAGCGCTGCGCGTCTGCGGTTAGCGCTGCGCGTAACTCGCACGCATGTTCGTACGTTTCCAGTGCGAATCCGAATCGTCTGTGCGCATTGCACGGCGTGCTGTTTCGCTCGCGCGATGCATCAGCATTGGCAATCGATCATCCGTTTTTTTGTGACGCGATTTGCGGTTGCCTCGTGTTAGATACATGTCTAAAGTTGGGGAATGGAAACATTCGGGCAGACTTCGCATACGCCAGACCCTGAGTGTCCGGATGTTTCCTATCCGATCATCCGACCCGCTGTCGGGTCGCCTTACTACATCGATCCGCGCACTGGAACGCCGGCGTTTCTTTCTCCGCCGGGCGCTCCGATGGTGACGTCAGAAGACGTTCGTCGCGCACTGGAGGATTTTCCGTGAAAGTAGCTACACCGATTTTGCATACACCCGATCCTGAGTATCCGGATGTTCCGTATCCGATCATTCGGCCTGCTGTTGGGTCGCCCTATTACATCAACCCTCGTACTGGATCGTTAGCGTTCCTTTCCCCGCCGGGCACTCCAATGGTTACCTCAGAGGACGTTCGTCGGGCGCTGGAGGACTTCCCGTGATCTTTCTTCTCGACGTCAATGCCTTGCTCGCCTATCACTATCCGCAGCACGTCCACCATACGCGGGTCGAAGGCTGGATCTGCCGACTACATGCCGAGCGTGGAGAGGACAACGTTGCGCTTGCGACGTGCTCGATCACCGAACTAGGCTTTGTGCGTATTGGAAGCGGAGCAGCCCGCCTTACCGCCAGCGTGGATACCGCACGCGCCGATCTGTGCGCGCTGAAGTCCAGCGAGAACATGCTGTTCGTTCCGGACAACATCCCCGCGCGCGAACTCCCCGAGTGGGTGCGGAAGCCGGTGCAAACAACCGATGGCTATCTGCTCGCGTTAGCCAAGTCGCACGGTGGGCACCTCGCGACGCTGGATCGATCCATTCCCGGCGCGTTGTTCATTCCTGACGATACGCCGGCGCCGCTAGCCGTGAGAGAAGAGGGCGCACTTGCCGAATGGGGCCCGCTGCGCACTGGCATGCAGTCGGGCTCAGCGCATTGGCAATGATCTAACGCAGGGTTCGGACCGCATCCCGCGCGTCCGCAAGTGCGCCGGCGAGCTGACGCTGGCGCACTGTGTGATCGTCGGTAGCGGCCTCAAGACGCGCGAGATCGTTGCCGACTCGGCACTGATGTCGTCGCTGCATCTGGATCCGCGCAAGCAGCTAGTGGGTTCGCAGTGTTCGGGGGCGCTGATCCTGGCGAAGCTCGGCCTGCTCGATGGCATTCCCGCCTGCACGGACACGATCACTAAGCCGTGGGTGCAGGAGGCGGGAGTGGAAGTGCTGAACCAGCCTTTCTACGCGAAGGGAAATCTCGCCACGGCGGGCGGCTGCTTGGCGTCCCAGTATCTGGCCGCATGGGTCATCGCGCGGCTCGATAGCATGGAAGCCGCCGACAGCGCGCTCCGCTATGTCGCGCCCGTGGGCGAGAAAGACGAATACGTCGACCGCGCACTTCGGAATATCAGGCCGTTTCTCGGGCAATAGCCCTCGAGTTGCTGACGGCGGGCGCGCGGGAGTTCAGATCCGCGATCTGTGTTCGGTTGCCGGTGACGAGATCCACTGAGTGCGCGTCTCGGCGCGGTGAGCAACCTGTTCTCCGCGGCGCTGCCTGCGGGCGCGCAGAGGATCATCTCGGGCTATGACCCGGTGGCAAAGACCTCCACGGGCACAGGTCCGGTGCCGTTCGGCTGCCTCGCGATGGACGCGAGCCCCTCGGACGGCGTGGCGTTCCTGAGCGGCCCGTGGGTGGGCGATCATGGCGGTCGACCGGGTGTCGGGCGACCGGGTGCTGATCGCGCACTGATCCGGCGGCGGGCCTACTCCTTGGCCTTCAGCGATTCCTGGTTCGCGGCGATGAACGCGCGGATCTCGTCGCCCATGTCCAGGAGCTTCAACCACTGCTCTTTGTACAACGTGACGGGAAACCGCCCCATGCCGTACACGGACAAGCCGCCTTTTTCGCTCACCTTCATGGCGAGCTTGCCGCGGCCGGATTTCTTGAGCAGCTCGTTCTCGGCGCGCAGCTTCTGGAGCTCGGCCTGCATTTCTTCGTCTGACACAGGGCACCTTTCGGTCAATACCGTACGGGGAGGGCGGATTATATAGAGCCGGGGCGGCCGCGCTTGCCCACGATACCTCGACTGACGGATGGGACGTCCATTCCAGAAATGGCACGATGACCGTCTCCCTCGGACTCCAGGTTCCCGCCCCAGCGTGAAAGAGAACACCGCCACCGCCGGCTCGATTGCCGCTGCGGCCCCCACCACGGCCTTCAACGTCCTCGCCGCGATCAGCTTCTGTCATCTGCTGAACGACATGATGCAGTCGCTGCTGCCGGCGCTGTATCCGATGCTGAAGACCACTTATGCGCTCAGCTTCGGGCAGATCGGCTTCCTGACGTTCACGTTCCAGGTTACAGCGTCGCTGCTGCAGCCGATCGTGGGTGTGTATACGGACCGCAAGTCGCGCCCGTATTCGTTGTCTATTGGGATGGGTTCGACGCTTTGTGGGCTCGTCCTGCTGGCGTTCGCGACACACTTCGGCATGTTGCTGATCGCGGCTGCGCTCATCGGCACCGGGTCCTCCGTATTCCATCCGGAGTCTTCGCGCGTTGCGCGCATGGCGTCGGGCGGGCGGCATGGGCTCGCGCAGTCCGTCTTCCAGGTGGGAGGCAACGTGGGCTCGGCGATTGGGCCGCTGCTTGCGGCGTTCATTGTGTTGCCGCGGGGTCAGTCGAGTGTGGTGTGGTTCTCGGCTGCGGCGCTGCTCGCGATGTTCGTACTGCTGCAGGTGGGCCACTGGTACAAGAACCACGGCGTTGCGCGTCTCAAGATTCGGAAGCCGTCCGGGACATCGCTGCTCGCTGAACAGCCCACGCGAGTTCGCGTGGCTATTGGCGTGCTGCTCGCGCTGATTTTCTCGAAGTACTTCTACATGGCGAGCCTGAGCAGCTACTACACGCTGTATCTCATCGATCGCTTTCACGTTTCGGTTCAGCAGTCGCAGATGCTGCTGTTCATCTTTCTCGGGTCGGTGGCGGCGGGCACGGTGCTCGGCGGGCCGATCGGCGATCGCATCGGGCGCAAGTACATCATCTGGGTTTCGATTCTGGGTGTGCTGCCGTTCACGCTGATCCTGCCGCACGCGAATCTGTTCTGGACGGCGGTGCTGACGGTGCCGATCGGCGTGATTCTCGCGTCGGCTTTCCCGGCGATCGTCGTCTATGCGCAGGAGTTGATGCCGGGACGCACGGGCACGGTTGCGGGATTGTTCTATGGATTCGCGTTCGGCATGGGCGGTGTCGGGGCCGCAGTGCTCGGCAAGTTCGCGGATCTGACAAGCATCACTTTCGTGTATCAGGTGTGCGCGTTCCTGCCGCTGCTGGGGTTGCTGGCGGCCTTTCTCCCCAGCGTTTCGCACGAAGAGCAGACGACGCCGCAGCCCGCGCGGTAGCATTCGGGACACGCCAGCGCGCAGGGAGTGCTTGTGTCCCGGTTATCGATTGCGCCTGTTCTTCAGCGCCGCGCCGCCGAGGTTGATCGTGCCCTGCTGATGGCAGTGCGGGGCCGCGCCGCTCATCTCGTAGACTGTCTCCGCAAACAGCCCTGAGCGCGCGCTTTTCTTGAGGCGGCAGCGTTATGAGCCGCCATCGTTTCTACAACGCCAGCGTTACTTCTCAGCATCCTTATCGCGCTCGATGAGCGCATACGCCGAGTGGTTGTGGATGGACTCGAAGTTCTCCGCTTCCACCACATATGCCCCGATGCGGTCTTCGTCATTGAGTCGCTTCGCGACGTCGCGCACCAGGTCCTCGACGAACTTCGGGTTGTCGTAGGCGCGTTCCGTCACGTACTTCTCGTCCGGGCGCTTCAGGATGCCGAAGAGCTCGCACGAGGCTTCATCCTCGGCGACGTCGATCAGCTCTTCGATCCAGATGTGCTTGCGCAGCTTCGCCTTGATGGTCACGTGCGAACGCTGGTTGTGCGCGCCGTATTCGGAAATCTTCTTGGAGCAGGGGCACAGGCTCGTGACCGGCACCACGACGCGAATCCACGTTTCCGCTTTGCCGTTCTTCTGCTCGCCGATGAGCGACGCTTTGTAGTCCATGAGGCTTTCGACACCGGAGACGGGCGCCTTCTTCATCACGAAGAACGGGAAGCTCATCTCGATGTGGCCGGCGTCCGCTTCCAGCCGATGCGTCATTTTCTCGAGCATCGCGCGGAAGGACTCGACCGAGATCTCGCGCTCGCCGTGGAGGATCTCCACGAACCGCGACATGTGCGTGCCTTTGAAGTTGTGCGGCAGGTTCACGTACATGTTGAACGTTGCGATGGTGTGCTGCTCGCCTTCGGAGCGGTCCTTCACCTTCACGGGGTGGGCGATGTCCTTGATGCCCACGCGGTTGATCGGGATGCGGCGCGTGTCCGCGTGGCCCTGCACGTCTTCGACCTCGGTGGCGGCCGGGCGGCGGGGCTTGAGGGTGGCGATATCGGTCATGGACGATGCTGGGGCCTTCTGATTATGTCGGCCTTTCCGGCACGACCGGCGAGGCTGAGGTCCGAATGTAGTGGTGGCGCCGGGGCTGTTCAACCCGATTTCGGGATAGGAGCCATTGCGCCGTTCGCGGTGCGGGCCCGAAAGGCGACCCCTTCAATTTCTCCGCCGCTGGAGGGCTGACCCTCAATCTCTTCCCAGCCGCCGATTAGCCTCGGCCGCCGGCGCTTCGGAGGCCGGCACTCCGCTGCCGGCGCCTTGGCTGCTGGCGCTTCGACTGCCGGCGCTTCGGCTGCCGGCGCTTCGGCTGCGGGCACCTCGGCTGCTGACGTCTCAGCCGCTGGTGTCTTGGCCGCTGGCGTCGGCCTTCCGAGCCGCCCGGCGATTGAGGGCCTCTTCAGGCTTCGCGCGCAGCGCGTTCCTTGGGTTGCAGCCCCCACCAATGCTCCACGGTAGCGGCCACGCTGGCGTAGTCCAGCCCCGCGGCGGTAAGGCATTCCTCCCGCGACCCGTGCTCGATAAAGCGATCCGGAATACCGATATGCATCAGCGGCATCGCGACGCCTTCCGAAGCAAGCAACTCGCCGATGGCCGACCCGGCGCCCCCGGCAACCACGTTCTCTTCAAGCGTAATCAGCGCCCGATGCCGAGCCGCAACCTTCAGCACCAGGTTCTCATCGAGCGGCTTGACGAACCGCATGTTCACAACCGTGGCATCCAGCCGTTCGGCAATCTTGAGCGCCGAGTCGAGTAACGGCCCGAACGCTAGAAGGGCAAGCCCCGATCGTCCCTCGCGCCGAATCTCCGCCTTGCCAACCGGCAGCGCCGACATCTCTTTCGAGACAGGGGTACCCGGTCCCGTGCCGCGCGGGTACCGCACAGCCGCCGGCCCGCTCAGCGTGCTCGCGGTATAGAGCATCTGCCGGCACTCGTTCTCATCCGCCGGCACCATCACCGTAAGGTTCGGGATACAGCGCATGAACGAAATGTCGTAGCTACCCTGGTGGGTCGCCCCGTCACCGCCGACGAGCCCCGCGCGATCAATAGCGAACACGACCGGCAGATTCTGCAGGGCGACGTCGTGAATGAGCTGGTCGTACGCGCGCTGAAGGAAGGTGGAGTAGATCGCCACCACCGGCCGCAACCCTTCCGTCGCAAGCCCCGCCGCGAACGTCACCGCATGCTGTTCGGCAATGGCGACGTCGAAATATCGATCGGGAAACTTCTTGGAGAACTCGACGAGCCCCGACCCCTCGCGCATCGCCGGCGTGATGCCGATGATCTTCTCATCCCGCTCGGCCATGTCGCAGAGCCATTGCCCGAAGATCTGCGAATACGACGGCCCCGTGCTCTTCTCTTTGAAGATCGTGCCGCTGACCGGATCGAATGGGCCCGGGCCATGCCACTTGATCGGGTCGGCTTCCGCCGGCGCGTAGCCCTTGCCCTTTTTCGTGACGACGTGCAGAAACTGCGGCCCTTTCAGCTTGCGCAGGTTCTTCAGCGTGCTGACGAGCGCCTTCACATCGTGCCCGTCGACGGGCCCGATGTAGTTGAAACCAAGCTCTTCGAACAGCGTGCCGGCGAGCACCATGCCCTTCATGTGCTCTTCGGAGCGCCGTGCCAGCTCCCACACCGTGGGCATCGCGCGCAGCACTTTCTTGCCGCCTTCGCGCAGATGCGCGTACACGCGGCCCGACAATGCGCGGGCGAAATAGTTGGAGAGCGCGCCGACATTCTCCGAAATCGACATGTCGTTGTCGTTCAGCACGACGAGCAGGTCGTACGGCAGCGAGCCCGCGTGATTGAGCGCCTCGAATGCCATGCCGGCGGTGAGCGCGCCATCGCCGATCACCGCGACCGCGCGATGCTTGTTCCCGAGCCGCGCATTGGCGACAGCCATGCCAAGCGCCGCGCTGATGGAGGTGCTCGAGTGCCCGACGCCGAACGTGTCGAACTCGCTTTCGCCGCGCGAGGGGAAGGGCGCGAGCCCACCCTGTTGCTTGATGGTGTGCAGCTCGGCGCCGCGACCGGTGAGCACTTTGTGAGGATAGGCCTGATGACCCACGTCCCACACGACGCGATCGTCGGGCGTCTCGTAGACATAATGGAGCGCGATGGTCAGCTCGACGGTGCCGAGCCCGGCCGCGAAATGCCCACCGCGCGTGGCGACGTTCTGAATGAGGAAGTCCCGCAACTCCGTCGCGAGCTGCGGCAGCTCGGAAACGGTGAGTCCCTTCAGGTCGTGGGGAGATTCGATCCGCGCGAGTAGCGGATATTTGTCAGGCGGGCCGGCCATTGCGCGCAAGTGTACACCGGCCGCGCGGCACGCCTCGCTGATTCGGGCGCAGCCGCGCGACAGTGTCGCTTCCGGGCAAACAGAGCCACGAGCGCTGCGAGCGATTCTGGCAAAAGAGGGCGATACCGCAATGGGCGCGCGGGCGCGCGACGCGCAGGCGCACGGGTGCTTGCTGATAGCGGCGGATCGCCGGTGGGCGCTTTCGGGTGACTACTGAGAGCGGCGGATCGCCGCCTGGCGCCTTCAGGTGACTACTGATAGCGGCGGATCGCCGCTTGGCGCCTTCAGGTGACTATTGAGAGCGACGGATCGCCGCTTGGCGCTTTCGGGTGACTATTGAGAGCGGCTCACCACGTAGCGTGCCAACTCCACCAGCGGCGCCGACGCCGGGCCAATCGGCGCCAGCGCGGCGATCGCCCCATCACACAGCTCCTGCGCCTTCGTGCGCGACGCCGGCAGGCCGATCGTGCTCGGATAGGTGGGCTTGTTGCGCGCGATGTCCGCGCCGGCGGATTTGCCGATCACCGCTGTCTCACCTTCGATGTCGAGAATGTCATCCTGGATCTGGAAGGCGAGCCCGATGTCCGCACCGAATTTTCTCAGGGCATCGAGCTGAGGCCCTTCGGTAAGGCCCGCAGCAGTTGCCCCCAGCAACACGCTGCACTGGATGAGCGCGCCCGTCTTCCGACGATGCATGTTCTCCACGCCCTCCGCAGTGAGTGTGTGCCCCACCGAGGCGAGGTCGATCGCTTGCCCGCCCGCCATTCCGCTGGTGCCGCTCGCCGACGCCAGAATGCGGATCATCTGCAACCGCGCGGCCGCGTTCAGCGGGCCGCTGTGATCGTGCGCGAGCACGTCGAACGCGAGCGCCTGCAAGGCGTCGCCAACGAGAATCGCGGTGGCCTCGTCGAAAGCGCGATGGCACGTGGGCCGGCCGCGACGCAAGTCGTCGTCATCCATCGCCGGCAGGTCGTCGTGCACGAGACTGTAGACGTGCACGAGCTCCACGGCCGCCGCCGGCACATCGAGCTGTTCGAGTGGCGCACCCAGCGCTTCGCCCGTCGTGTAAACGAGGATTGGCCGTAGCCGCTTGCCGCCGCCGAGCACGCTGTAACGCATGCCTTCGCGCAGGCGAGACGTACCGGAGTCGGGCAGGGTGAGGCAGCGATCGAGCACCTGCTCGATGCGCGCCTGGTAACGCGCCAGCTTTTCTTTCATTCGTCGTCGAGGCTGCTCGCGTCATCGGTGCCCGCGAAGGGCTGCAGCTCCGCCTGACCGTTCTTCTTGAGGAGGATCTCGACCTTCTGCTGGGCCGCCTTGAGCGACGTCTGGCAATGGCGGGTGAGGGCCACCCCGCGCTCGAACGTCTTCAGCGCTTCATCGAGGGGCTGGTCGCCGCGCTCCAGGCGCTCGACGAGTTGCTCGAGCTCGGCCAAGGCCTGCTCGAAATCGGGTTCTTTGGGAGAATCTTTGACCGGGGACAAAAAAGCGGACTCCTGCAACGGCGGTGCGCGCGCCTGCGCAACTTTACAGCCATTGACGGCCTTCGAGGCGGGGCATAATCTTCCGCCCCACCTTAGAACCAGTCTAACGGGTCTATCGCGCTTCTAACCGGCGCTCACGATGAGCAATGGCTGAGGCTTTTATTCAGGAGTAAACGGCAGTGAATCTCAAAGGCAGCAAGACCGAACAGAATCTGAAGGATGCGTTCGCTGGCGAAAGCCAGGCGAACCGTCGTTATCTCTATTTCGCAGCCAAGGCCGACGTCGAAGGCTTCAATGACGTCTCTGCCGTGTTCCGCTCGACTGCGGAAGGCGAGACGGGCCATGCGCACGGCCACCTCGAGTACCTCGAGGCAGTGGGAGACCCGGCTACGGGCCTGCCGATCGGCGAAACCAAGCTGAACCTGAAGGCCGCCATTGCCGGCGAGACGCACGAGTACACCGACATGTACCCGGGCATGGCGAAGTCCGCTCGCGAAGAAGGCTTCGCCGAAATCGCGGACTGGTTCGAGACGCTGGCGAAGGCCGAGCGCTCGCACGCCAATCGCTTCCAGAAGGCGCTGGACGGGCTCTGAGCAGTTGGATGTGTGCTCCCGGTGCTTACCGCGCCGGGCATGCGTCACGACTTGCTGTTGAACGACATCGTTCACGGATCCCCGCCTGTGAAGGCGGGGATCCGTGATCTCCGCAAGCGTGGTTTTCGACCTCGTATGCCGGGCGTCGACCCTCATTCGGCGCGACGCCGGCACGCGCGCGGTGCCGTTGTTTCTCGCCCCGTACCCATCGATCGAAAGGCACCGGCGGCATGAGCGCATCTGTTTCCGGCGGACGTGAGGGGAGCCTCGAGGCGCCCACCCGCCATCCCATCGACTGGAAGAATCCCGCGTTCTACGACGGGGTCGCGCTCGAGAAAGAGCTGGAGCGCGTGTTCGACATCTGCCACGGATGTCGGCGCTGCTTCAGTCTGTGCAATTCATTTCCCACTTTGTTCGATGCCATCGATGCGTCGTCGACCGGCGAGCTCGATGCGGTCGACAAGAAGGTTTACTGGGAGGTCGTGGATCACTGTTACCTGTGTGACATGTGTTTCATGACCAAGTGTCCGTATGTGCCGCCGCATCCGTGGAACGTTGATTTCCCGCATTTGATGTTGCGGGCGAAGGCGGTTCACGCGAAGAAGGAAGGCATCGGCCTTCGCAACAAGGTGCTTGCTTCGACTGACACGGTGGGTGCGATTGCCGGCATTCCTGTTGTCGTTGAAATCGTCAACGCTGTGAACGCGAGTGCCGTCGGGCGCAAGTTGCTCGATGCGACGTTGGGCGTTCACCCGGAAGCGCCGATTCCCAAGTACCACTCGAATACGGCTCGCAAACGACTGAAGGACCTCGTTGGAACGACCGCGGAAGCGGCGAACAACGGCGGCGCGTCACCTCGTAGTACCGCCACCAGCGCAGCTGATGAGCGCCGCGCCGGCGCTGCTGGCGCCGCCGCTCCAGCGCGTGCGCCGCTGAGCGCGCGCGCAGCCGTGATGGCAGAGATGGCCGCTCTTGAGGCCGCCAACGACGCGCCGAGTGCGCCCGCGCCGAAATCGGCCGCATCCGCGACACCGCCAAAGAAAGAAACCGCTGCGGAGAAGCTCGCGCGCCTCGAAGCCGCTTCGGCGGGCGAAGCCACCCGCGACGCGGGTCCGGCAGCGCTTTCCGCGTCGGAGGCCGCCGCAGCCGCCAAAGAGAAGAGCGCCTCGAAAGCCGCCGCGACCGCGGTTCGCCCCACGACAGGCCGCGTCGCCCTCTTCACCACCTGCTACGGGAACCGCAACGAACCCGACCTTGACGTCGACCTCGTCAAAATCTTCCAGCACAACAACATCGAAGTGCGACTCGTCGCGAAAGAAGAATGTTGTGGCATGCCGAAGCTGGAGCTCGGAGACCTCGAATCCGTCGAGCGCCACAAGCAAGCGAATATCCCTCAGCTGATGAAGGTGATCACCGACGGTTACGACATCGTCGCGCCGATCCCCTCCTGCGTGCTGATGTTCAAGCAGGAACTGCCGCTGATGTTCCCCGACGACGCGGACGTGAGGGCCGTGCAGTCGCGCATCTTCGATCCGTTCGAATACCTGATGCTTCGGCATCGCGCCGGCCTGCTGAAGACCGACTTCAAGCGGTCGCTGGGGAAAATCAGCTACCACGTGCCGTGCCACCTGCGCGTGCAGAACATCGGCTTGAAGACGCGCGACATCCTGAAACTCGTGCCCGACACCACGGTCGACGTAATAGAGCGCTGCTCCGGCCACAACGGCACCTACGCCGTGAAGAAGGAGTTCCGTGCAGCGTCGGTTAAAATCGGCCGCCCCGTGATGAACCGCGTAGAGAGCGCCCAACCCGCGTACTACGCCAGCGACTGCCCGATGGCGGGCCACCAGATCGAAAGCGGTATGAAGGATGCTCAGGAACCCACGCATCCGCTAAAACTGCTTCGAATTGCCTACGGACTGTAGACCCCATGCAAAAGCTAAAGCCCAGCGATCTTTTCTCCCTCGAACAGTATTCGCGCGACCGCCCGGCGATCCGCGCGAAGGTGATGGAGCACAAGCGCTCCCGACAGGTGGGCGTGGGCCCGAACCTCATGTGGCTGTTCGAGGACCGCATCACCATTCAGTACCAGGTGCAGGAGATGCTGCGCACCGAGCGTATCTTCGAGCAGGAAGGCATCGAGGACGAGCTCGGCGCCTACAACCCGCTCATTCCCGACGGCAACAATTGGAAAGTGACGCTGCTGATCGAGTTCGCCGAAGAGAAGGAGCGCCGCGTGCAGCTGACGCGCCTCAAGGGCGTCGAGGACCGCTGCTGGGTTCAGGTCGCCGGCGAGCCGAAGGTGTTCGCGATCGCCGATGAGGACCTGGAGCGTGAGAACGACGAGAAGACGTCGTCCGTCCACTTCCTGCGCTTCGAGCTGACGCCGTCGATGATCGCGGCCATGAAGTCGGGCGCCGCGCTCTCCATGGGCGTGGATCACGACCACTACCGCCACGAAATCAACCCTGTGTCGCCCGCAGTGCAAGCTTCGCTGAAGAGCGACCTGACCTGACGTCGAGTGCCCGCTGCGTGCGATGACGCCGGCCGCGGGAGTCCTCTCCGCGGCAGCCCGACGCGCGCGCGGCGCTGGCTCTCGGACCCCTCTCTGCTATATTCCCCGCCCCATACGGCCGGCCGTGTCTGACAGCGCGACCGCGCTGCCTTCTTTTCGCCAACAAAATCTGAAGCTAATGAGCACGTCGTACACCGCGTCCGACATCGAAGTCCTGAGCGGCCTGGAGCCCGTGCGGCGCCGGCCGGGCATGTATACCCACACTTCGCGCCCGAACCACCTGGCGCATGAAGTCATCGACAACAGCGTCGATGAGGCCCTCGCCGGCCACGCCAAGGAAATCTCGGTCACGCTCTACAAAGACAATTCCCTCGAAGTGGTGGATGACGGCCGCGGCATGCCCGTCGACATCCACCCGAAGGAAAAAGTCAGCGGTGTCGAGCTGATCCTCACGCGCCTGCACGCGGGCGGCAAATTCAGCGACAAGAACTACCAGTTCTCCGGCGGCCTGCACGGCGTCGGCGTCTCGGTGGTGAACGCTCTTTCCTCGCATCTGGACGTGCGCATCCGTCGCGGCGGCAAGGAATACTCGATGAGCTACAAGGACGGTAAACCCGTCACGAAGCTCACCGTCGTCGGCACCGTCGGCCAGCGCAACACCGGCACCACCGTGCACTTCTGGCCGGACCCGAAGTTCTTCGACTCGCCGAACATCTCGGCACCGCAGCTGAAGCACGTGCTCAAGGCGAAGGCTGTGCTGTGCCCGGGCCTGCGCATGAAGTTCTTCAACGAGGCGACCGGCGAGAAGGACGAGTGGTTCTTCTCCGGCGACCTCGGCGCGTACCTGAACGATGAAATCGGCAAGGTGGATCGCCTGCCCCCCGAGCCCATCTCGGGCAAGGGCGAGCACCAGAACGAGAACATCGATTACGCCCTGTGCTGGACGCCCGACGCCGAGAACTTCGTCAGCGAGAGCTACGTCAACCTGATCCCGACGACCGAGGGCGGCACGCACGTCAACGGCCTGCGCACCGGCCTCTCGCAGGCGATTCGCGAGTTCTGCGAGTTCCGCAATCTCATTCCCCGCGGCATCAAGCTCACGCCCGAAGACATCTGGAACAAGGTGTGCTTCGTGCTCTCCATCAAGATCCAGGAGCCGCAGTTCGCCGGCCAGATGAAGGAGCGTCTCGCCTCGCGCGATGCCGCCCCGCTCGTCGAAGCCTATGCGCGCGACTCGATGGCGCTCTGGCTCAACCGGCATCCGGATGCCGGCGAAAAAATCGCGCAGTTCGCCATCGATAATGCGCAGGAGCGTGTGAAGGCCGCGCAGAAAGTGGTGCGCAAGCGCATCGCGGCGGGCCCTGCGCTCCCCGGCAAGCTTGCCGATTGCGTGAACCAGGACCCGAAGCGCAGCGAGCTGTTCCTGGTGGAGGGTGACTCCGCCGGCGGCTCCGCCAAGCAGGCGCGTGATCGTGAGTTCCAGGCGATCATGCCCCTGCGCGGCAAGATCCTGAACACGTGGGAAGTCGACTCGCACCAGGTCGCCTCGTCCGAGGAAGTGCACAACATCAGCATCGCGCTCGGCGTCGAGCCGGGCTCGGGCGACATCAGCCAGCTTCGCTACAACAAGATCTGCATCCTCGCGGATGCGGATTCGGACGGGCAGCACATCGCCACGCTGCTCTGCGCGCTGTTCCTGCGGCACTTCCGGCCGCTCGTGAGCAGCGGGCATGTGTATGTCGCCATGCCGCCGCTCTATCGCATCGACGCCGGCAAGAACGTGTACTACGCGCTCGATGAAGCCGAGCGCGACGCCACGCTGAAGAAAATCGAAGCCGCGAACTCGCGCACCAAGCCGACGATCACGCGCTTCAAAGGGCTGGGCGAGATGAATCCGTCCCAGCTTCGCGAATCCACCATCAACCCTTCCACGCGCCGGCTCGTGCAGCTGACGATCGAAGCCGCGGACGACACCGATCAGCTGATGGACAAGCTGCTCGCGAAGAAACGCGCCTCCGACCGCCGCGAGTGGCTCGAAGAAAAGGGCAATCTCGCGGACGTGCAGGTTTGATCTTTCAATGAGTGGCACAGCCGTTCGGCGTAGATTCGAAGGGAAACACCCAACGATCGGCATCGCGTTTCGGCGGATCGACGGCGAGCGCGGCCTCCCGTGCGGCACGTCTGCGCGTAGGACTACGCGCAGACGAGGCCCCGCACGATGCGGTCTTACGGCCGGTGCCGCACGGGAGGCCGCGCTCGCCGTCGATCCGCGTGCGCAGGCGCATTCTTAAAATCCGATCCAGGCATTACCCGAATGGATGAACAAGAACTGAACTTCGAAGGCATCGAGCGCCAGCCGCTCCGTGTCTTCACCGAAAAGGCGTACCTCGACTACTCGATGTACGTCATTCTCGACCGCGCGCTGCCCGCCATTGGCGACGGGCTGAAGCCGGTCCAGCGCCGCATCACCTATGCGATGAGCGAGCTCGCGCTCGCCTCGCAGAACAAGCACAAGAAATCCGCGCGCACCGTCGGCGACGTCATCGGCAAATACCATCCGCACGGCGACAGCGCGTGCTACGAAGCGATGGTGCTGATGGCGCAGGCCTTCTCCTATCGCTACCCCATCGTCGATGGTCAGGGCAACTGGGGCTCGCAGGACGATCCGAAGTCCTTCGCGGCCATGCGTTACACGGAGTCGAAGCTCACCAAGTACGCGGAAGTGCTGCTGAGCGAGCTCGCCCACGGCACTGTCGACTGGCAACCGAACTTCGACGGCACGATGGACGAGCCCACGCTCTTGCCGGCGCGCCTGCCGAACCTGCTGTTGAACGGCACGCAAGGCATCGCCGTGGGCATGGCGACGGATATTCCGCCGCACAACCTGCGTGAAGTCGCGAACGCGCTCGTGCACCTGCTGGAAGAGCCGGAAGCCACCACGAAGCAGCTGATGAAGTTCGTGAAGGGCCCCGACCTTCCGACCGGCGCCGAGATCGTCTCGCCGCGCTCCGATCTCCTGGATATCTACGACAAGGGCGTTGGCAGCTTCAAGGCGCGCGCCACGTACGAAATCGAAGAGGGCAACGCCGTGATCACCGCGTTGCCGTTCCAGGTGTCCGGCGGCAAGGTGCAGGAGCAGGTGGCGGATCAGATCCGCAACAAGAAGCTCCCGATGGTCGAAGACATCCGCGACGAATCGGACCATGAGAACCCGACCCGTCTCGTGATCGTGCCGCGCTCGAACCGTGTGGACATGGTCGAGGTGATGAACCACCTCTTCGCCACGACCGATCTCGAGCGCAACTATCGCGTCAACCTGAACATCATCGCCCTCGACGGCCGGCCGCGCGTGATGAGCCTGCGGGACATCCTGTCCGAATGGCTCACGTTCCGCATCACGACGGTCACGCGCCGGCTGCAGCACCGCTTCGACAAGGTCAGCAGGCGGCTGCACATCCTCGAAGGCCTGATCGCGGTCTATCTCAACCTCGACGAGGTGATCAGGATCATCCGTCGCGAGGACGAGCCGAAGCCCGTCCTCATGAAGCGCTTCAAGCTGTCCGAGGAACAGTCGGAGTTCATCCTCGAGACGAAGCTGCGGCACCTTGCCAAGCTCGAAGAGATGAAGATCCGCGAGGAGCAGACGGAACTGGCGACGGAGCGCGACGAGCTCGAGGCGTTGCTCAAGAGCAAGGCGAAGCTGCGCAAGCTCGTCGGCCAGGAAATCACGGCCGACGCCGAGAAGTACGGCGACGACCGCCGCACCAAGATCATCGAGCGCGAAGCGGCCGTCGCCATCGACGAGACTTCGCTGATCGCGAACGAGCCGGTCACGGTCATCCTGTCTACCGGTGGTTTCGTGCGCTCCGCGAAGGGGCACGAGATCGATCCGCGCACGCTTTCGTACAAGACTGGCGATGCGTACCAGGGCATCGCGCGCGGCAAGAGCCTGCAGAACGTCGTCTTCGTGGACACCACGGGTCGCACCTACACGCTGCCGGCGCATTCGCTGCCGTCGGCGCGCGGTAATGGCGAACCGCTGTCAGGGCGTCTCAACCCGCCGGACGGTTCGCGCTTCGTCGGAGTGATCATGGGCGAGCCGGAGGATCTCTGGCTGCTCGCGAGCGATGCGGGCTACGGCTTTACGGTGCGATTGAAAGAGCTGATCACGGATCGGCGCGCCGGCAAGAGCGTGCTGAACGTGCCGGACAAGTCCATTGTCCTGCCGCCGGCCTTCGTCGCTTCGCCGGATTCGCTCGTGTGCGCCGTGAACAGCGAAGGCAAGATGCTCGCGTTCAAGGTGTCCGACCTGCCCGAGATGCCGAAGGGCAAGGGCAACAAGATTTTCGACATTCCGTCCAAGAAGGCGGAAGCGCGGGAAGAGATGCTCACCGCCATCGCGGTCGTGCCGCCGAACGGCAAGCTCATGATGTGGTCGGGCGAGAAGCAGAAGACGCTCGACTGGTCGGACATCAAGGAGTTCAAGGGGCAGCGCGCCCAGCGCGGCTCCGTGATGATGCGCGGCTGGCGGGAGATCGACCGGCTCGAAGGGATCGTGGGCTAGCTGGCAGGCCCCGCCAGCGCATCCCGGATGCTCCGCTCTTGTCGTGGCGTCAGACAGAGCCACGCGACCGCTATCTCGAGATGTTGCGCAATCAGCAAGCGCGGTAGAGCGATGCGCGCGGGGCGCAACGGGTGGTCCGCCCGCTCATTGTCAATCGAAATCGTCTGCGATCCCGGCAACGAGCGCAGGTCATTCGTTCCTCATCGGTAGTGGGTCCCGGACGAATGGCTCGTATTGAACAATAAGCATGGGCTTTGCTCCCCCGCGCGGCCAGGATCCGGACTGTCGCGCTCGGGGCGGCCGCCCGAATCATCCGCCGCGCGGGATTCGCGCAAAACGCATCAAACTTGTTCCCGATTTTTTTGCCGATGCGGGACACTCCCCTGGTGGGAGCCGACGAAAAACAAGAAGCCGGGGAAGTCACTCGACTGCTGAACGCGTTGGCGAATGCCGACCTGTGCGCCGAGATTCTCGTACGGGCACGCCCGGCCGGGCGCACGGGGGAACGCATTGGCGCGTACCGCGTGGCCGAGATGATCGGCGCCGGTGGCATGGGCGATGTCTACAAGGCCGTGCGCGACGACGATCAGTATCGCGCCGAAGTCGCAATCAAGGTCATGCGCGCCGATGTGCGCAACCCGCTCGCCGAGCAGCGCTTCAGGACGGAGCGGCAGATTCTCGCGGCGCTCGATCATCGCAACATCGCACGCCTCCTCGACGGCGGCACCACCGCGAGCGGGCTGCCGTATGTCGTGATGGAGCTCGTCGCGGGCGAGCCCATCGATCGTTACTGTGAGGCGCGCAAGCTCGGCGTTCCCGAGCGCGTGCGGCTCTTTCTTCAGGTGTGCGCGGCCGTGGCCTACGCGCACCAGCGGCTGGTCGTTCATCGCGATCTCAAGCCCAACAACATTCTCGTCACGGCCGACGGCTCGGTGAAGCTGCTCGACTTCGGCATCGCCAAACTGCTGGAGAACGACAGCCTGACGGTCGCGAGCACCGACCACACGGTCACGCACACGCAGCTGCGCGCGATGACACTCGACTATGCGAGCCCGGAGCAGGTGAGTGGCGGAACGGTGACGACGGTGAGCGATGTGTATTCGCTCGGCGTCGTGCTGTATCGGCTGCTCACGGGTGAGAGCCCGTATGGCGCGCGCCTCAATGAAGCGCAGCGGATCGCCGAGATTCTGAGCGAAACGGTGCCGAGGCGGCCGAGCCTGGTGCAATCGCGGCGGCGCGGTCAACGCAGCGACATCGATGTCGACCTCGATAACGTTCTTCTAATGGCCTTGCGGAAAGAGCCGCAGAAGCGCTACGGCACCGTGGATGAGTTCGCGGCGGACCTGCGCAATGCCCTCGCCGGCCTGCCGGTGCTCGCACGGCGTGGAACGCTCGGCTACCGCTTGGGCAAATACGCACGCCGGCACAAGATCGAGATCGCCGCGGGCGCCGCGGTTCTCGTCGCGCTGGTCGGCGGCCTGTGCTTCGCGATCCGCGAGGCGCGCATCGCCGAGCAGCAGCGGCAGGTCGCGCAGCGCCACTTCGACAGCGTGCGCAAGCTCGCAAACCGGCTCTTCGATTTCCACGATGAGATCGCGCAGCTTCCGAATGCGACGCGGGCGCGAGAGATGCTGGTCAAGACCTCGCTCGAATATCTCGATGCGCTGAGCAAGGAAGCCGGTGCGGACCGCGCGTTGCGGGAAGAGCTCGGGGTCGCGTATCGCAGAGTGGGCGATATCCAGGGTAGCCCCTACGGCGGCAATACCGGGGATACGAAAGGCGCGCTCGAGAGCTACGCCAAATCGATCGTACTGCTCGAAGGGTTGTATACGACCGCTCCGGCCGAGCATCGATTGGGCGCGGTGCTGGCGAGGGCGTACATACAGCGGACGTTGACCCTCGTGTACACGCAAGGCGCGAAGCCCGCCGAAGCGTCGGCGCAAAAGACGCTGGCACTCGCCGAAGCCATGCAGGATGGCGTCGCGGACGAGTTCGAGCGCACGAAATTGCTCGCCGACGCGTACTGGCTCGAGGGCGCGGTCGCGGGCTCTCTGGGAAGGCCGGCGGACGGCATGAAGGCGGTCGACAGGATGGTCGCCGTCGTGGAGGCGTATGCGCGCGCGCATCCCGGTGACTCGCGCGCGTACAGGGCGCTGTCCAGCGCGTACGGCAATGCCTCGATCCTTGAAGACCCGCGCATGTCGATGGCCGACATGCTCACTCGAGGCGTGGCACTGTCGCGCAAAGGGCTGGCGGTCGATGAGAAACTCATCGCGCTTCATCCCGGCGAAGCCCGGTACGCGTGGAGCGCGGCCGAGAGTCGTTACAACCTGGGAGACAAACTTTCCGGGCAGGGCGCGTTCGGCGAAGCCGTCGAGCAGTTTCAACTCGCCGCGCCCGTGCTGGCCGCGCGGGCCACCGATAACAGCGATATGCACGCACGGCTCATCAGCATGATGAACGAATCGGGGCGCGCCTGGGCGCTGTTCAATGTGGGGCGGGTTGCGGAGGCCGAGAATGCGTTTCTCGTGGCGGAGAAGACGCTCGCGAATCTGGCAACTCAGTACGACAGCCTGCAGGTGGCCTTCATGCTCGGGCAGACGCGCACTCGGTTGGGTGCGTTGTATGTGGGGAGCGCGGGTCGAACGGAGCTTGCGCCTGATGCGCAGCTCGAATACTGGCGTAAAGCGCGCGACGTGCTGGCGCAAGGCACGGCGAGCCTCCGGAAAATCAGCGCGGCAATTCCCCTGGATGGCACGGGCAGGGAAGTGTTCGATACCGGGCTTGCGAATCTCGCCAAGGCGGACGCGGCGATCGCGCGGCTGTCAGCGGCGCGCTAGCCGAACGCTTTTCCGCCTCGATGGCTAGCGACGCACCTGGATTCGACGCTGGGCCTGACGCCGCGTCCGACGGCTCAGCGTTCGGCGCGAAGAACCACTTCTTCCGGCGCGTTGATGAAATAGCCCTGAATGAACTGCACGCCCAGCTGCCACAACACCGCCATGGTGTTCGCGTTCTCGACGCGCTCGGCGATCGTCTGGATTTTGCGTTTGTCGGCCGCCTCGACGTAGCCGCGCACCTTCGCCTGCGCATCCAGGTCCGCCGCAAGGCTCTGCACGATGGCGCCGTCGATCTTGATGAAGTCGAGCGGGAAGTTGGTGAGCAGCCCCATCGGATCGCGCCCCGACCCGAACGAATCGAGCGCAAAACGGAATCCGCGTTTGCGCAGCTGACCGGCGAGGTGGCTCGCCTCGGCAACCTGGCTTGCCGCGATCGCTTCCGGAATCTGGAAGCACAGCCGCCCCGGTTCCGCGCGGCTCGCGCGAATGTGATTGTCGAGCCAGTCGAGGAACGACCCGTCGCGCACCGTGTCCTTCGACATGCGCACGAACAGGCACCCCGGCTTCCTCTGCGCCGCGAACGAGAGTGACGCGCCCACGACCCAGCGGTCGATGTTCTTGAGCAGATCGTTACGCTCGGCGGCCGCCATGAACTCGGCCGGCAGCACTTCCTTGCCCTGCCCATCGATCATGCGCACGAGCACGTCGAACATGCCCAGGTCGTCGCCCTGCAGGCTCGCCACCGGCTGCTGCACGAGCCGGAAGCGGTTCTCCATGAGCGCCGCTTTGATGTGCTTCACCCACACGGTGTCGTAAGACTTCACGCGTGCGTCGTTGTCCGCCTTGTCGGAGGTGACGGCCTGGTTGCCGCCGCGGCCCCGGCCCTTGCGGCATGCATCCACGGCATCGGCAATCGTCGCGTCGAGATTCGCGCCGCTCGGCGTGACCACACTCAACCCCACGGTGCACGTGAGGTTCAAAGACTTGGGGCCGATCTTCACCACCTGCTTGCCGCACTTGGCGATCAGCTGCTCGCTCCACGCCTCGACGTCGCGCTCGTTGCCGCGTTCGAGCAGCACGAGGAAGCTGACGCCGCCGAAACGACCCGAGAGGTCCTTCGCGTTGAGGTGCTCCTTGAGCACGTTCGCAAACTCGCGCAGCACTTCCTCGCTCGCGGCCGCGCCAACTTCGTGCTCGATGGCGGCAAACTTGTCCGGCTTCACCAGCGCGAAGTAGCGAACGCCGCCGGGCACGGGCGTGCCGAGACGGCCCTTCAGTGTTTCGAGAAGCGGGCCTCGATACAGGAATCCCGTTGAAGGGTCGCGACGAACCGCATCCGCGAGATCGTCCGCGAGGCCTCGCATGTCCTTCGGGCGCGCGGGAACGACCATGCGTACGCACGGGTCGCCATCGTGCTCGCCGGGCGTGAGCACCATCTCCATCGGGAGCACGGTGCCATCCGACAGCACGGCGTCGAGTTGCAGCGTGTGGTCGCTCCACCGCCCCTGCAGGCACGCGGCCAGGGCGCCCTTGAGCGCGGCGTGCTTCGACTCTTCGAACAGATCCATGATCGTCTGGCCGACGAGCCCCTCCGCCGCGACGATGCCGAAGAGCTCGAGCCACGACGGGTTGGCATCGACGATGATGCCTTCCTGCACCTGGACGATCGCATCGTTCGAGCGTTCGAGAACGGTTTCCAGCTGACGGCGCGCATCGCGCGCCGACTTGAGAGTGGTTTCGAGCGCGCGTTCCAGGCGGAACGATCGCAGCTCGCGGCCCATCACCGCCTGCAGGCGGGCTGGGCTCGTGAGCGAGACGACGTCGCGCGCACCTTGCGCCATGGCGACGGCGATGCGGCTTTCATCGAGGCCTTCGGCCACGACGATGATGGGCACGGAGGGCGCAAGCTGATCGCGCACGGCGGCGGCGCCGCCGAGCTCATCACCACCGGTATCCACGAACAGCAGCAGCTCGGGATTCAACTGCGCGAGGGCATCGCCGAGATCGCGCAGCGAAGGGATCCAGGTGCAGTGGACGGGATGACCCGCCCTTCTCAGGACGCTGTTGATCTGTTCGACCGGATCGCGAGCCGTGCTCAGAACGATGAGCGGGACTGCGTTCTGCTCGATCAACGTGAACTCCATCACACTGGACTGGATAACCAGCGGCGGATTCTAGCCCGCCAACGGCGTGGGGCGCTTGCGGTGTCGCTCACTTTGGGAACGGGTGCGGCCCGAACCGGGGCGCAAGTGTGAGCTTTGCGGGAGCCCCTTCCACCTCGCGCACCAATCGTGGGACGAGATAGCCCGGCATGCATGCGGCCAGTTCACCCGCGATTTCCTGCGCCCGCTGCTCAGGCAGGTCGAAATGTGCCGCTCCCGACACGCGGTCGAGCACGTGCAGGTAATAGGGCAGCACGCCCGCATCGAAAAGGGCGCGCGACAGGTCCGCGAGGGTCCCCACGTTGTCGTTGATTCCTTTTAGAAGCACCGTCTGATTCAGCAGTGTGGCGCCCGCGTTCTTGAGGCGAGCGCACGCGGCGCGCACGGTGTCGTCGATTTCATTGGCGTGGTTCGAGTGGAGCACGAAGACCACGGGCCAGGGCAGGCGTTGGAGCCAGGCGATGAGCCCGTCATCCACGCGCGAGGGCAGCACGATCGGCTGCCGGGTGTGCAGGCGGAGGCGACGGATGTGAGGGATCTTCGCGAGCTCATCGGTCAGCGAGCTCAGTCGCGAGTCACTCAGTGACAGGGGGTCGCCGCCGCTCAGGATGATTTCCTCGAGCGAGGAGTCGCCGGCGATCTCATCCAGCGCCTCGCGGAACCGCGTGGAGTCGCCCTGCTGCTCGGAGTAGGGGAACTCCCGCCGGAAGCAGTAGCGGCAATGAATGGCGCAGGCCGAGGTCGTGATCAGCAGCGCACGGCCTTGGTATTTCTGCAGGAGCCCTGGCGCGCGTTGCGCCGAACGCTCGCCCACTGGATCGGGGCCAAAGTCCGGCATCGCCTCGCCCTCGACCGCGAGGGGCAGCACCTGCCTGAGAAGAGGGTCGTTCGCATCCCCCCTGCGCATGCGGGCGACGTAGCCGAGCGGCACGCGCAAGCCGAATTTCGCCGCCGCCAGCCGCGCCGGTTCGATGAGCGCGCCGTCGAGGCCAAGTGCTTCCACGAGCGCTTCAGGCGAGGTAATTGCCTGAGCCATCTCGTTTTGCCAGCGAATGGAAGTTTTCTGGCGGGTGGGGAGGGATGCCGTTATCATACGCGCCCTTTTTGGGGGCCCGCATTCTGCGGCCCCGTCAGCGAGAAGAAAACCATGGCGAGCTATACGACCGCCGAGATCCGCGGTGGCATGAAAGTCCTCATCGACGGCGATCCGTACGCCATCGTCGAGAACGAGTTCGTGAAGCCGGGCAAGGGTCAGGCGTTCAACCGGATCAAGATTCGCAACCTCAAGACCGGTCGCACGGTCGAGCGCACCTGGAGGTCCGGCGAATCCCTCGAAGCCGCCGACGTCGTCGACACGGAAATGCAATATCTGTATGCCGACGGCGACTTCTTCATCTTCATGGTGCCCGAGAGCTTCGAGCAGTACACGGCGAGCAAGGCCGCCGTCGGCGACAACGCCCGGTGGCTGAAAGACGGCATCGTCTGCATCATCACGCTGTGGAACAACGAGCCCCTGCTCGTCACGCCGCCGCCGCACATCGAGCTCAAGGTCGTGGAGACGGATCCGGGCCTGCGCGGTGATACCGCGACCGGCGGCCAGAAGCCGGCGAAGCTCGAGACGGGCGCCGTCGTGCGCGTGCCGCTCTTCATCAACGAAGGTGAAACCGTTCGCGTCGATACGCGCACGGGTGACTACCTGTCGCGCGGCAAGGGCTAAGCGTAAGCGCCCAGGCTGTTCGTCAATATCGCCGCGAGCGCTTCCAGCCCGCGGCGATCCTCCTCGTCGAATCGGGCTAGCTTCGGGCTGTCGAGATCCAGCACGCCCAGAAGGTATGCGCCGTCGGTGCGCGCGCTCTGCGTGAACAAGGGGATCACGATTTCCGAACGCGAGGCCGCGTCACACGCGATGTGACCTGGGAACGCCTCGACGTCCGGCACCACGATCGTCTTTTTCTCCGCCGCCGCCGTTCCACACACGCCCTTGCCGAGTGGAATGTGTACGCACGCGGGCTTGCCCTGGAACGGGCCGACGATCAGCTCCTTGCCTCGCAGCAGATATACGCCGCACCAGTTGAGGTCCGGCAGGGCGTGATAGATGAGCGACGTCGCGTTCGCGGCGTTGGCGATGAGGTCGTACTCGCCATTGAGCAACCCCTCCAGCTCCTGCGCGAGGGAGGCGTAGTCGGCTGACTTGTTCTTGAACTCGTAGCGCGCGTTCTGGTGGCTCATGGCTGGCCTACCGGATTCGCGGCGTTCTTGCCGGCGACGGTGGTCCACTCGCGCACGGTCCAGCGGCGCACGATGCCGTTGATCACGTACGGATCGGTGCGTGCGAACTCTTCCGGCACCGAACTGGAGTCGGCGGTGAAAAGAAGAACCGCGGTATCCACAGGATCGGTCAACGCGCCGCCGAGAAAGAGCTCGCCACGAGCGTGCGATTCCCAAGCCTTTTTTAGGTGGATCTCGCGGTACTGTGCGCGCCGGGTGAGGTAGTCGTCGGCCAGTTCATAGAACATCAGGAAGTGTTTCATGGGATCAGGCTCGTTCGATCGGAAAGGGCAGCACCTGGTCGATATGGCTCGCGCCCGCCGCGAGCATGAGCAGGCGGTCGAATCCTACTGCGACACCGGCGCATTCGGGCAGGCCTGCTTCGAGGGCGTCCAGCAGAAGCTCGTCCATCCTGTCCGCCGGCAAGCCGCGCTGGCGGCGCTCGGCGAGGTCGTGCTCGAAGCGGGCCCGCTGCTCGCTGGCGGAGGCGAGCTCATGAAAGCCGTTCGCGAGCTCGATGCCTTCGCAGTAGAGCTCGAAGCGGAGCGCGACGCGCGGATCGCGCGGATCGAGGCGCGCGAGCGCGGCCTGTGAAGCGGGGTAGCGGTGGATGAACGTCAGGGCGTTCTTGCCCAGCGTGGGGCCGATCGTTGCGCTCATGAGGAACTCGAGCAGCTCGTCGCGTTCGCCTGCGGGCGCGTCGGTGCCGGACTGCGCCGATGTGCTGCTCGCGCCGGCAGGCGTCGCGCGCCCGGGCACGAGGCCCGCTTTGCTCGCGAACGAACGCAGCGTTTCGAGCGGTGCGGTTAGCGCGTCGATACCGAGCGACGCCATGAACGCGTCGGCGTAGCCGATTCGTTCGCTGCGCATCGGTTGCGCAACAGGGCCGAGCACCGCGCGCGCCAGCGCGTCGACTTCGTTCATCAGCCGATCCAGGGAGAAACCGAGTCGGTACCACTCGATCAGTGTGAACTCCGCGTTGTGATGTCTCCCGCGCTCGAGCCCGCGTACAACGTGGCAAATCTGGAAGATGTCGCCACTGCCGCTCGCCAGCAGGCGCTTCATCGCGAACTCGGGTGAGGTGTGCAGATAGAAGCGCCCCGGTGCGTCGGGGAAATGGACTTCGGCGGAGTGGATGTGCACGTCCGTAACCGGCGCATTCACCACCACAGGCGTATCGACTTCGAGTACCGAGCGCTCCGCGAAGAACTCGCGCACGCGAGCCAGCGCCCGCGCGCGCTGCTCGAGCACCGCGCGGGTAGCGGTGGGACGCCAGGTCTCGTCGTCGCTCGCGCTCATCGGCGGTGCCGGCCTCGGTGCGACCGGCGGACAGCGGGCCTTCGGCCGCGGCCGCCGCTCATGCCTGCCGCGACATCTTCGCGAGCGGCCGCCCCATGCGAATCGGCACGAGCGATTTGCACTCCGGCAGCCAGTTCGTCGACCCGGGCGGCAGCACCAGCACCACCGTCGAACCCATGTTGAAGCGCCCCATTTCATCGCCCTGGCGCGCGAAAAGGTCGGGCATGCCGCCCTCGACACGCAGATCGAGCGGCGTTCGGGGGCGACGCGGTGTGATGTCCCCGTGCCAGATCGTCGTCATGCTGCCGACGAAGAGCGCGCCGACCAGCACCATCGCATAGGTGAGGCCGTGGTCTTCGAAGATGCAGACCACGCGCTCGTTGCGCGCGAACAGCCGATCGACCGCTGCGGCCGTCGTCCCGTTTACGCTGAAGAGATCGCCCGGTACATACCACGCCGCCTTCAACGTGCCATCGAGCGGCATGTGAATGCGGTGGTAGTTGTACGGCGCGAGGTAAAGCGTCGCGAACGATCCGCCACGGAACTGCGCGGTCCAGTCACTGGGGCGCGCGAGCAGCGCTTCGAGGGAATAGTGGTGCCCCTTTGCCTGCACGATCTGGTTGCCTTCGATGCGACCGATCTGCGCAATCGTTCCATCCACCGGCGAGATCAGCGTGCTCGCGTCAGGCGTGAACGGCCGCGCATCCGGCTTCAGCGCGCGCGTAAAGAACTCATTGAAGCTCGCATACGCGAGCGGGTCCGGCTCCACGGCGTCGCCCATCTCCGGCTTGAACCCGCGCATGAAACTGCCGATGAGCCAGTTCTTGATCGCAGGCGTTCGGCTTCGTGTCGCTTGGTAAACCACGCTCGTCAGCAGATGCTGAGGCATTACATGTTGGAGCGCGACGAAAGACTTCTGCCCCAGCGTCGGTGGCGGCGGCGGGCTCACGGCGGCGAGGGTGGGAGAATCAGGTGTGTTCATAGGCGATCAGCGACGTTGTGCAGGTCCGCCGCAACCGGCGCGACTTCGTAAGGCGGAGTGAACAGCGCGACGCGCTGCCCCTGGCGATTCAGCAGCGACACGACGGCGGAATGATCGACGGTGTACTCCCCGCCGCCCATGTCCACTTTGGCGATCGCTACGCCAAATTCCTTGGCGAGGCGCCGGATCTCGTCGGGCTTGCCGGTCACGCCGCCGAAGTCGGGGCTGAACGCGTGCACATAGCGCTCGAGCAGTTCCGGCGTGTCGCGTTCGGGGTCGACGCTCACGAGCAGCACTTTGAGGTCGGGGATGTTTGCGGCCTTCACCACCTGCGTCAGCCGCGCAAGCGTGGTCGGGCAGACATCGGGGCAATGAGTGAAGCCGAAGAACAGCAGCGTGGGATGGCCCTTGAGGCTCTGCGTCGTGAAGGGCTGGCCGGACTGGTCGACCAGGGATACTTCGGGAACCGGCCGAGGCTGCGGAAGCCACGTGCCGCTTGTAAGCTGGGGAGCTTGATCGCTGGTGCGCTTGGCAACCCATACACCGCCCGCCGCCGCGACCAGTGCGAACAGGACCAGGAGCCACGTTGATTTCGACATGAGAGAAGTATCCCACAGAGGCACGGGTTCCAAGTCGGGCCGGCGACGTGCGCCCCGAACGGCACCGGTACGGCCAACCGTTCGCGCGCTCATCGAGCGCAACGCCAAGAAGCTCGACCGCGCCGGTGTGTTCTTCGGGCACGGCACGGACAACGCATGGGACGACGCCGCCGCGCTGGTATGGCACGCGCTGCGCCTGCCAGACAAAGTGACTCCGCGCACCTATGAGCGAAAGGTGAGCGAAGCGGGGCAGGCCAAGGTCGCGGCCCTCGTCGAACGGCGCGTCCGCGAGCGCATCCCAGCCGTCTACCTGACGGGGCAGACGTGGTTCGCGGGCATGCCGTTCAACGTAGACCCGCGCGTGCTGATCCCGCGTTCGCCGATCGCAGAGCTCATCGAGCAGCGGTTCGTGCCGTGGATCGCCCCGGCCCGCGTGAAAGCCATCCTGGATATCGGCACGGGGTCGGGCTGCATCGCTATCGCGTGCGCGGCCGCCTTCCCGAAAGCGAAGGTCGATGGGGCGGACATCTCGCCTGAAGCGTTGGAAGTGGCCGCGACCAACGTGCGCCGTCACCGGCTCGGGCGCCGCGTTCGACTCGTGAAATCCAATCATTTCAGCGAACTGGGCGGGCGCACGTACGATATCATCGTCAGCAATCCGCCTTATGTGGGTGCGCGGGAAATGCGGAAGTTGCCCCCCGAGTACCGCCACGAGCCGTCGCTTGCGCTTGCCGCGGGTCAATCGGGTCTCGATTCGGTGCGGGTCATCCTGAGCGAGGCGGGTCGCCATCTGCGGCCCGGTGGGGTGCTCGTCGTGGAAGTGGGGAATACCGAGAGCACGGTTCGCCGTGCGTTCCCGAAGTTGCCGTTCACCTGGCTCGATTTCGAGCGTGGCGGCGGCGGAGTATTCCTGCTCACGGCCGAGCAGCTCGCGGCGGCGCCGGCGGCGCCTCGGGCGCGCGGCAAAACGGTCACAGGCTGAGTTCACGAGACACGCAATGTCGGGCAACACCATAGGCAAGCTCTTCACCGTCACGACCTTCGGCGAAAGCCACGGGCCCGCGCTCGGCTGCATCGTTGACGGTTGCCCGCCCGGGCTCGAGCTTTCCGAAAGCGACCTGCAAGGGGATGTGAATCGCCGCCGCACCGGCACGTCTCACTTCGTGAGCCAGCGCAAGGAGTCGGATTCGGTACGCATCCTGTCCGGCGTCTTCGAAGGTAAGACGACTGGCACGCCCATTGGCATCCTCGTCGAGAACACCGACCAGCGCTCGCGGGACTACGAGAAGATCAAAGACCGCTTCCGTCCCGGCCACGCCGACTACACGTACAACCAGAAGTACGGGTTCCGCGACTATCGCGGCGGCGGTCGCTCGTCCGCTCGCGAAACCGTGGTGCGCGTCGCGGCCGGCGCCATCGCGCGCAAATATCTCGCCACGCGCCTCGGTGTGAACATCCACGGCTACCTCAGCAAGATCGGCTCGCTCACGCTCGATCCGGTGAATCCGGCGTTCGCTTACGAGAACCCGTTCTTCTGCCCCGACCCCGCTCGCGTGAAGGAGCTCGAGGATCTCATCTGGAAGATCCGCGAAGCCGGGGACTCGATCGGCGCGCGCGTCACCGTGGTCGCCGCCGGGGTTCCGCCCGGGCTCGGCGAACCCGTGTTCGATCGGCTGGATGCGGACATTGCGTACGCCATGATGGGCATCAACGCAGTAAAAGCCGTGGAGATCGGCGCGGGCACGCACGCGGTGGAGCAGAAGGGCAGCGAGCATCGCGACCCGCTCACGCCGCACGGCTTCAGGAGCAACAACGCGGGCGGCGTCCTGGGCGGAATCTCGTCGGGGCAGGATGTCATCGTGCACGTGTCGCTGAAGCCGACGTCGAGCATCACGATCCCGGGCGAAACCATCAACGTCGCCGGCGAAACGGTCGACGTCGTCACGACCGGCCGGCACGACCCCTGCGTCGGGTTACGCGCGACGCCGATAGCCGAGGCGATGCTCGCGATCGTCCTGATGGATCATTACCTGCGTCATCGCGGCCAGAACGCGGACGTCGTCTCCACAACACCGAACATCACAAAGCGCCCATGAGCACCAACAGGACATTTCGAGTCGCCGTCGTCGGCGCCACCGGGCTCGTCGGCGAGACGATGATCCGCGTGCTCGAGGAGCGTGAGTTCCCCGTTTCCGAGCTGTATCCGCTCGCGAGCAACCGCTCGCTCGGCAAGTCCATCGAGTTCAGGGGCAAGCACTATTCCGTCGAGGAACTGGCGACGTTCGACTTCAGCAAGGCCGACATCGCGCTCTTTTCCGCCGGCGGGGAAATCTCGCGCGAGTTCGCGCCCAAGGCCGCCGCCGCCGGCTGCGTCGTCATCGACAACACGTCGGAGTTTCGCTACCAGGACGACATCCCGCTCGTGGTGCCCGAGGTGAACGCCCACGCGCTCGCGCGGTACAAGGCGCGCGGCATCATCGCGAACCCGAACTGCTCGACCATCCAGATGCTCGTCGTGCTCAAGCCCATTCACGATGCGGTGGGTATCGAGCGCATCAACGTGGCGACCTATCAGTCCGTCTCCGGCGCCGGCCGGGAAGCGGTGGAGGAACTGGCCCAGCAGAGTGTCGCGCTGATGAGCGGCGAGGGCGGCTCCGTGAAGGCGAAGATCATTCCCAAGCAGATCGCCTTCAATGTCGTGCCGCAGATCGACAAGTTCGAGAGCAACGGCTACACCCGGGAAGAAATGAAGATGGTGTGGGAGACCCGGAAGATCATGGAGGACCCCACCATCCGCGTGAATCCAACCGCCGTCCGCGTGCCCGTGTTCTTCGGCCATTCCGAAGCGCTTCATATCGAGACACGGCGGAAAATCACGGCCGTCGAGGCGCGCGCCCTGCTCAAAAAAGCGCCGGGCGTCACAGTTCTGGACGAGCGCAAACCGGGTGGGTATCCAACCGCCGCTACTGAAGCAGCGAACCGCGACACGGTTTATGTCGGACGAATCCGTGAAGATATTTCCTCGGATCGTGGACTTAATCTTTGGGTGGTGTCGGATAACGTCCGCAAGGGCGCCGCCACTAATAGCGTGCAGATAGCCGAGATTATGGTACGTGACTACATTTGAGCTACACTGCCGCCCAAATTTGCACAGGCTTGCGGAATGCCGCCTAAGCAACTGATTTCTAAAAGATATCTATTGACGGTCTTGCCCCGCGGGGTGTGCTGATGGTCGCCAAATCGGTCAAGTGGGCGCTGGCCTCGCTCGTCATTGCCTTGCCTCCGGCTGCATTCGCAGTGGGGCTGGGAGACGTGCGACTGCTGTCGTCTTTGAACGCGCCGCTGGATGCGGAAATCGAGCTCGTGGGTGCCACTCCTGAGGAGATGGCAGTCATCAAGGCGCAGCTCGCCTCGCGAGAGCTGTTCGCCCGCAATGGTCTCGACTTGCCGGCCGGTGTCGGCAACATCACGATCACGCCACAGACGAAGCCCGACGGCAAAGCGGTTTTGCGCATGCGCTCGACGCAGGCCGTGACGGACCCGTTCCTCACGCTGCTGGTCGAAGTCGACGCGCTGCGCACACACACGGTTCGCGAATACACGTTGTTGCTCGATCCGCCGGTGTTCGCACCGGGCGAACAGCAGAATGCTCCGGTCGCCGCGCCGTCTACCGGCGCCGGCACTCGTGAAGGCGCCATCGCGCGCCAGCCCGCTCCCGCTGCTGCGGAGCCACGCCGTCCGGCCGAACCGGCTTCTAGCGCCAGCGCTCCCGCTTCGCGTCCGGCTCCGTCCCCGTCATCTGCCTCTTCGGCGGCGGAAGGCGGCACGCGCACCGTGCGTCCGGGGGACACGCTCTCCGGCATCGCGAGCGAGGTTGCGAACGAGCCTTCGCAGTCACGCGCGTGGATGTTGGCCATCTACCAGAACAATGCTTCCGCGTTCGACGGCAACATGAACGTGTTGCGGTCGGGTGCGGTTCTGCGCATTCCGAATGCGTCTGCCGTTTCCGCCATCGTGCCGAGCGAGGCGAGAGCGGAGATCCGTCGTCAGTACGCTTCGTGGCGTGGTGGCGCGGCTCCCGCGCCGAGTGACTCGGAGCCGGGCCGTCTGCGCCTCGTGGCGCCAGGTGCCCCGGGCGGTGCCTCACCGTCGAACGCCCAGGCCGATGCCGCGCTCCAGGGGCGCGTGCGCGAGCTCGAAGCGCAGCTCACGGAATCCCGTCGCCTCCTCGAAGCGCGCAACGCAGAGCTCGCGCAGTTGCAGGCGCGTCTCTCCTCGAATCAGCCTGCGGCCGCGCCTACTCCGCCGCCGGCTGCACAACCGACTCCTCCGGCTCCGGTGGTCCAGCCGCCTGCCGAGACAGCGCCGCCTCCGGCTGCTGAAGCCACTCCGCCGCCGGCCGCCGAGCAGCCTCCGGCCGCTCAGGAAACGCCGCCTGCGGCTCAAGAAGCGCAGCCCGCTCCGCAGGTGGTGAAGCGTCCGACGCCCGCCGTGACGGAAGAGAGCGGCGGCTCGATTTTCGACACGCTGAAGGAATACTGGTGGGCGCTGGCCGGGCTCATCGTCGTCATCCTCGCGCTGTTTGGCGTCAAGGCCATTCGGTCGCGGAAGCAGAACGACTTCGACGATTCGCTGAGCCGTCTCCAGGGTGCCGCTGCTGGTGCGGATTCACTGGACCGCGACAGCACGGGTGACACGCAGCCGCTGCGTGCCCAGACGAGTCGCGAAAGCGCGTTCGTGGTGGAAGAGTCCGGTACGCACGAGCGTCCGCGCTTCTCGGGCGGCAACGACTTCACGCCTGCCACCGCTCCGCGCAACGTGGCGTCGTCCGACGAAACCATCAGCAGCGACACCGCGATCAATCTGGATCAGGGCGATCCGCTGGCGGAAGCCGACTTCCACATGGCCTACGGTCTGTATGACCAGGCTGCGGATCTCGTCCGCATCGCCATCTCGCGCGAGCCGGGTCGGCGGGATCTGAAGCTGAAGCTCCTCGAAGTGTTCTTCGTGTGGGGCAACAAGGATCAGTTCCTGCAGACCGCGCACGAGCTCGCCGAGACACGCGAACGCGCAGCGCCGGGCGAGTGGGAAAAGATCGTCATCATGGGCAAGCAGCTCGCGCCGGAAGATCCGCTCTTCGCGGGCCTGGGCGGCGGGTCGGGTGGCGCCCTCGGCGGCATGGACCTCGATCTCGAGGGCGGCCAGGATCGCGTGGACTTCGACATTCTGGGCGAGCCGGTGGCGGTGGGGTCGGACGCGGGTATCGATCTCGATATCGGCTCGGCGTTCGGCGAGTCGTCGGATGGGTCTGGCGCGACGGTGACCGACGCGAACCTCGCGCTCCATGAAGATGGGTTCACGCCTGATGATGCTGGCACGGGCATCACGCGCGAGATGACGCAGAACCTGCGTGGCGGTGGCGATAACTCGCCCACGGTTCAGCAGTACGGCGCGGATCTCGAAGCGCCTACGGTGGAACAGCCGGGGCTCTACGGTGGTGGCGGCAATAACCCCACCATTCGGCAGAAAGTCGAATCGGCGATGAAGCAGGGCGGGGTGGCTGCGGAGCAGACCGCCGAGCTCGCGATCGACGATTTGGGGCTGGATCTCGGGGCTCTCGAAGATAGCCCGAATCTCAACGCGACTCAGGAAGCGCCTACGTTGGTCGCCGGTCTTGATGAGCGATCACGGCGCATCATGGATGAGGCTGAGCGGCGGGGTGGGACGAGGGACGTCGACGCTACGGCTATCGCTTCCACGGGTGCCTGGAACCTCCATGGTGAGGATCTCGAGCACACGATGGCGTCTGGGGGCGAGGCCTCCGAGACTTCGCGGCTGGCCGCTCTGAAGGTCGGGGACAACGACCTCGACTTCAACTTCAATGATGAGGAGCCGGTGGCGCCGGCTTCGGGCGCGGCCCGGTATACGAACGGGTCTGGGGCGTCTCATCACGATATCGACCTCGACGTGGGTGCGGCGACGGTGCCGGATACCGCGTTTACGGCGACTCAGAAGCTTTCCTCCGAGGATTTGGCGTTGCCGGATCTCGAGCCGGTGACGATGAGCGAGGTCGGGACCAAGCTCGATCTGGCTCGTGCGTATATGGATATGGGTGATCCCGAGGGGGCTCGCAACATCCTTGAGGAAGTGATGACTGAAGGGTCGTTGGCGCAGAAGCAGGAAGCGCAGCGGTTGCTGGAGTCGTTGCCGGGCTGACGTTCCGTATTGCATTTGGCAGATCAGAAGGCCGCGCCGATATAGTTGGCGCGGCCTTTTTCGTTGGGGGTGGAAGCGCCCGCGTTTCGTTGGCGCTTCCTCGTGCCACTGTTTTGCGTGGTGGGGGAAGAAGACGTGCAGCGGTTTGCGGTGGGGCTCGAGTACGACGGGACTGCTTATGCGGGGTGGCAGACGCAGCAGGTGGGAGTGCCGTCGATTCAGCAGCATGCTGAGAGTGCGTTTGGGCGCGTCGCGGACTCGCCGGTTTCGCTTGTGTGTTCAGGGCGTACTGATGCTGGCGTTCATGCGCGTCTTCAGGTCGCGCATTTCGAGTCCGATGCCGTCCGGCCTTTGCGCGGGTGGTTGTTGGGGGCGAACACGCATCTGCCTCGCGATATCAGTGTCGCCTGGGTCGTGCCGGTGCCGGCGCATTTTCATGCGCGGTATTCGGCGGATTCGCGGACCTATCGCTATCTGATCTTTAATCGCAATGTGCGGTCGGCGCTGGTTGAGAAGCGCGCGACGCATATTCGTCGGGCGCTCGATCACGAGCGCATGGCGGCGGCGACTGGGGCGCTGCTCGGGAGTCATGATTTCAGTGCGTTTCGGTCGTCGGAGTGTCAGGCGAAGTCGCCGGTGCGGCGGCTGACGCGGCTCACGGTGGAGCGCGAGGGGGATTTTGTTGCGATCGAGGTCACTGCCAACGCGTTTCTGCATCACATGGTTCGGAACATCGCGGGGCTGCTCATTGCCGTGGGGCAGGGCGAGCGGCGGCCGGAGTGGGCGCGGGAAGTGCTTGAATCCCGGGACCGAACGAGTGGGCATGTAACGGCGCCGGCGGAGGGGTTGTACTTCTGGAGCGTGGAGTACCCGGAAGTTTTCGGGCTTCCCGCGCGATCCGCTATGATCCGGCCTCCTTTGGGGTAGACGAGTCCGAACGGATGTCCTGGTTCGAAAAGATCATGCCTTCGCGTATCAAGACGGAGCGCCGCACGCGCTCGGTCCCCGAAGGCTTGTGGATCAAGTGCCCGGCTTGCGACGCGGTGCTGTACCGCGCGGAGCTGGAGCGCAATCTGTACGTTTGCCCGAAGTGCAGCCATCACATGCGCATCGGCGCGCGTGAGCGGCTCGAGTGGTTTCTCGACGCGAACACGGGTGTCGAGATCGGCGCGAATATTTCGCCGGAAGATCCGCTCAAGTTCCGCGACAGCAAGCGCTACAAAGATCGGCTCGTGCAGGCACAGAAGGCGACCGGCGAGAAGGATGCGCTGGTCGTGATGGCCGGCAAGGTGAACGGGGCTCGGCATCGTGGCCTGCGCGTTCGAGTTTCGCTTCCTCGGCGGCTCGATGGGGTCGGTGGTCGGCGAGCGCTTCAAACGCGCGGTCGATCATTGCATCGAGCACAAGCTGCCGTTCATCTGCTTCTCCGCCACCGGGGGCGCCCGCATGCAGGAGGCGCTGTACTCCCTCATGCAGATGGCCAAGACGAGCGCGGCGCTTGCGCGACTCGCGCAGGCGCATATGCCGTACATCTCGGTGATGACGGATCCGACGACGGGCGGTGTTTCCGCGAGTCTCGCGATGCTGGGCGACCTGAACATGGCCGAGCCGCGCGCGCTCATCGGGTTTGCGGGCCCGCGCGTCATTCAGCAGACGGTGCGCGAAACGTTGCCGGAAGGCTTTCAGCGCAGCGAGTTCCTGCTGGAGCACGGCGCGCTCGACATGATTGTGGATCGGCGTGACATGCGCGAACGGGTTTCGGCAACGCTGCGCGTGCTGCTGAAGGTCCCTGCGGCGCCGCCGCCGGGGCCGACATCCGCCGCGCCCTTGTCGACCGCCGTGGAACTGGCGGAAGTGCAGCCGGCCGCGCCGTCCCCGGCGCCCTCGCCCTGATCGCGCCCGGTTCCGGCGGCTGACCCAACGAGTCCGGCGGGGGCTACGAATTTTGGCTACTCACCAGACGCTCGACGCATGGCTCGAGGCGCAGCAGTCGGTGCATCCCAAGAGCATCGATCTCGGGCTCACGCGCGTCACGAAAGTCGCGCGAGCGCTCGGTGTCGACAAGGCGCGCTGTCCGGTCATCACTGTGGGCGGCACCAACGGCAAGGGCTCGGTGGTCGCGCATTCGGATGCGTTCCTGCGCGCGGCGGGCCTTGCCACCGGTGTGTTCACCTCGCCTCATCTCGTTCGCTACAACGAACGGATCTGCATCAACGGCGCCGAGGCGACGGATGCGGAGCTCGTTTCGGCGTTCGATCGCATCGAGGCGGCGCGCGGCGACACGACGCTCACGTACTTCGAGTTCAACGCGCTCGCCGCGCTGCTGCTGTTTGCGGATCGGCGCGTGGATGTCGCGATTCTCGAGGTCGGGCTCGGTGGCCGCCTCGATGCGGTGAACCTGCTCGATGCCGACGTCGCGGTCGTCGCGTCGATCGGATTCGATCATCGCGACTGGCTCGGCGACACGCTCCAGGCGATCGGTCGCGAGAAGGCGGGCATCTTTCGCGCCGGCCGGCCCGCCGTGCTCGGCACGCCGGAGATGCCCGCATCGATGTTCGAAGTGATCGAGTCGCTCGGCGCGAAGCCTGTCGTTGCCGAGCAGAATTTCGGCTGGGCCGTTCACGCGAAGGGCTGGAATTATCGTGGCGTTGGCATCTTCCTCGATGGCCTCCCGCCTTCGGCGCTAGGTGGCGCCATTCAATTCCGCAATGCCTCGACCGCACTCGCCGCGGTGGAGTCTCTCGGCTTTGGGCCGCGGCTCACGAAGGACATCGTGAGCCACGCCTTGCGCAGCGTGAAACTCCCCGGCCGCTTCCAGACGGTGCCGGGCCCGGTCGAGTGGATTCTCGACGTCGCCCACAACGAGCCCGCCGCTCGCGTGTTCGCCGATCACCTCGCCGCGCATCCTTCAAAAGGGCGAACGATCGCCGTGGTCGGCATCCTTGGCGACAAAGACAGCGCGGCTGTCGCGAGCCTGCTCCACCCGCAAGTGGATCGCTGGATCATCTGCACGATTCACGAGCCACGCGGCCTGCCCGCCGAAGAGCTCGCGCGCCGGATGAAGGCCGGCGCGGGCCTGGCGGACCGCGACATCGAGCTCGCGGCGTCGGTGGAAGAGGGCTTCGTGGCCGCGAAGGCGCAAGCGGTGGCGGGCGACCGCGTGATCGTCTGCGGCGGCTTCAATATCGTCGGGTCGGCGATGCGTTGGCTTCGCCTATAATGCGCACCTGTCGCGCGAGCCGCGCCGTCAATGCTCCAGGCATCCCAACGACCGTGCGCTTGAGTACCCGCCTCCTACCCTCACACAGGAAGCTCGCGTGAAGGAGAGGCTCACGGGCGCAATCATTCTGGTTGTGTTGCTGGTGCTGCTGGTGCCGGAGCTGCTGACCGGGCCCGAGTCCCGGCAGGCCACAAAGCCCGCAGGCGCCGATGGCGCTCAGCTCCGCTCCTACACCATCGATTTGCAGGACGATGCCGCCAATCGGCCGCCGCCCCCGTCGGCGCCCACGGCCACGGCGTCGGATGAGCCCGTCGGCCTGGCGACGCCCGAGCCGGAACCCGCTTCGCCGCCGGTGGCGAACGTCAGCCCCTCGGTCGACGAAGCAACGCGTGCCTCGGGCAAGCCCATGGGCAGCGGCGCGGACCCCTTGGCTGCGGCGCCGGATCAACCGCCCGCCGTAACGGCAAAGCCTGGCGAGGCGACAGCGCCGAGCGCCGAGGACGACAAGCCGCGCAGCGCGTTCGGGCCGAACGCGGTGGTGCGCGCGCCGCCGGAGAAGCCGGCTTCACGTGCCGCCGCCCCGAAGGCTGAAAGCGCGAAGCCGCCGCCGGCCGCGAAGCCGGAAAGCTCGAAGCCCGAGCCCACGCGTCTCGCGGCGGCGAAGCCCGAGGATGTGAAAGGCGGCTCGAAGGGCTGGGCGGTGCAGCTCGGTGTGTTTGGAAGTCGTGAGAACGCGGATCGCCTGGCGAAGCAGGTGAAGGGCGGTGGATTTGCGGTGCTCATCAACGAAACGTCCGGCAAGGACGGCAAGAAGCTCTACTGGGTCCGCGTGGGCCCGGAGGCGGACGCATCCGGTGCCGCCGCGCTTAGCGCACGCCTCAAGGCGGCGGGTCATCGCGATGCCCGGGTGGTGTCCTATCCCTGAACAAAACGGATCCAGGCGGCTCGTTTTGGCGCCACGGGCGCCGCGTGCGTACAAGTACGCATCGCATATCTACGACGGCGTCACAATCACGCGAGCCCGGCCCACCACGTGGCCTGTCTTTGTCAAATTTCCGCCCTTCGCCGGCCCATTGTTTGCGAGGGCTCTTGTACAATCCGCGCCGCGCGCAGACCTGGCGCGAGCGGAAGTGCGCGGGTGCCGATGAACCTTGCCGACTACCTCGTAATTCTTGCCGTCCTACTCTCCGCGATCATCGGTGCAGTGCGCGGATTCCTGCGCGAAGCCGTCGCGGTCATCGCGCTGATCGTCGCCATCTTTCTCGCCTGGACGTTTGCGGACAAGCTGGCCCCGCACCTCGGCGGCCTGCTCAAGAGCGAGCCGGTCAGCATCTGGGCGGCGCGCGCGATCATCTTCTTCCTCGTGCTGCTCGCCGGCATGGCCGTCGCCGCGCTGCTCTCCTATTTCGTTCGACTCTCGCTGTTCAGCGGCATGGACCGATTCCTCGGCTTCCTGTTCGGCCTGCTGCGCGGGGTCCTGATGCTTGGTGTGTTCGTCATCCTGGGGCAGCTGTTGCGGCTCGATGGCGAGAGTTGGTGGCAGGGCTCGAAGCTCATGCCCTACGGTGAGGGCGTCGCGAACGCGCTGCGCGCCATCGTGGGTGAGCAGATCGAGCGACACGGTTGAGGCGGGGCGCGCAGCCCTGAGGATGTTCACATGTGCGGAATAGTCGGAGTCGTGGGTACCTCGCCGGTCAATCAACGGCTCTACGATGCGCTCACCATGCTCCAGCATCGCGGCCAGGACGCGGCGGGCATTGCCACGTCCACCGAGGGCGAGCTGTGCGCGCACAAGGGCAGCGGCCTCGTCCGTGACGTCTTCAGCCAGGATCACATGCTCGAGCTGCGGGGCAACGTGGGCATCGGCCACGTGCGCTACCCCACGGCCGGGTGCGATGGCATCAGCGAAGCGCAGCCGTTCTACGTGAACGCGCCGTACGGCATCGTGCTCGCCCACAACGGCAACCTCACGAACGCCCGCGAGCTCGCGGAAGTGATCATTCGCGAGGATCGCCGGCACCTCAACAGCACCTCCGACTCCGAAGTGCTGCTCAACGTGTTTGCGTCGGAACTGCAGCGCGTGGGCACGCCGCGCGTGACGCCGGGCGACATCTTCGCCGCGTTGAATGCGGTGTATCGGCGCTGCCGCGGCGGTTATGCGGTGGTGGCGATGGTCATCGGCCACGGCATCCTCGGCTTCCGCGATCCGAACGGCATTCGGCCGCTCGTGCTGGGCCGCAAGGATTCGAACAAGCATCCCGAGTGGATGCTGGCTTCCGAGAGCGTTGCGCTCACGGGCAATGGCTTCAAGTTTATCCGCGACATCGGCCCGGGTGAGGCGGTGTTCATCGACGAGCAGGGGGCGCCTGTTCTCGCAGCAGCTCGTGGCGACGGTGCGCCAGACGCCGTGCATCTTCGAGTACGTGTACTTCGCGCGTCCCGACTCGATCATGGACAACATCTCCGTGTATCGCGCGCGCATGCGCATGGGCGACAAGCTCGCGGAGAAGATCGAGCGGCAGGGGTTCAACAAGGACATCGACGTCGTCATCCCCATTCCGGATACGAGCCGCACGAGCGCGCTCCAGCTCGCGCAGCGCCTCGGGCTCAAGTATCGCGAAGGCTTCATCAAGAACCGCTATATCGGCCGCACGTTCATCATGCCGGGGCAGCAGCAGCGGGAGAAATCCGTGCGCCGCAAGCTGAACGCCATCGACCTCGAGTTCCGCGGCAAGAACGTGCTGCTGGTGGATGACTCGATCGTTCGCGGCACCACCTCGGCGCAGATCATCGATCTCGCGCGCGAAGCCGGTGCGCGCAAGGTTTACTTCGCCTCGGCGGCGCCGCCGGTGCGCTTCCCGAACGTGTATGGCATCGACATGCCGAATGCGAGTGAGCTCGTGGCCTCGGGCCGCACGGACGAAGAAGTGGCCAAGCTCATCGGTGCGGACTGGCTCGTGTACCAGGACCTGGACGATCTCGTCGCCGCCTGCCGCCACGATGACGCGCAGGTGACGGAGTTCGACACCTCGTGTTTCTCCGGCGAATACGTCACTGGCGATGTCACGCCGGAGTACCTCGAACGGCTGCAGAGCGAGCGTTCCGACGAAGCCAAGACGCTTCGCCGTGAGGGCCGTACCCCGCTGAAGGTCGTTCGCAAGAACTGAGGCGGCGTTGTCGCCCTCTGGGCCGCCCGGCGATTGAGGGCTTTCGCTTCCGAGAATTCATCGCGATTGCACTCACATCGTGGCAGCATTCGCACCCGTGCCGAATCAACCCCTCGTGCCGAATCGAATAGTCGAACCCGCCTCCGGGCGCGACGATCCGCGCCGGAGGATCCTGCTCGATCTATTTCGTTCGGCGCTCGAAAGCGTCGACGGCCGGCTATGCGTGCGGAACGCGTTGCGCGAGCGCGCGGCCGCGGACGCCGCCGCGGGTACCAGCCCCGCCACGCTTGGCCGAGCCGTCTGGGTCGCCGCGGTCGGCAAAGCCGCCAGCGCCATGCTGCTGGGAGCGCACGATGCCCTCGGCGACACGCTCGCGCGCGCGATCCTGGTCACGAAAGACGACCATGTCGCGCCCCAGTGCTACGGGTTGCCGAATGTGGAAGTTCTGGAGAGCTCGCACCCGATGCCCGACGAGCGCTCGCTCGCGGCGGGCGATCGGCTGATTCAGTGGGTCGATGAAATTCCCCCCGACACCGATGTGCTGTTCCTGATTTCCGGCGGCGCCTCGAGCCTCGTCGAGTCGCTCGCGCCCGGCGCGACGTTCGAGCAGCTCACCGCGCTCAACGCCCGCGGCCTCGCGAGCGGCATGACCATCGTGGAGCTGAATGCCCAGCGCTCGAAGCTCTCGCGGATCAAGGGCGGGCGTCTCGCCGCGCGGGTGTCCGCGAAGCTTTCGGGCAGCGGCACGGCGAAGGCGCTGTTCATCTCGGACGTGCCGGGTCATGACCCCGCCGTCATCGGTTCCGGGCTCATGGGCCCGGGCGGCCACAGCGACGACCAGGGCGATCGCATCGAGCGGACCATCGTCGCCTCCATCGATCACGCGATGGAGCGGGTCGTCACCGAAGCGTACAAGTGCGGCCTCGCGCCCTGGCGCGACTCGCGCATCTTCGACGGTTCGGCGGAGCGGCTTGCCGTGCGCTTTTCGCATGAGCTGCACATGAGCGCGAGCCAGCTCTGCGTGTGGGGCGGCGAATCCACCGTGCAGCTGCCGGAGAATCCGGGGCGCGGGGGGCGCAATCAGCATCTCGCGCTCGCGGCCGCTCGCATCATCGCAGGCCACGAGAACCTGCTTCTGCTCGTCGCCGGCACCGACGGCACGGATGGCGTGACCTCCGATGCCGGCGCGCTGGTCGACGGCGAAACCTGTTCGCGCGTCGCGCTGTCCGAGCTCGATGTGCAGGAGAGCCTGAAGAAGGCGGACTCCGGCACGGCGCTCGCCGCGGCGGGCGATCTCATCCACACCGGGCCGACAGGGACGAATGTCGGCGATATCGTCATCGGCCTGAAGCTCGCGCGAGATGCCGCGGCGGGGCTCCCTTGCGCCTCCTGATGATCGAAGACGACGCGCGGTACTGCGCGTTGATCCGACATCACCTGACGTGCCGCTGGCCCGATGCGGAGCTCGTCGTATCGAGCCCGGTGCTGCATCCACTGCCGGCGCCCGAATACGCGGCGCAGGGTTTCGACGCGGTGATCGTGTCGTACGAATGGCCGGGCGGGCGGGGCATCGACTGGGTGAAAGACCTGGCGGCGCGCTCAGGATTCGCACCGGTCATCTTCCTCAGCGAGCGGCCCGACGACGCCGAATCGAAGAGTGCCCTCGAGCACGGCGCGCACGCCGCGCTCAGCAAGTCGAAGATCGATCACAACCGGTTGCTCGATGCATTTGCCACTGCGGCCGGCAAGCAGATGCAGGCGCGCGCCGACTGGCGCGTATCCGATGGAGCGAAGGAAGCGCAGCGCTTTGGTGAAGCGTTCATTCGAGGTTACCGGCGCGTGCGTCGGCTCGCGGCCGGGCCTGTGTCGGAGCTGTATCTCGCGGAGAGCGAACAGGCGGGCGCGCTAGTGGTGCTCAAAGTCGCGCGCGATCAGCGCGTGGAGAACGAGCTCGATTCATCGTTCCGTCGCTTCCTGCAGGAATACGAAATCGTCCAGCGCATTCGCCACCCGGGCGTGGTGCGTCTTTATGACCTCGGCGTGAGCGACCAGCACGCCTACCTGGTGATGGAATATTTCCGCGCGGGCGACCTGCGCCGGCGGATGCGCCTGGAACTGGCGCCTCGCGAAGCCTTGCGCATCACGCTCGAGATCGCGCGCGCGCTCGACGCCATTCATCAGGCGGGAGTGCTACATCGGGACCTGAAGCCGGGCAACGTCATGCTCCGCGATGATGGCTCCGTTGCGCTCATCGACTTCGGCCTTGCGAAGGATGCGTCGCTGGCCATGGAAGTGACCGATCACGGGGCCATCTTCGGCACGCCCCACTACATGAGCCCGGAGCAGGGGCACGGCGAAGACATCGACGCGCGCAGCGATCTTTACAGCCTCGGCGTGATGCTGTTCGAGATGCTGGCGCGGGAGAAGCCGTTCCAGTCCGACAACCCCATGGCGATCATCTACAAGCACCGCAAGTCGCCGATTCCGGCGTTGCCGGAGCACGTGGCAATGTTCCAGCCGCTCGTGTCGACGCTGCTCGGCAAGACGCCGGACGAGCGATATCCTGATGCGTCCGCGGCCGTCGAGGCGATCCGCGCCGCTGCGCGCGAGCACCTTGCCGAGGAGCTCGCGGCGTAGGATCGTCGCGATCGAGCTCGAGTCCGCTGTGAACACCGTCGACACCATTCTGCTTTCCGCTACACCCGCCGCATGGGTCGACCATGCCGTCGAGCACTGGAAGGAATTGCTCGTCGACCACGCCAACTGCGAGAAGAAAGCGGCATCGACCGCGCTCGCGTTGATGTTCGCGTATCCCGAAGATCGCAAGCTCTCGGCGGCGCTGTCGCGCCTTGCGCGTGAGGAGTTACGCCACTTCGAGCAGGTCCAGCGCATGATGGAAACGCTGGCTGTGCCGTACATCCGGCAGAAACCGGGCCGCTACGGCGCGGGCCTGCGCGCGACGATGCGCACCGCCGACCCCGGCCGCAAACTGGATCTGCTGCTCATCGGCGCGCTGATCGAAGCGCGCTCGGCCGAGCGTTTCCGTTTGCTTGCGCCGCGTCTGCAGCAGCCGCTCGCGGATTTCTACACGACGCTGGAACGCTCCGAAGCGCGTCACTTCGAGCTGTACCTGAATCTCGCCCACGACCTGGATGGGTCGAAGGGCAAGTCCGAATCCGAACGCCGCCTGACGTCCATCGCGGAACGCGAAGCGGAGCTTGCGACCTCGGCGGACGACGCCTTCCGCTTTCATTCCGGCACTCCGGCTTGAGATTTCCACCCGCGCGTGCGCTCGACGATTCGCCGCTCGCGCGCATCGTGGTCGCCGCTCAGCGCGGCAACGTGCGCAGATCGTACTTGCCGTTCTCGTACACGAGATAGCTGCCTTCTTCATACCAGGCGCCCAGCACGATGCGCTGGGCCGCTTCGCCGTCGACCACCGTATCGTGCACGCCGGGGCGATGCGTGTGGCCGTGGATGATCCGATGCACGCGCGCCGTGCGGAATGCGGTCTCGACGGCTGAAGGGTTCACATCCTGAATCCGCGGAGCCGTGCGCGCGTTGTGCGCCTTGCTTCCCTTGCGCGCCTGATTCGCGAAGCTGTCGCGGACCGTGAAGGGAAGCGCGAGAAACTTCTTTTGCCAATCGGCCGTTCGCACGCTGCTGCGAAGTTCCTGATAGGCGTGATCGTCCGTGCAGAGCGCGTCGCCGTGCGTGACGAGCACGCGCTCGCCATCCAGCTCGATCACGATAGGGTCCGGCAGCAGCCGCGCGCCGGCCTCGTCGCAGAACCTGCGGCCGAGCAGGAAGTCGCGATTGCCGTGAATGACGAAGCAGGCGACACCGCTATTCGTGAGCTTGCGGAGCGCGGCGACCACGCGCCGCTTCTCGGGATGGGGGTCGTCGTCGCCGACCCAGACTTCGAAGAGATCGCCGAGGATGTAGAGCGCTTCCGCGTTCGCGGCGTACGTGTCGAGGAACGCGAAGAACTGTTCGGACGCGTCCGGCGCGCTCGCGTCGAGATGCACGTCGGACACGAAGACGCGCGACACGATCAGCGCTCCGTGCCGGAGAGAACGACCAATCGAATCGCCATCATCCCTGTTCGGTGTCCGCGGTTACTGTGGCGGCGGCGTCGCGCCTTCGCCGGATGGGGGAGGCGGTGTCGCCGCAGGCGCGGTGGCTGCGGGCGCGGCGGCCTCCGCCGCGGAGCCCAGCGGCTCGACTTTCAGGATGACGATGGGCTTGAGCGGCGCCTCCGACTTGAACGGGCCCGTCGAGCCCGTGGCAACGACACCCATCTTCTCGACGACGTCCATGCCCTCGATGACCTGCCCGAACACGGTGTATCCCCAGCGCGTCGGCAGCGGATCGAGCTCCGAGTTGTCCGCCAGGTTCACGTAGAACTGCGAGTTCGCGCTGTGCGGCGGACCCGAGCGGGCCATGCCCACCGAGCCGCGCTTGTTCTGCAGGCCGTTGCCCGATTCGTTGAAGACATAGTCGTGCGTGGATTTGAGCTTCAGGGTGCTCGCGTCGTAGCCGCCGCCCTGGACCACGAAGCTGCCGACCACGCGATGGAACAGCGTGTTCGTGTAGAAGCCCTCTGTTACATAGCGCACGAAGTTCTGCACCGTGAGCGGCGCGCGGTCGGCCTGCATCTCGATCACGAACGTGCCCATGCTCGTGGTCACCCGGACCGCCGAGACGACGGGGATCGCCGCAGCGGGCGCAGGCGGGGCGTCGGCGGCCCACGCGCCCTGGGCGGCGCCCAGCGAGCCGAAAAGCAGGACGGCGGTCAGTGCGGCGCTCCGTGCCTGCCGCAGCCCTCTGGCGACCGGAGAGGGGCCAGCGTGGCAGGGCCGGGCCCTGCCGAATCGAATTACTGAATGCATCAATTTTCCGTTAGTCCGGGCCGGCGGGAGAGCGGGGCGGATTCTAGCGTTTTGCCGCCCTGCCGGCTTCCCGTACCATTGCCGCCCCCAAGGAGCCTGTACTCCGGGGACGAGGAGAGGCGGTATTCCAGCCCTGTTGTTTTCATGACCACCGGATCGACAGCCAAAGAAGCAGTGAGTTCGCCCACGGGCGCCGGCAGCGGCGGCCCGGGCCTCGTCGCGACCACTCGCTTCGCGCCCAGCCCGACCGGTGAGCTGCATCTCGGCAATGTGCGCACGGCGCTCTTCAGCTCGTTGCTGGCCCGCCATCTCGGCGGCCGCTTCATCCTGCGCATAGAGGATACGGACCAGGAGCGGAGCAAAGACGATTACATGCTCCAGCAGATGCGGGACCTGCGCTGGCTCGGCATCGATTGGGACGCGGGGCCGGATCGCGAGGACGAATACGGACCCTATCGGCAGTCGCAGCGCGGGCCGATCTATCTCAGCTACTTCGACGTGCTCGCGTCGAGGGGTCTCACATACCCTTGCTTCTGCTCGGCTGTGGAGATCGAAGTCTCCCGCCGCACGCAGCTCGCCGCAGGCAGGCCGCCGCGGTACGCCGGCACCTGCCGCGATCTCACTCCCGAGCAGTTGGCGCGCAAGCGCACGCAGGGCATCGCGCCCACCACGCGCTTTCGCGTGCCGCTCGGCCATCGCATCCAGTTCACGGATCTCGTGCACGGCGAGCAGAGCTACCTGAGCGACGACATCGGGGATTTCATCATCCGCCGTGCCGACGGCTCGGCTCCGTTCTTTTTCTCGAATGCGGTCGACGATGCGCGCATGGGCGTCACGCACGTCATTCGCGGTGAAGATCACCTGACCAATACCCCACGTCAGCTCATGATCATGGAGGCGTTGGGTCTGCGCACGCCGGTGTACGGCCACGTTTCGCTGCTCGTGGGCAAAGACGGCGCGCCGTTGTCGAAGCGGCTCGGGGATCCGACCATCCGCTCGTACCGCGAGCGCGGGTATTCGGCGGGGGCCATCACGAACCATCTGTTCCGGCTGGGGCACTCCACCCCCGAGCATGGTTTCCTCACGCTCGAGGAGATGGCGCGCCACTTCAATACCGCGCATCTCGGCCGCGCACCCGCGAAGTTCGACGAGCAGCAGCTCACCATGTGGCAGAAAGAGTGGGTAAATCGGCTGACCCCTGAGGTCGCCCGCGAATGGCTCAGCCGTGTGATTCCGCCGCAGGTCGATGCGCGCGCCGCGCGCGCGTTCGTCGAAGCCATCATGCACAACGTGGTGCTGCCGGAAGATGCGCAGGGCTGGGCACAGATCGTGTTCGGCGACCTGCCGCCGCTCGGGGCGGACGACGAACAGGTGGTTCGCAGCGCCGGCTCGGGTTACTTTTCGGCGGCGGCTTCGGCGGCCGCTAGCAGCGATAACGACTTGCCGGCGATCGTGAGCGCGGTGAAGGCCGCGACCGGTCGCACGGGCGCGGCGCTCTACAAGCCGTTGCGCCTGGCCTTGACAGGGCGCACCCACGGGCCGGAGCTTGCGCCTCTGCTGAAGGCGATGCCGCCCGGCAAGGCGCGTGAGCGGCTGGCTAGATTTGCCGCCTGAGCGCGGATCGCACGGCTCGACACAGTGACTACGAACACAGATCGGAACGAATGAACGAGACGCTCCCGGCAATCCGCATCCACAATTCCCTCACGGGCCAGAAGGAAGTCTTCAAGCCCATGGTTCCGGGGCGCGTGGGCATGTATTCCTGCGGAATCACGGTGTACGACTACCTGCACATCGGCCATGCCCGCATGTTGTCGGTGTTCGATCTCGTGGCCCGTTACTTCCGGCATCGCGGCTATAAGGTGAAGTACGTCCGCAACATCACGGACATCGACGACAAGATCATCCGGCGCGCCAACGAGCGCGGCGAAAAATTCCTGCTGCTCGCGGAGCGCTACATCCAGGCGATGGATGAGGATTGCGCGAAGCTCGGCTTGCTGAAGCCGGACGTGGAGCCGCGCGCGACCCAGCACATCGGCCACATCGTCGAGATGATCCAGCAGCTCATCGATCGCGAGTATGCGTACGTCTCGTCGGACGGCGACGTGCTGTATGCCGTCGCGAAGTTCGAGGGCTACGGCAAGCTGTCGGGCAAGATTCTGTCGGACCTGCGCGCCGGCGCACGCATCGAAGTGGACGAGACGAAGCGCGATCCGCTCGATTTCGTGCTGTGGAAAGCGGCGAAACCGAACGAGCCGTTCTGGGAGTCGCCGTGGGGCCGCGGCCGGCCGGGCTGGCACATCGAGTGCTCGGCCATGTCGAAGGCGGAGCTCGGCGAGACGTTCGACATTCACGGCGGCGGCCAGGACCTCAAGTTCCCGCATCACGAGAACGAGATCGCACAGAGCTGCGCGGCTACCGGCGCGAAGTTCGTGAACCTCTGGATGCACAACGGCTTCGTCAACATCAACGACGAGAAGATGTCGAAGTCGCTCGGCAATTTCTTCACCGTGCGCGAAGTGTTCGAGAAGATCCGCCATCCGGAAGTGATGCGGTATTTTCTACTGTCGAGCCACTATCACGGGCCGATCAACTATTCCCCGGATCTGCTCGAGCAGGCGGACGCCGCGCTCAACCGCCTTTACACCGCGCTGCGCGACCTGCCGACGGATGCGGAGCCGCCGCGTGGCGAGCACACGAAGCGCTTCCATGAAGTGATGGATGACGACTTCAACACGCCCGAAGCGCTGGCGGTCATCCAGATACTGACGCGCGAGATCAACACCGCGCGCGACGCGAAGAAGGACAAGGTTGCTGCGACACTTGGCGCGGAGCTGCGGTATCTCGCGGGCGTGCTCGGCATCGGCGGCATGGATCCCGAAGCGTGGTTCAAGCTGCGTGGCACGGGTTCGCTGCTAGCCGGCCCCGCGACGGTGGCTGGCGAGGGCGCGGTCAAGCCTGGTGCGGGCCTCACCGACGAGGACGTTCAGAAGCTCGTGGATGCCCGCGCGGCTGCCCGCACCTCCAAGAACTTCGCTGAGTCCGACCGCCTGCGAGACGAGTTGCTCGCGGCGGACGTGATCGTCGAGGACAAACCGGGCGGCAAGGCGACCTGGCGACGGAAGTGACCGCAGCCGCTTCTGCGGCTACACTCCGCGTCCTTCCTGTGTCGGGGCGTAGCTCAGCCTGGTAGAGCATCTGCTTTGGGAGCAGAGGGTCGCAGGTTCAACTCCTGTCGCCCCGACCAATTCACTGACGGTTGCCGGATGCCAGTCGGTCGCGACTGCGATTGGCGGCAGCCAACCGGTGGTCGTCTAGAGTTTGAATTTTTCCGTGCCGTTGAAGTTCTCGCGCTCGGGCCACGTTGGACATAGGGCCTCCACGACGACCATCAGGCTATCCAACAACTCATACGGATCTCGATCCGCGGCGGGCGGAGCCGCGACGCCGCCTTCGGCGGCAATCAAGTGGAGCGGCGGTGGCGGCGAGTCAGGGTGATTTTGTTTCATTCAAGAGATCGTCCAGCAGGGATTCTCGTTCGAACAATCGAAAGTATTCCCGTACCTCATCCAGATTCAGCGTGTCGCTATTGGCTCGCAACAGTGCCCGGATGTCCTCGAGATCCTGTATACGACGCGGATTATTGACGTTGCCCTGCAATTTGAAGGCAATCTCGGCCTGAAGCTCAGTGGATAGAGCGACCGTCTCTTCCTACTTGCCGATCAGTCCGGCCGTGACATTGATCGCGAATCCCAGAATCGAGGCGTTGAAGAGGAACGAGAGCACGCTGTGCGCGATCACGACCTTGCGGATCGTGCCCTGGGCGGTCGAGATGTCCGCAGTCTGGCAGGCAGCGGAGATCGTGAAGGAAAAGTAGGCGAAGTCCCAGAACAAAGGCTCGCCCGTATCCGGAAATCGTAGCGGACGCTCTTTCGCGCCGACGCTGTAAAACATGTCTGCGTAGTGCAGCGTAAACATCGTCGGGATGAGAACCCAGGTGTCGATGACAGTGAGTGACGCCAGCCCAATATGCAGGGCTCTATGCGAGCGGCTCACCTCATCAAGAGTCGATAGGTAGGCCACGATCGACGCCATCGCCAGAATCGCCCCGATGACGCTGATGATCAGGATTACCGGCGCGGCTTCATCTTCCGGCGCGTAACGCTTGCTGATCTGCGTGGCGTCCAGGCTGGACATTAGCTGGAAGACCAATGCGATGAAGAGCAACACCCCCGCATTCCAGCCGATGAGCACGCGAGTGATCTCCCGCCAGTCGTGCGGAAGCACGAAGTACAGGATCACCCCGGCAAGAACCGAGGACACGAGCCGGATGTGTTGTTTGATCATTGGAAGGGCCGCAATCCTCCGCGAGGCCGATGTCAGGGGCAAGGATCGGGCCGCATTGGCCGCAGGGCACTGGCACATCGTCACCCGACGCGGCACCATTCGCACCCCTCAGCGCCGCGCCCGTAGCTCAGCTGGATAGAGCACCGGCCTTCTAAGCCGGTGGTCGGGGGTTCGAGTCCCTCCGGGCGCGCCATAATCCGCTACCTCTAGAGGTTCGGGTCGGTTCGTATATACTGCGCGCCCCTCAGGCCGCCCGGCCGGGGCGTCGCACTGGTTACCCAAGTGGTTGAGGCGCCGGGGAAAGTCGAAATCGGTGGTGGGCGTAGCTCAGTTGGTAGAGCCCCGGGTTGTGATCCCGGTTGTCGCGGGTTCGAGTCCCGTCGCTCACCCCAAACCCCTTCAGGTGTGATGTCCAAGCGTGGCGTGTCGCCTGTCGCTCGCGTGCCGTTTGAAAAAGGCCCCTCCCCGACGCACCCGGCTTGGGGGGAGTGGGGGGGCGAGTGCCGTCCTTGTGAGGAGGGGCCGGTTAGCAGGTGTCCAGGGTCTGTCAGCGATCTGGGATGCAGCTTGCCGCGCGTCCGTTCTTCGACGATGTCGACTCGACATCCCTTCGTTACAGCTGAAACCCCGTGCCGGCTTGCGGAAAATTATCCGCACGCGCGTGATCGCGAGCGTTCGCTTCGTGCGCACGAACGAACCGCGGAGCGGGTTCGTCGCGAGCATCGGACGGCGCGCGCAGAGGCGCTCGAGCTTACGAGGCGGTAAGGGCGGCGCGGTTCGCGCAGCGTTTCGAGTGCGAACGCAATGGCGATTTGCTGGCGGATACCCAAGCCGGCTTTGGCTCTGTTACACTACGCGCCCCGCAAGGACACGGCGCACGTAAGTGCCTGAAATATCTCGGCTTTGCGGGTTCGTGAGCCGCAAGGGTTCGCGCGGAACCAGGCCCGCAAAAGGTCTGATGCAGACAAGATTTTTGGGCCGTTAGCTCAGTTGGTAGAGCAGGAGACTCTTAATCTCTTGGTCGAAGGTTCGACTCCTTCACGGCCCACCAACTAATCAATCGTTTAGCGATCCCGCAGCGGGCTCTTCATGTCGAAAGCCTGCATCTAGTCCCCGTACTGGTCCCCGTTTCGCATGAGACGCGCTGATACGGGGGGCGAACCCGCTACCCCGTTGATGTGAACACTCTCGTCGCACGCGCGCGCAGCGTGGGCGGCCCAGGCAAATTGACATTGCTCATAATCAACACTAATGTTGTTTACAAGCAATGTCGAGGAGCGGGCCGATGTGGTCTGCGCGCGAGGCAATCGAGGTCTTCCATCTTCTCTTCCTGCGAGCTTTCAGTGCTCGTGCGGACAGGGCGTTGTACGCCTTGAAGGGCGGCTGCAACCTCCGCTTCTTCCACAAGAGCATCCGCTACTCCGAAGACATAGACCTCGATATCCGAACGGTGTCGGTCGCCACGCTTCGGAACAACGTCGATCGCGTTCTTGAGGCAACTCCTTTCCTGCAGACGCTGCGCGCGCAGCAGATCGAAATTTTGCAGGTGTCGCGGCCCAAGCAGACTGAGACGACTCAGCGCTGGAAAATCGCTTTGCGGTCCGCGGCGGCCGGTTCTGACATTCCAACCAAGATCGAGTTCTCACGCCGTGCACTCGACGAGGGTGTTGCGCACGAGGCCGTAGACCCTGAGGTCATCCGGCGCTATCGGCTCTACCCGATACTCGTGCAGCACTACACCGCGCGGGCCGTTCTTGCACAGAAGATCGCCGCTCTCGCCCTGCGTTCCCAAACGCAAGCGCGCGACATCTTTGACCTGAAGCTACTTCTGGATGCGGGGGCGGCCAGTTCTGCACTACCCACAGGGATCGCATCGAATCTTCCGCGAGCAATCGAGAATGCGATGAGCATGGGTTACGACGAGTTTGCCGGCCAGGTGCTGGCCTACCTCGAGCCGGAGTACCAGAATCACTATCGGCCGCGTCGTGCATGGGAGGACTTGCAGGCGCAGGTAGTCAACGCACTCGAGGGGTTCCAGTCATGAACCAAGTCGAGGCCGCGCAGCGTCTCAAGCGTCTCGGCGCGCATGGATTCGAGACACGAGATGCGGCCGCGGCGCTCGAAGTGACCGCAGCGAATGCGCACATGATTCTGCGGCGGCTCGCGCACTCTGGCTTGCTCATCCATGTGAGCCGCGGACGCTGGCTGCAGAGCGCAGACGTTCCACTGTTCGCGCTTCCCGAGCTCATCTCAGCGCCGTATCCGGCGTACATCTCTCTTCAGTCCGCGCTGTTTCATCACGGTCTCGTTGAGCAGATACCGGCTGTCATCTATGCCGTGACCTTGGGCCGACCCCGGCGGGTCCGCACACCGCTCGGTGTGGTGTCGTTCCACCGTCTTCCGCCGGAGCTGTTCAGTGGCTTCGAAGTGAAGGATGCCGGTGGCGCCAAGATCGCTACCGCCGAGAAAGCGCTGTTCGATCTTCTCTACCTTGCTCCGGGTCGAAGCCGTCTCTTCGCAACGCTTCCGGAGATGGAGATTCCGCGCAAGTTTCGCTGGGCTCAGCTCACGCAGTACGCAGTGCTCGTCAAGTCACCGAGCCGCCGCACGTATCTGACGGAGGCCATCGCGCGACTTCGAAAGGTTTGACTGGCTCTGCGTTACAGCCGGCGCGGGCAGGAGCTGTGGCTGAGTTTCGCGAGACTCATCCGCTCCTGCCGCACGTGGTGGGGATGTGGATGCCCCGGCCGCGAATCGCTCCCGGCTCGACGTCCTCACTGCAGTGAGCGTGCGGGCTGCCGCGCCTGAACGTGGTTCCCAGTCGCCACAATAGAAGCAGACAGAACATCGCGACCACGCTCAGATCCATCGCACCGCCACCACCACCACCGCCGCCATCCGAAGATGGATTCGAGCCGCTGGGCGGCGGCGGCAGGTTCGGATCTCTCGCCGTGACCGCTATCGGGATCGTGGTAGGAGCCGATGTGCTCTGGGCAGTCCGAGCCCGCACAACCAGCAGGTCCATGCCGGTGAACGTGCTGTCGGACTCGTACCTGAACTGTCCGGTCTGCGCATTCGTAATCGTCAACCGACCGTGGCGGGGCTGGGACACCACCTCCAGCGTGACGTTCGATGTATCGAACGCGCCGAACCGCATCGACTCGTTCAGCGTGCTTCCCGACTGGATGCTGTAGATATTCGTTGTCGTCGGATTGAAGGGGCTCACGTAGGCAGCGAGCGAGGCAGACGGAAGCAGCTGGGCAATGCCTTCCGCCGTGCTGACGGCGATGTAGTCCGAGCCCGCCGGTGTACGGCCGGAGAACAGGTTGTTGCCGAGGCCGATCTGGTCGCCCACGACGGCGGTGATGAATCGGAACTCACCCGTCGCAAGCGAAATCCAGCCAATGCGCTCGCCGCAGGCAAACAGCAGATCTTCTGTGCCAGCATTGTGTAGATTGCTGCGTGCAATGGCGTTGACGGGAGCCGCGCACACCGAGCGATTTTGCAGCACGCTCGAGCTCACCGGATCGACGACGCGCAGCGTTCCATCGCATCCGCCGATGACGACCTCGGGCGTGGAGGTGCCCGCCGCGCCGAATGGCAAGATCGATGCGGCACAGGTCTGGTTGAGCGGCCGGACACTGCGCGAAGCGCCATCCACGATGAACACCTCGCTCGTGCTTTCGGGCGCCACCCGCAGCAGCACATCGGTGACGCCATCGGCATTGAAATCCGCCGTCTTCAGCTCTCTTGCTTCACTTCCGCCCCAGCTTGCCTGCCACGCCATCCCGCCGTCGGTGCCGCGTATGACTTCGAGCACGCCATTGGACGTACCCGCTGCGATCTCGAGACCACCATCACCTGCAAGATTGGCGAGCGTCACGGCACGCACCTGTGTCCCTAAACCGCCGACCTGAATCGCCTTCGCCAGGGTGCGGGTGCGGCCGTCCACTATCCAGATCCGGCCGGTGCCGTTCTGACTGGATCCGACCACGATGTCCGTGTCGCCGTCGCCATCAGCATCGCCGACGGCGAGCGAGTTCAGTGAGTCCGCGCCGAGTTGCGGCAGCATCGGTGAAGCGGTTGTCCATCGATGCGAGAACGTGCCGGCATCGTAGCCGTGCAGCCGCAGGTCTCCGACACCGAACACCTGGTAGGGCGCGAAGGCAATCTCATCCCGGCCATCATCATCTGCGTCGGCCATCGTCGCGGCACGGAGAAGACCGGCCTCGTCGGTGCTGCGCCACTTGAGGAGGCCCGTGGCCGGATCGTAGACGTACAGCCGATCGGGTCCGACTTCGGGACGGGTGAGCCCGGCGATCATCTCGCGAGCACCATCGCCGTCGACGTCGCACGCGTTGAGACCGAACACCCCGACGTCGGGATGCTCGATGGTGCGTAGCTCGGTGCCGGTGGTGCCATCGAAGATGACGAAGTTGCCCGCCGCGGCTGGGTGGCCGACCTGGCCGATCACCACCTCTGGCGTCGGGTTGCCGACAAGATCGATCGCCTTCAGGACGTTCAACTGAGCGGAGGAGTTGACCGATGCCGAGGCACTCCACTTCACGGCCCGCATGTCGTGATCGATCACAGTCACTCGCGACCAGTAAGCGGCCACGATCTCGTCCTTGCCGTCGGCGTCTACGTCCGCGGCCGTCATGAATTCGATCCAGTTACCGTCCGTAATGTCGGCAAAGGATCCATCCTCCCGGATGCCATCGAGCGTGATCTCGTAGACGATACCGGCGCTCGTGGCGATCTCCCATTGCGCGTCGTCGTCGAAATTACCCAGTGCCACTGCCGGAACGATACCGGCCTTGACAGGATAGGACGCGAGCAACTTCGACATCTGCAGATCGTAGACGTCGATCCGGCTGGTGCCGGACTCACTCCAGAATGCGATCAGTTCACCCGTGCCGTCGTGATCGAGATCGCGTATGCCGATCGGTGTGGCGGTGAGATCTGCCACAGCTTCCAGTGCATGGCTGCGCACGTCGTAGCGGGCGGCGAAGTTCGCGGAGCCGTCGATGATCTGCGCATAGAGCTTCGGTTGCCCGGGGGTGCTGGCTGTGTCCATGAACAGCACGCGACCCTGATTGGCGCCACTCGACGTGGTTGGGAACGGGCGGCGGGCGCTCGCAGTCACGGCGAACGACTGCCCGTCCGGATTCATCTCCAGCGTACGCCAGATCGCATCCAGCGAGCCGCCGCTGATGATCTCCTCGCGACCATTGGCGTTCGCGTCCACGCAGAGCAGTGGGTAGTTCAGATCCATCGGGTCGGGCGTGACGCGATTCGGCATTTCGAACAGCGCCGTATTGGCGGATTCTGTAAAGAACCCCGGGGATGCGGCCGTGGCAAGGCCGGTCGCGAGAAGTCCCCCGAGCAGGATTGTCAAGAGTCGGGCGGCCCGCATCAGATCAGGTGCTCCGTCGAGTTGCAGGAATGCGTGAGGCGCAGCGTACCGAACTGAAGCTGTCGAATCGAGTCAACGCAATGGGCCGCGAGCAACCGCACCCTCTGCGATTTCAGGTTGCCGTTAAGTACGAGCAGCGGTGACGACGATTTCCAGGTGAAGGCGTTCGGCTGGGAACGGCCATTTGTGCGCCGCTGCTTCGCTAAGGCGAACGGCGTCGAGCCGCACGCATACCTGTCGTTGCTGTTCGCGCAGCTGCCCTACGCCAGGACGGTCGAGGACTTCGAAACGCTGCTGCCGTGGAACCTGAGGCCTGCTCTCGCCCCCGCATCATCTCAGCTCGGTGCGTGCAAGAAGGCGGATGCCTGAGGATGCCTGAGCGCTTACACATCGGGGGCGGTGGGAGATGGGTGGGCGGGATAAAAAAATTCGCGACTGCGGTTTTCTTTGACACCGTCGAATCGCTCTAATACCCCGGGCAGGTGTATTTCCCTCGGCAGAGTTGTGACCCTTGAATCCAAGCGCGGCTTCCTGACGGCCATCGAACAGACGCACGGCCGTCAATTGCGTCGTTTCCTGTCCGTTCGCATGCGCCATGCTGCCGCAGATGTGCCTGATTTATTTCAGGAAATATTCCTTAGACTGCTCCGGATCAAGGACCACGAGGCCATCCGCAATCCGCAGGCCTATCTCTATACGGTGGCCAGCCACGTGCTCCATCAGTATTCCCTGCAGCGTTCTGGGGCGCCCGAAACGATGGTTCCGCTCGATGTCGTGCTGGAGCTTCAAGCTGCGACAGCGCCCGATCCGGCGGACGAGGTGGAAGTCGAGCAGCGAGTCGAGGTGCTGAGCCGCGCCCTCGAGCAACTGTCGCCGCGTGCCTATGCGACGTTGCTGATGTACCGCTGTGAAGGCCTGACGCTCAAGCAGATCGCCGAGCGGCTAGGCGTGTCTGCACCGATGGCGCGGAAGTATCTTCTGCGTGCCATCGCATTCTGCGATCGCCATCTCGAGGACATGGAGGGCAATCGATGAACCGGAACAAGGCCCTGCGACCGCTCAATCCACAGATTCGCGAAGAGGCGACCGCTTGGTTCGTCGCGTTCTGTGAAGAAGAGGTGGACGTCCGGGCGCGCGAGGAGTTCAACGCGTGGCTTCGTACCTCTCCAGAGCACGTGCGTGCATATCTGCGCATTTCAGCATTCTGGGAAGACGCAGAGCTCTTCGGTAAATGCAAGCAGCGAGGAGTCGAGGAGATCGTGCGGCGCGCCCTTAGCGAGACGAACGTCGTACCGCTCGGCGATGTCATGATGTTGCCGACGGCAAGTGCGTGGGCGCGTCGCCTCAGGGGCCGCTACTACGCGATCGCGGCCTCTGCCGTCCTCATGTGCGCTGGCGTGGGATTTGTCGTCTGGTCCGCGCTTTTCCGCGCCCCCACGTATGTGACCGGTCTTGGAGAACAGCGCTCGATCACGCTGCCGGATGGTTCTACCGTCTCTCTCAACGCCCGCTCGAAACTGAAGGTGAGATACACCGACGCCGCACGCGACGTCGATCTCGTTAGCGGCCAAGCGCTCTTCCGAGTCGCGAAGAATACAACGCGGCCCTTCATCGTTCATAGCGACGATACGAGTGTTCGCGCAGTCGGAACTCAGTTTGATGTCTACCGTAAGCGCGATGCGACGGTCGTCACAGTCGTGGAAGGTAGAGTCCTCGTGTCCGGGGCGGATGGCGAGGGCGCAAAGCCGCCTTCGCCATCTCTCCAGACTCGTGAAAGCACCGCTCGGGATCCGGTTTCGAGTCACCTCGTAAAGTCCGTCGTCGTTTCAGCAGGTGAGCGGGTCATCGCGACTGCTGATGCGCTGGCGGCGCCACATCAGACAAATGCCGCGGCGGCGACTGCATGGACTGAAGGAAAGCTCGTCTTCGATGCAGCTCCGTTGAGCGAGGTGATCGAGGAGTTCAATCGATACACCGTCAAGCGTCTCGTCATTGACGATGCCGGGCTGCGGAACACTCATATCAGCGGTGCATTCTCAGTGACGGATTCGCAGCAATTCGTGGAGTTCCTGCACCAGCGCTTCGGCGTCGTGAGCCACGAGACCGATGACGAAGTGCGCATCGCTCGCTGATAGCGCGCGAGAATTCCCACGCTCGGGTTTCTTTTGCCCTTGCTCCAACACTCTTCTACCTGCATGAAGCTGTCGCGCCATCAGACGACAGCCATGAGAAGCCTCTCGCGAGGCTGGGGAGTGTGCATGCGCATTGCGGTTGTGGCGACGGCGATCAGCCTGTCGGTCGTGGGTCTTTCTTCAGCACAGGAGGCCGACGCGGCGATCCGCAAGTCGATCGATATTCCGGCGCAGCATCTTGGATCGGCGCTTCAAAGCCTGGCAAAGGCGCGCGGGATTCATGTGATGTTCATTTCAGAGGATGTCGCGAATTTCGGCACGGCGGGTGTGTCGGGAAATTTCACCGCGGATGAAGTGCTCGCCAGGCTGCTGAGCGGCACGGGTCTCACCTTTCGTTATCTCGATAGCAAGACGGTGAGCATTCTCCCGGTGCAAAGCGGAGAAGGTCCTCGGCGCGCGCCAGCGGCGGCGCCACGCGCCTCTAGCTCCACGGATGAGCCCGTGCCGTCTACGCGATCACTGTGGGATCGTTTTCGCTTTGCCCAGGCGACCGGGAATCCGTTCGACGTGGCAACCGCGGACACGCAAGGAAGGCAGCCGTCCCAAAAAAAGCCGGTACAGATCGAAGAAGTCGTGGTGACTGGGTCGCGGTTGAAGCGTGCGACAGAAGAGGGACCGATTCCGGTGAAGGTCTACACGGATAAGGATATCGAGCGAAGCGGGCAAACGAACGTAGCGGACTTCCTCAGCACGGTCGCGGAAGTTTCCACCGCTCACCCCGAGAATGGGAATGTCTACGTCGGTCAGACCACCGTGACGCTCCGCGGCTTGCCAGTGGGTACCACGCTGGTGTTGCTCAACGGCCGGCGTCTGGGCGACGGAGCTTCGACCGTCGCCTACGGAAGCTACTTCGACCTGAACAATATTCCAGCGGCGGTCGTCGAGCGTGTTGAAATCGTTCCGGAAGGGTCATCGGCCATTTATGGCAGCGATGCGCTTGCCGGTGTCGTCAACATTGTCCTGAAGAAGGACTTCCAGGGCATTCACGCAGGTGTTCAGTACGGAGCCGCGTCGGGGTTGGATGAGAAGAGTGCGGACCTCGCGTGGGGCAAGGCGGGCGACCGAGGCTCATTTTCCCTGATCGCCAGCTACTACAACCGTTCGAATCTGGCGGCAGCGGACCGTTCCATTGTCTCGAGCACGGCTTATCCCGGATTACAGGATTTCTGTAATCCCGGGAACGTCTACGCGGTAAGCGGAACGACCCTGCCGGGTGTGGGTAGCGCGTCCGCGGCAATCCGTCCAGGAATCGTGGGAAGCCCTTCCTTGAGCGACTTCGACGGAAGCCGGCTGAATCAGTGCCGTTACTGGTACGACGCCGATGTGATTCCGGCAGCCGAACGGGGAACGCTGTTTGCCACAGGGAGCTACCGAATTGCAGCGGACACGGAAGTGTTTGCGGAGGTCATCTACACCGATCAGCAGCAGAGCATGGTTAACGGTCACAGGACGCTCCCCAAAACGAGAGTTCCCGCGTCCAATGCGTTCAATCCGTTCGGCACGGATGTGTTGGTGAGCTATCGATTCACGTCGCCCGAGACCGAACAGGTCAGCGAACATGACACGGATTTCATGCGGCCTCTCATCGGCTTGCGCGGCAAGCTAGCCGCGCGTTGGGACTGGGAAGTGTCCGCCTGGACGACTCGCGACCAGCAGACCTTGTCCAGCAACGCGTCGAAGCCCGACAGCGCCAGGCGGACAGCGGCTCTCGCCTCGTCGGATCCGAGCCTCGCGCTGAACCTCTTTTCGAGTGGCGCGCCGGCATCGGAGTCGCTGCTCGCGTCGATCTATGCGGACAATCGGGTCGAAACACTCAGTCGGAGCCGGGTTGCCAGCGGATTCATCCGCGGTGACGTCTTCCGGCTGCCTGCCGGTCCCGTCAACGCAGTGCTGGGCGCGGAATATGCTCGGAGCGAGTCTCAGTGGCGGTCTCCCTTCGCGGCGTCCGATCCGACGGCCAACTTCTCATACGAACGCGCTACCACTTCGGCGTTCTCCGAAGTGCGTATTCCTTTGCTTGCCGGTCCGGCGTCGCGTGGGCGTGACACCACACTGGCGATGACGGCTGCCGTTCGCTATGACCACTACGACGACTTCGGGGCAAGCACGACGCCGCAGTACGCGCTGGAATGGCGTCCATCGAAATCGTTGCTCGTGCGCGGCTCGTACGCGGAGTCGTTCAAGGCACCCAGCATGGTGTATCTGAACTCTCCGCTGTACAGCACCACGTCGTGCTGCGTGACCGATCCCCAGCGCGCAGGGGAGTCGACGAGCTTCACCTATCAAAGTGCCGGAAATCCGGGCCTGAAGCCGGAGACCGGAGAATCGCATTCGCTGGGACTGTCCTGGTCGCCTGTGTCGCATCAGGATCTGGAGTCATCGATCACCTGGTGGGCTGTCGATCAGAACAACAGGATCACTTCCCTGGCCGGCCAGGAGATCGTCAACAACGAGAATCTGTTTCCGGGACACGTCGTTCGCGATCCACTCACCAACGCAATTCGATCCGTGAATGTCGGCTACCTCAATTTCGGAGAGATGCGAGTCGCGGGATTCGATCTGAGTCTCAGCGAGAAAGTCCATTCGCGTGCCGGGCTCTTCACTGTGAGCGCCTCGGCAAGCGAAATGTACAAGTACACGGCGGCGTTGATCCCGGGCGCGACGCCTACCGACCGCCTGGGCAAGGCAACCCTGGACGCCTGGGGACCGCGCTGGAAAGGAAATCTCGGCCTCTCGTGGGCGCGCGGAGCCTACTCCGCATTTGCCGGCGGCCGTTATGTCAGTCGATACACCGACTATCAGGACAGCGGGGCGACGACCCGGCAGCTCGGAGATTTCTGGCTTTGGGATCTATCAGGTCGTTTCGACTTCGGCGATTTCGGTGAAGCGAACAACAAATTGCTCCGGGGTCTGGCATTGCAGGTGGGCGTGGTCAACGTGTTCGACCGGCGGCCTCAATATTCGGCGTTCTACTACGGCTACTATGGATATGACGCGGCCGAATCCGACATTCGCGGGAGATTCGTGTCCGTCAAGGTGAGTACGCGGTTTTGAAGAACATCAATCCACCCGCCTGGCTTCTCGCCATGAGCTGCTGCATTGGAATGAGCACTGAAGCCGCACAGCCGGAAACGTTAGCGCCGGTATCTCTCGAGGATACTTTGGCCTTTCGAGCGATCGACTCGGTGAGCATGGCGCCCGGCGGCCGCGTCATCGCCTACATCTCCCACGTCGCGGATCTTTCCTCGAATACGAATCCGCATTCCTTGCGCGTCGTGAATGTTTCCGACCGAACCGAACGCGAATTGCTGAATGCAGATGTCATAGCCGATGTTCAGTGGAGCGCGGATAGCCGGAAGCTGTATGCGCTCGCCGTTCGGGATGGGAAATACACCTTCGTCAGCGCAGACGTGGTGACCGGCAAGAGCACTGAGATTGGGTCGACCGCTGACAAGGTAAACAATTTCGCCTGCGCTCCGAGCGGAGATACTTGTGTCTACACCACGGCCCGAAAGGCCGATCCGGAGACGGCACGTCGCCGAAAGGAAGAGGGCGTAGTTTACGAGTGGGGGCGTCACACACAGATTGACATTGTCGAGCGCAACTATTCGGTCGGTTCGTGGGAAGACTTTTACCGCGTCGATGTTCCAGGCCGCGCCAATCAGCTCATCTACAGCCTGAAGTACGATGGACCTGGAAGAAGCCTGCCATTCATATTCGAAATGAAGTTTGCGCCGGACGGCCGGAAGCTCGCGCTGTCCTTATGGAGAAAAGGCACGCCGGAAAAAGGCGGTGCTGCATTCGACGCGGATGTGGCGGTGCTTGATCTTGACGCCGCGCAGTTCACCGAGGCGGAACCGCACTCGATCCTTTCCGAGCACGCGGTCGCATGGTCTGCCGATTCGCGTAAATTGCTGTTCGCTCAGGGGTCGGGTTTCAGGCTCTACGATGTCCAGAGGAGGAAATCCGACGCCCTGGCCTGGGCGACTCTCCCAGGCTCGCTCTCTTTCTCATCGGAACTGATCTACGACAGTATCAGCGGGGTGGCCTATGCGTGGGCCAAGGGCACTCTCTACAAGCTCGACTTTGGACGAAAACGCACCCGCGCACTGAACGAAATCTCAGCGTCACCGCAGATGAGTTTCGACCGGTCCTTCACCTCCTATGCATTTGTGGACGAAGCCTCAGAGCGAAAGCCCGAGGTAGCCGTCTCCGAATCGGGCGCCGTTCGTAGGCTCACCGATTTGAATCCCTGGTTGGAGAATCGCGCACGCGGAAGAGTGGAGTCCTTGCGGATACAAAACGCCGGCGGTGTCAGCGTAGACGCGTACCTGGTCTACCCGACGAACTTTATTGCCGGGCACCGATATCCGCTGGTAATCGCGACATACGGGTTCACCGGCGCGTTCGTGCTGACTGCGGAGTGGCACACGACTTTCCCGGCGCAGGCGCTAGCGGGGCAAGGCTATGCCGTGTTGCTCCTCAATCACCCACCCGAGGGGCAAAGCATTGCAGGTAATCCCGTCAAAGCCCGCGACAGAGAGGGCTGGCAAATGTTGTCGACATTCGAGAATGCGGTGGACGCGATGGTTGCGAAGGGCATTGCCGACCCGGCCCGCATCGGCCTGTATGGCTGGAGTCACGGCGCATTCATTGTCGAGTTCCTGTTGGCGCATTCGCAGAAGCACTTCAAAGCGGCCGCTCTGGGAGAGGGCGGCGACTACAATCCGGGTGAATACTGGATCTCTGGCATGACGCACTGGCCACAGATATTTCAGAATATGTACGGCGGCCCGCTGTCACCCAAGACGGCAGCATCGTATTTTGAGTTCGCCCCGGTGTTCCAGGCGGAGCGATTCGATGCGCCCCTCTTGATGGAATATTCAGGCAGGGAAGGATTTTTTGGCTTTGAGATGTATATACCCCTGCGCGTGCTGGGAAAACCAGTGGAACTGGTGACATACGACGACGAGCCACACATCTTCGTTTCACCGAGAGCGCGACTTGCGTCGATGGCGCGCAAGATAGACTGGTTCAACTACTGGATGTTGGACACGGAAGACCCAGGCACATTAAAGCAGGAGCAGTACAGCCGCTGGCATCAGCTACGCGCCGACTGGGAGATGTCCGCTGAACACCGCTAACGCTGATATTTATAAGGTGGCTCCTGGAAATGATTCTGGCGCATGTGCGGGCGAGCGGGTGTGCCTGGCTGCCGGGTTGTTTGGGATCAAATCGGGCGAGTGCCATTGCGCATTCCTTCTTCAGAGACCACTTGCCGAGTCGACGATGGGTTCGGCTCAGCATGAACTGCCTCTTGCGACCGCGATCCGGCGGCGCCCAATATCACGCGGTTTCACGGCAATGAGGTGGAGAGCCCGAATGCCGTGTTCACGCGCCGAATCTACCGCCGATCGGGTGGTGCAATCGACGCGATCAGCGCGCGACGCCACGCGCGCAGCGCCATGACATCGGTCTTCTCTTTTTCCATCAGATCGATCGTCCGATTGACCATGGACACCTCGCCGGACGCAAGCCGGTCCGGCTCGGAGAAGGGCGACGCATATGCCTTGCGCGCCTCGACCGTGCCCTCCAGCACTTCCACCTGCTCGCCGGTTTCGTTCGAGCGCGCGGTGACGCGAAACTCGGCGGGCCCCCGCGCCGTGAGAACCAGCAGACGCGTTCGCACGATCAGTGGAGCACCCGAGGCAGGCTGCCGGATGAATACATCGCCATCGACGTGGATCTCACGGGGCTCGGGGTAGCTCGGTGCGGCTGAGACGCGCGTGCCGGCCGCGTAGAAGCACTCCACTTTGTCGCTGAGTTGCAGCGAGCCCGGTGGCGTCTGAAATAGCCGGCTCGCTTTCGAGGTAAAGCCGACTCCCGCGACGAGTGCCGCCGCGAGCGTTGCGACGAAAACCTTGCGCAATCTCACGGCATTACTCCCGTTTGCTACAGCCGCCGCAGCGACAGCACGTCGAAGGTCTTCTTCAGCGTCTCGATCGCCTGGTCATGACGGGCGAGCGCCACGTTTGCCACCAGCGCGTCCGCGACGGACAGCTGCGCGATGCGGCTCGACATCGCTTCGGTGCGGAACTTCGTCTCGCGTGCCATCGTCTGCAGGATCAGGTCTGCGTGGCGCTGGCCTTATTTCTCCTTCAGCAGAACTCTCTCTGGTTCTTCCACCGCCTCGATCTCAAACGCGCTCTGCAAGCCGCCGAGCCACGCCTTCACATTGTTCGCCGCCACCGTCCCGGTAAAGAGCCGGGCCGCGAGCCGCTCGTCTTCTATCATGATCGGTTTTGCGCTGTAGCGGTTCACGTCTTCGATCACATATCTCAGCGGCTGAGCGCGGAACGTAAGCCGTCCCGCCTGCCATGACGTGATCGCCGACATATCCGGAAGCGCGGCGGGCGGCTCGATGCCGGCGTCTCCGGCGGTCGTCTGCTCGCCCGCGCTCAATTTGACCGGAGTGCGCTTCGGCTTGAGCTGTCGCATCACCGCAGCCGGTACGAGGCCGGAAGCAGGTTCGACCTTCACGCGCCCCTCGACGACCGATACGACGACGCGATCCGATAGGCGAGCCACGTTGAACTCCGTGCCGATGGCCACGACGGTCGTGTCACCGGCATGAACCTCGAACGGACGTATCGCGTCCTTCGCGACGGAAAAAAAAGCTTCGCCGCGTATGAGCCCGATCTCGCGCATGTCCTGGCGGAGCAGGGCGGTTACCGTGGTGGCGCCGCCCAGCGTCACCTTTGAGCCATCCGCTAATGTGACCGTGCGGGTCTCGCCGATTTGTGTCTCGAAAGTGGAAGCGGGCGTCGCCTGCTCCAAGTTCACCCACGCGACGGCGGCAATCGCTACCAAGACCGAGGCGGCCGTCGCCCAGGCCACCAAACGCGCCAATCCGGGCTTTGAAAACAAGACCTGTTTGGATGCCTGCCATGCACTGACCGGAACCTCCGCATCGTAGCCATCGTCGTCTGCCTCCGAGGCAGACGGCAGAGACGGCACCGGCACCGAGCGCAACAATGTCGACACTTCCTCGATGCGCGCGAAAGCTTCGCCGTGACGAGGCTCGGCGTTCATCCAACGTTGCCAGGCGAGCACGTCTTCCAGTGAGACGTCCGGCTCGCGCAGTTTCGCGAACCACTCTGCCGCGGCCTCGTGAACCGGATCCTGGTCCGCGTCTTTCGCCCGATTGCGACGCCTCCGTTGTTCGCTCATTCTGCCTCTCCATCCCAATCGAGTGCCGTTCGACAGTGAAGCAGGGCGCGCACCACGTACTTGCGAACCATGCGTTCGGAAATCCGCATGTCGTGGGCGATCGCGGCGAAGTCCATTCCGTGGAACTGGTTCAGCACGAACGCACGCCTGCACTTGGCGGGCAAGGCGGCAATCACACGCTGCAGACGCTCGACCGTCTGTTCGCCCGCGACCCGCCGCTCGGGCGTGCGCGCATCGGACAGTTGTTGAGGGACCTCGGTGACCCGCGAATGAACCACCTGGCGGCGATGCCGATCCACCGCGATGTTGGCGGCCGTCTTGAAGAGGAAGGCGCGCAGGTAGCTGACCGCGCTGGGTTCATCCAGGCTTAAAAGGCGTACGTACGCTTCCTGTGCGACTTCGTGCGCCTCCTGCGATGAGCCCACCCGCGTTCGAAGAAACCGAACCAGCGCCTCGTTATGTTGGCGGAACAGTCGTTCCACGAGAGCGGCGCGCGCGCGGCGCTCCGCCGCAAGGGCGGCGTCCGATTCAGGTTGAGGATGGGACTCTTCCGGGGTCATGGCTGCAAGGTCTTGCTCCGACTCCAGACTAAGACGAACGGACCCGTCGAGATTGAACTCTTTTTCCGACAGCTCGCCGTTCGCGGACCGGACGCCAGATCCGGTTCAATCCGCGCGACTGTCTTCGTCTCAGTTCCCGTAACCACAAGCGGTTCGAGAACCGCAATGATACGGGGAGCTGCGATGACTGCCGAGAGACTGGTCTGTTTCATGAATCGATCCGCCATTGTCGTGACCCTGAGTCTCGTCGTGGGCATCACGCCGGGAATGGCGGCCGCGGATTTGGCTTCGAAAGTGCATTTCGACATTTCCGCTCAACCTCTGCCGTCCGCACTACTGAAGTACTCGGACCAGGCCGGGGTCCAGATCGCGAGCACCGCAGAGATCATCGAAGACAAGGCGACACCGGGAGTCGTGGGCACATTGGTCGCGCGTAACGCGCTCGAACAACTGCTCAGCGGAACCGGACTCGTGTACGAAGTGATCGATGCGAGCACCGTCGCGATACATCCCGCGACAGCGACCCGTTCTGCGCCGGAACAGCGCCAGACCGTGCCGAGCCCTGCGCCCGCGAGCAAAAGCAACGGAAAGGAGAGCTTCTGGAGCCGATTTCGACTGGCGCAAGCGGATGACGGCGAGGCTCCGCCGGAGCCGAAGCAGAAGGACGAGTCCGGCGCGCCAAAGAAGGCCGCACCGGTGGAAGAAGTGGTCGTCACGGGAACGCACATCCGCGGCAGCAATACGGAGGCCAGCAATCTCACTAGCGTCACGCGCGAGGATTTCGAGCGCGCCGGCTTTCAGGACGTCGGCCAGGCGCTGCGCGCGATCCCAGAGAATTTCGGCGGCGGTGTCAATCCAGAGACGAACGTTGCCAATATCCAGGTGGGCGGAGCCAATCACAATGCGTCGGGCATCTCGAGCGCCAACCTGCTGGGCCTGGGTTCCGGGGCGACGCTGACGCTCCTGAACGGCGAGCGCTTGCCGGCCGTGGCGGAAGGGCTCGCGGTCGATCTCGACCTCGTGCCCGTCGCGGCCATCGAGCGCGTCGACGTGCTCACCAACGGCGCTTCCGCGATCTACGGGACCGATGCGGTCGCTGGCGTAGTGAACATTGTTACCCGGCGAAGTTACGACGGTGTGGAGGCCCGCGCTCGCTATGGCGGAGCGGAGGGCGGGTCCGATACCTATCGAGGGAGCGTTCTCGCCGGTGGCCAGGCCGACAACCTGAGCGGCGTCGTCGCCGTCGAGTACACCAACCGCGGCCGACTCGGAGCCGGCGACCGAGAGCGCTCGCAGTCGCTGGAGGCTCCGTTCGACCTCGTCGGTAACAGCAATAAAGTTTCTGCTTACGCAGCGGGTCAATACGATCTCGGCTCGCGACTCAGTCTCTCCGCCGACGCCGTCTACATGCGCAGAGCGGAGGACTCGTACTACACGTACTACGGAACGACCAGCTACTACGCGCCGACAATTTCAGAGTACGCCGCCTCCAGTGAGCTCAGCGCGAAGCTTGCGGACACGTGGACCCTCAGTGCGTATGGCTCGCTACGGGGAAACACCAACGACGTTCTGGCCTATGACGACGTCAGCCAGAGCACCTCCCGTTCCAATCGGCACAACTACCTGCGTTCGCTGGAGCTGCGCGCATCCGGCGACCTTTTTTCGTTGCCCGGAGGTGCGCCGCAACTCGCGGCCGGGGCCGCGTTCCGCAAAGAGGGAATGACTTCCGGAACCAATTCGAAAGCAGAGAGCGACAGAACCGTAGGGTCGCTGTACGCCGAGGTCAGCGTCCCGATCGTGGGCCCGAACAACAGGGTGCCCCTTGTCGAAGACCTGCGCCTGACACTCGCGGACAGGCTCGATCACTATAGCGATGTCGGGTCTGTATCCGTGCCGAAAGTCGGATTGTCATGGGATCTCAACCGGTCCTTCGCCGCGACCGCAAGCTATTCCCGTTCCTTCCGCGCGCCGTCTCCATTCGATCGCGCGGACAGCTACTTCTCCGTCATCGTCGGCGGCGTTGCAGACAACACGCCGACAGGAAAGTCGACCACGCTCTATCTCGGCGGAACGGGTGCGAGCCTCACGCCGGAGCGTTCCAAGAACGTCAATGTGGGCCTGACCTATACGCCCGAATGGCTGGAGGGATTCAAGGTCGGGTTGAGCTACTACGGCATCGACTACACGAATCGCATCGCCGGTCCCGATCCGAGTCAGATATTTGCATTCGACATCCGGAATGCGCCGGCCGAGCTCATCACGCGAGCGCCGACACAGGCCGCTCTCAACGCGATCGTCGCTGACGCTTACAGCTCCTACGCCCTCAGCTCGCCGTACGACCTTTCTCTGGTCTCCGCGGTCGTCGACATGCGCAACACGAATATCAGCTCGACGCACATCGATGGCATGCAGGTGTCGCCCGCGTATCGGATCGACTTGACCCGAGGCGTGCTGGATCTCAGAACGGACTTTTCCTATATCGGGCATTTCACGGACCGGGTGAGAGCCGGGGTCGCGGAGGCCACCCGGGTCGGCACGATCTTCAATCCGCCGCGCTTCCGGACGCGGCTGAGCGCGCAATGGACGGCGCCACAATGGGGTGCGTCGCTCTTCTGGAACTACGTCGATAGCTATACCGACGATCGGGTCGCCGGGGCGCCTCTCGGCGTGGCTTCCTGGATCACGTTCGACGCCAGCGTGTATCTCGATTTTGGTGCCGAGTCCCGACGCGATCTGCGCATCCTGTTAGGCGCAACCAACCTGCTCGACAGAAAGCCGCCATTCATCACATCGACCGGCAACTACTATTCAGCCGCGAATTGGGATGCGACCAACGCCTCGATCGTCGGGCGCTTCACCAGCCTCGAAGTCATCAAGCGATGGTAAGCCGTATGTTGCGAATCCTGATGATCGCGCTGGCCGTCGCATACGGATCGATGGTCGGTGCGAGCGAGCGGGGCGCCGTCGTCGATTGGGCCGGTGCGGCGTTCGGGGCTGACATTCGCGGTCCCTCGGCCGGCGCGCAGGTCAGCACGGATGACCTGTTGCGCCTCCGGGATCTGGGGACGCTCAGCCTTTCGCCGGATGGACGATGGCTCGCGTTCTGCGTCTATCAAGCGGTGCCGGAGCGCGACGACTATGTGCTGCGATGGTTCATCGTGCCGACCGACGGTTCGGCACCGCCGTCCGCCGTCGATGTGGACGGCGGGCAGCCGATCCCGTCGTATTCCTATGGCCTTCCGCAGGCGAGCATCGACTCATCCGTGGCGCTTTGGTCTCCGGATGGAACGCACGTCGCATTCCGTCGGCTGGTGGATCACAGGATCGAGCTTTGGATAGCGAGCATCCCAGCCCGACAGGCCTCGCGCGTTTATGCGGATTCTCCCCAGGTGACGGCGTTCGCGTGGACTTCGACTGGAGAGGTGGTGTTTCGTACCGGCCTCGACTACGAGCGATACGAACAGAATCTGGAAGCCGAGGCGCGTCACGGCTGGCTTCTGGACAGCCGCGTGGATCTCTTTGCCGCGCGAGCGCGTCCCGCTGAGCCGGACTGCGCGTTGGCGGAGCCTGATCCCGCGTGCAAGATCGAAACTCTTGCGGTCGAAAGAGTCGGCCGCCTGCGCTCAGCCACGCGGCCGGAGGCTGCCGCCCTGGAGCCGCCAGACGACCAAGGACCGAACTTCAGGGCGCTGGGCACTCTGCATGAAGCCCGCTCCGACGGCGCCGTCGCCTTCGCGGAACTTGCGAATGCAGAGGACGAAGAGGCTGAGTATGCGCTGCGCAGGGTTGCAACGACGGCCTCTGGCGCGCGCAAGTGTGGCGCGCCCGCGTGCGTGGGCTCTTACATCAAGAAGATCGGGTGGGCCCGTGAGGGTCGATCGATCTGGTTCCTCAAGTCCGAGGATAGTCTGCACCGCCCCGATGGTGCCCCAGGGGACCAGACGGGACTCTATGAATGGCGACCGGATACGTCTCTCGTTCGCACAGTGCTTCGGATAGAGGGAAGGATCGACGATTGCCACGTCAACGGTTCCACCGCCTACTGCATGCGCGAAACCGTCACACAGCCGCGGCAGATCGTTGCGATCGATCTCGATGGCAAAGGCGTACGCGTGCTTGCCGATCCAAACCCCGCCTTTGCACGGAAGGAGTATCCGAGAGTGCGTAAGGTGATGCTCCAGGATCTGGACGGGAATCCGGCCTTCGCACACGTGGTCTACCCCAACGACTACCAGTCGGGGAAGACGTATCCGCTCGTTATCACTCAATATCGTTCGCGCGGATTTCTCAGAGGAAACGTCGGCAACGAGTATCCGGTGTTTCCGCTCGCTGGCACAGGCTTCTTCGTGATCAGCCTCGATCGCCCCGAGAATACGCGGCTGGCTCAGAAGGTTGCGTGGAAGGACGTCAGACGGGCGTATTCGAAGGATCTGCGCGGCCGGGAGAATGTGCTGCACGTCGTCGAGCAAGTCACCGACTCGCTCATCGCGGAGGGACTCGTGGACAAGGACCGGGTCGCGATAACCGGTCTCAGCGCCGGCGCTGAAAGCGTTCACTACGCCTTACAGCGCACCGACCGATTCGCGACCGCCATCGCGAGCTCCGGAGTCCACGACGTCACGTTCTTCGCCATCGTTCCGGAGGGTGCATGGAGGGACTATCTCATGAAGAACTTCGACACCGACGAGGTGATTCCGCCCGAGAGCAACAGCCTTTACCAGCTGTCATGGTCGAAGATGCCCGAGAAGCTGCGCACCCCGCTGCTGATCAACGTTGGCGACAACGAGCTGATGATCGGTTTCGAAGGCATACAGGCGCTGATCCATGCGCATCGGCCGGTCGAGACGCGGATTTTCCCGGACGAGATGCACGTCAAGTATCACCCGCGGACATACGCCGGGATCTTCGAAAACAACATGATGTGGCTGAAATTCTGGCTGAAGGGCGAGGAGGATCCGCGGCCGGAATTCGCCGGGCAGTATGCTCGCTGGCGGAAGATGAAGGAGCAGCAGGGGCGCCCCGGAAATCCACAGAGGACCTCCGGAGCGCCGTAGCGGTTCCCGCCGCCCAGAATGTCGCGTCGGCCGCTGTCACCTATGATCTGCAGTAGTTCCGACTTGATCTGTCACGTCGGCGGTCGAGCTCCGCCTGGGCAAAAAACGCCGAAGCCGTGCGCAGGATCTCGTTCGCTCGCTTGAGCCGCTCTCGTTCCGCGGTGCTCAATCCCGCACGCTTGCCGCTATCTGCTACGCGAGCTCGTCGTCGATCGAGCCAATCAGGTGTAGGCCGCAGACACTGCATTTCTGCGAGAACACGAAGATAAAGCGCGCTCCCATCAGTCATCGGCCCCGAGGAAATCGCGAACGGACAGCCCGCTAGAACCTGGCGAACTCGAGCGGCGCATCGAGACAGACGAGTAGATCGCGGCTGAATGGCGCCTCGATGGCACACTTTTCGCCCGCAGTTCGCAACGCGTCCAGGCTTTTCAGCCGCTCCGGCACGTCTCCCGCGACGCTCGATAGCGAGTTCCAACCAGCGGATGCTGGTTTCGCTACTTACGACGGCGCCAGTCTTGGAAGGTGGGGGCAGGAGCACTGCCCAACGGGAGATCGTTGGACCGATGTATATGTTTGTTTTATATGTGAAATAATCTATCGCACGCGGACCGGTGAGCTATAGCAGGGACAGGGCAATCCCTCCACGGCCCACCACCCTTTATCAAGCGTCGCGATCGAGTCGCCTTGGGTCGGGGTATCAATGCGCCATCGCCCCCTCAATCACGAGCAGCTCACTCTTGCCGCAATCGATGATGTGATCTCACGCGGTAAGCGGCGGGACTGGGAACGAGCTTCCTGACTGGGCAACCGTGCGAGCCGCGAGTCCGGGCGTTGCCGGGCTCATCTTCGATCAGGTGGTCGGCGGCGAAGAATGAAAAACGGGTTCGATGAGCAATCTGCCCACGGCCCACTAATATTTTCGAAATTAGCGAGGAAGTTCCGCGCCTGTGGCCCGCATGGGCCCGGCTGCGGGAACGCTCGCTCCCCTGCGGGTTAAGTGGCAGAGTGCGCCAGCGAACAGATCGGGGCGAGCCTCGTTCCCACTATCGAACCTCACCCGACCCGGAGATTCTCCGCAGTGAACCACCAAGTCACTCTCTCGACGCTGAACGACCTCATCGAAACGTCGAGATATGGCGAACGAGGGTTTGCGATGGCGACGCAGGACAACCGCGAGCCGGGAGTCACTGATCTGCTGAAAGACGGCGAGGAGTCCTGTCGTGCCGCTGCGGTTGAGCTGCAGGATCAGGTGCGCCTGCTCGGCGGAGCGCCGGAAGACAGTGGTGCGGTGAAGGCACCGGTATATCGCGGCTGGATCGATTTCAAAGCGGTGGCTATCGCCCGGGACACGAAACTGATCCTCGAAGAGTGCGAGCGCGGTGAGGACTACGCCAGGCGTCGATATCAAGACGCAATGAAGATCGATCTGCCCGAATCCGTGCGCGTGATTGTCGAGCGTCAATACCAGCGTGTGGTCGCCATCCATGGCCGCGTGCTACAGCTGCGGAACAGATATCCCGCCACGGAGATTCCGCGAGGGATGGGAGCCAAAGCAGAGAGCCGTCCCTAGTCGTCCGGTGGCCGCATGCGGCGCCAAGATCGCGCGCCGCACTTTCCTGTGCGAAGAGGTCGGCTACCTGCCGCCCAGAACGACTTTGACCTGCCCTCGGTTCGCCATCGCGAGCGCATGCTCGAACAGCGTGAGCCAATAGCGTTCGTCCTTCAGTTCTTTTTCAACGGTCGAAAAGGCATCGATGTGCTTGACGATGTCCCACGCGACACGGTGTGCGCCGTCGTGATTGATCATCACGGGCCCTGTAACGGCGATGTTGTCTGCCATGCCTCGTACTCCAGTTGCTATTCTTTGCCACAGTACCCCGTAAGTGCGGTGGGCGCTTGCCAATTGCCTACGCGGCACGTTGTGCCTTCACGTGCTCGATGAAGGCGCGGAGTTTCGGCAGCGCTTGCGAATGACTCGGGTAGTAGAGATAGAAGCCCGTGCTCGTCGCTGAGAACGAGGCGAGCACGATTTCCAGTCTGCCGGCGCTCACTTCCGCGCGAATGGCGTCTTCCGCCGTATAGATCACACCCGAGCCGTCGATTGACGCCTTCACCATCAGCGACGAGTCGTTGAAGATCAGCGAGCCTTTCACCTGCACCTGAAACTCTTTGCCTTTCTGCTCGAACTCCCAGCCGTCGTAGATCCGATTGCCGAGGCGGCTGCGGATGCAGTTGTGGGAGAGCAGGTCTTTCGGATGCTTCGGGCGGCCCCGGCGGTCGAGATAGCGCGGAGCGGCGGCCGTCACGAATCGCACCGGGCCGAAGAGCTTCGTCGCGATCATGTCTTTCGCCAGGATGTCGGAGAGACGAATGCCGGCATCGAAGCCGCTGCCCACGATGTCCGACTGCCCGTCTTCGAAACACAGCTCGACGGTGAGGTCCGGATACTTCTCGACGAAGCTTGTGAGAACCGGCGCGAGGTACGAGGGATAGACGGCGCGCGGCAGATTGATTCGCAGCAGCCCCGAAGGTTTCTGTGCGTAAGTCCCGAGGTCGTCCATCGCGGCCAGGATTTGCTCGATCGCCGGACCCGCCTGCGCCAGGAATCGTTCGCCGGCCTCCGTGAGGCTCATGCTTCGCGTCGTGCGTGTGAGCAGCGCGACGCCGAGCCGGCTCTCCAGTTGCTTGATGATCTGGCTGATCGCCGAGGGCGAGATCCGCAGCGCCGCCGCGGCCGCCGTGAAGCTTCGCCGGTCGGCCACGAGCTTCAGGGCGAGGAGCCCGTCGAGCTGGTCTTTGATCATTGTGAAGGGCTCCTTCAGGGCGCATGAAGGAATATGCTGTTTTTCTACACAACCTTCCAGCGTAGTCTGCCGCCTCGACCCATGATGCTCACCCGAAGGTTACGACCATGATCCAGACCAAAGGCTTCGCCGCACTCTCCGCCACGACGCCCATCGTTCCTTACTCGTTTGAAAGGCGCGATCCGCGCGAGGCGGATGTCGTCATCGACATCAAGTACTGCGGCATCTGTCATTCCGATATTCACCAGGCGCGGGACGAGTGGGGCGGGTCGATCTTCCCGATGGTGCCGGGGCACGAGATCGCGGGCGTGGTGCGCGCGGTGGGCTCGAAGGTCACGAAGTACAAGGTGGGCGATCACGTGGGCGTCGGGTGCTTCGTCGATTCGTGCCGCCATTGCGATCACTGCAACCGGGATCTCGACCAGTACTGCCTCAACGGCGTAACGCTTACCTACAATGGATACGAGCGCGACAAGAAGACGATCAGCCAGGGCGGCTACTCGAACGTCATCGTCGTGGATGAAAACTACGTGCTGCGCATTCCGGATAGCCTGCCGCTCGACCAGGCGGCACCGCTCCTGTGCGCGGGGATCACGCTGTATTCACCGCTCACTCACTGGAAAGCGGGCCCCGGCAAGAAAGTGGGCATTCTCGGCCTCGGCGGCCTCGGGCACATGGGCGTGAAGATCGCTCGCGCGCTCGGCGCCGACGTCACCGTGCTGAGCCATTCGGATCGCAAGCGTGAGGACGCGCTGCGAATGGGTGCGCATCACTTTGTCTCCACGCGCGACCGGAAGGTGTTCGAGACGCATGCGAATACGTTCGACCTCATCATCAACACGGTTTCCGCCGGGATCGACATGGGCGACTACTTCGGGCTGCTGAAGCTCGATGCCGCGCTAGTCGTCGTCGGCGTGCCGGATGAGCCGCTCACGTTCCACCCGATGCCATTGATCGGCATGCGCCGCACGTACGCCGGCTCGATGATCGGCTCGATGCGGGAGACGCAGGAGATGCTCGACTTCTGCGCGAAGCACGAGATCGCGCCGGAGATCGAAGTCATTCCTCCCGCGGATATCAACGCCGCTTACGAGCGAGTGATGAAGAGCGACGTTCGCTATCGCTTCGTCATCGACATGAATGCGTGAGCCACGATGAATAAACGTCAACTGGGAAAGAGCGGCCTGGAAGTGTCGGCACTCGGCTTCGGATGCATGGGCCTCAATCATGCGTACGGCGCGGCGCCGGATCGCAAGGAGATGATCCAGCTCGTGCGCAGCGCGGTGGAGCGAGGCGTTACGTTCTTCGATACCGCCGAAGTCTACGGGCCGCGCACCAACGAAGAGATCGTGGGCGAGGCGCTCGGGCCGGTTCGCGAGCGGGTGGTGATCGCGACGAAGTTCGGCTTCAAGTTCGATCCCACCACGGGGAAGCAAGTACCCGGTCTCGACAGCCGTCCTCAACATATCAAGGAAGTTGCGGAGGCCTCGCTCCAAAGGCTGAAAATCGACACGATCGATCTCTTCTACCAGCACCGCGTCGACCCCGGCGTGCCGATCGAAGATGTGGCCGGTGCCGTAAAGGACCTGGTGCAGGCGGGCAAGGTGAGGCACTTCGGTCTTTCCGAGCCGGGCGTGCAGACAATTCGGCGTGCGCACGCCGTGCTGCCGATCACTGCGGTCCAGAATGAATATTCGCTCTGGACGCGCACGCCCGAGCAGGCGGTGCTTCCGGTGCTGGAGGAGTTGGGTATCGGCTTCGTTCCCTACAGTCCGCTCGGCAGGGGATTCCTGACGGGGAAGATGAGCGCGGATACGAAGTTCGGCAGTGGCGATTTCCGCAGCGGCCTGCCGAGGTTCACGCCCGAAGCGCTTGCTGCGAACCAGTCTCTCGTTGATCTGCTGGGCACGATCGCGAAGGCGAAGAATGCGACGACGGCGCAGATTGCGCTGGCATGGCTGCTCGCTCGGAAGCCGTGGATCGTGCCGATCCCGGGAACGACGAAGCTGCATCGGCTCGAAGAGAACATCGGCGCGGTCGATGTTCGATTGACGCCGGCGGATCTGCGCGAGATCGGCGAGGCCGCCGCGAAGATCGAGATCGAAGGCGCGCGATATCCGGAGAGTCTGGAGCGGATGACGGGGCGGTAAGCGTCAGGCCTTCAACGCGCGCGCGACGAATGACTTGGGAACCCGCGTGCGCGGCACCTGATCCTCGAACCACTCGCGCACGTCATGCTCGAGGCCGATGCCGTGCATGTAGTTGTACAGCGCTTTCTTGAGCGCCATGCCGAACAGGTCGTGATCGACGCCGGTCGCGTCGGTGAAGTTGATGTCGTTGTTGGCGAATGGCGCATACGGCGGCGGATGCAGCGTGACGCCGTATTGGTCCGGATGCTTCCCGACCGGCGAGTGCACGGTGCACGTGAAGCGATGGAAGAATCCCGACTGGATGCACCCGGCCGCGAACAGCTGGCGCACGTATTCCAGCGCATCGACAGTGTCCTGCACCGTCTGCGTGGGGAAGCCGTACATCAAGTAGGCGTGCACCAGTATCCCCGCGTCGGAGAACGCGCGCGTAACCCGCGCCACTTGCTCAACCGACACCCCTTTCTTCATCAGATTGAGCAGCCGATCCGACGCCACTTCCAGCCCGCCGGTCACGGCGATGCAGCCACTATCGGCCAGCAACTGGCACAATTCGGTATCGAAGGATTTCTCGAACCGGATGTTGCCCCACCAGGAAATATTCACCTTCCGTTGCAGCAGGCCATTCGCAAGCCCTTTGAGCGCCTTGGGCGGCGCCGCCTCATCCACGAAGTGGAAGCCCGTTTGCCCGGTCTCGTGAATCAGCGCCTCGATTCGATCGACCAGCACATCGGTCGTCGCGAGGTCGTAGCGCGAGATGTAGTCGAGGTTCACATCGCAGAAGCTGCACTTCTTCCAGTAGCAGCCGTGCGCGATGGTCAGCTTGTTCCAGCGACCGTCCGACCAGAGACGGTGCATCGGATTCAGCATATCGAGCAGGGACAGGTAGTCGTTCAGCGGCAGGCCGTCGTAGGTAGGCGTTCCGCTTTCAGAGAAAGCGATATCGGGTTCTTTATGATCGACGTAGTGAAGCTCGCGTGTGTACGTGCGAATCAGCCGCTCAACGGGTCTCTTGTTCCGCAGATGTTCGATGAGCGCAAGCAGTGGCTTCTCGCCAGCGTCGAGCGTGACGAAATCGAAGTAATCGAACACGCGCGGCTCGGTCATCGTGCGCAGCTCGGTGTTGCAGTACCCGCCGCCCAGCACCGTTATGACGGACGGATGAGTCTGTTTGATCGACTGCGCAATCCGAAACGCGCCGTACACGTTGCCGGGAAATGGAGCGCTGATGAGCACGAGCGTGGGTTGATGGCCTGACAGCGCCTCGAGCGTCAGCGAGTGCAGCGCTTCGTCGACCAGGCTGCGCGGCGAGTTGAGCGCATCGTGCAGGTGATCGAACGTTGGTTGGCTGGCCGCCAGCGACTCCGCATACCGCACGAACTCGAAGCGAGGATCCACGGCGTCGCGAATGATGTCGGCGAGGTCGTTCAGATACAGAGTGGCGATGTGCTTGGCGCGATCCTGCAACCCCAGCGCGCCGAAGGCCCAATCAAGCGCGTCGCCCTGGCCTTCGCTGTCGACGTAGTGATCGAGCGACGTGAAGCGCGGGCCTTCGGGCAGGTAACGCCGTGAGGCGATGCGATGAGCCAGGCTGGGGTCGCGCCCCTGCAGAAATCGAATGACCGGCGTGATGGTCTTCCGGTAGATCTGGAAGTGCTGCGCAAAGAAGCGCGTCGCTACGTTCTGTTGCTTGCGGGGCAGTGCCTTGACCCGCTCATGAATGGCCTGCAGGCCATCCGCCGACAGAAGCCGCAGCGCCAGCCCGATGGAAAGATCCGTCTGCGCCGCGTGAAATCCGCGCGACCGCAGGAACCCCGTGAGATACGCCGTGGACGGATACGGTGTATTCAGCTGGGTCATCGGCGGGATGATGGACAGGATGCGCGGTTCAGGCATGCCCGAAAGTATAAGATGTCGTCATGGAGTTTTCCCTCGACCTGCCTTTCATTCGCGACATCCTCACGCGCGAGCGCGAGCTGGCGCGTGACGAAATTCGCTCGCTGGGCGTGGTTCGCGCGCTCGAGAGCTCCCAGCAACGCCACGATTCGCGCATCGCCTCCGCCCCGGATGTAGGCACGCTCGCCTGCGGCGCGGGCTGCTCGTGGTGCTGTTACTTCACCGTTGACGTTCGCGCTGTCGAGGTGTTCCGGATCCTGGATTTCGTCGAGCAGTCGTTCACGGCGGAAGAGAAAGCACGCGTCTACGCGGAGGCGCGCGCGAACCGCGCCGTTCTCGAGAGTCTCGATGAAGAGGCGCGCATGACGCGCAATCTCAAGTGCCCGTTCCTGAGCGGCGGTCGCTGCGGCATCTACACCGCGCGGCCTCAGTCATGCCGCAACTATCACGCGACGAACGCGGCCGGGTGTCAGCAATCCTACGAAGACCCCGGCAACCTGGACATCGACCCGGATTTCGCCCCGTACGTGTATCAGGCCGGCGGCGCGCACGTCGAGGCGTTCAGCACCGCGATGGGCGACGCGGGCTACGACGTGGGTGCCTACGAGCTCAATTGCGCCCTCGACACCGCATTGTCGGACCCTGCGGCGCGTGGGCGTTTTGAATCGCGGCTACCGCCGTTCACTCATCTCAGGGGTGAGGATGTGCCCGCCGAGTTCGACGATCTCGACTAGCCGCAGCTGGGCCCCATGCAGGAGGGGCTGGCCTGCGTGCGCATCATCTGATCCTGCATTTGCTTGATCTTGCGTTCTTCTTCCCGCAGCTGTGCTTCGTTCAGGCACACCTTGCGTTTGAACGCCGTATTCGTGACGTCCTCCATGCGGCAGTAGTAGACCTCGCCCTTGATGGTGGTCGGCTTGTAGCCTGCGGAGATGAGCGTGCGATTGAGCACCGGGGTCTCGCCGCTCGCGGTGGGAGCGCTCGCTCCAGCGGCGGCCGGCGTCGCAGCCGGTGTGGCGGGGGCCAGTTTGGCGGCGGGAGCGGCCGATAGCGGCGCGGCGGGCGCAGGTACGCGCCCGGCGGGTTCCCTGGGCTGACTCGAGCACGCGGTCAGCGTTAGTACGATGGAGGCAGTCGCAAAGGCTTTGAGGTTCATCTTAAACCGATCCCTGCGCATCGATCGATGCGTCCTGCCGCAAGGATAAACGTCCGCCACGAAACCACCAACACCTGGTGAGGGTGGCGGACCTGAGATTATTTCGGGTATCCATGGAGAGCCGTGGGTCTGCGCAAGCCGCCCGGCCGGCACAGATTACGTTCGCCAGCGCCCGCGATCCGGTAGGGGTTATGTCCGCCGCGAGGAGGATTCGCCGTTGGGCCGTTCCTTTCGGCGCCATAATCGGCTGGCAGTGCCGGTCACATGCTGCGTGAGGGGGTTCTCGTGTGCCGTGTGCGGTGGCGATTCACGGGGCGGCTGGCTGTCGTCCTGATGTCGATGGCGGTGGGGCTCGCTCTCGCTGAGGAGACCGCCGTCGCGCCTGTGCCCGCCGCCTTTCCCGCTGCCATTACCGCCGATGACGATCCGGACGCGCCGATCGAAGAAGTGGTCATCCAGGCGCCCGAGCCGCGCTACGTCGCGCCCACTCGCCGCGATCGCATCGGCCGCATCTGGGCGCCGGTCTACATCAACAACCAGGGGCCGTTCCGTCTCGTGCTGGACACGGGCTCGAGTCACGCCGCGGTGAACGCGTCCGTGGCGGTGGCGCTTGGAATTCCGCTTACCGACAAACACCAGGTGTTGCTCCGGGGTGTCACGGGTTCGCGCGTGGTGCCGACGATCACGGTGGACAGCCTGATCGTTGGCGACCTGCAATTTCGCCCCGCGCGCCTGCCGATCGTCGTCGATGCGCTTGGCGGCGCCGATGGCGTGCTGGGCACCGATGGGATGGAGGACAAGCGGATCTTCATCGACTTCATCCACGACCGCATCACTATTTTCCGCTCGCGGAAAGAGCGCGCGCCGATGGGGTTCCGCACGATTCCGGTGAAGATCGTGCAGGGCCTGCTGGTGACGCCCATCAAAGTGGGCTCCGTCCGGGCGACGGCCATCATCGACACGGGCGGCCAGGCGAGCCTCGCCAACGAAGCTTTTCGTGTGGCGATCGCGCGCCGGATCGCAACCAAGGACGTGCTCTCGGACCTGATAACCGGCGCAACACTCGACACCGAGCGCGGCAGCCGCATGGTCACACCGCCGATCCAGATCGGCGATGTGGTGATTCGCCAGGCGAGCGTGACCACGGGCGACCTGCACATCTTCAAGCACTGGGACATGGTCAAGGATCCGGTAATGCTGATCGGCATGGACGTGCTCGGTCTCTTCGACACGCTCATCATCGACTACAAACGACGTGAGCTGCAGGTACGCATGCGGCATGAATACACGGATGACAGCCGTTTCCGCAGCCGGCTAACTCCGTAGCTTCTTCGGGGGCCGCACGGTCAGGTCGATGCGAGACCGGCAGTTGCGGCATCCCAGCTTCAGCTCCTGGAGCGGCCGCTCCGCGAAGCCTTTTGCGACGAGTCGATGCAGGTCCACCTCCGCATTCTTCCGGCATTTGCGGCAGTAAGCGGAGACGGTGTAGCCGTGATCGATGTGCTGTTGAACGGTGTGGATGACGATCGGTGTGTGTGGCATGAGTGGTGAATCCCAGTCGAAGAGGTTGCCCGATTCGTCCCGCCACCAGTCCACCCGGTGAATTTCCAGCGCGCGCGGTTCGCATTGATCCGAGTAGATCGCCCTGTGCACGATCCTCCAGCGAATCCGCGTGCGCCTCGGCGCGCAGGGCGTGCAGCGAATGCAGGCCATCGCCGCGGCGGCAGGTGTTTCCTTCGGGAAGTTGCGATTCCGCATGCGCGCGAGAATCGCGCATGCGGCGGGTGTCGATCCATCCAGTGAGGATTTAGAACACTACTGTGCGGGAATGAACCCCGAGCCTCGCGCCATCGCGGCCGCCAGGATGGGAATGAGCGCAAAGACGAACGCTTCCGCCCACAGCCACTGCCGCACCGAGCGAACTTCCGCTTCAGGCGGGCGATAGCCCGCGTCCGCTTTCGCGGCCCGGCTCCAGCGGATGTAGCGCACGGTGGGCAAGATCGAGATCAGGCCGACGACCGCGAACGCGCCGATCTTTGCCCAGAAGATCCAGTTGCGGGAGTAGTAGCCCCAGCCTTTCGCCGCGAGATGCGCTCGCGCGAATCCCACGAGAAGGATCGCGACGGCGAGGATGCCGTACCCCATGTCCGCGCGCGCGATGCGCACCGCTTCCGATCCCGTAAGGCCGGGCCGAACCGCGCCTAGCTCGAACGCCAGCACGCCCACGATTGCGAAGACGAGCACGTGATGTCCAGCGGCGAACAGAAGGTCGGTTGCCCAAGGGCCCATGTGGAATTTGTTCCCTGTGATTTCGTTGCAAAGGCACGACTGATGACCGGGTGCTTGCGGTCGATCGCCCAGGCACGGGCCTCAGCCGGTTTGCGCGCCCACGATCGCGCCGTTTCCCGGCTTCTGCAGGAACACGACGACATGGCTCGCATCGCTGGGCAGTGAAGCCAGCGGGAATTTCCACTCGCCCGCCGAGCTCGAGGATTGCCCGATCTTGCGGATGTAGCGCACGACATTCACTTCGGTGAGCGTGCGCCCCGCATTCTCGCCTCGCCCGATGCGCGTGACAGCCTGCGGCAAATAGCCGACGACATAGATGTCGTACACGTCGCGCCCATCGCGCGCCGGCGTTCGAACGATCAAGTTCTGGCCGCTGCGCTCCAGCGATAGCGGCACGTCACTTCGCGGCGTTTTCAGCACGCGGGTGAGGTTGTCCGTGTCCACGCCCCACACTGCGTGGCGCCCATCGACCACGAGCTGCGGGGTGCCGATCGTGGCGAGACCGAGTGCATGCGCCAGATCCTGCTGCCGCTGAGTGGCTTCTTTCATCGAGAAGCGGTCGTGCCAGCCGAGCTGATCCCAGTAGTCCACGTGAAAGGCGAGTGGCAATACGCCGGGTTGTTTGGAGAGTCGCTCGACCAGCGCTTCAGCGGGCGGGCAGGAGCTGCAGCCTTCCGACGTGTACAGCTCCACGATCGCCGGGCGAGGTGACGCTCCGAATGCGGCGCTGGCAAGCAATGTCGTGAGTGCCGCCAGGGTGGCCGCCACTCGATGTCGAATGATCATGCGGAACTCCCGATGGACGTGTCCCGAATCTGATCATCGTATCTTGCGGTCGCCTCGTTACAAGGAGCCGGCCGGGCGGCGTGCCGCAGCCGGCCGCCGGTCCGGCGCAGGCGGGGCGGTCGCGACCAGCCGCTCAGCTGGGGCGCCCGCCGAGTATCCGGGCGGGCAGGAACAGGATCGCGCGCAGCAGCTCGAACACGCCTTCCACGGCGATGCCGAGCAGCCGGAACGGGATCGACAGCAGCCACACGATGGGCCACAGCACGAGCGCTAGCAGGGCGAGCGGCCAGCAGAAGATGAAGAGGAGGAGCCAGAGCAGGAGCTTGATCATTGTCGGGTAGCGCTCCGGGCGCGGTTTGAGTTGCGGCGACTTGCCGCCGGTGTGGCGAAGAACACGGGTTGGGCGAGTTGGTTGCAGGGTGTGGGCTGTCGGATCAACAAGCCCTCAATCGCCGGGCGGCTAAGAAGGCGGCCGAGGAGGCGGGCCGAGGAGGCGGCTGAGGAGCGGCTGAGGAGCGGCTGAAGAGCGGCTGAAGAGCGGCCGAGGAGGCGCTTGGTCGTGCGCTGCCGGTTCTCAGCCGCCCGGCGATTGAGGGCTCTTCTGTGTCGGTGAGCGCTCCGTCACCACGGCGCCGGCCTGTAGTCCTTCAAGAACTGACCCCATACGTGGGTTGCGGTGATCCGCCCAACGAAAACGGTGTCGACGATCCGCGCCGCCCCATCAATGATATCAAGCGGCGGCGAGAATCCCTCCTCGGCCTTGCGCGCGGCGTGCACAGCCGGGTCCTCATCGGTGACCCACCCCGTATCAACGGCATTCATGTGGATCCCATCCTTCACAAAGTCCGGCGCGCTCGTACGCGTCATCATGTTGAGCGCGGCTTTCGCCATATTCGTGTGCGGATGTTTGTCGGTCTTGGTGGCGCGATAAAACTGACCTTCCACCGCGCTCACGTTGACCACGTGCTTGTCCCGCTCCGGCGTGCGAAGCATGAGCGGCTTGAGACGAGCGTTCAGGATGTAGGGCGCAATGGAATTGACGAGCTGCACTTCGAGCAGCTCCGGCGTTTCAACCTCATGCATGCGCAGGCGCCAGCTGTTGATCTCGCGCAGATCGATCTGCTGGCGGTCTTCGTCGTAGCGATTCGCGGGGAAGAGCGCTTCACCGTCGCGATAATCCTCGTCGAGATAGCGACGCTGCGAGAGCGCGGCGCTATGGAGCAGCCCCTCGCCGTGCGCACGTGCCGAGGCCGCGACGAGCGCCCCCACGCCGCCGGGCAGGTGCGCTCCGTCGAGGGTCCGGCGTAGCTCATCATGGCTCGCGAGCGGCGCGCGCAACGCGGGCGGCAGCGTGGCGATCGTTTCCGCTTCGCGCGTGAGCAGATGCTGAAAGAACCCCGCAGGCCGGCGCACCGTCTGGCACGCGTTGTTCAGGATGTAGTCGAGCCGAGGCAACCGCTCGATGAGAAACCGGGTGAACAGCTCCACGCTGGGTGTGTGGCGCAGGTCGAGCCCATGAATCTGGAGTCGCTCGCGAAATACTCCGTAGTCCGGTTCCTTCGAGTAGCGATCTGCGGCGTCGATCGGAAACCGGGTCGTGACGACGACGTGCGCCCCGGCACGCAGCAGTTTGAGCGAAGCCTGAAACCCAATCTTGACGCGTGCGCCGGTGACGAGCGCATAGCGCCCGCCCAGGTCGGCGGTCTGCTCGCGCTTCGCGTAGTTGAAGTCGCCGCATTCCTCACACATCGAGTCGTAGTAGCGATGCACTTTCGCGAAGGGCTTCTTGCAGACGTAGCAGGCGCGCTCTTTGTTGAGCTCGGGGCGGCCCTCGAGATCTTCCGGCTTCGGGGGCTCGAGCCAGAGTGGGGAATACACGTCCGAACGGCGTTGCGCGCGCAGCCCGGCCCGCTCCAGCGTCCGCCGATCGTGCTGCTTCTTCGCTTCCCGTTCGGCGCGGCGAAACGCCTTCGCCATCTTCACGAGGTCGTGTCGCTCGGGCTTGGCGACGAGGCCGGCCAGCGTCAGCAGTTCGCGCCGCTGCTCCTGGGTCAGGCGGGTGAGGTGTGAGCGGTCCGCTTCGATGGCTCGAAGCACGCGCACGCAGGTCCGAACGTCGTCCTCGGGCAGCGCGCCCTCCAGAGCCGGGATAGAGGTGTTCATGGCCTCATTGTAGAGTCCAGCCGGATCAATCGCTTGCGGATGGGCAAGCCGTTCTCGCAGCGGGCTCCGTTCGAGGGGCACTCGATCCGGGAGGTTCAACCACGACGGCGCGAGGGCCTCTCGAGTTCGTGCTCGATGCGCGGGGGCGCGCCCCATCGCCGTCGCGCTATCGGGTCGACGGCGAGTTCCTCATCAATCTCTCGGATCTCGCGAGCCTCGACCGCAACGATCCTGTCGAGCTCGATCTCGGTCATGCCGCGCTGACGCGCCGCGGACGCCGCGCGTCAGCGCGGCATCCGCTACGGAGTTTCCCTTCGGGTTCTCATGGTTTGTTCCGATTCTTCGGTATCGGCGCGCCGGCTACTGTACGGGCTTATGTGTTTCGCACCCGTCAACGCAGGAGGCCTCCGACGATGTTCGATCCGACACGCGCGCGTGTTCTCAAACGTGTGCCGCTTTCCATCACCGTCAGCATTGAGGACTACCGGTTCGCGGAAGAAGTGCTCGCGTCCCCGGATCCTCGCGAACGTGACGATTTCTTCATGGCCGCAATCGACGCACTGAGACGCCAGGTCGAAGCGACGCGCACTTTCCTGCTCACGCACGGCCTCTACGGTCAGGAAAAACTCCCCAACCTCCAGTACGACATCGTCGTGCGCCTCGCGACGCATTGAGCGGTTCGCGCGAAACACGCTCATCCGTCCGCTGAAAGCGGTGCGCGTCGGCGCTTCCTTGCGACCTCAGTTGCGACCTCAGTCGGAAAGCGCGAGCGCCATCGCGTGGCGTCGCTCCCGGGTGCCACGCGAACTCATTGTGGGTTTCGATGCGAAACCGATAGCGTGGAATAGCCGGCCATAATCGCAACGGCCCAGCCGAGCGCGGTGCTTGCGCCGAGCCAGATCAGAAACGCCCACCACTCGCCGGCGACAGCGAGTGTGATGCCGGGCGCGAGGGCCAGCCAGCCGCATGCATGCCGCACGGCCGACGGAAACGGCGACACGGAAGCGGTCTCGTCAGTTGCGTGCCGCGAGTTACGCAGCCGTTTCGGATCGCGAGCCCCCAGCAGGATCAGCAATGCGCCGCTGACAGCGATGGCGAGCAACGTTGCGACCGTCATGTGGAGTGAACCTCGGCACTGATGGCGCTCGGCGCTTTCGCTGAAACGCTCGCGCTAGCCGGGCGCGCGCGAGCGGCCCACAGGCAAATGAACCCGAAGGCAAGAAGCGCGATGTCGACGATCGGCACGGCATCGATGCCCGCATCCCACGCTGCCGACCAGCCGGGCCCACCGGTCGCCATGCGCATCACTGGCAATCCGATCAGCGCGGCACCGGTGCACGCGAGCAGCACGCGTCGCAGGCGATCCAGGTCTTGGATGACGTACGCGATGATGGCGGCTCCGGCTGCGACGGCAAGAAACGCAATGTCCTGCAGTGTTATCGCGGACGTCTCGCTGCTTCTCAGCGCGAAGAACGCGTACGGCGCGCATGCGAGCGCGAGCGGCAGCCCGTATCCGACGTAGTGAACCACTCGGGACATTCGACGCCACGCGAGCGCCTCTTCGCGTCGCCTTCCGGCAACCAGAGCGCGCCGCCCGCCGTCACGAGGAACGCGACGATCAGCGCCAGCGGTCCCGCGAGCACACCTCGCAGCCACGGCCGCAGGCGATTGGAGGGCAGGCGATTGGAGGCCAGACGATTGGAGGCCAGACGATTGGAGGAAAGGGCATTCATCTATATGTCTTCCGCGCCAACACGGGGCCGGCGTCTGGATGATAATGGTTCGCATTTGTAGCACAAGCGGTGCTCAGTCGCCGGGCGGCTGCGGACGACGAGGCGCTCCGTTGCCGGCGCCCGCCGCCGTGCCCTGGGTCATTCGCTCGGCCACGCGCTCTTGGCCGCCCGCCGATTGAGGGCCTCTTCGCCGGCCCCGGACGGTGATACCTTCGCGCCCCACCGTAACCACCCGACCGTGCTCATGCCCTCACCCCTGAAGCTGATCTCTTCCATGGCGACTCGTGAAGTGCTCAACGAGCTCGCGGCCCGGTTCGAGCGCGACACGAACCAGAAGATCGCCACCGAAGCGGCGGGCGGCGTGGACGTGGCGAAGCGTGTTCACAGCGGCGAAGCCGTGGACATCGTCGTCCTCGCGAGCAACGCCATCGACAAGCTGATCGCCGACGGCAAGGTGCTCGCCGGGAGCCGCGTGGATCTCGTGCGGTCCGGCGTTTCCATCGCCGTTCGCGCGGGCGCCGCCAAGCCCGACCTCTCTTCGGAGGACGCGGTGAAGCGCGCCGTGCTGGGCGCGAAGACGGTGAGCTATTCGACGGGGCCGAGCGGCGTTTATCTGGAGAAGATGTTCGCCCGCTGGGGGATCCTCGAGGACATTCGTCCGCGCATCATCGTACCGCCGCCCGGCAAGCCGGTGGGTTCGCTCGTCGCGGAAGGCACGGTGGAGCTCGGCTTCCAGCAGTTGAGCGAACTCCTCAATCTCGCGGGTATCGAGGTCGTCGGACCGCTGCCGCCGGCGATACAATCCATTACGATTTTTTCCGGCGGCGTGTCGGCCACCAGTGCCCAACCGGACACGGCCCGCGCCGCGTTGAAGTTCATGGCCTCACCGGACGCCGCGGATGCCAAAAAACGCCACGGAATGGAATCGGCCTGAGCTGAAGGTTGGCTCGGATGCTTAATTGAGCACCAGTCGAGTCGCGGTGCGCGGTGCGAAGCGAGCGACGCGCCGGAAGCCCAAACGCCGCTGGCGAATGCCGCGTCTCCTGCCGCGTGCGGCCGCGCGTCGCCGTTGGTGGCGCAGCTTCCGGGGCCTGCCTTGGCCGCTGCAGGTGGTCACTTCAGTGGTGACGTTCGCCGCGTTGGCGATCACCGTAAATTTTTTCTATCAGGTGATTCGCAAGCCCACCGAGCTTTTCTTTCCGGTGAGCGGCACGCTTTACAAATCGCCTGGGGAAAGCTGGGAAGCGTATGCGACGATCTTTCGCAGGCATTCCACGGCCGTCATGACGCCGGAGTTTCTCGCCGCGCTTGCGCAGGTGGAGGGGTCCGGCAACCCCATCGTGCGCACCTACTGGCGCTGGTCCTGGAACCCGGAGCCGTTCGAGATGTACCGGCCCGCCTCGAGCGCGGTCGGCATGTACCAGATCACCGATGGGACTTTCGAAGAGGCGAAGCGCTTCTGCATCCACGATCACGTCGTGGTGGAGGACGGGCCGTGGAACGACTGGCGCTCGTGCTGGTTCACGAGCCTATATTTCAGGGTCGTACCGAGTCACGCGGTCGAGCTGACGTCCGCTTACCTGGACCGTGGAGTTGCCGATGCGCTGAGGCGTCACCGGATCCGTTCAGCGACGCTGGCTCAAAAGCAGAACCTCGCGACGCTCATGCACCTGTGCGGCGTGGGCGCGGGGAATCTCTATGCGAGGCGGGGATTTCGTCTGGCGCCGGGCCAGCGATGTGGCGATCACAGCGCTGCGGGATACATCGCCCGGGTGCAATCGATGAAGCGGATGTTCGCGCGGCTGGCCGCTGCGCAAGAGCGCTGATTCTTCCGGCGCGAAGCGCCGCTCGCTGTACGGGGTGGCCGCCCCGGTCGTACCCCTTTCATTTCCGCCGCGTTTCCGCCGTATTCGAATACCACTCGATGAGCGAGACCCCGAGGCCCACGTAGTTGGCCGAGTGGTTGTAGTCGATGAGGCTCTCCCCGTAGCCGCTGAAGAACTGAAGGTAGCCCTTCAGCTCGCCATGAATCGGGAACGCCCAGTTGAGCTCGAGCGCGCTGTGTGAGCGCTCCCCGCCGCGCAGCGAATTCCGGAAGAGCGCCGAGATCTCGTGCCCGCCCCAGTCGCGGGTGACGAGCACCTCCCCGCGTCCCATGAAATCCTCGATGTCCGGGTTGTCGTCGGACGCGCGGTCTTCATGGATACGCCACCACGGGCGCACCACCACCGACCACCCGGGCCGGTCGATGCCGAACTGGCCGATGACCCGATTCCAGCTGCGCGACTGCGGCACGTCTCGGCCGTTGGAGACGTGCGTGAGGCTGACGCCGCTCATGCGCAGGTCCCAGCCGAAGGGCAGCTCCCGGTGGGTGCGGAAGTTCAGCATCAGCTCCGGTTCGTAGTCGGTCTCGCGGAAGGGGCGGGACTGCGCGGGATTGAAAACCTGCCAGCGCGAGGACTGCGTGTAGCCGAACCAGAGGTCGGAATAGTCCCCGATGATGTTTTCCCACAGCTTGCTTTTGAGGCTGATCTGGAACTTGGTCTCCGTGTTCTGCAGACCGAGGGAGTCGATCACGCTGTGATCTTCGCTTGGGCTCGAGGGCTTGTCGTTCGCGCTGCTCGCGTGGAACGCCGCCAGGATGTAGACCGGCTTGTGCGGATCGACGCGGAACGTGCCTTGTTTCTGGTCGGGCGAAAGCTCCCAGCGCTGGTCCAGCAGGGACGAGGGCTTCGGTTCCGCCACCGCCGCCGGCGGGTTGGGTGCCTGCTCGATCAGTCCGCCTTCCGGGGCCCCGAACAGTTCGTCGTAGCAGGCCAGGCGCTCCTTCTCCTGGAGAACGGCGCGGCAGGCTTCCGGCGTCTTCGCGTTGGCGCCCGGGGCCTGGGCCAGCGCGGCGGCGCCGCAGGCGAGGATAAAGACCGTGGAAGCAGCGAAAATCAGAGCCCGGCCAATACGTTGCACATCGAACTCCAGCACATTCATCAGGCCGTGAGGCCCACGATCCTCGACACTTCTTCCGAATCCACGACCCGGCTGCGACGGGACATGTTGTAAACGGTGGTGATGACGGCCGACTGTTTTTCCGGCTGCACCTCGTTGCCCAGAAGGATAGGACTTTCGTGGCGGATTGACCGCACGACATCGTCCATGAGTCTGTAGTTGAGTGGCGGCAGCTCGGGGTTGGCGCCACGGGCCTCGCCGACACTCTGTCCCGGATCGCCGAAAGTCTCCGCCCGCACACCCCGACCCATCACCAGCCATTCGACGCTGGTGTGGGTGACCTCGCAGATCGAGCGCAGGTCGCTGACGTTCGGTTCAGAGAGCCCCCGCAGCCATTTCCGCAGCGCTCCCTCGGAGCGTTGGATCTCCTTCGCCAGCATGCTCGTATTTCCGTACGAATCGATGACTTGACGGAGACGGGCGGGAAATCCGTCTGGAGGATTGAGATCGGTGGATTCTCCGGTCTTGAGCATGGCGCGGACTGTAAATGCCGCGCCATGAAAATGCCAGAAATGTTTGATTTTAGTGCGTAAATTCGTACTTTTGTGATGTGTGGGAAACGGGTGTGGTCCGGAGCGGCTCACCGAGGAAGCCCGCAGCGCGGCTCGAGGAGTGGCGAGCCGCGCTGGCATCGATTCAAAGGAAGCGCCGCATGGCCACTCGTTCGTCTTTGCAGATCCAGCGTGTTACCACGCGTCTTCGGGAGGTTTCGGACCGGCTGCGCGCCATGCAGTCCGCCGTAGCCGTGGCCGTTGTCGCACTCCGCAGCCAGAACGCCGATATAGATGAGGATGTGGCGCGGCTGCTCGTGAGGACCGTCAGCGATCCTTTGCAGGATCAAATCGACTCAATTAAGTCCGTGCTACGCCTGCTCGCACACTCGACACGCGACAAACGCTGATCGCAGCTATAATCCCGCGCCCCCACGTACGGCCCTCAACCGCCTTTCAGGGCGAAGCGCGGCAGCGGCGCGGCGCCGTTCCGTGAAGGGTAGAGGCGCGGCGCGTGCGAGAGTGGCGGAATTGGTAGACGCACCGGCCTTAGAAGCCGGCGGGGTAACCCGTGCGAGTTCGAGTCTCGCCTTTCGCACCAGAGCCGTCCGCGGTCGCGCGAGCCCCGCCGTGAAACGGGGTCCCAATAGCTTTCCTGCCCGGAAGCGGGCTTTCGAGTCGAGGATTTGAGCGATGCAGGTATCTTTGACGACCACCGGCGGTCTCGAGCGACGTCTCGAAGTGGCCGTCCCCGGCGATCGCGTGGCCACGGAAGTGGATTCGCGCCTCAAGCAGCTGTCCCGCACGGCCCGCCTCAAGGGGTTCCGCCCCGGCAAGGCGCCGCTCGCGGTCATCCAGAAGCAGTTCGGCGAGCAGGTGCGCACCGAGGTCGTGGGCGACCTCATCCGCAGCAGCTATTCCGAGGCGGTGAACCAGGAGAAGCTGAACCCCGCTGGCAGCCCGCGCATCGAGCTGCAGCCGGGCGGCGATCTCAAGTACACGGCCACTTTTGAAGTGCTGCCGGACGTGCGTCTCAACCCGGTGAGTGACATCGCCGTCGAGCGCCCGACCGCGTCGGTGGAAGAGTCGGATGTCGACGCGATGATCGAAAGCATGCGCAAGCAGCGCCCCGTGTTCAACGGGGTGGAACGCGGGGCGCAGGACACCGATCGCGTCACCATGGACTACACGAGCCGCGTCGGCGAGACGCCGTTGAAGGACGGCGAGGGCAAGGACGTGAGCTTCATCATCGGCGCGGGCCGTGTGATGAAGGAGCTGGAGGAAGCCGTGAAGGGCGCGAAGGCGGGTGATAGCCGTGCCGCGACCGTTGATTTCCCCGCCGAGCATCCCAACAAGGAGCTGGCCGGCAAACAGGCTATCTTCGAGTTGAGCGTGAAGCAGGTCGAGGAGCAGGTTCTTCCGGAGGTGAACGACGAGTTCATTGCCGCGTTCGGCGTGAAGGAAGGCGGCGTGGAAGCGCTGCGTAGCGAGGTGCGCCAGAGCATGAACCGCGAGCTCGAGGACCTCATTCGCAACCGCTTGCGCACGCAGGTGCTCGAATCGCTGTATACGGCGAACAAGTTCGACGTGCCGAAGGCGCTGATCGAAGAGCAGATCCAGCAGCTGCAGCTGGATATGGCCCGCCGCGCCAACATTTCGGATCCGAGCCAGCTGCCGCCGGCGAGCACGTTCGAGGAGTCCGCGCGCCGTCGCGTGGCGCTCGGGCTGATCCTGGGTGAGATCGTGAAGGGCGAGAACCTGAAGGTCGATCGCGAACGCGTGCAGACGCGATTGAACGATCTGGCCGCCGCGTACCCCAATGCGGACGAAGTGCGACGCGCCTACTTGCAAAACGCCGACGCGATGCGTCAGATCGAGTCTGCGGTACTGGAAGATCAGGTAGTGGACTGGGTTGTTGGAAAAGCGAAGATCACCGAGAAGCCGTCGACCTTTTCGGAGCTGACGGGTTTCGGTCAGAGCCAGACTGGCTCGCAGGCCCCTAACTAAGGCCTAAAGAGGACTACATGAACGAGCGTGCATTGAACCTGGTCCCGATGGTCGTCGAACAGACGGCGCGTGGCGAACGGGCGTATGACATCTATTCGCGGCTCCTGAAGGAGCGGCTGATCTTCGCCGTCGGTCCGGTGGACGACTACATGGCGAACGTCATCGTCGCCCAGATGCTGTTTCTCGAGTCCGAGAACCCGGACAAGGACATCTCGCTCTACATCAACTCGCCGGGCGGCGTGGTCAGCGCTGGCCTTGCGATCTACGACACCATGCAGTTCGTGAAGCCTGACGTGTGCACCATCTGCATCGGCCAGGCGGCCAGCATGGGCGCCGTCCTGCTCGCGGGTGGCGCCAAGGGCAAGCGTTTCGCCCTGCCGCATGCCCGGATGATGATTCACCAGCCGCTGGGCGGCTTCCAGGGCCAGGCGGCGGACATGGAAATCCATGCCCGGGAAATGCTCTACACCCGTGACCGGCTGAACAAGATCCTGGCCAAGCACACCGGCCAGAGCGTCGAAGCCATCAAGAAGGACACGGACCGCGATAATTTCATGGCCGCCGCCGATGCGGTGAGCTATGGCCTGATCGACAAGATTCTGGAAAGCCGGGTCGAGATCGCCTCCGCGGTTCCCGCAAAAAGCTGAAACCGGTAGCTCAAGGTAAGTACAAATCCCTTTCCCACAATGGCTTACGTCAAGGGAGGCGCTTTGCTAGGCGCCTCCCGCACGTGCTATAACCCCAGCGAACATGCCAAGGCACCGAACTTGCTCGTAAGGAGCTCAAGGTGCTTCACGAGGGCAACGATCGATGAGTGAAGACTCCCGCAGCGGCCGGCACGACGACGGCAAACTTCTGTATTGCTCCTTCTGTGGAAAGAGTCAGCACGAGGTTCGCAAGCTGATCGCCGGCCCGTCTGTGTTCGTGTGTGACGAATGTGTCGAGCTTTGCAACGACATCATCCGGGAAGAGCTGGAAGATCGCGCCGAGCGGGCGCGTGACAAGCTCCCCAAGCCACACGAGATCAAGAAGGTTCTCGACGAATACGTCATCGGCCAGGAGCGGGCGAAAAAGACGCTGTCCGTCGCCGTCTACAACCACTACAAGCGCCTCCAGCTGCGTAGTGCGACGGGTCGTTCGAAGGACGACGTCGAGATCGCCAAGTCCAACATCCTGCTGATCGGCCCGACGGGCTGCGGCAAGACGTTGCTTGCCGAGACGCTCGCGCGGCTTCTCAACGTGCCGTTCACCATCGCGGATGCCACGACGCTGACCGAAGCGGGCTATGTGGGTGAGGACGTCGAGAACATCATCCAGAAGCTCCTTCAGAAGTGCGACTACGACGTCGAGAAGGCGCAGACCGGTATCGTCTACATCGACGAGATCGACAAGATCTCGCGTAAGAGCGACAACCCATCTATCACGCGTGACGTGTCGGGCGAGGGCGTGCAGCAGGCGCTGCTGAAGCTCATCGAAGGCACGATCGCTTCGGTTCCGCCCCAAGGCGGCCGCAAGCATCCGCAGCAGGAGTTCCTGCAGGTCGACACGGGCAACATCCTGTTCATCGTCGGCGGCGCCTTCGCGGGCCTCGAGAAGATCATTCTCAACCGCACGCAGAAGAGCGGTATCGGGTTCACGTCCGAAGTGCGTTCGCAGGAGTCGCGCGCGCACGGCAGCGACCTGTTCCACGACGTCGAGCCGGAAGACCTGATCAAGTACGGCCTCATCCCCGAGTTCGTCGGCCGTCTGCCTGTGGTGGCGACGCTGGACGAGCTCGACGAAGCCGCCTTGATCTCGATCCTCACGGATCCCAAGAATGCGTTGACCAAGCAGTACAAGCGCCTGTTCGACATGGAGGGCGCCGAGCTCGAGTTCCGCGAGGACGCCTTGCGGGCGGTGGCGACGCGTGCCATGCAGCGCCGTACGGGCGCGCGCGGTCTGCGCACCATCCTCGAGAACGTGTTGCTCGAGACCATGTATGAGCTGCCGTCGATGCGCAACGTAGCCAAGGTCGTGGTCGACGAGACCGTGATCGAAGGCTCGACCAAGCCTTACATCGTCTACAAATCCGAAGACGAGACGCAGCCGCGTCGCGTAACGGGGACGAATCATCATTGAGTGTGGCGGGGCCATGCGGCCCCGCTCTCTTTTGTACCTGCGTCCCATCTCCTCCTTCCGGAGTAGGCTTTTCGCGACTCACGTCGTTGAAAGGCAGCCGCGTATCCCTTATTTCCCGCTAGACTACAAACTCACGTGTAGTCGGCTTCGGCTCGCACCTGAAGCCGTCTCATGTGCAAAAGCGAGGGCTCCAGCGTGTCCGACACTTCTCCCACCTCTGTGACGACGACTCCACCTCCCGGGCTCGAGAGCGTCCCCGTTCTCCCGCTTCGCGATGTGGTGGTCTATCCGCACATGGTGATTCCGCTTTTCGTCGGGCGAGAAAAATCCATTCAGGCGCTCGATGTCGCCATGCGTGCGGACAAGCGAATCATGCTTGTCGCGCAAAAGCAGGCCGACGTCGACGACCCGAAAGCCGATGACCTTTACCGCATTGGCACGGTCGCCACGATTCTCCAGTTGTTGAAGCTCCCGGACGGCACGGTGAAGGTGCTAGTCGAGGGCGTGGACCGTGCTCGCATCGAGCGCCTGCATGCCGGGGAGCATTACTCCGCCGACGTGGTGCTGATGCCCGATGTGGAGGCTTACGACGAGCGCGAGATGGATGTTCTCGGCCGCTCGGTCATCTCCCAGTTCGAGCAGTACGTAAAGCTCAACAAGAAAGTGCCGCCGGAAGTGCTGACAGCGCTCGCGGGCATCGAGCACGCGGGTCGCCTGGCCGACACGGTGGCCGCGCACATGTCGCTCAAGTTGCCCGAGAAGCAGAAGGTTCTCGAGATCCTCGACATTCGCAAGCGTCTCGAACACATCCTCGTCGCCATCGAAGGCGAGATGGACGTGCTGCAGATCGAGAAGCGAATCCGTGGGCGCGTGAAGGCGCAGATGGAGAAGTCGCAGCGCGAGTACTACTTGAATGAGCAGATGAAGGCCATTCAGAAAGAGCTCGGCGAGATGGACGAGGGCGGCAACGAGATCACCGAGCTCGAGCAGAAGATTTCGAAGGCGGGCATGCCGAAGGAAGCCCGTGAGAAGGCCACGAGCGAGCTCAACAAGCTCAAGATGATGTCGCCGATGTCGGCTGAAGCCACGGTCGTGCGCAACTACATCGACTGGCTCGTGAAGGTGCCCTGGAAGAAGAAGACGAAAGTCATCAAGGACATCGCCCGCGCCGAGAAGGTGCTGGACGAAGACCACTTCGGCCTGGACAAGGTCAAGGAGCGCATCGTCGAGTACCTGGCCGTGCAGCAGCGCGTGGACAAGCTGAAGGGTCCCATCCTGTGTCTCGTCGGGCCTCCGGGCGTCGGCAAGACCTCGCTGGGCCAGAGCATCGCGCGCGCGACGAACCGCAAGTTCGTGCGCATGTCGCTGGGTGGCGTGAGAGACGAGGCCGAGATTCGCGGTCACCGTCGGACGTACATCGGCTCGATGCCCGGCAAGATCGTGCAGAACATGTCGAAGGCCGGCGTGCACAACCCGCTGTTCCTGCTCGACGAGATCGACAAGATGTCGATGGACTTCCGCGGCGACCCGTCGGCGGCGCTGCTGGAAGTGCTCGACCCTGAGCAGAACGCCACGTTCAACGACCATTACCTCGAGGTCGATCTCGACCTGTCGGATGTGATGTTCGTGTGTACGGCGAACAGCCTGAACATTCCCGCTCCGTTACTCGATCGCATGGAAGTCATCCGTCTGCCCGGTTACACGGAAGACGAGAAGATGAACATCGCGAAGCGCTACCTGCTGCCGAAGCAGATGAAGAACAACGGCGTGAAGGATGACGAGCTGAAGGTCACCGACGCCGCGTTGCTCGACATCGTGCGCTACTACACGCGCGAGGCCGGTGTGCGCAGCCTCGAACGCGAAGTGGCGAAGATCTGCCGCAAGGCCGTGAAGCAGATGCTGCTCGCGAAGAAGGACCAGAAGCAGGTCTCGGTTACGCCGAAGAACATCGACAAGTTCCTCGGTGTGAAGCGCTTCCGCTACGGCAAGGCGGAGGACGAGAACCGCATCGGCCAGGTCACCGGGCTTGCGTGGACGGAAGTGGGCGGCGAACTGCTGACCATCGAAGCCGCGATCGTTCCGGGCAAGGGCAAGCTGCAGCACACGGGCCAGCTGGGCGAGGTGATGCAGGAGTCGATTCAGGCCGCGATGACGGTGGTGCGCTCACGGGCGCAGGTGCTGGGGCTGGACCCGGACTTCTATCAGAAGAACGACGTCCACTTGCACATGCCCGAAGGCGCTACGCCGAAAGACGGCCCGAGCGCGGGTATCGGTATGTGCACGGCGCTGGTGTCGGCGCTCACGCGCATCCCGGTTCGGTCGGACGTTGCCATGACGGGTGAGATCACCCTGCGCGGCGAAGTGCTGCCGATCGGCGGCTTGAAGGAGAAACTGCTGGCGGCTCACCGCGGTGGCATCAAGACGGTGCTCATCCGGACGAGAACCAGAAGGATCTCGTTGAGATTCCCGACAACATCAAGGGCAATCTCGAGATCAAGCCGGTCAAGTGGATCGACGAGGTGTTGCAGGTTGCGCTCACTCATCAGCCTACGCCGCTGCCGGTGGCGCCGAAGGATGAGAAGCCGGTGCGCCGTGGCGCGCGTCGCGGAGGGAAGGACACCGTTCCGGCTCACTGAGGAACGAGAAGCCCTCAGTCGCCGGGCGGCCAAGAGGAAGAAGCCTGCGTCGCGCGCTCTTCTTATTAAGCCGCCCGGCGATTGAGGGCCTCTTCCTCGCAAAGAAAAAGGCCGGTGCCTCGATGGCATCGGCCTTTTTCTTTCTGGCCCGGTTTTGGAGGCCGGGACCTCGAAAAAGTGAGTGCGGTGGTGTGAAAGAGCACCGCGACTCGTTCGCCCGGTAGTGCGCGCTGTCAGTATCAGTCGCACGCCACCGATTTCACCAAGAGATCAGGTCCTGCGAGCCATGTTGGCGATGAAGCTCACCGCCGCCAGGATCAGGAACACGAAGAACAGCACTTTCGCGATGCCTACCGCACCGGCGGCGATGCCACCAAAGCCGAACACGGCCGCGATCAGCGCGATGATGAAAAACACGACTGCGTAGTGAAGCATTTCGCCCTCTCCCGCGGCAGCCCGATGCCCCGCTTCGATCTGGGTGCCATGTTGCCGTGAGCGCCGTGGCGAAAATGTCGGCGGAGCGCGCACCGCGATGTAGGACAGACGATCGTCGCGTGTCGGTGAAGCTTCCGCCGGGGCCTGCCGGTGCACCGATCGGATCTTCGAATAGGTAGAGCACGACATTCTTGCATCGGGGTGAAAACACCTCGCGCCGGGCCGCACGTCCGCGCCTTGGCCGGGCATCATGGACGCCACGAAATCATGTGCTTATGAGCCGATTTTGCTTGTCGCGGGCAGCGTCCACAGGCATCTTTCGCGCGCTCCGTAAGGGCCCGCCCGTACCCTGGCCTGTCCGCGTTCGCGCCCGGGGTCCTGCGATGTGGTCGAACCTTCGAAACTCATACTGTGCACGTGCGATTGATGACATTTCCCTTGCCCGGCCCCGGTCTCACGGCCAAATTGCCCGCGAATCCCCACTCGAGGAAGCCGATGCGGCCCCTTAGCTGCGCTGATCATTCATCGTCGCCGGTCGCTGTCGGCGCGGCACGGGCATCCGTGTCCGGATGGCTGATGTTTTCAGCTCTTTGCTTGTTCGCAGTGCTCGGCGGTTGCGCGAAGAGCGGCGATCCGCAGGCCGCCGCCGGCCCCGGTGGCAAGCCGCCGATGGGCGCGCAGGCGGGTGGTGGGCCCGGTCGTCCGGGCGGTCCCGGCGGGTTCGGTGTCGGTGCAATCAGCAGATCGGCGTCGTGACGGCGGAGGCCCTCGCTCGGTGAGCTCGGGCTCGAGATCGAAGCCATCGGCAATGCGGTAGCGAACGAGTCGACGGAGATCACTTCGAAGACGATGAACACCATCACGGCCATCCACTTCACCGAAGGACAGTTCGTGAAGAAGGGTGCCGTGCTCGTCGAGTTCGACAGCATCCAGGCCCGTTCGGATCTCGCGTCGGCGGAAGCGTCGCTCGCCGAGAGCAGCGCGCAGTTCAAGCGCAGTCGCGAGCTCTTCACGACGCACGCCTTGTCCCAGTCGCAGCTCGACACGCTCGAGGCGACCAACAAGTCCAACGAAGCGAAAGTCATCGCCGCGCGCGCGAAGGTGGAAGACACCATCATCCGTGCGCCGTTCAGCGGCCACATGGGCTTCCGGCGCGTGAGCCTCGGCGGCCTCGTGAGCCGGGCGGCATCATCAGCACGCTCGACGACACCTCGGTGGTGAAGCTCGATTTCAGCGTGCCGCAGGCGTACATGTTCGCGGTTCAGCCGGGTCTCAAGATCACGGCGCAGATCGCCGGTATCGCCAACCAGTCGTTCGTCGGCAAGGTCGCGACGCTCGATTCGCGCGTCGACCCGGTCACGCGCTCGATCATCGTTCGTGCCGAGGTGCCGAACGAGAAGGGCATCCTGAAGCCCGGCATGTTCATGACCGCCAAGATCAGCGCGCCCGCTTCGAGCGCACTGCTCGTTCCCGAAGGCGCCATCGTTCCGGAGCAGGGCAAGAGCTTCGTGTTCGTCGTCAAGAATGGCCTCGTCTCCAAGCGCGAGGTGACCACCGGCCGCCGCAAGCCCGGCAGGTGCAGGTGACCGAAGGGCTCGAAGGGGGCGAACGCGTCATCGTCGAAGGCACGCAGAAGGTGCGCGACGGCGGCCAGGTCTTCGAGGTGAGCTCTGACGGCGGGACCGCTGTGGCTTCCACGGCCGTTCCCACGACGACCTGACGGCAGCGCCGCCATGCGTATCGCCGAGATCTCGATCCGTCGCCCGGTCTTCGCGACCGTCATCAGCCTGATGCTGATCATCTTCGGATGGTCTGCCTGCAGCGCCTCTCCGTACGCGAATATCCCGACATCACGCGCCCCGTCGTCTCGATCTCCACCAACTATCGCGGCGCCTCCGCGGCGGTCATCGAGAACAAGATCACCCAGGTGATCGAGGATCGTATCGCCGGCATCGAGGGTATCGAGAAGATCACCTCGAGCAGCGTCGACGAGCGCTCCAACATCAACGTCGAGTTCTCGGTCGATCGCGACGTAGACAGCGCCGCGAACGACATCCGCGACCGCATCTCGCGTGTCGCCAACGCGTTGCCCGATGAAGCGGACGCGCCCGAGATCGCGAAGTCCGATTCGAGCGCCGACCCGGTGATGATGCTGAACCTCAACGCCGACAACATGTCGGCGCTCGAGCTCACCGATTACGCCGAGCGCTTTGTCGTCGACCAGCTCTCGACCGTGCCGGGTGTGGCCCGTGTAGGCGTCGGCGGTGGCCGCCGCTACGCGATGCGAATCTGGCTGGACCGCGCGGCGCTCGCCGCCCGCCAGCTCACCGTGGCGGACATCGAAAGCTCGCTCCGCCGCGAAAACGTGCAGCTACCGGCCGGGCGCCTCGAGTCCCAGACGCGCGAGTTCTCGCTGCGTACGACGGTCGGCCTCGACAAGGAAGCGGACTTCCGCGCGCTCGTCATCGGGCGCAGCCAGGGCAATCAGCTCATCCGCCTCGGCGAAGTGGCGGACGTGCGTCTCGCCGCGGAAGACGAGCGCTCGATCATGAACACCGACGGCAAGCCTGGCGTCGGCATTCAGATCGAAGCACAGTCCAAGGCGAATATGCTGGATGTCGCGCAGGGCATGCAGAAAGCCATGGCGCGCGTGAGACCCACGCTGCCGAAGGGCATGTCGCTCGTCGTCAACATGGACAACTCGCTTTCCATTCAGGCGGCGCTGCATGAAGTGGTGATCGCGCTGGCGCTGGCGTTCGTCTCCGTGCTGATCGTGATCTACGCGTTCCTCGGAAGCCTGCGCGCGACCCTGATTCCGGCGATCACGATTCCCGTGTCCATCGTCGCGACGTTCACCGCGATGTATGCGCTCGGTTACACGATCAACGTGCTCACGTTGCTCGCGCTCGTGCTCGCCATCGGTCTCGTCGTCGACGATGCGATCGTGGTGCTCGAGAACATCTTCCGCCGCGCGGAAGAAGGCGAGGAGACCGTCGTCGCCGCCGTCAACGGCTCGAAGGAAATCGGCTTCGCCGTCATCGCGACGACGCTGACGCTCGCCGCGGTGTTCATCCCCATCTCATTCCTGCCGGGCGACATCGGCCGGCTGTTCCGCGAGTTCGGCTTCACGCTGGCCGCCTCCGTGCTGTTCTCGGCGCTCATCGCGCTGACGCTGACGCCGATGCTCGCGTCGAAGGCGAACCTCAGCAACATCAAGCACAACAAGGTTGCGGAAGCGATCGATCGCTTCTTCACGAAGTTCAGCGCCAGCTACGAGCGCCGGCTGCGCGGCCTCATTCGCCGCCCGTGGCTCATCGTCGGGGCGGTGGGTGGGCTCATGGTGGTGGGTGGGCTCACGTTCCACTTCCTGCCGAGCGAGTTTGCGCCGACGGCGGACGTCGGCCGCACGGTCGTGTTCATGGAAGCGCCCGAGGGCGCGAGCTTCGATTACACGACCCGCAATGCCGCCAAGCTCGAAGCCATCGTCGACGCTGAACGTCGCCAGTACAACGACATCGAGCGTGTATTGCTGCGCCTGCCGGGCAACTTCAACGGCGGTGGCGACGTGAACTCCGCGCGCATCTTCCTCGTACTGAAGGATTGGCACGAGCGGACGCGCTCCGCGCAGGAAATCGGGCAGTCGATCGCGCGAAAGGCCGGTGTCATTCCGGGCGTGCGCATCAACACGTTCTCGCCCGGCGGATTGGGCCGCGGTTTCGGCAAGCCGATCCAGGCTTCGCTCGGCGGGCCGGATTACGAGCAACTGTCCGTGTGGTCGAAGCAGCTCATGGATCTGGCTCAGCAGAACCCGCCTGACCCAGATCGACACGAACTACAAGGAGCGCAAGCCGCAGATCCGCGTCTCCATCGATCGCAACCGCGCGGCCGACCTTGGCGTGTCGCTGCAGACGATCGGCGGCACGCTCGAGACGATGCTGGGCTCGCGCATCGTGACGACGTATGTCGATCGCGGCCGTGAGTACAACGTCATCCTTCAGAGCCGCGCGGACGAGCGCGCGACGACTACCGACCTTACGAACATCCAGGTGCGCTCGGATCGCACCGGCCAGCTCATCCCGCTGTCGAATCTCGTGACGCTGCAGGAGATCGCGGGCGCCACCGCGCTCAATCGCTTCAACCGTGTTCGCAGCATCGAGGTCTCCGCGGGCCTCGCGGACGGCTACACGATGGCGAGGCGGTGAAGTGGTTCCAGGACACCGTGCGCGAGAAGCTGCCGGCGGGCGCGTCGCTCGCGTTCAACGGCGAGTCCGGTGAGTTCCTGAAGGGCGGCAGCCAGCTGTACACCACGTTCATCTTCGCTATCGCGATCGTGTTCCTGGTGCTGGCGGCGCAGTTCGAGAGCTTCATCCATCCGGCCATCATCATGGTGACGGTGCCGCTCGCGCTGCTGGGCGCGGTGTTCGGCCTCAAGCTCTACGGCTGAGCATCAACATCTTCAGCCAGATCGCCGTGGTGATGCTCGTGGGCATCGCGGCCAAGAACGGCGTGCTGATCGTGGAGTTCGCCAACCAGCTGCGCGACCGGGGCGTCGAGTTCACCGATGCCGTGGTGAAGGCGGCCGAAACCCGTCTCCGCCCCATCCTGATGACCAGTCTCTGTACCGCTTTCGGCGCGCTGCCCTTCCTGTTCGCCACGGGAGCGGGGCGGAGCGGGCGGAGCAACGCAAGCCTATCGGCGTTGTCGTGTTTTATGGCACCCTAGTTTCAGTGTTCCTGACGCTGCTGGTGGTGCCTGCCGTGTACTCACTGATTCGCCCGTAAGACGAAGTCGCCCCCACTACATGAGTGATTTGGTGGACAAGCTCATGACTTCGGGTACGAAGAAGAAGGGCGACGCCGTGACCTCCGGCGCCAGACAGCGGGACGACCCCGCCCGCGGTGGTCAAGTAAGCGCCGCCGCCGTGGGCGCGTCGCTGAACCCCCTGGCGGGGAAACCGGCTCCTCGGAATTTACTCGTCGATGTACCGCGGCTGATCACCGCGTACTACTCGGAGCGGCCGGATGTGTCGGTCGTCTCCCAGAAGGTCGCGTTCCGGCACGTCCGGGGCATCGCGGCAGCTCGTTCGAGGGCAAGCTTCAACGGAAGCGCACGTGCTGGCGATCACGCAGGCGATCTGCGTCTACCGCAAGCAGCAGGGCACCACCGGGCCACTATTCCTCGGGGCCGAATCGCATGCGCTCTCCGCGCCCGCGTTCGCAAGCGCCCTGGAGGTGCTGGCCGCGAACGGTGTGGAAACGATGGTCTCGGCGGGGATGAGTTCACCCCCACGCCGGCCGTTTCTCACGCAATCCTGGTCTACAACCGCGGCCGCACGTCGGGGCTGGCGGACGGCATCGTCATCACGCCGTCCCACAATCCGCCCGACAGCGGCGGCTTCAAGTACAACCCCACCAACGGCGGTCCGGCTGATACGGACGCGACCAGCTGGATCGAGAACGAAGCGAACCGCATCCTCCCGCGACCGGCCTCGTGGACGTGAAGCGCGTTCCGCTCGCGCAGGCGCGGCGCGCGGCCACCACGCATGAGCACGACTACGTTTCCGCATACGTCGCGGACCTGGGCTCCGTGCTCGACATGGACGTGATCCGCAGCGGCAAAGTACGCATGGGCGTGGATCCGCTCGGTGGCGCGGGCGTTGCACTACTGGGCGCGCATTGCCGATTACTACAAGCTCGATCTCACCATCGTGAGCGACGAGGTCGATGCGCGGTTCGCTTTCATGAGCCTCGACTGGGATGGAAAGATCCGCATGGATCCTTCCTCGCCGTACGCGATGCAAGGCTCATCGGCTGAAGGATCGCTTCGATGTCGCGTTCGCGTGCGACACGGATCACGACCGTCACGGCATCGTCGCGAAGAGCGTCGGGCTCCTGCCCTCGAATCATTACCTCTCTGTGATGATCGACTACCTGTTCCGCAATCGGCCGAACTGGTCCGCGTCCGCCGCGGTCGGCAAGACGGTTGTCAGCAGCCAGATGATCGATCGCGTCGCGAAGCGCCTGGAACGCCGGCTCTACGAAGTGCCCGTCGGCTTCAAGTGGTACGTCGACGGGCTCGTGTCCGGCGCGCTCGGCTTCGGCGGAGAAGAGAGCGCGGGCGCATCGTTCAGCCGTCGCGATGGCGCCGTGTGGACGACGGACAAGGACGGCCTGGTGCCGGCGCTGCTGGTCCGTCGAAATGACGGCGCGTTCCGGCCGCGATCCGGGCGAGCTCTATCAGGCCATGACGCGCGATCTCGGCGAGCCCGTGTTCAGTCGCGTCGATGCGGCGGCAACGCGCGAGCAGAAGCGCAAGCTTTCGAAGCTGTCGGCCAGCGAGTTCAAGCTCACGCAATTTGCCGGCGATCCGATCACGCAGGTGCTCGATCGCGCACCGGGAAACAACGCGCCGATCGGCGGCATCAAGGTGTCGACGGTGAACGGCTGGTTCGCCGCGCGTCCCTCGGGTACCGAGGACGTCTACAAGATCTATGCGGAAAGTTTCCGCGGCGACGCGCATCTGCGCGAAATCTTCGCCGAAGCCCAGAAAGTCGTAGACGCGGCCATCGCGTAATTCCCACGGCTCGCGCACTGCGCGGGCCCTGCGACGCATTTCACATTTCATTAACACACGCACCCTCGAGGTGCCTCTACGCTTCGTGTTGCATCGTTGGTGAACGCACGGTGCGTGCGCCGCGCGTGTAAGTGCATGTTTCACGTGCCTGTGGCCGTGCGGCGACGCTGGCACATGCGTTGCAATGCTTCACCCAAGGACGTCGCCTCTACGTCCCAGCGCCGCCGGTCACGGTACCGTGACCCCCTCGCGATCACCGTGATCGGCGGCGTATCTATTAAGAGGCAGCAGATTGGAAAGGAGCCGCAATGAGTTCAACCCGCGACCACAGCACCTTCGAGATCGTGTCAGGCGACCTGCAAACCCTGGCGGCCACGCATGAGCGTGTGCTGCGCGTGCTCGGACTTTCGCGCCGTCCACTGCAATCCGGCGAGCTGCAAAATGCGCTCGGCCTCGTTCCGAACGAAACCACGCGCGTGTGCGAGTGGCTGACGGATCGTGGCTATATCAGCGCCGTGCAACGCGGGCGCGCCGCCCACAAGCGATGAAGCAATGGGCGCGCGCCGACAAAGGGCGTTCGAGGGCCAAGGGCCAAGGTGCGCTGATTCCCGAAGGCGCCTGAATCTTCCGTTACCCAGGCCCCCGCATCCGTTTCGACGGGTGCGGGGGCTTTTCATTTTGGGGACAATGAGCGAGCCAGGAACAGAATAAATAGATCGATCTCAAGGGGGGGCGCTCGTGACTCAGCCAATTCCGGACATCTATGTGCTGTGGCATCCGGATTGCCCGCTCGGGAGGTGCTGGCGCGGCGCATCCACGCCTGGCTGCGCCCCGGCAACGGCCTGGGCCCGCAGGTGTTCTATCGTTCGTTTCCCGCGCCTGAGGCGCCCAAGGGCGGCCTGCCGCCGCCGCTTGCGGGGGAGTTCAGGCCCACGAGCACAGGCGCTCTCCAAGCCTCGCCCTCCCCCGGCGCGCCTCACAACAATATGCAGGTGGTGCTGCTGCTGATCGACGATCACATGATCGCTGACGCGGCCTGGCGACACTGGCTGACCGCGACTCGCGCTATCGGCGCCGCCGGGTATTCGCAGGGTCTTTCTCCCTGATTGCGCTCGATTCGACGGCGTTCAATGTTCCGAGCGCACTGCGTGAGCTCAACTTCCTCAGGCCTTCGGGGTTGCCGCTGCCCGAGTCGAACCCGCCGTGACCCGCTGCGGAAGTGGAGACCGTCGTTCGCTCGCTGCTGAAGCAGCTGACGGAGTCGCTCTGCCGGCTTGCTTCTTCGCGATGAGCCGCAGCCGCCGCTGCCCGCCGGGCCCGAGGGCCTGCAGCCCAAGATCATGCTGTTCCTCAGCCACGCGAAGGTGGATGGCACGGTGCCCGCGAAGAGCATCCGCGACTACATCTACAGCCAGACGCAGCTTGCCGCCTTCTACGACGAGAACGACATCCCGCTCGGCTCGGTGTTCGGGCGGGTATTGCAATCGAACCTGCCGGCGACGCAGACCGCCGCCATGATCGCGGTAAGAAGCGCGCGCTATGCGAGCCGCCCGTGGTGCCGGCGTGAGCTCGCGCTGTTCCGTCGCCCGGTGCAGGAGGCGCCCGTGGCGGGCAAGGCGGAGCAATGGCGGCTCAATCCCACCGTCGTAGTGGATGCGCTCGACGACGCCTCTCAAACGCTCGGCATCCCCGAGCTTGGCAATTCGCCGCTCATCCGCTGGTCCGACAAGGTGAGCGACCAGGCGGAGCAGATCGTCACGATCGTGTTGAGGGACGCGTTGCTGGGCTCGCTTCATGCGTCGGTCGGGCGAACGATTGCGAGCGGGCCGGACTGCATCGTGCTCAACTGGTTGCCTGATCCCACCACACTGCTGCACATTCCGCGGGTGCGCGAGAAGCAGGACCTGCGGATCGTGTATCCCGGCCGGGGCCTGTCCGGGCTCGAGCTCGACATTCTCGACGAGTTCTTTCCGAACCTGTCTTTCCAGAGCTTCGACCAGGTGTCGCCATGACGACGAGCAAATACCGGTCACGGGCAAGCGCGCAGCGCCTGATCGCGCTGGCGATCTCCTACCAGCGGGATCTCCTGCTCGCGCGCGGCCTCGGGCTCGAGCATCTGCGTGAGCTGATGCTGCGCATTGCGCGACCGATGGTTCGGCAGGGTGCGAGCCTTGCTTACGGCGGCCACTGGAAGGAAACCGAAGACAACTTCACGTACGACCTGCTGCGGCTCATCGCCGCCGAGCAGGAAGACAACAGCCTGGGCGGGCCCGACACCAATCTCGTGATCGGGCGGCTCTACAACCATTCGGCGTGGCCGAGCTATCTCGAAGTCACGCCGCGCATCGAAGCACAGTGGATCAACTCCTGCCGCGTGGTGCGAATCCCGCAGGAGCTGGCGGGCATCGCGCCGGCGGATGTGGTGCCGGATACCGAGGCGGCCACGCGATCCGATCGCGTGATTTTCAATTCCGCGGTGACGCTCAGCGCGATGCGTCGCATGTCGATGACGTCGATGCTGATCGCCGTGCCGGAGTTGCCGACGCCCGAAGTGGTGCCGGAGGTTGCCGCGCGCGTCATGCTCGGTGGCAAGGTTAATGGATACTCGGGGTTTCTCCCGGGGCTCTTCGAAGAGGCGCTCGCGAGTCTGGAGCGCGGCAGCCCGCTGTTTGTGCTCGGCGGTTTCGGGGGCGCGGCGGAAGCGATCGCCTGTGCGCTGCTCGATCCGCCGGCGCAGAGGCGCGAGGTGTTCACCGTGGAGTGGCACCGCGCGAACAATCCCGCGTTCGCGAAGCTCCTGGATCTGTCCGCGAAGTTCGGGATGCCGCCGGGTGTTCCGGACGCTCAGGAGCTGTTCGATCGGCTGTTTGCGCGCATCGACGCGGCGAAGGCCAACCTGCCGGCGATGCTCAAAACGGGGCTGAACGACGCTGAAACGCGCGAGTTGCTGCAGACCCGGGACATGCGTCGCGCCGTTCAGCTGGTGCGGCAGGGGCTCGATAGCGTCGGGCTCGTGCCGTTGTTGCTGTAACGGCGCGCGCTGGCGCTACAATCCCGGGACCGTTGCACGGCCCGCGATACAGGTCGGGGTGACGACAGATAACAGAAACAACGCTTGCGGCGCCGTGCGCGCGTGTCCGCGGGAGCTCCGCTCCGGCGCTTCGAATAAGGGACGGCACCCCCCTCGATGACCGACGTCTTCGTCAACTATCGTCACGCGGATGGTCTTGCGGCCGGGCGTCTCGCCGCGGATCTGGTGCGGCTGAAGGCGGATTTCGACGCCTTCATCGATACGGACCTGAAGCCGGGCGACCACCTCGAAGACCCCATCATGCGGCATCTCGGCGAAGCGCGGGTCGTGCTCGCCGTCATCGGCCCTGAATGGGTGTCGCCCGCGAATCTCGCGCGCCTGCGGAGTCCCGATGACTGGATTCGCCGTGAGCTCCTGAGGGCATGGAAGAACCCGGACGTCAAAGTCGTGGCGGTGAGATTGGGCGTGGATGTGGGCGTGGCCATGCCGACGCCTGCTCAGCTTCCGCAGGAACTGCATCCGCTCCTCGACGTGATCGCCGTGCAGCTGCGTCACAACAGCTGGAACGACGACTTCGACGCGCTCAGGGAAAACATCGGCACGTGGCTCGATGGGCCGGCGCCGCATAAAGCATCGATGCCTGCCGAGATTCCCTATCTCTGCAATCGCGTGGAGCAGGAAGACGATCTCACCAGTCTCGCCGCCAATGCGCAGTCGGCGCGCTCTCTCGTCTGCGTGCTCCAGGGCCACAAGTGGGAAGAGCACGCCGGCTTCGTAAGCCGCTTGCAGCAGCGCCGCGTCCTCGAGGACCTGTTCGCGGCCAACGGCGCGAATGTCGAAGTGCACCGGCTTCAGTGGAACCGCTCGCTGGCGCGCGCCGGCAAATACGACGCCGTGCTTCGCGGTGTGATCAAGAGCGACATCCTGAACCGTCGCATCGCCTCCGATGACGAGTTGTGCCGCTTCCTGCGCAACCCGGCGGGGCCGATGGTCGTCATGCTCGAAGTCACCTCGGGGGACCTCGCCGACTGCGGCGAGGGGCTCCTGCCCGGGCTGGAGAAAGCCTGGCAGGCCCTGCTCGCAGGGCTGGGTGGGACGCCGGCGCATTTTCTGGCGCTGTGGTTGAACGTGGTCTTCGAGACACCGGAGCAGGAGCTGCCGGCTACGCTCACCCTGCCGCGCCTGACGAAGCTCGATCCGGTGGAGATCGGCGACATCCGTGACTGGATGGCGCTCGACGAGGTTCGCGAACTCATCGCCACGCACGAGGCGGAACTTGCCGAGCTTGCGTCGGATCCGCGCTTCTATCTCACGCCGGGCAAGATTCACATGCAGAAGTTCGTCAAGGCCGTCCGCGACCTGATCCCGGCAATCTGACGCTCGCAAGGGGAGAGGCTCCATGTACTACCAGCTCAACGTGGATGACATCAGCGCGGATCGTCGCGAGGCGCTCGGAGGCGGGCAGCTCGCGCGTGACCATCCCGCTGATTACAAGCCGAGCGCGGGACTCGTGGATGCCGTGAATGTCGCGCTCGTGCTCGACAAGCCGCTGCTGCTCACGGGCGAGCCGGGCACGGGCAAATCGCAGCTTGCATTCAGCGTCGCGTGGCAGCTCGCCGCGCGTCAGCAGCTCAGCGTCGCTTCATCGCACGTGGAGCGCTTCGAGGCGAAATCGACGAGCGTGGCGCGCGATCTGTTCTACAGCTTCGACACGCTGGGCCGCTTTCACGCGGAGTATTCGAAGAGCAGCACGAACAACGCGGACTACATCACCTACAACGCGCTGGGGCGCGCGCTCCTGAGGGCGCAGCCGTTCCAGAAGGTGGCGGATGTGGTCGCCGCCGACTTCGGCCACCAGGGGCCGCTGCGCAGCGTGGTGCTGATCGACGAGATCGACAAGGCGCCGCGCGACTTTCCGAACGACCTGCTCAACGAGATCGACCAGATGTTCTTCCGCGTGCAGGAGCTGAAGAACGTGCGGGTCGGCGGGCTGGACGTGATCGACCAGGCCTATCGGCCGATCGTGATCATCACCAGCAACTCCGAGAAAAACCTGCCCGACCCGTTCCTACGCCGCTGCATCTATTTCGACATTCCGTTTCCGAAGCCGGAGGCCTTGCGCGACATTCTCGTGGCGCGCCTTGCCGCGCTCGCGGATGCGGGGCCGAACGCGCCGCTCGTGAAGGATGCGACCGCATTCTTCTTCGAGCTGCGCGAAGCGAACGCCACCAATCACAAACTGTCACCGGCGGAGCTGATTCAGTGGCTCGCGTACACGATCCATCGGGGCGCGAAGGCGGACCGGCCGCTGCGTGAGGCGAAGGCCTTCGCAAGCGAAGGGCTGAGTGCGCTCATCAAGGGCGAGGATGCCTCGCGTGTCCGCACGCTGCTGGAAGGCTTCGTCGCGCGCCGCTGAGCCCATGAACGCGGCGGTAGAACTGGAACCCCGGGACCTGGCGCAGCTCATCGAGCGGTTGCGCCATGCTGGGCTGCGTGTGGACACGCGCCAGTACCTGGCTGCGCACGAGTTGCTGCTCGCGTTCGCGGAGCGGGGGCGGGATCTGCAGGCGGAGCCGCAAGCCTACGCATCGCATCTTGGGCCGATCTTCTGCACGTCTGTCGAAGACCAGCGGCTGTTCGATGGTGAATTTCGTCGCTGGTGGGGCGTTCCACCGCCCCCGAGTCCGCCAACCGCCCCGTTGGAGAAGACTCCGGGCAAGCATCGCTGGGTCTCTACCGGCGCGATCGTGCTCATCGTAGTCGCCGTGGTGCTGGGGGCGATTCTGTTGGGCCTCTTCCTCATTCCTGACGATGACCCGCAGATAGGTCCGGGGCCTCCTCCGGTGGTTCAGCCAACGCAGGCCGCGCCGCCGGCGCAGGCACCGTCGGATATTCGCGTGGGTCCGGCGGAGCGCGTTGGCGGCGGACAATTCGCGGTCGCCCAACAGAGCCGCGTGACCTCGCCGTGGCTCGTGGCGGGCGGCGGCGGGCTGGCGTGCGCGCTCGTGGTGCTCGGTGTGGTCTGGGCGTTGCAGAAGCGCCGTCGCGACGTTGCGCTCAAACGTTTGCCCGACACGGGCGATCCGGATCTCGTGACCATCAGCCCTCCGGTGGCGGATTTTGTCGATCTGCCGCCGGCGCAGCTGCTGCGTATCGCCACCGGAATGCGTCGTGCGCGAGCGCAGTCGTCAGTGTCGCTGTGCCTGGAGGCAACCGTTGAAGTGACGGCGCGCTCCGGCGGCTTCGTCACGCCGGCGTTCGCACCGCGCCTCGCCACGTCGGAATATCTGGTGCTGATCGAACGGCGCGGGCCCGAAGATCACCTGCATCACCTGACGCAGCGATGGATCGATCAGCTGCGCGGGCATGACGTCGCCGCCGACTGTTTCGATTTCCACACCGATCCGCGCGTGTGCGCGGATTCGCAGACGCTGCGGCGTTATCGGCTGGCGGATCTGCTCGCGCGCTATCACCGCGCGGTCGTGCTGATCCATGCGGAGACGTCGACGCTCTTCGACGAGATCACCGGTCAGCCGCAACAGTGGCTGGAGCCGTTGTTGTCGATGACGGCGTGTGTGCTGCTTACGCCGACTCCGAAGTACCGCTGGCGCCAGCGTGAGAAAGCGCTGGTCGACGCTGGAGTTGTGGTGCTGCCGGCGACGCCGGCGGGCCTGCAGATCGTAGCGTCGATGGGCAATGAGTGGCGACAGCCGAACGATCTTCCTTCGCGCTATACGCGCGATTTCCCGCGCGTGATCACAAATCGCGATACGCGATGGCTCGACCGGAGTGAGCCTCCGAAGGAAGCAATCCTGGTTCTCGTGGAACAGGTCAACGGATTCCTCGGGCCTGTGGGTTACCTGTGGTTGTGCGCGTGTGCGGTGTATCCGCAGATCTCGTGGGCGACGACGCTTGCGCTGTTGCCCGACGTGGTCGAGCCCGGCGATGAAGTCGGGCGGCGGCGGGCGATCGAGGAGTGCTTGCCGTCGCTGGCGCGCTTGCCCTGGTTCCGCGCCGGATACATGCCGGACTGGTTGCGCAGCCTTCTGATCTCCAACCTGCCCGCGGAAAAGGAAGCGGCGGTTCGCGACCGTCTCGGGCGGTTGGTCGTGGATCTCGTGCGCAAGCGCGATGGCGCGACGAAACCCGCTGCGGGCGCGCTCGACATAGCGAAGTCACTTACCGCGCTCGATGTGGCGCGCGCGGCGCCGGAAGGTAGCCCGCTCGGCGATCGGGTGTTTCTCGGATTTCTCGCGGGAGCCAATCCAGATCCACTGACGCTGGCGTTGCCGGGCTCCTCGCGCTCGAGCGGTCCGCGACAGCGGGGCATGGGCGAGAAGATCCTCGGGCACTGGCGTGCGTTCACGCAGCTGCGGCCCGCGATGGCGCGAGGGGTGGCCGCGCTTCTCGTTGGCGTACTGTCGGCGGGTGCCTTGTGGAAGGTCAGCCCGACAAAAAACATTCCGGTGCCGTTCGAAGCCGCGGAGCTCAGCTATCTGTTTCTCGGGCCAGCGGGTTTCTCTGACGGCGCCGTAATGGCCGCGATTGCCCCGAATGGAAAGTTCATGGCGATCAGCTACGGCACAGGCCGGCAGGGCGCCGTGTTGTGGGATGCGGTCGCCTCGAAGGCCGTTGCGACGCTGGCGCCCGACGATGCGGTGATGGCGCTCGCAATCAGCCCGGACTCACGCCTCGTGGGCGCGCTGGATGCCAACCTGAAAGTGCATGTCTGGGATGCGGCGGGGAACACAGTGGGGGAGCCGATGGCGGTGCCGAACGGCTCTTTGCCTTCCGCATCGCTGAGCTTCAATCGGGATGGCACGCTGCTCGCCGTGGGCGCGGGGAATTACGCGAGCGTCTTCGACATCCAGAAGAAGAGCTTCACGGGGACGATCTATGCGTCCACGTCGTCGAGCGCTTCACCGGTTGCGCAACAGGCGCAGGCTGATGAGCCCTTACGCGTTAGCGGAGTGGATTTTGGCTTGCAGCCCGCCTTGCTCGCGGTCGCATTCGGCGATCACATACAGCTGACAGACGTGGCTCGAACCGGAGTGGGAGAGAGCCTGAAGTTTTCAGGTCCGGCCAGCTCGCCTCCACCGGTCGCAATGAGCGCGGATGGGCGGTACATCGCAACCGTGCAATCGCCGCTCGTTCGCTCACCAGACAATGACACGGTGCTGGTGTGGGAGCGGGGTGGGACGAAGTTTACGGGAGCGGGTGCCGCCGAGCCGCTCTCCATCCTGCGCAGTGCTGTTCCGGGAGTGTTCCTGGCCTGGAGCCCGAGAGGCGAGATGCTGGCGTATGGGCAATCCGACGGTCGATTGCGACTCGTCGATCCGAAGCACGCCGCTGAACGCGCCGAGTTCGACAGCGGCACACTCGAGCCGCTCGCGCCGAACCAGAAAGCGCTCTACAGCGTTCGTTTCACCACGGCCCTCAATTCGGTGAACACGACTTACGTCGTCGAACGGCGGACTCTCGAGATCGATCCCGCGTCGGTCGCGCCGACGGACACGCTGTCGCGGTCGACTTCTCAAACGTCAAACGGCGTCAAGAAGCCAGAGCCACCGGTGCCGGTCGTGCCTGGGCCCGTTCCCGCGCAGCGGGCCGCAAAGCCGCCGGTGCGGACTGCGCAAAAGGAACTGGAAGCGCTTCGGCAGCGGGTGCAGAAACAGAACCCCCAAGAGGTCCGGCAACAAGCCCAGCAACAGACTGCGCAGCAGGCCGAGCCCGCATCCTCAGCGGCCGGGCAGACCGCCGCGAACGAGGCCGCCCGTAGCAAAGCGCCTCCGCCGAGCGAGTCAGCCAACGCGCGCGCCGAGAGCAACGCGCAGGCAGACCTCGGGACGGTTCGCGCGCGCGTGGTACTCCAGAAGGATCGCTTCGTTCTCCCCACCGATGGCGCGCCTCCGAGCCCAACAAGTTTCCCTCGGCAATTCTGCTGCGAAGGCTATGTCGCGGAGCTTCGTGACAGCGGCGGCAATGTCGTTGGTTTCATCCAGCTCACTTTCAGCAACGGCGGCAGCGGCCCGTTCTCGGGCGAGCTCGCCAACCGGGTCCGTGTGAGCGCGTATGTGATTCGCCCGGACGCGGCGGGCGGCGCAGTCGATCCGTTGAAAGCGGACTACGACCGCTCCGACTCCGACATCTCCGTCGACGACTACATGAAGGACGATCGCCACCGCGAGTCGAACGACGCCGGCCGGCTACGATTCACCGTGAGTATCCTGAAGGCCAGCGTCGTGAAGGGGGGCTTTGAAAAGTCGCCCGTCCAGTCGAAAGCGCCGACCGCCGCGCTTCGCCCGGGCGCTTACTTCAACGTCTCATCGGTCCAGGTTCAGGTCACAGCGGCGGACCGCCAATACACCGGCCAAAGCAAGAAGTAGTCTTCTTCCGACGTCAGGGCTTCGCATACGCCTTGTCGGTGTCCCGCAGCAGATACTTTGCCAGCGTCTGGAACCACGCCTCGATCGAAGGCACCGTGTCGGTCTCGAACTCCTTCGAGAGGAAATTCTCCGCCGCGCTCTGCCCGAGCGCCCGATACGCCTCGAACTGCGCTTCGTCGAAGAACTGATCGAGCGTGGTCTCATGCGGGAACAGCGGATTCTCGCGACGATAGTCGAGCACATAGCTCGACTCGGTGCCCAGCATCGCGAGCTTGAGATACAGCATCCACCCGAGCTGCTTCTGCTTCGGATCCTCGACGTCGGGCGTGTAGTCGATCTTCACCAGCAGCCCGTAGTTGGTGCTGTAGCCGTTGACGAGCTGCATGTCAGTGGCATCGAAGTCGATCCGATAGCCGAAATCGATGGCGACGAGTCGCTGCAGGCGGTTCAGGTCCGAGCAGGTCATCGTGCCATCCATGCCGCCGTCGATGCAGACGATGTACTTGAGCTTGCGTCGAATCAACTCATACGCCGCGAGATTCTCGATGTGTCCGCCGTCCGAGATGTTGAGCGTGCTCGCCTTCTCCTGCATCAAGCCGTACATCTCACGGAAGAGCTGCACGAACGCGCTGGACGTGAGCCAATGAGCCGGGTGCGTGCGCCAACGCAGCCAGTATCCGAGGCGCACGTTGAAGATCGCCATGAGCGTGCGGTACTTGCGCATGGTCTGCCAACCCATGTTCGTAGACGCCGCGGCACCGGAGATGGCCATGGCGGTGGCGAGATCGAGATCCTTGTTGAGCCCATGCACGTCGGCGGTGGGCTGGTAGCCCACGATCGGCGAGCCGCAGAACGCCTTGCTCATCAGGAAGAAATCGCCGCCGCGGCCGCGCAGCTCCGCGTTCTGGCTCGAAGGCAGATTCACCGTCGTGTTGACGAGATGGTAGGGCAGGTCGGCGGACAACTCTTCCAGCGCCGGCGGTTCCGAAACGCCGTCGCGCGCCGGGTGAGTGGGGTTGAGGTAGCAGCGTGCGAGGCCGTCGCGATAGTAGCGATGCAGCCCGGTGAGGTTGATGTTCACGGCGCAGGCCCACACCACCCACACGGCAAACGAAATGAGCACCACTTTCTCTGGCGTGCTGAGCGCGCCTTCCATTGGCACATAGCCGAGTTGCTTCACCGTGATGAGGTAGGCGATTGCAAACAGCACCGCCCCTGCGAATATCACGAGCTTCGCCAGGAACTGGCGGTATTTCCATGCGTAGCCGACCGCTTTCAACGCGAGGGCGCCCGTCCCCGCGGCCGCGAGGCCAGCGATCGAGACGCCGCCGACTTGCCAGTGCTGCCAGCTCTCGAGTTGATTCAGGACGAAAGGCGTCGCGGCAATGGCGATCAGAAGCCCCGCAGCGAGGCTGAAGAAGGTTACGGTCTTGTCGATCAACCCCCGGCTCCGGCGCCAGATCGGCGTGATTGGGCGTATGAGTAGCAGGATCAGCGCAACGATCACGAGCAGCGCGCCGAGTTGCGTGATGATGTTCTGGTCGAGCCACGAAACGCCGAAGAGGCCGCCGAATCCATCGCCGTTGAGCAGACCGATGCGCGCTACCCAGTGAGTGAGCAGCGCAAAGACCATCGGTATGGCTAGCGTGAGCAGCGTGGTCGTGAGAATCCCGGAGATCAGCAAGCCGGCCAGCGCGAGTTGCGACATCGCCGTCGCGGGCAGCAGATACTTGCTGTTGTTCCGCAGATGACGCACTTGAGCGGAGTCGATCGATGCGCCGTTGAACGCGCCGTCCGCGGGCTGCCTCGGCGGGGGGAACTGGTTGCTCATGAACGCGCCGAGATATCCGCCGCCCGACACGGTGGAGAGGTAGTCGAACTGCGGAAGCAGTGTTTTCCTTGCCAGCGTCTGCACTACGCCGAGACAGAACGTCGCGGATCGTATTCCGCCTCCAGAGAGCGCAAGACCGATGCCGTTGTCTTCCGACTTGGACGCCGACGCGGTCTTCTGGCGCCGCTGCGAAATATGCGCGCGCTCCGCGGCGTTGAGGTCGTCGCGCTCCTTGAACGGCCGCTCGATGCCGAACTTTACGGCGCCACCCAGCGAGGGAGCGGGACGTTGGCTATCGTCATCGGGTTTCATTGCGTGGCCACTGAGCTTGGCCAACTCGGTCACGTAAGAGCCGAGCTCCTTCTTCAGTCTCTGAAGCTCCGCGCGGAACTCGCGGCGGAGCGCCGGATTCAGGAAGTTGCCCGACGTGTCCCGCATGGTGTGCCACCGCGCGGTATAGGGCCGAATGTGCTCGAGCATCGATGCCGCGAGATCCAGGAATCGGTTCGCGGTGCGGCTCTCCTCCATGAGCTTGCGCGTGGTTTCGAAGAGACTGACGATGCTGTCGACCGCCGCTTCTTCCCGCCCCGAGCGGAAATGCAGATCGCGCGTGATGATGCGAGTGGTCAGCTCCACCCAGAGAACGTGGGCCGGTGCGGCTCCGGAATCGTCGTCAACAGTCATGCGAGTTTTCCCTTTCTGGCGCCCACTACGACGGACGATACCGTTGGCTTTTCTTATGAGGCGTCCTTGTAGCAGACGGCTTGGTCACCCGCCAATGAACTCGGGGCTGCGGGATGCAGTGGGATGGGATCGGGATCGCGACGCCGGGAGGCCGGGAGGCCGGGACACCGGGGCAACTGGGTACTGGGGGGCATTTTCGGGGCGGTGCGTGTACACTTCGCGGCCGGCGCCGGCTCCCGTCCGGTCGCGCCTCAGGTTCCCCTCCGTGGGTGCTTAGCTCAGCTGGTAGAGCGTCGCCCTTACAAGGCGAATGTCGGGGGTTCGATCCCCTCAGCACCCACCAATTCAATCGGGCGATTAGCGCGTCCCGCAAAAGGCTCTCGCTTTTCTGCGGGAGATTTGCGGGACGGTCCGAACGACTCGCGAAACGCCGCTCGGGATCGCCGCGCACGGAGCCAGCGCAGGTCGAGAGCCGCATTCGCAAGGCGACGGTCGAGGCCCGAGCCAGTCTCCTGCCGGTCGGCTGGACAATCTGCATCCGCTGTTCCTCTACGCCGCGATCCGAATCACGGTCAGCGCGGGACTCTCGCGAGACCGCACGACCTTGTTCGCGGCTTCGAGCAGGTCGCCAACTCCGCGACGCTGTAGTCCGTCGTCACGTCGCCGGACTTGTGGCGCTTGGCTGGTTGTCCATCGCGCAAAGAGCGCTCGGCCTGCTTCATCCAGTCCGCGGTTTAGAAGACTCTGTAGAGTCGACCTCGAATTCGCGCCTCGCGCGTTTCCGCGCGGCCCTGAAGCGATAGCGCGGGCCTATAAATCCTCCGTCCTGATCAGCACCGACAGATCGGATTCCAGGCGTCCTGCCAGGTACTTGCGGCGGGCTTCGTATTCGATGCGCTCGCGGTTGGCCTTGAAGACTTTCAGCATATCCTTGTTGTCGCCGTTGAAATGATCCTCCAGTGCTTGGCGGCTGATGGCGCACCGGACAATGAGATCGCCGTCCCTTCCCCTGAACAGGACGGACTCCCCATTCGATCGCGGCTCGGGTTCCGGAAAAACGAGCACCCGCTCATCGAGCATGCCGAGCACGCCGAGGATGTTCGTGACGCTGGACAATTGAATGTCCTTCTCGCCGCTCTCGAAGCGGGAGATGGTCGGCGTGCTGACGCCTGCCAACTCGGCAAGCCGCTGCTGCGTCAGCTTTTGGCTTTTCCGTCTTTGCTTCGCCTCTTCGACGATCGCGGGCCAGTTGATGCGAAACTGCCGTTCCATCTTTTCTCCATTCTCTTCTGCAAGGTTTTGCGCAAGGCCGCCGGGCCGACGCTGGATTTCTCCAGCGCCTCCAGCGCGCGCGGCAGCCGTTTGCCGAGCTGTGCCATCGCGCTCACGAGGGCGTCATCGCTGACGCCGAAGCCGCCCGCCATGCGCAAAAGATGTCTTGCCTGCAGCGCTCCGATGGCGAGATTGCGCGCTCCCGCGACATTCAGGGCAATCGACTGGAACTCCGGGTAGAAGGAGGAGGCAACCAGGTCGTAAGCAGGCGTCAGGCGGAGCCCGTCGCGCGCGTGGAACATCGCGAAGTTCTTGAAATGGGCATCCGTGTTGCCGACCAGCAGGCACGCCAGAATCCGGCGCAACAGGCGATCCGCTTCTGCGGGAATGCAGGACGGTGTGCGCAGGATGAATTGCCCCATGTCCTCATACGCGCCGTCGTATTTGTCATCGCCGGAGTATTTGCCGAGCAGCTGGTTGAATTCCTCGAAGTGAATTCGTTTGCCGGCGCGTGTGCGGTCAAAGCGCGGAATGATGAGTGCATCTTCCTTGACCGATGGGAGATGAGCGATCTCCATATCCACGACGTCTTCACCCGGCAGGAGCGCATGCACGGCCTGCGTGGTCAGGTATTCCAGCTCCAGCAGGTTCGTCAGGTTGCCGGAAGGAAGTTTTGCGATGTGGGTGCTGAGCTCATCCGGCCCGACCGGGCGGTAACTCTTTCCGTCCTGGACGACGAGCAATTTCCGCTGGATGCCGGAGAGAGAAGCCCTGCCGAGCAGGGCGGCAATCGTCGCCTCGTCGGCGTGGTCGAGGTTTTTGCGCGCGGCGGGCTCCGGGTCCTCCACAGAAACTGCCCCGGCGAGGTCATGGCCGAAACCAAGCAGCAGCGCGAAGCGGCTGCCGGGGTCTATGCCGAGCGCGCGCGCCTGCGCGTTGCGAAACCACCCTTCCGCCACGAGATTATCGAAGAAGGGATGTAGCCCGCGTTCGGAGACATAGGGTTCAGCTCGTAGTGGCAGTGTGTGGGCAATGGCGGCGGGTTGCTCGCTCGCAAGGTACGTGGGATCGTAAGTAAACACGCACCGCCCGCCGGGCTCTTCCTGGAGCCGTCCCGCGTAGATGTCCTTGAAGTAGACTTTGCCCCAGAGCGTGTGAGCCATATAAAGCCGGTTTTATATTCTGCCAAATTTAAGGATAATATATATAACTTAGTTTATATTTTACAGGGATGAAGTCAATAAAATAAAACATAATTTGTATTCCGTTCTCCAATACGGCCCTTCAGTGCCGGTCCGGCTTCACAGCCGTCCAAGCCAATCTGATTCGATCGGGTGTTGCCGGTGCGTGTGGCCTTATCGCTCGAAACACAAGAATCGAGGCCATGCTCTATGCACATTGCTCTCCTCATCGACTGCGAGAACGCGAAGCCCGACTCCATCGACGGCATCCTGGGCGAGCTTGCCGCGAAAGGCACCATCAACATCCGTCGCGCATACGGCAACTGGAAGAATCAGGCGGGATGGGAAGCCAGGTTGCATCCTTTCGCCATCCAGCCGATCCAGCAGTTCTCCTTCACCAAAGGAAAGAACGCGCTCGACATGTGCATGGCGATTGACGCGATGGATCTGCTGTACACGGAGAAGGTCGACTGCTTTGCGCTGGTGACCAGCGACAGCGACTTCACGCCGCTGGTGATCAAGCTCCTGTCCAAGGGAAAGACGGTGATCGGCTTCGGCGAGAGCAAGACGCCGGAGCCTTTCGTGAAAGCCTGTTCGGAATTCATTCACACCGACGACTTCAAGGAACCCTCCGCGGAGAGTCCGGCGACCTCACGGACGACGCGAAAGACGAGGAACGAGCTGCGCGGAGACTCGGAGCTGCTGAACGTGCTGCGCGCGGCCGTTGAAAGTATGAAGGACGAGACTGGGTTTGCAACGATGGGGCGGATCGGCCACTACATCTCGAACCATTCATCCCTCAGCTCGAAGAATTACGGATACGCGCGATGGTCGGATCTGATTCGCGCCACCGAATACTTTGATGAGAGCGTGGGGGAGAACCACCAGGTCGCGTTCGGCAGCAAGAAAGCAAAAGGCGCTCAGCCGCCAGCCGAGTAGCGCCGCGTCGTCCGGAAACGCGCGAGCGGCGTCGAATCGGGAGCGGATGCGCGGCGTGAGTATCTGCCTGAGATGATCCGAAGCGTGAGGCGCTGGAAGCGTTCGCCGTTAGTCACTCAGCCGACTGGAAGCAAGAGAGACGGTGGGAACGGACCGCACTTTCTTCACCGCGCTCAAGAGCCGTTCCTCCAGATCGCGCGGCAGGTCACTCAGTGCCTCGTCCTCGAACCAGGTCAACGATTTCAGGCATTCCTGCGGGGCGAACGCCGGAAAGAGCAGCTGTGCACCGGCCAATCCAGCGGACAAGCTGAGTCCGTTCCGGAGGAGCGCGTCGACGTCCACGTAGTCCTTGGTTTCGACCCGCTGCAGAACGGTCTTGAGTTTGTGAGCCAGAAGGTCCTCAAGTGAGGCCACATTCATCACTCCGTCTGGCGTACTTCGTGGCTGTGCCAGCCGGCCAAACCTGAGTCCGCCGAAGAACGAGATCTTGACGCCGCCGGTCTCGCGTCCGGCAGTGATGACGGTGAGGGTGTTTGGCTGCGACTGGAGAACCTCAACTTCGCGCAAGAAGCGGTAATTGCCGATCAGGTCGTCGGGCTGGAAGGGCAGATTCGTGAAGAAATCGAAGTCGACAGACTCGCGATGCCCGAGATACAGCGCGACGGCCGTGCCGCCGTACAACACGAAGGAGTGTCGACTAACGTCCGCTAGCTGTGGCCATAAGGCGCGCTGCGCGGCTGGAAGGATGTCGAGCCGCGGGAAGCCATTCACGAAAGCTTCCTTATAGGCAGCGGCGGGACGGCATGAGGCTTGGCCATTCCGAGAACCAGGTGCCAGTAGTGCCATGAGCGTGCAGAGAACTCTCCCGCCCGGGCCTGTCGGAGTGCGTGCTTGAACTCTTCGTCGCCTAGCGCGGCACGCAATGCTTCCACGTCAGAGTGAGTGCCGATATCCATGACTTGAGCGAGCAACCGATGGCGATCTCGAAGAGTGCGTTCCGGCGGTTGCCACCAGATGTATTTGCGGGCGAGCGGTGCCAGGTCCATGGCCAAATCTTACCTGCTTTCGCAGGGTTTCCGTAGGGCGGCTCGGTTCACGCCGGGTTCTGCGAGTGGACGTGCGGATCTCGCTGCGGCTGAAGTCTCGACGACGTTTACGCTGGGTGCGGAGCAGGCCATTGCAGGACTCCAGCCTTCCGTGGAGTCGTCTCGAAGAGGCGACATTGCCTGCGCTCCGAACCTAACACGCCGCGCTTCCCCGTCCAGAGTCGCGCGAGGACGCGCGCGCCCGGCCGAGGACGGCCGGCTTCCGCTCTGGACGGCTTCGCTTGCGGCGTGACCCGCGGGACGCGGGCAATCCGCCCAGGTTTAACGCGGAGCACGACCATGATGTACACGGATGCAGGTTCACAGAGCGCGGGCCGTTCGGGAGCGATCGATCAGCCGGGAGCGCGGTGTCTGCCCGAGGCTCTCGCTCAGCTCAGGGACGCAGGGGTGGTGTTGGTTCGGTTCGAGTACGCCGGACAGTGTGGCTGCCGTCGGGAGAAGCCGGTGACGTTTCACGACGCGTCGGGGCGTGTCGTCCGGCGCGGAATCTCTTGCGGCATCCAGCAAGACGTGACGGTCTTCTTCCACGAGACACTGGATTTGCGGTTCCCGGAGTGGGCGACGGCCGAGGGGTCGCGAGGGGAGTTCGAGTGGAACGTCGACACTGACGAGCTGACGCATCGTCACCAGTGGCGGGTGGTCGAGTACGAGAGCGTCACGGTGTTCGGCGTCTCGGCCGCCGTTGCGTAACGTTGCGCGAGACTCGTCTTTCCATCGTCCGCGTCGGTTCGTTACACCGGCGCGGACGTTGGGCTTTCAGGACCACTGTCACTTGCTCTCCACTAGTGGGAGATGTGATCTGAGCGCAACGCGCGGAACGGTGGTGGGTCGAGGTGTTCGAGCGCGGTCAGCACGCCGGTGCCATGCCGGGGCTGCTTTCTCGCGGAAGAACTCTGCGCCGGCGAGGGAGGGGCTGCCGTGGGGTCACGCCGTTGTCGCCTGTGGGAGTGGTGACGGTGCGGGAGAGGCGTGCGGGCGAAAGTGGGTCAAGCGCAGGGGGGGCGAGGTCGTTGAGATCTGCCGAATCCGTCGGGTCTCCGGAACCGAGGGCCGACGCGGTGATGCTCGCTGTTCGACGTTCGCGCAGAGCATGCAACACCTATTTGTGGGCTAACTCGACAGATTCGCAGGATGGCCTAGCGGCGACTCGTGTTTAACACTGCGCGTCAATGGCTGCGAATCCTCTCATCGCTTTTCGTGTGCCGCCGGAGACGAAGGCGAGCCTGCACGCGCTCGCGCAGTCACGGAATCTCACGGACTCTGCACTCCTGCAGAAGCTGGTGGAGATGGCGCTGCTTCAGCACGTCGGGGTCACGCAGTCGGCAGTCACCGTGCCTGTTCAGCAGATCTCGCGAGGCACGCGGTTGTGCGTTCGGCTGCGACCCGAGGATCACCTGCTGCTACAAGAGCGAGCGAATGGACGCGGGCTCGCGGCAGCGACGTATGCCTCAATGCTGTTGCGTGCACACCTCCATGCGATGAGTCCGCTTCCGGATCGCGAGCTGGCCGAACTCAAGCGAGCAGTCGCTGCGCTGGGACTGATCGGCCGCTCGCTCAGCCATGTTGCGAGGGTTGCCGATCAGAGCGGGACGGGCAGCGGTCCTTCGGTGGGTGACATGCGGGCGATCCTCCGCGCCCTGGAAGGTCTGCGTGATCATGTGAAGGCCCTGATGCTGGCTAATGTTCGGGCCTGGGAGAGCCGTCATGACGAAGCGGGTCGTTGATCTGCGGTCCATCCCGATCCTCGACGTCGCGTCCTATGGCAGACGCGCGCCCGCCCATCGACCCGCGCTGACGCAGGCAGAGGTGGCGCACGCGAGGCGGACGGTCCGCGGCGTCCCGGAGGTTGTGATCAAGGTGTCCGGGGGTGCGCGAACTATTCGAGGCGTGGCCGCACATCTGGAGTATCTCGAGACGCGGGCGGATCTCGAAACCGACGATGGGGCAGTCCTCGCCGTGAAGGGGCTCGGGCGCGAACTGCTGAAGGGCTGGGATCTGGAGGTGGACGAGATCCGCCGCCACACGTCGCGCGCAATCGGCGCCGGCCGGAAGCCGCCGAAGCTCGTCCACAACCTCGTATTTTCCATGCCAAAGGGGACGCCGCCGGATCGGTTGCACAAGGCCGTGCGCAAGTTCGCCGTGGAGAAGTTCGGGCTACAGCATCGGTACGCGATGGCTCTGCATACCGACCAGGCGCACCCGCACGTGCACGTCGTGGTTAAGGCGGTCAGCGAGCAGGGCGATCGCCTCAATATCCGAAGGGCCACGCTCCGGGAGTGGCGGAGAGACTTCGCACAATACTTGCGTGAGTACGGCGTCGAGGCGAATGCGACGGAGCGCGGTTCGCATCATCAGAATCGCAAGGGCGGAATCTTCCGGGCTGCGCGGCGGGGAGAGTCAACCTTCATGCGGGAACGGGTCGAGTCGGTAGCGCGCGAGCTTGCGGGCGGCGGGCTTCGTACTGAGCCCGGTAAGGCCCAGCTTCATCACACGCGACGGGAGGTGGAGCGTGGGTGGCTCGCCCTCGCCGGAATGCTCCAGCGTGATGGAATGAGCGATCTTGCGGAGGAGGTCCAGCGGCACGTACAGCGGATGCCGTCAGTCCGGACAGATCGGGAGGAGATAGCGCACAGGCTCCATGCCCGCATACGCGACAACCCTGCGCGCACCCTCTAGCGCAAATTGACTGGTCGGATCAGAGCTTGCCGACCAGAGGCAGCGACTTCCGCGTAAATGCGTCCATTGCCAAATGGATCAGATACGCGCTGCCGCCGACAAGCGCGACGGCGCGCACAAGTCTTTGGCCTTTGCTCTGCGGCTCCCACTGGTACAACTTGTAAAGCACGTAGCCCAGGCCGGCAGCAAACAGCACGCTGTGAAAGAACTGGCGATGGTTGGGATGCAGAGCGGGTTCGATGATGTCCGGCAAAGTGCCGCAACCGGCTGCCGTGGCCGCAGGCACGAGCGGGTGTTTGGCCCAGTGGTCATCCTCTTTCCAGTCTGCAGCTGCAGCGCCACCCACGCATACCGCGGCCATTACCCGATGATCGAATCCGCACGACATGGCGCACACGCCTCCTAAATCAAGGTTGACAAATAGTAGTTAAATAATAGAATTTGTCAACCGAAGGAAATCGGGAGTAGATGCCATGATTGGTCAACGACTTAGACTCGCCAGATCCGCTTCCGGACTGTCCCTTCGTGACTTGGAGTCAAAACTCGACAACCGCGTCACGGCGCAGGCGCTGAGCAAGTACGAGCGGGACGAGATGATGCCCAGCTCCCAGGTGCTCATGAGCCTTGCACGCGCGCTTGACGTGAGTGAGGCGTACCTGCTCGGCGAGCAGGACCTCGCGCTCGATGGCGTCGAGTTCCGCAAGAAGGCGGATATGAGCGCGAAAGAGGAAGCGCAGGTTGAAGCACTCGTGCTCCAGCTACTGGAGCGTTACCTCACGGTCGAAGAGATTCTCGGTATCCCGGTCGAATGGGACGAGCCGCGCGAAGCACCGTACCCCGTGACGCAAAACCTCGGTGAGGCGGACCGCGCGGCACATATTCTTCGTGAGCACTGGGGGCTGGGGCTCGATCCGATCCAAAACCTCGTGGAGCTTCTGGAGAGTCGCGGCATCAAGGTACTGTCGATCGACGCCGAGAAGGTGGATGGTCTCACGGCGCGGGTCCGCCGCAGTAAGGGTGCATCGCTGCCGGTCATCGTGATCAACGGGCATGACTGGTCGGAGCGCAAGCGATTCAACCTGGCGCACGAGCTGGGGCATCTCGTGCTCGACATCGATCCGTCGCTTGACAGTGAGAAAGCTGCGCACCGTTTCGCGGGCGCGTTTTTGATGCCAGCCGAATCCATGTGGAACGAGGTCGGCAAGCATCGTACGCACATCAATCTGGTGGAGCTTCTGCGGCTGAAGGAGATCTTCGGCGCCAGCTGCCAGGCGATTACGTATCGCTGCAAAGACCTGGGGATCATCGGACAGCCGCTCTATGAAGAGCTTTTCGGAGCGTTCAAGGAGAAGGGCTGGCGGACGAAACCGTATGAGGAAGTCGGTGCGTTGCCGCCCGAAAAAGAGTCGCCAAGGCGACTGGAGCGGCTGTGCTATCGGGCGCTGGCGGAAGGTGCGATCTCGGATGCCAAGGCGGCCGAACTACTTGGTATCTCGGCACGCGAGCTAAATCGACGGCTGGATGAGCCGGAGAGAGCGGGCGTATCCTGCTGACCTCGGCGAGGGAGTGCTTCATCCGGCATGCGATTCCTGGTCTCGGACACATCTATCCTGATCGATCTGGAGAGAGCCGACCTGCTGCAAGCCGCATTCTCCCTCGATGCCGAATTTGTCGTGCCGGATCTGATATATGAGCGCGAGCTGCGGGACAGTGGCGGAGCCGATCTGCTTGCGCTGGGGCTGCGCGTCGAATCACTGGACGAGGGCGAAGTCGAGCGGGCACAGGCGTACCGGCGCGATCATCCTCGGTTGGCACTTCCCGACACGTTCGCATTGACGCTGGCGAAGAGTCGGCGCTGGCTTTTGCTCACCGGCGACGGAGCGCTGCGCGCGCTTGCGGGAGCGGAAGAGATCGAGTGCCATGGCGTGCTCTGGTTGATCGATCTCATGTACGCCGAGCGAGCAGCCGAGGCCGCGACTCTTCGGACGGGCTTGAAACGACTCTCACAACATCCGCGCTGCCGGCTGCCCCGAATTGAGATCGACTCTCGCCTGTCGCGACTCGGCGAGAGCGACCAGACGTTCCCCGGCCGCCCGGAGTGCGGCGATGAGACAGACGCGTAGAGCCTCCACTCAGCACCTTATGCCCCCAGATAGCTCGCCTACGTTTCGGCCCGGTGCCACTTACTGGAGCACAGCATGACTAGCGGAACTGTGTTGAAGGAATTTCGACCTCAAGATGCGATTGTTCCGATCGTACGCTGGTCGGACAGCTTGCCCATCAAGCAATTGCTGGGTACTGGATTCTTCGTAGGCTCAGGGGAGAAAATTCATGTAGTCACCGCGAAGCACGTTTTCGAGGGCAATCCGCTACTTGACGGCGAGAAGTATGCGATCTGTCTTCACGGTGGGAAGCAGATTGCCGTCGCTCTGATCCTGCAAGTGCGTGCATCGCTCGATTTCGATTTGGCAGTCTGCAAAATACCTCACGAGCAGCTTTCTGGTGTCCTCGCCCTCCCTATCGCTCGGTCGGATGCCGCCCTGACGGACGACATCTTTTCATATGAATACAGTCAAACGCGGATCGTGACGACTGGACGGCACACGCATGTTTCGTTCGAGCCGAATGCGCATAAAGGGAACATCGTCCGTTCATATGAAAGTACGTGGCCGGAGAAGATAAAGACGCCGAGCTTTCTGACTTCTTATCCCGCATTACAGGGCGCAAGCGGTGCGCCGGTGATTGCCCCCACGCGAGGGCGCAAGAGCTTCGCAGTTGTTGGCATGCTGGTGGCGAATGTCGAGCAGCACCTCCTTCCGGCGCAGGTTTTCGAGTTGCGCGAGGGCGAGAAGTATCATGAGAAGACCAGCTATTTTTTGCCGTATGGCAAGGCAATCGCGCGGCCAGTAGTCGTTCAGAGCCTCGAAGGAATGAGTGTTCCGTTTGCGTTTGCCGACGAGGGGGATCTTTCGGGAACCCCAACATGACTACACCCACTCCATCACTCGCGAATCTCGACGCCTTCAGCGAGACCCTGCGCAAGGAAACAGATCGCGCGTGCGGTGTGCTCGGATCGGCGCTCCTGGAAGAGAAGTTGCAGCTGCTCTTCAAGCGACGACTGCGTCACTCCCACGACGAATTGCTCGGACCCATGCGCCCCCTCGGTAGCTTCAGCGCTCGCATTCGAACCGCGCACGCCCTCGCTTGGATCAGTGATGCGGCTGCTCGGGACCTAGACACGGTTCGCAGCATCCGCAACAAGTTCGCGCACAGCTTCGATCACACGCTTGGATTCGACAATCAATCTATTGCCGACCTCTGCCGGAATCTAAAGGCCGCCCAGGCCTACATTGATGGCCACGACGATCCGAATTCGCCGATGCGGAAAAACGTCAGTGAGGCGGTGATTCGGGCCATGCGGGATGCCGTCTCCAGCCCGCGATGGCGATATGAATTGACGGTAAACTTCGTGGCACAGCATCTCGACGACATTCAGGGCGATTCGAGCCTATACGCGGGACCGGATCTGCTCGCGGAATGCTACGCATTGAGCGCGAGGTCTAGATTGATCATCAGGGCAGAGGGTACCAGCCAACCGCCTCGAATTACCTGATCTCGCCGCATGACCGACGCAATCGTTCAACAACAAGTCGACTTTCTCGGATACGCCCACGACACGGCCTTGGACGCGGCCCGTCAGCTCAAGTTCGATGCCGACAAGATCGCGCAGGTGTTCGTGGTCTCCCTGCATGGCACGATCGTGGAACTCGCTGGCGCGTGCCTGTCGCTCCTGGGGACCGGGAACTCGATCGCGATTCCGATTCTCCTGCGCTCGATGCACGAAGCCCTGGCCGATCAGATCAATCTGCTCGTAGACGCCAAGTACGTCGAGAACATGGAAGCGGCGGATCTAAAGCAGATGGAGAGGCTCCTGGTCCAAGCGGACGGCGACGCCAACAACCTGCTCAAAGGTCTCGGTGAAAAGTGGAATATCCCGAAGGAGCTCGAGCAGCTGCGTGGTCGACAGGTCACCTTGAAGGCGGCAGGCAGGGGCGCCCTCAATGTGTTCGAGAGGTTCAAGAAAGCTGGGCTCCAGGCCGAGTACCAGAGTGCGTACCTGCTGCTCTGTCTAGACTCTCACGGCAACGCAAGCGCCCTAATGGATCGGCATATCGAGTTCGCGGGTGACAACATCCAGCTCTCGTTCTTCAAAGACCCGCCGGTCACCTCAACCCGCGCGCGCGTCGACGCCGTGACTGCGATCCTGATCAACTCCACCGTCATGATCCACGAAGCGTTCAAGACGGCCTGTACCACCGTACAGCCACTTCGTGCGGAGCATGCGAAGCTTCGTCAGGACCTCCTCGCCAAGAAGGCACCGCCCCCCCAATGAGCGAAGCCAACCAAGATTCCGGCACGGAGCCGGTTCACTCCGGGAGAGTCCTGGAACTCCTCGAGAGGATTACCGCCGACCGGACGGCGATGCTGAAGCTCGCAAAGGCGGTCTTCGGGGTGCCCGGTGCTCCGATGTATCCGCTAGACCTTTTGGCAGTCGGGGCGGTGAAGCGAAACCTCAGCACGGCCCGCGCCTTCCGCATGCTCGTTGAATCATGGAACCTGGTCTGCGCTCGATCGCTCCTTCGCATTCACATCGATACCGGCCTGCGCTTCTCCGCAGCGTGGCTCGTCACCGACCCGCATGATTTCGCGATGCGCGTACTGCGTGGCGAGCGCATCGATAAGCTCACGGACAAGGACGGCAAGTACCTGAGAGACGCCTACCTTGTCGAGACTCGATCACGGGAGTGCCCTTGGCTGCCGGACGTCTATAAGAATCTCAGCGGCTACGTTCACTTCTCCGGCCAGCACATCCATGCCTCCGTCGAATGGGTCGGCACGGAGGATCGCACGGTCGGATTCGCCATTACCGACGAAGATCGGAACTTGCCGGATTCGAGCTGGACTGAAATCCTCGACTGCTTCCGCGAGGCGACGGCGCTGCTCGGTCACTATCTTCACGGCTACGTAGTCACCAAGAGTCTCTCGCCTGAGCAACTCGACGAGGCCCGCCGACTTTGGGCCAAAGAAACCTAGCTCAGACGGCCGCAGATCTCGCCTCGGCAACCGAGCATCATCATGATCCGACGACACCAGGGCCTTGAACATGGACGCCGTCTACTTTCTTAAGTACCGCACCAGATTCATCCGCTACTACTCCGACGCCTCGCAGATGCCGTTCGTCGATCTCCGCAGCGCGATAGACAACCAACTGCCGCCGTTCGATAACCCACCGTACAGCGAGGACGGCGAGCCTGTCTTTCTCAACGACTGGATGGACGCGCAAGCTGCCATGAAAGTCTTGGGTCTCTCGTGCGTGTCGCTTCTGTCCGAGAGCCTCAAGCTATACCTTCATGCGCTCCGGCACCGCGTGATCGGATACGCGTTTCCCGATCCAAGGAAGGCGTTCAAGTCTGGTTTTCTGGCCGGGCACCTTGAGGCGCTGGCGCACATACTGCAGACGGATTGGTCTGACTGCGGGGTCGACCTCGGCGTTATCGAGCAGGTCGTTTTGGCCCGAAATCGCGGCCAGCACGGCGAGGACTTCGGTTCGTTTAATGTGACCCACGACGATGAAATGCTCAGAAAGCATCCCAGTCCCTTCTTTGCCAATGACGACGAGCGACGTATTTGGTCAGCAGACGGCGAGTCGCCCTCATCCTTTCTGGCCCCCACGATCGACGTAACCCGCGAGAAACTGTTCGCCGCGATGGAAGAGATAGAAAAGCTTGCGGATTACATCGAAGGTCGCCTCGACCGAGTGACACAATGGCGATTGGGCCAGCGGCAGCCGCAGTGAACATCCACGCAGCCCGCGAACAAGACAGATCGATTCGCGTCTACTGCGCCCACAGCTGGGTTGTGGAGGATGATGAGGCGGACCGACCGAAGCGGGCACGGGGCCGGAAATTCCTAGTGGCAGTTCTACTGGCAAGTGCATCCTGTTGCACGCCGTTGCAAGTACTCCCCCGGAACGAGAGAAGAACGGGGACGGTTCCCGTGACTCATGCTCGGGATGGACAGTGCATCGGTGCGGCTCCTGTTCCGAGGTTCTGCGGACAAGAATCCGTCCCGCAAAACGGCACTCGCAGATGCCCACGGGACTTTCGCGGGACGCCGCCCATGATGAACCGCGATTCTCCATGCAGTAGCGCTCGCAACGGCCGCCCGCCCGGATTGATCACGCCAATTCATTCAACCATATACAAAACGACGGCTCGCCGCCCGAGCCCCCCCACCTCCCGCCTCTTCAGCCCTTACAAGGCGAATGTCGGGGGTTCGATCCCCTCAGCACCGACCAATTCAATGGCGGCATCGAGCGGGTTCGAAAGCTCGGCGACGCTGTAGTCCGTCGTCACGTCGCCGGACTTGTGGCCCAGCAGGTCCTTGCGGTCTTCGCGGCTCGGCGCCGAGCGTTCGACGCTCTCATTTCCCTGAGACGAAACGTATGGAGCATCGTGCAATTGGTTGCGCGGTGTTGCAATCGGTGCGGCCGTTGCGCGGGAGCTTTGCCGGCGCGGTATGCGCGCTCAATTTGTGCGGTAACTCGATACATTCATGGTTCGCCACGCGCGGGCGTGCGTGGTGTCATGCGTCGTGTTCGCAGCCGCTTGGAGTTTCTACTTTGTGAGCTTGCGCATCAGATCGACCAAGCCGATCGCGGTAACCCCGTCGGTCTCCGGCCACGTGTCCTTGCCGCCGTGAACGAGATAGCTTTCCTTCACTTTGAGCGCGTCGCGTGCGTTGTGAAATCCCCGCGAGAGCGTCGGGGCAGACGAGCGCTTGATTTCGATGGCGATCTCCGGCTTGCCGCCGCGCTCGAAGAGCAAATCGATCTCGGCGCCGTCCTCGGTTCGATAGAAATACGGCGTGCGCCGCTCGCCTGCGGCTGCGATGAGGTTCTCGATGACGAAGCCTTCCCAGCTTGTGCCGGCCACCGGATGGCCCAGCACGTCCTCCCACGTCTCGATGTCCAGGAGTGCATGAGTGAGACCGCTGTCGCGGATGTAGACCTTCGGTGTGCGCACCAGCCTTTTGCCGACATTACCAGCCCACGGCCGCAGGCGACGCACGAGAAGCAAATCGACAAGGAGATCGATATAGCCGTTAACGGAAGGAGACGTAACGCCGAGGCTCGCCGCCAGCCGTGCCTGATTCAATGGCGAGCCCTGCGCATGCGCGAGCATTGTCCACAGTCGCCCAATTGTTTCGGCGGGCATGCGCGGAGCGAACATGGGCACGTCGCGCTCGAGATAGCTGCGGATGAAATCACGTCGCCAGGCGAGGCTCGCTGCGTCACTGGGTGCGAGCACGCTGTCCGGGAAGCCGCCGCGCAGCCACAGCCGATCAGTGTCTCCGACCTGCGAGGGAAGCTCCAGGGCATCGATCGGACCGAGGTTCACATACGCAACGCGGCCGGCCAGCGTCTCGGACGCCTGCCGCATCAGCTCAATTGCGGCGGAGCCGAGCAGCAGGAAGTGCCCCGAGCGCTCGCCCGCCGCACGCCGCTCGTCGATGATGCCGCGGAGGGCCTCGAACAACGACGGGGCGCGGTGAATCTCGTCTATGACGACGAGTTTCCCGGCCTGGGCTCGCAAGAAGGCGTCGGCGTCACGCAGGCGGCGCTGGTCAACAGGGCGCTCAAGATCCAGGTAGAGAGCGCTGGTCTTCGCCTTGCGCGACGCGATATTGCGAGCCAGCGTAGTCTTGCCGACCTGGCGTGGGCCGAGCAATACCACGGCAGGCGTTTGTTTGAGGCGGTCTTCGATGTACGGGCGCAGCCGGCGGGTGATCACGGAATTAACCCCGGAAATCTAAAGGAAGACTTTACAATTCCGGGGTTACTTGGGCAAGTACACGGCCAGCGCATAGCGACGCAGGTCCCGCAGGTCCGGTCTGGGCATGGCACTTCCGGATTGCGCTGGAGTTCTCAGCACGCCGCAGCGCGAGTTCGCGCGAACTGCACCGACGGATGTCCGGTGTCTGGTACGACTACCGGCACGCGGACCTCCTTCGAGATGAAGCACTGTCTGCCTACAAGGATATTCGGGCCGCCTATAGGCGCTGGCGGCAATGGGCGTCTGCTCCGGGCCAGACACCGCTGTCTGCGTGTCTGACCACTGACATAACCGACCCCGTTGCTGTTGGCTGTAACCGGTGCCGCTTGCCCAGAGATCCCGGGGTTCCGTGCATTCGTCTTATCTTTCTTCGCCTTTCCGAAACTTCGCAGTCATTTCACGTGCCATTGCGTCACCTCTCGCCAACTCTCTGACACATTCGTTAAGGGTTTCTTTGTTGTGGCTTCGAGCACCGGCGACACACATCTCATTGGCTGTTCGCCTGCTCATGGCAAAACTGCGAAGGTAATCCAGCCTCGAGGCGACAGGACTGCCGGGGGTCAGCGAAATTGCGCTTAGGCGTTTCTCAGCCTCGCGCCACGTTGGCAGCACGCTCGAATCGATCGCGTCCGCGAATGCCTCGTCGCTCAGTTTGTTCTCCCGTGCTTGTTGCCAAAGCTCGCTCTGGCGCTTTGAAACCACCGCTTCCCGGCGAGCGATCCAGTGTTGCGTGTGCCAGAAGAGACCATTTCCCGTAAGAATCGTCTCGCTTCGCTGGGAGATGAGCGCCACGCCCACGAACAGGATGCAACCGGACGCGGCCATCGTAAGAAGCACCCAGCGATGAGCTGGCTTCTTCAGCGCTATTTCTGGGCGTGCGTAGGCCAATCCAACCAAGTAGCCCACGGCTAGCCCGCCCAGATGCGCCGCGTTGTCGACACCTTTCAGAAGGAACCCTGTTGCAAGGGTGTAGATCGAAAATACGATCGCTGATGTTCTCAACGGCACGACAACGCCGCGAGGAATCGTTTGTCGACCTCGCAGCATCGCTGCCAATAGAGCGCCGTAGATGCCGAATATGATGCCGGATGCGCCGGCACTATTCACATCAGGGTGCGATACCGTGCTTGTCAGGCTGGCCGCAATACACGCTATGGCGCAGATCGACGCATATGCGACGGATCCATACAGCCGCTCCACCAGCGGCCCGGTCGCAGCCAGCGCCCACATGTTGAAGATCAGGTGCACGATGCCAAAGTGAATAAATCCACTCGTGAGCAGCCGCCACCATTCGCCGTCCGTCGTATAGGGACCGAAATTGGAGCCCCAGGCAATGTGGACATGGGCAACTGGTGCGAAGAATCCCGCGCCGGCTACGCACATCGCGACGAACACCAGAATGTTTGCGGCCACGAGTGCGGTTGTGACCGGAGCCCACCCGCTGCGCTGCCGAAGCTGGTTGTCGAACCAGATCGCGTCAGAGAGCTGGGAGTGAAAGTCGGCAGTTCTCTCGGACGGAAGAAGTTGCGTTAGCCGCTCCGCGGTGTCCGGACTATCCAGCAGCAGCGTGATTGCCTTGATTGCGCCTCCTTCCATACGATGTTCAAACCGGACGATGTGCGCCTGTGTTTCGACGTTGAAGATTCTTTCCCGATCGAGTGTCGTCGTGGATGTGAGCAAGGGGCCGAAGAGTATGCCGAATCTATGGCCCGAGACTCTCACGGTGGCGTTGTCGACCTGGATACGGCCCACGCCGACCAGGCGGAAATCGTTGCGGGAGGGTTCCATCCATGCAAGGGCACCGCGTGTCGAGCTGAAACGCACGCTTGCATCGAGAGATATTCGCGGTGCGTCGCCCCGGAGTTTCGCCACCGCGAAACCGAGCTCGGTAGTGGTGACCATGTACCCGCGTGCCTCGAGCGCTGCTTTCAGTCTTTGGAAATTCGAGCCGCTGCGAAACACGTTGATAGAGCGAAGAACCTGCAGCAGTTCCGCCTCCGTATATTTCGCGTAGTCAACTTCATTGTTCATATCCGCCAGGATCTGGCCTTTCGTCTCATTGGTGCAGCGGGTGCGGAGAGTGCGGCCGGACACGCGGCTCGCGTTCACAGAGTACCTTTTGCGGCGCGCATGCCTTGGGCTTGCCCGAGTCGTAAGTATGACGGAGCCAAGTGGTCGAGTCCCTGCGTAGCCAATCAGGAGACCGTTGGGGCCCCTTCTTGGGCTGCTGCGATCGGACCCTGCCTGCGCACGGACCGTATCAGCCGAGTCGGGCGTCAAGGGTCGCTGTCGCGACCGGCTTCGCCGGCTGTGCCCCTGACGCCCGACCAATCGCGTGACGTCCGTGCCGCGCAATGCCTGTTGCGCTCATTGCGTTTACTTCTTGGTATTGGGCATTGCACTCCCATTTCGCCTTCTGGCCCGCTTGCTGCAGCCTCGGGCGTCGCCGTCAGCGCCTGTGGTGCGGCCACCCAAACCGATCAAGCTGTCACGCTGGGCGAATCGGTGGGAGAGCAAACGGCGGCAGCGGCTCGGGTACGACTGACAGCTACGAGAAGGCCGCCCATCAGCGGCGACACGAGAGATCATGCACGGGAAAGGCGATGTGAGGCGGTGGTCCGAATGGAGCGCCTGATCGGCAAGCGCGCACGCCGCATCGACTATCGCCACGTGATCCACTCGCTGGTGCGCAAGTCCGGCGCGTTCCGTCGCTACGCAGCTTATCTACGTTCCAGAGGGGGGCGCACTGCGCGGGATTTGAATATATCGGCGGAAGCGAGATCAGTGATCGGCACAACACGTACCTTCGGCGCGAGGTCGTATGCACGTGATCCGGGATACAGGACGACCAGTTGCTCGAGCTTCAGGTCCGAAAGCGCCACGCGCATCGATGGAGTCAGAGTCGGCGCGTCCATACGCTTGATCTCAACACCGAAACGATGCCCCCCTTTGAAGAGCAGTAAGTCGAGCTCGGCGCCCTGGTGCGTGGCCCAGAAATAAGCCTGGTCGGGTTCGATGGCATTGAGAGCCTCGTCAATTGCATATCCCTCCCACGAAGCGCCGCTCTTGGGGTGAGATAGCAGCTCGCTCTCACTTCGAACGCCGAGCAGCGTGTGCAGGAGGCCGCTGTCTCGCACGTATACCTTGGGTGCCTTCACCTGACGTTTGCTCAGGTTCTCATGCCACGGTTGCAGCTGTCGTACGAGAAGCAGGCTCGTGAAAAGATCGAGATATCGTCGTACGGTGGACTCTCCGATGCCGAGCGATCGCGCGGGGTCTGACGAACTCCAGATGCCGCCGTGGCAGTGCGCGACCATGTTCCAGAATCGCATGAGCGCGGGGGCCGGAATGTTGATTCCGAGCTGCGGCACGTCGCGCTCGAGGAAAGTCTGTATGAACTGCTGGCGCCAGGAAAAGCTGTCCTCATTTGTGCGTGCCAGGAACGACAAGGGGAATCCCCCTCGCTGCCAGTGACGATTCAGAGAGGGCACGCCGACTTCGTCCAGGCTGAAGCCGGACACGGCAATCGTTTCGATGCGCCCCGCGAGGGATTCGGACGATTGGTGAAGCAGCTCGGGCGATGCGCTGCCCAGTATCAAGTAGCGTGCTCGAAGCGGTTTGCGGTCAGCAAGCACCCGAAGCACGGGAAACAGCTCCGGGCGGCGCTGAACTTCGTCAATCACTACGGTGCCGCGCAAGCCTTCCAGCGCAGTCATCGGCTGTGCGAGGCGCGCCTGGCTTGCAGGGTCTTCCAGATCGAAATAATGGTCGGAATCGTCGGGCACGATGTGTCGCGCCAAAGTCGTCTTACCGCTCTGGCGCGGTCCGATGAGCGCGACTACACGGGAGCGTTTGAGCGCGCGTCGGACACGGGACAGCAGTAGGGGGCGGTCTATCACGCCGGAAGGTTACCATGAAATTCCTTCATTTAGTGGTGGAATTTCATGGTATCGGAAAGGGCCGCGAAACCCACGACTACAGTGGGCGTGAGTCCATGCGTGCTTCGGCTATGCCGGCCTTCTTCCGCCGGCTAAAATGACGTGGCTTGGAACCCCGGTGCATCACCAATTCGACGCCAGCAGCTACTATCCGCCCATGCCGATCCAACTCAACCACACGATCGTCCATGCGCGTGATCCCGCCGCATCGGCGCGGTTTCTAGCCGAGATCCTGGGCTTGAGCGAGCCGAAGCCCTTCGGGCCGTTCATGGGCGTCGAGCTTCACAACGGCGTCACGCTGGATTTCATCGGTGCGCAGCCGCACGAGATCATCATCGAGCACTATGCGTTCCTCGTGAGCGAAGCGGAGTTCGATGGGGTCTTGGCGAGAATCCGCGAGCGCGGGTTGCCGTATTGGGCCGATCCCGCGCACACCCGTCCCGGCGAGATCAATCGCAACGATGGAGGGCGGGGCGTTTACTGGAACGACCCGAACGGGCACTACCTCGAGATCATCACGCGTCCCTATGGCGGTGGCGCCTGAGCTTCGGGGGCTTCAGGCCAGCTCCGCCCGCGCCTCCTCGACGAATCGGTTGGCGATCGCCACCGGACCCATGCAAGCCAGTTCGCTTTCGGGATACGAGGTGCGGTAGTTCCAGATCCCCGCGTCGCGCCAGGTGAACGCGTCGAAGACGACGCGGGGTTCGCTCGGCGCCGCCTTGCGCGCGGTGGCGGCAAAGCCGTGCTTCGAGGCGAGAATGGCGAGTTTTCGATTCACGTCGTCAACGGCGTGCTGATCCATTCCGGTACCTGCTTTCGGACTCTCCATACCGGGCTGACGATTCAAGACGCCAAATATTGTCCCCGCCGAAGCGGCGAGGGGAGCGCCGCCATCCGTGGCGTTGCCGACGGATCGTTACGCTTTACCCAAGACCCCGAAATTCGGCGGGATTCGCGCCCCACGTCACGCGGTAGACCGGATGATCCACCGTCATGTCCGACGCGAGAATCTTGTCGTACTCGCCGGCGCCCTCGAGATGCACGTGTCGCCAGAAGTTCAGCAGGATCGCCCGATGCGGCGGCTTCGTGGTCTGACCCAGAAGCTTTGCCGTCGGCTTCATGCAGTCGTACACCTGTTGCTCGAATCGGTTCATCGTCATGCCTCAGTCGTGAGCGCCGCGAAACTCGGTGGGCCCGGCGCCGTAGGCCTTCCGGAATCGGCGCGTGAAGTGGCTCGGTTCCAGGAAGCCGCAGCGCGCGGCGATTTCACCGATCGTGAGCGCGGTGTAGCGCTTGTCACTGAGAAGCCGATGAGCGGAGTCGAGGCGCATGCGGATGAGCTCGTTGCGGAACGTCGTCGACTTCTGCGCAAAGAGGTAGTGCAGATAACGCTTCGAGATTCCGTGTTCGTCGGCGACCGAGGTGGGAGTGAGGCCGGGATCGCTACACCGGTCCCGAATAGTGCCGCGAATCCGGTTCAGCAGCTTTTCGCTCGGCGAGAGCGCATGCGCCTCGGGGCCGGCGGCAAGTGCCAACAGGCCGGCGATCTGTTCCGCGACGATGCCCGGCGGCAGGGCGAGATCGTTGTCGTGCTCGGAATCCAAAGTCGCAAGCGCCGCCGAAAGAGCCATCCCCCAGCCCCCTGTCGCGCGGATCGGCTTGGCGGCGAGACTTTCGGGGCCCGGCACCCAGTTGTTCAGCCAGTCATGCGAAAACCGTACGGCGACGCTGCGTGTATTGCAGAGGCATTCCAGCCGATAGGCCGCCTTGCAATCGATCAGCACACAATCGCCGGGCTCGATGTGACATTCGCGGCCGTATTGGTGAAATCGCAGCTGGCCCGAACGCAGCTGAAGCAGAAAGTAGCCCGCGTAACGACTGCGCGAGATGCGCGCGGGCGTGCGGCGGATCGATTGGGTGTCGGCCTCGACCAGACTCACCGTCGCCGGTCCGAGCTCGAACTGATCGAGGCGCCCGTGAAAACGCTCGCGATGGGGGCTGTCGATATCGATCTCGAGAAACGAATGGCAGATCGTATCGACCCAGTACGATAGTGCGTGGCGGGACTCGACGTCGGCCGTAGACCAGCTGCGGCGCCCCGCGGTAGGGAGCGTGGCGACCATATTATCAAGCGCCCCTGATATGCCTCTGGCGCGCATAGTGCTCCGCGCCGTGCCCGTCGCGCAAGACGGACGCGACCCGCTTGAACCTGGGCTGCGTGGCGGGGATCGACGTGCTCGAGATCACGATCGTCGATGGGAAGTCGGTGCCTCTGGTCGACCCTCATCATTGCCGATCCACGAGCTGATCTTGTCCAGCAGCTCGCTCATGACCTGTGCGTTCGTTCTGCCGCTGCGGACGAGAACATGGAAGCCATGATCCGCCGCTTCGATTTTCTCGAGAGTGGCGAATGACCCGAGCTTGCGAGTGATGGGCTCCAGCAGAGTCAGATCCGCCAGTTCGTCGCGCGTGCCCTGAAGAAAGAGCATCGGAATGCGCACGTCGGAGAGATGAGCGGCGCGCGTGTCGGAGGGCTTCTTCGCAAGGTGCAACGGAAAGCCGAGAAAGACGATCCCGCGCACGCCGGGCAATGGCGATAACGCCTGCGCCTGTGACGTCATGCGCCCGCCAAACGATTTCCCGCCCGCAAACACGGGCACGCCAGGCAAGAGGCGCGCCGCCTCTTCGACCGCCGCGCGCACCGTCGCGTGACAGACCGGTGGCGCATCGGGTCGCCCCGACCCACGCTCCATGTAGGGAAATTGATAGCGAAGCGTTGCGATTTCGCGCTCGGCGAGACCCGCCGCCACATCTTCCATGAAGGAATGCGTGATCCCCGCGCCGGCGCCGGGTGCGAACACGAAGAGCGCCTTGCTCTTCGCGCCCCGGCTGAAGAGCCCGGACACCCGCGTGTCGGAGTCCACCGCGACGGCGATCGGCTTGGTTTCAGCCCGTGTCATGTCACAATGCTCCGCGCCGCTGATCGACAGGCATTGTAGACAGAACCATGGCTCGCCCGCTCGGACCCTATGCCTCCAAGCGAACCTTCACGCGCACGCCGGAGCCCGCGCCGAAGGTGGTTTCGCGCACCGGCCCGTTGTTGTTCGTGATCCAGAAACACGCGGCGCGGCGGCTGCACTACGACTTCCGGCTCGAGCTCGATGGCGTGCTGAAATCGTGGGCCGTTCCCAAGGGTCCCTCGCTCGAGCTCGGGGACAAGCGGCTCGCCGTCGAAGTGGAGGATCATCCCTTCGACTACGCCTCGTTCGAAGGCGTCATTCCCGAGAAGCAATACGGTGCCGGCAACGTCATCGTATGGGACTGCGGCGTGTATTCGCCGGATGAAGGTCAGCGGTATTCCTTCAGCAATCGTGCCGAAGCCGAGGAGCGGGTACGCACGGAGATCGCCAACGGGAAGCTGAGTTTCGTTCTGCGTGGCGAGAAGCTCAAAGGGTCTTTCGCGCTCGTGCGCACGGCGTCCGATCCCAAACAGTGGCTGCTGTTGAAGCACAAGGATCGGTTCGCGAACACGGGCGACGTGCTGTCTCGCAGTCACTCGGTGCTTTCCGGCGCGGTGCTCGACGAGCTCTCGCCGCGGACAACACCGGAACGCATCGACGCCGGCCGTCTCGCACCGATCGGGCCGAGGGAAGCCTTCCCGAAGAAGCTTGCCCCGATGCTCGCCGAGCTGGCCGATGGCGTTCGCACCGAGAGCCAGTGGACGTACGAGCCAAAGGTCGACGGCTACCGCGTGCTGGCGTTCATCGAGAAGAACGACGTGCGGCTCATTTCCCGACGCGGGATCGATCTCACGAAGTCGTTCCCCGAAGTGGTGGCGGATCTTGCCGCGCAGGCTGTCGACACCATGGTCCTCGATGGCGAGATCGCCGCGCTCGGCGCGGAGGGGCGCCCGTCATTCAACGCACTTCAGAATCGCGCGCAGGCGAGAGGCGCGCAGCAGATCGCGGAGGCGCAGCGCACGTCCCCCGCGATCTTCGTGTGTTTCGATCTGCTCCATTTCGCGGGTCTGAACCTGCGTGACGCGCCGTACGCGGATCGACATCGATATCTCGCGCAATGTCTGCTGCCATCCACGCATATTCAGCTCGTGCACACCTCGAGTGATGCCGAAGTGCTTTACGCCGCCGCGCTTGCGAACGGGTTCGAGGGCATCGTCGCCAAGCGAAACGATAGTCCGTATCTGTCCGGCAAGCGCTCGTCCAGCTGGCGCAAGATCAAAGCCACACGCACGGCGGACCTGGTCGTTGGCGGATACACGAAGGGAAAAGGCGCGCGCGAGCCACTCGGCGCGGTGCTGCTCGGTTACTGGTCGGGCGGCAAGTTCCAGTACGCGGGCCATGCGGGCTCGGGTTTCAATGACGCGGTCGTCGCCGATCTTCTGGCTCGCTTCGAAGATCTCGCGCGCAAGGACTCGCCTTACGCGCGGAAGCCGCCGCTGCATCGGCCGACCTCGTGGGTCGAGCCGAAACTGGTCGTTGAAGTGACATTCGCCGGCTGGACCGCCGATGGGCTGATGCGCGAACCCGTGTTCATGAGAGTTCGTGACGACATTCGTGCGCGCTCGATTACCGCGAAGCGACTCCCGCGCGCCGTGGGCGGCGGGAGCGATGAGAGCGGTGCCGGCACCGCGAGCGAGGCGGACAAGCCGGAGCCGTCCGCGCCCACGCGTGCGACGAAGTCAACGCCGAGGCCAACGCCAACGCCGACGCCCGCGAACGAGATCGCGGAAGTCCTTCAGCAACTCGCCGGCGTTCAGAAGCAACTCACGCTCGACGTTGGCGGCGCGAAGGTGCCGCTCAGCAATCTCGATCGCATCTACTGGCCGCCCGATCCACGCTTCAAGCAACCGGCGGTCACGAAGCGCGACTTCATTCGTTATCTCGCGGCGGTGTCGCCGTACATGCTGCCGCATCTGAAGGATCGGCCCCTCACGATGATCCGGATGCCGGCCGGCATCGATGGCGAGCGCTTCTTCCAGAAACACTGGGACGCGAGCTATCCCGAGTTCGTCCAGACGATGACCGTGTTCTCCGAGCACAAGGACGATCGCCACGATTACATCCTTGGGAACAACCTGCCGACGCTGCTATGGCTGGGGCAGGTCGGTAGCCTCGAGTTCCACGTGTGGCACTCGCGCGCGGCGGTCGCGCCGGACTCACTGAGCCAGTCGAGCGATTACTCCAGCGCCCTCGAAGCGCTGGAAGCCTCGGTGCTCAACTACCCCGATTACCTGGTCTTCGATATCGACCCCTACATCTACTCCGGCAAGGAGCCCAAAGGCGCCGAGCCCGAGCTCAACAAGAAGGGCTTTGCGGTGGGCCGGCGCGTGGCCTTCTGGCTTCGGGACCTGCTGAAGGAGATGTCCCTCGGCGCCTACGTGAAGACCTCCGGCAAGACGGGCCTGCACATCTTCGTCCCAATCGACCGCACCGTGACCTTCTCCGAGGCCCGCCACATCTGCGAGATGGTCGGCCGTCACCTCATGAAGGACCACCCCCGCGACATCACCCTCGACTGGGCCGTGATCAAGCGGACGGGGAAGATTTTCATCGACTACAACATGAATGTGCGGGGGAAGACCCTGAATGTTGCTTACTCCCCCAGGGGAGTTGCGGGCGCTCCGGTGTCCATGCCCCTGACCTGGGAGGAGCTCGAAGCGGCCGAACCGCTCGATTTCCGGGTCGGAAATGTGCTCCGACGCTTGGAAAAGGCAGGCGATCGGTGGCATGATATTTTCGCTTCAAAGCAAAGCCTTACGAGCGCTTTTGACAGTGCCGGTCGAAAGTCGCCAAAACCCTGAAGGCACGTTGTCGAGGGATACCCATGGCGGCTCGGTCGATCGGCTCACTGACTATCTCGTTCGGACTCGTCGCGATTCCGGTGAAGCTCTATAGCGCCACCAAGAGCGACAGCAATTTTTCCTTCAACCTGCTGCACAAAGGCTGCGGCTCGCGCCTCAAGCAGCAGTACGTCTGCCAGAAGGAAGGCGTGGTGGTCGAGCGCGAGCAGATGGTGAAGGGCTACGAGTTCGCGAAGGACCAGTACGTCCAGTTCACCAGCGAAGAGATCAAGGCGCTGGAAGAGGCGGGCACGCAATCCATCGACATCGCGGAGTTCGTGCCGATCGAATCCGTCGACCCCGTTTATTTCGACAAGACGTACTACCTCGCGCCGGACAAGGGTGGCGCGAAGCCGTACGGTCTTCTGGCGGAGGCGCTGAAGGAAGCGAAGGTGTGTGCTGTGGGTCGCTGGGCGAGCCGCGGCAAGGGGCACATCGTGCTCGTGCGCCCCGTTGGCGACGTGCTCACCATGCAGCAGCTGTATTACGCGGCGGATGTGCGCCCGTCCTCGGAAGTGGAAGTCACGAAGCCCGAGGTGAAGCCGGCGGAGCTGAAGCTCGCGCGCCAGCTGATCGATCAGCAGACCTCCGCCTCGTTCGATCCCGCGACGTACACGGATGAGCTGCGCGCGCGTCTGCAGGGGGCGATCGACAAGAAAGTGGAAGGCCAGGAAATCTCCGTCTCGGAGACCGCGCCGGAGGGTGCCGGCAAGGTCATCGATCTCATGGAAGCGCTGCGCGCCAGTCTCTCCAGGACCGAGTCGGCCAAGGCGTCCGCGGCGCAGCTCGGCCCGCGCAAGGCGCCGAAGCGCGTGGAACAGCAACCGGCCGCGGCGAAGGCCGCGAAAAAAGCCACGCGGAAGTAACGCGTCGCCGGAGCTCCCATGCAGTCCTACAGCGTGCAGGACGTCGAGCGTGTCCTGCGCTTGTCGCGTGGGACGATTCGCGGGCTCGTTCAATCGGGTTTCGTGAAGCCCGCGCGCGGCGCGCGGCGGGAATACCGGTTCTCCTTTCAGGATCTCATCGTGCTGCGCGCGGCGCGCGCGCTCATCGACGCGAAGGTGCCGCGCCGTCGCATCCGTCGCGCGCTCGACGATCTGCGTCGGCATCTACCCGAAGAGGCGCCGTTATCGGGATTGTCGATCTCCGCGGTCGGAGATCAGGTGGTGGTGCGTGAGGGGCGCAATCACATTCAGGTGCATGACGGGCAGTATCTGCTCGGGCTCGACGTCGAAGTCGATCAAGGCGAGCTGCGCGTGGTGGAGCACAAGCAACGCGCCGCCCCGCCGGCGCAAGCACCGAGCGAAAACTGGTTCGCGAAAGCGCTCGAGTTCGAAGCGAGCAATCCCGCGGCGGCGCTCGCGGCGTACGAGCGGGCGATCAAGGACGATCCCGAAGATGTCTCCGCCTGGACCAACTGGGGCCGTCTTCTGCACGAGCAGGGACGGATGGCCGAGGCCGAGCGGGTCTATCGGCGCGCGCAGCAACACTGCGAAGACGATGCGGTGCTGATGTTCAACCTCGGCGTGCTGCTCGAGGACCTCGGGCAGTCGGGCCCGGCGCTCGACGCCTATATGACCGCGATCGGAAACGATCCGACCCTGGCCGACTGCCACTACAACCTTGCGCGGTTGTATGAGGCCGCTGGCAAGCCTCAGCACGCCATCAGGCATCTCGGCCAGTACCGACGGCTCATCGTAGGCACCAGCACGTAGCGACGGATCTCCTGCGGCTTCGAGCTCGGCGCGGGCGGGTCAATCGTGCGGAAGATTGGTAAACCCGCTTCTTCCATCCGACCGTGGATGCAAGCGCTTGACCGTGACGATCGCACGCCGGCGCGGCGAAACCAGTTCGCCGCGCCGGCGGAAGATCAGAACGTTGCGCGAACCAGCAGTCGAACGTCGCGTCCCGGAAGCACAACCTCGTCCTTGTTCAGGGCGACCGAGTTGCGCTGGGTGGAGTCGGTGAGATTGCGGCCGACCAGCACGACTTCGAGCTGCTGTCGATCGACCATCGGTTTCCAGCCGACCTGTGCATCGACCGAGGTGAATCCCGGCGTGCGCGTTTCCGCGACCGCCGTGCGTGTCTGCTCGCCCGAATACTTCACGAGGAAGCCCGCGTCGAGCGCGCGCCCGGTCCACGAAAGACCCGCGCCGACGTGATAGGGCGGCAGCCGCGGCACGTTGCCGGCACCGTTGGCGAGCGTCGCTCGCACGTAGTCGGCGAGTGTCTGCACCTGCAAGGCGCCCGGGCCGACGTCGGCTATGGAGAACGTCGCTTTGCCTTCAGCGCCCCAGAATGTCGCTCCGAGCTGGCGATAGGTGAGCTCCTTCAGTTCCTCCGAGTCGTCGTTTACGCAGGTGCCTTCGTCATCGCAGGTGCGGCCCGTCAGCTGACCGAAGATGTAGTCGTTGAATTTCGCGCCCCACACGGAGCCCTCGAATTTCATGTTGTCCGTGTGAATACGCAGCGTACCTTCGAGTGAGTTCGCTCGTTCCTCCTTCAGCATCGGGTCGCCTGTTTCGAACGTTCCGGGCCCGTCGTGGGCGCCACGCGCGAACAATTCCGTCTGCCCGGGAGCACGCGCGGCGCTGGACAGCGTGACGCCGACCCGCACGATGGGGTTCACATCGAACACGACTCCTGCCGAGGCGCTCGAGGGCGTGAAGCGCCGTGAGGTCGCTTCGTCCGACGCGGGCGTGCCATCGACGTGCACTTGCTCCACGCGTGCGCCCGTTTGCAGGCGGAACGAACCGCCGAGCGGGGCTTCCGCGAAACCGAAGACCGCTTCGCTTCGCGTGAGTGTCGGCAGAAGGTAGTCCGCGCCTTCGCCGAGCGCGGAGAAACTCTTCCGCTGGGCCTGCGCGCCGAGGGCGGCGCTCGAGAAGGGGCCGACGGGACCGAAGATGCCTTCGGCGCGCGTGTCCCACTCATGATCCTTGAAGGTGGATTCGGGGACGCCCTCCGGATCGCGCTCGCTGTGTTCGTAGTCGGCGTAGCCACCTTCGACGTTGAGCGTTTGAAAGGCGCCGCTGTTGATGGCGAACGAGGAGCGCAGCAGCTCCTTGGTCTGCTTCATGTCGATGTAGGTGTCCTCGCCGGGGATGCCGTACTTCGAGTCGTAGTGGATGACCGCCGCGCCGACCCGGTTGTTGTCGCCGAAAAAATACGAGCCGCCGCCCGAATACCCGTCGCCGCGATAGAACGAGTTGGCGAGCGTGCCCTCCGGCGTGTCGTAGTCGCCGGTGTGACGGTCGAAGCCGTCGAGATGGAACGCGAACTGCCCCACGCGCCCGTCGAACAACCCGGCGCCTTCGCGACTGCTGGCATTGGTGCTGAAGGTGCCGGTGAGCTCGCCTGCGAGCGGCTTGTCCGGAAGCTCGGTGGGAACGCGGTTGTTGATCGCGTTCACCACGCCGCCGATCGCCTGGCTGCCATAGCGGAGCGTCGCCGCGCCTCGCACCACTTCGACACTTTGCGCGGAGAGAGGATCCACGGGCACGCCGTGATCCGGGCCGACGTCCGAGACGTCGAAAGTGCCGATGCCGTCTTCGAGGGTGCGCACGCGATTGGCATCGAAGCCGCGAATCACGGGGCGGCTTGCGCCCGAGGCAAAGGAGGTGCCGGTGACTCCCGGAACATCGGAAAGCGCGTCCGCGAGGTTTGCGCCCCCGCTCCGGAGAATCTTGTCGCGACTCACCTTCTCGACGAGCGTGGCGAGATAGTCCGGGTCCTGAGGGACCGGGCTTGCCGTGATGACCACGGTTTGTGTCGGGTTGTTGTTCTGAGTGTCTGCGCTGATGGCCTGGGCCGAAAGACAGAGAGAGCCAAGCGCCGTCGTGGCACCCAGCAGAGCTTTGCGTGACATGGAGAGTCCTCGAAATTTGTCGGCGCGCACGCGTACGCCAAGCACGGCGCGAAAGAAGGCGCGCACGAATGCTCCAACGACGCGAACGAAAACCGGCGCCTTTACAGCGCAAGGGATCAATTCGCCAAAGAAACGGATTTGTAGGGCGCGAATGCGCCGGAAATCAGCGTTGCGGAGGACCGCGTGCGAAGTAGGCGTACGCACACTCGACGGCACAGCCGATGCTGTCGGAGAACTGCGGCGCCGTGGTGAAGAACACCGAAGGCGCGACGAGCGCCGGCGGGGACGGGGGAGGAGCGGAGCGCTCGAAGTGCTGGCAGAGCTGACACGTGATGTCGTCCGGCCCGCTCTTCTTATGAATGTGACTTGCGTAAGCGAAGTTGCCGAACAGGAGCGCCGCGCACGCCAGCAGCATCACGAGCCTGATGGCTCGTGTGTATCTGTTGGCTTTTGCTAAAGAGAGGGTCACGCGGGCGGCTGCACTGGTGCGGTTTGGAGTGAACACTACACCTAACACTCAAGCCCCGCCACGTGCGGCGAGCGGGTTTGACATTATTCGCGACGGACCGCTGGGCGGCTGCGTCAATCCCCGTTGGCTCCAGAAATCACCGATGAAGTTGAAGCGCTGCAGAATCCCGAGTTGGCGGTGCTTTCCGCGATGGCACACGGGCGTGACGCGAACGTGGAGCGAGCCGTGGAAATCGCATTGATCGCCCAAAAGGCGAGTGGACGACTCGACGCGGAGCGCTCGAAGATTTATTTTGATCTCATCATGGGCTCTCTCGGCGAGGCGGCGCGTCAGGCGCTGAATCAGATGGACGCACGAACGTACGTTTACCAAAGTGACTTTGCGCGGCACTACATCGCGGTGGGCAGGTCGGAGGGTGCTGCGGAAGGTCGTGTGGAGTTGATCATCCGTTTGCTGAAAAGCCGTTTTGGCGCGCTCGAAGAATCGACGGAAGCCCGCGTGCAGCGCGCGTCGAAGGCGGATCTCGAGGCCATCGCCGACCGCTTGCTGACGGCTGCCTCAATGCAGGAGGCCCTCGGCCCAGCGTGAGCCAAAGGCCGGCGGCGACACCTGCCGCCCCAGGACTGTTCGCAGGCTTCGCGCCGCAGGCGTAGGGCGATTACTCGTAGCTTCGGGCGAAAGCGGGCCGCAAGCCACCGCGTAGGGGCCCTCGGCGACCCGGTCCTGCGCGAAAGGTGCGACCTGGTTCCGGTTAGCGCCGCTCTCACCCAAATGCCCGCAGCACAAGGTTCCTGTTAGTCTCCGTAACTGGGGGGCGATTCGAGGGGACCGCGATGACCAGTGTGGAAACCGAGCGCGGGACGCCGCGCCGGGTAACTCGCAAAGCAGATAGCTCGAGCGCACCGAAGCGCCTGCGTTCGCCAGTCGATCAACAGCGTGCCGAATTTCTTCGCCGCTGCCGGGCGCGCATCGATCCCGCGGAATTGGGATTACCGAGATCACGCATCCGACGCACCGAAGGCTTGCGTCGCGAGGACGTCGCCTCGCTCTCCGGTGTCAGCGCGTGCTGGTACGCATGGCTCGAACAGGGCCGCGACATGCGCGTGTCGGATGACGTGCTGGAAAGGCTCTCGCACACACTCAGGCTCTCGGAAGACGAGCGCGTCTATCTCTTCTCTCTCGTGCAGCATCGCGCGCCGCGTGTACGGGATGACACGCACGAAGAAGCGCCCGCCGATGTCGTGCGGTTGCTCAACGCGCTGAGCGTTCCCGCCATCGCCATGAATCTGCGCTGGGACGTGCTCGCCTGGAACCGGCTGAACTCGAAGATCTACCGTGACTACGGAAGCCTTCCGCTGGAAGACCGCAACCTCCTGGAGATCCTGCTCGCAAACCCGGTTCGCCACCTCGATCCGAAGGCGCTCGAGAGCACCGCGCGCAAGCTCGTTGCACGCCTGCGTTTCGACTACAGCAAGCACGCGGACGACCCGAGATTCGAAGCGCTGATCGGCCGGCTGAGCAACCGTTCGCCGCTCTTCCGGCGCCTCTGGCGCATGCCGGAGTTCACGCTGCGGCCCTTCGGTATTCACCGGTTCACGCACCCGAAGTGGGGGGAGCTCGCGTTCGAGCACACCTCGTGTACACCGGACGGCTATCCGCATATTCGAATCGTCATCTGCACGCCGGAGAACGCCGCGGCCCACGCGGCAATTGCGCGGATCGGCGGCGATGTCCCGAGACCCGCTACTTAGGTTGCCGGAAATGAAACAGGTCATTCGTTTCGGCGGCATCGCGTCCGCCCTTTGCATCGTGACGATGTCGCACGTCCCGGGCCTCGCGTTCGGCGAAAGCGCGTCGGTGGCCGAGGCGGGCTGGGCGAAGATGACCCGATGCGCCGCCATCGGCGACGATAAGGCCCGCCACACGTGCACCGACGAAGCGCTCCGTGAAGCGGGCCTGCTGACAGAGGAAACGAAGGCCGCCGCGAAGCGCCAGACCTTCGGCCTTCAGAAGCCGGCACCGTCGCCTGCGGCGGCACCGGTGATCGCAGCCAGTGCCGCGCCTCAGTCGAAAAAGGAGGAGAGCGAGCAACTCGACGTGACGCTCGCGAAAGTGGAAGAGGGCGGGGACGGCAAGCTCGTGCTCACCACCACTGAAGGCGCGGTGTGGCGCCAGGTCGAGAGCGAGACCATTCGGCTGGTGCCGGCCCAGGGCCAGGCGATGAAGATCGAGATGAGAAGTCTCGGCGGTTTCATGTGCCGGCCAAGCAAGTACGTATCGTTTCGCTGCTATCGCAGCAAGTAGCTTCCAGGGCTCCTAGCCGCCCGCCGGGCGGCTAGGAGATGAGGAGACGACAGCGAACGCTTAGAACTTCGCGACACCTCCCACGAAGAAGCGCCGGCCCAGCACGTCATACGAGCCGAGATCCGTCACACCCGCCGAGGTCGTCACGCCGGGCAGGATGCCCACCGTCAGCGGCAACTTATTGAGCAAGTTGTCTACGCCTGCGCGCAGCTCATACGTCGAGCCGAATGACCAGCGCGCGCTGAGGTCGAACAGGTCGTACGACGGCGTCGGCAGCTGCGTGGCAGTCGCATTGGTCGCCAGCGCAACGTTGCGTACCGACGGCAGATGGCGCCAGGCAAGGTTGACCCCGGCCGGCCCCACCGCGTAGCCCACTGTCGTATAGAACTTCCAGCGGAACTGCGCGCCGTACGGCGGTGAGCCGATCGGGCCGCCGATGGTGTCGGCGTAGTGAGTCGTCGGTCCACCCTTGAAGTTCACGACGTCGTACTTCTGCAGCCAGCTGGCGTTGACGTTCGCGGACAGCGTGCCCTCGAGGCCGCCGATGAACGGCGTCGTCGTGTTCCAGTCGATCTGCGTGTCCACACCGGCGGTCTTGACCGCACCCAGGTTCTGGTACACCGCGTTCGTGGCCAGCCAGAAGCCGTTGATCGGCGAGCGGATGATGAGCTTGCAGTACGGATTGTTCGGATCGTACGTCGGGTTCGTTCCGAGGCCGTTGAAGCACTGTTGGTACACCGTCTGCGTCGTCGCTGGCGAGATCGCGTCCTCGAGGTCGATGTCGTAGTAGTCGATCGACACTGTGAGGTGCCGCAGATAGTCGGACTCGAACGGCGAGCGCAGCACCGTACCCAGCGTGAAGGTCTTCGCCTCTTCCGGCTGCAGGTCCAGGTTGCCCTGAGTCAGGTCGCGGCCGAGCGGGAAGTACACGGACTGGTTACCGTTGAAGTTGCTGTCGACCGGGAAGCCCCCCGAAAGCGTCGTGCATAGCGCCTGCACCTTCGCGCGATCCGGATTCGTCGCCACGTTACCGTAAGGCGCGCGCGTGACGATCGAACAAGGATCGTGATCCGGCCACGGCACCGTGGAGAACACGGCGGGCTGGAACAATTCCGCGACGTTCGGCGCGCGGTTCGCGTTCTGGCGGCCGCCGCGGATCTTCACGTAGTCGTTCAGATCCCAATCGGCCGTCGCTTTCCACGTGCTTACGCCGCCGGTCTTGGTGTCGTAATCGGAGTAGCGATAACCGAAGTTCAGGTTGAGCGCCTTGACCGCGGGAATGTCCTTGAGGACGGGCACCAACGCTTCAACGTAGCCTTCCTTCACGCCGATCTGGCCCACCGTGCGCGTCGTGTCGAACAGGCCAACCGTGAGCGAGTTGATGTTCTGCGTCGAGATGTTGCGGTCAGGCTCGTAGTCGAACGTGTTCTTGCGGTAGTCGGAACCGACGGCGAAGCGGAAGTCGCCGGCCGGCAGTGCGAAGAGCGCACCCTGCACGTCGATTTCGACCTGTTCCTGTTCGATGGACGTGGTCGTCTTGAGCGGCGCGGTGATGATGTTGATGCAGTCCTGCGAGACCGGCGTGGTCACGAACGGGTTGAGACCGCTCGTGCAGTGGGCCAGCAGGCCCGTGCGGCCATTGTTGAAGTCCGCGTTCGCGCCGTAGTTCGGCAGGTTGAGCAGCGTCTGGTACGCGAGCAGGTCCACGTAGCCGCCGGACTGCTGGTTCATGTCCGTTTGGCCGTGCGAAGCGAAGAAATCGTAGGTCCAGTCCTTCACGCCGAGGTTGCCGCGCAGGCCGGTCAGCAGCTCGTAGGTATTGGTCTTCGTGGTGAGGTTGGTCTGGCCCATGTAGTCCAGTTCCTTGTTCAATGTCCACGCTGCCGTGCGCGCAGCGCTGCCCACAGGTCCGCGGCTGTCCAGGAGTAGTTGCAAATCGGTTGGCACCGGATGCGCGGCGTCGTACGGAACGGTGGCGCCCCACTGCAGGACCGCCGGCGCACTCGCGCCGCCCTGCGTCTTCGTGATGGTGTTCTGGAAGTTCGCCTGAGCGTACATGCTCACGTTGTCGTTGAAGTCGTAGTGGCCGTTGGCGAAAGCCGAGTAGCGTTCGAGCGGCGACGACAGGAACCCGTTGGGCGCGTTGCTCGCGAGGTTTCCGTTGGTCAGGTATTTGTAAGAATAGTCTCCGAGCCCCCCGGTATATCCGGGCGCCTGCCTGCCGGAAACAGAGCCGGCGTTGATGGAGAACAAGCTTGCCTGGGCTGTCGTCGCCCCAGGCAGGAAATAGATACTGCTGCTGTTCTTCACGTCCCCGGCCGCGTAGCCCTTGGCGCCGAACACCGAATCCACCGCGGTCTGCGAATAACCCTGGCCCGCCGTGGGCACGTAGCCCCCGAAATTCGGGAAGCCGTCGGCGCCCGGAGTGCCCGGATCGGTGAAGGCACGCCGGAAGAACTCCCGATCTCGCGCGAGCACCGCATCGCGCTTCGAGTAGGTGAGGCCGATCATCGCGTTGCCCTTGTTATCGGCGAAGTTGGAGCCGAGCAGCGCCGAGATCTGTGATTGCGCGCCATCCCCCTCGAGAGTCTGGCCGGATTGGGCGCTCATCGTGACGCCCTGGAAGTTTCTCTTCAGCTTGAAGTTCACGACGCCCGCGACCGCGTCCGCGCCGTAGGTGGAGCCGGCGCCGCCGGTGATGATCTCCACGCCGTCGATCGCGGCCGCCGGAATCGTGTTCAGGTCGACCACGAGACTTGCGTTCGCAGGCTGCGTGCGCCGGCCGTCCAGCAGCACGAGCGTCCGGTTAGCGCCGAGACCGCGCAGGTTGGCGGTGGCGATTCCGGGCGTGTTCGTCGGCGTTGCCTGGCCGTCGCCCGCGCTCGTGATCTGATTCGCGCCAGACACAAACTGCGGCATCTTGTTGAGCTGCTGGTCGATGCTGACCTGCGACGTGTTCTCGAACGCCTGGCTCGACACCGAGACGGTGGGGCTATCGGAGCTGAAGTCGGGGCGCACGATGCGCGAACCGGTGACGACGACTTCCTTGACCTCGTCTTCTGCGCCGGCTTCCTGCGCCAGGACGGGTGCGGCGGCGGCGCTCGCGATTGCTAGAGCAACTGCGAGCCTCACGAGATGTGAAGGCTCGGAAATGGATCTGTACAAGGACATGGTTCCCCCCAAAGGAATCGGTAAGCGAGTGAGATTCGATGCTCCGGAATGGAGCGTTCAGCAGTGGAAAAGGCCCCCGGAAACGGTGGCCGACGGAAACGAGGATGTGCGGGGGGCGCTCGACTGCGCGATGCGCTCGTCGATGGCTACAATTTGTAGCTGGAAGGCAACGATTGTTTGCATGCCCCCTCGGATGCAACGGCTCGTGCTGGAAAAATAGCGCATTGTGAAACCACTGCGCCATCCGTGAGCCGTGGTTTCTATGTCAAAAGTTGCAAGGCATCGTGGGAGTGCCAGTAACTGGTGCGCGCAAATAACGCTGCGGAGGGCCGGTAGCGCGGCCCCGTACAGGGACCCGGTTCACAGTTGCCCGGACGCGATTTGGATACCGTGCAGGCCACGATGAGTGGCATCTCTTCAATCAGCGGCTTGCCCGGCGCATTCCAGAGCGCGGCAACCACGATCGATCGCGCGGTGGCGGGCGCAAGCGGTGACGCCGCGACGGTCGCATCTTCGTCAATGGTGGATAGCTCGGGCGAAATGCTCAGCGCGCTGATCGACGCGCGCCAGCAGCTTCTCTACACGCAGGCCGGCGCGAAGATGATGAGCACAGCGAACGAGATGCTGGGCACGATCATCGACATCAGCGCCTGACGCGTCAGCGCTTCACTTCACCCGACGCTTCTCGAGTTTCCTTGCCAGCGTGCGCCGATGCATGCCGAGGCGCCGCGCGGCTTCCGAAATGTTGAACCCCGTTTCCACGAGCGTTTCGTGGATGCGCTCCCATTCGAGCGTCTTGATGGAGCTCGGCCGTTCCGTGACCGAGACCTCCGCATTGCCTTCCGCCTTGCTGAAAGCGGCTTCGATGTCGTCCGTGTTGGAGGGTTTGGCGAGGTAGTGACACGCGCCGAGCTTGATGGCTTCGACCGCCGTGGCGATGCTTGCGAACCCGGTGAGCACCACGATGAGCATCTCCGGATCGTGCGCGTGGAGCGTGCTCACGCAGGAAAGGCCTGATACGCCAGACAACTTCAGGTCGACCACCGCGTAGCCCGGCGAGCTCGTCCCGAGCAGTTTCACGAGCTCGTCATGGCTCGCAGCCGTGATCACCTGGTATCCGCGCCGTTCCAAAGAGCGTTTGAGTGTGCGCGAGAAGCTTTCGTCGTCTTCCACGATCACGAGCAAGCGTTCGTCGTCGTTCATGGCGAGGCCTTCCTTTGATGCGGCCCCATCGTGAGCGTCTCGAGGGGGATGTGCAGCGAAACGACCGCGCCGCCTTCGGCGAGATTGCGCGCCGTGACCGAGCCGCCGAGTTTGCGAACGACATTGACCACGAGGAACAGCCCGAGGCCGCCGCCACGGCCCTTGGTCGACTGATAAGGCGTGCCCAGGTGTTCCAGCGCTTCCTGCGCGAAACCCTTGCCGGCATCCCGCACTTCGAGCAGGAGCGTGTCTTCCTCGTGCGAGGCGGTCAATTGAATCCAGCTTGGCGAGGCTTCGAACGCGTTGTCGAGCAGGTTGAAGACGATCTGCTTGAGCGCGGAGTCGGTGACGATCTGAACGTCCGCGCCGAAACGATTCGCGTACCGCAGGTTCGCGCCGGGGCTTGCGTCCTGCCACTCCTTGACGATGTCCGAGATGAACGCGTTCACGGTGTTGACCACCGGCACGTCGCCGCGCGCTTCGCCCGCCGACTTCAGGATGCCGGTCACGATGGTCTTGCACCGCTGAATGGCGGCCTGCATCTCCTCGATTTCCCCGGACATCTCCGCGTCGTTGCGGATCGCCGGCATGCGCTTCCAGTCGCTGAGGATCACGGCGACCGACGCAAGCGGTGTCCCCAGCTCATGCGCGGCACCCGAGGCGAGCAGGCCCATTCGAACGATGAGGTCCTCTTCCGCGGCCTGCTGCCGGAGAGCCGCGAGGCGCGCATCGCGATTGCGCAGATTGCGCGTGATACGGATGAGGAAGAACACCAGCAGCCCGGCATCGAGGGCAAAGCATACGAACGTGCCGAAGATATGCAGCGTGAGCAGATCGAGCGTGCCCGACGGCGGCAGCGCGAGCGGAAGATTGAAGCGCGTGAGCATCAGGAAGCCCAGCGCCGCGAGCGCGACGATCGTCCAGGCGGAGACGACGTCCAGCAGCACGGCCGCGAGCGTCACCTGCATGAGATAGAGGCCGGTGAACGGATTCGAAGCGCCGCCGCTCAGGTACAGCTGAGCCGTGAGAGCGGTGACATCGAGCATCAGGGCGAGGAGAAGCGCACGATTGTTCACTTCAGCGCGCGAACGCAGCCACACGTAGCTCATCACGTTCAGCGCAAGGAGCCCGGCAAGAACGAGCGCCATGCTCTCCAGCGGCAGCGTGATTCGCAGGCCCAGTGCGACGATAGCGATCGTGACGATCTGGCCGACCGCGGCGATCCAGCGAAGCTGGATCAGCAGCATCATGTTCTTGCGGTTGGTGGTGTCGCGCGCTGTCGGCGCGAATGCGTTAGGAGTGGTCGCCGCCTGCAGCATGGCTCAGCGGTTTCGAGTGACGCGCACGCCCAGCACCAGTGCCATCAAGGCGAGCGTGAACCACGTGAGCGCGTATTGCAGATGGCTGTTTCGAAAGTGAACGACCGTAAGGCCGGCGATGGGCGGCCGCTTCGTATCCGGTGCGTTTCCCGCATCGGCTTCCGCATCGACGAAGTAGGGCGCCGTGGCTGTGAGGTGTTGCGCGCGTGAGATAGCTTCCACGTCGCGAGAATACCACCGGTTTTCGGCGGGGGCGTTGGAACGGAGGAAGGCGCCGTTCGGTTCGGACATGCGCAGGAGGCCCGTTACGCGCACTGTGCCGTCGATTGCTACGGGACCGGCCGCAAGGCGCGGTTCGATTGCGGCGCGCGAGGCGCTCGCGGCGCCGGAGTCTCGTGCGGCGCTGGAGTCTCCTGCGATGCCGGAGTCTGTTGAGGCTTCGGAGCCTCCTGCGGTGCCGGAGTCTGTTGCGGCTTTGGAGTCGCCTGCGGCGTGCCATTCACTCGTGACCGCCCGCGCGCTCTCGCGCCACCCCTGTGGCACGAAGCCTCGATTCACGAGCACGACGAACCCTTCGTCCGTGCGAATCGGCGCCATCAGCCAGAACCCCTCGCCGAGCTCCGTCACGGCGCGCACAAGCGTTTGCCGGTCCTCCAGCAACCGACCCGTCACCGTTACGCGCCGGTATTCGGCGCGCTGCCGATCTAGGCCCGGCCAGTCCGGCGGGCCCGGTGCCGCGACCGGCGTGGCATGAACGCGCTGCTCAACCCGTTCGATCAGCGCGAGCTTCCACGCGCGCCGCTCGACCTGCCAGGCACCGAGAGCGAGAAATCCCGCGGTGGCGAACGCGGCAACGGCGATGAGCAGCCATCGTTTCATCGCCGCGGCCGGTTCAGGTGATGTCCGGCGCTGGATGCCCGGGCATCATGTTGACGTTGAGGTGATGCATGACCCACAGCGAGCCCGCGAGCGTGATTACGACGAGGATCAGCGTAAACACGAGGGCCACCATCGTCCAGCCGTGCTCGGATTTCGTGTTCATGTGCAGGAAGTAGATCATGTGCACGACGATCTGCGCGACCGCGAACGCCATGATCACAAATCCGGTGGCGGCCTTGCTCGGCAGCACGCCGCTCATCACCAGCCAGAATGGGATGGCCGTCAGGACGACCGAGGCACCGAACCCGACGAGATAGTCGCGCAGTGATGCATGAGGAATGGCGGTGGCGGTACTCATCGCAGCGTGCTCAGCAGGTAGACGAAGGTGAAGACGCCGATCCAGATCACGTCGAGGAAGTGCCAGAACAGGCTGAGGCACGCGAGGCGACGATGGTTCGCAGGGTCGATGCCGCGGCGGCCGACCTGAATCATCAGCGTCACGAGCCACACGATGCCGAAGCTGACGTGCAGGCCGTGAGTGCCGACGAGCGCGAAGAACGACGACAGGAATGCGCTCCGTTGCGGCCCCGCGCCTTCCTGAATCATGTGCGAGAACTCGAAAAGCTCGATGCCCACGAACGCGAGCCCGAAGAGGCCGGTGACGCCAAGCCACATCAGCGTGGTCGCCGCGCGATGCCGCTGGGCCTCGAGCATCGCGAAGCCGTACGTAATGGACGAGAGCAACAGCATGGTCGTATTGACCGCGACCAGCGGCAGGTCGAACAGCTCCTTCGGAGTGGGGCCGCCCGCGTAGCTGCTGCCGAGCACGCCGTACATCGCGAACATGACGGCGAAGATGAGGCAGTCGCTCATCAGATAGATCCAGAACCCGAGCATTGTGTTGCCGCCAGCGGCGTGCTCGTGCTCGTGCGGATCGTAGAAAGAAGACGCGTCGAGCTCAGCGGCAGTGAGTGGGCGTGCCATGATCAGTTCCCCGCCGCCAGGATCCGCGTGCGTTCGCTCTCGATACGCAGCACCTGTTCAGCGGGAATGTGAAACTCCCGGTTGTAGTTGAAGGTGTGGTAGATCGCGCCTGCCAGCAGAGCCACGAAGCTGCCGCCAGCGAGCCACCAGATCTGCCAGATGAGCGCAAAAGCCATCACCGCGCTCAGTGCCGCGAGGATGACGCCGGCGCCCGTGTTCCTTGGCATCAGCACAGGCTTGAAGCCCGAGCTCGGACGCTCATAACCGCGCTGCTTCATATCCCACCACGCGTCGCCATCGTGAACGATCGGTGTGAACGCGAAGTTGTAGTCCGGGGGCGGCGACGAAGTCGACCACTCCAGAGTGCGGCCGTTCCACGGGTCGCCGGTGGTGTCGCGGAGCGCATGGCGATTGCGGATGCTCACATAGAACTGCATGAGCATCGCGCCGATACCGATCGCGATCAGCAGCGCGCCGAACCCGGCGATCACGAACCAGATCTGCAGCGACGGATCTTCGAAGTAGCGCAGCCGGCGCGTCACACCCATGAGCCCGAGCACATAGAGCGGCATGAACGCGAAGTAGAAACCGACCACCCAGAACCAGAACGACACCTTGCCCCAGAACGGATCGAGCTTGAATCCGAACGCCTTCGGGAACCAGTAGCTGATGCCGGCGAAGAGCCCGAACAGCACGCCGCCGATGATCACGTTGTGGAAGTGCGCCACGAGGAACAGGCTGTTGTGAAGCACGAAGTCCGCGGGCGGAACGGCGAGCAGCACGCCCGTCATGCCACCGAGGACGAACGTGATCATGAAGGCCACCGTCCACATCATCGGCAGCTCGAAGCGGATGCGGCCGCGATACATCGTGAACAGCCAGTTGAAGATCTTCGCCCCGGTCGGGATCGAGATGATCATGGTCGTGATGCCGAAGAACGAGTTCACGCTCGCGCCCGAGCCCATCGTGAAAAAGTGATGCAGCCACACGAGGTAGGAAAGGATCGTGATCACGACGGTCGCGTACACCATGGAGCTGTACCCGAACAGCCGCTTGCCCGAGAACGTCGACGTGACCTCGGAGAACACGCCGAACAGCGGCAGGATCAGGATGTAGACCTCGGGATGGCCCCAGATCCAGATCAGGTTCACGTACATCATCGGGTTGCCGCCGAGGTCGTTCGTGAAAAAGTTGGTGCCGACGTAGCGATCCAGCGACAGCAGGGCGAGCACCGCCGTCAGCACCGGGAAGGCGGCGACGATCAGCACGTTCGTGCAGAGCGCCGTCCACGTGAAGATCGGCATCTTCATGAGGGACAGGCCCGGCGCGCGCATCTTGATGATGGTCGCGAGCAGATTTACGCCGGATAGCAACGTGCCTATGCCCGCGACCTGTAGAGACCATATGTAGTAGTCGACGCCGACGTCCGGGCTGAAGTCGAGCCCTGAGAGCGGCGGATACGCGAGCCACCCCGTGCGCGCGAACTCACCGACGAACAGCGACGACATGACCAGCACCGCGCCGGCGACGGTCATCCAGAAACTGAAGTTGTTCAGGAACGGAAACGCGACGTCCCGCGCGCCGATCTGCAGCGGCACGACGTAGTTCATGAGGCCCGTGACCAACGGCATGGCCACGAAGAAGATCATGATCACGCCATGCGCGGTGAACACCTGGTCGTAGTGGTGCGCGGTGAGGTAGCCCTCCGACCCGTTGAAGGCGATGGCCTGCTGGATGCGCATCATCACGGCGTCCGCGAACCCTCGCAGCAGCATCACGATACCCAGCACCATGTACATGATGCCGATCTTCTTGTGATCGATGCTCGTGAACCATTCGCGCCAGAGGTAGCCCCACAGGCGGAAGTACGTGATCGTGCCAAGGAGCGCCAACCCGGCGAGGGCAACGGCGATGAACGTGCCCACGAGAATCGGCTCGTGGATCGGCAGGGCGTCGAGGCTGAGTCGACCGAAAAGCGTATTCATCTTAGGGATGCTCGTGCGCCATCATGTGATCCATGCACATCGTTCCCGGCGCGACGCAGCGGTTCAGGATGTCGTGGTAGAGCTTGTCGTCCACGCGCGCGTAGCGGCGGGCGGGTTCGTTCTCGCTGGGCTTCGCCAGTTGCAGATAGTCTTCGTGCGTCAGGTTGCCTTCGCCGGCGCGCGCTTCCTGTACCCATTTGTCGAAATCCGCATCGTTGACGCCCCGGACGGTAAAGCGCATGCCGGAGAATCCCGCGCCGCTGTAGTTCGCCGAGAAACCCTGGGAGACGCCGGGCTTGTTGAGAACACCGTGCAGACGCGTCTCCATGCTGGGCATCGCGTAAACCTGGCCCGCGAGCTCCGGAATGTAGAGCGAGTTCATCACCGAGGATGCGGTGATGTGCATCGAAACCGGGCGGTTCACGGGGATCGCGAGCTCATTCACGGTGGCGATGCCGTACTCCGGATAGATGAACAGCCACTTCCAGTCGAGCGCAATGACGTTGACTTCGAGCGTCTTTGTTTCGCTCGAGACCGGTGTGCCCCGAGCAATGCGCTCGAGAGGGCGATACGGGTCGAGCAGATGCGTGCCGAGCCATGTCAGTGCGCCGAGACAGATGATGATCAGAAGTGGTGCGGCCCAGATCACGAGCTCGAGCCGCGTCGAGTGATGCCAGTCGGGCTCGTACTTCGCTTTCTGGTTCGACGCACGATAGCGCCAGGCAAACAGAACTGTGAGCGCTATCACAGGAACGATGATGAGCAGCATCAGCACGGTCGACCGCACGAGCAGGTCGCGCTGTTGGAGCGCGACGTCACCCGAGGGGTTGAGAACCACCGAGTTGCAGCCCGCGATGAGCGCAAATAGCGGGAAAACAGCGGTATTACGAATCTGTCTTACGTTAAGCACGGGCTTTGGTGCGTCAATGGCTGCGTTACTGGCCTGCTACGTTAGCGGCCCGCCGCTTGCGACGACATTGGACAATTTGCCCAATGGGCGCGGGCCCGCCGTTGATGTACAACTTGCAGGTATAAACCCGCGCCCCTCATCCGGAGAAGCTGAAACGTGACCCCTGCGCACACTGGCGCGCCATCGAGCTCGATCGAGCGCGATGCGCGACGCCTGCATGATCATCACGGTGCGCTGAAGCCTGCCGAGATCGCGGTGGGCGTCATTGTGGGGCGCACATCGGAGTTCTTCGACTTCTTCGTCTACGCCATCGCGTCGGTCATCGTTTTTCCGAAGCTCGTGTTTCCGTTTGTCGATCCGTTGACCGGCACGCTCTATTCGTTCGCGCTGTTCTCGCTTGCGTTTGTGGCGCGTCCGATCGGCACCGTGATCTTTACGCAGATCGACCGCCGGTTCGGGCGTGGAGCGAAGCTCACGATCGCGTTGTTCCTGCTGGGTGGCTCGACGATGTCCATGGCGTTCCTCCCCGGGTACGCTGATATCGGCATCGCGTCCGCTTGGGTGCTCGCCGTGCTGCGAGTCGGGCAGGGCGTGGCACTCGGTGGAACCTGGGACGGGCTTGCGTCGCTGCTGGCGCTGAACGCGCCTCACCGTCGGCGTGGCTGGTACGCGATGGTGCCGCAGCTGGGCGCTCCGCTCGGGCTGATGGTGGCGAGCGCGCTGTTCGCGTACTTCCTCGCGAACCTTTCGGATAAGGATTTCCTCGACTGGGGCTGGCGCTATCCGTTCTTCGTTGCATTCGCGATCAACGTCGTCGCGCTGTTCGCGCGCCTGCGCATCGTGGTGACACCGGAGTATGCGCAGCGCTTCGAGACTCAGGATCTCGAGCCGGCCGCGATCGTGGAGACGGTGCGTGTCACGGGCAGGAACATCGTCATCGGGGCGTTCGCGCCGTTGGCGAGCTTTGCCCTCTTTCACATCGTCACGGTGTTTCCGCTGTCGTGGGTATTCCTGTTTACGCAGCAGGGGCCGGCGCGGTTTCTCGTCATTCAGACGGTGTGTGCCGCCGTGGGTTTGGCGGCCATCATTGCGTCCGGGCTGATTGCCGACCGCACTGGGCGCCGTACTGTGTTGGCGATTACCGCTGGCATGATCGCGGCGTTCAGCGGATTCGCGCCGCAGTTGCTGAACGGCGGTGAAGTAGGTGAGTGGGCGTTCATGCTCACCGGCTTCGCGTTGCTCGGCCTCTCCTTCGGCCAGTCTTCCGGCGCGGTGGCGTCGAGTTTTCCGCAGGAGTATCGCTACACCGCTTCGGCGCTGACGTCGGACCTTGCGTGGTTGATCGGCGCCGGTTTTGCGCCGCTCGTCGCGCTGGCAATTTCCGCGACCTTCGGGCTGGTGTTCGCCGGCGCCTATCTGCTGTCAGGCGCGGTCTGTACGGTGGTTGCGCTCGTGATCAACCGGCAGCTCGTTGCGTCCCAGGAGCGCTGATTCTCGCGTGGCAGCTGGAGCCGAGCCGCGGCTTGCTCTCACCTTCGTAAAGAAAACGTTTGCAATAGGTGAGTGGCCGGCGCTGATCTTCCGCGCTGCCGCTTACGTCTTTAGGAGGAGACAGGTGCTCCCGATGTCACGCGCACCTCATCGCCCAGACCCGACCGGATTGCTCGGCGCGGGCCCGGTTCAGGCTCCGGGGAGGGGAACCGGGATGTCGAGAGCGATCGAATCGTCCGATGGGTCGATCCGGGTCGAATCTTCGGCGGGGTCCCCCGCCGGCGCGCGCGCCCTGTCGAGGTTTTCAACGAAGACCTTCATGCATTCGTCGAGGTATCGACCCAGGCGCCCCGATGTGTCCGCTGCGCGACATTGAATGAGCTGCGCCAGGAAGGCATTGCTGAAGAGCGGGCGTCCGCGCTCCTCGAGAAGCATGACCACTTGCATCATGGTTTCCCGGGTAATGTCGCTCGATGTCTCGTTCTCGATGACCTGCACGTCGTGTTTTGCCGCAATTAGCTCACGTACGTCGTCGAGGCACACATAGCAGTGGCGCTCGAAATCATATAGGCGCCGATTCGGATACTTCTTCAGCTTGCGCAGTTCGCTCATCGACTACCCTTTGGTCGCACCGTTCGCGACGCGAACTCCCATGTGTTCTCAAAAAGCTACATGAGTGCTACGGTCCGTAATCGGCCGTGCCGGCACTTCCTGTCGGCTGGGGCAGCCTGAAGGAACTGGCGTGAAGACGATTTTTTCGACCGATGAGGTCCATCAGCGAGACCGATTCGACTACTGGCACAGCGTTGCCTGCCGCACCATCGTTGCACATGACTCCGTCCCAACTTGTCGGCAGACGTTCCGCGCGCAGTTGCGCAGTGGCGTGCTCGCCCAGATCGGGCTGATCGAATTCGACGCCAATGGCTTCCACTTTTCGCGGGGCGGCCGTCATGCGGAGAGCGACGATCTCCTGATCTGTCGCCAGACCTCCGGTGTGATGACTCTCGAGCAGTGTGGTCGCGAGCTTGCCTTGAATGCGGGCAGTTTCATGCTGCTGGACCCGCGCGTGCCCTACAGTGGTTCATTTTCCGCCTCGGCGACGATGCTCGTGCTGAAGGTGCCGCGCCATCTGCTGGAATCGCGGCTCGGGCGCGCTCCGCAGATCATGTCCGTGTCGGTCGCGCCCGTGCCGGGCGAGGCGGCGTTGACTTCATCGCTGCTCGCCATGCTTCCTGAAATCGCCGAAGGCCTCGGGGCAGGCGTGGCCGAAGAGATGATTCGCGAGCAGATGCTCGATCTCGTCGCGCTGTCGGTCGGCAAGGCGATGGGGAAGGACCAGGCGCGTGTCTCGTCGGCCCGCGCCGTGGTGCTCATGAAAGTGCGCTCGGCGGTCGAGGCGCGGCTCGCCGATCCGGGTCTGGATGCCCGCTCGGTGGCCGAGGCCGCGGGCGTGAGCCTGCGCTATGCGAACGTGGCGCTGGCGGACGAGGGCACGTCGATCAGCCGCCTCATCCAGACGCGCCGGCTGCTTCGTTGCCGGCGCGCGCTCGAAGATCGGGAGCAGCTCCATCGTACGGTCAGCGAAATCGCCTACGGCTGGGGCTTTTCGGACATGACGCACTTCGGCCGCAAGTTCAGGGCGGCCTTCGGCCTGTTGCCGAGCGAGTATCGAAAGGCGTGCCAGGAGCGCGCGGCCGAGAGCGCGTGATCCGCGGGCGCGGCGATCCGCCGCGCGCCGGCCCGGTCAGTCGCGCGTCTCCGGGTGGTCTTCGTGTGACTCGCCGCCCACGCCCATGCCGACCCCGGCGCCCATCCCCGCGCCCACCATGGCATCGCCGCTCCCCCCTTTACCACTCCCTTTACCTTGCCGGTCGGCGCCCGAACCGCCGCCTTCCGCCTTGCCGCCGCCGCGAGCGGCGCTGGGCCTTGCGGGGCCTTGTCTGGGAATGGCGAGCCCGGCCGCCACGGGCTCGAGATCGAGCACCTGCCGGATGAAATTGCGGAGCGAGACGACGAGCTCGCCGGTGTGCACGGGGCGTCCTTCGGCAAGATCCGTCGCCGCTCGTGCCGCGAGCCGCACCTGATCTTCAGTGCCCAGCAGGATGATGTCGGACAGCGCCGCCTCCACGGCATCCCGAATGCGGCGTGAACGATCGGAGCTCGCCCAGACGTCCCCCGCAACGGGCGTCTCGTCCGCCTGCGGCGTTTTCAGCCGCAGATCGCGCAGGTGAACGGGATTGACCTCGAGGTTGCCGGTGAACGAGCCGCCGAGTGTCTTGTACGCCGCGATGAGCGTGCGCAGCCGCTCGTTGATCTGTCGGTTCTCGCGTTCGCGCCGCTGTTGAACCGTCTGCATCACAATGAGTCGGATGCCCACACCGATCAGCGTAATGATCGCGAGGCCCAGAAACGTCGAGAGCAGTGCCTGCCACGAGCTGAAGTCGAGGTTGCGCATGACGCGGGAGTCTACCCGGGATGGTGTTCGCGCATACGAACACCCCCAGCGCGTTCGGTCGACGCGCTACGGGCTGTGTGACGCGAGCTGTGAGCTTGCCGGTCGATTCCGGCCGAGCTCGTGGCTCTTGCCGAACAGTTCGATCATCTTGCGATTGAATGCCGGGATGTCCTTGGGTTTGCGGCTCGTGACCAGTCCCTGCTCGCAGACAACTTCTTCGTCCACCCAGGTCGCGCCCGCGTTCGTAAGGTCCGCCTTCAGCGACGGCCACGAGGTCATCTTCCGGCCGCGCGCCACGCCCGCATCGATGAGCGTCCAGGGGCCGTGGCAGATCGCGGCGACGGGCTTGGCCGCGTCGAAGAATCCCCGCACGAATGCCACGGCCGAAGCGTTGATGCGCAGCTGATCGGGATTGACGACACCGCCAGGCAGAAGGAGCGCGTCGAAGTCTTCCGCGTTCGCGCTCGTGAGCGGCACATCGACGCGGAACCGGTCGGCCTTCTCGAAGTGATGCCAGCCTGCACCTGATCGACGGCCGGGGACACGATCCGCGTCTTCGCGCCGGCATCATCGAGCGCCTTGCGTGGCTCGGTGAGCTCGACCTGCTCGAAGCCTTCGGCCACCAGGATCGCGATTCGCATCTCGTTCAGCATGGCGGTACCTCGCAAATGAAAGAGGCCGCAGGTTATGCGGCCTCGTCGTAGCTTCGGGGTATTCAGCCCGGAGGTGAAACCCGAACCTACGCCTTGCAGTATCCGGATGAGACAACGGGTGCGATAGCGGCAACCAGCGTAGCTCGCTGTCAGCGCTGTCCTACGCGAGTTAGGAATCAGCGGACGCAAGCCGGCGAATCCCGCCGCTGCCCGCGCGCTCGCGACTGCGAGATCCTGCTCACGCAAACTGACTTTCCGCACATTCCGGAGGATTCGATACATGGCTACCGCTACGGGTCACACTTCAGCCATTCGCGCGAAAAAGGTTATCGGCACCAACGTCAAGGACACGTCCGGTCGCAAGATCGGCGAGATCGAAGACGTGGTGCTCGACAAACAGTCGAACAGCATCCTGTTCGCGGTCGTCGGCTTCGGCGGCTTTCTCGGCATGGCCGAAAAGTACCATCCGATTCCGTGGGCTTCGCTCAACTACCAGCCGGCCGAAAGCTCGTACGTGGTGAGCTATACGAAGGAGCAGCTGGAGGCCGCGCCAGCCGGCTCTATCGATGAGCTCACTCACAACGATGGCGTGGCGTTTCGCGATCGGGCGTATGACTATTACAAGGCGCCGCGATATTGGGAAAGAAACTAGCCACACGTTGATGGGCGCGCCGGTGCCTGACGGCCCCGGCGCGTCGCCTCCCGCACAGAGACGGACGCATTTGTCGCTCCTATGGGGGAGGGAACGGTTTTTGCGGATCTGTAGCTTCATGCGCTACTTCCGCTAGCCGCGCCCCCTGATCCGGAGCTGTGAATGATGGACTCGAATACAACTCGCACCCCCTGGCCAGAACAGCGAACTCGCGCTTTCACGCGGGAACGCATCCTGAGCGTTCTGGGCACGACCCAGCGGCCCTTGCGTTGGGCCGAGCTGACGGAAGCGCTCGGCGTCCTCACGGACGAGGGACGCATGGAGTGCGAATGGCTGATGGACCACGGTTACATCGCCCCGGTCCGAAACCGCGACGAAGCCAGCCGTGCCACCGAGACGTTGTGGACATTCGGGGAGCGCGGCCTTGCTTGGGCGAAGCATCACGGAGCCCCTCTGCGCTCCGCGCCGTGATGTGTCGAGCCGGCACGCCGCTTTCAGTCGCGGCGGTCCGGCCTCGTGCCGGCGCTCCTTTCGGGCCGGTGATAGCGAGGGCGCCACCGCCGCCGCGACCCATGGAGCGGAGCAGCATTCAATCGGGCACTTCTGTATGCTTCCTTCCCCATGCCTGTTCCCAGCGCTGGCGACCCGCTTCAGCCAAACCCTTCAGTGGCGGTTGTAGCGCGCCAGGCCGTCTTCGACGCGTCCAAGGACGTCATCGCGTACGAGCTCCTGTATCGCCGGACCGAAGCCTCGGCAGCGGCCGCGCCAGCCGATGGCGAGCGGGCTACGCTGGAAGTCATCGCAAACGCCGTGCTCGAGATCGGGCTCGATCGCCTGAGCCCCGACCTGCCGGTACACATCAACTATCCGCGTGACCTGCTCGTGCAGCGGGTGGTGCCGCCGGTCTTCCCCCAGCGCGTCGTCATCGAGGTGCTGCAAAACGTGCGCGCCGATGCGGAAACGATGGCCGGAATCGCCGCGCTGAAGGCGAAGGGGTACCGGATCGCGCTCGATGATTTCTCTCCGGACATCACGGACGTGGCGCTGCTCGAGCATGCGGACATCGTGAAGCTCGATCTTTCGCAGCACCCGCCCGAAGCTTTCGAGGAGATCGCGAACGCGCTCCAGAAGCGGCGGCTGCGGCTGATTGCCGAGCACGTCGAGACGATCGAGGCGTTCGATCGTTGTGTGGCGTTGGGATTCGACGCGTTTCAGGGCTACTTCCTGCAGCACCCGAAGACGTTCAGCGCGCGCCCGATTCCGTCCAACCGGCTCGGGGCGCTGCGGGTCGTGGCGTTGCTGCAGAAGGAAGACTCCGAGGTCGGCGGCATCGAACGGCTGGTCGCGAACGATGTCGGCCTTTCGTATCGCATCCTCCGCTGTATCAATTCGAGCTACTACGGCTTTTCGAAGAAGGTCGACTCGATCCGGCAGGCTGTGATGATTCTCGGCTTCGAGCGGCTGCGGCAGCTGTGCGCGCTGGTCGCGCTGAGGGAACTGGGCGAGCGGCCGCCGAGCGTCTTCGTGGACGCGATGGCTCGCGCGCGCATGTGCGAGAAACTGGGGCCGCTGCGTGGGATTCGCGACACGGCGGCGCTCTTCATCATGGGCCTGCTCTCCACGCTGGACGTGCTGACCGGGATGCCCATGCGTGAGGTGCTCAAGGAACTGCCGCTTAGCGAAGACCTGGAGGATGGGCTGCTGAGCCATCAAGGCCAGCTGGGATCGATCCTGCGCGAAGTGATCGCTTACGAGCGCGGCACCTGGCAGCCGCTGGCGTTTCGCGGCGTCAAACCCGAGGCGGTGCAGGCTCTGTACGTGGAAGCGATCGAATGGGCCGAGGCGACGCATCGCGCCGTGAGCCAGTAACGGACGGAAGTTTCGCGTCGGGCGATCGCGTGACGTACAGATCGATTCAGGAAGCGAGCGTGGCCGCCGTCAGCGCGTCACGCATGAGGATCGGTCGCAGATCCTGCGCGGCGATCTCACGCAATATGCGCGGTAGCACGTCGTAGATGACGGGTGCGCCCGAAATCCCCTTCGCCGCGTTTCCGTCATGCAGGAGCAGGATGTCGCCGCTGGCGAGATTGCGCGTCACGCGTCGGAAGACGACGTCCGCGTTTCCTTCAACGGTGTCGAATCCGCGGCGCGTCCAGCTCGCAAGCTGAAGATCGAAGCGTCGTAGCAGCGGAGCCAGGAACGGGTTGCGCAACCCGGCCGGCGCGCGGAAGAAGCGCGGCTTCGCCCCGGTCACGGACGCGATGACGTCCTGCGCGCGCTCGATTTCCGAAGCCATCCGCTTCGGCCCCAGCAGCGAGAAGTAGTTTGTGTGGCGAAAGCTGTGGTTCTCGATCGCGTGGCCGCGATCGTGGATGTCGCGCGCGAGCCCCCGAAAGCGTTCGATGCGCTGGCCGATGCAGAAGAACGTCGCCTTGGCGGTGTGAGCATCGAGAATGTCCAGCACTCGCGGGGTCGTTGCCGGGTCCGGCCCGTCATCGATCGACATTGCCACGGCGTTGCGCGCCGCCGCCTCGTGCGGCAGCCGCGTCCAGTTCGGGCCGAGCAGCGAGCTGCGCGGCCACAGGCCCGCGAACGTGAGGGTGGCGTGATTCGCCGCCACCGCGCCGAGCGACCACGGCCACAGATGCGGGTCTACCACCGTGGCGGCTACCGCACCCACGTGTAACGCGACTGACGCTTTCCAGATCATTTCGATGCTCGGTGCCTACGGAGCCGGGCCCACGCCACCGCCCGTATTAGTGCCAGATCGAGCCGCGCGGTGCATGTTTTTCACTCCACGCGTCAGAGGGCCAGCTCGAACGCCTGCGCGAGACCGCCTTCGTCGACGTGCCCCACCGTGTGCCGGGCCGCCGCCCGCACGGCCGCTGAACCGTTCCCCATCGCCACCGGATGGCCGGCGACGCGAAGCGCCGGCAGGTCGTTATCCGCATCGCCGACGTACATGACGTCGCGCAGATCGATGCCGTAGTTCTCCGCGATCGTGCGTAGCGCGCTGCCTTTGCTCACCCCTTTGCGGGTGAGGCCAACGAAGTTGGCGTCCGGCAGGAGCGGGGACGTGGAAACCGCGACCTCCACTTCGGAAGGGGGTGCTTGCATGAGCTTCTGCGCATCGCTGGCTGAGAGTACCCATTGCGCGCGAACGACTGGCTTGCCCAACGATTCATACGGCGCGGGTTTGAAGGGAACGCCGAGCATTTCCGCATGGATGCGCGCCCAGTCCGCGGTGCTCTCCGTCACATACGCGCTGTCGCTATAAAGCTCCAGTATCCTGCGGCTTTCCCGCGCGCGCTGAATCAGCTTGGTGATGAAGCCTTGCACGATTTCCGCTGAGCTTGACCTGCCGGAGTGCAGGTCGATGATGCTTGCCCCATTCTGGAATACGTGCCAGCCCGCGGCGTCGAGCCGCCGCGCGTAGTCGAGCGCCACGCCGAATGCCGCCCGGCCCGAGCACAGCACGAGGTGAATGCCCGCGTGCCGTGCCTTGTCCGCGGCGGCCCACACGGTCGGATGCACGACTCCCGAAGAGCCCACGAGAGTGCCATCCACGTCGATTCCGATCAGCCTGATCAAACTCTCGCTCCCGCGCGTGCTCTGTTTCGTCAACGGCGGGCAATCTATCACGGGCTGAACCACAGCCCCTGTCGCACTTTGACGAACAAGCCGCGGCTGACGGCGGCCTGTCTACTGGATCGTCTGCGCCAGCCGCGGTGGCGCTCCGCGCGGATCGTCCGTGCTCTTCGAACTGCTCGGGCGCCACCGACGTGTCCATCATCAGCGACTGCTTGCGGCGTTTCACCAGCACGGCATTCACCGCGATGCGATGAAGCCATGACGTGAATGCGGCTCGCGTTTCGTCGAGCTTGTAATCGCAGGCTGCGCAGGTTCTTTCGGTCATGGTCGCTCCCGGCTTTCCGCTTCGAGCGGTTCCGCGATGCCTTTGTCGAGGCTGTGCCGGAGCAGGGCGACGAGTGCCTACGTGCGCGGATCGATGGGCATCCGTTGCTGGCGGAATGCGAGCGTTGCGCCCTCTCTCAGTAGGGCCTTGGGCGTGAGCTCGCGCAGCAGTGCCCCAGGCAGCACACGTCCCGCACCGAGACGATCGGAGTGCTCAACAGAGTCTTGACGGCGAGCTCGCTCACGATGGCGCGAATAGTACTACGCGCGCCTTCGCTCTATCAGAGCAGCGATCGATAGCCGGCCAGTTCGTCGTTGAAATGCTCGGCGTGGTAGGGCAACGCCGTTACGAACTGGAAGTCCTCGAACTCGAACCCCGGCCCCACATTGCAACCGACGAGCGAGTAGTCGCCGAGGCTTCGCGACGCCTGCCATTCACCTGCGCGCACGATGCCGACGGGCTCGCGTTCCTCCGTCGGCGCCGCGAGCACCGCGGGCCTGCAAATGCGCGTAGCGGGGTCGTACACGATCAGCTCGAGTGGCGCGCCCGCGTAGAAGTGCCAGATTTCATCCGAGCGCACGACGTGCCATCGGCTGAGCTGGTTGCGTTCGAGAAGGTAGTAAATCGTGGTGAGGGCCGAACGCGCGCCACGGGGCGTCGTGACCTGGTCCACCGACCGATGAATCTCGCGAAACCAGCCGCCTTCCGGATGCGGCTGCAGTTGTAGCTTTTTGATGAGAGCTTGTGCGTTCATGTCGGCGGTGTCGGCGGTGTCGGCGGTGTCGGCGGTGTCGGCGGTGTCGGCGGTGTCGGGGCGGAGGGCCAGCGTGGAATCAGCGGAGGGTCAGTACAGCAGAGCAGGGTCAGTACAGCAGCGCAGGGTCAGCACAGCAGCACAGGGTCAGCACAGCAGCACAGGGCCAGCGCAAAGGCTATCGCAGCTGGCTGTCCTTGCTCCCCCTTCGGTTGTAGCCGCTGAAGTTTTCGGCTTCCTTGTCCTCGGCTTCCTGGCACGGCACGCACAGCTTCACGCCCGGCATCGCCGCGCGCCGCGCTTCGGGAATTTCCTTCCCGCAGTTGGAGCAATGCGTCGCGGCGGGACCCTGGGGCAGCCGGCTTTTGGCGCGGTTCACGCCGTCCTTCACCGTTGCGTCGATCTGGTCCTGAACCGCGCCGTCTCCGGCCCAACCGGTTGCCATGGCCTGTATTTCTCGAAAGAGGATGACCGCGTATTAGCACGGATCGGCGCAGGGAGAAAGGGTAGCCCGCACCTCGGGCGCGCCGCGCGGGGTTTCGATGAGGTATCGTTCGAGCACGTCCCTCAGACACGTTTACCACCCCGTTTGCGCAACTCCCCGCTTCATGTCCCCGCCCGCATCCTGGCTGTCGCCGCAGCCATTGCCGTCGTCTCGTGCTCGAGCGCGCCACGCCCTCCCGCCGTGGATCCGGATGTCGCCCGCGCCGGCATCGCGCGTCACCTGCCCCCGAAGCTCGAGAACCGCGACGCGTGGGCCGCGGACATCTTCACGGCGTTCGAGTCGCTCGGCCTATCGCCATCGGACCAGAACACCTGCGCCGTCATCGCTGTCGCCCAGCAGGAGTCGACGTTGCGTGTGAACCCAACGGTGCCCGGGCTTGCCTCGATTGCGCGCAAGGAGATCGAGGCGCGGGCGTCGAGTCACCATATTCCAGTGATGCTCGTGAACGCGGCGCTGTCGCTGGGCTCGCCCAACGGCAAGACCTATCGCGCCCGCCTCGATGAAGCGAAGACCGAGAAAGACCTCAGCGATCTCTATGAGGATTTCATCGGCATGGTGCCGCTGGGCAAGCGGCTGTTCGGCGAGCTGAACCCCGTGCACACGGCGGGGCCGATGCAGGTGGGCGTCGCGTACTCCGGGCAGCGCGTGAAAGAGAAACGCTATCCGTATCCCATGCAGGGATCGGTACGCGACGAGGTTTTCACCCGGCGCGGCGGGTTGTATTTCGGCATCGCGCACCTGCTCGACTACCCCGCGCCGTATGACGACATGCTCTTTCGCTTCGCCGACTACAACGCGGGACACTTCGCGAGTCGTAACGCCGCTTTTCAGAACGCGGTGAGCCTCGCATCGGGTGCGCCGCTCGCGCTGGACGGCGATTTGCTGATTGAAGGCAGCTCGGCGAGCGAGCCCAGCGATACCGAGCTCGCGGTAAGAAAGCTGCGTGGCCGGCTCGACCTGAGCGAGGGCGAGATTCGCGATGACCTCGAGCTTGGCACCCGCGAGGGCTTCGAGAAAAGCCGCCTCTCCACGCGGGTGTTCGCGCTTGCGCAGAAGAAGCGCTCCCAGCCTCCGCCGCGCGCCATGCTGCCGCGAATCCGCCTGCAGAGCCCGAAGATCACGCGCAACCTCTCGACGGAGTGGTTCGCCCGTCGCGTGAACGAACGCTATCAGCGGTGTCTCTCCGGCAAGCCCGCCGGCTGAAAAAAACCGGAATCCGAAGAAGGACTACAAGGACTGTGCGGTGTGCGCTACTGGATTCTGGGATCGATCTGCCGGAGCGCTTCACCCAAGTCGATGCGACCGGTGTCCTCCAGCTCCTGCTGCGAATGAGTGCTGCCGGGCTCATTGATGCACGGCTTGTCATCCGTCCGCTTGATGCGTGACCCGGTGTCTCGCACGCAAGTCGGGTCGGAAGCCGCGGCGGATTTGATGGAGTGTTTTGCCGCGCTCGCATCCGTCGGGGATTTCTGCGGGGTGGCACAACCAAAGGCGGCGGCCGCAACGAGCACGCCGAGGATCAAGTTTCTAGCCATCAGACAACCCTCCTGAAACGGTTGCCCAAGTTCAAAGTGAGTATAGGCTGCCAGCCTGTGATTCACGCAACCACCGCTGGAAGCGGGGGACGGAACCCTCTCCTTCGGCAGGGGCCCACTGGGCAAAATCCGCAGCGGTAGCCGGGTCATACGGCCCCTGCTTCACCTCGAGGAAAGCGACGGGGCCCGACATCGCCACGAGCGTGTGCCAGGTTCCGCGGGCCGTTTCGTAAGCGAATTTGCCGGTTCCTTCACCTATGCCCTGGCGGGTGAGCACGTGCCCGGATTCGTCGAATGTGACGAGATCGATTCGCCCGCGGAGCAGGATGGCGAGCTCCGAGTTCGTTCGGTGCAGATGGGGGCGGAAGTAGGCGTCCGCTTGAGCGACCACCAGAAACCGCTGCACCGGATCGGCGGCGGAGTCGTGGATGTTGAAATGGGCGCGTCGGCGCGGGCTCGCGGCCGCCTTGGCGGCGAGCTCGTCGATCAGGCTGTCTTCGAAAAGTCTCATCTCAGCGTAGGTCGGTTGATTTCAGCGACACCGGCGTCGCCGAATCGGACATTACCAGTGAGAAACGCGTTTGGCCCCAGCTCTATCGCATAAAACATGGTGTGGGTTCGGGCGCCGTCGTCGGAGCGCACGGAGGTCGGTCTGCCGAGCAGTGCGATCACATCCAGTTCCTTCATTCCCGTGCGCAGCTTGTCCCAGTTCGTGCTGACCAGCCAGGAGGGGGAACTGTCCGCTGCGCGGGGCGTGACAACCACCGGCGGCAGGGAGCCCGGCGAGCGGGTGCTGCTTTCCAGCCGTTCGATGCGCTGGTTCTGCGTGTCGATCTCGCGCTGCAGGCGCAGGACTTCATTCTCGAGCTGGCGGACTCGAATATCGTCCTGGGCCAGTGCGGGCGCCGCCGCGGCCAACGATACGGTAAGCGTCGCCGCCGCGATGAAAAGGCTTCCGAGGGGGATGCGCATGGTCGGTCACCGGAACGCGGAATTTCCCCCGCAGTAAACGGCACGGCGGCGCGGGTGGTCAAGAACAGGCATGATTGGCTTATCGCGAGGCGGAGCTCTCCAATGAAATTCATGGTTCGTCACAGTGCGGTGCTGGCCACGGCTGGTCTCGCCGCCACCCTCTTTTTAGCTAGTGCGCACAATGTCATGGGAATTACCAAGGAATCATCAGACCCGTTTCTCTGGCTCGAAGATGTCGAAGGCGACAAAGCGCTCACCTGGGTGCGCGGCCAGAACGACCGCTCGTTGAAACAACTTACAGGCGACCCGCGCTTCGATCGCTTCAACAAGGCGGCGCTTGCGATTCTCGAAGACAGGAGCCGCATCCCGCTCGGCTCGTTGCGCGATGGCTGGATCTACAACTTCTGGCAGGACGATGTGAACGTGCGTGGCCTGTGGCGTCGCGCCGCTCGCGCGTCGTACGACACGCCGACGCCGGAGTGGCATACGCTGCTCGACCTGGACGCGCTAGCGAAGAAGGAGGGTCGCAACTGGGTGTGGAAGGGCGTCTCCTGCGTGCTGCCGCCCGGCGAGCTGTGCATGGTGAAACTCTCGAACGGCGGCAAGGATGCGAGCGTCAATCGCGAGTTCGATCTCGTGAAACGGGAGTTCGTCGCACACGGGTTCGAGTTACCCGAAGCGAAGGCGGATCTCACATGGAGGGACAAAGACACGCTGCTCGTCGCGACGGACTGGGGCGATGCGACCCTTACCACGTCGGGCTATCCGTTCATCGTGAAGGAGTGGAAGCGCGGCACGCCGCTGAACGCCGCTCGCGAGGTCTATCGCGGAACGAGCGCGCACGTGGGCGTTTCGCCCTTCAGCCTGGATGGAGCGGGTGGCACGCGTTTTTTCGGCATCAGCGATGCCGAGACGTTCTTCACCGCGACGTACACCGCGCTGACGCCGTCGGGCACGGCACGCATGACCTTACCGCCGAAAGCGACGCCGCGCGGCCTCTATCGCAATGAGCTCGTGTTCACCATCGAGCAGGATTGGGAAATCGGCGGGCACCAATGGGCGACCGGCAGCCTGCTGTCGATGCCGCAATCGGAAGTGTCGAAGCCGAGCCCCGCGATCAAGCTGGTGCTGGCGCCGGGGCCGCGCGATTCGATCGAAGAAGTCGCCGTGACGCGCGCCGGCGTGCTGGTGGCGAAGTATTCGAACGTGCGCGGGCAGCTCGATCGCTACACGTTCGATGGCAAGCAGTGGATGGGTGTGCGACTGCCGTTGAATGACACAGGCGCGGTCGGCATCGCGACTACGGATGTCGATGAAGACATCGCCTACGCGACATACACCGACTTCCTGCAACCGACCACGTTGTACTCGACGGACGTCGCCACGCAGAAGGTCACCGCCATCAAGTCGATGCCCGCGAAATTCGACGCGAGCAAATACGTGACGGAGCAGTTCGAAGCGACGTCGAAAGATGGCACGAAGGTGCCGTACTTCGTCGTGCATTCGAAGGGGCTGAAGCTCGACGGGCAGGCGCCCACGGTGCTCTACGGTTACGGCGGGTTTCAGGTCTCGATGACGCCTGCGTACTCCGCAACCGTTGGGCAGCTCTGGCTGGAGCAGGGTGGCGTGTACGTGCTCGCCAACATCCGTGGCGGCGGTGAGTTCGGGCCGGCGTGGCATGACGCGGGGTTGAAGACACATCGGCAGGTGGTCTATGACGATTTCATCGCCGTGGCGGAAGACCTGATCCAGCGCAAGGTGACTTCACCGCGACGCCTGGGGATCCAGGGGGGCTCGAACGGCGGGCTGCTGATGGGCGTGATGCTGACGCAGCGTCCGGAGTTGTTCCATGCCGTCAACGTGCAAGTGCCGTTGCTCGACATGCTTCGCTATCACAAGCTGCTCGCCGGGGCGTCGTGGATCGATGAGTACGGTTCGCCGGACGTGCCGGCCGAGCGGGCGTGGCTCGAGAAGCTGTCGCCTTATCAGAACCTCGTGAAGCGCGCGGATTTTCCGGTGCCGTACTTCGAGACGTCGACGAAAGACGATCGCGTGCATCCTGGCCATGCGCGTAAATACGCGGCGAAGCTCGAATCGCTGGGGATGCCGTTTCTGTATTACGAGAACATCGATGGCGGGCATTCGGCTGCCGCGAATCAGCGCGAGCGCGCGAAGCGGGCGGCGCTGGAGTTCACGTACTTCTCGCAGCGGTTGATCGACAACTAGTCTTAGCCTCTTAGCCGCCCGGCGATTGAGGCCTCTCGAGAAGCCCTCAATCGCCGGGCGGCTAAGACGAGGCATCAGTAAGCCAAGGCGTCAGTAAGCCAATGCCGCGCCGTCCGCGCGCGGATCAGCCGCGGCGGCGTAGCGCCCCGGCCATCGCTCGATGGCCTGGTAACGCCCGAAGCCGCCATCGCTTTCCCCAAGCGTCCAGCCGAGATCGGCGAGCGCCTTCCGCGTCGTCGCGGGAATCCCTGTCTCCAGGCGCAGAAGGCCCACGCCATTCTGTTCTTCACCCGTCGGCTCGGAAGAGCCTTCGTGATGCCAGCGCGGCGAATCGCCCGCTTCCTGCACAGCAAGCCCGAAGTCGACGAAGTTCGAGATCACCTGCGCCTGCCCCTGCGGCTGCATGTCTCCGCCCATCACGCCGAACGCGAGCCACGGCTCGCCGTTCTTCACCGCGAAGCCGGGAATGATGGTCTGGAACGGGCGCTTGCGAGGCGCGTAGATATTCGGGTGCCCGTCCGTGAGCGCGAACAACTCACCGCGATCCTGGAACATGAACCCGAGGCCATCCGGCATCAGCCCGCCGCCCATGCCGCGATAATTCGACTGGATGATCGACACCATCATCCCGTGCGAATCCGCCGTGCAGAAATAGGTTGTGTCGCCGTGACTCGGCGCCTGACCCGGATGCACGGGCGTAAGGATGCCGTCCGGCTTGATGAGCTTCGCGCGCTCGCGCGCGTAGTCCTTCGAGTTGAGCCACTCGATCGGCGCCGTCGAGAAATCCGGATCCGCGAAGTACCGCGCCCGATCTTCGAACGCGAGCCGCTTCGCTTCGACGGCGTGATGAATGAGCGCGGCGGACTGGAAGCCGAGCTTCTGAACGTCGAAGGTTTCGAGAATGTTCAGGATCTGCAGCGTCGTGAGCCCTTGCGTGTTGGGCGCGAGGCCATACACATCCACACCGCGATAGGTGCTGACGATCGGCTGCGTCCATTCGGAGGTGTGCGCGGCGAGATCGGCTTTCGTCATCCAGCCGCCGATGCGCTTGAAGTAGCGTTCGATGGTCTCCGCGATTTCGCCTTTGTAGAAGGCATCGCGCCCGCCTTTTGCGATGAGCCCGAGCGTGCGCGCGAGCGCGGGATTGCGAAAGACTTCACCTTCCGCCGGTGGCTGTCCTTCGGGCGCCCACACCTTGCGAAAGTTCTCCACTTCTTCAATGCCGAGGTCGACGGACGTGAATCTCTTGAACGAGGCGTTGATGTAGAACGCCACCGTCTGCGCAACGGGCGCGCCGTCTGTCGCATAGCCGATTGCGGGATCGAACAGCTTCTTCCACGCGAGCTTCCCGTAGCGCTGGTGCAGCTGCCACCAGGCATCCACGCAGCCCGGCACCGAAACCGCGATCGCTCCGTAACCTGGAACGAGCCCTTTCTTCGCACGGCTGCGCACGGTTTCGAGCGAGAGATTCGCGGGACTTCTGCCGGACCCGTTGAGCCCCACGACTTTCTGGGTCTTCGGGTCCCACAGCATCGCGAAGCAGTCGCCGCCGATGCCATTGGCCGTAGGTTCGAAGAAGCCGAGGCACGCATTCGCCGCGATGGCGGCATCCACTGCGGAGCCGCCAGCTTTCAGGATCTCGATAGCTGCCAGCGTGGCAAGAGGCTGAGCCGTCGCCGCCGCGCCGTGCACACCCCAAACCGCCGAACGCGAGGCAAACGTCGCCCCGTCCACGCGATCGCCAAACATGACGTCGCGTCGATCTCGATTGGGATTGGCGTCGCGCGTCTGCGCGAAGGCGCTCGCGGCCGCGAGCGCTGGAAGAGAGGCAACGAACGTCCGGCGTAGCATGGCTGTCTTCCCTCCCGACAAGGGCGGCGGTGGCACCGCCGCCCTTGGACAGCCGTAACAATACGCCAGCTTATTTCTTTTTGGCTTTCTCGATGCCTACGAGAATGAGTCGCTTCGCCTCATCGGCATCGCCCCAGCCCAGCACCTTCACCCACTTCGTGGTTTCGAGATCCTTGTAGTGCTCGAAGAAGTGCTCGATCTGGTGGACGGTGATCTCGGGCAGGTCCGAATAGTTGTGCACCTTTTCGTAGCGCCGCGTGAGGCGCGGCACCGGCACTGCGATGATCTTCTCGTCTCCGCCCGCTTCGTCCTGCATCTTCAGCACGCCAACCGGCCGCACGGCCAGCACGGCGCCCGGCACGATGCCGCGCTGGTTCATCACCAGCACGTCGCACGGATCGCCGTCATCCGACAGCGTGTGCGGAATGAACCCGTAATTCCCCGGGTAGCGCATGGGCGTGTACAGAAAACGATCCACGATGAGCGCGCCGGACTCCTTGTCCATCTCGTACTTGATCGGCTCGCCGCCTACCGGCACTTCGACGATCACGTTCACTTCATTTGGCGGGTCACGGCCCGTGGATATAGCTTCAAGGCGCATTCAAATTCCTTACGAGGTAACGATCGAACAAAACCCAAAACGCGTGAGGCGCGGCCAGCCGCGCGAAACACAGGTTGCGCAGTAGGCCCCGTTGGGAGCCTATATAAGGAGTGCGGACCTCACACGTAAGACATAAATCCGGCGAGCCGGCGCGGGCCTCGGCATTCCGGGAGTGTTCCCGCGGGAACACGAAGCGGCGGGGCGCGGCCCGCTCGCCGGGCAAGCCCGGCCGGGCCTGAACCCGTGACCGATCAACGACTTGACGGGGCCGATGCCACCAGTCATAGACCGCCGAAGCCCTGCCGCTCGGGCCGGCACACTAGCCGAAAAACGGGTAGCCCGACACATGAAATTAGCCAGCATTCAGCACCGTAATCGCGAGCGGGTTGTCGTCGCCGTCGACGCGGAAACCCTGGTCGACGTGAACGACCTCCTGCACAGCTACGCGCCCGGCGGCGCGGGCCTCGCCACCACGGACATGGTCGATTTCATCGAGCGGGCCTCGGTGCTGATGCCGTCATTGCCCGCCGCGCTCGATGCGTTTCGTGCGCATGGCAAACCGTCGCACCGAATCGCCGTGAGTGAAGTCCTGTGGCGCCCGCCGGTGCGGCGCCCCGGGAAGATCTGCGGCGTGGCCATGAACAACTCATCGAGCAACGAGCGGAAGATCCGCGCGCCGAATCATCCGGCGTTTTTCCTCAAGCCGGCGTCGTGCCTCGTGGGGCATCAGCAGGCTATTCGCATTCACGACTACTACGGCAGCACGCATCCGGAGCCGGAGCTCGCGGTGATCGTCGGTCACCGCGCGCGGGAAATTGCGGTGAAAGATGCGTTGGCTGCGGTATTTGGGTACACGATCTTCAACGACGTCACGAGCAATGGGATGCGTGCGGAGGATTTGTTTCACTACTACGCGCTGTATGCGTCGAAGGAAAATCCGGACAAGACCGAACGCGTCGAGCAGCACCTTTCGTACGCGGGGCGCTACAAGGGCAGCGATACATTCGGGCCGATGGGGCCGTGGCTCGTGACGCGGGATGAGGTGGCCGACCCGGATGACCTCGAGGTCACCTGCCGCGTGGCGGGGGAGGTCGTGGCCGAGGACAGCACGCGGTATTACAACTACAAGGTTGCGGAGGTCATTGCCTTCATCAGCCGGTTTCAGACGCTGGAGCCAGGGGATGTGATTTCCCTGGGGACGGCGTTCAAGGCGGGGGTGGGGCGGAAGAGCATCCATACGGCCAACCTGGCGAAGACGGTGGGGCCGGTGGAGGTGACGATTGCGGGGTTGGGGACGCTGAGCAATCCGGTGGAGTTTGTGAGTTCGGTTCGGGGGTCGGGAGCGAGGCTGGGTGCGGCGGAGTGAGGGTGCGCGGCGCGGAAGCCAGGTTGCGCGAAGCGGAGTGAGGTTCCCCGAGCCGGGATCGAGCTCCCCCGAGCCGGATCTTACTTCCCCCGGCGGGAAGTAAGATCCGGCGGGAATCAAGCCGCTTCCGCGAGCTGGAAGTGAGGTCTGGGGCGCATTGACCCGCTTCCGCGAGCTGGATTGAGCTTCCGCCGGAATCAACCCACTTTTGCAGGCCAATTGACCGTAAAACGGTTGGTGGCCGGGCGGTGCCGTTGGGGTCGGCAATTCGGTCTGGCGGCAAGCCATTCAATCGTTTAGGATGCGCCCCCTCGCGAGGACGGCCCCTTCCTGAACTGCCGTCCTTGCGTCGTCGGAGCGGTAGTTCAGCTGGTTAGAATACCGGCCTGTCACGCCGGGGGTCGCGGGTTCGAGTCCCGTCCGCTCCGCCATCATGTGTTCCACTGGTTTCCACCGAAGGCTTCTGAGAGCGCAAGTGGCTGATAGTCCGCATAAATGCGGTCTACAGAGCGCTCCTATTGTCTACAGAGAGCTGGGGCACTGTGGGGTACGGTCCGGGGGCACGTGGGCCTACGACGGAGGCGTACCCCCAAATGCTCACAGACATCGCGATCCGCGCGGCGAAGCCCTCGGAAAAGTCACGAAAGCTCTTCGATGAGAAGGGGCTTTTTCTTCTAATAACGCCGTCCGGCGGCCGGCTTTGGCGCTTCAAGGGCCGACCCGGAGAGAGAAGGCGCTGGCTCTCGGCGCATACCCGGAAGTGACCTTGAAGGAAGCCCGTGACGAGCGCGACGAGGCTCGCCGCGACCTTCGCCAAGGAATTGACCCCGCCGTCAGGCGACGCGCCGAAGAACATTCCGACGCCGACACCTTCAAAGCAGTCGCTCTCGAACTGCTGACAACGTTGCGGCGTGCGAGCCTTGCTGGAGCCAACCCCCCGGATGTGGCGGCCGAGGTCGTTGAGCGAACGATTCAGCCGCATCGAAAGCGCAAAGCCAGACGGCGTGAGCCGATCAGCGCGGAAACGGTAGATACGATGGAGCGCCGCCTCGAATTGCACGTCTTCCCGTACATCGCCGGCGTCGACGTCCGGACTCTCACGGGCCCGATGCTTCTCGACGTCCTTCGTCGCATCGAGTCGCGCGGCACGTTTGAGCTGGCTCACCGCGTGCGATCGATCTGCAGTCGAGTTCTGCGATATGCGAGAGCCACGGGCCGCAAGTGCGACGACGTCGCCTCCGATCTCATCGGGCTTCTGGTTCCAGTCGAACCTGAGCACATGGCCGCGATAACCGAGCCAACGAAGATCGGTCAGTTTCTGCGCGCGACGGCTGCATACCATGGCGAGCCGCTCACACGATTAGGTCTTCAACTCGCGCCCTTACATCTTTCCTCGGCCAATCGAGTTTCGGACGATGGAGTGGGCGAACGTCACTCTGGACGGGCCTACTCCGGAATGGCGAGTGCCGTGGACGCGCATGAAGATGCGTAGCCCACACATCGTCCCTCTATCCCGACAGTCAGTGGAGATTCTCCGAGAGGTGCGAATGCACTCGGGAGTCGTCGGTGGGTCTTTCCGCAGTTGCGCCATCCAGATCGCCCGATGTCGGAGAACTGCATAACCGCAGCGATCAGAGCTCTCGGCTATAGCGGCGACGAGATAACATGGCATGGTTTCCGCGCTCTCGCGAACACGCAGCTCATGGAACTCGGATGGAGCGAGAAGTGAGTTGATATGCAGCTCGCGCACCAAGAGCGCAACAAGGTGCGAAGGTCGTACAACCATGCGAAATATCTTCCACAGCGACGCGCCATGATGCAGAGCTGGGCCGACTACCTTGATGCGCTTCGTGCCAGCACGGATTTGAAAGGGATCAACGAAGCTGGGCGAGCGTCAGTTGTCGAGGCAATGAAGACAGTGCACCTGTTCGGGTGGTCGCCGCTTGCTTCTACGGCTGTCGACGAAGGTGATTGTCCTCCGGAGACGGAGGTCGTCTCCGACGCGGCGTAGGTCTGCGGGGTGCGTTTCTTTCAGTAGGGTTTGAGGTGGACGGAGGCCCATTGAGAAGCCACACCGCTTTAGCTAGCATTGTCCCAAGCGATTACCTTCGCGCTCAGTCCGCAATCGCACTAACTCACGCTGGTCACGCCGCCGGCTTCGTTCACCCTCATTTATGGGAGACGACCGGTGTTTTCCCATGCTTCTGTTTTTTCCCGAGTAGGTACTCGCTCGAAGCTTGCCTGCCGCAGCCACCAACGTGCCATCGCGATGGAGGACTGAGCGTGCAAGCCAAACGTGCCCGCGAAATCCTCGATTCACTTCTGCATGGCGTCGACCCGATAAAGGATCGCGATCTCTCTGTCGACAGCGTACTGCAGGACCCGGATGTGCTCCGGGCTCTCCTGGCCGCTATCGAGGCTTTGAACGATTCCGTTGCGCGAGCCTCGCGACGATCGCAACTGCCGCGAAACATCGGGCGAACGTGGACTCCGAAAGAGCACAAGGAATTGCTCGAGGAGTTTCACGCCAACAAGCCGCTTGACGAGATTGCCGCAAGTCACGGACGCGCGCTGCGAGCAATCGAGGCGCGGCTGCAGAATGCCGGGCTGATCACCGCCGCCCAGCGCAAGACAGAGGATCGGTTTTCTTCGCAGGAGTCGCCAAAGCAGTTGGCTGATTCAATCGATCATGCGGACGTTGGTGTGACGGACCAAGGAGGTGAACCGTCATCCAAGTAGCTGAGTTCCGATCGATTGGTCCAGCGATGCCCGCCGGTTCGTCACCACCGGCGGGCATCTGAACGCAGCCACCTGTATTGGAGGGGCCATGCCTGCGAAGAAGTTTAGCGTTCTGAAGTCCGCAGCTCGCGCGCGCCGTGGGAGTCGAAATGAGCCGATCGCAACTGTAGGTCAGCTGGCTCTGCGTCCGAACTCCGCACTGGCGCTCGTTGAGACTGGACTTGACCCGCTTTCGTGGACTCTTCAGTGTCACAAACCGAGGAGTCTTCAATGGCAAAGAAGGGTACGAGATACACGCCGGAGTTCCGGCGGCAGATGGTGGAGCTGCATCGTGCGGGCCGCTCATTGGAGGAACTTGCGAAGGAGTTCGGCTGCACCGGCTGGACGATTCGTCAGTGGGTGAAGCAGGCGGCGCGCGATGTAGGCCGGGGTGATGGAGGTCTGACGAGCGCCGAGCGTGAGGAGCTCACGCGGCTGCGCCGTGAGAACCGGCGGCTGAAGGAGGAGCGGGAGATCCTTGCAAAAGCCGCGGCCTGGTTCGCGAACGAGGCGCCTGCGAAATCGAAGCGCTCTTCGGATTCGTGAAGGCGAACCAGGCCACCCAGTCAGTTGCGCAGATGTGCCGGCTGCTGGGCATTTCCAAGAGCGGTTACTACGCGTGGCTGAGCCGACCCATGTCAGCACGGGCACGTGAGGACATCGCCCTGACCGCGAAGATCCACGCGATTTATCGTTTTTCGCGCGAGACCTACGGAGCGCCCAACATCCACGCGGAGCTGGCCGATGCGCATCAGATCCGCGTCGGACGCAAACGCGTGGCGCGGCTGATGCGCGCGGAGGGGCTGCGTGGGGCGAGTCTGCGGAAGTTCGTGGTGACCACCACGAGCGATCCGAAAGCCGCGCGCGCGGTGGATCTGGTGGAACGGCGCTTCTATTCAGAGGGTCCGGACAGACTCTGGGTGGCGGACATCACCTACGTTCCGACATGGGCGGGATTTGTGTATCTGGCGATCGTGCTGGACGTGTACTCGCGACGGATCGTCGGGTGGGCCATGGAAACGCACCTGAAGACCGAGCTGATCCTCGCGGCTCTCGACATGGCTCTCGCGCAGCGCCGCCCTGAAGGCGTGATTCATCACTCCGATAGGGGCTGTCAGTACACGAGCTACGCGTTCGGCAAGCGCTGCCAGGAGGCGCATGTCATGCCGTCGATGGGCTCGGTGGGAGATGCGTACGATAACGCGATGGCGGAGAGCTTATTCGCGACACTCGAGCGTGAGTTGCTCAGCCGTCGGCGCTTCAAGTCGCAGGCCGAAGCGAAGATGGCCGTGTTTGAATGGATCGAAGGCTGGTACAACCTGCATCGTCGCCATTCTTCGTTGGGCTATCGTTCACCAATCAACTACGAACGTGCGCACCGGCGAGCAACTCGGCGCAGGCTGTCGCGAGAGCTTCTGCCGCTGGCGCGTCAGACTACGCTGCGTTGTAAGATCCAAAGGAGGACGGGAATCACAAAGACCGTGAGATTGAGATAGAAAACTGTCCACGGAAGCGGGGCAGGTCCACGACCCACTTGAGCACTTCTCGCAGGTAGACGGAGGTGTGCTCGGTCGAGCCGTGGAAGAGTTCGACGTATTCGATCAGCTTGCGGCTCGTGGACACCGCTCAGCGACGTGGCGCTGGCGGCTTCGGGGCGGACTGCTGCGGGAGCTGTCGGACAACTTCTCCCTTGCCGCAGGGCTCAGCGGTTCATCTCGAATCCCTCACGCTTCGGCAGAGGCAGAGTACCCGTAGACGTCGAGCGCCGGTGTTTCCGTCAGGAAATAGTGCTGCTACACGCACTCCGGGCCCTCAACGACCGATCCTATCTGGCGAGACTTTGATTCCGTCGGGATCCTCGAGCGCGCAGGCAGATCCCAATGCGAGCATCGCATCTTTCTCTGGAGCTGAGCGGTGCGAGCTCAAGCCCACGGTACTAATTGTCACTCCCCGAGAATATGATCGCGGGGACATGGGAAGTCGCACATGAGCGCAGAAGGCGCGGCCCCACCGTCACGGGCGACTATGGCCAGGTCTGTGCAGGATATGAGAGCTGCCACATGGCAAACTCTGAGGACAGTGTAAGCCAGTCCACTCGTCACGCGACTTTACGATGCCCGCTAGGTCGGCCAACTCCAAAGACGGCAAGTCTGAAAGCGATACTGGCAGCGGGCTGTTCTTTCCCACTGAGCCCCGCTCCCGTTACCCGCTCGTAGGCGCTCTTGGCATAGACGCGTCCCGTGCCAAGCTAAGTGGCGTCGTGGAGCGGTTCGACGCTCAGCGAATCGCGCGGAGTCACAAGGAAGTTGAGAACACCGCGCAGGGCGCGACTGATCTCTGCACCTGGGCCTGCCACAGAGCCGGTTGTCGCCCGAATCAGTTGCGAGTGGTGTTGGAAGCTTGCGGTCAGCACTACGTCGCCGCGCATACCGCCCACTCCTTGGGATGCGAAGTAGTGGAGGCTCACGCTCGGCGGGTTTACGACTTTGCCAATGCGATGGGACGGCTGACTAAGAACGATCGGATCGATGCAACTGCCATCGCACGGTTCGGTTTGCATGGGCCGACGAGGGTGTGGCATCCACCGCAGCCTGTTGTGGCGGAACTCGTGGCGTTACTTGGCAGGAGAGACGACATAGAGCGGTTACTTCTCGCGGACCAGACCAGAAGGACGGCATGTAACGGGCTGCCCTTATTACCTTCGATTGAGCGTTCGCTTGCAGAGACCGTTACCTTCTTGGCTCTGGAGAACGAGCGCATCTATGGAGAAATTGACAGGCTTCTGAGTCATCACCGCGAGCTCGCACACCAGCGCGAGCTTTTGATGACCATACCGGGCGTTGGGGATGCGCTATCCCTGACTCTTATCGCCGTGTTCCGTTCTCGTGAGTTCACGAGCGCACGGCAAGCAGCCGCCTACTGTGGGCTGGTGCCACTACATAAGCATTCGGGCGACCTGTCGGATACGAGGGGACGAATCCCGCGTAACTGCAGACGCGATATCAGAAGGGCGCTTTACATGCCCGCAATGGTGGCCGTGAGGAGCCATCCGCCGTTCAAGAATCTATATGAGTCTTTGATCGCAAGGGGTAAGCACCACAATGCGGCGATGACCGCGGTCAGTCACCGCCTAGTCCGGATTGCTTTCGGAGTTCTGCGGAACAAGAAGCCATACAGGGTCGATTGGAGGCTTCTCAGTACGGAAGAACAATCGCAACTATCCGAGCATTTCACGCCGAAGCGCCCGCGGCGCGAGAACGCAGCGCGACTGAATCGTTTTGCGGACCAGATGAGGAGAGCCACTTCTTCAGTCAATTCTTCTGATTTGCCTGATCGAGAGAAGGGTCGTCAACCTTGCGCGGAGGCTCAGCGAGATGCGATGCAGTTGGCGCTATCCAACCGACGCATACAACCGCGCTGGACTGTGGGCGATCTCAAAATCCTGAGAGACGGCTCGGGAAGACGATCAACCGAAGAACTCTCTGAAGAGCTCCGGCGATCCGTATGGTCCATACGGGTCAAAGCATCGAAGCTCGGGATATCTCTGCGCATTCGGCGTGGGGCGGAACAGCGGCCGCGCACGAATACGCGTTGAAGCTTGGTCGCGCGCCGGGCACGATAGTCCCTCGGACCCCGGCGTCTTGGGATCACAACGGGACGCGTGCCTTGCATAGGGAAGCAATAGGTGTCGCCGGGTCAATCTAAGCGGCGATGCCGGCGAGAACTGCCTCCCCTCGGCGTTGCGCCTTGGGAACGAGCGGCGGGGATGTGCGAGCTAAGGCGCGGGTGAGGAACTCGATCTCGCCCCCGTAGGCTGCTCTCGCGGTGAACCCTAATTGGGCATCGGGCTCTCGCCTCCCAGAGAACGACGGAACGGTGTCGCCTACGCGTGTCACGCGTTTTGACGCCGCAATCGAAGAGATCATCGCAAGGGAGCGCCATATCCGATGAAGATTAAATAGCCGCCGGCAGTGATCGTTCCTGACGGAATTCATTGCCTCGACCGACTCACTAAGATGTGAACCCAGGACATCTGACTAAAAGGAAGCGATCGTGCCGTCCATCCGCCTCTCGTTTCGAACCGCGACATCGATTCTCCTGGCCCTTACGTCATTGCAAGTCATAGCGGCCGCTAATTCGCCCGCTCTCATCCTCTACAACGCCACGGTCTACACGGCGAACGACTCCCAGCCCCGCGCTGAAGCCGTTATTGCGGAGAACGGACTAATTACTTTCGTCGGTTCCACGGCAGACGCTCTCAAACGAAGTCCCGCCAACGCGCGGAGGATGGATCTCTCTGGGGCGACGCTCCTGCCTGGCCTCACTGATGCACACGCGCACTTGGCCGGCATCGGCTTCCGCGAACTCGAGTTCAACCTCGAGGGCAGTCCGAGCCTCGCTGACCTGCAGCAGCGGCTACGGAAGCGAGCCACTCAAACCAAGGCGGGTGATTGGCTCACCGGCCGGGGGTGGATCGAATCCCGCTGGAAGCCCGCCGCTTTCCCCAGCCGCCAAGACCTCGATGCTGTGGCACCAGACCGCGCCGTGGTGCTCACCCGCGCAGACGGTCACGCGCTGGTCGCCAACAGCCTCGCGCTCAAGCGTGCCGGCATCAATCGCAACACCAAGGACCCAGCGGGCGGCTCGATCTTGCGAGATAACGCCGGTGAGCCGACCGGCATGCTGATCGATGAGGCAATGGAGCTCGTGCGGAAGTTGCTACCGCCGCGCACTGACGCCGACGTTGAGAGAGCCCTGGAAGTCGGCGCCGCACGCTATACCGCGCTCGGCTGGACACAGCTGCAAAACGCCGGCACGAGCTGGCATGAGGTGGACCTGATCTGCGGACTCTACGCGCAAGGTCGCGTGAAGCTTCGCGTTTACGACGCCATTGGCGGTCCGAGCGCCGACGCGAGCCGCCTTCTGAAAGAAGGCATTTCTCTTAACCGCTGCGGCGATCGCCTTAGCGTGAGAGGAATCAAGCTTTACATCGATGGCGCGCTGGGGTCACGTGGCGCGGCGCTGCTCAAGCCGTACAGCGATTCGCCGTCCAGCACCGGGCTTCTGGTCAACGAGCCGCAGGCGCTATATCCGATTTTGACGGAAGCGCTCAGACGGGGCGTGCAGATCGAGACGCATGCGATTGGCGATCGCGGCAATCGCATCATGCTCGATCTGTACGAGAAGGCATTTGCTGAGGTGCCGGAGAAGGATCGCAAGATCGCTCAGCCGCGGTGGCGGATCGAGCACGCGCAGATTCTCGACCCCGCCGATATTCCGCGGTTCGCAAAGCTCGGGGTCATCGCGTCGATGCAGCCTTCTCACGCCATCGGAGATTTTTTCTTTGCTCCGCAACGGATAGGCCGTGAACGCCTCGTCGGCGCATACGCCTGGCACTCGCTGCTCGACACTCAGGCGGTCGTGACTGCGGGCAGCGACGCCCCGGTAGAGAAGGGCGATCCACGCATCGAGTTCTATGCCGCGGTTGCGCGACGGTCACTCGAAGGGTTTGCGGACGAGAACTGGCACCTAGAGCAGCGTGTGTCGCGTGAGCAAGCGCTGAAGATGCTGACAATCTGGCCAGCGTACGCAGCGTTTCAGGAGAAGGAACGTGGGAGCATCGAGGTTGGCAAACAGGCGGACTTCAGTGTGTTCTCCGCGAACATCATGGAGATTCCGGAGGCGCAGATCCTCAAGGTGCAACCGCTCTTCACCGTAATTGGTGGAGGCGTGGTCTACTCGGGCGAAACGGCCCGGTTGCCCCATTAGCGGGTAATGCAACGGGCACTAAGCGTGGTTATGCAGGCTCTGTCTATGCCGATGCCGCGCCGAACCGTCCGATGAGTCCGTCGACAGGGCGACAGGGCTGACATCGACGGCGGAACACCCAGACCGCACGCGTACGGAAGTCACGAATATGGGATTGCTTTGGCGTGGGCCTTCATTCCCCTGATTCTGTCGCCGCGCTCCCGCCGATTACCCAGAGCTGCCCGCGTCTCACTGATGACTGTGCCCCTTTACTGTTGTCGGCGCTGGCCGTTCGACCGCCGGCGCGAGAGCGACTTGCATCGGGTGTGTCTATCAATCTCACTCATTTCTGGTCTGCCGGTGTTTAATGGTTCGCCGCAGGCTGATGTACCTCCAGTTGCGCAGATGTGGGGGATCCTGCGGATCACTGAGGGTTCCTGATCGGATCATGCGCGCCAATCGGGCCCTGACACAGGCCCCAACCTCCATGTGCGCGCCTGCGAGTGCTCAGCGCGTTGCGTCCTCATTCGGATGCGCTGATACGGATGATGCGGTGGCCATCGCGGGCGACGTCCTGCTCGATTTTGCATGATCGCACTCGCTGAACGGCTTCGGCGAACGCCAGAGGACGGACGGTTCGGAACTGCCCGCCCAGCTGTAGGTTAGCGATCTTCGGATCGATCAGCAGTTCCTCACGGTTGTAACGATTCAGCTCCGCGGCAATGTGACCGAGAGGCTCACCCTGAAAGATCAGGACTCCATTGACCCACGAGAGCGAGCGATTGATCGCGGCACGATCAAGGTGATGCAAGCGCGGAAGCCGTGACTCGCCCTGTTCGAGGAGGTCACCCGCGGCAAGGTTCACCGTCGCGCTCGCGGTGCGCTTCGTCGGTCGGATGCTCACGCGACCAGAGGCAACGAGCACCGACAGATGTTTTTCATCGTTGCGGACGCTGAACTGCGTGCCGATGTCCTCGACCGTCATCGCGGCGACACGGACTCGGAACGGCCGTGGATCGTGAGCGATGTCAAAGAGCGCTTCTCCCTCTGTGAGCTCGACGAGGCGCTCTCTTGCGGAGAAGCGCACCGCGATTTTCGAGCGCGTGTTCAGATCGATGGCTGTGCCATCTTCCAGGATGAGCTTGCGGTGTTCTCCGATCGCGGCGGCGTACACCGTCGAGGAGGGTGATGACAGCCACACGCCTGCGACGCCGGCCATCACCGTCGCGGCTGCACCGCATGCGACGAGCCTCACCCGATGAGGACGCGGAGTCTCTCGCCTTCCGGGCGGAACGTGAAAGGGCGCCGGGCCCGGCGGCGGGGCAATGACACGAACGAATTGAGAACCGATGAGTTCTGCCCATTCCGCGCTGATGGCGGTGAGTTCGAGCCACGCTTCCACCGCCTCGGGGCATTCCAGGAGCCAGTCGGCGAACTCTTCCTGGACGCGCTCGTCGGCGCTCGCAAGGCGCCCGATCCAGACACGCGCCTCTCGCGCGCAACGGCGAAGACGCCTTTCGCGGCGCGGAGCACGAGCGAATCGGACAACGCTCTGGATGGAGTCGACAAGGTTCATCACACGCTCCCTCGCGGTGGCGAAGCTCCGTCCGGCAAAAGGGACCTGCGTGGCCCTCGTTCGAGTCGTCTCCATTCCGGTATCCGAACGGGACGCTTCGAATCGATGGTACCGGACCGGCGCGCCGTTTCCATGGATGGCGCACGTGCTTCTATGAGCCGAACCGAGACCAAAACGAAGCAAAAATCCGGCAGCCGCCCCAAATGAGCGCTCCCTTTCGAGGGGCGGGCCCCTCATAGAGGGGAGCGAGGGAAGGAGCGAGAAAAGAAAATGATCCGCCGAGTGCTTGGAGGCGCGGTGACAGTCGTTGGATTGGTGTGCCTTGCCGCTGGCGCGAGTACCGGGGTGTCCGATGTGGGCCCCGCTCCGGTGGCGATTCGCATCACCGCCCCCACCATGACGGCGGCCCTGATCCAGTTGAGTCAGCAAACAGGGCTGCAGGTGATTTTTCAGACCGATGACATCGCCACGCAGCTGAGAGCCCCCTCGCTTGAAGGACGCTTCACGGCGCGTGCGGCGCTTAAGGAACTGCTCCGAAATTCAGGCCTCAGCTACCAGTTCGTGAACGAACGAACTGTGTCAATCGCGCCCGCCGCAAAGCAGGGCGCTCCACACCCCGCCGTGGCGGCGTCAGCAGATAAGTCACGATAGCTTTAACGCGTCCGATGGGAGTACGCCCGAAAGTGCACGCATTCCCGAGGGCTGTCCGCTACCGGGAGCGAATCACGATCTCCGATTCGTTCCGCTCCACTTTGAGTTTGGGATGGCCTGCGAGGACCTGAACCAGCGATACGGGATCGTTCGCATCGAACGCGGCTGCGAAGCGCAGTTCTCCCGCTGCCGCATCCGCGACGCGAATCTGCGGTGTGCGGTTGTACCGATTGAACTCACCCGCGATCGCGTAGAGCGTCTCGTTGATGAACGTGAGACGCTTGGCCCTCCAGCTCGTTACGGGATCGCTCGTCGCGCTTTTTGGTAAGGAGACCTCGCCGTCACGCGCGACGCGCGTTTCCTGGCCTGCTGAGAGCCGCACGGGTACGGCGTGCAATGGTGCAAAGGGCATCAGTCTCTCGGCGATCGATCGTTCGCGAGACACCTGCACAACGCCTTCCACTACTGAGATTACGGCTTCCCCACGGATCCGATTTACGCTGAACTGCGTGCCGACCGCCTGCACGAGCGCATCCCCAGCATGAACCCGAAACGGGCGCGAGGGGTCGTGGGCCACCTTGAACATGGCTCCGCCGGTCGCGACGCGCAGCCATCGCTCTTTTTTTACAAAGCGCAGCTCGACGCTCGAGGCGGGTTCGAGAAACATGGTCGAGCCATCGTCAAGCTCGATCACGCGCTGCTCGCCGACCGCGGCTGCGTAGATTCTCGTGCTATTGGATGCCAGGTGAAGGAAGCTCAAGAGCGCGGCGACCGCGAGCGCCACGACCGACGCGGCGAGCCCCCAGGCCCTGAGGCCGAATCCGCGCCCGCTCGCCATCGACTCCCGCGAGACTGGAGCTCCTCCGACCTCCGCAGCTTCCGTGAACGGGCCCAGGTCGACCGGGATCTGTTTATCGCGATCCATCTCGGCGCCGAGTGAGTCGATGGCCGAGGCCCGCAGGAACGCCCCAACGTGCAGCGGTGATTTCCGGAGCCAGTCCGTGAAGGCTTCGTGATCTTCGGGCTTGCCCTCCTCGAGGACGAGAAGCCACTCGGCCGCCTGTTCGGCGATGCTTCGCGCTTCTGCTTCCTGCCGAATCTTCATAGTGGCCACGGCTAGAGTGCCTCCTTGCGCAGCTTCGATTCGATCGTGGCGTTGGCCTCGACCAGGTACCGTTTCACCTTGAAAACGGACATTCCGAGCTTCTGGGCAATCTCGGGAATGGAAAATCCATCTCGCCGACGCAGCAGGAAGACGGATCTGTGGGCGGCGCTCAGCTTGCGCATGAGTCGCTCGAGCTCGCGGCTTGCGTTCTCGTGATCCGCAAGATCGCCAAGATCCGTGGCACCACCGCGATCAGACGCATGCTCCAGAAGTTCTGAATCGAAGACGAGCGGTCGCTTGGCCTCTCGCATTCGCTGCTCGCCAACAATCTGGGCGGCGATGAAGTAGACATATGCGGCAGGTTGACGAATGAGGTCGGAGCGCTCGAGGCGCAGGAGCCGCAGGTAGACCTCCTGGGCAACATCCTGCGCGTCCTCGCCGGCCCGCAAACGCTTCACCAGATAGCGATGCAGGAGGGGACCGTAGGTTGTGAATATCCCCTGGACGAAAGTCGCTGCCTTGTTCGAATCACGGTTTGGCATGGACAAGCGGGTAGCCCGACGTGGTCAGTCACCTGTATATGAGGCCCGAAGACCGCTAAACGAAGCACGCATTTTTAGGCACGATAACCATTTAGAGAACGGTCACTTGTGCGGGGCGGTAGCGGAAGTGGGGTTTCCGTACGTCTGATAGTTAGGTATTCGAACATTCTTGGATGCGGGACTGCGCCTGGCCGGCGGTGCTGGTGTCCTTCATAGCTGAGATGCCGCCTTTACGGGTCGTGCCGGGCAACATTGCGAGGTTCGGCGTCGCGTGTATGGATGAGAAACAGATGGGCAGAGAAGGATACGACCGCGGCGAGTCTGAGGTCAGTGCATCGGTACTTTGCGCGGTTGATTGGTCCGCGAAGATTTTTCGGGCACGCGTAACGGAAAAAATTCACACCTTTTCAGGTTTGTGACCCCTCATAGTCGACAGCGGGTTCGACTACGGTAGGGAGATTCATACAAGGGAAGTGTGGTCAGGGAGATTGCGATCGAACCCCCCGATAAACATCAGGGGTGCTCAAACAACATGAAAACCATCAAGCTCTGCACAGCAGTGGGTCTCGCAGTCTCATTGACCTTTGCCAGCGCTGAAGCGCGAGAAGCATCGCCGGCCGGCAAGAAGGTAGACTTCGCTATCGATGCGCCCTCGATCGTTGAGGCGCTTCTGCAATTCACCCAGCAGTCCGGACTTCAGCTCGTGATCCCCACCAGCAATGCTACGGAAGCTCCCGCGCGCCGCGTATTCGGTAGCTATACGCCAGCTGCCGCGCTCGATCAGCTTCTGGCCGGGACCGCGTTTCGCTATGAATTCGCAAACCCACGTACCGTCGCGATCCGTACCGCGGCCGTCGCAATTGATTCTAAGAGTGCGAACAACGAGGCCGCCGTGGTAGGGCCATTGTGGGAATCTGCGGACGCTGCCTCTGGTGAAAGCCCTTCGGCTGGCGGCGGCGAGTCGGCGCAGAACGCGGAGGCATCGAAAGGAATCCCTCAGATTTTTGTGAGGGGATCACGCGTGTTGAATACGGACATCGAGCGCACACGCGACGACAGTCAGCCCTACATCATCTTCAACCGCGAAATGATCGAGAAGTCGGGTGCGACGAGCGTCGAGGGTTTCCTGCGTGACAATCTCACCAGCATGTCGGCCGAAACGACCCAAAGCCAAGGCCGCAGCAATGGCGCATTCTCGACTCTCAGTCTGCGCGGGCTTGGATCAGATCAGACGCTCATATTGATTGATGGACGGCGCACGGCATCGGTGCCGCTGGGCGGCGATGGGTTTCAGGCCGACATTAACGGTATTCCCACCTCGGCTATCGAGCGCATCGATGTGCTGCCGAGCACAGCCGCCGGCATCTATGGCGGCGGCGCAACCGGTGGGGTTATCAACATCATATTGAAACGTGACTACACCGGCGTCGAGGCGACGGTGAGGCACGAGGACACGGTGAGCGGCGGAGGCGGAGGTGATCGGATTGATCTCAGCGGCGGATTTAGTTTTGCGGGCGGACGCGCGAGCCTGTCGTTCAGTGGCAGCTATCTCGACAACGACGAGCTGCTCGTCAGCAATCGCGATCTGGTGCAGAGAGCTCAGCAGCATCTGCTCGCAAACAATCCCTCCGCCATCTATGATAGCCCCACTCCGCCTCTCGGTCGGACGTCCAATATCCGCAGTGCGCCGGGATTTGATCCGATCACCTTTGCGCCAATCGATCCGCAGCCCCTGACCCTGAAGGACGGAACACTCCTCAACTCCTTCTATACGAACGTTCCGGCCGGCTACGCTGGCCCGAGCGCCGACGGCGGTGCTGCGTTTCTCGCGAATGCCGGGAAATACAATCTCAACTTCGCGGACACTGCTCAAACGGGCGGTGGATTGCGTCAGTCGTTGCTCAACAATCCGATCATCAAGTCCGCGACCGCGACTTTGCGCGGACGCTTCACGGACCATGTGCAGGGCTTTCTGGAGTTCAACGCGTCCGAGAACTCGGGACGATTCAATGTCAATAATCAGAGCGGCACGTTCCTGGTATCCGCTTTCGCCCCCGATAACCCCTTCAACCAGGACGTGTATGTCACGACACCTGTTGGCGGCGCGGATATGCAGTCTGAAGTCTCGCTCAAAGGCAGGCGCGCCGGGGGTGGGCTCATCGTCCAGCTCACGCCGGAGTGGCAGGCCTCAGCAGATTACACGTGGAACTCCAACGACTATTTCTCGAGTACGCCGAACCAGTCCCTGAATCCGGACTCCTTCTCGGCTGTAAACGACGGAACGCTGAATTTTTTCAAGGCGGCCCCGGTCGATGTTTTGGGCTACCTTCTTCCCAATGTCGTCTCAGGACCTGCAACGTCAAAGCTCGAGAGCACTGTCGCTAGGGTCGCCGGCCCCATCACGAGCCTCCCTGGGGGGAAGATTCGGCTCAGTTCCGCACTGGAATACCGGCGCGAATCGCTCGATGACTTCAATCAGGACTTTCCTTTCGCGGGCGGCGAGTACATCCAGACCAACTTCAGCCGTGACCGGGTTGTCGACAGCATCTATACCGAGTTCTTCGTTCCGGTGTTCAGCTCGCTCAACGCTGTCTCGGGTGTGCAGAGCCTCGAGCTGACAGTTTCGGGGCGGTGGGATCGCTACAAGACCAATAGCTCGAACTCGTCCAACTCACTCTCGCCCACCGACCGCGAAAGCGCAAAGAGCTCCTTCAGTTCAGTCGATCCGCTCATTGCACTTCGCTGGCAGATCACGAGGGATGTGGCGCTGCGCGCAAGCGGTGGCACAGGCTTCAAACCGCCGGCACTCAGCGACCTGGCCCCGGGCGCTTCAGTCACGTACACGCCCGACGTCCTCGCATTTGCAGGACTCACCGATCCGAAGCGCGGCAATGAGCCGCTCGGGGCAACGGGCAGTTCGGTTCTGGTTCTGTACGGCGGCAACTCTGATCTCAAGCCCGAGGATTCTCGCAGTTTTTCAGCGGGAGTGATCCTGACTCCTCGCACGGTGCCGGGCTTTCGTTTTTCGCTCGATTGGACGCGGACCCACAAGACCAACAACATCGGTCAGATGCTCCTGCAACAAGATTCTCTCGCCTACGAAAATAACGTTCCCGGCTTCATTGTACGTGCCGCACCGCTCAACGACGGGTACCCGGTCGGGCCGATCATTTCATTCAACAGTCGTTCATTGAATTTCGCAAACCAGACCGTCGAGGCCTTTGACGTTGCTTTGGACTATCGGCTGGAGACGGGCGGCTGGGGGGCATTCGCATTCGGTCTTGCCGGCACGCGCAACACTGAGGGGGAGCAGCAGGTCGTGCCGGGGATTGCGCCGACTGACTATCTGGGCGTGCAAGGTTTCTCGAAATATCGCGCGAACGGGACGATTAGCTGGAACCGTGGACCCTGGAGGGCTTCTTGGATCGCTCACTATCATGACAATTATTGGGTGAGCGTGAATCATCAGATTGCGCCCAATCAAGGCTCCGCGACGGTGCCCTCGCAGGTGCTGCACGACGCGCAGCTGGGCTACGAATTTCAGACGACACACGGCGCACTGTCCTTCCTCTCGAACAGCGACCTGCGCTTGGGGATGCGCAATGTCTTCAACAAGCGTCCGCCCGTGGACCTGACGAACCCCATCGTTCCCTATAGCGTGTCCGGCGACCCTCGCATGGGGACCTACTGGATCTCTTTCCGCAAGAGCTTCAATAAGTGAACCAAGGTTTGGCGTTGGCGCCGTGAGGGTCTGACACCGACGACTTCGGACAGGGAATCCCGACTTGAATGCAGCGAGACTTGCTCTGGCGGTGACGTTGTGCGCGATCGGCGCCAGCGCTTCCGGGGGCGCATTGCGGGACTGGAGGGTCGAGGACTCCATCGCCGTGCGGGAGTTTGTAGGATTTTCTGGGGATGGCGCCGACGCGCTCGAAGAGTACGGCGGTCGGTCCGTCATTGCCTCGCCAGATGGCGAGCGCTTCTTCGTCGTGACTCAGCGGGGAGATCTGGTCCGGGATGCGCGAAGTGCGACACTCTCGGTATTCCGCGTGAGGACAGTGCTTGCAGCCCTGGCGAGCGATACAACCGCAACGGCGGAGTGTCGTGTTGAAGTCTCATCATTGTGGTCGGATGCCGAGCACGAACCGATCCGCGATGCATTCTGGTCAGGCCGCGAAGTCGTTTCGTTCATCGGAACACAGGACCGCGAGGAACCGAGGGTTTATCGGCTTGAGAGCAGCATGTGCCGATCATCCGCGCTGACCGACGCCGCCCATTCAGTTCAATTCGATTTCAACAACATCAGACTGTTCAATGACACAGCCGTCTATACGGCCGTGGATCGACACGAACAGCCGGAGAAGCTCACCAGCTGGCCTAAGTACCCCGGCGAGTCCGTTGATGGCGATACGCTCTCGCAGGTGCTCATCGATGATGTCCGGCGCGATTATGCACCCGCGTCCCTGCCACAAGTGTTCGTGGCCCATCACGGTGACGCCAAGCCCGTTCTGACCCTAACGCGCGGATCGCTGACGCTCGGAACGTGGCTCTCCCCGGACGGCAAGTTCGCGATCGTTGCCGTTGCGCCGGTCGAGTGGTCCTCGCCAGCTTCCTGGGGCCGTTATCAGCGGCACTCGACGGGGGCGTTGTATCGATTTGTTTTAATCGACGTGGAGAACTCCACCGCGATACCGGTATTCGACGCTCCGGTCGGGCCGGACGCGGTGGTGGTCGACGATGTTCGCGCGATCTGGCGAGCTGACTCGCGCAGTGTGGTGCTCGTCAATACTGCGTTGCCGCTCGATGGTTCGATGGATCCGGTGCGCGAGAAGACTTCGTACCTCATCGACTATGCGCCCCGTGATAAGAGCTATTCGATCGTGGGATCGGTGCGCAGCGCTGCGCGCATAAGCACTGCACGCTGGATCGATGTCGAGCGCAGTCTCGAGCTCACGTACCGTAAAGATGACGGTAGTGGCGAGCTTCGCTCGGTATTTTCGAAACGGGGGGGGCTGTGGCGCGAGGAGACCGCACGGCCCGCGACGCTCATTGCCCCCAAACGCACCGATCACCTGGCAGGGAGACTGTCGGTTCGCGTACGCCAGAGCGCGAGTGATCCGCCGCGCCTTCTTGCCGAACGCGGCTCGCGCACCACGGATCTTCTGGGCGCTGATCCGGCGCTGGAGGGCTTGTGGATTGCGCCCGTGCAGCCCGTGCAATGGTCGGAACCCGGCACGGGCATCGCGATCTCGGGAGGCCTTCTGCTGCCTCGCCAGCGGGGTGCGACACCGCCGCCTCTGGTGATTCAGCTCTACTACTACCTGCCAGACCGCTTTACGCCCGACGGCGTATTTCCGACGGCCTACGCGGCGCAGGCGCTGGTGGCACAGGGCATGGCCGTACTCTTCATGGACATGCCCGCCGGTGCGAACGTGCCAGGGGTCTCGAAGCCCTACATGGCGCACTGGCAATCGAACGTGCCGCTTGAGCGCAAGATCGTTTCTGACAATATCGATGCCGCGGTCGACATGCTCGCTTCGAAGGGCTTGATCAACCGTGATGAGGTGGGCTTGGTTGGATTTTCACGGGGCGGGTTCCTCACGCACTACCTGGTGACGCACCCAGCGCGAACCCCAATTCAGGCTGCGGTCGTGGATGACTCTTACACGGGTAGCTACGGTGAGTATGTGATCGACGCCGCAGTGGCTGCGAACGCGGCCCGCGCGCTCTTTTTCTCTCAGGCAACCAACCTCGACTATGGGCACGGGATATTCTGGGAAAACAAGCAGGCGTGGCTTGACGAGTCGCCGCTCTTCAACGTCGAGCGATCTCGCACGCCGACGCTATTCACCATGCACAGCGCCGACAAGAGCGTCTATGCGCTCGAGACGATCGGTGCGTGGCGCATGAACCGCAAGCCCTTCGATTACTTCTTCCTGCGCGATGCCTCGCACCTCGTCTACCGACCGCACGAGCACTATGCACTGATGAATGCGACGGTCGAGTGGATGCGCTTCTGGCTGCAAGGTGTGCCCCCGGCCGATGCAGGACGCCGCGCCCGATGGGAGAAGGTGAAGGCGGACTGGGCTCAGGCGAAGAGCGCTGCAGATGCGCACCCATCGGCTTCACGTGGATCCGGCCCCTGATCCTACGCGCTGGCTGCCGTGACCTGCGTATTCTGGGCGAACCATAGTTCCTGATATTTGCCCTGCTTTGCGAGCAGCTCAGCATGCGTTCCTCGCTCGATCACCACGCCGTGCTCGAGCACCACGATTTCATCGGCATGCACCACCGTTGAAAGTCGGTGGGCGATGATCAGCGTGGTGGAGCGACGTGCAAGAGTGCGCAGATTGTTCAGGATCTCTTTCTCCGTGCGACTGTCGAGAGAGGAGGTGGCCTCGTCGAACACGAAGATGCATGGCCTGCGCATCGCGGCACGCGCAAGCGCCACGCGCTGACGCTCGCCACCGGAGAGTCGTGCGCCCCGCTCGCCCACCGGAGTTTCGAACCCCTGCGGCAGGCGCGCCACCATCTCATGAAGCTGTGCGAGCCGTGTTGCCTGCTCAATCTCCGCGCGTGTGCTGTCCGGAACCCCGAGCCCCACGTTGAATTCAATCGTGTCGTCAAAGAGCACGGTGTCCTGAGGGACTATTGCGATCGAGGATCGCAGCTCCGCCAGAGGTATCGTAGAGATCGGCACGCCATCTAGCAGGATGACACCGCATTCCGGTTCATAGAAACGGGCGAGGAGGCGCACCAGGCTGGACTTGCCCGAGCCGCTGGTCCCGACGATACCTAGCGTTTTTCCCGAGCTCACGCGAAAGGAGACTTCGCGCAGTGTTGGGCGGTCGGCCTGGTAAGAGAATGAAATGTTCCGAAACTCGAGCTCACACGCCTTAGAGCGAAAGGGCTTGAACCCCGGGCTCAGTGTCTCGGGGACATGCGCGAGCATCGCAAGCAGTCGCTCGAGGCCGGTGAAGGCATTAAACACCGACTGGATCGCAAGTCCCACACCCTCGATCGGCCGCACCAGCTGCAGCGCATAGGACTGCACGAGCACGAACTCACCAACCGACATGTGGCCGGACTGAACCTGGCGGGCTGCATAGAGGGTTGTTGCGGCAACGAAAGCACCGAAGACGGTTGCGGTGATGAGCTCATTGAGGGTGTGGCTTCGAATGAAGGCCATCCAAGAGTTCAGTCGACGACCCAGCGCTCGCTCGTAGCGCTGCGAGAAGACTCGCTCGGCACCAAAGTATTTGATCGCTTCACCATTCATCACACCATCAGTGAGTGTCGCATTGGATTCGATCACTGCGGCATTGAAGTCCCGGTTCACCTGCACCTGCTGTGCGGTACTCACCGAGTAGGCGACCGCATACAGGACGAGCGAGCCGAGGAAATAGGCGACGTAGACGGGTTGGTTCAGGTGACCCAGGACCAGACACATCGCAACGAGGTCGAACGCGAGCGGCGCGAAACTCGCAAAGAGCTGCTGGTAGATCACCTGAAAGCCGGCGAGACCACGGTTCATTGTTTCGCCGATGGCACCGGTGTGCCGCTCCACGTGGAAACGGATCGGAAGGCGCAGCACATGATCGAATGCGTGCTGACTGAGTGATTTGGAAGCCGCTTGCTCGGCGACCGTAATGAAATACGTGCGTATCGCGACGAGCACCCGGCTCATCCAGAGGCCGGTGACCCACAGCGCTGTCAGTAGGAAGGGCGAGAGGGGCAGGTGAGTGTCGTGAAATCCGTCGACGAGATACTTGAGCGAGAGAGGTGTGAGCGCGCCGATCAGTGCACCGGTGAGCGTCAGAAGCACACATACCGCTGTCAGGAGCCAGAAACGACGATCCGTTGCGCCCATGAGCAGCGCGCTGAATTGTTTCACGCGCTCTCGCATGTGCGTTCCTTGCATGAATTGTCCCTCGGCAAAGTTGCTTTACGCGGCAGCACGCGCCGGCTTCCTGAGCCACGGGCGAGCCCAGCCTTCGATGTCGAGATACAACACGAGCTCCGTCGGACTGCATTCGAATGCCCCATCGCGGCCTTCGAGCGCACGCTCAAGGCGATCCCGGCTGACAAAGCCATTGCGTACCAGGAAACCGTCGAGCAGCAGATCGCGCAAGATGGGGCGATTGCCCATCAGCACTTTGTAGAGATGTGGTGTCCCCATGGCCTTGGAATTTCGTTCGATCACTTCGCGCGGAAGATCTGCCGCAAAGGCCCGGCGCGCGAGGCTTCGGTCCTGACCGCCATCGCGGAGCACGTATACCGGCGTGCGCAATGCAAGCTCGATCAGCGGCTGCGACAAAAGCGGAAAGACCCGCACCGGGTTGTATTCGGCAAGGGGGGGGATGTGGAACGTCCACCCGTTCGCTGCAATCATCATCGCTTGCTGGAATTTGCAGGGTGCGATCGGGCTTGCGCCCTGCAAAAGAGGATGCAGGAAGCTTTCATCCCTGATCGCCTGTTGTGCGACCTCCGGCACCATGAGCTTGGGAGTCGCGCTCCCCCGCAGCTGTAGCCATCGCAGGGGCCGACGTGCCCGCCCGTAGCGCAACGCGAGTCGCAGGACCTGCCACAACGATGCCTGATCGAGCGCCGCGTCGTTCATTGCGATGCTGAAAAGGCGGGGGCGCAGGCCGTGGCGGTAGGCGAAGTCGACGCTGTCGTGCAGGCTCGTGTAGCGGTGGAAGATCTCATCGCCCCCGACGCCGGAAAATTCCGCCGTGAAGCCACGCTCTCGATAAAACGCGCTGAGTTTGCGCGTGAAATCGAGGCTCCCGATCCAGACTGAGGGCGAGAGAGCGCGCGGAAGGATCAGCCCATGCTCGATCGAATACACCTCATCGTCGCAGGACTCCATGAGCTCGAAGCCGCAGCGCTGCGCGACAAGACGCGCAAACGTACGCTCGTCGGTACTCGGGCCACTGTCGTAGTCGTTCTTGGCAAGCACGCGGGGTGCACCGGGCGCATCGGCGAGGCATGCGGCCAGGATGGAGGAGTCGAGGCCTCCGGAGAGGCGCAGACAGAGCGCCTCGAAGCATGAGGCCCAGGCATGAACGCAGGCGCGCACGGTCCGCCGCAGGAGGCGCGTGGCCTCCTCGGCATCTTCAACGGGCGTACTTTCAGCAACCGTCAGCGGGTTCCAGTAGAAGGACGCGGAGTGCAAGCCGTGCTGGTGGCAAACGTGTTGTCCTGCGAGCACGGTGTCCACTTCGTTGAGCCCGGTGGCGGGCGTATTGATGCTTTGGTGGACGAGGTAACCGAGCACGAATCGATGGTTTATGGTGAGGCGCTGCTCACCCAGAGACTCGAGATCGTCGAGCTGTGCGAAGTAGACATCGATTCGGCCCAGTCTTGTGTGATGACAGGGCACACCGCCCGTGGGGTCGCGCAGAATATGGAGCGCACCATCCTCGCCGCAGATGAACGCCACGTACTGACCCCACACAATGTCTTTGAGGCAGGTTCCTCCTGTGCTCTTCAACCGGATTGAGGTTGCCTGATCGATGCGGACCGGGGAAGGGGTACGGGAAGCCTCAGCCGCATCCACGTATTCCCGACCGAAGAGGCGTCCCAGAATGACGCCATCGGCCTTGGGGAAAGGATAGATCTCATCGACGTTCGGCCCCGCGGGCAACCGCGCAAGGACACAGAGTCCAGGCTGGAGCACGACCTCGCGCCAGGCAGTACCGGCAGACAGTCGGGATCGCATGCGATCGGCTGCCTCCAGTTCCGCTTCTTCCTGTGCATTCCAGACGAGTGCGATGTAGTGAATCACGAACCTGCTCCGGAATTTTCAGAGGATGAGAATCGGCGCGTAGCTGCGCACGTTCGAGGGCAGGTCATCGACGACGACGTGCTGATCCTGCAGCCAGCAGTGCGCGGCGAAGGGTTCTCCCACCACACCAAAGATCCAGGCCGGGTAGTAGCGATGGGCGGCGAGAAACTCACACAACGCGAGTGAGTCGAGCAGGCAATGCTGATTGGCAGTCAGGAGCAAGGGTCGCAGGCGCCGGTAAACGCTCACCAGTGTGCGGATGCTCTCGCGCCCAGGCGTTTTGTGGTTGGGCGGATGCGCCAGACGTCGCCACTCCACGCGGCGGGCGACGCTTTCCAGGCTGCGAAACCGCAACTGCCATCGAGCCCGGACGACGGCGATGACAAAGCGGATGAGATCGCGGACCCGTATCGGCGCATCCGCCCGAGCGTAGCCTTCGATTAGGGCCGTTGTCGGAACCGTTGTGTCCGCCTGCGAGGCGGGCTTTCCTGCGCGCGGGTCCCCGACCAGAAGGCCGGCGGCGAGGAGATCCTTGAGTAGCGCCTCGGGTTCTCTCCCACTCGACTCGATGCCACGCGTGATCGTATCGAATCCGGCGATCTGACCGGCCAGCGTGGCAGCATCGCTGGCCGCGAGGCCGTGATAGGCATCATGGCGCAGATCCAGAAAGATGACGTGGCGCGCCGTGCGACACACATACGCATGCGCGGCGAGCCAGTACTGTGCAGACACGATGGCCTCCTTGCCGTATCGATGATTGCGCGATCAGGGCTGCAGATAGTGTCGCGGCGAGTGTAAGGTATGGTGTTCCGAGATGTCACGCCTTCACAAAGGAGCGTGATATTCCGTACCGGTCATTGGGGAATGGCCCCATCAGGAAAACATTGCACAGGGAGTGCTTCACCATGCGGTTCATTGCCTTCATTGGCACAGTTCAAGAGTCCGAGCGAGAGAACCTGCGTCGCGCACGTAAATATTCTCTCGAGAAGTTCGAGTGCGTGCTCGACTGCGCATCGCTTGAGGTGTGGTGTGAGCGTGGCCAGGGCGAGCGAGTTCACCCGCTGACGCGAGGACGGGGCGTGATCCTCGGGCAGGTTTTTGCCCGCGATGTCGCCGAGGGTGCTCCGGTCCGTGCCATTCGATTGGACGATCGGCAAAGCGATCAGATCCTCGCAAGTCAGGGGCGGGCGCTCGTGAAGGAGTACTGGGGGCACTACGTTGCGCTGCTTGAGACGCAAGACACCGGTGCGCTCGTACTGCGTGATCCCACGGGGGGTATCCCGTGCTACTGCTGGCGGGGAGAAGCGGTCACTGTCGTCTGTTCGCACTTCTCGGATCTAAGTGCAGTTCCGGGATTCACTGTCGCCATCAATTGGCGGCACCTTCTTGCTTCTATCTATGCACGCCCCATGCATACGCGCGAAACCTCTGTGGTGGGCGTGACTCTTCTCGCGCCGGCTGAGTGTGCCCGGTTTGATCGTAGGACAGGCGACATGCGGCTGGAGTCTTACTGGGATCCGGTAGCCATTGCCGAGTCCGACCCCATCGAGGACTTCAACGAAGCAACCCAACGTGCCTCATGCATTGTTCGATCCTGCATTCGGGCGTGGGCCGAGAATACCGATGAGGTGACGCTGCTCTTCTCGGGTGGCCTTGATTCGTGTGTGGTTCTCTTCTCGCTGCTGAGCGGTGAGGCGCCTTCCGGAATTACGGCGATGTGTTTCTTCGAGCCGCCAGTCAGCCAAGAGCACAAGCGATATCTCGAACGGGTTTCGCGACGTCTGCAGGAGCGGTACCCCGATCGGGTATCGCTGGTCCATTGTCAATATCCGCCCCAGGAGGTCATTTCCATCGAGGAGTTGGAAAAGACCGGCCCATTTGCTTCACCGGCTTTCTACTGCTGGAGACGCGTCAGGCCGAACGTGGCGCTTGCGCATGCGCGGCAACGCGGCGGTGTCCTGATGGACGGGCTCTTCGGCGACGAGATTTTCTTCGCCTCCCAAACCCATATCGCCAATGACTATGTATGGCGTCACGAGCTCGGACGGGATCTGCTGCGCACGGCGCGGGCCGCGGGTCGCTCTGAGCACCGCCACTGGCGGGAGACCTTGCGGGAGGCGATTCGAATCGGTTTGCTCAAACCTGCGCACATCTGCTCGTATGTACTCGATCCGGACACGTTCGTTCGCTCGGACGTCTATGAAGCGTTCAAGCCGGAGGCCGAGCGGTATCTGGTGTCTCCATTCTTGCGCACCGGTGCTCCGTCGATCCCGCCGGGCGAGCGCAAGCACGTCTCCGTCATGGCCAACTTTACGCGCCCGCCGTGCGTGTACGACCTCGATGAGCACACACTGCATGTGAGCCCGATCGCCTCCCAGCCGATCTGTGAGCTCTTCCTGCGCATGCCGACCTATGTCCTGACGTCCGGCGGTGTGAACCGGGCAGTCGTGCGGCGTGCCTTCGCCGCCGATCTGGACGAGGAGCATCTGAGACCGGGTGCGCTATCGCTCGAGTACTACATGATGTCGAACCCGATTGGAAAGATGATCGGCGCGGAGCGATCCGTCTTTCGGGAGCTTCTCATGGAGGGCGAGCTTGTCCGGCAAGGCGTGCTTGACCGGGAGAAACTGAGTCTCTATTTCGAGAGGCTCGGTCAGACGTGGAGCGATCTGCGAGACACCGATATGATGCACTCTATTGACGCGGAGATCTGGCTGCGCTCGATGCACGCGGTCAGGCCAGCGTGAAGACTCAAATAACGCGTTCTCAGGTACCGGCCGGCCCGAGGCGAGTTGGATGTGTGTCAAAGTCACGGCAGGCAAGCCAGCGCAGGTAAGCAAATCGAGCACAATCAATTCCTTCGAAGCATCCTGCTTAGCACTCGGATCGAGGGTTCCAGTTTTCGATGCCGGACATAGATCCATCCGTTGGCATCCTTGGTTGCCCGCTCTTGTGGGTGCGCCGTATGTTCGCTGCGCCGGCCGAGAGGCGGCGTGTTGAATTCGGATGATCACTCACTGAGGAGAGCAATATGAACAAGTATGGAAGCGTCAGCGCACTCACCAAGGGTCCCGTGCTGAGCATGGCTCAGGTCGACGGCAAGAGCCGCGCGGAAGTGGCCGGCGGCCAGCTCTATTGGACGGGGCAGCTGCCGCAGCAGAAAGTGCTCTGATATCAAATCGTGCGCATGGGGAGCCGTGTCGTTGGGCACGGCTTCCTTTGTGAGACGAACTGATTGCACCTGGATGCCTCGCGGTAGTGATCGGTACGACTTGTCGCATGCGCATCTGCGCACAGCGGACGTTTGCGTGCCAAGTCGTCCGTAGGCACTAGTTCACGCGATCGGATATTCAGCGCAGTACGCGCGGACGAAATTCAAGGAGAAATCGCGTGAATACTGCGAGATCAGGCCAAAGATGCATGATCCGTCACCGTTTGGACCCAGGCGGCTAATGGCACAGGGTGCTTCCGTTAGTAGACGGAAAACTTGCAGAGATCCGCTAGCTGCAAGCACCAAACTGAGCACGAGTCACGCGGCGCGAAGCGGCCAATCGCGATCGTCTTGTCAATTTGAGGAGCCGTGCAAGGCTGTCTGTCGCGCTTCACGTGTAGTAGTCCCGACTCGATCTGACAGTTACCCGGTTCTCCGGCGCTGTCTGTCAGATCAAGTTACGCGATCGTCTTCTCTCGATAGATTCGTCTGCCGTCCTCGAACGTCGCCATCGGCGTCCGGCCGCAGCACATCTTTCCTTGATGCGTGCCCTCATGGTTGTACGCCATGAGCCAAGCGTCAAGATCCTCCTGCAGCCCTTCCATCGTCTCGTACATCTTCTTGCGGAAGGTGACCTGATAAAACTCATTCAGGATCGTCTTGTGGAAGCGCTCGCAGATTCCGTTTGTCTGCGGTGACTGCGCCTTCGTGCGCGTATGGTCAATGTCATTCACTGCCAGATACAGCTGGTAATCGTGCTGTTCCACCCTGCCGCAGTATTCACTGCCGCGGTCCGTCAGAACACGGAATAGCGGCACCTCGTGCTCCTGGTAGAACGGCAGCACGCGATCGTTCAGCAGATCTGCGGCGGTGATCGGTGTCTTCGTCAGCTTGGCGAAGGCCACCTTCGCGTAGGTGTCCACGAACGTCTGCTGATAGATCCGGCCACACCCTTCATCGTGTCGACGTAGAACGCATCCTGGGAGCCCAGGTATCCGGGATGAGCCGTCTCGATCTCCCCGATTTCCTGCTGCTCCTCGCGTCTTCGCTCCAGCGCCGCTACCTGCCCCTCCGTCAGCAGCAGTCCTTCCTCGGCAGCCTTCTTCTCCAGTGCCGCAAGACGCAGGCGAAAAGTGTGCAGCGTGTGCCCCAGCCAAATCGAGCGCACGCCGGTGGGACTGACGAACGTGCCGCGCTTACGCAGCTCGTTGGGACCTCGAACCTTGGCCAGCGGCTGGGTTCTCCAGTGCAAAGACCAGCACCGCCTGCTCAACCAGGTCATCCACGCGGTTCTTCGGGTTCGGCCGGCGCCGATCCTTGTGCAGCAGTGCCTCGAGCGCGTCGATTAGCGCACCGCGCCTTGGGCCCACCACTATTTGTTAGCGTCTCCGCCCGCCACAGCCGGTGTCTGTCCGTCGGCGTAGCCAAGTCCTTCGGTCCACCATCTCGGTGCGGGCGCGCCGCGCAGATAGTGATCAAAGAACTCGAGCTGCCGCCTCTGGAAGTCGGGGTTGGAGTTGAACTCGTCGTGCTGCCCGCCGACGTATTGCAGCAGGACGACCTCTCGATCACCGAGGCGCCGAAGCGCGTTGAACATTTCAACAGACTGCGCGAAAGGAACCGACGTGTCTGCGTCACCGTGCGCGATCAGCATGGGTGTATGCACGCTGGTGACGTGGCTCATCGGTGAATTGTTCTCGAAAACCTCCGGCTTCTGCCACCAGGGCCCGGATAGGTACGTCTGATTCTTCTCGGAGAACGCAGCGCCGGAAACACCCATGACGACTCCGTTGTAGAAGCTCTGCAGATTCGAGACACCGCAGATCGGAACCACCGCCTTGAAGAGGTTGCTGCGAGAAGCGATGTAGAAAGATTCATAACCACCAAAGGAGGCACCAGTCAGGCCCAGTCGATTGGCATCAACGACTCCGGTCGCGGCCGCCGCTGCAACAGCCCCCTGCACGGTATCGAGCGCAATGGGACCGGCCTCATCGTATTCCGGTCGAATGTCCGGCATCAGAACCGCGTAACCGCGTCTGGCCCAGCGAATGAGCATATCGTTTGCGACGTTATAAAGTGAGTACAGGCCTCCTTGTATCGTCACACCGCCGTAGACCGCCACAATGGTAGGAAATGGCTTCTCACCGGCTGGATGGATAGGTGCGACGAGCAGCGCGTGCGAGGTGCGTCCGGCGGGTGTCTTGAAAGAGAGATACTGCGGCTCGGAAATCCATCGAAACTCGCGCAGCTGCGGAGCGAGGTCTGTGAGCTGACGAGTGCGTTGCCAGTGAGTGTCCAGTCGGAAAAAGTTGCGGCCCTCGACGGCGTGTTCTCTCTGGGCGATATAAACGGAGGCATTCTCCGCCTTGTAGTAAGTCACCTGGGCCGTCTCCCACACCAACACCCGGGCGGCATGAGCACCTGGGTCCCGAACAGCAAGTCCGCTGCGAAATCCTATGCCATCGATCACGTGAAAGTAGACGGGTTTCTTGAGATCGATCTTGCTACTCAATTTGAGACCGACATATCCGAGTCGGCGATCAGGCCCAGTGGGACCAAATGAGTCCGTGATGTTGTAGTACAGATTGTCAGAGCTTCCATTGCCGGTGATGTTGAGTGCAACGCTGCCGTCCATGGGAAGGGCCCAGATGTCATGCTCATCGGAAATGAAGAGGTGGCGGTTGTCCGCCGACCAGCCTTGCGGGTTCGCAATGATGTTGGCGGTGTTCCCCATGCTCGGCATGAAAGGTGGTTGCCGCCGCCATCCCGGCGCGTGTTCGGTCACGTTATGCAGGGCATGATGGAGGGTGTCATAGACGAAGTAGTCCCCGGCCGGGCTGAGGAAGACTACGCTGCGCCCGTCGGGTGACAGGTGAGGCTCAAAGGCGTCCTCCCGGTCGAGCCCGTCCTGCGGTGTTCCTACAAAGAGGCGGCGGGGGACTTTGAGCCCTTCGGCGCCGGCAATCTTTGTCTTTTCGCCGGTCCAGAGGTCAACGAGCACATAGTCGCGTGTCTGCAGGCCACGTACTCGGGCGGGCGCCCAGTTAGCAACCCCATAGTGTTTCCAGGCATAGGCGAGGGCGAACTGACCGCGATCTTGTGGGAATGCGTCCGTGTAGTGTTCGTCGGCAAGTCGCACGAATGTTTTCTTTTCCAGGCTCAGGAAACTGAGATACCGATCCGGAGTGCCGGCAGCGCGCTGTCCTGGGAGGTACGGATCCTTCGAGTGCCAGAGCGCGACCTTGGGGGCGGCGTCCTCCTTTGCTGTCGGCGTGCGTTCGATCTGAAAGAAGAGTCCGTCTTCATTGTCACGCCAACGCACCACGTCGTATCCAAATGGCCCGAGCTGATCAAGCGAGCGCGGTTGCCCGGCTACCCGAAACCCTGTGGGAAACCCGCTCATCTTTGCTGGCGTGAAAGACTCTCGATGGAGGTGAGACGCAAGCGGGTCATTAAAGACCAGAAGTGACTGTGTCCCCTGTGCCTCAGCCGTCAGTGCCAGTGCCCGGCCGCTCGGGGACCATCTGAGCGCACTCAACTGAGTGGCGCCTGCGAGTGGCTCGATCAGATGATCGACACCTTCATTGAGATCGCAGACGCGCAAGCCATCCGACTGAGCAAGGGCGATTCGGTCTCCGAGACTACTGACCGCGTACTCACCCACATGCTCCCAGGTACGACTGGCCGTAAGGCTCTCCAGCGTGTACACGGTCAGTCGGTTCGTTTGCACCTTGGCGTCGGGGGCTCCGTCAGGAGCCCGCACCAGGATCGACTTGTCCTTCGCAAGAAACTTAACTTCCTCGCCGGGCCCGATCGGATGCACTTCGCCGGTTGTCGTTTCTACGACGGTCACATGGCTGCTATCCGGCTGAGTGTCCGCTTGAACAATCGCGATCCAGCCCCCGCCCGGTGACATCAGGAACTGCTGGACTGGGTCGGAACCGAGCGGTATGCGCCGCTCGTCATCACTTGCCGTGGAGCGGATGATAAGCAGGGGTGAGCCGACCCGTGGTCCTGTCTCGGTCCGTTCGTACGGTAACCACACGTAGGCAAGCCACCGCCCGTCGGGCGTCAACGCCGGGTCCCCATTCATCCGGCTCCAGGCTGCGACATCCTCATCCGTGAGATCGCGCATTCCCTGATTCTCCTCGGTCCGAACAGCATTGCTGGCCGTCCGCATACCGCGCTTCCGTGCGAGACTCGAGGCTCCCATGCGGATATAACTCCCCGCAGCCTTCTCGCCAACTCTATCATGCTCGCGTGCCTCGCCGTCGCTGGCCGACACACACAGAGGTAGGAAAAAAAGCGCGAGCGCTGCCGCACCACGTGCGACGACTCGAACGCTACGCAACAGGCGCGCTACGACTGGCTGTTGCTCCGTCAAACTCTTTGTACTCCGAATAAGCATCGAATGCCTCTTCTCTAGCCCGGTACCCCAATGAGGGGGGGGCCACGGAGAACGGCTCAGAAACTTCGCACGGGTGGTGCATAGCAGCCGCGAGTCGCTCCCTGCCGGCGTAACTCAAATAACGCAGCCTCGGACACCGCAAGGGGCGCACCGGTATCCGGTTCGTGTCAAAGCTGCCGTGGCAGAGGAAGGTGTAACGCGTGATGCGAGTGCTATCAGCGACTTCGGGGGCGACTCAAGCTGTGTCGGGGTTGCGACTTTCCTCCAGTGAAGAGTTCCGACGGAGCCTGAGTGACGCGCAAGAGAGAAATAGTGGTTGCCTGCAGCGAAGTCAGTGGCCATCTTCGTCGCGCCCGCCGAAAGGCGGTGCAGTGAAACAGGACGATTATTCACCAAGGAGAGAACCATGAAGATCGGAAGCGTCAGCACACTCACGAAGGGCCCAGCGTTCAGCCAGATCAACACGGACGGCAAGTCCCGTCAGGAAGTGGCCGGTGGCCCGCTGCTTTTCACCGGTCAGCTGCCGCAGTCGAAAGTGATCTAATCTCGGATTAGAGCACCTCGGGAGCCGTGCCTCTGCGCACGGCTCCTCCTCGAGAAGTATCCGAGCGAAACGCTCACTCTCAAATTCCTGCGGCGCTATGTACTGGCCGTTTACCATTAGTGAGGCCGCGCGGGGTGTCCTGCGCACGCCGGTAAGATCCGCACTCAGCGCACTCGGGATCGTTGTCGGGGTCGCGTCCGTCATTGCCATGCTGAGCCTCGGCAAAGGCGCGCGCGCGCAAGTCGAAGCAGTCTTTGCGCGGCTGGACTCCAACCAGCTCATATTGAGTGCGATGCCCCCACGCAAGGACTGGCGTTATGGCATTCCGCCGCCGATGTCACGCGGCGATGGGTTGCAGCTCTCAGATTATCGAGCCATCGAAACGCATTTCGCAGGCGTTGCGTCAGTCAGCGTTGAGGTGGGCGCGAGCGGCCCCCGGGAAGTGAAAACGATGGGTGTCCGAAGCGATGGCCAGCTCATCGGCCTGGACATACTCGGCGTCGAACTCTCCGGACGGAAGATCATTCGCGGTAGCACCCTCAGCGCCGATGATGTTCGGAATGCTGCAAGCGTCGCGCTGATCTCGGAACATCTTGCTCAGATCTTGTTTAAGGATACCGACGCCCTGGGAGGCCGGGTTGCGATCGCCGAGACTCCGTTCACGATCATTGGGGTTGTCGAAAATCGCCGCATCGATGCTGCAACCGAAGGTGTGACTGCAGACACCAGTGTATTGATGCCCTATACAAGCCTGCTTCGGCGAATCAGCCCTCTTTCACCCATCACTTTGATATTGAAACCGCGCACACCCGAGATGCTGCCGGTAGTTCAGCAGGTTGTCACGGATCTTCTTGAACAACGGCGAGGCAAGCGCCGTGCAGAGTTCATGTCCAGCAACATCGCGGCGGCGGTTTCCGCATACGGAGAGGGAAGCCGAACGATGAGTCGATTACTCGCCGCCGTAGGGACTATCGCCCTCGCGGTCGGCGGCATCGGCCTCGCTAATATCATGCTCGTGAGCGTGACCGAGCGGACCCGCGAGATCGGTGTCCGGATTGCGCTCGGCACGCGACCGCTCGGAGTGCAGAGCCAGATTCTGCTGGAAGCGATCGCGTTGTGCCTGGTCTCGGGAACAATAGGTGTCCTTCTCGGAGCGGCGATCGCCGCGGTGCTGACGCGACTCTACGATTGGCCCACGCTGACTGCGGTGAGTGCTCTGCTCGGAGTCCTCCTGGGCACCGTCTTCCTCGGGGCTGCTTCAGGCTGGTATCCGGCGCGTCGCGCTTCTCAACTGGATCCGGTCCGCTGCCTTCGCGCCGACTAGCGCCGTGCACCGAACAACAGCGCGCAGCATCCAAGTGGCGGGTAAGAATCGCTGCGTGTCTGGCGTCAACCATATCTGCCGCTGGCGACTTTCATTCTTGCCGGTCGTTGAGCCCCATCATCGGTCCACCGTAAGGGAGCCTGACGCCGAAGGCGTCAGAAGCTCCGTTCTGTTCTGAGTACATCCAGATCAAGGGCGTTCTGATGGCGGGGCATCACGCCTTGCAAGAGCTGCGCGTTGCTCGGCTGCTTCCGCCCGGACGCTAGGGCCGGTGAACTCGAGCACGACAGCGTGATGTACGACGCGATCGATCGCCGCCGCGGTCGTCATCGGGTCTTTGAAGATCTGGTCCCACTTCGAGAACACGAGATTGGACGTGATCATCACGCTCTTGCGCTCATAGCGCTCGGCCAGCAGTGCAAAGAGCACCTCCATCTCCGCCCGGTCGTGCTGGACGTAGCCGATGTCATCGAGTGCGAGGCAGTCGAAGCTGTCCAGACGCTTGAGCTCACGAGCGAGCCTGAGATTGCGCTTGGCATCCAGCAGCCGCTCGACGAGCGTTGCGACCGCGATGAACAGCACTGGGTGCCCGGGCTCGACCAGTGCCCGACCCAGCGCTGCCATCACGTGCGATTTTCCAGTTCCGGGCCGACCGATTAGGCAGACGTTGGTGGCGCCGGCGAGGAACTCGCCACGCAACAGCTGACGGATCTGCCCGCGCAGGGGCGCGGCGAAGCGGTTCAGGTCCAGTGTCGCCGGCGTCTTCTCGCGCGGCAGCTTCGCATCCCTCAACAGCCGCGTCATGCGTCGATCGGCTCGATCATGGGCTTCCAGCGTGACCAGCTCGGTGAGATATCGAACGTGACTCCAGCCTTCAGCCGCGGCGCGCTCTCCCAACTCGAAGTAGTGCTCGAGGAACGACGGCAAGTGCATTGCTTTAAGCCGCAGTTGCAGTGTCTCATCTGTGATGATCGTCGCAGCGCTCATGTGTGCACCGGCTCGGCGTGCGCGCCGAGCAACCGATCGTAGAGCGTGAGATCGGGCGCGGTGATGTTCAGGTATGGCACACCTTCTGGCGTGCGCGGTCCTCTCAGCCTGGCGCGCACCTCCTCATATGTAGGAACGCTCGCATCATTGAGTAAATCCGCGAGCACGGCGCGGACGATCTCCTCGCCGTCGCCTGCTGCGAGGTGCAGGATCCGCACGTATTCCAGGTCTGCCTGATCGGATCCTTCGGCGACCAGCGCATCGTAGGTGCGCCGGAACTCCAGCGTCGGGAACAGCGCCTCGCGGAAGACATAGCGGCGGAAGGCGCCGGGCTTGCGGACCAGCGTATGGATGATGTGGCGGTAGTCGATCCGGTGCGCATCGCGTCCGACCAGGCGCTCCATGACGGCGACGCGTTCGCCTTTGTAGTCGAGCTCGATGATGTCGGCATGCAAGCGCACGCGCAGCTGACACCCGATCGGTCGCGAGGACACCGAGTAGGAGTGCTTGAGGATGCGCACCGCGCTGGCGCGCGACACCGTCGCATAGGACTCCCGGTATGCCGGCAACGGCCGCACCGGCAGCGCTCGCAGATAGGGACGCTCTTCCTCGATTCTCGCGTATCGGGTCGCATTGCGCGCTTGCACGCAGGTCTCGAGAAAGCCCTCATACGCTTCGCGCGATACGAACGATCGCGATCCACGCAGGCGTAACCGCTGATCGATTGAAGTCTTCAGCTTTCCGTTCGCCGACTCGACATCGCCGTTCTCGTGCGCATTTCCTGGGAAGTTGCGAGAGGCTCGCAGGCCATAGTGATCGATCAGCTCGCGATATCGCTCGGTGAAGTCCCGCCCGCGACTCTCCGATAGTTCGTGGGTCGCCGCCGAGAGGTTATCGGTGCGATGCTCGAGCGGCACGCCACCCAATCGCCACAACGCGTTCTGCACTCCGGCGCTCAGAGACTCGAAGCTCTCGCTCGGGCAGATCGATACCGCCTCCCAGTTGGAGTACGTCAGAACGAAGTGATACAGCAGATGCGGGAACAGCTGGCCGGCGATCACCACCTCGAGTGCGCGCATGTCGGTGAAGTCCGACTGCGCCTGCTCACCGGGCACGTGTGTCTGGGGAAAGAACACTTCGCGATCCGGGCCTGACTTGGCGCGCCAGGCGAGCATCCGTCGCTGCAACGTGCGGAGCTGGCCGACGCTGAAGCGATCTGCGTGCCGCTCGTTCAGCTCCATCCAGATCGTCTTAGCTTGCAGACCGTCATCCTGACGCAGCAGTGCTTCTATCTCCGGCCACACGTCCACGAAGGGATCCGGTCGCGTTCGCCACGTGTGGGGAAGCTTGGCTTGAGACGGCGCTCGACCCGAACGCGCGTATTTACGCGCTGTCCGCTCGCTCATCCCGGCTTTCGCCGCTGCGGTCACCTGGGCGTTCCCCTGCGTTAACAATGACATGAGCAACCTCACCTGTTCGTCCGTTACCACGCAGCCCCCTTTGTGAGGGCTGAGTAAATCAGACCGTGGATGAGGCCCACCGACCGGCAGTTTTAATTGTCGTCAGCACCGCCGAGCGTCGCGCCCGGCGACAACTACCGGCAAATCTAATTGTCGTCAGCCGGCAGTTCTAATTGTCGTCGACCAGAAAGCATCCGGTGGCTCGAGAACCTGCGGCAGTCGACCACCCTGCTCGAAGAGCCGGCCCGATGCGTGAACGTCGGAGATCGCGAAAGCGACATCTATGAGCTGTTCTGCGCAGCGGAGGATCTCGGTACACAGTTTCTGTTCCGCACTTGTGTGGACCGCCTGGCCGGCGACGGCGACCACACGATTGCGGATGAGATGGAGGAAGTGGCCTGCAAAGGCCTTCATCGGGTTCCGGTGCAGGATAAGAAGGGCAATCCCTCCGAGGCAGTTCTCGAGCTACGGTATCGGCGTATTCGCGTTCTGCCACCGATCGGCAAGCAGAAGCAGTACCCACCCCTGACGCTGACGGTGTTGCATGCCCGGGAGCGAAACAAACCTCGTGGACGAGAGCGCGTGGACTGGAAGCTGCTCACCAACCTGCCGGTCACTTCCCGCGCCCAGGCCATCGAGAAGCTTCAGTGGTACGCGCTGCGATGGAAGATCGAGACGTTCCACAAGATCCTCAAGTCCGGTTGCAAGGCGGAGGAGTCGAGGCTGCGCACCGCGGAGCGACTGGTCAATCTCATCGCCACGTTCTGCATCCTTGCATGGAGAATCTTCTGGCTGACGATGCTTAACCGGACCGTGCCGCAGGCAGATCTGGCACTGGCGTTCACCAAGCTCGAGCGTCAGTTACTCGATCGACTGACCAAAACACCGCGCCACCTTGCCGAGGTTCAATCCGTGGCCTGTTATCTGGAGAAGCTCGCGCAGCTGGGCGGCCATCTGCGACGCGCTCACGATCCGCCACCCGGCAATCAGCTCATCTGGAAAGGCATGGCGCGGCTCACAGATATTGAGCTGGGGTATCTATTGGCTAAGGAAAATGCGGGTAATTGAAAGGAAGCCAAGGCCGCATTGCGCACACGCTAGTCAGGATCGCGGCTTCCGGCGACGGCAATACAGTTGACGATGTTGGTGGCGGCGGACATGACGTACTTGTCCGATTCCGCTTGGGTGCCGAGACGAGTTCGGTCCTGCAACCAGCCACTGAGCTCGTTCACGACGAAGGCAAGCAGGGGTGCCTCGGGATGATCGGCGAAGTACTGTGCTCTTGCCGTATCGGCGAGCCCGGGGTCGGTCAGGTCCTCGGAGAACTTCATTATCGCCGGTAGACGCATCAGCTGCTGCTCTTGTTCGTCTTCAGAGATCAGAGGCCAACGTTTCCGCATCCTGGATGCTGAAGGGGTCGATCCTTCTTGCCGATGCGCGCGCTCTTCAACGCCCGCGCCGGGTTGTGCAGCTCCGGATGGTCCTCGAAGCCGAACGCGAAGGCGCGGCGGAGCGCACTGATCGCATTGTTGTAGGTTTTCTTGGTCCAACGGTGACGCACGCGAGGATCGAGAGTGAGCCGATCACCGGGCGCCAGACGTGGTCGAGCAACTGTCGATGCGCGGCGAGCGTCGCGGGCGCGAGATCGTCGCGCGCTACGCGCGCGGCCTCATGATCCAGAAAGGCATCGAAGACGTCGCTGCAGGTGCGGCCACTCAAGGGCAGGGGCACGCGCTGGCGGTTCGCGAACTCGGGGAAGACTTCGCTGAAGCGGAGGGTGCCGGCCTCGATGCGGGCCTTCACGTTCGCAAGCAACTCGCGGGTGCGGCGCAGGTTGGTTTCGTGAGGGATCCACGGCAGGGTGGGGCGGTATCGAACACCTTGGATTCGGAAGTCGAACTGAATGCGACTGGATCCGAGCGGTTTGACGCCGCCGGTCAACGATTTCCGGCCCATATGTATGCTCCGTGAAGTGAATCACCACACTTCGCGCGTTGGTTTTCAAGCCCAGCTCCGCGAGGCGAAGAGCAAAGTTAATACCGCCGCATTGCGCTGACAGGAGCTGAATCCAGTTTGCTCGCACTGCGCTATTGTTCGGCGAACCTACCGGTTCACCAAATAGAGGCGACACGCAATGAAAAGATGCGGCGATGGCGTAGAGAGATTCACCGATTTTGTCCAGCGCCTGGAGGCCTATTTGCCCTTCACGGCCACCCGTAAGCGGAACGTGTCAATGACATTGAGACACCAGGTGTCATGAGTTTAGTGAGCAGCCGGGTGGTGCAGTGATGATCGAGATGGCGTCCCCTTTGGGCGGATTGATCCATGCGGCGGTGGGCACCACGGGTGGGGATGGGGCGAGGTGCTTGAAGCGGTTCGGATTGGCTGCGAACGCGGTGTCGAGGGTCGCGGCGCGTTGCAGGGTGAGCGCGGTGGCGCGACCGTAGTGCATGGCTTCGGGTGTCATGAGCGCAACGCCGGAGTGACGATGGACTGTGTTGTACCAGGGAAAGAACTGCTGGCAGTGAGCGCGAGCGTCCTCGATGCAGCCGAAGCGCTCGGGAAAGTCCGGCCGGTACTTCAGCGTTTTGAACTGCGCCTCTGAGTACGGGTTGTCATCCGAGACGTGAGGTCGGCTATGGGACTTTGTGACATCCAAGTCGATGAGCAGCGAGGCAACGGGCTTGGAGCGCATGCTGGTGCCACGGTCGGCGTGCAGCGTGAGGGTGCCTGGAGCGATGTTGTGTTTCTCGATGGTGTCGCCGATGAGCTGCTCGGCAAGCTCGGCGGACTCACGCGCGGCGATCATCCAGCCCACGACGTAGCGGCTGAAGATGTCCAGGATCACGTACAGATGGAAACAGTTCCACTTCGCCGGACCCTTCAGCTTGGTTATATCCCACGACCACACTTCGTTGGGCCGCACCGCGAGCAGCTCCGGCTTTGTATAGGCGGGGTGAATGCGCTGACGACGTCGCTCACCGGCCTGGTTCTGCGCAGCCAGCAGCCGATACATGGTGCGGATCGAGCCGTGATAGCGGCCTTCATCGAGCAGCGTGGCAAAGACCGTGGCCGGCGCCACGTCGGCGAAGCGCTCGCTGTCGAGCACTCCCAGCAGTACCTGCTGCTCGGCCGGCGTCAGCGACAAGGGTGGCCGGGGCCGCGGCCCCGGTATTGGCCGTGCTCGCCCGAGCAAGCGTGCGCGCTCGCGATACACGCCGGAGCGATTCACCTGCAGCACCGTGCAGGCTGCCGTGACGCCGATCTGCGGTCCCAGCTCGTGCAAGGCCGCGCTCATTTCAGATCGTCCGATTCGTCCGCTGTCAGGACTGGGGCTCACGAATCTGAGCCCGCTTGTCAGCGGCGCCAGCACGGGCTTGTCCGCTTTGCAATTCGGCCTCGATTCATTCTTCGGCGGATCATCTGCGGCAGGAGGCTTCCTGCTATACCCCAACAAGCCCAACAACAACTCCGTGCAAAGCGCATACGGTAAATAGGTTGGTTGTGGGATACCACGTATACATACTTCGCCGCAGTCAGGGGCGGCGAGTGCCGATAGAAAAACCAGAGGTAGAACGCGCAGTTTCAGATACTCCCGGCACGCGAATTCTTGAGCCGGGAGCGGACGCGCCTCAGTGGACCGTTCTGTTGGAGAAGGGCGGGCAGGAGGTCGGTTGCTTGTGGCTCGAGAACGGGGAGCTGTGGGCCAAGACTCCGGGCACTGATGCACTTCAGTTAATGATCGATCTGGCCGATCGCCTCGGCGCGCGAGTACGAGGTGATGAGTTCGAGACCTACCGATCGGTGGACGATAGCTATTTTGATTCGTCAGATCGGGCCGAGAAAGAGCAGCAAGAACGAGCGAGTGCCGAACTGCTAAAGGTAGAGAGTCGTCACCAATCGCGTATCCGGTTATTTGTCGTCTTGTTTTTCGCGGCCCTTGGGGCGGTTGCGTTTCTCATTGGCAAGATGTTCGAGAAGTAAGGCACGCTGGGACGTGGTGCTGCTGGTGAACCCGCCAATGCGACGCCGGTTGTAGACTTGGCCGACAGACCGGATGTCGGGCTAATCGCTAAGCAGCCGTTGGCAGCGGCTCTTTGACTTCCCCTGAGGGGATGATATCGGGGATCCCAGCGATTGCCGCAGCAGCGTTGCGCGTGCACGCATTGTGTATCCGCCGATCGAATCCCTGTCCTGTGGTGTATTCGATCATCACGGAGTCCGCCACTCGCGCGCGCGGATGTTAGCGACGTGCGCCGGCCCCTATTGATGCAAGGTCAGGCCGGTGCGGCAGACTCAACAGGCGTAGTAAGTCTGAGGTACGGATTGTCCGGTGGAACTTCAGCGAACACCGCGTCACCGTGGGTCAGCAGATACCCGTGTAGGTGTCGTGTTCGACGCGGCCCAACGACCTCGCACGTCCAGATATTGAGACCGTTGCCGCGCTTGCGGTGAATCCTCAACCGCTCAAAGTGCTTCTGAACCCATTCCCATTCTCGCGTCGACTCCTGGCGTGCGCATCGAGCCACGTCGGGGTGTTCCTGGATGTAACGCTGGAAGATGCCGGGGCTGACGACATAGGCGGTGCCGGATACGGTATGAACCAGCGCCTTGGCGTCGTTGATGATTAGATGGCGGGCACGGATGCGGTCTCGCAGCCACGCCACGAAATGTTCGCCAATCGACGCGCCGTGGGTCGATGCCTCGACCCTGGCGGGGTCAACGGCGTTGGCGTCATCGCGCGCGGGCGCGACGAGTTTCACGGCATCGACGGACGCAATTTCCGGCTCGCGCGAATCCTGATTGTCGGCGTCGAGCAGCGCCAGAACACTCGTGACCGCATCGTCCGCGGACGCCGACGTTGAGGGTATCGGCGCCGCCGGGCGGGAGACCGCAGCAGCAGGCGGCGGGCCGCTCGCGCTGAATACCTCGGTCGGCTCAGCCTCTGGCGAGCGTTCACTTCCCTCGGCTCGCACCGTGCCGTTGAATGGCGCGGGTCGTTCGTCGTTCTCCCAGATCGTGGCTGGCGAGACGTGTAGGAACGTAAACGCATGCGACCAGCCGGTATCGCTGGTCACGGTCGCTCGCCAGATCGCATTGCCATCTGGAGCAGGGTTCACGATCCCATGCTCCTGCAACACATCGAACAGTGCGCTGTTACGGCTCGGAACGCCTTCGATACCGTGAGCGAGCAGGTGCGCGCGAAGTTTGTCGCAGACGGTCTTGCTGACCAACCAAAGCGAATCCTGCGTGAGCCAGCCATCGGAGGCAGTCGGCTGATTCAGTTTGAGCTGTTCCTTGAGCAGGAAGCGCAAGCCATCCAGCAGCTTTCGCTGCAGGGAATGGCGAGGCGCGCTTTGCGCGCTGGACGGATCACCGCCGAGTGCCTGCGCGACTGATGCCTGATCGGCCTTTATCACCAGTTCGCCGAGCACGCCGGAGCGCTCATACTGACCGGAGAGCACGTAGAGAAGCGCCGACCAAAGTTCAGGGAAGCCGCTGAGCCAATCGAGCATGCTCGCGTCCAGAATGCGCATGTAGAGCAGGCCGACTGCCGCGCCATGCAGTCGATACTCACGGTCTTTGCGATAGCGAAAGCGATAGGGACGGGTGAGCGGGCCATGCCATGGATGCCACGGCGCACCCGTATCGTCTTCGATGTGTAGATCGACGGCGATCTTGCCGAGGTCGTGCAGCAGCGCGGCGTACGCTGCCGCCGCGGTCCAGGCTTCCGCCTGTGCTGCCTGCGTTTCCGGCGCGGCGCCGACGGGTAGCAGAGACGATTGCCGCAGTTTCAGCGCGTACGCGACGATTTCCAGCCCGTGATCCAGCATTCCTCCCGGATACGCATGATGGTGATTTTCCGAGGCGGGAAACTGTTGGACCAGTAGCGCGTAGCGATCGAGCGGCGTGCGATAGAGCTCATCGAATTGGACGCGCGAGAGCGACGTGCGTTGCCAGATGTGTTGAAGCAGTAGCTTACGGCGCGGCGTGTTCATCAACTCTGCCGCGGACGCCGGCCGCAGGAATCCGGCCGTGTCGTGTGCGGCCGTTTCCCTTTGGAACCCTGCGGCCCTTTGTCGTAGGCGAAACAGCTCGAACATGCGGCAGCAATCTCCGGGAGGACCGTTTCAGCCTTTTTCGGGTAGGGGCCTTTCCCCTTGCTGCTCGCCCTTGTTCCTTTTGGCCTTTTTCGGCCTGATGGTCAGGCGAGTTGGCCCGTGTCCGCCATCCGATGAACCCGTGGACAGGAATACATATCTTGTATACGCTTTCATCGGTGAGCAGGAAAGCAGCCAATCCCATCCGGCGGCAATTGCCCGCCGTTTTCACCTATTCCGAGGCCCGCACAGCCGGCCTCTCGGCGGAGCGGCTCTACGCCTGGAGAGATCAGGGCATTCTGGACCAGGTCGGGCGCGGACTATACCGCTGGGCTGATGCAGAAGAGGTCGATCAGGAACTGCTCGAGATCGCTCATCGGGCGCCGCGCGGGACGCTTTGCCTCGTTACGGCTTTGGCCCGTCATGGCCTGACCGACACCATTCCGCCTCAAGTCGACATTGCGATTCCCCGCGGCAGTCGCATCCCAGCTTTGCGGGAGACCGTCTCAGTTCACGTCTTCGCGCGCGACACGTTCGACGTCGGGCGCGAAGAGTTTTCTGTCGGCAAGAACTTGTTGATCGGCATCTACTCGCCGGTCCGAACGCTTGTCGATGTCATTCGCCTGCGCCATCGCGAAGGGCCTGACGTCGCCTGGCAGGCGCTACGTCGTTGGCTCGCACGTAAAGGCTCCCAGCCGGCCTCGTTGTTGTCGATGGCCAAACGGTTCCACGGGGCCGAGACGGCGGTTCGCAACGCGTTACAAGTCATTCTATGAAGCGGGTCAGCCGCATGTCGACTGCGGGCGCGCGCTATCTCGATCTTCAACGGGAAGCACGGCGTGCTGGGCGACCCACGGACGAGCTGATCCAGCTCTATGCGCTGGAGTGCTTTCTTGATCGGCTCAGTCGTTCCGAGTTCGCGAAGAATTTGATCCTGAAGGGCGGTTTGCTGCTCGCCGCGCTTAACGCTCGACGGCCGACCAGAGACATCGACCTGGCTGCGCACGCGCTTCGTAACACAGAAGGCGAAATACTTGGGCTGGTCCAGAAGATCGCCCGAGCGTCTCTCGATGACGGAGTGGAGTTTGACGCGGATGAGGCGACGGCCGAGACCATTCGGGATGAGGACGAGTACAGCGGTATCCGTGTGACTCTCAGCGGCACGCTCTCGCGCGCATTGATTCGGCTGCATGTTGACGTGAACGTGGGAGATCCGATCTGGCCCGATCCAGAGCAGGTCAGCCTTCCTCGCTTGCTCGACGGCGTCTTGTCCGTGCGAGGCTATCCGCTTGAGATGGTGCTCGCGGAAAAGCTTTCCACTGCGATTGCCAGAGGCACGGCGAATACGCGATGGCGGGACTTTGTCGATATGCATGTTCTGGCGCAGCGTCATGGTATCGATGGTGATCGCCTTCGGACCTCTTTGATCAGAGTGGCGGATCATCGCCAGATCTCGCTTTCGCCGCTTAGGACTTCTCTCGAAGGGTACGAGGACTTGGCGCAGCCTCGGTGGGCTGCATGGCTGAAGAAGCAGAGGCTTGAGACGATCGTTCCGACAGAATTTCGAGCCGTACTCGAGTATGTGGGAAACTTCGCTGACCCAGTGATCGAGGATGATGTTGCTGGAAAGAGCTGGGACCCTACGCAAGACCGCTGGCGATCATAGGTACGAGAACAGCGGCGAGTCAGAATAGTTGGGCAATGGGGGGTGACACCGTGGCGGATCACGAGCCAAAACGCGCGTCAATCGTGTTGCGCTTCAGACGCTCATCGATCAGTGCGAGTTCTATCACAAGTACGCTCACCTCACGCGGCTAACGATTGCCGCCGGAGCCAATTTTTCCCTCGGCGGTTTGCCAAATATTGGCGCGTATTTCGATCCGGGCAAGCTGATGGAATATCGGAAAGAAGTCCGCAGCCGTGTCAGCTTCGCGAAAGTGTTGCCCAACTTCGTTACCGGTGTAGCCCGGAACGTCGCGATGTGGTGAAGCGGCGTGGTTGGAATCGAAAAGCTAGTCCGGTCACCGGCGAGATCGATCAGAGACCGCCGCCGGTGAGAAAGCAGGCGAGCCTTGTGGCTGACGCCAGGCCGGCCAGCATTCTTCCCCTTCGTGTAGGTGAAGAGGTCGGTCCAAAGATCGCCCAGGCGGAATCCAATGAGTACCTTGCGTTGGGTTGAGACTGCCTGCGCGCATCGACGAATCAGCTGCTGAGCATCGCTGCCTGTGACACGAACGTCGAAGCGCCGATACTCGGGAGCGTCGTTTGGGCCAGTGAGCGCTGCGATATCGCATGCCAGAAACGGAGTGCCCTTCTTGGGCTTCACTTCACGAATACGATTGAGATAGCCGAGCCCGATGACGTGCAGGTCGAAATACGACCGGCTGGGGCAGGGAGTAGTCACGTGCGTCTCCTGACCTTGTGACGAGACAAGGAATGGCAGAGACGCGCCCGAATCCTTTGTTTACGCCACCGGCATGAGTCCCCCTTTGGTCGACGACAATTAGAGCTGCCGGCCGGCAGATATGATTGACGCCAGACACGCCGGCCAGTCGATTCGGCCAAGGACCGCGTTGAACTCGCGCCATATCGTTCCAAATCTCACGGGGCCGTGTTGCAAGTGGAGTTCAATCCGGGCTGCAAGGTCGGTTGAGAACGTACAGGCTGCCACGTTGTCGAGAGTTCGGCCTGAGTCATCGACTAGTAAGTAGCCGATGCCTCGCTGTCTGCAGTGATTCAGCGCTGCGAGTGCCTTCACCAGAGTCTTGTAGCGGTACATGCGATAAAAGGGCTTCACTTCCACCATCACGACTCGACCGTCGTTGCCCATGACCGCTGCATCGGGAAAGTATGGACGAGTGCATCCTTCGATCTCATAAGTGAGCTCTATTGGCTGCTCCTGATACCAGCGCACGTCAGGTGAGCGTTCCAGCCAGCGATAAACGCGAGCCTCCGTGCTCGACTCGCACAGAACGATGCGCCCGAGGCGCTTGCTGTTGAAATCCCAGTCTCGCGTGGTTTTGCGCGGCGTGCGCTTCGCGCCGGTCAGCTCGGGTGGAAACGAATCGAAGCAAGTTGTGGTCTGGAAAATCGCCTTTTCCAACGCGGTCGCCCAACGGTCGAAGGGCCAGGGCGTGCGCTGAGTTGCTTCGTTGCAGGCGACCTCCGCGGCTGCGGAGCTTTGGTGGCGTAGCACCTTTGTTGGCAGCTTTGAACCCGCGGCCCTGCATAACAAGTAGGTGAGCATACCGGCCGCTTCGAAATGGTCGGTCATCAGGCTCACGATCGATCGCGCGGCTGTGACCGGATCTCGCCAGTCGACTTCTGCGGAGATGTCTCTCAGTACGTCGCGAAGCTGTGAATCGCCCTCCGCCCGACGGGCCGCGTTCGCAGCGATTTTACGGAACGCGCTGTTCCGAAGCTGCCGCACACGTTCTCGCGATCGGTCGATTGCGCGGGCGATGGCGGCCATCGTGGACGGGTGCCCGTCTTCGGAAGCGAGGCCGAGGACCTGGAGTGCGATGTCACACCGCCTCTGTTCGGGCACGCAGGCGCGAATCAAATGAGTCAGCGCTTCCCGCAAACGGTCGGGGAGGGGATCGCCTTCGTGCTCGGTGCCACTCATCTCGATCTAGCCTGCGCGCTTTATCTCGCCGAGTTCGCCGATCACAGCCTTGCAAGGGCTCAGCGGCGCGTCTCGATTGCCGTCGAGGCGGGCCTCGCTTCGGAGTACATCACGGATGCTACACACGTCGTGATGGCTTCGAAAAGCAGTGTCAGCGCTCGAAACGAAATTCACTCGTGAATATGAACTGCCGGCACGACAGCGAGAAATGTACCGATGCGAACTGCCGGAATGACTAGGCGACTCTGCACCGCGATGCTCTTCCCGTACAGGTCTTTACGCGGCACGCCGTGGCGGGCACGTCTTCACGACGGAGCGCTTTGCGAGCGATGGCCGCTCGCCTGGTCGTTTGACGGACACCGTCGAAACTGGAGGGCTCGTTTCCCGTCAGCTCCGCGTGCACGATAGCTTGACGGCATCTCGTCATCTGACTGGATTTCTGACTAGTTATCGAGAGGCCAGTCATGAAGAAGACATGGCAGGTGCAGGACGCAAAAGCTCGCTTCAGCGAGTTACTAAAGGCGAGCCTGACCGAGGGACCCCAGGTCGTCACACTGCGCGGCGTCGAGGCGGCGGTGCTTCTGCCAGTGAGCGAGTGGCGAGACTTACGCGAGCGCGCGCGCCCCAGTTTGAAATCCTTGTTGCTCGGACCCGAGCCGCGTGGAGATCTAAACATTCTGCCGCGGGGGGCAGCGTCACCGCCGCACTCCCAAGCCGAGACGCGGTTATACAGTGTCGCCGCTGCTCTACCCCCTGGCCTTGCGCGGTCGGTGTGGCGGTGACCATCGGAAGAATCGGTTCGTCCGGTGTATTGTCGAAGGCGTTGCCGGTCGCGATTGCCGGGAGTGGGTTGGCCTTCGTGTTGTCCTGGCTGCCCCCCTGTGCGAAGTGATCTCGACAACTGACGTCGCCGGATTCGCCGCATCAGAGCGACGCTGCTGGTGCAATCGGGTCAACGTGCGGCGCTCTCTCGTCAACGCGTAGAGGTGGGCTATGTCGACTGTTCTACCTGCTTCCAGCACACACACGGTCCCCACTCCGGACCGATACCCGCGCTTGCGCACCTGGATGCGCGAGCCGCTGCTGCATTTCATCGTGCTCGGCGCGGTGCTGTTCGCGGTGGATCACGTACTCGCCGGTCGCACCGACGACCCGCATACGATTACAGTGGACGCCAGCGTGGATCAGCGCGCCCGCGAGGTCTTCAGGCAGGAACGCGGTCGCGATCCCGACGCCGAGGAGCTGCACACGCTGCGGCGGGGCTGGCTGGACAATGAAGTGCTCTATCGCGAAGGCATCGCCATGCAGATCGACAAGGGCGACCCGGCGATTCGCGATCGGGTGATCTTCAAGATGCTCAACCTGATCGAAACGGGCCTGACGACCCCGACCTTCGACGAGAAGACGCTGCGCGAGTGGTTCGACGAGAATCGCGCGAAGTACGATCAGCCCGGTGCGCCGGCGGACTTCGACAAGGTGGGTGCCATCGTCTTGCAGGACTGGATCGACGCGACGATGGCTGAGCAGCGTTCGGCCGCCGTGCTCGCAATGGAGAAGCGGTACACCGTCAAAGTGACCGGCGGCCAATCCACAGGTGTTTCAGCCACAGCCAATTCTGCTGGAAAGGCGGCGGAATGAAGCACGCGTTCGCGCTGTTGTTCCTGGCCCTCGCGGGGTTGTGGTCGGCGCACTCGAGCGCGCACGAGATGACGATGGCGGAGCTCGAGTTGCGCGAGAGCGCCAGGGGCGAGTTCCTGTGGACGTGGGTCGCGACCGAGCAGCCCGCGGCAGGAGAGCTGTCTGTGCACTGGCCCGATGCATGCCAGGCGGACGAAGCCATCGTGCATTGTGGTCCGGCGGGCTTGCGCGGCACGCTGGCGGTGAAGGGCATCGGCAGGTCGTTCTCCGTCGCGATAGCGAAGGTGTATTGGCTCGATGGGCGCAGTCGCGTGTATTCGCTCACGTCCGCTCAACCCGCGGTGCAACTGTTCGGTTCGGCCGACGACCAGCGTGGGATGGGCGAGATCGCGCGCGCCTACTCGGTATTGGGCGTCGAGCACATCCTCACCGGCTATGACCATCTCGCATTCGTGCTGGCATTGCTGTTTCTCGTAGGATTCAACAAACGACTGCTGTTCACGATCACAGCGTTCACGGCGGCGCACAGTTTGACGCTCGCGCTCAGCGCGCTCGGGTTGCTGACGCTTCGGCCGCCGCCGGTGGAAGCGACCATTGCGTTGTCGATCATGCTCGTCGCCGGCGAAGCGCTTCGCAACGAGATGACGCTGTCGAAGCGCTGGCCCGCGCTGGTGGCATTGTTGTTCGGGCTCGTGCATGGGCTGGGATTCGCCGGTGCGCTGAAGGAAATCGGGCTGCCGCAGGAGCATCTGGCGGTGGCGCTGTCGACGTTCAACGTCGGCGTGGAGTTGGGCCAGCTGCTCGTAGTGGCGATTTCGTTTGCGATTTATCGGGCGTTCTCGCGCCAGTTGCAGTTCGGTGCCGCTCGTACGGCCGCCCTGTATGCGATCGGCAGTGTCGCGGCCTACTGGTCGATCACGCGCATTGCCGCGATGCTGATGTGATGCGGATATCGGGATCGATTCAGGGCGGTGCTCGTCGGATCGATTCTGGTCAACAACCCCCGGAGTAGCCGTTTCCTGGGTATTGTCTTCAGTACCAGGATAAAGACTGCTACCTGCGGCGACCGGATGCCCAGGCCTCGTGGGTCATCTATCGGACGTTGAGAAACGCCGCTGATCGAGGTGCGGATGGAATATCCGCATCGACGATATCAGATATCCGTATGGTGAGATTGTGGCAGGCAGCGTTCTTGCCTACCGTCGCCATGTAGTTGAGGGGGGTGAACCAAAATGAAGAAGCAATCTTCAGCGGCGGCGATCTGCCGGTTTCCGTCAACCCGCTCATAGAGCCGATATCAGGGTTCGAACTGATCGAGGCGCGAGAAAGAATTGCCGAATCGTTGCTCAGTGCGGCCACGGATGACGAATGGTGTGCCGAAAAGGGGCACAGACGTTGCCGCTCAAAGAAGTAGTAGGGGTAGATTTATGACGACCAGCCACTATCAGATCCGGGGTCTTGGTGCGGTGTGCATCCTGTTCGCCGGTCTCTTCGCTTCGGCTGGGATTGATGCTGCGACCGCGGCCATCAACCGTGTCACGGTGGGTCAGTTCGTGGCAGAGCCCGCGACACTGCAGGCCCTCGGTTTCGAGTGGTACGTGCAGGGCGACGACAATCGCAATGCAGTCGTGGCGGTCTCCTACCGCAAGCATGGCGAGAGCGCTTGGAAAGAGGCCCAGCCGCTGATCCGTCTGCACAACGAGCGCAACAAGGGGCCTGGCGAGTTCGTTGCTCCCAATGTTTTCGTCGGCAGCATTTTCGATCTCGAACCGGGCGCCGAATACGACTGTCGGTTCGTGCTGTCCGATCCGGATGGCGTGTCGGGCACCGCGCAGAAGATCGTCACGGCTCATACGCGCCCGGAGCCCATGCCCGCGGCCGGCGGTCACGTTTATCACGTCTATCCTTACGAGAATCGCGGCCCATACGAGCAGCCTGCGTTCTACGGCCTGTATGCCGCGTGGTATGACGGCATTGCTGCGGCTGATCACTACAATGTGAGTCCTGCACGGGTGCAACCCGGCGACACGATTCTGGTGCATGCGGGGGTGTACCGCGAGAACCGCACTTACTATGGAAGCAGTTCCCGGAAGATCACCGGTCGCGGGGGACCTGGCGAGTGCTGCGGAACGACCGGGGACGGCACTTACTATCTGACCTTCAGTGGCACGGCCGACAAGCCGATCGTGATCAAGGCGGCCGGCGACGGGGAAGCGATCTTCGACGGTGCCGGCAATCACACGCTGTTCAATGTGATGGGCGGCAACCACATCTATTTCGAAGGCATCACGTTCCGCGACACGGATGTCGCGATCGAGGCGGGAATCAAGGGGATTACCGGCTCCCGTGGACTGACCGTCAAGCACAGCAAATTCGATCACGTCGGCGTGGGCGTTCACACCGACTGGTCGGGTTCGGGCGACTTCTACATCGCCGACAACGAGTTCATCGGCAAAGTCGACCCCAAGACGCTGGTGGGGTTTTCCATCCGGGCCGCCGTTCGACAAGGTGCCGGGGATGCGCAAGGAGCTCACGCAGCAGTTGTCACAGTATGCGGTCAAGCTTTATGGCTCGGGTCACGTGGTAGCCTACAACCGCGTGCGCTACTTTCACGACGGTATCGATTTCGCGACGTACGGGCTGCCAGATGGTTACCCGAACATGATTCGCGAGCGCATGCCGGTTTCGAACGACTTCTACAACAACGACATCTCGCTCGTGCACGACGACTGCGTCGAGACCGACGGTGCCCTCTACAACATCCGTGTCTATCGCAACTTGTGCGTCAACGCAGCCGGTAGCGGGTTTTCGGCGCAGCCGGTGTGGGGCCTCGCGTACTTCATCCGCAATATCATCTATCACGACCCCAGCATTTTTGCCGCGCTCAAGCTGACCACGCCGACCGCTGCGGTGTTCTATCACAACACCTTCTTTGGCGCGGTGTACGGCCGCAATCCCGCCAAGGGCTTGGCGCTGGGGGGGGCCAACCTGCAGTTTCGGAACAACCTGATCCTGTCGGAAAATCCAACCGATCCTGCATTCGTCGTGGGTGCCTTCACGAATGCCTCGAGCTCGGACTACAACGGTTTCAGGTCGGGCGCGCGCGCACCTTATCGCTACGGCTGGATCTCCCCGCCATTCAGCGACAAGACGCCCGACTACAGCGGGGAGCTGGAGGAGCGCACGTACGCGACACTCAAGGAGTACGCGCAGGCCACGGGCCAGGATACCCATAGCATCGAGATCGGTTACGACGCATTCGAGAATGTCTCGCCAGCGAGCTACGAAGATCCGACGCGCGTGTTCGACGTGGGCACGCTGAATTTCCGGTTGAAAGCCGGCGGCGCTGCGATCGACAAGGGTGTGCTCCTGCCGAACATCAATGACGGTCCTGTAGGCAGCGCGCCCGATCTGGGGGCTCTCGAATTCGGTGCACCCGCTCCGCACTACGGGCCGCGGTAGCACGAAGGACTGATGTGCGCCTGCCGTTCCATAAGCTGTCGAAGGGCGATGACCATGCATCGGATGAGCCCGTTCTCGGCGTGAACATCAAGGCGGATCTGCTTCAGGATGCCTGACGATGGTTTGCGCTGAGTGGCCGCGCTCGCAACGACGAGCGCGATCGCTCAGCTTACCGCATTGCCTCCCACTTTCCGCGCACAGGCATGTGCCGAGCTCTTGCCCTCCTGTCCCCTGAATCCGCTCAGTCAGGTCACATCGCCGTTTTCCTGGGTATTGTTTACGGTCCCCGCATCGTCAGTAACCCGTATCGAAGTACAGACAGCCGGAATATCGGCATCGGCAATAACGATATTCACGTGGCGCTTGTTAAAGCCGCCGCTCTTACCTATCGTCGGGCAATGCTCAGTGGGGGGATGAAACAAGAATGAGAGCGTGATCTCACGCTGGCGATGGTTGCCTTCCGGAAGCGGCTTGCGTGCTCCGGTTCACCCCGCGGATGCGGATCTCATTTGCGCCACAGCGGCAGGCGGGCTCACCGTCGCCGAAGTGCTTGTTGCCTGGTGCGTTTCTTAACCCCCTCTTTGTGTACGGAAAAAAGAAATACAGAAATTCCCGCTGGGTGAAAGCAGGGGGAATTCATGATTTACATCAAGAGAGCGGGGGGGGTAGCGCCATGATTGCGAGATGCTTGCTGGTCGCGAGTGTAATTGGTGTTGGCTACGGTGGCGCAGGCACAGGTAGCGCGCGCAGCGGATGCTGGCAGAGGAGCCACGGCACCAGGGGTTCGTGCTCCGGTTTCCCCCAAGGACGTGGATATCAGCCGCGCCAGGGTAGTCGACGGCTTCACCTTCGCCGCCGGTGGCGATTTGTTCAATCGGATTCCGTTCAGCCAGCTGGGCCATCCCGAGCTCAACAAGATGTTGAAGCTGTTGCAGGATGCCGATGTCGCCTTCGCCAATCATGAATCATCGGCCTTCGATCTGCCGGGCCCCGGAACCGTCACCTACGCCGCCCAGAATGGCGGCGGCTACCCGCGTTTTTCCACCGCGTTGGAACGTGATTTCAAGGCAATGGGCATCGACCTGGTATCGATGGCCAACAATCACGCAGGCGACTGGGGCAGGAGGGGCTGGTTGCCACGCTCGCCAACGTCGAGGCCGCCGGTCTGGTCCAGGCCGGTGCCGGGTGCCAGCCTCAGTGAGGCTCGCAAGCCCGGGGTTTTCTATTCCCCTCGAGGCAACGTCGCGTGATCGCTACGGCCTCCACTTTCAACCCTGCCAGCGTGGCTTTCGATGGGGTAGGCGCCATCAAGCCGCGTCCGGGCATCAGTGTGCTGCGGGCCAGAGTGCTGATGGAATTGACCCGAGCAGCAGATGGAGCTGATGAGCCGAGTCGGTGCCGCTTGGTGGAACCCCAATAGCGGCGTGCGTGACGATGCGCCCGGTGCGGTCACCGTTGGTGGCGCCACCTACCGTGCGGGGCCGGGCGGCAAGTTAGCCTACCTGGTCGACAAGGATGATCGGAGCGCGGTCCTCTCATCCATCACCAACGCCAAGCGCAACTACGATCTGGTGGCGTTTTCCATTCATGCGCACGAGGGTGGGGAGCACGGGCTCGCGGTCCTCGGCGGCGGAGTTCCAGCCGGAGTTGTTCCATCAAGCGATCGACGCGGGTGCGGATATCGTCGTCCGTTCTGGCCCCCACATCCTGGGTGGCGTCGAGATCTACAAGGGCAAGCCGATCTTCTACGGCTTGAGCAGCCTGTTCTTCACCTTCGGCTCTCCGGAGACCGCCAGTGATCCGGCCTATCGTCAACGAACCGGCTTCTTCGACAACGCCGTCAGCGTAACCGAGTTCAAGAACGGCAAGCCCAGTGTGGTGCGGATATACCCGCTCGTCACCATCATCGATCCGACGCCGGCGTTTGGCGGTTCCAAGATCGCTACGGGTGAAGACGCCAGGCGCATCCTCGCCACGATAGAGAAAGAATCCGCGCAGTGGGGCACCAAGATCCCGATCGAAAATGATGTGGGTGTCATCCGCCTCGCGCCATAAAGGTGACATAGCGCGGATAGCAGTTTGCCGCTCGAGAAATTCAAGAGGGGGGAATCATGATTTCTGTGAATAAAAAACCGCTTCTGATCGTAGGCACAAGTCTCGTCCTGGGGATGGCGGGTAAGGTTGGGATCTCGCAGGCCGCGGAGGGTGAGGCATCCGTAGATGAAATCCAGTCGGTAGTCGTCACCGGAACGCTGATCAAACAACAGAATGATCTGACTTCCCCTGTGCCGATCACCACTGTGGCTCCGGAGTCGCTCCAGGCCACGGGCGTGCTCGAAATCACGCAGGCCTTTCGCAACCTGCCGGAGTTCGCCAGCGGCAACAGTACCGACCTGAATATCGGCGGCGGCGGCCTGCAGAGCTTGAACATGCGCAACATGGGCGTGCAGCGGACGCTGACGCTGGTCAATGGTCGTCGCATGGGCGGGCTTCAGCGACGCCGTGGGCAACCAGGGTACCCCTGTGGACATCAGCATGATTCCCGCGGAGCCTGATTGCGCGCGTCGATGTCGAGCGCGACGGCCGCCGGCCCCACCTACGGCAGCGACGCGGTGGCCGGCGTGGTGAATTTCATTCTCGACGAGAACTTCAAGGGTTTTTCTCAGTCACCGGCCAGTACGGTATTTCCGGCGAGGGTGATGGCAATTCATATCAGCTTTCCAGCAAGTTCGGCTTTGGTGACGAGCACGGATCAGTGGTCGTCAGCGCGGATTACCTGGATAAGAAAATCATCTTCTCCAATGCCCGCGACTTCATGGTCAACCCGGTGACTCAGCTCACGTCCACTCAGGTGATCCGCGGGGGTTCGGAGGTAGGGCCCCGGTGGCCGGATCGTGGCCGGGCAATGTCACTCTGGCCTGTTACCCGAATGACGGCGGCGCGAATGTGGCGCCGAATTGTCCCTTGTTCAACGCCAATGCCGCCGGCATCAACGTGTTGAACACCGGAAGCACCATCCGTGATATCGGCGCGCTGGGTCACTACAACATCACCGACGACATCACCTTCAAGGGCCAGGCCTTTTTATTCCAAGCGCAACAACGATGCCCCGATAGGGGGTTATGGCCTGCAAACGAATACCACTTTCGGCCTGTATAACGGCGGCTTTGCCATCCCGGCCGGCAGTTCCAACAATCCATTCGGTCGGGATGTGAGGATCAGATGGCTGACTCTCTCCGCCGGCCGTAACGATCAGTTGACTGATGTTTCGCAGTTGTGGAGCAACTTCGGTTTCGCGGGCCGCATCGCCGCCATTGGGATTGGGAGGTGATGCAGAACCTCCGATCGGAAATTTGAGCGATCTCAGCCCGCGAGCGCAGGAAGTGTTGGCAGCCGCCGACTTGATCGCGGCGGAGGACACGCGTCATACCGGTGCGCTGCTGAAAGCGATCGGCGTGTCGCGCCCGCTGGTGTCATTGCATGCACACAATGAGTCAAGCCGCGTGCCTGAGTTGCTTGCGCGGCTCGAGTCGGGCGCGACGATCGCGCTGGTGAGTGACGCCGGGACACCGCTGCTGTCGGATCCCGGTTACGAGCTCGTACGCGAGGCTACCCGCGCGGGGTGCGACGTTCGCGTTGTACCGGGGCCTTCCGCGATTACTGCAGCGCTTGCGGTTGCGGGGTTGCCTACGGATCGATTTTGTTTCGAAGGATTTCTGCCGGCGCGTGCAGGTGAGCGACGCACGCGACTCGAAGACGTTGCTGCCGATACGCGAACGCTAGTGTTTTTCGAGGCGCCTCATCGCATCGAAGAATGTCTCGTCGATTTCGCTGCGGTATTCGGTGCGGAGCGCCGTGCGGCGGTCGCCCGCGAACTGACGAAGGCGCATGAGACTACCTATCGAGGCACGCTCGCCGAGCTAGTGGAACAGGCGAAAACGGAGCCGAATTTCGCACGAGGTGAAATCACCATTGTTGTAGAGGGCGCGCGCGACGGCGGTAGCAAGAGCGACGCGCTCCAGCTCGAAAAAGTAGTGGCCTTGCTCGTGAAGGAGCTTCCGCCGGGCCGGGCAGCGGCAGTGGCCGCGCAGTTGACGGGCGCCCGCCGTAACGACGCCTATGCCTTGGCGATGAAGCTGGCTAAAACCGAGGACGCCCCGTAAGGTGCGCGCGGGGAGTCGGCTGGCAATCGCTGCCTTCGCAAGAAGGGGGAGGAAAGTCCGGGCTCCTGCGGATGAGGTGCAGGTAACGCCTGGGGGGGCGCGAGCCCACGGAAAGTGCAACAGAAAGCAAACCGCCTAAGCGCCAGTGGGAAACCATTGGCGACGGTAAGGGTGAAACGGTGCGGTAAGAGCGCACCGCGCCGGTGGCAACATTCGGCGGCATGGCAAACCCCACCTGGAGCAAGGCCAAATAGGGAAGCCGGAGAGCCCTTATAACGAGGGTGTTTCCAGCGGTATCCGCACGCGCTTCCGGGTAGGCTGCTCGAGGCCTGTGGCGACGCAGGTCCTAGAGGAATGATTGCTCCCGACAGAACCCGGCTTACAGGCCGACTCCCCACCTCTATTGGGAAAAATCGCCGTCCTGGCGATTTTTTCCGGACCGGCGATTCCGTTTACGGCGGCAAAAAGCGTGGTTTTTGCCGCCTGCCACGGCGCGTAGCTACGCCCGGGCGGTCAGCGCGGCGAAGAGGCCTGCGTAAGCCCATCAGAACTCTTCGTTCGGGCGCTTCGGGGAATCCAGCACCGGTGGTTCTACACCACTGTATGAGGTTCCCTTCCCAACCTCCTGATTGTTAAGTGCGGTAGCCATCCAGCACTGTCTGCAAAGCTTCACCCATTAACCATAAGTCTTTGGGTTTGCGACGAATTTCGCACTTGACTCAATTGACATAGCGTGGCGTGCGTCTATAGTTCGTGTCATTCGGTGGGAGATGGTGGGAGCAGATGGGCGAGATTCTCGCCTTCAGGTCATGTTTCGCGGCGCAACGAAAGTTTCCCTGGATGCCAAGGGGCGGATGGTTATTCCCACCCGCTACCGGCCGACGCTCGTCCAGAGCGCGCAGGGGAAGCTCATCGTCACCGTGGATCGCGACCAGTGCCTCCTTCTGTACGCCCTCCCCGAGTGGGAGGTCATCGAGCGCAAGTTGATGAGCCTGCCGAGCTTGCACCCTCAGGCGCGCAAGCTGCAGCGGCTCATGGTGGGTCATGCCACCGACGTGGAGCTCGATGGGGTTGGGAGAGTGCTGATACCGCCCGAGCTGCGCGAATTCGCCGGCCTCGGGCAGTCCGGGATGCTGATCGGTCAGGGGTAATCGCTTCGAGCTGTGGGACGAGACGCGCTGGAACGGCCGGCGCGAAATGTGGCTCGCGGCGGACGAAAGCACGACCGACCTGCCTTCCGAGCTCGACTCGCTGTCGATTTAAGCGGGTCGCAGCGGTGATGGGTTTCAGGGGGACGTGGATGCGCACGTGCCAGGCGGCGTGCGCGGTGGCGGTGACGAGCGTATTGCGGCAGGCAGTGGCCTGCGTGGGGGCGTACGCGATGTCGCGCGCGACTGCGCGCTGCGCAGGCGGAACGGCTCTGGCACGCATTCACGTCTTGGGTGGTGGTCGGCAACGCGGCACTTCGGGGGGCGGTCTGGCACCGCTTCGCGGCTGGAGCTATTTCCATGGATGAGCACACGCCAGTGCTTGTCGAGGAGTCGCTCGCGGCGCTCGCACTCGAAGCGGATGGTTACTATGTCGATGCGACGTTCGGGCGCGGCGGGCACACGGCACGCATTCTCGAGGCCTTGGGTAGAAAAGGCTTCTTGCTCGCGATCGACCGGGATGCGGCGGCCATCGAGGCCGGCCGTGCGCGCTTTGCCGACGAAGTGCGGCTTGCGCTCGTCCATGCGCCGTTTGCCGAGCTTGCGACGCTCGTGTCCCGCTACTCGGACGGCCGGCCGTGTCGCGGCGTGCTCTTCGACCTCGGTGTCTCATCTCCGCAGCTCGACGACCCTGCTCGCGGTTTCAGCTTCCGGGCGGACGGCCCGATCGACATGCGCATGGATGCGACACGTGGCGAGCCCGTATCTGCGTGGCTCGCTCGCGCGGGCGTCGACGAGATTCGCGAGGTGATCGCCACGCTAGGCGAAGAACGCTTCGCGCGGCGCATCGCGGAAAGCATCGTGAACTCGCGCGCCGCCGCGCCGCTCACCCGCACCTCGCAACTTGCCGAGCTCGTGTCGCGCGCCGTTCGTACGCGCGAGCCCGGTAAGAATCCCGCCACGCGCACGTTCCAGGCGTTGCGCATGTTCATCAACGACGAGCTCGGCCAGCTCGAGCGCGGGCTCATCGCCGCCGCCAACGCGCTCGACCTCGGCGGACGCCTTGCCGCCATCACGTTCCATTCCCTGGAAGATCGCGCCGTGAAGCGCTTCATGGAGTCGCAGAGCCGCGTCCCCCCGGATCTCGCGCGACTGCCGATCATTCCCGCCGCCGCGGAACCGCGCTTCCGGATCGTGGGTCGCAAGACTCGTCCCGCCGCCGACGAGATCGCCCGCAACCCCCGCGCGCGCAGCGCCATGCTCCGCGTCGTCGAACGGGTGAGGTAGTCCGCACGTGCGCATCGCCTCCCTCCCTGTCAGCCGCAAGCTCATGACGATCGCGCTCGCCGCGCTGTGGGTCGTCGCGCTCGGCTCCGCCGCCGGCGCGATCTACTCGAAGCACCGCGCACGCGAGCTGTTCGTGGCGCTGGAGCGGCTCAATAACCAGCGGGACAACCTCGAGGTGGAGTGGGGTCAGTTGCAGCTCGAGCAGAGCGCGTGGTCCACGCATGCGTTCGTGGAGCGCGTGGCGAGCACGAAGCTGAAGATGGCGACGCCGCCGCCCAAAGACATCGAGCTGGTGTCCCCGTGAGCATCGTCCACGGGAACGGGGCCATGAGGACGGGGCCATGAGCGGTCGCACCGAGCGCGAAATGCATACCGCCTCCTTCCGGTGGCGGGCCTATCTGCTATTCGGCGTGCTCGCCTGCAGCGCCATCGCGCTCGTCTGGCGCGCGGTGGACCTGCAGCTCATCGACAAGGGCTTTCTGCAGAAGCGCGGGACGCAGAACTTTTCGCGCGTGATCGAGATCGCGTCCCACCGCGGCACCATCGTCGATCGCTACGGCGAGCCGCTCGCGGTGAGCACGCCGGTCGACTCGATCTACGCGAACCCGAAGGAACTGGCGCTCGCGTCGGATCAGTTCCCGGGCCTTGCGAAGGCGCTCAAGATGAACAGCCAGGAGCTCACCCGGCGCATCACGAGCAATCTGTCGCGCGAGTTCCTGTATCTGGCCCGCCATATGCAGCCGGCGGACGCGCAGAAAATCAAGGCGCTCGACATTCCGGGCGTCTATCTGATGCGCGAGTACCGCCGCTACTACCCGGCGGGCGAAGTGGCGGGCCACGTGCTCGGCTTCACCAACGTCGACGATGTGGGGCAGGAAGGCCTCGAGCTCGCGTTCGACCACTGGCTCGCGGGCGAAGATGGGCAGAAGCGCATCATCCAGGATCGCTACGGCCGCATCGTGCAGGACGTGGAGAGCATCCGCGCCGTGCGCCCGGGTCGCAACCTCACGCTCTCGATCGATCTGCGCATCCAGTACCTCGCTTATCGCGGGCTCAAGTCCGCCATTCGCGAGACGCGTGCGCGGGCCGGCTCGGTCGTCGTGATGGATGTGACGACGGGCGAAGTGCTCGCGATGGTGAACCAGCCTTCGTACAACCCGAACGATCGCTCGCAGCTCACGCCGGCCATGTATCGCAATCGGGCCGTCACCGACATCTTCGAGCCGGGCTCGAGCATGAAGCCGTTCGTGGTCGCGGCGGCGCTCGCCTCGGGCAAGTATCACGAAGACAGCATCATCGACACGTCGCCGGGCTTCATCAAGGTGGGCACGACGCTGGTCGAGGAAGAGCACGGCAGTCTCGGACGCATCAACATCGCGACGATCCTCGCGAGGAGCTCCAATGTCGGCATGACGATGCTGGCGCTTTCGCTCGAGCCCGAGCAGATGTGGGGCACGCTCTCACGCCTGGGCTTCGGCCAGGTCACGACGAGCGGCTATCCCGGAGAGTCCGCGGGCCTGCTGACGCACTACTCGCACTGGCGGCAGGTCGCGATCTCGCGCATGAGCTTTGGCTACAACCTCTCGGTCACGCCGCTTCAGCTCGCCCACGCCTACGCCACCGTGGGCGCGAAGGGTGTGATGCGCCCTGTCTCCTTTCTGCTCGTCGACAAGCCGCCGGCGGGCACGCAAGCGCTCGATCCGAAAGTGAGCGCGGAGCTCATTCATCTGCTCGAGTCCGTCGTGACCTCGGACGGCACGGGTTTCGCGCGGCGATTCCCGGCTACCGCGTCTCGGGTAAGACGGGCACGGCGGAGAAGGCGATCGCGGGCGGCTACTCCAAAGAAAACTACATGGCGGTGTTCGGCGGCGTGGCGCCCGCGACGAACCCGCGCCTTGCCGCCGTGGTCGTGCTCGATGAGCCCGAGGGCAAGCATCAGGGCGGTGAAGTTTCCGCGCCCGTCTTTGCGGAGGTCGTCGGCGGCGCGCTGCGCCTGATGGCGGTTCCGCCCGACCAGATCGTGCGGGACATGGATGACATCGCGAAGCCCGCGCCCGCTCCGAAGCCGCTGCAGACGGTGAAGCGCTGATGGCACGAGCCCTCTCAGAGCTGACGGCGGGTCTGGCCAGCGTGCCGCCCGACCTCATGGTGTCGGACGTCACGCTCGATAGCCGTGCGGTCACGCCGGGCGCGCTGTTTCTCGCCTGCCGGGGGCAAAAGCATCACGGCCTCGACTTTGCCGAGTCTGTGATCGCCAAGGGCGCGCGCGCGGTGCTCTACGAAACGGTGGGTGAAGCGGGCAGCGCAGCCGAGCAGGCCGCGGCACGGGCCGCCGCGAAAGCGCCTAACGTTTTCTTCGGCAGCGTGCCGCGGCTCAGCCATCACGTCGGCACGATTGCGGATCGGTTCTTCGGCTCGCCGTCGCAAGCGCTCGACATCGCGGGCATCACCGGAACGAACGGCAAGACAACCTGTGCGTACCTGCTTTCGCAGGCGCTTACTCATACCGGCACGCCCACCGGCTACATCGGGACGATTGGGTATGGCCTGCCATCAGCGCTGACGACGACTTCGCACACAACGTCCGACGCGGTCACCGTTCACCGTCAGCTGGATCATCTGCGTCGCCTCGGTGCTGAATGCGTGGCGATGGAAGTCTCTTCGCACGCGCTCGACCAGGGCCGCGTGAACGCCGTGCGCTTTCATGCCGCCGTGTTCACGAACCTCACGCGCGATCATCTCGACTATCACGGCACCATGGAGAAGTACGGTGCCGCCAAGGCGCTGCTGTTCGCTTCGAGCGGTCTCGTGGCGCGTGTGATCAACGTCGATGACGAATTTGGAGCGCAACTCGCCGCGCGTACCTCGGATGTACGGCTCGTCATCACGACGCGGCGCGACCCGGTGGTTCTCGCCGAGTTCGTGCGCGCGACCCGGGTGAACGCGGCGTCGACCGGCCTCGTGATCGGCATCGAGTCGAGCTGGGGCGTGGGTGAAGTCGCCGTGCCGCTGATCGGCGACTTCAACGTCGAGAACGTGTTGACGGTGCTGGCGACGCTGCTCGCCTGGGGTGTTCCGCTGCCCGATGCCGCGGACGCCCTGTCGAAATGTCGCCCGCCGAGCGGGGCGCCTGGAGCTGTTCGGCGGGCACGGCGTGCAGCCGCTGGCGGTCGTCGACTACGCCCACACGCCCGATGCGCTGAGCAAGGCGCTGCGCGCGGCACGCATGCACTGTCGCGGCAAGCTGCATGTGGTCTTCGGCGCGGGCGGGGATCGCGATGCCGGCAAGCGCCCGCTGATGGGGACCATTGCGGCGGAGCTCGCGGACAGCATCGTCGTGACCGACGACAACCCGCGCACCGAGGATCCGCGCCGGATCGTCACGGACATCTGCGCGGGACTGCGCGCCGTGACCAAATCGTCCACGTTCGGCAACATCAACGACTCGGGCATTCAGCGCACGGGCGCGCCGGCGATCCCGGTCGTCGTTCGCGCCACCTCGGTTCGCGTGGAGCACGATCGGCGCAAGGCGATCATTTCCACGCTGCAGAGCGCGACGCCGGATGATGTCGTCGTCGTGGCCGGCAAAGGGCACGAGGATTACCAGATTTACGGCACGGAACAGCGGCCGTTCAGCGATCAGGCCGTGATCCGCGAGTATTTCGGGGAACAGGCATGAAGCGCACGCTAGGGGAATTCGCGCATGCCTGCGGCGGTCGGCTCTTCGGAGCCGACCGCACGTACACCGCCGTCTCCACGGACACGCGCACGCTCGCGGCCGGCGAGCTGTTCGTTGCGCTTCACGGCCCGAACTTCAACGGCAATGAGTTCGTCGAGGCCGCCGCTAGAGCGGGTGCCGCCGGCGCAGTGGTGGATGCGCAGTTGGCGGCGCCCATCGCGCAGATCGTTGTTCCGAACACCCAGAAGGCGCTGGAAAAAGCTTCGCACGAGTGGCGCGAGAGCTTCGCCATCCCGCTCGTCGGCGTCGCCGGCAGCAACGGCAAGACGACCGTCAAGGAAATGATCGCGACGATTCTCGCGCAGGCGGGCACATGCCTCGCGACGCGCGGCAATCTCAACAATCACATCGGCGTGCCGCTCACGCTCTTCCGCCTCGACGGCGAGCAGAAATTCGCGGTTGTGGAGATGGGTGCGAACGCGCCCGGTGAAGTCGCGCTGCTCGTGGAGATCGGGCGCCCCACGGTAGGCCTCATCACGAACGCCGGCGCCGAGCATCTGGAAGGCTTCGGCAGCCTCGAAGGCGCGGCACGTGCCGAAGGCGAGATGGTTGCCGGGCTTGCGCCCGCCGCGACAGCGGTGATCAATGCCGACGACGAGTTTGCCGGCATGTGGCGCGCGATGACGCGCGCGAAGATCACCACGTTCGGTCTCACGGGCGGGCGCCGATTTCACCGCGGCCGATGTGCGTACCGGTATCGACGCCGATGGATTCATCACGCGCTTCACGCTCGGCTGCCCGCTCGGTCGTGCGCCCATCGCGCTGAAGCTCGCGGCCGTCACAACGTGATCAATGCGCTCGGTGCCGCCGCCGCGGCGGCGGCCGCTGGCGTGACGCTCGACCACATCGTTGCGGGACTCGGCGCGGTTCAGGCCGTAAAGGGCCGCCTGCAGCTGAAGAAGAGCCGTCATGGCGCGGTGCTCATCGACGACACCTACAACGCCAATCCCAGTTCCGTACACGCGGGCATCGACGTGCTGGAGCAGATCGAAGGCGGCCGCAAGTGGCTCGTCTTCGGTCAGATGGGCGAGCTCGGCGAATTTTCCCCCGACGCGCACACTGAGGTCGGCAGCTTCGCGCGTGCGCATGGAGTCGAGCGTCTGTTCGCCGTCGGCAACGACGCGCAGCTCACCGTGAAGAGTTTTGGTGCCGGCGCGGAGTGGTTCGCGGACACCACCACGCTCTCGCAGGCCGTCGACGCCGAGCTCGCGCCGGACGTCCGCCTGCTCGTGAAGGGTTCGCGTTCGAACCGCCTCGAGAAAGTCATCGAAGCGTTGGGCGGCGTGCCGCTGAAGAAAGAAGGTTAGGTCGTGCTGTACTGGCTCACACAACAACTCACGGCCTTTTACTCGGGCTTCAACGTCTTCTCGTACCTGACGTTCCGCGCAATTCTCGCGACGCTGACCGCGCTCGGTTTCTCGCTCGTGTTCGGCCCGAAGATGATCGCGTCGCTGTCGCGCTATCAGATCGGCCAGCAGGTGCGCAAGGACGGCCCGAAGAGCCATCTGCCGAAAGCCGGCACGCCGACGATGGGCGGCGCGCTGATCCTCGTGTCGATCATGGTCGCAACGCTGTCGTGGGCGAACCTCGCCAACCGCTTCGTCTGGGTCGTGCTCGGCGTGACGATCGCGTTCGGGCTCATCGGCTTCTACGACGACTACCTGAAGCTCGTCGTCGGCAACTCGCGCGGCCTCATCGCTCGCTGGAAGTATTTCTATCAGTCCATCGCGGGGCTTGCGGCCGCGGCGGTTCTCTACTGGACCTCCTCCAGCCCCGCCGAAACCCAGTTGTTCCTGCCGTTCGTGAAATCCTTCGCCGTGCAGCTGCCGCCCTGGGGTTTCATCCTGATCACGTATTTCATGATCGTCGGCATGAGCAACGCGGTGAACCTCACCGACGGGCTCGACGGGCTTGCGATCATGCCGGTGACGCTGGTGGCGGGCGGCCTCGGGATCTTCGCGTTCACGAGCGGTAATGCGGTGATCTCGGAGTACCTGCAGATCCCGTCGATTCCTCATGGCGGCGAGCTGCTGATCTTCTGCGCGGCGATGGCTGGCTCCGGCCTCGGCTTCCTCTGGTTCAACTCCTATCCCGCACAGGTGTTCATGGGTGACATCGCGCGCTCGCGCTCGGCGCAGCCATCGGCATCATGGCGGTCGTCGTGCGGCAGGAAGTTGTCACACTCGTGATGGGCGGCATCTTCGTGCTCGAAACCGTGTCGGTGATCCTGCAGGTCGCGTCGTTCAAGCTCACGGGCCGCCGCATCTTCCGCATGGCGCCGCTGCATCATCATTTCGAGCTGAAGGGCTGGGCGGAGCCGAAGGTTATCGTTCGCTTCTGGATCATCTCGCTGATCCTCGTGCTCGTCGGGCTTGCCACGTTGAAACTCAGATGACCCCCTTCACGCGCCAACTCCGCGGTGATTGTCGGTCTGGGCAAGACCGGCTTTTCCTGCGTGCGCTACTTGCTCGGCCATGGCTGGAACGTCGCCGTGACGGACACGCGCGAGAATCCGCCGGAGCTGGCGAAGTTGCGCGCGCTCGATCCGTCCGTGCCGGTACGGCTCGGTGGCCTGGATACGAAGCTGCTCGACGACGCGCTGTGCGTCGTCGTCTCGCCTGGCGTTTCGCTGGCGGCGCCGTTCTTCGTCGAGGCGCGGCGTCGCGGCCTCGACGTCGTGGGCGACATCGAGCTGTTCGCGCGCGCCGTCGATGCGCCCGTCGTAGGCATCACGGGCACGAACGGCAAGAGCACGGTGACGACGCTGGTCGGCCGCATGGCGGCTCGCGCCGGCATCAATGTGCGCGTCGGTGAAATCTCGGCGAGCCCGCGCTCGAGCTGCTGTCCGCCGCCGAGAGCGACGCGAAGAAGACCGAGCTCTATGTGCTGGAGCTGTCGAGCTATCAGCTCGAATCCACGGTGTCGCTCGATCTCAAGGCCGCGGTTGTCCTGAACGTGACGCCGGATCACATGGACCGTTACGCGACGATCGAAGACTACGCGGCCGCGAAGGCGCGCATCTTCGCCCGCTGCGATACCGCCGTGATCAATCTCGACGATCCGCTGGTCGTCGCCATGTCGCGCCCGGGTCAGAACACGCTCGGCTTCTCGCTGCGCTCCTCTGTCGGCGCCGAGTACGCGGTGGTGACGGGGCGGGATTCGAAGTGGTGGCTCACTCGTCGCGGTGTGCTGCTGATCCCCGTGTCCGACATGAAGATCACCGGTCTTCACAACGCCGCGAACGCGCTCGCCGCGCTCGCGCTGGGCGAAGCGCTCGGCCTGCCGCTCGCCTCGATGCTCGAAGAGCTGCGCACGTTCCCCGGCCTGCCGCATCGCTCGCAGTGGGTCGCCGATGTGAACGGTGTGACCTACGTGAACGATTCGAAGGGCACGAACGTCGGCGCGACGCTCGCCGCCGTCGCCGGAATGAGCGGCCCGCTCGTGCTGATCGCGGGGCGGTGATGGCAAGAATCAGGATTTCGCGCCGCTCGCGGCTGCGTTTCGCGGCAAGGTGCGCCACACGGTGCTCATCGGCCGGGACGCGCCGGCGATCGAGATCGCGCTCGAGGGCGTGTGCACGCTCGAGCGTGCGGCCACGCTCGAAGCGGCCGTTCGCGCGGCGGCTCGCGCGGCCCAGCCCGGCGACACCGTGCTGCTCTCGCCCGCGTGCGCCAGCCTCGACATGTTCCGTGACTACACGCACAGGGGCGCGGTGTTCGCGCAGGCCGTGAAGGAGCTGGCCGCATGAACAGCGCAGTTATGAAAGGCGCGGGCGCGACGCCGATGTCGTTCGCCCGTTCGGGCAGCCGCAGCGGCGTCACGGTTCACATCGACCGGTGACGGTGGGGCTCGTCTTCGCGATCCTGCTGCTCGGCCTCGTGATGGTGACTTCGGCTTCCATCTCGATTGCGAGCAAGGAGACGGGCGACGTCTTCTTCTATCTCGAACGGCAGCTCGTGCTCTCGCTGGTCGGATGCGTGGCGGCGGCTTTCGTCTTCTGCCTGCCCACGCGGCTGCTCGAGCGCATCTCGACACCGCTGCTCATCGCGGCGGGCGTGATGCTGCTCGTCGTGTTCATTCCCGGTCTCGGACACTCGGTGAACGGCAGCCGCCGCTGGATCCGTCTCGTCGGCTTCAACTTCCAGATCTCCGAGCTCACGCGCGTGTTCGTGCTCATCTACATAGCGAGCTACGCGGTGCGCCGTTCGGACGAGCTGCGCGGCTCGCTGATGGGACTGGTCAAGCCGCTGGGGCTGCTCGCCCTCGTTGGCGTTCTACTGCTCGCCGAACCGGATTTCGGCGCGGCCACGGTGCTCTTCGCGACAGGCTTTGGCCTCTTGTTCGTTGCCGGTGCGCAGCTGCGATGGACAATCGGGATGCTTCTCGTCGCCGGCGCCGGTTTCGCGGCGCTCGCGTTCACATCTCCCTATCGTCTCGCGCGCATCATGGCTTTTCTCGATCCGTGGGCTCACTACGAGAACAGCGGATTCCAGCTCGCGCAGTCGCTCATCGCCATCGGTCGCGGCGAGTGGTTCGGCGTTGGTCTCGGTGGCAGCGTGCAGAAGCTTTTCTACTTGCCGGAGGCGCACACGGACTTTCTGTTCGCGGTGCTGGCCGAAGAGCTTGGCCTCGCGGGTGTCGTGCTCACGCTGGCGCTCTTCATCGGCCTCGTCTGGCGCAGCTTCCACATCGCGCGGCTCGCTCAGAACGCGGGCCTTCAGTTCGCTTCATACCTGGCCATCGGGTTCGGGCTGTGGCTCGGCCTGCAGGCGTTCATCAACATTGGCGTGAACATGGGCGCGCTGCCGACGAAAGGGCTGACGCTGCCGCTCATGAGCTACGGGCGCTCGAGCCTCATCGTCACGCTGGCATGGGTCGGCCTGTTGCTGCGTGTGTATCACGAGGCAATGTCCGAAGGGCGCGGTTCCGCTTCCGTGCGTCGCGCCGAAGCACGCGATGAGGATGACGAGTGACGCGACCGGTACTCATCATGGCAGGCGGAACCGGTGGGCATGTTTTCCCGGCGCTCGCGCTCGCGCGCCTGCTTCGCTCGCGATCCTACGAGGTCGTGTGGCTCGGCACGCGTCGGGGCCTTGAAGCGCGCATCGTGCCGCAGAACAATTTCCCGATCGAGTGGCTGTCGGTGGGCGGGTTGCGCGGCAAGGGAGTGATAACACTGCTTGCGGCTCCTTTCCGTCTCGCGCACGCGTTGTATCAGGCGCTGCGCGTGATGCGCCGGCATCGGCCGATCGTCGTCGTGGGATTGGGCGGGTTCGTCACCGGTCCCGGCGGGGTTGCGGCATGGCTGACGCGCGCGCCGCTCGTGATCCACGAACAGAACGCCATCGCGGGATTTACCAACCGCCGCCTGGCCCCGTTGTCGCGTGAAGTGCTGGAGGCGTTTCCGAACAGCTTCGATGCCGGCACGAAAGCGCGCGCTATCGGCAATCCGGTGCGGGCCGAGATCTTTGCGGTTCCGGCGCCGGCACAGCGCTTTGCGCAGCGTAGTGGCGCCATTCGCCTGCTCGTGATCGGCGGAAGCCTCGGTGCCATGAAGCTGAACGCCACCGTGCCGTTCGCCATCGCGCGCCTCGCGGGCGCGGTCGACATCGAAGTGCGCCACCAGGCCGGCGAGAAGTGGATCGACAACGCGAAGAAGAACTACACGGACGCGAACGTGCGCGCCGACGTGCGGCCGTTCATCGAAGACATGGCGGAAGCCTACGCGTGGGCGGATCTGGTGATCTGCCGCGCCGGCGCGCTCACGATTTCCGAGCTCGCCGCCGCCGGTGTCGGTGCGATCCTCGTGCCGTTCCCCGCCGCGGTGGACGATCACCAGACTCACAACGCGCAGTACCTCGTGCAGGAAAACGCGGCTGTGCTGATTCACGACCGCGACGTGACGCCCGAGCGTCTCGCCACGGAGATGCAGCGTCTCTGTGAAGGTCGCGGCAAGTTGCTCGCAATGGCCGAGCGCGCGCGCCTGCTCGCGAAGCCAAACGCGGCGGAAGAGCTGTTCCAGTCGTGCGTCCGGCATGCAAGGAGTGCCGCATGACGTCGGTGGGCACAGACCGCATGCGGCGGATCAACACCATCCATTTCGTCGGCATCGGCGGCAGCGGCATGGGCGGTATTGCCGAGGTGCTGATCAACCTCGGCTATCGCGTGCAGGGTTCCGATCTCAAGCCGAACAACGTCACGATCCGCCTCGCGAAGCTCGGCGCGACGATTGCGTTCGGCCATGCCGCGCAGAACGTGAAGGGCGCGGACGTCGTCGTCGTTTCGAGCGCCGTCGCCCAGGACAACCCCGAGCTGGTTGCCGCGAAAGAAGGCCGCATCCCGGTGGTGCCGCGCGCGGAAATGCTCGGCGAGCTCATGCGCTTCCGCTACTCGATCGCGGTCGCCGGTACGCACGGCAAGACCACGACGACGAGCCTCGTTGCCAGCATCCTCGCCGAAGGCGGCGAGGATCCGACGTTCGTGATCGGTGGTCGCCTGAAGAGCGCGGACAGCAACGCGCGTCTCGGCGCCGGCCGCTATCTCGTCGCCGAGGCGGACGAGAGCGATGCGTCGTTCACCCACCTGCAGCCGCTCATCGCGATCGTCACGAACATCGACAACGATCATCTGGTCACGCACGACGGCGATTTCGAGCGGCTCAAGCAGAGTTTCGTCGACTTCCTGCACAACCTGCCGTTCTACGGCCTCGCGATCGTGTGCAGCGATGACGACCATGTTCGCAGCATCCTCGAGCGCATCGGCCGGCCGTTCGTGACCTACGGCATCTCGAAGGATGTCGACCTGCGCGCCGTGAACATCAAGCCGCGCGGCCTGCAGACGGATTTCCAGGTGATGCGCAAGGTCGGCGCGCCGATCGACGTCACGGTGAACCTGCCGGGCATGCACAACGTGCTCAATTCACTGGCGGCCATCGCCGTGGGTCTCGAGCTCGGCATCGACGAAAAGGCGATCGGCCGCGCGCTCGCGGGCTTCCAGGGGATCGATCGCCGGCTGCAGCACATCGCCGATGTCGACACGCCGGTGGGCAAGGTCACCATCGTCGACGACTACGGTCATCATCCGACGGAGGTTGCCGCGACGCTGCAGGCCCTGCGGCAGGGTTATGCCGGCCGTCGCATCGTGCTCGCGTTCCAGCCGCATCGGTTCACGCGCACGCGCGATCTCATCGACGACTTCGGCAAGGTTCTTTCGGGGGCCGACGCGTTGCTGGTGACTGAAGTCTATGCGGCGGGAGAAGCGGCCATCGCCGGCGCCGATGGCCGCGCGATCTGCCGTACGGTGCGCAGTCGCGGCCAGGTCGAGCCCGTGTTCGTCGAGAAGGCCGAGGATCTCGCGGCCGCGCTCGCGGACGTCATTCGCGATGGCGACGTGATCGTCACGATGGGCGCCGGGCACATCAGTGCCGTGTCGCATGCGCTGCCGGCGCAGCTCGCAAAGAAGGGGGCGAAGTGACCGTGGCCGTCGCCTCCGAATTCATGCCTCGCGTACGCCGTGACGAGCCGATGAGCAGACATACCTCGTGGCACGTCGGCGGTCCGGCCGAGGTGTACTTCAATCCGAAGGATCGCGACGAGCTCGCGTCGTTCCTGCGGCAGCTCGATGCGGACGTGCCGGTTTACTGGGTCGGCCTCGGCAGCAACCTGCTCGTGCGCGACGGCGGGCTCGACGGCGTTGTGATCTCCACGCACGGCACGCTCGATCGCCTGGAACGTCATAGCGAAACGACTGTGTTCGCCGAAGCGGGCGTCGCCTGTGCGCGCATCGCCAAGCAGTGCATCAAGTGGGGGCTCGGCCCCGCCGAGTTCTTCGCCGGTATCCCCGGAACGATGGGCGGCGCGCTCGCGATGAACGCCGGCGCTTTTGGCGGCGAGACGTGGAATCACGTTGTCGAGGTCGAGACGATCGATCGTAGCGGCAAGCGGCACACGCGCCAGGCCAGCGAGTACAAGGCGACGTATCGCCATGTGGAGCCGCCGGCGACCAGCGAATGGTTCCTCGCCACGCGGCTCACGTTCGAGCACAGACCCGGCGTGAACGAAGCGCAGGTGCGCGATCTGCTCGCGAAACGCAAGGCGACGCAGCCGATCGGTGAATGGAGCGGCGGCTCGACGTTCACCAATCCGCCGCGGGACCACGCGGCGCGGCTCATCGAAGTGTCGGGCCTCAAGGGCTACCGCATTGGCGATGCGTCGGTGTCGGAGAAGCACGCGAACTTCATCATCAATCATGGGAACGCGAAGGCCGCGGACATTGAAGCGCTGATTGCGCACGTGCAGGCGACCGTGGAGAGCAGGCACGGTGTTCGCCTGAATCCCGAAGTGCGAATCGTAGGGAAGAGGAACTGATGCGCCTGAAGTACGACCCGACAGCCGCGCGCCGTGCGACCGAACCCAAGGAGTTTGGCCGGGTCGCTGTGCTGTTCGGCGGCGATTCGTCGGAGCGCGAGATCTCGCTGCTCTCCGGCAACGCCGTGCTCGCCGCGCTCAAGCGCGGCAAGGTCGATGCGCATCCCTTCGATCCGCGCGACAAGGCGCTCACGATGCTGCTGGAGGAACGCTTCGATCGCGTGTGGATCGCGCTTCACGGCCCCGGCGGCGAAGACGGCACATTGCAGGGCGCGCTCGAATATCTCGGGGTGCCGTACACCGGCAGCGGCGTAATGGGCTCGGCCATCGGCATGGACAAGCTGCGCACGAAGCGGCTCGCGCAGGCGTCGGGCGTCGCCACGTCGCCGTTCGTCGTTTTGAACGGCCCGCGGGATTTCGATCACGCGCTCGAGAAACTCGGCCTGCCGATGATCGTGAAGCCGGCGACGCAGGGCTCGAGCGTGGGCATGAGCAAGGTGCTGAAGGCCGACGATCTACCCGCGGCGTACGAGGCCGCGGCGAAGACCGATCGAGTCGTCTTTGCGGAGAGCTGGATCGTCGGCAGCGAATACACCGTCGCCATTCTTCAGGGGCGCGCGCTGCCATCCATCCGCATCGAGACGCCGCGCTCCTTCTATGACTACGAAGCGAAGTACTTCCGCGACGATACGAAGTACCACTGCCCGTCCGGTCTTTCCGCGCCGGCCGAGCAGCATCTCGCGAATCTCGCGCTCGCCACCTTCGACGCGGCGGGCGCCGAAGGCTGGGGCCGCGTCGATTTCATGATGGATGCGGCGGGCCGCCCGCTGCTCCTCGAGTTCAACACGATTCCGGGAATGACGGATCACAGCCTCGTGCCGATGGCGGCGCGGGCGGCGGGGATGGATTTCGATCAGCTCGTCTGGCGCGTGCTCGAAACGAGCTTCACTCGTCTGGGGCGAGGGTCCGTGAAGTGATCGGCAAGCCCAAGAACAGGCGCAAGCAGGGCGAGCGAAACGGCGGATCGCTGTGGGCGAAGCTGCCGAAGCTCAACTGGCGCCGTATCGGCATGACGTGCGCGAGCCTCGCGGGCGTGAGCGCGGCGGCGGGCGTCATCCTCTGGTCGCTCGACAAGCCGATCGACAAAGTCACTGTCGCGGGTCGCTTCGCGCGCGTGTCCGCCGCGGACGTCGAGCGCGCGGTGAAGCAGAAGGTGCGCAACGTAGGCCTCGTGAGCGTCGACCTCGACACCGTGCGTTATTCGATCGAGCAGATCCCCTGGGTCGATTCGGTCACGGTGCGGCGCGCGTGGCCGCATGGGCTCGCCGTTGTGGTTACGGAGCAAGTGGCTGCCGCGCGCTGGCGCGCAAGCGGGTTGCTCAACACGCGTGGCGAGCTGTTCGTTGCCGATGCGCGGCACGTGCCGCTCGAGCTTGCGCAGCTCTCCGGTCCCGATGGCACCGAGACGGAGGTCGCGAAGCACTACCTCGCCTGGCAAGGCCGTGTGGCTGAAGCGGGCATGCGTATCACCGCGATTCGCTTCGACGCGCGCGGCGCGTGGGAATTCGATCTCGCGAACGGCGTCACCGTGCGGCTCGGCCGCCGCCAGTTCGACGAACACTTCGAACGATTCATGTCGACGGCGGTCAAGGTCGTCTCCCAGCGCGCAACCGACATCGAGTATGTCGACATGCGCTACACAAATGGTTTCGCAATCGGCTGGCGCGGCTCGACTACTGTCGCCCACCACGCCGACGAAGGTGATCCGCAACATGGCTAAGCGCTCCGACAGAGGCTTGATAGTAGGTCTCGACATCGGCACGTCGAAAGTCGTCGCGCTGGTGGGCGAAGTGAATGCCGAAGGCGGCATCGAAGTGCTGGGCGTGGGCTCGCATCCCTCGCGCGGGCTCAAGAAGGGCGTGGTCGTCAACATCGAGTCGACCGTGCAGTCGATCCAGCGCGCCGTCGAAGAAGCGGAGCTGATGGCCGGATGCGAGATCCACTCGGTCTACGCGGGCATCGCGGGCAGTCACGTGCGCAGCCTCAACTCCCACGGTGTCGTCGCGATTCGCGATCGCGAAGTCACGCAGGCGGATGTCGGGCACGTCATCGACGCGGCCAAGGCGGTGGCGATTCCGGCGGACCAGAAGATCCTCCACGTGCTGCCGCAGGAGTTCATCATCGATGGGCAGGAGGGCATCCGCGATCCCATCGGCATGTCCGGCGTGCGCCTCGAGGCGAAGGTGCACATCGTCACGGGCGCGGACAGCGCCGCGCAGAACATCGAGAAGTGCATCCAGCGCTGCGGCCTGGAAGTGGACGACGTCGTGCTCGAGCAGCTCGCCTCGAGCTATGCCGTGCTCACCGAAGACGAGAAAGAGCTGGGCGTGTGCCTCGTCGACATCGGCGGCGGCACGACGGACCTCGCTGTATTCTCGAACGGTGCGATTCGCCATACGGCGGTCATTCCAATCGCCGGCGATCAGGTGACGAATGACATCGCCGTGTCCATGCGCACGCCGACGCAGTACGCGGAAGACATCAAGGTGCGCTACGCGTGCGCGCTCTCGCAGCTGGCGAACCCGGACGAGAGCATCGAAGTGCCGAGCGTCGGCGATCGCCCCGCGCGCCGCCTTGCGCGCCAGACGCTCGCCGAGATCGTGGAGCCGCGCTACGAAGAGCTCTTCGGCCTCGTGCGCGAAGAGCTCCGCCGCAGCGGCTTCGAGGAAGTGATCGCGGCGGGCATCGTGCTCACCGGCGGCAGCGCGAAGATGGAAGGCGCCATCGAGCTTGCCGAAGAAGTTTTCCACGTTCCTGTGCGCCTCGGCATCCCGCAGTCCGTGAGCGGGCTGGCGGACGTGGTGCGCAATCCCATTTTCTCTACGGGCGTAGGGCTACTGCAATACGCACGTGACAACCACATGCCCGCGGGACGCGGGCGTCGTCCGTCACTCAACGCGAAGAGCGCGTTCGACCGGATGAAGAGCTGGTTTCAGGGAAACCTTTGAAGGCGGGCGGCTAGCCCGGACAGAGCTGACAGACGAATTAGAGCGACTTTCGACCAACCCTTTTTTCTGAAGAGCGAGCGAGGAGATACAACAATGTTCGAACTGATGGACGCCTATAGCCAAAGCGCCGTGATCAAAGTGATCGGCGTCGGTGGCGGCGGTGGCAACGCCGTAGCGCACATGGTCACGAGCGGAATCGACGGGGTGGAGTTCATGTGCATCAACACTGATGCGCAGGCTTTGAAGCACTCCAAGGTGAAGACCGCCCTGCAGATCGGCACCAACATGACGAAGGGCCTCGGCGCCGGCGCCGATCCCGAAGTGGGCCGCCAAGCGGCGATGGAAGATCGCGACCGCATCGTCGAGCTCGTTGAGGGTTGCGACATGCTGTTCATCACCTGCGGCATGGGTGGTGGCACCGGCACGGGCGCGGCCCCGGTCGTTGCGCAGGTCGCGAAGGAACTGGGCATTCTGACGGTGGCCGTCGTGACCAAGCCGTTCGAGATGGAAGGCAGCAAGCGTTCGCTCATTGCGGACCACGGCATCGGCGAGCTCGGCAAGTACTGCGACTCGCTCATCACAATCCCGAACCAGAAGCTGCTGACGGTGCTGGGTCCCCAGACCACGCTGCTCGACGCGTTCAAGGCGGCGAACACCGTGTTGCAGGGCGCCGTGCAGGGCATCGCGGAACTGATCACGCGCCCTGGCCTCATCAACGTCGACTTCGCGGACGTCCGCACCGTCATGGCCGAGACCGGCATGGCGATGATGGGCTCGGGTTCCGCGAGCGGCGAAGGTCGCGCGCGCCAGGCCGCGGAAGCCGCGGTCAGCTCGCCGCTGCTCGAAGACATCAACCTCGCCGGTGCTCACGGCATTCTCGTGAACGTCTCGGCGGGCATGGATCTGTCGATCGGCGAGTTCCAGGAAGTCGGCCAGATCGTGAAGCAGTTTGCTTCCGAGGACGCCACGGTGGTGGTCGGCACGGTCATCGATCCGGAGCTGTCCGACACGATCCGCGTTACGGTGGTGGCGACGGGCCTCGGTCGGCCGATCGCGACCCAGCGTCCGCTCATGCCGCGCGAGCGCGAGCAGCAGGCGCCGGCTCATCACACGAGCCGCGAAATGCCGGGCCGCGGTGGCGAGGCGGGTCCGTCGATGCGCGTCGTGCGTCGTCAGCCGCTGTCGAGCAGCGACTACGCGGCGCTCGACAAGCCGACGGTGCAGCGCCAGCGCGCGGTGGGCGACGGTCTGCGTCCGGACGCGGATACCGAGGATCTGCTGGATATTCCGGCGTTCCTGCGTCGTCAGGCCGACTGAGCCTGGGCCGGGACGCTCGAGTCCTTTTGACGGGAGGGGTGGGTTGGACCTCTCCCCGAAGGGATAAGAAAGGTCGCGTGACAGACCCGCATATGGCGGTTGTGTTACGGTAGCGCGCCACGTGCGCCCTTGCGGGAAGTCCGCTGACGGACGCTTCGCTCTCTCGCAATGGCGTGCGGACGCGCGCTACGGATCTCTATGGTTGGTCAACGTACTTTAAAGAACTCGATTCGAGCCTCAGGCGTCGGCCTGCACTCGGGCAAGAAGGTGCTGATGACGCTGCGCCCCGCGCTGGCGGACACCGGCATCGTCTTCCGCAGAACGGACCTGCAGAACGCGGAGGACATCCCCGCGCGCGCGGACAACGTCGGCGAGACCGCGTTCGGCACCGTGCTCGTCAAAGGCGAATCGAGAGTCTCGACCGTGGAGCATCTGCTCTCCGCGTTCGCCGGCCTCGGCATCGACAACGCGATCGTGGAACTGTCGGCCGCTGAAGTGCCGATCATGGATGGCAGCGCCGGCCCGTTCGTGTTCCTCATGCAGTCCGCGGGCATCGAAGAGCAGCGCGCCCCCAAGCGCTTCGTGCGCGTGAAGCAAGTCATTCGCGTGGAAGACGGCGACAAGTGGGCGGAGGTTCGCCCCTTCGACGGCTTCAAGGTGAACTTCGAAATCGAGTTCAACCATCCGGTGTTCAAGCGCCGCGCGCAGAAGGCGTCGATGGATTTTTCGACGACCTCGTTCCTGAAGGAAGTCAGCCGCGCGCGCACCTTCGGATTCATGCGCGATCTCGAGACCATGCGCTCGCGCAACCTCGCGCTCGGCGGCAACCTCGACAACGCGATCGTGCTGGATGATTTTCGGGTGCTGAACGAAGACGGCCTGCGCTACGAGGACGAGTTCGTGAAGCACAAGATCCTGGATGCGATCGGCGATCTCTACCTGCTCGGCCACAGCCTCATCGGCGAGTTCAACGGCCACAAGAGCGGGCATGGGCTCAACAACAAGCTGCTGCGCGCGCTCATCCGCGAACGCGCCGCCTGGGAAGAAGTGGTGTTCGAGAGCGCTGACGAGGCGCCGATCTCCTACGTCGAAGCCCCCGCGCACATCGCCGGCTGAGCGGTGAGTCGCGGCCCCGCCGGGCTCTTTCACTGAAGAGCGCCTTTTCAGCGGCTGCTGAAATCCCCACGCGCGCTGAAATAGATCCCACCCCGCCTGCCCGCATCGCGGCCAGCGCATCAATTCGTTGGTAGGGCGCGCGAGACGAGTGACGTCCCCGTTATGTGATATCGCGCGTGCGTGGTTTCGCCGCGAAAATCCCGCTCATTTCGTCCGCGGCATCACCTTCACGACGAGCTTGCCGATGTCCGCGTTGCGCTCACGGATTTGCGGCTCGAGCTCCGCGATTTCGAAGCGTAATCGCGCGGACCACGCGGCCGATTCCGCGAATACGGTGAGCGTGCCGTCACGCTCGACGACCCCGGTGACGTGTGCCTCGATGTGCTGCGGAAGCTTGTTTTCAAGCCATTCGCGCCACCCCTGCTGCGTCTGTCTCTGCTCCGCGACAGGGGTCGATATATTTCGTGAAATACGGCTCAGCAGCGCTTTGACAGATTCGGGAGCGCGCACCGGATTGCGAGAAGTCCCGACGGAACCGGCTCGCACTGGTGAGGATTCAGGGTTGTATCGTCGGATTCGTTTGGGCATATTGCATAGCGCTGATCGAGGCAAACCCGTTCGAAAGGCGGGGACGCAAAGCCACCGGTCTACAGCGAGGAGCTATGACAGCGGGGTTGCCAGCAAGGCGCATGGTATTTGAAAAGAACAGGGCGGGTTACGTCCGGGTCTTTTTTCTAAGCCGATTCGCCGGGCGACACGTTCGGGGAACTCACTGCTTGCGCATGAGGGCGGCATGAACCTGATTTTGTTTTCGCAGCGAGAAGGGCGGGCACGCCAATTGAATCTTGCGCACCCCGTGACCCTCGGGGTCGTCGGTGTGCTTGCGCTTGGGATTCTGGGTACCGCTTTCGCGCTCGGCATGAAGCTCGGGCAGCGCAGTGGCGTGGCCCTGCATCCTGGCGATTCGGCGCAGTGGGCCACGGTGCTCTCGAGCCAACGTAAGGAAATTACCGACCTGCGCTCGCAGCTGCAGGAGCGCGTGGACGCCATGGCCATGCGCCTCGGCCAGGTCAACGCCCACATGATCCGCCTGGACGCGCTGGGCAGGCGCCTCACGGACATGGCGAACATCGACCAGCGTGAGTTCGATTTCGATAGTGAGCCGCCGAGCGGCGGCCCGGAAGACGGCGACGGCGTCGGCGCCGAGATCCCGGACCTCACCAACCTTCTTGACCAGCTCGAGCGCAAGGTGAACCTGCGGGATGCGCAGCTGGCCACGCTTGAAAGCGTCATCCTGTCTCGCGACCTCACCCAGCAGATTCGCCCCGAAGGCAAGCCGACGAAGTCGGGCTTCATTTCCTCGTACTTCGGCGAGCGTCAGGACCCTTTTACTGGCCATGAGGCCTTCCATCGGGGCGTGGACTTCGCTGGCGCGGCGGGTTCCGAAGTCGTCTCGGTGGCGGCCGGTGTCGTGACCTGGGCTGGTGCCCGGTCGGGCTACGGGTCGCTGATCGAGGTCAATCACGGCAATGGTTATGTCACACGGTATGGGCACAACCAGCGGGTTCTCGTGACCGTGGGGCAGACTGTGACTCGTGGGCAGGCGGTGGCCCTCATGGGGTCGACTGGCCGGTCCACGGGGCCTCACGTTCATTTCGAGGTGTTGAAGAACGGGCGGCAGATCAACCCGGCCACCTTCCTTGGCAGTTCGGGGAACGTGAATTCCATTGTCAAGGTTGGCTCGGCCAATATCGGGGCCGGCGGCGAGACCGACTAAAGAATCAGCCGACTACAAAGAATAAGAGCGCCCAGTCGGCGCGCGGCTAGCTCGAAGTCGGGCCAGGAAGGGCTGCGCTCCGAGCCAACGTCCATCGGACCCGTCTCGGTCCGCCGCGTCGGAACTTTGCTCACCGGCATCTTGATAACGGGCATTCGCGAACCAATACCGCGCGTTCCCGTCTATTGCGTACAATACGCGGCCCCCAAGCGCCTGCTGGCCGCGTAACTGCCCGCCAGGACTAGAAATTTCTGAACCCAAGCTGGAATCGAACCCGGTGCTGCAACTCCTCACGCGCCTGCTAGGCAGCCGCAACGACCGCATCGTCCGCTCCTTTGCCCCCGACGTGCGTGCGGCCAAGGGTTTCGAGCCGGCGCTCGAAGCACTGAGCGACGATGCCCTTCGCGCCAAGACCGTTGAGTTTCGCGACCGCCTGAAGCGCGGCGAGGCGCTCGACTCCATGCTCGCGGAGGCCTTCGCCGTCGTGCGCGAGGCTGGCAAGCGCGTCATGAAGATGCGCCACTTCGACGTCCAGCTCATCGGCGGCATCACCCTGCATCAGGGCAAGATCGCCGAGATGCGTACCGGCGAAGGCAAGACGCTGGTCGCCACGCTCCCGGCGTACCTCAATGCCCTGACGGGCGAGGGCGTTCACATCGTCACCGTGAACGAATACCTCGCTCAGCGCGACGCGGACTGGATGGGCCCGCTGTATCGCTTCCTCGGCCTCACGGTCGGGGTCATCAAGAACGCGCAGACCCCCGAAGAGAAGCGCGCCGCGTACGCGTGCGACATCACCTACGGCACGAACAACGAGTTCGGCTTCGACTACCTGCGCGACAACCTCGCGTTCCGGCTCGAGGATCGCGTGCAGCGCGGCCACGCCTATGCGGTCGTCGACGAAGTGGATTCGATCCTCATCGACGAAGCGCGCACGCCGCTCATCATCAGCGGCCCGGCGGAAGAGAGCACCGAGCTCTACCTACGCATCAACGAGATCGTGCCGCGTCTCACGCGGCAGAAAGAAGAGAACGGCCCCGGCGACTTCTCGGTCGATGAGAAGCAGAAGCAGGTCCACATCACGGAAGAAGGCCATGAGCACGTCGAGCAGCTGATGCTCGAAATGGGCCTGCTGCGCCAGGGCGAGAGCCTTTACGATCCGACGAATATCCGTCTGATGCATCACCTGAACGCGGCCCTGCGCGCGCACGGCATCTTCAAGCGCGATGTCGAATACATCGTGCGCAACGGCGAAGTGATCATCGTCGACGAGTTCACCGGCCGCACGATGCAGGGCCGGCGCTGGAGCGATGGCCTGCACCAGGCCGTCGAAGCGAAGGAAGGCGTGCGCGTGCGCGAGGAGAACCAGACGGTTGCCTCGATCACGTTCCAGAACTACTTCCGCATCTACAAGAAGCTCTCGGGCATGACCGGTACGGCGGATACCGAAGCGCCCGAGTTCCTGCAGATCTACGGGCTCGAAGTGGTCGTGATCCCGACCCATCGCCCGATGGTCCGCAAGGACGCGCCGGATCTCGTCTATCTCACGCAGAAAGACAAGTTCGACGCGATCAGCGAAGACATCCAGGACTGCATCAAGCGCGAGCAGCCGGTGCTGGTCGGCACCACGTCGATCGAAACCTCGGAATACCTGGCGGAACTGCTGAAGAAGCAGGGCCTGCCTCACGAAGTGCTGAACGCGAAACAGCACGAGCGTGAAGCGCACATCGTCGCGCAGGCCGGCAGGCCAGGTGCTGTGACGATCGCCACCAACATGGCCGGTCGCGGCACCGACATCGTGCTAGGCGGCAACCTCAACGCGGAAATCGCAGCGCTCGGCGAGAATCCGCCGGAAGAGCAGGTCGCTGCCACACGCGCCGAATGGCAGGCGCGTCACGACAAGGTCGTGGCCTCCGGCGGCCTGCACATCGTGGGCACCGAGCGTCACGAATCCCGCCGCATCGACAACCAGCTGCGCGGCCGTTCGGGCCGCCAGGGCGACCCCGGCTCCAGCCGCTTCTATCTTTCGATGGAAGACAACCTGATGCGCATCTTCGGCGACCCGGTTCGCACGAAGCGCCTGCTGCAGATGGCCGGCATGAAGGAAGGCGAGGTCATCGAGAGCGGCATGCTCACGCGCCAGATCGAGAAGGCGCAGCGCAAAGTCGAGAGCCACAACTTCGACATCCGCAAACAGCTGCTGCTGTTCGACGATGTCGCGAACGATCAGCGCAAGGTCATCTACCAGCAGCGCACGGAAATCATGGGCACCGAGGATCTCTCGAGTGCCATCCGCAGCATTCGCGAAGAGGCCGTCAACACGCTGCTCGACCAGCATCTGCCGAAGAGCACGTCGCCTGAAGAGTGGGATCTCGGCGCGCTGTCTGAAGGGCTCGCGAAAGACTTCAACGCCAACATCGATGCCAGGACGCTGCTGAGTGCCGACATCAAGGCCGCGACCGAGAGCTCGGAAGGCTTCGATGAGGCGGCCGCGCGCCTGAAGGTCGTCACGGCGGTGGACGATCTCTACGAAGAGAAAGTCACGCGCGTGGGCGCGCCGATCATGCGGCACGTCGAGAAGGACATCATGCTCCGCATGCTCGACCAGCACTGGCGCGAGCATCTGGCCGCGATGGATTACCTGCGCCAGGGCATCCATTTGCGCGGCTACGCGCAGAAGGACTATCGCTACGAGTACAAGCGCGAGGCGTTCGAGATGTTCGCCGCGCTGCTCGACCGCGTGAAGTTCGAAACCGTGTCGATGCTCTCGAAGGTTTCGATCCGCACGCAGGAAGAGATCGATCGCGAGGAAGAGGAGCGTCGCCAGCGTCTCATGCGCGCGCTCCAGGCCCAGCACGCCGAGATGGGTTCGCTGCTCGCGAGCGGCGATCCGGGCGCGCAGCAGGGTCAGCCGGCGCCAGGCGGCGCCCCTCAGCAGGCCGCGGCTCAAGCGGGCGGGCAGGCCCAGGGCGACGGCACCTTCATTCGCAACGACCGCAAAGTGGGGCGCAACGAGCCCTGCCCGTGTGGATCGGGCAAGAAGTTCAAGCACTGCCACGGTGCGCTGACGAGCGTCGAGTAAGGTCTTTGCGGCGTGGCTACCTGAAGCGGGCGGCATGAGCGCGTCGCGCGTCATTCGCGTGGTCGCCGCCGCCTTGTATGACGATCAGGGGCGGGTGCTCATTGCCGATCGCCCGCCGGGCAAGCACATGGCCGGTCGCTGGGAGTTTCCCGGCGGCAAGGTCGGCGAGGGCGAGACGCTTGCCGACGCGCTGGCCCGCGAGCTGAACGAAGAGCTCGGCATCACCGTGAGCCAGGCTCAGCCCCTGCTGGACCTGACCCACGACTACCCCGACCGCCGCGTGGAGCTGCACATGTGGCTCGTGAAGGGCTACTCCGGCGAGCCGAAGAGCCTCGACGGCCAGCGGTTGAAATGGGTCGAGCCGGCACGACTGTTCGACGAGGACATTCTCGAAGCCGACCGCCCCTTCATCGAAGCGCTGCAGAACTTGCCGCCGGCGGGATAGCGCGCGAAAGTCTTCCACCGGCACATTCGACACCGAATTGAAGGAATTGACACCATGGCATCTCAGCCCGATCTTCCCGACGTCAAGCTCGACGCCGCGAGCCTCTATCAGGAAGACGTGTTCACTGACCGGCGCGCCGGCACCATCCGTCGCCTGAAGCCCGTCACCGCCGACGGCTCACACGACCCGAGCCGCGCGATGCTGTTCTCGGGCCAGACGCAGCTTTTGACGCCTGCGGGCGTTCTGCCGCTTGGCTTCGAGATTGAAGCGGGCACGCTGCAGGAGGCGCTGGACAAGTTTCCCGAAGGCGTAAAGGCCGCGCTCGAGCAGGCCATCGAGGAAGCTCGCGAGATGCGACGCGAGTCGGCGTCGCGCATCGTCGTCCCCGACGTGGGTGGCGGCGCGATTGGCCCCGGCCCGGGTGGGGGCGGCGGAAAAATAAAGTTCTAGTGACCCGGCTTCCGGTTCTAGTGGCCTGGTTTTCCGCAGGTCGCGAGCCGCCTCTCAGCCGCCCGGCGATTGAGGGCCTCTTAATCAAGAAGGCCCTCAATCGCCGGGCGGCTGAGAAAAGAACCCCTTCCGGTCCGAATCTTGCTCCAGAGCTTCAGCGGGGCTGACGCGCCCAGGTGCGTCAATCATGTCTGACGGTGGTCAGGTGCAAGAGCCATCGGTGCAAATACTCAAGTCTTCCTACGAATTTCCCCCTCTGGGCGGAGGCGGGGCCAAAGTGGTCATGGGGATCGCGCGGCGCCTGGCGGCGCGCGGCCACCGCGTTGACGTCGTGACGATGGCCTATCGGGGTCTGTCGCCGCGCGACGTCGTGGCGGGCGTCAACGTGAGCCGCATTCCCGGCATGCGGCTGCGCCTGTCGACCTGTTCGTTCCTCGAGATGATCCCGTACGTCCTGATCGCCCCGTGGCGGATCATTCGCATGGCGCGCGACGGGAATTACCGCTTCAGCCACGTGCACTTCATCTATCCGGATGGTGTCGTGGCGTGGCTCACCAAGCGCTTCACCGGCCTGCCGTACATCATCACCGCGCACGGCTCGGATGTGCCGGGCTACAACCCGAACCGCTTCCGCCTGTTGCATGTGCTGCTGAAGCCGATGTGGCGGCGGATCACGACGGACGCCGACCTCATCATCTGCCCGAGCGCGGTGATCGAGACGCTAATCAAGTCCAGCAATCCGCGCGCGCGCACGGAGATCATTCCCAACGGCATCGATCTCGAGAAATTCCATCCGCAGCCGAAGGTGCCGAAGCGACTGCTGGTGGTCACTCGCATGTTCGAGCGCAAGGGCGTGCAGTTCCTGCTGAAGGCGCTCGAAGGGCTGCCGGACGAGTTCGACGTGCACGTCGTCGGCGACGGCCCGTATCTGGAGACGCTCAAGAGCCTGGCGGCCGGGCTCGGCGTGCGCGCCAAATTCCACGGCTACATGGACAACGACTCCGCCGAGCTGCGCGATCTCTATGAGACCGCGTCGGTCTTCGCGTTCACATCGGAGTCGGAGAATTTCCCGATCGTGCTGCTCGAGGCGATGGCGGCGGGCGCGGCGATCGTCACGACATCCGGCACGGGGTGCGCGGAAGTCGTTGGGGATGCGGCTCTGCTCGTTCCGTCGCGTGATGCCGACGCGTTGCGCTCGGCGCTGCAAAAGCTGAGTCGCGACCCGGAGCTGGTAGCGCGGCTCGGCAGCGCCGCGCGCGAGCGCGTGGTGAAGCGCTTCGGCTGGGAGCGCGTGATCGAGCTACATCTGGAAGTCTATGCGCGCTTCGCGGTCGCCACCGCCGCGAAGAGCCCGCCGTAAGCCGCATCCCGCGCGGGCTGGCTGCAGTAGCGACGCAGGAATCCCTGCGCTTCGAGAATCACTTCGGCAACGCGCTCCGGGTTCGTGAGCGCGGTGATGAGCCCGTCCGCGATGCCCTCGGCGTTGGGCGCAGTGAGAATCGCGCACTTGTCGTCGAGAAGCTGGTTGTGCACGAGCGTGTTGGTCGCGACCACCGGACGACCTGAAGCGAGATACGAGAACAGCTTGCCCGGCGGATTGATGCCCTGGACGCGCGGTGAAACGACGACGTCCGCAGCCGCGAGATACAACGGCATTTCCTGCTGGGGCCGGCTCTCTTCGAGAATCACGTGGGCGGATACGCCAAGCCGTTCAGCCTGCTCGCGCAGCGGCCCCATCTCCGGCGGCGATCCGCCGACCAGCAGGAACGTGACATTCGGCACCGCCGCCACGACGCGCGGTACCGCGTCGATGAGCAGATCCAGCGCCTGCAGTTCCACGAACGAGCCGGCGTAGAGAATGACCTTGTTCTCCGCTGGAATGTTGTGTCGCTGCCGGATGGCCGCGCCCTGGTCCGCGGGCCCCGCCTCGCCCATCTCGAAGTGATTCACGATGACGACGGAGCGCACGTTCTCCGCAACGGCTTTCGCCGCGCGCTCAACGGCGGGCGAGATCGCGACGACGGCGCACGCGCCGCGCACGCTCACTTTCTCGACCCAGCGGAACAGGTTGATCACGCGCGGGCTGCGACTGAATTTCCAGTCCGTGATCTGCAGCGGCAGGCTCGAGTGCATGTCGTACACATACGGCACGCGGAACAGCCAGCCCGCGATGCGCGCGAGAAATGCGCCTTCCTCATGCGCATACAGGAGGTCATAGCGCTGGCGCGTGAGCCGATAGAGAAGATTGAAGAACAGCAGCAGGTCGAACCAGATCTTCAGGCGTGAAGGCCCGGCCGCGAGGTTGCGCGAGAAATGCGGCCCCCGCGAGCGATACACGCGCGCTTCGAGGCCCGGCGGCGGCGCGCCGATCGCATAGGTCAGGATGTCCACTTCATGCCCGCGCGCCACCAGCTCGCGCGCACGGTGATACGCACTCAGGGGAGTGCCCCGAGTCGAGTAGAACGCCTGGGGAACGATCTTCAGAATGCGCATCTTTTTAGATGTCCCAGTACGACACCATGCGTGCGCGATTTGCACTGATCAGCTCCTGAAAGCGCGGTGACAAAAGGTAAGTGAGCTCGTCGAAGCGCCGGCAGCTCCCGGGTTTCTCGATGTCGGCCTGCCGGGTGCCCGGGTGGCAGAACACCTCGATCGGCCCTTCGGGTGCCCAGCGAGTGAAACGAGTGCCGTTACTTTGTACGGGTTGCATGACGGCCTGCAGATCAACCACGCGCGCGGGCGAGCGCAGCCGGGCACCGTGGAACGTGCGTTTCGCCTGCCACGCCAATGCTTCGCGCACGAGCGTGGCGGGCTTCGCGCCGGCCAGCCGGGTGAGGCGTGTGACTCGAACGCGCTCGATCCCAAACCGGGGCAGGACGCGCGCAACGGCGTTGCGCACCGTTGGCAGCTGGTGCAGGTGCTTGTGCCCATCGACATGGGAGATACGAATGCGCGCCTCATGAATCCGCGCGATCTGGGCCGTGACCTCTGCTTCCAGCTCCGTGAGCGAAAGCGTGCCTCGGACCGCGCGCAGGAACAACGCTCGCTTGGCGTGGAAGTTGCCTCGCTCATCCACGAGAGACGTTGCGCGCGTGAGTGGCCGCCCTTCGCAGAAATTCAGGTGCACCCCGAAGCTGGCGCGATCCGCGAGCCCGGCGGCCAAGGGGAGCGCGTCTTCAGTGCCCGGCATGTTCGCCATGATCGACGTGCTCGTGACGACGCCGGCTTCGATCACCTGGCAAATGCCCGCCGTGATCTCGGCGGTCTCGCCGAAATCATCCGCATGCAGGATGAGGCTGGGGGGTGTCGTCATCGTTGCTGTCGTTGTGTCTGCCCTGTCGCGCGGCTTGTGGCACCGCCTTTGCTTAAGGCTTGTCATGCCTACCGCATTATTCGTTCCTAGATTGCGACACCCGGGGTCCCCGGCGGTCGTCGCAACGTCCCGGAAGGGTGCACGTGATCGCTTACGTCACACTGACAGGGCGGCCGTTGCGAGCTTCAATTGGGGCTTTGCCTTGTCCGTGAAGGCGTTGCGGTCACTCCCCGCCGCTCTGGCCCGCTCTGCGGGCCCAGCGCCGCGCCTTGCGCGCTCGTCCGAGGGCTGAACCCAGCCATGTCGCGCCCGATGAAACTCGCTCTGCGAATCGCCTTCTCGCTGGCCCTGCTCGGCGTGGTGTTGTGGAAAATTCCGGTCGATGCATTTCTTTCCCACCTGAGTGGGGTCGACCTCGTGCCGATGCTCGCGTCGTACCTGCTGATCCCGGTCATGGGCTATATCGATGCGAACCGGACCAAGATGATGACGGACCTGCAGGACATGACGCTCAGCGTCGCCGCCATCTGCCGCATCAACTTCATCACGAGCTTCTATTCGCTGTTCCTGCCCGGCTACCTGGCCGGCGGCGTGATCCGCTGGCACCGAATCGCCCGGCACGACGGCAAACCCGCCCAGGCGCTCGCGATCGTGCTGTTCGGCCGGGTGATCGGCACCCTCGTCAGCGTGGCGATCGGCCTTGCGTGCTGGGCGCTGGACGAGCGGGCCCGCACAGTGCCGATTTACGGGCTGGCCCTGGCGGCTTTGTTCCTGGCGTTGCTATTCGCATACTGGCTCCTGTTCAGCAGCGGCGCGCGCGCCAAGAGTCTCGCCGACTTCCTGCTCCGTCAGCGATGGGTACCGGCCGTGGTCGCGAGCAAGCTCGGCAAGGTGCTGCATTCAGGGGGCCGATTCGACCAGCTCGGCGTGCGGCGCCTCGGCGCGACGGTCGGACTGCTCGTCGTCCACGAGCTCATCGGCATCACCAGCTTCTACCTGCTCACGGTTGCGCTCGACATGCACTTGTCGTTCATCGCCGTGGGCTGGGTGCGCTGTTACATCATGCTGATCACGATGCTGCCGCTCACGATGATGGGCATCGGCGTGCGCGACGGCAGCCTCATCTTTCTGCTCAAGACCTACTCCATCTCGCCCGCGCTGGCGGTGAGCTATTCGACGCTGCTCCTTGGCCGCACTTTCGTTCTCGGCATGCTCGGCGGATTGAGCGAGCTATGGACCGTATGGCGCGAGCGCGCACGACCGACAACAGGGGATACGCCTGCGTGAAAATCTGTTTCCTCTGTGTCGAGATTTTCGCGTGGGGCAAGTTCGGCGGCTTCGGCCGCTCCACACGCGTGATCGGGCGCGAGCTCGTGAAGCGCGGTGTCGAGGTCACGGCCATCGTGCCCCAACGGGCGGGCCAGCGGCCGGTGGAAATGCTAGACGGCATCAAGGTGCTGGGATTTCCGGCGCACCGGCCTTTCGCGATGACCAAGCTGATCCGCGAAGCCGACGCGGACATTTATCACTCGCAGCATCCGTCGTTCGCGACCTGGCTCGCACGGCGAACCATGCCGGATCGCCGCCACGTCGTGACGTTTCGCGATCCCAAGGAGCTCGAGGACTGGTGGCTCGAGCTCACGAACCCCTCGCTCAGCAAGACGCAGGTGTTGCTCAACTGGCTGTATGAGGACAGTCCGCTCGTGCGGCGGGCGATCCGACTCGTCGATGGGCTCTACAGCGCCGCGCCTTCCGTGAACGAGAAGCTGCGGCGAAAGTACGGGTTCGTGGAGGATCCGGGGCTGCTCGCGACCGCGGTCGATCTCAATCGCAACGTGGTGAAGGCCAGCGTGCCCACGGTGTGCTTCATCGGTCGGCTCGATCGGCGCAAGCGGCCGCAGCTCTTCTTCGAGCTCGCGCGACAGTTCCCGCACGTGACATTTCTGGCGGCTGGCCGCTCACGCGACCCTGAGTGGGAAGCCGAGTTGCGCGCGCAGTACGGCAAGGTGCCGAACCTCGAGATGCTCGGATTCGTCGATCAGTTCCAGTCGGCGCGCTTGCAGTCGATCCTGAGCCAGAGCTGGATTCTCGTGAACACCTCGGTGCGGGAGGGTCTGCCGACGTCGTTCCTCGAAGCGCTCGCGAATCGCTGCGCGCTCCTCAGCAGTGTCGATCCGGGCGGCGCCACGCAGCGCTTCGGGTACCACGTGCGCAACGACGACTTCGCGACCGGCCTTGCGACCTTGCTCGAGAACGACGCGTGGCGCGAGAAGGGTGCGGCGGGCTGGGAGTACGTTCGTGAGAGTTTCGAGATCGAGTCGGTCATCGACCGGCATCTGCAGGTTTATCGTCAATTCACAGACCGGGTCGCGGCACACGCGTAGAAGGCATCCAGCATGAAGGCGTTCGTGACAGGGGGTTCCGGATTTACGGGCGGGGCGCTGTGCGCGCACCTGCGCGACCGCGGGTACGAGGTCGTGGCGCTCGTGCGCCCGACGTCGAGCCAGACTTATCTGAAGTCGATCGGCGCGCAGCTCGTGACCGGGGATCTGCGGGATGTCGAATCCCTGCGCGCGGGCATGGAAGGCGTCGATGTCGCTTTCAATATCGCCGCGGCATTTCGTGAGGCCAAGCTCTCGGACGCGCAGTACTACGAGGTCAACGTAACCGGCGCTCGCAACTTTGTGGAGGCGGCTCGCGCGGCGGGTGTGCCTCGGGTCGTCCACTGCAGTACCATCGGCGTTCACGGCGACACCGGTCGCACGCCCGCGACGGAAGATACGCGCTTCGATCCGCCTGATTACTACTGCAAGACCAAGGTCGAAGGCGAACTGCTCGTGCGCGAGCTATTCGCGAAGTACGACATGCGGGGTTCGGTGTTCCGGCCGCTGGGCATTTACGGGCCGCGCGATACGCGCTTCCTCAAGCTGTTCCGCGGCCTGAAGCATCGGCGTTTCGTGATGATCGGGGACGGCAGCACGCTCTATCACATGACGTACATCGACGACCTGTGTCAGGGCATCGAGCTGTGCGGCACGCGGCCCGAAGCCGTCGGCGAGGTGTTCATCCTCGGCGGCGATCACCACGTGACACTCAATGACCTGATCGCCTCGGTCGCCCGCGCGGTGGAGAGCGACGGCCCCCGCATGCGAGTCCCGATGTGGCCGGTAATGGCCGCGGCCCATGTGTGCGAGGCCGTGTTCAAGCCGCTGGGTATCGAACCGCCCCTCTATCCGCGGCGCGTGGAGTTTTTCAGCAAGGATCGCGCGGCCGATATTTCGAAGGCGCGCCAGCTACTCGGCTACTCGCCGCGCGTGAGCCTCGACGAAGGCACGAGCCGAACGGCGCGCTGGTACTCCGAACAGCAACTGCTGTGAGCCCTCGTCCGAATGCGGGCACGCCATGCTGAGTCGCAAGATCTTCAGCAATACGACCGCGGCGATTGCCGACCAGCTCATCACCAAGGTGGGCACCACGCTCGCGTTCGTCGTGCTCGTGCGCATTCTCGCTCCGACGGATATCGCGGCGCTGGGTATCGCGACGAGCTACATGGTGGTCGTCGCCTATCTCGACGTCGGGCTCATCCGCATTCTGTTGCGCGACTACGCGAAGATGGCGGCCTCGCGCGAGCTGCGCGATCGGCACGTCACCGCGTACTTCGCATTCTGGGCCTTGCAGATGGGCGCTATCGTCATCGTGACGGCGCTCGTGCAATGGCTCGTGCTCGATCATCTGCACATTCCGGGGCTCGCGCTGTTGTTCTGGGCGCTCACCGCCGACTTCATGGGCACGGTGCTGCAGGACTGGGTCAAGACGCTCTTCTACGCTGACCTGCGACAGGGACTAGTCACCGGTGTGGGCCTAGCGCTCACATTGGCGCGTCTTCTAGCGCTGCTTCTGCTGCTGTGGTTTCCAACGCTGGCGGGTTACTCGTGGCTGCTCATCGCCTGCGCGGCTGTCGGATCGCTGGTGTGGATCGCCCTCGCGTACTTCAAGTTTCAGTTTCGGCTTCGGTCGGAAGGGAACATCTTCGCGCTCCTGCGTCATGCGTTGGCGGATTACGGCATCTGGGACCACCTCAATCGCATGGTCATCGATACGCTGTTCACCATCGACATGGCGATCCTCGCCCTCGTGAATCAGCGCGGCGATATCGCGAGCTACTCGATCGCGCTGAGGCTCACGAGCCTGCTGATGCTCGTGCCCCGACAGCTTTCGGCCAGCCTGCAGCTCGCGCTTTCGCAATTCCGTGAGACCGAGAAACGCGCGGAAGTAGTTGGCACATACCTCAAGGCGAACTTCGTCCTGATGCTGGGGCAGTTGGCCGTGATACTCATCTTCGCGAGGCCCGTCATCGTTCTACTGTTCGGAGATGGCATCGATGTCGAGCAGGTCACCTTCTTCACGCGCGTGCTCGCCATCGCGGTCTCCGTGTTCGCGCTGGGCAGCCCACTCACCGGAATCGTGAACGCAACGGCGAGCGTACGTCGGTCGTTTCTCCTCGCTTCACTACCCGCACTGGTTTTCGGCCTGGTGTGTTACTTCACGGCCGGCGCACGCTGGGGCGCCGTCGGCATGGCCTACTCGAACGTCGCGGCCTACGCCGTGCTGGTTCTGTTGCTTGCGGTAGTAGTGAGGCGCTACTGCCCGCTGCCACTCAGGTTCACGTGGATATCCCCACGCGAGCGTCAGTTTCTTCGCGGATGGCTAGGGCGGCAGTGAAAGTCTGAAGAACTTCTCTGAAATCGCCCTGACGGCATCAGGAAGCCGGGGTGTGCAAGCGAAGGGGTCTCGGAAATTCTGACAGGGGGATACCGAACTCACCCCCGCCCAATCGTGGCGATAACCGCTCCTTTTCGACGCGGCCCAGCGTGCGTACTGACTTCGGGCCGACAGCACGGCGTCGCTGTTCGGTATCCCCCTGTCAGAATTTCCGAGACCCCTTCGCTTGCACACCCCGGCGCCGCGCTCAGCGACAAGCGATTTCAGAGAAGTTCTTCAGACTTTCACGGGCAGCTAGGGAATCGCTCCCGTGCGGCGGCGTTCGAGAGCTCGCGCGCGCGCTTGCCACCAGCGCGGCGCGCCGCGCAGCGTGCCGAGCGCCGGAATCCAGGACGCATCACCGAACAACCTCGGATAGAGCGGCACGCTACTTCCAAGATGCCCAACGTGAAACGGATAGCCAAGCACGACAAGCTCGTATCCCACTTCGCGCGCGACCTCGGCAAGCATCGGGTCGATCTGCGCCCAAGGCGGCGCCAGAACCGTCACGCGCGTGCCGGGGATGCGGTTCTCGATCATCTGACGCGAACCTTGCAGGTCGGCGCGCAGTCGTTCGCGGCGAACGTCGGCGCTTTCCCACTGCTCCGGAACGTCGTGCGCGACGGCGTTCAGCAGACTCCGCCAGTTTTCCCGCTTGAAGAAGTTGTGCTCGCGCGCGAGCAGCGTGCACTTCGCACGAATCTCCGGTGACTCGAGGAAGCGCTTGCCGACGGTCAACGCCGGGCCCCACTCATAGAGCGGCGTTCCCAACGCGGGCTGGAATTGCACCGAATCGCCAACGACTTCTCGCTGCACCAGCGGCGCGAGGCCATTGAGCGGAAACGGCCCGGAAGGTGTGGCGAAGCCCTTCGGCCGGGGCGACCTGAACACGACCCCGTGATGACTCGAGTGCGACTGGATATCCACGAACCCCGTCATCTGCAACGCGAGCACTTCACCCCAGGTGAGTCGCGCGCGGTGGCCGAGGTCGCGCGGAGCGACTTCGGCCGGCGACGCGCCGGTGTCGATCGTGGTACGAATCTCGAGCGATTCCTCCACGCATTCCGGCGCGAGGAAGAGCGTGAACTTCACACTGTAGCGACTGGCGATCGGCGCGGCGGCCGACCACACGGATGACCAGCCGTCATCGAACGTAAGCAGAATCGAGTTCGCATCGCCGTAGCCCGCGAGCAGTTCGGGAACGTGATGCTTCGAATACGCCGCGCGGCGAGGCTGGCGCACAATGCCTCGAACTGCTGCACGTCGACTTGATGAAGCATGTAGGCCGGCGCCGGCGGCAAACCGCGCACGTTGCTCGCGAAGAACCGGTGCGGGAAAAGAAAGTGGTGAGGCAGCCGCTCGCGCACGGTCAATGCAGCCTCAGCACGTGGGCGTACGCGTTCGCCACCTGCTCGCCGATCACCTCGCGAGGTGAAGAGCCGCTGCACGCGCTCCAGCCCGCGTTGGCCGAGGCGGGCACGCAAACCCGGATCCAGCGCCAGCGTCCTCAACCCCTCGGCGAGGCGGAAGTAGTCATTCGCCTGCACTACGATACCGGCATCGCCGACCACTTCGTCGATAGCGCCGCAGTGAGTGGTGAGAACGGGTTTGGCGGTGGCCATGGCCTCGATGAGAGCAATTCCGAACTGTTCCTGCACGCTCCGCGTCGAGATGCTGGGCAGCACGAAGATGTCCGCGAGCCGATGCACTTCGGGCAATTGCGAATAGGGCTGGCGGCCCGATCAGCCGAAAGCTGGACTCGATGCCGAGCCGCTGCAAGCGGCGTTCGAGGGCGGCACGCTCCGGCCCATCTCCGGCGTGGACGAACACCGGCTTGAGCCTGCGGAACGACTCATCGCGTAGCAGGAGCGCGGCCGCATCCGCGAGGCTGAAGAGGCCCTTTTCCCAGACCATGCGCCGACGAGCAGGATCACGAAATCGTCCGGGCGAGATCCCGAATTGCTGGCTCAGTTGCGGTGAGCGCGTTCCCGGCGTGAACTTTTGCGTGTCGATACCGTGGCCGATAACGCGGATGCGCGCGTCCTCGACGCCTTCGCAGAGCAGGGGCGCTGCGCGCCCGTTGTGAACGCGCGATGAAGAGATCCGCGTTGGCGCGCACGAACGCCGCGCGCTCGAGGGCACGTCCGTTGCCTTCCGCCCAGAACGGATTGACCTCGGCCTGCAGGCAGATGAGCTTGTAGCCGTAACGCTTCTTGCGCTGGGCGATCTGATACGAGCAGTAGAACGTCTGCTCGCCGGCGTGCACGATGTCGAGCCCCGGCAGCAGCCGGTCGAGGCCGAAGAGATACTCGTCGAGCCCCAGCCGCTTCTGCGGATTGGGGATCGCGAAGCCGCCGAGCCGCCGTGGCACGAGCCCGTTGATGTAGTCGAGGCACGGCAGCTCCACGCGCGGCAATCCGAAGGTCCCGGACGTCGAAGCGATGCGAGCGCGGATACACCGCGGTGATGTCGAAACGATCCTGCAGGGGCTCCAGATACTGCGCTTCGAACGGATTCAGGAATTGAGCCGCGAACGTACGCGACGCGAGGTTTTGGGTCGACCGCGATCACGCGGCCACGTCCCGCCACCCGTGTGCTGGCGCGCTCGCGCAGCCACGCATCGAGCACGAAGGCGGCCCACAGCCGGTGCGAGTGGTTGTGCCGGCGGGTGACGTGCTCATCGATGAGCCGTTCGAGGTAGCGGGGCGCAGGATCTCCGCGATCGGCGCATCCCCGGCGCGTAGCGCCTCGCGCACGCGTCGCCCGAGCATGCCGTCGAGCCGCAGCCAGTTCTTGAGTGGCACGGAATGCCCGAGCTTGTCCTTGCGGGCATTCACGACGTCCGGCAGCACGCCCCGCATGGCCTGGCGGAACAGGCGTTTCGTGCGCTCGATGCCCTCGAGCTTGAGGCCAGCGGGGATGCGCGCACCGAACTCCACGAGCTCGCGATCGTAGAACGGCGTGCGCACCTCCACACCGAAGGTACGTGCGAGCATCAGGCGCGAGAAGTAGAAGCTCGAAGCCGTGCGGTAGTCGTTGTACAGATGTTCGGAGAGGCCGTCCTCGGGGCCGTCGTATCGTGGAAGGCATCGAGCACACAGGCATAGGGATCGATGTCGCCCAGGCGCGTCGCCAGCGTTGGCTGCAGAAGGTGCGCGAGCTCCGCTTGCGTGTAGTAGACGCGCCAACGGTACGGACCGAGCGGCACCGGAAGATCCACGCGCGGCAGCAGGCGCTTCACCACAACGGCGAGATTGCGCTTTTTATCGGAGTCCCTGACGAGCGCGGTCAGGCGCTCGACGCCGCGCTTCAGGGCCTTCGGCATCGGCACGCGATCGTAGAAATTCACCAGCTTCTGCGCGGCGTAGATGGGGTGGCTCGCCCACAGCTCATCGCCGCCATCGCCCGTGAGCAGGTAACCCACGCGGCCGCGGCGCTGCGCGCGAGGATCCACGTGCCGACCTCAATGCCGATATCGCAGAAGGGCACCTCCATCGTGCGCACGGCGTCGAGCACGTCGAGGGACTGCGCTTCGCCGAACTCCACTTCGCTGTGCTGCGTGCCGAGCTCTTTCGCGAGGCTGCGCGCGTAGTGGGACTCATCGAACGAAGCGCCGGCGCATCGGAAGCCGAACGTGTCGATCTCGCCGGGCAGGTGACGTCGCATGAACGTGACGACGGAGCTGGAGTCCATGCCGCCGGAGAGGAATGCGCCGGCCGGCGAGCCACTGAGCCCTGCGCACCACCGCGGCTTCGAGCAGCTCGCGATAGCGACGCGTGATCGTCGCCTCATCGTGGATGAGGGGTTGCGCGTAAGACAGTCGATACCAGGGCTCCACGCTCGTCTTGCGCGTGATCGGATCGAACTGAACGTAGCTGCCGGCGGGCACGCGCCATACATCGCGATCCAGCGTCGCATCGGCCCGGGATGAAGCAGTACGTGAGGAACTCGACGAGCCCCTGCGGCGAGAACTCGAACGCGCGTCCATCGAGCATGCCGAAGTCGCGCACGCGGCTGCCGAACACGAGGTCCGTATCGCGATTCGTGTAGTAGAAGGGCTCCGCGCCAAAGCGGTCCCGCAGCAATACCAGCCGTCCGCGAGGCGCATCCCACCAGACGAGGGCGAACGCGCCTTCCACCTGGGCAAGCGCGGGAAAGCCGCGCTCCCGAAGCACACGGAGCAACCACTCCGCGCGATGGCCCGCGCCTTCGATGAGCGGATTGCCGCAGATCTCGAGCCATGAGCCGGTGGAAGAGTCGATCGCCGAGAGGTCGTTGGCATCGAGCGTCGCGATCCGCCAAGGCCGACGCACGACCGCCGCGCTCGCAAAGTCGGTCGACGCTCCGACCGAAGCCATGGTCGCGGCCCCGTCGGGCAAAGCGTCCCGTTCCACCGGTCAGCATCGTGCTTGCTCGCGTCGTTCTCGATCCAGTTCGACAGCCTTCGCACGTTCGCCTCCAGGAGTAGCGGGCCTTCACCTTGGCGTGATCCACGTCCGTCACGGGCCGGTCGTCGACGAGGGTTGCGGCAGATCTCGGCGGCGAACGCGTCGATCTCCGCGAATTTCAGGATGTGATAGTCCTTCTCGAGCGCGCGGCCGCCCACGGGTGTCGTCACCGTCGGCTTGCCGCAGGCGAGCGCTTCGACGATTTTGGTGGGGAAGCCCCAGCCCTGACGCATCGGGGAAATCACGACGTCGGCGCCTTTCAGCGCGGCCGGGTAGTCTTCGAGAAAGCCCGTGAACTCGATGTTCGGATGTTTGATGTCGGACGGCGGCCAGCTGCCCACGAAGCGGAACAGCGCGTCCGGATACTTCGCGAGCACCGGCTGCAGGATGTGCCGCATCACCGTGTCCACGACTTCGCGGTTCGTCTGAATCTTGAAGTTGCCGCAGAAGAGAATGGTCTTGCGCGCATTGCGCGGCGGCGGATACCACGGGTTGAACTGGCGCTCGTCGAACCCCTGCGGAATGACGAGCATCTTCTCGCGCGGGATCCAGCTCGCATACACGTCGGCGTCGGCCGGGGCGATGGCGATCACGCAGCGCGCTTTCTTCACCGCCATTCTTTCCGCCGCGTACATGTACATCGCAATCGGCAAGCGGCGTGGGTCCAGCCGTGCTTTGCCCAGGTGCTGGCGGAACTCGATGTTGTGCGAGCTGTAGATGAAGGGCGTGCGGAAGCGCTTCGACAGCAGCAGCCCGTATACCGCGCTCAATCCGTAATCGCACACGATGTAGTCGTAGCGTTCGCGGCTCAGCCGCTCCGCCGCCGCCCGATACAGCTCGCGGCTGAAGAGAAGTACGCTCGCTGGCTGAACGGAAGTCGCGTCTTCGACGCCACGCCCGTGACGGTGTGCGCGTAGTGCGCGGAAAGCTCGGCGGAGGGCGGCTGGCCCGAACCGTCGAGATAGACGAGATCGACGTGATGCCTGGCCGCCAGGAAGTTTACGAACGCGCCGACGCGCGCGCCCGTTCCCGTCAGCGGCACGTGCGGGTCGTGCACCGAGACGTAAAGCAGCTTCACTTGATCGTTGGGCTTCACGGAGCCTCGAACCGCATTTCGTGCGCGATGGTTGGATCGTCTGGTTGAACGGCGCGGGCCGCCGGGGTGCGCAGCTTCGCTCCGCGAAAGTCGTCGAGCTGCGTGAGAGTGTGCGCGACTTGCAGCGCTATTTCCGTGCGGCTCCATCCGAGCACGCGCGCCATCAACTCGGCGCACGTTTCGAGCACGCGCGTATCGAGCATGTCGCTCAGATAGAGCGGCACGCGGCGGCGAACCACATCCCACAGGCACAACGCCATCTCGGATCGCGCGGCGTGAACGATCTGCGCCTTTGCGACCGGTATATCGGGCACTACGCGCTCGCCGAGCCCGGCCTCGCGAGCGATGAGGTCGAGAATCGCGGGCGCATCGATGCCCCGAACCTCGATTTTCAGCGGGCGATCGGCGCGAGGGTTGGCGGATACGGACATCCAGGCGCAGGCCATCCCGACGGCCCGTTCGGCGACCGCGCGCGCGGTGGTCCACTTGATGCCGACGATGGAGTAGAGGCCGGGCAGGCCGTCCTTTGCGCCATGATCGATTACGCGGGCCGTCTTGAGGAGCGCAACGTCCTTGCCCGTGTTGCCTTCGCGTTCCGGCAGGAGGCCGCAGAACACGCCGAGCACATCGGACGGCGCGATCCGATGCTTTCCCAGCGCGCTGTTGATGTCGCCGAGGAAGGCGTGCACTTCGTCCGCCGTCACATTGGCCGTGGTCGAGGAATGCTGGCAGCGCAGGTGACGAGTGCCGATGAGCGTTCGGCCGTTCCACGGAATCGCGAAGTAGGTGCTCGAGCACGGCAGCGCGATTGCCTCGACGAACGGCAGCGGACGCGTGAGCAGGTTGAACGCCTTCGACGCCGCGAAGTGCCTCGGACCCGGCGTCGTTCGGCTCGGCGGAAGCCACTCGTCGACCCACGGCCCCGCGGCATTGATGATCGCTCGCCCACGCAAGGTGTATTCGCGGCCGGATGCTTCATCCCGAACGCGAACGCCGCTGGCACCGAGCGTGTCCCGCCGGATCTCGAGCGCGCGCGCGTAGTTCGCGATCTGCGCGCCCGCCGCGACGGTCGCGGCGAGAATCGCGATCTGCAGCCGTTCCGTATTCAGGCAGATGGCGTCGTACCAGACGGCCGCTCCGTTGATGCCCTCGATCGCCGTGCCCGCGAAAATCTGGCGCGCGCGGCGCGCCCGCCACAGCTCGCCGCGGGGCATGTGACGGTCGGCCCATACGCCATCGTTGCGATCGATGCTGACCATATCGTTCGCGAACAGTGCGACCCCAAGCGCCGCCGGGCCGCGCATTCCGTAGCCCGAGGTCGGCAGAACGAAGCGCACCGGTTTCACGATATCGCGCGCGATACGCAGCCATTCGCGTCGTTCGCGGATCGATTCGCGCATCCGTTTGAAATCGAGCTGCTGCAGGTAGCGAAGGCCGCCGTGGAACGTGCGAAGACTGTTGCTCGTGGTCGCGTTGCCGAAGTCGTCCGCCTCGACGAGCGCCACGCGCAGGCCGCGTCGTGCCGCCTCCCACGCCGCGCATGCGCCATGGATGCCGCCGCCGACCACGACGACGTCATGGTCCACGCTCGCCATGCGCTTCAGGTCCCGGTGCATGCCTCGACCTGTGCGGTGGATACCTGTCGCGCGTAACGATCGCGCCACAGGTGGTAGACCATCAGGGCCCACAGCGTGTGGCTGTGGTTCCGCGCGCCCGTTTCGTGCTGATGCATCAGCTCGGTGATGTAGCGCGCGTCGAAGATCCCTTCGTCCGCGAGGTTCGACTCGCTCAGCAGCTCGTGCATGAGCGGATTCCATGCGCCGTTCAGCCAGTTCTTCATCGGCATGCTGAAGCCTTCCTTGCCGCGAGACAGAATCCGCTCCGGCAGCCGGCCTTCGAAGGCCTTCTTGAGAATCCACTTTCGCACGCCGCCGCGCACCTTCAGGTGCGCCGGAATCGACAGCGCGAGATCGATGACGTCGTTGTCGAGATAGGGCACGCGCGCTTCCAGCGATGTCGCCATGCTCATGAGATCGACCTTCGGCAGGATGTTCTCGGGCAGGTAGAGCCGCATGTCGCAGCGGATCTGCTTCGTCAGCCGGTCGCCGCCCGGGCCCTCGAGCAGCGAGCTGACGAGCTGCCCCGTCTGCTCGCCGACCTGCGCACGGAACGCCGGCTTGTAGAGTCGCGCCCGTGCATCGTTCGACAGGAACATCGCCCAGCGCATGTGCTGCCAGCTTGCCGGCAGCGCCGCGCCTTCCAGGAACCGTCGCACCTGATTGGCTACGCCGCGCTTGCCCTGGCCCAGCGGCATCACGCGCGCGAACCGCTCGAGCGCCGCGCGCAGAGGGCGCGGCAACCAGTCGATCGAGCTCGATGCATAGTGATCGGCCACGTAGCTGTCGTAGCCGCCGAAGAGCTCATCGCCGCCATCGCCGCCGAGCGCGACGGTCACGTGCTTGCGCGCCATGCGCGACACCAGCAGCGTCGGAAACACCGAGAAGTCGGCAATCGGCTGATCGAGTTGCTTCACGACGTCGGGCAGCGTCGAAAGGTAGTCCGGCGTCAGCACTTCCCGGAAGTGTTGGGTGTTGCAATGGCGCGCGACGATGTCGGCGTACTCGAGCTCGCTGTAAGTCGAATCGCTGAAGCCGACGGAAAATGTCATCGGCGGTTGCGTGGACACTTCGCGCATCGCGGCCACGAGAATCGACGAGTCGATGCCGCCGCTAAGGAATGCGCCGAGCGGCACGTCACTGACGAGCTGTCGGCGCACCGCTTCCGTCACCGTGAATCTAAGTTGTTCGGCCAGCTCGGGCACCGTGCCTTTGAAGGGCTCGACCTGCGCGGGCGGCGACCAGTACGTTCCCTGGCGCACCTCGCCCTCGGTCCACGTAAGCCAGCTGCCGGGCGGGAGCTTGTGCACGTCCTTGAACAACGTCACCGGGCTCGCGGTGTATTCGAACGTCAGGAGCTGGTCCACCCCGGTGGGGTTCGTCTCGCGCGCCGAGCCGTCGGCCGCGAGGATGCATTTCACCTCGGAGCCGAAATACAGGTTGCCGCGACGCTGGCTGTAGTAGAGCGGCTTGATGCCAACGCGATCCCGCGTGAGTAACAGCCTGCGCTTCGGCGCGTCCCACAGCGCGATTGCGAACATTCCGTTCAGGCGATTGATGAAGTCGAGCCCGTACTCCTCGTAGAGGTGCGGAATGACTTCACTGTCGCCGACGCTGCGGAACATGTGCCCCTTCGACACGAGGTCGGCGCGCAGCTCGCGGTAGTTATAGATCTCGCCGTTGAAGACGACTTTGATCGTGCCGGTTTCGTTCGAGACGGGCTGATCGCCCGTGCTCAGGTCGATGATGGCGAGGCGTCGCATGCCGATGCCGACACCCACGGCGACGTGGATGCCTTCGCCGTCCGGGCCCCGGTGCGCCATCACGTCGCACATCCCGTGCACGGCTTCGCGTGCGGGTTTGCTTCCGCGAGTGGCTATTCCGGCGATTCCGCACATGGTGGTGTCATCTCCCCAAGGACGGGATCAGGCGTGCGCGCCGTTCGACGGCCGGCGTTTGCGCAGCTGCATGGCCACCTGGTTACGCACGAACATGATCGGCGGCTCCAGGCTGGCGAACCGATCGAGCGGGGTGCGCCCATCACTCAATACGGTAAGCAGGCTGTGCGCGGGCCGCCGCTCGTCGAGCTCGATGGGCACGCGAATTCCAACGCGCCCCACTTTCGAGACATCGTGAGGGAACGGCAACGGATCGGTGCCCGGCAGGTCGCGCACGCCGAGCCCGGCGCCCTCGCGGAAGTGAGACGGATACGGCCAGAACCCCGGCCGCCCGCCTTCATCGCCGAGAAACAGCGTGGGCTTGCGGTACTCGCGCATGAGCTCGCTGACGAGCTTGCCGCGCTTGAAAAACCACTTCCCCAGGCCCCACGGAATCACGTGCGGCAGCCCGAGCGACGCCGCGGTGTTCAGCACATCGCGAATCGATTCGCCATCGCGAAACTTCTGTCGCGTGCCGATGATGAGCACTTCGAGACCCTCGCGACACGCAACCTGCCGGCCCGCGACAACGTAGAGGCGGCGATTCGCTTCTTCGGCGACCAGCGACTCGGGCTCGTCCGTCGCGCGCAGCTTCCAGCGTTTCAGCCAGCCACTGTGGCCGTTGGCGTGGCCGGTGGCGATGTCGTGGAGCCGGCCGAAGTAGTCGTCCGATTCGGTCTCGGTCATGAGCAGGTAGCAGGCGCGCATCACCGGCGGCGCCGTGCGCGCCGCCGCGCTGGCCAGATTGAAGTACGCGTGATTCAGGAACGCGTCGGGGTCATAGCAGGCATGCAGATGGACGTGCGCATCGACTACAGCGCACACGTCTCTCGTCCCATTCGTGGTCATGTGTTTGACTAGGACGCCTTGCGGCGCTCGAGCAATGAGTAGATGGGTTTTCCTTCGAGCTCGCGGGGCACCGGCTGCCCGAGCAGCTGCAACCACGTTGGCATGATGTCGATGAGACGCGCGCCGTGAACGCGCGTGCCCGGCTCGATGTCCGGCCCCGCCGCGATCAGCACGCCGTCGAGCCGATGGCTGCCCGTCGTGGGCCAGCTCATGTATTGGCGGAAGCGCGGCGCGAACACCGCGGTCTCGCCACGATCGCGATCGTTCGGCATGTAGCCGCCGTCGCGCCAGTCGATGATGAGGTCGGGGGCCTGATCGACAGCCGGGGCCGTGATACAGCTCATCCCGACGCCAGACTTTCGCGATCGGCGCTTCGCGTCGCTGGGGATCGACCGTCGCCTCGAGCTTCTTCGCGATGTCCGCGCACACCTTGTCGTAGTCCGCCGGCTCGACGATGCCGTGCGGATCCCGGCCCTTCAGGTTGATGTAGAGATGGCCCCACTGGCCGCGCGAGTGCGCGATGGTGCGCGACCAGTCGATACCGGAGCCGTCGCGATTCGACTGCATCCAGCTCTTCAGCGGCTTCAGATAGTGATTCGCGGCGAAGTAGAGCGAGGACTTGCGCAGCCGGCCAAGCGCGGCGCGCCGGATTCTCTCGGTCAGCGTGACGTCTGTCTTTTTCCCGGCGCCGGCGGACTGCTCGCGATAGCGCAGGAAGCCGTGCTGCTCGAGCAGTGTGTTGACGTTCGCGCCGGCGTAGAGCGGGCCCGCGCCCGAGTCGGACATCACGATCACATTCGTGTCGGGACCGGCGGCTTGCATCAGCCGGCCCACCGCGGTGTCGAGCGCGCGATACGCGGACTCGACGACGCCTCGAAATGGATTCGCGGGGTCTTTGCTCTCCATGTCGGCCCAGAAGTAGTGCTGGCACATGGCGGTGTGGCTGAAGAAGACGAGCCCGAAATCCCAGCGGCGCGTCGCGAGCAGGTGTGCGAACGCATCCGTCTGTGCGCGCACGTCTTCGTCGATCAGCGTGAGGTAGTCGGTCTTCTGGCGTCCGCCGGGGAACGTGTCTTTCAGGCGATAGCGGCCGAAGCGCTTCGTGACTTCTTTCAGCAGCTCGCGCGGATACGCGATGGAAGGATGCACGCCGGGCGCATCCTCCCCCGAAATCATGAAGCCCTTGAGCTTCGGCGGCGGATACGTGAACGGCAGGTTGAGGATGCCGCTCTCGAGCCCGCGCTCGCCGAGCAGCTGCCAGATGGGCGCCGTTCGCAGCGCCGAGCCCTGTACTTCGCGGAACTCGCCGTCGGACCCGCGCTGCCAGAAATCCATGAGCCCGTGATGCCCCGGCGAACGGCCGGTGACCAGGGTTCCGGCCATCTGCGGCGTGACCATGGGCATCTGCGAGCGCAGCCGGCCCCAGGCGCCCTGCGACATCATTCTTGCGAATACCGGGAGGCGGCCGGCTTCGGCCCACGGAACCAGCAGGTCCAGGGTGGCTTCCGCCAGCACGATCGTCAAAACCCGCCGTGTCATCAGTTAACCGTTGTGTATGGCTGTGAGCCGCGAAAGCGATCCCGTGGGCTGAAGCGCCGCCCGGTCCTTGGCAGCGTGTCGCAGGATTTGTGCCGGGAGCTGGTCCGAAACGTGCAGCACCGGGACACAGGAATCAGAACAACATAGGTCCTACTTCCGTGCCGATGAGCTATCGCTTGCTGGGTGAGACCACCCTGAAGGTCTCCGAGATCGGGTTCGGCTGCTCCGCTCTCGGTGGAGGCCTCTTCGGGCCCGGGACACAGGGCTCGCTGGACCTCGTGGCTCGTTGCCTCGACGCCGGCGTCACCTTCTTCGACACGTCGGATACGTACAGCCTCGGAAACAGTGAAAGAATTCTGGGGCGTGCCCTTGGCGCGCGGCGCTCGCGGGTCGTCATCGCCACGAAGGGCGGGGGCACCTGGAGCCGGCTCGACAAGGCGCTCCTGCGCAGCCGGCCGCTCCTGCGGCCTTTCCGGAAGGCGCTGGGCGGCGCGCGACGCTCGATCAAGCTCGCGCACGCGCGGCGCAAGCATTACGACTATTCACCCGAACATCTCGTGCGCGCGGTGGAAGGGAGCCTCAAACGGCTGGGCACGGACTACATAGACCTGTACCAACTTTACAATCCCACGGTGCGGGACCTGACCGAGTTCGAGGCGAGCGAGACACTCGATCGCCTGAAGGCGGCGGGAAAGATTCTTCACTACGGTGTCACGGCTTACGACCTGGCCGACGCGTACGCCGCGCTCCGCCATCCGAGCATCGAGACCATCCAGCTTTCGATCAGCCTGGTGGATCAGTCGGCGTGCGGGCCGTTCCTGGCGCTGGCGCGCGAGCGCGGGGTTGCGGTGATCGCGGCTTCGCCGCTGGGTGAAGGGTTGCTCACGAACACTGTTGGCATCACGAAGGCCGACGAATCGTCCCATCACTCGGCTGCGCAACTGGCGTTTCGGCGCGCGTGCGCCGCGGCCTCGGTGAAATGGATTCGGCCGGATCGCTCGCTCGCGCAGACGGCGTTGCGATTTGCCTTGTCGCTCGAAGGGGTTTCGCTGGCGTTGCCTTCCGCGGTGACGATCGCGCAGCTCGATGAGGATATCGGCGCGCTCGACACGCCGATGCTGACGGATGCGGAGCTGGCGGAGATGCGGCAGCTGGAAGCGAGTGTGCAATCGTCATCGGCACCCTCCGCCGGGCCGGTGGCGAGTCCTGGCGATCTCGCGGGAGCGGTGAGCAAGGCCGCGGCAACAGCGATTCCGCGCGTGGTGCCGTCTCGCTGAACGGTCAGTCACTTCCAAAGCGTGGAGATGGGTGCCGCGAATAGCCGTTCGCCAAAGGGCATGACGACATCGTGATACATCGGGCACGGCTCCCCAGGCCTCCCAAGTTCCGGCTGATTGCAATCAGGGCGGGCTGATTGATATCAGGATGCCGGCTGATTGATAGCGGCGTGGTTCTTCCTGTCGAAAAAGCCTTGGGAAACAGTCCCGCTATCTCGACCCTTGCTCCTTGTCGCCGCCCGCCATCCACCCGTTCGCGTCGGCATAGGGCAAGGCCTCGTCCATGAAGTTGAATGTGCCGCTGCCCTGAATTTCCCTCGCCGCCCGCACGAATCCCCCCAACGCCGCTCGGCTCATGGCTGAGCCGAGGCTGATGCGCTTCACGCCGAGCGCCGCAAGCTCGTTGACCGGCATGCGCGGGCCCTTGGAGGGCACGAGAACGTTCACCGGGCGCCTGACGGAAGAGCAGATGAGCCGGATGTCTTCCGCGCTGTTCGCGCCCGGCGCGTACAGCGCATCGGCACCCGCTTTCTGAAAGGCCTGCAGGCGGCGAATCGTGTCTTCGAGATCCGGTCGGCCGTGCAGATAATTCTCGGCGCGCGCGACGAGCACGAAAGGGAATGGCAGTGCGCGCGCCGCCTCGACGGCGGCGGCGATGCGCTCCACCGCATGTTCGAAGTCGTAAATCGGCTTGCGCGGATCGCGCGTGGCGTCTTCGATCGAACCGCCGACGAGCCCCGCTTTCTCACCCGCGAGCCGAATCGTCTCTGCCGCATCCCGCGGTGAATCGCCAAAGCCGTTCTCGAGGTCGGCCGCGACCGGCAGGTCCGTGGCATCGACGATCGCGCGCGCATTCGAGAGTGTCTCTGACCGCGTCGCCGTGCCGTCGCGACGCCCCAGCGCGAACGCGAGCCCCGCGCTCGTCGTCGTCAGCGCCTCGAACTCGAGCCGCTCGAGAATGCGAGCGCTACCCGCATCCCAGGGATTCGGAATGACGAACGCGCCGGCTCGTTCGTGCAGGGCGCGGAATCTCTCCGCTTTCTGAAGCTGGGTGAGTCGCATGGTTCGCTCCGGGGTTTGCCTCGAAGGTCACTCTATCGCCGGCACCGCGCCAGCGCCTCGCCCTTTCGCGGGAGCGATGCCCTCAGGAGTCGGGTTTTTGCGGCTTCGCCTTCAGGTGCGCCTCGAAGAATCTCACCACCGTCTCGTAGCCATGCGGCCCCGTCGACGCGAAGCGCAGCAGAGCGTGCTTGCTCCCGGGATAGGTCATCATGTCGAACGGTTTGTTCAGGTCCTGCAGCGTCTTGAACAGCGCGGTGCTGTGCGTGAACAGCACGTTGTCGTCGGCCATTCCATGCATCACGAGCAGCGGAGCGTCGAGCTTCGAAGCGTAGGTGAGCACGTTGCCCGCCTTGTACCCTGCTTCGTTCGCCTGCGGAGTGCTCATGAACTGCTCGGTGTAGTGAGTGTCATAGAGGCTCCAGTCCGTCACCGGCGCACCCGCGACTCCCGCGGCGAACTCCTTCGGGGCCTGCATCATGCACATGAGCGCCATGTACCCGCCGTAGCTCCAGCCGAACACGCCAATGCGCGCCGGATCCACGAACGGAAGTGTCTTCAGGTAGTGAGCGCCGGCAACCTGATCCTCGACCTCTACCGACCCCATTCGCTGATAGAGCGCGGTCTCGAACCGCACACTACGGAAGCCGCTGCCGCGATTGTCGAGCGTGAAGACGATATAGCCGTGCTGCACGAGAAACTGACGGAAAAATCCCTCATTACTGCGTGGATATCCGCCCCACGCGCGCCGCACCCGCTGAACGCCAGGCCCCCCGTACACGTCAACGACGACGGGATAGCGCTTGCCCGGCTGGAGATTGCGCGGCTTGAGCAACTGGTAGTTCAGCGTCTGCCCATCGCGCGCCGTCAATGTCCCGAACTCGGTCGCGACGTGCTCGGACATGAAAGGCGCGTAGGGGTGGTCGCCCTTCACTTCGTTCTCGACGAGCACCGCGAGCGATTCGCCAGCCGACGATCGAAGGGTGAGCGAAGGCGGCACCTCCGGCGTGGAGAACGTGTCGAGAAACACCTTCGCGTCCTTCGACATCGTCGCGGCATGCCAGCCGGACGACTGCGTTACGCGATGGAGCTCGCGCGTGCCTTCATTCAGCGGCGTGTAGTACAGCTGCCGCTCCAGTGGCGACTCCTTGTTCGCCATGAAGTAAACGCGACCGCTGCGCTCATCGACGCCACGAATCGCGCGATCGCCTTCACCAACGACATCCCAGTTACCTTCGGTCAACGCGCGGATCAGCTTGCCGTCGTTGCCATAGAGATAGAGATGCCGATTCCCCGATCGTCGCGATTGCCAGATGAAGCGCGGCGTCTGCTCGAGCAGCGTGAGCTCGTCATGAAGGTCCACCCATGTGTCGCTCTTCTCGGTGAGCAGTTCCGTCGCCGCACCCGAGCGCGCGTTGATCCGCAACAGTGTGAGTGTTTTCTGGTCGCGGCTCTGCCGCTGCGCGGCGAGCGAGCCGCCATCCGGAAACCAGTTCACGCGGGCGAGATAGATATCGCTGACGGAGCCGAGATCCATTTGCACGGCTGGCGCATCTGGTCGGTCAAGATCCGCGGTGAACAGCTGTACGAGCGCGTTCTTCGCGCCCGCCGCCGGATAGCGCTGCTTCACCACCTTCACGGAGTCCGCGTATATCTCGAACCGCTCCACTTCGGCGACCGGCGATTCATCCACACGGGCGAACGCGATGTGTTTCTCGTCGGGCGACCACCAGTATCCGGTGGTGCGATTCATTTCCTCCTGCGCGATGAACTCCGCTACGCCGAAGCTGACGAGCCCACCCCCGTCCCGCGTGATCGCCCGCTCCTTGCCGGAGGCGAGGTCGTAGACTACGAGGTTCTGATCGCGAACGAAGCTCACATACCGCCCGCGTGGCGAGAATCGCGCGTCGGTCTCGAAGCTGTCCGTCTGTGTGATGCGCCGGACCGCCTCCGAGCCGTGCGCGCGCAGGTTGTAAACGTAGAGATCGCCGCCGAGCGGCACGAGAAGGGACTGCGAATCCGGTGAGAACTGGTACTCGACGATGCCCGACAGCGACGAGGTTCTCTGCCGCTCGCGCCGTGCCTCTTCCTCCGCGGAGAGCGCCCGTTCCTGCGGAGCGAGCTGCGACGAATCCACCAGCAGCGTGTGCTTCTTCGCGCGGATGTCGTACGCCCAGAGATCGAGCCGATCCTTGTTCCGGTCGCTGCCCCGCAGGTACGCCACATAGTGGCCGTCAGGGGAAATCTGTGGAGATCGGAGGCTCGCGCCGGACAAGTCCGGTGCGGCAAAGATTCGTTCGATCGTCAGCATCTCGGCGCCTGCGGGCTGAAAAGCCGAGAGTAGCAGGACGAATAGCACCAAGCGTGCGGCAGGTGGTGTGGTCATGAACATGGAGTGCTTTGCTAGACTTCCCCGCATCAAATTCGCAATGAGTTTAGGGATGAAACCGCACACGAGCCACCCGCAACGACGTCTTTCCGTCAGCCGCCACGCACTGCTCATCGCCTCGGCGATGGCGATGGCGGTGGCGGCGCTGCTCGCGGCCTGCACGCAGAGCAGCGAGCCGCCGGCCACCATCGGCCACGCGGACGCGCCGGCCTTCGGGACGGCGAAGCTGACCTATCCGGCCGCCGAGCGCGGCGATGTCGTCGATGACTATTTCGGCACCAAAGTCGCCGATCCGTACCGGGGGCTCGAACAGCTGGACTCCGAACAGACGAAGCGGTGGGTCGATGCGCAGAACGCGCTCACCCGACCGATCCTGGAGAAATTGCCGACGCGCGAGTGGGTGAAGCGGCGGCTTACGCAGCTCTGGAGCTATGAGCGCTACGGCGTGATCCACAAGGCCGGTGCGCATTACTACTTCACGCGCAACGACGGCAAACAGAACCAGTCCGTCCTGTACGTGACGGAAGATCTCGGGTCAGCGGGCAAGCCGCTGTTCGATCCGAACGCCGCCGCGCAGGACGCCACGATTTCGCTTGCCGAATACCAACCGAGCCCGAACGGCGAGATCGTCGCCTATGCCGTCTCCGACGGCGGAACGGACTGGCAGATCTGGAACTTCCGGCGCGCGAGCGACGGCAAGGATGTGGACGGTGGCCTTCGCCGCACCAAGTTCTGGGGCGTTTCGTGGGCGCGCGATGGCTCGGGCGTTTACTACAGCCTCTATCCCGCGCGTGCGGATGGCCGAGGCGATGATGCGGGCCGCCCCGACGTCTACTTCCACAAGCTCGGCGAGCCGCAGGAGCGGGATCGGCTCATCTACAAGGTGAAGAACAATCCGACCCGGCTGCCGCAGCCGAATGTCACCGAAGACGGCCGGTACCTCGTGATCACCATCACCGATGGCGATTTCCTGAATGGCGTCGACGTGCTCGAGCTCGGTAAGCCGGGCGCGCAGCCCCGGCCGCTCTTCGACAAGTGGGACGCGTACTACACGTTCATCGGCGGCAAGGGCGACGAGCTCTACTTCCATACCACGAAGGACGCGCCGAACGCCCGAGTGATTGCCGTCAACCCGAAGCATCCGCAGCCCAGCGCGTGGCGCACGGTGATTCCGGTGGCGGACATGGCGTTGGAGTCCGCGTACTACGTCGGCGGCCGCATCATCGCGCAGTATTTGAAAGACGCGCACAACTCCGTGCGTCTCTTCGAGACCAGCGGAAAGCCGGCCGGAGAGATTTCGTTGCCGGGCCTGGGCACGACGGAAGGTTTCCCGGGCGACTCGAGCGACCAGGAGACGTTCTTCGCCTACGCCGACTACGTGACCCCCGCGTCGATCTACCGCTTCGAGCCGGCGACCAACACCGCCACCCTCTGGCGCAAGGCGAATCTCCCGGCGAAGACGGACGACTTCGTCACCGAACAGGTCTTCTACAACAGCAAGGACGGCACGCGCGTGCCGATGTTCATCACGCACAAGCGCGAGATGAAGAAGGACGGCAACCAGCCGACGCTGCTCTATGGCTACGGCGGCTTCAATGCCGCGGCCACCCCGACGTTTCGCGCGCAGTTCCTGGCGTGGCTCGAGATGGGCGGAGTGGTTGCGGAAGCGAGTATCCGCGGTGGCGGTGAGTACGGCGAAGCGTGGCACCTTGCGGGCACCCGCACTCACAAGCAGAACGTGTTCGATGATTTCATCGCGGCGGCCGAATATCTGATCCACGAGAACTACACGAGCCCGAAGCGGCTCGCGATCCACGGCCGCAGCAACGGCGGCCTGCTGGTCGGCGCGGTGCTGGTGCAGCGGCCGGACCTGTTTGGCGCCGCGCTGCCGACCGTCGGCGTGCTCGACATGCTTCGCTATCACACCGCCAGCGCGAATGCGCGACAGTGGTCCACCGACTACGGCCTGAGCGAGAACGCCGAGGAGTTCAAGGCGCAGTTCGCCTACTCGCCGCTCCACAACCTGAAGGAGGGCGCCTGCTACCCGCCGACGTTGATCACGACGGCGGACCACGACGATCGCGTCGTCCCCTGGCACAGCTTCAAGTTCGCGGCGACCCTGCAGAGGGCGCAAGGCTGCGCGAATCCGGTACTGATCCGCGTCGAAACACGCGCGGGGCATAGCGGCGCGGGCGGCCCGAGCAAGCCCGTGTGGATGCAGATCGAGGACTTCGCGGATCAGTGGGCGTTCGTTGCGCAGGCGCTCGGCATGCCGGTGCCGGTCGCGGAAGAGGTGGCACCGTCGTCTGACGACGAGGCGGGTCGCGGCCGCGATCGCGGGACTCGCTAGGGGAAGTCAGAGGAACTTCTTGTTCTTCCGACCTTCCCTAGCGCTCTTCGTCGCCGGGGGCGGAGTCGGGAGGCAGCTCAGCCGTCTCGCCGGGAATCGAACGCTGCTCGGAAAGCCACGCGCCGAGGTCGATCAGCCGGCAACGATCGCTGCAGAACGGCCGGAACGTCGCGGTTTCAGACCATTCGATCTGCCTGCCGCAAGTCGGGCACTTGACGCGTACGGGACTCATGGCCTGGGCGCAGCTACGCGCCGGCGCAGGCGGCAAAAACGACGCTTTTTGCCGCCGGAAACAGGAGTGAAGGCTTGAAAAAATCGCCGCAGGCGCATTTTTTCCAATGGCTCACGTACAGCAGCTCAGGATGAAGGGGACGTCGCTCTCACTCTGCGTGGGTCGCGCCGTAAGGCCGTTCCAGGTGAGGAAGCGCAGGCTGCAGCGGTAGTGACTGCCGCTGATCTCCGGATAGAGCCCCGTCGCCTTCGGCAGCGAGATGCGCAGGAGCTGGATCGGCGTATCCCGGTCGAAGGTGATGTTGAACGAGCCGCCCTTCGCCACTTCGTGACGCGCCCGCCCGTTCGCCCGCGTGAGCCACAACAGCTCGGCAATGGCGTCGCAGAGCGGCCGAAGCAGCCCGAGCCATTCGTTGAACGTCTGCATCCGCGTTTCGTCAGGCTGGCTCAGCCAGAAGTAGTAATCCGGCAGGTCGAACTCGCACGTGCCGCCCGGAATGGCGCTGCGGTGCTTGATGGCGCTCAGAAACTCCGAATCCCGCAGCGGCTGCAGGAACGCGGAGCCTGCGTTGTGAAGCTCCGACCGCAGCCGCACCAGGTTCGCCAGCACGGTCTTGAGCCTTCCGGTGTCCACGCCCGGCTTCGTCTGGAACTCGTTGAGCGAGTTGATCTGCCGCTCGAGCTCTTTCAGCACGTCCGAGCGGATATCGCCCCGGGTGCTGATGGCCAGCACGTCCAGCAGGCACGACATCGCCGCGCGGCTGCCCCACTGGCTGGCGACCTCGTTGTGGTAGAGAGCCTGCGTGTACAGAAAATCGAGGCGCAGGAAGGTGCGCATCCGCTCGCTCAGCGGTTGCTCGAAGATCAGTGTCTCGGTTTCGGTGGCGGGAGCTTGCTCCCGCATTTCCTCGGCGGCCATCGCCCTATTCTGCGGGACGAATGCGTCGCACGTAAACGCTCAATGCGAAATGGAAGCTCGAGTCGGGGCTTGGCGGGGTACGCGCTTGGGTGATGCGCCGCGTGCCACGCGTCCCGGGCTACGCGCTGCGGGCGAGTTTCAGATACGTCGCATGCAGGTCCGCGACCCGGTCGCGCACCGCGCCGAGGTCGCCTTCGTTCACGATCACGTCGTTCGCCATCGCGAGCCGCGCTTCGCGCGTGGCCTGCGCGGCGAGGATCTGGCGCGCCTGCTGAAGCGTCGCTCCGTCGCGTGCCTGCAGCCGCCGGATCTGCAGCGCTTCGCTGCAATCGACGACCAGGACGCGATCCACCGGAGTCCGTCCCCCGGTCTCCACGAGCAGCGGAATGACCAATAGCTGATACGGCCCGCCGAGCGCCGCCGAAGACGCTTCGAGGCGGGCCCGGATCGCGGGGTGCATGAGCTGTTCGAGATCCGCCCGGGCCGCCGCGTCCGCGAACACGAGCGCACGCAGCGACTTGCGGTTCAGGTTGCCGTCTTCAGCCAGCACGCCCGCGCCAAACCGGGCGGCGATTTGGCCTAACAGCGGTTCCCCGGGCGCGACGACTTCGCGCGCCAGCAAGTCCGTATCGATGACGGGAACGCCCAAGGCTTCGAACAGCCGGGCCACAGTGGATTTGCCGCTTGCGATGCCGCCGGTGAGGCCAACGCGGAAGACGCGCCTCGTCATGGCTGGCTAACCTCAGTTTCTGTGCGGATAGAGCGCCAGGTAGCGTGCCACGATTTCGTGGCCGAACATGAGACTGAGCCACCCGGCGGCCGCGAGGTAGGGGCCGAAGGAGATGTGGGTGGTCGCGCTGTCCTTCTTCTGCAGGCTCAGCATGATCTTGCCGATGATCGCCCCCACGGCGGCCGAGAACAGGATCGTGGGCAGGAGCATTTGCCACCCGAGCCACGCGCCGATCGCCGCCAGCAGCTTGAAGTCGCCTTGCCCCATACCTTCCTGCTTCATCAGCAGCTTGTAGCCGTGGTAGACGAGCCAGAGGCTCATGTAGCCCGCCACCGCTCCGACCACGGCATCGGCGAGGGGGATGGGGAGCGCGGCATCGGTCGAAGGCAGGAGTCCAACGTGAGGCGCCATGAGCGCCGCCAGCACGCCGAGCCATACGAGGGGCAACGTCAGTGAATCGGGGAGCAGCTGCGTGTCGATGTCGATGAATGCGAGTGCCACGAGGAACCAGGTGAACACCAGCCCGCCGAGGAGCGGCCAACCGAAGCCGAGCTTCCACGCCACGGCCGCCGACAGGATGCCGGTGAGCGCTTCGACGAACGGGTAGCGCCAGGAGATGGGCGCCTTGCAGCCGGCGCACTTGCCGCCGAGGGCGAACCAGCTGACGACCGGAATGTTCTCGATCGCACGGATCGGCCGCTTGCACTTCGGACAGGCCGAGCGCGGCACGACGAGGTTGAACGGCGGCTCCTCGGGAATCTCGGTCAGGGGCGTGCCCGCGTCATCGGCGGCGAGGATCAGGCACTCCACCCGCAGGTCGCGATCGATCATCACCGGCACGCGATAGATCACCACGTTCAGGAAGCTGCCCACGAGCAGCCCCAGCACGAGGCACGTGCCGATGACGAGCATCGGACTTTGCGCGAAGAGCTCGATCAGACGACGGCGCCGAGCTTGAAGATGGGCAGGTACATCGCGATGACCAGGCCACCGACCAGCACGCCGAGGATCGCCATGATCAGCGGCTCGAGCAAGCTGGACATGGCATCGACCGCGTTGTCGACCTCCGCCTCGTAGAACGTGGCGACCTTGCCCGACATCTCATCGAGCGAGCCCGACTCCTCGCCGACCGCGATCATCTGGACGACCATGTTCGGGAAGAGGCCGGTGGCTTCCATCGCCCGCTGCAGGCGCTGGCCGGTCGACACTTCGTCACGCATCCTCATCACGGCGTTCTCGTACACGATGTTGCCGGTGGCGCCTGCCACCGATTCGAGGGCTTCGACCAGCGGCACGCCGGCGGCGAACATCGTGGAGAGCGTACGCGCATAGCGTGCGATGGCCGCCTTGTTCAGGATGGGGCCGATAATGGGGAACTTGAGCGCCGCGCGGTCCAGGAACTCGCGCATCTTCTTGGAGCGCTTCTTGAAGTAGAAGAACGCATAGCCCGCGCCGGCCGCGACGATGGCGATGAAGATGCCCTCCGACTGCACGAACTTCGACATGTCGATCACGAACTGCGTGAACGCCGGCAGATCCGCGCCGAAGCCCTTGAACAGCGACTCGAACTGCGGAATCACGAACACGAGCAGGATGACCGTGACGATCACAGCCACGACGAGCACCGCGGCCGGGTAGAAGAGGGCCTTCTTCACCTTCTTCTTCAGGGCCTCGGTCTTTTCCTTGTAGGTGGCGATCTTGTCGAGCAGCGACTCGAGCGCACCGGCCTGCTCGCCCGCCTCGACGAGGTTCACGAACAGGTCGTCGAAATAGAGCGGATGCTTGCCGAGCGCTTCGTGCAACGAGGTGCCGCCTTCGACATCGGCCTTGATGTCGAGGATGAGCTTTTGCATCGAGGGCTTGTCGTGGCCGTTGCCCACGATCTCGAACGCCTGCACCAGCGGAATGCCGGCGCCCAGCATCGTGGCGAGCTGGCGGGCGAACACCGCGATGTCCTGCGGATTCGGTTTGCCGCCGGCCTTGAAGGCCTGCGATTGCTTCTTGACCCGGCTCGGGGCGATGCCCTGGCGGCGCAGGTCGGCGCGCAGCGCGGCCTCATCCGGCGCGAGGCTCTTGCCTTTGACGCGGATGCCTTTCTTGTCCATTCCCTCCCACTGGAAGGGGATGTCTCGTTTGATCGATTTGACGGTAGCGGTTGCTGCGGGAGCCATGCGTTAGTACTTCCTGCGTCACTCGGTCGTGACGCTGTTGACTTCTTCCAGACTCGTCACGCCGGACTTGACCTTCTCCAGTCCGGCCCGTCGCAGGTCCCATACCCCTTCCCTGGCGGCTTCGTCGCCGATCTCCACCGCGCTGCCGCCCGCGAGAATGATGCGCGCGATGGCGTCGGTGATTGGCAGAACCTGATAGATGCCCACGCGTCCCTTGTATCCGTCCGTGCAGGACTGGCATCCCTTCGGGGAAAAAATCTTGAGGCCGACGCCAACGTCGTGCTCGGAGAAGCCTTCTTTCAGCAGCGCTTCCTTCGGAATGTCCATCGGCTGCTTGCAGTTGCTGCACAGCTTGCGCGCGAGACGCTGCGCAATGATGAGACTCACCGACGTGGCGATGGCGTACGGCTTCACCCCCATGTCCACGAGACGCGTGAGCGTCTGCGGAGCGTCGTTCGTGTGAAGCGTCGAGAGCACCAGGTGACCGGTCTGCGCGGCCTTGATGGCGATTTCCGCCGTCTCCAGGTCACGAATCTCACCGACCATGATGACGTCGGGGTCCTGGCGCAGGAACGCGCGCATCGCGGCGGCGAACGTGAGGCCGACCTTCGCGTTCACGTTCACCTGGTTCACGCCAGGCAGGTTGATTTCCGATGGGTCTTCGGCCGTGGAGATGTTGGTGTCTTCACGGTTGAGGATGTTGAGACCGGTGTAGAGCGACACGGTCTTGCCCGAGCCGGTGGGGCCTGTCACGAGGATCATGCCTTGCGGACGCGCAAGGTTCTTCATGTACAGGTCTTTCTGGAACGGCTCGTAGCCGAGCGCGTCGATGCCGAGCATGGCCTGCGAGGCATCGAGAATACGCAGCACGATCTTCTCGCCGAAGAGCGTGGGGCAGGTGCTGACGCGAAAGTCGATGGAGCGGTTCTTCGACAGCCGCATCTTGATGCGCCCGTCTTGCGGGACACGGCGCTCCGCGATGTCGAGGCGTGACATCACCTTGAGGCGCGCCGACAGCTTGCCGGACAGCTGCACGGGCGGCTTCGCGATTTCCTTGAGCACGCCGTCCATGCGGAAGCGCACCCGATATTCCTTCTCGTACGGCTCGAAGTGAATGTCCGACGCGCCGCGCCGGATGGCGTCCAGCATCAGCTTGTTGACGAAGCGCACGATCGGCGCGTCTTCGACGTCGGTGTTGGTGACCTTGTCGTCGAGGTCGTCTTCACCGCCGGTGACTTCGAGGCCTTCGAGGTCGACACCCTCGTCGTCGCCGCCGAGGTTCGGCATCTGCGCGTCGGCCTGCTCGATGGCCTTGTCGACGGCCTTCTGCAGCTTGTCGTCTTCGACCACCACGGCTTCGACGCCGAGGCCGGTCGCGAATTTGATCTCGTCGATGGCGTGCAGGTTCGTCGGGTCGGCGACCGCGAGAAACAGGCGCTTGCCGCGGCGGAACACCGGCAGCACGCGGTGCTTGGCCATCAGCTTGTCGGTGACGAGCTTGACGATGTCCGGGTCGAAGTTGACCGAGTCGAGATCGAAGAGCGGCACGCCGAACTCGTTGGAAGCGGCGATGGCGATGTCGCGCGCATTGGCGGCACCGCTCGTGACGAGCTGCGTGACGACGCTCGTCTTCTTTTCGCGCGAGGCGTTGAGTGCCTCGAGCATGGCGGCTTCTTCCACCACGCCGTCCTGCACGAGGCGTTGGGGCAAGCCACCGAGCCCGGAGCGGGATGCGCCTCCGAGCGCTAATGATGCGTTTTCATTCATGCACTTGAGGCAAGCGACTGCGTCTCGTGGGAGGTTAGTCTAACGGAGAAGGGACCGGGGCAACTGTCAAATCTTGGCCCATGCTCGCACAGCGCAAGGCGGTCGCGCGTGACTAGCTTCCCAAAAAGGGAGGCCCCTCCGGAGAGGGGCCTCGGTTCGACTACGAGAGGTCAGGACCAGCGGTGCCGATCCTTCCCATCACGCATTAGGTGGTGCGGCAGGAAGCCGGCAGGTATTTCGCCGTGATGTCGGTCGCGTTGGTGCCGGCCGTAATTGAGGTGTTACCGACCGAGGCCTTGTAGCCGCAATTCCAGATCACGTCGCCGTTGTCGCTGGTCGTCGGCACGAGCGACAGCTTCTTGCCGTTGATGTTCGTGTTGGCATTGATGCCGCCGAACGTAATGTTGATCGTGCCGTTGCTGATGAGCACGTCCGACACGTACTTGCCCGACTTCGTCGCGTCGATACCGACCGCGTTGTTGGTCGCCGGCCAGGAACCCGACTGCGCGAACGTCTCGGCCACGGCGGCCTTCAGGTCGCTGGCGAGGTTCAGGCCTTCCGTGACCTGCGAACGGACCGTGTAGTCCTGGTACGCCGGGATGGCGATGGCGGCGAGAATGCCGATGATCGCAACCACGATCATCAACTCGATGAGGGTAAAGCCCTTCTGGATCGACTTCATTGGAAACATCTCCTGAGCGAAAGGGGAAGAACAGCGGCATTTCTTGCCTGCACGGGGCGTTTTGCAATCGCCATGCCATTCATTGTGAATGATGCAAGGTGTTGTTTCCGATGGAGTTAGCGAGACACATCGAGAGCGGGAGATGACATAGCGTCGTCATCCCCTGACGACAGCGAGCACTCGGCTTCGTCACAAACTGACGCGCAGTGTCACCTGCCAAGTGGCGAGCGGCTCTCAAGCGGCCTGCCCCGCTGCCTCGGCCGGCTCGCTGCTCGTCTCGTGGTACTCGTCTTCAGCGTTGACCGACCAGATGTGCGACTTGTCGGAGGCACCCGCCTGCATGGCATCGACCGCCGCGCGCGCCGCGAGCATCGAATGGTCCTGGTTGTTGTACCGGTGCATGCCGTTGCGGCCGACCGGGAAGACGTTCGTCCACTCGTCCAGAAAGGCGCGGACCCGTCCGATGCCGCGATACTCGCCGAAGTAGGCGGGGTAGGCCTTGGGCACCCGCACCACCGTGCCATCGAGCACATCGGCCGTGTCGATGAGGCCGATCTTTGCGAGTTCGCGCGTGGCGAAGTCGATGAACGCCGGGTCCCGCATGGACCAGAGGTCGTCCCCTTCGGCGCAGAAATACTCGAGCCCCAGCCAGATCGTCTGCGGATCGGCTACGAGGTAGGGGCTCCAGTTGTTGAAGACCTGCAGGCGACCGAGGCGCACGTCGGGCTCCTGCACGTAGATCCAGTTGTCCGGGGGCATGTTGTTCGCGTGCACGGTCTTGCCAGTGGCGCGCATGCGCTTGACGAGCAGGCCCGCGGTCATGAAGTCGCGATACGGCAGCGCGCCGGCGATGCGCAGCACTTCGGAGTCTTCAGGCTGCAGGAGCGTCGCGAGTTCTTTCACCGGCATCGTCGAAACAAGGTAGTCGCAATCGATGCGCGTGACGTTGCCGGCTTCATCGCGCACGTCGACCGCAACGACCTGCCGGCCTTTGCGATGCAGATGAACCACGCGTTCACGCATGCGCACTTCGCCGCCGCGTTCGCCAACCTGGCGCGCGACTTCCTCCCACATCTGGCCGGGACCGTATTTGGGGTAGAGGAAGCGTTCGATGAGGCTGGTCTCCGTTCCCTTCTGACGCGTGTCGCTCACGCTGCGCAGGGGAGCCATCAGCGCGTGCTTCAGCGCCTTGGTGATCGAGAGGCCCTTGATGCGCTGGGCACCCCATTCGGCGGAGATCTCCGAGCAGGGCACGCCCCAGACCTTCTCGGTATAGTCCTTGAAGAACGTGCGGTAGAGCTTGTCGCCAAAGCGGTTGTAGAGAAAGTCTTCGAGCGTCGCTTCAGGCGAGCGCGGCGTGATCCGCGAGCGGATGTAGCTCAAGCCCACGCTCGCCGCGTACGCCGGCCCCAGGTTCGACAGCGTGTTCGTGTTGAGCTTGAGCGGATAGTCGAAGAACCGGCGCCGGTAGAAGATGCGCGAGAGTCGCGAACGCACGAGCATCACGCGCTCGTCGGATTCGCGCGCGGTGCTCGCCTTGGCGGTGAACTCGCGCGACTGGCCCTGGTAGGCAAGGTTCAGCAGCTCGACGTCGGCATCGCTCGCCGCCACGGGCAGGATGGACTGCCACCAGTTCATGACCCAGTCGGACTTCGAGAAGAAACGGTGACCGCCGAGGTCCATGCGGTTGCCGCGATAGACGATCGTCTTCGAAATGCCGCCGACCTGCGTGTCCGCTTCGAGAACGATGGGGCGGATGTCGGTGCGGGTGAGGAGCTCCAACGCAGCCGTGAGACCTGCGGGGCCCGCGCCAACGATGACGGCAGTCTTGCGCATGTGCGGCTCCAGATTAGCTGAGTTCGTTGAGATTGGCCGCAGCCGGCGGAGCTTCGGCCGCCGGCGAGAACAGCAGTACGCGTCGGAGCACGAAATTCACGCCGAACGAGAGCATCGATGCCGTAAGTTTCGCGTGCAGGACGGAGAGACTCGCCGCCTCGACGCCCACGCGGATCACGAGCAGGTTCACAGCGAGGCCGACGAGCCCCAGCGCGATGAACGACGGCAGTTCCACAGTGCGCTTCGTCGTGCGTCGATGGCCGAACACGAAATTCACGCTGAGCGCGTAGAGCAGCACGCCACCGCTCACGAATGTGGTGGTGGCGGCGAATAAGTAGTTCCAGCCGCAGTAGCTGGTGAGGAACCAGAGCGCGCCAACGTCCACGACGAGCGCCATCACTGCGGCGGCCAGGTACTTTGCGGATTCGAGCATCAGCTCGTGCCGTCGTCTCATCCGTTGCTCCCGTTGCACTGATAGAGCCTTACACCGCGGAACAGCTTCGTGCCGGCGGGCGCCTGCTCCAAGGCGGGTGGCCCGAGATCGATACGCGTGGCGATGAATCTGATCTCACCGGATGAACAGGCACGCTCCAGCGTGCTATGGCCTTTCGCCGGCACGTGCACTTTCGGCATCATGAAATGCGCTTCGGGCAGGTATTTCGTGAGCACGGCGTCGCGGCGTTCCATCTCGACAGCGGCTGCGCGGGAGAAGAGCACGCTGCCAGTCTGGTCGACGCTGAGGAAGAGCGGCCTCTGCAGCAGCACCCAGGCGGCTATGGGATCTTCCATCCAGAGAACTTCAGTGCCGACCGGGATGTGCGCACGCCACGTGCCATAGGCATCCACCAGCGGCTTGCCGAAGCGGACTGTGGTCCACTCTCTAAAAGCGAATGGCAGGAGGCACGCGCCTATGGCACAGGTCAGGATCGCGACAGCGGTTCGCGCCGTGCGTCCGCCGTGACTCGCAATGAGCCACACCATCAGCAGCGCCGCCGCCGGCGCCAGGCCGTCTTCCGCTACGCCCCGAAACATCCCCACCGGCGTGGCGATGCCGGGCGCCGGATTGATCGCGCTTGAGAACAACACGTTGTTCGCCACACTCCATGCGACACCGAATGCCACGACGGCCAGCAGGCCGAACCAGAGCATTCGCATCGCGCGTGTGTGGCTCGCGGGAGAGCCGCTGAACAAGGCAAGCCCGAGAGCGACAGGCATCAGCACCGTGCAGTACGCGTCATAGCGGAACAGCCACATTGCCACCAGCGCCGCGAGGGTCGCACGGCCGGCATGACCGCGTTCCCAGCAGGCCGAGAAGATCAGCGGCAGCAGAACGATCATCACCGTATTCGTGACCCACAACCATCGCCACGGCTGTGATTGCACGATGAGCGTGATACGCAGGAAGTCCGCTCCGTATGCCGTCAAAAGCAGGCCGGCGAGCCCGGTCAACATCGCTGCCATGGCCATCGAGCGCGCGCGCGAGGGTGGAAGCGTTATCAGCGCGACACCCAGCGTCACGAGCGGCACGCAAGTGCGCGCCCAGCTTTCCACTGACCACTTGGCCAGGAACACGTATCCCATGCGATCGAGAATCGCCGTGCGCCAGGCTTCGTCGAGGTGGAGCGCCGGAACCAGCGCGAGCAGCGCCAGGACGACGATGGCGGCGATTCCGAGCATCGCTGCAAGTCGTGGGCGTGGTAAGGCAATCGTCATCGCAAAGATCACTCCCGCTCCAGCCATCGCCATGAGCGGGTGCAGGAGCAGGCCGGCAATCAGGAAAACCGCGACGAGCACGGGCTTCTTCGACAACGTTGCGGCCAATGCGGCCAGCGTAAGTGCCTCGGCCGCCATGCGAGGCGTGATGAAAGGTTCCACCGCATGAAACATGTTGCCGGGGCCGTACTCGATCGGAATGGCGGTCAGCAATGCGATGCTGAGTAGAGCCAGACGCGTCGGCAGTAACCGGCGGGCCACAAATGCGGCGGCCGTAAAGAATGCGAGCTGCGACAGAAACGTGAGCAGCGCCGCCGCCGGTTCAAGGCCAATCTGCGCGATCGTAGCCGAATAGAGCGGGCTGAAGAGCGTGAAGCGATCCTGCGAGCCGAAGCGAAGGTACAGATCGTGGCCCAGCAACTCCGGCTGTAGCCGCGCGAGCGCCTGCATCGAATAGAGGCGCGCGTCATGGAGCAGGCCCCAGTAGCCGATGCTGGCGATCCAGAGCGCAATTCCGGTGGCGGCAATGGCCAGGAAGACCGCGCGATCGCGCACGATTTCGGGCCGGACCGCCGCCGGAGAGTTGTCGGATACTGCTGTATGCACTGCTGGATGGCTCGCCCGCCAACGGGAGCGCGGGCACGGAATTATGTCCGCCCACTCTGGCGCGGAGCGTGACACAGTACGCAGTGAGTCGGGCGGCGGGGCGGGCATCCATCGCAATCCGGGCAACTGCGGAAAGCGCGGATCCCAGGGCCTATCGGGTCGCAGGCTCCAGCGCGAATGCCCGCGCGTAGGGCGCCACGTCCGGCCCTTCCTGTGCAAGCAGCCTGAATCCTGGCGGCAGCTTCTCCACGGAAGTCGTGAGCAGCTCATTGACCAGGGGCGGGTCGGGGTCGCGTGGATCTCCCCTTGGCATCAGCACTAGCTGGCCTTTCTCGTCCGAGCCGAACAGGGAGTCGCGGCGCACGTACACGTATTTCACGCTGGGCGCTTTTGCCGCGAGTTGCACGGCGGGCAGGCGGAGCAGCTCATTCTCCTCGCGAGTCTTTTGCTCCTGCATTTTCGTCACGAGGAAATTGTTGGCGATCACCGAGCATTGCGTGTGATAGCGCAGGTAGTGACCGTCGTTCGGGTTGGCCAGCACGACACCCGGCGATGCCGCGCAGGCTTTGGCGAGCTTCGGATAAATGTCGCGCGTCACGTCGTAATACGGATCCCCCGCCAAGACTTCCCGCTGGAAGATGCGCATCGTGAATCCCGGCACGCTGGCAATGGCGAGCAGAACCGTTACCGTGCCCCAGACGATGACCGGTGATCTGGCGCGCACGCGTGTCCATTCATCGATGACATAGAGAAGCGGTATAAAAAGCGCGAAGGAACCGAAGTACTGCAGCCGGAGCTGGAAGGCGAGTAACACGAGACCGAACGCGCTCGCTACCCAGAAGTACCGCCGTTCCGGCGCGCGGTCCTCCCAGGCTTTCCACAAGCTCACTCCGAGTGAAACCGGCGCAAGTACGAAGAGCAGCGTATAGAAGCTGCCGACATAGAGAATGCCGCCCGGTTGCAGCGCCATTTTGAGGGGTGACTGCACTTCGCTGATGTCGTCCATGCCCTCGATGGACACGGTGAAGAAGTCGTTCGCGAGGAGGATCTGGCCGCCGAGGGGAATCAGCATCAACAGAGCGACGGCGGCGATGCCGATGAGTCCGCGGCCGCGCGCGGGATAGCGGCACATGAGGAGGATCAACGTGCCCGTGCAGGCGGCGATATAAACCTGGAACCACGAGAGCATTTGATACTGGAAATAACCTCGTTGCAGCGGCAGCGACGGCAGCGCGACGGCGAGGCAGGCGACGATGAGCGCGATCGCGAAAAGGTGGGCGTTCCGCGGCATCGGCATCTGACGCAGCCAGGCGATGATGAAGGCGGCGACCAGCGGCACTTGTAAGACAAACGCCGTCATGTGCACGCCCGGTGCAAGGCCCAGTACGATCCCCAGTGTCGCTGCGCGGAGCCCGGATTCCGGCTTGCGCAGCCAGCCAAGGCTCGTCGCGAGCGAGCCGAGGACGAAAAGATTTTCGGCGTAGTGCTGGTCGATGTTGCCGATGCCGTAGAGGCTCTGGTTCAGCGGCATGACCGCCATCGCGAAGATCGCGAGTGTCGTTGCCATCGCACCGAGCCGCAGCTGCCGGCAGATGATCGCAATCAACGCGAGACACACGGGGAAGGCGAACACCGGGATGTGCAACAGGATCGCGAGCGGGTCGGCGCTGAGATGCAGGGCGAGCCCGGCTCGCACGATCAGCGCCATGAGGTAGTCATACGCCCAAGGCCACGTGATGAGGTTGCCTTCCGGTACGTGTGTCTTCGCATCGAACTGGAAGAACGCGGCGGGATTCGCCACGCTCTCGAGGATTCGGGCCGAGTGGTAGAAAGAATCCGGCCCGAGCGGCACGTAGTGCCCGTCAACGAAGGCGGCAGGCAGTTGCACGAGCATGATGACGAAGCCCAGCGCGCTTGCCAGCAGCCAGGCGACGAAGAGGCGCGATTCCGGCTTCATTTTTGAGCGACGGCGGGGACGACAGGCGCGGCCGACCAGACCTCGCCGTACACGTCCGCGTAAACGCGGTGATACGTTGGGAAGTGCTTCTGGATCGCAGCCGCGGTTTCGTCCTGGCCGACACTGATCATCCGCACGATGTCCTTGCGCAGGAACGGGTCGTTCTGCACGAGATCGAGCGGGTAGAAGCCTTCACCACTCTGCACGACGACACGCGGCTCCGCGCCCGCGTAGCGCGGGTACTGATGCAGGTGATCGCTCATGAACTCGTTGATCTGTGACGCGCGAAGCCCGACCGCGGCAACGAGGCTCAGCAAGGCGCACGCGACGACGTAAGAGCGGACATCCGCAGCGGCGGGGGAGAGCGTCTCCGGCTCTGGTCGCCGCGGTTGTTCAGCCTTTGCCGGCGCAAACATGAACGCAGTCGCGAGCAATGGCAGCGCGAGCCAGGCGGAATGAAAATATCGAAAGCCCCAGCCGTGGCCCTGGTCAGCCGGAAAGAACAGATACCCCGCCAGCGTCAGCAACGCGCATGCGGCGAGGGTGAGGAGGCGCGAGTCCGCCCGGCTGCGCCATGCGCCCGCGATGGCGAGAAGCATCAAACACGGAGCGGACCACAACAGAACCTTGGCGAGGCCGATCAGCCGCGCATAGAGCACGGTCGCGTTCGGCAGGCCGAAGACGGAGAGCGCCTCGTGCAAACCGGCCGTCCCACCGGTTGCGGGCACGCCGCTGTGCTTGAGCTGTTCGAGATACAAGAACCAGCCGAGGCCGAGCAGAAGTGAAAGAGGCAGGTAGCCGGCGCAGAGTGCGCCCAGCTTCGCGACGGGTTTTTCCTGCGTGGCGAGCCAAACGAACCACGGTAAGGCGAACAGAGCGTGCGGTACCGGGTTATGCAGCGTCAGCGCGATGGAGCCTACGACACCGGCGGCCACGAGCCGGCCCGTGGATGGCTGGAGCAGCAGCAACACGAAGATCGCATTCGCGAGCAGGTGCGAGGTCATCGAGTAGTACGAGATGCCGTCAGCGAAGAATACGGGTGATGCAATCGTGAAGAGCGTGACCAGCCCCGCCGCTTCGGCACTCTGGAACAGCCGCTTGGCAAGCCGATTCAGCACCACCACCGTCACACCGGACAGCACGCCGTTGCACGCCCAAGGAATGCCGAACAGCGTAAAGGGAGTGAGCAGCAGCGCGAATGACGGCCAGTAGCTCGAGGACACGTCGCCAGTCGTCTTCGACAGGGTGAGAAAGAAATTCTGGAAATTTTCAGGGATCAGGAGGTTCAGCAGATCGACCGGGAAGCGGCCGGACAGGCGACCCGACGCGAACGCCTGGCTCTGGAACACGGGCGCGTACTCATCCATCGACAGAGGCTGGTTGTGATAGATCACCAGCGCGCCGACCGAAAGCAGCACCGCCACCGCCGCGGCGATGGGATAGGGACGCTCGCCCATCCAGCGCAACAGCCGGTTGAATCCGTTCCACTGCGGCACAAACATCGCGACCAGCAGAATGCCGAGCGCGAGCATCGCGGCGCCATAGTCGAAGAACGAGAACAGCACGAAGAAGATCGGGGCGAGCGCGTACGGGGAGCCGCTCAAACGAAGCTGCTGGATCCAAAGCACGCACACCGCGGTGAGGAGCGCGCCGGCGATCAACAGCACGCGCACCGTCGTGGAACGGCCCACGGGCAGGTGCGCGAACATCTCCTTGCTCGGGGTTTTCGCGGTCATGAACCGGATTATGTGGCAGCGATCAACGAGCGTGGTGTGAGGTGTTGCGCATCTGCCCCGCTTCAGGGACAGGCGTGGAGCTGGATATCCCTGAATGGCGACGGTGCGTTCGGCGCGGTTGCCGCGATCGGCGTGGCGGCGGTTTCGCCATGCGTGATCACGTATTTCACATCGGTGCTTGCGCAGAGGCCTGCGAGGTTGAAGCCGGGAGCCGCACCGTCCGGGCTCGGCGCGACCGGCCTGCGCTCGGCCCAGCCGACGAACGTCGTCGGCTCGAGGTTCGGGGCCACCGCGTCGACGCGTGCCTTCATCGCCATGGCCGCCGAGCGCGAGAAGAGTGCGGAGGCTTCCTGCTGATTCGACAAGTAGCTCGGACGCCGCAATAACAACCAGCTCGATAGCGGCGAGTCGAACCACAAAACTTCGGTCCCGGCGGGGATGCGCTCGCGCCAGCTTTCGAAAGCGCGGAAAGGTTCCGGGCCGTAAATGGTGGCGCTCCACTCGCGCGCCGTAGTCGGGAGCAGAGCGGCGAGGAGGATCAGGCAGCATCCGCTTGCGAATACTTTCCCCGGCAACATCGTAGCGCGTTGGACGACCGCGAATGCGGCGAGGAACGCGAGCCAGGGCAACCAGCCCGTTCGCCCGAACGCGCGCGCGGCCTTGATTGCAGCGGGAGTGCTGCTCTCGTCGGCTCCGGCGGCGGCCGCCAATATCACCAGCGCCACGTGAAATAGAACGGCGAGGCCCGCTACTGTTCCAGCGCCAAGGAAGAGGGCTCGCGCGGATCCGGCGGGAATGATGCTCTTGCGCCGGGCGAGCGCGGCGAGCGGAATCAGGAGTGCGGTGATCGCCAGCGCCGCGAATGCCTGCGTCATGAACAGCCACGCGGCGCCGAGCAAGAAAGCGACCGCACGCCAGAGCGTGCCTTGCGACCACGCTCTCATCACGATGAATGGCAGTAACGAGGTGGCGGCGAATGTGGCGATCCAGTTCCAACGCCAGAGTTGCAGCTGCACGATCAGCACGATTCGCAGAAGGTCGCCGCCGACGTAGCTGATAGCCGTGCCCGCGACAGCGGCCAGCCCGGCGGCAATGCAGAGCGAGCGGGCGGGCGATTTCTCGAGCGCCAACGCGCCGACCAGGAGCGTGTTGAGCACGACGGCTTCGCGAGCCCAGCTTGCAATCGGCCAGAGCATCGGGAACAGATAGTCCGTTCCACTTCGCAGGAGGCGCAGCCAGTCATCGTCGAATTGAAACTGCTCGCCCCGCGCCGCTAACACGGCGAACGCGATGCCCGCGATGATCGATGCTCCGGCAAGAGTCCACATTCTGGCCCGCGCCGGCGCGGGATTCATGAATAACGCGACCGCGACGCCCGCCGCGGCCATGAGCGGGTGAAGCGCCGCCGCCGCGAGGGCCAACCCCGAGGCGATCCACAATCGCCTCGCGAGGAATGCCCCGAGCCCTGCAAGAATGAGCGCCTCCGCAAGCAGTCGCGGCGTGGCAAAGCTTTCAACGACCGCGAAGACGTTCCGCGCGCCATAGAATCCCGGCAGCGCGCAAACCAGCGCCAGGCCGAGCCACGCCGATGGCGCGGGCATGAGTCGGCGCGCCAGAAAGGCCGCTCCCGCAATGAATGCGAGCTGCGAGAGGAAGGTCAGCAGCGCGGCGGCGGGTTCGGTGCCGAGGAGGTTGATCGCCGACGCGTAGATCGGGCTGAACAGCGTGAAGCTGTCCTGCGAACTGAATCGCAACATGATGTCGCTTCCCAGCAGGCTGGGCTCGAGATGGGCGGTCGCGAGGAGCGTGTACAGCTGGGAGTCATGACTGAGCCCCGCGTAGCCGTGCTGAATGAGCCATAGGGCCAGGAACGCCGCGCCGAGCGCGATGCTGGCGAGCCATCGGGCCGGTGCTGCGTCGGGCGCGGTCAACGCGGTGGCTCGATGGCGAATACGCGCGCGTACACCACGTGCGAAGGCTTTTCGAACGCGAGTTCTTTCACGAGGCGAAACCCCACGGGCAGATGCGCCGGATCGGCCTGCACGAGATCCGCGATCAACTTGGGATCGGGATTGGCGGGATCGCCCGCCGGTGTGAACTGCATGCCGCCATCGGGACGCAGCGACCACAACGACTGGCGGTGCACGAGCACGTATCGAACGAACGGCGCGCGCTGCGCCAGCTCGCTCGCTGGCGTATCGAGCAGTGCGCGCACTTCCCGCACTTTGGATTCGTGGAACGCCGTCAGCAGGAAGTTGTTTGCGATGATGGGGCAGCGAGTGTGATAGCGGACGTAGTTGCCGTCATCGAGATTGGAAAGAACGACGCCGGGCGCTCGTGCGCATTCGCGTTCGAGATCCGGATAGATGTCGGAGGTGAGCGCGTAGTACGGATCGTTGGCCGGCATTCTCGTCGTGAAGAACGCGGGGATCGCCGATGCGCAGACGGCCAGGAACAGCAGAGCGCTCGTCGAGCGCGCGAGGCTCGCTTGCATGCGCCCTTCCGCAACGAGCTCGTCGAGGAATGCGAGCCACACGAGATAGAGCGCGAACGTTCCGAAGACGTGCATCCGGACCATCACGGACAGCAGCGCGAGGCCGAACAGCGAAGTGGTCCAGAACAACAGACGTTGCGCGTCCTGCGTCTTCCAGATGCGATACGTGCAGACGATCGCCGCAAATGGCAGCAGCAACACGAGCAGCGAGTAGAGGCTCGTCGCGCCGGAAATGCCGTGCGTGCCGGTGGCGAGACTCCAGAGGGACTGTTGTTCCGCGATGTCCTCCGCGCCCTCGACGCGCACGCTCAGGAACTTGTCCGCCAGCAATAACTGGCTGACGACCGGCACGAGCATCGCGACGATGCCGGCGGCGAGAATCACGATGTTTCGCGGCGAACGGGCACAGCGGCTGATGAACACACACACGGCGCCGACGCATGTCGAGAAATAGACATGAAACCAGGAGAGCTCGTAGAACTCGAACGTGCCCTGCCGAAATGATTCCGAAGGTGCCGCGGCCAGCGTGGTGCCCACGATGAGCGCGGTCGCGAAGACCCACGTGTTGCGGGGGAGGCTGCGACCGTGCAGCCAGGTCCACAGCAGAACCGCGACGATCGGAAACTGAATGATGAAGAGTCCGTTGTGGATACAGACCGCGAGACCCATCACCGCGCCCGTGGCGGCCGCGCGTGCCGACGACTCGGGTCGCCCCAGCCACGCGAGCCCGCAAGCCAGCGAGCCGAGCACGATCATCTGCTCCATGAAGTGATGATCGACGTCGCCAACCCCGTACAGATCGCGATTCATCGGAATGAGCGCCGTCGCCAGCAAGGCGACTGCCGTGCCCGTCAGGCTGATACGAAGCTGGCGGCACACCAGCGTGACGAGCGCCAGGCACAGTGGAAACGCGACGACCGGAATGTGTACGAGCACGGCAATGGCGCTCGTTCCCAGGTGGAGCGCGAGACCGAGACGCACGAGCACGCTCATCAGGAAGGCATAGCCCCACGGCCAGATGAGCAGGCTGCCTTCAGGATAGTGAATCAGCGGGTCGTACTGGTGCAGCGAAGAAGGATCCGCGATGAGATCGAGGATGCGGCGCGCGTGATAGAACGAGTCGTTGCCGACGGGGATGTAGTGCCCATCGATGAACGCCTGGCCGCGTGTCGAGAGCGCCACGGCTACCGCCACCGCGCTCGCGAACAGCCAGATCAGCAGCGGTTCGAGATTTTTCCTCGAGGTCATCGGTCGATCGCGAAAGGCTGTGCCGCGCGCACGATCAGGCTCATCACGTAGTCGTAGGTCCACGGCCAGAGCACAAGGCCGCCGGTCGGCGCGTCCGCATTCGGGTCGAACTGGAAGAAGCTCGATGGATTGGCGACCGTATCGAGAATGGGCCGCGCGTGATAGACAGCGTCCGGCCCGATGGACGTGTAGTGGTCGTTGAGCAGGGACGCGGTGATCGGCGCCAGCCCGACGACGAGCGCCGCGATACTCCCAACGATCCACACGAGCGTCAGGTGGAACGATTCGGGGGCGTGCGCGCGAGGGGGGAGCGACTCGGTCGCGGCCGGCATGGTCAGCGATTCACGAGCCGCGCTCGTTCCGGAACAGGGGGATGTCGAGGTAGCGCAGGCGCCGCAGCTCGCGACGGCCGTTGGTGATCGAATCCATCACGACGCCGGCGGTGAAGCTGAGGAAGGCCATGATCATGAGGCCCATCGCGAGGATGGCGGTCGGGAGGCGCGGTACCTGTCCGGTCGCGAAGTAGGTGAGTAGCACCGGATATCCGAGCGACAGGGAGCTCAGGAAGAACAGCAGCGCAATCAGCGTGAAGAACTGCATCGGCCGTTCTTCCTTCACGATGTTCACGATGGTCGCGGCGATCCGCAGGCCATCCCGAACCGTGCGCAGCTTGCTCGCCGAGCCTGCTTCGCGGCTGCCGTATCGGGTGGTCACGTCCGCTATCGGCATGCGCAGCTCAAGCGCATGCACCGTCAGCTCCGTTTCGATCTCGAAGCCTTCGGCGAGGGCTGGGAAGGATTTCACGAACCGGCGCGACAGCGCGCGGTATCCTGAGAGCATATCGCCGCAGCGGTTGCCGAAGATGTTCGCCACGACGCCGGTGAGCGCGCGATTGCCGAATTGGTGGCCGATGCGATACGCCGAGGCGGAGTCCGCGACGCGCACGCCGGTCACCATGTCCAGATCATCGCGCAGCAGCCGCTCGATGAGCGTGGGTGCGGCGCTCGCGTCGTACGTACCGTCGCCGTCGACCAGCACGTATATGTCCGCTTCCACGTCCGCGAACATTCGCCGGACCACGTTGCCTTTGCCCTGCAAGGGTTCGCGATGAATGACGGCGCCGGCCTTGCGGCCTACTTCGACGGTCTCGTCCGTCGAGTTGTTGTCATAGACGTAGATGGCCGCCTGCGGCAGGGTGCTCTTGAAGTCCGAGACCACGCGCCCGATCGCGACTGCCTCGTTGAAGCAGGGGATGAGCACGGCGACGCGTGGGGCTCGGCGTACTTCGCGCGGCAGTTGTTCCGGCAGGCTCATGCCGCACATTATGTCGGGCATGGCGTGCCATCAAGCGTGACTTGGCGCACGACTTGCCGGACGGTGCGAGCCCAACCGGCCTCCGTATCCATCTGATTTCCGATGCGAACTGGTGCTCAAACCGGCCGGGGGGACATATTCCCGGGGCGGTATCGAGATTAGGCTACGCCGTGTTTATCCGAGAGCGACATTCCAGTCCATGAAGGCCCTTCTGGTGGCTCATCACTATCCGCCGCATGTCGGGGGGCTGGAGCTCGTCGTTCAAAGGCAGGCATACAGCATGTCGGAGAACGGCTATCGCGTCGTCGTTCTGACCTCGCTGCCGGACTCAACGCAGCCGCCCGATGACCGGCCGGACGTTGAAGTCATCCGCATCGCGTGCTCGCATGCCTTCGAGCGCCTTTTCTTCATTCCGTTTCCTCTGTTCTCGCCCCGCCTGATCTGCGAGGCCTGGCGGCAACTCAAGGGCGCTGACGTCGTACACATTCACGATGTCTTCTATCTCAGCTCCTGGGTCGTTGCCTTGCTCGCCGCCATTGTCCGCAAGCCAATGCTACTCACGCAGCATGTTGCGATGGTCGAGCATTCCAGCGCTCTCGTAATGGGAGTGCAACGCCTGGTTTATGCGACCGTGGGCAAGTGGATCTTCAGGAAGTCGCGCAGCATCATCGTCTACAACGAAAACGTTCGGACATTCCTGCGTGCCCAAGGTGTGCCGGAGCGCCGGATACTGTTTCTGGCCAACGGAGTCGACACCGGACTCTTCCGGCCCGCGGCGGGCGAGGAACGTCTCGGCATTCGCAGGCGTTTCGGGTTGCCACAAGACCGGCCTCTCGTGCTGTTCGTCGGGCGCCTCGTGGAGAAGAAAGGATTCCAGATCCTGCTGGATGCCAGGGACTTCCGCTTCGACCTGGTGTTCGCCGGCCCTGGAACGATCCCGGAGCGTGGCCGTGTGAACGGAGTTCACTGGTTGGGTCCGCTCGATCAGCCGCAAACAGCCGACCTGTATCGCGCTTGTGATCTATTCGCCTTCCCCGCCATCGGGGAGGTGTTTACGCTCGTCATGCAGGAAGCCATGGCGAGCGGGCTTCCTGTGCTGACGACCGACGATCCGGCCTACGCCGGCAGCATGGTGTCTGGCCACATCATCCTGTGCCGTCGCCAGGCCGAGTCTTTCAGAACGGCCATCAACGACCTGTTGGCGGATCCGGCGAGGTTGCACGATCTCGGTTCGCGATCGCGCGAGCTTGCCCTCCGCCACTTCGACTGGGGCTCGAATGTCTCACGCATGATGAAGGCATACTCCGATGTCCTTCGCCCTCAGTCCTGAACCCGCCTGTTCCGCATGAAACATCTTCTCCATGCCGATGGCCTCGCGGGCGGAGCCCTGGCCTCCACCGTGCGATCTTTTTCGGTCAGCCGGCCGCTGTCGAACCGCGTCGTTCTCGATGTGGGCTGCGGAACCATGCCGTATCGGCCGATGTTCGTCGGGCGCGGAGCGCGCTACCTCGGCGCCGATATCGACGGGGCCCCGGATATTCTGATCGACGGAGAAGGCACCTTGCCGTTGGAGGACGAGAGCGTCGACGTAGTCGTTTCGTTCCAGGTGCTGGAGCATGTGAGGAACGTCCCCGCGTACCTCGCGACAGCGCGGCGCGTTCTGCGGAAGGACGGGCGCATGTTCCTCTCGACTCATGGTGTGTGGCCCTATCATCCGCACCCTACGGATTACTGGCGATGGACGGCGGATGGCCTGCGCATCACGCTAGAGGACGCCGGTTTTCGCGTGGAGAAAATGACGGCGTTGTGCGGTCCCGCCGCCTGGATTCCAATGTTTCCGCTCCTGGTGGGCAAGAGAATCCTGGGACCGCTATGGTTCCTGCTGGCCCCGCTGAATCTTTGCGTGAACGTACTGGCGCTGGTGGCGGATCGCCTGACCCCGGCGTCACTGCGCGATACGAACGCCGCCGTCTTTGCCGTCGAACTGACCCGGACAACGTGATTTCCCGCGAACGATTCAACGAGCTTGCGCGGTTCGCGGTGACCGGCGCAGTGTGCGCGTCGCTCAATGTGCTGATCTCGATACTCCTCACGGAATATCTGGGGCTGCACTACCTCGTGTCTCTGACGATCTGCTCGTGCGCGGTCATCGTCACCGGCTTCTTTCTCAATCGATCGTGGACTTTCCGCAAGAGCGGTCCCGAGATCGTTGCGGAGTTCGGTCGCTACTCACTCGCTACGAGCGTGAATATGGTCGTTGGGATCTGTGCTTGCGCCTTGCTGGTGGAGGAATTGCATCTTCCCTATGCATACGCGATAGCCATCGTTGCCATTGCGTTCGCGCCGATGACCTACGTCGTGCATCGGGTGTGGACTTTCGGACTGTCGTGGATTCAGAGCAGGTGAGGATCAGACGCGTGAGCCGAGGAACAGCAGATCCAGTTGTCCTTCCTCGCCAGGCTTGCGCAGCAGCTCTTTTGCCAGCGCGTCCAGATCCGCCGTTGAGCGCAGCCGGCGCCCGTCCTGGAGGACGATGATGCGGTCGGCGGTCTGGGTCACCAGCGCGTGCAAGGCGTCCAGCGTTCCGTTCCGTTGCAGAAGCTGGGGCCAGTATTCGATCGCAAAGACGGATTGGCTGAGTTGCGCGGGCGGCACTCCGGAAAGCACTTCGTATTCGTGACCCTGCGTGTCGATCCAGAACATGAATCGGGTGTCCGGGCCTAGTTGCGCGCGCTGGGACAACCGAGGCAGATCCACGAGCTCAATCTGCTCGACGGGCCGGGCGGCATCGCGGTCCCCTTCACCCCGGACGACGCGGTGATCCCCGAAGTTCAGGCCGGATAGCGCGAGCTCGCCGACGCCGGCCGTGCTCGAGAAGGCCGCGCGTACCGCATCCGTGGTCGGAAAGCCGTTGATCGCGAGATTGCGGCACAGATGCGCGTAGTTCTCCGCGCTCGGCTCCACCGAGAGAACGCGGGAGAAGAGCCCACTCCCGAGAGCGTACAAGGTGTGCGTGCCGATATTTGCACCAACATCCACGAACACCGGCGGGGTACCGCCGAAGAAACCCGCCTCGCGCGCGAGGGCGAGCGCCTTCTGGAACTCATTGCGTCCGAAATGCCCGTCCATGTAGACGCGGCAACCCACGAAATGATCGCCGGTGCGCGCGATGAGTCGCATCCCCTCGAAAGGCAACACAACCTCCTCAACGCCAAGGTGACCTACGGCCAGCCACTTTGCACTCATGAACATGCGACGCCACTCCTTGCCGCTGCTAAGGAAAGCGCCAGAGCGCACGAACCCCCACAGCGCGAGTGCCGCCAAACGCAGGTCGCGCGCCTGGCCGGGAGGCTGCGCTGATTCAGGAGCGATCATCAGCGACCTCGTGTCCCATGGATAGGTACCGTGCTCGCACAACAGGCTGATTTCATTGATGAACATTCTGACAAACAGGGACTCATCGCATTATGTCCCGTGCGGCCGCAAGCGAGGTGTGACTGCCGTTCCGGAATCGGATCTCGCCTTTCGAGGCTGCAATGAGGCGCGACAGCGGGCATATTGCGCGCGGCGATATGCTGGCTGCGGCGGCGCTGGCCGGCGCGATGTTTCGTCCGGCGGCTATGTTGCGTTCCGCGCGTTCAGCGCCGGCGTGTGCGTGCTCATCGGCGGGCTCTCGTCGTGGGGCGTGGCGGGGGAGAGCCTCAGCTGGTCGAGCTATGCGTCGGCGTTATCCCGCACAGATCCCGATGATGTTCCGGGCATCTATACCGCGCTACTGAGCGCCTACTCGATCCCGAGCTTCTTGATGCGATATCGCAGCGCGCGAAAGCTCATGCCGAGCAGCTTCGCCGCCGCCGTCTTGTTGTATCGGGTCTTCTCGAGCGCCTTCACGATCGCATCGCGCTCGATGTCTTCGAGCTGATCGCCCAGCGCGCCGCCGCCGCTGGCGGCCGGCACGGCCGCCGCCACCTGCACTTCGATAGGCGTACGCGCCGTGGTGCGCACCTTGATGTGGTCCGCCGTGATGACGCCGCCCGTGCATAGAGTCACCGCGCGTTCGAGCACGTTTTCCAGCTCGCGCACATTGCCCGGAAACCCGTAGCTCTCGAGTATCTGCAGCGCTTCGGGGTTGAGATGCGGCGGCTCCATCTTCATGCGGCGGGACAGCCGCTTCAGAATGGTCTCCGCAAGCTCCGGTATATCTTCCGGCCGTTCCCGCAGCGAAGGCACCCGCATCTCGATCACGTTGATGCGGTAGAAAAGGTCTTCGCGGAAGCGGCCTTCCGCCACCAGCTGCGCAAGGTTCTTGTGGGTGGCGGAAAGAATGCGCACGTCGACGATCTCTTCGCGAGCTTCGCCGACCGGGCGCACCGTTTTTTCCTGCACCACACGCAGCAGCTTCACCTGCATGTGCAGCGGCAGGTCCGCGACTTCGTCGAGGAACAGCGTGCCGCCCTCCGCGCTCTGCACGAGGCCCTTCTTGTCCGCCACCGCGCCCGTGAAGCTGCCGCGCTTGTGGCCGAACAGCTCGCTTTCCATCAGCTCCGTGGGAATGGCGCCGCAGTTCACCGCGACGAACGGGCCTTCGCTGCGCGCGCCGCTGTCATGGATGAGCCGCGCCACGAGCTCCTTGCCCGTGCCGGATTCGCCGAAGATGTGCACAGGCGCCTGGCTGCGTGCGACGCGCGCGATCATCTCGCGCAACTGTTGCATCGCCTGCGAGCTGCCGATGAGGCGCGGGCCCGGTATGGTGGTGGTGAGTCCGCCATCGGGGCGCGTGCCGAGGCGAATGGCGCTGCCGACCAGCTTGCGCAGGACGCCGAGGTCGAGCGGCTTGGAAACGAAATCGAACGCGCCGAGCTTGAGCGCGCGCACGGCGGACTCGACGTTGCCATGCGCGGTGATCACCGCCACCGGCACCTGCGGGTGGTATTCCTGGATCCAGCCGACGAGATCGAGCCCGTCGCCGTCGGGCAGGCGCATGTCCGTGAGGCACAGGTCGAAGTGACCGCTCTTCAGCAGCTTTTGCGCGGTGCCGACGTCCGATGCGGTGCGCGTCTCCATGCTCATGCGCGAGAGCGTGAGGCTCACGAGCTCGAGGAGATCCGGCTCATCGTCCACTATGAGTACGGTGGGTTTGGTCATGCGGCCTTAGCTGAAATCGATGCGTCTGTCATCGTAACTCCCAGCGGGTGGGATCGGCGAACACGAGACGAAACAGGCCGCCGCCGCCGGTGCGGCTCTCGTAGAGCAGCGAGGCGCCGTTCGTCTGCGCCAGCTCCCGCGCGAGGAACAGGCCGAGGCCGGTGCCGCCCTGGCCGCTGGTGAAAAACGGCTCGAAGATCCGGTCGATATCCGCCTTGCCGACGCCGGGCCCGCGGTCGCCGATCTCGAGGAACGGCCGCGCCCCGGTGGCCATGCGACCCGCCCGCACGTCGATGGTCGCCGTGTCGTTGCCTGCGCAGCCGTGGCGGATCGCGTTGTCGCATAGATTCCAGACAATCTGATGAAGCTGGCTGGGGTCGGCCCGCACTTCGAGGGCCTCGCCGGGCACCGTCAGGGTCAGGCGGCTCTCCGGCCATTGCATCGTTTCGCAGAACTCGGCTCGAAATTCATCCAGCCATTCCTGCAGCGCCAGGCGCTCGGGCCGGGTGGCTTCGCGGCGGGACAGCTGCAACACGTTGTTGATGATGGTACTCACGCGGTCCGCGTTGGTGCGGATGATCTCGGTGAGCCGCTTGTCCTGCGGCGAGAGCTGCTCGGACTCCGCCAGCAGTTGCCCGGCGTGGCTCATCGCGCCGACCGGGTTGCGGATCTCGTGCGCGATGCTCGCGGACAGCCGCCCGAGCGCCGCAAGCTTGGCCTGCTGGGCTTTTTCCTCGATGAGGCTCATGTCCTCCAGGAAAATCAGCACCGGGGCCGGGATCACCCCGCCCAGGGGGGCGAAATGGGGCCGCACGACGCGTCCGCCGTCCGCAGCCACGAACGCCTGGCCGGAATCCACAGGCCCGCCGCCGGTGGTCTGCCGCCAGGTCTCCATAAGATAGAGGAGTCGGGGCGAGGCCTCCCCCAGCAGCGCGCCGGGATAGGCGCTGCGGTCACCCAGCATCTGCGCGGCGGATTCGTTAATGAGGCGGATGCGATCGGCGTTATCCACAACCAGAATGCTCTCGCGCAGGTGCTGCACGATGTATTGCGAGAGCTGAGCCATGTTCGCGAGGTCGACTTCCTGCTTGCGGACGACTGCCTCGCTTTCGCGCAGCCGGTTCGCGATAGGCCACACGAACAGCGCCACGGCGAAGAGCACGCCTCCCAGCACGCCGGCCGTGGTGTAGTCCGCAATGAGCGTGTCGCCGCCGAGATACGCGAAAATCTGCTGTGCCAGCACGGCCAGCGCCGCCATGGAGGCGATGAGGAAGGCGTCCCGGTTGTCGCCGAGCACTGCTGTGGCGCCCACTGGCAGCACGAGCAGTATCCCGAGACCGCTCCCGACGCCACCTGCGGAATACAGGATTACGGCGATGGCGATCGAATCCACTGCGGCATTCAGCAGCGCCACCCGCCGGATGCTCGGCCAGGAGAGGCGCCGGGCCACGACCATGAGGACGCCCACGAAGAAGTAGATCAGGGACGAGGTCAGGAACATGTTCGGCTGGGGGGTGATCAGCACCGCCTGCGACCCCGGCAGGAACACGATGGCAAGCAGCACCAGCGGCACGAGCAGCCGGTAAAGGTTCACGAGACCGATGACGCGCCACGCGAGGTCGCTCGGAGCCGTGGCGGGTGACGCTACGCTGGCCGGCATGAGGCGGGAAGCTTGGGGACCCGGTGCGACAGGATGCGCGACTCTAACAGAGTCACGGTTTGCGAAAAGGCGACCGGGTTCGCGCCTTCCTCACTCTTGGGGCGGGTAGCCACCCCCGCGCGTTTGCTGGAGAATACGCGCCCCGTTTGCAAGACCCTCACCGAGCGATGAACCTGCACGAATATCAGTCGAAAGATGTATTCCGGAGCTACGGTATTCCCGTGCCGGCCGGCAAGGTAGCCACCACAGTAGACGAAGCCGCGGCGGCGGCCGAAGGCCTGGGCGGTCCCGTGTGGGTGGTAAAGGCCCAGGTGCACGCGGGCGGCCGCGGCAAGGCCGGCGGCGTCAAGGTCGTGAAGGACATTGCCGCGGTCCGCAAAGCCGCTGAAGGCATGCTCGGCAAGCGACTCACGACCAAGCAGACGGGCCCGGAAGGGCTGCCGATCAATTCGGTGTACGTGGAGTCCGGCTCCGACATCGAGCGGGAGATCTATCTGTCCCTCACGCTGAATCGCGAGAAGGGGCGTATCGCCGTCATCGCTTCGGCGGCCGGCGGCATGGATATCGAAGAAGTCGCCGCGCACACGCCGGACAAGATCCTGAGCGTCAACCTCGATCCCGCCGCCGGGCTGCAGCCATACCAGTGTCGCAAGCTCGCGTTCGGGCTGGGCTTGAGCGGCAAGCAGGTCGGCGAGTTCCAGTCGATCGTGATGAGCCTCGCGAAGCTCTACAACGAGCAGGATGCGAGCCTCGTTGAGGTAAATCCGCTCATCGTCACGAAGGCCGGCAACCTCATCGCGCTCGATGCCAAGATCAACATCGACGCGAACGCCGTCTTCCGTCACCCCGATCTTGCGAAGCTGCGCGACACCTCGCAGGAGGATCCGACGGAGCGCAAGGCGGCCGAGCACGATCTCAACTACGTCTCGCTGGATGGCGACATCGCCTGCATGGTCAATGGCGCGGGCCTCGCCATGGCGACGATGGACCTCATCAAGCTGCACGGCGGCCAGCCCGCCAACTTCCTCGACGTCGGCGGTGGCGCGACGGCGGAACGCGTGACGGCGGCGTTCGAGCTGATTCTGTCGAACAAGAAAGTCCGTGCGATTCTCGTAAATATCTTCGGTGGGATCGTCCGCTGCGACATCATCGCCGAAGGCATCATCACTGCCGTCACGAACGTGGGCGTGCAGGTTCCGGTTGTTGTACGACTGGAAGGCACCAACGCGCCGAAGGCGCGGGAGATGCTGAAAAACAGCGGCCTCACCATTACGGCCGCCGCCGACCTCACTGACGCCGCGCGCACTGTCGTGGCCCTCGCCGCGAAAGGGCATGCATGAGCATTCTGATCAATCGTAATACGCGCGTTATCTGTCAGGGATTCACGGGTAAGCAGGGCACCTATCACTCGGAGCAGTGCCTGGCTTACGGCACCAAGCTAGTGGGTGGTGTCACGCCGGGCCGTGGTGGCGAAACGCATCTGGGCCAGCCCGTGTACAACACGGTTGCCGATGCCGTGAAGGACACGGGCGCGACCGCCAGCATGATTTACGTGCCGGCGTCGGGCGCGGCGGACGCCATTCTCGAAGCCGCGGATGCGGGCATCGAGCTGGTCGTCTGCATCACCGAAGGCGTTCCAGTGAACGACATGGTGCGCGTGAAGGCTGCGCTTGCCGGCACCGGCACGCGGCTCGTCGGGCCGAACTGCCCCGGCGTCATCACGGCCGATGAATGCAAGATCGGCATCATGCCGGGCTTCATTCACAAGAAGGGCGCGGTGGGCATCGTTTCGCGCTCCGGCACGCTGACGTACGAAGCCGTGTTCCAGACCACCAATGCGGGCCTCGGCCAGAGCACGTGCGTCGGTATCGGTGGCGATCCGGTGCGCGGCATGAACTTCGTGGACGTGCTCGAGCTGTTCGAACGCGATCCGCAGACGGAAGGCATCATTCTCGTCGGTGAGATCGGTGGCAGCGATGAAGAAGCGGCCGCCGCGTTCATCAAGCACTACGTGTCGAAGCCGGTGGTTGCGTATATCGCGGGCGTCACGGCGCCGCCGGGCAAGCGCATGGGCCACGCGGGCGCGATCGTCGCGGGTGGGAAAGGTACCGCCGCGGACAAATTCCGCGCGCTCGATGAAGCCGGCGTGCGCACGGTGAAATCCCCTGCGGAGCTCGGTTCCGCGATGGCGACGCTGCTGAAGGCGCGCCGCACGAAGCGCAAGGCCGAAGCCGTTGCCGCCCGCAAGGCCGCCGCGGACGAAGCCGCCGAAGCCGCGGCGAACGAAGCCGCGTTCGAGAAGCGCAATGCCAACGCCGCCAAGGCGTCGCGCGCGCCTGTTGCGAAGGCCAAAGCCACGCCGTCGGCGGCGAAGGCCAGCGCCAAGTCGAAGGGCAACTCTTCCGCGGCGAAACGCGTCGCCGGCAAGAAAGCCACCAAAGCCGCCGCAAACAAAGCCAGCGCCAAAAAGGCGACGAAGAAGCCCGCCGCGGCGAAAAAGCCCAAATCCGGAGGCCCGCGAAAGCGCCGTTAGGCCGTGAACCAAACTCTCAGGCTGGCGCTAGCCCAGCTCGACCTCCTGGTCGGCGACGTCCAGGGCAACGCGGAGCGCGTGGTTTCAACCACGCGCCGAGCCCAGAGCGAGCACGCAGCCGATCTCGTCCTGTTCCCCGAGCTGACGCTTTCGGGCTACCCGCCAGAAGACCTGCTCTTCCACCGCGGCTTCCGCCGGCAAGTCGAAGCCGCACTCGCATCCGTGTGCGCCGGCGTCGGCGATGCGGGTGTGATCCTCGGCTACCCCGAGTACTTCGGCGAGAACGCAAGCACCTACCTGTACAACTCGGCGTCCTTTGTCACGCAGGGCGCAATCGTCGCCACTCATCGCAAGAGCGAGCTGCCGAACTACAAGGTGTTCGACGAGAAGCGCTACTTCCGCTCAGGCACGTTGCCCACCGTGTTCGAGCGCAACGGCTTTCGCATCGGCTTGCTCGTGTGTGAAGACATCTGGGAGCCAGAGCCAGCGCAACTCACACTCGGCAGCGGCGCAGAACTGCTCATCGTCATCAATGCCTCGCCCTACGAAAGCCACAAGCAGCGCGAGCGTGAGGAAGTTGTCCGCAAGCGCGTGCTCGATGTGAAGGTTCCAGTCGTCTACCTCAACAGCGTGGGTGGGCAAGACGAGTTGGTCTTCGACGGTAACTCGTTCGTGATGGATGCCGCCGGCGAGGTCGTACTGCGCGCGCCTGCGTTCGAAGAAGGCGTGTATCCGTTTGAGTTCAAGCGCAGCGCGTCCGGCAGCGTTGTGCCAGTCACTGGCAACATCGTGCCGCTGCTCTCGGACGACGAGAGCGTCTATCGCGCGTTGGTGCTCGGCGTGCGGGACTACGTATCCAAACACGGCTTCCCTGGCGTGGTGATGGGTCTTTCAGGCGGCGTGGACTCATCGCTCACACTGGCGATCGCAGTGGATGCACTGGGTGCCGATCGAGTCCATGCGGTGATGATGCCCTCGCGCTACACTGCGGATATGAGTGTGCATGACGCTGAGGAGCAGGCGCGTTTGCTCGGCGTGAAATACAGCGTCATCTCCATCGAAGGGATGTTCGAGTCGACGCTCGCCGCGCTGAAAGGCGAGTTCGCCGGCACGCGGCCGGACACCACGGAGGAAAACATCCAGTCCCGGTGCCGCATGCTCCTGCTCATGGGCATCTCGAACAAGACGCGACGGATGCTGCTGACCACGGGCAACAAGAGCGAGATGGCTGTCGGTTACGCCACGCTTTACGGCGACATGGCAGGCGGGTTCGCGCCGATCAAAGACTGCAGCAAGATGCTGGTGTACCGGCTGTCGAACTACCGCAATTCGATCGGTCGTGTGATTCCGCAGCGAGTGATCGACCGGCCGCCGTCAGCGGAGCTGCGCCCGGATCAGAAAGACTCGGATTCGCTGCCGCCGTACGAAGTGCTCGACGCGATCCTCGAAGCCTTCATCGAAGAAGATCTGTCGGTCGATGAGATCGTCTTGCGCGGCTTCGAGCGCACCACGGTGGGCAGGGTTCTCGATCTGGTGAAGCGCAATGAGTACAAGCGACGGCAAGCGCCACCGGGTGTGCGTGTGAGCCGCCGCGCTTTCGGTCGGGACTGGCGCTATCCCATTACCAACGGCTACCGGCGGTAGCGCCGGCGACTACTTCCAGAACTGCCACCAGGACTTCTGCACCTTGGCCTGCGCCGCATGCACGTCGTCCTGATAGTTCGCCTGGTAGACCGTGCGGCTCTGCTCCGCCAGTTCCTTCAGGCCCATGCGGTCGTACGATTCGATGAGAATCGCCAGCCCTTCCTGGATGGCCGGGGCGCCGTCGTACTGTTCGATGCACCCTTTCGCACGCTGGGCCGCCGCCACGAAGGCCCCGCGACGCAGGTAGTACCCGGCAACGTGCACTTCGTAGTCCGCGAGCCGGTTGCGCAGGTAGATCATGCGTTTGCGGGCGTCGTGCGCGTAGTCGCTCTTCGGGTACTGCTCCACCACCGTCTTGAATGCGGCGAAGCTCTTGCGCGCCGTGGTCGGCGGGCGCTCGGACAGATCCACCCGGAACACCTTTTCGAGGATGTTCGGGGTGCGTTCGAAGTCGACCAGGCCTTTTACGTACCAGGCGTAGTCGACGCGCGGGTGGGTGGGGTTCTCGCGCACGAAGGTTTCGGCGGCATCGATGGCCGATTCGCTTTCGCCCGCCTTGTAATAGGCGTAGATGAGGTCCAGGCGGCTCTGCCGCGCCTCATTCGTGAACGGGAACCGGGCCGTCAGGGCCTCGTACGTCTTGATGGCGTTGTTGAAGTCGTACGAGCGCAGCTGCGAACGCGCCTGCTGGTAGAGCTTCTCAGGCCCCTGCCGCTGCAGGGAACGCTCGCGGCTCCCCTTGCAACCGGAAAGTGCGAGCAACACAGTAATGAGCGCGATCACGCCACCGCGCGCGAACCCGGACAGAGTCATTTATCTACAGGCCTTTCGTCGAGTTCTGCCGTCGGCCCGCTGGCCAGGTATCCGCATTTGCTATGGATCGCTGGCTCGGGAAGACTTGCGGGCCCAAATCGGCGGCGAAGTATAAGCGATTGAGTGCACTTCCGACCGGATCTCCGCAGCCGGAGTTCCGTACACACGAGCTCGACTTCACCCTGGACCAGGTCGGCCTCCGGCTGGATCAGGCGTTGGCGCGCGCTTTACCCCAGTATTCACGGTCTCGCCTGCAAGGCTGGATCGAGGCGGGCGCCGTCAGGGTGGACGGCCAGTTGCCGCGTCCACGCGACAAAGTGCAGGGCGGGGAGCACGTACGAATCGAGGCCCGGCTGGAGCCTGAGACGCGGGTGGGCGCGGAAGACCTGCCCGTGGATGTGGTCTACAAGGATCGCGGGATCTTCGTGATCAACAAACCCGCCGGCCTCGTGGTCCACCCGGGGGCCGGCAACGCTAGCCATACCCTGCAGAACGCGCTCCTGTCGCTCGACCCCAAGCTGGCCGTCGTGCCGAGGGCCGGGCTCGTGCACCGGCTGGATAAAGACACCAGCGGATTGATGGTCATCGCCCGCACGCCCGAAGCCCATGCGGCGCTCGTCGAGGCGATCGCTGCCCGGGAAGTGGAGCGCGCCTACCTTGCGATCTGTGTAGGGGTTATGACAGGTGGCGGCACTGTGGACGAGCCCATCGGACGCCACCGAACTCAACGCGTGAAGATGGACGTTCGGGCGGATGGCCGCGAGGCCGTCACGCACTATCGAGTGCTCAAACGCTTCCGGGGGCACACTCTCGTTCGAGCCGAGCTTGAGACGGGGCGCACCCATCAGATCCGCGTGCACTTCGATCATGTCGGATTCCCTCTGGTCGGGGACCCGGTGTACGGCACACGGCGAAGGCTGCCGAAAGGCGCAAACCCAGCGCTTATTGCCGCGCTTGATGCGTTCAAGAGGCAGGCTCTTCACGCAACTAAACTCTCTCTGGTGCACCCACTGACTGGAAAGGCGTTGGGGTGGGAGGCGCCGGTGCCCGCTGACATGGTCTCCCTTCTTGAAGTACTTGAGTCTGATGCGAAGAGTGGCGCGAGCACGGTGGGGCGACGATGAACGCTACGCCGGTGTGCTCGCAATGATGGCCGGCACCGACTCCGAGGCGGTCGAACTCATTACACCCGAGTGGGATGCTCCCGTGGACGTCCGGGCCGTCATGACGACGAGGCTTGGCGGTGTGAGCGCTGCGCCGTGGGATTCACTGAACGTCGGTGTGCATGTGGGCGACAGCCCAGCCGCAGTTCTCGAGAACCGCATGCGCGTTCGTCGCGAGGCGGATCTGCCTGCGGAGCCAGTGTGGCTCGAGCAGGTGCACGGCTCTTCGGTCGTCGTCCTCGACGTCAGCAGCACGCCGCGCACCGCTACCGCCGATCAGCTGATGCAGTCACGGCGCCCGCGCGCCGATGCAGCAGTGACGCGCGACGCGGGTGTCGTTTGCGCCATTCAGGTGGCGGATTGCTTGCCCGTGCTGTTCGCGGCGCGTGACGGCTCCGTCGTCGGCGCCGCGCATGCGGGGTGGCGTGGACTTGCGAGCGGTGTGTTGGGAGCAACCGTTGCCGCCATGGACGTGCCGCCTGATCAGATCGTCGCCTGGCTCGGCCCCGCGATCGGGCCGCGTCACTTCGAGGTGGGTGACGAGGTTGTCGCGGCATTTGCCGCCACCGCTCACAGCGATCAGCGCGCGCAGACGGAGACCGCTTTCGTACCGCATGCCAAGGGAAAGTGGTTGTGCGACCTGTTCACGCTCGCGCGGCTGCGTCTTGCGGGCGCCGGCGTTACGCAGGTGAGCGGCGGTGGTCTGTGTACGGTGTCTGATTCGAAGCGCTTCTATTCCTATCGCCGCGACGGCCAGACAGGTCGCATGGCTGCGCTGGTCTGGCTCGGCGCCGCGTCGTAACAGCCCCCTGGCACTCTTGAGAATCCCCAGCATCGGAGATGCCGGGGTTGGCGCGCGTGCTAGCATTTCGCGCCGTACGCATAACAAGTAGAAAGTCTTGGGCACGCTTGCACTGATTCTCCTGTTCACCGCGCTGGGTGGCTTGCTCAGCGTCTCGTGCGCGGGCTTGTTCCTGCTCGTGCCCGATGGGCCGCGCGGGCGAGTGCTCCCGCATCTGGTGAGCTTTGCTACGGGCACGTTGTTGGGTGCTTCGCTGCTGGCGCTGCTGCCGGATGCTTTCGAGTCCGCAGGTCCCGGTGGCGCGCACGGAATCGGCATCGCTCTTGCCGCTGGTATCGGCGTCTTCTTTATCCTCGAGAAGCTGGTGCTGTGGCGCCACTCACACTCGGAGGAATACGCGGATCACGGTGCACACCACCACCACCACGAGCATCGCGACAAAGCCTCGGCATTCCTTGTGCTCGTCGGCGACAGCATTCACAACGCGCTCGATGGCGTGATCATTGCCGCTGCGTTTCTGACGGACACGAAGCTCGGCATCGTTACCAGCATCGCGATCATGACGCACGAGATTCCCCAGGAAGTGGGTGACTTCGCCGTGCTGCTCAACTCCGGCATGGCGCGTGGCAAGGCGCTCTTCTTCAATCTCGCCACGAGCCTCACGTCGATGATCGGCGGGGTGATCGCCTACTTTGCGCTCGGCAGTGCCATGTTCGTGCTGCCGTATGCGATAGCTGTGGCCGCTGCCAGCTTCATCTACATTGCCGTGGCGGACCTGATCCCTGGCTTGCACCGCAGGGTGAGCCCTAAGGAAAGCGTGGCACAGGTTGTGCTGATCGCCCTCGGCCTTGTAGTGATTGCGATCGCCGAAGCGCACGCGCATTCCTCTTAGCCGCCCGGCGATTGAGGGCGAAGAGGCCCTCAATCGCCGGGCGGCTAAGAAAGACCACCAGGTCTTGAAGCTCAACGTTGCAACCCCACAACGGGTTGCAGCTCCCCAGCCCCCATTTGGGAAATCGCCTATGCGGATGGACAAACTCACTAGCCGTTTCCAGCAGGCCCTGGCCGACGCCCAGTCGCTGGCCGTTGGCCGCGACCACCAGTTCATGGAGCCCGCCCACGTCCTGCTGGCGCTCCTGGACCAGCAGGGTGGCGGCATGCGCCCCCTGCTCCTGAAGGCGGGCGTGAACGTCAACAAGCTGCGCTCGGAAGTCGGCGTCCAGCTCGACCGCCTGCCGAAGGTGGAAGGCACCCCCGGCGAGGTGCACGTTTCGAACGACCTCAACCGCGTCCTGAACGTCACGGACAAGCTCGCCCAGCAGCGCGGCGACCAGTACATCTCCAGCGAGCTGTTCGTGCTCGCGGCGTTCGACGATCGCGCCCTGGGCAAGGTGCTCAAGGACTCCGGCGCCGTGAAGGGCGCCATCGAGAAGGCGATAGAGGAAGTGCGCGGCGGCGAGAAGGTGCAGGACGCCAACGCCGAAGAGAGCCGCCAGGCGCTCGAGAAATACACCGTCGACCTCACGGCCCGCGCGACGAGCGGCAAGCTCGATCCGGTGATCGGCCGTGACGACGAGATCCGCCGCACGATCCAGGTGCTCCAGCGCCGCACGAAGAACAATCCCGTGCTCATCGGCGAGCCCGGCGTCGGCAAGACCGCGATCGTCGAAGGCCTCGCCCAGCGCATCATCAATGGCGAAGTGCCTGAGAGCCTGAAGGGCAAGCGCATCCTCGCGCTCGACATGGGCGCGCTCATCGCGGGCGCGAAGTACCGTGGCGAGTTCGAAGAGCGTCTGAAGTCCGTGCTGAACGACCTTTCGAAGCAGGAAGGCCAGGTCATCCTGTTCATCGACGAGCTGCACACCATGGTGGGCGCCGGCAAGGCCGAAGGCGCCATGGATGCCGGCAACATGCTGAAGCCCGCGCTCGCGCGCGGCGAGCTGCACTGCGTGGGCGCGACCACGCTCGACGAGTATCGCAAGTACATCGAGAAGGATGCCGCGCTCGAGCGCCGCTTCCAGAAAGTGCTCGTGAATGAGCCGTCGGTGGAAGACACCATCGCGATCCTGCGCGGCCTGAAAGAGCGGTACGAGCTGCATCACAAGGTGGAGATCGGCGATCCCGCGATCGTGGCCGCCGCGATGCTGTCGCATCGCTACATCGCCGACCGGCAGCTGCCGGACAAGGCGATCGACCTCATCGACGAAGCGGCGGCGCACATCCGCATGGAGATCGACTCCAAGCCGGAGGCGCTCGACAAGCTCGAACGCCGCATCATCCAGCTCAAGATCGAGCGCGAAGCGCTGAAGAAGGAAGACGACGACGCGTCGAAGCGCCGGCTCGCCACCTTGCAGGAGACGCTGAGCGGTCTCGAGCGGGAATACGCGGACCTCGAGGAAATCTGGAAGGCCGAGAAGGCTTCGCTCCAGGGCGCCGCGCACATCCGTGAGCAGATCGACCAGGTGCGCCTCGAAATGGAAGCCGCACGCCGCGCCGGCAATCTGCAGCGCATGGCGGAGCTTCAGTACGGCCGCATCCCCGAGCTGGAAAAGCAGCTCGCCGCCGCGCTCGAAGCGGAGAAGAAGGAAACGAAGCTCGTCCGCAACCAGGTGACGGAAGAGGAGATCGCGGAAGTCGTGTCCAAATGGACCGGCATCCCGGTCTCGAAGATGCTCCAGGGCGAGAAGGAAAAGCTCCTGCAGATGGAAGACGCGTTGGCCAAGCGCGTGGTCGGGCAGGACGAAGCGGTGCGCATCGTGTCGGATGCGATCCGGCGTTCACGCGCGGGTCTTGCCGATCCGCGACGGCCGAACGGCTCGTTCCTGTTCCTCGGCCCCACCGGCGTCGGCAAGACCGAGCTCACGAAGGCGCTCGCGGAATTTCTTTTCGACACCGAAGAGTCGCTCGTGCGGCTCGACATGTCGGAATTCATGGAGAAGCACTCGGTTGCGCGGCTCATCGGCGCGCCACCGGGGTACGTCGGCTATGAAGAGGGCGGCTACCTCACCGAGGCCGTGCGTCGCCGGCCGTATTCCGTGGTGCTGCTCGATGAAGTCGAGAAGGCGCATCCGGATGTGTTCAACGTGCTGCTCCAGGTGCTCGACGACGGGCGCCTCACGGACGGGCAGGGTCGCACGGTCGACTTTCGCAACACCGTCATCATCATGACTTCGAACCTCGGTTCGCAGGTCATCCAGGAGTTCGCCAGCCGCAAGCCGGACGAGGCGAGCTACCAGCTGATGAAGAACGCGGTGATGGAAATCGTGCAGCAGAGCTTCCGGCCGGAGTTCATCAATCGCATCGACGACATCGTGGTGTTCCACCCGTTGGGCGTAGCGCAGATCCGCAAGATCGTCGATATCCAGCTCAGCTACCTGCGCAAGCGCCTGCTCGAGCGCGACATGCAGCTGACGCTGGACGACAACGCGGCGGGCCTCCTGGGCGAGGCCGGGTTCGACCCGGTGTATGGCGCCCGGCCGCTGAAGCGCGCCATCCAGCAGCAAGTGGAAAATCCGCTGGCGCAGGCCATTCTGCGGGGCCAGTTCGGGCCGGGCGACCACATTCGGGTAACGGTCGACGGCGGCCACCTGGCCTTCAAAAAAGGCTAGTGGCCGCCCGCGCCGCTATACTGAGCGAGTCGCGCGTTCGGGCGTAGCTACGCGAATGCGCAGGCGGCAAAAACCGCGCTTTTGCCGCCGCAAACGAATCCAATGTCCGAAAAAAGCGCCGCGGGCGACTTTTTTCCGGTGAAAGAGCACATGCCGTTCTACGAATACGAGTGCCAAAACTGCAAGTTCTACACGGAGCTGCTGCAGAAGGTTTCCGATGCCCCGCTGAAGAAGTGCCCTTCCTGCGGCAAGAGCACGATGAAGAAGCTCGTGTCCGCGCCGGTTTTCCGCCTCAAGGGCGGGGGTTGGTACGAGACCGACTTCAAGGGCGATAAGGAAAACAAGCGCAACCTGGCTGTCGAGAAGGAGCCGGATACGGTGGCGGAGTCGAAGCCGGCCAAGTCCGACTCGGGCGACAAGAAGGCGGATGCGAAGCCCGCCGCGGAGTCGAAGCCGGCGGAGACGAAGGCCTCCGAGAGCGGTTCGGCGAGCAGCGGCTCGAGCAAGGCGGGCAAGGCGCGTTCGGCGGCTGCCCCGTCGAAGTCGCGTGCCAGGCCTGCCGCGAAATCCAAAGCGAAACCCGCGGCGCGCCGCAAGGGCCGATGAGCAATCCCAAACGCGCCTGGAGCCTGCGGCGGTATCTCGTCGCGGGTGTGCTCGTATGGCTGCCCATTCTTGCGACGCTGTGGGTTATCTCCTTCATCGTGGGGCTGATGGACAGCATCCTCACGTGGCTGCCCACGAGTTATCAGCCTCTGGCGCTGATCGGGTTTCGGTTGCCGGGGTTTGGCATTGTCGTGGCGTTGGTGGTGCTGCTCGTTACCGGGTTGCTCGTTACCAACCTCATTGGCAAGCGGCTGGTGCAGTACTGGGATGGCGTGATTCGGCGCATTCCACTCGTGCGCTCGATTCACGGCGGTGTGAAGAGTTTTGCCGAGAGTGTGTTTTCCACGAGCAATTCGTTTCGCAAGGTTGTGATGATTCAGTACCCACGCACTGGGGTGTGGAGCATCGGATTCATCACCGCCGAGGATCTTGCGGAGATTCACGATAAGACTGGCGTGGCGCACTCCTGCGTCTACATTCCCACTACGCCCAATCCCACGTCGGGGTTCATTGTCATGGTGCCTTCTTCGGAAGTGGTTGAGCTTCAGATGACTGTGGATTCGGCGATGAAGATGATCATTACCTGTGGTGTGGTCATGCCGCCTGCTCCTGCATTGAAAGTCAGTCCTTAAGGGCCTTCGCTGGTGGCGGGGCCTCGATCACGAGGAACCCCGTGCGGGACCGGCCGTAGGACCGGTCCATCGGGGCCTCGTACAAAAGCATCCCTGCTGCGCGCGCCTGCTTTTGTACGTCCCGCCCGGGGTCCCTCGTGACCGAGGCCCCGCTTTGGGGCATAGGGGAACGTTTGGCTTGCCGGGGGGAGGGGGTGTTCGTAACATCGCGCTCCCCCGAAGAACCGGCCTGTTGTGACCCATGCGCACCCATTACTGCGGATTTGTTGATGAAAGCCTGTCCGGACAGGAGGTCACGGTGGCTGGGTGGGTGCATCGGCGGCGCGACCACGGCGGGGTGATCTTCGTCGACTTGCGCGACCGCGAAGGGTTGCTGCAGGTGGTGTTCGATCCCGATGCGGCGGCCATGTTCAAGGAAGCGGAGCGGTTGCGTAGCGAGTTCGTCATTCGCGTGAAGGGGCTCGTTCGCGCGCGTCCGGGTGCCACAGCCAACGCCAACCTTCGCTCCGGCAAGGTGGAGTTGCTCGCCCGCGAGCTCGAGGTGCTGAACAAGTCCGAGCCGTTGCCGTTCCAGCTCGACGATGACGTGAGTGAAGAGGTGCGGCTCAAGTATCGCTACCTCGACCTGCGTCGTGAGGTGATGACCAAGCGCCTGCGGCTGCGCCATTCGATCACGCGTGCGATGCGTGGTTATCTCGATGGCAATGGCTTCATCGATCTCGAGACGCCGATGCTCACGAAGGCGACGCCGGAAGGCGCGCGGGACTATCTCGTGCCGAGTCGCACGCATCCCGGCAAGTTCTTTGCGCTTCCGCAGTCGCCGCAGATCTTCAAGCAGCTGCTGATGATGGCGGGGTTCGATCGGTACTATCAGATCGTTCGCTGTTTCCGTGACGAGGATTTGCGGGCGGATCGGCAGCCGGAGTTCACGCAGCTCGATATCGAGACGTCGTTCCTCGCGCAGGAAGACATCATGCAGCTCATGGAAGGGCTGATGCATCACCTGTTCAAGGAGGTGATGAACGTCGCGTTGCCGAACCCGATTCCGCGCATGCCGTATTCGGAGGCGATGCGCCGGTACGGGTCGGATAAGCCGGACCTTCGCATTTCGCTCGAGCTCGTCGACGTCGCGGATCTGGTGAAGGGTTGCGAGTTCAAGGTGTTCGCGGGGCCTGCGAAAGATCCGAAGGGGCGCGTGACGGCGTTGCGCGTTCCCGGTGGCAGCGCGATGCCGCGCTCGCAGATCGATGACTACACCGCGTTTGTCGGGCGTTACGGCGCGAAGGGCCTCGCTTACATCAAGGTCAATGAGACTGCGAAGGGGCGGGATGGGTTGCAGTCGCCGATCACCAAGTTCCTGAGCGATGAGGCGGTGAAGGGCATCCTGTCGCGCACCGGCGCGGCGGATGGCGATCTCATTTTCTTCGGCGCCGATAGCGCGAAGGTTGTGAGTGATGCGCTGGGCGCCTTGCGTCTGCGCGTGGGGCACGATCTCGCGCTCGTGGCGAAGGAGTGGAAGCCGCTGTGGGTGACTGACTTCCCGATGTTCGAGTACGACCCGGACGCGAAGCGCTGGGCGGCGATGCATCATCCGTTCACTTCGCCGGTGAACGACGACCCGGCCGCGCTCAAGGCGGATCCGGAGAGCGCGCTGTCGAAGGGTTACGACATGGTGCTGAACGGGTCGGAGATCGGCGGTGGGTCGGTGCGTATTCACCGGCAGGAAATGCAGTCCACCGTGTTCGAGCTGCTCGGCATCAATGCGGAAGAAGCGACTCTCAAGTTCGGCTTCCTGCTCGATGCGCTCAAGTTCGGCGCGCCGCCTCACGGCGGCATCGCGTTCGGCCTCGATCGCCTCACCATGCTGATGGCGGGGGCGGACAGCATTCGCGAGGTCATCGCGTTCCCGAAGACCCAGACCGCGGCGGATCCGCTCACCGATGCGCCGACGGTTGTCAGCGAAGCGCAGCTTCGCGAGCTGCACATTCGCGTGCGCCAGCAGACACCGCCGTCGTAAGAGTCGAAAAGGCCCTCAATCGCCGGGCGGCTAAGAGTAGAGATAGAGAGGCGTCTGTCTTGGCCGCCCGGCGATTGAGGGCGTCCGGATCCTATTTCTCGATCCGATAGTTGATCCCCGCCTTCTGACTAATAGGCCCCTGCGCGGCCTCGAGCGAAATGCGGTTGGAAATCCGATAGCGCAGCGTCACGACCTGCCCGGGCTCGAAGAGCCCCACGCCATAACTGAGATACAACCGCGGCGACAGGTACTGCCCCACCGTGAATGCCGCCCCAACCTGGTCGTTGTCCTGCACGCCGATGTCGCTGATCCCGAGCCGCTTGCCGATGCCCTGCGCCAGGTAGTTGCCGGCCGCGCCGCCGAGTGAGCGCGCGGCGCTCTGCACGAGATCGCCTTCGCCACTGCCGACTTCGTTGATCGCCTTGCCGGTCACGAGATACGAGAGCGCCTCCGTCTGCGACATCGTCGGATCCGCCGACACTTCGAGCTGCGGCTTCTGTGCGCGCCCGCTCACCGTGAGTTTCGCCGTCACGGCGTCGATCGTGCGCGTTGCGACCAGGTTGACCTGCGGATCCGCGATGGACTGGCCCGCGAACAGCAGCCGGCCCTGCTGAATGGTGAGGTCCTGCCCGTAGGCTTTGTAGATACCGCTGAGATGGATCTCGCCGTCGCCGGTCGTCGGTTCGCCCGGCTTTTCATGCACGTCGAGCCAGCCGTCCACCTGCGCGTTCAGGCCGTAGCCGATGAGCGTCACGTCGGCCTTGCCGATCTGCGCAATGCCGGTGTTTTCCTTGCCGAGCGTGAGACCGACGTTCACCTCGAGCGGCACGTTCTTCGATTGCTCGATCGTCTTGTTGTCGTCGATGACGACGACGTCCGCCGACGCCTGCGTGGCGCTCTGCTGCTTCGGCAGCTTCGAGATGTCGATCTCCGCCTTCGGGATGTGAGTGCGCCCGTAGAGAAGCATCCTTTCCTTCGAGCGCTCGAACGTGAGATCCGGCTCGATGGTGACGTTCGCGCCCGGGATGTTCGCAGCCTGGAAGCCCTTGCCCTGCACCTTCACGAACATCACGCCCGAGGTGTCGGTGTGCCCGTTGATCGTCACCTGGCCGTCGCCTGAGCTCAGCTTGCCGGTGAGATCGAGCGCGTTGCCCGGCTTGATCTGCGCCTGGATCTCCCCGTCGTGCAGCTTGAGGCCGACCTGCGGCACTTCGGCGGCGAGCTCACGCAGTTGCGCGGTGCCGGTGATCTGCGGCTCGACGATCGTCCCCGTGATGACGATGTTCGCCTCGCCCGTGCCCTTGACGTTGGCAACCTGCGGAACGAAGAGGCCGACCGGCGAGAGATCCGGAATGCCGAGCTGCACTTTGCCGTCGATCGTGGGCGCCGCGCCGCCGAGGTTCGCAAGCCGCACCTCGCCCGCGAGCATGCCGCCGTTGTTGAGTGAGCTGGAAAGCGTGCCCTGCGCCGTTTCGCCGGCCAGTTGCGCGTCGAGCTTCAGGTTCTCGTAGGTGAGCAGCGCGTCGGCCGCCTCTTCCTGGGGCGCGGCCGTGGCTTCCGAGACGCGCCCCGAGGCGGACGAGACGTGCGCCTCGCCGAACAGCGCGCCTTCCTTCGTGCGGCGAATGTCGCCATTGCCTTCGATGACGGCTTCGATACGCAGCGGCAGATCGGGCGCTGCGAGTGCCGCGACGAGACCGAGGGGCAGATGCTCGAGCGTGTATTTCGCGTTGAGCTCGCCGGCTTCGTTCTGTGCGGCGGTGATGCACGCGCTGATCTCTTCGCCCGTGAGGCAGCTGCGCGAAATGCTGAAGGCGCGCGGGTTGAACGTGACTTTCACGGGCTCGCGCAATGAGAGCGGCGAGATGCCGGTCGTCGCGAGATCGAGCTGATCCACGGTGCCGGTCCAGCCGTCGGCGCCTTCGCGCGCGCCTTGTACGCGAACCTCGGTGCTCAGTGGCTGGCCGCTCGCCTTGAGGTGCGCTTTGTGCGCCTGCTCGTTACCTGACGCGTCGAGATCGATCGCGGAGAACTCGAAGCCCGCCGCGATGATCGTCTTCGCGTTGATGCTCGCGGACCCTTCCGGCGATTGCGGATTGCGCACGTCCGTTTTCACATCGATCGTCTTCACCGAGTACTCGCCGAACGCGATGTCGCGCCCCTGCGCGCCGCCTTCGATGGCGAGCTTCGGCCACGCGCCCGTGATGTGGAACTTGCCGTTCACGCGACCGGTCGTTTTCGGCACCCAGTCTTCGAGCGAAGCGACGTCGATCTCCGTGTCGACGTTCATCGATTGGCCGGCGCGGCCATCGATCGACACGGTGCTCTTGCCGGAGCTCACTTTCAGCGTGCCGGCGACGATCTTCCGGGGGTTCACGGTGAGCGCCGCCTGGCCCGCGATCGGGCGGCCGCGCAGTATGCCGTTGAGATTCTTCAGATTGAGGGACGCGTTCGGGCCCTCCTCCCGCATCTCGCCCTTCGTGTCGAGCGAGAAGCCGAGCTTGCCCGGCCAGCCCGCCACGATGGCGCCGGGATCGAACGTCTTTGCGTTGGCGTTGAGTTGCCAGCCGATGCGCGGTTTCAGCAGCACGGTGCCGGTCGCCGCCAGACTCCCTGTTTTTTGCAGGATCTCGAAGCGCTTCACTTGCACCTGCTCAGGAGTGCCGGCGACGTCGACGGCGATGTCCGAGAGCTTGTTGGGCGGGCCGAGCGCGAGCTGGCCGTTCGCATTGAAGGTGGCCGGGGAGCCGGCGACTTTCAGGTCGCCGTGCGTCGAGAGCGGCTGGCCGACCCATTCCTTCGGCAGCTCGACGTCTTTCCAGGTGACGTTCAGGTTGGCGTTGAGCGGGGTGGGCGCGAAGCGGATGTCGCCCGTCGCGCTCAGTGTGCCGCGCCTCGTCGGGTCCATCACTGTCAGCGCTTCGAGCGTGAGCACCTGCTCCTTGTAACGCACGCGCGCAGGGTCGATTCGCAGCGACTTGCCGTTGATTGCGACGTCGCCACGCAGTTCCACGAACGTGAGATCGCCGCGCGCATTCAGCGCGGCCGCGAGACTTTCGAGCGCGCTGTCCGGCAGCAACTCCTTGCGGGGATCGAACGGCGGCACATCGAGGGTGAGCTGCCACGGAAGCTCCTTCGTTTCGCCGAGCGTAGCGTTCACGCGCGCAACGAACGGAGCGCTGAGCTGGATCCGCGCCTCGAGCTTCCGCTTCTCACTCGTGGCGGAGAGCTCGCCGACATACTGAACGTCCGCGACTTTCCAGCGGAACGCACCCGACACTTTGCCGTCGTACGTGTCGCTGCCTTCCGCTCCGTCGGCCACATCGCCTGTGAGCCGCACGTTGCCGTCCGGCGAATCGACGATGAAGCGCCGGATCGCGATGCCCTTGCCCGTCCAGCTCGCACTCGCTTCCGCGGCCCGTGCGATGAAGAGATCCTTGCCGTCGCGCGAGACGCGCGCGTCTTTCAGCGTGAACCCGTCGAGCAGCAGGTCGATTGGGGGTCGCAGCGAGAACGGCGTCTTTTCTTCGTCTTTCTTCGTCGGCTCGGAGAGGCGCACGTCCACGCCGTTCACATCGAGCACCTGAACGTGCACACGCTTCGCGGTCAGCTCGCGAAGTGCCACGTCTAGCGTCACGCGTGCGACGCGCACATCGACTCCCGACTCGGGATCAACCCAGCGAATGCCGCCAACGGTGAGCGGCCCGGCCAAAGTCCCGGTGATCTGCGCTAGCGCCAGCTTCCCGTTCAGGAGTCCAACCGCGCGATTCGCCGCCCAGCGCGTGCCGCCTTCCGTGTTCAGCACCCAGCCCACAAAACCCGCGAGCACCAGGATGAGCGCCAGAAAGAAAGCGCCCACCCACAGCAGCCAGCGCCACCGCCGTCGCGGTTGCCGCTCGCGCGCGTCGAGCAATTCTTCATTGTGCTCCAGCTCGCTCACAGGTCCGGCCCGATGGTGATGTGAAAGCGAATGGCGTCAGCGAGGTCGCTCTTCACCGGCTTCGCAACGTCCAACCGCACAACGCCTACCGGCGAACGCCAACGCAAGCCGATGCCCGCGCCGATGTTGAGAGCGAACTCGCCTGTGCGCCACGCATCGCCGCCATCGACGAACACGGCGGCGCCCCACTTGGGCAGGAAATAGCGCTCGAGCTCGATGCTGCCGACCGCGAGATTCGTGCCGCCGACCACGAGCCGGTTCTGGGGCGTCGAGTTCGGGCTCAACGAGCCGAGATCCTGGTAGTCGAAGCCGCGGATGGAGCGATCTCCACCGGCGAAGAAGCGCAGCTCGGGAGGCAACCGGTCGAAGTCATCCACGATCATCGTGCCCAGCGACAGGCGCAGGAGCACGCGTTGCGCGCTACCCAGTGGGAAAATGTATTTCCCATCCGCCGTCACCTGGCTGAAGCTCGTGTCGGAGAGCAGGCTCTCCGGCGCAAAACGCACGCCGAATGCCAGCGACCAGCCTCGTCGCGGAAAAAAGTAATCGTTCGCCTGCTTCCTCGTGAGCGTGGCCTCGCCGTAGAGCAGCTGACTGTTGTGGTGTTCGTCCGCGATGTCATACGTGCCGGCGAGATACTGCAGGCCGACGGTGCGCGTGAACCCGTGCCATTTCTGGGTTTCGTTGATGGCTGCGCGATCGTTGTTCGACTGGCTCGTGACGGTGTCTTCGTTCCGATGCGTGACGCCGAAGTTCAGGCTCTTGTCGTTGGGGCCTGGAAGCGGAATGCGATAACTCGTCGAATACGCCTGCAGCCGCTGTGCATAGTCGATATCGGCCTGGAACTTGTGCCCGCTGTCATTCACCCACCGACGCTGCATGCCGACCTTCACACCCGGGCCGGTGTCCGTGCTTACGTACGCACCTGCGGTGTAGATGGTGCGCTTCGCGGGCGAGAGCTCGACGTTGATCGGCACGTCCAGCCCCTGCGAATGCCCGAGGTCGGGCTGCACCGAGACCGTGGCGAAATAATCGGCATCCACCAGTCGCTGCTGGAATGCGAGCAGCTCATCGGGTGAGTAGAACGCACCGGGCTCCCACGGGATGTATCGCTCCAGGAACTCGGGCGGGAATTGCACTTTCGAGAAGTGCACCGCCCCGAATTTCATACGCGGCCCGCTCTGGTATTCGAGATCGATCGTCGCCGTGTTGGCTTTGCGCGTGACTTCGACGCGCGGTGGCTTGATGGGCTTCATTTTCAGGAAGCCGTTGCTGAGGAGGGCGGTTTCCACGTCGGCCTTGCTCTGCTCGTACACGCCGTGATTCAGCGGTTCGCCTTCGTCCGGCTTGAAGCGCCGCACCGCGCGGCGGACCGGCCCGAGCTGCGCCGCTTCGCCTTCGACCGTCACCTTTTTCGACACCACCTTCACCTGCTCGCCGGGCGTGACTCGAAACAATGCGGTCAGGCCCTTGTCCGTCGTCTGCAGGCTGCTGGCGACCTGCGCGTTGTAATACCCGTAAGGCTCGAGGGCGGAGCGTATTTCGGTCTCGGCGTTGTTGAACAGGCGGCGGACCTGCGCCGGCGTGACGTCGCGGCTGGCGTAGTTGCGCAGGGAAATCTGGCCTTCCACCGCCTCCTTCAGCTCCTTGGGCAGCCCCTCGACGTTCACGGTGAGTCCGGCGGCCGAGGCGACCCCGGCCAGCCACGGCAGGAGCACCGGAACCAGCCAGCGTGGCATGCGCGCGCGGCGGCGCGCCCTTGGCGAGATTCGCGGGGTCACTGGACTGTAATGTCGAGGAATCGGGCGGGTTCCGTGTTGTTTCGGCCGGTCGCGGTTGAACGCCGCCGGCCGAAACTGAATACTGCTACAGAGCTTTGATAAGGAACAGGCGCACGGGTTCGGGGGCCAGCATCGAACACATCATTTATGTCCACGGCCTGTGGATGAACGGGGCCGATGGCCTCGTGCTGCGACGTCGGCTCGCGCACGACACGGGAATGAAGACGCACGCGTTCCATTACCGCAGTGTCGCCGGCTCCATGTCGGACATTGCCGTGGGGCTCGCGGAGTTCGCCCGCGACCTGCGGGCGGAACGCGTGCATTTCGTGGGGCACAGCCTGGGCGGGCTCGTCATCTATCGCACGCTGGAGCACGTTACGGACCTGCCTCCGGGGCGCGTGGTATTCCTGGGCACGCCCGCCGTTGCGAGCCGTGCCGCGATCGGTGTGGCGCAGCGTCTTGCCGCCGTATCGAGCCTGCTGGGCCGCATCGCCGCCGAGGAACTGTTGACCGAGCAGTCCCGGCGTTGGGAGATCGACAGGCAGCTCGGCATCGTCGCTGGCACGCGACGCGTTGGCCTCGGTCACTTCTTCACCACGCTCGATGGCGACCATGATGGCACGGTGAGCGTGACCGAAACACGGCTGCCGGGCGCGACGGATTTCATCACGATGCCGGTGGGGCACATGGGTCTCCTCGTGTCGACGCGCGTGGCGCACGAGACCGGCCGGTTCCTCAGGGAAGGGCGATTCTCGATTGAGTAAAAGACGCGCCGTCGTTTGCGCTGTCATCGTGGCGCGCATGCGGCGGCGAGGCGCTTCACGGCATGGGTTCGGCGCTCGGCGAGCCGAGCCTGGAGGGCGCGTCGGCGCGCTGGGGTGGGCGCCGGCGCGTTTTGGCGCGGCCTGCTGTCAGGAATGCTTCTTCAGCAGTTCGCGCAATTTGTAGACGGCGTCGAGTGCGGCGCGCGGTGTCAGCGTGTCCGGGTCGAGTGTGGCGAACTCCGTCTTCATGTCGGTGGCGAATGCGTTGTCCGCCGCCGCCTGCAGGGCCGTAGCCGCGCGAACGTCCGAGTCATCCGGCGGCGCGAACAGTGGCAGCTCGCTCTGCGGTGAGCGCTTGCCCCGATTGCCTGCGGCCGCGGCCCGATCCCGCTGCGACTCCAGCGCTTCGAGATACTTGCGAGCCTGCGCGATGACTTCTCGCGGCACGCCTGCAAGTTGCGCAACCTGCAATCCATAGCTCCTGTTCGCGGGCCCTTCGCGAACCGCATGCAGGAACACGATGCCGTCGCCGTGCTCTGTCGCGTCGAGGTGAACATTCACGCACGCTTCCACTTCGTTCGCGAGTGCCGTCAGCTCGAAGTAGTGAGTTGCGAATAGCGTGAAGGCCTTGACCCGCGCCGCAACGTGCCGCGCCATCGCCCAGGCGAGCGAGAGCCCATCGAACGTGCTCGTGCCGCGACCGATCTCGTCCATGAGGATGAGACTGCGCGCAGTGGCGTTATGCAGAATGTTCGCGGCTTCCGTCATCTCCACCATGAAGGTGGAACGGCCGCCCGCGAGATCGTCCGCCGCGCCGATGCGCGTGAAGATGCGATCGATCGGCCCGATCACCGCGCGCTCGGCCGGCACGAAGCTGCCGATGTGCGCGAGGATCGTGATGATCGCCGCCTGCCGCATGTACGTGGACTTGCCGCCCATGTTCGGGCCCGTGATGATGAGCATGCGCCGGCCCGAATCGAACATCAGGTCGTTCGGCACGAACGGCGTATCGGAGAAACGCTCCACGATCGGGTGGCGGCCCGCGGTGATCTGCAGCACCGAGTCCGGTACCAGGTCGGGCTTCGTCCACTGCAGCTCGCAGGCGCGCTCCGCGAGGCACGCGAGTGAATCGAGCTCCGCCAGCGCGGAGGCCGTCTTCTGAAGCGGGCCGAGGCGGTCGATGAGCTGGGTGAGCACGGCCTCGTACAGCTCTTTCTCGCGGGCGAGCGCGCGATCGCGAGCGCTCAGCACTTTGTCTTCGAACGACTTCAGCTCCGGCGTGATGAAACGCTCGGCGGCTTTCACGGTCTGCCGGCGCAGATAGTCTTTCGGCGCGCGCTCCGCATCCTTGCGCGAGAGTTCGATGAAGAAGCCCTGCACGCGATTGAACCCGAGCTTGAGGCCCGGGATGCCGCTGCGTTCGCGTTCTTTCTGTTCGAGCTGCAGCAGGAAGCCGTCGGTGTTGGTCGAGATCTGGCGCAGTTCGTCCAGGTCCGCATCGTAGCCGGCGGCGATGACGTCGCCGTCGCGCAGGAAGGTCGACGGATCCTCCGAGATGGCGCGGGCGAGCAGGTCGGTGGCGTCGCTGTGATCCTCGCTGCGCGCGTGCAGTTCGCGCATCACGGGCGAATCGATCATCGCGAGGTCCGCGCGCAGCTCGGGCAGCGCGCCGAGCGAGATGCGCAGCTGGGTGAGATCGCGCGGCCGCGCCGAACGAAGCGCGACGCGCGAGAGAATGCGCTCGATGTCGCCGATACCCTGCAGCGTCTCGCGCAGCCCTTCGAAGCGCCGGCCGTCGATGAGCGATTGCAGGCCGTGATAGCGCGACTGGAGTGCGGCGTGATCCGTGAGCGGGCGATTCAACCAGCGCCGCAGTTGTCGCGAACCCATCGCCGTGACGCACTGGTCGATGACCGCGAACAGCGTGGCGTCGACGTTGCCGGAATTGCTCCCATCCAGCTCGAGGTTGCGGCGGGTGGTGCCGTCTATGATGAGCGCGTCCGTGCGTTCTTCGACCGTGAGCGCGCGAATATGCGGAACGGCGGCCTTCTGCGTGTCTTTCACATACTGGAGCAGGGCGCCGGCTGCGCTAATCGCGAGCGGCAATTCGTCCGCGCCGAAACCCTTGAGATCGAGCGTGCCCAACTGGTCTGTGAGCAGGCGAGAGGCACTCGACAGCTCGAAATACCAGGGCGGTCGCGTGCGCAGGGTTGTGCCGCTGCGGGCGAGGTCTTCTTCCCGCGCGTTTTCGGAGAGGAGCAGTTCAGCGGGTTTCAGTCGTTCCAGCTCTGACTCCAGGGCCTGGCGCGTCTGCGACTCGAGCACCGTGAAGCGCCCGGCCGCCAGATCCAGCCATGCGAGACCGAAGCGTTCGCTGTCGCGGGCGACCGCCGCGAGCAGCGTGTCGCGGCGTTCGTCGAGTAGCGCCTCGTCGGTTACCGTGCCGGGTGTGATGACGCGGACGACCGCGCGTTCGACGGGCCCCTTGGACTTCGCCGGATCCCCCTGCTGCTCGCAGACGGCAACCGACACGCCCCGGCGCACCAGTTTCGCGAGGTAGGGCTCGGCGCTGTGAAACGGCACGCCGGCCATGGGGATCGGCTGCCCCGCCGAGGTGCCTCGCGCGGTGAGCGTAATGTCCAGGATCGCAGCCGCGCGACGAGCGTCTTCGAAGAACATCTCGTAGAAGTCGCCCATGCGGTAGAAGAGGAGCGTGTCTGGGTACTGGGCCTTGATGCGCAGGTATTGCTGCATCATCGGCGAGTGCTGCGCGAGCGCGGTGTCGTTCATGGGGGGCGGGAGTGTACAGCGTGCCCCGAGGCGGTTGACAGGGCAGCGGGCAGGCGTGATCGTCCGCATATGCCGGATGACGCTCAGCTCTACGAACTGGCCACGCGGGTGGGTCGGCGACTGCTCGCCAGCAAACGCCGCATGGTCAGCGCCGAATCCTGCACCGGCGGCTGGATCGCCAAGGTGATGACCGATGTGCCCGGCAGCTCGCAGTGGTTCGAGTGCGGCTACGTCACCTATTCCAACGCAGCCAAGATGCGCGATCTTGGCGTGTCGAAGGCGACGCTGGACGCGCACGGTGCCGTCAGTGAAGCGACCGTACTGGAGATGGCGAGTGGGGCGCTGCGGGTGTCGGGGGCCGATGTCGCGATTGCCGTGAGTGGCGTTGCGGGGCCCGACGGTGGCGTGCCCGGCAAGCCGGTTGGCACGGTGTGGTTCGCAGCCGCCGTCCGTCGGGGGGACGAGTTCGTCCTGAAGGCCAGCCGTCAGCTCTTTGAGCGAGATCGCGAGGCCGTGCGCCGACGCGCGGTCGAATATGCGCTGGAGATGATCCTGCAGCTCGGGCTACCGCACACGGGGTAGCGGCTATCGTTCATCCGCAATCGGCGCGGCTGTTCTTCGCGCTGTGGCCCAGCCCGGCGATGCAGGCGGCTTTGGCCGTTGCAGCCGAGTCCGCGGTGCTCGAAGCCGAGAAGGCGAGCTCTGAAGTCAGGCGCGTGCCCGCCTCGAACTTTCATCTCACACTGGCGCTCCTCGGTGCGATTCCGCTGATTCGTCTCCCCGAGGTCGAGGAGGTTGCTGGACGCTGCGCGCGGACGTCGGGTGCGATCGAGATCGTGCTCGATGCGATCGAGCACTGGCGCAAGCCGCAGGTGGTCTGCGCTACGGCGAGTGAAACTCCGCCTGCCGCGAGTGGGCTCGCCGAGGAGCTCAAGCAGTCACTCGTCGAGCAAGGTTTTAGTCCTGATCTCAAACCCTTCCGCGTTCATGCCACAGTCGCACGCAAAGTTCGCCGCGTAACCTCCGAGCTTCGCGTTGAGCCCGTGCGCTGGAGCTTCGACTCCCTGCATCTCATCGAAAGCAAAACCAGCCTCGACGGCTCCACGTACAGTGCCCTCAAAAAATGGGTACTGGATAAACGTGACTGACAGTCACGCCGCCCTCCGCATCGCGACTATTTCTGCATGAAAACACCACGAATCATTCGCGAACAGGGGACTCAACTCCGATTCGGTGTGTGATAATTCGCGCATACGGTCGGCCCGGCCGGCGCGACCTCCGGTTTATCCGGCAAAATTGCTGGCCTCATTGAGGTGGGACACATCGAATGGAAGACAATCGCAAGAAGGCGCTCGTCGCCGCGCTGGGCCAGATCGAAAAGCAATTCGGCAAGGGTTCGGTCATGCGACTCGGCGATGCTGCTTCCACCTACGATGTGGAAACGGTCTCGACCGGTTCGCTCGGGCTCGACATTGCCCTCGGCGTCGGCGGCCTGCCGCGCGGTCGCGTCGTCGAGATCTACGGCCCGGAGTCTTCCGGCAAGACCACGCTCACCCTTCAGGTGGTGGCGGAGATCCAGCGCAACGGTGGCACCGCCGCGTTCGTCGACGCGGAGCACGCGCTCGACCCGGCCTATGCCGGCAAGCTTGGTGTGAACATCGACGAGTTGCTCGTTTCCCAGCCCGACACGGGCGAGCAGGCGCTCGAGATCACCGACATGCTCGTGCGCTCCGGCGCAGTGGATGTGGTGGTCATCGACTCCGTGGCCGCGCTCACGCCGAAGGCCGAGATCGAAGGCGAGATGGGCGAGATGCAGCTTGGCCTGCATGCACGCCTCATGTCCCAGGCGCTGCGCAAGCTTACCGGTAACATCAAGCGCTCCAACACGCTCGTCATCTTCATCAACCAGATCCGCATGAAGATCGGCGTGATGTTCGGCAGCCCCGAGACCACGACCGGCGGTAACGCGCTCAAGTTCTACGCCTCGGTGCGCCTCGACATCCGCCGCATCGGCGCGATCAAGAACGGCGAGGAAGTCACCGGCAACCTCACCCGCGTGAAGGTGGTGAAGAACAAGGTCGCCCCGCCGTTCCGCGAGGCCGAGTTCGAGATCATGTACGGCCTGGGCATCTCCCGGGAGGGCGAGATCATCGACATCGCGAGCGCCAACAACATCATCGAGAAGTCCGGCGCGTGGTACTCCTACAAGGGCAACCGCATCGGCCAGGGCAAGGACAACGTGCGCAACTACCTCCAGCAGAACAAGGAGATCGCGCGCGAGATCGAAGATCAGGTGCGCGCTCGCCTCCTGCCGCCCAAGGTGGTGCGCAACAGCGGCGATCAGGAAAAGTCGGCCTGACAACCCGCCGCGCGGCGTCGGGCCGGACGTTCGATCGACTGAGCGCGGCGCAGGTCAGGGGGTGACCCCATGCGCCGCCTTGGCCGCTCCCGGGTCACCGCCGAAGAATCCCGCAACCCTCAACGGGTGCGGGCCGCCGCGATAGGGCTGCTCGCCCGGCGCGACTTTGCGACCGGCGAGCTGCGCCGCAAGCTCGCCCACCAGGGCTACCTCCAAGATCTCGTTGCCGAGGCGGTTGAGCAATTGGTGGCCGAGGGCGTTCTCAATGACGCCCGCTACGCCGAACACTACGTCAGCTACCACGCCGCGCGCGGCGAGGGCCCCCTGCGCATCGAGGCCGAGCTCACCGAGTTCGGGCTTGCCGCCGAGCTGATCCAGGCCGCGCTCGACGCGGGCCCCGACTGGAAAGCCCGCGCCCGGGACGTGCGCATCCGCCGCTTCGGGCCGGAGGTGCCCGAAACCTGGCCCCAGAAGGCGAAGCAGGGCCGATTCCTCCAATACCGCGGCTTCTCATCCGACCATATTCGCGCGGCCCTCGGTCCCGATTTCGAGCTGGACTGACGTCGCGGCGTGTTTGCGCCGGATGGCGGAGAGCAAGTGGGGGATGACGACAGGTTTCTTATGCGATGACGAGAGGTTCCTGTTGCCGAGACTCGGGGCCACGTGTTCATCAAAGCACTCACACGCAGATGGATAGGGGTGGTGACGGTATGCACCGCCTCCGCGCTTGGGTGCGTGAGGGTGATTGCGGCGCCCGCCGCTGAGTGCGATTCGTTTCTGACGGGAAAACCCGTGGCACTCGAGGCCGTCGCCGAGCTTCGGGGGAAAGAGCGCAAGAGCTGGGATGTGCGGTTGCCGACCCGGTCAACCGTGATCGCGGTAGTCGAGGAGGACGGACTCGATCTCACCCTCGATGTCTCGCAGGCTGGCCGGCTCGTCGGTCGGGCGGAAAATCCCGTTCCGCGGCACGGCGTACAGCGCATCGTGTTCACCACGAGCGGCGCCGCCGGTTACGTCATCACCGTGGCGGGCAAAGAGCACGGCGAAGTGCAAGGGAAAGCGTCCGTGCGGGTTACGGCGATACCGGAATCGGTGTCACGTCACCGGTGCGTCGCGGTCCTGCGAACACTGGCTGCGGGCGATGCCAGCTACGCGTCCGCGCAGGCGGCGACAGAAACCGCAGCGGGGCAAGATACTTCCAGCGCGTCGGCGTATCGAGCCGCAGTGACGGCTTATCGTAACGCTGCGGCCCTCCTCGCCTCTTCTCAGCCATCGCTTCTGCTTGCCCAGTCACGACACGCTGAAGCGGTAGTGCTGCAGCAATGGCTGCAAGACTGGGTGGGCGCGAAAGCGGCCGCGAGTGCGGCGGCGCTGTCCTACCAAAATCTGGACGCTGCATTCGGTCGCGCCGAAGCGGCGATGATCGAGGCGCAAGCGCGGATTGAGCTCGCCGCGCAACCCCGTGCAGAGGGCTCCGGCACCGCGGCTGAAGAGCTCGCGAAGGTGCGTGACGATCTGAAGGCCATCGCTGCGTTTCACTCGAAGCGCGGCGAGCGGTATGAGCAAGCTCTCGCACTGAACAACATGGGCCTCGCGTTTCACCAGGAAGGTCGCTTCGACGACGCCATCCGTTCTTTCAGGCGCGCCGCGCTGCTTTACGACTCGATTCACGAAACGCCCCGCAAGGCGCTGGCCCTGCAGAACATCGCGGCGATGGAGTACGAGCTCGGGCGTTTCCGCGAGGCGATTCCTCACTACCGCGAGGTGTTGACGCTCATCCGCAAGGAAGATGATCCGCTCGTGTTCGCCTCTAGCCTGAACAACAGCGCGATGGCGAGTTGGTCCACCGGAGATCACGACACCGCTTTGCGGGGCTTGGGAGAGGCGCTGTCGATCCTGCAGGGCGCGCAGGACAGCTACTTCCAGGCCGTCGTGCTCCACAACCTGGGCTGCGTGTACGACGCGTTGGGCGACCAGGATCGCGCGCTCGATTTTTATCGACAGGCGTTGAAATTACGCACCGCCGACCTCGATCCGTCGAGGAAAGCCGCGTCCCTGCGCACGATCGGAAACGTTCTTCGCGAGCGGGGCAGGCGGGACGAGGCGCTGAAGATGCACCAGGAAGCACTCGCGCTGGCGTCCGGAGCGGCGGCGAAGAGTCGCATGCGAGTGCAGATCGCCCGGGATCTGGGCGCGATGGGGCGGACCGCCGACGCGTTGCATGAGCTCGAACCGGTGCTGACCCCGTCCGGATCGGTTGACGAGGTCATCCGGGCACGAGCTCTGGCAGTGCGCGGACAGTTCACAGCCCCCGGCAATGGGGCTGCGTCTTCCGCCGAACGGGATTTGAAAGAGGCCATTGCGCTCTTTCACCGCTACGAGCTGCCGGTGGATGAGTTCGAGGCATGGTTGACACTCGCACGCCGCCTGCGAACGCGCGGCGCCGCCGATGCGGCGCTGGTCGCCGTGGACGAAGCCCTCGAGCTTGCGGAAGAGGTGCGCTTGCAGAGCGCGAATCCGGAGTTGCGGGCCACGCTGTTGCAGCCGCTGCGCCCGGCGTTCGACCTCAAGATTGCGTTGCTCGCCGAGCGATACTTTGCGGCTTCCGGAAGCTCTGCGCAGCGCGAGCGAATCGCGCGGCTCGCATTGAGCACGGCGGAGCGTTCGCGCGCGCGGGCGCTCGCGGATTTTCAGAATCTCGACGTCAGCGCGCCTGGCGTTCCGGCGGAGCTGGCCCGCCAACGGCAGACCCTCTATCGTGATCTGGCGGCACGGCGCTCCCGTCTTGCGACAATGATTGACCGCGCCGGCACCGACGATGTGCGCGTGCGCGCCATCAGCGGCGACATCGCCTCGCTACGACGTCAGCTCGACGAGATCGATGCGCGAATCGGCGTTGCTTCGAACAAAGCCGCCGACGCGTCGAGTGGGACCGCTGGCGGCAAGTTGCTGAAGACGTCTGGTCTGCCAGCCGACACCGGTGTGATCGAATACTGGCTCGGGGGCGAAGCAAGCCTCGCATGGAGCGTCTCGGCGGACTCGGTTCTCATGGTGCGTCTCGGCGCGAGTGACGCGATCGCCGAGACGGCGCGCTCTTTCTACACCGCGTTACGAAGCTTCGGCTCCATGCCGGAAGAACGCCGACTGAGTCTGGGTGCGCAGCTCCACGACCTCATCATCAAGCCACTGGGCGCGGAGATCCTGAATCGGCGCAGGCTGGTCTTCGTACCGGATGGCGCGCTTCACTACATTCCGTTCGCCGCGGTCCGCTCTGGCGCGAAATTCCTGATCGAGACGCATGACATCTCCGTCACACCTTCGATCGAGATTTTCCTGAATCCCGCGCCCGGCCGGCGCAGGGAGTCTCCAACGCGCGAGATGCTGGTGGTGGCGGACCCCGTTTATGGACTGGACGATCCGCGGCTTGCAAGGCCGGCCGGGAGCGGCGAAGAGAAGCGCGAGGGAGTCTGGCCGCTCTTTCTCACGCGCGGCGCAGCGTCGGAGAAATATCTCGCTCGACTCCCGGGCTCCGCTCGCGAGGCCGCCAGCATCGTGGCGCTATTTCCCGGGCAAGGCGTTGACCGTCTCGAGGGTTTCACCGCGACCCGTGATGGATTTCTGAGCTCCGGGCTGAGTCGGTACCGATTCATTCACGTGGCCTCGCACGCGATAGCCGATGCGGATGTTCCCCAGGCATCCGCCTTAATCTTGAGCCGCTTCGACAGCCGCTCGCGTGAGATCGACGGCCGGGTGCTCGCAGCGGATTTCGTCAACGTGCAGATCAACGCTCAGGCGGTAGTGCTGAGTGCCTGCGATACGGCTCTCGGTAAGAACATATCAGGCGAGGGACTTGTAGGCCTTCGTTACGTCGTGCTTTCGCGGGGCGCGCAGGCGGTGATTTCGTCGCTGTGGCCGGTGGCGGACCAGGTGTCCGCCGAGCTGATGGCGAGATTCTATACGGCACTGCTGCGCGACCAGTCGCGGGTTTCGCCCGCGTTGAGCGACGCAATGCGGGCGGCAATGACCGGGCGATTCAGGGACCCCGGCTTGTGGGCCGCGTATGTGCTCACGGTAGCCGACCTTGATGGAGCCTGAATGACCTGAACGACAACCCTAAACAGGGAGAAGCATCATGGCGCAGCAGTGGGAAGGCATTACGTTCGAGATGACCGTCTCCACTCTCGGTGGAGTTTTCCTGGAGCCCCAACCTTACCGTTTTCGATTCGTCGCTTCGCGAGATGTCCGCCAGAACATCTATCTCTACACGATTACGCCTGCGCCCGTTCTCGGGCCAGCTCCGACGCCGGGTCCGACACCCAGTGCCACACCCGGTCCGGCGCCGGCCGTGCCGACGCCCTCATTGTGGGCCGACTGCAAACTGCTCCCCCAGGACGGTCGCCGCCTGACGAAGTTCATTCCGCGCAGCAAACGACTCGTCGTACCGTCGCCAGGGGACGATCGGTCGAGCTACGAGGCCGCTTTGCAGGATCTCGCCGACGAAATACTGGGAGAGCAGATCGACGCGGATCCATTCGGCTACGAGCGACTGGTGGGAACGGTCTTCAAGGGCGGCAAGTTCAATCCAGTCAGCTTCTACAAGGTGGAGCACACGCACACGGACGACGCGAAGATTCTGGTCCTGGCGCACGTCAATCTCGTCGCCGGCAATCCGAACGGAATCGTGATCGTCATCGGCTAGTTACCCGAACCACACCGGAGCCGCACTCATGCGCGACCAGGAACCCGTCAATGGTCACAAGTCATCAGGCCGAAATGGTGATGCTCGGGCGCGCAGGAGCGCGGTGGCGGCGGATGTGGCACGTCGCGTGCGCGTCCGCGCGTTCGAGGGCCTGTCCCCCGGCAAGCGCACGACCAGCAACTTGTACCTGGATCGAAATATCGTGCCCAAGGGCGCTCGCCTTGGGCCGTCTTTCGAATCTTATGTGGTGGATCGGGATAGCGTGCTGGTGTTCGCGGATCACGCACCGCGCGCGAATTTCGCTCATTCCTGCAGTTATTGGCTGTACGACGCGTCTACGGGCGAGCCGTTGCGCAGGATCGCCGCCCGATTTCCACCTCACCCGCTCGAAGGCATTCATCTGATGGAACTGTTCCATCAACCCGTGCGACCGATGCCGCGCCTGCAACCCAGGATCGCGACGGGCGCTGGCAAGCAGCGCACGATGATGGAGAGCGCAGGGGCCGGACGACGCTACGCCATCCTCTTCGCTGGCGATGCGAATCCGCATCACCTGAACGATATGGAGCTCAGCCTGCGCACGCTGATGGATACGTTTCATTTCGCGCGCACGGATATCTTCATCCTCTTCCACGACGGAACGGATTCAGGTTCGCCCTACCGCGATCCCGACGGGAAGCTGCGAAAGTGGCCTGGCAGTACCACCGAGCCCGATTTTCGTCTCAAGCCCGACAAGAAGGGCTCCATCAAAGACCTCAGGATCATTCTCGGCGGACTCACGCTCGGGACCGATGATCTGCTGTTCATGCAGGTCGAGGGCCATGGTGGCATTGACTACCTCCCGGAAGGCGGTCGGGCGGCGTTTATCAGCGCGGTGCCGGACGGGCCCACCAGTCCGGAAAAATACTTCGCCTCCGATATGGGAGCGGATCTGCAGGGTCTTCACAGCCATGCGTCCCTGCTGGCGCTGATGAATCAGTGCTTCGCTGGTGGGTTCCGCGCATCGGTGCTCGCCGGGAGCAAAGCGAGCCGCACGTTCCTGGCTTGCGCCTGCGCTGAGGATGAGACCGCGAGTACCACCGAGGATGAGCAGTGGAATGAGTTCTCCCTGAACTGGATCGAAGCGCAGAAGCAGCACCCCGTCGATGCCTCCCAATACATGCCGCGGACCGACATCGACCTCGACGGTAACGTCGAAGCCTCGGAGGCCTACAATTTCTGCGTGTATGTGAATCAGCTCATCAAGGGGGAAGACACCCCAGTGTCCGCGCGCCTGCCGGCGCCAGACGCGCAGGACCACTCCGCTGCCGATCAGATATCGCTGGCCTAGCCGCGATTTCTCATAGCGGATATGAGAAATCGGGGCTAGCGTGCGGTCAGGCTGATGCGAAAAACATCACGGCCGGCGGATGGATCGCCCGCATTGGTAGGTGAGACCACGAGCAGATACTCACCCGGCGTCAGCCGGGTGGTGTCCAGGAAGACGACGAGAAAGCCGTCGGCCGCCGCACTCACATGGCCGAGCGAGCCGAGTTTCTCTGCGACCGCGCCTCGCGGTTGCCGCCACCACGACACGTTGTATCCGTCCTCTTGCGACGGACTCTCTGGCAACACTCGTACTTCGATCGCATGGCCCGGCGGCGGCAGCTCGATCACGGCATCCGCTGTGGTCGCACGGCTGCGTAACACAGTGAACGTTCCCGCTGAGGGCAGGACGTTCCCCTGCCGGTCCGTGAGGGCTGCGGGAACCGCAGCGAGCAGTGAGGGCACGCTGGGTGCGAAAACGTTTCGGAACATCAGCGTGCCGAAAGCCAGTATCGCAACCGCTGCGGCCACCGCGAGCAAGCGGTAAGACCAGCGCGGCGCGCGCGTCGCCTCATCGAGCTCGCCGCGGCTGTGCAATACCTGCAGGCCAACCTTGAAGCGCGCGATCGCTTCCAGATCGCGGACGAGTTGCGGGTCCTGCACGAGCCGTGTCTCGAAGGCGGCGCATTCCGCGTCGTTGAGCCGGCCCGCCAGATAGCGGTTGGCCGTCTCGAACTCGTCCAGATCTATTCGTGTGACTGACATGTCGGACGCCTCCGTGCCACCTACATGACGAGCAGGACTGAAAACAGATCGGCTTTCTTCATTCCCTCGGACTCCAGCAGCTTGCGAAGTCGACCCCGCGCCCGGTGCAACACGCGTGCGAGCTGCTGAGGAGTGAGATTGAGATCACGGCAGATGGACTCACCGTCTTCGTCGCGCAGATAGAAACGCAGAAGCACCTCGCGGTCACGTGCGCCACCCATGCCGCGCAGCGCGGCCCGCACGCGGAAGGCGAGCTTTTCTTCGATCTGTCGATCACCGGCCGCGTCGTGCTCGAGCGTATCGAGCGCGGAAGTGGCGGCGCGCCTGTCGGGCCGTTCCACTGCGGAGCGCCGATGATTGCGGAGCAGGTTCATGGCGACCTGAAAGATGTATCCGGCGATGCAGTCGGCCCGGTCTATCTGGTGGGTCTGCCACTTCTCCCACGTGATGCAGAGTGCGTCATTCAGCAGATCCGCCCCAACGTTCGGATCACCCGCACGCCGCGAGATGAGCAGGCGCAGGCCGGCATACTCTCTTGCAATGACTGCCTCGAGCTCCGACTTCTCGAGCCCTGGTCGCGAGCCTGCTTCGAGGGCCAACTCACCGGTCGAGGGCGTCGACTTCACCGGTCGATTCTCCGGCGCTACGCGCGGTAGATTCGGGACACGCCGCGTCGTGCGACGGGGCGAATTCAGCGCGCGTTGCGGACGGAAAGCAATGCTTTCCGCTTGTGTCCTCTCGCTCACGATTTCACCCTGTGCCCGTGCACACCGACTGCGGGGGATACGGACCTTCCAGGGACCGCGTCCCCCGCGGCAGGTAGTGATGAAAAACTCACCCGAGCGCCTTGTTTGTCTTCCTTGCGTACAGCGCAGTGAGGTGGCTGTTGTTCACGTCGCTGACCGCTTTCGCGACTGCCCGTTCGACACAGTCACGCCGGTCAATGTTGGTCAGGATGTGCTGGTCCGCAGGCTCCCAGCACACCTTGTTCGCGGCGCGCTCGATCCGTCGATACAGCTCTTCGGCTCCGGCAGGGCTCTGCAGGTTCAGGTCGCTGAACTTTACGGTGGTGCTGCTGCCTTTCATGTGCTTGTCGTTCCCGTCGGCGTGCGCACTCGGAAGTCCCGCCACGCAGAGCGCTGCGATACCGAATGCACACAATCCCCCGGACAGACTTCGTCCACTCTTCGCTTTCATGGTCTTCTCCAGATCTTTCCAGCTGGATGTGCTGGGTACTCCGTATATGTAGATGGGAGCCCAGTCCTCCCATGGGGGGGCTTTTGGCGGGCGGGGTGGGCCGTTATGTGCCCAAGGCGGCCAGAACGTGGCCGTAGACGGCGGGGGAAGGGTGGTTCTTTGCAGTATCGGCCCTTTCATCGGATCATATCGGCCGGCCCCCGGCCGACTTCGACCTCGAATCCGACTGATCCGGCGAGAACACCTTGAGCACACCGCGTTTCATGACCGCGACGGACGTCCGCCGCGCCTACCTCGATTTTTTCCGTAAGTACGGGCACACCGTCGTGGCCTCCAGCTCGCTGGTGCCCGGCAACGACCCTACGCTGCTCTTCACCAACGCCGGCATGGTGCAGTTCAAGGACGTCTTCCTGGGCAAGGAGAAGCGTGACTACGTGCGCGCCACCTCCAGCCAGCGCTGCGTGCGCGCGGGCGGCAAGCACAACGATCTCGAGAACGTCGGCTACACAGCGCGGCACCACACGTTCTTCGAGATGCTGGGCAATTTCAGCTTCGGTGACTACTTCAAGAAAGAAGCGATCACCTTCGCGTGGGAGTTCGTCACGAGCAAGCAGTGGCTCGGCATCGACCCGTCGCGTCTGATGGTCACCGTCTATCACACCGACGACGAAGCCTTCGAGATCTGGAACAAGGTGGTCGGCCTCGCGCCCGATCGCATCGTGCGCATCGGCGACAAGCCAGAGGGCGGCTCAGACAATTTCTGGCAGATGGGTGAGACGGGCCCCTGCGGCCCCTGCAGCGAGATCTTCTACGATCACGGCCCTGAAGTGCCGGGCGGCCCGCCGGGTTCGCCGGACGCGGATGGTGATCGTTGGATCGAGATCTGGAATCTCGTCTTCATGCAGTACGACCGTGCGGATGACGGCACGCTCGCGCCGCTGCCGAAACCGTCTGTGGACACGGGCATGGGGCTCGAGCGCACAGCGGCGGTGATGCAGGGCGTGCACTCGAACTACGAGATCGACCTCTTTCAGAACCTCATCCGCGCCGTTGCTGACATCGCGGGCACGAAGGATCTCGAGAACAGCTCGCTGCGAGTGATCGCAGATCACATCCGCGCGTGCACGTTCCTGATTCTCGACGACGTGATGCCGTCGAACGAAGGGCGCGGCTACGTCCTGCGCCGAATCATTCGACGTGCGATCCGCCACGGATACAGCAAGCTCGGTATCACTGAGCCGTTCTTCTACAAACTCGTCGCGGCGCTCGAGAAGGAAATGGGCGAGGCATATCCGGCGCTCGTCCGCGGCCGGCAGAGGGCCGAGAAGGTGCTGAAGCAGGAGGAGGAGCGCTTCGCGGAAACGCTGGCGAGCGGCATGAAGATCCTCGAAGGCTTCATCAGCTCGCAGCAGGGGAAGGGAACGGCCGGTTCCGTCATTCCCGGCGAGACGGTCTTCAAGCTCTACGACACCTATGGTTTCCCGGTCGACCTCACGAACGACGTCGCGCGCGAGCGCGGCATGACGATCGACGAGGCGGGCTTCAAGGAGGAGATGGAGAAGCAACGCCGCCGTGCACGCGAAGCCGGCAAGTTCGGCGTCGACTTGCGCGGTGTCAGCATCGAGTCGCGCACGCTGTTCCAGGGTTACGATCTGACGGACTCCGATGGTCGCGTCGTTGCGTTGCTGAAAGGCGGCGCGCCTGTGCAGGCGCTCAGCGCAGGCGAGCAGGGCGAGGTGATCCTCGACCGCACGCCGTTCTATGCGGACTCCGGTGGTCAGGTCGGCGATACCGGCGAGCTGTCGGGGCCGGGTGTGCGCTTCATCGTCGATGACACCAAGAAGCGCGGCGCCGCGCATTCGCACTTCGGGAAACTCGTCGAAGGTGAGATTGCGATCGGCGACTCGCTCGGCACGCACGTGGATGCGGCTCGTCGCCGCGCAACCGCGCTCAATCACTCGGCGACGCACCTGTTGCACGCGGCGCTTCGCCAAGTGCTTGGCGCTCACGTCCAGCAGAAGGGCTCGCTCGTTGCACCGGATCGTCTGCGCTTCGACTTCTCAAATCCGCAGCCGGTGACGCCAGATGAGCTGAAGCAGGTCGAGCATCTCGTCAACGAGGAGATTCGCCGCAACGAGCCGGCGGAAACGCGCGAGATGGCGTACGACACAGCCGTCGCCGAAGGCGCGATCGCGCTGTTCGGTGAGAAATATGAGAAAGACGTGCGCGTGCTGCGTATCGGGGACTTCTCAATGGAGCTGTGCGGCGGCACGCACGTGACGCGCGCAGGCGACATCGGGTTCTTCAAGATCGTGAGCGAAGGCGGCACGGCTGCGGGGATTCGTCGTGTCGAAGCCGTAACCGGTGAAGGCGCGCTCGACTATGTGGAGCGCAACGAGTCGCTCATCAAGGAAGTCGCCGGCCTCGTGCGCGGCTCCCGTGACGATCTGGGCGACAAGGTGCGCGATGCGCTCGATCGCATCAAGACGATGGAAAAGGAAATCCGCTCGCTGAAGGACAAGCTCGCGTCCGGCAAAGGCACCGACCTCGCGGCCGGCGCGGTGGACGTGGAGGGCGTGAAGGTCGTCGCCACGAAGGTGGATGGCGCTGATGCGGGTGCGTTGCGCAATGCCGTCGACAGCCTCAAGGATCGCCTGAAGTCCGCCGTCGTGGTGCTCGCGTCCGTCGAGGGCCCGGAGAAGATCGTGCTCGTCGCCGGCGTTACCGCGGATCTCACGGCGCGGATCAAGGCGGGCGAGCTCGTGGGATCGGTTGCGGCGAAGGTCGGCGGTCGCGGCGGCGGTCGCCCCGACTTCGCCCAGGCCGGCGGCACGAAGCCGGAAGCGCTCGACGGAGCGCTGGCCGACGTGGCGGCGTTCGTGCGAGGGAAGTTCGCCGCGTGATAGCGCAGCGGATGTCCGGAAAAAGCGCCGGAGGCGACTTTTTCCAATGTTCATAGTTCAGAAGTATGGCGGCACGTCGGTCGGCTCGGTTGAGCTGATCAATCGCGTTGCCGCGCGCGTCGCGGCCGTGCGCGAACGCGGGGATCGCGTCGCTGTCGTCGTCTCTGCGATGGGCGACTCGACGGATCGCCTCGTCGATCTCGCGAAGCAGATCTCGCCAGAGCCGCCCTCTCGCGAGATGGATGTTCTGCTGACGACGGGCGAGCAGGTCTCGATCGCGCTGCTTGCGATGGCGCTCAACGCGCGCGGCGTTCCCGCTCGCTCCTTCACCGGCGGCCAGGTGCGCGTGCTGACGACGAGCGCCCACGGGCGCGCACGCATCGAGAGCGTGGAGACCGAACGCCTGCGCGCCGCACTCGACGAAGGCGTGGTGCCTGTCGTGGCAGGGTTTCAGGGCGTCGACGCCTTGGGAAATATTACGACTATAGGCCGAGGCGGCTCCGATACGACCGCTGTGGCGCTCGCGGTCGCCCTGAAGGCTGACGAGTGTCAAATCCTTACGGATGTCGACGGCGTCTACACCACCGACCCGCGCGTCGTTCCCGACGCTCGCCGGCTAGACACCCTTTCCTTCGAGGAAATGCTGGAGCTGGCGGGGCAGGGCTCGCGCGTCCTGCACCTGCGTTCTGTTGAATTCGCCGCGAAATACAACGTGCCGTTGCGCGTTCTGTCGAGCTTCGGCAGCGGCCCTGGCACGCTCATCTGTAAGGAGGATCAACGCGTGGAAGCACCTGTCGTTGCGGGCATCGCGTTCAATCGCGACGAAGCGCAGATCACTGTCACTGGCCTGCCGGAATCCCCCAGTACTGCGTACCAGCTGCTCAAGCCGGTATCCGACGCGAGTATCGAGATCGACATGATCGTTCTCGCTACGAGCCGCTCCGGCAGCACGGACCTATCTTTTACGGTGAATCGTGACGACTACGCGCAGGTATTCCGTCTCATCCAGAACGCTGCACGCGTGCATAGCGGGTGCTTCGTAGTGGGAAACGATCGCGTCGCAAAGCTGTCAGTTGTAGGTGTTGGAATGCGCTCTCACGCCGGCGTGGCGACTCAGTTGTTCGGAATGCTTGCTAACGCTAACGTGCCTATGCACCTGGTTTCGACTTCCGAGATCAAGATCTCAGTGCTCGTTCCGGAAGAGCATCTGGAAAGTTGCGTTACCAAGGCGCATAAGGCTTTTGGCCTCGCTCGGCCGTCCACCGGCTGACGGTTGCGTCCGAAACTGCGCCCCTTGCGTATCTTCATCAGGAACGGAAGCTCAGATTCGGGGTTCCCCTGATGTGTCTATTTAGCGTCACACCTTACATTCCCCACTGGATTCGTGCGGCTACCTGAACCCTGACCCTTTGCAAGCCGTGGGATCATGGAGGAAAGAAAAATGCTGATTCTGACCAGACGGGTGGGTGAAACGGTGATGATCGGTGACGAAGTCACGGTCACCGTCCTAGGCGTGAAAGGCAACCAGGTTCGCGTGGGTATCAACGCCCCGAAGAACGTTGCCGTACACCGGGAAGAGATCTTCGAGCGAATCAAGCGCGAACAGCAGGGCGAGCCGAGCGGCGAGTCCGAGCCTTCCGCGGAGTTCGTCTCGGCGTAATAGTGGCGGCTCCGTGCTCGTGGTCGCCCTCGAGGCGGCTTCCAGCACGGAGCGAGTCCCGCGCGAGGCACGGACGCCCGCAGAGTGTCGACAGGCACGGCCAGGGATCCGGGCGAACTCTCCTTTACCTTTCGCAACTCGCTTCGTATGATGGCCGCCCTCGCGCGCAGGTAGGGTCTCGTACTTTCATAACCCCCTGACGCGAAACGCAAATTGCGCGACCCGGAGAGTTGGCCGAGTGGTCGAAGGCGCACCCCTGCTAAGGGTGTAGGGACCAAAAGTTCCTCGAGGGTTCGAATCCCTCACTCTCCGCCATAACTTCTTTCCGTGAGAAATTTCCCTGTAAGACGCGGAATGGAAAAGCGATTTCCGGGGTTCTAAGTCCCTCATTTCGCGTGTAGTAGAGCCTGTTCGGAAACGCGAGACGAAGCACCGCGCGTCGGTACTCAAGTCTTCCTGAATCCCATAGAGAACAAGGGTTTGCGAGGAAGCGCCGCGTGGTTCTAAATGTGGAGTCGAACGTCCTGACCGGGCGCCCGCATTTTTCGAGTTGCTCGCGTTTGAGCAGTTTTTCCCCTTCGAGCTTTTGAACCCGCTCTTCCATTCGCTGCGCGACGGCTGGCGTCTTCGTTTCAAGAATCCGGTCTATCAACTCGTCAACGTTCTTCTCAATCTGGTCGATCTCCGCTTGGAGCGACTTGCGGCCCGCATCACCAGTGGCAAGGCGGTGGTTCCACAAATCCTCGAAACGGGCGTAGGCAACTCGGATCAATTCTTCTGACGGCTCCAGTTCTTCCAAGATGGCGCGAAATTCACCTTCGAGCGCTTCGCGCCGGATCGACTTGCCGTAGCTCGCGCACCCGCGCTTGAAACATAGGTAGTACGGGTAACGATCCCCGTGCCGTCCTTTCGACCAGCTCGCCGTGAGCGGTGCCCCGCAACTGCCGCAGCAGACCGCTCCCCGTAGGGGGAAGTCGCTATCAAGGTCTTTACGGGCGGGTGCATAGCCGTTTCCTTTGAGCCGTTCCTGAATTTTCAGGAACGTTTCGTAGCTGACGAGCCCTTCATGCTGGCCCTTGCGAAGGGATACCCCCCAGAACGGCGCTTGCACCATCCCGGCGTAGATCGGGTGCGTGAAAATGTCGTGAACCTGCTGAGCCCGCACCTCGCCCTTGCCATCACGGGGAAACTCCGGGATGGACTCGAAATGGCGCTTCACTTCCGCCTGACTTGCGAGCTGCCCGCAGGCGAAGCGCTCCATCGCATCCTGAATGATCGTGGCAAAGGGCTCGTGGCGGACGACGATCTTGCCGCGATCCTCGCTCTTGATGAATTTATAGCCAATAGGAACGATGAAGGCATGGTATCCCCGCTCCACGCGGGCCTTCATTTTCTGAACCGTCTGACGCTGGTTCTGTACGCGCTCCAACTCGCCCTGCGCGGCGATCACGGTTTCAACGAACTTGCCTTCAGGCGTGTCCTCGAACCTGAAGTTGAGGCACTCGGGCTTCGCGCCATACTTTGCAAGGCGCGAACGCAGGCGAATGTGAAACTCCGTATCCCGCGCGAAGCGCTTGAGATCATCGAAGATTACGATGTAGTCGGTTTCCTTGTGTTCGCGCAGGTAATCAAGCAGCGCGACCATGCCGCGCCGCTTCATGAAATCGCCCCCGGCGCTCTTCACATCCGTGAAGACCCTCTCGACTATGTATCCCTGCGCGGCGGCGTACTCACGGCAGCGGTGTTCCTGGCTCCCGCGCCCATCGCCGTCTTCGTCCTGTGCCGCGCTGGAAACGCGGGTATAGAGAAGCGCCTTCTTTTCTTCCTTGTCTTTCGTCTTTGTCATCTTCATTCATCTTTCTGCTTCACGGCTGAAGCGCTGTTGAATGTCTTGGATTGCTTCTCTATCTGTCGCTCTTGTGCGGGAAAATTGCCAGAGAATTCGGCAAGTGATTCAAACTCCGCCGAAATTCTCGCCAGCTCAGGAATCGCAAGCTGCACGGCATTCACGCCGAAGCCCAAATCAACAAATGTGCGGCAGATGAAGTCGAGGGTTCGCAGGAACTCGGTGGCTTGTTCGTCAGTAATGTCGGAGCCTTCGAGCAAGGCACGATATTTCGCATCATCGAACGGCGGAAGCTCGCCCTCTCCGTTTAAATGCGTTTCCTTGTTGCTGCCTTCGTCCTCGTACATGAGAGCCCTCTAATCTTCTTTACCTTCCGTTCCCGCTCCTGCGGTCGTAGGAATTTATTCATAAATTCCTACTCCGATTCATGGGAACAAAACAAGAACAAAATCCGCATGGCAGCTATGCAATGGGATCAGCGCTCGCGGTCGAAATCCCGCTTCGCCTTACCATGCACACGCGCCAGCGCGAAATCATTACTCGCCCGGCCTTCCATGCGATCCAGGCGATTTTCGATATAGCCTTCGCGCACGGCGCGGCGCTCGGCTTCGAACTTGTGAATGATCCGCTCCGTCGCGCCGCCGGGCGTCAGTTCGAGAACAGGGGCGGCGGTTTCGCGGGAGTCACGAAGCGCATCCAGCTCGCGCTTCGTGACCGGGCCAATCGCGCGCACCATTTCATCGTGCGCGATGAATTTCGGGTGTTTCACGGCCTAGCGCTCCCGCTCGGAATCGCGGCTGTGGCTTCTCTTGGACGGCTGCTCTACGCGGGCCCGCTCCTTTTCCTGTTCCCTGGCCTGCTCTTTGTCCTGTTCGCGGTAGTGACCGATGCGCTCGTAGCCGCGCGTGAGCAAGTTCGCCATGCGGAGCGGCTCGCTCCCGCTGAGCGATGACGCCTCGCGCACTTCGTTGGTCTTTTCGTCCGTGTAGATACGGCCCGGGTCCAGCGCGTAATAGTTTCCTTTCTCGCTGGCATTGCGGAAGATGGAAACCTTGAGTGCGCCATCGCGCAACGTCTCCAGCGGCTTGTTGCCGCGCTCGCCACGATTATCGTCTCGCTCGTTCATCATGTTTCTCCGGTTGTGTCTAGGAATTAAAGAAAGCGGTTGCCTTCAGCCACGCCTCATGGGCCAGCCATATCCAGAAGCCTGCCCACGCAGCCCAAAGCGGTGGGAAAAAGCGCAGATAACGGCGCATGCGCGACCAATCGATTTTCCGGTTGAGACGCTTGAAACTCCGCACCTTCACGCCGCGTTTGCCGTAGTGAAGGCTGATCGTCGGCGGGCCTTTGAGTTTTCCGCCTTCGACGGGGTTGCTATCGAGGCCAGCAATCCACTCAACGACATCCGCATAAACCAGTCTTTGACAGCGAATGGGGCGGAGCACATGCTTGCGGCTGCGTAAGAAGACGAGCTGCTCATCCGGCTTCATGCCGTACATTTGCTCGTAGGACGACATCAGCGGCTTGCGCTGCGTATTCGATGTCTCGCGGTACGCGTCCCACGGGTTCTCACCTGTCTGGTATCCGGGCTTGACGATTTCGACGGTGCCGAGTTTCTTCTCCAGGTCCTGCGCCAGTTTGCTGTCCTGGATGCCCATGTAGATTTCGCAGTCGACTTCGCCCTGGATCGTGTCGAGTGCGTGCTTACCCCACACGCGCTCGGCTTCCGAGCGCTCCTGAAAAATGAGATGCACTCTGACCCCGGAGGCGCGTAGAGCCGTCATCTTGGTTGCGATGTCGAGCGCGATGTTGGTGGCTTCATCAAGGCAGAAATGCACTGGCACGTTGCCGGGCTCCGCCTCCAGCTCGTACATCGCGCACTCGGCGACGCCCTTCAGCCACCGGCCGAAAGCGCGCGTCTCGGAGAGGCTTGCGCAAACGAACACCGTTGTCGGTTCGCGCTTGAGATCAAAGAACCGGAACGTCGAAGGCCCGACGACGGAGGCCAGCTCGCCCGCGCCGCTGAACGAGCGCACGGCGAGCGCTGCGGCGGTACGGAACTCGTCCAGGTGCTTGCCCTGCGAGAGGATGTCCCGCGCCATCACGGCAAGCTCACCACCCAGAGCATCGAACTTCTGGCACTCGAACAGAACGACCTCAAGCTCCGGCGCGTCGCGGATGATGCGGGCGACTTCAATCAGCGTCGCGTCATCTTCCCGGGTCATGCAAACGTAGAGCATGACGAGAACCAGAATGCCCCGGCTTCCTTCCCGCCAGAATTTGTTTTTCGGATCATCCGGCGGCTCGGGTTCGAACACTTGAGCCGTGAACTCGCAGAGCGTGATGGCCTTCGCGCTGCGGCCCGCTTTGAGCGCGTGCCGGATCGGATCGAGTAGATTGTAGGAATCAGTCAGTGGATCGGTCGGGTCGAGTACCCGGACGTTTTGCCCGTGCATCTCGCGCCTGAGCCGAGCGCACATGGCTTTCAACTCGCGCTTGAGGTCCGTGACGAAAACGCTGGTTGCGCGGCTTTCGTTTTTGCCCTTGCCGCGAACGCGGTAGCCGTGGGCCAGCGCGGGGATGCTCGCGCTGATGGTCTTGCCACTGCCTGCAGGGGCAATAACGAGCGCATGCGTGAAGGGAAAGAAGATGATCCTGCCGTTGAGCTTGCCGACCGGGACGCCCTGGTTCGGATCGAAGTACCCGGCGCGCTCAATGCCTTCCTCGGTTTCAAAGGCCGCGTCGCGCTCGCCGCGTTCCGCCTCTTTTGCTTTTCGCTGACGGCGGAGCTGGTCGTGGTACTTGATGATCTGGAGCAGGCCCGGCCCACCGATCCATGCGCCCGCCGCGATGAACAGGCTCGGGACGGCGTAGTGAAACCACGCGGCGTCCGCGTCCGGCCAGAAGCGAGCCGCCCCGTACGCAAGGATCGTGGTGGCCGCGACCTGCAGGCCGATCTTCGGAGCAGTGAGAAATTCGCGGATCACGGTGTTTCCCCGTGCTTGATGCGCTCGCCATGCTGCCAGCCGCGCGTGAGGGCTTCCCGGCGCTTCTCGCGCCCCGGGTGTGTCTCTGAATCTTCCTGCGGAAACAGAGGCAGCACTGAAAGGGCTTGCTCGAGCCCGCCGCCCAGGAGCGAGACGGCGTAGCCCGCGAAGCGGTCGGCCTCAAGCTCTCTAGCATGCGGGCTTTCGGCGGGCGTAACGGTGTGACCGGCGAGGTGGTGGCCAATCTCGTGCGCCATCACGACGACATCGCGCCAACGCACGGCATAGCTCGTCCAGCGAAAGCCGCCCGCGTCGTAGACGATGATCCGCTTGCCGCTCTGGATCGCGGCGAACGCAACGGTGGGCACGTGGTCGCCTGCGAAGACCTCGAAGTTAGGCGAAAGCCCGGCGACCGAGGCAATCCATTCCACCGCCGCCCGTGCCGTTGGTGAGGGCGCCGAGAGATTTGGGGCTGGGTCCGTTGTGGTCGCGCCTTCAAACGCGCAGATCAGCTCAAACGGCGGCGTCTCACCGGCAATCGCAAGCCAGGGCAAGAGCAGAAGCACGGCGCAGATCGTTTTCACTTCCCGCCCTCCGCCACGTCATCGCAAACCTTGATGCCATCCGGCATCGAGACACATCCCGCGCGGCCTTTCGCGGATGACACAGCGAGCACTGCGCCCGCAGGCTCGCGCGTGGAAAACAGCGAAAGCATCACGAGCAGGAGAATCCAAAGCGCGAAGCAAAGCCCGCCTGTCATCGGGAGCCATTGCCGGAGCGTCTTGAGACTGGGAAGGTTCATTTACCCTCCCGACCCAGCAGGTCTGCGATTACGGCCTTTGCCGCTTGCGGATCGCCATTGCTCACCCGGAGCAACGCGCTCGCGATATTGGAATAGACCGCCTGCTCGACTGTCATCCCTGCAATTTCCTCGCGCACTCGCTCAGCCCGGGTTGTCGTGCTCGTCACGATGAGAAGCCAGAGCCAGCCGAAGAACGGCAGCAGGTCCAGCGCGATTGCGATGGCCCAGGTGGACGTATAGGAGCGCCAATAGACTTGCAGCGCTTCGGTCCCGGTCATCGGGCGGAAGGCCGGGGTTTCCGGCGGAGTGCTCGCCGCGATCTTGGCGCTCAGCATGACCAGCCGCTCGGTTGTGCCCGCGATCTCGCCGCGCAAGCGGTCAAGCGCCTCGCGCTGCCGAGCGGCGACTTTTGGATCGTCGGAGAGCTTCATGGACAGACCGCTGACTTCGCCCGGCATTCCTTCAACAAGGCGCGTGATCGAAGCGGCGAGCGGGCGCGTATCAACGCTGTTGAGTTTCTGCCGGAGCGCGTCGGCGGATTTGCCAACGAGCTTCATGCGCTCCGCCGCTGGCAATCCCTTGCCGGATGTCTCGCGCATGGCCGCCAGATCGCCCTGCGCGGCGGCGAGGACAATATTGCCTTCGTCCTGCTGTTTCTGAATGGTGGCGCGAAGACCCGAGAGCTGCTCGCCAAGGCGGCTCAAGAGGTCGTGAACCGCCCCTTGCTTCGCCACCCCGGAAATCGCCCCGCGTTCCAGCTCGGCTTTTGCGTCGGACTCGATCTTCGTGATGATCGCGTCCAGATCGGTTAGGGCCCCCGCAAGCTGGTGAGCGGCCTCGCCTCGGAGCGACGCCGCGCGCTCGAACTCGACAATCTGAAAATCTATCGCCGTGTTCTGCGCGGCCCTGCCGCTGAAGGCCGCAGCGTTCGGATTGGCGGAGCCCGCGACGATAAGGACAGTGACGGGGATGACGCTTGCGAGGACCCCAAGGCGAGCCGTGGTGTTCCGAAGCCTGGGGATGAGGCCATAGAGGAAGTGCCAGACCCACCAGATTCCGGCGGCGATGCCAATAGCGACAATCGTTGCGCTTGCTCGCCCGACAAAATCCGAAGCGTCCTCCGCCAGCCAGCGAAACGTGCTGTAGGCCGTGACAAAGGCGACGATGAGCAACATCCGCGTTGTGGTGGCGCTCATGGTGCGGGTTGCTCTACGGCCGCGAGTTGCATAGCCGCCGCGAATGCGCGCCGCCGCAGGCTTTCAATCTCGACATCGATGGCGGCCAGTGTTGCGCGGCGGGCCTCGACCCGCTCGCGGTTGCACTGGAAGAGAAGACCGGGACCAGGTGGGATCAGGTTTTGGATCGAGGCGGCCAAGCGCCCCAGGGCAGAGCCCCCTGCCTCGCTGCCGGGATGAAATGGAAAGTTGGGTTCGCGCACAGTAACCTCCTTCATAAGTGCTTGGCACTATTCCGAAAATGTCTCGAGAGACGTTTTCGAAGGAGGTGATGGAGAGGGCAAGAAGACGTTAACGCGCCGTCAATCCCGCGGCAATTTCTGCGCTGCTATCATGTAAAGAAGATTGCCCCGCCCTCGACCGATCCTTGCGCCACTACAAGCATCGAAACCGTTACTGCCTGAACTCGAAGCTATCGGAGCCGAAATTCCTTGCGCTCCTGAAACTCTTTGTGTTGGGCCGCACCGCTGCCTGGACGGCAGACGCAGTTTCACGCTGGGCGCGTGGACGCGAGGAGCGGTCGCTGTCGCGCGTAACGACGCAGAACTACTTTCAAGCGATCTGCGAACGGATACTTGCAGACTTGGTTTTCGCGAAATATAGCCCGGAGCAACGGGAGGGCTATGAGAGACTAGTATTCTCGCAAATACTTCGCCTGTATTGGAGGTTTGTTCACAACACTCATGATCATGCAGCCGAGCGAAAGTTTCCGTTCAGGAAGGGAACCGCAGAAACGTATATGGACCAGACACCGTTCGCTCTCGAAACGCTACCCATACTGCGGGAGCGGCTCAGAAAGATGCGCGGCTTTCAGGCAAAGCCGGAAACCTTTCGCGCGCACTTTGCATACGCGACATTGCTATTTTTCAACAGGGACGGCGAAGAAGCACATGGCGAATTACTCCCAGCGTACAGAATGCGAAAGATTCAGATGCGCGCGCTAGAGAGCTTGGTTGCACGATTTGAGAAAGAACCTCTGGTCCTATAGACCGAGATGTTGATGCCAGAGGCCGAATGCTTCTTGCACCTCTTCAAGTTGCTCACCGTTCTCGCAAGCAAACGTTGCTTTGACGCACACTGCGGCAAGTTGCTCTCCCGTTTTCATCTCGCCGAGAATTGCGTCAGGCTTTCCGGTCTTGGATGAGTTGACGAACGCATTTCTGAAGCGCGCCAATTCTTTTTGAAATTCGGCATCAGTCCTTTCTAATCCATCCTCCATGCAACTTTCCTTTCCGTTGAAAGGCATAGCGTGGAAGCGTCGTATCACTCAAGAAAATTCGACATCGCTTTGAGATAGCGTGTTAATTCAGCTTCGTTCGAGAGCGCGGCTCAGTGTGCGCGAGGACACGTCGAGAATTCTCGCAATGCGAAGCGGCGCTTCTCCCGCATCCAAACTCTCCCGCGCCCATGCAATGTGCTCGTTCGTGAGTTTTGGGCGGCGGCCCAGCCGCTTTCCTTTTCGCCGCGCGGCGTCTAATCCGGCGCGCGTTCGCTCGCAGATCATCTCGCGCTCCAGCTCCGCGAACACGTTGAGGATGTAGAACATCGCCCGGCCAACTGGAGTCGATGTATCGATGAACTCAGTCATGGACCGGAGCGCGACGCCGAGCTTCTCGAAGCGCTCTATGGTGAGGATGGCGTCGCGCAGGCAACGGAACGCGCGGTCATTTTTCCAGACAAGCAGCGTGTCGCCGCTTTGGAGCGCGGCGAGCATCGCCTCGAACGCAGGCCGCGTCTCCGCCACCGCCGACACGCCTTCATCCCTGAAGATTCGTTCGCACCCGGCGCTGTTCAGCGCATGGATTTGCAGATCAAGATTTTGTTCGTCCGTGCTGACACGCGCATAGCCATAGACAGCCATTCCTCGCCTTCCCGCAGCCCTGCGGTTCGCTTGTCATTAACGACCGTTTTTGACCGCCATCTTTGTTGCTTCCTTTTGCCGTTGCCGTTCTCAGGAAATCACGGGGTTACGCATGTCTTGCATGCGCCCGCGTGTGTTCGCCAGAATCTGGCACAAAGGGTGGTTTTTGTCGTAGGGCAACTCGCTGGTGGAGCGCAAGAAATTTTGCGCTCGCGGTTACGATGGTATGCGCTGGGACTGCCGCTTCCGGTGTTCGCGCAGACGCACCCGCCCCGGTGAAATCGAAGTTCATGGCGCTTGGTGAAGGCGAGCGCTTCTGGTTCCTCGAGGGCGCGCTGCGCACCGTCTCGCACCTGATCGCCACGGAGGACAAGGCGAAGGGCGATTGCGTCGCGAACTGGTATCTGAACGACCGCGAGAACAAGCGCAAGGTCGTCGAGAAAGCCATCGCGGAGCGGCCCGACCTCGGCGAAACCACCGTCATTATTTCGCTGCTGGAGCAGGCATGCGGACGTCCTTTGATCGCGAAGGCGCGTTAACCGCTCGTTAAGGAATTTGGCCCAGAATCATTGCAGGCGGAAATGCGAGGGAAACGTGGCCAAAGATCGCAACGATGCGACGGTGCCGGGCGGGGTTGATATCGACTCCATGCCGAAATCCTTGCGCGATTCCATCGACCTCAACAACGAATATGCAGGGCGCGAGACGGGACGCATGAAGCGTTTCCTGACCGCGCAGGACACACAAGGCGGCGAGCATGAGAAGGAGCGCGAGGAACGACGCTTCAACGCGCTCATGCGCCTCCTGCAAAACCCGGACTACGCCAGAGCGTACTTCGAGTTGGAAACGATGGTGGAGCGCGCGGATGCGGCGGTGACGCTGGCACTTAGCCGGAACTCGCAGGATGCCGCCGACGCGCAGGATCATCTAGCGCAGATCAAGGATAACGCGGCCCAGGCACCTGACGGCCGAAAAGTCTTTCGCGCTGCCAATGGACGCGTCTACTACGAGAGCGGTGAAGCGGTTAGCGATCCTGCATTGGCGGAGCGCGCGATGGGCTCGCCAAGCTGGGAAGAATTTCAAAGGGCGCAGGCGGAAATCGAGCGCCTCGCAAAAGAGCGGCGCGAGATCGAGGACTATCAGCGGGACGTGGTCGATCCGGCGAGAGAGCGCCTTGGCGATCAGGACAACCCGCCGAGCAAGGAAGAGCTGGAGCGCCGCAAGCGAGAACTCGAAACAAAGATGCCGGAGCCCGTTAAATCAGCGCTTGATGAAATCAACGCGCCCGCTGCGGCTGCGGTGCCGTCGTCTAATTCAGCCGCTGCCGACTTTCTGGCATCGCCCGGTTTGAACGCGCCGGACATTGAGAAGCACTTCACCGCCGCCGTGAATTTTCGCGAGCCGTACGGCTCGCAGGCAACTCCGTTGCCTGCGAGTGTCCCCAAGAACGCCTGAAAACAATCCCGGCAAGGCCGTTACTTTATCGGCAAGACATCAGCGCATAGAAAGCGCGCGGTATACGGAGCGCGGCGAAATCTTCAGCGCATGCGCAATTTTTGCCATCGTCCTGCCGCGCCGGTTCCTGACTTCCTTGCGCACACGGGCGATCTTCGCGGGCGTGAGCTTGCGGGGCCTGCCGAACTTTCTTCCCTTTCGCTTGAGCGCGGCCATGCCTTCGCGTGTGCGTATCGAAATCCGCGCCCGTTCGTACTCGGCTTCCGCTGCTTCAATCGTATACCAGCGCCGTCCCTCCGGCGTATCGGTGTCCACGCGGTCGCGGATCGAGAGGAACCGCGCACCGAGAGGCTTGAGCACATCGTCCAGAAACGTGAGCGCCTCACGCGTGTTGCGAAACGCCCGGTCAATGGCGGCAACGGCGAATGTGTCACCGGGACGCAGCAGCCGTTGAAGCGCGAGGAGCTTGGGGCGCAGCTTCGCAACCGCGCTTGTACGCCTCTCGCGGAATATTCGCTCGCACCCGATGTTCTTGAGCGCGTGAAGCTGTGCGAGGACTTCCTGCTTCTTCGAGCTGTCCCGGACATAGCCGTAAATCGCCATCGTAGAAATCTTTCGTTCATGCCGTCCTCCTTACCGGGTGAGTAAAGCCACGATGTCCACGGGGCGCTTTGCGGGTGCTTGCCAAAAGGGAACCCTTTCGGCACACCCGCTGGATTTTTCTTTCACCGCCGCTCCCGCCGTTCAATTCGCCGTTTCCGGCGATTGCTTTTTCCGCAATTTCCGCGAGACGATAGTGTGCCTTTAGGGTTCCCTTTAGCCCGTCTCCAAATCAAAGCACAAGAAAAATCCGGCGTACGGATACGGATGTGTTCAGCGCCGCGATTGGCGGAACCGAGCGCACACGCAATCAGCCGACGATTGAGGAACTGGAAGCGCATCCCCTGGCTTCCCTCGCTCTCTCGCTCCGCGCCCTCATTGACTACATCCAGAGCGGTGAAGGCGAGAGCACCGGCCCCCGTGCCCCGCACCGGAAATGCGGCGGCGACGCGAAGAGAGCACCGTGAAGACGCAATCCGCGCAGGGCACTCGAATGAGCCTGGAGTCTGCAATCGCCCGTGTCCTGAAGGAGGGCCGCGAGAAGCTCAATCTCTCGATAGACGACCTCGCCGCTCTGTCCAAGATCGCCCCGGCCCGCATTGCCGCTCTCGAAAGCGGCGGCGAGACGCTGTACGTCAACGAGTTGAAGCTGTTGGCTCACGGGTTCGGCATTCCGTCACTTGCCTTCATCGGGACGCTGTACGCGATGGCTGAAGGCAAGGCCGCGCCATGAGCAAGACAGATGTCCGAACCGTGAAAGACTTCGGAAAAATGATCCGGGAATTGCGGCTGGAAAAACTTATGTCCGTCGAAGCGCTCGCCATACGTAGCAGCGTGGCGGCTTCACGTCTTCTGAACATTGAGCGCGGCAAAGAAGACCCGGACCTTACGGACATCATGAACATCGCCGAAGGGCTCGGGATGGGAGCCTCGGTCATTTTGGTGAATAGCGTGGACACGCCGCCGCGCCGCTCGCGTCGCGGGACGTGAGTTCGCGAATAAAAATTGTCCGGCGCAGCACAGTCGGGCGGCCCCGCGTTGCTTCGGATGCGCAGGTCGCTGTGATCCTTGCATGGCATCAAGACATGCTCGCCTGGAAGGCGCAGCGCAGGCACCCGACCCTCCGCCAGCTTGCCCGCGACCTCGGAATGTCTCGCGGCGCAGTCACGGACGTAATCCGGCGCGGCGGCGCGTTCAAGCGGGCATCCCCACCCGCGCAGGATTCCCTATCCGCCCACTCTCAAGGCCCATGCAATGAAACCCTCCATCGACTACGACGCCGTGACCGCCGCATTCGCGCATGTTCTGGGAGAGCTCCGCGCAGCGCGGGGGTCAAAGCAGGATGATTTCGCCCGCAGTCTCGGGATGGACCCGTCCTATTACCGGGGACTCGAGAGCGCCGTCTATGCGCCCTCGCTCTTCTACCTGCTCAAGATCGCCGCCGCTTTGGAGTGCGCGCCCGACCAACTGGTTGCCGCTACGCGCGAGCGCCTCGCTGTCCTCTCGCTGGAAGCGCAAGGCAGCGGCACCTTGCCGCGAGCGTAAGGACACTTCCCATGCTGGTGCTCGCGCGAAAGCCCGGACAATCCATCCGCATCGGCAGCGATGCCGTGCTGACGCTCCTCGCTGTCAGCCGCGAACGGGTGACCGTCCGCGTCATGACGAACCGGACAGTTTTGTTGAGGGTTCGGGATCAGAGTATGGCATTGCCCCCGGGCAGGACGGCGGCGCTGGTTTGCACTCAAGGCGAGCGCTTGCTCATCGGCCCGGAAATCCTTGTCTGCATCAGCGCAATCCAGCGGGGCCGCGCCCTCATTGCCGTGGAGGCCGACCGGAGCATCCCGGTAGACCGCGAGGAAGTGTATTTACGCCGGGTGCAGGAGCGCGGGTGAGTGCGGGCGGCCCGTCGCCGCGCGAGGCGTTCGGCGATCTGCTCCGCCAGGTGCGCGGCTACAAGTGCCTCACGCCGGAAGAACTGGCCGCGAGATCAAACATCCCGCTCTCGCGCATCCTCCGCTTTGAAAGCGGGATGACGGAACCGACATTGAGCGAGCTGTTCCGTCTCGGTCATGCGCTCAAGGCGCGTCCGGCCTCGATCATCGAAGGTGTTGAGTTTTTGATGAAGCCTGCCGCGCCGGGGAACAGCCGCTCGGAAGAAAGCTCTCTCACCATCCAGTTCTAAGGCGGGCCATCGGTTTTGCGCTGGGCCGCTCTCCATTCGCGAGAGAGCTTCTCTTTTTCAGAATCCGAGTGCAGAAATTCTGCACAAGAATGCAGAACTAATGCGGGATAAAAAAACGGAGCGTCTATCCTTAGTTGAAATGAGTTGCAAATCAAGTCTGTTTCTCAGTCTTTAAGCATTGTACGAATTGAAGAGTTGATTCGACTCAGAAAACTCACGAGGAATGCATGGAAGCGAATAAGAACAAGAAACGAAAGATTACGTATTGGATTCTGGGCACGTTGTTGCTTGTGATTCTAGGATCGGCCGCATTCAAGTGGGCATTTATGACAGTCGGCTCATCGCACGATTCACTGCCGCCACATCTTAGGGCTCAATCCGAGCAGAAAGCTCAGGAGTTGCGGGCCCGGGGTGAACCGACTACTCAAGGAGAGCAAGCAGAGCAGGAGGGGCGCAAGCCATTTGCCATGCCAGATCAAGGAGGGAGTTCGCAGTGACGGAGCCATTCCAAAAATTACAGGCCACCCCGCTTACGTATCTGACGCGCTGGACAGGCTCATCGATCAACTACACATTTCTTCAATCGTTTCCCTCCTACTACCTCGACTCGCCAGGGTATGCGACTTGGTACGAGAACAAGGCCGACACCTCTCAGAGCCCTGTTGTCTTCAGCGCAAAGCAGATGAGCGCGATCCACTTCTTGCTCGAAGATAGTTCGAGCGTGAAGATCACCGGAGACTACGCCGACAACGTCGATTACCGCGTATCTTATTCGGACGTAATTAACTACTCCTTTAGCGAGCAGACACAGGTAGGCAGTAGTGTTGGAGATATTACGTTTCTGAACGTATCGCTAGATACATCTACTGATCATGCGACGGCGTTCTATCCTGAGTTGCTTGGAGCGCAGCCCCTTGGGGTCGGCGCGCAAAAAGGAGATGTTCTATTAAACAAGGACGACACCGTTAACCTTGACGGAAATATAGACATCGGGGAGCAAGGATTCTGGGTTCTATTTCATGAGATTGGGCATGCGTTCGGCGGTCTGCTGGATGCTGACGCAACCTCGCTTGCAACTGAGTTCAAGAATCAGAAATACACAGCGATGTCCTACAATGCATGGGGTGGAATCTGGGCCTCCGGTTTGCAGCTCCTGGACATCCAAGCTCTTCAAGACACTTACGGCGGCGTTGGCGCGAATACAGACACACGCGATGGCGACACGACGTATTCGGCTGGCCAAGGTCTTGGAGCATATGGTTCGTCGGTAGATCAAGGCTTCCTCTATACGATCTGGGATGGCAGTGGGAATGACACCATTAATGCGTCGGAATTTAATGTTCGTGCCGAGATCGACCTTCGCGAAGGTCATTTCAGTTCCATAGGTGTGGACGCACTCTTGCAAGCTTGGGATACAGACGAATACGCCAGTGCAGGTGATCCAGACCCTGGCAACGTTGCGATTGCCTATGGCGTAGAGATCGAGAACGCGATTGGTACCTACTACGACGACATCTTTCACGGTAGCGAGGGAGTCAACAACGACTTCCAGGGCGGCGATGGCTCCGACACCATCAACTATTCAGGGACAACGAACGGCGTCACCGTCGATCTCGGCACGGGCCAGGCGGATAACGACGGCAATGACGGCGTCGATACATTTGACTCCATCGAAAATGTCGTCGGCTCAAGCCACGACGACATCATTTTGGGAAGCGATGAATACAACATTCTTGATGGCGGCCTTGGCGACGATTCCTTCTATGTCACTGAAGGAAGCGATTACTACAACGGTGGATGGGGCGGCCAAGACAGGATTGAACTGACAAGCGAAACTCAGTCCTTCGAGATCGAGGGAGACCTTTTCTGGAACTTCGACTATTCGATGGCCGGCACATTCGAAAATATCGAGCTTATTGTATTGGGCTCTGGTGACGACAATGTGCGATTTGCAGGCTCGCTCAATACAAGTCTCACCATTGATACAGGTGAAGGGACGGACACTGTGTCGCTGGACAGCGGTCTTTCGACTTACGACACGCTCGTTGCTGACTCATATTTTTCCGTTGACATCACGGACCTGGACGACAGCTACACTGGCACCATGCGGGTGTACGGGGCAGAGGTTCTCAACGCGTCAGGCGGGACTGTTCATCTCCTGGAATTGGGTCACGTTTATGGGGACTCTTATGAAGGAGCCGTGATCTACGACTACTCCGGCTATGGCAGTTCTCTGACTTTCACGTTTGACGGGGAAAACACGACCGTTACGGACGGCGAAGGAACTGACTACTACGGAATTGTAACCAGCCACCAGTTCGTGGGAAGCAATAACGGGGATACCGTCACTGGAAGCGGGTTCGATACGTTGTGGCTTGGCACGGGCGATGACACGGCGGATTTGGATATTGAAGACCGGATTGTTTATTCGGGCGGCAACGACACCATCAGTGTCATTGACCCGTTCCTGCCCGTCTATAACGGGACAATCTGGCTGGCTCCTGCAATCGAAGAAGCTGATGTCAGTTTCACGGAACTAAATTTTGACTGGCAGCCGACCATGATCATTGGCACCCGGCACACGGGATTTGATCTTGAGGTTGATGTTGACGGCTATGGGACCATCCTGGTGGAGAACGGCGGAGGCAAGACCTGGAACTACGGTGCCGACCTTACGTTCGGGACTGGTGACGATTCATATGAGACGACGATTCTTTTCAACCTGAGCCTGTGGGATGGGCAAGCGTGGGAGATCGATAACAACGACTACGTGCTTTCCGGCTCGTTGATGAACTCTCTTGTCTCAACTCCATACAACGATGTCCTGACCGTGACTTCGTTAGACCCGAATCTCTATGGTGGCTCTGGGGACGACGTACTGACGGGTGATGAAGAGGCCAATGAGCTTAGGGGCAGTTTTGGCGTGGACACGCTCTACGGCGAAGATGGCGACGACTATTTATATGGTGGTTTCGATAACGATGTTCTCGATGGTGGCCTCGGCTTCAATATTGTCTATGGAGATGAGGGCGACGATGAATTCTACGCCGTGGAGTACGGCGAAAACGTCATGTATGGAGGCAAGGGAAGCGACACATTCTATATTGCAGACCATACGAACACGGTGATCGGCGGTGAGGTGGCGAACGAAAACGACACGAACTTGATCCTTGTCGATATCGCCAGTACGGATGTTTCGATTTCGGCATTCGGTGCTGACAATAGGTCAATAGAGGTTGTCGGCTTCCTGGATTTCTATCTGCAGGTTGAAGATATTGGAGCGTTCAGCGGAATCACCTTCTCCGATATCACAATCGACTCCGCCGTGTTGCGTTCTGCTCGTCCAATCTATCTTGATGTAACTTCGAGCGCGGACAACGTCGATTTAAGCGCGAACACGACTTCGATAGCTGTCTCGCTTATGGCTGGAAACGACGAATTCATCGGGACGATATACGGCGACGTTGTTTATGGCGATGAAGATGACGACACCGTCGATGGAAATGATGGTGACGATTATTTGGACGGTGGAGACGGATCAGATACGGTCAGTTTCGCAAGCGCAACTGTCGGGGTTTCCGTCGATTTGAAACTCACAGATGCGCAAGACACTGGCGCTGGCCTGGACACGATCCGCAACTTCGAGAGCATCATAGGCTCAAGCTATGACGATATTCTCGCAGGTGGTTGGGAGAATGCTTCAATCAGCGCCGGGGACGGAAATGACACCATCGTCGGCAGTAGCATTTTAGTGGCGGTTGATGGAGGGAACGGAACCGACACGCTTTCTTATGCAGATTCCTACACGGCGGCGACGGCGAGCTTGAGCGGCAGCATTTTCACGGGAATTGAAAATATTGTTGGCTCCAATGTCTCTGACACTCTTACAGGGGATGGCAACGACAACATCATCACAGGCGGCGACGGTAACGATACGATCAAGGGCGGCGCAGGCAATGACGCTCTGGACGGCGGCAACGACATAGATACGTTGACTTATGCAGGCGCGGGGTCGGGAATTACCGTGAGCCTTGCTCTCACGAGCGCGCAAGTCACGGGCGGAGCCGGAACGGATACGATTTCGAATTTCGAGTACCTGACCGGATCAAGTTATGACGACACGCTAACAGGCACCTCAGGCGCGAACGTCATCACCGGAGGCGATGGGAATGATTCAATAGTCGGTGGGGGCGGAAACGATACTCTGAACGGCGGTAACGGAAACGACACGATTGCGAACGGTGCTGGAAACGACACGATAAATGGCGGTGATGGAAATGACACGATTTTGTACAGTACCGGAGACGACACGATAAACGGCGGTAACGGAACTGATGCCATATCTTATGCAGATGCCGCAAGTGCAGTCACCGTGTTCCTTTCTACAACGTCGGCACAAAATACTGGCGGTGGAGGCACCGATACGATTACAAACACCGAGAATCTGACCGGCTCTGACTATAACGATACACTCTGGGGCAATTCGAGCGCGAACACGATTCTTGGCGGCGATGGCAATGACACCATTAAAGGGGCCGGGGGCAATGACACGCTTGATGGGGGTAACGGAACAGATACCGCCGACTACTTCGACGTAACGGCAGGGGTCACAGTCGATCTAGCGATCACTACAGCTCAGAACACTGGTGGTGCTGGCACCGATACTCTTTCCAACTTCGAGAATCTCACTGGCTCAAAAAGTACGGACACGTTGTACGGCGATGCGAGCGCCAATGTCATAGACGGCAAAGATCAGAACGATGTTCTTTATGGGCGGGGTGGAGCAGACACGCTAACGGGCGGTGCTACTGGCGCGGACACGTTCGTATTCGAGTTGAGTACCGCGTTCAGCGATGTGGACACGATTACCGATTTTTCGACCAGCAACGACAAGATCGATCTGCACGACATCCTCGACCTAGCATTTGATCCGCTCACTGACCTAATCGCTGACTTTGTGAACTTCACTGACTCAGGCGCAAATTCCATCATGTCAGTGGACCGGGATGGAGCTGGTACTACCTACGGGTTCGACAACGTAGCGACCTTGAACGGTTTGAACGGATTGGACGAGACCACCCTGTACGGCAACGGCAACCTACTCGCTGCTTAAGTCTGGACAGAGCCGAGAGCCAAGACCGGATCGTGAGCCGCAGGTGACGCCAGGTATTGCACTTGTAGTTCCACACTGAAGGCCGAAGGCCCGCCGACCGCAAGATGTGTGCGCGGTAGTACCCACCTTCGGCGGGCACTACCTGAAGAGCGCACAATCTTGCCAGGGGGCGTGCCTGCCCCCGTGGACCCCTGCGGAAATGGCGCGCTCAAGCATCGAGCCGTTCACGCGCCATCCGGGGGAGCCTTCGTGCTCCCCGCGCTTCGCTTCCCCATGACCAACCCTCGCGCCGGGTTGGATGCAGCGGGAACCCGTGACGCCGTTCGCGCTCACGGGAGGGGCTATCGCGCCCCTCGGCTGGACGCCTTCACCACTCCCAACCTCATCGCGGTTGGATTGCGACCGGGAGCTTTCGCGCCGCAGCTAACGGAAGCCTCCCAGGCCATCCGTCTATAAGGTGAGGACTACAGCGTTTCTCGTTACACGCTTCGGAGCATTTTCGGATGGACCATATTCGTCTCGACCAGCTTCCCCCGCCGCTAGGGGCGAAGAAGGGCCGTTACAAGCACGTCAGGGGCTACGGGGCTCCCGTGTGGGTGGAGGATAAATTCGACTGGTGGTTTTGGATAAAGCGCGCCGGGATGGTTATCGCACCACTGGCGGCGCTCGCAGCCGTGGCGAAGGCCCTATCGCTGATCTAGGATTCGCGCGAGTGAGCAAGCGCTTCAAAGGCCAAACCTGCGTTTACTGCGCGGTGAACCTGTCCGTGACGGGCGATCACGTCTTCGCTCGCAAGCTCTTTGCAGAAAACAGGCGGGACAACCTGCCGCAAGTCCCGGTTTGCGATCCGTGCAACAACGCGAAGTCGGAACTGGAAACCTACCTCTCAACCGCGCTGGTGATCGGCGGCCAGCACCCGGACGCGGAAGCCATGATGAAAACCCTGCCGGACAAACTCGCCCGGAACCAGAAACTCCGGCGCGAGCTGGCGGAAGGCGCGCGTCCCACCGTCATTGACGAGCCGCCGCCGCGCCCTGGAATGATCCCCATGCAATTCCGTTTTCGCGGGCAGACGCTTCTCGACCTTCTGGCCTACGCGGCGAAAGGGCTCCTCTGGCATCACTGGCAAGTGTTACTGCCGCCCGAATGTATCGCCCGGCCTATATCGCTGACCCGCTCCGGGGAGAGCCTGCTTGCTTCCCTCGTCGACAAGTATGCTCACCAGACGCTCAGAGGTAACCTCGGCGAAGGAACGATCCTTTATGAAGGGGCGCAAGGACGCGAGTACCCTGAATTGAGCTTCTGGGGGTTCATTATCTACGGCGGGCTCAGGCTTCACGGGGAATCCGCAGCCGCCTCGACCAGCACCCGGTATCAGGCCGTGGTGACCGGGCGAGCCGATATGTTCTCAGACCCGGAGCTTGCGAAGCTCTTGCGCTGATACGGCTCCGGCAGGCGAGACGGCTATCCCTCGAACTCCACAGCCTCGGCAATGTCGTCGTCCGTAACGCCCAGCGACTTCGAAAATTCGACAAACAGCCTCAGCGCGTCGCCCGGACGCGGCATTCCGAAATATCGGACCACCTCCCCATAACGAGCGGGAACCTCAAGGGCTTCGTGCTCGTAAACCGGAAACTCTCCCCACTTAGACACCACCCGGTCCCCGGCGACAGCACGGCCCGCGTGTTTCCAGACGCCATCGGCAAAATACAGAGCGAGACACCCCGGCTCCAGGCGTTCGATTTCCTCCAGACGATTGTTCTTCTCGAGCCACTCCAGGAATTTGCGCCCGGCCCATATTTTTCGATGGAAGAAATCCCCGGAAATGGCTTGATACGTCTTGTTCTCCGAAAGGCCAAGGGCATAGGGCAGGCACGTGGCTCCGTCCGCGAACTCACGGTAGACGACGCTGTGCGCGTGGGACGCCTTCACGTCTTCGGTGCGCTGACGGTGTTCAAACCTATCAAAGCCATCAGGTGCATCGAGCGCGATGCGCAATTCAGCATTGACGTTGTTCTGCCGGGTCATGTCCATGCGTAAATATCACCGTTGAGGCTCGGCGTCACGCCTCTTGTTGCGCGAGCCTAGTCGCGTTTGCGCAGCCCGAGTCTGCCTTGAACCCGGCCCTGAAGATTCATTTCCTTGAATCGAGAGTGATATGCACCAAGAACTGTACTGCCGCTAGGCCCATCGGAAAACATTGCGCGGAGATACGCGTCCCGTTCAGGATCTTCGGCGTCAGGCTGATTGTCGATGCTAAGCGCGAGTGTATTGTTCTGTAGAACGATATAGCCGAAAACGGTCGGGTGTTGCACAAGGCTGAGAAAGTCCGCTCGCGGCTTCCTGGCATTCGACATCTTGTCCCGCATGAATTTCGCACTTTGCCAAACCAGCAGATCGGCGGCCTGAAGCAAACAGGTGTCTGCCTTCTCTGCGAAGCGATGGGATTGATAGACCCTGCCGATGTCTGGATCGTTACCGCGCCGGTGGATCATCAAGTGACGATCCGCTTTCCGACCGTTCACATGACCTGATTCAAAGATGAATTCTATCTTCGCATCCGGCTTGTCCGAGAACCAAGCACATATAGCCATCAAGCATGCGTTGACGGAAAACGTATACGCGTCGGGAACGGGAGCTACCTGCGCGAAACGCTTGGGGCTTACCACCGCGACGAAGCCAAGGTCTGTGTGCTTCTTAATCAAATCGATCATCCGCGTTTCGACATCAATGCGCTGCTGCCTGCTCAGTGATTGAAAAACTCCGTTGCCGTGTGCGCAGTCAACCATGTGAAAATACGGTAGCCCATACTTGCTCAGCGCGGACCTCCACTTGCGCTCCATGCGGGTGGCCCAATCGGCACGGACCAAGTAGCCGCCGACCGCGAGCACCGTAGAGCCGTCGTGGCAACCACTTTCATCAAAATAGGCTTTGTACTCGCTCATCCGTTTTCCTGTATTTGCGGTTCTCGGAACTACAGTCTGAAGACAACTAGCGAACCACGTGGGAGCCGTCAATTTGTTCTCGGCATACCCTCGTGTGAAAGCCGTGCGCCTCGCGCATGGCGCGACCGGGCTCTATTCTTCGCTTCGCTACGAACCAAGCCCTTCGGTCTTGGCCCATCCGGGTCACGATCCCTGGCGCGAGAGAAGTAAGTAAGAGGGACCGCTTCGGTCCCAATCCGTCAAGGCGACCCCTTCGTGGCGAAAATCGAAGACGATTTTCGACCTTGACCGATTTTCCCCCCGCTTTGAAGACGGCTTCCGCCGGGGTGCATGCGCACCCCGCTTTCCAAATCCTTGGAAGCGGCTTTCAGGCGCAAGGAAAGAGGCGTCCATGTCACAACTACACCTTCCCGGCCAGCTTGGTTTCGATGACCTGCTTGCCAGTGCCGACGAGCAGAACCGCGCCCGCGAGTTCGAGCGGGAAACCGCGCATCTGCCGTCAGCGATGGACCAAGCGGTTCCGTTCTTCCGCTCACTTCTGGGTCAGCACCACGCGGCAATGATGGCCGGGGATGCCGAGCGCGTGTTTGAGCTGCGCGAGGAAGCAAGAAAGCTCGCCCTGCGGCTCAACAACGGCAAGCCCGGCATCATCGCGGACGAGAACGCGCCGGGCTGCATGCTGGAGACACTAACCGCCGCCTCGCTAGGCGAAGTCCCGATCTGGGGTCAGGCGGGCGAGTTCAATATCGAAGCGGCGGGAACGCGCGTTCGCGTCGTCATCGATGGCGTGTTCGGCATCGGATCGAGCGTGAGTTTCTGGCACGGTTTCGCTGCGCATTGCGTTGACGCAAACAAGCCCTTCATCAGCGAGACGGGCTATCGCAGTTTTCTCGGGCTTCACGCCGCGCCAATGGCAGGTATGACACCTGACGCGTTCGTCAAAGCGGCGCTTGAGACATACAAGGCCCGCGAACTCAAAGGGCGGCTCGTCGCCATCGACAAGAAGTACCGCCAGCGCCGCGACTGAAACAGTCGAGGGCGGTTGCGGTCTCTGTCTTTCCCGGAATCGCCCTTCCGTTCGCAGCCGTCATGCCTCTCTCCTTTGGCCTTGAGTTTCGGGGCTACGTTAGCCGCGCGCGCCTGACGATCAACAGGCCGCTTCGCTAGACCTGTTCCCCTTCGGTGATCGTCCGGCTTATCCGCGCGGCTGTTCTCTCCGCCGCCTCAAACCAAAGGAGAGAACCATGACAACTTCCAACCGCATCATCCACGGCGATTGCCTCGAAATCCTCAAAAGCATGCCTACGGCAAGCGCGGATTTCATCCTCACCGACCCGCCGTACTTCGTGCGCTATCGCGACCGCGATGGCCGAACCATCGCCAATGATGTTGACCCGGCCTCGGTGCTCGGCGCATTCGATGACCTCTATCGCATCCTCAAGCCCAATTGCTTTTGCGTCTGCTTCTACGGCTGGAGCAAGGTGAATGCCTTCTTCGACGCGTGGACCCGCGCAGGCTTCAAGCCTGTCGCTCATCTCGTATGGCACAAGGACTACGCCTCAAAGAGCCGGTACGTGCGCTACACCCACGAACAGGCTTACGTGCTCGCAAAAGGAAATCCCGCGACGCCGGAGAACCCGATTGAAGACGTGCAGCCGTGGGAGTATTCCGGCAATCGACTGCATCCCACTGAAAAAGCTGTCAGCGTTCTTGAGCCGCTTGTGCAGTCATTCTCTGAACCCGGCGACCTCGTCCTTGATCCCTTCGCAGGCTCGGGCAGCAGCCTGGTTGCCGCCGCCCTCGCAGGTCGCTCCACCCTCGGCATCGAGCTTGAAGAGAAATACTGCAACCTGATCCGCCGCCGCTTGAGCGGCGTCGAGCGCTACCGGGCGCATTAGCCCTGTCAGCGCTCGAAATCTCTGCCGCGATCTCGCTCGCGCCTTCGCCGCTGCGGACGCTCAGCTTCCTGCGCAGCCCGCTCAAAAGCTCCTCTCGCCTTCGGAATCTCTGCCTCTTTCATCCGGTCAAACCCGGCGACATCGCGGTGCAGTTCGGTGATTTGCCGCGCATGTTCACGCCGCTGTTCCTTCACGCTTCGGTGGAGCGCATTGCGTTCTTCGATCTGCCGGAAGATAAGTCTGTCGCGTTCGCTCTGATCGCGCTTGACGGACTGAAACGCTTCCGCTTCATTCTGCCGCTTGATATCTGAATGCTTGCCTGTGATCCGGTGCCACAGCCCGCGAAGACCCCGTGCGAAGCGCTCCTGGCGCTCTTTGATTTCCGCCGCTGCGCGGGCGGCTTGTGCTTTTTCTAGCTGCGCCCGCTGATCGCGCTGGCGCTGCAAGATTTCCGCGCGCCGTAGAGCGAAGGTTGCGGCCTGTCGGTTTTGGCGTTCCTCCGTCTCCTTGATATGACGGCGGACCATCTCCGTCATGCGCCCGGCATGTTCACGGTTTGCCTCATCGACGGACGGAAGCTCGATATCGGCGAGGCGCGAGGACACGTCCTTCGTCTTGATCCCGGCATAGCGGGCGATTGAATAAACCTCGCCCCGGTAATCGACGGCGACGAAGCCGCGACGGTCGCCCCGCGCCAGCGTATAGCCGCGCAGCTTGAGGGCGGAGCCAAAAGCTCGCCCGGAATCGGGAGATGTTCCAGCACTCGGCGAACATGGACTTGAGCGCTTTGGGCTCAACGCCTGCGCGTTTCGCCTGCTGCCACTCGGCAAGGGTGTAATTGGCCGGGTCGCGCTCTTTGCTGTTCACAAAACCGGGCGGCATCTTCCATCCATGCTCAAGGAAGATTTCGCGCGACAACCCGCAGAGTTTTCTCTTGTAGAAATCCATGTTCACGGGCCCGGAGCCGCTCGGCGTCGATCCGTGACCAGACGGCATGTGCATGCCCACCGCCCGTCTTTCTCGTGAAAGACGATGGCCCGGGGCTGGCCTTCGAGCCCAGCTTTTTTTCAGCGGCGTCGATGGCCCGCTGGAAGTCTTCCGTCGAGACTTTTTCGGTTGGCGGGGGGTTCAGCGACAGCGAAAACAGAAATTGCTTGGCTTTGGTCGCCCGGCTGACCGCGTACGCCTCCTGAAACGCCCCTTGAAGGTCGTCAGCCGTGAAGCCCCGGAGTTCGTGGACGCGGACATGCTCGTTGTCCGTGGCGTTGAGCAGATGAAGGGCGAGTTGCCGCCCGCCGCCGCGCTGACTTCCTTTGAGGATCATCCCTTAGCCTCATGCCTTCAGGCCCAGGGCGGCGATCAGGTCGGCCCGCATGGCGTGGACCTCCGCGCAGGCGGCGAGCAGTTCGTTTTCCGTAGCCTTGGAGATGTCCAGCGTCCCCATGTTGGCGTGACGGGCGAGCTGGTTGAGGTTATTGGCCAGTCGCGCTTCCCCGAGGGCGGCCAGAAGTTTGGCGATGAGTACGGTGTCCGTGGCCGGACGGCCACCCGGAAGGGCAGGCCGGAGGCTGGCAAGGTCCGGCAGGTTGTTGAAACAGCCGGAGCTTGATGTAGGTCGCCAGCGGGTTTCCCCGGCCTCCCGGCTAAGGCGGGCGCGTTCGTCCGGCGTGAGTCTCAGGGAAAAAGGCGCAGCCCGTTTACGGCGCTTGCGAGGCTGGCTGGCTTTGCTTGTGGATGCCTTTCCGAACGCCTTTGACAGCCCCGCGTCGGCCTCTACATTCAAGGGTGGTTGTCATGGCGACGGACCCGCGAGATCAGGAACGTGCTTCTCAAGGTACTGGCTCCATTCCTCAAGGATTTCCAGAAGTTGTTTCGAACTTTCTCCCGTACTCCCCGCCAATCTGCTGAGTTCTGCTGAGTTCCACAGAAGGCCACTGAAGGCTGTTTCTCGGCGGAGAGGTCTGCATCCACCCCGGTGTCGAGTCCACAGCGTTCCACTGAGCGCTCAGGAAGCTTTCCGAGATCCGCTGTTCAAGCTGGTTTCCGTTTGTTTTAAGGCCTCCGCAAAGTCTGCAGAGGGCCATCGAGTTCCACTCAAGCATCGTCGGTTAGGCGGAAACTCCCTCCCCGATAGGCTCCGCCGCATGCGTCGGCTAACGCATTGACCACGTTGAAATTCCTTATGGGCGCCGGATCCCCGGCCCACATTCCGGCCCCCCATCGATTTGGGGACGCCGTTCGCGCCCCGCTTCGACTTCCGCCCGCGCCAGCTTCCTGTACTCATCTTGAGACTCCGGCGTCGTGCCGTTCACCCGCGCATGGCGCCCTGAGACCCCGGTCGTGGCGGACGAGGGAAGTGGGCCGAGTCTGAACACGGACTGCGTTCATTCCGTTCTTGTCTTCGTGCGCTCTCGGAGCCATGCGTGGATCTCCTCCTCGACCCATCCCACGGCGCGCTCGGTGATCTTTACCGCGCGCGGAAATCGTCCCGCCTTCTGTAGTGCGTAGATGGCCGCGCGCTTGAGCCCAACCAGTTCCTCGACCTGATGCCGGCGAAGAAGGCGCACTGGCCTTGGTGCGAGAGTCGTCTCCACGCGCGAGAGCTCTTCGGCGGGAGACGGCGTCGCTGGCTGGCGGGAGCTCGGATCAACGTTCATTTCGTACCTGTTCGGAGGACTGTCTCGCCTCCCTGGCACGCGCTTCGTCCGTTATCCGATTTGTTATTAGGAGTGCATCCCAAATGGGAGATTATTACCCAAAATAGATGCATGCAACCCAAAATGCGTCCTTCGCGCTGACTATCCGTAGAAATCGCCGCTCCAGCGTCGAGCGAGAATCGCGTGACAGATCAGAAAAGGGCCGCTCAGAAGGGACAACGCCAACGCGAGTATTGGGACCGGGCAGTCGTTGCCACAGTGTCGAGTTCGCGCAAGGACATGGATCTCACGCAGGAAGAGCTGGCCAAGCGTATGGGATGGTCCAGGGAGGTCTTGTCCAACATCGAACAGGGACGTCGCGCTCTCACTGTTTCTGATCTCATCCTCATTGCGCGTGCGCTAGATCTGGACCCCGAGACCTTATTTCGACGGGTCTTGCGGTGGTAGGAGTCGTCGGTCGCCGGTACAGGCCCAGCTGGCACGTTGGCCCAACGACCCGCGTTCAATGTGCTTGCTTCTGACTTCCGCTGTGTTCCACAGAAGTCTGCTCACTCAGCTTACCGAACCCACGGGCACGGGCCATTACTCCGCAACTGCCGGTCGAAGACCTCGATTGAATTGTTCGGAGTGCAAATACTGAACTCTGAGCATTCAAGCGATTCTTAGTGACGCGAAGCTGTGCGCCTACCGAGCGCTATCACGTCTTGCCGACCCGTCACACTACCCAGCATCCGATCGCGAAACGCCTCAAGGAGGCCCGGTTGGAGTCTTCGCTGTCGCAGGCGAAGGTGGGCGAACTCGCCGGTATCGATCCATCGGTCGCGAGCGCGCGCATGAATCAGTACGAGCGCCAGGTTCATCAGCCCGCGTATGACGTCGTGCGGCAGCTCGCCGAAGTGCTGAAGAAGCCAGTGCCGTTTTTCTCCGCCGCCGATGACTCACTGGCCGAGGTCCTTGCGATCTACGGCAGGATCAATTCCTCGGATCGCGCGAAGCTGATCGCGTACGCGCGAAAGCTGAGCCCAAAATAGGCGGCTTCGGCTTCGCGATTCGACGGCCGCACAGATCGCAAGTCACTCAATTCACGGCCAATTGTCGTTCGCCCCACCTCGGCGGCAAGCCGCCTTTCCTATCCTGGAGCGCAGAAGAAACGGTGTTCGAGCGACCGCAGCTGCGGTCGGCGTCACCGCAGCTGCGGTGGTGAACGCGCCGTTTCCGATGTTTGATCGACATCACTTTGAGTCGGGTGCCAGCGAGCACCGAGGAGTGATGCAGATGTCTTCAGAGGACAGCGCGAGATCCGCTTCGAGCGAGCCACGACTACTTCGACGCGGTGAGGTCGAACGCAAGACCGGATTCAAGCGAGCCCACATCTACTCGCTGATGCGAGCCGGGAAGTTTCCGAAACCGGCACGTATCGGCGTGCGCGCCGTGGGCTGGGATTCTTCGGAGATCGACCAATGGATCAACGCGCGGCTTGAAGCGCGGTGAGTGCGCGCTCTGAGGGGAGGGCTACCGTTCAGCGAGGGGTGCGCATATCAGTGCAGCGGCCGGTCTCCTGTGCGCTTCCCGTCCTTCCGCAATATGCGGCTGCCGTTGGCGAAGGCGTAGCGTCTGTGTTCTGCGGGAGCAGAGCCCTCAGCTGTTTCCCGTCAACTCGATGAGCGATCGTCCTCGTACGTCATTACCTTCTCGGTGAGGTATGCGACCGCTGCGCTTGAGCCAGCCATGCGTCGTCCGCGAAAGCTCCCGGCCGATGCATGGTTGAGAAACGCCCGACGGCTGGCGAAGTCCTGCGCAAGTTCGAGGGCTGTGCGCTTGGTCATCGTAAGAACAAGGATCGGACCCAGCCGAGCGCCAAACAGCTGCTCAACCGATTCGACTGTGGATTTCTGCGTAGGTACTTTTCTGCGACCGTCACGACTGCGCAGCCGAGCCACGCTGCGATGTCATTCGGGTTTTAGACAGTTGCGGAGAGGGCTACCACTTGTCGAGGCGATCCTGATCTCAGGAGAGCGCATAGGAGTTCGATCTCCGGTCTGCGATCGTCATCACCGAGAATCTGGATCTCGTCCGCAACGACGACGACGCCCGCCATGCTCACGTGGCCAGAAGCACAGACCATAGCAAGATACTTTTCGTAAGTAGCTACCAGGATGCCGGTAGCCCAGTTGCCTTCGTTTCTGTCCCCGGTGGCGATGGAGACGTCAAGCCACTTCTCGCTGGTGGAGGCGTATTCATTCTTGAAGAGGTGATACTTCTCTTCCGCAAGGGCGCGGTGGGATACCAGGTAGACGGTCTTGTCGCCCTTTCGCGCTCCTTCGGCCGCGGCGAGTTCCGCTATCAGGGGCTTTCCAGACGACGTAGGAGCACAGACCAGCAGGTTCACGCCTTTACAGAGTCCGGCGCCTAGCGCCGACGCCTGCGCGGACGTGAACTGGGTGAGGCCTCGGGCCCGCAAGCGATCCATAAGCATCCGCGACAGGCCAAACTGTTCTCCTTCGGAGAGGTTCACAGTCGTCCGTGCTCCGTCCCCATGTCAGGCAAATTCTCAGTAGTAGGCACAATGTGTACCTGAATGAGGACGCGCGGCCGTTGGAGTTCCGTTGGTGCTCCTGCATTTCCCGACGATAGTCGCCGGGAGTCTTTGAGGTGGCGGGCGGCCGAGGAGACGTGCGGCGATTCAATCAACGAACTCGATGCGCTGCACGTGACGCGGGGTGCTAGAGCAGATCTTCGAAAGTCCCCGGAGGGAAGCGGGCGGAGGAAGTTCTGCTGACAGAACAAGCTCGGAATGCATCCGGAGAGGGGAAACTTTGAGCAAACTTTGAACAGTCGATTCTGGATCGACCCTCGCAACCTTGATTTCTCGGTGGCCCCGGATCTGAATGAAACACTGAACAGGTCGCTTGAGAAACACCGCGATGATGACGAGGTTCGGTGCGTATTTAATTCCGCACGACCATCGTGAATCACGACGTGCGCACAAGTACGTACAATTTTTCCAGCTCTTGTAACGCGCTTGCGCTTGCGAGCATTACTAAACGCTGCTAGCGTCCTCGCTCACAAACGAGACGCCGAGCATGCGAGCTACGGCGCCGAACACAGGGATAGGGAGTCAATGGATTGCACAGGGTCATGCGGCCACCGCGCTGTCGCACGCGGTAAAGCTGCTGCGGTCTTTGATCATGCGTAGCCTATTTGCCGCCGACGAGCGAGACAGCGAGTGCTCGTTCCGGGGACGCATCGTGGCTTTTGTCGGCGTTCGCGCTGCTGCACCGGAAGCCCTTCGATGCAGCGCTATTCGCACAGCGTTTCCCGCCTCCGCTGAATCGCGCACGACTCCGGGACGCCGTGGGCGAGCTGGGAATGGATATTCAGTTCCGAAATTGTCGGTTGTCCGTGGCGCTCGCCTGGCACTTACCGCTCGCGATTCGCGTGCATCAGGATCCCGAGAACCCCGAGGCGCCCGCCTGGATCCTGGTGCTCAATGCTCAGGAGAGCTCGCTCTCGGTGCTCGAGCGAGGCGCTGCAGCCCCTGTGTCGTGGTCGTTCGATAAGCTAAGCGAACAGTACGCGGGCGATGCGCTGGTCATTTCGCCCAAAGCGCCTCGCAGTGCCGATCCTGATGATTTTCAGTTTCAAACCGGCCGCTTTGGACTGCGCTGGTTTATTCCAGAGCTCTTAAAACATCGCGCGATCTGGCGCGATGTCCTGGTCGCCTCGTTGATTCTGCAGTTCATGGCACTCGCGATGCCGCTTTTTACGCAGGTCATTATCGACAAGGTCGTCGTGCACCGAAGCGAGAGCACTCTCGTGGCCGTCGGCGTTGGAATGGTTCTATTCCTGATCTTCACGGCGCTTCTGGGCTGGGTCCGACAACGTCTGGTGCTGCACACCGGACGCCGTATCGACGCGGTACTCGGAAGTCATATTTTCAGTCATCTCCTGCGCTTGCCGCCGCTTTATTTTCAGCACAGACCGACGGGGGTGATTTCCGCGCGTCTGCAGGGAATCGAGAACGTTCGTGAGTTCATCGCCTCCGCCGTCGTGACGCTGGCCCTTGATTTGCCGTTTCTGGTCATTTTCGTTGCGATCATGTTCTGGTACAGCTGGGCGCTGACCTTGATCGTACTCGGCGCGCTAACACTCATCGCCGTGCTCTCGTTGCTCGTGGCACCCGTCTTTCGCGAGTGTCTGAACGAGCAGTTCCGGCGCGGTGCCGCTCAACAAGCGTTCGTCACCGAACACCTGTCGGCCATGGAGACGGTGAAGTCGCTGCAGCTTGAACCTCTCCTCGAGCAGCGCTACCGATCGCTCCTTGGCGAAGTTCTGCAGTCCAACTTTGCGACGAGGCAGCTGGGGAACAGTTACAACACTATTGCCTCAACACTTGAGCAGATCATGACGACCGCGGTGCTGATCGTCGGCGCGTGGATCGTCATGACAAGCGCGACGCTCACTATTGGAATGTTGGTCGCGTTTCAGATGTTCAGCAGTCGCATCAGCCAGCCAGTGCTTCGCGCCGTGGGCCTGTGGCAACAGTGGCAGCAGACGCGGCTTTCCGTCGCCCGGCTTGGCGACATCATGAACGCGCCGGCCGAGTCTTATAGCCTGATTCCTCGACGCGTGGGTTGCGCGGGACCTGGCGCTCTGGACATTACCGGTCTCGCATTTCGGTACGGCGATCGTCTGCCGCCGCTCTTTGAAGACTTCTCAATGACGGTCGGGCCCGGCCAGCTCATCGCACTCATGGGTCCATCGGGCGGTGGCAAGTCGACGCTTGCAAAGCTGCTTCAGGGCTTCTACACGCCATCGTCAGGTCAAATCCGGCTCGATGGCATCGATCACAGTCATCTTTCAGCGAACGAGCTGCGTGGCTTGTTCGGTGTCGTTCCCCAGGAGACGGTGCTCTTCTCAGGCACTCTTCTCGAGAATTTGAGGCTTGCCAACCCTTACGCCTCGTTCGAGCAGGTCGTTGCCGCCTGTCGCATGGCTGAGATCCACACAGTGATCGAGGCGCTGCCGAACGGCTATCAATCCGAAATCGGAGAACGGGGCAGCGGATTGTCCGGCGGGCAGCGCCAGCGAATCGCGATTGCCCGAGCGCTGCTCAAGGGGCCGAAGATTCTCCTCTTCGATGAAGCGACGAGTAGTCTAGATCCGAGTACCGCCGAGCAGCTCGCCCGCACCGTCAACGCGCTCAAAGGGCGTGTGACGATCCTTTTTATTGCGCATCAGCTGCCTCGCGGTCTTGCCGTCGATCAGATTGTTCGCATCGGAGAGAAGCTTTCGGTCGTGCCCGGGGAAAAAACTGAGAGTGTCGCGCAATGACCAGCACTTCTATCGGTGCGCCACGCATTCGCTCCGCGCTGTTTGCGATCGCCACTCGCGCGCCTGATCATCGCGGGCCATTGATGCTCTGGGTCATCGTCTCGCTGTTCGTGACGCTCCTCGTCTGGTCGGCTGTGGCGCAACTAGACATCGTTGCGGTCGCGGAAGGGCGCCTGGTTCCGCAAACGCTCGTCAAGATCGTGCAGCCTGCAGAGGCGGGAGTTTTACGTGAGATCCGCGTGACTGAAGGGCAACGCGTTAGAAAAGGTCAGGTCCTGGTTCGACTCGACCCCACGCTCGCAGCCGCTGACCGTGGTGTCGCGGCCAGCCAGCTGCAGTTGAAGCAGCTTCAGTTGCGGCGTATCGAGGCCCAACTGAGCAGCTCATTGCTTACCGAGCGTCCGGGGGATGATGCAAGGCTCCTGGCCCAGGTTCGCCTGGAGGGGACAGCGCGCGAGGGCGCATTCCGCGAACAGCTCGCGGCAGAAGAGGCGACGCGCTCACGCATGCAGAGCGATCTCGCGGGTGCGCGTGAGGTGTTCACCAAACTTGAAGTGACTCTGCCCGCGTTCCAAAGGGCCGCGGAAGCCTATACGAAACTCGCGAGCGAAAAGCTGGTCGGATCGCTCGAGGCCGAGGACCGGGCTCGGATCGCGTTGGAGAAGGCACAGGAGCTGCGAGCCCAGCGCGAGACCGTCTCCTCATTGGAGGCGGCGCTCACCTCGCAGGCGCATCGAACACAACAGGTTCGCGGCACTTACGCGAGCTCCTTGCAAAGTGAGCGGAGTCAGCTTCTTGCAGAAGTTGCGCAACTGGACGCTGATCTGCGCAAGCAGGGGTATCGCGAGGGATTGATGGAGCTACGAGCACCGGAGGACGGCATCGTGAAGGAACTCGCCACGACGACTCTTGGTGCGGTGGTCCAGCCAGGTACGGTGCTGTTGAGCGTCGTACCGCAAGAGGAACCGCTCGCCGCCGAGATCTACATTCGAAACGACGATGTGGGATTTGTCCGCGAAGGCCAACCGGTGCGCCTGAAGCTCGCAGCGTACACATTCACGAAGTACGGGCTTGTCGAGGGGACGGTGGAGACGATCAGTGCCGATGCCTACTCAAATGCGCAGACCTCGCGCGGTACAAACGATCATGGCACGACGAGCGATGCGCCATTCAAGGCACGAGTGAGGCTGCAGACACAGTCTCTGACGGCGAACGGCGAGACGCTGTCACTCGTCGCCGGCATGCAGGTTCAGGCTGAGATCCGGCAGGGCACACGCTCCGTGTTGGAGTATCTCGTATCGCCGGTGCAGCGCGTCAGTGCGCAGGCCGGCCTCGAACGCTGATCCTCGATCAATAGAGCCGATATGGCACGAGTCCCTCGCGAACGGTGAGGCTACGCGAATAACGCTTATGCAGACCGGGTAGAACCCTCGCTTTCAGGAGCATTCGAGTTTGAAAAGTTTGATGGCGATTGTGTTGGCCGTCTCCACGTTGATGCTGCTCTCGTGCGGCCTTCGCTCCCAAGAGCGCTCGTGGCAAGAAGAGGTGCGCTTAAGTGACGGTCAAATCGTTCGCGCCGAACGGCGCGAGCGGTATCGCACGGGTAGCGAAATAGGTGGAACCGGCGGCGATATGCAGCGTGAGAGCGCTGAGCTTCGCGTGACGCTTGCATCCGGACACCAGCTGCCAGTGCTGAAGATCGGCGATGGGAAGAACTCCGAGCTGCTGATGGTCTTTGACGTCGCGCAGGAGAGCGGTCCCGAGTATTTCGCTGTCACCATGGTGGATCACGAGTATCAGGTCAAGGAAGCCGGCCTGGATATTCAAAGACCCTACTTTGAGTATCGGCTCCTCGATGGTGTGTGGTCGCGCGGACGGGTCCTGCGCGCGCGGCTCGGACACAAGTCCAATCTGCTTATTAGCCGGTCCCTGGTTGCACACGGCGGGCTCATTTCGATCAGCTCGAAGGAAGAGGCAGATAGCGACCCGGGCATTTATGCCGAGTACAAGTGCGTGCGGGGCCCTCGCTGTTGATGTCGATCGTGCGCTTTGATGTCGAACACAACACCCTGTCGATAAGGAGATCCTGATGACTGTCCCAGCCGCTGAATACGCATTCCTGGCCCTCCGCGTGTACAACCGTAACGCCGAGAACAAGGGGCCGCTGCCGTCGGACTGGGATGAGATTGCCTATCTTCCGGATGACGCCAGCGGTTTTTCCGCGGGCGCCTTCAGGAACAAACTCACCGGCGAGGTCGTCATATCGTTCACAGGCACGAACGAAAGGAAAGTCGCGGATTTTGTTAACGCCAATATTCCCGCCGCCGGGGGGCTTTACAGCACCCAAGTCATGAAGGCGATCGAGTTCGTGTCCGATATACGGGCGCAGGAGCCCGCGGCCGATATTACTTTCACCGGTCATTCCCTCGGCGGAGGCCTGGCCTCGCTGATGGCGACTTACTTTGATTTGCCCGCGACGATCTTCGATCCAGCGCCGTTCAAGAACTCAGCGAGCCGCCTGAACGCCAGCTTTGTCGGTACCAGGTCGACCGTTCTGACCTACCTGGCGACCTATGTGTTGTATCAGCAGACGACGGGACGTCCGGTGGACTCAAAGTTCCTCGCGTACGGCGCAGGCTTCGTGGCCGGCGACTACAACCTGCTCTACAGCGGACGGGCGAAGAACGTGAATGGGTTCGAGACGACGGGCGAAGTCCTGGAAGGACTGCGCGACTTTTTGCCGACGGTTGTCACATCACTCGAGCCGGTCAACCCGGGTCCGAACACGCTCGCCAGTGACACGCTTCACTCCATGGCGTTGCTGGCTTCACTCCAGTGGTCTCCGAATTTTGCCACGGCGTTGCGCGGTTCGCAGGTCGCCACGGACTTGCTGTTTGACGAAACGCTCTATGCTTTACACGAACCTGCCGTCGATCCCGGTCGGGATTTCATTAGCGATCTAGCGCGGAATGAAATCGGCGTCGCGGGCGCGCCCAATGACAGTGGCAATCACCTGCTCGAACATTTCGCGCACGATGTGATCGCCGTGACGCCTTCCAGCGCCGACCTGCTTTCGAAGACGATGCAGAGCGGTCTGGTCGCCGGCGTGATGGAGTTCTACTGGGAGGGCGACTTCTTGCAGACGGCCGGCGAACCTGCTGAGTTCGCAGAGTTGGTGAACGGGGGCGTCCATCTCGACTTTACTAGAACGCTCTCATCGCAAGACAAGGGCCGACATCGCTTAGCCGACGCCGCGGTCTCCACCGTGGACTTTTCCGGCATCGCTGGGGCAGGAACTACTGATATCCTTACGGCGCTTGCGCTGATCAATTCTTCGCAGAGTTGGTACATTCAGACTCAAAGCGCATCGCCGCTTGTAATCACAGATGTCGGCGCATCGAACGCTAACGATGTCATTCTGAATTTCCGCGGGCAGGCGGTGGTTCATGGCGGCGGGGGTAACGACCTCATTGTCGGCGCGAAGGACTCCTACGACGACACGCTCTACGGCGACGGGGGCGCCGATATTCTTATGGGAGGCGGCGGTAACGATATTCTCTATGGCGGAGACGATGCCGACATCCTGGTCGGCGGAGGCGGAAATGATGTTCTGGTAGGCGGCGCAGGCATTGACACTTACATCCTGAACCCAGGCGACGGTTTCGATGAAATCGCCGATTCGGGTCACGATGGCACCCTCGTCATGGGCGGAGCCACTCTAAGCGCGGCGACGTGGACTCAGTTTACCGAACGCGGGATTCTGAATCCGAAATGGTATGCGGTCGTCGGTAGTAAACAATTTACGGCGATGTTCGTCGATTGGGAACCCGTTGTCGGAGCGCCGCTTGGAACCCTCACTGGAACGCTACTCATTACCGAGGAGGGAATGGCGAGCGATGTTGCCTTGGACGATTACACGATGGGCGACTTCGGCATTAATTTGCCGGGCGGCGCCTCCAATACGTTTCACGCGCCGTACTATCAGAAAGCGCTTGATCGGCTCGGGGCAATTTATGCCGAGTCGTTACAGACGGTCAGTCCTCTTATTTTAGATCTCGATGGAGATGGCGTTGAAACCGTGAGTTCAAGCGCCGGCGTCCACTTCGATCATGATGCCAATGGGCTTGCCGAAGCGACGGGCTGGGTGGGTGCCGACGATGGTCTGCTGGTGCGCGACCTCAACGGCAACGGTCTGATCGACAACGGCCATGAACTCTTCGGCAACAATACGCTGTTGCCAAACGGCACCTATGCGGGCAATGGTTTCGAAGCGCTGAAGGCGCTCGATTCGAATAGCGATACGAAGATTTCAAGCAGCGACTCCGCCTTCTCCCAACTTCGCATCTGGAAAGATGCCAATGGCAACGGGCTCGTCGATTCGGGGGAACTGCTGACGCTGTCGCAAGCCGGGGTATCGAGCATCAGTACCGCCTATGCAAGCGAATCGTTCGTCGACCTGAACGGGAACACTCATCAACAAACCGGAAGTTATCTGACAACGGGTGGAGCCACGCGTAACGCTAACGATGTGTGGTTTACCAAAGGCCCCACCGCGAACGTCAACGTCTCGGCACTGAGTCCCGGCTCCGCAATCGCTGCGCTGCCAGACCTGGATGGTCTGGGATCGGTTCTGAGTTTGCACGATGCCATGGTCAACGATACGGCCGGACATCTGCAGAGTCTCGTCTCGGCATTTGTGAACGAACCTGATCCGGCGGTGCGCGCTGGTTTGCTCGATGGACTCATCTTTGCGTGGGCCAACGTCGAAGCGGTCAATCCTTCAAGCCGTGGAACTTACTTTCCGGATGCAAGGAAGCTCACCGCGCTCGAGAAATTCCTTGGCGTTTCATTTGTTCAGGGTAGTGGCACCAATTCCGGAACGGGCTCGCCTGGGCCGCAGGCAACGCAGGTGCTGCTGCGTGCCTATGATTCGATCGCAGCGCTTTTTGGTGCCAACCTCTTGGCACCCACGCAACATGCTGATCTCTATGCCGGGTCTCATCTCATCTCGGATCCGGTAACTCACACCCTGAGTTGGGATATATCCGGAACCATCAGCGCGTTGCAGGCCGCATACGCCACCGATGCAACACGCGGCGCGGCCCTCATGAATGAGTTTGCGAGCGCACTCAAGCAGCTGGGCGATGAAAGCGCGCTCATGCTGGAGACTCTACGAAAGCAAGGCTCCGTCGCCGCATCCGGATTCAGCTATCAGCTTGCGACGATGGGCTATGCCAGCGTCCTGACGGGCACGAGTAACGCCGACACATTGACGGCGCAGAACGGCGATGACCTGGTATTGGGTGCGGCGGGTGCCGATACACTGTTCGGACTGGGTGGCGATGACGAGATCCAGGGCGGTGACGGTAACGATCATCTGCAGGGCGGGCTCGGGAATGATGTTCTGATCGGCGGTGCCGGGGACGATCAGCTCTCAGGGGGCGACGACGCGTATTATCAAACGTTCCCCGCGCAGCCAATCAATGTCGGCGCGGACGGCGACGATACGTTTGTCTATGCGCGCGGCGACGGACGCGACACGATCCATGAGGTTGGCGCAGTCGGATGGGACAAGGACCCGGGTCGCAACGATGTCATTCGATTCGGCGCCGGCGTAAACGTCAATGACCTCGTCCTGACCGCGAACTCGAACAGAGGCACGCTCACGATCAACTTCCGGGATCCCGGTGGGAGTATCAGCACGGCAGATTCGCTGACCATCGAAGGGTACTTCCTGGGGGATGACTTCTTCCGGTTCGACGATGCATCCGGAGACCATCACGCGATCGAGCGCAGCGTTGCCACATTTCGCTTTGATGATACAGGCGCGGTCTACACCGCACAGGAGCTCGAAGAGCTGCTGCTGCCAGCGAATACCACCGGCGACAACTTCATCACGGGCACTTCGGGAGACGATGTCATCAACGGGATGGGTGGGAAGGACACCATCTACGGCGGTGACGGCAATGACACGATCTACGCGAGCGGCGAGACGCGACTTCATGGCGGTAGCGGCAATGATTTCCTCAAAGGGACCAGCTGGCTCTTTGGCAACGGCGGCGACGATACGCTGGAAGGCTTGAGCGGCTCGACGGTCTACGGCGGCGAGGGCAGCGATACCTACCTCTACAACCTCGGCGACGGAGATGTCTCCATCGGCGACAAGTCCACATTCGATAGCGCGGCGGGCGCCGTCGACGTATTGCGATTCGGTCCGGGCATTCGGCCCTCTGATGTGGTGGTCAAGAGGGCGACTACCGTGTCCAATGACGACGGTGCCCAGTTCTTTGTGACCAACTCGTTGACTCGCCAGCGATCAATCGTCACGGCCTACAACGCGCTCAGCGTCATCAATGGGACAAGCGTGCTCGATGAGGTTCGGTTCGATGACGGCACGGTCTGGACGCACGAGGATCTCTACGCCCGCTATCTCACGGGTGATGTGACCCCGAACATCATCCAGGGCTTCGATCGAGACGATGTCATCCGCGGCAACGGCGGCGACGACACGCTCAGGGGAGGCAATGGGATCGATGACCTCGGCGGCGGAGCCGGGAACGATGAGCTGGAAGGCGACGCGGGGGATGACACCTACCGGTTCGGACGAGGACAAGGTCACGACGAGATCAAAGACACACAGGGCTTCAACCGCATCGTGCTCGATACGGGTATCGCAGTGGGGGACGTCGCACTCACCCGCACTTCAACCGCCGTCCGCTTCGGCGCCAGCACGGCCGACGCTCTCGTACTGACGCTGAACACCGGCGAGGAGCTCTGGCTTCGGGACTTCTTCGCGGGTTCTGCCACGGTAGGAGAGATTCAGTTCATCGATGGCACGGTATGGAACGCGGCGCAGATCGCCGCGCACACAGTTGATCAGAGCGGTACCGCGGGCACGCAAAACGGTACTGCGTCGGACGACACGTTTGTTGTCGATCATCGTTCAGATGTCATTAACGAGCCCGCAAGCTCGGGTACCGACACCGTTGTGAGCTCGGTGAGCTACACGCTGCCTGCCAACATCGAGAACCTGACTCTGAGCGGAGCGCTCGGCATCACGGGTACAGGCAATACACTCGATAATACGCTCACGGGCAACGGCGGCGCGAACGTGCTCGATGGCGGACGCGGCATCGATACGCTTATCGGTGGACTGGGTGACGACACGTATGTCGTCGACATGGATGGATCCTGGCCCGATACGCCGCAGTTCTACAACTTTCCCGGCAGTCGTCTTCAGGGATTTCAGGACTTCGTCACCGAGCTTTCCGGCGAAGGGAATGACACCCTGGTCGCGTATCACCTCTATTCCGTGACGCTGCCGGACAACATCGAAAACCTCGTTATCCAAGGCCTCACGTACGGGTCCATCTCCTACAACTTGACCCAGGACGTGCGACGTAAATTCACCGGCAATGCGCTCGACAATGTGATCGATGCGACCTTCGCTGAGGACGTGGGCGTTGGGATAGGCGACACATTCTTCGGCAATGGCGCCGGCGGGGAGATCGTCATCGACGGGGGCGCCGGCGCGGATACCATGATCGGCGCGCCGCTGAGCGAGCGCTTCATTGTCGATAACGTCAATGACATCGTCCTCAACGGCAACGCCGGCGATACGATCGAGTCGAGTGTCAGCTACACGCTTCCGAGCAGTGTGGGCATCCTGAAGCTCACGGGTACCGCGGCAATCGACGCGACGGGCACTTCTGCAACCGACTCTCTGGTGGGTAACGGCGCGAACAACATTCTGTCGGGTGGTGGTGGAAATGACCTGCTCGATGGCGGCGCGGGCGCGGATACGCTCGACGGCGGTGCGGGGAACGACACGCTCACTGGAGGGACGGAGGCTGACAGCATGGCCGGCGGAGTCGGCGACGACCTCTATAGCGTCGACAATAGTGGCGACGTCGTCACTGAGGTCGCAGATGCGGGCACCGACATCGTGCAATCGAGCATCAACTACCTGCTCGGTGACAACATCGAGAATCTCACGCTGACTGGCGGTGCACTCAGTGCGATCGGCAATGCACTGGACAACGTTATCACCGGCAACGGCAGCAGCAATGTTATCGATGGCGGCGCTGGGGATGATCGGCTGATCGGCGGAGCCGGTGCAGACACATATCTGAATTTCGGTTGGGGTCGCGGCAATGACGTGATCACCGATACGCAGGGTATCAGTGCGGTTCGTTTCGCAACCGATCAGAACATCGCAGCAGATGACCTCAAGTTCCAGCGGGTGGGCAACGATCTGCGGATCGGTATCTCGGGCGCAGACTCCGTCACCGTTCAGTCGTGGTTTACAACTGCGGCTGCTAATCGGGTCGGGTCCGTAACGCTGTCGGAAGGGGGGCCTGGACTTCACCTATACCGCCCCGCAAATCGAGGGGCTTATCGGCGGAGCCAACTCCGGTCCGGTGCTCAACACGAACAGTCCGCTTGGCACAGTCTCCATCGAGGCGGCTACGACGCTTGGTTACGAAGTTGCACGAAACGCGTTCCTCGACATCGAGTCGCAGCACTCGCTGAGCTATGCCGCATCGCTGGCGGACGGATCGGCGTTGCCATCGTGGCTGCAGTTCGATGCTGCCACGCAGACTTTTTCCGGCACGCCTCCGGTCGGCGCGGTGGGCGCGCTTTCGCTCCATCTCACGGCGACCGACGCAGGCGGACTATCGGTCGTGGGGAATCTGACGCTCCAGGTCACTCCTGCAGCGATCCGCGGAACGGCGGGCGACGACAGCCTCGCGGGTACCTCGGGCGACGACATCATGGATGGCCTCGCCGGTAACGACGTGCTGGACGCGCTCGACGGCAACGACCAGTTATTCGGCAGAGACGGAAACGATACGCTGAAGGGAGGCATCGGCACGGATGTATTGGACGGCGCGAGCGGGGACGACCTTCTTGATGGCGGAGCCGGAGCCGATCAGATGGACGGGGGAGACGGGCAGGACACCTACGTCGTCGACGATGCCGGTGATGTGGTGATTGAGGATCCGAATGAGGGCACCGATGAAGTCCGTGCCTCCCTTGCCTACACACTCGGGTCCAATGTCGAGAATCTGACACTCACCGGCTCGGCAGTCATCAATGGCACCGGAAACACCCTGGATAACATCCTCGTCGGTAACAGCGCGAACAACACGCTGACGGGCCTGGACGGTAACGATGTGCTGGATGGGGGTGCCGGGAATGATTCGATGTCAGGCGGCCAGGGCAACGATACCTACGTCCTCGACAGCTCATCGGACACGGTGTCGGAAGGCACAAATCAAGGCACGGACACCGTGAAGACCACGGTCAACTGGACTCTCGGTACCAATTTCGAGAATCTCGTGCTGCTCGGATCCGGCAATCTCACCGGTACGGGAAACACGCTTGCGAACACCATCACCGGTAACAGTGGCAATAACGCGCTCAGCGGCGGCACGGGTGCCGACACGATGCTCGGCGCCGCCGGCAACGACACCTATACCGTCGACAACGTCGCCGACACCGTGGTGGAAAACGCAGGCGAAGGGACGGATCTCGTTCAATCCTCGGTGAGCTTCACGCTGAGCAGCAATGTCGAAAACCTCACGCTGACGGGCTCGAGTGGACTGAGCGCAACCGGTAATGGTCTGGACAATGTGCTGACGGGTAATAGCGGCGCAAATACGCTCACCGGCAATGCCGGTAACGACACTCTGAACGGTGGAACTGGCGCCGACGCATTGCTGGGAGGCATCGGCGATGACATCTACGTGGTCGACAATGCAGGTGATGTCATCACTGAGAGTTCGGGCGAAGGCACGGATCTCGTGCAGTCCTCTATTACCTACACGCTGGGAAACAACCTCGAGAAGCTGACCTTGACCGGATCGTCCGCGATCAATGGCACGGGCAACAGTCTCGATAACATTCTCACGGGAAACGGCAATAGCAACACGCTCACGGGCGCTGCGGGTAACGACACGCTCGACGGTGGGTCCGGTACGGATACGCTCCTGGGCGGTGCTGGCAACGACATCTATGTCGTGGATGTCTCCGGAGATGTCACGACCGAGAACGCCAGTGAAGGGATCGATTTGGTTAACTCGGCTGTGACTCGCACGCTGGGCTCCAACATCGAGCTGCTTTTCTTAACCGGTGGATCGACGATTAATGGAACCGGAAACACGTTGGCGAACCTGTTACGCGGCAACTCGGTTGTCAATGTTCTCGCGGGGGGCGGTGGCACGGATATTCTCGAAGGCGGCGCAGGTAACGACACGCTCTCGAACTCCTCGGGCGGTAATACGTACTTCAATGGCGGCGATGGCGCAGACGGTATCACCGGAACCGCGAGCAACGACCTGCTGCTCGGAGGAACGGGCAACGACACCCTCACCACTGGCACGGGCGCCGACATCATCGGCTTTAACAAAGGCGATGGTCAGGACACGGTCAACATAAGCACGGTCAAAGACAACACGCTGTCAATCGGCGGCGGGGCCACGTATGCCGATCTCGTGTTTCAGAAGAGCAGCAATGATCTGATTCTGAAAGTCGGAGCAACGGATCAGATCAAGTTCAGCGGCTATTACACGAGCACCTCGAACCGCAGCATCAACAAGCTTCAGGTCGTCATCGAAGGCACGGCGGATTACCTCGCGGGCGGGAGTGATGTCACTCGCGACAACAAGACTGAGACGTTCAATTTCGACGGCCTGGTGTCCGCGTTCGATACAGCGCGCGCCTTGAATCCCAGCCTTACGAGCTGGGCACTGACGAACGCGCTCACAGCTCAGTACCTGAGCGGAAGTGACACTGCTGCCATCGGCGGGGATCTTGCGTATCGATACGGACGATTCGGTACGCTTTCGGACATATCGTTCACGCCTGCGCAGGGCATTTTGAACGACTCGGGTTTTGGTACCGCCATGCAGAATCTGCAATCGTTGGCCAGCCTTCAGGACCCTACGCAACGATTGAGCTAGGTGCGAACGGGCCTCGGTGAACCATCGGGCGGCCCGACCCTGTCGGCTCTGCGTGCTCGGTTTCTGTGATCCTTTTCCTCGACCCCGGCGTTGACTTGGTTGATGGTTTGCGGACACACATCCAAAGGACAGTTCTATGCGCTCTGCGCTTCGCACAGGGATTCTCGTGATGTTTCTCGCGCCGACGATCGCTTTGGCGCAAGACGGACTCTCGGCTCGCGAGCGTATACTTGCCTGCGATCCCAAAGTCGCCATGGCGGCCGCACGTGAGATTCTCAAAGACCCCCGGACGCTGAATGTGCCGTTGGAGATGTTCACTCCCTCGTTCGTGCTCTTTCAGGGCGGTAGCAAGGACGAGGCGCTCTTCTGGTTTTATGCCGCACAGGTTCGCTCGCGGTACCAGCTTGCTTTCAAGAACGGCGATCGAGGGCAGATATTGCAGGTCATGATGGCGGCCATGGCCGCACCGATCAATAATTACGGATTCTCTGATCCTGAGAACATGCGGCGCACGCTGGACCGCGTGCTGCAATGGGATTCCCAGACGGCCAATGCGCTTCGCGACGGAATGCAGACGGTCGAACAGCGCGACGCGGTTTCGCAAATTTATGCTGGCGTGCATGAGTTACAGAGAAAGCTGATTGCTGAAGGCCCTGCTCTCGCCAAGCAGGCGAAACAGACGGCCTACCTTCAGGACGTTCAGAATGATGAGAAAGAGGCTCGATGCTCGGGTGGGCAGGTCGATCCGTCTTTGGCAGGCGCCGAAACTAAGAAGGAGCAAGCGCGGGTTCTTGAAATGGTGCAAAAGGACCCGGAAGTCTTGCGAGCCGCCGGACCGCTCAAGGACGTGTCGATAGACGGCAGCACGATGCTGAGCGGCGCTACGATGCCTAGCCACTACCGCGTATACGCGCGTGGTGACAAAACGATCTTTGCAGAAGTCGATGTCACGCGTTCGGGTAGTAGCGCGCAGCTTATCCTGCGCTGTACGACGTCGATTGCTCCCGGCCATCGCGATGCGCACGCAGATCCCTGTGCGAAATAGCAGCCGTTAGCTCTGAGCTGGAGGGGTCAGCTGCCTGCGAATCGGTTGCACTCCCGCGCTCCATAGCTACAGCGGTCCTGCCGGCTCCGAATCCCACTCTTTCCACCCTCTGCGGCGACTCGGTAATGCACTGGGACTGACGGAGCACATGGAGCAGCCGCTGCTTTCTGAATCGCAACAAATGTAGGCCTCGAGAGTCACGCGCGTCACGTGCGCGTGCGGCACCTTTGACGTTGATGCCGAGTAGCTAACGGAACAAGGCATCTGGGTCAAAGCCACCGACGGCCTCTGACCGCGGCATACATCCAATCTCGTTCCGCCGGGCATGGCGTCGGCTCATTTTCTCCTGTATGGCACCTACTATCGCGCGGATGAACAGCGGCAGTCTCGTAGCCTGCGGCCTCGCTTGCGTGACTTGGCTAGAGAGGTCTTCTTCTTATTCGGACCCCCGGCGGCCACCCAACTTCCTCCACCTCGGGCCACCTGGGGCGACCTGAAACTCCTCCACCCCTGATGTGACCCGGCGCCAGTGTGGCGCCGGGCTGATCTGCGACGGGACGTTACGCTGCTTCCTTTTGTTCGAGGGGGAGCGGCAGGAGTTGAACGTCTTGAAGTCGCATCTACGGATTACGATTCAAACACTGCTGCAGTCGGGCCGGAGCCAACGCGAGATCGAGCGGGTGACGGGCGTGGATCGCAAGACGATCCGCCGGTACGCGCAGTCGGCGATCGGGGCCGGGCCGGCAAATTCCCCCGGGGTGGCCACCGGCTTTTCCGCGGGAGAAACCGCGGTTTCTTCGGTTGAAACTCCTCCACCCCGGCCACCGGCCCGAGCGCCCAAAGAGGCCCGCTCGGCCTGCGAAGCACACCGGGAGTGGATCAGCGGCCAGGTCCAGCTCGGCCGCAACGCGCAGAGCATCTACCAGGATCTGGTGGAGCACCACGGCTTCACTCATCGGTACAACTCGGTGAAGCGCTTCGTGCGCGTGGTGAAGGCGCGCGAACCCGAGCGCTTCGACGTGCTGGAGAGCCTGCCGGGGGAAGAGGCACAGGTGGACTTCGGCCAGGGCGCACTCACGCGCCACCCGAACGGCAAGTACCGCCGGCCGCAGCTGTTCGTGATGACGCTGAAGTACTCCGGCAAGTCGTTCCGCAAAGTCGTGTGGAAAGCCGACCAGCACACCTGGGCGCGATTGCACGAAGAGGCGTTCCGGGTGTTCGGTGGATCGGTGCGCTATGTCGTCCTCGACAATTTGAAACAGGGCGTCATCGAGCCCGATCTGTATGAGCCGCAGTTGAACCCGGTATATGCCGCGGTACTGGCGCATTACGGCGCCGTGGCCGATCCGTGCCGCGTGAGGGATCCGGATCGCAAAGGCGCGGTCGAGAAAGCGATACAACACACTCAGGACACGGCGCTCAAGGGACGCAGGTTCGAGTCGATCGAGGAGCAGAACCAGTGGCTCGAGCACTGGGAGGAGCGCTGGGCGGCGCCGCGCATCCACGGCCGCAAGAAGCGTCAGGTGCTCGCGATGTTCGCCGAGGAAAAACCTCACCTGCTGCCGTTGCCGGTGGAGAGCTTCCGCTTCTTCCGCCAGGAAGCACGCACGGTGGATGACGCCGGCGCCGTGCAGGTGAGCGGCTCGTACTACTCGGCGTTGCCGGCGCCGCTGTACAGCGAAGTGACGGTGCGCATCTATGAGCGCGAGATCGAAATCCTGGACGCAAGCGGTCAGATCCTGCGTCGGCACGACAAGAGCGCGCGCAAAGGCGCCTTCGTCATCCCCGACGCCGACCGCATCTTCAATCCTTCGCGCGAGACAGCACGGCTCATCGGCAAGGTGGCGAAGATCGGGCCCCACGCTGCGCAACTGGCGCAGGAGATCTTTGCGCGCCTGGGGCGGCCCGGGCAGCACGCCATCTACGGTCTGTCCAATCTCACGCGTCATTACACCTGCGATCAGATCGAGACGGCGTGCGCGAAGGTGCTCACCTTGAGCAGGCCCTCCTACCAGGCCCTGAAGCGCGTGCTCGAAGCGCTCACCGCTGCGGAAAAAGCCACCGCCGCCGCGCGTGCCGCCTCGCTCCAGCAGGCCGGCCAGTACATCCGTGCGATCGATGAATACCGGGCGTTCTGGGAGGAGTACTCCCGCGCCGATCCGAATCCTTCCTCACCCACCCACAGTGACTCATAGGAGCACACGATGAGCATGTCGATGACTGAACTGGAACAGGCGCTGCGCGCCCTGCGTCTGTCCGGAATGATCGCCACCTTGCAGGCCCGCGCGCTGCAGGTGGCCCATCACCAGATGGACTTCACCGAAGCGTTCGCGTCCCTCGTGCAGGATGAGCTCGATCGGCGCCGATCGCGCCTGCTCGAGCGACGCTTCACGCTCTCGGGGCTGTCCGAGCGCAAGGACCTGAAGGACTTCGACTGGGCCTACAACCCGCGCATCCCCAAGCGTGATGTGCTGGAGCTTGCGACGTTGAAGTTCATCGAAGCACGCGAAGGCGCCTTGTTGCTCGGGCCGCCTGGCGTCGGCAAGAGCCACGTCGCCAAGGCGCTCGCGCACCTGGCCGTGCAACGTGGCTACAAGGTGTTCTATCGCGAGGCGCACGCGCTGATCGAGGAGATCAACGAAGCGCGTGAGCTGGGCGAACTGCGCAAATACCGCGCGCAGATGAAGGCCGCCGAGTTGCTCGTGATCGATGATCTGTTCCTGCGCAAGCTACCGGTGAACGCCGGCGATGAGCTCGCTGAAGTCATCATGAGCCGCTACGAGAAACTCTCCACCGTGATCACCTCGAACAGGCCCGTCGACGACTGGGGCAAGCTGCTCGGCGATGTCGTAGTCGTCACGCCGCTACTCGACCGGCTGATGCATCACGGGCATCTGCTGAAGTTCGAGGGCAAGAGCTGGCGGCTGAAGGAAGCCGCCGCCCGAGTTGCCAGCCGCGCTCACAGCGCGTAAACACCCCACCGTCCCGCCGCCGAGAGGTGGGGGGAGTTTGACCTGCCCAAGGCTGGCCACGGGTGGGGGAGTTCGAAGTGGCCGCCGGGGGTCCGGCTCGGGCCGCGAAATAGCGCTCCACTCTCAGGGTCTTTCAGGTGGAGTGCGACGCATCCGCCACGCCTCATACCTACTTTCGGCGGGATCTCCCCCTCCCCGCCATACGCTAAAGTGAACGCAAGAGTGAACCTGCACCGTTGATACTGATTACATCAGGCAACCTCGCTTCACTAAAGGGAATTGACGCCATGTTCAGCGACACGGAAGTAGGCGGCAGCTACACGGAGCTGCTCAATACCGCAAGCAACGGCGACTTGGACGCAGCCTTCAACCTGTACATGAAGCTGGGCGCATGTTGTCAGGTGCCGGGCGACGAGAGCGAGTTCGCGGCGCATCTGGCCAAAATTCGAAAGATGGAGCACGTGGACGACATCGACGGAATCCGCGTGATCCGTCCGGACAGCCCACAGGACACACGCCGCGCGGTGGAGGCCGCTATTTCATTCGCGATGCGTGCGCGTGAGTTCAGGCTCAGTGTTCCGGAAAAGCAGTTGGCTCGCGACGAAAGAGTTCAGTGGCTGAACCGTGCTGCTGAGGGCGGGCATCTGCGCGCGCGAGCACAGGTACTCCTGCAAAAGAGCTCGTTCGGCGACTCGCAGTTCACACCTGACACGATCGATGGTCGGACGAAAGAGTTCGTCCAATCCCTGGGTTCGGCCGCGCTCGATGGGCACGTCGAGTCGTTGATCGTCATGTCCAATCTCTACTTGGGAGGTCGCGTAGTAGAGCGCGACGTCGCCAAGTCCTACGCGTACTTTGCAGTAGCACGCTTTATTCAATACGGCGAAGAAGTGGATCCGACTGCGTGGGAGGCGAGAAACTCCATGCATCCCCTCGCCAAGTTCGCTCGGCTGACACCCGTGGAAGTGGAGCGGGCCGAGTCCATCAGGAAGGATGTCATTTCACGCATCCGGAAATGAGATCGATCGCGTGTCACAACCGTAGGGACGTACCATGCTCAAGACGATCAGAAACAAGAAAAGTCTTCCCGCCATCTCTCTGATTTCGTTGTTGGGGAGTTTTCTAGTCAGCGGCCAATGTCAGGCCTACTACGTGTTCTCCTACCAATACAACGTCACCACGAGCACCACCGCGCCGATAAATTGCGAGGGGGCCCTCTGGTATGAAGTGGGCGTTAATTGGGCGTTGGGCGATGACTGCCTCGCGCCACTTGCCGGGCCCTTTGGAATCGTCAGAGGGTTCTGTTACCAGAGCACCGATTTCTACACGTTCTACCCAACTTACAGCAATGCATTCAGCCTGCAGGCGGTGAGCTGGAATAACCCGGTTTCGACTTGCTGAAATCGAGCTCGAAGCAGGGATGATCTCGATGAAGCGGCAATCACTCGATCGGCTTTTCCGGGCCGTCGCGACAATAACTAGTGTCGCAGCTGTCATGCCGGGGTCGGGTGATTTTCCCGCACACGCCGCTGCCTCCGAGAAATCGCAGGCAGCGATCGTGATGGGCCAGGGCGCCGCTAAGCCGCTGCCGGTACCAGGCACTCCTTTGAAGCAAGCGATTGCCGAGCTGAAAGCACGCGCAGGTGCTGGAGAAGCCGCCGCCGCTTCTCGCTTGTTCGAGGACCTGAAAACCTGCGAAGAATCCTGGCGAATCGAACACATCTATGGGAAGCCGACAAAGGCCGCAAACCCGGCCGTGACTCTTGCCCAGCAGAGATTGTCCTTCGCGCAGGCAAACGCCGCGCTCTGCGCGGGCGTCGGTGAGGCGGAGTTTTCCGAGATCGTGCCCACCACCTTGCTGGCCGCCGGGCTGGGAGATCAAAGGGCGATCGACTGCTATGTCGCAAGGGGATTTCTGGGGAGTGGGTTGATGACTGGTGTGCTCACTCATCCAGTCTGGCTGTCCGACTACAAAAAGAACGTCGTCGAGCTCGCCGAGGTCGCGGTGAGGAAGGGCGATTGGAATGTAGTGCGCCGGTTGCAGCAGGCCTATTCAGGCAAGACCCCCGGCTTCGATATCAATCTGCTCAACGAGGCGACTGGCACTGATCCGGTTCAGGCGTATCGATATCTCAAGCTGCAACAGTTGGGCTCGAACGATCCGAACGGAGAGACAGCGCAAAAGTTAGCGGACGCGGCCAGCGCAATCGGACCCGAGGATCAGCGCAAAGCTCACGCGTGGGCGGAACAGACGTATCAGCACTATTTCCACACGGCGATGGAGAGAACCGCTCCAGACGTGATGACCTGCGGCATCTAGCTTCTTTCATGACCTTCGATTGCGGGCCTCGATCGATCCGCTCGTTTCCGCACTACCTGTCATCGTTGGCACGACACGCATGAAGCTTCTCACGATCCTGCTGGCGATCACCACGGTCGCTCTCGGAGCCCTTTCGATTCATCTCACGAGAGAGCTGCACGCGGCTCGCGAGCAGGCTGCCGTTCGATCCGCACCGCCGATACCGATGCCAGATCGCGCGAATCCCGATGTGCCAGTGGCAGCCCTTCATGCCCCAGGCGGCCAGTTGGCCCCGTCATCCAACCCCAGCCCCGACTCTCAGCATCGTGAGCAGCCGCCAGTCCGTCCGCAGCCAGTGCCGCCCGCAGGCGCGGTCAGCATGCTGAGTACCCCGCAAGCGCGGGAGATGCTCCGGTTTCAGGTGATGGCTTCTAACAAAAAACGCTATGCGGATGAGATCAAGAAACTCGCTTTGAGCCCCGCGCAGGCCGAAGCGCTCCTGAACCTGCTTGCGGACCAGCAGATGCGTCAGATCGAAACGGCGCAGTCACTGGCGACCGACCCCGCGGCAGCCACGCAGGCGAGGGAGGAACTGCAGAGTCGAGCTGACAGCGAGATCGCATCCCTTCTCGGCAGCGAGAAGGCAGCCCAGTTCAGCGCATACGAAAAGTCCCAGGGCGAGCGTATGCAGGTCAACAATTATGCCGATCAGCTCGATGCGATCAATCTCGGGATGCGAGACGAGCAGAAGGAGCAGCTCGTGAACATCATGGTCGAGGCCAAGAAGAATCTGCCTCCGTCGCCGCTGCCCAATGATCCGCGTGACAACCAGGCGATGCAGGCTCGGTTCGACTGGCAGTCGTCCTACAATCATGCCGTGTTGGAAGGCGCCTCGTCAGTTCTGACGCCGGAGCAGTTCGACCACATTCGTTCCATGCAAGAGTGGCAACTGAATCTTCAGCAACAGTCCTTGCAGAAGATGCAGGGGGCTCAGCTCAGCGGGCCATCGGCCGGCGCCGTGCCTGCCCGTTCCCCGCAGTAAGCCCTCTCGCAGCACGCACGCTACGCTCGATTTTCCCTGAGCCGTTAGCTCCGCGACTTTCGATTCGACCCAGCGTTCGGTTCCACGCCTCATCGGGTGTCATTTCGGGGAAGGCACGATTCTTCTCCGAACGTCATTCCCGAGGATTTCATGGCGTATCCATCTATACGCGCGGTTCTGAGCGGCTGATTCTGCGAGCGCAGCACCCGCCGGCGCGCTGCATGCGCAGAAAACCGAGCAAAGATGCCGCTGTCGATGAAGGAAACGCCGCAGTCGGTAAGCGTGATCACGCCGCCGCGGATGCAGGACCAGAATCTCAGCGACTTCCGCTCGATGATGGATCAGGCGACCGGCGTTTCAGTGGTGACGAGCACGAATGGCCCGATGGCACCGAGCTTCTATTCGCGTGGCTACGAAATCACGAGTATCCAGATCGATGGCGGCCCGCCCATCAACACGGCGTACAACTTCTTTCCTCGCGTGGACATGGGCATGTATGACCACGTCGAAATTCGGCGAGGCGCGGCTGGGCTGTTCATCGGTTACGGTGATCCTAGCGGATCGATAAAGGGCGGCGCCCTGCGTGGGGCCCCTCGTGGCCATGACTTCGCATCCTTACGAACGATGAGGCCGCCGACGTTAGGCGGCACGGTGCAAAGTGCGGTACCTGCATTTGTGGGCGAAACGCCCTGATTTGCGTGCGGAGCCGCACTCGATCGAGGGCGAGCGCGGCCTTTGGGGCGTGGCGGGCTTTCACTGCGGCCCGGTGGCGGTGCTTGCGGCGGATATCGCAGGTCCCCTAGTTCTGCGTAAATTCTGCGGACGCTCTCCTGCCTCATTCGTGATTTCTTCAGCTCAACGGATCGCAACGGCCGCACGCCCGGAAATTTCGATCTTCAGTTACGCAGAAAGGTCGTGCACTTGTTGCTGGCGGCAGAAGTCCTTATACCAGCCGACACCTTTGAGTTCGCTTGCGAGTCTGCAGTAGTAGCCGCCGATTCCCCGGCGCGACGCGAAAGCACCGCGCCGGAGAGGTCGAGCCCGTCAGTGTTTTCCCGAACGGCTGCTCACGTAGATATCGCCATCGCGTCCCGAAATAGAGACGCCGTCCGTCTGCGGAGAGCGTCGCCCGTTGCTCCACACCGGGCGTGTTGACCGCGTCCCCCAGTTCCGGGGGGCTGTCCAGTCCGTCAGCCACCAGGAATAGGAGACATACACGTCCTGCTGGCCCTTCGCCGGCTTGCCCTTACCCCACGTCGGGCGGTTGGAGCTGAACACGATCTCGTACCCCCCCGCCGTCCGGACGTGCGCGCACGTTCGGCATGATGTCCTCGAACTCTGTGCTGAGCTCCCGGACCACTCTGCCGGGACCGAAGCTGCCGTCAGCCTTCATCCGGCTCATGTAGATGTCCTGATCGCCGCTGCCGCCGTTGCTCGAGTAGAAGAGAAAAGTGCCGAAGTCCGTCTCGACGAGGGAGGGCTGCGCTCGGGACCGCTGAAGTTAGGGCCGTCCGGCGCACATCCCAGCATGCGTGGCGCGCTCCAGTCACCCGCCGGGCTTTGTCGCGCGAGGTACATGTCCCCCCCCGCCGCAGGGTGGCGTAGGTGTGCCGTTGTCGAGTCGTTCCGAGACGAAGAACAGCCAGCGCCCGTTGACGGGGGTCGGGCAGAAGTCCGAGGCGATGGAGTTGATAGGCTCCCCCAGGTTCTTCGCCGGTTTCCAGGGTGAAGTCAGGCTCTCCCGGTCTGCGACCCAGATGTCGTTGCTCGCATTCCCCCCGGCACCCCGCCCGCACGGGTGGAAGCGAACAGCAGGCTGAGCCCGTCCGCCGTCTCGATGGGGCACCCTTCCGCCGCGGGTGTGTTGATGTTGATTTCGGGTACCGCGATGCTCCAGCTGGAGTCGGGGAAATCGTCATGACGGAAATCGTCATGGCGAGAATCGTCATGACCGTGCGCGCCCGCTTGGACCGACACCACCAATGCAGCGCTCGTCAGCAGGGCGGCGATCGTTCCAGCGCGTCTAGTTTTTCGAGTTTTCATGGTTTGGCTTCGCTATGGGGAAGTCCCCCGGGGGTTGGACCGTCCCACACTCACCGCCGGCGGTGCTTGACGAAGGGCTGAAGATTTCCTGCAGAACTGTGAAGATTGGGTCAGACTCGTGTGCACGAGAACGTCAGAGACCGGCAGAGTCTTTCGTGATCTACCGATTCGGGAATTGCGAGCTCGACACCGCACGTTTCGAGCTTCATCGGGATGGCACCGTGCAGGCGCTCGAGCCACAGGTGCTGCGCATCCTTCTGTATCTCATCGAGAATCGGCACCGCGTCATCACTCGCACGGAGCTGTTCGACAATATCTGGCGGGGCCGCGTCGTTGGCGACGCCGCGCTCTATAGCCGCATCAAGAGCGCGCGCGCCGCCATCGGCGATCAGGGGCCGGCGCAGGCCTTCATTCGCACCGTGAGCAGGACGGGCTACCAGTTCGTCGCCCCCGTGGAGGAGCGGACAGCGCAGTCCGAGGCAGCGCGCGCCTCGCTGAGCGCTGCAGCGGGGGGTACCTACTGTTGGAAGTGAGGCGACCACCCCGAGCCTACCCGTCTCGAAACCCACTACCGCGAGTGTCGCGCCTCGGCTCTGGGTGGCAGCGACGGTCGTCGCAGTGACCCTTGTCATCGGTTTTGCCCTGTGGGGCAGGACGCTGGTTTCGGCTTCCACCGGCGGAGCGCACGCCCTGCCGACGATCGCCGTGTTGCCCTTCGTCAACATGAGCTCGAGCGGCGAGCAGGATCGGTTCGCGGATGGGCTCACGGAGGAGATTACGGATCAACTGACGCAGATCCCCGGCGTGCGGGTGGCGGGGCGCACCTCGGCCTTCAGGTACAAGGACCGGAACGAAGACTTGCGCGTCATCGCAAAAACGCTGGGCGTCGAGAATGTCCTGGAAGGCAGCGTCAGGCGAGATGGAGAGCATCTGCGGATCACGACGCAGTTGATCGATTCGAGCGGCAAGCACATCTGGTCGCGATCATACGATCGTGATCGGAGTGATCTTCTGGCGATACAGAACGACGTGGCGCGAACTGTTGCTACCACGTTCAACGCGGCCGTCAACGCAGCGAGCACTGCCGCGGGAAAAGGGGGCACGACCAACCGCGAGGCGTACGACGCTTACCTCTCGGCCCGCGCCGCAATGATTAATCCGGGGAGGGCCGCTGCAAAGGATGTCCGGTACGCGATCAGCCAGCTCGAGCACGCCGTTGCGCTCGATCCCCAGTTCGCCATGGGCTGGACCTGGCTTGCGCTGTCTTACGCGAAGAGCGATGCGCTGCCCGAGAAAGGCACGAAGGAATGGAAGGAGCGCGCGCGCCAGTCCGCTGCCCGCGCGCGCGACTTGGCGCCCGATCTGTCCTGGGTACTCGCAGCCGAAGCATTGGTCGCGATGCAGGACCTGCATTGGTTCGATGCCGAAAAGCTGCTGGACCGCGCCCGAGCGTCCGCCGGCGGTACGGAGAACCCATGGACATGCTCGGGCTGCCTCTACATGCTGACAGGCCGGCCTCACGACGCGTTGAAACAGTTCCAGAGAGCAGCGGTCGTAGAGCCCATGCTCTCGATGGACGCGTTACCGTTCGCCGCCAGTCATTTTCTTGCTGGCGAGCTGGACGATGCGGAGCGCGCCCTGAAGGAGACCGGGCAGTTCGACGGCATAGAGCCCGCGGTCATCCAGCATTCACTGGCTCAAGCACTCGCCCGCCGCGATCGCGGGCGCATCGTCGCCGCGATTTCGCGCATGCCGGCGAATAACGTTCACCATCGGATGCTGAAGGTCATCGATGATCGCGAAGCGGCGCTTGCCGAGCTGCGTCGGCTCGCGCCGACGGGTCCGGTGTCCAGCGGGTTCTCCACTTACATCCCGCTCGGCCTATGGTCAGCCTATTTCGGAGATGACGAGCTCGCGCTGCGATACCTCGCAGCGGCGACACAGGATTCCTGCAATACCCTCGTGCTCTGGAATCCGATGCTCAAGAACATGCGGCAGCTGCCGGGTTTCAAGACGCTAGTGAGTGACTTGAAGCTCGTCGACTACTGGCGCGGCTCAGGCCGGTGGAACGAGTTCTGTCATCCCGCGAACGACGGAGACTTCGAGTGCACGTAGTCGCCGAACGCGGTGGTTCTGACAGGGCTGGTTCCGCTCGTTCAGGGATGAGCTAGTCGCTGAGAGGCGCCGTACGGACCGCGACGCGTGTCCGGATTCGAACAGTGTGGCAACCCACCGAATCCCTTACTCTGCGGCAGGTTCCACTTCGAGGGCTTCGCGATGCCAACCCACGAGAACGCCGCCTGGCCCGCTTTGCCGTACGACGCGTGGCGCGAGACGTGCGTGACGTTGCAACTGTGGACCCAGATTGTCGGCAAGATCCGGCTCGCGCGAACGCCCTGGATGAACCACAGCTGGCACGTGGCGTTGTACGTCACCGCGCGCGGGTTGAGCTCATCGCCGATCCCGTTCGGCGCGCGCTCGTCCGAGTTTATCTTCGACTTCTTCGATCACACATTGCGGATCGAAGTGAGCGACGGCGCACGCCGTGTGATCCCGCTGAAACCCCAATCCGTGGCGGATTTCCACGCGGCGGTCATGGGCGCACTCGACCAGCTCGACCTTGCCGTCGTGATCAACGAACGGCCGTGCGAGATCCCGAATGCCATCCCGTTCAGTAGTGATCACGTGCACGGTTCCTATGACCCCGACTGGGCGCAGCGCTTCTGGAAAGCTCTCGTCCAGGTGGATCGCGTCATGAAACAGTTCCGATCGGGTTTCACCGGCAAAGTCAGCCCCGTCCATTTCTTCTGGGGCAGCTTCGATCTCGCCGTCACCCGGTTCTCAGGTCGCAAGGCACCGCCGTTCTCGGGGAGCGTGCCCGGCGTTCGACCGGATGTGATGTGCGAGGCGTACTCGCATGAGGTCAGCAGTGCCGGATTCTGGCCGGGCGGCAACGGAGTCGACGCCAGTTTCTACTCCTATGCCTATCCGGCTCCGGAGGGCTTCAAAGAATGTCCGGTACAACCCAGCGCCGCGTTCTTCAGTGAATCACTGGGCGAGTTCCTGTTGCCCTATGAAGCGGTGCGTACGGCGGAAAATCCGGATGCGACGTTGTTGTCGTTTTTCGAAACGACGTATGAAGCCGCGGCACGAACCGCGAAGTGGGATCGCGCCGCTCTCGAATGCGCGGTTGGGAAAGCGGGAGTGCCGCGCGACTGGAGAAGCTGAACGGCTCCACTCGGGCGAGTTCCGCTTTAGGCCGTCGGCGACTGGCGACAGGGAACTGACCGCGGTCGGGTAGTTGTACAGTGGCGCTTCGATCCACTGTTTTCGCTACCCATGAGCGCAGAAGCAAGCACGTCAATCGGCGGAGTCTGGGCGAGGTTGGAGGGGCAGGTCGTGGAGGGCCGGTTTCCCCTGCGCCGCTATCTCGGAAGCACGGATCGCAGCGGAGTGTTCCTCACGGAGTCTGCGCCGCCTGCGCCTTCCGAAGTTGCGCTCAAGCTCGTCTCGATCGCTTCGCCGCGTGCGCAGTCTCAGCTCGCGCGTTGGCGCGCGGCCGCCGACATTTCGCATGCTCATCTGGTGCGGCTCTTCGATGTGGGTCAGTGCAATGTCGGCGGGCTCGGCAATCTGTACGCCGTCATGGAGTACGCCGACCAGGATCTGGCGCAACTTCTGCAAAGTCGCGCGCTGACTGAAGAAGAGACGCGTGAGATGTTGGCGCCGACGCTGAGCGCGCTCGCGTTTCTGCACGAGAGGGATCTCGTGCTGGGGCGGATGAAGCCGTCGAACCTTCTCGTCGTGGGCGATCAGCTGAAACTCGCGAGCGATGCGATTCGGCCCGCCGGCGAAGTCGACGACGTCAAGGCGTTGTCTGTGTACGACCCGCCCGAGGCGCGCGATGGAATTTGCTCCACCGCGAGTGATGTATGGGCATTGGGTGTAGTGATTTGCGAAGCGCTCACTTGTCGTCAGCCGTTGGGATTGCTTGGCGGTGGGGGCAGCGTCGTGCTGCCGCCCGATTTTCCTCCCGCGTTTCGTGACATTGTCGCGTGGTGCTTGAGACGGCGGCCGCAGGATCGGCCCGCTGTTGAGCAGATCAATGCGTGGCTCACCGGGCAGCATGCCGCGCCTGACGCGGAGCTTGCGGAGCCGCAGCTTGCGAGTGAGTTTCCGGGTAGCGAGTTGTCCGCGTCGGCGGCTGGGCCGCCGCCGATTGGGGAGCCGGAAGCCGCATCCGTGTCGGCGTCGTCTCCGGCGTCGATGCCCGCGACGCCTGTCGACTTTGAGCTGGCGGCAGGTTTGATGACACCTGCGGCAGCGAAGGTCGCGCCAACAGCGACGACTGTGCCCGTTGTGTCGGCCGCATCGACCGCTGCGCGTGCCACATCGAAGCCAGCGTCGGCTGCCTTGACAGCTGATCGCGCTTGTCTGGGCGGGTATCCGTGCCTTCGGCACGAAGCCGACTTCTGAACCCGCAACGGAGGCCGCCACCGCAGGTCACGCCGAAGCACCGGTGACCGCGGAAGCGCCCAGCGCGTTCAGCCCACCCCAGCCAGTGGCGCCAGTCGCTCCGCCGCGCGCAGCGCCTACGGCATCCGCCTCCGCCAAAACCAAACCGCCCATCGCGCCGGCGGACGTCTCGTCAGCGCAAATCCACGAAGTAATCCCCGACGTTCCGTTGCGCGCAAGGCGAACCATCCGCGGCCACGTCGGAGTGTCCGTGCGCGTGATCGTCGAAAACGACGGCACGGTCTTCGCCGCGCTCACGGAACAACGCGGCCCGAGCCGCTACTTCGAGCGCCTGGCCCTCGACGCCGCGAAGAAATGGACCTTCCCGCCTGCGCAGGCCAGCGCTCAGCGCCTCATGCTCGTGAAATTCGACTTCACCCGCGACGGCGCGACCGCCCAGTCCGCCCCACTGAAGTAGCGCCGCGCGGATCTCGAATCCGCGCGTGTCGTGAGGAGGGGTACCGCGCTTCATCCTTTCGCGGCGCGCGGGCTTCGCCTGCGCTGGCACGACTGCCACGTGCCAGCGCAGGGTCCACCGCTCTCGCTCGGCGGGCGGTGAGGCTACCTCCGCGCCGTTTGCCGTGACGCTCGCGGTCGCCCAGAACGCCGCAAGCACCACGAACTCTCGAAGCGAGCCGATGCTACCGCCGCGATTCGGGGCCGCGGCTTTCGCGGCTCATGATTTTTCGAGCGCCGAACGCATGCGAATGGCATGAAGCGGCGGTGTGACCGACCCATAACCGCTTTATCACATAGCGTCTGTTTGGGCGGTGGCGACCAACATTCATTGGACGACTCAAACTTGGCGCACCTATCTTCAGTTAGCCACAAACCTCGGTTGGAGAACGTTCATGTCTGTTCGCTTCGGTGGATTCGCCTTAGCTCTGCTCGCCGCGACCGCTGGTGCCGCGGACACGAGCCTCGATGCGAAGGCGATTGCGCTCAACAAGAAGCTCCTGAACCTCGACTCACACAGTGACGTGCTGATCGACTCCACCCCGGAGCGCTACTGGGGACCCGATCATTCCTCTCGCACGGATCTGGCAAAGCTCCGCGCGGGCGGCGTCGACGCGGTTGCGTTCGCGATTGCCGTGGGTCCGGGTCCGCGCACCCCGGAAGGCGTAGCGGAGGCGCGCAAGGAAGCCGACCTCAAGCTCGCCGCCATCCGCAACTTCGTCAGGCAGAGCGAGGGACGCGCGCAGATCGCGCTCACCGCGGCCGATATCGAACGCCTGCGCAAACAGGGAAAGATCGCGGTCATCGAGACTTTCCTGAATGCGCGCTCGCTGGGCAAGAACGTGAACGGCATCGACGAGTTCTACAAGGCCGGCGTCCGCGTCTTCGGGCTCACGCACGCGGGCAACAACGACTTTGCGGACTCCTCTCGCCCGCAGAACGGCGAGGGCGAGGAGCATCACGGTCTTTCGCCTCTCGGAAAGGAGGCGATTGCGCACCTGAACTCGCTCGGCGCCATTGTCGACGTCTCGCAGCTAACGCCCGCGGGTGTGTTTCAGGTGCTGTCGCTGACGAGAGCGCCGGTGATCGCGACACATTCCGATGTCCGCGCGCTGGTGGACAACACGCGCAATCTCAGTGACGAAGAGCTCGATGCGATCAAGAAGAACGGCGGAGTCGTGAGCGCAGTACCGTTCAACGCATATCTAACGAAGCTGCCACCGGACTCGGGCGAGAAGGCCACGTTGGAAGACTACGTGAACCACATCGACTACCTGGTCCAGCGGATCGGCATCGATCACGTCGGCATCGGCACGGACTTCAATCACGGCTCGGGCATTCCCGGATTCAACGACGAGAGTGAAGCGCCGAATGTGACGCGCGAGCTGCTGCGCCGGGGCTACACCGAGGCGCGGATCGCGAAGATCTGGGGCGGAAATTTCCTGCGCGTGTTCCGCGAGGTCGAAGCGGTATCGAAGAAGCTCCGGTGACCTGACGTGTCGCGCTGAAAAAACGGCGGACCTTCGAGGTCCGCCGCACGGTTCGGAGAGTCGTTGTTGTTGTCCGCTCAGAACTTGAAGACGCCCTCGACGAGCACGCCCGTCTGGTTGTCGTCGATCTTGCCGCTCGTGTCCTTGAGGAAGAAGTCCTCATCGGACTTGTCGTACCGCCCTTCGAAGCGCAGCTCGAAGTTCTTGCTGGCCGCGTAGCCGAAGGTCGCCGTCACTTCCTTCACCTTCTGGATGGCGCCGGTCGTGTAGCCATCCTTGTCGTCGAAATACTCGGCGCGAAGCGACATGCGCCACAGGCTGTTGAACGCATAGTTGAAGTAGCCGGCGACGCCGTACCACTTCGCGTCCCCGCCACCCGCGAGCACGTTGTCCTGCTTGCCCCAGTCGTAATTGAGCATGAACGACGCGGCGTCGGTCACATTCCACGTCGCGACGAGGTCCACCAGGTCCTTCTCGCCGTTCAGGCCGTTGCCCACGGGTTCACTGCCGAAATAACCTTGCGCCGTGAGTGTGAAGGCCTTCGAGGGCGTCAGCGAGATCCCGACTTCGGCGGTCTTCTGCGAGTTGTTGTCCGAGGTCTCGTTCCAGCCGTTGTTCACGCCGAAGATGACGCTGACCTTGTCGCTCGCCGCATAGGTCGCACGCAAGCCTGTGTGAGTGAACGGCTCGGCGTTGAACAGCAGCGAGCGCGACACGTTGGTGTTGAGCGTCGGTGCGATCACTTCCGCGCCCGCAAGCGTCAACATCTTGCCGCCCTGGATCGTCCAGCTCCCCGTGGCGTATTGAATGAACGCCTGCGTGACGTCGAAGTTGTTGGTGCTGCTCGGCGAGCTGAAGAGATTGATCAGGCGAGCGTCCTCGCCCGCGATTACGTTGACGACGCCGCCCCAGCCTTCCTTCGGCTGTGCCGCGAGCGTGAACGCGGCCTGGTTCAGCACGAACGAATCGTGGCGAGCGTCGAACACATGGAGTGACGGCGACGGGCTCGACGAGTATTCGTACTGACCATCGACGTAACCGCTAAAGGCTACGCCCCATGAATCGAAGAGATCCTTCGCCGACGGCAGGTCCGCAGCGCTTGCGACACCTCCAGTCGTCAGCAATCCGATAATCGTCAGGCCCCTCGTTAGGTTTCTCATGCATCCTCCATCGTTGCGAAAAGTAGACAAACGGAATGTGGTTTTTTTCCGCGCGAGGGCGTTGCAGTCTGCGTGCCAGCGACAGATGCATAAGAAACCTTACAAGTGCTACGCGAAGCGCGCGCAATCGAGCGCGCAACAAGTGATTCGAAGCGGAGAGGATTCCGTTGAAACGCGCTGCGACTCGCTCACTGCGTGCCCGCGCAGTTGTAAGGATCGTGCGAGAGCGAGCACCACGATGGATCGATGCACGTGCACGACGCACGGTAATGCGTCAACGGAATCTTACTGAGGGCTTACGAAAGCAGGGAAAAACAAGGGGAAGAAGCGGCAGAGGCTTCCGGAAGAAGAATGTCTGGAGGGTCCATGTCTCGACTATCAAGCGGCCGAGCGCGCTTGCGATGAGAATTACGCTTGCGCGTCGAGCATGTCAACGACGTGCGTTGAGCGGTACGCCGACGTTTCCATATGAGTGCCGGTCTTCGCACATTGAGTCTGCAACCACGTCACGAGCTCGGAGACGGCCACGAGTCGTCGAAGACTCCGAGTCGCTTCCAGCTCGAGGGTCGTGAGCGTGATTGCGCCGTAGCGTTCCGCAAGGCGCTTGGCCTCGCACTGATAGTGCTGCCTTCGCAAGCCGAGCAGCTTCCGTTGCAGATTCGAAGCTTCGATGTGCTCGCGTTTGTCGGTGCGTCGCCAGGATTCAATATCTTCGCGCCAGTCGGCGCGGAAGCCTGGATGGCCACGCCACGCGAGCGCGAGATTCGTCAGCGGTGTGGAAGACCATGCGTGTGCCGCTTGCCGTGCGAGGGCGTCCAGCTCCGGGGGGAAGGTCGCCGTGGCGAGCCAGCTCGTTACACGCGTTTGCATGTCGCTCAGCCTATGTTCAGCGCGCTTCCGCAGCGATTCGATATATGTCGCGCGCTTCACCACCGCTTCCGGCAAACGTACATGCTCTACGTGGCCTTCAGCGTCCGACACGGTTGCCACGTGCACGCCATCAGGTTCCTCGTGACAAGTGAGTGCGACACAGGCCGCGCCCGATGCGAGTGCCGGTGGGCTCGCAATGTGCTTTTGCGTGCAGAGGAAGATCGCTGACCACCGGAAGCGGTCACCTTCGCGCTTACGCGTAACGATGATCTCTTTGATACGCGCGCCTGCGGGGATCGGCCGATGCATGATCATCGGCCACGTGAGATTTCTTCGCTCGCGAGCAGTGGTATAGATCGTCGCCGTCAACGCGGTTCGGGAAAGTCGGCGGCGCTCCGCGCGTACCGGGTGAGCGTGAGCGCCGCCCGGCAGATGAGCCGCGCACACCTGCGCGTGGCGGCCGGTGAAGAGATCGTCCACGCTCATCCCGCCGACGATCTGATTTCGAAATCGCCCGGTCCCATCGAAGGCGCGGAAGCGCAATGTCGCACCGGTCCGGAGCGCGCGGATGCGCGCGCGTTCGTAGGCACCGCAGACCGCGTTGTAGTTGCCCCACCAGAGTCCGCTCTCCTGGCGAGCGCGTTTTACCGCCGCCTTGCGTTCGAGGTCCGCCTGAAGCAGCGGCGCCACGAATCTCGGTCTCAGCGCAGCGCGCAGCTGGCGTTCCCTTTGCGACAGCCGGCGCCGCTGGACGATCAGTGTCCGGATGCGCACGACGATCTCGCTCGCCGCAACCGGGTGTCCCTGCGAGCGGCGCCGGTCCCAGAGATCAGCGATCTCGGCGTCGACGCCCTCCAGCCCGGCAATGAGCTGCGCATAATCAGAGTCGGCACTCAAGATCCGACGACAGTGCGCTTGCGCCTCCCGCTCGATGCGTACGAGGCAATTCCAGAGCTTGTTCTGAAGCAGAAGCTGCTCCTGACAGTCGGACCCCCAGTCGAGCGGATCGAGGAGACCGTACTTGCGGATCAGAACTGTCGTCGTCTCACTCATCGTCTTTCAGACCCGGCGGCCGACACGTCGAGCGAGGCCTCGGCGGCTGCGGTGTTTACATAGGCTGTTGCCGAAGGGTCCGTTGCCGACTCCGGCCTTTGGATCGAGGGTGCTGATTTCGAAGCGTGAAACGGGATTGGGCGTATGGTCGGCCCTGAGGATGCCGGCACGGGCCCGGTCGGTGCCTCGCGTGCCGTCGCTCACGGCAGTAAATCCTCGGCCCGCGTGACGCTTGTAAGCCTGGTGAAAGCAATCACCGCCAGAATGTTTGCGAGGACCTTGTCAGCCATACGCGGCAAGCCTAATGCGCCGCTCTTTCAACGCCCTTACTCTCTCGACACTCCCCAATGTCTTCATCGCCGGACACAAATTGGCGTGTTCATCATCATTGGATCGCAACAGTGAACATCCTCATAGTCGAAGACGATGCGCCGATCGCACAGGCGCTCGAAGCTCAGTTGCCCCTGCACGGCTTCACCGTGCATCGCGCGGAAACGCTCGCGGCGGCGATGGAGCGCGCCGAGGAACGATCGTTCCAGGCGATGATTCTCGATCTGCGGCTGCCCGACGGCGACGGCCTGGAGTTGCTGAAGGAAATGCGCCAGCGCCGGCCGCCGCTGCCGACGATCATCACCACCGCGCGCGATGCGCTCGCCGATCGCGTGCGTGGCCTGAACGCCGGCGCCGACGATTATCTGGTGAAGCCGTTCGAGTTCGACGAGTTGCTCGCGCGGCTGCGCGCGGTGCTGCGTCGATCGGGCGTGATGGATCAGCCGGATCGCTATGGTTCGCTCGAGCGGCGCCCGGGAGACCCGCGCTTCTGGTTCTCGAACACGCCGCTCGAGTTCTCCCGGCGCGAGCATGAAGTGTTCGAGATTCTCTGGGATCGTCGCGGCCGCCTCGTCAGCAAGGCCGACGTGCTTCGGCAGATCGACCCGACCGGCAACGAGATCGCGGACGCCGCGGTCGAGGTGTACATCCACAGGCTTCGCCGCAAGATCGAAGGCACCGGTGTGTCGATCAGCACGCTGCGTGGCTTCGGCTATCTGTTGCGCGTAGAAGGCGAGAATGTCCCCAACTGAAATCTCGGGTACATCGCTGCAGCGACGCATGGATCTCGCGCTGCTGTACCCGATTTGTCTCGTGATGGTGCTTGCCGCGGTCACCGCGTATTACGTGGCGGTGCATTTTTCACGGGTCGTACACGATCATTGGTTGAGCGATTCGGCTAATTCGATTGCCCAGGCGATTGCGCCCAGCCCCGACGGCGCGCGGCTCGACCTCGACGAGCGCGCTCGCGCGCTCGTCGGGTGGGACGCCGAGGATCACATCTGGTACAGGCTCGTTTCTCCAACGCGCGGAACTGTCGGCGGCACGGGCGAGGTTCCGCTCGTAACCGCGGCGGATAACCCCGATTCGATTGGCGGAACGCGTCTGTTCGAAAGCCAGATCGAGGGGGAGCGCGTGCGCGTCGCGAGCCTCGATCTGCCCGCCGCACGGTACGGTGAGCCGCTGACGCTGCTCGTTGCCGAAACCGTGCACAAGAGAACGCGCACCGCGCGAGAGATCGCCACCGCCGTTCTGCTCCCTCAGTTGCTGCTGACCGCGCTGGCTATTGCGTTGCTGTTGCGTGCCGTTCATCGCACCGTGCGGCCGCTGCAGACCGTGGCGGCGCGACTCAGCGCGCAATCTCATTCGAGCCTCGATCCGGTGCCGCTCACTGGCGCGCCGATCGAAGTGCATCCGCTGATTCATGCATTGAATGACGTGCTCATGCGGCTGAAGAGCATCGTCGACACCAAGCGCGAGATGTTGGCGACGGCCGCGCACAACCTGCGCACTCCGCTGGCCGCGGCGCTGCTTCATCTGGAGCGCGTGCGCGCGGCGGATGCGAGCAGCTCGCAGGCGCTGACCACCGCTCAGACCGCGCTCCGGCGCGCCGCGCACGCGGCTCATCAGGTGTTGAGCCTGGCGCACGCGGAGGCGAATGCCGCGGATCCGTCGAAGTTTGTCCCGGTCGATCTGTGTGCGCTGGCGTATCAGATGGGGGCGGAGCTTGCGCCGACGGCGATGGAGAAAGGTCATTCCCTGTCGCTGGAAGTTCCGGAAAAAATGGTCTTCGCGCAGGGGCACTACGACCTGCTGCTTTCAGCGGCGATGAACCTGCTCGACAACGCGATCAAATACACGCCTCACGGCGGCGACATCATCGTGTCGGTATGCGAGGGCGAGCTTGCGGGGATCCGAGTCACGGACAACGGGTCGGGTTTTACGCCACCGGCGCGCGGCGAGGGTGGCGACGAGCGTTTCGTGCGCGGCAAGGACTCGGCGCGCAGCGGCGTCGCGGGCGCGGGGCTCGGTCTGTCGATCGTGCGTGAGGTTGCGGGTCGTCACAGAGGGCGCCTCGAGTTCGTCGCCGGGCCGGAAGGTCGGGGCACGGTTGCGACACTGTGGGTGCCGCGTGCGCGACCGCCCGCGCAGGGCTCGGCGCCCGAGCCGAAACCGGCTACCGACACTCCACCGGCGGCCAGAAGCGCGTTGCCGGTCTCCTCCACCACCGCCCCTTAGGATCGCGGCTGCTTTGCAGCCATCGCCCGATGCGGGCATAGTCCCGGCACGATGTCCGAATCGACCTGGCAACTTCTCGTTACCGTGTTCGACACGGTCTCCGCTCAATTGATCAGCGATCGTCTGAATGGCGAAGGCGTGCCCACGCAAGTGCTGTCGGAGTCGGCCATCTTCGGTGCCGCACGCAGCTGCCAGGTTCTCGTGCCCACGCAGTTGCTGGGTCGCGCGCGCAAGGTGCTTTCATCCGAGCAGCTCTCCGATAGCGAGCTGTCCTATCTCGCCACCGGAAAGCTCGGTACCGATCGCACCGGCTAGGGCAAGGTCTCACGCCATTCCGCCGTGGCATACTCGATTCGATTGAACCGAGAGGAGAGTTCCTGTGCCAACGCCCACCCGACGTGTCGTAACCGGCCACGACCAGAGCGGCAAATCCATCGTGCTGTCCGACGGTCCGCCGCCGCAGCATCACCCCATGAGCGGCAAGGACGTGGGCGCGGATTTCCACGAGATGTGGAACGTGCCGGAGGCGGTGCCGACGCTCACTTCAACCGAGGCGCGGGAGCCGAACGAACGCGAGTTCACGATCATGCCGGGGGCCGGCCATCTGCTGCGCATCATCGACATCTACCCGCCGAACGAAGGCGGCAAGCGCACCGTGATGCACCGGACGAAGACGATCGACTACGTCGTCGTGATCGAGGGCGAGATCGTGCTGGTGCTGGATGACAGCGAAGTCACGCTGAAAAAAGGCGAGGTCGTGGTCCAGCGCGGCACCGATCACGCCTGGGAAAACCGCTCGGACAAGGTGGCGCGCATGGCGTTCTTCCACATCGATGCGCGGTTCAGCGACGAGCTGCTCGCGAAGTTGCCGAAGCCGCTCAACCTCATGCGCTGATAGTTGGCGCTGCGCGCGCAGCGCGTTGGAGCGGTCCGCGATGGTTCATGACGAGCCACCACGCGATAGGTGCCGTGGGAGACTCGCGGGCCACCCCGTTACTCCCGCGCCATCCCCCGGGGAATAAAACGGGCGGCCCCGAGGTCTACATTTCCAGTCCCGGCGTGCCGTGCCGGATTCAAGGGCCGACGCTCTCCGATGCCGCCTCGTTCAACAGCCGATTCAGCCTTCGTAGCGCTGGTCGAAACCCATCTGGATTCCGCCTGCAACCTGGCGCGCTGGCTCGTGCGCGACCCCATGCTGGCGGACGATGTGGTGCAGGACGCCATGCTACGCGCGCTCAAATACTTCCCCGGCTTTCGAGGGGAGAACGCGCGCGCGTGGGTGCTGCAGATCGTGCGGAACGTCGCGCTGACACGGCTGCGGAACAACGCGCCGGGCGAGATCGCCGATGTCGCGGAGGTCGAGCTCGAAGCGGCGGCGCTCTACGTAGCGGGCGATGCGCGCCAGGAACCCGAGGCAACGCTGATGCGTGAAGAAGATGAACGGCTCGTGCAGCGGCTGCTCGCCCGGCTGCCCCTGGAGCTGCGCGAATGCCTCGTGCTTCGGGAAATCGAGGAGCTCTCCTATAAGGAGATTGCCCGCGTCATCGACGTGCCCATCGGAACAGTGATGTCGCGCCTTTGGCGTGGCCGGAAGCTGCTGGCCGAAGCGGCCGGGGAGCAAGCATGAACACCCTGCCTGAATGTGAGCAAACATTGCTCGTGCAGGCTGATTTCGATGGGGAGCTCGACGCCGCCCAGGCGGCCGCGCTCGTTCGGCACCGGGAAGAATGCGCGGAGTGTCGCGCCGTCCAGGAGAAGCTGGTGCGGTCGCGGGCCCTGCTGCGTGCGGCGTCTCGATACAACAGCTCACCGCGGCTTCGGGAGCGGCTCGGCCGCGCCATGGCCGATGGCGCGCAGTCGAACGGCAAGGCATCTCTCGGCGCCGGAGTCTCCACTCGCACGGACAGCTCGTCGACGCGATGGCCAGCGCCGCCGCGTGCGCGGCGATGGTCGTGGCGTTCCTCCGCCGCATGGGCCGCGGCGGCCGCGGTCGTTCTCGTGGCGGTGGTGATTTCGGTCGCGCCTCGCTCGTCCGATGTGGGCGCGCAGCTCGTGAACAATCACCTGCGCGCCATGCAGCTCGATTCGCATCTCATCGATGTCGTTTCGACCGATCACCACACCGTCAAACCGTGGTTCGCCGGCAAGGTCGATTTCGCGCCGCCGGTGAAGCAACTCGATGCGGATGGTTACGTGCTGAAAGGCGGCCGCATCGATGTTGTCGAGGCGCGCACGGCCGCGGTGCTGGTGTACCAGGCGGGCCGGCACACGGTCGACGTGTTCATCTGGCCCGCGCGACCGGAGAGTGGAACGATCTTCCAGTCGCGGCAGGTCGACGGCTTCAATCTGCGTCGCTGGGAAGAGGGCGGCTTCGAAGTCTGGTGCATCTCCGACATGGGCGCGGCGGAGATGGATACGTTCGCGAGCCGCTGGCGCGCGTCGAGTTAGTACACCGACGCGGCCACTTCATGGTGTGGTGAAGCGTCACCTCGTTTGCGACGTACATTCTTTGCAGGAGACGGACAGCGCGTCTTGGAGACCATCCGGCAGTCGCAGCATCCAGTAGTAGGACGAGTGCGTGCCGGGCGCTTCGCGATAGGTCACGTCGTAGCCCTTGCCGACGAGCACCGCGCGCATCAGTCGATTCGAAGACAACATGCCGCCGCCTTCCCACACGCCGGCATCGAGATACAAGCGCAGCTTGCGGGGCGATCCTTCCGCGACTTGCTTGATCAGATAGCCGCTGTCGGCGTTGGTAGCGCGAAAAGGAAGCGGCGACTGCGGTGGCGTGGGCGCGTCCTGCGAAGGCGGCGACCATCCGAAGGAACCCGATTGCGAGATGACGTTGCCGAACAGCTCGGGGTGAACGAACCCCGTGTAGAGCGCGGCAAGCCCGCCGTAGCTCGAGCCGAGCACGGCGCTGCGTGAGGGATCGCGGCTGATGCGATAGCGCGCGCGCAGCTGAGGGATCAGTTCCGCACCGACGAATTTCTGGAAGTCATCGTTCGGCGGAAACTCCACGTCGCGATCGGGCGACTCGAGAAATACAGCGACAACGGGCGGGATGGCCTTCGCCGCGATCATGTTGTCGAGGATCATCGGGGTCGGCACCGCGAGGGTGTACTGGTTGCCGTCGTACGCGAGCAGCAGGCCGTAGTCGCTCCCGCCGCGCTTGTAGCCGGGTGGGAGATACACGCGCACGGTTCGCTTGTTGCCGAGAATCCCGCTCTCGACGTCGAAGTTCTCCACCGCTCCGGCCGGCACGCCATCGCGTTTCTTCAGATACACGCTCGTCCTGGCATCCGGACCCTGAGCGTGCGAGACGATGGAGTTGTTCCAGTCGAGGAGATCCGGATTGAGCGGATCGTGGAACGTCTCGTATTCCTTGTCGTCCATCGTGAAGTACGTGGCGCGATCGGGCGACGCGTGCCACCCCTTGGGTGCGATCAGCTCATAACGAATCTGCGCCGTGCGCGGCAGCGTGTAGCTCGTGTACCAGACGTTGCTGTCACCGAGACGCGTGAACGGATCGAACCCGCGTTGCGCATGCAGCGGAAACCAGCCGTTGAACAGCGTGTTGACCGCGACTGATTCGGTTCGGCTTCCCAGATGAACGTGAACAGCGCGTCGTCCGGATGGCCCGGCACGCTCTCGATGATCGGGTTGTGGCTGGACTTGATCCGCTTCCAGAACGCGTCGAGCGCGTGATCGTCGTGCCTGCCCAGTGCCGCCGCGAGCGTACGCAGCGTCGGGCTCTCAGGTTCCGGTGTCGTATCGACGTCCGCGCCCGACGCCAAGGCACAGCTCGCAGCAATCGCGCCGGCCAGCAGCGCGCTCATCAACCGATTTCGCATTCCGGCCTCTCACGTTGACCCGCGCACGCGCGGGTGGATTTGAGGTTATGCGACATCGGCTGGCGAGGCGAACGCTTGACATAAGCGCCGATCGCCCGTCGCCAGCGCCTCCCGTACCGGAGGCCGATGTCCCGATAGGCGGACATCTTGCCTCATCTGGTACGTCTGATCTCATATACGGCCCCTCGGAGCCGCGCTGCGCGCGTGAGGCGCGTCGGCTTCAGGTCGGTAAAAGTGCTCCATCATGACATCCGCATCCACCACACAAGTTCTCGCGGCAAGCCGGCAGTGGCTGAAGCCGGTCATCTACATCCTGATCCGTTGCGGGGTCACCTGGCGTGACTTTTCCGAGCTCGCCAAGACCACCTTCGTGGAGGTCGCGACGAAGCAGTTTGGCAAGCGCGGCCGGCCCACGAATGTGTCGCGCACCGCCGTGCTCACGGGTCTCGCGCGTCGCGACGTGCGCAAGCAGCGCGAGAAGCTCGAAGCCTCCCCGGAGACGCTGACGGGCTTCGTGACCAAAGCTTCGTTGGTTCTGACGCATGGCATCTCGATCAGCGCTTCCTCGATTCGAAGGGCAAACCGTTGCCGCTACCTGTCGAAGGGCCTGGCGCGACGTTCGCCGCGCTCGTGCGCCATTGCAGTGGTGGCGACGTACCCCTTTCGACGTTGCTCAGGGAGCTGCGCGCCGCCGGTTCGATCCACGAGCTTGCCGATGGCCGCTGGGAGCCCCTGACGCGCAACTATCTGCTGCACACGATCGATGAGAACGTGATCGGTCTATGGGGCAGGGGCATGGCGGCCCTGGCCACCACGTATGTTCACAACCTCACCCGCACGGCGAAGATACCCGCGCGCTTCGAACGCGCGGCCGTGAACGACCGGATCGCGAAGAGCGCGCTACCGGAGTTCCGCAAGTTTCTCGACGCGGAAGGCCAGGCTTTTCTCGAGCGGCTCGATGCGTGGCTCACCGAGCATGAAGCGCGGAGCGATGCGCCGGACGGCGAAGTGACGCGGCTCGGCGTTGGCATGTACCACATTCAGGATTGAAACAACCCCGCCGTCCACGGCACGCTGACCGTGCACGGATCGTCGCCGCGGCGGCATACTGCGGCCCATGGCTGCCGAATCCGGGCGGCGCGGGCAGGGGCTTGTCCTGCCCGTCGCCGTCTACGTCCTTCTCTACGTGGCTCTGGCCTGGCTGAGCTACGCGCGTCCCGTGCTCAAGCCGGAGATCACTCCGTGGAACCCGCAGACCGGGCTTACCCTCGCATTCCTGCTCGTGTACGGGCCGCGCTGTGGCCGGTTACCGTCGTCGCGGCGTTGCTGTCCGACGCGCTGGTTTCTTCGAGCGACGTCGCCGTTCCGCTCAGCGTTGCCGTGTGCCTGTGGATCGGGGTGATCTACGGCGCGCTCGCCGCGATCCTGCGCCGGCTCGATCTGGCCGGGCCGCTGCTCAGCGCGCGCGCGGCCGGTCGTATGGCGGTGGCAACCGTCGTCGCCTCATCCGTCGTCGCGATTGGATACGTGGGCATCTTCGTGGCCGCCGGCGACGTCTCCACCGAAGACGCCCTGCGCGGCGCCGCTCGATACGGCATGGCGGATATGAACGGCATCCTCATGCTGACGCCACTGCTCATTCTGGTGGGGCATTGGCCCCATCGTGTCGACGTGCTGCGCAGTCATTGGCGCGAGGCGGTCCTGCAAGGCGCTTTGGTGCTGGCCACGCTGCTCGTGGTGTTCTTTCCTGCCCGCCGCGGATCAGCTGCGATTCTTCTACCTGCTGTCGTTCGTGCCGATCATCTGGATCGCGCTTCGATGGCGGATCACCGGCGCGTTGTTCGCGGTTGCTCGCGATTCAAGCCGGGCTCATCGTCGCGGCCCGCGCCGAAATCCATACGCCCCGATTCCTCGACCTCCAGGTGCTGTTGCTGACGCTCGGTCTCTCGGCGCTGTTGCTCGGCGCCGTGGTGGCGGAGCGCGCGGCGATCCTTCACCGCCTGCGCCAGCGGGACGCCGAGCTTGCCCGCGCGACGCGTTTCGCGGTGGCGGGCGAGCTCACCTCGGCGCTCGCCCACGAGTTGAATCAGCCGATCACGGCGCTGGTTGTCGTATCTGCGCGCCTCGGACATCCTCGCTTCGCGCCACGCGGAGGCCGATCCTCAGCTGCGCGCGATCCTGGAGAAATCGGTGAATGAAGCGATGCGCGCTTCGGACGTCCTGCGCAAGCTGCGCGATTTCTATCGCGGGGGCGCCGTGAAGCGCGAGCGAGTCGACTTCGCCGCGCTGAGCACCCGAGTCACCGCCTCTTTTCAGGAGAACCTGCGGCTTGCGAGCGCAACCCTCACCTCGACCATCGACGGCAGCGTGCCGCCGGTCGAAGGCGACCCCACGCAGCTCGAGATCGTGCTGCATAACCTGATCGCCAACGCGATCGATGCGGTGAGCCGCGGGCCGGCCTCGCAGCGTCGCATCGAGCTGCACGCGACCCGCTCGCGGGACGAGTTGATCCTGAGCGTCGAGGATTCCGGGCCCGGCATCTCCCCCGAGGTGTCGCGCGAGATCTTCGAGCCCTTCGTGACGACGCGGCCCGGCGGCATGGGGCTCGGCCTTGCGATCAGCCGCACGCTGGCGCAGGCACGCGGGGGGGATCTGTCCTTCGGACGTAGCTCGACGCTGGGCGGCGCTTGCTTCAAGCTTCGCCTTCCCATCGAAGCGCCGGCCCTTCCCGAGCGAGCATGAGGTCGATCCGTGAGTGAGCACACCGTTTTTCTGGTCGATGACGACGCGTCGATCCGCGATGCCCTGAGTCTCCTGATCTCGCTCAAGGGCCTGCGTTCGTCGGTCTTCGCGTCGGCGGAAGACTTTCTGGCCGTCTACCACCCAAGCTGGCGCGGCTGCCTGCTCACCGACCTCAAGATGCAGGGCATGAGCGGCCTCGATCTGCAGGAGGCGCTGCGGGAACGTGGTATCCAGCTGCCGGTGGTGGTGCTCACCGCGCACGGCGACGTCAACACCACGCGCGCCGCGCTCAAGAGCGGGGCTGTCGACTTCCTCGAGAAACCGGTGAATGACGAAGTGCTGATCGACGTGCTCATGAACGCGATTCGCATCGACGAGGAGCTTCATCGCACCCACACGCAGCATGTACAGACGAACGCGCGTCTCGCGCGTCTCACGGCGCGTGAGCGCGAAGTGCTCGATGCCCTGGCGGACGGCCTCTCGCACAAGGAGATCGCGGAGAAGCTTTCGATCAGTGCGCGCACGGTCGAGGTCTACAAGGCACGCATGATGGACAAGCTTCAGTGCGGCACCCTCGCGGACGTCGTGCGTCTCGCTATCGAAGCTCGAGCTGCAACGTCGGATCGACCGCAGACCGGTCCGAAGGACGGCTCGCAATGATTTTTTACATGTGCCGCTCCGGCGGCGCATATCTGTTGGTGTTCAGACACCGTACGGGTCGACCCTCACCGCGCCGTACGTAGTTCCTCTCCGCGCTCATCCCGTGCGTACGGGATTTCCTCATCGAATGATTCTTACAGACACCCTGCACGTGTGCGCGTGAGCGCGCTCGCGCGCGTCGACGCGCCGGATCGGGGAAACATGACTGAAACAAACGAGCCATTGAATTGCGCGCGTCCGGAAATTTAACGCGACCCGCGATCCCATGTCAGGCGAAAGAATCCTGGTGCTCGACGAAGAGGCGCAACGGCGCAGCTTGAACGCGTTCGGCCTGCGCTGCGCGGGCTTCAGCGTCGTTGAAGCTTGCGACACGACGTGCGCGCGCTCGCTCATCGGTAACAGTTATCCACATTTGCTGCTCATCGCGGCCGCGCTGCTCGAGAACTGGATTCAGGATTTCGTGTGCACGCTGCGCGAAGACGTGCTCACGCGCGATCTGCCGGTGCTTGCGCTCGTCGAGCGCGAAGCCGAGCGCGATGCGGGTTGCGCGCGCCAATGCGGCATCGACGATCTCATCCGCGAGCCCGTTTCGCCGGAAGACTTCGTCGCGCGCGTGCGCGCCAACGTGGATCGCAAACGCGTCGGCGGCTCGCATGCGCCCGGCGTGCTGGCCGAGCTGCGCCTCGATTGCGCGGCCGGCTTGATCCGGCGGGGAAAGCGCGCCGCGCCCATCGGTCCGACGGAGCAACGGTTGTTCGAGCTGCTTCTGTCGCGGCCCAACGAGCTCGTGCCGCGCGACCTGCTTCTCTATCGCATCTGGGGCGGCACCAAAACTCTTCGCAGTCGCGTCCTCGACGTCAGCGTGTGCCGGCTGCGGCGCGCGCTCGATGCCGTGGGCTGCGACAACGTGCTTCACACCGTGAGTCGTCACGGCTACCGGCTGGCCGGAAGCAGCGACCCATGAAACATCCCAACGGAACGTCCGATTTGTTCGATCCCTCGCCGGCGCCAATAGGCACTGCATTCCGGCGTTTTTACTGGAGCTTCTCAATGCAAAAGAAATCCCTCGTTGCCCCCGTCGCCTGCCTGCTCGCGATGGCCATTGCCGGACCCGCGCTCGCGGACGGTGAATCCACCGTGATCAGCGGCAAGATGTTCGCGGACTTCTCCAACATCGATCTCAAGAACGATGGTGTCGAGTCCGCCGCGAACGGCACCGGCATCGACGTCAAGCGCTTCTATCTCGGCGCGACGCATAACTTCGACGACATCTGGTCCGTGAACGTCACGAGCGACTTCAACTACGTCGCCAACGACAGCGAGTCGCAGATCTACATCAAGAAGGCCTATCTGCAGGCGAAACTGTCGGATGCGTTCATCGGTCGCCTCGGCTCTGCCGACCTGCCGTGGGTGCCGTTCGTGGAAGACTTGTACGGCTATCGGTACGTCGAGAACGTCATCATCGACCGCCTGAAGTTCGGCACATCGGCGGACTGGGGTGTGCATGCCGGCGGCAAGGTGGCGGATGGCATGTTCAGTTACGCGGCCTCCGTCATCAACGGCGCGGGCTACAAGAACCCCACGCGGTCGAACAGCATGGACTTCGAAGCCCGCCTCGGCTATGTGCCGGTGAAGGGCCTGACGCTGGCCATCGGTGGTTACAGCGGCAAGCTCGGCAAGGATATTGAAAACAGCGCCACGCCGACGCAGCACACCGCCAATCGCTTCGACGCGCTCGTTGCGTATGTGGATGGTCCGCTGCGTGTCGGCGCCGAGTATTTCCAGGCGAAGGACTGGAACAACGTCCTCACCGTCGCGACCGACAAGGCTGACGGTGAATCCGTGTGGGCCTCCTACAACTTCACCGACCTGTGGGGCGTGTTCGGTCGCTATGACAACGCCAAGACGAGCAAGGATCTGCTCCCGAATCTGAAGGACAAGTACTTCAACCTCGGCGTGGTGAGCCATCCGCGCAAGAACATCGACGTCGCCTTCGTCTACAAGAACGACAAGGTCGATGGCGGCGGCGTCGTTGCGACCAGCAACGGCAACATCGGTGGCGTGCGTGACGGCAAGTACGACGAGTTCGGCTTCTGGGCCCAGGTGGCCTTCTGAGCGCCAGACACACATTTTCCTCCCACATTCCCTGCAAAGGATTTTCAATCATGCGTAATTTCAACCTGAGGCGAGTGCTGCTCGCCGCGACCGCGGCGCTGGCCGTCGGCGCGGCGGCGCAGGCCGCCGATATCTCCGGCGCCGGCGCCACATTCCCGTATCCCGTGTATTCGAAGTGGGCGGATGCCTACAAGAAGGCCACGGGTATCGGCCTCAACTATCAGTCGATCGGCTCGGGCGGCGGCATCAAGCAGATCAAGGCGAAGACGGTGACGTTCGGCGCCTCCGACATGCCGCTGAAGCCCGAGGAACTGAAGGAGTCGGGGCTCGTGCAGTTCCCGATGATCATCGGCGGCGTGGTGCCGGTGGTGAACGTGAAGGGTGTCGACGCGGGGCAGCTCACGCTCGACGGCCCGACGCTCGCCAGCATCTACCTGGGCGAGATCACGAAGTGGAACGACGCGAAGATCAAGAAGCTGAATCCGAAGCTCGCGCTGCCGGATCTCGCTATCGCGCCGATCTATCGTTCGGACGGCTCGGGCACGAACTTCCTGTTCACCGACTACCTGTCGAAGTCGAGCGCCACGTTCAAGGACAAGATCGGTGCCGCGACCTCGGTGGAATGGCCGAGCGGCATCGGCGCGAAGGGTAACGAGGGCGAAGCCAACATGACGACGCAGACCTCGGGCGCCATCGGCTACGTCGAGTACGCGTACGCCAAGCAGAACAAGATGGCGAACGTGCTGCTGATCAACAAGGCCGGCAAGGCGATTGCGCCGAAGGCCGAGGCGTTCCAGGCGGCCGCGTCGAATGCGGACTGGAAGAACGCGGCGGGTTACTACCTGATCCTCACGGATCAGCCCGGCGCGGCGAGCTGGCCCATCACCGGTGCGAGCTTCATCCTGATTCATGCGCAGCCGGCGGATCCGGTGGCCGCGGGTGAGGCGCTCAAGTTCTTCGACTGGGCCTACAAGAGCGGTGGCGCAATGGCGGCCGAGCTCGACTACGTCCCGCTGCCGAAGCCGCTGATCGACCAGGTGCGCGCGACCTGGAAGGCCGAGATCAAGGGCATCACGGTTGCGATGAATCGATGACGGACTGTTTCCGCTGACCCGTACCGGGCGCGACACGTGCCGCGTGTCGCGCCCGGCTCTCCCGTCGATCGACTCTCCCGGGACAACGACTCGTGCAAGAAGCAATCCGGCTGCAGGCCCTTTCCAACCGAATCGCCAGCGAGCGCGTCGGCGAACGTGTTTTCCGCGCGGCGACTTTCATCGCCGCGCTGCTCGTGCTCATTCTCCTCGGCGGCGTCATCATCGCGCTCGTGCACGGCAGCTGGCCGGCGCTCTCCAAATTCAAGCTCGGGTTCATCGTGAACCAGGTGTGGAACCCGGTGACGGAAAAGTTCGGCGCGCTGGCGCCGATCTACGGCACGCTCATGACGTCGCTGATCGCCATGGTTGTGGCTGTGCCGTTGAGCTTCGGAATCGCGATCTTCCTGACGGAGCTCGCGCCGTCGTGGCTCAAGCGGCCGGTGGGCGTCGCCATCGAGCTGCTGGCGGCCGTGCCCAGCATCATCTACGGCATCTGGGGCCTGTTCGTGTTCGCGCCGCTGCTCCAGCAGCACGTGCAGCCGTGGCTCATCGAGGTGCTCGGGCCGATCCCGGTGGTGGGCAAGCTGTTTCAGGGGCCCCCGTTCGGCATCGGCATTCTCACGGCGGGGCTCATTCTCGCGATCATGGTGCTGCCGTTCGTTTCGTCGGTGGTTCGCGATGTGTTCGAGACCGTGCCGGACGTGCTCAAGGAGTCGGCCTACGGCCTCGGCGCGACCACCTGGGAAGTGATCTGGCAAGTGGTCGTGCCCTATGCGCGCGCCGGAATCACCGGCGGCGTGATGCTCGGGCTTGGCCGTGCGCTGGGCGAAACGATGGCGGTGACGTTTGTCATCGGCAATGCGCATCGTGTGAGCGCGTCGTTGATGGCGCCGGGCACGACCATCTCGGCCGCCATTGCCAACGAGTTCACCGAGGCGGTGGGAGACATGTACACCTCTTCGCTGATAGCGCTTGGCGTGCTGCTCTTCGTAATTACTTTTGCCGTCATCGCAGGCGCGCGACTGATGCTGATGCGGCTCAACCGTAAGGCGCTGTCCTCCGTATGATGACTCGCATTCAACGACGCAAGATCGCCAGTACCGTTGCGCTCGGCCTCTCCGGAGGCGCGACGGTGATCGGCCTCATCTGCCTCGGCGCGATTCTCTGGACGCTGTTGAGCAATGGGCTGAGCGGCCTGTCGCTCGCCCTGTTCACCGAGAACACGCCGCCGCCCGGTAGCGCCGGCGGCCTGCTGAATGCGCTGTACGGCAGTGTGGTGATGACGGTCCTGGGCATCGCCATCGGCGCTCCCATCGGCGTCCTGGCGGGGACGTGGCTCGCCGAATACGGCCGTGGCTCATCGCTCGGTGTCGTGATCCGCTTCGTGAATGACGTGCTGTTGAGCGCGCCGTCCATCATCATCGGTCTCTTCATCTACGAGGTGATGGTCGTGCGGATGGGGCATTTCTCGGCGATCGCGGGCGCTGTGGCGCTCGGTGTCATCGCGATTCCCGTGACCGTGCGGACGACGGAAGACATGCTCCGGCTCGTGCCTCAGGGCATGAAGGACGCATCCACCGCGCTGGGCGTGCATCCGTGGCGCACGATCACGAACGTCATTTATCCGGCGGCTCGAAGCGGAGTCATGACCGGGCTGCTGCTCGCGGTCGCGCGCATCAGCGGCGAGACAGCGCCGTTGCTGTTCACGGCGCTCAATAACCAGTTCTGGAGCACCAATCTCAACGCGCCCATGGCGAACCTGCCGGTCGTGATCTTCCAGTTTGCGCTGAGCCCCTACAAGGACTGGCAGAAGCTTGCGTGGTCCGGCGCGCTGATCATCACGCTGAGCATTCTCATCCTGAGCATCGTTGCGAGAATCGTCGTCTCCGGCATGCAGGGCGGCTCGGGAGCACGTCGATGAGTGTTCCAGCGCCCCACGTCGAAGCGAGTGATGGCGAGTCCGCATCCGGGCGGAAACGTGACGCACCCGTGGTGAAGTTCGATATCCGTCATCTCGACTTTTTCTATGGCGAGCACCGCGCGCTGAAGGACATCAACCTGCAGCTCGCGGACCGCGCCGTTACCGCGTTCATCGGTCCTTCGGGCTGTGGTAAATCCACGCTGCTTCGAATTCTCAACCGCATGTACGCGCTCTATCCCGGCCAGCGCGCTACGGGCGAGGCGTTGCTCGACGGAGAGAACATCCTGCAGCCGGGCGTGGACGTGACGAGCCTGCGGTTCCGTGTGGGCATGGTGTTCCAGAAGCCGACGCCTTTCCCGATGTCCGTGTTCGACAATGTGGCGTTCGGGCTGCGGCTGGCGCGGCGAATGCCGCGCGCGGAGCTCGCGGTGCAGGTGGAGCGCGCGCTGCGGGACGCGGCGATCTGGGATGAGGTGAAGGACAAGTTGCACGAAGACGGCCGCGGATTGTCAGGCGGTCAGCAGCAGCGCCTTTGCATCGCGCGCACCATCGCGCTCCAGCCGGAAGTAATCCTGCTCGACGAGCCGACCGCCGCGCTTGATCCTATCTCGACGCTGCGCATCGAAGAGACCCTGCAGGGGCTGTGCTCCAAGTACTGCATCATCATCGTCACCCACAATCTTCAGCAAGCTGCGCGAATCTCATCGACCACCGCGTTCATGTACATGGGGGAACTCGTGGAAGCCGGACCGACCGAGCGCATCTTCACCAGCCCTCAGCAACGGCGCACTGATGACTACGTCACGGGCCGGTTTGGCTGACCGCGCGGAGTGCCCATGATCGAAGGGCACATCGCTCGCGCGTTCGATGGGGCGCTGCTGGCGCTCCATCTCAAGATTGTCGAGATGGGGGGTCTCGCGCTGGACCAGGCGCGCGAGGCCGTGCGTGCCTATGAAGAATGGAGCCTGCAGGCGGCGACTCGCGTGATGGAGCGCGAGCACAGAGTGAACGCCTACGATCGCGAGATCGATCGGGAGCAGCTCACGCTGATTGCGCGACGGCAGCCGGTGGGCTCGGATCTGCGCATCATCATTGCGATGTCGAAGATGGTGGGCGAGCTCGAGCGGGTCGGCGACGAGGCCAAGAAGATCGCGCGTGTCGTCATCGACGACACGGGTCGGCCGCCGGGCGCGACTTCGCGCGATGCCGTGCATCTGGGCAAACTGGCGCAGGATCTTCTGCGCATGGCGCTCGACGCGGTCGATCGTCTCGATTTCGCGCTGGCCGCGAAGGTTATCCCCGGCGATCGGGAGCTGGATGCGGAGTATGCGGCGGGCCTGCGCCGGTTGCTGACGCGGGCCATGGAGAATCCACGCGGGTTTGAAGTAACGGTGCAGGCGGCCTTCGTGCTGAAGTCACTGGAGCGGATTGGCGACCACGCGCGAAACCTGGCGCGTCACGTGCTGTCCATGCAGGCGCGCTTCTAGCGCTGCGTCCCTTCCTGGCCGCCCGGCGATTGAGGGCTTCTTCGACGCACAGCGATACTCTCCCACACCGCAACAACGCCAAGCACACCCGTGGTCCCCGCACTCAGCCACAGCGGCGAAAGCAAATGCTCCGCCGCCGGCCACACCAGCACCGCCAGCAGCGCAAGCCCAATCAAGTGAGAAAGCGGCGGCGACCTTCGATCGTTCGTGATCCATTTGAAAAGCAACGTCCCAACGAGGTAACACGCCGGCCCAGCCAGAATCACAACGAGGGCCTGGCTTGTTCCATGATCCGGATGCGCAAGCACGAGCTCATCCGCGACCGCGCAAACGATGATGCCGGCAACAATGAGCAGATGAACGTAGGTATAGGCGCTACGCGCCTGCCGACCCGGATCGCTCGCCTGGCGAATGCGCCGTGTCGCGCGTTCCGCACCCGTATCGAAGTAAACCCACCACATCAGGATGCTGCCCACGACCGTGACCATCAGTGCGATCCACGCAGTCCCGTTCCATTCCATCTCCGAGAAGGTGGCGCCCGTGACGAGCAGCGACTCCCCGAGCGCGATGATCACGAACAGCGCGCATCGTTCGGCGATATGACCGCCCTCGACGTCCCAGTCCGTTATTTGCGAGCGCCCCAGGCCCGGTACCCAAAAGAAAACCCAGGGCCCGAGCAGATCGAGCGCGAGCGCCGCCAGCCACCATACGTAGCGTGCGTCGCTCTCGTGCAGGCCGCCGATGATCCAGCAGGTGCCGGAGAGGCACAGCCATACGAAGATGCGCTGGAAGTTGCGCACCATGGCACGCGGCGTCCCACGCACGGCCCATAGCACGAACAGCGCGCGCCCCACGTGCATGAAGGCCAGCGCGCAGGCGAACAGCAGGCCCCGTTCCTTGAACGCATCGGGGATCGACGCCGAGACGACGAGCCCCGCCAGCATGAGCACGAACAGGCAGACCCTGACGGATAAGTGCTCGGGATCGAGCCAGTTGGTGACCCACGAGGTGTAGATCCAGACCACCCAGAGGGCGACGAGGAGCAGGCCGACCTGGGCGGCACCCTGCAGGGTCGGGTTCTTCAGCAGGCTGTGCGAAAGCTGCGTGACGGCGAAAACGAAGACGAGGTCGAAAAACAGCTCGACCATCTCGACTTTGGCGCCCTCGTGCCCGCCTCGCCGGCGCAGTAGCGTGTGTGTCTCGTGCATGGGACAGCATTGTCTACGGTTCTGGACAGCGCGGAAACCGTCTGTCACCGGCGCGCACGCGATTTGATAAGGTCGCCCGCCGGGATTCCTACAATAGCGACGCAAACCGGGATGCCAGACCAGACACCGATTTCTTGGGGGCGCCATGCCATGCGCATGGCGGTAGGGGCTCGCACCGGGGTGTGCGCAATCATGGGGGCGCTGGCGCTAGCGGTCGCAATGACGGCTTCCGCCCAGGGGACCGACGACGCGTACGCCCGGAGTTGCGCCGCCTGCCACGGCCCGGAGTTACGCGGCGGCGAAACAGGCCCGGCGCTGTTCGGAAGCACGTTCCAGGACAAGTGGTCCGTTCGCGCGCCGGGTGAGCTCGAGACGTTCACGCGCAAGTCGATGCCGCCGACGAACCCGGGCTCGCTGACCGCGCGGGAATATGCGTCCGTCATCGCACGCATTCGTCGCGCCAACGGCTGGCCCGTGCCGCCCGGCAGCGATGGCTCGGCGAGTGACCAGCCAGGCCACAATACCGAATGGCTCAACAATCGCGGCGATCTCGGCAGCACCAGCTATTCGCCGCTGAGTCAGATCAATCGCGACAATGTGCGGTCGCTGCGGGTCGCGTGGCGATGGAAGTCCGATAACTACGGCCCGACGCCGGAGTTCTACTATCGCGTAACCCCGTTGATGGCGGATGGGGTGCTCTACACCACGGCTGGCATTCGACGAACCGTCGTCGCGATCGATGCGATCACCGGCGAAACGCTCTGGATGTATCGGCTCGACGAGGGCGCACGCGGCACCGGTTCTCCCCGGCGCAGTTCGGGTCGCGGCGTCTCGTACTGGCGTAGCAAAACCGCGGGCGAACCGGCGCGCGTTCTCACGATTTCCCCCGGTTTCCAGCTCATCGCCCTGGACTCGCACACGGGTCAGCCGATTCCGTCATTCGGCAACAAGGGGGTCGTCGATCTCAAGGTCGGGCTTCCGCGCGTCGCGGAGCTCGCGCGGGCTCAGCCGGGCTCGAGCTCTCCGCCCGTAATCGTGGGCGACGTGGTCGTCGTTGGCGTTGCGTTTTCCGCAGGCGGCGCGCCTGCATCGAAAGAGGCGATCCCTGGTTGGGTTCGAGCCTATGACGTCCGCACCGGCGCGCTTCTGTGGACCTTCCATACGATCCCTCAGGCCGGCGAGTTCGGTGTCGACACCTGGGAAGACGAGAGCTGGCGTTACACCGGCAACACGGGTGTATGGACGCCTTTCACTGCCGACGCGGAGCACGGCTACGTGTATCTGCCAATCGAAGCGGCGACAGGAGATTTTTACGGCGGCCATCGCCACGGCAACAATCTCTTCTCCGATGCTCTCGTCTGCGTCGATGCGAAGACTGGCAAGCGCATCTGGCACTTCCAGACCCTTCATCACGATATCTGGGATTACGACTTGCCCGCGCCGCCGGTGCTGCTCGACATCACCGTCGCCGGCAAGAAGATTCCCGCTGTGGCGCAGGTGACGAAGACCGGCATGACGTTCGTGTTCAATCGGCTCGATGGCAAGCCGGTGTGGCCGATCAACGAGCGGCCGGTGCCGCAGACGGATGTGCCGGGTGAAAAGACCGCGGCCACGCAGCCGTTTCCGACCAAGCCGGCGCCGTTCGAGCCGCAGGGGCTGCGGGACGAGGATCTCATCGACTTCACGCCCGCGATGAAAGAGGAAGCGCGGCAGATCGTGAGCCATTATCGATACGGGGGCATGTACATGCCGCCGTCGGTGGTGGTGGCGGGCGGCAACCAGGGCACGCTGATCCGGCCGAATCTGTCGGGCGGCGCGAACTGGGCGGGCGCGGCGGCCGATCCGGAAACCGGCATTCTCTACGTCAGCTCGCTCTCGACGGTGGGACCGATCGGGCTCAAGCACGATCCCAAGATTTCGAACATGCAGTTCGTCGGCACGTACGGCGAAGGCTTTCCGAATGGCATGCTGGGTGGGCCTGCGGGGTTGCCACTGGTGAAGCCGCCTTGGGGGCGCATCACGGCGATCAATCTCAACTCGGGCGATCACATCTGGATGGTTCCGAATACCGATACGCCGGAGTGGGCGCTGAACAACCCGGCGCTCGCGGGCATCAAGTTGCCGCGGACCGGTTCGTTCGACCAGGTGGGCCTGCTGGTGACGAAGACGTTGCTCTTTGCCGGCGAAGGCAGTGGTCTGTGGCGGGCGGGCGGCGGCGGCAACAAGCTTCGTGCGCACGACAAGGCGACCGGCGCCATCGTTCACGAGTTCACGTTGCCGGCGAATCAGTCCGGCATACCGATGAGCTATGAGGTCGATGGGCGGCAGTTCATCGTCGTGGCTGTGGGAGCGAAGGGGCTGCCAGGGGAACTCGTGGCGCTGTCTCTTCCGTAGGTTTCGATCATTCGCGGAGGCATCGTGAAAAGAACATTGCTTGCGGCCGCTGCCGCACTTCTGCTGGGGTTGTCGGGTGTCGCACTCGCGAGCTACGCGGACGATCGGGCGGAGATCATGAATCTCTCGAACCGCTACATGATTGCGGTCGACGCGGGGGACATCGAGACGGTGATGTCCACGTGGGCTGACGACGGTGTGCTCGACTGGGTCGGCGGTGTCGAGAATGGCAAGGCGGCTATTCGCAAGGCGATGTCGAACTTTGGCGGCTCGCGCCCCGTCACGATTCCGGAGGGCGCGACCTCACGGCCGCGCACGCATCACCAGATCATCAATCATGTGATCGATGTGACCGGCAATACGGCGAAGACCATTGCTTACTGGTTTGCCATGACCAACAACACGCCGCAGAAGGACGTGCAGTTGCTGTACTTCGGGCACTACGAAGACGAGCTGGCGAAGGTGAATGGCAAGTGGCTGTTCAAGAAGCGCAAGGTCTACAACGAATCGCAGCCGAACCGCGCGGTGTTCTACCCGGGGCTCGGTGAGAGGGATCCGCGCAAAAAGCCCTGAGCGCTTGCCGGCTGGCATGAACGAGCCACCGCGTTGAGGCTCTGGTGGCGTTCATGCGGCTATAGACCTCGGCAGGTTCTCTTTCTAACCGCCCGGCGATTGAGGGCCTCTTTGGATCGTCAGGGTCGCGTGCTCAACCGCGCGTGACAGGACCCTTGTCGATGATCGTGTTTGCGGTGATCTCTTTAAGAGACCGCGCCCCACAGCCCACCATCGCGAGCCGCAGCTCCATATTCAGTATGTCGAGCACGCGTTCCGCACCGGCTTGGCCGAACGCGGCGATGCCCCACGCGTAAGGCCGCCCAATGCCTACGGCGCTCGCGCCGAGCGCGAGTGCTTTGTACACGTCGGTGCCTCGGCGCACGCCGCCGTCGAACAGCACCGGGATTTTTCCCGCCGCACCAGCAACGACTTCGGGTAACGACTCGAGTGTTCCACGCCCGCTTTCGATGGAGCGCCCGCCGTGGTTTGAAACCATGATGCCGTCCGCGCCGCTCTTCACCGCCAGCGCTGCGTCCTCGCCGTCTTCGATGCCTTTGAGGACCACCTTCATGCGAGTGGCGTCCTTGAGGCGTTTGACGAAGTCCCAGGTCAGCGACGCGGAGGTCAGGCCGAGACCCTGCGTCTCGATGCCGGCGAACATGGGCTTCGTGTTGAGCCCCCCTCGCGGGTAGCCGCGCTCGTCGACGACGTGGCAGCCGCTGCATACGCGTGTGTCGTCGCGCCGAAGCTTGGTTGCGGTTTCGGTGTTCCGGCCTGACGGCGTGTCCACGGTGACCGCCACTACCGGGCAGCCGGCTGCTTCGGCGCGCTTCACCAGTTTCTTGGTCACTTCGAACTGGTTGGTGGTGTAGAGCTGAAACCAGACCGGCCCGCCGCGCGCGGTCGCGACGTCTTCCACCGAGAAAGACGACTGCGTCGAGACGATCTGCACGGCGTTCTTCGTCTTCGCCGCGCGCCCGACGGCGACTTCGCCTTCCGGATTCATCGATCGCATGCTGCCGATCGGCGAGAACAGGATCGGCGAGTTGACCTTCATGCCGAACAGGTCGGTGCCGAGGTCGACCTTGCTCACGTCCACCATGCGTCGTGCGCGGAGTTGGTAGCGCGCGTACGCGGCCGCATTTGCGCGCAGAGTGACGTCGCCGTCGACCCCGCTCTGCAGGTAACCCCAGTGCGCCGGTGGCACGACCTTGCGGGCGGCTTCTTCGAGCTCGAACACGTCGAGCGCTTCGCTCGCGCTCGCGAGGGTGCGCTCTTCCGCCAGCGCCTGGGTGATGGGCCCGAGCCCTGCGAAAACCGGGCTTGCTGCGATGAATCTCAACAGCGCACGGCGCGCGATGACGCTCATTCGACCCCCCCTGGTGCGTGGTTAGTGTGCGAATCGTGCGCGTCGGACGGCTGAGACGTGGCCGCAATTGAGTGTTGCCACCACCTAGCGAAACAGCGTCTCGCTCTGGCGCGGGTGTGGGACAGCGGTTCACGAAGGAGTGGCGCGCCCTCGGTCGGATGGGTAAAGCTCCCGCTCCGCTGGTCCTTTTGCCGTTGGTTCGAGGCCGAAAAGTATGAAAACACCGGTGTTGTGGCACGCATGCGCCCTCGTTGCCTTCGGGTGTCTCGCGAGCGGCCCGTCGCTTGCGCAGTCCGGCACGGATTGCTCGAGCGTGGCGGACGACATGTCACGCCTGAAGTGCTACGACGAGCAGGCCGCGCGCCAGAAGAAAAAGACCGCGGCTCCGCCGGTCGCCTCCACGCCGGCCCCCGCCGCCTCAACCCCGAAGCCGGCCGCGCCGTCCCCGGCACCGGCAAAGCCGGCCGCTGGCCCGGACGATTTCGGTCTCGACGCGGAAGCGGTTCGCAGGAAGCAGGCGGCCGCGAACCCGGATGCGCCCAGGGAGCCGGAGCAGGTAGTCGCTCGGGTCAAAGCCGTGACGACCCGGCCGCGCGGCGAGTACCGGATCACGCTCGAAGACGGGCAGGTGTGGGATCAGACCCAGCACTCCGCGAGCGACGTGCCGCCCGAAGCGGGTGAGACCGTCACCATCAAGCGCGGCATGCTCGGCTCATACTTCCTGTCGCGCGCGGTCGGCATGGCGTTGCGCGTAAAGCGCATCAACTGACCTGCACGCGATCTCGCGCGCGCTCTCGGCTGCGGGGTACGGACGAAACGTGCCAGTTGCGATCGCCTCGCAGGCGGCGGTCGGAGGGCCTGCCGTCTATTGCGCCTTGGCTACCGGCGGCGCTGTGGTAGGATTCGCGCCCCGCGTCGGGCGGTGCGGCTGAATGCCGCGCTCCGATACGGAAGCCCCCGGGCAGGATGCCGAGGGCAGAATCAGGCGAAACGCGCGATTTTTCAGTAAGTTACTGATCCCGCCGCCGGCCCGTGGCCGGATTGTCCTGCTTCGATGCGGCCGCTTTGTCGTCAGACGAAACAGCCCGCAGTTTCAGATCGGTGCGCCCGTAGCTCAGTTGGATAGAGCGCGTGGCTACGAACCACGAGGTCGGGAGTTCGAATCTCTCCGGGCGCGCCAGCTCACTGAAAATAAAACTTATTTCGACCAGCCCCTCTACTTCAATCCTTGCTTATTGCAGGAGTGACCAAGCCCAACGCGGTAGGGCTGATTTCCCCGGCGAATTTCCGCCTGAATCGTGACCACGCGTGATGCTCAGTTAGGGGTTCGCTCGCATAGGGGCTGACCTCTCCGTCGAACCCGCTTCCACTGCGAGTTGGGCCTATAGCGCTTCTCGATCGACGCGGCTGTGCGGAGGCCCATGATGAGTTCGGCCGCGATGAATCCGTCGAAGCCCAAGCGACCGGCGCTTGTTCAGTTTGTAGAATTCCTTTTGCTCCAGAAATTTCGTGAGTCGGGTATCGAGTGCTTGCTCGTGGGCAGCGTTGCAGCCAATGCCTATGGGGGAGAAGACCCTCCGGCAAATCTAATTGTCGTCAGCCTGCGTGCGCGGGCAATTCCACACTTCCTTCGTTGACGGGATGCATTATCCGGCGAACGCTTGCGTACTTGAATGAAAATCCCGGCGAAAAGGCGGAATGGCTTCCGAAGTGACCGGGATAGCGTCCGGTTGCCAACTCTTTGGGGGCAAATCGCATTCGCCGAGGGGACTTGAACTTGCGGTTCCCCGCGCACGCAGTCAGTCGCGTGGCAACCTGCGCAACGCCGCCTCTAGAATCGATTTCGTCCACTCCGGTGCACGCCGCAGTGCTTTGAGATCGTCGGAGGCAGGTGAGACCACTCGGCCGTTTTCCATCTCAAGTACGAGCACAGGGTCTGGCACTGTGCCGTCGGTCGCCGCCTCCGCGCTATTGTCGTAGACCTTCATATAGGCCACATGCGGCATGAGCTTGATGAGGTTCAGCTGCGCCAGCGGATACCGTTCGCGAATTTTCTCCTCGGGAATAGGATGGCCGCCAGCCGCGACGCGAGCTTTGACGCGCGCGATGTGCAACTCGGGGGAAGACAGTCCGCAGAACCAAATCAATACATCGTGCGTTTTCGTGACTTGCAGAATCTTCGCCGCCACCGTCTTGCCACCGAGTGTCGTCTCGAAGGCGTAGTTCAGTCCCTTTGCGATGGCGTCATCAAGACGACGCATGCCCTCCTGCCAGGCCTGGGCGTTCGCGGTTTCCTGCTCACACCCCGTGGCCGCCTTGAGTTCGCGAGCAAACGTATCGGGGTTGAACCAGGTGAGTCCCTCGCGCTCGAGCAGGTGACCGCCGATCGAACTCTTGCCCGCGCCGTTGACGCCGGCCAACACATAGAGGACCGGGCGGCTCATCAGTAACCGGAGCCGGCTTTCACCTTGCCACTGAGCTTGGCGCGACCGCGAATCGTCGACTGCAGGCGGCTCGTCGCAGAGCGGCCCTGAAGGACCGAGAGGCGCTCATCGAAACTCTGCCTCAAGTTCGCCAGAGCCGATTCGGTCTGAGCCGCAGACCGCTCCACGATTTGCACGAGGGCGTCGTAGTCGGCCGCCGGAATGATGACGGCCTCGGGCTCATCGTGATTCGTGACCACGAGCTTTCCCTTGGCTCGCAGTGTATTCATCATGCCGCGCCACCCGAGCTTTTTGAGATCGGAGGCGGGCGCGCGGTGCAGTTTCGCAAGAGGCAAGAACGTGCCTGTCTTTGCTGAGGTCGTCATGTGAGTCTCCGGATCTCAAAACCCTATGGGACGTTGTGCCATATTCGCTTTAGGGGTCATTTTACCCAAAAAGGCCAATTTAGTCCAAATTGGCAAGCCATCATCCTAATCAGACAGTTACCGACGCTACCCCCCCTAGCGACAGATTTCTTCCCTTGAATTCTCAGCAGCTCCGGCAGGTGTCGCGGAGGCGGCGGTAAGGGGACTCGCGCGACGCGTTGACCGGCCTCCACGCGCGACCAATAAGCGTGTAGCAACCCGTCTTTGAGCCGTCACCCGGCAGCGGCGCGAAGCGCGGCTGATCACCGATTCGGTCAGGAAAATCGTGTGTGATGCATGCGAAATTTCCTCGAGCAGCCACGAGGGCGCGTCTTCCGGTCCTCCGGCCGGCACCGTCCCTATCAGTTTGTTCTCGCGCCTAACGTCCCCGCCTGCTCCGCGATGTAGCGCGCCACCGCAGGGTCATAGTGATGCAGATGATCCGGCTCGGTGATAAGCAGTACTTGATCACCGCTGCTCCGGGCTCAGCGGTTTTCTGCCCACACGACTATGAGCAGCGCGACTGCCATCAGGGGAAACGACGGCGCCAACGTATGGGGATGCGCAGCTTCATGCTGTGTCTGCTGATACTGCATTCCCCAATTCGACAGATAGAGCCGCTTCTTCCGCGCGAATCAATGCTGCCAGGCGAAGGCGGAATCGTGTGGGCCCGGCGTCGCTCGGCAGGTCGATGTGCGGAGTGCGCGAATTCTGCATTCCCTTGTGCACGGCTTCCAGGACTCGCTTGTCTTCTTCGAAGGCCGCGCGGACCGAAGTGGCAAACGACGCGGAAACCTGCTCGTCACCAGGCGCGAAGTTACGCATCTGGAACCAGAAATAGCGGGTCGTGTGTTCATCGACAGGCGTCATGAAGTTGTAGCTGTCCATCAAAAACGTATCCGGACAGTACCGGCCTTCCGGGGCACCCGTGCCTGCAGGTGCAAAAACGGCACGGATGACTGCATTGGAGGGAAACCGCACTTCGTAGTACTGCTGCCTGTCGGCGTTGCCTGTGAACCTGACGAACTTCGCGTAGAAGGGCGCTACCTCAACGTCGAGCATCCAGCGTGACACCGCCACGCCGCTGGGTAGGACGACCGACTTGAGAGGCGTTTCGGCACAGGCCAAATCACCGAAAGAGGAGGGATGTACCCAGGCGACGTGCGTAGGGTCGAGCAGATTGTCAGTGATGTACAGGTAGTTGCAGGCGACCACCATCGAATCGATCGGAGTGCAGCCCCACTCGGGATCGCCCCAGTTGTCCAGGTGAAAGATCGCGTTCGGGTCCGCCAGTGCCGTATCGCCCATCCAGATCCAGATCAGCCCGTAACGTTCGGCGACAGGATAGCTGTGTACCCGAGCCCGTTTCGGGACCGATCCAGTGCTGGGAGCACGCACGCACGAGCCGGACGCGTCGAATGTGAGCCCGTGATAGGCGCATTCCACGAAGTCCCCACGACGCTTGCCCAGGGACAGCGGCACTTTCCGGTGCGGACAAGCGTCTTCCAGTGCAGCCACTTCGCCGTCTTCCTTCCGATACAGCAGCACGTCCTCGCCCAGTATCCGCACGCCGTGAAGGTTGTTCGTGAGAACAGAGGACGCTTCGGCGACGTACCAGGCGTTGCGCAGTACCATGTGTTTCATTCGCTGCCGTCTCCGTTCAATGGTTGCGAGCTTGCTGCATGGTTCCGGGCGTTGACAGGGAGATTTCCTGAGATTTACTTTAGATCTTGTAAAGAGTCGGGTGCCGCAGAGGTGTTGTGGTTACTAATCGGTTACCGTCGATGCGAAGCCTTTCCGCCTTCGATGCGGTCGCGCGAACGGGCAGTGTTGCCGATGCTGCATCCGAACTCGGCGTGTCACCCGGCGCCATCAGCCAGCTCGTTCAACGCCTGGAAATGCAACTCGGCACGGAGCTGATGGAACGTTCCGGGCGTGGAGTTCGGCTCACCGCAAGAGGGCGCGCATATCGTGACCAGATCGCGCCTGCGCTCGCTGCGCTGTCGCTCGCGCAGCAAGACATCCAGCGTGCGCAGAATACCTCCGCACTGGTCATCAGCGCTTTACCTTCCCCGGCGAATACGTGGGTCAGATCGAGCCTGTACGCGTTCCGCACTCGCTATCCGCGCGCCGAGATTCACCTGATCGGAACGGAGTCCGAGCCGGATCTCGACGACGAAAAGATCGATTTCCGCGCATCGTATGGCCGCCAATCGCTGCGATTACAGCGCTTTTCCGAGCTTTTTACCGATGTCGTGTGCCCGGTCTGTTCCCGCTCGCTGCTGGACAAAATCCAACTGCGGGAACCGGCCGATATTCTTCGGTTCCCGCTACTCGACATCAAATGGAACCAGATGTTCACGCCGCCTCCCGGATGGCATGACTGGTTTTCGAGTCTCAACGTGCAGGTGGGGAAGATCCGCACCGTCTTGAGTTTCTCGTTGTCACGTGCCGCCATCGATGCCGCTGTGGATGGGCAGGGTTTCGTGCTCGCGCAGCGCTCGATGGTCGAAAGCGACTTTCAGTCCGGCCGCTTGATCGCGCCATTCACACACACTCTCCCCATGCCTGAGCCGTACTTCCTTTCGTGGAGCAGTACCGCCTTGAAGAAGCCGTACGGTAGTCCGCTGCATCGCTGGTTGCTCAAGGCGCGGACACAGCGCTAGCCACGTAAAGGCTCTCTGCATCCATCGTTCGGCGCTGTTCGGTGACCATCCTGGAACCGGCTGTGGCCGTCTTGTGCGTCGTGTGTTTTGTGCTAGCTTCCAAATCGTTCGACTGGCTTTCCGACATCGCGAGATTGCAAGCAACTCAAAACGTCGGCGGACCAGCGGATGAATGCGATGAAAAAAAATCACCCGCAAGTTGTTCCCAAGTAGCTCCTACGTGCTGCCGCAAGCACGGTGGCAACGGCGCTTCTTGACCGCGCGCGAACGAAGAAAAGAAGAAGAAGACGATCGCGCACTGAAGCTTGTTTAGTCGAGGCAGAGGGGGAGGCTCCTTCGCGTATTGAGCGAAGGGGTGCTCACCAGTATTGAGAGTCGTACAGGGCGACCTTCAATTTCGTTATCAGATTGCGCCAAAAAATGAGTATCGAGATACGTTTGTCCAACGGTAGATTGCGCCCGCCCAACTTGGAGCGATGATCTGATGAAGAGCCCACAGGAACCCGGTTTTTTGCGATCGCTGACATGCTTCGGTGGTGTCATCGCGATCGTGATCGTTGGCATCCTGTCGCTGGGCATCAATCTCCATACGCTGCTGATCATCGCGATCGTGTGGGTTGCGGGGCACTCCGCCGCCCTGGGCTTCCGCTTCGAGGAGATCAAGTCCGCGATGATCTCCGGGATCGAGAAGGGCCTGGGCGCGTTCTTCATCTTCTTTCTGATCGGTGTGCTCATCGCGGCACTGATCGAAGCTGGCACGATCGGCAGCCTCATCTACTACGGCGTGGACCTGCTCCACCCAACCTTCTTTCTCCCCACCGGATTCGTGCTCTGTATTCTCATGTCGCTCGCGACGGGCACTTCCTGGGGCACCATCGCGACGCTGGGTGTCGTGCTGATGGGGCTTGGTGGCGCGCTGGGCATCCCGCTACCCATCGTGGCAGGCATGGTGGTATCCGGCGCCTGTTTCGGCGACAAGACATCGCCTGTCTCCGATACCTGCGTCCTCGCTTCCATGAGCGCGGGCACCGATATTTTTTCCCACATCAAGTCGATGATGTATACGGCGGCTCCGGCCGGGATCATCACTTTCGTCGCGTTCCTGCTGATCGGTCTGCACTACGGCGGACAGGCTGTCTCCACGCAGGAACTGCTGGATCTGAAGCAGCACCTCGCCAAGGAATTCGTGATCAGCCCGACATCGCTGCTCCCGCTGCTCGTGCTGCTCGTGCTCAGCGTCAAACGGGTGCCCGCCGAGATGAGCATGCTGGGCAGCGTCCTCGTCGGCGTCGTGCTGGCGGTCGTGATTCAACACCGCACGACCGCGGAAGTGCTGAACAGCCTCAACGACGGCTACAAGTCCCATACCGGAGTCAAACAACTCGATTCGCTTCTGAGTGGCGGCGGCGTGCAAAGCATGATGTGGACGATGTCACTCGCGCTGCTCGCTTTGTCGCTCGGCGGCATCCTGCATCGTGCAGGTTTCGTCCGGGTACTCATGAGCCGGCTGCTGATGCGCGTCAAGCGCACCGCAAGCCTGGTGGCGACCGCCATCGGCGCTGGCGTCGTCGCGAACATGAGCATGGGTGAGGCCTATCTATCCATCATTTTCGGCGGACAGATATTCAAGAAATCCTACGAGGACCACAATCTCGAGAACTACATGCTGTCGCGAAACCTGGAAGAAGGAGCGACGCTCAGCACACCGCTGATCCCGTGGACTACCTCAGGCGCCTTCATCACCGGAGTGCTCGGGATGTCGCCGTTGCAGTACGGGCCATGGGCAATTCTCAACTACCTCAATCCGCTGTTATCGATCGCGCTTGCCTATGCGGGTTACGGCATTTTCAGGCGGGTTCAAGCGGGCGGCAGCGACCCGCTCACGGCGCAGACGCACCAGGAACATCAGGTCTATTCGGCCGGGAAGCCAGACAGCTTCGGCAGTTAAAAATATTCACAGACACGGCAGCATAAGTAAGCGGGGAACACAAAAAATGACTTCACCAACTCTAGGAACCTCATCAGTGCGCCCATTGGCCACCCTGTCGCTCGGAGTGGCGGCCGCACTGAGCTTTTCCGCCCATGCGCAAACCACGTCCAATCGTGACGAACTGGACGAAGTTATGGTCAGCGCCAAGCGAGTGATCGACTCCGGTGCCAGCGCGCTCGGCACGCTGCAACTGCGCGATACACCATTCTCCGTCTACGCAGTCAGCAACGAAGAGATCGAGAAGCATGTATCCGCTTCCCTGCCGTCGATCTTCGCGCGTGATGCGAGCGTCGCGCGCGAAGGCGGCACGGACTACAACATGTATTCGCAGCGCGTTGCCGTGCGTGGCCTGTCGCTCGACTGGGTGAACAGCGTGCGCGTCAACGGGCTGCCGCTGACCTACTACGGCTCGACACTGCCTCTGGAGACGGTCGAGGAAGTACAGTTGCTCAAGGGTGCCAGCGGGTTCCTCTACGGCTTCGGCGCACCCGGCGGCATCGTCAACTATCTCACCAAGCGCCCCACCGACAAGCCGCTTCTCAGCTTCGACGCGGGCTTCCGCTCCGATCAGCTGTACACAGAGCACGTGGACGTGGGCGGGCGTATGGGCGCCGAAGGCGGCTTCGGCTACCGCGTCAATCTCGTGAACGAGCAGGGTGACACGTATTCCCATGGCTCCGTAGATCGACAGGCGGCGTCCGCATCCCTGCAGGTGCAACTGAGCGACAAAGTGAGCTGGGTGACCGACCTGCTGTACCAGGACACCGACATCGACCGCCCCGATCCACTCTTCGTCATCGATGCGACGACGTATCGCGCCGACCGGTTGCCCGCACCCGTCGATAGCAGTCGGACCCTAGCTTCCAAGCAGGCCTTCAGCGACACGGAGTTCGCCTCGGGCACAACGGGTGTGGAGTGGAAGCTCGCCGATCGCTGGAATCTCACCGTCAACTTCGGCAAGACCTACACCGACTATCGCTTCCCGTACGAGACGATTCGACTGCGGAGCCAGGCCGGCGCGTATGTGAACCGGCTGGCGGACTACCTCGACATTTTCGACTACAACTTCTCGCGTGCCCTGGTGCAGGGTAGCTTCGAAACCGCAGGGTTCACTCACCACCTGACGGCAGGCGTGAGCTACCAGGATCTGAAGATCACTTACGGCACGACCAATTTCACGCCGGCCGACCAGAACGGCGGCAATCTCTACGACTATTCGCCCGAGACCTGGACGAATATCTACAACGGCACGCCGCCCCACAGCGAGGGGAGTCACTACCTGGAGAAATCGGCCTATGTCAGCGACACGCTCGGCATCACCGACCAGCTGTCGTTCCTTGCCGGCCTGAGGTTCACGCGCTACCTGCAGGAATCCTTCGACGTGAACACGCGCGCGCGCACCAGCAGCTATGAGAAGGACGTACCCACGCCGACACTCGCGTTCATCTACAAGCCCCAGGAGAGCGTGACCGCATACGTGAGCTACGTGCAGTCCCTGCAGCAGGGCTCCACGGTGGGCATCGCCTATGCGAACTACGGCGAGCAGCTCGACCCGATCGAAAGCGACCAGTACGAGATCGGCGTCAAGGTCGAGAAGCCGAACTGGGCCGCATCGGTGGCTGCGTTCCGTCTCTCCAAAGGCGCCACGTTCGTCGATAGCCGCAACTTCTTCGTGCAGAGCGGCGAACAGCGTTACGACGGCGTGGAACTGAGCGGCCGTGTGCGGCTGGGCCAGAACTGGATCGTCGGCAGCTCGCTCGTCTACCTGGACGCTATCTACGAGTCTGGCGTCAGTGCCTGGTTGCAGGATCGTCGCCTGCCGGGCGCATCGCGCTTCACCACGGCCTTCGACGTGACGTACGACGTCGCCGCGCTGCCGGGCCTGAGCTTGCACTCCGACGTCAAGTACCTCGGCTCGAAAGTGGTCAACCACATCCAGGCCGCGGACCTCTCCGTGATTGCTCCCGGTTACGCGGTGGCGAATGCGGGCGGTAACTACCGCACGAACCTCGCCGGACGCGCGGTGACCTTCGCCGCGGAAGTGCAGAACCTGTTCGGGCGCGAGTACTGGGACGGTGCGAGCGGTGCGTTCTCTCCCGGGGCGCCGCGAACGGTGGCGTTCAACGCGCGTGTCAATTTCTAAGCGGGTGCATCACATGCGAAGCGTAGTCACGAAGAGGTTGCTGACCACACTGGCGGTGGCGAGTGTGGTCTGGATGTCACTGAACGGTGTCGGTGATGCGGCGTCCACGGACGTCAGCCGCGCGGAGAATTCCGTGCCGGATGCGGCGCTGGTGAAAGAGATCGAGGATTACCGCAAGCAGCGCGTCGAGGGCCTGCTCCAGCCTGATGGCTGGACCGCGATCATCGGCATGCACTGGCTGGAGCCGGGCCGATACACCGTGGGCAGCGCCGCTGGCAGCGATATCCGCCTCGTCATCGGTCCTGCGCGCGTCGGCGTCGTCGAGGAGAAGGACGGCCGCGCGCTGTTCATTGCCGAGCCGGGTGTGCCGCTGCTCGTCAACGGAGCGGCACCGACCGGGCCCGTGGAACTGAAGCGCTACAGCAAGGGCACGCGCGCGACGAGCGTGGCCTATGACGGCGGCAAGGGTTCGATCAGCGTGATCGTGAGTGGAGGGCGTCGCGCGCTGAGCGTACGCCATGCGGATGCGCCGGCGCGCCTGAACTTCGCAGGCCTCGACTACTGGCCCATCGATGCCGGCTGGCGCGTCAAGGGAAAGTTCGAGCCACATCCGCCAGGACGGGTGGTACCCGTGCTGGACGTGCTGGGTGGATTGAATGACGAGCCGAATCCGGGCGTGGTGGTTTTCGAGCGCGATGGCCGGACGTTCCGCCTCGAGGTCATAGGAGACTCCGCTCGCGGGCTGTCGCTGATGTTTGCGGACCGCACCAATGGCAAGGGTAGTTATCCTTCCGGCCGATTCCTCTTCACGGGTCCGCCGGACGCCAACGGCGACGTCATGATCGACTTCAACCGCACCTACACGCCACCCTGCGCTTTCACCGAGTTCGGTACCTGCCTGTTGCCGCCGCCGGAGAATCGCCTAGATCTCGCGGTGACGGCCGGAGAAAAGACCTATGCGAGAGCGGGCGGCCATTTGTGATGGCGCCGCGATCAGGCCAGCGTTTCGCGGGCTGCCTGCTCACGCTCTTCGTGGCCGGCTGTGGCCGCAGTTCCGATCCGGCCCCCGCCCAGCCAGCGCCGGCTAACAAAATCGAGTCTCCCGCCGCCGCGCCGGCCAGCGCCGTGAAGTTTCCGGCGTTGCGCCTGCAACTCGTCGATGGCGGCAACTACGACATCACTTCCCACAGGGGGAAGTGGGTGGTGGTGAATTTATGGGCAACGTGGTGCGCGCCCTGTGTGAAGGAGATGCCGGAACTCTCCGCGTTGCACGACGCGCACGATGACGTCGACGTCGTGGGTCTTGCCTACGAGCAGATCGAGCCGGAGGCACTGCGACAGGCGCTGGCCAGGCGGCCGGTTTCTTATCCCGTAGCCATCGTCGATCCCTACCAGATGCCCGCGGGAATCGCCGCGCCTCGCGGGCTGCCCATGACGTATCTCGTCGATCCGCAGGGAAACGTGAAGCGCGAATTCCTGGGTCCGGTTACGCGGGCGGGCATAGAACGGGCGATTGCAGCGCCTTGACCAACTACTTTGAGGAGATGACTTCGTGATGAATCCGGCAAGGCTGATCGCCGCGCTCGCATTGTTGGTACCGGTTCTCGCTCAAGCACAGACATCGCCGGAGGCGTTTCTCGGGCACAAGGTCGGGGCGGATCGAAAGCTTGCCGACTCCCGCCAGATCAACGCTTATTTCACCAAGCTTGCCACGGAGTCGAAACGCGTTTCGGTGGTGGAGATCGGCAAGAGCACGCTGGGCGAGCCGATGCTCATGGCGATCGTGACTTCGGAAAAGAACATGCCGCAGGTCGATCACTACCGCGCGATTGCGAAGCGTCTGAGTGATCCGCGCGGGCTTTCGGCGGAGGACGCGCGGAAACTCAGCCAGGAAGGCAAGGTCATCGTGCTCATCACGCATGGCCTGCATGCCTCGGAAGTGGGCTCGTCCCAGGCCTCCATGGAGACCGCGTACAGACTGGCCGTTGGCGATACGCCATTCGACTCGGCCAAGGTCCTGGATGATGTGATCGTATTGCTGGTTCCGGTCGCCAACCCGGACGGCCTGATCATGATCGCGGACTGGTACAAGAAGTACCTCGGCACGAAGTACGAGGGCGGTGACATTCCCTGGCTGTACCACCACTACGCCGGCCACGACAACAATCGCGACGGCATCATGTACAACCTGTCCGAGACGCGCGCCATCGACAAGGTGCTCTGGCACGACTGGTTTCCGCAGATCATGGACGACCCGCATCAGATGGGCGCGACGGGGGCGCGTATATTCGTGCCGCCGTACATGGAGCCCGCCGACCCGCACGTGCATCCGCTCGTCTTCGAGGGCATCGGCCTGATTGGCTCGCGCATGACCTACGATCTGCGGTCCGCCGGCATGAAAGGCGCGGTCCACGATCAGATATTCGCATCGGCGTGGTGGAAGGGCACGCTGACCTGCGGCGCAACCGTGCGCAACACCACCGCCGTGTTCACCGAGGCCGCCTGGACCAACATCGCGAGCCCAGTCCACGTCGACCCCGCCGAGCTCGAGGACTTCTACACACGCAAGAGCTTGCGTTATCCGGACCCGTGGCCGGGCGGCTGGTGGCGCCTGCGCGATGTGGTCGACTACACGGTCAAGACTTCGATGTCGCTGGTCGAGACGGCGTCCACGAAAAAATCGGACTGGCTCTACAACTACTACCAGATGGGTCGCGACGCGGTCGAAGTGGGGCAGCCTGGTGATCCTTATGCCTTCGTCATTCCGGCCGCGCAGCACGACAATCCGACGACGCTGAAGCTGCTCGAAGTGCTCAAGTTCGGCGGCGCGGAAATTCACCAGGCGACGGCGTCTTTCGTTGCGGACGGAAAGTCCTTCGCCGCGGGCGATTTCATCATCTTTTCCGCGCAACCCTATCGGCCGTACGTTGTGAATCAACTGAGCCGCGACAAGAGCTATCCCGACGATGCGGTCCCCGACGTGCTGCGTGACGACGCGTCGTGGTCGCTGCCGCTGCAGATGGGCGTCCAGTACAGCGAGATCAAGAAGCCGTTCAAGGCGGAATTCAGGAAGCTCGACGACATTCCCGTGCCGTCGGTATCGATCCCATCGACGCCATACCTGGTGCTCGATACGCGCGCGAACGCTTCCTACGCGGTCGCCGTCGCGCTGCTAAAGAAAAGCGCGGTGTATCGTTCGCGCGGCGCGCTCGAGGTCGCAGGGGCAACGCTGCCGGCGGGCAGTTTCATCGTCGAGTCCACCGCCGAGGTCAAACAGGCCCTGCCCGCGTTGCTCGATAAGTGGCACCTGGGGGCGTACGGGCTCGACAGCATCCGGAACCTGGACATTCAGCCGCTGCCCAAGCCGCGTATCGGTGTCTATCAGTCGTGGCGCCCCGAACACGGACGAGGGCTGGGCGCGCTACGTTCTCGACGATCTCGGGTTCGAGTTCACGACCCTGCACAACGCCGACCTGAAGGGCGATCTGACGAGCCAGTTCTCCGTCATCCTCTTCGCCAATGAATCTCCGGACCGCATCAAGTCCGGCAACTCAGCCGACAGCGAATATCCACCGGAGGTGCAGAACGGCATCGGTGCGGCCGGGGTTGCCGCGTTGAAGGCGTTCGCCGCCAAGGGCGGGACGATCGTCGCGATCGACAATGCGGGCATGCTCTTTACCCGCGAGTTCGGCTTGCCGGTTCGCAACGCACTGCAGGGACTGAAGGCAGCGGATTTCTGGATACCGTCTTCGCTGGTTCGCATCGAAGTGGACAACACGCAGCCGTTGGGCTACGGCATGCCGGAAGAAGCCACCGCGATGTTCATTCAAAGCGCCGCTTTCAGTCCGCAGGTGCCCGAGGCCGGTGATTCGCTGACCCGGATCGTCGCCCGGTATCCACGCGATCACGTCCTGGTTCAAGGAGCGATGAAAGGCAGTGAGCAACCGATCGCTGGCCGGGCGGCCGTGGTGGAAGTGAAGCAGAGCCAAGGGCGCGTGGTGCTCATCGGGTTTCGCAGTCACCACCGGGCGCAGACCTACGGAACCTACAAGTTCCTGCTGAACGCTTTGCTCTACCCGGCGCAGAAGTAGCGGGAAACACCGGCGATGCCGCCCACGTAGTGCGCGGCATCGCCATGGATCCGATTGCCGCGGATCAAAAACGTCTCAGCCGCGGATCAAGCGTCTCAGCGACGAGGCGGCTTGGGCGCGAGGCGTTGCCACTTGCCGGCGTACTGCGCGCCGAGCCAGACACTGACGGCGTACGTGGCCGCGCTCTGGCGCAGCGCCGCCGGATCGATCTGCGTCATGGTGTCGTTGGCGGTGTGGTGGACGTCCAGGTAATACGTGCCGTCCAGTTCCGGCCCGAGGATGGGCATACCCTTGGCCACGAGCGGCGACAGATCGGCATTGCCGGGCGCCTCGTTGGTGCCGCGAGGGATCTTCAGCGGTCGCAGCGCGCGATGGATCTGGTCGATCACGCCGACATCGGCCGGATTCACGCGAGTCGAGAATTGCCACACGGGTCCAGCGCCATAGTCCGATTCGAGACCCAGCACATGGTCCTCGAGCGTCTGTTCCTGCGCGGCGGCGTAGGCGCGTGATCCCGCGGAACCATTCTCCTCGTTGGCGAACAGCACTACGCGCAGCGTTCGCCGGGGCTTGAGTCCCTGCGCGTGGATCAGATGCGCCGCGGTGAGGACAAGGCCCACGCCCGCGGCGTTGTCGATCGCGCCCACGCCCACGTCCCAACAATCCAGGTGCGCGCCGAGGATCACAATCTCGCGCGCGAGGTCGGTGCCTGGGATTTCACCGATGACATTGGCGGATCGCTGCTGCGGCAGCTCGCGAGCGGTGCTCTTGATCCGCAGGCGCACGGTGCGACCGCTGGCGAACTGTCGTTCGAGGGCGTCGGCATCCGGATTCGAAATGGCCACTGCCGGGATGCGTGGTACGTCCTGCGGCTGGCGCGAACCGCCGGTGTGCGGGAAGCGCTGCGCGCTGGTGCTGAGGGAACGGATGACCACGCCCACGGCGCCGAGCGCCGACGCGGCGGCCGGACCGGCGCCGCGCACGCTCACGGCGCGCGAGTATTCGACCCAATCGCGCCGCCGCTCGATGGGGTTGTCGAAGAACACGATGCGACCCTTCACGGCGCCGGCGGGCAGATCTTTCAGGGCCGCCAGATCCTTGACCCTGACCGCCTCGGCTTCGATGCCGGCGTCCGGAGTGCCGACGGTGCCACCCAGCGCCAGGGTGGGCATGGGTTGCGGCCAGGGCTCGAGTACGGCGAACTCGGCCTCACCACGCACCCATTGCGGCACGTCGACTTCTTGCGTGTGGATGTTCTCGAAGCCCAGCCGGCGCATCTGTTCTTGCGCCCACGCAACGGCTGCGCGGTCGCCCGGTGTGCCGGAGAAGCGTGGCCCGACTTCCGTGGTGAGCGATTCGGCCAGCTGATAGGCGGTGGAGTCACCCTGCGCCCGCTCGAGCAGGGCTTGCGCGGCGGCGAGGTCCGAGCGGCTGAAACTCCCTGGCGTCTGGCTGGTGGCGCTCGCAGCGGTGAGCAATGCGAACAGGGTGATGGTGAGCTGGATGCCTGGTCGGCGCATGGTATGTGTGATCATCGTAAAGACCTTATCACGGTCCGATACGCCCTCAGTAGGGGGCTCCGCATTCTCATTCCGCATTCTCATAAGAGCGACTGCACGGGCATCACGCAATCGCCGCCGCTTCGATCTCACGCCACGCTCCAGGCGCCAAACCTTGCACGCCGACCTGCCCGATCGCCGCCCGGACTAGCCGCAACGTCGGGAAACCGACGCGCGCCGTCATGCGACGGACCTGGCGGTTCTTGCCCTCCCGCAGTGTGAGTTCGAGCCATGCCGTTGGAATCTTCGCGCGATAGCGGATGGGCGGGTTGCGCGACCAAAGGTTCTCGGGCTCGTCGATGAGTCGTGCGCCGGCGGGTTTCGTCTTGAAGTCCCCGAGATCCAGACCGCTGCGCAACTGGATGAGCGCCGCCTCCGTCGGCACGCCTTCGACCTGCGCCCAATAGATCTTCGCGAGCTTGTGGCCCGGGTGCGAGATGCGCGCTTGTAGCGCGCCGTCGTCCGTCAGCAGCATCAACCCTTCGCTGTCGGTGTCCAGACGGCCGGCGGGGTACACGTTCGGTACTTCGATGAAATCGGCGAGCGTGGGACGGCCGGGTTCGGGGCTGAACTTGCAGACCACGCCGAAGGGTTTGTTGAAAGCGATCAGCATGGGTGAGCGGGCCATCGACCGATCACGATTCAGGACTCCCACGCGGCGCGTGTTTTTTCTTCCAGGGCTCCTTGCCCAGATGCACGGCCAGAAACTCGATGAACGCCCGCACCCGCGGCGGCACGAGCCGTCGCTGTGGCATGACTGCGTGGATGCCAGTGTCGGCGATCGAATACCTGGGCAACACCAGCTGAAGGCGGCCGCGAGCAAGGTCGTCGCAAATGTGCCAAGTAGAATGTAACGCGATGCCGAGACCCGCGACCGCGGCATCTCGCAACGACTCACCGACGTTGCTTTCGAGGCGGCCTGTCACGCGCACAGCCGCCTCGCGCCCTTTCGAATCCATCAGACGCCACAGGTCCTGCCGCCCCTGACTTCCCACCAGCAGCAGGCACTGATGGTGCTGGAGGTCGGCAGGTGTTTTGGGGCTGCCGTGGCGTCGCACATATTCCGGCGAGGCACACAAGACACGCTGATTGCCGGCCAGTTGGCGCGCAATGAGCCTGGAGTCGTTCAACGCGCCAATGCGGATCGCGAGGTCGAATCCGGAGCCTACGAGATCGAGTATCTCGTCGCTGAAATTGATACTGATCCTGACGCTGGGGTGGAGCGCGAGGAATTGTGGAAGCAAAGGCGAAATGTACTGACGACCGAACGACGAGGAGGTGCTGACGCGCAAGGTGCCCGCGACCTGTGTGCCGGCCTGGCGTAGCCCGGACGTCAGCGCATCCAGATCTTCGACCAGCACGCGCCCCTGCGCGGCCAGGGCGGCGCCTTCCGGTGTGGCGCGCAACTGGCGCGTGGTCCGATGCAGAAGACGCACTCCCAGTTGCTGCTCGAGCTTTTGAAGGCGCTTGCTGGCGACGGCAACGGAAATATCGAGTCCGCGCGCGGCGGCACTGATGGAGCCCAGGTCCAGTGCGCGCAGGAACAAAGCGATGTCGTCGAGACGGTCGATGATTATCAATCCATTTTTGAAACTGCTTGTCGATATACGTCGTTTCAGGAGAGCAGGCAATGCCCTAGGCTGCGGGTCGCGCCTGTTTCATTGGATGCCCGTCGATGACGCAATCCGTCGCTCACCCCCGCACTCCGCTCGCGTTGTACGCACTCACGGTCGGGGCGTTCGGGATCGGAACGACCGAGTTCGTGATCATGGGGTTGCTGATGCAGGTCGCCGCTGACCTGCGCGTGTCCATCGTCGCCGCTGGTTTGCTGATCTCCGGATACGCGCTCGGCGTTTTTGTCGGCGCCCCGCTGCTTACAGCGGCAACGAGCCGGCTGCCGCGCAAGACGGCTCTCGTCGCGCTCATGGTGATCTTCACCATAGGCAACGTTGCCTGCGCGCTCGCGCCGACCTACGAGGTTCTGATGGTGGCGCGGGTCGTGACCTCACTTGCGCATGGCACGTTCTTTGGCGTCGGCGCCGTGGTGGCGACGGGTCTCGTCGCCGCGGAGCGCAAGGCCTCGGCAATCTCGATCATGTTTTCCGGCCTGACCGTGGCGACCCTCCTCGGCGTTCCGGCTGGCGCCTGGCTGGGAGTGCATTTCGGCTGGCGATCCACGTTCTGGGCGGTGTCCGCGATCGGCATCGTCGCGACGCTCGTCATCGCGACGATGGTGCCGAAAGACCAAGGCGTTCGCGTGTACGTCCCCTTTCGAGAGGAACTGAAAGCCGTCGCTCGCACGCAGGTGTTACTGGGCCTGCTCATGACGGCGCTCGGGTTTGCCGGCGTATTCACGGTGTTCACTTACATACAACCGCTGCTCATGCAAATCAGCGGCTTCACTGAGAGCGCGGTGTCGCCGATTCTCCTGGTTTTTGGCGCGGGTCTCATCGGCGGCAACCTGCTCGGGGGACGCCTGGCCGACCGCTATCTGGCGCGTGCGCTGATCGGCACGCTGGCCGTCCTGGCGATTGTGCTTGCCGCGATGACATTCGCGTTCCTGAGCAAGCCCGCCGCGATCGTGTTTACCGGCGTGCTGGGCATCGCCGCGTTCGCGACGGTAGCGCCGTTGCAGTTGCGCGTGCTCCAGCAGGCGCAGGGCACAGGTCAGAATCTGGCATCGAGCCTCAACATCGCGGCTTTCAATCTGGGTAACGCCCTCGGCGCCTGGCTCGGCGGCGCGGTGATCGACCACGGGCCGGGCCTCACCGCGGTGACGTGGGCGGCCTCGCTCGTGACGCTGTCTGGATTGGCAGTGGCACTCTGGAGCGTGAGTCTGGAACGCATGCGCCGATCGAACGCGGCCACCGACGCGGTCTGCGTGTCCGCACAATCGTAACTATCCCGCAAAGATCCACACACGGCGACGCTCATGGAATATCGATTTCTCGGGAACTCGGGCTTCAAGGTTCCGGCGCTGGGCTTCGGCGCTGGCACGTTTGGCGGCAAAGGCCCCCTGTTCAGCGCCTGGGGCAACTCCGGCGAGCATGAGGCGAGGAAGCTGGTCGACCTCTGTCTCGACGCCGGTGTGAATCTGTTCGACACGGCCGACGTGTATTCGGAAGGTGCCTCGGAAATGATCCTGGGCGCGGCCATCAAGGGGCGGCGCAACCGCGTCATCCTCTCCACCAAACTCACGCTACGTTCGGGTACTGGCCCGAACGATATAGGCGCCTCGCGAGCGCATCTGATCGATGCCATCCACAAGTCGCTCGAGCGACTGGGAACCGACTACATCGACCTGTTGCAGCTGCATCACTTCGACGCGATGACGCCGGTGGAGAGCGTGATGTCGACGCTCGATGAACTGGTGCGCGCCGGCAAGGTTCGCTACCTCGGCGTCTCGAACTTCTCCGGCTGGCACATCATGAAATCGCAGGCCGCCGCTGAGCGTTACGGCTATTCGCGCTATGTCGCGAACCAGACCTACTACTCCCTGATCGGCCGCGATTACGAATGGGAGCTGATGCCGCTCGGTCTCGACCAGGGGATCGGTGCAGTGGTCTGGAGCCCGCTCGGCTGGGGCCGGCTGACGGGAAAGGTTCGTCGCGGACAGCCCCTGCCCGCGTCGAGCCGGCTGCACGACACGGAAGGTTTCGCGCCACCGGTCGATCAGGAACGGCTCTATCGCGTCATCGATGCGCTCGATGCGGTAGCAGGTGAAACCGGGAAGACCCTTCCGCAAATCGCGCTGAACTGGCTGTTGCAGCGACCCACCGTCTCCACCGTGCTCATCGGCGCCCGAAACGAGCAGCAGCTATTGCAGAATCTCGGCGCCGTGGGCTGGAGTCTGACGGCCGATCAGATTGCCGGGCTCGACGCCGCAAGTCGGGTCACTCCGCCGTATCCTTACTATCCGTATTGGAATGGGCAGTTTGCCGAGCGAAATCCGCCGCCGGTGTAGGAGGCACGGCATCGCGTTCCGCTCTCCGACTCGACCCGGCGACGCGCCCACCTTCGGACAAAACACTCGATAGCCCGCAGCCCCGCCCCGACCGTGGGCTAGGATTGCCCGCGAGGCCAAACAATCAAAGACTTCGACACACGGGGTCCCGCATGACGTCGATTCGTCGCAAGATTTCAGGGGGCGCGCTGTTGATCGGCGCGAGTCTCTTCGCCGCTGCCGCCACGCTGCCGGCGTGGGCTCAGCAGGCTCCACAGAAAGTGCCGTTCGCCAACGGCATTCCCGTGGCACCGACCGGTCTCGCCGACCAGCCGCTGCCCGCCGGCCCGTTCAACTACAAGACCGCCGAAACGCAGGACGTGCGCGTGACGGTGTTCACGAGCGGGCTCGAGTATCCCTACAGCATGGCCTTCTTGCCGACGGGCGAACTGCTCGTGACCGAGCGCCCCGGGCGCCTGCGGATCATCCGCAACGGCAAGCTCGACGCGACACCGGTGTCCGGTGGGCCGGCCTCGAAGTTCGCCGGCAAATCGGGCGCGCTCGGCGCGGTCCACGGCTACATGACGCTCGCCGTGCATCCCGCGTTCGCGCGGAACCACTGGATCTATTTCAGCTACACCAAGGTGCTTGCCGACGGCGGCAGCACTGCCGCCGTGGCGCGCGCCGTGCTGAAAGACGGCGCGATGTCGGATGTGAAGGATGTCTTCGTGGGCGACAACATGCACGGCGCCACGGCCATTCTCGTCACCGCGGACAACAAGCTCTGGATCGCGACGAGCGGCGAGGGCAGCGCGCAGGACACGAAGACGCTCGCCGGCAAGGTGCTTCGCCTGAACGACGATGGCAGCGTGCCGAACGACAATCCATTCGCCGGCAAGGAAGGCGTTCGGCCGGAGATTTACACGCTCGGTCATCGCAGCTCGCTGGGTCTGACGCAGAACCCCACGACGCACGAAATCTGGCTCAGCGAAATGGGTCCGGATGGCGGCGATGAGATCAACGTGATCCGGGCCGGCAAGAACTACGGCTGGCCGATCGTGAGCTACGGCCGCACGTATCCGGGCCCGTGGCAGGCGAAGGCACAGAACCAGCCGACTCACGTGGGCTACGAGCCGCCGGTGATCTACTGGGTGCCGTCGATCTCGGTCTCGGGCCTCACGTTCTACACGGGCGACAAGCTGCCGAAGTGGAAGGGCGATCTGTTCGTGGGCGGCCTGCGCAAGGGCGAAATTCCTGGCACCGGCGAGCTCGATCGCGTGCTGCTGAACGACAAGATGGAAGAGCTTCGTCGCGAGACGCTGCTGGGCGATCTGCATCAGCGCATTCGTGATGTGAAACAGGGGCCGGATGGCCTGCTGTACGTCGCTACGGACGAGCAGCAGGGCGCGATCCTGCGTATCGAGCCAGCACCGGCGCATTGAACACGCTGAGCGGGTCGCACGTTGAGCGGCCCGCGCAGCGTAGCTTCGGCAGCGTGCGTGACGCACGCTGCTACTCCCTGCAGTTTCACGCACGTGTGTGACTTCAGGCGTACGATCCACGCCTGAAATCACGCGCGGATTCACCGCGCTCATCTGCAGAGAGGGCCCGCCATGCGTATCGCAACGTCCGTTCTCGCCGCGATTCTCGTTCTCTCCTTTCAGTCCGCTTACAGCGCCACCGAGGCGCAGCAGGCTCAGCAGGACAAGATGAAGACCTGCAACGCCGATGCGTCGACGAAGCAGCTGAAAGGCGACGATCGCAAAGCGTTCATGAAGACCTGCCTCGGTTCTTCCGGCACTGCTGAACACAAGACGCTCACTCCGCAACAGCAGAAGATGAGCACCTGCAGTAAGGATGCGAAGGCCAAGGGACTGAAGGGCGATGAGCGCAAGACATTCATGAGCACCTGCCTGAAGGGCTGATTTCCGCCGCTGGAATCGCGCGCTCCCCGGCGCAGCCACGCTGGGGAGCACGCGCTCTCTCCTAAGGGAGGCCTCTGTTCAGTTTCCCTTAACGGTGCTTCAGAACGCCGTGAAAACAGGCATTCGCGCGTCGCTCAAACTTCTCCCCACACCGCACTTGGGCGGGTCGGGAGAATCACATGAGCATCGTAAAGACATCGGGTTGGAGAGCGGTCCTCGCGTATCTGGGGCGAGGCGCCGCGCCGGTGGACGGCGTGTATTGGGTGGGCAGCACGAGTGAAGCGCCGCGCGTCAGCCCTCTGGAGACTTCGCGTTCACAGCCCCACGACAGATCCGTTCCAGCAGCTGCGGGAACGAAATCCCCGCAGCCTTCGCCGCCTGCGGCAGCAGGCTCGTTGCGGTCATCCCGGGAAGTGAGTTCGCTTCGAGGCACCACACATTTCCACCGGGGTCTCGCCTGAAGTCGATCCGGCTGTAGACACCCAGCTTCAGAACGTTATGTGCCAGCACTGCGTACCGCTGCAGCACCTGCGCTTCTGATGCTGGGAGGTCGGCTGGGAAGACTTCCCGCGCACCGCCGGCCTGGTACTTCGATTGGTAGTCGAACACTTCACCCGGCGGAATGATTTCACCCACCGGTAGAGCCTTGCCCTCGAGCACGCCCACCGTGAACTCGCGGCCTGGAATGAACTGCTCGATCATGACTTCGTTGTCGAACGCACGGGCCTTTTCGATTGCGCTGGCGAGCTGAGCCGGCTCGCGAACCACGCTGAGGCCCACGGTAGAGCCCTGCTTGTTCGGCTTCACGATGACGGGCCAGTTGAGCTGCTTGCTCGCCTCGTCGGCTGTGGCGGGCGCCATCATCCAGTTCGCAGTGGGTACGCCGACGGAGCGGAACAGTCGCTTCGACATATCCTTGTCCATCGCAGCCGCGCTCGCGATGTGATTGCTGCCGGTGTACGCGAGGCCCGCGAGATCGAGCATCGCCTGAATGCGACCGTCTTCGCCCGCGCCACCGTGCAGCGCGAGGAACACCACGTCGACATCCTGGATGCTGAATGAGGCAGGCGAAAGCGCAGTCGCGCGCCCGCGCACGTTCGCTATGTCTTTGCTCGAGGGTGGCTCGGTGGCGACGCTCGCTTCCAGCATCTTTTGTTCTTCCGCTGGCGGGAGTCGGCCGGTGGCGGTGTCCACTGCGAACACCTCGTGGCCCAGGCTGCGGAGTACCGGGAGTATTTGAGCGGCGCTGGCGATGGAGACATCTCGTTCTTCACTCGTTCCACCGAACAGCACGGCAATCTTCATGGGCTCGCTCGACTCGAATCGATCTGGATGGGGGTGACTATCTCACTGCCCGTACCCTCCCTGCGACGGGTCGCGTCACAGGTTCGGCGCGTCGGGTATGCTCGCCCGCAGGTCCACCCGGGTTCGCCAGCTTGAGAGAAGACGACGCCTCATCAGATCGCCACCGCATCGACAAATGGCTGTGGTGTTCGCGGTTCTTCAAGACGCGCTCGCTCGCCACGCAGGCGGTCAGCGGTGGCAAGGTGCACATCAATGGGGAGCGGGTGAAGCCCGCCCACAGCGTGCGCGTGGGGGATCGGCTGAGCCTGATGCTGAACGGCATGCCTGCCGAGCTCGACGTGCTCGGGTTGCCCGAGCGGCGCGGACCGGCGGCCGAGGCGCAGAAGAATTATGTGGAGACGCCAGGCAGCGTCGAGCGACGGACCAAGCTGCGGGAAGCGCACCGGCTCGCCGACCTCAGCCGCCCACGATCCGATTCCCGGCCGGATAAGCGCGATCGGCGGCGGCTCCTGAAGTTTCAGCGGGAGCAAGGGTAGTCCGCGAAGACGGAGGGGCGCTCGTGGCCCCAGCGATGCGGCCGACCCAGCGACGGAGGGGTGCCTCCGCAGAGTGCTGACGGGCCCCGTCGGTACACGGCACCTCCGCGCAACGGGCCCGTATGCCTGCGGGCGAGAGCCCGGCCCATCATCCGGTTGGGCCGGGCAGGCTAGCTTTGCAATGCTGCCGGGGTCGCGCAGACTCCGGGCGGGTTGAGGCCGACGTCGAGGGGGTCTGGTGTTCAGGCATGCTGTTTCGTGCGGCCGGGGCCGTACCGTATTTGTTTTGCTGATCGCCCTGCTTGCGACGGGTAGGGCGCTCGCGCAGCAGCCCGCGTCCGCGCCGGCTCAGCCGCAGCCCTCTAACGCAGCAGCGCCTGCGGCACCAGGCGCACCCGCGCCAGGTGCGCCCGGGGCAGCGGCACCGCCCGCGCCGGCGCCCGAGCATCCGGGCAAAGCTGTCTACGACCGCGCCTGTGCCACCTGCCACAACAACCCCGAACAAACCCGTGCCCCCGCCTTCGACGCGCTCAAGGCGATGCGCTACGGCCAGCTCCACTACGCGCTGACGGACGGAAAGATGCAGGCGCAGGGCTCGACGCTGAAGCCCGCCGAACGCGCCGTGCTGATCGACTTCCTCGTCGGCCGCACCGTCGCCGAGGACGCCTGGATCGACAAAATGATGTGCGCGCCCGATCGCCGCAACATCAACCTGCGCGTCGAGCCCACGGTCTCGGGCTTCGGGTTCGATCGGCAGAACCATCGCAATCTCACGAAAGAGCAGGCCGGCGTCGGCAAGGCCGACTTCCGCAACCTCGAGCTCGCATGGGCACTCGCGTACCCGCACGCCACGACGGTGCGCGCGCAGGCCGCCGTCGTGGGAAACACGCTGTTCGTGCCCGTTGCCGAAGCGCCGCAGATGATCGCGCTCGATGTCTCCGGCCCGCAGCCGTGCGTGAAGTGGGTGTACCGCACGGATCTGCCGTTACGCACTGGCGTGGGTTACGGCTCCCAGCCCGGCGGCCGCAAGGTCATTGCGTTCGGTGACGTGGCCGCGCAGATCACGATGCTCGACGCGGCGACCGGCAAGTTTCTCTGGCGCACGCGCGTGGGCATGTGGGGTTTGTCGAACACCACCGGCACGCCGGTGGTTTATGGCAATCGCGTGTTCGTGCCGCTGTCCGCGTCCGAGATCAATGTTGGCGCGGATGAGAAGTACGAGTGCTGCAAGACGCATGGCGCCGTGCTCGCGCTCAACTCCATCAACGGGCAGAAAGTGTGGACGACCCACATGATGGAAGACGCGCAGCCCGTGCGCGACCGTGGCGATGGCAAGATGGTGTGGGGCCCGTCGGGCGCGCCGGTGTGGAACTCGCCGTCGATCGACCAGAAGCGCGGTGTGCTCTATGTCGGCACCGGTGAGGCCACCTCCGCGCCGGCGGCGAAGAACACGGATGCCATTCTCGCGCTCGATCTGAAGACCGGCGCGATCCGCTGGTCGTTCCAGGCGACGGAGAACGACATCTTCCTCAGCGGCTGCATGAACAAACGCGACGGGCTCAACTGCCCGAAGGAAGGCCACTTCCGTGACGTCGACTTCGGCGCGTCGACGATCATCGCGCAACGCTCGAACGGCAAGGACGTGATCCTCGCGGGCCAGAAGTCCGGCACGCTCTGGGCGCTGGATCCGGACAACAACGGCAAGGTGCTCTGGCAGCGGGATTTCGGCACGGGCTCGCCGATCGGCGGCATTCACTGGGGCATCGCGTTCGATGGCGAGCGCGTGTTTGCGCCGGTTCATCAGTTCGCGGGGGCGGACGGGAAGGATCCGAACCAGACGCCGGCGCTGCATGCGGTGAAGGTCGACACGGGCGACGTGGAGTGGTCGTATGAAGCGAAGCCCGACTGCTCCGGCGACCGCCCGACGCGGGTGCGCGGCTGCCAGACCGTGATCGGCCTTTCTGGCGCACCGACGATCATCGATGGCGTCGTGCTCCAGGGCAGCGTCGATGGCTATTTCCGTGCGTTCGATGCGGCGAGCGGCGAGGTGCTGTTCCAGTACGACACTGCTCGCGCCTACGAGACGGTGAACGGCGTCACCGGCAAAGGCGGCGCAATCGACAACGCGTCCATCGTCGCCACCAACGGCCTGGTCTTCGTGAACTCCGGCTACGCACTCATGGCCGGCCAGACGCCAGGCAACGTGCTGCTGGCGTTCCGCGCGAAGAAGGCTGCACCGAAGGCGGAGCTAGCGACCGCACAGCGTTGAGGATGCACCTCGGCGGTTAGAGGCGGCTGCGAATACCGGCAATCGCGTCAGCGGCCCGGCGCCCGCTGTCTTGTCGACAGCGTATGCGTCCAGCCGCTTGTCCAGCTCGTTACGCTGGCCGTTGAGCGCGGCCCGTCTGCCGCCGCGCGCGCCACTCGCGCACCTTCTCACCCGCCGTGGAAGTCCACACGAAGAAGAGCGGGATGAAGAGCACCGCGATGAACGTCGCGGCGAGCATGCCGCCGATGACGCCCGTGCCGATGGAATGGCGGCTGGCGGCGCCGGCGCCCGTGCTCACGGCGAGCGGGAGCACGCCGAGAATGAACGCGAGCGACGTCATCACGATCGGGCGGAAGCGCAGATGCGCTGCCTCGACCGCCGCTTCATACAGCGACTTGCCGCCTTCGCGATGAATGTGTGCCGCAAACTCGACGATCAGAATCGCATTCTTCGCCGCCAGGCCCACCAGCGTGACGAGGCCGATCTGCAGGTACAGATCGTCGTACAACCCGCGCGCCCACACCGCAACGAACGCGCCGAACACCGCAAACGGCACGGCCAGAATCACCGCGAACGGCAACGTGAGCCGCTCGTACTGAGCCGCGAGAATCAGGAACACCATCAGCACCGCGAGCCCGAAGATGCCCGCTGTATTCTGTGAGCTGGTCTTCTCCTGGTACGACTGCCCCGACCAGGCGAGCCGATAGCCTTCGGGCAGGTGCTGTGCGGCCAGTTCTTCCATCGCGGCCAGCGCCTGCCCCGAGCTGTATCCCGGCGCCGGGCTGCCGAACAAGCGTGCCGACGGGAACAGGTTGAACCGCTCGATCACATCCGGCCCGGTGGTCTCCGCGACCTTTGCGATCGCCGTCAGCGGCAGCATGGTGCCGTTGGAGGACTTCACATACACATCCCGAAGATCTTCCGGATGCGAGCGGAATTTCCCCTCCGACTGCATCTGTACGCGATACACGCGGCCGTCGCGGTTGAAGTCGTTCACGTAGAACGCGCCGAACGTGCTCTGCAAGGTGACGTTCACGTCATCCATGCTTACGCCGAGCAGCTTCGCTTTCTCGCGATCCACGTTGAGCTGTATGCGCGGTACGCCCGAGGAATACGAAGTGCCGACGCCGACCAACTCCTTGCGCTGAGCCGCCGCGGCGACCAGCGCTTGCGTGGTCGCGTCGAGGGCGATGTAGTCATTGCCCGTGCGCGCCTGCACGAAGCCTTCGAAACCACCCGTATTCGAGAAGCCTTCGATTGCCGGCGGCGCAAGCGAAAAGATGAAACCGTCCTTGATGCCGAAGCTGCCCATGGTGAGCGCCTGCGCGGTCGCCGCGGAAGACAGCTCCTTTTTCTTACGTTCCGACCAGTCCTTCAGGATGATGAACGACACGCCCGCGTTGCTCCGCTGCGCATTCGTCAGCACGTCGAGCCCGCGAACCGTGAAGTTGTCCTGATAGGCCGGATGCGCGAACGCCACCTTGTCGACCTGCTTCAGCACCGCTTCCGTTCGCTGGAGTGACGCGGCCGGGGGCAGGGCGGCGATCGCGATGATGTAGCCCTGGTCTTCGTCCGGCGCGAGCGCCGTCGGCGTCTGGCGCTGGAGCACGTAGATGATCCCGATCATCAGCACGATCAGCGCCGCCGCCACCGCGCCGTGGCGCAGGACCCATCGCACGCCGCCAAGATAGCGATCGGTAAACCGCAGGAACCCGCGATCGAACTTCGCGAGAAACCCGGTGGGCTCGACTTCGCCCGTCTTCAGCAGCAGCGCGCACATCGCGGGCGTGAGCGTCAACGCCACGAACCCGGAGATCGTCACCGACACCGCGATGGTGATCGCGAACTGCCGGTACATCTCGCCCACGAGCCCGCCCAGGAAGGCGACAGGCAGGAACACCGCATTCAGCACCAGCACGATCGCAATGACCGGCCGGCTCACTTCACGCATCGCGCGCCGCGTGGCTTCAGCCGGGTCGATGTGTTCGGAGCGCATGTGGCGCTCCACGTTCTCGAGCACGACGATGGCGTCGTCCACCACGATGCCGATCGACAGCACCATGCCGAACATCGTCAGCGAATTGATCGAGAACCCGAGCAGGTACATGCCCGCGAACGTGCCGATGAGCGACACCGGAACGGCCATGGCCGGAATGACCGTGGCGCGCAGGTTGTAGAGGAACAGCCACACGACGAGGAACACGAGAATCATGGCTTCGACGAGCGTCTTGGCCACTTCATGCATCGAGACTTCGACGTATTTGCTCGTGTCGTAGGGAATGGCCCACTCGAGGCCCGCCGGGAATTTCTTGCCGAGCTCCTCCATGCGCGCGCGCACGAGCGTTGCGACTTCGAGCGCGTTGGCGCGCGGCGCAAGCTGGATCGCCGCGCCGACGGTGGTGCGCCCCTTGCGGGTGATGCCGAACGTATAGTCCCGCGCGCCGAGCTCGACCCGCGCTACATCCTTGAGGCGCACGATCTCACCGGAAGTCCCGGTCTTCAGGATGATCTGCTCGAACTGAGCCGGATCGGACATGCGCCCCTGCGTCGTGACGCTGAGGGTCATGTCCACCCGGTTCACCATCGGCTCGTCGCCGAGCCGGCCCGCGGCAGCCTGCGTGTTCTGCTCCCGAACGGCAGCCGCGACGTCAGCCGGCGTGAGGCCGAGCTCCGACAGCCGGTCCGGCTTCAGCCAGATGCGAATGGAGTAGTCGCGCGCGCCGAATACCTGAATGTCGCCGACGCCCGGAATACGCCGCAACTCGTCCGTGACGTTGATCGTCGCGTAGTTGGAGACGAAGAGATCGTCGTAACGCCCATCCGGGGACTCGACCGTGACGACCTGCAGGAAGCTCGGAAGGCTTTTCGCGACCGTGACACCTTGCCGGCGCACTTCTTCGGGCAGCAGCGGTAACGCCGTCTGCACGCGGTTCTGCACGTTGATCACCGCGAGATCCGGGTTCGAGCCGACGGCGAACGTCACATTGATCTGCAGCGCGCCGCTGGATGCGCTCGTCGAGCGCACGTACAGCATGCCTTCGACGCCGTTCAGCGCCTGCTCGAGCGGCGTTGCCACCGTCTCGGCGATCACGTCCGCGCTCGCACCCGGATACGCCGTGGTGACGGCCACCGTGGGCGGAGTGATGTCCGGATACATCGAGATCGGCAGCGATTTGAACGCGGCCAATCCGGCGATCACGATGAACGCCGACACGACCATTGCGAACAACGGTCGGTCGATGAAGAAATTCGAGATCATGAGGGAGCCTTCTCGTCCTTGCCGGTGCCCGCGGGCTGCGCCGGCGCCGCGTTCGGCAGCGTCTCGGCGGCGAGCGGCACGCCCTTCACGACCGCGCCGGGCTGCACCTTGAGAATGCCATCCACCACGATGCGCTCGCCGGCCTTCAGGCCCTGGTCGACGACGACATCGTTCGCCGCCGTCGTGCCGAGTTGCACCGGCCGGAACTCGACTTTGTCACCCGCGCCGATGAGCCACACGAACGAGCCCTGCACGCCGTGCATGACGGCGCGTTTCGGAATCACGAGCGAGCTTGCGAGCGTCACGCCGTTCACGCGCGCCCGCACCACCTGGCCCGGCAGCATGTTGGTGCTGTTGGAGAGCACCGCGCGAACATCGACGGTGCCGGTCTGGTCGCCCACCGCCGGGGAAATGAACTCGACGCGCGCGCCCTTTGCGAGCGCGTTGCCCGCTGTGTCGAGCACGTCGACCGTTATCGGGTTCGATGCGCCGTCGATATTGGCGGCACGAATGCTCGCCGCTTCGGCTTCCTGCACGGCGAACTGCACATACAGCCTGTCCGACTGCACGATGTGCGTGAGCAGGCTCGAGTCGCTGCCCGCGGTCACGAGGCTGCCTTCGGAACGCACTTCCCGACTCGTGAGGCCGGAGATCGGCGCGCGAACGTTCGTGTACGAGAGGTCGAGATCGGAGGATTTCAGCGCGGCTTCCGTGGCCGCGACCGAGGCCACAGCGCTTTCGTACGCGGCGATGGCGTTGTCGCGGTCGCGTGTGCTGACCAGCTTCTGATCGAACAGCGACACGACACGGTCCCGATCCCGCCGGGCGTTCTGCAGGTTCGCCTGCTGCACGCCCAGCTCCGCGCGCGCCCTGGCCGCCGTGGCTTCGAACGGTGCGGGATCGATACGGAAGAGCAGGTCGCCTTCCTTCACCCGGGATCCTTCCTGATACAGCCGCTTCTGCAGGATGCCCGAGACCCGGGCGCGCACTTCCACTTCGCGCACGCCACGAAGTTGCGCTGCGTGCTCCAACGTGAGCGCGAGCGTCTGTGGCTTCACTTCAAGCGCGCCGACCTCGATGGGTGGCATGCCCTGCGGTGCCTCTTGTTTGCCGCATGAAGCGAGCGCTGCCAGCAGCGCTATCGCCGGAAGAGTGAAACGAAGGCGTTGCGCCTTTGCGTGAGGCGAGTTAGGCATCGATCGAGCTCCGGTGGCGCAACCCAAAGGCCGGCGCTGGGCGTTGGTTGGGGCAAAACTATAGCGGCGGCAGTCGTTTGCAGCCAGCGTTACCTGCGTTCGCTGCGCTGTTCCGAACCGACCTCACGATGAATGGCGGGCCGTAAATCTCAGTGTTTCTTCAACACCACGAGCTCGATGCCCGGCGGCGGCAACGCCGCGTACAAGTGTATAGACGGGCCTGTCCCCATCGAGGTATCGACAAGAGACAGGTCACTCGTGGCAGAGATTCGATAGCGTTCGATCGTGTAATGCTTTCCGGCCTCGAGGTGGCCCACCGTGAGGTCGTACCCCTGGTTGTCCGCATAGGAAACCGCGCGCCTCGGCAACAGGTCCACCGAAAACTCGGTGCCGACGGTGAGCACATCGGGCCCGCCGCGCGGGCCGATGAACTGCGATGGGATCTGGTAGTTGCTGATCAGCACCTGCACCGTGTCGCCGTTCTTCGACCGTGCGGCCTGGACCGCGAAGCCTCCGTCATCCGCACCGGAAGTCTTCAGCGGAACCGGTGTGTCCTTCATTCGCCCGAGCGCGATCAGCGCGTAGCCTGTCTTGTGAGGCGTTGTGCCCCGCGGTCCGAACACGTTGTCCGCGCGATAGAGCGCGGCGACGTCGATCGGCGCGCGCTGCATGTAGATCAGCGACGAGGTGATGAAGGTCGCGCGGTGCATGTCGGAGGGCAGCGGCTCCATCAGGCCGTAGTTCCACTCGTTCAGCATGCTGAGCGTCTTGCGGAAGCCGTGCTTGTCCAGGCGCGCGCGGATGCTCGCGCCAATCCGGACGAAATCCCGCGGATCGGCGGAATCCGTTGCGTACCAGTGCCACGAATAGAAATCGAGGGGCAGCCGCTTTGCGCGCGCGTACTCGAGGAAATCGTCGAGCCACGGATTGTGCGGGTCGTTCGGCCGTGCGATCGCCGGCCCGCCCACGAGCGCGCCGCGATCGGCTTTTTTCACGGCGCGCGCGATCTTTTCGTAGAGCGTGAAGTATTCGGGCGCCGTGCCGCCCCAGAAGAGGCGGCCGAGATCGGGCTCGTTCCACACTTCCCAGTAGCGGATGCCGTAGTGGAAACCGTTCGCCCAGCCGCGGTTGTAGTGGAGCACGATGTGCCGCGCCACTTCGGCGTAGCGATCGAAATTCTTCGGCGGATCGACATTCGAGCCTTCGCTGCGGCCGAGCCGGAAGATCACCTCCGCACCGACGCCTTTGATCGAGGCGATCAGTTTGTCCGTGGGGCCGAAGTGGTAACTCTTCGGATCGTTCGGGTCGGCGTCGGGGTTGGGGAAGATGCCGAGGGCCGTGCGCGCGCCGTCGATGAGCGTGTTTGGCGCGTCGGGGAATGAGGCGTCGATGTCGCCGGGCCCGTAGGCATCGTGGGTGCGGATGAGGTCGATGCGCGCCTGCCGGTAACCGGGCGTCGCATCCGTTTCCTCGGGTACGTTCCAGCCGCCGAACTGGAAGCGGATGGGTTTGTGGAAGCCGGGTGCGGGCGCTCCGTTCACGCCCAGCAGGGAGTTGAGGCGACCGGCGGTCTTCGAGGCGTCGACGGTTACCCGCCGAAGCCCGGCGGTCGGGTCATTGCGAGCAGACGTAGTAGGGCCCGGCGGGCTGCTGGCGTCCAATGCCTGGGCACCGGCGATGCCGGCAAGGGTCCCTGACAGGATGGCGAGCAGCGCTCCCGCGACTGCCGGGGCGCGTCGGCCCCGCTTGAAACTCGTCGATTCGGTCATCACGCGGTGCGCATTGTAGGGCGGCGGGTCGCCGGCCCTTGTGAAACCGCCAGCTCCGACCGCATGGAAGCGCGCCGTGCGGCCGCTTCCGCTTCGACGGTCCGGGGTCGCAATCGTGGGGCCGGCGGCTGCGGCCCCGCTCATGGCTGCGGCTCCGGCTTTTCGCCGGGGAAACCCCTGAACACGGCGCTTCGCGCACCCCAGGTCGATACCGGCGTCTCAAATTGAGACCACGCGCCGGAAATGTGTGGACCGTAGCGCGGTGGGGCGTGGGCCGGTTGCCGATAATCCACGCCAATCCGCGCCTACCGCAGGCTCCCAGCACGCGCATGCATAACACCGATCACGGGCCCGGCACGGGCTCCGCTTCCGCGGGGCGGCGGCGTTCATGGGCGCGCGTCGCAATCGCCATCTGCGTTCTCGCCGTCCCATGAAGCGTTTCGCCGCCGATAAAGAACGACAACAGCACCTGGTGCGTCGCGCGGACGAGCTCAACGCGCAGGGTACTTTCGAGCGTCACAAGAGCACCGACCGGTTGTTCCTGTGGCTGTTGCTGGCGCAGTGGGCGTTCGCGATCATTCTGGCTTTCGTGGTTTCGCCCTACGCCTGGGAAGGCAAGACGCGAACGATTCACCAGCATGTGCAGATTGCGGTGTTCTTCGGCGGGCTGGTCAACGCGCTGCCGATTGCGCTGATTCTCACGCGGCCGGGCTGGGCCGGTACGCGGTATGTGATCGGCGTGGCGCAGATGATGTGGTCCGGCGTGCTCATCCATCTGACCGGCGGGCGCATCGAGACCCACTTTCACGTGTTCGGCTCACTCGCGTTTCTCTCGTTCTATCGGGATTGGCGCGTACTCCTGTTTGCGACGGTGACCGTCGTTGTGGATCACTACGCGCGATTCCTGTTTCTGCCCGAGTCCATATTCGGCACGGCTAACCCGGAGTGGTGGCGTGTGCTGGAGCACGTTGGCTGGGTGCTGTTCGAAGACGTGGTGCTGGTGATCGCGTGCATGCGCGCCTCGCGCATATACCGGAAGCTCTCCGAGCGCGAGGCAGTGCTCGAGTTCGCGCACTCGGGCGTGGAGGAACTGGTCGTGCGGCGTACGCGGCAGCTCGAAGCGGAAATTGCCGAGCGCCGCGCTCGCGAAGAAGAGTTGCGCACGGCGCGCTCGGCGGCCGAATCCGCGAGCCAGGCGAAGAGCGCGTTCCTCGCGAACATGAGCCACGAGATCCGCACGCCGATGAACGGCGTGCTCGGCTTCACCAACATGCTGCTCGATACGCGGCTGGATCCGGAGCAGCGCGAGCACGTGCAGGTCATCCGGCAGTCCGGCGAGACGCTGCTCACGATCATCAACGACATCCTGGATTTCTCGAAGGTCGAGGCGGGCAAGCTCACCGTCGAGAACCGGCCGTTCGATCTGACCGCGGTGGCGGATCAGGTGGTGAGCCTGCTTTCGCCGCAAGCGGTGCAGAAAGGCCTGTTCATCGAGCTGCGCGTCGAGCCGGCCGTGCCCGCCCAGTTCATCGGTGACGGCGGCCGCGTGCGGCAGGTGCTGCTGAATCTGCTGGGCAATGCCATCAAGTTCACGCGCGAAGGCAAAGTGCTCGTGGAGCTCGACCTGGCACGCGCGTCGAAGCCCGGCGCCACCGATTCGATTCGCTGCATGGTGAGCGATACCGGTGTCGGCATTCCACGCGACAAGCAATCGCTGCTCTTCAAGGAGTTTTCGCAGGCCGACGCGTCGACGACACGGCAGTTCGGCGGCACAGGCCTGGGACTTGCGATCTCGCGCCGGCTCATCGAGCTGATGGGGGGATTGCTGGATTTCTCGAGTGAGCCCGGTGTCGGCTCGCGGTTCTGGTTCACGTTGCCGATCGTCGACCACAACGAGAGTCAGATCGATACCGTCGAGGTTGAGGCGATCGCCTCGCCTCCCCCGTCGTCGGCGCAGAGACGCACCGACGTGCGGGTGCTCGTGGCTGAAGACAATGTGGTGAATCAGCGGCTCGTGAAGCGGATGCTCGAGAAAATGGGATATACCGTGGATATCGCGGCGGACGGCTATCAGGCCGTGACGCTCGCGATGGCGAACCGCTACGACCTCGTCATCATGGATTGCTCGATGCCGGAGATGGACGGCTACCAGGCCACCGCGGAGATGCGGCGCCTGCATCAGGAGGGCGTGCTCCGCCGCATCCCCATCATCGCGTTGACGGCGAACGCGTTGCCGGAAGACCGCGAGCGCTGCCTCGCGGCCGGCATGGATGACTACCTCAGCAAGCCAATCGCGCGCGACGACCTGCGCGCGATGCTCGACCGGTATCTCGCGCCTCAGTACGCGCTCTTGACCACGCCGCCGTCGACGCGCAACGCCGCGCCGGTTGTGGCCGACGAGAGCGGGCTTGCCACGTAAACGATCAGCGAAGCCACTTCCTCCGGGCGCGCAAAGCGCTTGATGAGCGAGGTCGGACGCCGGGAGTTGATGAACTCCGCTTCGGCTTCTTCCATGCTGGCCTTGCCCATGCGCTTGGCGAAGTCCGCGAAACGCGGATCGGACGGATCGCGCGTCGGGCCGGGCAGCACGCTGTTCACGGTGATGCCTGTCTTGGCGACCGTCTCGGCAATGCCGCGCGCCACGGCGATCTCCGCTGCTTTCGTCACGCCATAGTGGATGCTCTCCGTCGGGATCTGAAGCGCGCTCTCGCTGGAAATGAAAATGATGCGTCCCCAGTTCTGCTGCTTCATGCGCGGCAGATACGCACGGGAGAGCCGCACGCCCGACATCACGTTGGTGTCGTAGATCTTCTGCCAATCCTCATCCGTGCTTTGCAGGAACTCCTTCGGAATGAAGGTGGCGACGTTGTTGATGAGGATGTCCACATTCGGGAATTCCTTGGCGAGACGCGTCGTTTCCGCAGCGAGGCTCATGTCGCCGACGAAGTACTTCGGCGCGCGGCCGGTCTTTGCTTTCAGCGATGCGACGGCGGCCTCACAGGTTTCCTTGCGTCGGCTGTTGATGATGACGTCCGCTCCTTCCTTGAGCAGCGCTTCCGCCGTGGCATAACCGATGCCCGCCGTGCTGCCGGTGATGAGCGCCGTCTTGCCCTTCAACTGCAGGTCGAGCGCCAAACCCGCTTGCGAGAACCCGAAGAGCGCTGCCGCAACGAGCAGCGACCGGAACAGCATCCGACGATTCATGTGAGCAACCCCGCTATTATTTTGACGAACGCGTCAGTGATAGATCCATCTGGACCGGCCTGAGCTGCCGAAAATGACCGTGTGGGTGTGGATGATCGGCGACAGTCCGGCAGGGCGCAATTCAGCTGCGGCAAAGCGTCCAAAGCCGTGGTCGCCGCGTAATAGGGGACGGGTATAGTCGACACCCGTGAGAGACGGCATGAGCGACGGACACATGAAATCATCGATACGCGCGTTGGCCGGCATCGCGCTGTTTTGCCTGGGAACCGTGGGCGGGGGCGCCGCGCACGCGCAGAGCGGAGTGAATCGGGATCGGGACGAAGACAGCCCCCTCGCCAACTGGAACTGGGAAGTCACACCGTTCATCGGGTACCGCATGGGCGGGGACTTCGATCTCGACGGCAGCGCTTCGGCGAGCAAGGTGGATCTCGACGATCACGGCTCGTTCGGGCTCGCGGTAAATCTCTTCCCCGGCGACAAGAGCGAATCCTACGAGCTCTTCTACTCGCGGCAGGAAGCGAGTGTTGCGAAGAACTCGCCGATCGCGCCATTCGACCTGAACGTGGAATACCTGCATCTCGGCGGCACGCTCAACGTGAACGATGAGTTGCCTGTCAGGCCATACATTGTGGGCGGCCTCGGTCTCACGCGCTTCAGCCCACAGAGCGGCAATGGCGGTGATGACTCGCGCTTCTCACTCTCGCTGGGTGGCGGATTGAAGCTGCCGGTGACGCAGCACTTCGGCGTGCGGCTCGAGGCGCGCGGGTTCGTGACGTTCGTGAACAGCGAGTCCGCCTTCTTCTGCGCTTCGGGATCTCAGGGTGGCGCGTGCGCCATCCGGGTGAAGGGCAACGCGTTCATTCAATACGAGTTGCTGGCTGGAGCGGCGTTTGCGTTTTGACCGTGGTCGAGAGTCGCCACGCCCACGCATGTAGCGCGACAGCGACCAGCACGATGGGCAAACCGATGAACGTGTTGGCCGAGAAATGTTCTTCGCCGAGCCACCAGCCGACGAAGAGGGCGACGGGCGGGTTCGCGTAGGCGTAGGTCGTTGCGAGCGTCGCGGAGACGCGATCGACCACGTATCGGTATGCGGAGAACGCGATGAGCGAGCCGAACACCACGAGGTAGGCCCACGCGCTCCACACCTGTGTGGTGTGGGGCAGGCCCCAGTGTTCGCCGAATGCGGCGCTCACGACCAGCGCGATGACTCCCGCCGACAGCATTTCCGCCGCGAACCCCATGCCGCCGTGGGGCATGTCGAGCTTGCTTGCAAGGCTGGTGCCCAGCGTCCAGGCGCCTACGCCGATCACGATAATGACCGTGCCAACGAGGCTGGCCTGAAAGTCCTGGCCCATCACCATCACGACCGTGCCGACGGCGCCGATTAGGATCGCGACCCATTCGAGCGTGGTTGGCCTGCGGCCGAATGCGACCTGCCACAGCGCCGTGCAGAGTGGGTTGATGCTGATGAGCGCGACGGCGGCGCCGGAGCTCACCCATTGCTCGGCGACGCTGACACAGCCGATGCCGATCACGAGCATGAGCGTGCCGAGGTAGGTTGCGTTGAGCCACTGCTTACGCGTGGGCAGGGGTGCGCCCATCATCAGCAGCACGAGCAGAAATCCGCCGCCCGCGACGACGAGGCGTGTTCCGAGCATGAAGAAGGGGCGCAGTTCCTGCAGCCCGATCCGAATGGCCAGGTAAGTTGTCCCCCAAACGATATAGATGGCGGCCAGGCACAGGCCGACCATCAGTAGCGACGGGCGTGCTGCGTTTTCCGGGGCGTGCGAGCTGGGCACGGCGTGCATTCCTTTCCGCGGGCGGCTGAGAACGGCCGGGCGAGGCGCTAGCCTTTCGGCGGCGGCTCGAGCTTGTCGCCCATCAACCGCCGGATAGCCACATAGAACAGCGGCACCAGCAGAACGCCCAACAGGGCGGCGGTCAGCATTCCACCCGCCACGCCAGTACCAATCGCATGCCGCGCATTGGCGCCCGCGCCAGTCGACAGCACAAGCGGCATCACCCCAAGGATGAACGCAAACGACGTCATCATGATCGGCCGGAACCGCAGCCGCGCGGCTTCGAGCACCGCTTCGCGCAGCGGCTTCCCAGCCTGCTGCTCGGTAACCGCGAACTCGACGATCAGAATAGCGTTCTTGGCCGTAAGCCCGATGATCGTGATCAAGCCTACCTTGAAGAAAATGTCATTGGGCAGCCCGCGCATCGTCGTAGCGATGGCGGCGCCAATCACGCCCAGCGGCACGGCCAGCATCACTGAAACCGGAATAACCCAGCTCTCGTACAGGGCCGCGAGACAGAGATACACGACCAGAATCGAAAGCCCGAACAACAGCGGCGCTTCATTACCCGACAGAATCTCCTGCAGAGACTGGCCCGCCCAGTCGAAGCCGAATCCGCGCGGCAGATCCTTGCCAACGATCCCTTCCATCGCCTTCATCGCATCACCCGAGCTGCTGCCCGGCGCATTGGTGCCCGCAATGTTGACCGCGGGAAAGCCGTTGTAACGCGTAAGGCTCGGCGGCGCGACGACCCAGCTCGTCTTCACCACCGACGAAATGGGGATCATTCCCCCGTTCGGCAGCTTGCTCGGCACGTAGTAGTGATTGAGCGCATCCGGGCCCATGCGATAAGGCGCGTCCGCCTGCAGCAGCACCCGGAGCACGCGCCCGTCGCGGAAGAAATCATTCGCGTACACGGGCGCGAGCATGAGCCGAATCGCCGTATACACATCGCTAACCGAAAGGCCCATCGCCTGGGCCTGCGTGCGATCGGCGGTCATCGTCAGGCGCGGCGCGTCGTCGATCGCGTTGGGGCGCACATTCGCGAGCACCGTGTTCTGTCCGGCGGACTGCAGCAGCTGCGCCTGTGCGGCAGCCAGCGCTTCACGGCCGAGACCGGCGCGATCCTCGAGATAGAACTCGAAGCCGCCGAACTGGCTGAGGCCGCGGATGGTCGGGTTGTTCGCGACGAACACCGTCGCATCCTTCACGTTGCGCTGAAGGTGCCCGTTCGACCACTGAATGAAGTCCTGCACCGTGCCCTTGCGGTCGCCCCAGTCCTTCAGCTTCACGAAGCCAAGGCCGACGCTCTCGCCCTGGCCCACGAAGCTGAAGCCGGAAACTTCCATCACCGTCTCGACGTCGGGGCTGTCGTGCAGCAGCCGGCCGACTTCCGACATGACGGCGGTAGTGCGCTCGATGGGCGCGCCCGGGGGAAGCTGCACGATAGCCAGCGCGTAGCCCTGGTCTTCGTCGGGAATGAAACTGCCCGGCAGCTTGAAGAACAGGAACACGCCGATCACGAGCAGCACGACGAACGCGGCCATCCAACGCGGCAGATGGCGCACGGCTTCCATCATGCTGTTGTTGTAGATGCCGGAGCCCCAGTCGTACGCCTTGTTGAACCAGCGGAACACGAGGTTCGGCTTCAGGTGATCCGGTCGCAGGAACGCCGCGCACAGCGCCGGCGTGAAGCTGAGCGCGAGCAGCGCGGAGAACGCCATCGAGATGGCAATGGTGAGCGCGAACTGGCGATAGATGATGCCCGCGCTGCCAGCCTGCAGCGCGCTCGGGATGAACACCGCGCTCAGCACCACCGTGATGGTGACGATCGCACCGGTGATCTGCCCCATCGCCTTGCGCGTCGCGTCCTTCGGCGACAGATGCTCTTCGCGCATGATCCGTTCCACGGATTCGATGACGACGATGGCGTCGTCCACCACGATGCCGATGGCGAGCACCATCCCGAACATCGAGAGCTGATTGATCGAGAAGCCGAAGACCTTCATGCCAATGAACGCGCCGAGCAGCGCCACCGGCACGACGAGCGTCGGAATCAGCGTGGCCCGCAAGCTCTGCATGAAGAACAGCATGGTGAGGAACACGAGCACCATGGCTTCGATGAGCGTCTTCACCACTTCCTGAATGGAAATGGTGATGAACGTCGTCGAGTCGTACGGCGCGAACCAGCTGATGTTCGGCGGCAGCGTGGGCAGCAGCTCGTCCATCTTCGCCTTGACGCGCTTCGCGACGTCGAGCGTGTCGGCGCCGGGGAGCACCTGAACGGCGAATGCGGCGATGGGCTTGCCGTCGAGGCGCGTGTCGCGGCCGTAGGTCGCGGGGCCGAGCTCGACGCGGGCGACGTCGCGAAGCCGAACGGTCGTGCCGTTCGCGTCGGCGCGAAGAATGATGTCCTCGAACTGCTCGGGCGAGGTGAAGCGGCTTTCGGCCTGCACCGAGGCGACGAGCGGCGTGCCGGCGAGCGCGGGCTGCGCGCCGATCGTGCCCGAGGCGAACTGCACGTTCTGGTCGCGCACGGTGTTCAGCACGTCGTTCGCGGCGAGGTTGAAGCCGTGCAGCTTGTCCGGATCCAGCCAGATGCGCATGGCGAACTCGGAGCCGAACTGGTTCGTCGACCCGACACCGGAGATGCGGTTGATCTGGTCGAGCATCTGCGAAGCCAGCACGTTGTTGAGCTGGAGCGAGTTGAGGCTGCCGTCGTCGGACTTGATGGCGAGCGCGAATGCGAAGCCCGCGTTCGCCTTCGCGACGGTGATGCCTTGCTGGATTACTTCCACCGGCAAGCGCGGCTGCGCTAGCGCCACGCGGTTCTGCGTTTGAACGGCGGCGATGTCGGGGTCTGTACCGGTGTCGAACGTGAGCGTGATGGACGCGCCGCCGGCGGAGTTCGACGTCGACGTGAAATAGAGAAGGTTGTCGATGCCGGTGAGCTGCTGCTCGATCACCTGAGTGACCGTTTGCTCAACCGTGTCTGCGCTGGCGCCCGGATACGTGGTGGAAACCGTGATCTGCGGAGGCGCGATTTCCGGATACGCCGCCGTCGGCAGCTCGAATACGCAAAGCAGGCCCGCGACGGCGATCAGGATGGCGATCACCCACGCGAAGACCGGGCGCTCGATGAAGAACTCGGCCATGCGGGCTACTGCTGCTTCGAAGCTGAGTTAGCCGGCTGCGCCGCGCTGGCCGCAGGCGCGCTGCCCGCCACCTTCACCGGCATCCCCGGCCGCGCCTTGCCGAAGTTCGACACGATCACTTGATCGCCATCGGCGAGGCCGCTCGTCACGATCCAGTTTCCGCCCACCGCGAGGTCCGACGTCACGCGCTTCTGCGCGACCTTGCCGTCAGCGCCTACGACTTTCACGAACGGCCCCTGCGTATCGCGCTGAATCCCGGCCTGCGGCACGAGGTACGCGTGATTCAGGTCACCCAGCGTGAGCCGCAGGTTCACATACATTCCCGGCAGCAGTTGCCGATCGGAATTCGGGACCACCGCCCGAAACGCCAACGCGCCCGTCGTCGGGTTCACACTGAAATCGGAGAAATCGAGCGTGCCTTCCTTCGCGTAGGGCGTGCCGTCCTGAAAGAGCACCGTCACGCGCGCGGAGTTTCCATCAACGAGCTTGATGGTGCCTGCCGTCTGCTGCCGCCGCAGACTCCCGATTTCCGCAGCCGGCTGATCGAAATTCACATAGATGGGGTCGATCTGCTCGACGGTCGTCAGCAAGGTCGCTTCGCCCTGGCCGACCAGCGCCCCCTCCGTCACGCGCTGCTGCCCGGAGCGGCCGGAGATCGGCGACGTCACCGTCGCGTAGCCAAGATTGATACGCGCGGTTTCCAACGCCGCCTTCGCCTGTAACACCTGCGCGGCAGTGGATCGCTCCGCAGCCTCGGAATCATCGAGCATCGAACGCGAGATGAGGCCGCCCGGGGCAAGCTCACGGTTGCGCTTGGCTGTAACTGCCGCATTGGTCGCAGCCGCCTGCGCTTGAGCTAGCGACGCTTCGGCACCCGACTGCGCCGCGCGCAGGGGAGCGGGGTCGATCTGGAACATCGGCTGGCCCGCAGCCACCGTGGACCCCTCTTTATATATGCGCTTCTGCAGCACCCCGGCGACCCGGGCCCGGACATCCGCCGAGCGGGTGGCCGAAAGCCGCCCCACGAGCTCGCGCGTGATCGGCACGGACTGCGCTTTGGCGGAAATCACGGTGACCTCTACCGACTGTTGCGGCGGAGGTCCGCCCTTCTTGGCGCACCCCGCCAGCAGTGCTGCCGTAGCGGCGGAGATTGCGAACCAGCGAAGGGGAGTGGGGATCACGATAGGGGCGATGTTGGACTGCACGAACGGCGAGGTAGCACGAAGCTTACCCGAGACTGGGCCGTTGTCTGTACGTCGCTCGCCGTATCCGCCGAACGGCGAACATTGCCGCGGCGAAAGACGTGCGGGCGGCCGTTGGGAGGGCGCGATACGTACTCTGCTACCTAATCGGACACGGCGCGCACGATGTAGCTGCCGGATTTGCCTTCGCGCTCCAGCGTGATGATGCCGCGCTTGGCGGCTTCTTCCAGCAGCGCGTTGAACGACTTGAAGCCGTAATAACTTTCGTTGAAGCCCGGTCTGCGCCTCTTCAGGATCTGCTTCACGTGCGAGCTCCATATCTTGCCGTCGTCGCCGCGCTCGGCGGAAAGGCCTTCGAGCGTCGCCAGAACGAGATCGAAAGCTTCCTGTCGCTTTTCTTGCGCTTTGGCATCGGCGGCAGTCGTGCCGGCGCTGGTTTCCACGGCTGCCGCGGCGGCGGGTTCGGCCGCTGCCGTCGACGCCGAACGCGCGGGTTGTTTCGCGCGCGTGGCTCGTTTCACAGGGCGCGCCTTCACTTCGCGCACCAGGTCGTCGTAGTAGATGAACTCGTCGCAGCTTTCGATGAGCAGATTGGACGTGGAGTTCTTCACGCCCACGCCGATCACACTCTTGTTGTTCTCGCGCAGCTTCGCGACGAGCGGCGAGAAATCCGAATCGCCGCTCATGATCACGAACGCGTCCACGTGCGGCTTGGTGTAGCACAGGTCGAGCGCGTCCACGACCATGTGGATGTCGGCGGAGTTCTTGCCCGACTGCTTCACGTGCGGGATCTCGATGAGCTCGAAGCCCGCAAGGTGCATGCCCGCCTTGAAGTCCTTGTACCTGTCCCAATCGCAATACGCCTTGCGTACGACGATGGATCCTTTGAGGAGCAGGCGTTCGATGACGAGCTTCACGTTGAGCTCGGGGTAGCGCGCTTCGCGCACGCCCAGCGCGATGTTCTCGAAATCGCAGAAAAGCGCGAGATTTCGTGCGTCTGCCAGGTTAGTCATGCTGGAGGGCCATGCAGTCGCGGGTGATGGGGCGGGAGTGTATCACTCAAGCGCGTGCGGGCAGCCGGGCGGTCAAGCCCTGGCGTCGAATCGTACGCGCCGACATGAATGAACGACGAACCAGAATGTTGACTATATACCGTGGACCGAAAGCCTCAGGAGACCGAATGATGCCGGCCTCATGCGCGCGGATCAAGTCTCAGCAGCTTTCGGTCGAGTGCTGCGAGAACAACGCCTGGCGGCCGGTGTTTCCCAGGAAGCCCTCGCGCTCAGTGCGGATGTCGACCGAACCTTCGTCAGCCAGATCGAGCGCGGCATCCGCCAGCCCACTCTGACGACCCTCTGCAAGCTCGCTCGCGCGCTGGACGTCCAGCCCTCGACGCTCGTTTCCAAGATGGAAAAGCTGCTTCGTTAGTTCCCGGGCGGCGCTAAACTGCCAGCCCCTGCGCGTGCCGGAAGTCCGGCCCAACCGCCGGCTCTCCCTCAGCAAAGATATCCGTCATGGCAAAAGCAAAGAAACCCGCCGCCGCTCCGTCGACTAAAGTCTCGCGCACCGAGGCTGAAGAAGCAGTGCGCACGTTGCTCGCGTGGGCGGGAGATGATCCGACGCGCGAAGGTTTGCTCGACACGCCCAAGCGCGTGGTCGATGCGTACAGCGACTGGTTTTCGGGCTACGTCATTGACCCCGCGGATTACCTGCGCCGCACGTTCGAAGAGGTCGGTGGCTACGACGAGATGATCGTTCTTCGCGACATCACCTTCGAGTCGCACTGTGAGCACCACATGGCGCCGATCATCGGCCGCGTACATGTCGGCTACCTGCCCACCAACAAGGTGGTCGGAATAAGCAAGCTCGCCCGCGTCGTCGACGGATATGCTCGCCGCTTCCAGGTTCAGGAGAAGCTCACGGCGCAGATCGCGGCCTGTATTCACGAAGTGCTGAAGCCCCGCGGCGTCGGCGTGGTGGTGGACGGCGTGCACCAGTGCATGACGACTCGCGGCGTGCACAAGCGCGCGGTGTCCATGGTCACGAGCCGCATGATGGGCACATTCCGCGAAGACGCGCGTACGCGTTCGGAGTTTCTCCAGTTCATCGATATTCGCGGCGCACGCGAGGTTTGACGGAACGCGCGGCATGCCGCGCGCTCCAAGTGAGTCAGTGGCGTAACTCTCGAGAGGCAATGAGATGGACGTTCAACTGGTTTTGAAGCGAGCTCTCGCGATCACCGCGGTCGCGGTGATGCTGGGCGTTTCGGGTGTGGCGGCGGCGAAGGAGCCAACGCCCGACAGCTGGGACGGAATGCCGCGCGTGAAGCGGCCCGGCCTGGACGCGGTGTACGTGCGCGAAGGCGCGAGCCTCGCCAAATACAAGAAAGTCATGCTCGATCCCGTGGAAGTCTCGTTCGACAAGAACTGGGACGCGAAGCGCACGCTCACGGGCAGCAACATCTACGGTGGCGAAGGCAAGGTCGATGCGGAGGCCATTCGCGTGGATCTCGGCAAGCTCGCCCGCAAGGTGACGGCGCGCGAGTTGGGGCGGAAGAACGGCTATCCGCTCGTGGATTCGGTGGGTGAGGATGTGCTGCGCGTTCATGCGCGCATCGTTGATCTGTTCATCAACGCGCCGGATACCATGACGCCTGGCACGCGCACCTACGTAGTCAATGCGGGTGAGATGACGCTCGTTGCCGATCTCTACGATTCCCAGACCAACACGCTCATCGGGCATGTGATCGATCGGGAGCGGGGGCTGGAAAGAGGGCCTTACGACCTGCAGATCGCTAACCGCGTGACCAACACGGCGGAAGCGGATCGCATTCTTTCGATGTGGGCGGGGCGGCTGAGAAAGGCGCTCGATAGCGCGCGTTAGGCTCGCAGCCTGAAGAAGCCCTCAATCGCCGGGCGGCAGGATTAAGAAGGGAGAAGAGCGAAGGCGGGGTCGCTTCGTGCTTCCTTGGCCACCCCCGCGATTGAGCGCCTCTGCGGTTCGTCAGGCCACTTCGGAGGCGCGTGACGCGCGCTTCCGATCCGTCTCCTTGAGGTAGCGCTTCCGGATACGAATGTTTTCCGGCGTGATTTCCACCAGCTCATCGTCCGCTATGAACTCGACCGCGTATTCGAGTGTGAGCTCGATGGGCGGAGTCAGCAGGATGGCGTCGTCCTTGCCGGCGGCGCGAACGTTGGTGAGCTTCTTCGTCTTGATCGGGTTGACGACGAGGTCGTTCTCACGGCTGTGGATGCCGATGATCATGCCTTCGTACAGCTTTTCACCCGGCTTCACGAAGAGACGCCCGCGTTCCTGGATGTACCAGAGCGCGTAGGCAACGGATTCGCCGTGCTCATTGCTGATGAGCACGCCGTTGTGCCGGTCGGGAATGTCGCCCTTCACCGGCGCAAAGCCGTCGAAGATATGGCTGATGAGACCGGTGCCGCGGGTCAGGTTCATGAACTCGCCCTGGAAGCCGATGAGACCGCGCGCGGGCACGCGGTATTCGATGCGCACGCGGCCGCGGCCGTCCATGACCATGTCGCTCATTTCAGCGCGGCGGGTGCCGAGGGCTTCCATCACGCCGCCCTGATGCGACTCTTCGACATCCACGGTGAGCGCTTCGTACGGTTCGTTCAGCACGCCGTCGATGGTCTTCATCAGAACCTGCGGGCGTGAGACGGCCAGCTCGTAGCCTTCGCGGCGCATGTTCTCGAGCAGGATCGTGAGGTGCAGCTCGCCGCGGCCCTGGACGCGGAAGATGTCCGGCTCGCCCGTGTCTTCTACGCGGAGCGCGACGTTGCTCTGCAGCTCGCGCTGCAGGCGTTCGCGAATCTGGCGGCTGGTGACGAACTTGCCTTCGCGCCCGGCGAGCGGCGAGGTGTTCACCTGGAAATTCATGGCGAGCGTCGGCTCGTCCACCTTGATGGGCGGCAGGCCCACGGGATTTTCGGGGTCGCACACCGTGATGCCGATGTTCACGTCTTCTATGCCCGTGACGGCGACGATGTCGCCTGCGAACGCCTCATCTATAGGAGTGCGTTCGAGGCCGCGATACGTGAGCACCTGCGCGATCTTGGCCGTGCCCTTGTTTTCCTCGCCGTAGCGCAGGGCCACGTTCTGGCCCACTCGCACCGAACCCTTGCGGATACGGCCGATGCCGATGCGGCCGACGTACGAGTTGTAGTCGAGCGTCGAGACCTGGAACTGCAGCGGGGCGTCGGCGTCCGCCTGCGGCGGCGGCACGTGCTTGAGCACGGCTTCGAAGAGCGCGCTCATGTCCGGCTGGCGCTGCGTGGAGTCCGTGCTCGCCCAGCCTTGCAGGGCCGAGGCGTAGATCACGGGGAAGTCGAGCTGCTCGTCGTTCGCACCGAGCTTGTCGAAGAGCTCGAACGTCTGGTCGACCACCCAACCCGGGCGGGAGCCGGGACGGTCGATCTTGTTCACGACCACGATGGCCTTGTGGCCCAGCGCCAGCGCCTTGCGGGTGACGAAGCGCGTCTGGGGCATCGGCCCTTCGACGGCATCGACCAGCAACAGCACGCCGTCGACCATCGACAACACGCGCTCCACCTCGCCGCCGAAGTCGGCGTGGCCGGGGGGTGTCGACGATGTTGATGCGGGTGCCGCCGAACTCGATGGCGCAGTTCTTCGCCAGGATGGTGATGCCGCGCTCACGTTCGATGTCGTTCGAGTCCATGACGCGATCGGCGATCTTTTCATGGGCGGCGAACGTGCCGGACTGCTTCAGGAGGCAGTCCACCAGGGTGGTCTTACCGTGGTCGACGTGGGCGATGATCGCGATGTTGCGAATGGGGCGGTGCATTTGGGCTTTGGACGCCCGGCACGGGCGAAGGGGTGGGAAAAAGGTTGCGAAGGGTAGCAGATTTGGCGCTGGGCTGGGTTGCAATGGGGTTGCGGGGTAAGTTGTTCTTTTGGTTTGGGTTTTCTTGGGCTGTGGCGGGGCGTGGGGCGCCGTGATGGTGCGCGGTGCGCTGATCGCTGGTCAGGCACGGCGCACGGCGCACGGCGCGTGTCGCTTGGCGGCGGGGGCGTGTAGCGCGGGGCGCCTCGTCCGAGCTGCCTGGCGACTGAGGGCTTGTGCGGGGCGCCTGAATGGGGCGCCGTCGAGGAGGCATCGAGTCGAGCGGGGAGGGGGTGTTCGGGACCGGCCGCTAGACCGATCCCTCGGAGCCTCCTGTACGAGCCCGGCGCGACATCGCTGGGATTCGGCGCGGGACCGGCCCCTAGATCGATCCCTCGGAGCCTCGTCTGCGCTCAGTCCTACGTGCAGACGTCCCGAACACCCCCTCCCCACTCGACTCGATGCCTCTTGGCGTCTTCGTACGCGCCTGGTGGGGTTGGCGTGCGCCGATCGGTCTGATTTGTGCGGCGAGTGGTTTCTCGATTTGGATCAGGGGATTCCGAAGTGCCAAATGCGTGGGGGGAGGTGGCAGGCTTCGCGCCAGCCGATGGTGCGGGTCACGACCAGTGTCCCGGAATGGAGCTCGGGGAAATTGCGCGCGCTGGAGTTTGGGGGTGGATCAATTTTGGTTACCCGGTCGAAGAGAATCTTCGCAAGCTCACCAATGATGAAGCTGGCTCCAATTTGCGCCAGGTGGGTCTGCCGGGTGTCGGTCAGATGCGTCGGCAACTGGAGTGAGGTCTCGGGACTAAAGTCCCAACTTCGAGTCAGGTGATGTGGGTACGGCGTTTCGTTTGGGAAGGGTGTGATGAGCGGGCCGACTCTCGCGGTGCGGCCGTGGAGGCAGGCGAAGAGAACCGTGGAGCGGTCCGCGCGAGCGCGTTCGGTGAGTGAGTGGCGCAAGGGTGTGTTCTCGAAATCACTGCATGCCAGAAAAAGTGCCGCTCTTTCGGAGTTGATCCAGCAATCCATATCTGAGGCGGGCGGCCTCAGATGGTGAAGGTAAACGCGGACGGCGGCGGCGAGGTGACCGATGCCGAGCACGCGGACGAGGGTGGTTGCGGTTTCCATGCGCGCGGATCCTACGCCCGGCGCGAGCGGGAGGAACGCTGCAAATCTGCTGTATTTATCGAGAAATGCAGTGCTGCTGTGCAGCTGCACTGAATCCGCGCCCGGCTCGTCAGTGCGCCCCGAAGCGGAGCGATTGGGTTGCGATGCGGACTTCGATAAAGAAGGCGCCGAACGCGGCGGTGAGACATACCATGGCCGCGACGAACAAGATGGCTACGGCTCCAGACAAGTTCGCCGAGACGAAGGCGGATGCGAATAGCGACATCACTACCAGCGATACGAACAGTGCGGATATCGTACAGAGCGCGATCGCAGTGTTTATGTAATGCGCGCGGCGCGCGAGTACGCGTAAACTTGCGGCGGTCGATTCAACACGCGTCTGCTCTTCGTCTTCGCGCATTTCGAGCAGGCGCGCCCGATCAACGATGCGGGCGAGACGGTTTGTCAGCACACCTAAGGTGACTCCTACTCCAGAGAGAAGGAATACAGGAGCCACCGCCGACTGGATCAGATGTACGATGTCCATACAGGTATCATACGAAATGCGCGCTGCAACATCCGGTGTGCTAGAGTCGCCCCGCCTTTAATTGAATGGTTTGCCGCCCCCTGACGCGGCCGAGGCTGCAAGTACATATGGCTCGGAAGAAGCCTGCTCGTCGCGCGGAGCGCGACACAGATGACACGGTAAAGAACGACGGACCGGCTGAAGAAGCGACCGCGCTTGCGATCAAGCGAGAGCTCGCTTCTGAACTGCATCGGGCCATGAAGAAGCAGAAAATGTCGCAGTCCGAGCTCGCGCGCCGCATGCGTACGAGCCGGGCCGTGGTGCATCGCCTGCTCAAGCGTGACGACCCCTCGGTAACCCTCTCGACGATCAGTCGTGCAGCGGTTGCGCTCGGGCGTAACGTCAAGGTCCGAATCAAGAACTGACGGCGTCCGGCCTGGCCGGGGAACTGCTGCTCGTCCCAGAGCGGCACGGGTGCTTGCGCCCTGTAGAATCCCGGCCGCATGACTGTTGAGTTGAAAACCAGGCAGCGCCCGGGCGCTGGCAGGCGCTCCAGCGGCATCGTGGGCGCAGCTCGGGGTGCTGCTCTTGGCCGCCCGGCGGTTGAGGGCTCCTTAGAAGGAAGCCAGCGTAGGCGGCGCGCGCCGGCTAAATCTCCACCGCGTCTCGAAAACGAGGCTGGGCTGCTCGCCACCTGCCGGGCGCAGGCTATCGAGCTGCTGAAACGCAACCTCTCCCCGGCGGGCATTCTCGCCGCCACACCCAGCGAACGTTCCGCGAAGCGCGGCTACACCGCGATCTTCGGTCGCGATGCTGCGATCTGTGCCATCGGCATGGCGCTATCGGGAGATGCTGTTCTCGAGCGTGAAGCCGTCACCGGCATACATACGCTCGCGGCTCATCAAGCGCCGAATGGGCAGATCCCCAAGTTCGTGGATGCGAGTCGTCGCGAAGCCGACTTCTGGTATCTCGGTTGCATCGACTCGACGCTGTGGTGGCTGATCGCGATTGCGTTTCTCGATGAGCAGCGCAAGCCGCGTGGCCTGCGACGTCGATACGCCACACAGATCAAGCTCGCGCTCCAGTGGTTGCTGGCGCAAGAGCACCAACGCTTCTTCCTTCTGCAGCAGAACGAAGCGAGCGACTGGGCGGACATCATGCCGCGCTCGGGATTCGTGCTGTACACGAATGCTCTCTGGTATCGAGTGAAGCAGCTCTACCGCGTACCGAATGCGAGGCAGACCCGCGAAAATTTCAACGGATTATTTCACCCATTCTCCGCAGGCATTGCGGAGTACCGCCGCGCGCGCTTGTTGAATGAGTACGTGCTACGGCAGGCACGGTACAAAGATCTGTTCCTCAGCTTCGTGAACTTCTCATTCTTCGGCGACGAGGGGGATGCCTTCGGGAATGTTCTGTCGGTTATGTACGGTCTCATGGACACGCCGGCGGCCGTACGAACTCTGCGCGCGTTGAAAGCCAGCGGGGTGACAGAGCCCTATCCGCTCCGCGTCACCGTTAGGCCCATTCGGAAGAAGAGCACCCTGTGGAGACCGTATATGGCGCGCCACCGCCAGAACGCGGCTTGGCAGTACCATAATGGGGGCATCTGGCCGATGGCGGGCGGGTTCTGGGTAGCGGCACTGACTACATATAAGAGAGTGGCGGACGCCCGCCGGGGGCTGGTGCAGCTCGCCAGGGCGTGTGAGCTGGATAACTGGAGCTTTACCGAGTGGCTGCACGGTAAGATGTTGTCTCGACACGGAATGCGCGGCCAGTCGTGGAATGCAGCAGGTTTCCTGCTGGCATACCACGCTGTGTACGGATAACGGAGCCAAGGGTCACTGCCCGTCTACAGGATTGAGAGGCGCGGCAACAGCGACGATGCGGTGCGGCCAGCGGATTCGACTGGCTGCGGCGGGGGCTAAAGTGTTCGAAGAGCTGTTCAACCTGCTGTGCCACCTGGGCTTGGGCCCGGCGGCAAAACCTGCGTGCGACCTGATCGCACGGCTTGCGGGCGAAACCATGACTCTGCAGCAACTGCAGCAGGAAATCCGCAATGTGCTCACGCATCACGGCCGTGCTCGTCTCACGGGGACGGTAGTCTCGGCACTCGTCGAACTGGGCCTCGCGGGATTTGCAGCGGCTTCCGACGAAGCGGACGAGGACGAAGGCGCGGCGGCAGCGACGCACGTAGCGCAGCCCGGTAGTTCGCCAATTAGCGACAGTGCGCTGCTTGCGGATGCAGGCAATTCCATCGCCGTAAATCCGCGTGCAATGAAGGCACTGCACGCCACCGCGCGAGGTTGGTTGGACATAGACGGTGGAATTTACTTCGATATCCGCCAACATAGCGCGGGGTCGGATTCAGAGAAATGAGATGCAGGCAACGGACGTCGCCTCTTTTCTGAAAAGCGTTCAGATGCCAACCGTGCAACACCTGTTGCACGCAAGCCTCGAACCTACGAGAGACGCCATTGAGGCGAGCTCTCCTACGCATGACCCGCATCAGTGGTTCGCGCTGCATTTGATTCTGGGAATTGCCTTGCGCCTTCGCGCGCCGCGTCTCCCATTGCGCGAGCGCATCGAGGTGTATCAGGGTTCTTTGCGTGCATTCGAAGCAGCGCTGGCCGAGTGCTGCGAGCGTAAAGATGCGCGCGAACTGCGTCGTGCACGTGTTAGGGCGAACCAGTTCAGCCTGCCGGTAACCGCCTGCGCCGCCGGTCCGGACGGCGTGCAAATGGTGATGGATGCGACTTCGGTCTCGATTGCGGAAGGAATCGAGAAACTCGAGCGCGCAATCGCCGTGTTCACGGAGAACTCCGAGGAGATCGATCGGCGCACCGATCTGCGCACGTGGGTGATCGCACGGAGCAACCTCGGGTGTGCGCTCACGATGCTGGGCCAGCGAACCCATGACATGAGCGGCCTGCAGCGGATCGAGCGTGCAATCGATGTCTTGCGTGACGCTGCGGCCGCGTGCGCTGGCACTGCATTGCTGGATGAAGGTGCCTCGATCCATGTGAATCTGTCCGAGGCGTTTCAGGCACTCGCGGATCGCGCGATGCCCGGCGAGCGGCTGCGCCACGTCGAGCGATCGCTGGACTGGATGGCGCAGGCACTCGAGCACTTCGTGCCGGAAGAGTATCGCTGGCTGCTGGAGCTGGATCGCGCGGCGTTTGCCTAAGAGGCGGCAAGTAGCTTTGCGGCTTCTTCCTCCCGCTTCACTATGAGCAGCTCGTCGGGCGCGTGCAGGCGATTGGCCACTGGGTCGTCACGCACCAGCAGACCGTCTCTGATCACGAGTATTCGCTTGCAGAAGCGGGCCATGTACAACTCGTGAGTGACCATAATCACCGTGAGTCCCGCCTTGTTCAGCTCCTGGAAGATGTTGACGATCTCCAGTGATGTCTTCGAGTCGAGATTTCCCGTGGGCTCGTCTGCGAGCACCACCTCGGGCTCGTTGACGAGCGCGCGCGCAATCGCGACACGCTGCTGCTGGCCGCCGGAAAGCTGATTGGGGAAGTGTCCCGCGCGATCAGCGAGCCCCACCTGACTGAGGCGCTGCATGGCGAGGTCGCGCACGTTCTTCACCTTGCGTCGACGCGCGCCGCAGATCAGTGGCAACTCCACGTTCTCGAGCGCAGTGGTGCGGCTCAGTAGATTGAAGCCTTGAAACACGAAGCCGAGTTTGAGGTTGCGCAGATCCGCCAGCTCGTCGCGGTCGAGCGTGCTCACGTCGTCGCCGTCCAGGAGGTATCTGCCGCTGGTAGGTGTGTCCAGGCAGCCGAGAATGTTCATGAGGGTGGATTTGCCGGATCCACTCGCTCCCATGATCGCTACGAACTCGCCACGCTCGACGGTCAGGGTGACACCTCGGATTGCGCGCACGGGGACATCTGCAGAGGTGTAGTCCTTGTGCAGATCCTCCAGGTGAATCAGGGGGAACTCAGTCCGTTGCAGCATGTTCGGCCTCCTTGCCTACTGCTGCGTAGCGTAGACCGACCGTGCATCGAAGTCAGGGTAGCGCTGATTGCGAGAATCCAAGCTCGGACGTTAGGCTGCGTGCAACCCACTCATGCTCCGCGCCGCGTGCGGGAATCCGAGAGCAGGGGTGGGCGGGGAACCGTGCTGCGGATTTATTCGGCGAGCGGGTCCCAGTAGTTCACCGGTGTCCCCGGCCGCGATCGTTGTGCGTCGCATTTCGTTCGGTATAGTGACCGAGTGATACCGGGCTTCGAAGAATTCAACGTCGACCTACTCGGGGTGCTCAAGAGGCGGCTGGTCCATCAGCTCGACCGGATGCAGCCCGAGATTCTGACGCAGCAAATGGCGGAGTTCGTTCCGGACGTGCAGGGCGTCTATCAGCTCTTTCACAAGGGCGAGCTGGTGTACATCGGTAAGACGGACGCCAAAAGGGGGCTCCGCAACCGCCTGTCGCGTCACGCTGAAAAGATCCTGCACCGGCCCACTCTAATCGACGGCGTCAGGTTCAAATCGATTCGCGTCATGGTGTTCAACGCGACGGATGTCGAGACGCTGCTGATCAAGCACTACCGCCACCATTCGCCAGGCAAAACCCGCCGTTCCCAAGACAGGTCGATCCCGTGGAACGGGGGCGGCTTCGGGTCGAATGATCCGGGTCGTGAGCGCGAGACCACGAACATCGCGCCGGATGGCTTCGATATGCAGCATCCAATCGACATCGATATTGCGCATACATGGATCGAAGCCGATGGTCATCCGGACATGTTCCACGAGGGCGACATGTCGGTGGCGGAGTTGCTGCAGGCTCTCAAGCACGCGCTCCCTTACACGCTCCGGTTTGAAACGCTGCGCAGCCCGGAGGGCCACGCGCTGCCTAGTCGACCGCATCAAGACATGGTGAATGCGCGGGTTCGAGTGCCGCCTGCGCCTCAGACGGTCCGCAGCCTGATGGAAGCAGTAGTCGCCGCACTCGGCCCGGAGTGGCAGGCGACCGTCTTTCCGAGCCACGTGATTCTGTACAAGGAAAAGTGGGACTACGCGCACGGCCGGATCATCGGAGGCGGCCCATCGACACCGTAACGCCCGAACGGCGATCTGAAATCATGGCTCGCGTGCGCGGCAAGGACACCGTGCCCGAGCTCGTCGTGCGGCGTCTCGTGCACAAGATGGGTTTCCGCTATCGCCTTCATGCACGCGATTTGCCCGGACGTCCCGATCTAGTTCTGCCTCGGCTGCGCAAAGTCATTCTGGTGCATGGGTGCTATTGGCACCGGCATCCACGCTGCAAGCTCGCGCGTCTGCCGAAATCGCGGCTCGATTTCTGGCTGCCGAAGTTGATGGGCAACCGACAGCGGGATCTCAAGAACGAACGACTCCTGCGCAAGCTGGGCTGGGAGGCGTTCACGGTGTGGGAGTGTCAGATCTCCAAGACGGAGACGCTGGCGGAGAAGCTGAAGCGATTCCTGCGTAGCTAGGCGTGGCTCTGCTGGAAGCCGGCAAGAAACTCATCGATTAGCTTCTGCTTGTCCCGCCACGGCGGCACGCGTGCGAGCGTCTGATCGATTCGGGCGCGAATCTCGTCGAGGCTCAACGAGTCGACGAGCCGGCTATCCAGGGCCCACGCGCGTCCCGGGTGCACGACATCCCAAGGCGAGCGCTTGTTGGCTCGCGTGGTTGCGGCGTCGCCATGCTTGCTCATGCCCCAGCAGGCCTTGGTCTGGGAATTCCAGATCGGCAGGAACGTTCGAATCAAATGTTGTTCGGCGACGAGCTGCGCGTTGGTCGTGCAGACCAGAGCCCGGTAGCGGAAATCCGCGAGACAAATCGGCAGGATGCCGCGTGAAGGGTCCGCCGCATATCTTTCCGCCGTCGCGATGGTGCCCGCGTGCTCGATCAATCGGCCCGTCAGCTTCGGCCCCTGCTCGCGGGAAGTGCTCGCGTCGTAAACAGCCGGATCCGCTTTGCCGACATAGATCGGCGTTTCGGTGCCGCTGATCGCTGCGTAAAAGGGGTGCGGCCCCTCGTAGTAAATGGCGTAGACACCCGACCCGTACGCCTCGGTGACTTCCGCGAGAGGCAGACGCGGTTGCGCCAGCAAGGCCAGCGACACGATGCGACCGACGACCTTGGGATCGGCCGGGTCGAAGGTATCGCGTGGCAGTCGAATGGGGTCGTGGGCCGCGCGTGCGCTGTCGATCGAGTTCGCGATTTCCTCGAACTCTTTGCGGATGCGCTTGATTCCGCCGGGAGTCTGATCCTCCGCAGCGGTCGCCTTGAACTCGTCGATCGCGCGTTCGACGGCCTGCAGAGCGAGCTGGTGCTTTGTGGGCGGCATCTTCCGCTGGCGATCGCGCGGCGCGTTCGCGCGTCAGGTTTGCGCCGCGCGACGCTGCAGGATCTCGCTCAACCAGCGCCCGGCAGCTTCGGCGAGCTGCGCGGGAACCGCGTTCCCGAGCTGTCGCATGCTTTCGCCCCAGGAGCACGAGCGCGGGAACAAGTAATCATCGGGCAGGCCAACGAGTCTCGCGGCTTCACGTACCGTGAAATACCGCACCGAGCCGCTGTCGCGGACCATCATGTTTTCCCCGCCGGGCACGCCGTGATCGCCAGCCTTCAGTGCTTTCGACGGCAGATCGAGCGGGCTTCCCGTGTGCCCAGGGTAGACGCGCGCGCCGGGTTGCAGAACGTGATTGCGTTCGTCATTGGGGTTGCCGAGCCCCTTGAAGCAATCTCTCACGGTCACCCACGGCAATCCGGCTGGCGCTTCCTCGAGCTTGCGCAGTTTGGCGATTCGCCGCTGGTCCTGCGCAAGTTTGGGCGCCCTGCGTTTCGGCAGCCCGTGCCGGGCCCAGTAGTCGCCGGTCACGTATTGATCCCACAGGAGTCGATCCCGCGAGTGTGTGGGTTTCATCTGCTCGGCCTCGATACAGAGTGAGCTCTTCACGCCGATCACGAGCACGCGATGGCGAATCTGCGGCGCGCCGTAGTCCGCCGCGTTGACCACTTGCCAATGCACGCGATAGGCGGGGGTCTCCTCACTCTTGCGCAGGCGCGCGAGGTGCGAGAGATAGGACTCGCTCTTCTGCTGCACTTCATTCGGCAGGGCAAGGTGGTGGCGAATCCACTCGAGATACGGCCGGAACTTCGGACCGGCGAGGTTTCTCACGTTCTCGAAGATGAAGCCTTCCGGTGCCGCTTCGCGGACCGCGCGAATCGCCTCCGGCCACATGTTGCGCGTGTCGGTGGAGCCCTTCTTCTTGCCGCCGATTCCGAACGGCTGGCAGGGCGGGCCCCCCGAGATGAGCGCGAGGTTGTCGTACTTGCTCCAGTCGATGAGCTGAACGTCGAGCTTTTCGACCGGCCACTTCGCTACGTGCTCGACGCCGCGCTCTTTGTTGTGTTTGGCAGTCGCGACCGCGTCGTCATCCAGCTCCGCCATCAGGGCGTGGATAAATCCGGCACGCGACATACCCAAGGCGAGTCCGCCACATCCGGCGAACAGCTCAGCGCTTTGCATCGTCCTCTCCGAAATTCAACGGCAACGTCGGCCCGCGGTCCGATTCAGCCAAATACCGCTCGACACAACGACGCACGAGCCACGCGACCTTTACGCCCTCGGCCTTTGCAAGCCGCTCGAGCTGCGCCTTCTGCGCGCGCGTAAGAGTAGTGGTGATTCGCTCCGCGTCCTGCCCGTCTCTGCCCACGGGAGCTCCCCGATTCGATCCGCGGCTTTCCGCGGCGGATGGGGCACGATGCCTGAATCGGCCTCGCGCGGCAACCTGCGCGGAGAGATAACCCGCTCCCTTGGAGGGGAACGCTTTCTTAGTCTAACTAGTTGATTTAAAAGGCTGGCGGTGGCGGCTTAGGTGCTGCTGGAGCCCGCCGCGCCCGCGTGCGCGTGAGGGGTTTCCGGCCGCCGGCTCACGCAGCGGATCCGGCCGTCAGCGCGGCTGGCTTGCGGTCCGCGTTCTGCGCGCGCCAAAGCGCCGCGTACGAGCCGCCGGCAGTCACGAGGTCGTCATGAGTGCCCCTCTCGACGATCGCTCCCCGCTCTAGCACGACGATCTCGTCCGCATGAGCCACCGTGGAAAGCCGGTGTGCGATCACCACGGTAGTGCTCGTCTTCGCCACATCTATGAGGTTCTGCAGAATCTCCCGCTCAGTGCGTGAATCCAGCGATGACGTTGCCTCGTCGAACACATAGATCAACGGCCGCTTGAGCGCGGCACGCGCGATCGCTACGCGCTGCTTCTCGCCGCCGGAAAGTTTCAATCCCCGCTCGCCGACGCGTGTGTTGTAACCCTCGGGCAGAATGCTGATGAACTTGTCGAGGTGCGCAAGCTTCGCCGCCTCCTCAATCTCCGCCTGTGTGGCGCCGAGCTTGCCGAACGCAATGTTGTTCGCAATGGTGTCGTTGAACAGCACAGTGTCCTGAGGAACGACCGCGATAGACGAGCGCAGCTCGACGAGCGGCATACGGCTCGTCGGTACGCCATCAACCACTATTCGGCCGCTGTCGGGTTCATAGAGCTTGAACAGCAGGCGGATGATCGACGTCTTCCCCGAGCCGCTCGATCCCACGATTCCCAGCGTGCGGCCTGGCGGAACGTTGAAGCTCACGTCACTGAGCGTCGTTCTGTCCGGCTTGTACGAGAACGTTACGTTCTCGAACGCGATACTTCCGGCACGGCGTGGCGCCTCAGTGCCAAGCGCGGGCGGATCGACTTCCGCCTTCTCCTTGAAAATATCCAGCATCTTTTCGAGGTAAGCCAAAGCCTGCGAGACATCACGTGCCGCCAGTCCCATCGATTCCAGCGGCTGAATGAGGCGCGACACGTAGGAATTGATCAGCACGAAATCGCCTACGGTCATCGTGCCGTGCACAACCTCATAGCCGGCGTAACCGAGGGACGACGCCATCGACACCGCGAATATCGAGCTGAGAGCGGCAGACTGCCCCGTCTTGAGACGGAGCACGCGCCTCCACGCCTTCTCTTGGTCCGCCAGTCTGTCGTCGTAACGAGAGCAGATGGACGGCTCCGCATGGAAGTACTTCACCGTCTCGTAGTTGAGCAGGCTGTCGGTGAGCGTCGCCTGAGCTTCCACGTGAGCATTGGAGACGTCGCGGGAAGGCTGCGCAATCCGCTGCGCAGCTCGCGCGAACGTGTAGCCGTAGAGCACAGCGGCGACACCAAGGATCCCGAGGTAAGCCGAATGCTTGAAATGGATCAGCACGACGATGATCGCGACGAACTCTATGACCACCGGCAGAAATGTGAAGACGGCGTGCTGCAGGATGATCTGGCAGCCACTCAACCCCTGGCTGACCGTTTCCCCGATAGCTCCAGTCTTTCGATCGAGGTGAAACTGCAGCGGCAGCCGCACGATGTGCCCGAACAGCTCGTTGCTGATGCGCCGGTTCAGCCTTTGCACACCCAAGCCGTGAACGAGTTGACGTACGCCCATCGAAAGGCCGAGGGTGTAGTTACACAGAACCAATACCGCAACCAGTACCCCCGGCGCGATGAGTGCGGTTGGGGCGGCCTGCCCGCTGAGCGTATCGATGGTCAGCTTGTAGATGACTGGGTATAGAGCGCTGAGAAGAGACGCAGTCAGTAGTAGGACGAAAGAGATCGCAAGCTGCCGCCGAGTGAAGGAATCCGCTTCCTTCCAGATGAGTTTGCAGGTAGCCGTCAGCGCCTGCGTGATCGTGCGTGGGTTCGATTGGTCCGACTTCACTGTCAGTATTCCTCAGCGATCCGTGCGAGGGTGGCGCGTACCAATACTCGCCTTGCGAGGGCGAGGCAAGTTGGCAGCTGGTCTCCGGTGACAGAGCGAGGATTCGAACGCAACTCGTGAGAAAAGTGCGGCTCAACGGCCATCCATTGCCGTCGAGCGCGCGGAGGGCGTGACCCGGCATGCTCAGACGGATCACGCGCGGCGCATTCTGCAGATCGTACGAATGTGCGGCAAGGAGCAGTGCGGTAGCTACGAGTACGCGACAGCGGTCGCCGACGCGTGGGCCCGATTGTCTACTCACCCGGATAAATCACCGCGCGAAACTCCGCATCATCCTTGAACACTTCAAGATCGTTCTCCTCCTGTGACGAGCTTTCACGGTCGGGGTCGAAGATCTGTCGCAGCAGATTACGGACAATCGCCTGCGGATTCGGTTCGAGCGCGACGACACGCTTCACGGCCGCCAGTGCTGCGGCTCTCACGGCGGGGCGCAGCTGACTGTCTGTAGACATCCAGTCGTAGCGTTGCGCTTGCGCGGCCGCGGTCCAGAGTTGAACGAACGGATCGTCCGCAGTGCCGGGGATGGCCTGTATTCTTTCGATGAGCGCCAATGCCTTCTGGAAGCTTTCCGGCGGGCCGAGATATAGGCTCGCGACGAGCACGTTCTTCAGCAGCTCCGGATCTCTGTCGTCGGGCTGGCTTGCGCTCACGTCCGAATACAATGTGTAACTCGCGTGCCAGTTACCCTGCAGTGCGTGCACTTCCGCCAGCTTCTTCAGCAGTTCCTTGTTGCCCGGCTGCTTCGCGATGGCCTCGCTGAGCGCACGAATTGCGGGCTGCAGGTTGCCCGCACGCGCCTGCGCGCTACCCCACGCCGCGAACTCCTCGGTCGTCCGCAGGTCTTCGTAGCGCTTGCTGAGCATCGCCACGTCTTCGGGAATCGGTGCGACGCTCACCGCGCGCCCGGGCTGATCTCCCCGACCCGTGATGTCCGCGATCTGTGTGCTGGCCGCGGCTTCCACCGTTTTCTGCTGCTCGAGCAGCGCGTTGGGGTCGACCGCCGTGTCTGTATCCACGAACAGCATCGTGATGCGAGTGCGCGTCTCGAGATAGAAGAACAGGAAGCCTGAGACGCTGCCCACGATCAGCACCAGCACGAATACCACGTCCGCGCCGGCGGCCTCCTGCATCGCATTCATTTTGAAGTTCTGCGACGCCTCGGCAATCTTTGCCATGATGGTCGTCGCCTGCACGAGGCTGATGCCGACGATGATCTTGGTGATCCAGTCCGAGATCTCTTCGAGGTTGGTGTTGTTGCCGTACAAGCGGCTGGTCGCCGCCGCGGCTCGCGCCTCGCCCGCCCTTTCTGCGGCGTCGCTTGTGCCGTTGCCGCCCGCCCCGATGCCTGGTGCCGCAGCCACCGCCGTTTGCCGGATTTGTGTGTTGGCCTGCTGAAGCTGGCGCGGAATGCCGAACAGGAAACCCAGAATCCCTCCGCCCGCCGCGGAAGCGAGCAACAGGCACACGAGCACGGCAAACACGCGCAACACGATCTGAATCCAGACGCCGTTCGGTTTTGGCGGCGCCAACGCGAAGGTCGCCAACGCATAGATGACGATCGCCACGAGCAGCACCGTGAGCACCCGAAACATGAGCACTTCGATCTGCTGAAGCTGCTCCATCAGCGCTCTGCGGGTGCGGTCAATCCTTGCTTCGTTGTTGCCCGGGGCGGCCAGGGCGCTGTCCACGAATGGCATGATCGCGTCCTTCAGTTGGGGCAGCCGGAGCAGTTCGGGGCATTGCCTTCAGCAGGCTTCAGGTCGGCCTCATGAACCGGCATGCACCCGAACGGCGCCGGGAAATAGGGGTGGACCCGCCTGACGCACCTGCGGGCGCCGCCGCCGCTGAGCCGCCCGCTTTGCCCACGGGAACACCGGCGATGCCTGCGGCTAACAGCAGCGATTGTGTGGTGACTTTGCTTGCGACCTGGGCAACTTTCGTTGCATCGAATCTCATCCCCTTCACGCTGAAATCGGCGGCCTCGTTCAGCACGATCGCGATATCCACGTTGCCGGACCGGCCGCGCGCGAAAGCCTTGTTGAAGTCCTGTCGCCACTCCTTCTCGGGGACGCTTGCCACGGCGTATGCGAACTGCGAGTCGCCGAGAGCGCCGTCACCGATGGGGGAGTTGATGGTGTGCAGGGCTTGCTTGACCTCGCTGTCCGATTTCTTCGCGGCGTCCTTCACGATCGCGCTGGGCTCGGCCTTTTTCGCAAGTTGCAGCTGCGCGATCCTCACGTCACGCTGAGCTCGCAACTCGTCGAGCTGGCGCGCGAGATCGCGGGATTTCGTAACGACGACCTTGCGCCAAGCGAGAATCGGCCGAGCCAGCTCAGGCGTGAGACTCTGGCACGTCACCTGGGCCGTTTCGGTTCCGCGGGCGAGACCGATGTCGTCGTTCGCCTTCAGCCGGTCCTGCCGGTATTGGGGCAGACCGTAGTCCGTCTCGATCTGCTCGCGCGTCGTCGCAAGCCCGTCGGCAAACGCTCTCATGTTAGCGGCCTGACTCGCGTCGGGCAGTTCGTTTGCGACAGCGCGAATGACTTCCGTGAACTGCCTGCGCGCCTCTTGAAGGTCCGCAGTGGCTTTGGCGATATTGGTCTCGATGACCGCAGGGCTCTCGAGCAGCGCGCCCAGGCATTCGCCGCGCTGATTGGGCCGACGCGCGTCGCTACAACTCATTTGATGACTTCCCGCAGACATACGGCTCGCGTGCTCCGTCGAGCCGTGAACGAGCTCGACGTATTCGATCGGCTTGCGGTTCGCATCCAACAGGAACATGGCAAACGATCGAACCGTATAGACGGGCAAAGCACGGACCGTAGAAACCGTGCGCGGTCTGTGGTCGCCAAGTGACGGAATTCGGATTGCCAGCCGTCTAAATTAAAGAGCTTCTAGTGGACAGCGAGGAAGCCGTGACAGCGGCAGTCCACCTAGCCTACCCCTGCAGCGGATAAGGACATGTCCGCACCATCTACCAGGGGCCTGTGAAAAAAGGGGGGAATACTAAGCCAGGGCCGGCGTCCTTCTCCACCGGGATGGTGGAGAATCGAAGTGGAAAATCAAATATGCAAGCGCTCGGCGGGGGCGTTTCCCCAGAGGGTATCTGGTCGAGATTTGTTCTGGCAGTGAGAGGAGTATTTGCATGGGTCGTCCAGCGTAGGACGACCTCGAAGGCTCCAGAGGGCACAAGCGCGCAGGTGGCTGCATGGTTTCCGGTGCTCGCCGATGCGAAGACGTTGGAACCGTTCATGTTGTTTGGGGCCGACGTGGGTGAGTCGCGAGACCTCTGCGCGGAGTTCCTCAAGCAGTTTGATGAGTGTGCGGTACTTACGCCGGATCTGAAGGAGGCCGCCGGGGCCATCCGGGCGATCCTCGCGGATCTGAACCGTCAGCAGGCGAGCAAGTCCCTGCTTAATCCGCAGCTGCAAGGGCCCGGTTTAGAGCCCGATTTCCTGGAGATTCTGAAACGCGGCCGGTCAGCGGGGCGATCCGTGATGTTCGGTGCCTACGTCGGGAAGTCATCGCTGCGATGTGAGGCAGTCTTGCGGTTGTGCGAGGCGAATGCGGATCCGGTGGAATCGCTGGAGTGGGTGGCGGGGGCGGTGCGGATCCTGGCATCGCAACCGAAGTTCAATACCGGAGCCATTCATGCGCCGGCGTTGCGCCGCGAAATGAGGCGCTTTCCACCGTTGCGAAGAGTGGCAATGTTGTCAGCCGTGGGGACGGCGATCGTTGCTATTGCCGCCGTGTTGAGCGTTTACCTGGTGCAGCAGTGGGGATGGGAGTCGTACGCCACAAAGGTGGGAGATTACCGGCGCGTGCCGCTGACGGACGGTTCGACAGTTGAGCTGAATACCCATTCGAAAGTTCGCTATCGCGAGTCAGCGGACCGCTGGGAGGTTCATCTGGACGCCGGTGAAGCGCGGTTCAAGGTTGTTCACAGTACAGCGCGAGTGTTCGTGGTCTATGCGCGTGATCTGGTGATTGAGGACGTGGGCACTGCGTTTTCCGTGCGCCTGCGAGAAGACGGGAGGGTCGACGTGGTGGTGTCCGAGGGCGAGGTCGCCGTACACCGAAAGAGGCTGAGCATCGTATCGGACCTTCTGCCCTCGATACCGACGTTGAGCACTGGAGGGGCGCATGTGACGGCAGGCCACATAGCGACCAACGAGAATGGGCGCCTTCTGTTGGATGAGATTTCGGCTGCCGAGATCGACGATCGCGAGGCGTGGCGGAACAACGTGCTCTTCTTCACCGACATGTCGATTGGGGATGTCGTGAATGAGCTCAATCGATACTCGCAACGACAAATTCGCATCGCCGATAGCGCGCTCGGGGCGACCATCCTCGGTGGGAGACTTCAGTTCAATCCGCGAGATCTGGATGGAACGCTGAGCAAGCTGAAGAGGCTGGTGCCGATTCAGGTTTCGAAGACCAGTGGGTCGGCGGAAGTGGTCATTCGGCAAGGTGCGGAGACTGGCAGGCAATGAGGTTTGCCTGCCCGTACACCACGGCGAGCTCGTTCGTCGCGCCCTGCCGCCCTTGATCGGCTTGCGTTACCGCCCGTGGAGGCGGGCGCGCGTGCCGCTGGCGTCTGAAGATCTCAAGCGCCGACGCGGGTTCCGCTTCCGCGCGGGCGCGCTCTTTCGGCCTCGACACCGCGCTGCCGTCCGAACAGTTCGTGGAGGGACGGTGCTTTCAGCACCCTCGTGCCCCATCGTTTCAGTTGTGCGCTCGTTGCTCGCTGAATCTGTCGTTGCACCCAACGCGGCAGATCGCGACCGAAGCGTGCCTGCAACAAATCGAGCAGCAGCTCGGCGCGCCCTTCACGGCGCCCCTCACGGAGCGCTTCTGCCTTGAGCTCCACTTCCCACTGTGTCCATCGATCCGACAACATGGCGTGTATCTCCTCCAGACTGTTGATCTTCTCGCGCGGCCCGCCTCGAAGCCGCGCGAATATGACTTTGTTGACCCACGCCACGAAAGCCTGGCGCAGGCTCGCTGAGTGAGGGCCGCGGAGCAGCGCGATCAGAAGGCGGACCGTGTCCCGAATCTCGCGGCGATCGCGACTATTCTCGATTCGAAACATCGCGGCGACAAGGTTGTGTTTCAAACCCGGAGAGTTGAAGCGCAGCCTTCGTATGTCGATCAACTGATATCGCATGTCCGCACGAAACCCTTTCGGAAATGCGGGGTGCGTGCGAGCCAGGGTGGCTAGCGTCGTCGGCGCGCGCCATCGCGAGGGACCGTTGTAGAGGACAATCGGGAGCAGCGGCGGGAGGTGCCGGCGCGATACGCGGCCCGCCTTGATGAGGTCCTGATACAAGAGCCCCATATACGTGAGCATTCTCACGACCATGAAGTGCTCAACGGTCGACTGAAACTCCAGCAGCAAATAGACGCAAGGGCCAGGCTCCTTCGAGCAGGCGCGCCAGACCATGTCGCCGGCACGGCGGCGCAGGCTGTCTGACACGAAGTGAGCATTCGCCTTCTCGAGCGATCGAAGGTCGATCCATTCGCGCCACTTACCTTGAACGAAGCCGACGAGCAGGTCCCGCACCATGCGTGGGTGCGAGAACAGCAACTTGTAGGATTCATCATGGGATGCCAGGATGGCTCGGAGCGCACCCTTGCGGGTTCAATTGAACCTCGCTTCCCCAATGACTTCGATTTCTGCGGTCAAGTGCACCGGTGGGCCGCAGCGTTTCTAGCTTGGCAGCGGGACGCGCGCGTCACGCGTGACGGCACCTGACAGCTTGAGCTGCATGGCGCGCTGACCTGCGGGCGCACGTTGCCGAAGACGGGGAATGCGGCGAGAAACCGGTCTGGATCGAAGCCGGCGCGAAGAAAGAGAACTCGTCGGAAGGAGGGCGGCGCCGATGGAGATTGGCAACACACGAAGGTGGTGCTCTCCCCCACGAACAAGGATTACGCGCCAATGGTGCTCAGCCCGAATAACGCCGGGGAGGTGACTGTGGCGGCGGAGTTTGTGACGGTGTTGCGCGTTTCAGCCTGAGGCGAACCGTGCACGCTTGGCTGCCGCCAGTTCGCGTCAGTCCGTGCGGAAGAGCGATGAAAGGTCGACGGAGGTGCCGGGCAGTGCGGTGATCTCCACGATGCCCGGCTGATCCGTGCATGAAGTTCGCTCGTAACGGCCCGCCACCGGATCGCGAAACACGTGCAAACGGCGGTTTGCGACGTCCACGACCCAGTATTCCTTGATGCCGTGCCGCGAGTAGAGCTCCGCTTTCCAGCGCAGATCGTCACCCAGGGTCGCATCACTCACTTCAACCACCAGCAGAGTATCGGCGACGCTTGGGTGCTGCTTTTCGTAGAAGTCCTTGCGTGGCAGGAGGAGTGCAAGGTCCGGCTGAGGCATCGAGTCGTTTCCGAGTCGCACGGGCGACTGGCAGTCGACAGTCGTGCGGTCTCCTACGGCTCGCTGAAGCAAAGCGTGCAATCGACGCAGCATGGCGGCGTGTGGGCTTCCGATCGGGAGCCTGTCGATGATCACTCCGTCGATCAATTCGACCCGCGCATCCGGTGCGAGCGAGCCACTCTCCGCCATGCGAAGGTACTCGTCGACCGTGATGCGATGCCGGCGCGGCCAGTCTTCCATTGCGACGCTCATGCGGAATCCTCGGAAGAGTTCAGTCTACGCGACAGCGGGCGTGGTTACGATGACTCGCGGATGAGCTCATCGGCAAGCGGAGTGTGCTCCGTCGAGGCATCGACTTTGGAGTGGCATTCGTGGTGTTTTCGTCGAGAAATGCAGCTTCCTCAGCGAGGCCGTGCGGCGGTATCCGCGAGGCGTGCTTGGCTGACAGCACTGCCAAGCTCGTGCGCCAGCGCTAACCACCATGCCGGCGCGAGCGGACGAAAGCCGAGCCCGTTTCCCGCCAGAATCGCGCGATTGCCGAGTGTATTGCGTCAGCCGGCGTGGAAGAGCGATGAGAGGTCAACCGATACGCCGGACAACGCGGTGATCTCGACTGCGCCGGGTCGGTCACTGGATGAGGTTCGCTCGTAGCCGGCGCCATCCGGTTGACGGAACACATGCAGCCGACGGTTCGTGACGTCCACAACCCAATACTCGGTGATGCCATGGCGGGCGTAGAGCCGCATCTTCTGCCACAGGTCATCGCCCAGCGTTGTGGCGCTTACCTCGACCACGAGTAGAGTGTCGGTGGGGGTGGGATGCCGCTTTTCATAGAAGTCGTCGCGCGGCAAGACCAGAGCGAGGTCCGGCTGGGGCTCTGAGTCGTCCCCCAGATGTATGGGCCATTGGCAGCGAACAATCGCCCGGCCGGCAACGGCCTGACCCAGCAAAGCTTCCAGTCGACTGCCTATTGCGGCGTGCGGGCTTCCAATCGGGGGCATGTCGATGATCACTCCGTCGATCAATTCGACCCGCGCATCCGGCGCAAACGAGCCACTCTCCGCCATGCGGTGATACTCGTCGACCGTAATGCGATGCCGACGCGGCCAGTCTTCCATTGCGACGCTCATGCGGAAATCCCCGGAAGAGTTCAGTCTACGCGACAGCGGGCGTGGTTACGATGATTCGCGGATGACCTCATCCGCGAGCGGAGTGTGCTCCGTCGAGGCATCGACTTTGGAGGGGCATTCGTGGTGTTTTCGTCGAGAAATGCAGCTTCCCCAGCGAGACCGTGCAGCGGTATCCGCGAGGCGTGCTCGGCTGACAACATTGGCAGGCTCGTGCGCTAGCGAGCCGCGCAGTTATACTTCGAGCGTTCAACGAGTGTGAGTTATCGACCTCTCTCAGGGGTGCATCCGCGTTGGACTTGCTCGTAAACGGATACAAGCGGTTTCCGCCTAAAGCCATTATCGCGTTGGCGGCGCGACGGCCGCTGGGTCGCGTCCTGTCGTCAGGCGAGTTCACGGGAGGTGAGTCATCAACGATATTCCGCTTGCTTGTGGAGCGAGGATTCGAGTTCGCGACCAAGTTGATGAATGTCGCTGAGCTCAACGCAACCTTCTCGGTCGGACGCAACGAAGAAACAGAATTTGTGCTGGTCGAGAGTCGGGGTCCGGATCGGAACACGGACTACGTCGCGGGACTGGAAGCGCTGCTTCGGGGGCTTGCTGACCTGGATGCTTCAATCGAAGACATTGTCATCGACTCGGCGGAAACGCGTGGGCTGCCCAGCGATCAAAGACGCATCACGCTCCGGCGGCCAGAGCTATCCATTCCGCCTCCGCGCTGTAAGCGATCTGATTGCGCTACGTGGGACATTACGGGCGCGGCCGCCGCAACCGGTCGCAGTCCAGAGGCAACGGGCTCAGGGAATCCGACGAAACGCCTCCGTCTCGTATTCACCGAGCCGGAGGACCTGGAGCTATTCAGAATCGCGACCTCCCTCGTGCAGAATCGGGGTGCATCGACCACCGGATCGAAGGAGTTCGTTTTTCGTCCGCGACCTCCCACGCCGGGTGGCGGACAAGTGGGTACACGCAAGGCAATGCAAGAGACGGACGTCACGCGTATCCATTACCAGATGCAGCAATCGCTCTATGATTCTCTGGCTGCGGCGCATGGGCGCGATAACGTGAGCTGCGAGGGAGTGACGTCCGCCGGACGTCCTGCGGATGTCATTGTGCGGTTGCACGACGGCTACGAGCTGTTCTCGAAATAAAGACGGCGCTTGCTCCGCGCGATTGCGTGCGTGAGGCGCTGGGCCAGCTACTTGAGTACGCGTATTGGCCTGGTTCGCCTGACTTCAATGCGCTATGGATCGTGGGTCCGTCGCCGATAGACAAGGAGACGCAAGAACATCTCGAGGGTCTGCGAGAGCGTTTCAGAATACCGGTGGGCTACCGGCATCAACCTGTTGCAACACCATCGAGTTGACGTAACTCGAGGTGCCACGGAACAGCTCCGCAACCTGGATCAACATCTCATCCCGCGTAACGAACAGCGCGAGGAATACGCAGCACTGCTGACACCCGATCTTCGCCTGCAGAAAGCTGCGCAACAGCTCGGGATACGTCGTGACCGGCAGCCCCGCGCGGAATCGTTCCTTGAACAGCTCGTGAGCGTTCACGAAGATCTCGCGATCCGTTGCGCGTCGGAAGCCGCAGGCATCAGCCGTATAGAGCACGGGTGCCGATGCGGTGTCTTCACCCCTGGGCCGGTAGCCCCCCGTGGATTCTAGGTCTGCCATCAAATGCATGGGCGGCGGAATGCGCTTGTGACGTGGGAGAGGTTTCTCGCGCTCTATGCGTGGAGGCATCGCAGGCAGCTCGAGCTGCGTGTGTGTGCTGAGGTGCGAGGCTTCCACCCGCAGCGCAGTGCGTCTACACGTTGCGCGCGCGAAGCGACAGACTGTCGGAAGAGAAGGCCGCGCGCGAAGCACGGCCGCAGCGGGCGCTGAGGCGCCTTCGGATGAAACGACATCCATGATCTTCTCCTGAAAGTAGCCGACCGTGCACACGCACGCGATTTACGCAGCGCGCGCACACGTGCGCAGCGGAGCAGGGCATCAACCCGTGTGGTGCGTTAGTGGACCAACGCTGCGGGAGTTGTGCTGCCCAGGCGCCTCGGTTCGCGCGGTGCCGGGTCTACTTCAGGAAGGGGCTTTGCAGGTAAGCTGGCGATAGACATGGGGACCTCCTTCTTAGGTTTTCATGTTCAGGTGTCCGCCGGTGTTGGTAGCACCGGTGGGCACCGTTTCATCTCTTCATCTTCAAAGAATGGCGAGCGTCACGCAGCAGGCGCGGTCTGCGCCTTGCGCTTCGCTTCCCGCCGATCATCCCGCGCGAGCAGCAGGCACGGAATACCCAGGCTCATGACCATGAACGTGTTGTAGATGATGGCGAACGTAATGATCCAGTCTTTCATAGCGCCTCCAGAATTTTGAAACAACGATACAGCCGGACGATGATGGCGACAATGCCGGTCGCGAAGACGAACAAACCGCAGATCGATGCGAGCAACGCGGAGTGGCTGAGGGTGGCGTAGTTTTGTACGAGCCACACGCACAACGATATGCCGCTTGCCAACAGCACGCTGCCGAATGCCTTCAGCCAGCTGATTTCTTCCTTGAATCGGTCGGGTTTTGACATGGGGCGAGCGTACGCCGGTGCGGTTTTGTTGAAGAGGTGCATGCTTGTTGCGATTGTCGAGAAATGCAGCCGGTGCAGCACGCGCGATCTGCCGCAAACCGAGGTCTGTCGACATCGAAGGCATGCGACAGCGACGGCTGAGCGAGTGCGTTGATCGAGAAATGGCGGCGACGTCAGTCCCTCGACGCCGCCGCCACCTGTGCTACCGGCCCCGCTCATCGGCGCGGAGGTAAGACGCCAATGAGCTCTTCGCTGAACACGACGAAGTGGGCCGGCTGCGGCACCCTCAACCTCGCGAGCTGCGAGAATCCTCCACGTAGGTGAATTCGGTCTGGATGCGTCCATTGCGCCCGTGCACCTTCACCTGCCCGAGCGATGCGGCCTTTGCCAGGCGCTTCGCACGAGCGACGGCGTCTGTCTTGAGAAGATGGATGCTGTCCGAACGGATGCGGCGTGCACGGCGCACTCCCCAGGCATCGCCAACCGGCGTCACGTGATAAACGTTGCGAGACATGTCAACACTCCTTCGCTGCATGTTTGAGTAGAAAGGCTCCGCCGCCTGTGCAGCGGAGCCAATGGGGCTAGCGGCTAGCCCACGGCCTCACGATCACTCGCTGCGGCTTTCGCCTTGTTCCGGCGAGCCGCGCTCATGATGCTGCCGCGGGCGCTATGCGGCACATAGCCCATCACGCGCAGCAGCTCGCCGTCTTCGCCTTCGGTGGGGTCGCCCTTCACCCCGTTCACGACGCGAATGACGGCACGACGTGTGATCTCGTCCGCGGCGTCGCGCCGCTTCAGAGCCTCACGCACCTGGCCCTCGAGCGCGGCGACCTCGGCTCTCGCCGCCGAACTCCGATCGACGATCTTGCGGAAGTCGTCGACAGCCATGCCGAAGAAGGTCTTGTCAGGGCGCCTTTCCGACCAGGCGTCCAGGACCACAACGGCCTTTACGTAGATATCGATTGCACTCACAAATGTTCCTTTTCGTGTGATTACGATGTTCGAGAGAGTGTGGCCACCCTGGCCACATTGGCGCTCTCTCGGGCGGCATGAACGACGTTATGCGCGACCGGTTTACACACCCGTATCAAAAAAGATTGCGATTGACGCGGAAGCAGCTTCCACTGGAAATAAATAGGGTCCTTGAGAAAGAACCAACTTCCCTCGCACAAGGGGCAACTTCCCACGCGGGGAAAGTTAGATAAACCGCGGGGTGAGAACTTCCGCCAGGACTAGAGAGCTTCCGTCGAGACTGAAGCGACTTCAACGCAACGGAAGTCGACTTCGCTTCCGCGCATACGCATCCCAACGAGTGGAGTAGTGCAAGAGGCAAACAGCGCGCGTATAAACCAAAACGCAGTTGGCTCGTTACTTCCTGCTCCAATCGACAACAACCATCAGGAAAGGGGAAAGGGATGTCCTTCACGAAGCTGTTTCGATGCTGTCGCGCTGCATTAATCGCGCTGGCCGTCAGCGCTCCCACCTTCGCTGCCGAGCAACACAACTTCATCGTGCTAGTGCCGGAAGCACTGGCGGCCGCGGTTGTGGATCCAATGACGGCGCCAGCGCTCGCGCGGTTGCGAGCACAAGGGGTGTACTTCATCAATAGTCACACCGGGTTCCCAGCCGAGGAACTGGCGGGCGCTGCGGTCGACTCGCTCGTGGCCCCGACGGGGTATTCGAGTGTGCGCATCGGCGACCCAGTAGCTGCGGATAGCGCGCCGCCGCCAGAGGACGCGCCCGTTGCGGTGCATAGCGCAAGTGTCGAAGAGATCGCGCAGGAGGTGTTGCCCGAGCTCAAGAAGCGCGGCAAGCCGTTCCTGCTCGTTTACAGACTCGCCTTGCCGGTGCTCGAGCCTCCCGCTGATGCCGACAGCGCGAGCTCGCGCGATTCCAGAGACGACCCTCCCGCCGCGATGCTCGCGCTGTTCGAGGTGGATGGGGCGCTAGCCACCCTGGAGAAGGCGCTCCAATCGCTGGACCTCTTCGAGACCACCAACATCGTGGTGGCGGCGGAGCACGGCTTCTCCTCGGTGTGGAAAGCGAGCAAGTCCAGCGTCTCCCTTCAGTACGCGGGCAAGGCGCGGGAGCGAGACCAGTTGCCACCGGGGTTCCTGGCGATCGATATCGTGGATGCGCTGCAGGTGGCGGATGCCGGCGTGGTGCTGTTCGACCCGAACGACCCCGGGAAGATCGTGGACTACACGTCGGGGGAGTACCCCTCACGTGGGGACGCGATCATCGCGGTGGACCCGGAGGTTCCGTACGCCACGATTGAGGCGCATGGCGGGTATGACCTCATCCATCTGCCCGAGGATATTCCGACGGTGGAAGCGCGGCGGCGTGCGGGGATCATTCTCGATGCGCTGTTCAAGCAGGACTATGTGGGCGGCCTGTTCGTGGATGAAATGCGGCTGGGGCGGGTGCGGGGGGCGCTTCCTGTCGAGCATCTGGGCTTTCGCGAGAGGTCGCGGAAACCCGCGATCGTGGTGAGCTTTGCGTCGTTGAGCGCGGACTGCGATCGGCCGATGGTGTGCACGTGGACGGTGGCGGACACGGTGCAGGATTCCGGGGAGACGTTTCATCTGGCGATGAATCGGGCGGTAACGTCCAATTTTATGGCGGCGCGGGGGCCGGATTTTCAGAAGAAGGTGGTGAGCCGCGTGCCGGCTAGCAGTGCGGATGTGATGGCGACGGTGGCGGAGTTGATCGGGGCCAGGGCGGGCGGTGCGCGGACCCGCGGCGCGCGGGTGCTGACGGAGGCGCTTCGAGGGCATGAGAAGGATCCGGCGCCGCAAGTGAAGGAAGTAGGCGTCGCGTCGAAGCCTTCTGAGGACAGCGAGTGGGTTACGGAAGTGCGGTATCAGGTGGTGGAGAAGGTGAAGTATTTCGATGCTGCGGGGTATGGGGGATGGACGGTGGGGATTCCGGAGAGGGAGGGGCCGCGGGAGTGGAGGCCGTGGCGGTGGGATTGGCCGTTCAAGACGTTTGAGATCAAGATTACGCCGTGAGGGTTTCGTTTACTGCGAGCTGTCGGGCGGCTGAGCCAGGACTTCATACCTGGCTATTATTGAGGCTTCACTAAATGGGTGACGCCCTCAAAACAACTCAGCCTGCTTCCAGAAGGCAGCGACGTGAGTCGTGCGACGTTGCATCGATCGCAGCCTCGATCGGGCAGCGTGTTTCAAGTGCGCCAGATCCCGGGCACAGAAGTTCGGCATCTCATGGGATTTCAGATAACCCCAGATGCACATTCCACCGGATTGAGCTCCGGGGCGTAGACCGGCAGGTACCCGAGAGCGATGCGGCCGTTGAGCTGCTCAACGAGCGCACGCACGAGGATTTATGCGCCTGCAGGCGATCCCAGATGATCAGAAGCTTCTTGCCGATCAGCTCCTAGAGCGCCTTCAGGAACTGCACGATCTGCGGGCTGCGGATCGCACCGGCGAAGAGCCGAAAGTAGAAGCGGGTGAAGCTCACTCCGGCGATCACCCAGAGCTGCTTCCAGCTGAAGCTGTATTGAAGAACCGGGGTTTCGCCCCGTGGAGCCCAGGTCCGCGCGCGACAGGGTCGTTCGGACAAACCCGACTCGTCGATGAAGACGATGGTTCGCCCCTGCCGCGCCGCTATTTTTTAGCGCCGGCCACCTTTTCTTCTTCCAGGTCGAGATGGCCTGCTCATCGCGCTGGCGTGCCTGGCCTGCAGGCCGCTGTACGCTCCAACCCATATGCCGCAGCGTCTTCCACACCGCGCCGGGCGTCAGACGAACACCGAAGCGCGCCTCGATCAACGCGGCAATCCGCAGCAGCGTCCACAACTCGTTCGCATATCCGGCCGCAATCGCTCCGCCCTTCAGCAGCTGCGCCAGCTCTTCCAACTGGACATCCAAGAGCTGGCGGCGCCGACCACGCTGGCCCACTGTCGCGATGTGCTTGATGCCGCCAGCCTCCAGCCGGCGCTCCGAATTTTTCCTTCCCAGGCCACGGCTCGTATCAATACCTGAAAATCGCGCAGTACATCACGCGGCCACGAGGGCACACGCATGGGGAGCGCGAAGCATAGCGGTGCCGCAGATTCGGTCTGAACATCTGGTTGCTGAAAAGGGAAGCGAGGCTGCCCTCCCAGGATGCGATTTTGCGCGCCTACAGACGCTGATAATCCAAGTACATAACGGAAATATCCCGTCCTGTCGTCTTCTTGTTGACAGCAGCAAATTGAGACCTTCCCAGCTTTGTTAAGGTTAGCGAATCTCTCGTTAGAGAATGACTGCAGAAGTGCCAAGCTGCCGCGCAGCGACCTTCTGGTCAATTCCCGGCCAAGCGTTGTTCGTGCAATGTGTGGCGACGGCCAACTGAGATGAGCGCAAAAAGCATACGAGGATCAGAAAAACTATGAGAGCGATGGTCAGCTGTGAGGAAGGTTTCAAGGATTGTCCATCTGGTCTCGGTGATCGACATCCGCGCTTCTCACGATTTCGCTCGCCCAGTCATGACGTCATCTGCCGGTTTCGCAAGATCCTTACCTATGTCGGATTGGTTCTACTGATACATACGGTGATTGCCGGCGTCGGGCCAGTTGAGGCTCGAGAGGTTTTGAGAAGAGAGGTTAGTTTCGATATAGATGCCTCCTCGCTTGATCGGGCACTGATGCAATTCACGCAGCAGTCCGGCCTCCAGTTGATGATGCCCACTGACGGAACCGCCGAATTTTGGGCACCACGCGTAGTCGGTAGTCTGACGCCCGCTGCGGCGCTAGACCAGCTCTTGGCCGGCACGTCGTTCGAATACGAGTTTACGAACTCGCGTACCGTTGCGATTCGCCTTGCTGGAGGCCGTGTCGAAAGTAGTTTAGTTTCAGATTCGTCCGCACGGAGTGCCAGCGCGTATCGGCGTTTCGGCGTGGACGGTGAGAGCGCTTCGGAGGAGGCCGTTGCGCGTTCCGATGAACCCACAGGCCCGGTAGGCGCTACAGATAAAGCCGCGAACTCCAAGCGTGGCATCCCGGAGATTTTGGTGAAGGGCTCGCGCACCATGAATGTGGACGTGGTGCGCACGGAAGACGATGTTCAGCCTTACACGATCTTAGGCTCGCGGCAGATCGAACAATCCGGAGCTGCAACAACTGAGGATTTTCTGAAACGGCAGCTGACGATGAATGCTGCGGTCAAGACGAACGCCCAGGCGTACGGGTCATCAAACGGCACGGTCAGTTCCATAAATTTGCGGGGGCTCAGCGCCGGGGAGACGCTGATACTTGTTGACGGCCGTCGTTCTGCGAGCGTGAACATCAGTCAGTTTCTAAATTCCAGTGGCACTCAGCCAGATATAAATGGAATTCCGCTCTCAGCGATCGAGCGAATTGAAGTGCTGCCCTCTAGCGCTAGCGCAATCTATGGCGGCGCGGCGCTGGGCGGAGTCGTCAACATCGTCCTTAAGCGGCGTTTTGACAGCGGCGATTTCAGCCTGTCATACGACAATACGTTCAATGGAAGCGCTCCTGTCAGAACGGTAAACGGGAGTTATGGGTTTGGTCTTGATCAAGCCGGAACCCAAGTTTTTGTTGGTGGACAGTTCTCCGAGGCAGGCCAGCTTTCACTCGGAGACCGAGAAAAGCTCCTTAATGATGGCAAGTCAGCCATCCTAACGAATGGTCCGTCCTATCTTTACGCGGCGGGAGCTCCCTTTTCCGGCGCAGTCACAAATATCTCTAGCAGTCCGGCGTTCGACTTCAGTCGCTTCCCGGCTTGTTCTTTAGGACCCGCAGGATTCTCTGGTTGCATTACGACGCCAAATCTTGTGCTCAGGGACGGGCGCTCAATCGGCTCACCCATCACTTCGGTTTCTCGCGGAGCTGGAAACAATGTCGCGGACGGTTTATTGGTCAATTCGGGAAAGTATAATTTGGACCTTTCACTTGGGACCGGCGCATACGGATTGCATAATCCGTTTGGAACCGCTCCTCGAACAAAGTCTATCTTTACTACGTTGCGCCAGCCGCTTTTCAAAGACATTCAACTTTTTGCTGAGTTTTCGATCAATGTCAACGAGGGTACCGCTACCTATAATCCAATTCCAGACAGTCTGTATCAGGTTCCCGCAAGCTCGCCGATAAATCCATTTCGGCAAAGTGTAACTATCACGATCCCTTCCATCGAAGAAGCGACGCAGTCTACTCGTAGTGCTACGAAGTCTGCGACTGCCGGGATTCTGGTGCCGCTTGTATTCGGATGGACCTCAGAGCTCGACTACACATGGTCGAAAAATTCGTTTCGATTTACATCAGTTGGTACCGATGTCACCGCGTTGAACGCCGCTTTGGCCGTCGGCACGATTAATCCGTTTGTCGACACCGCGAGCGCGCCGCTCAATCTCGGCGTGTTTCTCGCGCCGCAATCCTACGCAGGCGACTCGACGCTGAATGATGTGAGTCTTCGGGCATCAGGGGAGATCGGGTCAGCTCCAGGCGGTGCGATAACACTGACCGTAGGCCTAGGTCATCGCAAAGAAGGGAATGGTGACGCGCGCGCAGTGCAAGACTATCCGTTGACGCCAGAGAACCGAATTGATGCGGTTTACTTTGGTCGGTCGCAATCAACGGAAAGCCTGTACTTGGAAGCACTGTTGCCGTTAGTAAGTGCGCGGAATCAAGTTTCGGCGGTGCGCGAGCTTGATCTTCAAGTCGCCGGTCGAAGCGAGCGGTATACGGTCTATAACGGCACCGCATATGAGTATTTTTCTCCGATCAGCAGCCAAGCGTCGAATCCCCCAAAAGGGGTTCGCGAAACAGTACGGTACAGCTCCACAAACCCAACCGTCGGGCTGAAATATGCCCCCGTTCGTGATATCGCCTTTCGAGCATCGTATGCAACCGCTTTTCTTCCCCCAACACCAACGCAGCTTTTGGCAAATCCAACGCCCATTTGTGGCGCACCTTGTCAGACGATCACCGATCCAAGCACAGGCCTTAGCTATCTTGTGGACTTCACTGGAGGTGGAAATCCAAATATTCGTCCACAAACGTCAAGGAGTTGGAGCTTTGGTATTATCTGGGAACCCCGCCAGATGGGTCTCGAAGGTCTGCGAATCAACTTAGAACATTATCGGATTGTCCAGCCAGACTACATTACGTCGCCCACGCTTCAGCAAGTGGTTGGTGACTCGACACTCTCGAGTCGCGTCACACGAGATCCGGTGTCTAGTCTGATCACAAAGGTGGATTTAAGCTACCTGAACGCATCTGAGTACAGAACCGGTGGTTGGGATCTCAAGTCGAGCTACAGAAAGGTGACCCCGATCGGAACACTCGGTTTTCGATTGGCGGGGACAGTTATAGACAAGGATCTTCGACAGTTTGCCGTTGATTCTCCGTTCTTGGAATACGCGGGCTTCCCGAATGACGGGGGCGAAATCAAGATCAAGTCGAATGCTTCGCTTGAATGGAGCCAGAGGGGTTGGACTGCGGCATGGACGGCTAGTTACTACTCAAGCTACAGGCAGGCTTACTCAGCGGGCAGTCCTCTCGCGCTTCGGAATCCGGATTTCAAGGCGCCGGTGGTCGCCGCACAGGGCGGTGCTTCAATTCCATCGCAGACGTATCACGACATCTTCCTTAGTTACGAGTTCAGAAGTCTTGAGGCGGCTCCGGCGCTCGGCGAAAAGATGTTGTCAGATCTGACTCTGCAAGTTGGCGTTAACAACGTCTTCAACTCGGCGCCGCCGTTTGACGCCTATAACCGACCGTATTTCTACAGTCCACTCGGCGATCCCCGACTAAGGAGCTATAGATTGTCTCTCAATAAGAAGTTTTGATCGCCTTGACGAGTCGTCTGTCTAGGCAAACGCGGGCAGAGTCTCGAAACGGTTAGCTGGTTGTGAGGCGAATACTCGCCTCACAACCAGGTGCTGCCGCAATTCGGTTCATCCCTGCTTCGCGACAGAACGTCGATCAATGCGCACTCGGTCAGTTCGATCGTGACTGTTGAACGCGGATCCAGCCTTCACTGGTCCAACCAATGCCGTTAACTCCAAGCATTGCCACCGCTCACTCGCGTCAAACGCCGGCGCTTATCCGTCGGCAATCTTCGCTCTGCGCGCCGCTTGTGTCGTTGGTGCAGAACTGCGTCGAGCTGAGGGCGAATCCGTCGTTGATGTTGATGTTATTCGTCACCCGGGGCGAGAGGCCGCCGCTCAGTTGCCGGCAGGCCTCGCTTTGCACGCCACTCGGGTCGTTCGTGCAGAACAACGTTTCGCTGAGGGCCACCCCGTCGTGCAGGTTTATGTTGTTCGTTACTTTGGGCGAAACGCCGGCGCTTATCCGTCGGCAATCTTCGTTCTGTACGCCGCTCGTGTCGTTGGTGCAGAACTCCGTTGCGCTGAGGGCGAATCCGTCGTTGATATTGATGTTATTCGTCACCCTGGGCGAGAGGCCGCTGCTCAATTGCCGGCAGGCCTCGCTCTGCGCGCCGCTCGTATCGTTGGTGCAGTACTCCGTTGCGCTGAGGGCAAACCCGTCGTTCAGGTTGACGTTGTTCGTTACCTTGGGCGAGAGGCCACCGCTCAATTGCCGGCAGGGCTCGCTCTGCACGCCACTCGTGTCGTTGGTGCAAAACTCCGTTGCACTGAGGGCAAATCCGTCGTTGATGTTGATGTTATTCGTCACCCTGGGCGAGAGGCCGCTGCTCAGTTGCCGGCAGGCCTCGCTCTGCGCGCCGCTCGTATCGTTGGTGCAGTACTCCGTTGCGCTGAGGGCAAACCCGTCGTTCAGGTTGATGTTGTTCGTTACCTTGGGCGAGAGGCCACCGCTCAATTGCCGGCAGGGCTCGCTCTGCACGCCACTCGTGTCGTTGGTGCAAAACTCCGTTGCGCTGAGCGCAAATCCGTCGTTGATATTGATGTTATTCGTCACCCTGGGCGAGAGGCCGCTGCTCAGTTGCCGGCAGGACTCGCTCTGCGCGCCGCTCGCATCGTTGGTACAGAACTCCGTTGCGCTGAGGGCAAATCCGTCGTTCAGGTTGATGTTGTTCGTTGACCTGGGCGAGAGACCGCCGCTCACTTGCCGGCAGGGCTCGCTCTGCACGCCGCTCGTGTCGTTGGTGCAGAACTCCGTCGCGCTGATAGCGTGTCCGTCCGACAGGTTTGGGTTGTTCGTGACTCTTGGCGAGATTCCGCTCATGACTTTCTCCATGTCTAAAGTAACGGGATGGCCGTCTCGTTGACAGCGAACTCAGCGTAGGTGGGAAGCATCCGTGAAGCAATCCAGAATCGGCGCACGTTGACCGACTGAGGCGAGTTCAGATTCTGAGATCGATACGTGCGATACGAAATTAAGCCTAGTATTCAAGACCAAAAGCAAATGGGAGGCGTCAGTGACATTGGCTATTTTAAGAGGGCGTATGCCCACGAAGCTTCGCGAGAACCGTGATGGGATTATCGGATTGGGAGACCTGATGGCAGGCTAGCTCAGTCGATATGCCGGAGTAGACTAGAAATTCCGTTAGGGGCGCTAGAGTGTATTCAGTAAAGAGATGAGAGGTATATGCAGTGAAGCAGGTTCAAAGGATTTTGCTTGCCGCGATGTATGTGAAGGCCGCCATCGTTCTTGTTTTCCCGAGTGTTGCTTATCCTGAAGGTATCGAAAAAAATTCTGCGTCACTCAATTTGACTACACCGCGAGAGGGTCGCCGGTGGACCTCTCAAGATTCCGTGGCTCTAAGATACTTCGAGACTGAGGCCGTCTCGATTGCTCCAGATGGTTCGAAGTTCTTTTTCACCACGTATCGCGGAGATTTGTCGTGCGACTGCAATGTATTTGAATTAGCTATATTTTCGGCTGCTGATGTCAAGAACTCGTTAGTCGGCACAACACCGCACGAGAGTCCGCGTCCTTTGCGGACGATTACAAGGCGGTCGAGTGACCACAACGGTGCGGAGTTTGGCGAGGCTTCATGGGAGACGGATAGCGAGTCCATCAGGTTCAGAGGTGTAAGCGAGAAGGGGCTACGCCAGATCTATCGACTGAATGTAGTCTCGGGTGAGTTGAAAGCACTGACGGATCTCCCATACGGTCTGCAACACGCGGACATCGTCGGTGAGACCGTTATTGCAGATGGGCTTGTGCCGCGAGAGGAGCCCGGAGCTACGAAATATCCCGCACAGTGGATCTCGCAAACGAGGGTGGCGGAGACTTTGTTTGTCGACACTCGGCTCAAACGTAACGCGACGTTCGTGTCCTATCGCTCCGGTCCAGCATGGGAGATAAAAGGTACGGAGTACATGTTCCCGTTCTCACCTTCGTTCACCTCTGACGGGCGTCGAGCCGTCTCGGTGCGGGCTGCTAGAGAAATTCCTAGCAGGTGGAAGATGTACGACGGGCTGTCAACTTGGGTGGCCGGAAAGGTGGATAAGACGCCGACAACACGATTCGTTTTAATCGATGCTGAGCGTGGATCAACGAAAGAGGTTTTCGACGCTCCCGCCGGGATGGCGACTCAAGTAGGACTTGAACTCTCTAGAACAGTTCGTGCGGATGCGCTTTGGGCGCGCGATGGCGTGCACGTGGTTTTGGTAAATTCAGCACTCCCGCTTTCTGCGGAGGCCAACGACGAACACTTGAAAATGGCTTACATCGTTGGCTACAACACGAACAACGGACAGTGGATGGCGCTTGAGCCCCTCCAGAGTTCGGGCGCCGCGGCGCGGTTGACGCGTCGAGTGTCTAGCGTTGGATGGTTGAAGGAGGGCGTGGAGCTATTGGTCAGGCATGAAGCTAGCGGTCGCCCCGCGCCAGGAACTCTTTATTCATTAAAGGGCGATCGATGGATTGGGCGTGCCGTGTCGGCGGACATAAAGCTACCGGAGGCTAAATCAAACAAGCCGACGCCTTTGCGATTCGGACTTGCAGTGAGGCTGCAGCAAGGCGCGAATGAGCCGCCAGTGATGATTGCGTCTGATGGGCGTAGTGAGGTTGCGTTGAGTAAACCAGATGCGGCGCTCGAAGGCCTTTGGTGGGCCCGACGCGCATCATTCACTTGGACGAGTCCGAACGGAGAGTCGATTACGGGTGGTCTACTCTTGCCGAGAGCGCCTTTTACTCAACCATTCCCTTTGGTGATCCAGGCATACCGGGACTTCCCAGATAAGTTTCTTCCCGATGGGCCGTCGACGCACGCCTATGCGGCGCAGTCGTTGGTCGCGCGCGGATTCGCGGTGCTGAATGTAACCATTCCGGGTGAGGACATGCGCAAGCTGGGCAAGCTTCGTGAACTAACGGACTTCACCGTTGTCGTGGAGTCCTCAATAGAGGCGCTTGCAAAGGAAGGAATTGTCGATCCCGATAAGGTAGGACTGATCGGGTTCTCAAGAGGCGGGTATGAGACCCACTATGCGATAACCCATCCCGGCCACTATGCTCCAGTCGCCGCCATCATTGATGACGGATTCCCCGGCACGCTGGGCTATCTGATGACAATCCGTGCGATTAACGAAAGCCTGTTCACCATGTACGGGGGTACATTCTGGAATGATAGAGCGTCGTGGTTGGAGCATGATCCCAGTTTCAACGTGCATCGCGTAAAGGCGGCGACTCTTTTTACGGTACATAACGAACAAGCGATCCCTTACGCGCTGGAAACGATAGGTGCGTTTGCGATGAACGGGGTTCCGATGGAATATTGGGCCTTCGCGAAAGGATCGCATACCCTTGAGATGCCGCGTGAGCGATTCGTGAGTCAGGAGCTTAGTCTTGATTGGTTGTCGTTCTGGGTGCAGGGTCAAGAGGATCCGGCTCCTGATAAGGCGGATCAATATGTGCGCTGGCGCGCACTCCGCGTGCTCAAGGAGCAGCGGAAGGCCGAGTAGGTCGCGGGGAAAGCGGGGTTGAACGCAGTCGGAGCGCCATTATCCCCGAGTGAGGTGCCGGGACAATGGGCTCGTTTGCCGTTGTAGCGGGCACCTGAATTTCGATACTTGTGGCTTGGAGGTTTGGAGTACCAGTCCTGGGTTCCAAGTTCGACGAGTCAAGACTCACGCTGCTGTAAAACTTGGAAACCCTGTATTCAAACCATCGACATGATTCCTCCTCATCTTCATTCGAAAGCGCTCTTTCGCAGCACACGTTGGTCCGCATGGGTGTGCTTTTGCAGGACAAAATCGGGCATCACATGATGCCCGGGTAACTCCGCGAACATTGATCGACGATGGGACTGCGCGCCGGAGGGCGTAGCATAAGGCCGAAGTTGTTCGTTCATCTCTGCACGGCATCGAGGCGTCACTGTTTGGCAATCGCTGTTGAAAATGCTTCGCGGAGCGCAGCGGTAGTATCTCCCGATGAGATTGCGGCAACGATCTCGATCGTTGGTTGGGATGGATCGCGACATTACTAGATCTGGAGCCACGGAAGGCGTCATCTGCGCCAAGGGAACGTATGGTCAGGGTGATAGAGTGCGAAAGCAGGGAGGAGTACGTTCGCGTCTGTAGCGACCTCCATCGAATCCCGACTGATATTCCGCTATTGAATCGCGGTGACGCGTGGCTGAGTCTCTTATCCGCCGGTCAGGGCGAGCCACGAGTATCGATTAAGTTCGAGATGTACGTTTCGACCGTCCGAGCTGACTTGTCGGGCTACAAATCGGGGTCGAACGAAGGCGAGGTTCTTCGCCGGCTGGCTCGCGATGTGCCCGGTGGTACACGCCGAACTGTAATAACCAGTGACGGCGAGTCAGGGTATGCCGCTCTGGTCCTTGCCTCAGCCCTTCAGGAGCAGTTGTGTGTCGTAGGCGCCGACTCGCTTCTCACAGCTGCTTTGGAACTAATGTCATGCGGTCCAGTTACGCTGGTTCTGCCGCTCGAGCAGGTTGACGACGGGCTCCTGGGCGGTCTCCTGGAAGAGTTTGAAAGAGCTCTTGCGACAGGTTGTGAGTGGAGCCTCTTGCCGCGATACACGATCATGACAGCGCGCGATCTCCCCGCTCTTTCATGGGTTGTGGCAAAAACCGTTCTCGCGCCGGCCGAGCGAATGGCGTCCAAGGCCGAGCTCAGGATGGCCTCAATAAACGGTTTCCCCGAACAGGGGGTCATCACCGAGTTCCGCAGGAATGGAGCAGGCTGCGAGTTCGATCGACGGAGCACCACTGCGTTCGAGATTATCGACGCTCTGATTCGCCCTGCGGCAGCCGTCGCTCACATGGGGCATGGTCGTGATGCTTGCTCGAACACGGGAAGTGGGGTCTGGCTCTGCGGCCGTCGTGAGCACTCCGGTCCAGTGCCTGAGGCGGGTCGCGCCATTCTGGCCTGCGGACTTGGTAAGCCTTGCCTTCAGGGACCTCATCCCTTGCAGCTAAGTAGCGTACGGGCAGAGATGATTTTCTTAGCCTCTTGCAACAGTCTGCGCCTGGCAAGCAGTAGTTTGACTCGCGACTTCAATCTTGGGCTCGAATTCTTGGAGGGTGTGGGCAGGGCGTATGTTGGCGCCACGCGGTTCCAGAGTTCCGGAATTAGCGCGAGGGCATTCTTGGCAAGCCTCGCGTCCGGCATGACGCTTTCACAAGCAACCAATATTGCAAATGCAACCGTGAAATTGGGGCATTTTGATGATTGTACTTTCGTAAGCATTGGTCATCCTGAGGACTTTGTCGTTCCCGAGGTCGGCAATTTTGCCGAGTGCTTTGACGCGAATCTGGATGAAGAGGTAAGGATTCAGACTTCAGATTGCATCAGCATGGTATGCGTCATTTTCTCAAACGCGGAAGTGATTCGCGCGGCAAAAGCCGGCAGCTTGGCTCTTAAAGCGATTGCTCCGCTTCAAGGGGATAGCTTCAATTGGTTCTTTAGGTTGGAGGTGCAAACAAGCGAATACTCAGGTCCCAAGGAGATGTTGCGAGTGTTTATTTTCAGATTCCCGGCGCCGCTAGGGGAGTTGGTGTTCGCGTTTGTGAATCGTGACCATATCGAGTCAAAATTTAGGGCGTCGCTAACCGCATTGTCGCGGTGGGCGGAGCTAATGGAGTACGCCGGAGTCGGGCGCCAGCACGGAACCATTCTGAGTGAACTCGAAACTGCCGTTCAAGCGGGTTCACATTATTTGCCCCAGATGTTATTCGCCTTGGGATATGACGGCGGAACAGTTGCTGGAATCGAGAGGCGTCAGCAATTAAACAGGGAGCTGGCGAGCAAAGCCGCACTAGAGGCTATGCGAATCCTAGTGCCTCTTCTGCCACAAGGTTGGTATCTCGCAAATACTCTAGGCGACGCCTATCCATTCCACACATCTTCTCCTGGCATCTGTCGGTACTGTGACTCGAGCGCCGTTCAATGGACCGGGCGGAGCCCAACACACTTCTCAGAGCGGCAAATGGAAATATGCCCACGTTGCGGAACCGTCGCAGATCTACCTCGAGGTGGGCCATACGAGACCATCAATATCTCAGCGCCGAACGAGGTATATGCCGGCGATTCGATCGCGGGAATTGTAGTGGTTAGACTACTAGAGGGTTGCGATGTGAGCGGCACGGTGCTCGTCAGCGCGCGCATCGACACTCCTGGATTGCCGGGCCTCACGCCGTGGAGAGAAGTTCGCGTGCGGGAAATACAGGGCTCGATGCTAGAGTTTCCGTTCCAGTTTACGTTGCCGCTCGAATTTCCACCTCGTCAGTGCGGAATTCGAGTCTTAGTGGCGGCTCGCGATGGCATTGCGTTTGCTCATCGTCCGCTCATCGCGCGCTAAGCGCGTATCGATGCTATCCAACAGCAGGCTGATTAGAGGGCGTGAAGGTATCGCAATAGCTGAATGAGGGGATGCTATTCGTGAAGACTGGGGTGCTCTTCTGGCTGGCGCTTGGCAGTATGCGAAAGACGCCAGCGAGGACGGTGTTAACGGCCTTGGGGATTGTTATTGGTGTCGCTGCTGTAATCGCGACTATTAGCATTGGCGAAGGCGCACAAGTCCGCGTGCAGGAATCGCTATCAAGACCAGAATCGCGCGTTGTGTATCTTGCCGCGGTCGTTCCTAGAAATAGGTGGAGAACCGGAGCTGAGAAGTTGAAGCAGAATGACCGACTGAGCGTAAAAGATTACTTCGCGCTCAAAGCGAGCTTGGGGCACACGTCGGCAGTCAGTCCTTCGATTTATGTACCGGTCGCGCATGTTGAGGCTCTAGGGCGCGCGACTGATGCTATTTTGGAGGGCCTTGATGTTGGGGGGTTCAAGCTAGGTGGATACGGAACGCGACCTAGAACCGTCGTGGTGGGTTCTGTGTTTAGCGATTCTGATGTACGCAAGCGCGCTACCGTTTGTGTAATTACGCTGTCGTTGGCGAACGAATTGTATCCATTCGTAACCGCTTTAAACCGAGTTATCACAGTTCAAGGCGTCCCGTTCGCAATCGTCGGGATCTTGGATGACGAGGATTTCGGAAACCCACTAATTCCAAATGCTCGAGATTTCCACATATTCGTTCCGTACACCAGCTTGGCTGCTCGTTTGGATAGGCTGGCGGATATGACCATTCGAGCGCAAGCGGAAGATGTGGAGCACGTTGATTTTCTGAAGAACTCGATGAGTGATCTCATTGAGAGACGGCGCGCTGGTCGCGAGGCAGAGTTCCGGATCATAAGTGCAGCGGATTCAATTCAAGCTTACTCAGAAGGCTCGCGAGCAATTGCAAGGCTTTTAGCCGCCGTGGCAGCGGTATCGTTGATCGTCGGTGGTGTAGGGATCATGAATATAATGTTAGTAAGCGTGGTTGAGCGCACACGCGAGATTGGCGTGCGCATGGCTATTGGCACGCGTTGCAAAGACGTTCTTCGGCAATTTCTGCTGGAGGCAACCGTGCTGGGTTTCCTCGGTTCGAGTGTAGGACTGGCCGTAGGAGTTGCAGCGACTGCATTTGTAGCATGGCTTAATGATTGGCCGGTGAGAGTCACGTTGCCGTCTATGGCAACCGCACTGTTCTGCGGCGTCGTTGTGAGTATATGTTTCGGATATCGCCCAGCATATCGCGCCGCGTCGCTGCTGCCGATCCAGGCGCTTCGGGCGGAGCCGTAACGACGTGTACGAGCCGTCAAGCAGGTCAGATGCTCCTGCGATGTCGCACATCTGTCATTACCCAGGCGAACCTGGGTAATGACCCAGTGAAAATCTGCTCAGGTGTAATCTTGATGTGAGATACACATGGGCACGTTGATGGACGACGAGATCAAACTCTGAGCCGCACGGCGCAAGAGCGCGTTGGTTCTGGATATTATCCAAGGTAAGACGATCGCCGAGTTGTGGTGATAGCCAGTCACTTCTATGAACTCAGCGAGGATCTTGCGCTGCGCCGCTAGACCGTAAGCGGTTACGGCTTACGGCTCGCCTTTCTTCCCGTCAGCCCCGGCCGTTGATCTCGTCGACGACTTCAAGGGCGGGCAGGCCCCAAAGTATTTTCGAGACGATCGAGTAACTGGTGCAGCATTTCGCCATGTCGGCGCACGAGTGCCACGAGCATGTTGTGCTGGTCGCTAGCCACTGTCGCATAGGCGTGGCGTTCAGCTGAGGCTGCCGAGCGCGCATCTTGCGCCAAGCCCTAGTTTGATAGATCGTACGCCATAGGGACGCAGATCCCTGTAAGTGTTGCCGCCAGCCAGAAGAAAACCATGGCTGGTGAGGGACGCAGCCGACAAGAACGCAAGAAGCGGGACAGGGAATGAACAATAAATCCAAGAAGCGATGGATATCTTTATGTGTGGCAGTCGTTCTGCCTGTTGTCAGCCTTCCCACCTCGAGTCGCTCAATGTCTGACGCATCGCGGGTCTCTACACGTTGTTGGACGCTTCAGTGCATTTATGCCAGCATCCGCGCGCGGTTTCACGGCTCAACGGCAGGGAGGTTTTTCTACCTTGACGTGCGAGAACCTGCGGACCCGACTGCTGAGCGCAGTGAGCGCGCTGGCGAAGTGCCGGTCGCTCCTGGCCCCACCTTCACGGTTGTCTCGCAGACCAAAGCTACTGTGCCCAGCGATAGGTTCCGTCGGAGGCTCGGAGTGGGAGAAGCAGTCGTGCTCAGTGTCGATCCGACGCCACCCCGCTCGATGAAAGTCACCTGGACGTTGGATACGGATGGCGGCGATTTCCTGAACGGCGCCACCGGACGGAAGGTGATTCTCACCGCTGGCGAGAAAGCCTCCCATCCCCGGGTAACGGCGAGCATTGCAGGAGCGTCGCTCCCGACCGTCATCTTCGAAGTGGTCGAGCCCGCCAGCGAAGCTGCGACCGGGATGGTCTCGATAGATGTCTACCTGGATCACTGCGCTGCTGCTGGAATGCACCTGACGGTCCAGGTGAACCCGTCTGACGTGTCGTTCCAGAATGTTGAGATTCAGGAGCGGTCCGCACCCGCAACGAACATTGCCGGGCGGTTTGCACAGATGCCGCCCGCCGCTCTGGCACACCAGGCGAGCCCGCGTGCCTGGTTCGGGCTTCTGCCGAACAACATCACGTACGACACGGCGGCACTCAATTATGTGAAGCCACCATGGGGCGAAGGCCGGTTCGAACTCGACATTCCCGTCAAATGGAAACTGAAGGGAACGTCCAGGAAGGATCCGGATAGCATCCATTCCCTCCCGCAGCAACTGCAGACCGCGTCCATGAAGGACGAGGGCGGCGCCGTTACAGTCTCGAAGATGGGAAAGGAGATAACCCGCATGCCCAGCCAACGCCCCGGAACATGGGCCGACCAGCGCAGATGCATCGATCGGGTGAAGGAGTACCCCGCGCTTTACGCGGCGGCACTCTGCCTGGGTGCGGCGTGTGCGTTCCCTTCGGAGTCTGTCGCTCAAAGTGCGGGCGCGCCGATCGAACAGGTCGCGCAACTCGAGAGAGCTTGGAAGCGCGGAGACGGCGCGCAGCAGTATGAGTATTTCGCCGAGGCCGGCGCGATCGCGTCGGAGCTCTACAAATATGACCGCGAGCAGGCCGATCCAGCCGCACTGACACTGCTGAACAATCTTCTCAAGAAGCGAAACAAGCCCGGCGATGTCGGTGCGGCCGATCTGGTGGCCGCGACGCGGGTTGCTCGTTTCATTTTGGGCAATCCCGCTGGAACTCCCGAGGCCCGCGAAAGCCAACTGGCGGCGCTATCGAAGATGCTCGGAAAAGTACGAGCGGAGGTAGACCTGACGTACGTTCCGAAGCGTGTGTTCGTGAACGTACCACCGCCCGGGGACGACGAGTCGCGAGGTGCTCGAACGGATGCCGATTCAATCTCGAGCTCGAAAGCGAGAAAGCAGTACCAGACCGCACTCCGGGAAAACCTGGAGAACGACGTTACCAACCAACGGCAGGCGGAACTGTTCAACATGGACGACGAGTTCTCCACCGGCATCGTGGGCTATCTGAGCGACCAGATCGCGGACTCGAGCATCAGTGACTCGCGGGTAGCTCAGATCATGAACGACGCGAAGTTCACGGAGGCGGAGCGGATAGAAGTCACGAGTGTAGTAGAGGACCGCCGGCGTCTTGCGACGCGCTAGTGATTGAGAGGTGCGGCGACCGAACCAGGCATGCGGATGCCCGGACGCGGTTTTGCGGCGGGGGATTTCGAGATCCCATGCGTAATTCAGTAACGGAACCCACGCCGCAGGCACGTCTATGCATGTGCAATGCACCCCCCCGACCCCGCATCGCCCGACACCCCGGGCATCGAGGCCTCCGCCCCGTCATTCTGGAGGGTTCTGGGTCTCTTCACCCTGCACAGCTTTTTCAGCGTAGCCGCATTCTTCTGCGCCGGGGCGGCCGCCCTCGCGATCGATCATTCGCTGAACCTGTTTGATTACCTCGGCATCGGCCGCCTCGAGCATAACGCGCTCGTCGGCGTGAAATGCCTGCTGCTTGCGATGGATGTGGCCGCCATCGTCTGGATCGAGCGCTGGCTCTTCGGGCGCCTCAGGCAAGCGCTGGGACGCCGATGAACCCCGATCTCATGTCACCCCTGTCTTTTTTCGACGTCGCACGCGGATACCTGAAGCCGTGGGCTTACGTGCACTCGCTGGTCCGCGCCGCCGTGTGCAAGGTCTGGCCGCAGGCGAATGGGTTCGTCACGAATACGGTCTACGTAATCGTCCTTCTCGCACTCTCGCTCGCCATCGGCACCGTGGCGGAGCAGCTGAATCGTCCACAGCGGTACGCGACTGCAACCGCCGAAACGCGCCTCGTGCAGCTCGAAGATGGGTCGACAGTCAAGTTGGCCCCGGAGACCGAGCTTCGCGTGCACTACGCCTACGGCCGGCGCAGCGCTTTTCTGGACAAGGGCGAGGCGTTCTTCACTGTTCAGCACGAGACGCTCCGCCCCTTCGAGGTTCACGTCAGCAACAGGGTCGTCCGCGACATAGGCACCGAGTTCAATGTTCGAGTGCTCGCCGACGCCGACGCCGACGCCGATGCCGATGCCGATGCGGACGCGGACGCGGAAGTCTCCGTCGCCACCGGTGTTGTCGCCATCCTTGGCAGCGAACCCGTGAGTGCTCGCGGCGTGCCGGCAGGAGCCCTGGAGTTGAAGCAAGGGCAGGGCGCGCGTCTCCCTGGAGACGCGGCGCTTCCTCCGGTTGTCTACTCAGCCTACGAAGCCCGCCGCAAGCTCGCCTGGCGCAACGGCATGCTCGAGTTCGGCGGCGAGCCGCTCCGCGTGGCCGTCTCGGAGATGAACCGCTTCCGCACCCGCAAGCTCGTGATCGACGATCCATCCATTGCCAATCGCAGCGTCGGCGGCGGCCTCGACCCGAAAGACGATGATTCGATCGTGAAGGTGCTCGGCTACGTCGGCGTCCAGCACCGCATCATCCGGCGTGGGGCGGTCGAGGAGATTCACTTGTACGGTGAATCCAGGCAGGAGGACCCGAACCGTGAGCCTCCGCCCAACTAGGGCGCGCTTCGCTGCCGTCCTGGCGTGGCTGCTCGTCATCACGCTATGCCCGGCCCGCGGCTGGTCCGCGGACTCCGCAAAGAAGTTCCACTTCGAGATTTCACGCGGAGTCGCGGCGGAACAGCTGCAGGCGTTCCGCTCGACCACGAGCCTTCAACTGCTCTTTGATTTCGAAGCGTTCAAAGCGGTAACCGCCAGCGGCGTCCGTGGAGACCTCACCGCTCGGGAGGCGCTCGCACAGATGTTTGCCGGCGCGCCGGTGCAGTTCGAGTTCGTCAACCCCGGCACCGTCGGTCTCAGAGTGGAGCAACGCTCCGCGAGCGAAGCCGCACCCGCAAAAGCCATTCAGAAGGCCGCGCGAAGCGCGGAAGTCCGTTCGATCGATCGCCGCTCCGCCGACGCGGGGCTGGAGGAGGTCACCGTCGAAGGCAGGGTTGCGACGTCCATACGCGAAACCGGAGCCCCTCTCATCACGCTGAGCCGCACCGACATCGAGGCCGCCGGCGTCGTAACCGCTCAAGGCGCCGTGCGAACGCTCCCGCAGATTTTCGGCGGCGGTCCCACGGAAGACACTGCTCAAGGCTACGAAGCCTCCACGAACGTAGCGCGCGGCTCGGGCGTCAACTTGCGCGGCCTGGGCGCGAACGCCACGTTGGTTTTGATGAACGGCCGCCGCCTGCCCGGCAGCGGCAACGAAGGTCTCTTCGTGGACGTCTCGAACCTGCCGCTCGCCGCCGTTGAACGAATCGATATCCTCCCCGACAGCTCTTCGACTTTCTACGGGTCGGATGCCGTCGCGGGCGTGGTCAACTTCGTCATGCGGGACCATTTCGAAGGCCAGCAAAGCGAGGCCTACTTCGCGGACTCGACACGCGGTTACCCCCTCGCCGAGAACTATGTCTCGCAGCTCATCGGCGCACACACGGAATCCGGTCACGGCATTCTCGCGGTGGATTTCTATTCGCGGGGCAATCTTCCCGCTGCGGAACGCGAGCAGGCGCGCAGCGACCTCCGCGCTTTCGGCGGCTCGAACTTCGACAGTCCGCAATCGAACCCCGGGAACATCGTCTTCGGCCTTGGCAACTGGGCGGTGCCCAAGGGCCAGGATGGCACGCACCTTCAGCCCAGCGATTTCGTCAGGGGCGTGCAGAATTTGCAGAACCGATACGAAGGCGCCGACATCCTTCCCAGGCAGCAACGCTTCAGCGCCTTTGGGAGTTGGCGCCAGGAGCTCACGGATCGCGCCGACCTGTTCAGCGACGTGCTTTGGGGCCAACGCGACGTGCGAAGCAACGGCACGGGCGCGGTCGGGAATCTCGTGCTCCCGACAACGAACGCCTTCTACGCAAGCCCCCTCTCCGCAGTCGTGCCCTTCCAGATGGGATACAGCTTTTACGACGACCTGGGCCCGCAGATTGTGGACGCACGCGTGCGGGACTTCGACGCGACGAGTGGGATAGACATCCACTTCGAGAATCACTGGAACGCCATAGCGACCGGAAGCTATGTATCCGAAAGCATCGGTCTGGATGTGCTGAACCAGGTGAATCCGTCGGCGCTGGCTTCGGCACTGGCAAGCTCGAACCCCAACATCGCGTTCAACGCACTCGGCGATGGCTCCCACACGAACCCCGCGACGCTCGATGTGCTACGCGGTTCCACATTGACCACCAGCCGCTCGAGCATCGTATCGGGCGCGTTGCTCGTGACCGGCCCGTTGGCGGCGTTGCCCGCCGGAGATCTGCGGCTCTCTTTTGGTGGCGATGCGCGCTCGCAGCGGTTTCGCGGCACCTTGTGGACCGACACGGTCTTGGTGCCTGCGGCGTCGAGCACCGATCGACGCCGATTCATCCATTCTGGATTCGCTGAGTTGCAGGTTCCCATGGTCGGGCCCGCGAATCGAGTTCCGGGCATTGAAGCACTGGCGGTGTCTCTCGCCGAGCGCTACGAACACTACAGTGACTTCGGGCAGGCGTTGACTCCGCGTCTCGGTCTTTCGTGGTCCCCTGTGGGCGGCGTAACCGTTCGTGGAACATATTCCATGTCTTTTCGCCCGCCCGGGCTGCTGGATCTGGATGAGAGCAACAACGTATACGGCTTGACTCCGTTGAGGGACCCGTTGACGGGCGCCTTGGTTCAGACGCTCTTATGGGCGGGAAAGAATCGCGATCTGCGGGAAGAAACCGCACGCAGCTGGACCGCCGGCCTCGAGTTCGAGCCGGAGCGATATCCCGGCGCCGCGCTCGCGGTGACCTACTTCAACACCACGTTCACCAATCGTCTGAGCACACCCGCATTCGCCACGGATCTGCTTTCCAACCCGTTTCTCAGCCCGCTGGTCGTCCGCAACCCTTCGGCGGAATACCGCGCGCAAGTGTGTAGCCGTGCGCCGATCGCCGGCAGCCAGGGGAGCTGTCTCGCTACACCCATCATGGCTATAGCGGACCTACGCTTGCGCAACGATGCGCGAGCCTTCACTTCAGGCATGGACCTCATCGGCCGATATCAGGTGGAGAGCCGTTTCGGCTCGTTCACATTCGGGCTGAACGGCACGTACATCCTCGACTTCTCCGAGGCCAAGGCCGCCAACCTCCCGCTGGTCAACCGCGTGAGCACGCAGAACTATCCGGTCGACCTCAAGATGCGTGCATCGGCGCGCTGGCGATATCGCGCGCTCGATTTCACGGCGTACAGCAACTTCCTGAACCGCTACGAAGACGTCGGAAGCTCTCCGGCGCGACGCGTGAGCTCACTCACTACGTTCGATCTTCACGCCGCCTATACGCTGCGGGCGACGAACACGACGATTGCTCTGGGTGTCGACAATGTGTTCGATGAGGATCCGCCGTTTTTGAACAACGCGGGCGCCTCGATCGGGTACGACCAGGAGAACGGGGATCTCATTGGGCGGATGGTGAGTGCGACGGTGCGGAAGGTGTGGTGATTGCCGAGAGAAGCCCGGCCGCGGCCGTTCGGCCGCGCGTACTGCGAGACCGCTACGCCCCGCCAAGCGCCCCTCTCACCCTCTTCACAAATTCCTCGAGCCCTTTCCCAACATGCCAGTCGGGCGTCATCGCATTCATATCCTTCAACACGCCGGCCAGCCCGTCGAACATCCGCCGGATCTCCGCATAGTCGGTCAGGTCGCCCTGCAGCCCCTGCAGATTGTCGCCCTGTACCTCCTTCAGCGCGCCATCCAGTTCTTTGATTTTAGCTTCCCAATGCTTCACGTAGCGGGCCCGCCCTGTCGCTTTCAGATCCGCGTCGGATAGGACGATCGGAAAAATGCGTTCCCGCAGGCTTTCCATCTTGGCCGCCTGCACGAGCTCGAACATGCAGTACTCCGACTTCAGGTACTTGTCGGAGATCACGACGATTACCGCTTTGCCCCGGCCGATACGCTTCATGAACTCTCGAATCGAGTCCTTGTAGCGTATTTCCTCTCGGTCGCGTAATACGCGGATCCCTTTTTCGGCCATGGCTTGCTGAACGCGATCGACGAGGCCACAGCTCTCGTCCGTCCACGCGTACGATACGAAGACTTCCGGCATGAGGTCCGCCGCAGGCGCGAGGGAGCGCGCCTCTACCGGCGTGTTGCCCGCCCGCTGTTGAAGAACGTGAGGCAGCACGTCTCGCACGAGCGCGTCGGCGTCAATCATCTCGGCGCTGACATGGCATTGAATCGAATGCGACTTGCTGGCCATGCGCTCGAGCATCTTCAGCGCAAATGCAAATGGCTCGGCTTTTTCGCGACATTCAGAGCAGGGGCAGGGCAGGAGCCGGTCGTACTGCAGCCGCGGGAATGAGGCGTGCAGGCGCTCGATCTGGTCATCCACGATCGCGAGCAAGCCGCGCGCGTTGGCGCCGCTCATGCGAACGCGGATCCTGCGGTGCGCGTAGTCCTCGATGACTTCGGCGCGCGCCCCATCTCGTTCGAGCACTACGCCCGTTTTCCAGACGAGCCTTCCTTCCGAGATCAGGTGATGTGTTGCGACGACGAAGCGCGTGAGAATTCCTTTCGGCATGAAGCTGTACTCGTATTGGAGCACGAGCCCGTCGGTCGTATCCCACGCGTATCGAGGCTGTTCCGAAGAAAGGAGCTGGGGCGCGATGTACTGGTTCTTCGCCGCCAGCGCATAGCAGAGCTGAAACTTCATCATCAGTTGCAGCAGCTCATCCTGCATCCCGCGGTACTTCTCGTCCGACCAGATGCGGGCGAGGTCGCGCTTCGTGAACTGGCCGCGGTTCGCGATCACCTCAGCGTCGTCGAGCACGCGATACACCGCGTCCGTGCCCCAGGCCGGCTTGAGAATTACGATGTTCTTTAGAACGGCGTCGTCCTGAAAATGGAGGCAGATGCCGAGGTCATGCAAGTAGCCGCTGAGTTGCAACTTGTCGTCGCGGCGTTCGAATCCGTGGCCTTCACACACCGCCAGGTAGGTGTCCAGCGAGAGGTAGTTCCTCTTGTCGGCTTCCAGGGCCTCCCGCACTCGCTTCCAGGTCGCGGGTAGCCCGACGCCCACGTGGGCCAGCCCTTCCAGCTCCTTACGGATGGCCTGGATAACCTCGTCGAGCCCCCGATTCGTGTCGAGATTCGTGGCAAGCGCGACACGCAGGTTCGGAAAGCGCGCCCGCAGGGCGCTGAGATTGATGTCGCGTGTGCGGTCTTGTTTTTCGTTCTGGACGATCAGCAGCGGGCTTGCGTCGCTGAGCATTTCCACTACGTGAAGCCAGTATGAGAAGTCGGTGTCTTCCTTTCGATCGTCGCAGACCAGGACGTATACGGATCGCTTGGTCAGGAAGAATTGATGAGTCGCGTGGTAAATCTCCTGGCCGCCGAAGTCCCAGATGTTGACCTGGAATTTACGTTTCAGCAGTTTCTCGGTGCCGTTCTCGGTTGTTCGTATGGCAGTGGGGAAGCTGTATTTGATGACGTCGATGCCTTCCGTCGACTTCTGGCGCTCTCGCAGTTTGTAGGCCCGGTTTTTGATCTTGCGTGCCAGCGAGGTTTTTCCGGCGCCGGGTTCGCCGAGGATGATGAGCTTGGCTTCACAGAGGTAGTCGACGCCCTTTGCCTCCCGCTGGCGCCAGTAGTTGCGAATCGCCTTTAGTCCTTTCGCCGTGACCTCGAGTGGCGGCGAGTCGATCGGATTGCCGCTGAAGTCGGCGGATTGCAGGCCGTCGAGGCGGACAATATCCGGAGGAACGGCTGTGATCTGGCAATCGCTCAACTCCAGATTCTTCAGATGCCGCAGATCGAATATGCAGGGCGGAATCCGCCGCAGGGGATTCCCAGACAGGTCCAGGCGCTTCAGCGTGCTCAGGTTTCCGCAAGATGCCGGAATGTCCTCGAGTCTGTTGTGCCGGGCGGACAATGTTTGCAACGGTAGTTCTTTGAGCCAGTCCGGCAGTGATGCCAACTCTAAGCCGGATGCGTCGAGATGCTGGAGGGCGTGCAGCCACCGAATGCTTTCGGGGAGCGTCGAAAGAAACATGCCGCGCAGAGACAACTTAGGGAGATTCCGCACGCACTCGATGTCGGCCATGGAGGCCAGAAAGCCCAGTACGTCCGTGTTAGCGGGTTGTCGCCTTTCCCCTACGACGATCGACACTGTCCCGACTGTAAGATCCTGGAGGCGATCTACGTGTCGAAGTGCCTGTGTGAGGCGCGCAACTGTGATCGTAGAGCTCTGCGGGCTAAGGACGACGTTGTCGATGTTCGCGCTGTCCACCTGGGTATGGCAGCGACAGTAAATTTCCGCGTCTACTATCAAGCCCGGTCGGTCCGGGAGAGTCTCCAGCGGGTTGTCGACGACAGTTACCGTCCTGAGACGGGGCAGCTGCCACAGGTCGACAGGGAGACTCCGGAGGTGGTTGTGCGAGAGGTCTATGTACTCAAGGTGCCGCATCTCGAACAGCGTCTCGGGTACCTCGGTCAAGCCGACTCGATCCAGCGAGATCCACCTGGAACGCAACTCCGCGCTACGCCGGAGTTCATCGCGGAGGACGTTTAGACTTCTGGGTACCTTGCTCACCCTCAACGTCCCTCATTCCCGCAGGGCGCATCACTCGCATCGCCCCTCGCCCGAATCACATTCACCTCTCCTTCCTCCATTACCTCGAGCCCAGGTTCATCGTGAACATCACGCAGCAGCTCGTCCGGCCTCGCCGGATCGAGCACCGAGCTGATTCGAAACTCGCACGCGCTGCCCCGCACCTCGAAAACCCGCCGGCCACTTCGCTCGTTGAAAATCAGGGCAACCTTCCCCAACCGCTCGCGCGTGAAGGGCACAGGCGTCCTCTTCGCGACGGCCGGGTCCGGTGTCCCTGTTTCGGCGCGAGCGCCGCTCATCTCGATATCCCCACTCGCGCGCAGGATTGCGGTCTGTCCCGCCACGACGATGAGCGGCCGCGTATCGCCGCTTCCCGCACGCGAGACACTGACCTTTCCCTCGGAGACTTGAACTGCCACCTGCGGATCGTGGATCGATACCTTGAATACGGTTCCCACCGCACGGGCGATTCCATCAAATGGCGTGTGCACGAGGAAAGGTCGGCTCTCGTCGTGAGCCACTTTGAACTCCGCCTCGCCCGCGGGCAGACGGACACTCCTTTGTTGAGCGGTGAAATCCCGATCAAGCGTAGTGGCGGGCGATAGAGTCACGACAGTGCCATCAGGCAACACCACCGTTTTCGCGGTGTCCGCCGAAGCGGCGTAGTGCTGAGACGTGTCGACACTCTTCCCCGACTGGCCAGTGGTGATTAACAGAAGGACCGCCACGGCGAGAATAGCGGCCGCCGCAGCCCACCGCAGCCATCCAAGATCACGCGCCGGCGGCTCGCTGGCATTGGTATCGGCTGGCAGCTGAACGACTCTCGAGGCGTTCTCGCGCTCGACAGCCGCGCGACCGAGTGCCACGCATTCCTCGAGAGTGCGATTGCCCCACGGTCGCGCGGCACGCACCACGTTGTCCACCGCCCGCTCCCGGATGAACCGCCCCATTACCTCCGGCGAGCTGGTGACTAGCCGCGCGAACTCGCCTGGCTCGGCCTCGTCGAGGAGGACCTCGGGCCCGGGTCCAGCGCGGTCAGCCCGGTGCACTGACATCGGGTTTACGTTGTCGTCGTCTTCGATGCGTGGGTTCATTTGCGTCGTCCCTGTGTGGTGTTCGAAAGAAACGCTTTGATATGGCGCCGGGCGCTTGTGAGGGCCCGTTGCGCCTGGAAGTGCGAGATGTTGAGGAGCTTGGCGCTGACTCGCGTGGGCAGGCCGTGATAGACCTTCAGCTCATACACGCGCTGTTCCAGTTCCGGCAGCTCGGCCAGTGCCTCATCGACTTCCGTGGTGACCTCATCGATGTCGGTGTGTGTCTGTGCGGCGCTTTTCGCGAGGCGCTCGATGTCCGTCAAATCCTGTTGAGACCCGCTGCCCTTGGACGCGAGATTCCTGATTTCATTGATGACCATGGAGAAGAGATAGGCGGCGGGGTCGTCCTGCTTTTCGAGCCGTACTCCGGTTCTCCGGATGGCAAGGTACGTCTCCTGAATGGCATCCTCAGCGAACAGCGGGTACCTCGCCAACAACTGGTCGAGCAGTTGCGGGCGCAGCTCGAGATACAACTTCAGATTGGAGTTGTTCTTTGGGTCGTCCGGCGGGTTACCCCCGGAGTTATCCTTCGGCGGCATACGGAAAACACTCCCTTCGTACGTCTAAGTAAGAGACAGCCATTGTTCTGGACGGACCTCGTGGCAAAAACCGTCAAACCTCGCCTGCGGAACGTCCTGTCCTCGCAGGCGGCGGTCACACGGCCATGGTCTGCTACTCCCTCAGCGGACACTGGCTTACCTGGACGGTGGCAGCCCTGCCTGTCCAGTGGTCGTGTTGTGTCGTCGGTGATGACGCGCACGTGACATAGAGGGTCCGGGGCGACGTTTTCCGCATGCCTTCCGAAAATATTTTTTTGTGCCGCACCTGCGGAAAATTCCGCCCGGAAGGCTCTATGCACCAATAACCAGGAGCGAACAGGCATCGCTCCGGCTCGCAAGGGCAAATGGGGGACGGATCATGTCGATTCGGAGAACGATGCTTGCGCCGGCGGCCGCCTGCCTGGCCGCGAGCTGGAATGCGGGGGCGGCCGATGCCGCGCCCGGGTACGACCTGAAGATCGGCCGTCAGGGCCTCGAACGAGCCCTGTATGCGCTGTGGGAGGACACCGGACTCGAGTACAAGCTGCCCACGGACGAGGCTTGGCGGAACACCCGGACGAAGGCGATCAGCGGCCACTTCGCGACATCGGAGGCGGCGCTCCGAGCGATGCTGGAATGCTCGCGATACGGATACAAGTGGCTGGATTATCCGACCAAGGTGTCCATCATCCCCACGGAAGACGCGCCCGGGCCGAAGGAGTGCGTTCTCATCGCTTCGCAGAGGTTGACGGAACCCGAAGTGGAGCAGAGTGAGAAGGAGCGGCGTCCCTACGTCGTTCTGAGTCGGGAGATGCTCGAACATCGTCAGCCACTCACGGCGGTGGACGTTGCGCGGCAAGCCGTCGTCGGTTCGGGCGGGTGGAGCCCGGCACCGATTCCCGGCGCGACGAGCCCGAACTCCGTCGCTATTGCCGCAACACGCACGCTCGTCGACGGCCGTGATCTGCAGATCTTCTATTCCGGCAGCATCTCGGTGGTGGCGATCTTCGGCCTGCCCGTTTCCGCTATCGAGCGGGTGGAGGTTTATGACGAGACCTATTTCGGGGCCGGGGGCGGCAGCTCGGGCAGCAAGACGGTCAACTTTGTCGTGTCTCGCAAATGCGATGCGCCCCGGCTGCGCGTCGACGTGGGTAACAGTTTCGAGTCCGGCTCCGGCGTGCGCCGCCTGTACGGCAGCCGTTGCGACATGTTTGGCGGTACGGAGCTGCAGCTGAAGGCGGCGATGTCCAGGCAGCAGACGCTGCGCGTCGGCGAGCGGGACTACGTGCAGCGTGCGCGCGCGGAGGCGATGGCCAACGATCCCTCATCCGTGTTTCTCAGTAATACGCCTTGGCTGTCCGACCGCGTGAACGTGAAGTTCCTCGACGCCCAGGGCCGCGACTCGTTCACCACGCTCTCGCGCGCTGATATCGCGGCAAAGAACGTGGCGGCGGCCATGGCAAATGCCGGCACCATGAGCACGGCCCTCGCCAACAGCGCGCAGAGCGACGGCGGCGCGCGGGCGAGCCTGCTCGATGGCGAGGACACGTACTACTTCGATGTCCATGCGAAGCAGAGCTTCTCGGAGACCGTCTCGGCACTGTTTGATTTCGTTGCGTCCCAGGCCGTCACTCGCACCGCGACGAGCGTCGGCGACTCGATGGGCTTGCAGAGTGTCTATGTTCCGGCGACGGCGCAGGGCAATTTCTTCCACCGCGACCTCATTGCATCGGTCCCGCTGGAGGGGCTCGATTTCGACCTGAAGAAGCAGCTGACCGGGCGCCACGTCACGGCCACGCTGAACTATGAGCCGAGCGCCCTGACCCATGTGAGCTTCGATGTATTTGGCGCCCGGTCGGCGCTTTCCTGGAGCCAGCCCACGGCGTCGGGTGCGGCGGAGGCGATCGCCTCTGGAAAGTTGGACGTGCTGAGCCTCGACAAGCGCGACGTTCAGGAATGGGTAAAGAATTACTACTCCCCTTCCCAGATCTCGAAGTCGTGGCAGGTGAGGGCGGAGATCGCGCACGTGGTGTTGCTCACGAGCCGCTCGCGTCTGACGTTCGGAGGCCGCATCGAGCAAGGCGAGAACGATTTCAAGGGCGGCGTCGAGCTGACGCGGGGCCCCTCGGATACCACACCGCTCACCGTCGCGACGTTGCCTCGACAGACGCAGTTCCGCGATAGCGCGCTGGTTCAGGCGTCGTACGTCTTCGACTCGCCCGATCTGCAATTACTCGAGGTGCAACTGGCCGGCAGGGCGGATCGCTACGGCAAGCGGATCAATGATCAACGGTGCGTGCCCACGTGCCTCCTGGGCGCGGTTCCAGAGCGCAAGGTCTATCGGTCTGTGAATCCGGCGTTCAACGTGCGGTATCAACCCGGCAAGGAATGGACGCTGAACGGCGGCTTCTCGGAGGGCGTTCGCATTCCCGTGAGCGAAGAGAGTGGCAGCTCCACGGCGCGAGCCGTTCCGGCTGCGACGTTCCGCGGCCTGCAGGGCACGACGCCCGATAAGCTCGTGCTGGTCTCAGTAGGCGGCAACCCGAATGTGGGGCCAGAGACGATGCGCAGCTGGTCCGTCGGCTTCGAGTTCAAGCCGTCATCCGTACCGGGTCTTTCGGCGGCCGTGGAATACACGACCGTCAAGAAGGAAAACGAGATTGTCATTCCGACGGATGTCGCTTACTCGAATTTTCCACTGTTCGCTTCCCGGTATGCGAGCAGCATCGTGACGCTGTCTCCTGCGGACAATCCGTTCGGAGCGCCGTTGGGTCTGGATCTGCGTGCCCGTAACATCGCGGAAGCAAAGAGTCGGGCGCTGGAGGGCACTCTGAGCTACGAATGGAAGTCCCTTCACGGTTTCGAGGTGCATGTCTTTACCCAGGTGCACTCGCAGTTGCTGCTCGAGCGTCGCGCGTCCCCCAGCTCCCCATGGGATGACAACACCGGCCTCACGGCCTTTTCGCCCAGCCGGTTCGCCTGGAACAACGATCTGTCTTTCAAGCGCGGGCCCTTCTCGATCGGATGGGTGTCGAGATATCTCGGCGATTACCGATTCGCCGTAGGCACCGAGGGCACCCAGTCGCAGCGCGTCCCCTCGCAGTTCTATCAGGATGTGCAGGTGAGCTACGAGATTGGAGCCTCCAGGAAGTCGAAGATCGGCACGGAGCTGCAGTGCGGCGTCGTGAATGTCTTCAACACCTCGCCACGAACCGATCCGAGCCAGCGCTATTCAATCAGCCCGCTGGATGACCCGAGGCTGCGGAGCTTTCTGCTGTCCGCGACGGCTCGCTTCTAATCGCGCCGGCAGCCCAGGGCGCGAGCCACGCTTCGGCGCCAACCAGCTCGAACAGCGGCACAGTGGAATGGATCCCGGACGTGGGGTCGTCCGCCAGTGCCGCTTCGAGCAGCGCCCGGTTCACGATGCGTTGGCGCGCGAGCTCGCCGTCGAGCAGCAGCTCACGCATGAAAGGCAGGTTCGCGCGCAGCGTGCGCCAGGCAAGCTCTTCAGAGCCCCCCTTCGAACGACGCGCGATCACTTCGGGCGGAAGTTCGGCGAACGCGGCGCGCGCCACCGCGCGTTCGCCGCGATTCGCGACGGCGAAATAGGTCGGGATGCGCAGGCACGTTTCGACGACGTTCTGGCTAAGAAACGGCGCAAGAGACTGTGGGTCGCCCTCGCGCCACCACACGCTGGAGTACGGCCGACGCGCCGTCGCGTGGTCGATTTGCCAGAGCTTGCCGGGGCCGCACTTGCGTGTCGTCCGGGCATAGGGTGAGCCGAAGTCGTCCGCCGATTCGATTGTCGCCAGGATGTCGCGGTTGAGCAGGGATTCCTGCTGCTGCTCGCGGTGGAATATGGCGGCAACGTTCCAGCGTTGCGGGAGCCACGCCCCTTTCATCACGCGCCAGAGGATTGTCCAGAGCGTCTCGCCTTCGAAGATGGCGCTGTGAGCGAGCAGATCGAAGAGCTCGACACTTACGCCACGGTCTCGAAGCAAATCCGCTGCGTAGAGATAACTGTGGTGCCGGCAGAAGAGCTCGTCTCCTCCGAGCCCTTTTGTCAGTGCGTCGGCGTTGATCTCGCGCGCGATGTCCGGCTCTATGCGCTCGATGTCTCGCACTCGCATGCCGGGGTTGGACTCGAATCGCAATCCATGCAGAGCGCCGCGCAGGTCTACCTGCGCCGAGCGCTCCACCTCCAGGTGAGGGCAATCGAATTGCCGGGCCGCGGCTCGGGCGAAAGGCCGCTCGTCACCTTCCGCACCTTCCGCGAAATGCGTCAGGCACGTGATGGCCGGCAGCGTCGGCGCGGTATACAGGCAACTCAAGACAATGGACGAATCGAGCCCACCGGACAACGCATGCAGGATGCGCGGCATCCGGCTCGCCCACGCGTGAGCGGCGCTGAGGATCGCGCTTCTCAATTGCGCGACCGCCAGTGGGAAGCTCTCAATCGGGTTCGACGTCGCGATCTCCACTGGATCCCAATAGAGCTCACAGGAACGCGTGGCTCCTCCAAGCTCTTCGCAGAAGCCGGGCAGAATCTCGCGCACTTCGTTCAGGCCTGTCCGATCGGTCAGCAGTGGGCCAACGAGCGTGCGCACCAGATGCTGCAGGTCGACCGAGAAGGATGCGGGGAAGAGCTGTGCACACGTCTCCATCGACGAGAAGTAGACGTCGACTCTCTGTACTCGCGTATGCAAACACGGCAGCGTCGAGCAGGGCGCACGAACGACGTAGCGTCTCTTCGTGACGGAGTTACAGAGAAACGCCACGTAGTTTCCGTAGAACTCGCGGATCAATGCGCGCCCGCAGGATGCCAAGATTCGGTCGGACTCTTCGCGATCAAGATCCGTACGCGTCGAGCATGGCTGGGCGGTGCGAAATAGGTGCCCCAGCACGACGCCAGCGCCGTTTCGCAGAGCGTGGTGCGATTCGAAGCCATTGTCCGCGCAGGCAAGAACCGTGCATCCCGAAGCGTCGAGCGCCGTGCGCCACTTCGAGCACGATCCACGGCACTTTGTGAGCATGCGCGCAGCATTCTCTTGTGCCATGGCGTCCGAGACGTCCCAAAGGAATGCGATATAGCGAAGCATTCCAGACCTTCCGGTCAGACGGTGAGTATCGGCTGGTACGCGCGAACGTAGCCGGCGGTGCCGTTCATCGCAGCGGATTGGATCTGCACCCAGCTATGCGCCGAAAATGGCCTGATCCGCACGCCGATCACCCAGTCCGGGAAGACGCCGAAGTGTCGGAGGAAGTCGACCAGCACGATGGAGTCGAGAAGGCATCGCCCCCGGGGCGCGAAAAACAGCAGGCGTGCGTGAAAGTAGGCGCTGATGAGGCTCCGCAGAGCTTCGTTCGACAGAGTTACTCCCGGTGCCGGCTTTCTACTGCGCGCGCGCCGTACCGCATGCGGTAGCCCATGCAGATGCAGAATCACGAACGCGGTGAGCAGCGACCGCAGAAAGACGAGCACGTGACGCAACTTCATGTGGCGCCATCTCATCTGATCCCAGGGCATCAGTTCTTCCGTGGGCGCCGCTGGCGCATGCTTCGGTGTTCTGGCGGTCGCGGTCGCGGTCGCAGTCGCAGTCGCAGTCGCAGTCGCAGTCGCAGCCGCAGCCGCAACGAGCAGACCGCGCGTCGCCAGCGAGCGGGCAAAGGTCTCCGCTTCGACGGGGTCGACGGGGTCGAGGTGTAGCGTCGCCTCGGCGGTCATGGGCCAGTCCGCTACGAGATGGGCGAGCGCGTGCGATTGTTCCGGACTGAGGCCCACATAGGCGTCCCTGTTCAGATCCAACAGGACCGCGCCGTCTTCCGATGCACACGCATGTACATCAGGCGCGAGGCGAAACAATGGAGATTTCATCTGCTGTGCGGCGTGACGCTGCAGGGTTCAACGTCACGCAACACTTAGACGGTCAGCCGTACGGTATCCACTTTCGCCAGTCGAACAGGAAGCCGTCCCACCAGTTCCAACCGGTGAAGTCTTTCGTCTTCGCGGTTGCCGAGCCCAGTTCCACTACCTTGCGTTTCATTGTGTATCCCTTGAGAGGCATGAGCCTCGATTCCCTCGTTGCGCTCGTAACGGTTGCCGCGCGCTTCCCGCGCGTCAAGCGCAGAGCCCGTCTCGTTAGCAGTACGCGTGAAATCGGGCGTGCGTGTCTCGCGCGTTATGGGCTTGTTCCGTCAAGCACGACGAAGGTCTGTGGAACCGGAAGGTCGCGGTGGGCCGGTGTTACGTGCGACGTAGAGGGCTCATGACCGACACGGGAGTCGTGGATTTTATGCGTCGCTGCCGACGATGCGATGGCTCGACGCCATGAGGCCGTACGGATACCCCGCGCTGCTGAGCAGGAAGTTGAGGTTCGCCACAGTCTGCGTCTTCTGCGGGCAGAGGCCCGCACCGTGAGACTGCGGCTCCGATTCGTCACCAGAAAACGCACGAGCCTTGCCGCCGCGACACGCTGACAGGAACGGAACTCTCCGACCGTCAACTATTTTCTTCTTCGACGTATTCCGCCAGCTCTCGAATCGCCGTCTGCGCCTCCACTGGCGGGCGCTGTATATAGAGCGTGTATTTGAGCGCCAGTAATTTCTTCTTGAGGTGCAACCGGAGGTTGCTTGCAGGCGTGCCCGGCCCTCCGGCTTCCTCGATCCCGCTCGCGATTGCTTCGAATAACTTGAGCAACTGCTGGTAGGTCTTATCCAGTGCTCCTTTCTTCAGCGGGATGAGCCAGCAGAGTTTTATGCTGCCGCCCTCCGCGAGGAAGAGCAGGAATGACGGATAGACCAGCGTTCTCTTCTTCTCGCCGAAGTAGCGTTTCAACAGCTCGGAGAAGTAATACCCGCGGTCCTTCGTCCTGCTTTCCGAGATTTCCGTGATCATCCCGACGCGCTCATCCAGCTCGTATTCATAGCTTTCCGCGTCGAGAATCCCGAACACCTCGAAGTGCGGTCCGGAAACCTTGTCCAGCGCGTCCCAGTAGTCTCGGTCGCGCAGCAGTTTGCGCAGGGCCACGTTGCTCTCGTCGTAGATGAGCGCGCCGAAGGTGGTGACCTCCGGCCGCACCGTGAGCTCCAGCAGATAGGTCGCAAGCTGGTCGCCGGAGAGGCGGCCGAGCGGCACTCGCGGGATCGCAAGGTTCGGGGGAATGGCGAGCTTGCCGGTCCACTTGCCCATCTTGCGAACCAGCATTTCGCAGACGCCCAGCACTCCCTTTGTGCGCAGGTCGAGATAGGCAGTGGCTTTCGGCAGGCCCTCAATCCATGAATCGTCCACCTTCACCGGAAGGATGTATTCCTTCGTCTGCTCGATCATCCGGTCCAGCGCCGCACGCCGTTCGACGCGGGTATAGGCACGCTCCGTGTACGCCTTGGAGATCAGGATCAGGACGCTTGCGCCCCGCTCCCGGTATGCCTTGTCGAGATACTCGATGAGGTTCTTGCCCCAGATCTCGTGCTGGTGCTCCTCGTCAAGGAAGACGCGCACCCCGTTCGCGGCGGCGATGTCGTGGATTGCACGCGCGTAGGCCCGCTCGGCATCGGCGAAGGATAGGAGCACGTCGAACTCAGGGGCGGCGGTGGGCATTCTGGCTGCTCGAGTCGCGGACGAGGCGGGCTATAGTATGTAGTCGTCGACCCGCTTGTCTCTGCTCACGTCGCTACTTCCTTTCCTGCGACAACCGGGTCATTAGCAGGGCCGTGCGTTTAATCTGCCGATCGAAGCTCGTGAGATCCACTGTTTCACCCGGTGCGTGGCTGCCCTGGCCGGCCGCGCCGAACCCGATCAGCCCGTCGACTTTGTCCGCGACGAATGCAATGTCCCCGGCGCCGCGCTTTAGGGGGTCGAGCTCCTTCATGCGCTCGAGCCCCAGCGCATCGTTGATCTCATTGAGACGGCCGAGCAAGGCGCGACTGCCTTCTGTAGGGGGCATTGCCGGATAGCCTTCCTCGAATGTGATCTCCGCCTGCGTTCCCGACAGATGCTGGGCCACAATCTCCCGCATGCGCTTCTCGATTCGCTGCGTCTGATCGTTGCCGAGTGTGCGCAAGTCGCCTCGCGCCAGCGCAGTCGCTGCGATCACGTTGCTCTTGCCAGTCGCTTGGCCACCCGAACCCATATCGTTCAAATCAGCGGTGGCTCCGCCGAGAATCAGGCCCACGTTGTAGGTGGCATTCGGCTCGCGCAGTGAAAGCCGAAACCCGTCGAGAATACGCGTCAGCTCGTAGTTCGCCCCAAACCCGGATGCGTCAGAGAACACACCTGACGAGTGACCCGACTTCGCGCTGGTGCGTACCGTCCACGAAGTGCTGCTACGCCTCGCGATGCTCCCCATGTCATGCCCGTCCTCCTGCGTCATTGACTCGAACTCCAGCGCCACATCACTGCGAGTAGCGGCATTGATCATGTCCGCGCGCGAGATTGACTGGGGTCTGCCTGCGTTCTCCTCATCTCCGGACAACACGATCGTGATCGTTGCGTCCTTGAGCGTGCCCGCCGTCTTCATGGCCCGCAGGGCCGAGACCATGATCGCGAGGCCATCTTTCATGTCATTTGTGCCCGGGCCGACCGCTTTATCCCCACGTCGTTCGTACTTCTGGAACGGGCTGTCCTTCTCGAACACCGTATCCATGTGCCCGATGAGCAGCAGGCGTTTACCGCGTCCGCTGCCTTTGTGCTCAGCCACCAGGTGTCCCGCGCGGTTCACTGCCGCCATCGGTACCCACCGTACGTCGAACCCCAACGGCTCGAGCTGCGATCGCATCACCTCGCCGACGCGAGTGACACCTTCGAGATTCATCGTCCCGCTGTTGATGTTGACGAGCCTTTCCAGAAGCTCAATCGCCCGCGCGCTCTCAGCCGTCGCAGCCGCAACGATGCGCTGCTCGGTTGAGCTGAGTCGCGCTTGTGCGAATACAACTTGCGCACCCACTGCGAAGCTCGCCATTCCGGCAACAATGAACAGGCGAGCCCACGCTCGGTATGGCACGACACTCTCCTTAAGCGCGCTTGCTGGCCGACTTCAGAAACGAACTATATAGGTCTGCCAACAAGATCTGCACCCGCCACCTGCCATAAGGTTCTCCCGGAGTTCACAGGCGGCGACCTCTGCGCCGGCAGACTCTCGGACGCGCACCAACTTCCGGTAGCCGCGTCGGACTATTCGGCCCCGGGGGGAGTACCGCTCCACGCTCAAAACGACGTACACTCCCGGTCGCTCGCACGCAGCGTAAGATCGCTGCTCGCGCGGCTCATGCAATGTGAGCCTAGCGAGAATCAGGCACGGTGGCCGCGAGCAAGGCTTGGCCACACAACTTGATTCTCGTGAGGGCGCGAAATTGAATTCGATCCATGATTCCAATCTGGTGACGTGGAACGCTGTCCGGCGACTGGGGAAGTTGCAGGCAATCATTCTCAGATATGATTTGTACCTGCCGGATTGCGAAGAGCTCACCGAGTACGCATGCGAGAGGGTGTTCTCGCAGCACCCACGCATCCGCATTCAGGCTCTGGAGCGCTGCGCCCGGCGGTCTGGTCAAGGTGTGAATATCGAGTTCTGGCGGCGGCACATGCGGGAAGGTCCGTCGCCGTTCGTCGACGACGTATACGACACTGAATGGTCGGACGAGTCTCTGACGCCTGAGGAAGCGGCGGGGGTCGAGGAGGAACTGAGACTGCTGCGCGCGGTAACGGCGGCACTTCCGCCGGAACGTCGCGAGGTGTTCCGGCTGTATTGGGACAGGGGGTTGGAACGCCCGGAGATTGCCGAACGCCTGGGGCTCGGCGCCGGCGCGGTGAAGAGACACATCGCGCGCGCGTCGATTCTTTTTTTACGCGTACAGGAGGTCCTTGAAACCCCCGAAGGAGTCGTCGAGAAGAACACATGACGACTCAGGCTGAACGAGAAAACATCGCCGCGCACTGGCTGATCGAGCAGCACGATCCGGAGTTCTCCGACGAACAGCGTGAAGAGCTGGTGCGCTGGATCATGCAGAGTGCGGAGAACTGTCACACCTATGTGAAGCTGGTGCGCACGTGGCGCTGGACCGCGCTTCTGCGCCGGGGTCGGCCACCATTGGTTTCTGGCAAGCGGCCTCCCACGTCGGAAGCGGCCGCTCCTTCGCCAGCCAAACCTACTCTGCGAAAAAGTCTGGTGGACCGCCGGTTCGGAGACCTGGTGCGTACGCACCGTGTGAAGCAGGGCATGTCGCAATCCGATCTCGCCGAGCGAACGGGAATGCTGGCGAGGGACATCAGCGTCATCGAATCCGGTGAGCGCTCGCTGTCGCTCACGTCGGTGTATCTGCTGGCGCGTGCGCTCGAGGTGTCGCCGTCGGGGCTGATGAAGAACCTGGAAAGCCTCCTCGGCGGAAAGGACCCTGCGCGCCGAGACAAGCGATAGCGCCCGCGAGCGAGTGCCTGGCAAACGAACGTCCCTTTGAGAGGGTCGTTCGTTGCGCCCACGGGCCACTTCGGCACGCCCGGCGCAACTTTATTGCGTCATCGCCGCGCCCCGTCGCGGCGCGGCCCTGCCGTTGCTGCACCATAACGGAGACGCCACTCCTGTACGTCTAGACCTATGCCGGTAGTTGTATGCCTGCCGGCATGGATACTCGTACGAATGTCGCAGGCTGCGGACGGGCTTTTTCGCACCCGGGAGCATCACTTGGAACATCTGGCATGGCAGCCACGCGCGAAAAGGAGAGTTCGGCGCTGGGCGTTACTTATCCTCAAATGCGCATTCTCAGTCGTCTGCGCGTTCCTATTATCGGTACAGAAGAGCGCGGTCGATCAGGGTGGCAGGCAGATTGTCGCCACTATTTCCACGCCGCGCGCGGCGACGGCTGCGGAGTCGATCTACAGCACTACGCTGGGCGAGCACAAAAGCGTCGCGATGACAGATGGCTCCGAGCTGCTGTTGAATACCAGCTCGCAGGCAAGCGTCCAGATCAACGCGCGATCTCGGGCGGTCGCCCTTCGCCACGGCGAGGTGCTGTTGAGCGTCGCCACTGACCCCCGCCCATTCGTAGTACACCTCGATTCAATCGATTTCGAGACGACAGGTACAGCGCGCGCGCATCTGCGGCTCGACCCTGATGGCACCACTCGCGTCGACATGCTGGAAGGCGATGGCTGGGTTCGCCCGGCTGGTGCAGCCAATGCAGCTGGCGCATCTGACGCAGTTGGTGCGGCTGGGGCAGTCGATGCAGCTGGCGCATCTGATGCAGTTGGTGCGGCTGGGGCAGTCGATGCAGCTGGCGCATCTGATGCAGTTGGTGCGGCTGCTGCGGTCGACGCAGCTGGTGCATCTGATGCGGTTGGTACAGCCGGGGCAGCTGGTCCGGCCGGCGCGGCCGGTCGGGCCGCGAGAGTCCTCAGCCGCTTCCAACCGCTGCAGGTCAAAGCCGGCAGCTCCTTCTCCCTGCGATACGACGTGCGCATCGTCGAGCGGCTCGATCCTGCAGAGACAGATCGCAGGCTCGCCTGGACGCAGGGCCAAGTGGTTCTGGCCGGTGAAGCCCTGCGCGACGCCGTGGCGGAGTTCAATCGCTACAACCGCATGCAGTTGGTCGTCGGCGATGACAGCATCGGAAGCCTACCTACCGGTGGCGCCTTCTATACGACCGAGATCGATACATTCACCCGCTCGCTGAATCGGCTGTTCGGCATCAGGGCTGTGCGGACGCGCCCAAGCGGCAACGCGGCGGCAGCGGATGTGGTGATGCTGGTCGGCGCCGACTACTCCGGCATGTGAGCCGCCTCTAGCGCGAGCCACTCCCTCGTGTGGTAGAAGAACGCCCCTCGTTACATATATGGGGAAACGAGGGAGCGAGTAATGGAATGGTCTAACAACAATGCCGCGTGCGTCACCACGTGGTCCGTCCTGCGTCTGCTCGAGGAAGTGCCGGTCAACACCACGTTCGTGAAGTGCGGGGGGTTGAAGGTCTCTGACCTGCGCTTCTTTGGCGCCGATGCGTCTCCCGAGATGCTGGATTTCCAGGCGAAATCGCTAGCGGCGTCGCTCGATAGCATTTTCCGAAACATCCGCAAGGCTGTATTCGAGAAGGGCGTGAAGCAGGCGGATGCCCGAAGCGCGATGGCGAAGGGCCTGAAAGACGGGACGAACACTCTGCCGGAGTTCGCCGAGATCATCGACAACAGCTACGTCTTTCTGCTCGAGACGAAGAGCTGATCATGACGTCGACCCGATACGTTGCAGCGGCTGTCGCCGTCGTCGTGGGCGTCTTCTCGCTTGCAGGCGCGGCCCGTGCACAGCAAGCACCCGTGCCAGCGGTACCCGCTGTGCCCTCCACAGCTGCGGCATCAAGTGCCCCCGCTGGGGGAAACACGCTCGCTGTCCCGGGTGCCGAAATCGATCCGGTCGCCTGCCTCGCGAGCGCTGCTGCGAAACGAGCGGGCGAGGGCCAACCCTCCGCCGTGCTGATCGACAAAGACGCCTGCGCCAAGCTCGTCGACGCCGTCGAGCGCGAAACGATCGACGCGGTTCGCCGTACAGCGCTGGACGCCCTCACGGGCGCCCTGAGCAGCGGTGGCGGCTCGACGTTCCTGCGTGACCTCAACCTGAAACCCAAACTCGTCGATAACGGCAAAGGCGACACGAGCCTCGCGTTCAGCTACGACTACAAGAAAGACATCGGTCTCGTGCTCACGCCGACGGCCAACGGCCAGAAGGGCACGGGCTGGAACTTGTCCCTCTCCGGCACCTTCGCGGCCGACAAGGACGTGAACCCGGAAAACTTCATCAATTCGTCGTTCGCGTTCTCGATGATCCGCGAGTCCGGCGGCGCGGCCGCCGCGAACCATCTCTTCTCGGATGAATACGCACGCCAGCTCGCTCAATTCGACATTGATGCGGCCAAGATCACCGACCCCGATGAGCTGATGAAACACCCGGCGACGACAGAGCTCCGCCGCATCCAGTCCATGCTGGGAAGCCAGCTGTACACCGCGCTGGATGTGCGCGCAGGGCTCGAGGCCAACCAGTCTTTCTCGCAGAAGAGCTACGTGTACGGCCTTCAGCTCGGCGTCGACTACAAGAGCCTCTCGACCGAATCGATAGCGGCGCGCGCAAACGTGCTCGACTACCCGTTCGCGCTCATTCGCTACCTTACCGGTTACCCCGGTGCGGATGGGTTCTCGCCGAGCGGTGTCTCGTTCCCCACGCTGCTCATCGGACTAGACCAAGTCGACCCCGAGGGCAACGACCCGCGTGCCGTACTGGGTGAGAAGGGCTCCTACGGCCGCGCTCGTGCCGAGCTCACGTTCCGCACGCCGCTGCTCCAGACAGCAGAGGGAACGTACAAGGTCACCGCCGACGCGCGTTATTACAAGGAGCTTTCCGCTTCGCCGGCCGTCAAGGCTGCTGGCCTCGATGAACGCTTCTACGTAACGGCCGCGATCGTGGCGCCCAACGGCGTATTCGTGTCCTACCGATCCGGCGATTTGCCATTCGATATCAAGTCCCAGGTCGTGTATGAACTGGGTTTCCACACTTACTTCAAGTGATCGCCACCATGAGCAAGCAAATCGTCTTCTGCGCAGATGGCACCTGGAACGGCCCCGGCGAGGCGGCGGGCACCACCGACATCGATAGCGCCGCCCCGCAAGACACAGCGATCAACGACGAAGTCACTAACGTCGTGAAGCTGTTCGTCAACCTGCGTGGCCAGGTCACTGCGGAATCGCAGGCGCTCCACAACGAAACCGAAATGGTGTGCAAGGACGCTGCGGGCAACGTGCTGCAAGTCGCGAAGTACCTGCACGGCGTCGGCGATTCGAAGAACGCGGCGATAAAGGTTCTCGGTGGCGTGTTCGGCGTCGGCGTGATCGCACGCATCGTGCGTGGTTACACGTTCATCTCCCGTTACTACGAGCCGGGCGACTCCATTCACATCACAGGCTTCAGCCGTGGTGCGTACACCGCGCGCTCGCTTGCTGGGATGATCGCCAAGGTCGGCCTGCTCAACAACAAGACCTACGACCCCAGCGACAAGGACCAAGCCTATCGCCGCGGCTTCGAAGCGTGGGTCAAGGCCAAAGGCATGTCGTTCGAGGGCAAGGGCTTCCTGACCAACGTGCTGACTACCGTCGCGATGCTCGCGGAAGGCGTGCTCGGCCGCGTTTCGCTCAAGCCGTCGGACTTCGTGCCGCTCGTGCGCATTCACACCGTGGGCGTGTGGGATACCGTCGGTTCGCTGGGCATCCCCGGCTACGTCAAGGGCGGTCGCCGCGATCTCTTCTCCTTCATAGACGATAAGTTGAGCCCGATGGTGGACAACGGCTTCCACGCCATGGCGCTCGATGAGATGCGTCGCGACTTCCCCGTCGAGCGCTGGGATCCAGATCCACGCGTCGAGGAAATGTGGTTCATCGGCGCGCACTCGGATGTGGGCGGCGGCTATCCGGCGGCGGAATGCGGCCTTTCGGACATCGCGCTGAACTGGATGATGCTGAAGTTGCAGTCACAGGGTGTGCTGCTTGCCGAGCCACTCGTCCACAAGCCGAACCTGGCGCCCTGCAATCAGGCGTTCCACACGCCGTGGAGCAAGCCGCCGTTCGACATCGACGCCACCCAACGCAAGCAACGCGCTGACGATGTCTTCGATGCGTCGGTGAAGGAGCGCTGGAGTCGGGATGCCGACTACCAGAAGAGGTGGCCGAAGCTATTCTGACGCGGACCCGAGAGCGTTCGGTCCGAAGAACTTCATCAGATCTTCCGCATAGGCGTCGGCGCGGGACGTATCGAACCCGCCGCCGACCTTGGTGCCCGCGATGTGGGAGTCGAGTATCACGAGCCGCCGCGCGTTGTAGCGGTTCAATTCGCCTACGACGTCCGACAGCTTTTCCTCGTGGAAAGCTATCCGTCCCGTTGTCCACTGCAGCGTGCGCTCGATCTGCTTTGCAGACAGCTTGCTGACGTGCGCTGCGCGTGAGTCCACTACGACCCGCTCGCCGGCGACGATCGTGCGAACGAGTGGTTTTGGCGCTGTTCGCAAGCCGAGCGTGCGCTGCTCTCGGAGCACGAGCACGCGACCCTCTGTGACTACGGTTTCTACGTTCGTGTTGTCGTAGATCCGCACGGAGAACTTCGTTCCGACCGCTCGCGTAACGACGCCGGCTGCGATTACCTCCAGCGGGCGACTGGCGTCATGCGCCGCAGCCAGCAGCACCTCGCCGTGATCCAGGAAGATCTGCCGGCGCGCGGCCGTGAACTGAACTCTAATGCGGGTATCGGTGTTGAGGTCCAGCACGCTGCCGTCGTCCAACGTCACGTGCTCGTGTCCGCCAACTGGAGCGGAGTAAGCGATCTGTGTATCCGGCTGAATCAGCGCGGCGGCGAGAATCGCAAACGCTGCGGCCATTGTTAGGCCGACGCCGAGACGCGGTATCCACGCGGCTCGCAACGCGCCGAGCACCATGTCCGCACCAGACCAGAATCGAGTCCGGGGTTTCAGCAGGTCCGGGTCGACTTCGCCGGGTGGATCCCATGGGCGCGTTCGTCTGAGCGCGTCCATCCGTTTCCACGCCAGAGACAGCTTCATGTACGCAACGCGATGTCGCGCGCTTTCGGCCATCCACTTTGCATGTTGCGCAATCAGTTCGGGTGATCGTGTGGCGTCCAACCGAACCAGCCAGCGCGTGGCTTGTGCCTCTATATCCATTCCTACCAACTCCTTGGCGAAAGGACTACGCGATTCCTCTAGTTGTTGGTCTCTCGCGTTCCGACGAGGCGGATTACTTCCGCCCCGTCTCCATCACTCGACGGTGAGGGAAACGCTCGCACTCCGAGGGTCTTCTCGAGCGCGGCGATGAAACTTTCGGGATCCGTGGCCTCGAAGCCTCCGCCGATACGGAGGTTTTCGATAGCAGGGTCTGCAATCACCATCTGCCGACGGTTGTAGCGGTTGAACTCCGCGACCACATCTTTGAGCGTCTGGCGTTCGAACCACAAACGGCCTTCGGTCCAGGAGAGCTTCCTGTCGACATCGGCCTCGGCAACTTTCTGGACCTGCATCTGCGGGAGCTCGGTGGTCACACGCGTTGCGGTGATCGTCACGGCTTCGCCGGCAGACAAGGTCGACATTGAGGGCGGCAGGGCGGCGGCTCGCTCAATCGGCTTGGCATTCTTCTTCGGCGGGTCGATCGCGACACGGCCTTCTTTGACGAGGACCTCAACGTCCTTCCCGCCGCCGGACGTCGCTGCCACGTCGCGCACGCGCACAGAGAACTCGGTACCGACCGCGCGCACCGTCGTGCTGCCCGCATCGACGTCGAACGGGCGATTCTTGTCGTGCGCCACCTTGAAGAGCGCTTCGCCGCGCTCGAGCACAATGTGACGCAGCTCGGGAGTGATCTGCGCGCGCATCAGGCTGTTGGTGTTCAGGTTCACGACACTGCCGTCGTCCAGCACGATGCGAGACAGGCCGCCGAAGTCTGTCGTGTATTCGTGCCAGCCGGTGCGCTCGTATGCGCGCCACGTGAGACCTGCTGCCGCGATCAGCACGATGGAAGCGGCTGCTGCCAGAGGCATTGCCCAGCGACGACCCGGCTCGGGCTTGTGTTCGACGATCTGCGCATCGACGACAGCGTGGCTGACCACGATGTCTGACGTTCTACCGGTTCCTTGACGTGCCGGATACTCATCCATCGGCACGGGCTCGAACGGGGAGTGCGCCAGCAGATCTTCGTCAACGCCGCCGTCCAGAGGGCGCAGGCGTCGCAGGCTGTCGGCGCGCTTCCACCCTAGCTCCAGTCGCACGTACGCGGCGTGCGCACGCGGGTCCGCTTGCAGCCAGGCGTCGAACTCCGCCTGGTCCGCTGCGGACAAGCCTCCGCCGTCTCGCTTAACGAGCCAAGCAGCGGCCTGAGCTTCAAAGTCTGATGCGGTAGTCATCGTCAGCGATTCGCAACCTGTGCCTCTTCAGATGGGGAAGGGCGTTGCGCCAAGCTCAGAACGCCGGGGGTGCCTTCCTGAGCACACATCTGCGCAGCCTGGATGAGCAGCTCTTCCACAGCTTCCTCCGGTATCCCTAGCCGGGTGGCGATCTCCTTGCCTGAATAGCCATAAACTTTTCGCAGCGTAAAAACCTTGCGGCAGGCCGCAGGCAATGCCCGTGCAAGCTGTGCCACGCGCACGAGCTCGGGGGCATTCGCACTCAGGGTTTCTAGCGTCTCTGACATTCTTGACGGGCGGCAGCCATTTAACCGTTACGCACGGAAATCACACTTTCGGTGCAGAAGGAGGGCAATTGTGCCTTAACCGTGCCTGCGTCAGCAGGCTCAAAATTGGGTCCCCACAGTAACGGAAACGCCGAGACGCTCCGTCTTCTATTTCTAATGGCTGACTACACCCCGCCGCGCGGCGGGGTCGGAACCGCTGACGGTTCCACCAGAGAGGCGATCGCCTCGACGCTCTCAGCACCCTGATCTATGAATTGCACGTAGCCACGGACCGCATCGCCTTCCGTCTGCCGGAAGTGCTTGAGAAGCGGCTCCGTGGCGACCCAAGGTGCCTGCACAAGGCCGAGATAGACGCGGTGGCTGCTCCACCGGTAGTCAGCGGCATCGGTTGCCAGGCCCGCCTTTAGCGGCGCCAGATGAATGTGGCGAACGAGATCAACCAGGGCGGTCTGGCCGTCGACCTTGATGCCGCGACACTTCTGCTCGAAGTGAGAACCGGTGATCGAGATCTCCCGTTCGAGCCGCTGGGCGTGCTGTTTGCCTACCAGCTGCGCAAACTTGTTGATCGAAACGCCTGAAATCCGCACTGCGAGGCGCGCCTCGGCTCGCAGCCAGCAATACGCGTACACAGTGATCCCGCACACCGCCGCCTGCTCGGCAATCACGTTGGTGAAGTGATCGCGGTCATCGTCAGTATTGAAGATGGGCTGTCTGCCGGCTCCGCGCAGGACTACGTAATACAGGTCGTTGGATTCGCTCATGCGGGGGGGAGACCGCCTCTTTCCGGGCGCAACCCTGATCAACTGGGGGCAGCGCTGGATTTATCTCAGCTCGTATCGCAAGAAGTCGTCGGCCGGGCGCGGCGGCGCGCGCTCGTCCCCGCGATCAGCTATCCAGCCCGGGCTGGCCGACCGGGACCACGCCGGGCGGACGGGGGCGCACACTGATGGTGCGCTCATTGATGAACTCGAAGGTCAGGCCGACTCCCTCGAACATGCGGGACAGCGCTTCGGCTGCGTTGAGTTGCCCGCTGACTTCGTGAGTGTTGAAGCTGCGGATCGCGTCGAAATCGAACAACACCTGGAAACCGCTCTGACGAACGAACTCCGCGAGCGCCTCCGGCGCCGTGCCGGCGGAAATCTTGAAGGTGACTTTGTCGAGCCTGCTCGCCTGGACGGCCGTGACTGCCATGGCACTAGCGAGTAACAGCAGCGCCTGTCGAATTGCGACACGACGAGAGAACGAACAAAGAGGCATCAGTTCGCCCCTCTCGCGCCCACCAGCCGAATGCCGCTCTCGTCGTTGGCTGTGGCCCGCACGCCCAGCGGGCGGAGCGCAGCGACGAAGCTCTGCACGTCGCCGACGAGAAACTTGCCGCCAATCGAAATGAAGCCGATCGAGCGATCTGTGATCACCATCTTGCGGTCGTTGTAGCGGTTGAACTCAGCAACCACCTCCGCGAGTGTCTCGCCGGCGAAGGTGAGGTGACCACTGGTCCACTCGAGCCGGCGAGCTACGTCCGACTCGTTCAATTCACGGAGGCGCATTCCATCCGGCGAGATCTTTGCCATCTGGCGCGCGCCGACCAGCGTCGTGCCGACCGTTACCTGCCCTGTGCTGACCAGCAAATCCATGTTCTTCGGGTCTCTTACGCGAACTGAAAACTTCGCGGCGCGTGCGCTCATGACCATGTCGCCTATGACGACTCGCAGCTGCCGTGGGCTCTCGCGCTCCACTTCAAACAGCGCCTCGCCATGATCCAGCCCAACCTCGGATATCTCATCACTCAGGGTCACGGATGCGCCGGTGCCGGTGTTCAGGCGTAAGGACAACCACCGGTCAAGCGTGATCGGCCGAATCTCGCCGACCGCCGTCGAGTAAACCTGCAGAGGGAGCGACTCGGCGTAGACCCAGGCGCCCATGAGTGCGACAGGGCTCAGCAGCGCCGCTGCTGCGAGCGAAATGATGGTCGCGAAAGTCGAGTGTCGTCGTGCATGGCCCAGCCTCGCCATCCCTGAGTCCTTCGCTGTATGCCCGCCGCTTCGTCACGGCGTCCTGTCTGAGATGAAGACGGGCGGTGCTGGCGATTCCGTTAGATTGAGTCGAACTGCCATCCACAATGAGCACCGCGCGGCGGCAGAGCGGGCAAATAGTCTTGCACTGTCACCCCGTGAGACTAGTTGGCGCTCCTACACGACAGCCGGTTCCAGCCGGTGATAGTTGAGTCACTTACAACGCAATCTGCTCATCGGGCCGCAGCGGTGTGTGTGACGGGCGCCGCGCACGGTTGACGCTGGCGCACCCGCGCACCACCTTCGCGAGCGCTCGAAGCTGACAGGGAAAGTCACGGTGAAGGGCAAGGGAAACCGGCCGTCGTTCCACACTCGCAGTCGCGGCTCAATGCTTCGCGGCGCACCTGTGGTGACACGGCTAACGAGGACGATGGGCTTCGTGGAGGTCTCGCAGACGCCAGATGTGCCGGGTTCGATAGGCACATCGGGTGAAAACGTTCCGGATTCTCCGGACGAGCTGCCAGTTCCCCACTGACGCTCATTCGCCCTCGTTGCCCCTTCGGGCGCCGCGCCTCACGACCCGATTCATAAGCCAAAAAACAAAGCTCTGTCACAGAAGCGGGACAGAGCGCATCGAACCCTCGGGCCCGTGAGGCGCGGCAGGTGTCGTCCGCTCCCATATCGACCTGCACACGCCATCACGCTTCCCGCGCGGGCGCGCCGCGCGAACCGTCACGGGCAACGCGATCGCGCCGCCGGCGCGGTCTGGCGCCGGTCGTTCCCCCGGAGTTGTTTGATCTTCGAATCAAAAAGAATGCCTCGCGGCAGATACACCGCGTTTGACGTATTGCCCGCGAGTCACTCATTTTGAATCGGAGTGAAGATGGATATGTACAACCGCATCCGACGGACGCGATCGTGGCGAATGGTTGCGCATGTGCGGGCAGTCCTAACGACCGGGCTCCCTCTATTGACCGAGCGAGGCGCCGCCTGCAGGGTTCACCGCGCCTCTCGACCCTATCGACAAGGACTGCTCGATGACGAACGTCCAATGGAAGGACCCGGCGCGCCGGGCGCACGGTTTACCCCAATTGAGACGAAGGCGGGGCGGCCCCGCGTCGTATGGAGCATTCATCAGGATTCTCCACTCGGCGCCCCCGGCTGAGGCCTTCGACAGTCCGCGGTGTGAGGGATTGCGACTTCGCCGCGGTTTCAGGGAACCGATCATCTTGGGTGATTCAAGGAGACTGCCGTGAACAACGTGAAGACCGAGAATGTGCGGGGAAAGCGGCCGGAGGCCGTTGCACTGCTGGATTGCGGACAGGCGTCGAAAGTAACGAAGGGTCTGCCATTCCTCATTTTCTGGGAGTTCTGCCCCCCGCCGGTGGATACGGCGCTGCTATGGGGCTAGGCCTTTCGTAAGGGGCTTCCGCGTTCTTTGAAGGAAGTCACTCCCACATAATAAGAATTTCCTGATGCCTCAGTATGCGTTGGCACGCCACGTGTTCGTCTGTGTACAGGGCGAACACGTGGTGTTTCTGGATGTGCGCAAGGATCGCTACTTCGCGCTCGAGTCGGCAAGGACCGCCAGCCTGGGATATCTCGTGCCCGGATGGCCGGTGCCCGCGCAACTGGTTGTCGACTTTGTTCGACATGATGCCAGCGCGGCCGCTCCGGCGCTGTCGGAGCAGGTGAATCGGAACGAGCTCACGGGAGTCCTTTCGTTGCTGCTCGACAAAGGCATACTCGTTCCCGAATCCGCGGAAGGCAAGGCGGCGCAGGCCACCGTTGCGCAACCCCTGCGCGCGGATCTCACGGCCGAAGATCTCGACGAACGCCCGCGACTCGGGCCGTACCTGTTCCTGAGGTTCGTTTCGTCGGCGGTCGGTGCGCGGCTGCTTCTCAAGCATCGAACGTTCGAAACCGTCGTGGGTCGCGTGCGAGCTCGCGCGGAGCACGGACGGCCGCGCAACCGGTCACCGCTTCCGCAAGCGCGGCTGCAGCAGCTCGTCGGCTCGTTCGCAACGTTGAGGCCGTTCTTCTTCGCCGCGAAAGACTCCTGCCTGTTCGATGCGCTTTCGTTGAGCGAATTTCTGGCCGGCTACGGCGTATTTCCCAATTGGGTGTTCGGGGTGCAATCGCGCCCCTTTGCGGCTCATTGCTGGTTGCAGCTCGAGGGGGTCGTGCTGAACGACACCGTCGACCACGTCAAGCGCTACACGCCGATCATGGTTGTGTAGCCGAAAGAGTTCTGTGTATCGCTACCTCGTCCTCATCTGGGACGGTCGGGATCCGGAAGCTGTCTCGGATGCCGGCCATCTCTCGGCGCGCCTTCCGCGGGAGTTGCCGAGCTGGTCGCGTGTCGTCGACGAAACGGGGCTCGCCGCGTTCCACGCGGATGCCGGAGGGCTCGGCGCGACCTCCCGCGACAAGCTCACTTCCTGCGAGTCCCGGGTTCTTTCGGGTCGCCGCCGGGGCGTCGTGTTTGGCCGCTTGTTCAGGCGCGGCAGTGAGCTTCAGTCGCATCCCGCGGACGAGCCGATCGATGCGACCGAATCGGAACGCATGTGCGACTCGGGTGGCGAACACCTGATCGAGAATTACTGGGGACGCTACGTCGCGATCCTGCGCGAGGGAGCAAACCAGAAAGTACGAGTGGTGAGGGATCCGAGCGGCGGCCTTCCCTGTTACATCGCTCGATACAAGCGCTTGAGCCTCGTGTTCTCGGATATCGAACCGTGCCTCGGCCTCGGGTTGATGCCGTTCTCCATCAACTGGCGATTCATTGCCTCGATGCTTCCGTACTCGGCGCTCCAGATCCGCGAGACGGGATTGAACGAGGTACAGGAGTTACAGCCCGGCGAGCGCGCCAGCTTCTCGGGCAACGATGTCGAATACTCGCTGCTCTGGCGGCCGGCGGAGCTTGCGGACCGCGCGCGCATCGTCGATCCGGAGCAAGCAACCGCTGTAGTTCGGGAGACGGTAAAGGAAACCGTGCATGCGTGGGCGTCGCTGCATCGATCCGTCACCCACAACCTGTCGGGTGGCCTGGACTCCTCGATCGTTCTCGGGTGCCTCAGGAGCGCGCCAAACGAACCACGCGTGACGTGCATTCACTACTTCGCGCCGGCGGGGAATGAGGACGAACGTCACTACGCACGCCTGTCGGCGAAACACATGGACGTCGAGCTCGTCGAATGCGAGCTCGACGGCGCCGACGCGCCGCTCGAGAAGCTGATGGATATTCGCCTGGCGCCGAAGCCGTGGTTCTACATCTACGATCTGGTCCACAGCCCGCTGGAAGTCCGGGTCATGTCCGATCGTGGAGCGACCGGTGCATTCTCCGGCGCCGGCGGCGACGGCCTTTTCATGCAGGCACGCGCCGATCTTGCGGTGGTGGACTATCTGCGGCACTTTGGTTATCGACCTGGCCTCTTCGGTGTTGCGCACGACGCCGCGCGAATCAACCGCGCCTCCATCTGGTCCATTCTCTATGAAGGGATGCTCCGCCACGGGAAGAAGCCTACGCGGAATCTGCTGTCCGAGTTCGGCGGTCGCCGGGCGGTAATACCGCCCGAGATTTACGAGAAGGCGCGCACCAACCGCGACCTGCTGCCTCCGTGGATCCGCGCGGCCGAGGGACTCACTCCCGGTCTCATGTGGCAAATAGTCTGTCTTTCGATTCCGCCGCACTTCTACGAGGCATTTGGCGGAGCGACGGCCATCGAGCGCACGCCGGTCCTGATGTCGCAACCGGTGATGGAAGCGTGCCTGCGCATTCCCACCTACGTCTGGATCACCGGCGGCAGGGATCGTTCGATTGCCCGTCGCGCATTCACCGACGTGCTGCCTCGGGCCATCATCCGCCGGACGCAGAAAGGTCTGGCCGATCGCTACAATCGACGCATGCTCGACAAGAACGCGGCCTTTCTTCGCGAAATGCTGCTCGACGGTTTGCTGGTCAAGGCGGGACTTCTCGATCGCGCGAAGCTCGAGGAGTTCACAAGCGTCGACTCCGCGTCGGAGAGCTTCGAGTACAACCAGGTGCTGCGTCACCACCTGTGCACGGAGATTTGGGTGCGCCGCTGGTCCGCCGCTACCACTTCTTCCGCACGGTAAGGCTCACGATGCGACCGGTGAGGTCGCCGTTTTCCTGGTCGTAACCCAGTCCCGCGGCGGAGTTGTCGAGGAAGGGTGGATCACGGTCGAACAGGTTGTCCGCACCGAACGCAAACGTCGTGTCTCCGAGCAAGCCGTTGCCGCGCGAGCCGATCGTGTACGAGGCGTGCAGATCGAAAGTGGTCCACGAAGAAACGGTTCGATGCGGAGTGCTCACTACGTCTTCGTAGCTGTTCAGGAAATTCACGTAGGCCGAGACGTCGAACGCGCCGCGCCGCCAGCGAGCCGAGCCACGCACCTTGAGGTTGATCGGATAGCTCTGTGTGCTCACGTGCTCCACCAGCGGCAGGTTGGCCGCGGCGGCTTCGGCGAAGCGCAGTATGTATGTTCCATTCAACGAGAAGGTGAGCTTTCCGAGGCTCGACGCCGTCTCATAGCGGGCGAGCATGTCGATGCCGTTTGTTCGCACGATCGCATCGTTTCTCTTGCGGACGTCCGCGATTGCCGCGATGGGCGTATCGAGGCAGTCGAGGCCGACCGAGGTCACTGGCCGCGCGCGGCTGCACACCTCGGCCCGATACTCGGTCGATGGGTTGCGCGTAATGAGCGGGCTGAAGGTCGGGTTCGAAAGAAGGTCCGCGGTGGCGAGCGGCGTGCTGAGGCGATCGGTGAAGTCGGTATTGAAGTAGGTGAGCGCAAGCGCGGTTTCGGGGTATTGCTCCGGCTCGAATTCGACCCCGGCGGTCCAGCTGCGCGCGCTTTCCGCGCGCAGGTCGCGATTCTTGCCGGCCCAGACGAGAACGCTGGACGTGCCGCCCGTCTGCGGATCGCGCAGAGGTTGAATGACCCACACATTGCCGCTCTCGTCGAGATCCAGGAGGCCCGGCGGATGGAATGAGGCGGAGTACGAGCCTCGGAACGTCACCCCGCGAAGCGGCGCCCACGATACGCCGGCGCGTGGCGTCAGCTCCGCGCCGAAGTCGCTGTAGTGCTCGTAGCGCTCGGCAACGGAGAAAGCCAGCGCTTCAACCCACGGGAGACTGTTGGAGGGCCCCACGATCGGCACTCTCAGCTCGGCAAACGCCGAACCGATGTCTCGATCGCGATCGGTGCGAGTGACTGTCGGAACGACGGTCGTGTCGGTGTCGAGCGCCGAATGGAATCGTTGGCGGCGCGCGTCGCCGCCGAAAGAGAGCTCGAGCTTGCCGCCGGGCAGGTCCAGCAGCTTGCCGGTCGTCAGGATGCTCGCGGAGGTGACGTTCGAGTCGAACACCGATTGCAAGAAGCCGCGCATCGATTCGAGCGTCGCCGGATTGGTGTGTGAGCCATCGCCGAAGGGGTTGAAAGCCGAGTTGGGATCCGAGCTCGCAAGAGCGGTGTTCTGGGCCGCGGCATTTACGACGTTCGTGGCCAGTGAGCTGGTGTGCTCTTCCGCATACCCGATCGTTGCGGTTGCCTGCCACTCCGCGCTGAAGCGCCGTTCCAGGCCCACCGTAAAACCGGTGCTTCTGATGCGGGCGTCGGTGATGACGGGCCCGAAATCATCGTAATAGCTATATCTCATCGGCAGCGGGACGCGGGACGGCAGGGGTACAGGGGCCGCGTAGAACGCGTTGGTTACGGGAATGGTGAGGTTGACGGTCGCGCCACCACCTGCGCCGCGCTCGTCGCGTTTCCCCACCAGCAAGTCCCCGAAGAATGCCAGACGATCCGTCAGGTTCTGTCTCCACGTGCCGAAGGCGGTCACGCGCTGCTGCTCTGGCAGGATGTCCGAGCCTTCGTATCGGTCCTGCATGTTTGGCGAATCCTTCAGGAAATCGCCGGGCTTCAAATTCGTCCCGTCTTGTCCGCGCGGTATCGCCCAGGTCGTGGAACCCAGAATGATATTGCCCGGGTTCGACTGGGCAATGTCGAAATCCGAGCCGCCGTATTCCCGCAGATCGCTTCTTGCCATCTCCCGGTTGGCGGCCGGCAAGTTGCCGCGCGAATAGAACTCGAGTGCCAGCAAGCCGTGGCCCGACTCGGTGTGCGCGCCCACGAGCTGTGAGATATAGCTCTCGTCGAGGCGATCGCCGCGCGTCGTGTTACCGAAATAGGCTTCGCTCTGCTGGCCGTTGAATCGGTCTCGCATGACGAAATTCGCCACGCCCCCCACGGCATCGGAACCGAAGAACGTCGACGAGCTGTCAGGGAGGATGTCTATGCGCTCTACGGCCGCAAGGGGCAGGTTCGACACGTCGACGAACAAGCCTTCGTTGCCGGAGCCCGGCAATCGTCGGCCGTTCATCAAGACGAGAGTCGAGCCCGCGCTGAGACCTCGAAGGTTGATGCCTGAGCCGCGCCCTACGTTCGTACGGGCTTCGTTGTCGAGAACCGTATCCTCGCTGGGACCGCCCCCGAAAACCTGCGGCAGCGTACGTATGACGCCCTGGGCGGTAACGAACCCGGTTGCGTCGATATCCGCGCGAGACACGCTGATGACCTGCGAACCGATTGCCTCGAGAGAAGAAAGCTGTGTGCTGCGGACCGTGACTTCTTCCAGCCCGGCCCCGGAACCGCGCCTGTCCCCGGTCCCATGCCTCGAAGCGTCCGCCTTGTCCCGTGGCGCCTTCGACGGTCGCATCCCCATCGAGGCACGCGTGAGCGTCACCGTCCGCCGATTCACGAACTCATAACGAATGTCCGTCCCGGCAATCATCTGGTTCAGCGCATCGAACGGTTTGAACTCGCCGTGCACGGCCGTGACGCTGACGCCCTTCATGTCTTCGAAGTTGAAGAGCAGCTGCATGCCCGACTGGGTGCCGAAGTCGTTCAGGCGCCATGCGGCAACGCCAGGGGCGATGTCGAAGAGATATCGCTCGTTCGGATTTCCCATGGCGCTGGCCGAGAGCCCGCGCAGAGAGCACAGCACGAGTGCGAAGAGCAACGATAATTTCCAGCGCCATCCCTGAGGTCGCGCTTTCATTCTTCCTGATCCATTTGCGTCAGCCGACCGATCCTGGCCGTGCAAATCCTTGTGCTCGACTCACGGAAGCGCCTTCCTCAGGGCACGCCGCTATCGAGTGCAATCACGTCGCCGCCAAACGATTTAGCCACGAGGTGCGACTTGATGCCGAACGTGGCACCGAGTGCTCGCGCGAATCCGTCGGGGTCCGTGGCTTGAAACGTGCCTCCGATTCTCAGGCCCGCGATGTCGGGGTCTGCAACCTGAAGCTTGCGGAGATTGTACCGGTTGAGCTCGTCAACGACGTCGCTCAATTTCTCGCCCTGGAACATCAGCCGGCCCGTCGTCCACGCGAGCTTGCTGGTTATGTCGTCGCCGTCGACGCGTGTTGCATCGACGCGGCCGTTTTGTACCGTAGCGACGCTGCCTGCGGCGAATGTCTGCGATGAGGGAGGGTTGATCGCAATGCGTCCCTCCGAGACGACAACGTCTACGCGCTCGTTCGTACCGGCTTCGTGCAAGCGCACAGAGAACGCGGTTCCCACTGCGCGCACTGTCGTGCTGCCCGCCTCTACGTCGAATGGCTTCTCTTTGTTCTTGGCGACTTGGAAGAGCGCCTCGCCGCGCATGAGACCAACGTGGCGGTAGCGAGAGGAGTAGTGCACTCGCACTTCGCTGTCGGTGTTCAGTGCAATGGTGCTACCGTCTTCGAGCACTACTCGATTGAACTCACCGATGTGCGTGGAGTACGTCTGCGTGTTCTTTTGCTCAACGGCATACCAGGCGCCAAGGCCACCGATGCTGGCAATCGCGAGCACCGTGATCGAAGCCGCGAGGCGCGAGGCGGCCAGCGCCCGGAAGCGCGTGACGCCACCGGAAACCTCGTGCGTAAACAGGTCTCTTTCGTCGTCATTCGCCGAGGCTTCTTCGGTGCGGGCGCGATAGACACGCGCTGCAGCCCAGTCGTTGTCCGCAGGCGTTGGATTCTCGGTGGAGGCGACAACGCGAAGGCTCCGCGCAGGGCCACCGCGTACGGCGGTATGGTTGGCGGGACGGGGTGTATCGTCCGTGCGGCGCGGATCCACTGCGATCGTGTGACCCTCGAGCCCGTCGTCATCCTGCGGCTCGGTGTTCCAGCGCGCGGGATCGAGCAGGTCGGGGTCGACGACGCCGCTGAGAGGGGCGAGCTTCTTCAGCTCATCCGCTCTGCGCCAGGCGACCGAGAGGCGCAGGAACGCTGCGCGGTGTCGAGGGTTCGTACGGAGCCAGGCATCCAGTGCCGTCCACTCTTCCGGTGTGCTGCGCACATCTATGCGCGTCACCCACCGGGCGGCCTGCTGCTCTATTTCGTTGGCACGCCCTTCGAGCTCATCCCGTGTTCTTGTCATGCAGTTTCATGCGTCGTCGCAGCTTCGCGAACATTCCGTTGTCTTCTCGGGCGGTCTTCGGTGACTCAAATAGCACCTGCGCACATCGGCGCGCCGCTTTGGTCAGGTGTTGCTCGACGGTGTTCTCGGAAATCTGCAGCCGTTCCGCAATCTCCTTCTGGCTGAAACCGTAAACTTTGCGCAGCGTGAACACCTGCCTGCAGCGCGTGGGCAATTGCTCCACGGCGTTTGCCAGGAGAGCCAGCTCCTGGTGGGCGTTCACGATTTCTTCTATCTGCGCTCCCTCGTCCAACACGTCCAAGGCTTCCATGTCTGCCACCAGATCGATCGGCACGATCTGACGATGTCGCAACCAGTCCAGCGCGACGTTGCGTGCAACGGTGAGGCAGAACGCACGCATCGAGCGTACGTTCGGCTGCGACGTGCTGCCGGCAACCAGAAGTCGGGCGTATGTTTCCTGTAGAAGCTCGTCGACGTCGCTTACGTTGCGTGAGTATCGATATAGACACGCACGCAGAACACTTTCGAATTCGAGAGCGTGGAGGAGAAAACGATCCTCAATTTTTGCCACGCGAGACCCCGTGCTGACTTCTTCTTCCCCTCCGTGTCACTCGCCGCGACTTCTTTGTTCCTGTCGCTAACGACGCCATCCTCTGGTGCGCTGGCGATATTACTCGCCTGTAACGGAAATGCCATGTGCATTCGTCTATCAGCGCATAGGGTTGTTTGTTCTCTAGTCTGGTTCGTGCTCCATGCGGACCGCGTATTTACGGTAGCCACGGTCGGCTCCTTGTCAGGGTCGAGAAGGTGACTGTGGTGAGCGCCCGCTACAGGTTCGCCTGTAGCGGGCGTTTGCACTTAATACGGCGCGTTATCCCTCGAGACCCACTTCTCTGGCGGTCTCTTCACCATAGATAAGTATCGGCGTGCCCCATCACGTGGCTTATGCACGGGCGCTGCACTGCATGTGAGCCTGGCAGACGTTGGGTTATGAATTTTTTGTTGCTAGTGCGCTAACCTTCGCATCGCTCAGGTTCTGCAGGGGACTCCTATGATTTTGAAGAAGACCGGGTTGGCACTGGCGGTCGCGGCGGTCGTGAGCCTTGCCGCGGGTTGTGAAACAGTGCAGACCACACAGGCCGGGGCGGTAGGCGTCAGCCGCAAACAGCGGATGCTCGTGTCTGAGGAGCAGGTGGAGCAGGGTGCGGTCGAGGCCTATAACCAGGAGAAGACCAAAGCCCAGTCGGACGGCAAACTCAACGCGGACAGCGCGCTGACGGCACGCGTTCGTAACGTCTCTCAGAGGCTGATCCCTGGCACGGCGGTCTTTAGGCCCGACGCGGTCAACTGGAAGTGGGAGATCAACACCCTCACGACCAAGGAGCTCAACGCCTACTGCATGCCGGGCGGCAAGATCATGGTCTACAGCGGACTGGTCGAGCAGCTGAAGCTCACCGATGCCGAAATGGCCGCCGTCATTGGCCACGAGATGGCGCACGCACTTCGCGAACACAGTCGCGAACGTATTTCCCGCATGTACGCGCAGCAGCTCGTCATTGGCGGTGTCGCGGCGGCCGCCGGGGCGGGTGACGCGATCGTCGGCCTCGCGAACCAGGTCGGGTCCGTGACGTTTCAATTGCCGCACAGTCGTGAGCAGGAATCCGAAGCCGACGTCATCGGTCTCGAGCTGATGGCCCGCGCCGGGTATGACCCGAATGCAGCCGTCAGCGTCTGGAACAAGATGATGACCGCCGAGCAGAGCGGTCAGCCGGAGTTCCTCAGCACGCACCCGTCACCGAAAAGTCGCATTCAGGAGCTGCAGTCGCAGATCCCGAAGGTGCTTCCGCTCTATCAGCAGGCCAAGAAATAGCGGCATAGCGCTTGCTGACTCCTACGCATGATGTGCGCTGATCCCGCCGCGTTCCACGGACCGGAGCGCGGCGGTGGGACCCCGCGCCGTCTCCGCTGCGACGATCCGGCTATTTCTGGGCGGCCCGCCATCCCCGCGAGCCAGGCCCGCGCCACCTGACGTGAAAGCCCAGAGATAGCCGGATCGCCGCGGCCGCCCGGTCCTCGAAGGTCCGCTAAATTCAACGCCAATCAAGGCTTTGGCGTGCGCAAGGGTGGCCGCATGCGCGATAATTCCCGCTGTGAGCACTACTCAAGATTCCCTTCCTGTGGGCGGGAAGCCGGGGCACGCGCGGGTCGTCATCGTCGGTTGCGGGTTTGGCGGGCTGTTCTGTGCGCGGGCGCTGAAGAGCGCGCCTGTCGATCTGACCGTCGTCGACCGCAATAACTACCACCTGTTCCAGCCGCTGCTCTATCAGGTGGCCAGCGCGGCGCTCGCGCCGGCGGACATCGCACAGCCGATCCGCACGATTCTTCGCGGGCAGAAGAATGCGTTCGTGATGCTGGGTCAGGTGGAGCGCGTCGCGCCCGGCGAGAAATGTATTTTCGTAAACGGCATGGCCCTGCCTTACGACTACCTCGTGCTCGCGCCGGGCGCGGTCGACAACTATTTCGGTCACAGCGAGTGGGCGAAGTACGCACCGGGCATGAAGGAAGTGGAAGACGCCACGCTCATCCGCTCGCGGTTGCTCATGTCCTTTGAAGCGGCCGAGCTGGAGCAGGACCCCGAGCAGCGCACCGCGCATCTGTCGTTCGTCATCGTGGGCGGCGGCCCTACCGGTGTGGAGCTTGCGGGCGCGATCAAGGAACTGGCGGTCGATGTGATTCCGCGCGACTTTCGTGTGGCCGATACGCGCCGTGCGCGCGTGATCCTGATCGAAGCAGGCCCCCGGCTGCTGCCGGCGTTCGAGCCGGGGTCTTCCGAGCGCGCGCTGAAGCAGCTCCAGGCCCTGGGTGTCGAGATCTGGCTCGGCAAGCGCGTCACCGACATTTTCGAGGGCGGCGTGGCGGTCGACGGCCAGAAGCTCGCCAGCCACAACGTCATCTGGGCGGCCGGCGTGCGGCCGTCGCCGCTGGTCGCGACGCTCGGGGCGGAGCTTGGGCCGGGAGGGCGGATCAAGGTCCAGCCGGATTGCTCGATCCCCGGCCTTCCGAACGTGTTCGTCATCGGCGACGCCGCGTACCTCGTGGACTCGAAGACCGGCAGGCAGGTGCCGGGCGTTTCGCAGGGCGCGCTGCAGATGGGGCGTTACGTCGCCGCGATCATCGGTGAGGAGCAAGGCGGGGCCGGCCATTCGGGCGGTGCCACGCGCGCGCAGGGCTTCCACTATAACGACCTGGGCTCGATGGCCACGGTCGGGAAATCCCGCGCCGTGGTGGAAATCGGGCCGTTCCGGTTCGGTGGGCTGCTCGCGTGGTTTGCGTGGCTGGCGCTGCATATCACGGTGCTCATCGGGTTTCGCAACCGCATTTCCGTGCTGGTTTCGTGGATTTATGGCTACGTGTTCTTCCGGCGCGGCTCGCGTTTGATCACGCGCTCCTATGACAAGAGTGGACGGCCCGTGCCGGAAGCGTTGAATTCCCCCGCTGCGGGCCCAAGTCAGGCGCGCAATGGCTGAACGCGCGCACGCTTCTCACATTCCACCGGGGCGATATTCGAAGCGGCTGGGCGATGGCGCCTCGCCAGGTGGCGCTGCGGGCGGTTCTGGCGCAGGTACTCCCGCTCCAGCGCCGGGTGTTGCTCCAACCTCGAATTTCAGCGTTCGCAATTTCTTCGCTGTCTTCAAGTACAGCCGCCGTGCGCTCGAGCTGGTGTGGAGCACGAACAAGCTCCTCGCCATCGTCATCGGGCTTCTCACGGTCGCGGCCGGTGCTCTGCCCGCCGGCGTGGCGTACGTTGGCGCGCTGATTGTCGACGCCGTGGTCGCCGCCATTCGGGCGGGCGGCGTGGACTCCGCTCATGTCATCGAGCTCGTTGCGCTCGAAGGGCTGCTCATCGCCGGCATCGCCGCGGCTCAACGCGGGCTTTCGTTGTGCCAGTGGCTGCTGCGCGCGCAGCTCGGGCAGCGTGTGAACGTGATGATCCTGGAGAAGGCGCTCACGCTCGACCTGCGCCACTTCGAAGACTCGGAGTTCTACGACAAGCTCACGCGCGCGCGACGTGAAGCGTCGAGCCGGCCGCTGAGCCTCGTGATGCGCACTTTCGGGCTCGTTCAGAACGGCATTTCACTCATCAGCTTCGGCACGCTGCTCGTGCACTTTTCGCCGTGGGCCGTGGCGATTCTGCTGCTGGCCGGGCTGCCGGCGTTCATTGCGGAAGCGAAGTTTTCGGGGGATGCATTCAGCCTGTTCCGCTGGCGCTCGCCGGATACTCGCATGCAGATGTATCTGGAAACCGTGCTCGGGCGCGACGAGCATGCCAAGGAAGTGAAGCTCTACAACCTGGGTGATCGCTTCCTCGCGCGCTACCAGAGCATCTTCAAGAAGCTGTACACGGCGGATCGCGCGCTCGCGATCAAGCGCGATGTGTGGGGGTTCGTGCTCGGGCTCGTTGCGACCGTCGCGCTCTATGGCGCGTATGCGTGGATCGCCGTGAGCACCGTTCGTGCGCTCATCACGCTCGGGCAGATGACGATGTACGTGATGCTCTTCCGTCAGGGGCAGTCATCCGTCACGGCCAGTCTCTCGGCGGTAGGCGGAATGTACGAGGACAACCTCTATCTTTCCACGCTCTATGACTATCTGGAGACCGAAGTCACGCCGCCCGCCGGGGATGCGAAGCTCGGGCCACATCCAGAGGATGGCGTGCGCTTCGAGAACGTTGGCTTCACTTACCCCGGTGCGACTGAGCCGGCGCTTGAAGGCGTGACGCTGCACCTGAAGCCTGGGAACAGCCTCGCGCTCGTCGGCGAGAACGGCTCGGGCAAGACGACGCTGATCAAGCTGCTCACCCGGCTCTACGAGCCGACGACCGGCCGCGTCGTGCTCGATGGACTTGATCTGCGGGAATGGGATGCGAACGCGCTGCGCGAACGGGTCGGCGTGATCTTCCAGGATTTCATCCGTTACCAGATGCTGGTGGGCGAGAACGTCGGCGCGGGCGACGAGGCGCATTTCGACGATCAGTCTCGCTGGCAGGACGCCGCCGTGAAAGGCCAGGCGAGCGATTTCATCGAAACGCTTCCACAGAAGTACGAGACGCAGCTCGGCAAGTGGTTCAAGGATGGGCGCGAGCTCTCCGGTGGCCAGTGGCAGAAGGTCGCGCTGTCACGCGCGTTCATGCGTACGCGCGCGGACATTCTCGTGCTCGATGAACCCACCGCCGCCATGGACGCGCAAGCCGAAGCCGATGTCTTCGAGCGCTTCCGCCAGCTGGCGCGCGATCGCATCACTATTCTCATTTCGCATCGCTTCTCAACCGTACGAATGGCGGACCAGATCGCCGTGCTCGATCGCGGGCGCATTGTCGAGATGGGCAGTCACGAAGAGCTGATGAAGCTCGATGGGCGATACGCGCACCTGTTTACGTTGCAGGCGCGGGGATATCGCTGAGCGCAATCCGCGCGCGCTCACGCCCGTGGCGCGCGAATGCATTTCTGCACGAAAACACCACGAATGTGCGCTGACCGTCGGAGTGGCGCTCTCTATGATCGCCCGTCACTTGAGATCGCCGACGGTCTACTGAAATGCATCACTCTCTTTCATCGATTCCGCACATGAACTTCCAACCGGAGATCGTTGTCGACTCGTTTTATCGTCGAACAATCCTGACCGTCGAATGCATCGCACGGACCGGCGAGTCCGCAGAAGAGGCCGTGTACCTGCGCGACACGCTATTGCCCGAAGAGATAGAGATTGACGACTGCTTTTTCATACTGGCGCGTATCTCTGTCGTCAATCCGTGGATGCCCGGAAGCGCGCGCGGTGCTTCGCCGAACTACACCGCGTCAGTGCTGCCGATCTTGCGACAGCATGCTCACGACGATATTGAGTACTTGGATCGCGCCGGGCTGCGCGCAGCCATGGCGCGCTGGCTTAAAAGCGCGAGCGAGAGAAGACCGGCGGGCACATCGGAAGTTGAGAAGATGCTCCTCAACTCTGGCCTTTACGCGAAACTGAAGGGCGGGTATGTCCGCGACTGCGGCCTATGATTGTCATAGCGGAGACGAATTTCGTGCGCGAAGTAGACGAGCTGGCTCGATCCGAGTTCTACGCCGATCTGCCCGAGAGCGCCGAGGACATCGTGAAACCGATCGCTGGCGGTAGCAACGTATACGAGAAGTCGCTTCGTGAAGCCCTTGTGAGCGTTCTGCGTGTCGCGACGATCATTCCGCTGTCCTCGAGGGTCATGAACCTGGCGCTCGAATTTCAGAAGGCGGGGCGGATCTCTCCGCAGGATTCGGTCGTTCTCGCGAGCGTGATTCTCTTCGTGCGTGAGAAAGCCAGCGGCCCCAAGTTATTTGCCAACAGGAACCTGAAGGACTTCGTCGAGCCGGATGTGGTAACGCGGTTCCGGCAATGCGACTGCAGGCTTCTGAGAAATTTTACCGCTGCGAGGCATCTTGCCGAAGCGGCTCTTCGGGGCTGACGGGGAAGCCGATCAGCAGCGCTACAGGGAATTCGGAGAACGAAGCGGCGGCGCTGAGGGCACGCTCCTCGCCCTTCGCTTGCACCTCCACCGGTTTCCCGGTCATCGTGTTCCGGAAAGTGGTGCCGGCGATTTTCCTCGGAAGCTCGATGCTCGTGTCGCCCCACACGTCCGGGCCTAAAGGCAACCGGTGCCTCTCGCCAAGCAGGCGCAGGCAGAGGCGCGGTATCGCGACGATCGCCACCTCATCGCCTCGCTTGCGCGCGTACGCCAGCACATGCGTCGCGCGCTCGCCCGAAACCTTCAGCGGGATGTAGCTGCCTTCGCGGAACAGCTTCTCGTGCGCGGCGCGTAGCTGGAGCGCCGTCCAGATCACGTGCAGCTTGATCCGACCGTCCTCGATGTTTTCAAGCGCGGCGCTCAGCTCGTTGCTGAAGTTCTCGGCGGGCCAGGCTTTCACCTCGTCCAGCCGCCGCCGCCGGGTCGCAAAGTCGACCGGTCGGCGATTGTCGGGGTCGACGAGCGACCAGTCCCAGATCTCGTTGCCTTGATAGATGTCCGGCACGCCCGGCGCCGTCAGCTTGCAGAGTGTCTGTGAAAGGCTGTTGAAGTAACCGAAGCGCGCGAGCCGCCGCGCGAGATCGCCGATCTCCGTGGGGAACGGGTTGCCTTCGCGGAACTCCAGCGACAGACGGATGAACTGGCGAAGCGCGCTCTCGTACGCTTCGTTCACGTTCGCCCAGCTCGTGCGGCGCTTGCCTTCGCGCGAGGCCTTCACCATGTACTCTTCGATGCGCTCGCGATAGGCCGCGAAATCATCGTCGTTCAGCGCTTTCAGCAGCTGCGTGTCGTCCGTCCGCGCGGAGGGCGCAACGGGCCACGTGCCCAGCAACGTCTGATAGAGCAGATACTCCGCGTGCGGCCCTGGCGCGGGCAGATCATCGACGATCTTCCGTCGGGCGCGATTCATCCGGCTCCAGCGCTGGATCGACTTCCGCCATACCGCCGGCATCTCGGAAAGGCAGTTCATGCGCGCGCGCACGTCCTCCGCGCGCTTGGTGTCGTGTGTGGAGCTGGCGAGCATTTCGTGCGGCCAGTTCTTCGCGCGGTGCTGCGCGTCCGAGTGGAATTGACGGATGCTCGTGCCGAACGTCTCGGGCTCGCCGCCCACTTCATTCAGCGACGCAAGGCGCGTGAAGCGGTAGAGCGCGGTGTCCTCGACACCCTTCGCCGTGACAGGCGCCGTCACCTGCTGGAACTTGCGCGCGAACGCGCGCACCTGCGCCTGATAGGGCTCGGCGACGCCGGAGGTGTCCGCCAGCAGCATCGATCGAACAAACTCGAGCAACGGAATGTTGGTGGACGAGCTGCGACTGCGCGCGCGAGCGATGGCCCACTCGATGTAGCGCCGGTCCTCTTCCGAGGCGGTGTCGGTCACGTACGTTCGGTAGACCGGAAACGCCGCGATTACGTCCGTGAGCGCCTGCCGAAGATTGGTCAGCGTGAAGTCGCGCGTATGGCGATCCGTTTGCGCGATCCGCGCGAGCTGGTTCGCCAGAACGTTCAGCTCCGCGGCCAACGACGTCCGCAGCACGAGAACCTTGGAGTCGTACGCCGTATCCGGCCATTCCAGGTAGTCGCCAATGAACGATCGGTACACCCGATCGAGCCGCGCCTTGGCGCGCGAATCGACGAACAGACCGTTCACCACATTCGCGAAGTTGTAGCCGGTGGTGCCGTGCACGGCCCACGACGGCGGCAGCCGCTCGAAGCTCGCGGTGATCTTCTCGACGAGCAGATAGAGATCCCGGTTGGTCGCCTCGCGCGCTTTCGCCTGCAGTTGCTGGAAGTACTGCGCCGGATCGTAGAGCCCATCGGGGTGATCGATGCGCAGGCCATCGAGCTTGCCCTCGCGGAGCAGCGTCAGCACGAGGCGATGCGTGGCTTCGAAAACCGCCTCGTTCTCCATGCGAAGCGCGGCGAGGTCGTTGACGTCGAAGAAGCGGCGATAGTTGATGTCATCCGCCGCGACCCGCCAGTAGGCGAGGCGATAGCACTGCTTTTCGAGCAGGTCGTGTAGTGCGTCGAAGCTCGACGGATTGCCTGGCGCGCCGCTGATTTCCGTGACGGCCGCAACCACCGCCGCGTGCAGATCGGGGTTCGCATTCAGCAGCTCCATCAGGCGCTGCTTGTGGATCTCTTCGTCGCGGTCTCGCTCGATGACCTGCGTCGGCGTGGTGGTCTCACGATCCGGCAGGTTGCGGAAGGCCGCGCCCAGGCTCTCCAGCTCGCGGATGCCGGGAACAAGGCCGCCGAAGTGCGTGAGCGCCCGCTCGATCACTATCGGGTACGTGCGCGGATCGATTGGGAACCGATGGGTGAAATAGAACACCGCGAAGGAGCCCGGCTCCGGCTCGTATTTCAGCTGCAGCTCGCCGCGCTCGAGCACCGTGCCATACGGATCGCCCAACGCCGGCACGAGCAATTTGTCGGCAAGCGCCGGATTGGGCGGGGACCAGTCGATGTCGAAGAAGTCGGCGAAGCGCGAGGCCTTGCCGTTCTCGAGCACGTCCATCCACCAGGCATTGTCGGCGCCCATGATGCCGACGTGGTTGGGCACGAAGTCCAGGATGTGCCCCATCTTGTGGGCTCGAAGCGCTTCGACAAGCTCGTCGAGATCCCGGCGCGTACCGATTTCGGGGTTCAGCAAGTTGTGGTCCACGACGTCGTAGCCATGAACGCTGCCGGGGCGCGCTTTGAAATACGGTGAACAGTAAATGTGGCTGATGCCCAGCGCGGCCAGGTACGGAACCAATGCCGTGGCATCCTTGAACGTGAAGCCCGCATTCAGTTGAAGGCGATAGGTGGCGCGCGGAATCGTGGCCGAACCGGCGTTCGCACCGGCGGCGCGCTCCGGAGCGGGCTCGTCGGAAACGTCATCCGCAACGATACGGTTGCGCGGTCCGACGCCGCTGTGCGCCCGCGATCGGGGTGCGTCGGCGCGGTCGGAGTCCGCGTGCAGCTCATGCATGGGTGCGCTCCAGCAGCCACGTCACACTCCAGGGCTCGAGCAGGTTGCGCTTCACGGCCCTGCGGATGCTGGGATGGGTGGCGAAGATCGAGCGGCCCGAGGGCTTGCCGACGAGCGGCACGGTTTTGTCGCTGAGGTTTGCGATGAGATGCAACAGGTTGCCGTTGTTCGTCACCCAGTCCACCGCGAAAGAGCCGCTGTCATGCAGCTTCACGCAGCGGCCGCGCGTGATCTCGGGAATGAGCGGCATGATGTCGCGCCGGCGAATAGCGAGAAGGCGTCGATAGTATTCCAGCCAACCTGCGTGGCTCGGCTGATTCAGCGTGCTCCAGTTGAGCTTCGCCGCTTCGAACGTGGCGGGGTCCGTGGGGTCGGGCGGGGTTTCCGAACCGTCGGCGGCGAACCGCGCGAATTTCGCGAACTCGCGCTTTCGGCCTTCGCGCACCTTCTGCGCGAGCTGCGGCTCGAAGTCGCAGAAGTAGGTGAACGGTTCAGGCGCCGCCCACTCGTCTCCCATGAACAGCATGGGAATCGACGGCGACAGCAGCAGGATCGCGGTCGCGGCGACGAGCGCGGCTTCGTCCTTCACCAGCTTATGAAGTCGCTCGCCGAACGCGCGATTGCCGATCTGGTCGTGGTCCTGCAGGAAGTTTACGAACGCGGTGAGTGGCAGGTGTGTGCTGGGCTCGCCGCGCGCGCGACCCCCTTCGTGCGCGGAAGGTTCGCCCTGGTAGCCGAAGCCCTCGGCGAGGCACCGACACAGCATCGCGTGCGGATGCTCGGCGTAGTCGCTGTAGTAGCCGTCTTTTTCGCCGGTGAGGATCACGTGCAGGCAGTGGTGAACGTCGTCGTTCCACTGCGCTTCGGAGAGATCGCGCTGGCGCGGGCCGCCAAGATAGCGGGCGATGTTGTCGCCGTTCTCGAGCACCAGGTATACGTCACGATGTTCGTTGAACGTATCGTGGATTCGCTGCGTCAGCTCTTTGATGAAATGCGGGTCGCTGTCGTCCAGCATGGCGTGAACCGCGTCGACGCGCAGGCCATCGAACTGGAACTCTTCCATCCAGTAGAGCGCGTTGTCGATGAAGAAATCCCGCACGGGGCGGCTGTGCTCGCCATCGAAGTTGATGGCGGCGCCCCACGGCGTGTGATGTCGCTCGGTAAAGAACTGCGGCGCGTACGTGTGCAGCCAGTTTCCTTCGGGGCCGAAGTGGTTGTAGACGACGTCGAGCATCACGGCGATGCCGCGTTCGTGGGCGGCATCGACCAGGGATTTCAGCTCGTCGGGCGTGCCGTAGGCGGCGTCGGGGGCGAAGGGCAGGACGCCGTCGTAGCCCCAGCCGCGTTCGCCGGGGAAATCGCCGACCGGCATCAGTTCGATGACCGTGATGCCGAGTTGCACGAGATGGTCGAGGCGCGATTCGACACCGGCGAACGTGCCTTCGGGTGTGAATGTGCCGACGTGCAGTTCGTAGATGATGGCTTCGTGCCATGGGCGGCCGCGCCATTGGCCGGTTCGCCATTCGTACTTGAGCGGGTCGACGACGATGCTGGCGCCTTCGATGTCTTCGTTGGCGCGCGCGGCGGGGTCGGGGACTTCCGCGCCGCCGTTGATTCGGAACTTGTAGCGTGTGCCGGCCTGGGCGGCGTCGGTTGTGAGCTCGTACCAGCCTTCCGGTTGCGCGGTCATCGGCTGTGCGTGCGGGGCGCCTTCTTTGTAGAGCAGCAGCACGACGGAGGTTGCGCCTGGGGCCCACAGCCGGAAGCGGACGCCCCCTTCGATGAGGGTGGCGCCAAAGGGCATGTCATGTCGGCGATTGATGCGCATTGGCAAGGCAATCAGCCGCCCTTGGAGTCTTGGCCGAGTTTCTCGGGAAGAGGCTCGGTGGGTTTGGCGGGGGATGCGTTTGCGGGAGTGGCGATTGGCGGCGGTGTGCCGGGGGGCGTGTTTGCGGGAGTGGCGATTGGCGGCGGTGTGCTGGGGGTCGTGTTTGCGGGAGTGGCGATCGGCGGCGTGCCGGGTTTCGCCGTGCCGGATTCAGCGGGTTTAGTTGCGCTGGCGGGCGGCGAGGAGGGCGGTGCCGTCGCCGAGTGGTCGGGTGCGCCGGATGATGGCGAAGCGGTGCTTACTGGTTGTTCGGCTGCGCCGGCCAGCGGCGAAGCGGCGCTTGCGGGTTGCTCGGTTACACCGGCCGGCGGCGAGGCCGCGGGTGCGTGAGGCTCGTCATTCGCTGCCTGGCGTTTGGCGGCGGGTGGCTGCGTGGCCGACACGCCCTTCTCGCCGCCGCGATAGTGGAGCGCCGGATGAGGCGCGGTCGAAATCAGCAGCGCCATCGAGCGACCCTCGAGCGGATACATCGCGCCCGCTTCGTAATGCTTCTGTTCGAAGGGATGCTTCGCGTTCGCCGTGTCGAGCACGACCTGCCAGGCGCCGCCTTCGTGAAATTCCGGCAGCACGAAGTCGATCTTCTCGTGGTGCGCGTTGAACAGGGTCAGAAAGTTGTTGTCGTGAACCGGCCGGCCGCGCTTGTCCACGCGCTCGATCACCGTGCCGGCCATGTAGACGCCCAGGCATCGGTTGTAAGTCGTGTGCCACTCGGTGTCCGTCATCTCGCCGCCGTCGGGCCGCAGCCATGCGACTTCACGAATGCCGTCCGCCAGTTCGCGCCCCTGCAGGAAGCGCCGCCGGCTGAACACGGGGTGCTTCCGCCGGAACGACACCATGTGCGCGACGAACTCGAGGAAGTCGCGTTCCTCGTTCGTGAGATCCCAGTCGAGCCAGGAGAGCTCGCTGTCCTGGCAGTACGCGTTGTTGTTGCCGTTCTGGGTCTGGCCGAGCTCATCGCCCGCCAGAACCATCGGCACGCCCTGCGACAGCAGCAGTGTCGCGATCATGTTGCGCTTCTGCTGGGCGCGCAGGGCATTGATGTCCGCGTCGTCGGTCGGCCCTTCGGCACCGTGATTCCACGAGCGGTTGTTGTCGCTGCCGTCACGGTTCTGTTCGCCGTTCGCCTCGTTGTGCTTGCCGTTGTAGCTCACGAGATCTTGCATCGTGAAGCCGTCATGCGCTGTTACGAAATTGACGCTGGCGTGGGGTTTGCGGCCGCTGGCTTCGTAGAGATCCGCCGAGCCGGTGAAGCGGCGCGCGAAGTCGCCGATGAGGTTTTCGTCGCCCTTCCAGTAGGCGCGCACGCTATCGCGATAGCGGTCGTTCCATTCGTTCCAGCCGGCCGGAAAGTTGCCGACCTGGTAGCCGCCGGCGCCCACGTCCCACGGTTCGGCGATGAGCTTCACCTGTGAGAGCACCGGATCCTGGCCGATGGTGTCGAAGAACGAGCCGAGGCGGTCCACGTCGAACAGCTCGCGCGCGAGCGCGGAGGCGAGGTCGAAGCGGAAGCCGTCGACGTGCATCTCCGTCACCCAGTAACGCAGGCTGTCCATCAGCAGCGCGAGCACGCGCGGGTGCTGCATGTTGAGCGTGTTGCCGCAGCCCGTGAAATCCATGTAGTAGCGCGGGTTGTCCGGCACCAAGCGGTAGTACGAGGCGTTGTCGACTCCGCGGAAGGAGAGCGTGGGACCCATCTGGTTGCCTTCGGCGGTGTGGTTGTAGACCACGTCGAGGATTACCTCGATGCCTGCCGAGTGCAGCGTCTTCACCATCGTTTTGAATTCGCTTACGCGGCCCGTTGCGGAATAGCGCATGTCGGGGGCGAAGAAGCCGATGGTGTTGTAGCCCCAGTAGTTCTTCATGCCGCGTTCGAGCAGGTGCCGATCGTCGACGAAAGTGTGGACGGGCATCAGCTCGACGGCGGTTACGCCAAGGCGCAACAGGTGATCGATGACTGGTGCTGTTGCGAGGCCTGCGTAAGTGCCGCGGAGCTCGGGTGGCACATCGGGATGGCGCATCGTGAAGCCGCGAACATGCAGCTCGTAGATCACGGTGTCATGGAAGGGGACGCGCGGCGGGCGATCGTCGCCCCAGGTGAAGGCGGGGTCGATCACGCGGCATTTCGGCATGCCGGGGGCGCTGTCGTGTTTATCGAAGGAGAGGTCTTCTTTCGGGTTGCCGACGCGGTAGCCGAAGTGGGCGTCGCTCCACTTGAGCTGGCCCTGGATGTGTTTCGCGTAGGGCTCGATGAGGAGCTTGTGCGGGTTGAAGCGGTGACCGCGTTCGGGGTCGTAGGGGCCGTGAACGCGATAGCCGTAGAGAATGCCTGGGCGCGCTTCGGGGAGGTAGCCGTGCCAGGCGTCGTCCGTTCGCTCCTTCAGCTCGATTCGCTGTAGTTCGCGGCGGCCTGTGGAGTCGAAGACGCACAGTTCGACTTTCTCGGCGTGCTGGGAGAAGAGCGAGAAGTTGACGCCTTCGCCGTCGAAGTTGGCGCCGCGGGGGTACGGGTTCCCGGGCCATACGGCCGTGATGGGTTTTCTGTGGGCTCGAGCGTCCGTGCGTACGTGAGGGGCGTGTGGGGCGCTGGCGGGATGGGGCGCGTCGGCGCGTAACAGCACTTGTGTTTCGGCGTAGAGATGCGCACTGGTGCCGGAGTGCTCCGCGTCGGCGAGGTCGGGGTGCGCTTCGGTGGCGCCAGGGGCGGGCTCGGGGCTTTTAGATGCGCGGTCGCTGGCGCTCTTGGGCGCAGGGCTGTGAGGGGAGGAGTCGTGCGAGTCCTGCGCTTCGGCGTCGTGCGGCTCTTCCATTCCGCGCGCCTTATTGGCGTCAGAGGGCGCTTCGGCGGGGAGCTCGGGCGGATTATCCACTGCGGGCGCGGGCGCAAGCACCGGCTGGTCCATGAGAATGTCCTTCGGCTGAGCGATCAGCCGCTGAATGCGATGAGGCTGCGCAACGGGATGGACGCCCAGTCGGGCCGGTTGCGCAGCTCATAGCGGAGTTCGTATAGGGCCTTTTCGATTTCGAACAGCGCCAGGAGAGGCCGCACGTGTTCGAGACTCGTATAGAGACCGGCCGCACGAGCGATTTCGTCGTACACCCTTAAAAACGTTTCGCGCGTCTCCTGTTCCCAGGCGACGAGCAGCGGATCCCACTTCGCGCAGTCTTCGCTCGACGTGACGGAGCACTGGCGCATCGCCGCCGCGCGTGCGTAGCCGAACGAGCGGAACATGCCAGCGACGTCGCGCAGCGGCGAATGCTTCGCGCGCCGTTCTTCCAGCGGCCGCGCGGGCTCGCCTTCGAAATCCACGATCACGAAGTCGTTGCGCTTCAACAGCACCTGGCCGAGGTGATAGTCGCCGTGATGGCGAATCTTCACGCCGCCGGCAACGAGTCGGTTGCCTTCGATCGCGATACGGCGCTCGAAGCTCGTGCGCACTTCCGCGAGCTGGATAGCATCCGCGCGCAAATTCTCGGGCAGGTCTTCCGGATGAGCGACGAGGTCGAGCGTCTCGCGCGCGTCGTCCTGCACCTCGTGCACCCAGGCGCGCAGATCACGCGAGGTGATCGGCTCCGCCTTGAACGCGGGATCTTCCGTGGGAGAGGCGAGCGCAACGTGCAACTCCGCCGTGCGCTGGGCCAGCATTTTCACGAGTGCGATGTAGGCGCCATGCGAATCCTCGGGCGGCACGGCCGTGGAACGCCGATCCTCGAGGAAGCGCGCCAGGTAGTTCGTGGTGTATTCCCAGCCGTCGCCCTGGTTCATCACGAACGCCTGCAGCAGCGCGAGTGTGCTGAGGGTGCCGTCCTTCGTGCGATATTCCACCGCGCCCGCCACCGGAACGATGTTCGGGAAGCGCGCGACGTCGGTGAGAAAGCGGCCGATCTCCAGCTCCGGGCTCGTGCCCGTCTGCAGGCGGCGATAGAGCTTGAGGAACAGCTTCTCGCCGAGGCGCAGTGTCGTGTTGGTTCCCTGCGCTCGCTGGGCAATCAGCGATAGATCGCCAGCGGCTTCCTCCATGAGCGGGCCGTACGCATTCGTCGAGGTGAACTGGATGACGCCGCCTTCGGTTTCAGTTTCGCCGCCGGCGCCGATCGCTTCAACGAGCGATTTGCAGAAGCTCTCGTCGGACGCCGCATCTGCCACCACGCCTACCGCGGCCTGGCGACGCACGCGCGCAATGACGCCCGGCTGCAGTTTCTGCATGCGGGCTTCGTCGCCGCTCTCTTCGTAGACAATGGAAAGAGGCATGAAGTAGCGAGCGACATTCGCCGGTGCGACGGCGTCGCCGGCGGCGGCCGCTGCCGCGCCCGTGGAACCGGTGGCCGGTGCGGTCTCCACGTTGAACAACGCCAGCAGCCAGTTGCCGTGCGAGGTCTTCCACTCGATGCCATCGGCAAACGCGACTCGCGTGATCGGCGCGCCCTTGGCCGCGAACCACCGCTGGGCCGCCACATAGCGTGGCAGCACGCGATCTTCCGCCTCGCTGCGCAATTTGGTCGCCACGCCCGCGCGCCACGACTTCACCCGCTCGGGCCGGAAGCTGTTCCACCCGTCGATGAGCACGAGCAGAGGCAGGTCCTCGCGGGGCAATCGCTCCTCGTGCCAGGCGGGCGCTTCCACTTCGCGACTCAGCTTGAACCAGTAGAACCCGTACCCCGGCAACGTGAGCAGGTAAGGCAGATCGCCAACGGGCGGGAACGGCGTGCGCCCGAGCAGCTCGATCGGCACCGATCCCCTGAACGGCGCAAGATCCAGCTCCACCGGCTGTGCCGAGCGCGCCAGATTCGCCACGCACAGGATCGTGTCCTCGCCGTACTCGCGCAGGTAGACGAGCACCTTGCGATTGCCGGGCCGGATGAACTTCATCGTCCCGCGCCCGAATGCCTGCGACTGCTTGCGCGTCTGAAGCATGCGCTTCATCCAGCTGAGCAGCGACGAGCGATCGCGCGTCTGCGCTTCGACGTTCACGGCCTCGAAGCCATAGATCGGGTCCATGATCGGCGGCAGGTACAACTGCTGCGGATCGGCGCGCGAGAACCCGGCGTTGCGATCCGGGCTCCACTGCATCGGCGTGCGCACGCCGTTGCGATCGCCGAGGAAGAAGTTGTCCCCCATCCCGATCTCATCGCCGTAGTAAATGATCGGCGAGCCCGGCATCGACAGCAGCATGCTGTTCATCAGCTTGATGCGCTCGATGTCGTTGTCCATCAGCGGCGCGAGGCGGCGACGGATGCCGAGGTTGAGGCGCGCTCGCGAATCGGCGGCGTACATCTTGTACATGTAGTCGCGCTCGCGGCTCGTCACCATTTCCAGCGTCAGCTCATCGTGATTGCGCAGGAAAATGGCCCACTGGCAGTTGTCCGGGATATCCGGCGTCTGGTCGATGATCTCGACGATGGGATGCCGGTCTTCCTGCGCGATGGCCATGTACATGCGCGGCATCAGCGGGAAGTGGTAGGCCATGTGGCATTCGTCGCCGTCCGCGAAGTAATCGCGCACGTCCTCCGGCCACATGTTCGCTTCACCGAGCAGCATGCGATCCGGGTAGCGTTCGTCGAGCGCCTTGCGGACACGCTTCACCACGTCGTGCGTCTCACGCAGGTTCTCGTTGCTCGTGCCTTCGCGCTCGACCAGATAGGGGATCGCGTCGAGCCGCAGGCCGTCCACGCCCTGGTCCAGCCAGAACTTCATGATGCGCGCGACGAGCCGCTCGACGTGCGGATTGTCGAAGTTCAGGTCGGGCTGGTGGCTGAAGAAGCGATGCCAGTAGTACTGCTTCGAAACCGGGTCGAGCGTCCAGTTCGACACTTCCGTGTCGGAGAAGATGATGCGCGTGCCGGCGTAGCGTGTGGGGTCGTCGCTCCACACGTAGTAGTCGCGTTTCTTGTCGCCCAGCGGCGCCTTGCGGGCCGCTGTGAACCACGGGTGCTGGTCGGAAGTGTGGTTGATGACCAGCTCGGTGATTACGCGCAACTCACGCCGATGCGCTTCCGCGATGAACGCCTTGAAGTCTTCGCGCGTCCCGTAAGACGGGTGAATGTTGCGGTAGTCGGCGATGTCGTAGCCGTCGTCCTTGCCCGGCGAAGGGTAGAAAGGCAGCAGCCAGATGGTGTTGACGCCCAACTCCTGGATGTAGTCGAGCTTGCGGAGCAACCCGCCGAAATCACCGATGCCGTCGTTGTTGCTGTCGAAGAACGCGCGGACGTGCACTTCGTAGATGACCGCGTCTTTGTACCAGAGAGCGTCTGTCATGGGGCCCGCTACAGGAAGTAGTCGAAATCCCGCTCCGTGCGTACGCGGCGGCGGATCCGGAAGATGTGCGCCGGCGAATGCGCGGGGTCCAGCGAAACGTAGTTGCGCGCGCCTTGCCACAGGTAGCGGGCACCGGAGAGCAGGTCATGCACCTGAAAGGGTTTCTCCGTGCCCACGCCGAGATCGGCAAGCTCGAGCGACAACCAGCCCGAGTGCGCATGATGCGGGTCCAGGTTCACGATGACCAGCACCGCATCGGTCCCTTCTTCGCTGGTCTTGCTGTACGCGATCAGCGACTCGTTGTCGATGTCGTGGAAGGTCAGGCCGCGATTGCTCTGCAGCGGTGCGTTTTCGCGGCGGATGCGATTTACGCGTGCAATGAAGTCACGCAGCGTGTCGGGCTGGTCGAGATCCCAGCTGCGCAGCTGATATTTCTCGCTGTCGAGATACTCCTCGCCGCCGGCCTTCAGCGGCAGGTGTTCCTGCAACTCGTACGCGGGGCCGTAAATGCCGTAGCTCGCGCCGAGCGTCGCGGCCAGCACGAGGCGCAGCGCGAATCCGGGCCGGCCGCTGAACTGCAGGAACTCCGGCAGGATGTCCGGCGTGTTCGGCCAGAGATTCGGGCGGAAGAAATCGCTCACCGGGGACTTCGAAAGATCGGTGAAGTACTGCGTGATCTCGTACTTCGTGTTGCGCCAGCTGAAGTAGGTGTACGACTGCGTGAAGCCGCCTTTCGCGAGGCGGTACATCACTTTCGGGCGCGTGAACGCTTCGGCGAGGAACAGCACGTCGGGATGCGTGCGTTTCACTTCGGTGATGATCCATTGCCACAGCGCGAAGGGTTTCGTGTGCGGGTTATCGACGCGGAAGATGCGCACGCCCTGCGCGATCCAGAACTCGAAGACGCTCTTGAGCTCCTGCCACATGGGTTGCCAGGCGTCGCTTTCGAAGTGGAACGGGTAGATGTCCTGGTACTTCTTCGGCGGATTTTCCGCGTACTGGATCGTGCCGTCGGGGCGCTTGAGGAACCACTCCGGATGCTCCTTCACGTACGGGTGATCGGGGCTCGCCTGGAAGGCGATGTCCAACGCGATCTCGATGCCGTGCTCCTGCGCGGCGGCGACGAGGTGGCGGAAGTCTTCGAGCGTGCCGAGATCGGGGTGGATCGATTTGTGGCCGCCCGCTTCGCCACCGATTGCCCAGGGGCTGCCGACGTCGCCATTCTTCGCGCCGGGCGTGTTGTTCAGGCCTTTTCGTTCGGTGATGCCGATCGGATGGATGGGCGGTAGATAGAGCACGTCGAAACACATCGAGGCGACGTAGGGCAGGCGGGCTTCGACGTCCTTGAACGTGCCGTGCTTGCCCGGTGTTGCGCTGGTTGAGCGGGGGAACAGCTCGTACCACGTGGAGAAACGCGCCCGCGTACGATCCACTTCGATGGTCAGCGGCGGTTCGTGCTGGAGGACGATTTCCTGGTCGAGGCCGTCGGCTTCGAGCTGCTTGCCGCGGAGGAGGTCCACGGTCACGTCCTGCCCGGCGGCTTGCTTCTTCGTGAGGTCGCGCTTCCACGTGGCGAGATGGTCCACCCATGCGCGCACCGTGTAGAGATAGCGTCCCATCCCTTTCGGCGTGAAACGCGCGATCCAGCGATCGTTGTGGAGCGGGGACATCGGGAGCTGTTCCCAGCTCGTCGCGCTGTCCGCGCGATAGAGCAGCAGGCAGCTTACGACGTCGTGGCCATCGGTGAAGACGTCGGCTTCGACGATCACCGCTTCGCCTACGACACGTTTCGCGGGGAATTGGCCGCAATCGACTTGCGGCGTGATGTTCTCGATGACTACACGCGCCTTGCTCATTGCGCGCGTCTTCAGGCGGCAGCCTTGTTGCGCGCAGCTGCGCGCGCAAAGAGCGCACTATTGCGTGCAGTGTTCAAGGCCGCTGCTCCGCAGCCGGAGTAAGGAACAAAACCGCCAGCGGTGGCAACCGCAACGTCAGCGAATGATTCCGCCCATGCGCCGGCAAAGGCGCCGCTTCCACCACGCCGAAATTACCGATGCCACCCCCGCCGTAGTCCCGCGCGTCGCTGTTGAGCCGCTCCAGCCACTGGCCACCGCGCGGCACGCCAACGCGAAAATTATCGCGTGGAACCGGGGTGAAGTTGCAGACCACCAGCACCAGGTCGTCGGCTGTCTCGCCCTTGCGAAGCCACGCAAGCGTGCTCGACTCGGTGTCGTTGCAATCGATCCACTCGAACCCTTCGAAACTGAAATCCTTCTGATAAAGCGCCGGCGTACCGCGATAGAACGCATTCACGTCGCTCACCCAACGCTTCACGCCATCATGCAGCGGGTACTTCAGAACGTGCCACTCGAGGCTTGCTTCATGAGTCCACTCGCGCTTCTGCCCGAACTCGGCGCCCATGAAGAGCAGCTTCTTGCCGACGTGCCCCCACATGTACCCGAGCAGCAGGCGCAGGTTCGCGAACTGCCGCCACTCGTCGCCGCTCATCTTGCCGATGAGCGAGCCCTTGCCGTGCACGACTTCATCGTGCGACAGCGGCAGCACGAAGTTCTCAGTGAACGCGTAGAGCAGCCCGAACGTGAGCTTGTTGTGCTCGAACTTCCGATAGATGGGGTCCGTCTGGAAGTACTTCAGCGTGTCGTGCATCCACCCCATGTTCCATTTTAGGCCGAAGCCCAGACCGCCGAGATAGACAGGGCGCGAGACGCTCGGCCAGGCGGTGGACTCCTCGGCGGTGGTCTGCGTGTCCGGATAATCGCGATACACGGCAAGGTTCAGATTGCGCAGGAAATCGACCGCATCGAGATTCTCGTGCCCGCCGTATTTGTTCGGGATCCACTCGCCGGGCTTGCGCGCATAGTCGAGGTAGAGCATCGACGCGACCGCGTCCACGCGCAACCCGTCGATGTGATAGTGCTCGAGCCAGAACAGCGCGCTGCTGCCGAGGAAGTTGCGCACTTCGGCGCGGCCGTAGTTGAAGATCGAGCTGTTCCACTCCGGGTGGAAGCCCTGCCGCGGATCCTCATGCTCATATAGATGAGTGCCGTCGAAGAACGCAAGGCCGTGCTCGTCGCTCGGAAAGTGCGAGGGCACCCAGTCGAGAATCACGCCGATCCCGCGCTGGTGCAGGTGATCGACGAGATACATGAAATCCTGCGGCGTGCCGTAGCGTGAGGTCGGCGCGAAGAAGCCCGTCACCTGGTAGCCCCACGAACCGTAGAACGGGTGCTCCATGACGGGCATGAACTCCACGTGCGTGAAGCCCATTTCGGTGACGTAGTCGCCAAGCTGGTGCGCGAGCTCGCGATAGCCGAGCGAACGGTTGTGCTCGTGGGGCACGCGTCGCCACGAGCCGATGTGCACTTCGTACACGGACATCGGCGCATCGAGAGCGTTGTGTTTGGCGCGGCTGCTCATCCAGTCGGCGTCATGCCAATCGTATGACAAGTCCCATACAACCGAAGCGGTGCGCGGCGGCAGCTCGCAGCGGTATCCGTAGGGGTCGGCCTTCTGAACCGTGTAGCCGCGACTGCGGGATTCGATGTGGTACTTGTACAGCGCGCCCGGCTGAACGCCAGGCACGAATGCGGCCCAGATGCCCGAGGAATCCGGCCTCGCCGTAAGCGGATGCGCATCCGGGCGCCAGCCGTTAAAGTCCCCGACCACAGCGACACGTTGGGCATTCGGCGCCCAGACAGCGAAGTGAGTGCCCGCACCTTGTTCGCCAATACCTGCGACGGCGCCCTGAACCGGGTGGGCACCGAGCTTTTCGTATGCGCGGAAGTGCGTGCCTTCGCGGAAGAGATAGATGTCTTGTTCCGTCAGCACGGGGTTGAGCGCAGCAAGCGGCATGCCCGCTGCGGCCTGGGGGTAAGTGGTTGATGGATCGCAGGCAGTTCCTGGTTCTGGCCGCGCTCGCAAGCTCCAACCTCACCGTTCCGGTAGAGTGCGACTCCCATATGCCCAGTAAGCGTGCGAAGGCGGCGGTGCCGCCGAAGAAGCCTCTCCTCATTGGCCATCGTGGAGCAAGTGGGTACGTGCCGGAGCACACGCTCACCTCGTACTTCATCGCCATCCAGCAGGGCGCGGACTACGCCGAGCCCGATCTCGTCATGACGAAGGATGGCGTGCTCGTGGCGCGTCACGAGAACGAGATCGGCGGCACGACGGATGTCGCGTCCCGCAAGGAGTTTGCCCGTCGCAAGGCGGTGAAGACGATCGATGGCACAGCGGTCGAGGGCTGGTTCACTGAGGACTTCACGCTGGCCGAGCTGAAGACATTGCGGGCGCGGGAGCGGATTCCCGAGATTCGGCCGGCGAATACGCGGTTCGATGGGCAGTTCGAGATTCCGACGTTCGATGAGATTCTGGGGCTCATTCGCTCGCTCGATGAGCAGCGTGTGGTGGCGGCTCGCAAGCGTGGGTTGCCGAAGCCGGCGCGCATTGGCGTGTATCCCGAGACGAAGCATCCGACGTACTTCGACAACCGCGGGCTGCGGATGGATCGCGCGCTGCTTCAGACGCTTTCACGCCATGGATATGAAGGTCGCAACGCGCCTGTGTTCATCCAGTCGTTCGAAGTCGGAAATCTGCGGCGGCTGCGAAAGCGCACGAAAGTGCCGATGGTTCAGCTCATCGAAGCGGCGGGTGCGCCGTATGACTTCGTCGCTTCAGGTGACGCACGGACGTATGCGGACGTGATTTCGCCCGCCGGGCTTGCGAGTGTGGCGGAGTATGCGAATGCGATTGGGCCGAGCAAGTCGCTGATCATTCCGCGTGACGCGGGTGGTGCGTTAGGCGCGCCGACGTCGCTGGTGAAGGATGCGCATGCTGTCGGGCTTGGTGTTCATCCGTGGACGTTTCGGGCGGAGAACAACTTTCTGCCGACGAATTTTCGATCGTCGGCGGATCCGACGCGGATCGGCGATCTTGCCGCTGAGCTCAATGCGTATCTCGCCACGGGGATCGATGGGTTTTTCACCGATCATCCCGGGATCGCGCATCAGGCGCTGATGGCGCGAAGCGGCTGACGCTCGCTCCACGTAATACCGCCCGAGCAATTCAACGACCGGCTCGTCTTCGAGAACGAGCGGCTTCGAGTCGAGCACCTGATGCACCGCGCGCATCCACGCGACGCCGAGCGCCGTGCGGCTCTCTTTCATCCCAGCCATGTGAATACGTCTTCAGAAAGTTGTAATCCCGCTTTCACGTCACGAGCGCTTATTGCGCGCAGTCGTTTGGTACGCGAGGACGGGATGATGATGAAATCACGATGGATTGCGGGCTGTGTGCTGATCGCAGGGGCGTGCGGCGCCCATGCCGCGGGAAATGTCGTCATCAGCCAGGTCTATGGCGCAGGCAGCAACAACGGCGCGACCTATCAGAACGATTTCGTCGAGCTGTTCAATCGCAGCTCCGCCCCGGTCAATCTCGCGGGTTGGACGGTTCAATACGGTAGCGCAACGGGCACGGGCAACTTCAGCGCCAACGGTGTCGCTGCGCTGTCGGGAATCTTGCAGCCGGGTCAGTATTACCTGGTGAAGCTCGCGGGCGGCACCACTGCCGGCGTTCCTCTGCCGGTCGCCGCTGACGCGACGGCGGCGAGCCCCAATCTTTCCGGCACCACGGGCAAGGTCGTGCTGGTGAGTGGCGGCGGCCTTGCGTGCAACGGCGGCTCGAATCCTTGTTCACCGGCGCAGTTGGCGCAGATCGTGGATCTCGTGGGCTACGGCGCTTCGAACTTTTCCGAAGGCGGGTCGCCTGCTTCGACACTGAGCATCACGACCGCGGCCTTTCGTCTCAACGCGGGTTGCACCGACACCGACATCAACAGCGCGGATTTCACCCCCGGCACGCCGGTGCCGCGCAACACCGCCTCGCCGCTCAGCCCCTGCGGCTCGCCGTCGAATGCGCCGGTGATCGCCAGCTGTCCGACGAACTTCGCGGTCGAGCTCGGCACGGGTGGCGCTGCGAATCTCAGCGCGAGCGATGCGGATGGCTTCGTGACCTCCGCCGCCATCACCAGCTCGCCGGTTTCGGGCATCACGCTCGGCACGGTGGCGCCTGGCGCGACGCTCACCACGCAGCTTCTCGTCTCCGGCTCCGCCCTCGCCGGCAACTATCCGGTCGCGGTGACCTTCACGAACTCGGACACCACGCCGCAGACCGCGAGCTGCACGATCGCGGTGAACGTCGCTCCGCCGTCGGGTGCCGTGCGCATTCACGACATTCAGGGCGCGGCGCACCTCTCGCCGTTCAATGGGCAGTCGGTGAACGGCGTGCCGGGCATCGTTACGGCCGTGAAGAGCAACGGCTTCTACCTGCAGGATCCTTCGCCGGATGCGAACGAGGCGACGTCCGAAGGCATCTTCGTCTTCACCAGCGGCGCGCCGACGGTGTCGGTGGGCGATTCGGTCAAAGTGACCGGTACGGTGTCCGAGTTCCGTCCGGGCGGCAGCGACGGCCTCACCAACCTCACGACGACGGAAATCGTGAGCCCCGTGATCGTCCCGGTGAGCTCCGGCAACACCCTGCCCGCACCGATCGTGATCGGCGCTGGCGGGCGACAGCCGCCGACGGTTGTGATCGATGACGACGCCACAGGCGATGTGGAAACCAGCGGCACGTTCCAGCCCGCGACCGACGGCATCGATTTCTTCGAGAGCCTCGAAGGCATGCTGGTGCGCGTGAATAACCCGGTGGCGGTTGGCCCGACCAACTCCTTTGGCGAGACGGCGCTGCTGGCGGATGGCGGCGCGGGTTCGACCCTGCGCACGTCGCGCGGCGGCGTGGTGATCAGCGCGACGGACTTCAATCCGGATCGCATCATCATCACCGACGGTCTCGTGGCCACACCGGTCGTGAACGTGGGCGCGACGCTCGCATCGTTCACCGCGGTGGTGGACTACGGCTTCGGCAACTTCATGCTGAGCCCGACGGCGCCGATCGCGGTCACGAGCAACAGCCTCACCGCCGAGACCACGGCGATCACCGGCGGTCCGTCGAACCTGACGGTGGCGTCGTACAACGTCGAGAATCTCGCCGCCACCAATCCGGCGTCCAAGTTCGCCGGGCTGGCCGCGCAGATCGTGAGCAACCTGCATTCACCGGACATCGTGGCGCTCATGGAAGTTCAGGACAACAACGGCGCCACGGACAACGGCGTCGTGGATGCGAGCCAGACGTTCAGCACGCTGCTCACGGCGATTCAGAATGCCGGCGGGCCGGCGTATGAGGTTCGTAGTATCAATCCGGTCAACGACCAGGACGGTGGTGAGCCGGGTGGCAACATCCGCGTCGCGTTCATGTTCAACCCGGCTCGCGTGAGTTTCACGGATCGGGCGGGGGGCACGTCTACGTCGCCTGTGACGGTGAACAACGTGGGTGGCGCACCCCAGCTCTCCGCGAGCCCGGGCCGTATCGCCCCGACCAACACGGCGTGGAATGCGAGCCGCAAGCCGCTGGCGGGCGAGTTCGTGTTCAACGGCCGCCGGTTGTTCCTGGTCGCAAACCACTTCAATTCGAAGGGCGGCGACGATCCGCTGTTCGGGCATGCGCAGCCGCCGGTTCGCAGTTCCGAAGTGCAGCGCCATCAGCAGGCGGCGCTCGTGAACGGGTTTGTGAAGAACGTCCTGACGGTCGACGCGAACGCGGGGGTCGTGGTGCTGGGGGATCTGAACGACTTCCAGTTCTCGGACACGCTGAGTGTGCTGAAGGACGGCAATGTCCTGCAGGACCTCATCGACACGCTGCCGGCCAACGAGCGCTACTCGTACGTGTTCGAAGGCAACTCACAGGTGCTCGATCACACGCTGGTGAGCAACTCTCTGGCGACCTATACGAGTCCGGTGCTGGATGTCGTGCACGCGAACGCCGAGTTCGCCGCGCAGACCTCGGATCACGATCCGGATGTCGTGCGCTTCACGCTGCCGAAGGCGGGTGACGTCGATGGTGACGGCGATATCGATCGCAACGACATCAGTGCGATCACGGCCGCGCGCAATACCAATCCCAATGGTCCCTTCGATCCGCGCGACGCGAACGGTGACGGGCGCATCGACCTTACGGATGTTCGTTTTGCCACCACGGCCTGCACGCGGCCTGGCTGCGCGGTTCAGTGAGGGCGCTCCAATGATCAACGAGGTTTTCTCAATGCGTAAGTCGATTCCGATGGTTTCCGCCGCCCTGCTGCTGAGCGCGGGTCTCGTGCCCGCGGCCGATGCGTTCACGCTTTCCGTTGTGCCACAGGCTGCGACGGTCAACGTGGGTGGTACGGTGTCGGTCGATGTGGTGGCGTCGGATCTCGTGGGCGGGGGCGCGCCCTCGCTTGGGGCGTATGACCTGGAGTTGTCTTTCGATTCAGCTGTGCTGTCTTTCAGCAGTATTGCCTTTGGGACGGGGCTCAGCGTGACGGGCGTGCCCAGCATCATCCAGGCCTTCGATCTCGGTGTGGGGTTCGTGAATCCTTTCGAATCGTCGTTTGAGGAGACGGCTGATCTGAACGCGCTTCAGCCGGACGCCTTTACGTTGTTCACGATCACGTTCAATGCGGATCAGGTTGGGACGAGTTTGCTCACGCTCAGCGTGAACTCGCTGGGCGACGCGCCGGGCGGGTCTCTTACGGCTGATGCGCTTGACGGGGCGTCGGTTTCGGTTGGCGGGGCGTCGCCGGTGCCGCTGCCGGCGGCTGCGTGGCTGTTGTTGACGGGGGTTGCGGGGGTTAGTTCGCTCGTGCGGCGTCGGCGAGGGGGGTAGTCTCGCTGCGGGCGCTTGAAGAGGCCCTCAATCGCCGGGCGGCTTGGAGGAGCGGAGAGTTCTCAGTCGCCGGGCGGCTTGGAGTGGCGGAGAGTTTTCGGTCGCCGGGTGGCTTGGAGAGGTCTTCTTTCAGCTGCGCGGCGATTGAGCGCTGTCGCTCCGCTCCAAGCCGCCCGGCGATTGAGGGCCTCTTCGTTCGTCGGGGGCGGAGTCGTCGCGAATGAGGTCGTCGATCAGTGCCGGCCCTTCGTAGATGAAGCCGGTATACAGCTGAATGAGCCCCGCCCCGGCTTCTCTCGTCGCGCGCGCCTCGGCGGAGCTGGAAATTCCGCCGACGCCAACAATCGGAAGCGCGGATCCCAGTCGCTCGCGGAGCATGCGAATAACGCCCATGCTCGGCTCATGCAGCGGAGCGCCGCTGAGTCCGCCGACTTCGCCCGCGGCTCGCGAGCGCAATGACGGCGGGCGGGCAATGGTCGTGTTGGTTGCAACCACGCCATCCACGCCGGATCTCAACAGCACACGACAGATCGACCGCACACCTCCCGTATCGAGATCGGGCGCGATCTTCACCAGCAGCGGAGCCCGCTTGCTGTGCACGCCACTCAGTTTCTCCCGCTCGTTGACGAGATCCGCGAGCAACCGGTCCAGCGATTCCTCGCCCTGGAGGTCGCGCAGCCCCGGCGTATTAGGCGAAGACACGTTCACCGTCACGTAGTCCGCCGTCGCATACGCGGCTCGCAGGCACTTGAGATAGTCGCTCGTTGCATTCTCGAGCGGCGTATCGAAGTTCTTGCCGATGTTCACGCCGCACACGCCCCGATAGCGGCGCTTCTCCAGCCGGCGCACGGTCGCTTCGACGCCGTCATTGTTGAAGCCCATGCGATTGATCAGCGCACGATCTTCGACGAGGCGAAAGAGATTCGGCGGCGGATTACCCGGCTGCGGGCGGGGCGTGACGGTGCCGACTTCGATGAATCCGAAGCCGAGCTGCGCGAGATCGTCGACGTAGCGGCCGGATTTATCGAAGCCCGCCGCGAGACCGACCCGATTGGCGAAGCGCAGGCCGAAGTATTCGTGCGGCGGCCCATTGGTACGCTCGGGCGCGTGGAATCCCTTCAACGCCGAAAGGACGTGCAAAGAGCGCAGGGCAACTCGATGCGCAGTATGCGGACTCAGGGCGAAGAGCAGCGGGCGAATCAGCGAATAGAACATCAACTACTCACGCCGTGGCGCCGGCGCGTTGCATTTCCATCCGCCGCGCTTGTACCACGTGCTTTGCTCGCGCTCGCAGGTTATCTCGCCGCGCGGGGTGGTCAGGGTGACGGAGGTCGTCGTTCCGTTGATGCACGCTTCGGAAACGTGGATTTGCCGAGGTGTGCCGCCCGTCGCCGCGCGCGCGGCGGCTTCGACGCTGAGCGTGTCCGCGCGGGGGAGGAGTCTTCGGTCGCAGGCCGATTCGGCGCCCTGGGCGGGTCCGCTGAATAGAGCGGCCGCTGCAAGCAGCGGTAGGGCTGGAAGTACGAAAGGGTGTGAGGGCATCGGCATGGGGCAAAGGATGACTCAGGCGGTCGCTTGCCGCCAGCCTTGCTCGCCGTCGCCTTGTTGCTGTCGGCGTTGGCGCTGATGCCGCTTGTTCCTGTCGTGTTAGTGCCGCCGCCTTGTTGCTGCCGGCATTGGCGCTGATGCCGCTTGTTCCTGTCGTGTCAGTGCGGCTGCCTTGTTGCTGTCGGCGTTGGTGCCGATGCCGCTTGTTCCTGTCGTGTTAGCGCCGCCGCCTTGTTGCTGTCGGCGTTGGCGTCGATGCCGCTTGTTCCTGTCGTGTCAGTGCGGCTGCCTTGTTGCTGCCGGCGTTGGTGCCGATGCCGCTGTTCCGGTCGTGTCCGTGCCGTCGCCGCAGTTACTGGCGTCGCCGGCGCGCGCAGTCCGGTCCCACCGGGGCCGCGCGCTCCTCCCTGTGGCGCGCGCGGCCCCTCGCTCGATGTGGCGCGGTGATTCGAGAGCCGCCCGGCGATTGAGGGCCTCTTCATCCAGGCCCGCGCGCGCCCAATGAGGCTCGAGGGTCGGGCGTCAGATCGCTCTCAGTCGCTCTCGGTCTCAATCCCAGTGGCCGCGATTGCGCGGCGGCTTCGCCTTGATGCGCTGGGAGAACACCTGTTTGCCGTCGATGTCCTTCAGCGCGACGACCATGTCCTTGCTGTGGGCGTCGATATCCACCTGGCCGAAGAACTGGTAGCCGCCGGCGGGCGAGGTGTTCGCGAGCGGCGGGAATTTCTGGAACACCAGCTGCGGGCCGAATGTGTTGTCGAGTGCGTTCGGGCCGAACGCGCCCGCGTTCAGCGGACCCGAGACGAACTCCCAGAACGGGTCGAAGTCCTGGAACACCGCTTTGTTCGGGTTGTAGTAGTGAGCCGCGCAGTAGTGCACGTCGGCGGTCAGCCACACGGTGTTCGTGACGTCTTCCCGCTTGATGTAGCGGAGCAGATCCGCGATCTCGAACTCGCGGCCGAGCACCGCGCCGTCGCCGTTGGCGATCGCTTCGAACTGGGCGCGACCCTGGGCGTCGTTGCCGTCCGGCACGAGGAGGCCGATCGGCATGTCCGCGGCGATCACTTTCCAGGTGGCCTTGGAGTCTTTCAGCTTGCGCTTGAGCCACGCGATCTGCGCGGCGCCGATGAACGCCGTGTCCGGGCCGGCCTGCGTCTGGCGGTTGAAGCTGTTCGGGCCGCGATAGCTGCGCATGTCGAGCATGAACACATCGAGGTCCTGACCATACGGAATGTGCCGGTACACGCGCTCGGACTCGACCTGCGAGTGCCAGCGCAGCGGCGCGTAGTCGAGGAAGGCGCGCGTCGCGTTGGCGACGAGCGTCTGGATACGCTGCTCGGTGTACGCGGCGGGCAGCACCTTCGAGTCGGACCAGTTGTTCGTGACTTCGTGATCGTCCCACTGCCACAGCTGCGGCACTTCGGAAGTGAAGCGCTGCACGTTCGCGTCGTAGCGGTTGTAGAGCTGTGCGCGCTGATAATCCTTCAGCGTCTGCGCGACGGCGCGCTTCTCGGGCACTTCATCGAGGAAGGCGTTGGTCCACGTAACGCCGGTGCTCGGGTCGGCTACGCTATCGAGCAGGGGGCCATCGGCGTAAATGGTGTCGCCGGAGTGGATGAAGAAGTCCGGCTGCGTCCTGCGCATGGCCTCATAGATCTTCATGCCACCGAAGGGCAGGTTGATGCCCCAGCCCTGCCCGGCGGTGTCGCCCGACCACAGGAAGCGCACATCGCGACGCTTCACCGGCGGTGTGTGGAAGTGGCCGGTGACCGCCTCGCTGCGCGCACGCTGGGATTCGAGGTTCTCGAAGTACGTGCGAACGAAGATGTCCGCGTCCCCCGGCAGGCCGGTGAGGTCGACGCGGGCGGTGTAGTCGCTCAGCTCGAGCGCATGCGGGCCGCGCAGCGTGGTGCTGCGGGCGAAGTTTTGGTCACGCGACCATTCGACGATGAGGCGCGACGCACGATCGGCGCGGCTCCAGAGGATGGCGTGATCGTCGACGACGTCGCCGATCTGCAGGCCCCACTTCGCAACCGGACGCGTGCCGTCGGCCGGGATGACTGCCGGCGCGGTGCGCGATTTCAGGATGCCTGCGAGACCTGCGGTGAGCGCGACTCCCGTCGCCGATGCCTTCTTCAGAAACTCACGGCGAGGTAATTCTTGATGGTCGTTCTTGCGGGTCATGCGGCGGCTCCTCCTGTTCGTCGGCCGCCGGCACTTTCGGCAAATAGTGTGAAGTGGGTATGTCGGTTGGGTGACGCGCTCGTCGCGCGCGGGGATTCGCGACTCGTGGGCTTCAGCTGTGCGCTGCTGTGAGGCATGCGATATCGCGTTCGTGTTGCCACGCTTGAGGGTGTGTCTGCGCTACGGGGGGGTGATTGCGCGGTCTGCTCGTGGGTTCGCTCGGGTGGACTCGATGGGGGCGTTGCCTGGGGTTAGGCTTTGAAGAGCGCTCAATCGCCGCGCGGACGGAGGTCAGAGTTTGCGAGCTCGGCGCCGCACCGCCAAGAAACGGGTGCGTGCTTGTTCCGAGCCGCGGGGGGATTGAGGGCTTCTTACTTGGTCGCGACCGGTTTAGTCGCCGCCTTGTCCTTATCCTTCACCATGAACACGAGAATCTTCGCCGGCTGCGTCGTGCTCGCGTTCGCCGAAACGCGATGCACGTCCGTCGGATTCTCGTAGAAGGTCTGGCCAGCAGTGAGCGTGACGACGGGTTGCCCATCCACCTGCATCTTCACCGACCCCTCCAGCACATACACGAACACATGCGCATCATGCCGATGCGGCAGCGACGCGCCGCCGGGCAGGTATTGCACCGTGAGCATCGTGCCTTCCTTGTTCAGAATGCCGGTAAGGTCTTTCGTCATGAGCGGCGACACGATCGCCGGCTGCGGTTCGTCAGCAGCGTGCGCCGTGACGGCGCCACCGGCGAGCAAAGCCGCATTGAGCGCGGGAAGCATGGCGCGCAGGTGCGGCGACATGCGACGAGTAAAGAGGTGGCGGGGGGAACTGCGAGTCTTCATGCGGAGCCTCCTGAGATTCCCCGCCAGCGTATGCCTTTGTGTGGTCCGGCAAAAGGTCCAGAAACCGGCAGTTTCATAGAGCCAGGTTCATAGAGCCAGGGTCACAGAGCCAAGGTCATAGAGCCAAGGTCACAGAGCCAAGGTCACAGAGCCAAGGTCACAGAGCCAAGGTCATAGAGCCAAGGTCATAGAGCCAGGGTCACAGAGCCAAGGTCATAGAGCCAGGGTCACAGAGCCAAGGTCATAGAGCCAGGGTCGTAGAGCCGGGGTCATAGAGCCAAGGTCATAGAGCCGGGGTCATAGAGCCGGGGTCATAGAGCCAAGGTCATAGAGCCAGCGTCGTAGAGCCGGGGTCATAGAGCCAGGGTCGTAGAGCCGGGGTCATAGAGCCAGGGTCATAGAGCTAGTTTCGCACCTGCGGCGCATTTCTGCGTGAAGACGACGGGAATCCCCAGCGACCGCCGGCTTTTCGGCGGCTAGCGTCCATCGCATCTTGTTCATCTGCGGGATGCGGTCATATGAAACGATCAGTTAACCGGCGGCGGGATGCCGGCGGCACACCGGCCGTCTTTCGTCCTATTGGGCGCAAGCTCGTTGGCGAAGTGCTACGGGCGAGCGCGCGCCTCGAGGTGTCGCGCAATGCGCTGCTGAGCGGCTTCGGCGTGACCGGCCCGCGATTGCGGCTGATGAAGATGATTCGCCGGCGTCGCGTGCCGCGCACGGTCTCCCAATTGGCGAGGGCGATTGGAGTCTCGCGTCAGACGCTGCAGGAGACCGTTCGGGATCTCGTAACCGTCGGATTACTGAATCTCGAAGAGAACGCATACGATCGGCGAGCGCCGATCGTCGTGCTGACTCCTGAAGGAGAGGCATGTCTCGATCGACTGCTGCCAATCGAGCAGCGATGGATCGCCGACCTGACTCGTGGATTCGACGAGCATCTGCTCGCGCAAACGGAATGGGTGGTTCGATGCTTACGTGAACGACTCGTGGAGTAGGCCACTCCGTGCGGCTCACGCGGCTGGACCTGCCGAGCGCGCAACGAGCTGGGACGGCGGCCCTGAGAGCGAGCGGCATGGGCCCGCAGCGGGTCGCGACCGGGCTGCTGGCGGAGCGAGGGGCGCGCGGGCAGGCGGGAGGTATGCTTGCGAGGGGGGCGGCGCAGTTCTGACAGGACCCTACCGAATTGACAGGTAGCCTGCGTATCCGAAGCGCGGATTTGGGAGGGGCCTGTCAAAAATGGGGTGGGGTGGCCACACGCGCCTGTCTGTGCCGGATTCAGCGTGCACCGCGGGCGCGCCTTCGGTCGTTGCTGCTGGCGCGTGCGCCGCCGCAGCACCCGCGCGCGTGCGCTGTTCGCCGTTAGACGTCGCCGTTAGACGCCGAGCTGTTTCTTAAGGAAGTCGAGCTCGCTGCGAAGTTGGCGGACTTCGAACTCGAGGCGCGCGATGCGCGATTCGGCGCCCCCGCCCCCGCCGCCCCCGCCGCCGCCGCCGCCGTCGCCGCCCCCGCCGCCGCCGCCGTCGCCGCCCCCGCCGTCGCCGCCCCCGCCGCCGCCGTCGCCGCCGTCGCCGCTTCCGTATCGGGGCACGGAAGCGGCGCCGCTTTCCCCGCTCGTAGAACTCACTGAACTGCCGCCCCCCGAGGCCACAGGCCGCGCCAGGGACGCCGCGGTCTCATCAGGAGATTCGGCGGCCGCCACCGGCCCGCTGAACAAATGTGCGTAGGCGGAATCGCGCCGGCCCGCCTGCCGTGGCAGGCGAACCACGAATGGCCCGTCTTCCCGCGTGCGCAGCGTCTCGAGAGTGGCCTCGACCTGGTCGGCGTCGGTGAAGGGGGCCATCCGCGCGGCGCGCGGCCGCAGCTCACCGGGAGTCTGTGGGCCGCGAAGAAGCAACTCGCAAACGATCGCCAGCGCCTGCGGCGTGAACTTCAACGTGCCGAACTCGGTGTTGCAGAATCGGTGCTGGTACTTCGGCACACGGCTGCCAAAGCCCGATCGCTCCGAGATCATGTGCTTTCTCGAGAGATCATCGACGGTGCGCTGAACGGTCGCCTCATCCACGTCCATCATCGGATCGCGATTGCTCTTCTGGTTGCAGGCGTTGACGAGCGCGTTGAGCGAGAGCGGGTACTGATCCGGCGTCGTGATCTGTTTTTCGATGAGGCAACCGATGACGCGAGCCTCCATCGGCGTGAGCACGATATTCATTTCGCGGCGAGCTCCGTGGAGCGAATCAGTTCCAGCGCGGTGATCGGCTTCGGGGCGATGTCGACGGGCACATCGCCGAGCTTGTCCAGCACGTGCTGCACTTCTGGCCGCACGACTACCATCTTCTTCAGCAAGGCGTCCGCCGCCGCGTAGTCGCCGGTGGCCTGGATCGTCATGATCTGATGCGTCAGGTCCGTGACGGCTTTCCTCGCCTTTGGCACGTCGATCGCGAACCGACCCTCGGCCCCTACGCGAATGGCATCATGATCGAACAGGTTGTTTACCTGCATGGCGATGCCCTTCGCGTGCGTCTGCGTAAGGCCGAAGCGCAGCGTACGAAACGTGGACGCCAGGAACGTCGTGTACATCGAGCGCTCGAGCTTCTTGTCGAGCACGCCCTTGTCCATGAGGTATTGAAGCGCCCACAGGCCTGAGACATCCGCCTTCGCTTCTTCCAGCGGGCCGTTCAGTTCCTTGAGCTCCTGCCGCACCGTCGTGTCGCGGCCACCCACTTTGATGGCTTGCGGCCCGAGGCCGTGCATCAATTCGTGCATCAGCACGTGTGTGAAGAATGGCTCGAACGCGACGAGCGGCCGATCCGCCGCCACGATCGCAACGTTCGCGATAGGCAGCAGCACATTGTCGAACTTCGCCTGCTGGAAGTTCTTGAGCATCGTGCGCTTCGAACCCTTCTCGGTGACGACGCGCTCGTCGTTTGGCAGGTTGAATGCCGCCGTCTGCACGTCGTGATTCGCATCGCCGGAGTTGTAGACGACATTGACCACGCGGATCGGCGAATACCCGCCGAGCTTCGCGCGCCGGTACTTCGGATCGATCGGCAGGTGGTTCTCCAGCTCCTGCAGTTCGCCGCTGAACTTCTCGAGCTTCTTCGTCTCGTCGAAGTCCGTGACGGTGATGAACGCTTCGAAGGCGGCCTTGAAGTTGAACCACTCGTCTTCGTACACCTCGTACGGCCCGATGGTGGGTTCGATGGACGCGCTCAGCTCCATCCATGCCACATCGCTTTCGTAGTAGTCGTTGCTGATGAACGCCGCCGCGCGCTTCTCGAGGAAGGCTTTCAGCGTGGGCTGCTTCGTGAGCGCCGCGGCCTCGCGCAGCAGCTTCGCCATCTCCATCAGCTCGCCCTGATATTCCTGCGAGTAGGGGATCGCCGCGAGCTTGCCCGACGGAGTGCGGCGAATGGTGGTGAAGAAGCCGGTGGCCGCGTCCTTCTCGGCCGTGGGCAGCGAGTTCATCCACGCATCCACTTCCGCGCGCGTGGCGTCGGCGGGATAGAAGTTCGCCTGAGGCGGCTTCGGCTCGACGCCCGGCAGGAACGGGGCGTTCGCATCGAGCGCCGACCACGGCCCTTTGTTGACCATGAAATAGTCGAGCCGCGCGTTGCCGAGTGCGCTGCTGTCGTTCACCAGCAGCATGAGGCGCGACTCGTTTCGCGCTGACACCTGCCTCAGAAACAGGCCATCCAGAACCTGGGCCGCCTGGATGATACGCGCGAGCGCCTGCCGCTCGTTCTCCGGCAGCGCGGACAGGTCCACGCGGACGTCGACCGGCGCGAGCCGCGCCGACATCTTCTGAAGCTGGGAAACATCGGGCGCCGCGAGCGCATCGGTCGCGGCCAGGGAAAGGAGGGTTGTCATGGTGAGAATAAGAGCCGTTGCCGCGCGCGCTCGCACGTGAAGCATTCGACGTCTCCTCGGTTGGGGTTGAGAGCATCTTAGCAGGGACCGGAGGCCCTCAATCGCCGGGCGGCTCGAACGAGGTCAAGAGCACTCAGTCGCCGAGCGGCTCGAACGAGGTCAAGAGCACTCAGTCGCCGAGCGGCTCGAACGAGGTCAAGAGCCCTCAATCGCCGGGCGGCTCGAACGAGGTCAAGAGCACTCAGTCGCCGGGCGGCTCGAACGAGGCCAAGAGCACTCAATCGCCGGGCGGCTCGAACGAGGCCAAGAGCCCTCAATCGCCGGGCGACTCAGAGCGTAAGAGCGCTCTTCATCGCCTCCGAGAGCCGCCCGGCGATTGAGGGCTTCCGCACCCGCAACCAAAGCAATCGATCAGCTACGCGTCCACCGCGCATTAGCCCCAACAAATATCAACGACCCCTGCTCCGGCCCATCCGACTCCCCGCGCCGAGCCGCCTCATCGAGCAACACCCGAGCACGCTCCGTCGCGGAGGCCGCCTCGCCAGGCGCGGCGTCAGCCTCCACCGCATGCGCAAGCAGATACCCCTGAACTCCAACAGGCCCACACTTAGCCAAAAACTCCAGCTGCGGCCCGCGCTCCACGCCTTCCGCAATGACCTGCAACCCAAGCCCATGACACAGAGCAATGATCGACCGCGCAATAGCGGCAGACCGAGGGTTGGTGTCGACAGACTCCACCAGCATCCGATCGAGCTTCACACGCGTGATAGGCAACTGCTCAAGCGACGTGAGCGACGAGTAACCAATGCCGAAATCGTCCAGCGCAATGGAAACCCCCATCCGCCGCAACTGACCCAACGCTTCGATCGTCGAGGCCCCCGTCTGGAATACCGACTCCGTGAGCTCGAGCTCCAGCGCGCTGGCAGGCAATCCGGTGGTCTCGAGCGCCTGCTTCACGTGATCGACGAACCCCCCCTCGAAAAGCTGCTGTGGCGAAACGTTGATAGCGACCGATGCGCGACTCCAACCCTGCGCGCGCCACGCCGCCACCGCGGAAGTCGCGGCCCTGAGCACCCACTCCGTGAGCTCATGCATCATGCCGGTCTTCTCGGCGATGTGAATGAACTCGGTCGCCGTGGCGACGCGCCCATCCGGCTTGCGCCAGCGCAGGAGCGCTTCCATGCCCATTGGCTCGAACGTATGCAAGGCAATCTGCGGCTGATACATCAGCATGAGGTCGCCCGCTTCGACGGCGCGGCGGAGCGACTGCTCCAGCCGGAAGCGCTGGGCAGCCGCGTCGTACAACGACGGGGCGTACAGCGCGCAGCGGTTGCGGCCCAATTCCTTCGCGCGGAAGAGCGCGACGTCAGCCGCTCGCAGCAACGAGTCCGCGTCAGTGGCGTGCTCGGGATAGAGGCTCGCACCCACGCTGGCGCTCGTCGAAAGCACCCGGCCCTTGATCGACAGCGGCTGTTGGAGCGCCACGACGATCTCGTTGGCGCGTTCCATGACCTCTTCGTGTGACTTCACGTCCTCGATCAGCACGGTGAACTCATCACCGCCCAGGCGCGCGAGCACGGAGCGCACACCGGCGGCGGTGCGCAGCCGTTCGGCCACGACCTGCAGCACGCGATCGCCGAAGTTATGCCCCAGCGTATCGTTGATGGACTTGAAGTTGTCGAGGTCGACGAACAGCAGCGCGAGCTTCTGGCCGGTGTTGCTCGCACGGCTCAGCGCGCCGCCGAGGCGCGCCGAAAGCTGGCGACGGTTCGGAAGCTGCGTGAGCGGGTCGTGATGCGCGAGGTGATGAAGCTGTCGCGTACGTTCGGCGACGTGCTTTTCCAGCTCGGCGTGATGCGCGCGAAGTTCCGTTTCGGCGGCGGCCACCTGGTCGGCCATCGCGTTGATGGACTCCGCAAGCGCGTCGATCTCAGCCGCGCCGCCGCGCGGCGCGCGAGCCGTACGGTTGCCAGCGGCGAGCTGTCGCGTGGCTTGAGTGAGACGGCGAGTGGGGCGCGTGATGCTGATCATCAGCGCGATCGAAACCACGATGACGACAGCGAGTACCGCGAGCCCAGTGCGACCCAGCACGCGCTCCGCGTCCTCGGCGGACCGTGCCGCATTCTCAGCGGCGGCGAGGAGGGCGCGTCGGGCGGGCGCCTGTAGCTCCTGATGCGCGCCACCGATGAGCGCCGTGCCATCGTCGAGGAAATCGCGACGTGCGGGGCCGTTCGTCGCGTCGAACTTGTCGATCAGCTCGCGCAGGCGCACCGCACTGGAGAAGTCCTCGTGAATGAGGTCGAGCCACGCCTTGCCGGGTGACTTCGCGAACTCCGCCGAATGGCTGGCGAGCACGGCTGCGAACGCCTTTTCCTCGCGCGGACCGGACGTTGTGGCGCCGGTGCCGGCGCGAAGCGCGGTGGCGACGCTCGCGAGCTCCGATAGCGAACGGCGCGCGAAAACCTGATCCGCATCGATGCGAACGCCAATGCCGCCAGCGGAGACGACGCGCGACTGGATGTTCGCCAGCGCCTCGTTCCGGCGCGCGATCCAATCCACTCGCTGCACGGCTTCGGCGGCGAGCGCTTTGCCGCGCGAGATGTGCGCCGCTACATTGAGCCGCAGCTCGGAGACGGGTGGGGTCACGGCGGGCTTCGGCTCGCCGTCGAAATACGCGGCCATCGACGCTTCGAGCGCGTCGCGCGCGCGAGCGATGGAGCTCTCGTCGGGCTCGCGCGCCGCCTGCATGTATTCCGATACAGCGCGATCGTAGGCGACGAGCTTCTCGACGATCGTGCCGGCGCGGCGTGCCAGCGGCTCGTGCGTGTGCTGCATCTCGCGGACCGCTTCCACGGCCTTGCGGGTGGTCTCCGTCGCGATCGTGTGGCCCACGAGAATGACGCCGGCCACGGCGGTGAGGCCGAGAAAGAGCCGGCCACCAATGCCGAGCCTCAGCGAACGGCGCGCGCCGTCGGCCGGTTGCACGGAGTTATCTGGCATAAGACATAAGTTGCCCGCGCTCGCTTCCTGCACACGCGGTTCGTGCGTATTGCGTGAGAGCCGCATGATGCGGCTCGCAACGCCACGCTTCCGTGGTGGCAGTCGCAGAAGTTGCGCGGCCCGCCGCTCGCGAACGAGTCGGACAGTGCGTCTCCACGTCTCACATGGATGACACGCGCGTTTATTACCGGTGTCGATCTGGATCTGTGACGTCGGGCGTGCGAAAAATCACACAGTCGCGGGGGCTGCAAAGAAGGCTTGCGCTTTCAGGATCCCATGTGTAAGCGCGCGAACGAAGACCAAACGAGGGCGAGGCCTTTGGACGATCGAGCCGCCCGTTGCGCTCTTTCGAGCCCGATCTTTCGACCTTTGGCTATACTCCCGCCCCTATGACTGAGATCGCGGACACATTCGATTCGGCCTTCACGAAGGCGGTAGACCTCGGCAACCGGCTGGCCGACCGCGACAAGGACGCGGATCTCTGGGATATCGCGGATGGCCTGCTGGCCGGCGCGCTTCAATACTGGCTCTATTCCCGCCAGCCCTGCGGCGACCCGCGCTGCCAGGACTGCATGCCCATCAGCACCGCCGAAGGCCGCATGGCGGAGTTGAAGAAGCTCGTGGAGCAGCTCGCCGCCGAGAGCGAGTACTTCCACACCCCCACCGACGCGAACGCAGGCCGGGCCTGAGATAGCCCCGGCCTGGCCACCGCCAGCCCCCTTCAGAATCCAAGGTTCGGCCCAGCTGGCCCGCCACACACGCAGCTCCCCATTGGTGGCGCCGGGCCGACGCCCTATGGCTGCTATGCCCACACCAGTGGCGGACGCCCATAGACGGATGGCGAGCCTCGCGCCGATGGCAGGGCGAATGCCAATACTCAATGCCCGCCGATGGCGGACGCCAATACTCGATGCCAGCCGATGGCGGACGCCAATACTCGATGCCAGCCGGTGGCGGACACCAATAGCCGCCAGCTACGCCGAAGATCCGCTCCTCCGCGCGCCGCGCAGGCGCCCGGCAATCACCGCCCCCAACGAGCGCGCAACCTACGCCATCGCAGCGTTCTTGCCCTCGCTCCCCTGAACCGCATCCCCAAGCGCCTGCTCAAACAGATTCAACCCCTCCTTGAGCAGCGAATCCGAAATAGTCAGCGGCGCTAAAAACCGCAAAACATTCCCGTTCATGCCACAAGAAAGAATCACCAGCCCCCGCCGCGCAGCCGCCTGAACAACAGCCTTCGTGAGCTCCGCATCCGGCGAATCCGCGCGCCCTTTCTTCACCAGCTCAATCGCCACCATGGCTCCGAGCCCCCGCACCTCCCCAATGGCCGGAAAGCGTGCCTGCAACCCCCTGAGCCGCGACACGAGAAAGTGACCCGTCTGGCCGGCCCGCTCGAGCAGCTTCTCCTCGCGAATCACGTCCAGGACGACGAGCCCCGCCGCGCACCCCAGCGGCGACCCCGCAAAGGTGCCGCCAAGGCCACCCGGCCCGGGGGCATCCATGATCTCGGCCTTGCCAATAACAGCCGACAACGGCACCCCGCCCGCCACGCTCTTGGCAATGGTGACGAGGTCCGGCTCAACCCCGGCATGCTCCACGGCAAACATCTTCCCCGTGCGCGCAAACCCCGACTGAATCTCATCGGCGATGAGCACAATCCCGTGCTGGTCGCACAGCGCCCGCAGCTTTCGCAGCAGATCCGGCGGCGCGGCATAGAACCCGCCTTCCCCGAGAACAGGCTCGATGATGATGGCCGCGACGCGCGCCGGATCCACATCCGCCTTGAAGAGCCGCGCGATCGCCTCGAGCGAGTCTTCAACCGTCACACCGTGATACGCCATGGGGTAGGGCACGTGAAAAACGTCCGGCAACATCGGCCCGAACCCCGCCTTGTAAGGCTGCACCTTGCCGGTCAGCGTGCTGGCCGCAAGTGTGCGCCCATGAAACCCCGCGCTGAACGCAATGACCGCCGACCGCTTCGTATGAAAGCGCGCAATCTTGATGGCGTTCTCGACCGCTTCGGCACCGGTGGTGAGGAAAAGGGTTTTCTTCGGTCCCTTGCCCGGCATGAGCTCATTGAGTCGCTCGGCCAGCTGCACGTAGCCCTCGTAGGGCGTGACCTGAAAACACGCATGCATCAGCTTCTCGAGCTGCTGCGCCACCGCGGCTTTCACTTTCGGATGCACGTGCCCCGTGTTGAGCACCGAGATGCCGCTGGCGAAATCGATGTAGCGCTTGCCTTCGACGTCCCAGATTTCGGCGTTGGACGCGCGGTCCGCGTATACGGCGAGCGAGTTGGAAACACCGCGTGGAATGGCGGCCTGGCGGCGGGCGTGTAGCTCCGCATTGGATGCGCGTGTCACGGTCAAGTGTGTCTCCGTCGGACAGGCTGGATGGCCGGGAAGGTGCAATTCCGCGTCGGGCCGCCGGCCGTACTATAATCCTCGCCCTTTTCGCAAAAGCGAAGCCATCGCCTTGAGCCAAGCTACATCCCCCGCCTCGACACCCATCGAAGCGGAGGTCGTGATCGTGGGGGCCGGCCCCTGCGGCCTGTTCCAGGTGTTCGAGCTCGGCCTTCTGGGCATCGGCGCGCACCTCGTCGATTCGCTCGCGCACCCGGGCGGCCAGTGTACGGAGCTTTATCCCGACAAGCCGATCTACGACATTCCCGCTTTGCCCGTGTGCGGTGCGCAGGAGCTGGTGGACCGGCTCATGCAGCAGATCCGCCCCTTCAACCCGCGGTTCCACCTCGGGCAGGAAGTCACGGAGCTTGCGAAGCGTGAAGACGGCCGCTTCCTGCTGCGCACGGCGACGGGTACTACTTTCAATACCGGCGCGGTCGTTATTGCGGCCGGCGTGGGCTCGTTCCAGCCGCGTCGTATCGGGCTGCCGGGCGCGGAAGCGTTCGAAGGCGACCACATCCGCTATCGCGTGCGCGATGCGCATCTGCTTCATGGCAAGCGGCTCGTGGTGTTCGGCGGTGGAGACTCGGCGCTCGATTGGGCGGTTGAGCTCGCACCGAAGGCGGCGAGCCTCGCGCTCGTGCATCGCCGGCCGGAGTTTCGCGGAGCGCCAGCGACGGTGCTGAAGATGCGCGAGCTGGTCGAAGCGGGGCGCCTGCGTCATGTCGAAGGCATGCCCCACGCGCTGAATCTCGACAACGGCGCGCTTCGCGGCGTCACCGTGAAGGGCCTCGATGGCTCGCTCGTGTCGCTCGACAGCGATCACCTGCTCGTGTTCTTCGGCTTGCATCCGAAGCTCGGGCCGATCGCGGAGTGGGGCTTCGAGCTCGAGAAGAAAGCGCTCAAGGTCGACACCGAGAAATTCCAGACCAACGTCCCCGGCATCTATGCGGTGGGCGACATCAATACCTATCCCGGCAAGAAAAAGCTGATTCTGAGCGGCTTCCACGAGGCGGCGCTCGCGGCCTTCGCGATCCAGCACCATCTCTATCCGCAGAAGAAGCAGTTCCTGCAATACACGACTACGAGCCCGATCATGCACAAGCGGCTCGGCGTTCCAGACTGATCCATCCCCGAACTGGTTTATCCCCAGATCGGCCCATCCCGTACGGAGAGACTGACGATGAAACTCAAACACACGCTGCTCGCGGCCGCCCTCATCGGCGCGAACGCCTTCCTGTTCGCCGCCCCGGCGTCGGCCGCGGACAACTGCAAAGCCGAGATCACCGGCAACGATCTCATGCAGTACGACAAGAAGGAGCTGAAGTTCGATGCGAGCTGCACGACCATCGAGATTACGCTGAAGCACATCGGCAAGCTCGCGAAGGAAGCGATGGGCCACAACTTCGTGCTCGTGGCGACGCCGGATGCGATGGCGGTCGCGAACGACGGCCTCGGCGCCGGAGTGGCGGCCAACTACATCAAGGCCGGTGACAAGCGCGTGATCGCGCACACCAAGGTGCTGGGTGGCGGCGAAAGCGACACCATCAAGATCCCGGCGTCGGCGCTCAAGAAGGGCGGGGACTACTCCTACGAGTGCACGTTCCCCGGCCACAGCGCGCTGATGAAGGGCAAGTTCATCTTCGGCTGATGCCGGCGCGCGGGCGATGACAGCGAAAGATCTCCTGGCCCTGCTCGAGCTGGAACAGCTCGAGGTGAACCTGTTTCGCGGCGCGAGCCGCGACATCGGCAGCGCGCAGGTTTTCGGCGGTCAGGTGCTGGGCCAGGCCCTGACCGCCGCTTCGCGCACCGTCGACGACGATCGCGTGGTGCATTCGCTGCATGCGTACTTCCTGAGGCGCGGCGATTTCAACGCGCCGATCGTCTACGAGGTCGATCGCAGCCGCGATGGCCACAGCTTTACCAACCGGCGCGTCATCGCCATCCAGCACGGCGAGCAGATCTTCAACATGACGGCGTCGTTCCAGGTGGTGGAAGACGGCCTCGAGCACCAGATCGAGATGCCGAACGTTCCGCCGCCGGAGGATCTGCAGGACATGGTGGAGATCCTGCGGCCGGAGCTCGAGCGCATGCCGGAGCGCGTAAAGCGCTTCGTCGAAACGCCGCGGCCGTTCGAGTTCAAGATGGTGCAGCCGGTGAATCCGCTGGATCCGCGCAAGACGGCGCCGTCTCGCCAGGTGTGGTTCCGCACGAATGGCGCGATCCCGGACGGCGAATCGCTGCATCGGCGGCTGCTGGCGTATGTTTCCGACTTCTATCTGCTCGACACGGCCACTCTGCCGCATGGCCTCTCGTTCTTCAGCAGCAAGGTCATCATGGCGAGCATCGACCACGCCATGTGGTTCCACCGCCCGCTGCGGGTGGACGACTGGCTGCTCTACGCGCTCGACAGCCCGAGCGCTTCGGGCGCGCGCGGCTTCGGCCGGGGCAGCGTGTTTTCGCGCGACGGCCGCCTGGTCGCCAGCACGGCGCAGGAAGGTCTCGTTCGCCTCGCCGGTCAGTAGCGCGTGGGGCCAGGCGTGAGGGCATCAGGAAGTGGCCTGTTGCTCGTGGCCGGCGTCAGTGTCGTGTTTGTTTTTTCTTTGGCGCTGTCGGCGTCGGCGGCGACGTCTTTCGAATCCCTCGACGACATCACGCCCGCCGACGCACTCATGCGCCTATGGCCAGGCGTGCGCGATTCGAGCGAGCAGATCGTCGCCTCGCAGGATCGGCCTCATCTCGCGCTGGACGATGACGAGCCTGTGCGCGTGCGCACGGTTGTCACGCGAGTAAACCTGCCTTGGCTCGGTACGCGCGTGTTGTACCTCGAAGAGTTTCTCCACGATCAGCCGAGCGTGTTGCGGCGTCAGTTGTTGCTACGGGTCGAGACTGAAACCGTCGGCGCGCGCCGCGCGCGCGTATTGCCTTACACGTTCAAGGACGGCAAGCAGTGGCAACGGCTGAATCTCAGTCCGCGGTTGCTCGCGGAGCTGAAGGCGTCGGATATCGAGTCGACGGAAGGGTGCGACCTGGTGTTGAACCAGGAGGGCGATCAGTTTCGCGGCGGCACGACGGGACTGGATTGTTCCGATGAAGCGCGTGGAGGCACCAGCCTCTATGTCGATTACCGGCTCGTGATCGGCGGTGACGTGTATTGGTATCGGCGCCGGCTGATGCGCGAGAGCGATGACCAGCTCTACGAGGAAGTGATCGGCTACAACTGGTTCGCGCCGAATGAGACGCGGCTCTTCACGTGCCGCGTGCAGTATTCCGCGAGCGGCAAGCCCTCTGAGTTGCGGCCGATCGTGCGGCTGGATCTGCACGATCAGGGCGGCCACGCCCGCTTTACCGCGCCCGATGGGCGCCGGTTCGATCTGAGCCTGCACACGGAGGACTGGCCGTTTGCGAGCGAGCGGGATGCGCTGCTGTTGCTGCTGGAGCAGCCAAATGATCCGGACCCTATCGCGTCGGCCTGGACTGATCCGGACGCGAAGCAGATCGGCATCGACCTCGGCTGGATGAAAGTCCGCTGTGGGCCACTCGTGCCGGAGACGGGCGAGGTCGCCAGCTAATCGCGGATGACGTATCCGCCCCCGCGCGAGATCCCCCATAAGACGCGGAGCTAAGGATTCGGTTCTGGGAACGCTTTCAAAGCATTCCTCACTGCTGTCGACAGCTCCGGTGCGTGCTCCACGGCGATGTCGTAGACCTTGGTATGGTCGAGTGCCGCATAGCCGTACTAGGTGCGGTTCGCGACCGCCTCGATTTCCTGAATCAGTATCGGGTTGAACCGATCCGCCGCTTCCATCATCAGGAAGTGCCCCGTCTTCGGCACCACGATGAGCTTGAACCCCGGCAGCGTCTTCTTGATCCGCGCCTCGTCCGTCGGCGAAAGATCCGAATTGATCGCTTCGATCGGCGCCTTGATCTCCGGCAGCAGGGCGTCGATGTCCATCTTCAGCAGCGACTGCATGGCCGCGACCGCGACCTGCGGCTGCTCGAGCGACATGTCGTAAGCGACCTTCCGCACGAACGTCGGATCCGCCTCCGGCGTGAAGAAGCCGCCGCTCATCACGAACTCGCGCGTGTGCCCGATGAAGTCGTCGCGGAACGGCTTCAGCATCTTCTCGATCTGCAGGTCGGGCAGCGGCGGCTGGCCGATGGTCTTGAACGAATCCACGGCGATGATGCCGACCACCCGGTCACCGATGCGGCGCGCGGCCTCGAGCGCCACGGGCGCGCCCATCGAATGGCCGACGAGCACGACTTTTTGGTTGTGGATCTGGCGCACGACCGCGGCAACGTCCTCACCGAAATTGCCCATCGACCAGTCCGTGCGGTTCGCGCCGGATGCGCCGTGACCCGCGAGATCCACCGTGACCGTGGTGTATTTCGCTTTCAGCGGAGCGATCTGCTCCTTCCAGTAGTTGCCGTCGCACGACCAGCCGTGGATCAGCACCACCGCCACCTCGCCGCTGCCATACACGTGATATTCGATGTGCACGCCGTCGGCCGACGTGACGATCTGCGGCACGCCTTCGGCCGGGGCCTGCGACGTCGCCGAAGCGGCGGGGGACTCGACAGTTTCTTTCTTGCCGCAGGCGGCAAGCGCGAGCAGCGGCAACGCGATAAGCAGCGCGCGCGCGACAGCGCCGGGCCCGAGCGAGCGGGCCTTCCCGGCCGCCCGGTGGCGCGAGCAGGTATTCCCAGCCGCCCGGCGATTGAGGGCTTCTTGTCGAGGGTCTCGACGTCGATCGGCATCACTGTGGGTCATGAACCCCTCCCAAAAAGCGCCGCGCATACTAACGAGTTTCAACCCGCAGCACCTTGCCCGGGTTCATGATTCCGTGGGGATCGAACGCCCCCTTGATCGCCCGCATCATCTCCAGTTCCGCGGGCGGCGCGTAGGTCTCGAGCTCCGGCACCTTGAGCCGCCCGATGCCATGCTCGGCGCTGAAGCTGCCGCGGAAGTCGCGCACGAGGTCGTGGATCGCGCGGCGCGTGTCGGGCTCGCGAGCCATGAAGGCTTCCTGGCTCGCGCCGGGCGCCTGGTTGAGATTGAAATGCAGGTTGCCGTCGCCCAAATGGCCGTAGCACACGAGGCGGCCCTCGGGCACATTGGCGCCGACCCACGCCGCCGCGCGCTCCACGAAATCCGGCACCACCGCGACGGGCACGGAGATGTCGTGTTTCATGCTCGCGCCGTCGAGCCGCTGCGCTTCGGGAATCGTCTCGCGCACTTTCCAGAAGGCCTCGCGGTGGCGCTCGTTCTGAGCCAACACGCCATCCAGCACGATGCCGCGCGAAAGTGCGCTTTCGAGCGCGCCTTCCAGCACCGCGTCGAGCGTGTCGACGAAGCGCGATGACGTGAGCTCGCAGAGCACGTACCACTCGTAGCGCTTATCCAGAGGATCCAGCACGCCGGGAATGTGTTTGAGGGTGAGGTCGACGCCGATGCGCGGAATCAGTTCGAAGGAGCTGACGCTGTCGCCGCTCGCCTCGCGCAGTTCGCCGAGCAGCGTCACCGCGGCCTGTGGGTTCGATACCGCGGCGAACACCGTGGCACTCGCGCGAATCTTCGGATAGAGCTTCAGACTCGCGGCCGTGATCACGCCGAGCGTGCCTTCCGCGCCGATGAAGAGCGACTTGAGGTCGTAGCCCGTGTTGTCCTTGCGCAGCGTGTTCAGCGTGGTCATCACGCGCCCGCTGGGCAGAGCGACCTCGAGCCCGAGCACCTGGTCGCGCATCATCCCGTAGCGTACGACGTTGGTCCCGCCCGCATTGGTCGAGAGATTGCCGCCGATCTGGCACGTGCCCTCGGAGCCGAGGCTCAGGGGAAAGAATCGATCGGCCTGGTCGGCTGCGCGCTGGACGTCCGCCAGGATGCAGCCCGCCTCGACGACGGCGGACCAGTTGAGCGCGTCGACGTTGCGGATGCGGTTCAGGCGCCGCAAGGACAACACGATCTGTTCGCCGGACTCGTCCGGCGTCGCGCCCCCGCAGTACCCTGTATTGCCGCCATGAGGAACGACACCGACGCGATTTTCGTTGCAGAACGACAGAAGCCGCGAGATCTGCTCGACTGTGCGCGGCACGGCGACCGCCGGGGTACGCCCGCGGTACAACTTGCGATGGTCCGTGAGGAACGGCTCGATTGCGGCGTCTTCCGTGAGCAGGCAATCGGCACCGAGCAGGACAGAGAGTCTCGAGCGCAGATCGTTGGCATTCATGCCACGGATCTTACAGCGCTCCAGGAGAACGCGGTTATCGGGTCTCGGCGCGCCTCAGGCTTGGACAACAATATGTGCACATCACCCAGTGCGCGCTCCGTGAAGCCGCCTTCGCAGTAGCGCGCGTTCGTAGAACTGGTCCTGAATGGTGATCGCCCGCAACAGCATCGCGCTATCGGGCTTCAGCAGCGATGAACACTTCGCTAGATAGGTCTCGAGGAAGTCCGCGCCCACCGCTTCGTGTCATCGGTGGTGGCGGACAAAAAGAAGCCCGGCGCAACGCCGGGCTTCGTGAGGAGGCTCGCGCGGCAGGAGCGCGATCAGCTCGGGGGTAGCGCCCTCAGCGCCGCAATGCGTTCATCGAGCGGCGGGTGGCTCATGAAAAGTTTGGTGAGCTTGCTCGCGTTGCCCGAGGCGATGCCGAACGCGGCGAACTGCTGAGGCAGGGGTTCGTGCGCCTGCTTCAGTCGCTCGAGCGCGCTGATCATGTTCTCGCGGCCCGAGAGCTTGGCGCCGCCCTGGTCCGCCCGGAACTCACGGTAGCGCGAGAACCAGAGCACGATCAGGTTGGCAAGGAAGCCAAGCACCAGCTGGAACACGATGACGAGGATGAAGTAGGCGGGCCCGTTGCCTTCCGAGCGCTCGCCGTCGCGCCCACGCCCGAACAGCGTGCGATCGACGATGTCGCCCAGGATGCGCGAGAGGAAGATCACGAACGTGTTCACCACACCCTGGATCAGGGTGAGCGTGACCATGTCTCCGTTCGCCACGTGAGTGATCTCGTGGCCGAGCACCGCTTCGACTTCATTCCGATTCATGCGCTCGAGCAGGCCCGTGCTCACGGCGACCAGCGAGGCGTCGCGGCGGGCGCCGGTGGCGAAGGCGTTCGGTTCAGGCGAGTTGAAGACCCCCACCTCCGGCATGCCGATGCCTGCGGCCTGCGCCTGGCGCCGGACTGTGGCGACCAGCCACTGCTCCGTGTCGGTGCGGGGCTGCTCGATGATCTGGACGCCCATCGACATCTTCGCCATCCATTTGGAGATGGCGAGCGAGATGAACGCGCCGCCAAACCCGAACAGGGCGGCCACCACGAGGAGTTGGCTCAGCTGCCCACCCCGGGCGGCGAGGTAGCGGTCGATGCCCAGCAACTGGGCGACAACGGACAGGACGAGGACGATGGCGAGGTTGGTCGCAAGAAACAGCAGGACGCGTTTCATGGCGGCGGTAGGGGCTCCGGTTTTGACAGGGGTTGTCCCTTAGGGCGATCCCGTAGGGGCATGGCTTCGACCCGCCACTGGGCAATGCGTTCGACCGGGTGTCGGGGTGCGGCTACGGTGAGGACAACCCTAGATTTTTCAAGGGCCTTTAGGCCCCGAGGGTCTCTGCGGCTGGAGCTGTCCCGGTTCTCAGCCGCCCGGCGATTGAGGGCCTCTTCGAAGAGGCCCTCAATCGCCGGGCGACTAAGAGGGGGCCGGGAAACCGGCGGCGGGGTTTCGTTAGGCCGCGATTGGCAGTAACCGGAGGTAGTAGGCGTTCATAACGCCATAACACTCACAACAAGCCGCCGCCTCCAGCTTCTTGCGATTCACGATAGTGATGTACCCCCGCTTGTACTCAATCAACCCCTTCTTGCGAAGAAACGTAGCCACCTCACTTACCGACTGCCGGCGCACGCCAAGCATCTCCGCAAGAATCGCCTGAGGCAGAGCGAATTCCGCCGTCCCCGCACGGTCTTGCACGAGCAGCAGCCACCGACACGCCCGCTGCTTGATCGTGTGAAGGGTGTTGCACGCGGCAGTCTGCTGGGCGAAGCGCATCGTGTACTCGCAGTACCGCAGCATCAGCTTCTGAAGAGGGGCGCTTCGCTTGATGCAGTCGAGGAAGGTGGGCGCCGCCATCCGATACGAGCGACCTTCGGTCTGTTGTACAACCGTATAAGGGCTGAAACTGAGACCAAAGTAGAGGGGCAACCCCACGAGTCCTTCGTTGCCCACGGCGGTCGTCTCGCACCCCGCGCCGTCGCGCATGTGCACGGTCAGCGCAAGCGCGCCCGCCACCGGAAAGTAGGCGTACGAGATGGGACGATCTTGTCGATAAGTCACATGCCCTGCGGGATACGTCACGAGTTGCAGCCCAGACTGCAACGCCGGATGTTCCCGGAGGAATACATCGAGCAGGCGATTGCCCGTTGTCGATGTCGCGTCGATTGATTTACTCAGATTCGCATCTGCCATAGGCAGTTGGCCAACCCGCTAAAAAACCCTCGCGCGAACGCTAAGCAATCGCTGTTCGCCGTTGTGTCAGCTACCGGACAGACCCACTTCAATCGTGCTGCTAAAACCTGACAGATCATTAGAACAGCTGCTCCTCGGGGATTTTTCACTTGCCGGAGAACACCGAGCGCCCATTGACCGGGCGCATCATGGTCGTGGACGACCTCAACGACGCCGCAGCCAGCCTCGCACTGGTCTGTGAGCTGTATGGCGCGCAGGCGCGCGTTGCTCGCGACGGGCTCGAGGCCTTGAATGTAGGCGCAAGTTTCCTGCCCGACGTGGTGCTGATGGACATCAGCATGCCGCACATGGATGGCTACGAAGCCGCGCGCCGCCTGCGTGCGGAATCGTGGGGAAAACAGGTGGTTTTGATCGCGCTGACCGGCTGGGGCCGTCAGGGCGACATCGAAGCCGCGCGCCAGGCGGGCTTCGACGGACATTTACTGAAGCCGGTCGGCGCGGAAGCGCTGATCGACCTGATCACCGGGTTGCAAACAAAACTGCGCTGAAACGCAAGCCACTGCGCTGAAACGCAAACCGCTTGCCGCAGGGTAATCCGCTGGGCTTTCGGGGCGATGCCTATCCGGGCCGAACCTGCCCCGTACCCCGAACAACGTATTTGTAGCTCGTCAGTTCCGCGACGCCCACGGGACCGCGCGCGTGAAAGCGGTCGGTAGAAATTCCAATTTCCGAGCCCATGCCGAACTCGCCACCGTCCGCGAACTGGGTTGAAGCGTTGTGGAGCACGATCGCGCTATCCACGGTTTGCAGGAACCGCTGCGCCGTCGCCGAATTTTCCGTCACGATCGACTCGGTATGTGCGGAGCCGTATTTCGCGATGTGAGCGACGGCAGCGTCGACACCGTCAACGACGCGCGCGGCGATGATCGCGTCCAGATACTCCGTGTACCAGTCCTGCTCCGTCGCGTGCTGAACGCGCGCGTCGACTTTGCGCACCGTTTCGTCACCGCGCACTTCGCATCCGGCGTCGAGCAGTGCGAGCACGACTGGGGCCAGATGCGTACCCACTGCGGCACGATCGACCAGCAGCGTTTCAGCGGCACCGCAGATACCAGTGCGTCTCATCTTCGCGTTCACGGCGATCTGCATCGCCATGCGCACGTCTGCATCCTTGTCGATGTACACGTGGCAGTTACCGTCGAGATGCCCGATCACCGGCACTCGCGCTTCGCGTTGAACGCGCTCGATGAGCCCCTTGCCACCGCGTGGTACGATGACGTCGATGTATTCCGCCATACCGGCCAGCATGTAGCCGACGGCTGCGCGATCCGTAGTCGGGACGATCTGAATGCAAGCTTCAGGCAACCCCGCCGTGCGAAGCCCAGCAGCGAGACACGCGTGGATCGCTCGACTCGAGTTCACGCTCTCCGAACCACCGCGAAGGATGACGGCGTTGCCGGACTTGAGGCAGAGCGCGCCCGCATCCGCTGTCACGTTCGGTCGGCTCTCGTAGATGATGCCGACAACGCCCAGCGGCACACGCACGCGCCGAATCTGCAGGCCGTTCGGCCGGGTCCATTCCGCTGACACGGCACCGATGGGATCGGGTAGGGCGACGACCTCATCGATGGAGTGCGCGATCCCTTCGACCCGCTTCTCGTCGAGTTTGAGGCGATCGAGGAGGGCGCCGCTCAGATTGCGAGCGCGGGCTGCCTCCATGTCCTTCGCGTTGGCGGCGAGGATGTCTTCTACACCGGCGCGAATGGCTTTCGCTGCTGCGACGAGTGCACCGTTCTTCTGCTGCGTGCTTGCCTGTGCGAGCACCGAGGACGCATCGAGAGCGGCGCGCCCGATCTGTTCCATCAAGGCGCCGACGTCAGCCGGCGGGGACACCTCGAGCTCTTCATTCGCGGCGTTGGTAACTTGACGTAACTCGGTTGGGCTCATGGTGCGGCCTCCAGGGTCTCGGTGGCCTCGGGGACAGGGCCGTGCAGGATAACCAGATCGTCGCGATGGATCATCTCCGCCCGCCCGCTGAACCCGAGCAGGGCTTCGATTTCGGACGATTTGCGACCCATGATCCGGTTGGCGTCCGTGTCGGAGTAGGCGACGATGCCGCGGGCGATCTCCGTGCCGCCCGGCGCGATCACGCTCACCGTATCCCCGCGTTCGAATCGCCCGCCGGCGGATTTGACGCCGGCCGGCAGCAGGCTCTTGCCCGCGCGTAGCGCCTTTAACGCCCCCTCGTCGATCGTCAGCGCGCCGGCCGGGCGCAGCGTGCCGGAGATCCACTGCTTACGCGCGGCTTTCGGGTTGGCGGTGGGCACGAACCAGGTACAGCGCGCCCCTTCTTCGATTCGACGGACGGGGTGCGGGTGATGGCCGGCGGAGATACACATGTGGCAGCCCGCTGAGACGGCGATCTTCGCCGCCAGGATCTTGGTGGCCATGCCGCCCGAGCCCACGTCTGACAGGGACCGGCCCGCCATCGCTTCGATTTCCGCCGTGACGTGAGGAACGCGCTCGATGAACTGGGCGTTCGGGTCCTTGTTCGGATCTGCTGTGTATAGCCCGTCTACATCCGACAGAAGCAACAGGCAGTCGGCGCTCGCCATCTGCGCGACGCGTGCGGCCAGCCTGTCGTTGTCTCCATAGCGAATCTCGGCGGTAGCCACCGTGTCATTCTCATTGATGACAGGCATGGCTCCGAGCTCCAGCAACGCCGACAGCGTGGCGCGGGCATTCAGGTAACGCCGCCGGACTTCACTGTCCTCGAGCGTAAGCAGCACCTGTGCGACCGTGACGTCCTTCTCTTCCAGCAACTCTTTATATGCGTGAGCCAGACGGATCTGCCCGACTGCGGCGGCGGCCTGCTTTTCTTCGAGCCTCAGCGGACCCTTGGCGAGTTTGAGCTCTCGCCGCCCCAGGGCGATGGCGCCTGATGACACGAGGATGACCTGCTGATGACGGGCTCGCAGACGCAGCAAGTCCTCGACCAGCGTCTCGAGCCAGTCCCGATTGAGCCGCCCCGTTTCCTGATCGACGAGCAGGGCGGACCCCACCTTGACGACGATGCGCCGGGCGGAAACGAGGGGAGAATCGGGGACGGAACGCTGACCTGACATGGTGCGAAAACTATACGCAACTCACCTCTGACTGTCCCTCGAACGGCGCCGGGTTGTCGTTGCCTGACCGGATTTCAGCCCCTACACTTGCGCACTCCCCGAAAGTCGGGGTTTGGGAGTGAGCGAGCGGTGAGCAGAGATTATCAACCGACACCCGGGCAGTGGTACGAAAACCTGGAAGAAGAAGAGTCGTTCCGCGTGCTGTCGGTCGACGAGGATTCCGAGCTGATCGAGATCGAGTATCTCGACGGCGATATTGAGGAGATCGACGTGGAAGCCTGGCACGAAATGGATCTGGAGCTGACCACGGAGCCGGAAGGCTGGTCCGACTCGGATGAAGACGAGGACGAGGAAGAAGAGGAAGAAGACGAGGACGATGAGGACGACGACGATTGGGATGAAGACGACGACGAGGACGATGACGACCTCGACGACGACGATGACGAGAAAGAGCGCGAGGAATACTGAGGCGCGCTCCCCGGCGCGCGGCTAGCGCGCCCGGGTTCCGGTGGGGGAGGGGGCCGCATCGGCCACAGGCGCACGCTCCCGCATCTTCTTCAGCTCCGCCCGCGCCATTCCGTATTCCACGAAGTTCAGCACCCTGAGGTTGACCACGGTCGCGAAGTGCCGTCGCGCCGTTTCCGCGTCGCCCTCCGCCAGCCTCAGCTCGCCTACGTAGAACAGCGCTTCGGTGAGCCACTCACGCGGTTCCCTCGCGCCGTCCTCTCGAATGACGTGCACGAGGCCCGCTTCGCTCAGCTCGCCCCGCAGGGTGTCCAGGATCTGGGCGGGCCAATGTTTCTCCTGGGGGGCGTCCGGCGACTTCAGCTCCGTCGTCGCGATTTGTGGCAGATCGGGATTGCGCACGCCGGCGCGACGTTGCGCGAGCCAGAGATAGCAGCGGACGTAGTCGATGGACGGCGGCCCCGCGTATTTTTCCTCCAGCATCTGCAAGCGGAAGCGCGCAGTGGCGTCGGCCCAGCGCTCCTGGACGAAGTCGAGGCGGGCGCGCACCTCGCGCACCGCTTGATCTTCCGGGTCGAGGGCGTAGCCGCGTTCCACGGCGGCACGGGCCTCCGCAATTTCATCGAGGGTCACGTGGGCGGAAGCGATCGACGCTTCGTATGAGGCCACGCGCGGTGCGCATGCGAGCGCGGATTGGTTCGCCTCGATGACCGCCTTGAAGTTTCCGAGTTGATCCTGAATCGTTGCGAGCTGCGCGTACTGCTGGGCGAAGCGACTCGCGCCGAGCGTGTGCGCGCAATCCTCATCGCTCGGCGGCGGGTGACGCGACATTTCGAAGGTCACGGCGCGCAGTGCCGTGTTCGCCATGTGCAGGGACCTGATCTCGGAACGGGACTCCGAGTGGCCGAGCTCGAGGGCGTAGGCGATCAACGGTGATTCGTGAGTCGGTGCGGGCGTGTTGGGCGTTATCGCGCCTGGCGCGGCCGGCGGCGAATCCGCCGCCGCCGTCGCTGTCACTGCGGTCATCGATGCGGCCGATGCCGCGAGAATCGTTGCGATGAGCGCCGCTCGCATGAATGAGTCGCGGCGCTGGAGTATCAGGCGACCGAGCGTCGTGCGAGGCCGGCAACGCCGCCGCGCAGGGAATACACGTTGTGCTGGCCGCGCGAACGCAGTTCTTCCGTCGCGGCGAGGCTGCGGCGGCCGCTTGCGCAGAGGAGCAGATGCTTGCCCGTGGCCGCGAGCGGCTTGCCACCGTGAAGCAACTCCGCCATTGGGATGTGGCGGGCCTTCGCTGAAGGCGTCGGGATCTCGGCAAGCTCGCGCGCTTCGCGGATGTCGATGACGCTCAAGCCTTGCGCTTCGGCGTCTTCGAGTGAGTCGAAGCTCAGCTCGAGCGGCTCGCTCGAGGGCGCAACACTTGTGCCCTTTAGCGCGGTCGTGTCGAGCGTGCGCACGGCGGCTGCGCTCGCGTGATCCGGGCACGTCGCGGCTCGCTTGATGCGCACGCGCGAGATCGACATCGTGAGCAGGTCGAGCACGAGTAATTCGTTGCCGAGCTGGCCGGGCAGGTCGAGCAATGTTTTCAGGGCTTCCAGCGCCTGCAGGCTGCCGAATACGCCGGGCACCGGGCCGAGCACGCCCGCTTCCGCGCAGTTGCCTACGAGGCCGTCGCGCGTGGCTTCGGGCCATACGCAGCGCAGGCAGGCGCCGTCCCGATCCGGGCGCACGACTTGGAGCTGGCCTTCGAACTGATAGACGCTGGAGAAGATGGCGGGCTTGCGGAGACGCACGCAGACGTCGTTCAGCAGGAACTTGGTGCTGAAGTTGTCAGTGCAGTCGATGACTAGGTCGTAGTCGCTCACCAGTTCCGTTGCGTTCTCGGCGGTGAGGCGGAGAGTGTAGGCGCGCGCCTCGACGTCGGGGTTCAGGGCGCGCAGGCGGTCGGCGGCGAGGATCGCTTTGTACTCGCCGACGTCGGCGAGGGCGTACATCGTTTGACGATGCAGGTTGGAGGATTCGAGGGTGTCGCTGTCGACCATGCCTATGCGGCCGATGCCGGCGCCTGCCAGGTATTGGAGGACGGGGACGCCCAGGCCGCCGCAGCCAATCACCAGCACTCGGCTGTTGCGCAGCTTGGCCTGGCCTGCTTCACCGACTTCCTTCAGTGCGATTTGGCGCGAGTAGTCGGGTTGGGGTTTTGCTGCGCGCTTTGCGCCCGGCTTTTCTACCTGCGCTGGCGCGGCTTGCTGAGAGGCGATCTCGCGGTGCTGCTGCGCGCTGCTGCGCCGATGCCCGTCGTCGTGCCGATGCGCGTCGCTGCGCTGATGCGCGCCGCCGTGCTGATGCGTATCGGCGTGCTCGTGCTCGTGCTCGTGCGCGTGTTCGTGCAGTTCGTGTTCACCCGGCGCCGCGCACCGCTCGCAGTTGACCCATCCGGAATCACCGTTCTCGTAGTGTTCCTTCTTCCAGATAGGCACCCGATGCTTCACTTCATCAATGATGTACCGACACGCACGAAACGCTTCGTCGCGGTGACGCGCCGTCGCGCCAACCCACACCGCCATATCGCCGATCGCAAGGTCGCCAACGCGGTGTACGCAGGCCGCGCGCTCGATGCCGAAGCGCTTGATGGCTTCCGCAACGATCCGCTCGCCCTCCTTCACCGCAAGCAGCTCGAACGCCTCGTACTCCAGATGCCGAACCTTGTGCCCTTCGTTGTGATTGCGCACCCACCCTTCGAACGACGTATAGCCGCCGCTCTCCGGATTGGCGAGCTGCGCGCGCAACGCGACGGTATCAATCGGCGCATGGCTGAAACGAAAAACACTCATGGCAAGATTCGCAGGCCTCAGCCGCCCGCAACAGGCGGAATGAACACGACCGCGTCGCCATCCGCGAGCGGCTGCGACCAATCCCCAAATTCCGTGTTGACGGCGACACGAAGCATCTCCGGCGCCAGCGAGAACGGATAGCGCTTGCGCAACTCCTCATAAAGATCGCGCGGGGTATGCGCCGTGGTCGTGAGCGACTCGTCGCTGCGACCCGCCTGCTCGCGCAACAGCGCGAAATACTGAACGCGAATCTTCTTGCTCGCGCCGTTGGGCGAAAAAGTGCTCATGGCCGACCCATATTCCTCAGGCGTATTCACATTGTCGAGCGCGCGCGGATTGGCTTCTTCGATCAGGTGCGCCTCCGACCGGATCAGAAACTTGCGCGGGCAGTTCTTGCCCGTCGCGACGTACGCCGCGATGGTCGCGCGGCTCGCGGGCTCATAGATGGCACATAACGGCTCAGGCAATCCATCGTGGCTCGAACGATACGCCGTGGCGGGTTTGTCTTCCCGCCGCGCCCAGATGAGATGCTTCAACGTCGCGGCATCGAGAAACGGCAGATCGCACGCAAGCACGAGCCACGCCGCATCGGGATGCGCCGCCTGCGCGGCCGTGATCCCCGCGATGGGTCCGAGGCCGTCCGCCGCGTCGAGGATCTGCGCGAACTTCGCGCGCACCGGATCGCTCTTCTGATCCGGCCGCACGGAAACGAATGCGCGCTCGACGAACGGCGCGATCAGATCCATGGCCCACTCGAGCTGCGTGCGGCCGTGATACGTAAGCGAAGCCTTGTCCCGCTGCATGCGGCTGCTGCGGCCGCCGGCGAGCACGAGCCCGTACAACGGCGCTTTCACCGATATCGGTTTCACCACGGTCGCGTTCATTTGCGCTTGAAATCCTGTTTGCCGCCCGTCTTCTCGACGAGCTGCACGGTCTCGATGCGAATGTCGTGCGACAGCGCCTTGCACATGTCGTACACCGTGAGCGCCGCGACGGAAGCGCCGGTGAGTGCTTCCATCTCCACGCCCGTCTTGTGATGCACGGAAACGCGGCAACGGATCACTATGGTGCCGTCGGCCTGCGCTTCAATCTCGATCGCGCAATTCTCGATGCTGAGCGGATGGCAGAACGGAATGAGCTCATGCGTGCGCTTGGCCGCCATGACGCCGGCGATGATCGCCGTGTCGAACACGGGGCCCTTCTTGGTGCGATGGCCGCTCTCGCGCAGCGCCTCCGCGACGTTCGGCGGCAGCTTGACGCGCGCCTCCGCGACGGCGAGGCGAGGGCCCGCCTCCTTGCCGCCCACGTCGACCATCGACGGGCGATTGTTCCTGTCGAGATGCGTGAGGCCGTGCCCGCGATCCGGGCCGCCTTTCGATCGCTTGCCTGAAGAGTCCGCCATTGGATGAAGAGCCTGTGGAGTAGTCAGCCGCCGATGTAATACATCTCGATCTTCGGCTGGTTGCCTTCCTTCTGCCGAAGCTGCATGCGCATCTCGCTGTAGCGATCCGCGCGCTTCGTCCAGACGCCGCGAACGAGCTTCGACATTTCTTCGTCGGTCGCGCCGCTGCGAAGCACGTCCCGCAGGCTCGTGCCCGCGGTCGCGAAGAGGCAGGTGTAGAGCACGCCGTCCGCCGAAAGCCGCGCGCGCGAGCAGGCGCCGCAGAAGGGCTGTGTGACGGACGAGATGAAGCCGACTTCACCCTCGCCGTCCTTGAATCCATAACGCTCGGCGACTTCGCCGCGATAGTTCGCCTGCCGCGGCTCGATGGGCCAGCGCTCGTTGATGCGCGCGGCCAGCTCTTTCGACGGCACCACGAGCCCCGGTTGCCAGTGATTGCGGTTGCCGACGTCCATGTACTCGATGAAGCGCACGATGACGCCGGTGGCGCGGAAGCGCTCGACGAGGTCGAGCGCGGTGTGATCGTTGAGCCCGCGCTGGATGACCGCGTTCAGTTTGATGGGGCTCAACCCCGCGCGGCGCGCCTGCTCGATGCCCTTGAGCACGTCGTCCACTTCGCCCAGGCCCCCATTCATCTTCTTGAACACGACCGGGTCGAGGCTGTCGAGGCTGACGGTCACGCGCTTGAGGCCGGCTGCGACGAGCTCGGCCGCGTGCTGGGCCAGCAGCACACCGTTGGTGGTCAGCGCGATGTCTTCGATGCCCTGGACGCTGTAGAGGTCGGCAATGAGGTCCGGCAGGTTCGCCCGCAGCAGCGGCTCGCCGCCGGTCAGCCTCAGCTTGCGCACCCCGAGGGGCACGAACAGCCGCACCAGCCGGACGATCTCGTCGAACGAGAGCCGCTCGGCCGTCCGCATGAACTGGTATTTCTCATGGAACTGCTCCTTCGGCATGCAGTACGGGCAGCGGAAGTTGCAGCGATCCATCACGGAAATACGCAGATCGTGCATCGGACGCCCGAGCGTGTCGCGGGGGGTCCGGGGATCGGGGAGAGGCACTACCGTGGTGCCGGAGGGAACAGAACGGGGCATGGCCCTTGGGTTCTTACCACCGGTACAGGCGCGTGACAAATCCTTTGGCGTAGGTGTTCGGTCCGGGCGGCAGTTCCACGAAGCCGTCCGTTCCGCCCAGGGACGTGAAATCCCCGGAACCGTTGGTCGGGGCGGGGTTCGCCCAGGCGCGGCCCCAGTCGTCGATCTCCACCTTTACGGGCAGGAAATAGGCGAGCGCGGGCTTCACGACGACCGGCGCGGACAGGGCGATTTTCTCGACCAACGGGCGGGCCTGCCCCATGGCCGCGAACAACGCCGGGACGACATATCGCGTGAGGCACACGAGTGTGGAGACGGGGTTGCCCGGCAGGGCGAATACAGCCGCCCCGGAGGGCGCCAGCCCGAACCACAGAGGCTTGCCCGGCCGCTGGGCGAGTTTGTGGAAGACGACCTGCACGCCCAGCTCCTGGAGCGCCCGGGGCACGAGATCGAATTTACCCATCGAGACGCCGCCACTCAGGATGACGACGTCGTGCGTGTCGAGATGCAACTTGAGCCGCTGCTTCAGCTCGTCCGTGTCGTCCAGCACGTGATCGTCGGCGACCCGCTGGAAACCGTGACGGCGCAGGGCGGCCGCAACGGCGTAGACGTTCGAGCGCCGGATCTGATGCGGCAGGATCGGTTCGCCCGGCTCGATCAGCTCGTTGCCCGTCGAGATCACGACGACCATCGGCTGGCTGCTGACCCGGATGCGGGCCATCCCGGCCGACGCCGCGATCGCGACTTCGGGCGCGGAGAGCCGCGTTCCGGTGGACAGCAGCAGGGCGCCCTGGCGCGAGTCCGTGCCGCGTCGATGGACGTTCTGCCACGCCTCGACTTCGACCCCTGCGGCGAGCTCGACCTCGCCGTCGCTCGTCGAGATCTGCTCCACCGGAACCACCGCATCGCATTCGACGGGCATGACCGCGCCCGTCATCACTTCGATGCAGGCGGATGCGGTGCCGAGGGTCAGCGCCGGGTCCCCGGCGGCCTGCGTGGCCTGGATGCGAAACCGACGCGCGCCGCCACGCGCCGTTTCGCTCTGTAACGCTATGCCATCCATCGCCACCCGGTCGAAGGGGGGCGCGTCACGCTCCGCGTAGATATTCTCGCGCAGCACCGCCCCCGCGCATTGCGCGAGCGGCAGCGACTCGATGGGGAGGCACGCGAGCCGTTCCCCGATGAGCTTGTCTGCGTCGGCGGGCGTGAGCAACGGTTACTTCTTTTCCTTCTGCTTCGCGTTGTACGCGCGCAGCTGCTCGTTGAAGCGCGAGGCGATCTGCTCGTCGGCCTCGACCGCCGCGTTGTGCTTCTGGTCGGCCATCTTCTGGATCTCGGCCTTCTTCTTGTCCCGCTCCTTGTCGTCCGACGCCAGTTTCGCGATGGCCTCGTCGGCCTCCTTCTGCAGGCAGGTGTTGTACGCACCGATGGCGTTATCGAACTCGGTAACGGTCTTTTTGCCCCCGAGCATTTCCTCGCGGGTTGCCGTAGCCCCGTCCGGCAGCTTGTCCGGTTGCGCGGGATAGGTGCAGGCGGCGTAAGCCTGGCCGGTCGCAAGAGCCCCGATGAGAGCAATGGAATAGAGCGCCTTCATTACATGTACCTCGTATCTCGAGATTGGTTTTGTGTGATCCGCCCCGATGCGGCAGGCGGTTTATCTTAGGGGCGGCCCGCAGAGGCCGCCAAGTTCCCCGAAAAATTCCCGGGCGTTCGCCTAATCGGCTTCGCCGAGGCCCCAGCCCCCATCGATGATGATCTGCTGGCCGGTCAGGTAGTCCGACGCCGGGGAGGCCAGGAAGAGCGCGAGCCCCGCCATGTCCTTCGGGAAGCCGACCCGATGCATGGGCACCGCCTTGGAAACGGCCTGCTGCAGCTCGGGGTTGTGGGCGTGGCCGCCGCCGATGTTGGTGATGAAGAACCCCGGCGCGATGGCGTTCACGGTGATGTTGTACGCGGCAAGCTCGAGCGCCACGTTGCGCATCAGGTGCGCGGCGCCCGCTTTGGCGGCCATGTAGGCCGCGCCCACCACCGCCTCGTTTTTCACCGCCGCCAGCGAGGTGGTGACGATGATGCGGCCCGAGCGCTGCGGTCGCATGTAGCGCGCGGCCACGCGCATGGTTGCGAACACGCCGCTGAGGTTGATGTCGATGACCTTCTGCCAGCGCTCGTCGTCATAGCTCTCCAGGGAACCGGCCGGGTTGCGCGCGCGCTGCGAGCCGACCCAGGCATTCAGGAAGCCGGGGCCGGAGTCGATGCCCGCATTGGCGAACACGACGTCGAGCTTGCCGTGCGCCTTTACCGCGCGCTCGAACGCCGCGTCGAGCATCGCATGGTCCGTGACGTCGACGACCTCGCCGCGCGCGACGCAGCCGGCTTGGGTCAGTCGCGCCACTTCCGCGTCGATGCGTTTCGCGTCCACGTCGAGGAGCGTGACCTTCGCGCCGTTGACCGCCAGCGCCTCGGCGAACCCGAGCCCGAGGCCGCTCGCCCCGCCGGTGACGACGACGCCGTAGCCCTCGACCTTGAAAATGTCCGCAATCTTCACCGGCGATCCCCTTGATATTCAGGCGGCGGAGTGTCCCGACCGTGCCGGGCGGGGGTCAAGGGCCAATTGAGCCGGAGTCCACTTCAACGCGTTCGGCATAGCGCCGTGCCAGCACCGCGCAGACCATCAACTGCAGCTGGTGGAAGATCATGATCGGCAGGATCACGAGACCGACCACGGCGGGGGGAAACAGGATGTTCGCCATCGGCACCCCGGTGGCGAGCGACTTCTTCGAGCCGCAGAAGACGACGGCGATCTCGTCCGGCTTCGAGAATCCGAGCGCGCGGCTGGCGAAGCGGGTGAAGAACAGGACGATCGTGAGGAGCAGCGCGCTCACGCCCAGAATCTTCGCCAGTTCGACCGGTTTGAGCGCCGACCAGGCGCCCGCGAGCATGGCGGCGCTGAACGCGGCGTAAACCACCAGCACGATGGATCCGCGGTCCGTTATGGAAAGTACCGCCGAGTTGCGCTTCGCCCAGGGGCGCAGCCAGCGACTCATGATCTGGCCCACGACGAAAGGCACCAGCAGCTGGAGCACGATCTGCTCGACCTGTTGGAGCGGCGAGATGTCGCTGTGGCGCTTTAACAGTACAGCCACCAGCAATGGCGTGATCGCGATGCCGAGAAGATTGGAGGCCGTGGCCGCGCAGACGGCGGCCGACACGTTGCCGCGCGCGATGGACGTGAACGCGATGGACGATTGCACCGTGGAGGGCAGCGCGCACAGGAACAACACGCCGAGCCACAGCGAATCACTCAGAAAACCCGGCACCGCGAAGTTGAGCGCGAAACCGAGAATCGGGAAGAGCACGAATGTGGAGGCGAGCGTCAGCAACTGCAGGCGCCAATGTGTCATCCCCTGAACCACGGCGGCTCGCTCGAGACGCACGCCTTGCAAGAAGAAGAGGAGCGCGATGGCGGCGGTCTTCAGGACGTCAACGATCGTGGCCACCACGCCGTACGCGGGCAGCACCAAGCCCAGCGCGGCGGCGATCAGCAGCGCGATGATGAACGGATCGATTCGGAAGGCTCGGGTCGCAGGCGCGCCCGGTTTGTTCGGCATCGGCGCACGATACGCGGACGGGCGCGAGCTAGTCCAGTGGCGCTGCCTTCTCGAGTCCGCGAAGGCGGCCGCCTCATTGTTACAAGGGAAGTTGTTTGGGAATGGAACTGGCCGAGCTTCCGAGCGTATCTTGAGCGCCCCCTCCCCACGCTCGGAAGGCCCCCGTGAATCTCTACGTCGCCATCGGCCCGTTGATCGCTTTGATCGCGGGCATTCTGATTCTCATCGTGCCACGACTGCTCAATTACATCGTGGCGATCTACCTGATCATCGTCGGACTGCTCGGCCTCTTCGGCGGACGCTTGCTCAGTTAGCCGGGCACGGCTATTCAGTCTTGAGCGTGAGGCGTTGCCAGATGCCTCCGTGCTTCACCATGAAGTGGCCGCTCAGGCCGCTGGCGGATTGCGTGGCGTCGATGACGAGACCGAGCTTGCCGTCGAGCCGTATCCAGCAATCCGTGGCGACGCCGTGCGGGCGGTCCGCCGGCAGCGCGTGAATGGCGTGCTGGAAACTGATGGAGCCGAGTGAGCCGAGACCGAACGTTGCGAAGGTTTTCATGAAGGCTCCTGCGAAGGTCAGGCGCCGGCGCTGACGACGCTCGTCGCGCGGCGGGGTGAGTTGCCTGGGGCATCAAGCGTTTCGAGCTAGCTTGCCGAAACGTCGCGCGCGACCGGCGTAGTCTTCGAGCGCCGCCTGGAAATGTTGCTCGTCGAAGTCCGGCCACAGGCACTCGGTGAAGTGCAGTTCGGCGTAGGCGCTCTCCCAGAGAAGAAAATCGCTGAGGCGTTTTTCCCCGCCGGTGCGGATCAGAAGGTCGACTTCCGCCGCGGCGCGCGCGGAATGGTTCACCTCGTTCAGCAGGCGATGAAAGCGTGGGGCACAGGCACATCAGGAATCTTCGGAACGGCCCCGAAATGAGCGACCCTCCGCGCTGGCTTACCTGCCGGGCCACGAGCGCGCCACCGAGCACGAACGCCACGCAGCCTGCTATGACCCATACCGTGAACCAGTAGCCTCCGATGCCCGGAACGTACGTGAGCAGCGCGGCGGCCGCGCCGACGGCGCCCATCGCCGGTCGAGTTACTCGATCGACGTGAGCGTGCGGCTGCCGCGAGGCAGGTAGTAATGTTCCGGGTTGAGCGAGAACGCCACCCGCGTGGCGTGGCCGACGATGTTCCTTCGCGGCACGAAGCCGAAGTAGCGCGAGTCGGCGCTGTTGTCGCGGTTGTCACCCATCATGAAGTACATGTTGTCGGGGACGCGGAGCGGCGGAACGAAGCGTCGCGCATATCGATGCGGCAGTTGCAGGATGTCGTGCTGCGGGCCGAAGCCAGACTCGTGAAAAATCCGCGGCTCCATGGCCGTGGTCGCGGCGAGTAGTGTTTGCAGGCGCTGCGCGTCGCCCGGGGCGTAGTGAGCATGCCGGCCGTTGACCATGAGTCCGTTCTCGTCGAGCGAGACGATGTCGCCCGGCACGGCAATCACGCGCTTCACGAGCGAAGTGCCATCGGCTGGCGAATCGAACACGACGATCTCGCCCCGCATCGGGTCCCGCCCCGAGGTGAGGCGGACGAGTGTCCACGGGACGCGCACGCCGAACACATGCTTGTCCACGAGCAGCCGATCGCCTTCGAGGATCGTCGGGTTCATCGAGCCCGTGGGGACGTGCACCCAGTCGGCCCACGCCGAGCGGAAGGCCAGCAGGAGAAAGGCGAACAACGCGAAGTTTCGATATTCACGCCAGACGTTTCGCCGTCCGTTCTTTTTGTCAGCCGGTTGGGTCATGGTTGGATCTCCTGGTCGCGATTCGACCGGCCAAGCGTACACATGTTCCGCAAGGCGTCGCGGAGGCAGCGGGGTTCACGGTCTGGGCTGCGCGTACTCGGTGGCAATCGCAATACCGCCCGTGCATACTGATTTCGAGGCGTCTTAGAACCAACGACTACGCCTTTTCTCGCGGGGAGCAACCATGTTCACTAAGAAACTGACCTCGTTCATTGCCGCAGCGGCGCTGACGTTCGGCTTGTGTGGCGCGGGTGTCGCGCAGACCGCCAAGCCGATGACGAATCAGGACGTCATCAAAATGGTGCAAGCCAAGCTGTCCGAAGAGACGATTGCGATGGCTATTCGCAGTGCCAAGCCCGGCTTCGACACTTCCGCGGATGGTCTCGTGAAGCTCAGCACCGCAGGCGTGCCTGAGGGGCTCATCAAGACCATCATCGAGGCGAAGAGCGGCGGCGGATCCGCGCCTTCGGGGAGCGGCACGGCTGGCAAGGCGGCGGTCGCAAACGCGTTCAATCCTGAGGAAGTCATTCTTATCGACGGCGATAAGCAGAGCACGATGCGCTACATCGCGCCGCAGATGCGTACCGCCGCGCGCGCGTTGGGGTTCGGTGGTGTTGGGAGTTACGCGTCGCTGCCTGGAACGGCGGCCACTCTGCGCCTGAAGAACGCTTCGCCTTCATTCATGGTCGCGGTGCCCACGAATGCGCAGCCTGAGGGCTACGTCACCCTGGCGAGTTTTGCCGTGCGCAAGAACGGCACGCGCGAGGTGCAGGTGGGCGGCGGTTACATGAGCTATTCCACCGGCATCAACAAGGATCGCGTCATGCCGATCACTGTCGAGAAGGCTCCCGACCAGGGCAAGGCGCCGAAGGATTTCGTGCTCTATCGCGTGAGTGTGTCCAAGCCGCTCGCGCCGGGCGAATACGCTTTCATCCTCTACAACAGCCAGGTGAAAGTGGTGGGCTACTTCCTGGGCGGCGCCGACAGCTACTTCGATTTCGGCGTGGACTCCTGAAGTCCGCCTGCGATGGGGCAGTGACCGCGCGGCAGCCCGTCAGTTAGCTGCTGCTACCGGTGCTTCCTTGCACGCGATGAGCATCATTCGGTCGTATTCCTCGCTGCGGATCGCTCCACTTCGCGGATACGCCAATTGGCGGCCGACGCTGGGGCGCCGTAGAATCCGCCCCCGCTGCGCCCGTAGCTCAGTTGGATAGAGCATCAGGCTTCGAACCTGAGGGTCGGGAGTTCGAATCTCTCCGGGCGCGCCAAATCTCCACGGTCTGCTCCGGTCGCACGCGGCCGGCGCCGGACAAGCTTCGATTCACCTGGATCACGACGCTCGTAGGCGGTCGTGTTCACTTGCGGATGCGCGGGTGTGAGCGCGTCGCCGCCCGCTCGTTCAACACGATGATCGCGTCAAGGTGTTCGCTCGGGCCTTGAACTCGGCGCATTCGGTGCGAAGTCGCCGGCTTGCTGTTGCCTGATAGCTCTCGCCAAATCCCCGAGAAAAAGCGCGATACGCGAGAACTGTAGCCCGCTCGCGTCAGCGGCGAGAGGGGCGAAGTTCTTCGCGCAATCCGGGAATCGTCGGCTCGACAGCCGCGTTCCAGAAGCCCGGCTCTGGACGGAATGGGCAACGTATCACCGCGTATTGCCGCGCAACCTGTATGCTACGAGCGTCGCATGCTCTGACGACTCTCCGGCGATAAATCCATTCAAGTCGCCCGTGAGCGACGGTGGAATCCGCTCCACCCCGGCGTCGAAGACCATGTAAGTAGGATCCGAGCAGGGGGTCTGGTGCATTACGAACTGATGGCGCCGCGTAACTGGGCGAGCTGGATTGCGCTTGCATGCATGCGATGCATTGAGCTTCTGCCGTACCGGGCGATGCTCGCCGTTGGCCGTGGGCTCGGGTGGCTAGCCGGTTGCCTCGTGGGCAAATTCCAGCGCATTGCCCGCCGCAATCTCGAACTGTGCCTGCCGGGGCTCTCGGCGCAACAGCGCGATCGGGTCATGCGGCAGCATTTTGAAGGCCTGGGGATGGCGCTCTGCGAATCCAGCATGAGCTGGTGGAGTTCCGACGAGCGCATCCGCTCGCTCTCCCGGATCGAAGGGTGTGAGCACCTCGACGCGGCCCGCAGCCATGGGCGCGGGACCATTCTGCTCACCGCGCACTTCACGACGCTCGAGATCAGCGCGCGAATCTTGAACACCAATCGCCCGATCTGCGCGCTCTACAAGCCCTTGCGCAATCCAGTGCTTGCCGCCGCGTCCAACGCGAGCCGCGAGCGCCGCGCGCGACACGCCATCCGCAACGACGATATCCGCGCGATGGTGCGCGCGCTCCGCAACAACGAAATCGTCTGGTACGCGCCCGATCAGTGCTACCGGAAAAAGGGCGCGCAGATGGTGCCGTTCTTTGGCGTGCCCGCGGCGACGAATACGGGTACTACGCGTCTTGCGCAGATGACAGGGGCGACGGTTCTGTATCTGTCGCACGAGCGGCTGCCGGATGGAGCGGGGTATCGCCTGGTCATTCATCCGCCGGTGAGTGGGATTCCCAGCGGCGATGCCGTTGCGGATACCGCGCGCTTCAACAGCTTCATCGAAGCCGAAGTCGAGCGGAATCCATCGCAGTACTGGTGGATTCACCGGCGCTTCAAGGGGCTCGATGCGGCGTATCCGGACTACTACCGGCGCGGCGAGCCGGCTATCGCTCCAGCTCCGGTCGCCTGAGCGACCGGAGCCGCCTTCCACGTCCGGCCCAGATCGACACGCCCCACCGCGAGCAACGCCGCGCCGGCCAATGGGAATTGCGCGCGCTCACGCGGCTGGAGGTGCGAACCCGCGCTCGACGAGGCGCGCTCCCGCACCGATTTTGCAAGCCGCGGTCATGTTGGTGGCGTAAGAATTGGGGATCCGTACCGCCAAACCGAGCACCGCCCGCCATGACGACTTCCGCCCCCGATGCCGCCGAGCTCGCCCACGTCGATGCGCTCTGGCGTGCCGCCAACTACCTCTCCGTCGGCCAGATCTATCTCTACGACAACCCGCTTTTGAAAGCGCCGCTCGAGCGGCGTCACATCAAGCCGCGCCTGCTTGGCCATTGGGGCACGACGCCGGGGCTCAATTTCATCTACGCGCACCTGAGCCGCTGCATCCGCAAGCGCGACCTCGACATGATCTACATCACCGGCCCGGGGCATGGCGGCCCCGGGCTCGTGGCGAACGCATACCTCGAAGGCACCTACGGCGAGTTGTATCCCGATGTGTCGGCGGACGAGGCGGGCTTGCATCGGCTGTTCCGGCAGTTCTCGTTTCCGGGCGGAATTCCGAGCCATGTGGCGGCGGAGGTGCCGGGGTCGATCCATGAGGGCGGCGAGCTCGGTTACTCGATTGCGCATGCGTACGGAGCGGCGTTCGACAACCCGGGGCTCATCGTTGCGTGCGTCGTCGGTGACGGTGAGGCGGAGACCGGCGCGTTGGCGACGAGCTGGCACTCCAATAAATTCCTGAACCCGGTGCGGGACGGTGCGGTGCTGCCGATCCTGCACCTCAATGGCTACAAGATCGCGGGCCCGACCGTGCTCGCGCGCATTCCGCGCGAGGAGCTCACACAACTCCTGAAAGGCTACGGATACAAGCCGTACTTCGTCGAAGGTCACGAGCCCGACGACATGCATCGGCGGATGTCGACCGTTCTCGATACCGTGTTCGACGAGATCGCCGCGATTCAGCGTGCCGCCCGCATGGAGGGCCAAACGTCCCGGCCCACCTGGCCCGTCATCGTGCTCGTGAGCCCGAAAGGCTGGACCGGCCCGAAGAGCGTCGACGGCAAAAAGACGGAAGGTTCGTTCCGCTCGCATCAGGTGCCGATGGGCGAGATGGAGAAGCCCGAGCACATCCATCTTCTCGAAGCCTGGATGCGCAGCTACCGCCCGGAGGAACTGTTCGACGAGCACGGCGCCGTGCGCCCGTTCGTGCGTGAAGCAACGCCACGGGGCAATCGGCGCATGAGCGCGAATCCGCATGCGAACGGCGGCATCCTGCTGCGCGACCTGCGCATGCCTCGATTTCAGGACTACGCGGTCGATGTGTCGTCGCCCGGGGCGGTGGTTGCCGAAAGCGCTCGCATCCAGGGCGAGCTGATACGCGACGTGATGAGCGAGAACGCGACCAACTTCCGTGTCTTCAGCCCTGACGAAACCGCCTCGAACCGCTGGACCGCCGTCTTCGAAGCGACCGACCGCATGCTGATGGCGGACATCCACGAGGACGACGACCACGTTTCGCGCGAGGGCCGCGTGATGGAAATGCTGAGCGAACACCAGTGCCAGGGCTGGCTCGAAGGCTATCTGCTCACCGGCCGGCACGGGTTCTTTTCCTGCTACGAAGCGTTCATCCACATCATCGACTCGATGTTCAACCAGCACGCCAAGTGGCTCAAGGTGACGGCGAGGATTCCGTGGCGACGGCCGGTGGCGTCGCTCAACTACCTGCTGACATCACACGTCTGGCGGCAGGATCACAACGGCTTCAGCCATCAGGATCCGGGGTTCATCGATCACGTCGTCAACAAGAAGGCGGAGATCATTCGCGTCTACCTGCCGCCCGATGCGAATTGCCTGCTGAGTGTGACGGACCACTGCCTGCGCAGCCGGAACTACGTCAATGTGATCGTCGCGGGCAAGCAGCCTCAGCCGCAGTGGCTGACCATGGAGCAAGCTGTCGTCCACTGCACGCTCGGCCTGAGCATCTGGCGCTGGGCGAGCTCGGATGAAGGCGGTGAATGCGACGTGGTGATGGCGTGCTGTGGTGACGTGCCGACGCTCGAAACGCTCGCCGCGGTCGATCTCATGCGCGCGCTCATCCCCGACTTGCGGGTGCGGGTGATCAATGTGGTCGATCTCATGCGATTGCAGCCGCCGCGCGAGCATCCTCATGGCATCGTGGACGGGGACTTCGATGCGCTGTTCACCGTCGACAAGCCGATCGTGTTCGCGTTCCACGGTTATCCGTGGCTCATTCATCGGCTGACGTACAAGCGGCACAATCACGACAACATGCACGTTCGCGGCTACAAGGAGGAGGGCACGACCACCACGCCGTTCGATATGACGGTGTTGAACGATCTCGATCGCTTTCATCTCGTGATCGACGTGGTGGAACGCGTGCCGAGGTTGCAAGCGCGCGCGGCCGGGCTCATTCAGTCGATGCGCGAGAAGCTCATCGCGCACCGCCAGTACGTGAACGCCTACGGCGATGACATGCCGGAGGTGAAGAGCTGGAAGTGGTCGGGCGCGGCGGGATCGGAGCGCGCATGAGCATGAGCACGAGCACGAGCGATACGCGTCCCGTGCTGATCCTCAACACGGGCTCTTCCACCTTCAAGTGGGCGCTGCTCAGTGACGACGAGCGGTTTCTCGGCACGGGCAGCGAGGAATGGGAAGCCGACGATGCGCTGACCCGCAAGGCGCAGATCGAAGCGAGGCTTCGCGCGATTCCGCCGTGCAAGGCGGTGGGACATCGCATCGTGCATGGAGGCCTCGTGTTCGAGGAGTCGGTGGTCGTCGACGACACCGTTCGGAGACAGTTGGAGGGCCTTCTCACGCTGGATCTGCTCCACATGCGCCCCGCGCTGTGCGCGCTGGATGCCGCACGCGATGCGTTTCCGCAGGCTTTGCACGTCGCTGCGTTCGACACTGCATTCCATCGCACGTTGAGCAAGGCCGCCGCCGGCTATGCGCTCCCGACGGAGTGGACGCAGCGCTGGGGGCTGCGTCGTTTTGGGTTTCACGGCCTCAGCGTGTCGTGGAGCGTCGACTGGGCGCGGCGGAATCTGCAGCCGTTTCCTCGAAGGCTCGTGGTTGCGCACCTGGGCAGCGGGTGTTCGGTTACGGCGGTGCTCGAGGGGCGCTCCGTCGATACGTCGATGGGGTTCACTCCGCTCGAAGGCCTCATGATGGGCACGCGCGCCGGCTCGGTGGATCCGGGCCTGTTGCTGCATCTTCAGACCCATCACGGTGTCACCGTGCTCGAGCTCGAAGACGTGCTGACAAATCGCTCAGGTCTTCTCGGTGTGTCCGGCGTCTCGGCGGATATGCGCGAAGTGCTCAAGGCCGCCGACGCGGGCAATTCCAACGCCTGGCTCGCTTACGACCGATTCGTCCTCTGCGCGCGCCGTGCCGTGGGCTCCGCTGCCGGTGTAATGGGTGGTATCGACGCGCTCGTGTTCACCGGCGGCGTCGGTGAGCACAACGCCCGAGTGCGCCATGACATCGCGGCGGCGTTCGAGGGCCTGGAGATCGATGCGAGTGCCAGCGGCGACGAAGGTCTCATTTCTTCGCCGCACAGTCGCGTCGCCGCCGCCGTGGTGAATGCTCGCGAGGATCTCGTGCTACTGCGCGAAGTGCGCCGATTTTCGGCCGTCAGCGCGACCTGAGAGCGGCCGTCAGCGCGACCTGAGAGCGGCCGTCGGCGCAACCTGAGAGCGGCCGTCAGCGCAACCTGAGGGCGATCGATCGTCAGTGCGCATCTCAGTTCGCCGCGTGCCACGGCGCACGGCGTGCGGTGGCTGCCGTGTCGCCACTTTCCCCCCGGGGGCCACGATCACGTAGTTCGTGATGGCTGTTAAGTAAGCTTGTGATACCGGTATCATAACCACGGCGCGCGGGGGTTTGGCGAGCCCCACCTGAGCTGGTGCTGCGGGAGGCTTATGCGCAGCCTATTCGCATCCCGCCCAGAGTTTTCAGCGCCACGGCAAATGTCTTCGATTTCATCGTGGCCGGAATGCCGCAGTTTGCGGATCTTAAATGTGAGCGATACCATAATTCGGGTCGAAACTAGCGAAAGAGCTCGGGGCGGGGTTACGTCGGCTTCACCGCGTTTCGCAAGAGAGTCACGGGGTTCACGGTGACCGGCGTCACGGTCATCGATCAGTTCAGTTCAGTTCAGTTCGGTTCGGTTCGGTTCGGGAGCGGCGCCTGCGGTTGCGCTGGGTGTCGCCCCACACACCTACAACGCCATAGCGTCCTAAGCGACACTCGATGTCATCAATATCTTCGAGCAAAAGCAGCGCGCTTACTTCCAGTTCGAGAGCGCGGCTTTCACGCGGTACAACCCGGGGAGGCGGTATTTGCTGGGTATTCGCGGCAAGTTCCGACCAGTCATGCCAGCGGTAGCGGTCGGCCGCTATCGCTGGCGCATCTGCGCGCTGCTGTTCGCGGCCACGACGCTCAACTACATCGATCGTCAGGTGCTCGGCGTGCTCGCGCCGGACCTCACGCAGAGATTCGGCTGGAGCGAAGTCGACTACAGCAATATTGTCACCGCGTTTCAGGCGGCGTATGCGATCGGGCTGGTCAGCGCGGGTGCGCTGATCGACAAGCTCGGTACGCGCATCGGCTACGCGCTCGCAATCTGCATATGGAGCGTGGCCGCGATGAGCCACGCGCTGGTGGGAAGTGTTGCGGGCTTCGCGGCGGCCCGCTTCCTGCTCGGTCTCGGTGAAGCAGGCAACTTCCCTGCCGCCATCAAGACGGTGGCGGAGTGGTTTCCGCGCCGAGAACGCGCGTTCGCAACCGGCCTCCTCAATTCCGGAACAAACGTCGGGGCGATACTCGCGCCACTGGCCGTTCCGATTGTCGCGGTCACATGGGGCTGGCAGGCCGCTTTTCTGTTTACGGGTGTTCTCAGTGCCGCGTGGCTGATCACATGGCTCATCGTGTATCGCCCGCCGACGCGGCACCCGAAGCTCTCGTCCGGAGAGCTGGCTCATATTCAGAGCGACCCCGACGAGCCGACGACACGCCTGCCGTGGGCGCAGCTTCTGCGTCACCGGCAGGCGTGGGCTTTCGTCGTCGCGAAGTTTCTCACCGACCCGATCTGGTGGTTTTTCCTCTTCTGGCTGCCGAAGTTCCTGAACCAGGAATATGGGCTCACGCTGACGGGGCTGGGGCCGCCGCTCATCGCGATATACCTGCTCGCGGACATCGGCAGCGTCGGCGGGGGCTGGATTGCGGGCCGCTTCCTCGAGCGCGGCTGGAGCGCGAACAAGGCCCGCAAGGTCGCGATGCTCCTGTGTGCGCTCTCTGTCGTGCCAATAGTGTTCGCCGCGTCGGTGACGAATCTGTGGGCGGCGGTGGCACTGATCGGCCTTGCCACGGCGGGCCACCAGGGCTGGTCCGCGAATGAGTTCACGCTCACGTCCGATATGTTTCCACGCCACGCGGTGGCGTCGGTCGTGGGGTTGGGCGGTCTCGCGGGAGCGGTGGGAGGCATGCTCATCTCGACATTCGTGGGCTTCCTGCTGCAGGCGACGGGTAGCTATGTGCCGGTCTTCATGATGGCGGGCTCCGCGTATCTCATCGCGCTCGCCGCGGTTCACATGCTCGTGCCGCGGCTGGAGCCAGCCTCGATCCAGTGAGGGTTCGTCGGCGCAGCGCGGGTTAAACTTGAGTTGTGATCAGTGCATAAGGTGAGCCGCGATGAGCACTCCCGTTTCCCATTCCTCCGCGCGTGACCGCGAGATCGTCGCTGCGCGTGTGATCGTTACGTGTCCCGGGCGCAATTTCGTCACGCTGAAGATCGAGACGCGCTCCGGCATCTATGGGCTCGGCGACGCCACGCTGAACGGGCGGGAGCTCGCTGTCGCCGCGTATCTGCAGGAGCATCTCATCCCCAACCTGATCGGTCGCGACGCCGGCCGTATCGAAGACACGTGGCAGTTCTTCCATCGCGGCGCGTATTGGCGGCGCGGCCCCGTAACGATGACGGCCATTGCGGCGGTCGACGTTGCCCTGTGGGACATCCTCGGCAAGATGAGCGGTCAGCCGCTCTATCAGCTTCTCGGTGGCCGCTCGCGCGAGGGCGCGCTGGTTTACGGCCACGCGAACGGCCGCGACATCGCGGAGACGAGCGCTGAAGTAGGGCGCTACATCGATATGGGCTACAAGGCGATTCGCGCGCAAAGCGGTGTGCCGGGCCTGAGCAAGACCTACGGCGTGTCGAACGTGAAGACCGGCTACGAGCCGGCGGAGAGTGCGCTGCCGGCCGAGACCGTGTGGAACACCACGAAGTATCTCAACACGGTGCCGCAGCTATTCGAACGCCTGCGCGTGGATCACGGCCCTGACATCGAGCTGCTGCATGATGTGCATCACCGCCTCACACCGATCGAAGCGGCGCGCCTGGGCCGCGATCTCGAACCGTATCGGCTTTTCTGGATGGAAGACTCCACGCCTGCGGAAAATCAGAGCGCGTTCGAGCTGATCCGCAAACACACGGTGACGCCGTTGGCCGTGGGCGAGGTGTTCAACTCGATCTGGGATTGCAAACACCTCATCCAGAACCAGCTCATCGACTACATCCGCACGACCATCGTGCACGCCGGCGGCATCACGCATGTTCGCCGGATCGCGGATTTCGCAGCTCTTCACGCCGTGCGCACCGGCTTCCACGGCGCCACGGATCTTTCCCCGGTTTGCATGGGCGCCGCGCTCCACTTCGATGCATGGGTGCCGAACTTCGGCATTCAGGAATACATGCACCACTCGCCCGAGACGCTGCAGGTTTTCCCGAACGACTACACGTTCCGCGACGGGCGCCTGTTCTGCGGCGAGAGCCCCGGTCATGGCGTGGACATCGACGAGAAGCTGGCGGCGAAGTATCCCTACAACGCCAAGCAGCTTCCGATCGCGCGTCTCGAAGACGGCTCGATGTGGGATTGGTAGTGTTACCGGATCGGCCGGGGGGCCCATGCCGGAGGGGGCAATCGCGTATTTCCATTCGCCGTTGAGCGGAATCACCGAGCATTCCGCTGGCCATTGTCGGCGCCGACTCGACCGCCTGATAGCGGAGCCACAGGTCGTGCCCGTCTTCCGTATGAGCGGCGCACGAGAGACTTAGTAGAAAGCGAACAATCGCTGCGCGCATTGCTACACTGGCCCCCTGCGTTCAACGAGCTCCCGGCGGATATGGCGCATATTGGTAACGGTAAACGGACGCCAGCGGCGCCTGCGGCGTCGACGCTGATCCTCCATCAGCCGCCCTCGCGCCAGTGGGGACACGGCGCATGACCGCCCCGAGACGCACTCGCCGCCGCCGCGGCACCGCCGTCACCATCCACGAAGTCGCCCGCAAGGCAGGCGTTTCGCCCATGACGGTCTCCCGCGTCACCAACGGCGAGGACAACGTCCGCGAGGCGACGCGCGACATCGTCCTGCGCGCCATCCGCGAGCTGAACTATTCGCCGAATCCCGCCGCTCGCTCCCTGGCCGGCGCCACCGGCACGCGCATCGCGATGATCTATTCGAACCCGAGCTCCGCGTATCTCAGCGAGCTGCTGGTCGGGGCGCTAGACAAGGCGAGCAAGACGGCCTCGCAGCTCGTCCTCGAAAAGTGGGACGAGCTGAAACCCGCGGCGGAGAAGGCCGCCGCGCGCAAGTTGGCGCGGAGCGTGGCCGGCGTGATCCTGCCGCCGCCGCTTTGCGAATCGGACATCATCGCCAACGAGCTCGGCGCCGCGCAGATTCCCGTCATTGCGATCGCCACGGGGCGGTTCCGCGGCAACGTGAGTTGCGTGCGCATCGACGACTTCCGGGCCGCCAGCGAAATGACGGCGCACCTCATCGCCCTGGGCCACACCCGCATCGGCTTCATCAAGGGCCACCCGAACCAGACGGCCAGCGCGCAGCGGTTCGCGGGCTTCGAGTCCACGCTCGAGTCCCATGGCCTCCAGCTGAATCCGGCCTATGTGCAGCAGGGCTATTTCACCTATCGGTCGGGCCTCGACGCGGCCGAGCAGCTGCTCGACCGCAAGCGCCCGCCGACGGCCATTTTCGCAAGCAACGACGACATGGCGTCCGCCGTGGTGTCGGTGGCGCACCGGCGCGGGCTCGATGTGCCGAAGGATCTGTCGGTCGTCGGCTTCGACGACACCATGACCGCGACCACGGTATGGCCCGAGCTCACCACCATTCGCCAACCGATCGCCGCAATGGCTGAAGCGGCGCTCAACCTGGTGCTGCGCAGAGTGCGGCAGAAGAAGGGCGGCGAAGCGGCCGAACCTGTCGATCACCTGTTCGCGCACGAGCTGATTCGCCGTGCGTCCGACGCGCCCCCGCCTCGCGAGTCGTAGTCCGTGCGCTGGGAGAAGCCGCCTGCGGGCGCTTTTTCCGCCGCCACCCGGCAGACTCCCTCATGGGTTCGCGTGCGCAACCTTGCTTTCTGATACCGCTACCAATTAGGCTTCCCCGCAACGGCCGGAACGGGGCGGTGCGTACCTACAAGACCCCGGCTGGCAGACAGGAGGCTTGAGGCGAATGCATTCAACGACTGCAAATGCCGTGGCGACGCCGAATGGGGCGCTCGTCCATGGGCTTACGCTGATCGCGGCGCTTGGGGGGCTGCTCTTCGGTTACGACACCGCCGTCATTTCGGGCGCGGTGACGGCGATCGATGCCAATTTCATTACCCCGCGCGGACTATCGGAAACAAGTGCCAGCTCCCTATCGGGTTGGGCGGTGTCCTGTGCGCTGCTCGGGTGCACGTTCGGTGGCTTGTTGGCGGGCTGGCTTGCCACGCGCCTCGGTCGGAAGGGCGGGTTGCTCGTGGCGGCAGTGCTGTTCCTGATCTCGGCGGTCGGCTCGGCCTACCCTGAAATGGGAATGGGCGCAGCGGGCTCGCTGGGCGTGAATGCGCTGACGCCGTTCATCGTTTATCGCCTGATCGGTGGGCTGGGCATTGGCATCGCTTCGATGCTCTCCCCCATGTACATCGCCGAGATTGCTCCACCCTCGCAACGTGGCCGCCTCGTTACCTATCAGCAGATCGCGATCGTGAGCGGCATGACGCTCGTGTACTTCGTGAACTGGGCTATCGCCGCTCAAGGCGATGACGCATGGGTGCTCAGCACCGGCTGGCGATACATGCTGCTGTCCGGCTCCATTCCGGCGGCGCTGTTCGTAGTGCTCCTGCTGCTCGTCCCCGAGACGCCGCGCTTTCTGGTGATGAAGGGCCGCAAGGACGAGGCGCACGACGTCCTGCGTCGCCTTTCGAACGAGACGGAAGCGCGCCAGGTGCTCACCGACATCGAGAACTCCCTGTCGCACACGGACGGGCGACTCCTGTCGTTCGGCTGGCTCGTCGTGATCGTCGGCATCATGCTGTCCCTGTTTCAGCAGTTCGTGGGCATCAACGCGGTGTTGTACTACGCACCGCTCATGTTCAAGAACATGGGCGCGTCCACGGATGCGTCGCTGCTGCAGACGATCATCGTGGGCATCGCGAACGTGGCGTTCACCATCGTCGCGCTCGTTACCGTCGATCGCTGGGGCAGAAAGCCGCTGCTGATTCTCGGCGCGCTGGTGATGGCGGCGTCGATGCTCACGCTCGGCACGCTCTTTTCGACCGGGCATGTCGGCACCATCGCGCTCGTCGCCGTCGTGGCCTACATCGGCGGGTTTGCGCTTTCGTGGGGCCCCGTCGTGTGGGTGCTGCTGTCGGAGATCTTCCCGAACGCCATCAAGGGCAAGGCCATGGCCATCGCGGTGTGCGCGCAGTGGCTCGCCAACCTGTTCGTGTCATGGTCCTTCAAGATCCTCGACGGAAACTCCGTGCTGAACGCGATGTTCAACCATGGCTTCGCGTATTGGATCTACGGCGCGATGAGCGTGCTGGCCGCTTTCTTCGTGATGAAGTTCGTGCCGGAAACCAAGGGCCGAACGCTCGAAGCAATCCAACAACTGTGGACGAAACCCGCCGAACGATGAGCCTGATCGAACACCTTCCCGCCGACTGGCGCGGCGCCCGGCTGCTCGGACGCCTGCTGACGCGCGATGGCCCGACGCCCGTCCTCGTGAGTGAAGGCCGCGTACGAGACGTGTCGCGCATTGCGCCGACGGCTGCGCAGTTTCTCGAAGAGTGGACCGGCGAGTTACCGCCGGGCGAGGACCTGGGTCCGCTCGAAGAACTGCCGCTGCAGTCCGCGTTCGACAAGCCCACCGTGCCACGGTTGCTATCGCCCGTCGATCTTCAATGCATCAAGGCGAGCGGCGTCACGTTCGCGGTATCGGCCATCGAGAGAGTGATCGAAGAGCGTGCGCGCGGAGATGCCGCGCGCGCCGAAAGCCTGCGCAAGGACCTGCGCGATCGTGTCGGTGCGGATATCCGCAACGTGAAGCCGGGGTCTGAAGACGCCCGGAAACTCAAGGCCGTGCTGATCGCGGACGGCCTGTGGTCTCAGTACCTGGAGGTGGCCATCGGGCCCGATGCGGAGATCTTCACGAAGGCGCCGACCCTGTCGTCGGTTGGTTGGGGCGATTGGGTCGGTGTGCGTGCCGATTCGGCCTGGAACAACCCCGAGCCCGAGGTCGTACTCGCTTGCGATCGCGCCGGGCGCATCCTCGGCGCCGCTCTCGGCAACGACGTCAACCTGCGAGACATCGAAGGTCGCAGCGCGCTCCTGCTCGGCAAAGCGAAGGACAACAACGCCTCGTGCGCCATAGGGCCGTTCATCCGCCTGTTCGACGAGAGCTTCACGCTCGACGACGTGCGCAAGGCGGTCTTGCGGCTGGAGATCACGGGTGACGAAGGCTTCCGCCTCGAAGGGCAGAGCACGATGAGCCTCATCAGCCGCGACCCCGCCGAGCTTGTCGCGCAGACGATCGGCAAGAATCATCAGTACCCCGACGGCTTCGTGCTGTTTCTCGGCACCATGTTCGCGCCCGTCGAAGATCGCGGCGCGCCTGGCCTCGGCTTCACGCACAAGCCTGGCGACCTGGTGCGGGTTTCAAATGAGCGCCTCGGCGTGCTCGAGAACAAAGTGACCACGTGTGACAAGGCGCCTCCCTGGGCATTCGGTGTGACGGATCTCATGCGCAACCTCGCGAAGCGCGGGTTGCTCGGCACGGCGTCAGGGGAGAGCGCGGCGTGAGCGAAGCGTCCACGATGGATCTGTCCCACTACATCAATGGCGAGTGGGTGCGTGGCAAGTCCGCGCTCGACAGCCTGAACCCTTCCGATACGCGTGATGTCGTCGCACGTGCGCCGTCGGATGATGGCGCGGCGATGAACGAAGCCGTGCAGGCCGCCAAGGCCGCGCTATCCGCGTGGTCGGGCGCGAGCCCTGAAGTACGCAGTGATGTGCTCGACAAAGTCGGCACCACGCTGCTCGCGCGCAAGGAAGAGCTCGGCCGCCTGCTGTCGCGCGAAGAAGGCAAGACGCTCCCCGAAGGCATCGGCGAAGTCGCCCGCGCGGGCCGCATTTTCAAGTTTTTCGCGGGCGAAGCGCTGCGCCGTCATGGTGTCACGGTGGATTCGACTCGCCCCGGGATCGAGGTCGCGACCTACCGCGAGCCACTCGGCGTCGTCGGCCTGATCACGCCGTGGAATTTTCCAATCGCGATCCCGGCTTGGAAGAGCGCGCCCGCACTCGCCTTCGGCAACACGGTGGTGATGAAGCCGGCGTCGTTGACGCCCGCGATCGCGTTTGCGCTGACGCAGATCATTCACGAGGCCGGCGCGCCGAAGGGCGTGTTCAATTTCGTGATCGGCAGCGGCGCTTCGGGCAACGTGCTGGCGCTGCATCCGGATGTTGCGGCGATTTCCTTTACGGGGTCGCAGAGTGTTGGCGCGCGAGTCGCCAACGCGGCCCTGTCCCATCAGGCGCGTGTGCAGCTCGAGATGGGCGGCAAGAATCCGCTCGTGGTGCTCGATGACTGCGACCTCGACCGCGCCGTGCAGTGCGCGCTCGACGGCGCGTTCTTCGCCACCGGCCAGCGATGCACGGCTTCGAGCCGCATCGTCATTACCGAAGGGATTCATGATCGCTTCGTGAGTGCGCTGGCCGCGAGGGTTTCCGCCTTGCGCGTCGGTGACGCGCTCGCGCCTGAAACGCAAATGGGTCCGCTCGCAAGCGAAGCGCAGATGAACACCACGCTCGAGTATCTGCGGATCGCCACGAAAGAAGGTGGCCGCAGGGTCACGGGGGGCGAGCAATTGTCGCTCGGCAAGCCCGGCTACTACGTCTCGCCCGTGCTCATCGCGGATACGAAGCCGGATATGCGCGTGAACTGCGAAGAAGTGTTCGGCCCGCTCGCATCGACCGTGCGCGTGCGCGATTACGAAGAAGCGCTGGCGGTGGCGAACGCCGGAGAGTTCGGTCTCTCCGCCGGCATCTGCACAGCCTCTCTCAAATATGCCCGCCACTTCACGCGCAATGTGCGTGCGGGCATGGTCATGACGAATCTGCCGACGGCTGGCGTGGACTACCACGTGCCGTTCGGAGGCACACGGAAGTCCAGCTACGGCGCGCGCGAACAGGGGTTCGCCGCGGTCGAGTTCTATACCCAAATCAAAACCAGCTATTCCTGGGCCTGAATGAACATGACGTCCGCTATTTTTCCTTCGCTTGCCGGGAAGACAGTGGTGGTCACCGGCGGTGGCTCCGGCATCGGCGCGCAGATCGTGCGTGGTTTCGTAGCGCAGAAGGCGCGCGTGTTTTTCCTGGACATCGCGGAGGTGCCTTCGCGCGAGCTTGCCGCGGAGCTCGGCGAATCCGCGCAGTTCATCAAGTGCGACCTGACGGACCTTGCGGCGCTAAAGGCGGCCCTGGCTTCGGTGGACGAGCGGGCCGGCCCGGTGTCCGTGCTCGTGAACAACGCCGCGAACGACGACCGGCATTCGTTCGAGAAGGTCACGCCCGCGTACTGGGAAGAGCGCATCAACGTGAACCTGCGCCACTACTTCTTCGCCGCGCAGGCGGTGCTGCCCGGCATGCGAAGCGCGGGCGGCGGCGCGATCATCAACATCGGCTCCGTGTCGTGGCATCTCGCGTTGCCGGACCTCGTGCTGTACGAAACGTCGAAAGCGGCCATCGAAGGCCTCACGCGCGCGCTCGCGCGCGATCTCGGTGAAGCGAACATCCGTGTCACCAGCGTGATTCCGGGCGCGGTGAAGACGGCGCGCCAGATGGCGTTGTGGCACACGCCCGATGAGGAGAAAAAGATTGTCACCCAGCAATGCCTCAAGGGGCGCGTCGAACCGTCGGACGTTTCCGCAATGGTGCAGTTCCTCGCTTCTGACGATGCGCGTTTTTGCACCGCTCATTCTTACTGGGTCGACGCGGGCTATCGCTGAAGGGGTTGCCGGCGCCGGTGCGAAGAAAACGGGGCCAGGCGCCGGCCCGCCCGGCGAAGGCGGAACGACGAGCGACGACAAAGGCAGTGCGACGAGTGACAACGTGACTCACAACGCGAGCCCTCCGCAAGCCGCGTCGACGCCGGAATGTGTGTGGCCCCTCGGCGCGCAGCTCGGTGAAGGCCCTTACTGGTCGGCGGCCGAAGAAGCCGTCTGGTTCGTCGACATCAAGGGCAAGTTCATCCACCGCTTCCACGAGCCCACGGGCAAGACGCAATCCTTCCCCGCGCCGTCGGAGCCCGGCTTCATCGCCCCCGCGAAAGACGGCGGCATCCTCGCCGGCCTCAAGACCGGCCTGCATCGCTTCAACCCGAAGACCGGCGAGTTCGAGCCGTTCCACAAGGTCGAGCCCAATGCCCGCAACAACCGCCTGAACGACGGCTACGTCGATGGCGCAGGCTACCTCTGGTTCGGCTCGATGGACGACGACGAGAAGGACCCCACCGGCGCGCTGTATCAGCTCACGGAAAGCGGCATCGAACAGCGCGACCAGGACTACGTCATCACGAACGGCCCGACCGCGAGCCCCGACAACCGCACGCTCTATCACACCGACACGCTGAAGAAGCTCATTTACGCCTTCGATCGCGCCCGCGACGGCACGCTCTCGAACCGCCGTGTCTTCACGCGCATCGGTGAAGGCGATGGCCACCCGGACGGCCCCATCACGGACTCCGAGGGCAACATCTGGTCGGGCCTGTACGGTGGCTGGGGCGTAAACCGTTATGCGCCCGATGGCCGCAAGGTCTCGAAGCTTGCGATGCCGGTAGCCAACGTCACGAAAGCCGCTTTCGGCGGCAAAGACCTGCGCACGCTCTACATCACCACCGCGTGGAAGGGTCTTTCGGACAAGGAGCGCAAAGAGCAGCCGAATGCCGGGGGATTGTTCCGTGTACGCGTTGACGCAACGGGGCTGCCTCAGGGCATCATCGCGCATGGCCTCTGACCGCACACCCAAGCGACGCTTCCGTTCGCGCGACTGGTTCGACGATCCCGCCCACCTCGACATGGTGGCGCTCTATCTCGAGCGCTTCATGAACTATGGGCTCACGGCGGATGAGCTGTTGGGCGGTAAACCGATCATCGGCATCGCGCAGACGGGCGGCGACCTCACGCCGTGCAATCGCGTGCACCTCGAGACGGTGAAGCGCGTGCGCGATGGCATTCGCGACGCGGGCGGCGTGCCGATGGAATTTCCCATGCACCCGATCTTCGAGAACTGCCGCCGGCCGACGGCGGCGCTCGATCGCAATCTTGCGTATCTCGGGCTGGTGGAAATCCTGCATGGCTATCCGATCGATGCGGTCGTGCTCACCACGGGATGCGACAAGACCACGCCGGCCGCGGTGATGGCCGCATCCACCGTCGACATTCCCGCAATCGTGCTGTCGGGCGGCCCGATGCTCGATGGCTGGCATGACGGGGAGCTGGTGGGCTCGGGCACGGTGATCTGGCGCTCGCGCCGAAAGCTGGCGGCGGGGCAGATCAACGAGAAGGAGTTCCTCGAAGCCGCCGCGGCTTCGGCACCGTCGGTCGGCCACTGCAACACCATGGGCACGGCGTCGACGATGAACGCGGTCGCCGAAGCGCTCGGCCTTTCATTGCCCGGCTGCGCCGCGATTCCCGCGCCGTATCGGGAACGCGGACAGATTGCGTACGCCACAGGTAAACGCATCGTCGACATGGCGTACGAAGACCTGCGGCCCTCGACGATCCTTACACGACGCGCATTTCTCAACGCGATTGCGACCATCGCCGCGATCGGCGGCTCGACGAATGCCCAGCCGCACCTGGTCGCGATGGCGCGGCACGCGGGCGTTGAGATCACTCCCGAAGACTGGATGACCTACGGCCGCGACGTACCGCTGCTCGTGAACATGCAGCCTGCGGGCAAATATCTCGGCGAGCGCTTTCACCGCGCCGGTGGCGTGCCAGCCGTTCTCAGCGAGCTGCTTCGCGCCGGTCGCATCGACGGTAGCGCAGGTACTGTCACGGGCCGCACGCTTGAGGAAAACATCGCGGGCCGCGAGTCCACCGACCGCGAAGTCATCGCGAAGTACGAGACGCCGCTCCAGCCGCGCGCCGGCTTCCTGGTGCTGAAGGGCAACCTGTTCGACTTCGCGATCATGAAGACAAGCGTGATTTCGGAAGATTTTCGCAAACGCTACCTCTCGGATAACGAGGTCTTCGAAGGTCGCGCCGTCGTGTTCGACGGTTCCGACGACTATCACGCGCGCATCAACGATCCGGCGCTCGGTATCGACGCGCGCACGATTCTCGTGATCCGTGGCGCCGGTCCCGTGGGCTGGCCGGGCTCCGCGGAAGTCGTGAACATGCAGCCGCCGGATGCGCTGCTGAAACGCGGCATCACGAGCTTGCCGACGTTGGGCGACGGGCGGCAATCAGGCACGTCCGACAGTCCGTCGATCCTCAACGCTTCGCCGGAGAGCGCCGTGGGCGGTGGGCTCGCGTGGCTGCGCACCGGCGACACCATTCGCATCGACCTCGTCGCCGGCCGCTGTGACGTGCTGGTGTCGGACGAGGAGCTTGCGAAGCGCAAGCAAGGCGCGCCGCCGCCAGTGCCTGAGAGCGCAACGCCGTGGCAGGAACTGTATCGTTCCACCGTGAGCCAGCTCGACAAGGGCGGCGTCATGGAAATGGCACTGAAGTATCGCGGCGTGGCGGCCAAGACTCCCCGGCACAATCACTGAGAGGTGCCGTGAGCGTCGAGGGCGTGCATGCATCGGGATCGACCGTGGACGGCGCGCTGGCCGCCGAAGAGCGCGCCGTCATCCGCAAGGCGATGTGGCGCCTGCTGCCATTCCTCTGCTTCATTTACTTCATCGCCTACCTCGACCGGATAAATGTGAGCGTCGCCGCGCTCACGATGAACGGCGATCTCGGCATTTCCGACTCGGCCTACGGCCTCGGCGCCGGCATTTTCTTCGTGGCCTATTTCCTGTTCGAGGTACCCAGCAATTTCGCGCTGAAGCGATTCGGCGCGCGCGCCTGGATCGCGCGCATCATGGTGACGTGGGGGCTCATTTCCATGGGCATGGCGTTCGTCGCCGGCCCGAAGAGCTTCTACGTGATGCGCTTCCTGCTCGGTATCGCCGAAGCCGGCTTCTTTCCGGGAATGATCTTCTATCTCACGTACTGGTTTCCCAATCGTGTGCGCGCGGGAATCCTGGGCATTTTCATCATCGCGAATCCCGCCTCGACGGTGATCGGCGCGCCGTTGTCGACGACGCTGCTTGGCACGAGCGTCTTCGGTCTCAGCGGCTGGCAGACGATGTTTCTCGTGGAGGGCCTTCCGGCGGTGCTGGCCGGTATCGTCGTGCTGTACGTCCTCTGCGATTCGCCCGCCAAAGCGAAGTGGCTCACGGAGCGTGAGCGCGACGTGCTGCTCACCGCGATCAAACGGGATGAGCGGCTGAGCCTCTACACCTCCGCACGCGAGGGTCTCCTGAATCCGCTGGTGTGGTTGTTCAGCGGGCTGTACGCGGCGCTGATGATGGGTGTGTACGGGTTCGGCCTCTGGGCGCCGCAGATCGTGAAGCTACTGGGCAATCTCACCAATCAGCAGGTGGGGCCGGTGCTGGTGATTCCTTACGCCTGCGCGACGCTTGCAATGGTGCTGTGGAGCCGTCATTCCGATCGAACCGGCGAGCGAAAATGGCATCTCGCGTTGCCGGGTTTGGTGGGAACGATCGGCTTCCTTTGCGGCGGCTTCACCGACAACTTCTACGTCGCGGTCTTTGGATTCACGCTCGGCGCGATCGGCATCTACGCATCCCTGCCGCTGTTCTGGTCTTTGCCCACCGCGATTCTCGGCGGGAGTGCCGCCGCCGGCGGAATCGCTTTGATCAATTCCGTCGGCAATCTCAGCGGTTATCTCGGGCCGTTCGTCATTGGAAAACTGAAGGATCTCACGCAGAGCTTCGCCGCCGGTTTGCTCGTGATCGCGGCCAGTCTCACGCTGGCCTCGATACTCGGATACGTGGTCGGCAGGCTGGCGCCGAAGCCGGGCTGAGCGCTCCTACTTCGAGTCGAAGAAGCTCTTCACGGCGCCGAAGCAGAAGGGCGGCAACAGCCCCGCGTGATATGCATCGAACACCGCTCGATCGCCTCCGTCGCTTGCTCCGCCGACTACTGCGGCCGCACGCACGATATCTTTTGCGGCCTGGAATCCGTTCTTGAGATCTGCGTACGGATCGCCGCTTGCGGGGGCGGCGTCCATGTTCACAACAGTGACGCTCGCGGTGGGCGCCGTCGCGGTCCAGTAGTCCTGCATCGACTGCGTGTTGAGATAGAAGACTGTGGGGTCCTGGCTTCCCGCGCATAGAAGTACAGGCGTGCCGGGCGCCCAGGTGCGCAGATCGTTCGTCTTCAGCGCCTGTCGCAGGGTTTGAGCCGGACTCGCCGGCGGCAGGCCGTCGGTCTTTGTGGGGAAAGCGCCATCCGGCGCTGTCTTGGCATCTTGCAGGTAGGTCAGCCGGTACGCGTTCGTGATGAGATTGTCCGCCCCGAAGCCTTTCGCGAATACCGCGGCGAGCTCGGGTGGCGATGTCGCTGGTGTGAACGCCGCAAACGTTGGATCAGGCGGCGTGCTGTTGAACACGACATCCGACGTGATCTTGCCCTGCGACTCGAGATCGGTGAGTCCGGTGGTGCTCGGGAGCAGCGACGTGATCCCGGTGGCGTACTTCGCTTCGAAAGCATCCGTCGTGGCCGCGAACAAATTGCCGTAAGCCGCCTGATAGCTCGAGATGAGCAGTGTCAGGTTCACTGGCGCGCTGGCTGAAACCTGACCCTCGAAGATCGCGTCACCAAACGCAGAGAGTGCATAGGGCCCGGACATCGGTGCGGCAGCGGTCACGACTGTGCCGGCCGCTTGCATGGCGCGATGAGTCGCCATCGCAACGTACCCGCCTTGCGAATACCCGGTAATGAACAACTTTCCGTTGTCGACAACCGTAGCTGCGGACGACAAAGGAAGCGCGCTTCGCGCGGCTTTCAGCGCATCGATCATGTCTTTCGACTGCTGATCCGCGTTCAGAAACGGGTGATAGGTCAGCGAAGAGGAATCGTAACCCGCGTAGTTCGGCGCCACCACGACGTAGCCCTGCGAGGCGAACTCCAGCGCGATCGCGATACCTTCCGCGTTGGAGGACGAAAGGTTCGCGATGTTGTAGGCGCGGTCCGTGTTCGTCCCGTGCGCATATAGCAGTATGGGTCGCGCGCCCTGGCAGGCGGCGTCAGTCCCGCTCGGGAGCATGATCGCCCCGGAGGAAGCCGAGGCGGCTTCTCCGACCGCGCCCACGGTCTGGTACTTGAGCTGGTGCACGATCACGGAGCACTTCGGCGCGGTGATGAGTTTCACCACGGCCTGGCCGATGTCGCTTTGCCCGGCGATGTTCAGGAGGTCCTGGGGCGCATACGAGGCCACCAGCGCGGGCGGGCTCTCCAGCAGGTCACCACGCTGTGGCGTCGGAGTCGGCGTGGGTGTGGGCGTCGGGGTGGGAGTCGGTGTTGGCGTGGGGGTCGTACCGCCCGCCATATCCGAGTCGTTGTCGCTTCCACAAGCGGTCAGGCAGAGAGTGGCCAGCAAGGCGGCGGCGCAAATGAGTCGGCTCATCGTCAGCTCCAATGAAACGCCGGCCCTCGGGGCAGGCCGGCATTTCTACAACTCCCGGGAGTGACGAAAGTTCAGTTGCCGACCCGCAAGGCCACGTTGCGGGTCACGCCTGCGCGTTCCACGATATAGTCGGTAAATGAATTGGCTAGAACCCGTTACGCTGTGCACGTCACGCGCAACGCTCTCACCGCTCGACCCTTCACATCACGACGGATTGGTCGACGCCGTCAACGATGGCGAGATGTGGAAGCTCTGGTACACGCGCATTCCGTCGCCGTCGGAAATGCGCGCGGAGATCGAGCGCCGTCTCGGCCTGCTGAAGGCGGGCTCGATGTTACCGTTCACGATCTTCGATAACGCGTCCGGCAAGGTCGCGGGCATGACCACGTACATGAACGTCGACGCGGCCAATCGTCGCGTGGAGATCGGATCCACCTGGTATCGCAAGTCAGTACAGCGAACAAGCTTCAACACCGAGTGCAAGCTCGCCCTGCTGACGCACGCCTTCGACACGCTCGATTGCATCGCCGTCGAGTTCCGCACGCATTTCTTCAACAGTTCGAGCCGCGCGGCGATCGAGCGCCTCGGCGCGAAACTGGACGGCATTCTCCGCAGTCATCAGCGGCTGGCCGATGGCTCGCTGCGCGATAGCTGTGTTTACAGCATCATCGCGAGCGAATGGCCCTCGGTTCGCAATCACCTGCGATGGCAGCTCGAGAAGCCCCGGCCGGGCTATGTTGAATAGATTCATTTGTAGCGAAAGCGTGACAGGCTTGGGCGGCCCCGTTTGTGGTGAAGATCGCGCCGGTGTAGAACCAATGGCCGCGCTCGGACACTAAGGTTTCACCGGCCGCGTTATCGAGGCGCAGGGGACAACATGCAGATGCCCGTCAGGAATGGCTTTTCGCTCGCCCGCGTGGGTGCACGCGCCGTTCTCTGGATACTCGCTTCCTCCCTCGGCGCCGTCGCCATGGGACAGGACGGCACGCCGGACGTGCCCGACGACAGCACCGATACGTCGGATGAAGTCGCGCCGGAGCGCGTCGCGCGCCTCAGCTTCACGCAGGGCGGCGTCTCGCTCCAAGGCGTCGGCGAAACCGTGTGGGCGCCCGCCACTTTGAACCGCCCGCTCACGCCGGGCGACTTCCTGCGCACGGAAACGGATGGCCGCGCTGAAATCCAGGTCGGCTCCGCCGACATCCGCATGGGCGCCGGCACCAGCTTCGCGTTCACGACGCTCGATGACGATGCGATCCGCATGCGCCTCGGCGCCGGCGTGCTGAACCTTCGCGTGCGGACGCTCGGCGAGAACGAAGCCATCGAAGTCGAAACGCCGCAGGCGACGGCGGCGATCCTGCGGCCGGGCAGCTATCGGCTGGAAGTGAATCCGGACGGCGGCAGCACGGTCGTGAAGGTGGGTAGCGGCATGCTCGAAGCGCGTGGCTCCGCGGAACAGAGTTTCGTGGTCCGTGCCCAGCAGGTTGCGACGCTCACCGGCAAGGGCCGCCTGACGTTTGCGACCGCGACGCTCGGCGCGCCGGATTCATTCGATCAGTGGGCGCTGGAGCGCGATCGTCGCGACGACTACGTGCTGTCGACGGAACCCGCGCGCAGCATGCCGGCGGACGTCGTGGGTTATGAAGATCTGGACAAGTACGGCGCCTGGAGATCCGAGCCCGACTACGGTTATGTGTGGACGCCCGGCTCCGTGGCGGCGGACTGGTCGCCGTATCGCTTCGGGCGCTACAGCTATGTGAGCGGATGGGGCTGGGCGTGGATCGACGACGCGCCGTGGGGCTTTGCGCCGTATCACTATGGCCAGTGGGTCACCATCGGCAACCGCTGGAGCTGGGTGCCCGGCCCGCGTCACGGGCGGCCCGTTGGGCGACCGGTCGGCTCGCCGGTGGTGGGGCGGCCCACGGGGCCGCGAGATCACGGCTGGCACACGCCACGGCCGCCGCGCGGCTACACGGTGCAGTCGGGCGTTCCGGCGTCGGATGTGACTCGGATCGGTACGCGGCCGGGATTCGTTTCGAGTGACGACCTGAATCGCCGCGACACTTGGCGTGATCGCAATGGCGGCGCGCGGAACAATGCCGGGCGCTACCGCACGGTGCCCGATCGCGCTCCATCGGGGACGCCGCCGACGTCAGTGCCGCGCGCGTCGGCGCCACGCGCTGAAGAGCCGCGGCGGAGCGGGCCGAGATACAACACCGGCGGCAGCTCGTTCCCGTCTCAGCAGCGGCCATCGTCTCCGCCGGCGCAACAGCCATCGCGCCCTGTCCAATCGCAACCAGCTCAGCAGTCGCAGCCGCGACCCGCACCCTCGGCCGGCGTCGATCGCTCGGTCGGCAGCCGGCCGAAAGCAACGCAGGAGCGCTGATGGTGGCGCTGGCGCTTGCGCAATCAATTTCCGCGCAGGCGGTCCAGCAACTGCCGCACTTCGGCGATATCCGGGCTGCGATCCCACAGCAACGTCTGCCGCATCCGCAGGGCTTCGTTGAGCGGCCGCTCCGCGTCGCTCCGCTTCCCGTCCAGCAGCAGCGCTTCGCCCTGAAGCACGAGCGCCTGGCCGAGCGCGAGCTGCCCCGGCTTGCCTTGCTTGCGCAGTAGGAGGATCAACTCGGCGAGCTCCGCTTTTCCCGCAGTCCGCTCGCTTCCGTCAATCGCGATTTGCGCCTGCGCCAGCCGCGTGCGAAGCACGGCAAGATTGCCGTCACCGAGTTGCTTGCGTGCGAGCTCGAAATTCTCGCTGAGTGTTGCTGACGCTTCCGCCTTCTCACCCGCTGAAGCGAGTGCTTCCGCCAGGAACAACCGATTCTGAACCGCCACCGGGCTCGCGGGCCCGGCAAACGTGCTCGCCATGCTCACAGCGGTGCGCAACACCGAGATGGCTTCGTCATGCCTGCCGCGCAAGTTGCGAATGACTCCGTAGTAGCCCATCGCCGCCGAAACCGCCGCCGAATCGCCCGCGAGTGCGCGCTGTTTCGTGAAAGCGCTGCGCAGAAGCGTCTCGGCCTCGTCGATCTGGCCGTATCGAAACGCGAGCATGCCCATGTTTGCGCGCATGATCTGCGCATCCAGGTCGTCCGTTCTCTGCAGCGCGTCCTGGATGCCCAGCGCTTTTCGATACGCGATCAGCGCCGCGTTGAAGTGGTTCGCATGCATGTGCGCGACGGCGAGCGAGTTATAAAGCGCCGCCGTCTCCGGATGATTCAACCCCGACAGGGCAATGCGCTCCTCGAGCGCCGCGCTGTACGTGGCAATGGAACCGTCGATATCACCCTGCGCGCGCTGGAGCCGCCCCTTGATGACGAGCCCTTCGAGCCGCTGGGGCGCGAAGCGCCGCGGGTCGCTCGCCCAGAAATCGAGCGCAAGCGGCACGAGATCCGCCGCGCGTGCGGTGTTGCCCCTCTGCAGCTCCGCGTTTGCAAGCTGCTGCCGCGCGAAGGCGAGCGACTCCGGATCGACTTCCGGCCCAGCCTGCTTCAAAAAGCCTTCGAGCAATGGCACCTGGCCTTCGAAGTCTTCGAGCGCTCCATACAGATCGCTGAGCGTTTCGACGACTTTTCCAGCGCGATAAGGATCGTCCCGGTACTCGCTCAGCACACGCTGCGCGCTGCGATCGAGCATCTGCTTTGCCGTGGTCGGCTCGGCGCCGTGTTCGGCGCCCGATACCCTGAACAGGTTGGTCACGTAGTAGCGAACGGCTTCCTCGCGCGCCGCCGCCCGCCTCGCGATGTCGCGCTCCAGCGCGACCCGATGTGCCTGCCAGGAGACCGCGGCAAGCGCAACCGCCAACGCGAGAACCACCGCGACGCCTGCCGCCACAATGAGCCGATGCCGACGCAGGAATCGTCCGAGCACGTACAGGCGCGCGCCCTCGCGCGCCGCGACGGGTTTCGATTCGAGATACCGTCGCAGATCCAGCTCGAGCGCGTCGACACCTTCGTATCGATGCTCGGCTTCTTTTCGCAGGCACTTCGCGACGATCGCATCGAGGTCGCCTTCGAGCTGCCGCGCCGGGATGCGTGCATTCTCGAGAATGCGCGCCGCGCGACTCGGCGCGGGCGGCACTTCGTGCAACACGCTACGCACCGCATGAGCGACGGGCATCGCCGTGTTGTGAAACGGCTTGCGGCTCGTGAGCAGCTCGAACAGCACGACGCCCAGCGCGTACACGTCTGTCGCGGTCGTGATGGGCTGGCCGGTGAGCTGCTCGGGCGCGGCATAGTCGGGCGTGAGAGGCGCCGAAGTTTTTTCCGACGCGGGACCGCCCACGACGTCGAGCAGTTTCGCCACGCCGAAGTCCAGCAGCTTCACGCGGCCATCCTGCGTCACGAGGATGTTGCGCGGCTTGAGATCGCGATGGACGACGAAGTTGCGGTGCGCGTACGCGACGACTTGGCACACCTGCATGAAGAGCTTCAGCCGCGCGACGAGGTTGAGTCCGCGAGAGTCGCAGAACTCCGCCAGGGTCTGGCCCTCGACGTACTCCATCACCATGTAGGGTTGGCCGCCGGAGCGCAGGCCGCCGTCGAGCAGCCGCGCGATGCCCGGATGCTCGAGGCGCGCGAGGATTTCGCGCTCCGCCTGGAAGCGCTCGCTCTCCGCAACCGCGCCTCGGTGCAGCACCTTGATGGCCACTTTCTGCTGGAAGGCGCCATCCGCACGCACAGCGAAATACACTTCGCCCGCGCCACCGCGGCCGAGCAGGTGCATCAGGCGCCACGGCCCGAGGCGTGTGCCCTCGGCCAGTTCCCCCCGTATGACCTGTTCTTCTTGCGCGGACATCACGCCTGACTATATCGGGGCAGGCATCGCGGAGCACGGAGGAAACGCTCTGGGCCGCTCAGTTTCCCAATCGGAGTACCGGAATTGTCCTGCCGGCTCGTCTACTGAGGAGACAAAGTTGCGCACGGTGTGGCCACGGCAGGCTCTCCCCAAGAACCTGTCCTGGTCCTGTGTGCATGGCAAATGTCGTGAATTAACGATCTCCTGCGGTGTTGACCTGCGACCTTACCGTCGCAGGTCTTTTTCTGTTTTTGTTTACAGGCTGTAGCGCACGAGCATGCGCGCGACGCGCGTGCTCGTTCTCCATCAGCCACTGCGACAGGGCGAAGGTCAGTCGATCGCCCACTGTCGCGAGCGCTCCACGGCCCGAGACCAACGGCGCAACCGATCTGTCGCTTCATCGCGACTCATGCTCGGCTCGAAGCGGCGCTCGACCTGCCAGTTGCGGGCGAGCTCGTCGGGCGAGCTCCAGAAGCCAACACCGAGCCCGGCGAGGTAAGCCGCGCCGAGCGCCGTGGTTTCGGTGATGCGCGGTCGCACGACGGGCACGCCCAGCACATCCGCTTGGAATTGCATCAGCAGATTGTTCGAGGTGGCGCCGCCATCCACGCGCAACTCGACCAGCGGGCGTGCGGCGTCTTTCTGCATGGCCGCGAGCACTTCGGCGCTCTGGAACGCAATGGCTTCGAGTGCCGCGCGCGCAATGTGCGCGCGAGTCGTGCCGCGTGAGAGGCCAACCATCGTGCCGCGAGCGTGCGGATCCCAGTGCGGGCTGCCGAGCCCCGTGAAAGCGGGCACGAAGTACACGCCGTCGCTATCGGGCACCGAGGCCGCGAGCGGCTCGATGTCCGCGGATTTCTCGATGAGTCCCAAGCCGTCCCGCAGCCATTGCACCACCGCGCCACCCACGAACACGCTGCCTTCGAGCGCGAAGTGTGTGTTCGCCCTTTGCCACGCCACCGTCGTGAGCAACCGGTGACGAGAGGCGAGGGCACTGACGCCGGTCGTCATCAAAAGGAAGCAGCCGGTCCCATAGGTATTCTTGGCCATGCCCGGCTCGAAGCACGACTGACCGAAGAGCGCGGCCTGCTGGTCGCCCGCGATTCCGGTGATCGGGATCGGATGCCCTTCGATCTGCGCCGAGATGCCGAAGTGCGTGGAAAGCTGCGATGGAACCACTCGTGGCAGGCACTCGCGCGGCACGTTGAGCATCGCGAGCAGCGTCGGATCCCAATCGCGCGTATGCAGATTGAAGAGGAGCGTGCGGCTCGCGTTCGTGGCGTCGGTTACGTGATGCGCGCCGTTGGTGAGGCGCCAGACGAGCCAGCTGTCGATGGTGCCGAACGCGATCTCGCCGCGCGCCGCGCGTGCGCGCGCATCGGGCACCGAATCGAGCAGCCACGCGAGCTTGGTGCCCGAGAAGTAGGGATCGAGCACCAGGCCCGAACGTCGCGACACCTCCGGCTCGTGGCCGGCGGCTTTGAGTCGTTCGCAGAGCTCGGCGGTACGACGGTCTTGCCACACGATGGCGTTGGCGAGGGGCTCGCTCGTGCGCTTGTCCCATATCATCGTGGTCTCGCGCTGGTTGGCGATGCCGATGGCGGCGATGTCGCGCCATGTCGCGCGGGCTTTCGCCATCACCTCCGCGATAGTGCCGACCTGGCTGCTCCAGATATCTCGTGGATCGTGCTCGACCCAGCCCGGCTGCGGAAAGTGCTGCGGGAACTCCTTCTGCGCGCTCGCCACGGCGTTGCCGTCGTGATCGAACAGGATCGAGCGCGAGCTGGTGGTGCCCTGGTCCAGAGCCAGAATGAAACGAGCCACGATTCAAGGTCTCCTTCACTGGAGAAAAGGCGCCTGCGGCGCTTTTCTCGGACTGTCCGCTCGTTTTCGGCGGCAAAAAGCGTGGTTTTTCCCGCCTGCGATGATGCGTAGCTACGCCCGTGCGTGCGCGATGAGCCACGCTGCGAGCGTATCGAGCGCGCCCGCGGGCAAATGCAGCCCGAGCTTACTCCTGCGCCAGAGGATATCGTCCGCCATCGTTGCCCATTCTTCGCGCCGAAGATATTCGATCTCGCGCTCGTAGAGGTGCGGCACCACTTCCGCGCCAAGATCCGCCACCGACCGTGCGCCGCCGATGACGTGATCGATACGCGTGCCGTAGGCGCGCGAATAGCGTTTGCGCAGGTCCTCGGGCAGCCACGGGTAGCGCCGCTCGACGTTGCGCAGGAAGCGGGCGAAGCTGCCGCCGGTCAGGTCGCCGCCGGGGAGCAGCGCTTTGTCTGTCCACGGGGGCAACCGCATCCCCAACGCTTGCACCAGCATGTCGACCGCGGTTTCCGCGAGCTTTCGATACGTCGTGATCTTGCCGCCGAACACGGACATGAGCGGCGCGTCTTCCCGCTCCAGTTCGAGCTTGTAGTCCCGCGTGACGCTCGATGGGTCGCCGGCCTTGTCGTCCAGCAAAGGGCGCACGCCGCTGTAGCGCCAGATGACGTCCGCGGGCGCGATCTTCTTCGTGAAATAGCGGTTCACCGTGTCGCAGAGATAGCGCACCTCGGCGTCATCGATGTGAACGGAGGAAGGATCGCCGTGATATTCCACGTCGGTCGTGCCGACGAGCGTGAAATCGTGCTCGTACGGAATCGCGAACACGATTCGCCGGTCGATGTTCTGGAAGATGTACGCGAAGCGATGCTGGAAGATGCGCGGCACGACGATATGGCTGCCCTTCACGAGCCGCACGCTTCGATCGGACTTCGCGGGCGTCGCCTCGCTCAGAAAACTCGTGACCCACGGCCCGGTGGCGTTGACCACCGCACGGCACGTCACGTTCCGGGCGTGCGCGCCGGTCAACTGCGCTTGCCACGTACGATCGCGCAGCTCGATCTTTGCACAGCGGGTTCGCGTGAGAATCGTGGCGCCACGCTCAGCGGCGTCACGCGCGTTCAGCACAACGAGACGTGCGTCATCCGTCCAGCCATCGGAGTAGATGAAGCCACGGGTGTAGCGCGGCTCGAGTGGCGTTCCAGCCGGGTGCTTCCTGAGGTCGAGCGAAGCCGACGCCGCAAGGTGATCGCGCTTCGCGAGGTTGTCATATAAGAAGAGCCCCACCCGGATCATCCATTGCGGCCGCAGGTGCGCATCGTGGGGCATGACGAACCGCAGGGGCCACATGATGTGGGGCGCCGACGCGAGCAGCACTTCCCGCTCCTGCAGCGCCTTGCGGACGAGCGCGAAATGAAACCCTTCGAGGTATCGCAGCCCGCCGTGGATGAGTTTCGTGCTGGCGGACGAGGTGTGAGACGCGAGATCGTCCTGCTCGCAGAGCAGAACCCTCAAGCCGCGCCCCGCCGCGTCGCGCGCAATGCCTGTGCCGTTGATGCCACCGCCGACCACGAGCACGTCGAAGTGCTCTGGCGATTGCGCGAGAGAGTCTTGCATCCGGAGCATCTTGCCACGGGGCGTCGATGCGTCCAACGTTGGCGCCATGGTCAATCCTACCCATAGCGAATCCTTCGACGATCTGCAGCCGGGCCGGCTCGTGCGTCTGTCGCCGCGTGTGCAGAGGGTCGTTGCACCCAACGCCTCGCTCATGACGGGCCCGGGCACGAACAGCTACGTGCTGGGCAGCCCGCCTGTCGCCGTGCTCGACCCTGGGCCCGACGATCCGCGGCACCTCGAGCTTTTGCGTGCAGCGGTGCCCGATCTGCGTTTCGTTTTCGTGACGCACACTCACCGCGATCATTCGTGTGGCGCGCGGGCGCTGGCGGATGCGGCCGGGGCGCCCATCGTGGGCCTGCCGCCGCCGTCGGACGGACTGCAGGACATGTCCTGCGTCCCGTCCGTCGAAGCGCGCCATGACCGGGTATTCGAGCTCAATGACGGCCGTGCCGGCCGTGCCGAAGACGCCGAAATGGCGCGCCATGCTATACAGTCGCCGCTCATCACCCGTTTGCGCGCCATCCATACGCCCGGCCATGCGTCGAATCACGTTTGTTTTCTGCTTGAAGAGGAAGGTCTGTTGTTCTCCGGAGATCACGTGCTCGATGGGGTGACACCGGTCATCCTGCCCCCGGATGGCGAGATGGCCGCGTACCTGCATTCGCTGGAATTGTTGAAGGGCTATCGCCCGCAAGCGGTCGCGCCGGGGCACGGGCGCGTGCTCGCGGACCCGATTCGCGTGATCGATGGGATCGTGGCGCATCGGGGCCGGCGCGAAGCCAAGGTGTTGGCAGTGCTCGGTGCCGTGGGTTGTGGCGAGGTCGAACAGCTGCTGCCGAAGGTCTATGACGATGTGCGAGCCGAGCTGCTGCCGATCGCGCGCTATTCGCTCGAGGCGCATCTGATCAAGCTCGAGCGCGAAGGCCGCGTGGCACGCGGGCGCGATGGCTGGTCGGTGCTCGCCGGCGCGGCGGGCGGCCCCCGGGCAACGGCGGCGCCACGCGCGGGCGGTTCGCAGGCGGGCGAGGAGTGAAGGGCGGGTCCTCGCGCTACGTCGAAGTCCGGCTGAAGCGCATCCATCTCGAACGCGGCGGGCGGCCGGTGCTGCGCGATATCGCGTGGACCGTGAAGCCCGGCGAACGCTGGGTGCTCGCCGGCGGCAACGGTGCGGGCAAGACTCAGCTCCTGAAGCTGGTGTCGGGCGCGGTGTGGCCCACGCCGACAGGGCGCGAGTCTCGGCGGTACGTGTGGGCCGGCGAAACCTGGCCGACGCCTGCGGATGTGAAAGACGAGATCGCTTACGTCGGTCCGGAGCGCCAGGATAAATACGAACGCCACGGCTGGAATCACACCGTCACCCAGGTGGTGGGCACGGGCCTGTATCGCACCGATATTCCGTTGAACCCGCTGGCCGCGAAGGATCAGGCCAGAATTGCCGCGCTCCTGAAGCGCATCGGCATTTCACATCTCGGCGACCGCGAGTTCCTCACGCTGTCCTACGGCCAGCGCCGTCTCGCGCTTCTCGCCCGCGCTCTTGCGAGCAACCCGAAGCTGCTGCTGCTCGATGAGCTGCTGACAGGCCTCGACGAATCCCATCGCCTGCGCGCGATGAAGTGGCTCGAATCCACCGCTCGCTCCCAGATGCCGTGGGTGCTGGCGACCCACCGCGATGAGGATGTGCCTCACAGCGCGACCCACGCGCTCATCCTCGACCACGGCAAGATCGTCTATAGCGGCCGAATCTCCCGCGCCCCGCTCGCAAAGTGGCTCGACCACGGCGCGCCGATCCATGAGGCTAAAGCGGGCCGCGCGACGAGCAACGTCCCGACCGACTCAACAGGCACCCCTCTCATCAAGCTGAAAAACGCCGACGTCCACCTGGACGAATACAAAGCCCTCCAGCACCTGACATTCGAAGTAAACAAAGGCGACTGCTGGGTCATCCACGGCGCCAACGGCTCCGGCAAAACCACGCTTTTGCGCACGCTGTACGGCGACCACGGCGTCGCCAGCCACGGCTCGATCGAACGAGCCGGCATCGTCCCAGGCGTCCCGCTGCAGGAATTCAAAGTGCGCGCCGGCTTCGTCGCCGCGCACCTCCAAACGATCCACCCGCATCACTTGACGGTGGACGAAATCGTCCAGTCCGGCCGCCACGCCAGCATCGGCCTCAATGACGCGCCCACCGCGGCAGACCGCAAAGCCGCCACGAAAGCCCTCGAGTTCTTCGGCCTGAAAGGATTCGGTAAGCGAACGCGCGACGAGCTGTCCTACGGCCAGATGCGACGCGTGCTGTTCGCCCGCGCGTGGGTAACGCATCCGCGCCTGCTGCTGCTCGACGAGCCGCTGTCAGGAATCGACGCACCGACCCGCGGCGTGCTGCTCGACCGGATAGGCCAACTCGTGGCAAAAGGCACGGCGGTCGTGATGACCACGCATCACCGTGATGAATGGCCTCCCTATGCCACCCATGAGCTCGAGCTCGACGCGGGCCAGATGAAATACGCTGGCCCCCTGCGCGACGCTTCCGTTCGCGCGCATGAACCGCCTGAGCGCGCAAGGCGTCGGGCATGAAGCGCATCGCGTTCGCGAGCGTGCTACTGGTCATTGCGGCAATGCTGCTCGCGGCCTACAGGAACGACCCCCTGTACTGGAAACGGCGCGCGCTCTCGTCCCTCTATTCGTCCGTGAATCGGCCCGCGTCGTATTACGAGCCGAGCGAAGTCATCGAAGGTGCCGACGGACCCTCGTCACCGCGCGTAAAGCCCGATCTGGAGCATCTCGGCGCGCAGGCGCTGGAGAGGGCGGCGAGCTACGCGGAAACGCAGGGAACGACGGCGCTCATCGTCGGCCGCCACGGGCACATCGCCTACGAGAAATACTGGGACGGCGCGAGCTTCGATACCGTGATCGACGCCGGCCCGTTCAACGCCGCGCTCACGGCAATCATGGTGGGCATGGCGATGGGCGATCACAAGATCGCGTTACTCGGCGAGCCGGTGGCGAACTACATCGAATCGTTCCGGGAACGCGAGCGTCAGCACGTCACGCTCGAAGATCTGCTGCACATGACGAGCGGTCTCGGTCCGGACGCGCCCGACGCGAATCACGCCGCCGCGCGTGACGAGATAGTGCACGACATCCGTAGTCAATGCCTCGAGCAGGAGCGTGCGGCCGCGCCCGGCAAGCGCTGGCAGCCGCGGGCCTGTGATCCGCAGCTCCTCGCGCACATCATCGAGCGCGCATCGGGCATGCAGTATTCGCAATACGTCTCCTCGCGCCTCTGGAAGCCGATCGGCGCGGGCGATGCGTGGCTCATGCTCGATCACGAAGGCGGCACCGCGCACGCGAGCTGCTGTCTGCGCGCTCGCATCGGCGACTGGATGCGCATCGCGCAGCTGCTCGTGAACGATGGCAAGTACGAAGGCGAGCAGGTGCTGCCGCCGGGCTGGGTTCGCGCGATGACGACGCCGTCGAAAGCGAACCCGCGTTTCGGTTATCAGGTGTGGCGGGGCGAGCCGTTCCAGCCGGGGGAGGACGCTTCCGAACCCTTCGTGCCCGACGACACCTTCTTGTTGAAGGGGCCAGGCACCACGCGCCTGTGGCTCGTGCCGTCCCTGAATCTCAGCATCCTGCACATCGGCAGCCGTGACAAAGCCGGGCCGGACTGGGACGATTCGCGCATCCCGAATCTGATCGTCCGCGGCGCCAGCGACTATGTGCCGAAGGCCGCGAAGAGCGGCGCGGCCATCTCAAACCTCGTTCCGAATCACTGATGCGCTCCCTGTTCATCGTCTGTGTCATCGACATTCTTGGCTTTGGCATCCTCATCCCGCTCGTGCCGTACATGGCCGACCGGTTCGGCGCATCCCCCGGACTCATCACGCCGATTCTCGGCGCGTATTCGCTGTGCCAGCTCGTCGCCGCGCCGTTCTGGGGAAGGCTGAGCGATCGGTTCGGACGCCGCCCGATTCTCATGACGAGTCTTGCGGGCGCGTGCGTGTCGTACGTGATCCTCGGCTTCGCGGAAAACCTCTGGTGGTTGCTCGTGTCGCGCATGCTCGCGGGCTTCATGGCCGGCAATCTCTCGGCCGCGTTCGCCTATGCATCGGACATCAGCACGCCGGAGAATCGCGCGAAGGCGCTGGGCACCGTCGGTGCGGCGATCGGCGTCGGGTTCATGTTCGGCCCCGCGATCGGCGGGCTGCTTGCGGGAAACAACGAGCACACCGCGAACTTCGCGTTGCCGGCGCTGGTGTCGTCCTCGCTGAGTGTCGTGGCGATCGGGCTCGTGTTCTTCATGCTCCCGGAGAGTCACACGGCGGAGCACCGTACTCAGCGCACGGAGTCGCGCAGGAGCCATCCGTTCCGGTTGCTGATCGAGCGGCCGAGCCTGCGATTCATCGTGTCCGCCTCGTTTCTCGTGACCTGCTCGCAGGCGATCCTCGAGTCCATCTTCGCCATCTGGGCGAATGACCTGTTCGGGTTCGGGCCGCGCGATGTCGGTGTCGTGCTCTTCTGCATGGCCCTCATTCCCGTGGGCATGCAGGGCGGGCTCGTGCGCGTGCTCGTTCCGCGCCTGGGTGAGGTGCGGGTTGCGATTTTCGCCACGCTTTCGTACGTGTCCGGCCTCGTGCTCGTAGGGTTTGCGAGCCACCTGCCGCTGGCGCTCGCAGGTCTGGCGTTGTGCGGAGTGGGCGCGGGGTTGTTCAACCCGAGCGCATCGGCCCTGGCTTCGAAGCAGGCCACCTCGCGAGATCGCGGGGTCGTGATGGGCACGTTCCAGTCGGGCGGGAGCCTGGCGCGCGCGGTCATTCCGTTCGTGTCGGGCGCCATCTACGCCGGCGTGAGTCACGGCGCGCCGTTTCTCACGGGGGCGCTGCTCACGCTGCCGGCCGCATGGTTCATCTGGACGTCGCAACGGGCCGCGCGCACGATTGCGCCCCAATGAAAGAGCGCTCGACGCTTCAGCCATTCGCCCCCGGGGACGTTTTCGTCGGCTCAACGGTGCTCCACGGCGGGGAGGACGACCACGCCGGCCGCGGCCGCATCCTTCAATACGATTCGCAGCTTCGAAAGAAAGGCGTGCTGTGGCTGTCGCACACGACGCATCTCGTCGGCGGGCTGCGATTCGACAGGCAAGGGCAGCTCTGGGCGTTCGATTCGCAGGCGTTCGTGGTGCTCACGGTGACGCGCGACGGCGAGGTGCGCAAGAGGGACTTCGGCACGCGGCCCTTCTCCAATGCGAATTTCTGCGCGGATGGCTCGCTGTACCTCGCCGAGCATGTCACCGGTAGTGGCATCAAGATGGAGATTCAGGCGCGCATGGGCACGCGGCTGCGGAGAATGCCGGGAACGGATCGCCTCGGCGATGGGCACGTCTGGCACTACCGCGCCGATGGTACGCTGCTTCGCGAACTCGCTACCCAGGTTCACGGCGGCATCGGTGGCTTCATGGGCGTGACGATGTCGGCCTTGTCGCCGGATGAATCGACGCTCGTGTACTGCTCGGAGACGGGGACGCGTCTCATGCGATACGACCTCGAGAGCGTGCGGCAGTTGCCCGATCTGCAGTGCGTGCCGGACGGTGACCGCGAAATGTTCTTCGCGATGGACTACGGGCCGCAGGGGCATCTGTACGTGTCGCGAGGCACTCGAGTGGATCTCGTTTCGCCGAAGGGCCGCACGATGTGCTGCTACCCGCTCGACGGGCACGGTTGGGCCACGATCAAGGCGGCGGCCGACGGAAGGCACCTCTACATTGGCAACTACTTCAGCGGGCGGCTCGTGAAATTGGAGCTGGAGTCGGGCGAACACGTTGCGGTGGCCGACACGGGCGTGGAGAGATCGCTCGCGGGGATTGCGGAGTATGTCGGCGTCGTCGGCGCGCGCAGTCGTCCGGCGCGAAAAAAAGCGAAATCTAAGGCGGCGCCTCGCCGACGTTGAGCAGCGCGACCATCCGCGCCTTCAACGCCTCGTCCGTCTCGCCATCCGCCGCGGCACTCAATGCCGCGCGCACCGTCATATCCCGCAGATAGGGCCCGCCCCAGCGCACCAGCGTTTCGACCGCGGCCCGCCGCACGACCGGGCTGATGTCGACCAACGATGCATCGACGATCGGCATTCCCGCGCCGGGATATTTTGCCACGCCCTGCAGCACCGCTTCGAGCGCCGCATCCGAGGTATTCGCGCGCCCGATCGCGCCTCGCGCGAACCTCGGGCCGAACGTTTTTTCCGCAACGTTCATCAACGACGCAAGCTGGCGCGGATCCGCAGCGGAGAACGCGAGCCGCCAGCGTTCCGGCACCGCGCCGTTCTTCGCCAGCCGCTTCATGTGCAGATCGAACGTTTCGATACTGAGCCTGGCCGCCGCAACCTCCGCCTGTTCGAGATTGCCGTGATCGTCCGACAGCGCGGCGATCACGCGCCGGCGCCAGCTCTTGTCCGCAATGATCGGCGCCGCCAGCTTCCTCACCGACGCCTTCTGATCCGCCGACCAGGGGCCCGCACTGGCGTACTCGTTCAGCATCTGCGCGGTGAGCAGGAAGTCGATCGAGTCCTGCCTTCCCTGCACGTCCCGCAGATAGGAAATCGCCACGTCGGGAATCTGCTCGTATGTCTGCGAATCGCGGGACGGACCCGGCTTGATCAGACTTTGGATCAGATCCGACACCCCAGCGAGGAAGCGCATGTCCGTCGCGTTCGCGGGGTCGGACATCGCGTCGGCGAGATCGCCGATCGTCGCGCACTGATACGCGAGGTACTGCGGCGTCACATCGTTGCGGAACGCTTCCGTCAGCAACCAGCGGCGCAGCTTCGGATCCGGAGTGGCCGTCATGAGCGTGACGGCTTCGATGCGCCCCCAGCCCGTCAGCTTCCGCGCCATTTCGAACAGGGCCTGCTGCCGCTGCGGAGCGAGCTCCGCGATCGCCCCGGCCGCGTACAAGCCGAACTCGTCATGCAGCGCCAGCGTGCGCACGATCTCGAGGTCGCTCTCATCGCCCATCGACCCGAGCATGGCGATGCCGAACTTCACCGGCCCGCGATCCCGGGACTGCGTGGCGAGCCGCCTCGCGAGGTCGTGCAGTATCGGTTCCGCGTCCGGAATGCGCGCGGCCGCGTAGTCGAGCGCGTCGTCATAGAACGTGACGACGTCGTCCGCGCGCAGCAGCTCGTAGAGCGCCGCCTCGGCGGGCGCGCTGCCCGCAGCGATCTGCTGCAGCAGGGTGATGGTCTGCACCGCTTTAGCGGAACCATCCCACTGCATGTGACGAGTGCCGAGGCCTTCCAGCGCGCCAGGCACCCAACGCAGTCGGCTGAAACGCCGCGCGGCGGGTTCGTCGGGAAGCGTCATCGCCTCCGGCGCGAGCCGGCCGGTCGCGGGGTCGATGTGAATCTGGATGTACTGATAGAGGGACGTCGACTCGGCCACCGCGGGCTGGAAGGGCGCCACGCGGCCAGGCGGCGTCGGGTTCGCATCGGCCGCCGCAACTTTTGTCGGAGGCCACAACACCGCGGCCAGCGTGGCCACGAAGAGCCAGCGCTGTGCCTGCCCTTTCACTTCGTGCTGGCCTCGACGGGCAACTCGACTTCCACCATGCCGCCCACGACTCTCGTTTGATACGCCGCGAGAGGCAGGGTGGCGGGGCCGCCCAGCACGGCGCCGTTGCGCACGTCGAACGTTGCCCCGTGCAAGGGACAAGTCAGACGGGTTCCTTTGAGGAACCCCTCGCTCATGCGGGCGAAGGCATGGGTGCACACGTTGTCGACGGTGAACACGCCGTCTCGCGTATGGCACACCACGAGCTCCCTTTCCCCGACGCGGCAGGAACGCATCCGGCCGCGCGCCACCTCGGCGAGAGCAAGCAGGGGCCTGAAGGTCTGTTCAGTCATCGCGACACTTGTATCATGCGCGCCGGCTGTGCGGCGAGATGCACAGGGAGGAGGATGCCCATATGAACACCCCTGCTTTGGATTCAGGTCCGCCGGACGCGAAGTCCGACACGCTGGGCGGCATCATCATGCTGGCGGCCGCGGCGCTGGCGCTGGTGTGGGCGAACTCGCCGTGGGCCGCGTCGTATGGCGAAGCTCTGGCGTTCAAGCTCGGTCCGGCAACGCTCGGCATGAGCAAGTCGCTCGGGCTGTGGATCGCCGACGGCCTGATGGCTATTTTCTTTCTCTACGTCGGCCTCGAAATCAAACGCGAGATGGTGGAAGGCCAGCTCTCCAGCCGCGCCCGCATCGCGCTGCCCGCCATCGCGGCGCTGGGCGGCATGATCGTGCCGGCGCTATTCTTTCTCGCAGTCAACCGGGGCGATGCGATGGCCGCGCGCGGTTGGGCCATTCCGTGCGCAACGGATATCGCGTTCTCGCTGGCCGTGCTGAGGGTGGTGGGCAATCGCGTGCCGGTGTCATTGCGCGTGTTCCTCACGGCCGTCGCGATTCTCGATGACATCGGTGCCATCGCGATCATCGCCTTCTTCTACACCGATCGGCTTTCGACGACGATGCTGCTGCTCGCGCTCATCCCGATCGGTGGGCTCATCGCGCTGAATCGGGCGCGCATCGCAAACATGATTCCCTATGCGCTGCTCGGTCTCGTGCTGTGGTACTGCGTGTTGAAGAGCGGCATTCACCCGACGCTCGCCGGCGTTGCGGTAGCGGCGGCGATTCCGATGCGGACGGTACGCGGGCGCATGCTCGAATCGCTGGAGCACTCGCTCAAGCCGTGGGTCGTGTTCCTCATCCTGCCGGTGTTCGCGCTGGCGAATGCGGGCGTGTCGTTCAGCGGGATGGGCTTCAGTGGGCTGTTCGAGCCCGTCGCGCTCGGAATCATCCTCGGCCTCGTGTTCGGCAAAACATTCGGCGTCACGTTGGGGATTCTCGCCGCGAAGATGCTGAGGATTTCGCAGCCGCCAGAAGGTGCCAATTGGGTGCAGCTGCTCGGCGTCGCGCATCTCTGCGGCATCGGTTTCACCATGAGCCTGCTGGTCGCCGTGCTCGCTTACGAAACACAGGCGCCGCATCTTTTCGATGAGGCAAAGCTCGGCGTGCTCGTGGGCTCGTTGCTCGGCGCGGTCGCCGGCGTCGTCGTGCTGTTGCTGGCGCCACGGCCCCAAGCCGTGGCGGCACGCTCTACAGGGTGATTTCGGTTTCGAAGATCGACACGGCCTGGCCGATGATCCAGACCGCATCGATCTGGCCGTCCCGCAGCTCGAGCTCCACATCCACGCGCCCCGGCCGGTGCAGGTAGTGGCCCTGCGCGCCGCTGAATGCGGCGCGTCTTCCATCGTGCTTCAGCAGGCCGCACTCCGCGAGATACGCGCCGAGCAGGCCGTGCGCGTTGCCGCTCACCGGATCTTCGGGAATGCCGAGCGCGGGGCAGAACATGCGCGATTCGGTGAAGCACGAAGTGTCCGTAGGTGCGAGCGTGAAGATGAAATATCCCGCCGCACCCAGCTGCGCGGACAGCGTCGTGAGGCGCGACGAATCCGGCTTCAGCGCTTTCAGTTGATCCGGCCCGCGCACGCCGACCATGAGACGCGTGCTGCTCGAGCCCGTGATGCGAATGGGACAGCGCAGGTCGAGATCGTCCGTCGCGAGCGCCAACGCATCGAGCACCGCGAGGCGTTCGCGATCGTTCAGCTCACGGCCGATGGGCGGCCGCGGCTGGCGAATGGCGATGCGCCGGTCATCGCCCGCGCCACGCACATCGATCTCCACGATTCCCGCCTTCGATTTCTGGCGGAAGCGTTCGAAGTGCGTGCGCTTGCGCGACAGCACGTAGTGCGCGGCGACGGTCGCGTGCCCGACGAAGCCGGCTTCCACGCGCGGTGTGAAGAACTTCGCGCGCACTTCGTGATCCGTGCCGTCGGGCGACAGGATGAAAGCGGTGTCGGCGTTGTTGAGCTCGCGGGCGATCGCGAGCATTTCGGCGTCGTCGAGACTGTCCGCGTTGAGCACGACTCCCGCGGGGTTGCCGGTGAAGTGCGTGCGTGTGAAGGCATCGACCTGGTGAACCTGGATCTTGCGCGTCATCGGCCTTAATTCCTGGCGGGCTGGCGCCGCCCCAGCTGACGGGCGCCCTTGCGAGGGCGCGATTTTAGCCTAGTCAGGGGCCGCGCCCCGGATTTAACGGCGCCGATGCGGCCCGTAGGGATCGCGGCGCTCACGCGCAAAAAGCGCTCGCCACGATTTTCCGAGCTTGCAATGTCGGGCGCGGTGCCTAACATACGCGGGCGCAAACCTCGGGGAGGCTCTGTTGCGAGCCTGAGATACCGCCGCCAGCGGTGAACCCGTCGAACGTGATCCGGTTAGTACCGGCGAACGGACAGGTCCTCACCTCGCTCCCTTCCCGCACGCTTTCACCCGGATCTGACATTCTCGCCGGGAGATCGTAGATGCGTTTCTTTCAAGTACTTGCGTCGGGCACATGCCTCGTTGGCATGAGCGCCGTCTCGCTGTCGTGGGCGGCGTCGCCGGCCGACGCGGAAGGCCCGCTTCAGGAGGTCGTGGTGCGCGCGGGGCTGCTGCGCGATCAGGCCCTGCAGCAAGTGCCCGCAAGTGTCACGGTCTTGAATGAGGACACGCTCGCCGGCGGCGGCCAGCAGCATTTCGAAGACGTGCTCGCGCAAGTGCCGAACCTCAACTGGGCCGGCGGCACGTCGCGGCCGCGCTTCTTCCAGATCCGCGGCATCGGCGAGCTCGAGCAGTACGAAGGCGCGCCCAATCCGTCCGTCGGATTCCTGATCGATGACGTGGATTTCAGCGGCCTCGGCATGGCCGCGACCCTGTTCGATGTATCGCAGGTCGAAGTGCTACGCGGCCCGCAGGGCACGCGCCTCGGCGCCAACGCGCTCGCGGGCATGATCTCGATCCGCAGCGCGGATCCGTCGATGACGCCTGGGCTGTCGATCGATGCCTCCGGCGCGGACTACAACACGGGCTCGGTGGGGCTCGTCGCGACCGGCCCGGTCGAGAGCCTGCGTTCCGCGTGGCGCCTGTCGGTGCAGGAGTTCAAGAGCGACGGTTTTCGCGACGACGCCTTCCTCGATCGCAAGGACACCAACGACCGGGACGAGCTGACCGCGCGCTTCAAGTGGCGCGTCGAGATCTCGCCGGATGCGCGGCTCGACTTCACGCTGCTGCACGCGAATATCGACGATGGTTACGATGGCTGGTCCATCGACAACTCGTGGCACTCGCAGGCCGATCGGCCGGGTGTGGATACGCAGAAGGCGACGGCCGCCTCCGCGCGCTTCACTTCACGAGTGCGGGATGCCGGCACGCTCACGGTAATCGGCGCATTTGCCGACTCGCGCAGCGTGAACAGCTTCGACGGCGATTGGGGCAACGAGAATCTGTGGGCGCCGTACACGTACGACTACTTCGCATGGTCCAGCCGCGATCGTCACACGAGCAGCCTGGAGGCGCGCTTCGCTTCGAATGAGGCCGTGCATCCTGGCGACGTGGCGTGGCTGGTGGGCGCCTACGCGCAGCGTCTGCGCGAAACGGGGCACGACACGAGCGTCGGCGACTACGTCGATCCGTTCGACTCCAACAACGACGGCACGCTCGATGAGTTTCTCGGCAGCCGCTATCGCGCGGACACGACGGCTGTCTTTGCGCAGCTCGACGGCGTGATTACTTCGAAATTGCGCTGGTCCTTCGGCCTGCGCGGCGAGCAGCGCGATGCCACGTATCAGGATGCGGGCCTGTGGCAGGGGGAAGATCGCGTTGTGGATCTCGATTCGAAGAACAGCATGGTGGGCGGTCAATTCTCCGGCACGTATGCCCTCACGTCCTCGCTGACCACGTACGCTTCGATCTCGCGCGGCTACAAGGCGGGCGGGTTCAATCTCGGCGCGGTGCCGCTCGATCGCCTGCGCTTCCGCCCCGAATATCTGTGGAACTACGAATACGGGTTCAAGTTCACCGCCCCGGATCGGCGCTTCTATGCGGACGTATCCGCGTTCTATTCGCGCCGTCGCGACGTGCAGGTGCGCACCGGCGAGCAGCTCGATCCGTCCGATCCGAACAGCTACGTGTTCTTCACCGACAATGCCTCACGTGGCTACAACTACGGCCTCGAGTCGAGTCTGCGCTGGCGGCTCACCGAGCGGTGGCAGGTCGATGGCTCGCTCGGCCTCCTGCGCACGCGCTATCAGGACTACGACCAGGGCGGTTCGATGTTGCCGAATCGGGAGCAACCGCACGCGCCGAAGTATCAGGCGGCGCTCAACGCGAGCTGGCATCACCCAACGGGCTGGACGGGCCGCGTCGGCCTCACGGCGCTCGACAAGTTCTACTTCGACGTGCCGCCCAACGACACGCAGTCGCATGCCTATGTGCTCACGAACCTGCAGTTCGGCTACGAGACGCCGCGCTGGTCCGCGCTGCTCTGGGGCCGCAACGTGTTCAATCGGGATTACGCGGTGCGCGGCTTCTACTTCGGCAACGAACCGCCGAATTTCGACAACAAGCTCTACACCCAGCGCGGCGACCCGCGCCAGGTCGGCGTGTCGTTCCACTATTCATTCCGCTAAAACCAGTTGTCAGGTGCTCACATGGACATCGGCGTCGAAATCAGCCTCTATCCGCTCAACGCGAACTACATCCCGCCGATCCAGGATTTCATCGATCGGCTGAACGCGGGCGCGCGTTTCAAGGTCATCACCAACAGCATGAGCACGCAGGTGTTCGGCTCGTACGACGACATCTTCAACGTGCTGGTGCGCGAGATCCGCAAGACGTTCGAGGACAACGAGAAGGCGGTGTTCGTGATGAAAGTGCTCGGGCCGCTCGCGGTCGCGTGAACGCGTGGCGCTGATCGACTCCATTCTCACCGGCCTTCGCAACACTTCGGCGCCTGAGGCGGTGTCCGTCGTTCTGGGGCTGGTGTATTCCATTCTTGCCGTTCGTCGCTCCCGGTGGTGTTGGGTCGCGGGCGGGATCAGCTCGGGCGTTCTCGTCGCGCTCGCGTGGCAGGCGAAGTTGCCGATGCAGGCGTGCCTTCAGGTGTACTACGTCGGCATGGCGGTGTACCGGTTTCTGGCATTGGTCGCGGGAAGACGGCGCGCCGAAGGGCGTTACGACCTGGCCGCTTCGGGCGCACCTCATTTCCTGGGTGGTCATCGTTGCGCTGAGCGCGCTCACGTCGCGGTATCTCGCGACGGAAACGCAGGCGGCGTGGCCGTTCCTCGATTCGCTCACCACCTGGGGAAGCCTGCTGGCCACCTGGCTCACCGCACAGGTAAAGCTGGAAAACTGGCTGTACTGGATCGTGTTCGATGCGATCTCGGTCTTTCTTTTCGTCGCGCAGGGGCTCATGTTCGTGGCGCTTCTGATGCTCATCTATCTCGTCATCGCCTCACTCGGGTTCGTCTCATGGTCCAGGAGCCGACGCGCACCAGTGCCCTCGGGCTGATTCCAGAAGAAGTGCTCGCGCACGTGCCCGGCTTTACCGTCGGGGGCACGGCGTGGGCCGAACGCCTGCCGGGAGGCACCGTGAACAGGAGTTTCCGGGTCGAGACGCGCGTGGGGCTATTCGTGGCCCGCATCCATGACGAGGCGGCGGCCGCGCTCGGCGCCGATCACGAGCGCGAGGCGAAACTGCACGCGGCGGCGGCCGCGGCGGGTCTTGCGCCGGCGATCCTCCACGTGGATTCGCGCCACCGCTTCATGGTCATGGAGTACGTGCCGGGCCCAACGTGGACCGAGGGTGACCTCGGCCGGCCGGAGCGGCTGCGCCAGCTCGGCTCGACGCTGCACGCTCTGCACTCGGTGGTCCCGCCGGTCGTGGCGCCGTTCGACATCGGCGCGTCCATTGAGCGGCTCCATGGGCGCCTGTGCGCGGCGTTACCGGAAGAAGAGGCACGCCTGTCGCAATTCATCGATCGCGCCCAGGCGGCGCTGTTCCTGAGCGATAGTGCGCGGCGTCCCGGGGTCGTGATCCACAATGACCTTCACCACACCAACCTCATGGGCACGGGCCGGCTGTTCCTGCTCGACTGGGAGTACGCCGCGGTGGCCGACCCGCTGCTCGACCTGGCGTGCCTGCTCGCCTATTACCCGCAGGCCGAGCCTCATGCGGGCACTCTGCTCGACGCGAGCCGGCTCGCCCCCGATGTCTCGCCGGCGGTGCTCGCGGCCGCGACGTGGCTGTGCATGCTGGTGAGCTATTTCTGGTATCGCGTGCGACGGCTCGCCGCGCCTGCTTCCGCGCAGGAACTGGCGGCGGAGCAGGGGCTGCTGGCCCGGGTTACGCACCCCGGTTGAAATGACAAACGTCAAGTCGCCGAGCGGGCTGCGCCTCGCGGGCTACCGCTTCGGTGGATTAGCCAGCGCCGTGGCGGAAGCCGCCTGCAAAGCTGGCGCCCGGCAACCGACCCCGGCAGACTAGCGCGCTGGCCGTTTCGGCCGGCTATCAGATATTTGCGGGAAGGGCGAGCGAATGGCGTTGTTGAAGGTTGTTGACCGTGACGGTGTCGAGCACGAAGTAGAGGCCCGCACCGGACTGAAGGTCATGGAAACGCTGCGCGAGCTCGAATATGGCGTCGCTGCGATCTGCGGGGGCATGTGCTCCTGCGCCACGTGCCACGTTTACGTCGACCCCGGTTGGGCCGACAAGCTCCCGCCGCCGCAGTCGGACGAGCGCGAGCTGCTGCAGGAACTCTCGCACTTCACGGACGAGTCGCGCCTGTCTTGCCAGATCGAGTTCACGCCGGCCCTTGCGGGGCTGCGCGTGACCATTGCGCCAGACGAATAATCGCTCCGGACGCATACCGCACCTCCGGGCTCACCCACAGGACGTCTCCCATGTCTGCTCCGACCGTCGAAGTCGAAAGCCGCGGGGCCGTGGCCATCGTCACGATCAACCGGCCGGACGTGTCGAACACGCTCAACCTGCAGACCGCCATGGATCTGCTTGCCGCCGCGATGACGTGCGGGCGCAATTCGGCCGTGCGCGCGGTCGTGCTGACCGGCGCGGGCCGCAACTTCTGCTTCGGCGGCGATCTGCGCGGCATGCTCAACAAGGGCAAGGGCGCGGATGCCTACCTGCGTGAGCTCACGACCTATCTGCACGAAGCGATCTCGCATTTCACGCGCATGGACGCTCCGCTCGTCGCGGCGGTGAATGGCACCGCGGCGGGCGCGGGTGTGGGGCTCGCCGCGATGGCGGATCTCACGCTGTGCGGGGAGACGTCGAAGTTCAATCTCGCCTACACCGCCGTCGGGCTCACGCCGGATGCGGGCACGTCTTTCCTGCTGCCACGGGCCATTGGCACCAAGCGGGCGATGGAGCTGTTCCTCCTGAATCGTTCGCTCACGGCGGCCGAGGCGTTGAACTGGGGGCTCGTGAACTCGGTCGTCAGCGATGATCAGCTCATGAACGAAGCACTGCGGATCGCGGAGCGGCTCGCGCTCGGCGCCAAGCAGGCGTTCGGGCGCACCAAGCGCCTGCTGGCGGCCTCGCTCGGCGCGTTCGAATCGCAGATGGCACTCGAGGCGGAAACGATCGCGGCATCGGCCGGCGGCCCGGAAGGGCTGGAGGGCATCGGCGCGTTCCTCGAAAAGCGCAAGCCGTCGTTCACCGGAGGCGGGGGAAGCGCTCGATGATGCAGTGGCTGCTGCTGTTGCTGGTGGTGCTCGCGGGGGCGGCCGTGATCTACCGGTTCTACTCGACCATGAAGAAGGGCAAGGAAGTCCACGGTCGCGACTGGGACACCAAGCTCATCACGGAGCTGCGCAAGCGCGGGCAGGATCCCTTCCAGCCGCATGACGTGAATTTCTTCTTTGCCCTGCCGAACGAGCCCGCTTGCACGGCCATCAACAAGCAGCTCGAGAGCGAAGGTTTCCAGATCGACGTGAAGGCCGTGCCGGGCAACGAGTTCCCGTTCAGCCTCAGCGCGACGCGCAACATGCGCGTGCACGCGGCCGAGATGAAAGAGTTCAGCCGCCGCTTCAACGAACTGGCGAAAGCTCACCAGGGTCGTTACGACGGTTGGGGCAGCGGCTGAGCGGCCGCGTCCCTTACTTCTTCTCCGTCTGCTTTCTGACCGCCTCGGCGGCGGCGGCGATCGCGGCCGGATCGCCGAGATAGCGGTGGGATACAGGCTGCAGCTCCTGATCCAGCTCGTACAGCAGCGGCACACCGGTGGGAATGTTCAGCTCGGTGATTTCCGCTTCGGACACGTTGTCCAGCATCTTCACCATCGCACGCAGGCTGTTGCCGTGGGCGACCACCATCACGTTGCGGCCTGAGCGCAATTCCGGCGCGATGCGGCTCACCCAGTAGGGCTGCACGCGCGCGAGCGTGTCTTTCAGCGATTCGGTCGCGGGGAGCAGCTTCACGTCGATGCCCGCGTAGCGTGAATCGAAGCGCGGATGGCGCGGATCGTCGAGCGCGAGCGGCGGCGGCGGAATGTCGTAGCTCCGGCGCCAGATCTTCACCTGCGCTTCGCCATGCTTCTCCACGGTTTGGGCCTTGTTGAGGCCCTGCAGAGCACCGTAATGGCGTTCGTTGAGTCGCCAGGAGCGCTCCACCGGAACCCACATGCGGTCCATCCCGTCCATGATGATCCACAGCGTGCGGATCGCCCGCTTCAGCACCGAGGTGAAGGCGAGATCGACGTTGATCTTCTCCGCCAGCAGCTGCCGGGCGGCGTCGGCCGCTTCGCGGCGACCCTGGTCCGACAAGTCCACGTCGTACCATCCCGTGAAGAGATTCTCGACGTTCCATACGCTCTGTCCGTGACGGACGAGAATGAGTTTTCCTGGCACGCGTACTACCTCCCGCTCCCGCGGCGATTTATAGCACAGCGAGGAGGCCGAATTGTCCGCGAGGTTCCATATGTCGGGGGCGGGTACGCTGGCTTGACCGCCGGCATATGCCAGGCATATGCTTCCCCGCGAAGAGGGGCAGATCTCAAATGAAGCGTGAGCGTTCTGGCAAACGAGCCAGGCAGATCGAGCGTGCGGCCGCACTAAAACTCCCGTCAGAAGCGGGAAGCCGACGCGCGTCGATTTTCACGAACGGGAGTAACCAGGCTGTGAGGCTACCTCAGGAAATGCGATTCGCCGACAACATCAAGGAAGTGCGTATCCGCCGTCAGGGCGGTGGCCTTCTCATCTCGCCGATCAAGCCCGATTGGGCTTCGTTCTTTGCGCTCGCCGCCGACGTGCCGGATGACTTTCTGGCCGATCGCGACGATCCGCCGCCGCAGTCGCGCGAGCCGCTATGAGCGAGCTCATGCTCGATACGGATGTATCGAGCTACATCATCCGGCGCCGCCCCGCGGCGCTGGTGGACAAATTTCACAAGCACGCGGACTCGCTGTGCGTCTCCGTCATTACGGCGACCGAGTTGCGCTTCGGCGCGGAGAAGGCCGGGCGCCCTTCGCTGGCCAACCTCGTGGAAGCGTATCTCGAGCGTCTCGTGATCATCGATTGGACCGCCGGCATTTGCACTCACTACGCGCGCATCCGTGCCGCGCTGGAGCGGGCGGGGAAGCCCATTGGCAACCTGGATCTGCTGATCGCCGCGCACGCCGTTTCGATGCGCGCGACGCTGGTCACGAACAACCTGAAACACTTCTCCATGGTCCCGGGCCTCAAGGTCGAGGCCTGGGCCTGAAGCGTCAGTCGACGAGCTTGCGCACCGTCTCCACGCCCACCGTCAGCGTCGCAAAGTCCGCGGCGCCGGCGGTGCGCATGTCGGCGAGAGTGCGTTGCCAGTGGGCGAGCTCTTCACCGAGTGTATCGACCCATGCCGTTACCCGTGCCTGGGCCGTGCCCCGATCCTTTCGAGTCAGCACGCGTTCCGCGAGGCGGCGGTGGATGCGCAACGCGCTGTCGCGCAGGCCGGTGCGCGCGACCGCCTGCCACGGACCGTCGACGGGGAGCTGATCCACCTGCTGGCGCATCCAGTCGAGGCCGCTGCGCGCGCCCACTTCGAAGTAGATGCGCGCGGCTTCCACGACGCGCGTGTTGTGGGCGTTGCCGAGCTCGACGATGTCGAGCGCGGCGTTGTTCGCATCCAGACACGCGACGCGTGAAGCGAGCTCCGCCGGCGCGCCCGCGTCGAGATGCTCTTTGCGCACTTTCTCGTAGCGGTCCCGGTCAGCGCCGACGAGCACGTGCCCGAATTCCGCCTCCAGCTCGCGCACGCCGCGACGGAACTCCGCCACGGCCCGATCGATGTGCAACTCGCGCCGCCTGTGAGCCAACAGCCAGTGAGTGACGTGCCGAAGGAGGCGGCTCGTCTGATACATCATCCCGTACTGCAGGCTCGCGGTGACACGGTTGTCGAGGCTCTCGATACGCGTCCACAGCTTGCGCATGTCGAAGATCTCGCGCGCGGCGGTGTAGGCGCGGGCGATGTCCGCCGGGTCCGCGCCGGTTTCTTCCTGCGTACGTGCGACAAACGTCGGGCCCATGCGATTGATGAGGCTGTTCGTCGTCGCGGTCGTGATGATCTCGCGCTTCAGCCGATGTCGCGGGATCGCGCGCGGGAATCGCTCCTGCACCGGCGCGGGGAAGTAGCGCCCCAGCTCGGTCGAGAGGTACGGATCTTCCGGCACGTCCGAGGCCAGCAGGTGATTGCTGAGCCAGATCTTGCTGTACGAGAGCACGACCGACAGCTCGGGCCGCGTGAGCCCGACGCCGCGCTTGCGGCGCTCGTTGAGCTCGTCGTCCAGCGGCAGGAACTCGAGCGAGCGATTCAGGTCGCCCGTTCGCTCCAGCGAGCGGATGAGGTGCTGGTACTCCGCAAGCCGTGCGGCGGACTGGGTCTCCAGCGTGCTGATCGCCTGGCTCTGCAGATAGTTGTTGCGCAGAACGAGCGCGGCGACTTCATTCGTCATGCGCGCCAGCAGCTTGTCGCGATCCTTCTGGGTGAGCTTGCCCGACTGCATCAGCGGGTTCAGCAGGATCTTGATGTTCACTTCGACGTCGGACGTATTCACGCCCGCGGAGTTGTCGATGAAGTCCGTGTTGATGCGACCGCCCGCGATCGCATATTCCACGCGACCCCGCTGCGAGAAGCCGAGGTTGCCGCCTTCGCCGACGACCTTCGCGCGCAGCTCGTTGCCGTTGATGCGCACCGCATCGTTGGCGCGATCGCCCACGTCGTTGTTCGTCTCGTCCGACGCTTTCACATAGGTGCCGATGCCGCCGTTCCACAGGAGATCGACAGACATGCGCAGGATCGCGCGGATGATCTCGTTCGGCGCCGCCGCGGCGCTCTGGAGCCCGAGCATCGACTGCGCGGCGGGCGAGAGCGAGATGGATTTGACCGAGCGTGAGTAGATGCCGCCGCCGCGCGAGATCTTCTTGCGGTCGTAGTCCTCCCAGGTCGAGCGCGGCAGATCGAACAGCCGCTGGCGCTCCACCAGGCTCGATGCCGGATCGGGAGTGGGATCGAGAAAGATGTGCTGGTGGTTGAACGCCGCCTGCAGCCGCATGTGTTTCGAGAGGAGCATGCCGTTGCCGAAGACGTCGCCCGACATGTCACCGATGCCGGAGGCCGTGAAGTCCCGCGACTGGATGTCCACGCCGAGCTCGCGGAAGTGCCGCTTCACGCACTCCCAGCCGCCGCGCGCGGTAATGGCCATCTTCTTGTGGTCATAGCCGGCCGACCCGCCCGACGCGAAGGCGTCGCCGAGCCAGAAGCCGTATTCGATCGAGAGGGCGTTCGCGATGTCCGAGAAGCTGGCCGTGCCCTTGTCCGCGGCGACGACGAGATAGGGATCGTCCCCATCGCGACGGACGACGCGCGTCGGCGCGACGATGCGCCCGTTGACGATGTTGTCCGTGACATCGAGCAGCGCGCGAATGAAAGTCTGATAGCAGGCGATGCCTTCGGCCTGGATCGCATCGCGCGGCCCCGTGGGCAGCCGCTTGGGGAAGAATCCGCCCTTCGCGCCCACTGGCACGATCACGGTGTTCTTCACGTTCTGGGCCTTCATGAGCCCGAGCACTTCGGTACGGAAGTCCTCGCGCCGATCGGACCAGCGCAGGCCGCCGCGCGCGACGTCGCCCATGCGCAGGTGCACGCCTTCGACGCGCGGGCTGTACACGAAGATCTCGTACTTCGGCCGCGGCAGCGGCAGGTCGGGGATCTTCCGCGGATCGAGCTTGAACGAGACGTAGCTCTTTGGCTTCCCGTCCGCGCCCGGCTGGTAGAAGTTCGTGCGAAGCGTCGCCTGCACGATGTTCAGATACGAACGCAGGATGCGATCTTCATCAAGGCTCGCGACGCTGTCGAGCGCGGTGCGAATGCCGCTGACGATCTTCTCCGCGCGCGCACCCGACTGCTTCGACCCTGCCGGATCGAACGAAGTCTCGAACAAACGCACCAGGCTCTGCGCAATGCTGGCGTTGTTCGTCAGCGTCCGCTCGATGCTCGCCTGGCTGAAGGGCACGCCAGTCTGCAACAGATATTTGCAGTAGGCGCGCATCACCACGATTTCCCGCGCGTCGAGACTCGCGGCGAGCAGCAGCCGATTGAATCCGTCGTTCTCGACCTCACCCGACAGCGTCGCTGCGAAGGCTTCGCGGAACGGCGTCTCGATGCGCGCGAGATCGACGCGCGCCTTCTCGCGATGCTCGAGCTCGAAGTCCTGGATCCACGCGGCGCCGCCTTCGGGCCACGCAAGCTCATAGGGCCGCTCGGAGATCACGCGCAGCCCGAAATTCTCGAGCATCGGCAGCAGGTCGGAAATCGGCAGCGGCTCACCAAGCTTGGTGAGCTTCATGTGCAGCCGGTCGGAGCGCTGCTGGCGCGGGCGGTAGAGATTCAGCCGCAGCCCCTGGCTGTCGGTGCGCAGGGATTCGAGGTTCGCGAGGTCTTCGAGCGCATCCGCCGGATCGACGTCTTCCTCATAGGCCATGGGGAGCACGCGGCGATAGCGAGTGGCGAGTGCGAGGGCGCTCGCTTCATCCCGCTTGCCGATGAGCACGGCGCGCAGGCGATCGTTCCAGGTGGTCGTCGCGTGCGCGATCCGCTCTTCCAACGCGTGGATGTCGACGGTGCGACGATCGTTTGGATCGGTTCGCACCACGACGTGCAAGCGTGCATGGTTCGAATCCGAAATCTGCACCTGCGACTCGACCTGCGTGCCGTCGAAGCCTTGCGCCACGATCTGCTCGATCGCGAGGCGCACTTCGGTGTTGTATCGATCGCGCGGCACGTAGATGAGACACGAGTAAAAGCGATGGTAGGGGTCGCGTCGCGTAAGCAGGCGCACCGTGCGCCGCTCGTAGAGATTCACGACTCCACGCGAAATGCGGATCAGATCCGCCACGCTCGCCTGGAACAGCTCGTCGCGCGGATAGGTCTCCAGTACGTTGCGCACGGCCTTCGCGTCATGGCTCGCCGGATCGAGCGCGAAGTGATCGACGACGCGGTCGACCTTCTTCCGCAGCACCGGAATGTCGTGCGGGCTGCTGTGGTACGCGGTGGAAGTCCAGAGCCCGAGGAAACGATGCTCGCCCGTGACCTCGCCGCGCGGACCGAACGTCTTCACCCCAACGTAATCGAGGTACGTGCCGCGATGGACCGTGGCCGTCGAGTTCGCCTTGGTGATGATCAGCAGCTCGCGGGCGCGCGCGTGATCGCGCACTTCGCCTTTGAGCGTGGTGGATTTCGGGCGGCCCGCATCGCCGCTGCCGGTTCTCAGAATGCCGAGCCCCGAGCGTGCATCGGACGACAGCCGGTCGGAGCTCGCTCCGCGCGTGAGCCGATAGTGCCGGTAGCCCAGAAACACGAAGTGCTGCGCTCCCATCCATTCGAGCAGCGCGTGGCCTTCTTCGATTTCTTCTATCGGCAAGGGCGGCGGATCGCTCCGAAGACTTTCGGTAACCTCGCGCACGCGTTCTCGCATGGCGGGCCAGTCCTCGACCGCGCGCTTCACGTCGCCGAGAACGCCTTCCAGCTTCTCTTTGAGAGCCGCAAGCCGCGACGGGTCGACCTGCCGATCGATCTCGTAAAGCTGCCAGGATTCGCTGCGCGCGCCGTCTTCCGGCCCGCCCGCCACTTCCAGCAACTTGCCACGCCCATCTCGCTTCACCCAGAGCACGGGATGAACCAGCAGATGAATCGCGAGCCCCGACTTGCTGAACGCAACGCCCAGCGAATCGACGAGGAACGGCATGTCGTCCGTCACGATCGTGACGACCGTGTGCGGCGAAGACAGCCCGTTGACGCCCTCTTCAGGGTTGAAGACTTCAACGAGCGGGTGACCGCCCGGGCGCTTGTGGCCGGTTTCGAGATGGCGCAACGCCATTTGCGCAAGCTCGGTCGGCGCGCGCTGGGAGAGGTCTTCTTCGCCTACGCCACGGTAGTAGGCGCGCAGGAATCGGCGGCGCAGGTCGAGCGCCGTGCCGGCGATGCGCTGGCGCGCCTCGGCGGCAATTCGCTCGATCAACCGGATTCGCGCCGCCGGAATTCCGCGGAGAAGGCCGTGTTCCGTGGCCTGGGACCGCGCTGCCACGGTCAAGTACTCTTCTGCAGGTCGCGGATGAACGCCGCGAGGAACCTCACGGCCTCGCCCCCTGTCACGCATCGGTGGTCGAAGGTGAGCGAGAGCGGCATGCGCAGGTGCGCTTCGATGGCGCCCATCACCGCGACGACGTCGTGATTCAATCGGCCGCAGCCGAGGATGGCGACGGCGGGCGGCACGACGACCGGTGTTCCGTAACGCCCAGCGATCATTCCGAAGTTCGAGAGCATGAAAGTGAAGTCGCGCAGGTCTTCCGGCGCGACGGTGCGATCGCGCGCGGCGGCCTTGAGCCGATTCACATCGGCGCGCACTTCGGCGGTCGGACGCTGCACGTCGCGCACGACGGGAACGAGCAACCCTTCCGAGGAGTCCACGGCCATCGCGACGTCGACACGCGACATGATCCGGCGCGTCTGGTTTTCACCGTCGTACCACGCGTTGAGCGCGGGCTCCGCGGCGGCGGCGACGCCGATCGCGCGCATGACGCGGACGGTGATGTCCTGGCCTTTGCGCCACTCGTGCAGATCCGCATCGTCGAACACGGTGCAGTTCATGACGTTATCGCGCGACAGGCTCATCGTCTGGTGCATGGCCCGGCGCAGGCCGCGAATTTTCTCGGCCTCCCCGGTCGGCGGGATCGTGGGTGTGCGTGGAACGGGGGCCGGCGTCTTGAGCGCCGTGACCGTCGCGGCCGCGTGCATCGACGTTGGGCCGGACGATTCCATGACATCGTCCACGGTGATGAGGCCGCCGCGCCCGCTGCCATTGATGGTTGCGAGGTCGACGCCCAGCCGCTTGGCGAGCGCGCGAACGGCGGGGGCCGCTCGAATGCGATCCCGCGACGGCGCGATGTCGCTGCCGGCGACGGCGTTCTCGACGAGCTCTTCATCGCTCGTCGGCATGTTGCCGACGACCGTGCCCGTGTCCGCCTTTTTCGCGGCGGCCGCTTCTTTCTTCGGCGCGGCGGCGGGGGATGCGCCCGCTGGCAGCTCGAACTCGACCAGCGGCGCGCCGGTGGCGACTACATCGCCAGGCTTGCCATGCAGCGTTTGGACGCGGCCGGTGTAAGGGGAAGGCACCTCGACGACGGCCTTGGCCGTTTCGAGCGCCACCATCGGCTCGTCCACCTTGATGGTGTCGCCGACCTTGACGTGCCAGCGGACGATTTCCGCTTCCGCCAGGCCTTCACCGAGATCAGGAAGATTAAATGTAGCCATGCAAGCGCCTCCGCGCAGGTCTACCCCGCCAACGTGGCCCGAACGGCGTCCGTGATGCGCGCGACGCTCGGGATGTAATCAAACTCCAGCCGGAAGAGCGGCATGATCGTGTCGTAACCCGTCACGCGCTGGATGGGCGCCTGCAGGTCGTAGAGCCCATGCTCCGCCACGTGTGCCGCAATTTCCGCGCCGATGCCGCAGTTGCGGGGCGCCTCGTGCACGATGACGAGCCGACCCGTTTTTTCCGACGGACTCCAGAATAGTGTCGTGATCGATCGGCGAGAGCGTGGCGAGATCGATGACTTCGCAGCTCACGCCATCGTTCTGCAACTGCTCGGCCGCGCGCATCACCTCGAACGTCATCGCGCCCCACGTCACGAGCGTGACGTCAGTGCCTTCACGCAGGCGGAAGCACAGATCGAGAGGCAGGGCGGTACCGTCGTCCGCCACTTCCTGGCGCACGAGGCGATAGAGTCGAGTCGGCTCGAGGAACATCACCGGATCCGGCTCGCGAATGGCGGCGAGCAGCAGGCCGTACGCGCGCGCCGGCGATGACGGACACACCACGCGCAGGCCCGGGTGATGCGCGAGCATCGCCTCGAGACTCTCCGAATGATGCTCGGGTGCGTGAATGCCGCCGCCGTGGGGCATTCGTAAGACGATTGGCAGCGTCATGCGCCCGCGAGTGCGATGGCGCATGCGGGCCATGTGGTTCGCGATCTGATCCATCGCGGGGTAGATGAACCCCATGAACTGGATCTCCGCGATCGGGCGCAGGCCCTGGCTCGCCATGCCGATCGACATGCCGGCGATCATGCCTTCGGCGAGCGGCGTATCCTGGACGCGATCCTTGCCGAATCTTTCCTGCAGGCCGGCGGTCGCGCGAAACACGCCGCCGTTGATCCCGATGTCTTCGCCTATGACGACGACAGTCGGGTCGTGGGCCATCTCCCATGCGTGCGCGCGGTTGATGGCTTCGATCATCGTGAGTTTTGCCATGAGCTCCCGCTGACCTCAGTGGCCACTCGACGCGGCATAACGCCGCGCGAGCTCGCGCTGGGCCAGCGTGCTCTTCGGCAATCTCGCGAAGAGGAAGTCGAACATGCTGTCCGTCGATTGCTTGCCGGTGTTGAGGTAGACCTCCACCGCCGCATCGACGTCTTTCGCGCAGCTGGTTTTCAGCTCTTCTTCGCGCGCGTCGTCCCACGCGCCGGCCTCGACGAGGTAGGCGCGGGCGCGAAGCAGGGGCTCGGTGCGCCATGCGGCCTTCACTTCCTGTTCGCGGCGGTAGCGACTGGCATCGTCCGCGGTCGTGTGATCGCTGAGCCGGTACGTGACCGCTTCGACGACCGTCGGGCCCTTGCCCGCACGCGCGGTCGCCAGCGCTTCATTCATGATGTGGCGGACGGCGATGATGTCGTTGCCATCGACCTGCACGCCGGGAATGCCGGCGGCGATGGCCTTCTGGGCCAGAGTGCGCGTGGCCGTCTGCGCTTCGATGGGCACCGAAATGGCCCACCCGTTGTTCACGATGACGTAGACCACCGGCAGGTTGCGTGCGCCGGCGAGGTTCATCGCTTCGTAGAACGAGCCCTGGGACGTGCCACCGTCGCCGATGTAGGCCACGGCGCAGCGTTTCTCGCCGCGAATCTTGAAGGCCATGGCGGCGCCTGCCGCGTGCAGCACGCCGGAGCCGATCGGCACGTTCCAGGCGAAATCCTGTCGAGGGACCGAGAAGTCGTTGCCGCGCTCGTCGCCACCCCAGTAAGTCAGGATTTCAGACATCTTCACGCCGCGCCAGAGCTGCGAGCCGTATTCGCGGTAGACCGGCGCCAGCACGTCGTCCGGCCGCATGGCCGCGCCAACGCCGACATGCGTGGCCTCATGGCCCAGGCAGGATGCGTATGTTCCAAGCTTGCCGGTGCGCTGGAGGTTGACGCACTTGGTGTCAAAGGTGCGTACCAGCGTCATGAGCCGGTACATCTTCAGCAGTTCCGCGGGGTCGTTTGCGAACTCGGGGAGCGGACCGAGGGCCCGCCCCTCGGCATCGAGAAACTGGTGATACTGAATCTCGAATTCGGCGACTGTCTTCAAACGGGGTACCCCTTGGACGGCGCGGGATTATACATGAGGGCTTCCGCCCTTCTGCCATCCGCAGGAGGAGTCAGGCCGTGTGCGCGGGGCCGATTTCCGCAGCCCGACCCAGCAGAATGCGAACTGCACGATCGACGGCCTCGCGATCCTTCTGGGTGAGGGGCGCAAGCAGATCCCTTTCGTAGTCGAGCGCGACCGGAACGACCTGGGCGTAGACCCTTCGGCCGGCCGACGAAAGTCGCAGGAGCGAGCGGCGCCGGTCCGCGCGCGCGGTTTTCCGGACGATTCGGCGCTCTTTGAGCAGGGAGGCCACCGCGCGACTGACCGCGACCTTGTCCATGGCGGTCCGCTGGGCGACTTCGGCCGCCGACAGGTCGGGGGTCATGGCCAGCACGGCCATGACGCGCCACTCCGGGATCGTCAGCCCGAAGCGCTTCTCATACGCCCCGGAGATGGCGGTACTGACGATATTCGACAGAACGGACAGCCGGTACGGCAGGAACCGGTCCAGTTCGAGCGTGGTCGCTTTAGCCATGGAGTCTCACGCGTTATTATTTGTTGCAATTGTAACTATTTTCCGGAGCGAGTCATGAGCGTCGATAACCCGATGGGCACGGATGGCTTCGAGTTCGTGGAGTACACGGCGCCGGATCCGGCGCTCCTGCGCACCCTGTTCGAACGGCTGGGGTTTCCGGTGGTCGCCCGGCACCGATCCAAGAACGTCACGCTGCATCGGCAGGGGGACATCAACTTCATCATCAACGCGGAAGCCGATTCGTTCGCGCAGGCGTTCGCGCGCCAGCACGGCCCGTCCGCGTGCGCGATGGCTTTTCGGGTGAAGGACGCGGCGTTTGCGTACAAGCGCGCCATCGAGCTCGGCGCAAAGCCGGGGCCGGCCACCGCCGGGCCGATGGAGCTGAACATTCCCAGCATTCAGGGCATCGGCGGCTCGCTCATTTATCTGGTCGACCGGTATGGCGACAGTTCGATATACGACGTCGACTTCCGGCCGGTGGCGCCCACGGCCGGCGCCGAGTCCGCAGGGCTTGCGTATATCGATCACCTCACTCACAACGTGAACCGCGGCGGCATGAACACCTGGGCGGGCTTCTACGAGAAGCTGTTCAACTTCCGCGAGATTCGCTACTTCGACATCGAGGGCAAGAAGACCGGGCTCTTTTCGCGCGCCATGACGAGCCCTTGCGGCAAGATCCGGATTCCCATCAACGAATCCCAGGACGACAAGAGCCAGATCGAGGAATACCTGCGGGAGTATCACGGCGAGGGCATCCAGCACATCGCGCTCGCGTCGACGGATATCTATCGCACGGTCGATATGCTACGTCGGCAGGGTGTGGCGTTTCAGGACTCGCCTGACACGTACTACGAAGGTGTCGAGGCCCGTGTGCCCGGGCACGTGGAGAAGCTGGAAGAGTTGGCCCGACGGCGCATCCTCATCGACGGCAATCCGCAGAAGGGCGAGGGCGTGTTGCTGCAGATATTCACGCAGAACGTCATCGGGCCGATCTTCTTCGAGATCATCCAGCGCAAAGGCAATGAGGGATTTGGCGAGGGCAATTTCCGCGCGTTGTTTGAATCCATCGAGCTCGATCAGATTCGTCGCGGGGTCATCTAGAGGGGGGGCCGCGTCGCCGCCAGCGAGTTCCGGTACATGCGATTTACTGCGTTTTTCCCTTGTGGCAGTCGCTGCCGTTTTTCACTGACAGGAATCTGAAAGATACGTTGGGGAAATACTGCGCGGCGCTCGCGAACGAGGGCGGCGGGTCGATCGTCCTCGGCGTGACGGATCGGCGGCCAAGGCGCGTGGTCGGGAGCGCGGTGTTCGAGAATCTGGAGCGTACAAAGGCCGGGCTGGTGGAGCGGCTGAGGCTGAGAGTCGACGCAACAGAGATCCATCACCCTGATGGGCGCGTGGTCGTATTTACCGCGCCTGCTCGCACGATTGGCGTTCCGGTGTCCGCCGAAGGCGCGTACTGGATGCGAGCGGGCGAAGATTTGGCTCCGATGACGGCCGACATGCTTCGCGCAATCTTCGACGAGAGCCGTCCGGGCTTCTCCGCCGAGGTGTGTGATGGCGCGACCTTGTCGGATCTCGATCATGTCCCCGCCGCTGCGTGGCCCTCAGGCTCGGATCGCGACGTGAACAAGATGCGGCTTCTGCAGCACATCATTGCGAATGGGGAAAAGGGCGCCGGGTTCGATGAGCTGCGCGACAGCGTGCCATCGCCCCTGGGTCGTGATCAGATCAAGACACTGCTGAAAGAGCTGAAGGAAAAAGGTGCGATCGTGTCGGAGGGCACCACCCGGGCATCGAAGTGGTACGCGGGGCGCGATAAAACCCAATTGAACCCAAATGACGAGAGCGCCGCGTCTTCAGAATCAGAGGCTTAGGTCTTTCTAAAACCCAATAGGGTCGCATCAGGCGCGCCCTAGGGCCGATGCTCGCTCGCAAGGTACTCCTCGCTCTGCATCTCCGTCAGCCGGCTAACAGTCCGCTGAAACTCGAAGTCGAGTCGGTCGCCTTTGTAGAGGCCCTCGGGCGCAGCGGCGGCGGAGACGATCAGGTTGACGTGCCGGTCGTAGAGCTCATCGATGAGCGCGATGAAGCGTCGCGCCGCGTTCTCGCGCTGGGCCGTCAGCACCGGGATGCGCGAAACGATCACGCTCTGGTATTCGCGCGCGATTTCGATGTAGTCGTTCTGGCTGCGCGGGCCTTCGCACAAGGCTTCGAACTCGAACCAGATGACGTTTTCGCTCTCTTTCACAACGGGGATCGGGCGGCCTTCGATCTCGACGCTGCCGCCTTCGCACGGGTCGCTATCCGAAAGGTCGTCGAACAGCCCGCTCAGCCGCGCATCAGCCTGCGGGTCCGAGGAAGCGATGTACGTGCCCGCTTGTGTGAGCTGTCGAAGCCGATAGTCCGTCCCGCCGTCAACCGCGAGCACGCGCGTGTGATCTTCCAATAGCTTGATGGCGGGCAGGAAGCGCGCCCGCTGCAACCCTTCCTTGTACAGGTCCTTCGGCGGCACGTTCGAGGTCGCCACGAGCGAGACGCCGCGCCGGGACAGCGCATCGAGCAGCGTGCCGAGAATCATCGCATCCGCGATGTCGGACACGAAGAGCTCATCGAAGCACAGCACCCGCGTCTCCGCAGCGATGTTGTCGGCAACGATCTCGAGCGGCGACTCGCGATTCGCAAGATCCTTCAGCTGCGCATGCACGTCATACATGAACCGGTGGAAATGGCGACGGCGCTTTTCTTCGAACGGCAGGCTTTGGAAGAATAGATCCATGAGCCACGTCTTGCCCCGACCGACGCCGCCCCACAGGTACAGGCCCTTCTCGGGCTTCACTGGCTTGCGCTTGCCGAGCTTCGACAGCAGCTTGCTCGCGCCGGAAGCGGAAGCGCGCGGCTTCTTCAGCAGGCGTTGACGCAGGTCGTTGAGTGCCTGGACAGCGGCTTCTTGAGCCGAGTCCGCTCGAAAGCCCCGTTCTTTCAGCTGCTGGCGATAGGTTTCCGCAAGATCGGGTCGAGAGCCCTTGGCGGTTGCGTCCGGCGTCACGTCAGGTTTCGAGCTCCGCGAGATTGCGGAAGTGTTCCAGCGTCCGCGGATTGGCGATGGCGTCCGTGTTCTTCACGGGGCGATCGTGAATCACCTCGCGCACGGCGAGCTCGGTAATCTTGCCCGACAGCGTGCGCGGCATATCCGGCACGGCGATGATCTTCGCCGGCACATGGCGCGGCGTCGTGCCGGCACGGATCACTTCGCGGATGTGTTTCTTCAGCGCTTCATCCAGTTCCACGCCGGGCTTGAGCCGCACGAACAGGATCACCCGAACGTCGCCGCGCCAGTCCTGCCCGACGGCGAGCGCTTCGACGATCTCGGGCAGGCTTTCGACGACCGCATAGATTTCGGCGGTGCCGATGCGCACGCCGCCTGGATTCAGCACCGCATCCGATCGGCCATGAATGATGATCCCGCCATGCTCGGTGAGCGTGGCGTAGTCGCCGTGATGCCAGAGGCCCGGGAAGCGCTCGAAGTACGCCGCGCGATACTTGCGCCCATCCGGATCGTTCCAGAACGACACGGGCATCGACGGGAACGGCGCCGTGCACACGAGCTCGCCGCGCTCACCGCGCACCGGCCGGCCGTCGTCGTTGAAGATCTGAACCGCCATGCCGAGGCCGCGACATTGCAACTCCCCGCGATACACCGGCAGCGTCGGCGCGCCCAGCGCGAAGCAGGAGACGATGTCCGTCCCGCCCGAGATCGATGCGAGCTGCACGTCCTTCTTCACGTGGGCGTAGACGTAGTCGAAGTTCTCCGGCAGCAACGGCGAGCCGGTGGAAAGAATGGCACGCAGGCTCGTGAGATCCGCCTGGCTGATCGGGTCGAAGTGGCTCTTCTCCATCGCGGCGATGAATTTGGCGCTCGTGCCGAACACGTTGATGCGCTCTTCCGCCGCCATCCGCCACAACGAGCCGGGCTCCGGGTGGAACGGCGAGCCTTCGTACAGCACGATCGTGGCGCCGGTCGCGAGCACGCTCGCGAGCCAGTTCCACATCATCCAGCCGCAGGTGGTGAAGTAGAACACACGCTCGTCGCGGCGAATGTCCGTGTGGAGCAGATGTTCCTTCTGATGCTGAAGCAGCGTGCCACCGGCGCCGTGCACGATGCACTTCGGCACGCCCGTGGTTCCCGAGGAATACAGAATGTAGATCGGCTGGTCGAAGGGCCCGCGATGGAACTGGAGCTCCACGCCGCGCATCCCGAACTCGCTCCAGTGCGTGGCGATCTTCGCGGCGTCACCGAGCTTGGCAAGATCGGGCTTCGAGTTCACATAGCCGACGACGACGACGCGCGCGATATTCGGCAGCTTCGCAAGCACGTGCGCAATGTTCTCGAGCGAGTCGAGCGTCTTGCCGGCATAGAAGTAACCGTCCGCCGTCACCAGCACCTTCGGCGCGATCTGGCCGAAGCGATCGAGCACGCCGTTGATACCGAAGTCCGGCGAACATGATGACCAGATGGCGCCAAGGCTCGTGGCGGCGAGCATCGCAATGATCGCTTCCGGCAGGTTCGGCAGGTAACCCGCGACGCGATCGCCGGGCACCACGCCGGCGGCGGCCAGGCCCGCGGCGACGCGCGCTACTTCGTCTTGCAGGTCGTGATAGCTGACCTCACGGCGCGCGCCACGGTCGTTGCGAAAGACGATCGCCGGACGCTTGTCGCGGAAGCGCAGCAGGTTCTCGGCGAAGTTGAGGCGGGCGGTGGGGAAGAAACGCGCACCGGGCATCGCGCCCGGATTTTCGATGGCGGGGCCGGCGCCCCAATCGATGCGCACATCCGCAAAGCGCGCGAGCTCGCTCCAGAAGTCGCCGGGCTGCTCGAGGGACCAGGTATACAACTCCTCATGCCCCGCGAGCTTCACGCCCTTGCGCGCGTTCAGGCATTCGATGAAGCGCGTGACGTTCGCCGTCTTCACGCGTTCGGCGGAGGGGCTCCAGATGGGCTGCAT
>JBBCGS010000005.1:0-1120983 GCA_037200125.1 Gammaproteobacteria bacterium | reverse complement strand
CTTCTCGACCGGGAGCGTCGGTTTCCAGCCGGTCGAGCTGGTCGTCCGACCGGTCGGCCACCGTGACGGCGTAGTCGCCGGAATGGGCGAGGAGGTGGGCGAGGAGGTCGACGATCATCGAGCCGATCTTGCCGCCCCCGATCACTGCCACTTTCTTCATGCGCGCTGCCCCGTGTGACTGGTGGGCTAATGTGCAGCGATTCCGGGCACTATGCCATGGTCAACCCGACGACTTGTCGGGATAATCCCGGCAGTTTTCGCACGTGACTGGTCGAAATGACGAACCTGGACAAGCTGGACCGCCTGCTCATCGCAAAGCTGCGAGAGGAGGCGCGCGCGCCGGTCTCGGCGCTGGCGCGCGCACTTGGCGTTTCGCGCACGACGGTTTCAAAGCCGCATCGCCCGGCTCGAGCGCCAGAAGGTCATCACGGGGTATTCCGTGCGGGTCGCGGAGAGCTTCGAGAAAGACCAGATCCACGCGTACGTGATGATTACTGTCGGCCCGAAGCGGGCGGCCACCGTGAGCGCGGAGATCAAGCGCATGCCCACGGTGCGCCTGCTTCAGTCGGTCAGCGGAGTGTTCGACATGATCGCGCTGGCGGTGGCGCCGTCGGTGAAGGAGATGGACGATCTCATCGACGCTATCGGGAACCTCGATGGTGTGGAGCGCACTACGTCCTCTGTCGTGCTTTCTACGAAGTTCGATCGCTGAAGGGAGTTTGAAGAAGCCCTCAATCGCCGGGCGGCTAAGAGCGAGACCGCGGCTCGGAAGGTGGCCTCGGCCTCACTCTTAGCCGCCCGGCGATTGAGGGCTTCTCCAAAGACGCCTCAGCGATCAGGCGAGCGCAACCGTCGGCTCGGGGTTGCCGAACCGTTCGCGATAGTCCCGCGGGCTCACATTGAGGTGCCGCTGGAACGTGTTCCGCATGCGGTCCTCGTCTCCGAAGCCCGTGCGTCGCGCGATGGTCTCGATGCGCTCGTCGGTGTCTTCGAGCAGCTTGCGCGCCGTCTCCAGCCTGAAGAGCTCGATCGCCTTCGCCGGCGTGCGGCCGGTCTTCGTTTTGTATACGCGCGCGAAATTCCGTGCGCTCATGCACGCGCGGCGGGCGAGCGATTCAACGGACAGCGTCTCGTCGTGCAGGTGCGTCGAGAGCCAGTCGTGCAACTCGGCGAATGGTTCTCCACCTTTCAACTGCGCCTGAAGCAACTCGCTGAACTGCGTCTGGCCGCCTGGACGCTTGATGTAGACAACCAGCTGGCGCGCAACGCTCATCGCCACGTCGCGCCCGCAATCGTCCTGCACGAGGGCGAGAGCGAGATCGATGCCGGCGGAAACTCCGGCGGATGACCACACGGGATCGTCACGCACGAACATCGCATCCGGCTGAACCTTGAGACGGGGGAATTGCCTGCCCAGCGCCTCGGCCGCCTGCCAATGCGTGACCACGCGTTTGCCATCGAGCAGCCCGGCCTGTGCAAGCACGAATGTGCCCGTGCAGACGGAGCACACCCGGCGCGCGCGAGGCGCATTCCGCGCGATCCAGTCGATGAGCGTCGGGTCCTGCATGGCGCCGGTGAGATCGAGCGCGCCCGGCACGATGAGCGTGTCGATGGGCACGTCATCGAAATTCGCGAGCGGCTCGGCCATGAGGGTGATGCCATCCGCGGTCGCAACAGGCCCGCCGTTCACGGTGGCCACCCGCCGCTCGTAAGGCGGCTCGCCACGCTGGGTGAGGAACCACGATGCGGACCAGAACACGGTGAACGGCCCCGTGAGGTCGAGGAGGCCGACGCCGTCGTAACCAATGAAGAGAACGGTGCGCGAAGCCATGTTCACGATTTCAATGGTGGCGGAAAGGCGGCGATTATTGTCATTGTGGCGAGCGCTGTCGATCTTCATTCTCGGGTTTTTTCGAAAGGTGATCCCATGCAGTACCAGCTTCTCGGCCAGACCGGCCTCGTGGTTTCCCGACTGGCCTTTGGCGCCATGACATTCACCGCCGGCAACAAGGACATCGGTGCGGTTTTCAAAGTGGGCGCGAAGCTCGCCGAAGAGCTGGTGGCCCGATCGCTGGACGCCGGCGTGACGTTCTTCGATACCGCCGACGGTTACGCGGGCGGCGAATCCGAGCAATTGCTCGGGGCGGCGCTGAAAGCGCGTCGTCAGGAAGTGGTGATCGCCACCAAGGTCGGCTTCCGCACCGGTAAACCGCTGACCCAGGCCGGGTTGTCCCGCCGGCACATCCTGTGGTCGGTGGACCAGAGCCTGCGACGCCTGGGAACGGACTGGATCGACGTCTATATCGTGCACAAGGAAGATCCGCACACCCCGCTCGAGGAGACGCTGACAGCGCTCGACTCGCTCGTGCGGGCCGGAAAGGTCCGCTATCTCGGCTTCTCCAACTGGTCCGCGTGGAAGACCGCGGCGGCGCTGGAACTGCAGAAGGCCAATGGGCTTGCGCGCTTCACGCACGGCCAGATGCACTACTCGTTGCTGGGCCGGGACGTCGAGCGGGACGTTATCCCGATGATGCGTCAGTACGGTGTCGGCCTTACGGCATGGAGCCCGCTCTCGTCAGGCTTCCTGAGCGGGAAGTACACGCGCGACAACCTCAAGGACCCGGAAAATCGCATCGCCGGCTTCGACCTGCTGCCTTTCGACAAGGAGCACGGCTTCCGCGTGGTGGATCAGATGCGCGGCATCGCCAGCGCGCATGGCTGCACGGTCGTCCAGGTGGCGTTGGCGTGGCTGCTGGCGAAGAAGGCCGTGACCAGCGTGATCCTGGGCGCCGCCAAGCTGCATCAGCTCGAAGACAATCTGGGCGCCGTGGACGTGAAGCTGGCAGAGCAGGAGGTTGCGGCCCTCGATGCCGCCACTGCGCTGGCGCCCGTCTACCCGAACTGGTTCATCGATAACCTTGCCGACCGCCCGGTCGCCGAGGCGCTGCGTTAGGGAGAGTCGGAAGAACTTCTCTGAAATCGCTGGTAGCCGAGCGCACCCCGGCGTTGCGTTCAGCCGCGAGGCTTGAGGTACATGTAGCGTACGTTCAGCGTACGCACTTCGCGGAACACGATGACCAGCTCGTCGCCGGTGATCGGGTAGAAGCGGCCGCTCTGATCGGGGAGCTGCTGTTGCTGCCCCGGGGCGCGGTCTTCGGCTATGGGCCGTCGTACGACGCTGTTCATGTGCAGCCGTGCGAGCTCGCCCTGGCGGTCGACCGCGTAGTGCCGGAGCACGCCGACATAGAGATACGCCGTGCCGGCGTGCTCGACCGTGACCGCGACGACGACGAAGTCGGGTCGCGGCAGGTCGCTGCGGATCTCGCCCTCGAACAGGTAGTGCCAGTCGCTGGCGAAGCGAAAGGCCGGGAAGGTGCGATCGAGCTGCAGGTGGCGAACGACGCGCTGGGCGATCGAGCCGAAGATCAGGCCGAGCAGCGAAGCGGCGAGGAAGTACGCCGTGACCGGCCACGCGGAGCCGATGACCGCGCCAATGGCCCGCTGGAACTCCGTCTGATCGTCGAAACGGCCCGAAAGCAGCACGAGCGTGGCGTGCAGGTCCGGCGGCGGGGCGCCGAAAACATGGAGCGCGCTGGTCAGCAGCAGGTGAATGACGGGTGCGATCAGCAGCGCGACGAGCCCGGCCCAGGTGAGCCCGGCCTGGCCGACGGGATCGGAAGTCTTGCGGCCGATACGGCCCAGGAAGCCCTGCACGGCGAGGATGCCGGGCAGCAGGAGAAGCAGCAGCGTGATGGCCGGAAGCGCGAAATTCACGGGCCGGCGAACCCGGTGGGCGGGATCAGGCTTCGGAGGTTGCGAGCACCGCCTCGCTGGCGGTGACGTCGAGCGTCTTCGAGCCCGATTTCACTTCGAAACGGCGCCGTCCGCCGCTTTCCATGATCTCGATGATCAGCTCGTGAGCCGCGTGCGAGTCCTTCAGGAGCTTTTCCGCTTCCGGGGAGAGAGGAGCATCGTACAGGTCGACTTTCATTACCCATCCATCTGGTGCGGGACTGGCAGTGCCGCCCGGTGGTCAGCAGTATGGGTGCGCCGCCACTGCGGCTCAAGCACGGGGGCTTGAATCGGATCTGAGCTCACCTCCGGGGTCCTGTAAGCCCTTCTCAGGGCACTGAAGCGGCTTCGGGGCGCCCGACCTGCCGCAGCTTACCCCGGCAGGTCGCGACAGACCCTGTTTCACCGGGACACCGTGAGCGCTTTCGTGCAGTTCTGCGCCTGCCGCGTCATCTGCTCGGCGGCGTCGCGTACCAGATATAGCCACTGCTGATCCGCCTTCGCGCCGGCGGTAATGATCGGCCCGCCGAGCGCGAACCAGTGGTGCGCTTCCGCGCAGGCTTTGTCTCGTTCGGCACGCGTAACGGAAGGCCGGTTGGCATTCAGTGCGTGCGTGAGGCCGAGGCGCACGTAGATCACGCCGAGGAGCACCCGGTTATAGGTGAGGTTCGTGTCCGCAAGACCGGTGGCCTGAGACAAGATATCGAGCGATTCCGTGAGCTGCGTTCGCGCGGGACCCGGCTCGCCCAGTGCGATGAGCGTTTTGCCCACCTCGCTCATCGCGTACGCCGTGTCGGAGCGCGCGGTTTCGTTCCTGGCGTCGAGCTCGAGCATGGATCGCAGCATGTCCATCGCCGCGATCTGCGACGCCAGCGCGGGCCGAAGCTGGTTGAGCTCGTAGAGCGCGGTGCCGACGCCGAGCCGCGCCCACGCGACGATCTTCACCAGGTTGCTGTTGCGCGGATCGGCTTTCAGCATTCGGTCGGCGACGTCCAGCCCCTTGCGATGCGCATCGAGCGCCCCCGTCCAGTTCCGCGTGCGTTCCAGCAGTGTCTCGCCGAGCCGGCTGTAGGCGAGCGCGAGGTTGCGTGCGATCGCGACGTCGTCTGGATACTGGGTGTGCAGGCTGTCGAACGCCGCGATGGACTGGCGGATGAACAGCACGCCGTCGCCCACCCGCGGAGTGCGCGCGAGCTGCCATCCGAAGCTCAGGAGCGTCGTGGCGAAGTTGCGCCGGTCTTCGATCGTCGCCCCCGGCAAGGCAACGAGTTCCTGGGCGAGCTTCGTCGCGCGTCGTGAGCTGTCGAGGCCGGCGTCGACGTTGCCCCCACCCGTGAGGATCTCGCTGAGCTTGCCGTGATTGCGCCCTCGGTATCACCGAGGCTCGCCGCACGAAAGCCGCCCTGGACGTCCGCCACTTTTTCGTAGGCCGAGGCGAGCTCGCGCTGGAGGGTGGGCTCGCCGCCGGACTCCGCGGACAGCGCTTCGAGATACTTGAGCGAATTGTCGACCAGCATCTTGCGCGCCGGTGTGGACCCCGGCAGTTCCTGGATCGCGCCGTGCACGTCGAACATGAACACGTTGGCGAGCTTGCGCACTTCGTCGAAGTGCTGCTGGGCGCGCTGGCGCTCGTCCTGCGCGATCCGCGCCTGTCGCAGCGTCGTGAGGATTCCGCCAACGAGCGTGAGCGCGATGAGGGCGATCGCCGCGATGCCGGCCTGGTGGCGTCCGGCGAATTTGCCGAGCTGATAGAGATATCCGGCCGAGCGCGCCGCGACCGGAAAGCCTTCGACATGCCGGCGCAGGTCATCTTCGAGCTTCTCGACCGACGAGTAGCGGCGCGCCGGATCCTTCTCGAGCGCCATCAGCACGATATTGTCGAGGTCGCCGCGAGTACACGTCGCTCGCGGTGGTGATCGGGCCGCCGCGAATCTGCTCGGGGCTTGCGTATTCCGGCGTGAGGGCGAAGAAGCCGGTGAGCTTCTGATCCGCGGGATTCGGCACCGGCACCGGCACCGGCGCGGGCGCGGGCGTCGGGTTGAGCAGCCGGGCGATGCCGAAGTCGAGCAGCTTCACCGTGCCGTTCTCCGAGACCAGCACGTTGCTGCATTTCAGGTCCCCGTGAACCATCAGATGCTGGTGCACGTACTGCACGGCGCCGCAGAGGGTGCGGAAGAGATCGAGGCGAGCACGCGGCCCGAGCTTGTGCCGCTTGCAGTAGTCATCGATCGGCCGGCCCTGGATGTGCTCCATGACGAGGTAGGGCTGGCCTTCCTCCGTGCTGCCGGCGTCGAGCAGGCGCGCGATGTTCGGATGTCGCCGACACGACGGCCGATCCAGGAAGGTGGGAGTGTTTCCGGTTCGAGATCGAGCGCGCGATGCGCGGCGGGGCGCTCGATGAAATCGTCGGTGCTCGCGTGCGCGGCGAGGAGCGAATCCACTTCCGCGCGCCAGCTCGGCGTCGGCGGCGCACGCCTCGTCGAGGAACGCCTCGCGCTCGGCGGCGTCCTTCTCCAGCGCGGCGGCGAAGAGATCCTTCACACGCTGCCAGCGGCCGCCGTCCACGGCCTTACTCTCCCTTGGAAAGCTCGCGGCGCAGCCACGCGCGCGCGAGAGTCCACTCCCGCTTCACCGTCGCATCGGAAATATTCATCGCCTGCGCGTCTCCTCGATGGTGAGACCCCCGAAGTAGCGCATCTCCACGATCTTCGCCTGCCGCTCGTCGAGCGCCGTGAGGACGGGTGAGCGCTTCGTCGATGGCGGCCACGTCCTCGTCCGTTTCGCCATCGACCTTCCGCGGCTCGGCGTAGCGCGGGCCAGCGGCAGCGCCCGAGTCCTCGGGCTCCGTGGGATTGGTGATCTCATCGAGGCTCACCGCTTCCACGCCGCCGCCGCGTTTTGAAGCGAGCCGCGCGCGCGCATGATCGACGAGTATCCGGCGCATGAGGTTCGAGGCGAGGCCGAAGAAGTGCGCGCGGCTCTGCCAATCCACGGACTGTTGATTCACCAGCCGCACGAAGGCCTCGTGCACCAGCGACCGTGCGTTGGATCGTGTGATTGGACCGCTCGCGCCGCAGATGGCGCTGCGCGAGCGAGCGAAGCTCTTGATAGACGAGCCCGGTGAGCTCACCGAGCGCGGCTTCATTGCCGCCACGCCACTTGGCGAGCAGCTGCGTAACCGGTTGGTCCGCCACGACTCAAATCCCCTGTTGGTTTATTGGAGAAAAGTCGCCTGCGGCGCTTTTCTCGGACATCGCCTTCGCTTCCGGCGGCAAAAAGCGTGGTTTTTGCCGCCTGCCCGTGCCCTCGAAATTCTTGAGCCGAATTGTAGCGCTTGCGCGTCAGATCCGTGTAAGTCGCAATCATCCACAGAAGAGGAGAATCAACGTGTCCCCCGAACTCAAGGTCCTGCCGGCGGTTTCCGTGTCGCGAGCGCTGCCGGCGCCCTGGCGATCACTTCCGTCCTGCTGCTGGCAGTCGGCCTGGGCTTCCCGCCCCGAGCTGCCGCTGACAGTGCTTCACGTCCCGCTACGGCGTCCCCGGCGGCCTAAAGCCGGCACTGTGGCCGTCGCCAGCGTCATCGGGGCCACCGCCCCGGCGCAGGCCGACGCCGCGTCCATCGCGCGGGGCCGCTATATCGTGGCGATCTCGGGCTGCAACGACTGCCATACGGCCGGTTACTCGGAGACGGGTGGCAAGGTGGCGCAGTCGGACTGGCTGCTCGGGCAGCCGGTGGGTTTCCGCGGACCGTGGGGCGTTTCGTACCCCGCGAACCTGCGGCTCACCGTTCAGTCGATGACCGAAGTCGAGTGGCTCCGGTTCGCGCGTGTCGAGCGGTTGCCGCCGATGCCGTGGTTCGCGCTTCGCGACATGGGCGACGACGATCTGCGCTCGATGTATCGCTTCGTCCGTTCCCTCGGCGCCAAGGGTGCACGTATGCGGCGGCGCTGGCGCCGAACGCCAACGTCGGTACGCCGTACATCGAGTTCACACCGAAGAACCTGCCGGCGGTGTCGCAGACCGCGCCGACGGCGAAACAGGGCGGGCGGGGTTAACCCCCGCCTTTCCTCAGGTACGCCGGGCGCGGAACTGGCCGTCTGTGCAGTAACAATTGTCAGCCGATGCCGTAAATCACAGTGGGAAACGCAATGGGATTCACGCTGGAGAAGTGCGGCACATCGTCCACGAGGGTCTTTGTGTGCACCTTGCCTGCGGCATCGAACGCGGCCTGGTCGTTGATGTAGATGTTCACCGAGCCGATGAAATCGGGCTTGCTGTTCGGTGCCATGCCCGCGTCGCCCTTGCGAAGCTCGAAGCGCTTGATGGCTTTTTCGCCGTACAGCTTCATGATCAACGGCATGTGGCCCATCTTGTAGTAGTCCACGTCCCAGCGCACGCCGTCGCTGTTCGGATAGAGAATGGTGAGGCACGCATCGCCGATCTTCGGCGCATCGCGCTTCGCACCCATCTCACCGTGCACCTTGTCGAAACTGGATGATGGGGCGTGCGTTCGTGAAGTGGGGCACGTCGTCCTGCAACGTCTTGCCGTGCTTGTCGTTGTTCGCTTTGAACGCGTCGAGGTCGCCGATCCAGATGTTGACCGCTGCGGCGTAGGCCGCCTTCGGCGCGTTCACCGTGCGAAGCTCGAAGCGCTGAACGGTGGCGCCGTAGAGCTTCATGATCGTCTTGAGATGATGGTCGCGGTAGTAGTCCGCGTTGAACGTGAGCCCTTCACCGGCCGGATAGACGATGGTCAGGCAGTTCACGCCTTTCGCACTGTCGGCGGCGCGGGCTCCTCGGATCAGCGTTGCACCGAACGCCGCGGCGAGCATGCCGAGCGTTACTTCGCGTCGTGTAGTCATGGGTCCCCCTTCGTTGTCGTGTCCGCACTATAAACAAAGGGGCTTCGAATGGAACGACCGGTTCCCCCTGCGACCGGGCGCGCCGTGGCAGAATCGCCGGGTCGGGCAGGAGGGGTTCATGCGGTCCAGTTTGCGTTCGAAGCTCGCGTTGTCGGTCCTGGCGCTGTTGCCGGGGGCGGCGCTGGCGCATCACTCGTTTGCAGTGTTCTTCGACAGCGAGAAGTCCATCACCCTCACGGGCGTCGTCACCGAGTTCAAGTTCGTGAATCCGCACGGGCTCATCGTGCTGCAGATCAAGAACAAGGACGGCGCGCTGGAGGAGTGGAAGGTGGAAACCAATTCCCCGTCGATCCTGCGCCGGCGCGGCTGGACGCCGAGAGTCTCATGGCCGGGGAAACCGTCACCATCGAGGGCTGGCCGGGCCGCAATGACGCGCATTACGCGCGCCTGCGCAGCGCCAAGCCGCGGAATGGCGAAGCCATCGGCAAGCCGTTCGGACGGAGGATTGATGCCGATGCAGCGGGTATACAGGCGTATGGCCGGGTTCGGCGTGCTGTGCGCAGCCGCGCTGTCGCTCATGGCGTCGGTGGCCGCGGCGGCCGGCAAGCCCGCGAAGGGTCCGGGCGGGCATCCGGACCTGGCGGGGTTCTGGAACCTGTCGGGCAAGATCGGATGGATCGGCTGCCGCCCAACACGGTCGTCCTGGGCGATACCGGCGCCGTCGAGTTTCCGCGGGGCGAGTACGGCGGGCTGAAGGTCAAGCCAAAGGCGCTGGCGGCCGCGCAGAAGTGGGATCCGCGCGAGGACATGTCGCTCTCCAATGCCTGCAAGCCCCCGTCGATCGTGTACGCGATGCAGGGGCCGTTCCCGCTCGAGATCTACCAGGGCACCGAGTTCATCCTCATCAAGCTCGAATACTTCGACATGCTGCGCGTCGTGTTCATGGACGGGCGCAAGCCGCAGGACGACACGCCGGACTCGAAAGTCGGCTTCTCCACCGGGCGCTGGGAAGGGGACACGCTGGTCGTCGACACCACGCACATCGAAGCGGCGACTATCACGAACAACGGGCTCTCACACAGCAACAAGGTGCATGTCATCGAGCGGTTCCGCGTGAACGCGGACGGCACGGAGCTGCACGCCACGCAGGAGTTCGAAGACCCGGACGTGCTGGATAGCCGCGGCGCGCGGTTCATCGCGTGGAAGAAGAAGACGGGCGATCATGTATATCCGTACGAGTGCGATCCGACGTTCGCGCTCGAGTATCAGAAGAGCCAGGAGCAGCAGCGCACCCCCGCGCCGCCGCCTAGGTGACGCCTCGCATCTCCGCGTAGTGCCGTCGGTAGGGTTTCATCGTGAGCAGCACGATCGTTATGCCGAAGAGGCTGGTGATGACCACGGTGAGCGCGATCGAGTAGCCCACCTTCAGCGGATCCTGGAAGAGGCGATCGTTGAGCAGGCCCGGCAGCAGCGAGCCGAGCCCGAGCCCCGTGAAATTCACGATGAACAGCACGATGGCCGAAGCCACGCCGCGCACCTGGTTCGGGAAGATGTACTGGAGCGCCGCGTACGAGCAGCCGATCGGTAGCCCGATGAAGTACACGGCCACCACGAGCACCCCGACCGTCCAGCTGGCTTCCGGTAGCACCATGGCGGTGGGTAGCAGAATGCCGACGCCAATCAGGCTGATGAGGCCGACACGCAGCGTGCCATCGACCACATTGCGCCGCTGCCACCAGTCCGCGAGCCTTCCACCGCTGATGAGCCCGGCGCAGCCGGAGCCGAGCACGATCAAGCCGAGTACCAGGCCGATGCGATCGCGCGGCCACTGGTGCACGCGCCCGAAGAACGACGGGCCCCAGCTCAACAGGGTGTAGTTGCACAGCGCCTGGCTGGCAATCATGAACGCCAGCCCGAAGACCGATTGCCAGCGCTTGCCCACTTCGCGAAGCGCGATACTCAACTTCGCCGGCGCGGCCTTGCCGCTTTCATTCCGGAGCATCGCCCGGCGCGGCGGCTCGCGGAACGTGAACACCAGCAGGGCAAATAGGAAACCGGGCAAACCCACCGCAAGGAAGGTCAGTCGCCACGGCGACAGCGTTCCAAGCCACGGCACTTCCGTCGGCGGCATCTGCATCACCGCCTGCACGACCACGCCGCCGATGATGAGGGCGAGCCCCGAGCCGAGCTGGATGCCCATCATGTACACACTGAGCGCCGTGCTCAGTTTTTCCTTCGGGAAGAAATCGGAAATCATCGAGAACGCGCAGGGGTTCGTGGTCGACTCGCCAAATCCCACGCCCATGCGCGCGAGCGCCAGCGTGACGTAGCTGAGTGCGACTCCGCTTAGCGCGGTCATCACGCTCCAGACGAATACCCCGGCGGCAACGATGTTGCGGCGGTTGTAGCGGTCGGCGAGCCACCCCATCGGCAGGCCGACGAAGGTGTAGAACATCGCGAAGTAGATTCCCTGCAGCAGGCCGATCTTCGTGTCGGAAATCGAAAGCTCGTGCTTCAGCGGTTCGACGAGGAATGCCAGGATCTGCCGGTCGATATACGACAGCGTGTAGCAAAGCATGAGTACGAACAGGGCGTACCACGCGCGGCTACGGCGTGGAAATGGCTCAGCGCTCATCGAAGACCCCCTCATCCAGCGCCGACGGAGCGTCTCACAAACGCAACCTCGTCCGGGGAGGCCGTCGGTGGCCGGCTCGCTACGTGGCGGGCGGCGGGCCGGGCGGCACACCTTATATAGGGCCTTGCAGGCATGGCCTTTTTGGCCTCCGACCCGGATTGCCTGATCGGCCCGGTGCCCTTAGACTTCGCGTCCGCTTTCGGGGACGGTTAGCTCAGCGGTAGAGCACTGCTTTCACACGGCAGGGGTCACTGGTTCAATCCCAGTACCGTCCACCAAATCAATAACTTCCAATATAAAAACTACGCCTGGGGTCGAAGCGCTGCTCTTAACAGCGTAGTAACAGCACAGCTCCGTGCGGGGCGGTCTCAGTAAACCGCCGTCAGCGGACACGGTAGCCGTGCAGGGAGAAAGTCCACGTGACTTGGCATGAAGGTTTAACCTCGCTCTTGAGCTAGTGAAGGTCATCGCGTGGCCGGTGCTGATCCTCGTTCTCGTGTTCGTACTGAAACCCGTTTTGGTGGCGTTGCTCGTAAATCGGAACTGGGAGTTCAAGGGCTTCGGGATCGTCGCCACTGTGCGAGCGATTGAGCAGCAACAGGCGACCACGCCCGACAATCCGGTGACTGCCGCTCCAATCGCTCCATTCGTGCCGCAGCCCGGCGCCGGACCCAAATTCACCGGCACTCGCATCAATGGAGCAGCGGATACAGGAGTTGGTTGCCGCCATCCCGCCAGCGGACAGGCAAGCGCAGTTAGTTCGCGCGCTCGCCATCTCACGCCTTTTGGCATCGCACGAGTTTGTGTACAACCGCATCTTCGGAAGCCAGATCGAAGGCTTGAAACGATTGGATTGAAATCGGATCGATCTCTGTCGAAGCTGCCCGTGATTTCTTCAGGCCATACTCCGAAAAATTCCCACAGCTCTATACAAAACTATCCGTTCGAGAATTGGCTTGGGTTCATGCTCACATCAGGACTTGTACGGCGGGGACGGCGATCAACTGTTCCCGACCGAGTTTGGTCACGCCTTTCTGGTCTATCTTCGCGAAGTACGCCTCACGGAAGCAAAGGCGTGGTAGCTGCCGTACACAATGAGAATGATTAGATGGCCACGGTCGTCCCATTCGTTCTTGTAATACCTGGCGCGCGGTTGGAAATTCCCCAGCCGAACGGCAATCGCGTGGACGCTTTGCTCACGACGGCATTGAACTGCGTTGTCGATGCAGCCATTGCGTTGGGGCATTTTATCGACTGCCGAGAGGCGCATTGCGGAACGATGTTCGCTCTGATGGGGCGTCAGGATCAGACCAATCAGATAGTCGAAAATGAATGGCGTGCACGTGGGCGAGCCCCCACAACCCGTGAAGAGTTCGATTTGATCGCAATCGAAGCTGATCGCCGACGCTTGGCAAAGTATTGTGACGAGCACATCTATCCGTACACATACAGCCTGCTGGCGCCAATGGTGCACGCCAAATCTTTCGTTATCGCCCTGGACACCATGCGAAGCTGCATCGGCCGCATCAGACACCGGGCCGCGAAAAAGGCGATACCTGCCCTTGATCTTGCTTTGCCGGGTCTAAATGCCGTCAGGGATTCAATCCTGCATGTGGAGCAACGAGTCCTTCGAGAAACTGACGCTGACGCGATATCAGCGGAAGATCCTCTAGAGATTTGTAACGTCAGCGGCGACGAACTCCAGTACACAGTTAAAGGCGGTGGCAGAGGCAGAGGCTCAATACCGATCAACACCGCATCTATGGCCAACGTCGTTAGCATCGTACAGGTGCTCTTAGACGAGCTTCCATGGAGTGGTTCCCCTACCGTATTTCCTGTCCCGTGGCCTTAGTGGTCGCCTTGCGACGCCATGGCGCCCGTCGCCGAAACCACGTGGCTTGTCGTTGCCGACGAGACTAGCAATTCGCTCTATGCGCGAGACCTGGCGGTCTCTATCGGCAAGGGATTCGAGGTGGAAGAGTTGCCGACTAGGGATGCAAATACGTTCAATCCAGGTTCTGCGCGCGCTCGCCGCCTGCACCGTCGTCATCGTTCACGCCCAGCACCGGGCACAGGCCGCCTGGCCTGACCCGACCTCAGTTCTGACGGAGGCGGCCGTTCATCCCGCCCGCTCCGGCGTTGCTAAAATCATGAAGCTGATCGGCATCCGCCTACCGGCGGACGTGATGGTTGTCGTGCTATGGCTTGGCGCATGCGCGCTGGGCATTCTGTTCTGGTGGGCCGTGGAGCGCCCGATCACGGACCTCCTCAGCGCACGCTGCTCGACAAGCGGCAGCCATCGGCGGCAGCTCAGGCGGCCTGAGGCCGCTTGCTAGTTACCTTTTCTGCGCGACGCGGTTCCGCTCACTCCTAAGCAAGCGCGTATGCGAGGCGCCTGAAGCGGGGCCAACCGAAGCCCGCGTCCTTTCCTCTTTCGCGTCCGGACCGCGCTTCCACCACTTCCGCCCGCCGATGTAGCTCGTGCGGTACGCGGTGGCTGCATTTCTACACGTTTGCACCCGATTTGCGGGTGCCACCTGGCGCGAGCACATCCTACTTTGGGAGCCATGGCCATATGGCCGAAACCCAAGCGTTAGGATAAAATCATGGTGACGGTATTTCGCGTGCGCCGCTTCCGCGTCGTTGTCTATTCGAATGATCATTGCCACCGCACGTGCATGCGATCGGGCCGGACTGTGAGGCGAAGGTCGCGCTGGGTGAGAATGGCGAGCACGCGAGGCTCGTCACAAACGACGGCCTGACTCGCGCGGAGCTCGAGTCGGTCTTGACGGCAATCGGGGAGCAGGTCGAGCTCCTGAGGCAACGTTGGAGAGAAATTCATGGCGACGCCTGACTGGGTACGAAAAGAGCTGCGTGAGCAACGCCTCGCGCGACATGCCGGCGATGGGTCCGCGTGCGGCGAAGGCGCGTGTTCTTGCGCGGGGTGCGGTTCTGCAGATCGAGATGACGAATGGTGTCGTCGTTCGACTTCCCGTCAGTCTCGTGCCGGGGCTCTCCAAGGCATCGCCCGCCGAGCGAAGCCGCGTTGAAGTCGCCGGCCGGGGTGGTGGCCTGCACTGGCCGCGGCTCGATTTCGACCTGAGTGTTCCGGCGCTCGTGTCCTCCGCGTTAGAGGGGCGTGAGTGGATGGCCGAGCTCGGCCGGCTGGGCGGCCGCCAGTCCTCCAGTGCCAAAGCGACCGCCGCCCGCAAGAATGGACGCAAGGGCGGTCGTCCGCGGTTACCGGACACCGCGCCCGCTTGATCTGGCGGCCTTCGCCGGCCACGCGAATCGAGTAAATTGCCTTCGATGAACGATCGCGACGACCTGCTGAGACCCTCGCTCAGCGGAACGAATGTACCGGCGACCGCTATTTACTCGGCCACTACGGGTTATGTCGCGGCGTTCGTGGGTGGCCCTGTCGCCGCTGCGGTGATTGCCCTGCTCAATTCGAGGCGCCTGCGCCGACTGTCGAGAGACTGGCCTCTGGCCTTGCTCGCGGCCGCGTTGCTGCACGCAATGCTCTGGTGGGAATATCGGCAGGGCGGCAACGAATGGCTCGCCCGCTACCCTCGGCTCCTCCGGTCCGCAGGCGCTTCTCAGTGTTGTGAGTCTTCTATTCTTCTGCGGCATCTATCTCCTGCACTATAGGAGCTACCGGAGCATGCAGTTGCTAGGGGTCAAGGCTCCCTCGGGCTGGGTGCCGGGCATCATCGCGGTCGTCGTCGGGTTGTCGGTGACAACCGCTTTCGTGGCGATCCTGCATTCATGAGCGAGTCCGAAAACATCGCCCCAAGCCTCGCGGCGGTCATCGGCGAAGCACGCGCGCTGGTCGAACGCAGGCGTTACCCGCAGGCGCGTGCGACGATTTCGCACGGCCTCCGGCATTTCCCCGATAACACCGAGTTGCTCTATCTCGCGGCGTTCATCGACTACGCCACCGACGATTCACGACGCGGCAATGCAGACCGTGCTCCATGTGCTCGCCACTGACCCGCAGCACTACGGTGCCCGCCGTCTTTGCGCCTACCTTCACGAGGTGAAGAAGGAGTATGCGCAGGCCGAAGAACTGTGGAATCGGCCTTCTACGGGAGAACCCGGAAGACGCCGACTGTTATGGCGCATATGGCGAACTGATGCTGAAGACGCTCAATCTCGAAAAGCGGGTCGCCTGGCGCAGGAAGGGCTACGGCACGAGCCGGATCATCCGGTCTGCCTGTATGTCGGCGCGATCATCGATGTGATCTCCAGCGGTTCGCGGCGGGGCCAGCAGAGCGAGCATCTTCTGCGCTTGCTGCAAGCCCATCCCGAGCAGGTCTCATCACGGCGACGACGCTCGTCGTGGCGCTGACACAGCAGGGGCGCAACCGCGAGGCGCTCCGAATAGCGCAGGAGCTGCTGCGCAATCAACCTGATAATCCTCACTACCTGTCGCTCGTTCGCGAGCTGAAGATGCAGACTCACTGGACCATGCTCCCGCTGTATCCGATGCAGCGGTGGGGTTGGGGCGGCGCGGCCGCGGTCTCAGTGGCTGGCATCATCGGCGTTCGCGCGCTGGGGCAGGGCCGTGCCGGAGCCGTTTCGGAGCGTAGTCGTCTACACCTGGCTCGCGTATGTCATTTACAGCTGGGTATGGCCCTCGATCCTGCGCAAGATGATCTGAAGGTGAAGGTCGAATGACGGTTTCCAGGGACGATCTCGAACGCGCTTTGCTGGGCGATCCGTTCAATGGCGAAGTGCGCGCGGAGTACGCGGCGCTGTTGCTGTCTCAGGGGGACGCGCAGTCCGCGCTCGCTCAGTACGACATCGTCCTCAAGCAGATGCCCGCGCACGCGGCGTCTCATGTGGGGCGCGCCCGCGCGCTGCTCGCATTGGGCCGCGATGGTGATGCGCTCCAGTCCTACGCCTCCGCTGCGGCATTGCCGGGCTTCGTGCCCGACGAGTTGCTGGATGCGCGCCAGTCGAAAGCACGCCGTGCCGAGCCGGGTCGCCTGTCCGTCGTGCAAGGAGGTCGCACCGACAACGTCGTGGACTTCGTCAACACCTCGCGCGAGCGCATCCGGTTCGCCGACATCGCGGGCCTCGAAGATCTCAAGCGAACGGTGCGCCTGCAGATCATCGAGCCGTTCCTGCGGCCCGGCCTGTTCGCAAAATTCAAGAAGCGCGCCGGCGGCGGCGTGATGCTCTACGGCCCGCCGGGCTGCGGCAAGACCATGCTGGCGCGCGCCGTCGCGACGGAGTGCCGCGCGGAGTTCATGTCCGTCGGCATCAGCGACGTGCTCAACATGTATATCGGCGAGAGCGAGCGCAATCTCGCGGCGATTTTCGAGAAGGCACGACACAGTCGCCCGTGCGTGCTGTTCTTCGACGAGATCGACGCGCTCGCGTTTGCGCGCTCCAAGGCGCACTCCGAGCACACACGGCAGGTGGTGAACGAGTTCCTGTCGCAGCTCGACGGATTCGGTGCCGACAATCAGGAAGTGCTGATCCTCGCCGCCACCAACATGCCGTGGGACGTGGACTCCGCCATGAAACGCCCCGGTCGCTTCAGCCGCCAGGTGTTCGTGCCGCCGCCGGATGAGGGCGCGCGGGCGCACATCGTAGAGCTCAAACTGCACGGCGTGCCGCACGAAGGCGTGGATGCGGCCGCCATCGCCAAGGCGACCCCGCACTTCTCGGGCGCGGACATCGAAGGCGTCGTCGAAACCGCCAAGGACTTCGCGCTCGAAGACCACGTCACCAACAACATCGAGCGCTCGATCACGCAGCAGGATCTGATGCGCGCTGCCAAGGAGGCCCGTGCCTCGACGCTGGACTGGCTGCGCACTGCGCGGAATCTCGTGAAATATGCGGGTGCGGACGACAGCTATGGCGAAGTTGAGCGCTATCTGAAGGCGCACAAGCTGGTTTGACGGGTGGCCGGCGCAGCCCCGGGAAGCCCTCAATCGCCGGGCGGCTTGGAAGGGCGGAGGCGGGGCCTCCGAGCGCACCGGGCGTGCGGGCGCGCGGCTTGATACCATCCGCGGCCCTGTTCGAGCGGGCCGATCGCGGCCCGGGTAGTGTTCCAGCCATGTCAGTCGTCACCCGTTTCGCCCCGAGTCCCACCGGCCTGCTGCACGTCGGCGGCGTGCGCACGGCGCTCTACAGCTGGCTCTATGCCCGCCGCATGGCCGGCAAGTTCATCCTGCGGGTGGAAGACACGGACCGCGAGCGTTCGACCGACGAAGCCGTGCGCATCATCCTCGAGGGCATGAAGTGGCTCGGCCTCGACCACGACCTCGGGCCGTACTACCAGACGCAGCGCTTCGACCGGTACAGGGAAGTGATCGCCCGCATGCTCGCCGACGGCACGGCGTATCGCTGCTATTGCACGAAGGAAGAGCTGGACAAGATCCGCGAGGAACAGACCGCTCGCAAGGAAAAGCCGCGCTACCCGGGCCTCTGGCGCGATCGCACTGACGCGCGGCCGGGCGTGCAGCCGGTTATCCGTTTCAAGAATCCGCTCGATGGCGCCGTCGTCGTGGAAGACCTCGTCCACGGCAGTGTCACGTTCCAGAACACCGAGCTGGATGACCTGATCATCGCGCGTTCCGATGGCACGCCGACCTACAACTTTTGTGTGGTCGTCGACGACATGGACATGGGTGTCACCCATGTCATCCGCGGCGATGATCACCTGAACAACACCCCGCGGCAGATGAACATGCTTCTCGCGCTCGGCAGCACGCCGCCCGCCTATGCGCATGTGCCGATGATTCTCGGGCCGGATGGCGCGAAGCTCTCCAAGCGACACGGCGCCGTGAGCGTGCTCGAGTACAAGGACGAGGGCTTCCTGCCCGATGCGCTGCTGAACTATCTCGTGCGGCTCGGCTGGTCGCATGGCGACCAGGAAGTGTTCACGCGGGAAGAGATGATCGCGGCGTTCGACATCCACGATGTCAACAAGGCCGCCTCGGCGTTCAACAACGAAAAGCTGCTGTGGCTGAACCAGCAGCACATGGTGCGGGCCGCGCCGTCGGCGCTCGTGCCTCACCTGCGGTATCAGCTCGATCGCCTGGGACTGAAGTGCGACGACGACGCGATGCTCGAGGGACTGATCCTCGCGCAGCGCGAGCGCGCGAAGACGCTGAAAGAGATGGCGCTGAACAGCCGCTTCTTCTTCACCGACGCGATCGAGATGGATCCGAAGGCGGCGGCGAAGCACCTCGGCGCGGACGCCGCGGAAGGTCTTCGCGAGGTGCACAAGCGTCTCAGCGCGCTGGGGGAGTGGACCGCGCCCCTGATCCATGACGCCCTCAACGGGCTTGCGACGGAGCGCGGCGTGGGGCTCGGGAAGATCGTTCAGCCCGTGCGCGTCGCCATTTCCGGCGGCACCGTCTCGCCGCCGATCGATGCGACGCTCGCGCTGCTCGGGCGCGAGCGTACCCTGAAGCGAATCGAAGCCGCGATTCCTAGTTGATGGTCTTGCTGACCGTCGGGGACGCGGAGCTCTCGATGCCGGCCGAGGTGTAGGCCTTCACGTTGAAGTACCAGGTACCGGAGCCCAGGCTGCTCACCGTGCCAGTGGTCGTGAGCGGGTCGGAAATCGTCATCGACTGATTCATCGCACCCGATGAATTGCCGTAGTAGATGCGGAAACCCGCGAGGTCCGTGAGCAGCGAGCCGTCCGCGTTCGTGGTCGGCGGCGTCCAGCTCAGCGTGGCGGAGCCCGTCGCGGCCGGCGCGGCATTCACGACGATCTGGAAAGCCGCGAGGGACGCCGTCGCCTTGCCATCGCTGACCGAGATGACGATGCCCGACGTCGTGCCTGCGTCGCCCGCGGCCGGCGTGCCCGAAAGCTTGCCGGTCGTGGTGCTGAACGTGGCCCACGACGGCTTGCTGGCGATGCTGAACGTAAGCGCGTCACCGTCCGGATCCGACGAGGAAGGCGTGAAGTTGTACGCGGAACCCGCGGTCACCGACGTCGCCGGCACGCCGCTGATCGTCGGCACCTTGTTCGGCGTCGCCGTCACGCTGAGCGTGAACGCTTGCAGCGAGGTGGTGGCCTTGCCATCGCTCACAGAGATCACGATGCCGGCGTAGGTGCCCACCTGCGCCGCCGTCGGCGTGCCCGAGAGCATGCCGTTGGCGATGCTGAACGTGGCCCACGAGGGCTTGTTCGTGATGGAGAAGGACAGCGTGTCCTTGTCCGCATCGGCCGCCGCCGGAGTGAAGGAGTAAGCGGTGCCGGACTGCACGCTCGTCGTCGGCGTACCCGTGATGGTCGGCGCCGTGTTCGGGGCGGCCGACACGACGATGCTGAACGTGCCCAGCGCCACGCTCGTCTTGCCGTCACTCACGCTGATGCGAATGTTCGCGAACGTGCCGACGCTCGTGCTCGTGGGCGTGCCGGAAAGCTGGCCGGTGGTGGTGCTGAACGCAGCCCATGCCGGCTTGTTCTGGATCGACCAGGTCAGTGTGTCGCCGTCGATGTCGCTCGCGGTCGGCTTGAACAGATAGGCGGTGCCCACCTGCACGCTCGTCGACGGCGACCCGCCGATTACCGGCCCGCTGTTCGGCGCCGCCTGCACCTGGATGGAGAATGCCGGCAGCGCGGTGCTCGCCTTGCCGTCGCTGACGGTGATGCGGATGTTGGCGAACGTGCCGGCGTTGGTGCGCGCCGGCGTGCCGGAAAGCTGGCCGGTAGCCGTGCTGAACGTTGCCCATGACGGGCGATTGGCGATGGAGAACGACAGCGTGTCGTTGTCGGAATCCGTCGCGGTCGGCACGAAAATGTAGGACTGCGTAGCGACGACGAGCGTCGCCGGCGTTCCGGTGATGACCGGCGTGGTGTTCGCCGGGGGCGGCGCGGCATCACGGGCGGCTACCTCGATGCGGAACGGTCCGATCGTGCTTTCGGCCTTGCCGTCGCTGACGCCGATTTCGATGTCGCCGGTCTGTCCGACGTTCGCATCACCGGGCGTGCCGCTGAGCGCGCCCGTTGCGGTGTCGAACGTCGCCCACGCCGGCATCCCGGTGATGGAGAAGGTGAGCGGGTCCTGGTCCGCATCGCTCGCACTCGGCACGAACGAGTAGGCAACGCCTGCCTTCGCGGTGAGCGCGGGCTCGCCGTCGAGCACAGGAATGCTGTTGGCAGGAGGGGTTGGGGGCGGATTTGAAGGTGGATCGGAAGGTGGGTCGGAGGGATTCGCCGTTGCGGCGCCAGGGCTCGCCTCACCGCCGCCGCAGGCGACCAGTGAGAGAGCAAGCATCGCGCACAGCGCGAATTGGCCGAGCTTTGCTCGGCGAGACCCGTGATCCAACATCTTGCAACTACCCCGTTTCCAAGCACCCACATGCCCGGGCGGCGCGGCCTTCGGTCGCTGATAGCGGAAGGTATGACGGCAAACGCGCAGTACTCCTACAGCGCTCACTGCCGGCAACCCCGCTATCTGAAGCTCATCGAGCACTCACTCCTGAGCTCGAGACCGGAGGCTTTGCGTCCCCACTTCGCAGTGGGTTTGCCCAAACGTCGCGGCGGAGTTAATCGTCAAGCGTTGCGGTTTGCAATCTGTCGGCGCTCAGAGACGCACGTGATTTGCGACAAAAAAAGATACGCGGAGCGCATCGGGTGGATGCGCTCCGCGTACGAGTTAACAATGCGTTTTTCGAAAAAGCGTGTTACTGAACGCTCTTACTCACGGGACTTGAAGCACTGCTTTCAGTGCCTGTGCTGGTGTAGGCCTTGATCGAGAAGTACCAGGTGCCCGCAGCGAGACTATCCACTACGTAGCTGGAAATTCCGGCATTGGCGACCTGGATCTGTTTCGAGAGCGACGCCGCACTCGTGCCGTAGTTGATGCGATATCCAGCAAGGTTGGTGAGCGTGGTGCCGTCCGTGTTGCGAGTGGGCGGGGTCCAGCTGAGCGAGGCGCTACCCGTTCCGCTGGAGGGCTTCGTCGAAACCACGATAGCAAACGGGGGTAATGCCGCGGTGGCCTTGCCATCACTCACTCCGATCACAACGCCGCTGCTCGTGCCGGCCGCCGTTGGCGTGCCCGAGAGCTTGCCGGTGGAGGTGCTGAAGGTGGCCCACGACGGTTTGTTCGAGATGCTGAACGTCAGCGGATTGCTGTTCGCATCCTTCGCAGTCGGTGTGAACGCATACGCGGTTCCCACCGTCGCCGAAGTGGACGGAGTCCCGGTGATCGTCGGCGCTGTGTTCGTGCCGCCGGAAGACGAGCCCGACACGGTGATGTTGAACCAGGGCAGGGACGCCGAAGACACGCCGTCCGACGCGATGATCATTACGTACGAGTAGGTGCCCGCGGCGGTCGGTGTGCCCGAGAGCTTGCCGGTGGTCGTGCTGAAGGTAGCCCACGACGGCTTGCTGCGAATGGAGAAGGTGAGTGCCTTGCCTTCGGGGTCCTTCGCCGTCGGCGTGAACGCGTAGGCCGTGCCCACCTTCGCGGTGGTGGGTGGCGCGCCCGTGATCGTCGGCGACTTGTTCGGGTTCGCCTTTACGACGACCGAGAACGCGGGCAGCGAGGCCTTGCTCGTGCCGTCGGTCACGGAGATGACGATGTTGCTCCACGTGCCGGCATGCTCCGCAAAAGGAACGCCGGACAGCTGCCCGGTAGTGCCGCTGAACGAGGCCCAGCCTGGCTTGTTCGCCACGCTGAACGTCAGCTTGTTGCCGTCGGCATCCGAAGCCGTGGGCTTGAACGAATAGCTCTGCCCGACGACGACCGAAGTGGCCGGTGTGCCGCTGATGCGTGGCGCCGCGGCGAGTGCGAACGTTGATGAGATAGAAGCAACGGCCAGTAGCGCAAGCGCGCATAGCCGGGGCGCGCGAAGCGCGTAAGCGTAGTGCATGGATTCCCCACCTCAAGCAAAAACAAAACCGCGAAACGGAAATTTCCCCGTGAACGCGGGTTGGTCTACTCGAGGGCGAATCGATGCGGCCCACGGTGCCCACACACCGCGTGCTGTTTTTTGCTTCGACCCCACCGCCCACATCGATCGCTATTGCGATTCGACATGGAAATACTTCCCCGGCGTTCGGCGCGAAGTAGAGTCGGTGCGCGTCGTTTTTCTAAATGTCTCGCGTGCGAGACGTAGGCTAAAGGCGACACTCGGAAGCCAAGCTTGACTCATCGTCGTTACGTGCGGACTATCCGCAAATTTTTCTTTCGGCGCAGTGGCGTGCTACGCGCAGGTAAGCTGAAGGTATAGTCGTTCGCTCTGCTGACGCTTACGTAAATGCACCTCACACCTCTGCACTTCATGCGGCCTTCTGCGCTGATCGCGCGCGTTCCGCGCGTGCGTGCCGCGCACGACGAGGTGCACGTGTGGGCGTTTCTGCTCGAGGACGTTGAAGAGGCGAGGGTTCAGTGTGAGCGATTACTGTCAGCGGATGAGCTCGCGCGCGGTCGCCGCTTTCATCACCAGCATCATCAAGTGGCATTCATCTTCGCGCATGGCCTCATGAGGCATCTGCTCGGCGCGTACTGTGAAAGCGATCCCGCCGGTCTTGAATTCGCTGCGGGTGAGTTCGGCAAGCCGTCACTCGTGTCGAAGCAGGTGTCGTTCAACCTGAGTCATTCGCACGGTCGCGCGCTGCTCGCCGTGAGCGTGGGGCGCGAAGTGGGTGTCGACATCGAGCGGGAGAACGCGCGGACCGACGCGCTCGGGATCGCCTCGAGCTACTTCCACGGTTCCGAGCTCGACGCGATTCGCGACGCGCCCGCCGATCTGCGCACGGTCACGTTTTTTCGCTTCTGGGCGGCCAAGGAAGCCGTGATCAAGGCGCAGGGGTCCGGCCTGTACGCGCCACTCGACTCCTTCCACGTGCGGTTCGGCGATGATCGGGCAACGGCGCACGTCGATGTCCTGGACGAGTCCCGCGTATCGAAAGGGTGGTTCGTGCGACGGCTCGGCTGCGAGCCGGGCTGGCACGCGGCAGTCGCCGCCTCGTCGGACGGGTGGCGGCTTCGGGTGATGCATGAAGCGTGACACCGGCCGGGGTCGTTCTGCTATTCTTCGCGCCCCTTTTCGGGCGGGCTGCGTGAAAGGCCGTTTCGCCGTGTTGAAGGGTGTTCAGCTTCGTTAGTTAATACAGTATCTTACGCTTACGGGGCCATAGCTCAGCTGGGAGAGCGCTTGCATGGCATGCAAGAGGTCGGCGGTTCGATCCCGCCTGGCTCCACCATCCGTTCCGTATGCCGGGTCCCCATCGTCTAGAGGCCTAGGACATCGCCCTTTCACGGCGGTAACACGAGTTCGAATCTCGTTGGGGACGCCATCTTCTCTCCCGCTCGTCCTGGCGGGAGAGCGCTTCTCCCGCCGACCTCGATCGGGTCAGATGGTCTTCGAGACCACGTTCGACAACGGACTTTCCGCGCCCGCCGAGTCGTAGGCCGTCACCGTGAAGTAGTAGGTGCCTGCCGACAGGTTGTCGATGGTGTAGGTCGCAAGGCCGGTGCCGCTGAGCGGGATGGTCTGCGTGTAGGTTCCAGCCGATGTTCCGTAGTGGATGTAGTAGCCCGCCAGGTCCGTCAGCGTGCTGCCGTCGGCGCGGGTGGTCGGCGGAGTCCACGACAACGTGGCGCTGCCCGTCACGGGTGCGGCGGCAGTCACGGCAACCGTGAACGCGGCGAGGCTCGCCGAGGCGGTCCCATCACTGACTGAGATCGTGACGTTGGCGAATGTTCCGACGGCCGAGGGGCTTCCGGTGAGCCGGCCCGTCGCCGCATCGAAGGTCGCCCAGGAAGGCTTGCTGACGATGCTGAAGGTCAGGCGATCGCCATCCGCGTCGCTGGCCGTCGGGGTGAAGGAGAACGCTTGCCCTGCCTGCACCGAGGTCGGGGCCGAGCCTGAGATCGTCGGGGCGTGATTCACCGCTGGGGTGGTCGGCGTTGTGGGCGTCGTGGGCGCGGTCGGCGTGTTCGACGCCGGAGGCTCCGTGGCCGACTGAGTGCCGCCGCCGCCACCGCCTCCGCAGCCTTGCAGCAGCAGAGCGGCAACGACACCTGTGAACGAGCAGATTCGTCTGGCAGCGACCAGGTCGCGCCCGCAGGGGATGCTCAGCACTTGTATGACACTCCACTTACTCCGCCGTCGAGCTTAGGCGGGGGTTCCGTGCTGCTCAATAGAGTTAAGCGTCTGGTTTCGGATACATTTTTGGGGGCGCGTGACGAATGTGAGGCAGGTCTCGGGCGCGCGTCAGTCGTGACCTGTCTCACATCGATTCTTACAGTGATTGTGTAAAGTTTCTCGCCACAACATGGCCCCTACAATCACAACAACATTGCGGCAGGACGGACTGGTTCACTTCCACAAGATCCGCGTTGTGCTGGTGCTGTGGGTGGCGTCGGTGCTCGTCTTCTGGCCGGCGACCACGGCCCTCGTTGGCGCTTGGATGGAGCCGAGCGACCGGACCTACCGACACGGCTTCCTGATCGCGGCCGTTTGCCTGTGGCTGATCCGTGAGGCGGCGGACGAGTTCGCCGCGGCTGTCGCGCGGCCGTCGCGCCTCGCCCTGGTGCTGCTGATCGGGGCCACCTTCGCCTGGGTTCTGTTCTGGCGGGCGGCGATTCAGGACCTGTTTCTGCTGATCACGCCGGTCATCGTCTTGCTGGCCGTTGCGGCCGTGGCCGGCTGGAGAGCCGCGCGAACGATGACGTTCCCGATCGGCTTCATCTACTTCGCCGAGCCTGCCTGGGGCAGTCTGGCGGCTCCGCTTGCGCGCGTGACCGCAACCGCCGTCACCGGCGTTTTGAATATCGCCGGAATCGCGGCTTCCCGCAGCGACACGCTCATATCCATTCCGGAAGGGAAGTTTCACGTCGATCTCGGCTGCAGCGGCGTGCACTACGTCATCGTCGGGCTCGCGCTCGCGGCGCTGATCGGCGCGTTCGAACGTGCCTCGATGCGCCGTCGCGTGTTCCTGCTCGCGGTCATGCTGGCGCTCGCTGTGCTGGCCAACTGGTTGCGCGTGGGCGCGATCGTGGTCGCGGGCCATCTCACGAACATGCAGCACTGGCTGATCACCCGAGACCACTACTGGTTCGGCTGGGGGCTCTTCGTCATCCTCACCGCTGCCTTCGTGTGGTTTGCGGCCCGCACCGAGCGGCCCGCGCCAGCGGTTCCTGTGGCGCCTGAGCCTGCTATTGGCAACAAATCGATCGTCACAGCGCTTGTCGCGCTGGGGTGTTTTCCCGTGCTCGGCTATGCGGGCGCGGCCTTGGACGCGGGCAGCAAGGCGGTCGTCGCGGCGCCTCAGCCGGCGGATACCTCCTGGTCCGGGCCCTACAGTCCCGGCGACAGCGACTGGAAACCTAATTTTGCCGGCGCCGACGAAGTGCGGGTGCGTTCTTTCGTGGACCGATCCGGTCGCACCGTCGAAGTAATGGTCGCGGCCTATCGCCGCCAGCGTCAGGGAGTCGAGCTGGTCAACTACGCCAATTCCCTTGAAGGCGAGCGTTTGTCGGTCCTGGATGAGAAGATCGTGAATGCCGGGAGCGAAGGCTTCATTGAAACGCGAGTAGCGGATGCTCGCGGGCATGAGTCGATCATCTGGTCGCGGTATGACATCGGAGGCGTCCGTTTCGTGGAACCGCTGGCCTCACAGCTTTGGTACGGCCTGCGCGCGCTGGGCGGCTCGCCGCTGAGCTCACTGGACGCGCGGCGCGCGACCTGCCAGCCGGATTGCACCATTGCACGTGCCACGCTCGAGCGGTTTGCCGCCGGGTCGGCCGCGGGAGAGCAGCCGAAGTGAGCGCGCGAGTGCCGACGCGGCTGCGGCTGGCAATCGCGATGCTCGGCGTCGCATTCGCTCTGCAGGGCTGCGACCTGATCCTGTCGGACAGCGCGCGTTACGAACGTGCGGAGAAGTCGGAGGCCGCCGGCAACTTTGCCGCCGCGGCGCTCGATGCCAAGAAGCTGGTGCAGGCCAACTCCGCCAATTCGAAAGCGCGCCTGATGCTGGCGCGGCTATACACGGAGATGGGCGATGTTCGCGGCGCCGATGCCGAGCTCACCGAGCTTGCGAAGCAAGGCGTCCCGGCTGCGGACCTCGCCGAGATTCGCGCGGACACCTGGGAAGCAATGGGGCGTGGTGCCGATCTGCTGAAGTGGGTCGAGACGAATCGGGCCCAGCTTCGTGAGCCAGCGCTCTCCGTCTACCGCGGCCGGGCGCTGAATGCGTTGAATCGCCCGCGCGATGCGCAGGAGCGGTTGCAGGGGGCGCTTGCAACCGCGCCCGATTCCGTCGAGGCGACGACCGCGATGGCGATATCGCTCGCCATGCAGGGTGGTTTCGACGATGCGCTCGCGCGGCTGGCACCCATCACTCAATCCGGCAATGTCGCCGCAACCGATGCGCGCATCCTGCAATCACGGTTACTCATGCGGCGCGGTCAATACGCGGCGGCCGAGACGACTCTCGACAACGCTCGCAAGGTTGCCGGCACGCACGCTTCGATTCCGCAGCAACTCGACATCGCGCTGGGTATCACCGAAGCGCAGCTGGCGCAGGGGAAGATCGACGAGGCGACTCGCAGTTCCGAGGCTTTCAACGCCATTGCGCCGGGCGCGCTCGCCGCACGCCTGACGCTTGCGCGCCTCGCACTCGCGCGAGGCGACTACTTGAATGGGACCGCCGAGCTAACGCGCGTGGTGAACTCCGCGCCCGATCTGGTCCAGGCGAGAATGCTGCTCGGCGCCGCCCACTTCTCGCAGGGCAACTACATGCAGGCGGCGACGCAGCTCGAGAAGGTGATCCAGCAGACGCCCGACAATGTCGAGGCGCGCAAGCTGCTCGGTCGAATCGAGCTGGAGCTGGATCACCCCGACGCGGCATTGCGCGTGTTGAGCTCGGCACTCGAAAGCACGGGCTCCGACTCGCAACTATTCGCGCTGGCTGGCGAGGCTGGCGCGCGCAGCGGTGAGCCCGATGTCGCGCTCGAAGTGCTCAAGCGCAACGCGGAAGCCCGTCCCAAGGACGGCGCGGCGCAGATCGCGCTGGCCGCCGCCTATGTTCGAGCTGGGCGTTTCGATGCGGCCATCCCGTTGCTCCGCGCGGCCGAATCGCCGGCCGGCGACCTGAGCAGGGAGGCGCTGCTGGTGCGCGCGCTGTTGGCGAGCCAAGGCTCGGTGGTGGCCACACGCGAAGTGGAGTCGCTTATCCAGAAACGTCCGGATGATCAGAACCTGCGCCTGTTCGCCGCCAGCTATTTCGGCACGCAGCGCGAGTTCGAGCGGGCCAAGTCGGAAATCCAGGCGATCCTGAAAACGCATCCCGCCGATATGCGAGCTTTGGTTACGCTTGCGCGGCTGGAGTTCGCGGCGGGTCAGAGGCCGGCGGCGGAAGCCGCATTGCAGGCTGCGCTGAAATCGGATTCGAAGAGCGTGCCGGTGCGTTTGATGCTCGCTCAGCTGCGCGCGGCGGGTAACGACATGCCCGGTGCGCGACGCGTGCTGGATGAAGCGGTCGCGATCTCATCGGGCGACAGCGAAGTCATTCATTCTTCCGGATTGATCCTGCTGGACGCGGGCCTGCTCGACGAAGCGCTGGCGCGGTTCCGCCGCGCGAGTGAGCTGCGGCCGCGCAATCCTGTTTACTGGTTGAGCACGGCACGTGCGCAGGCCGCGCTGAACCAGCCGGTTGCCGCGCGCGAGTCGATCAACAAGGCGCTGGAACTGCGTCCCGACTGGGTTGCCGCCGAAGCGATGATGGTGATGCTGGACCTGCGATCGAACGGCAGCGCGGCCGCGCTGAGTCGGGCGGAGGCGTTGCGTGCCAAGCACCCGAGCGACGCCGCCGTGTGGGTGCTCGAAGGCGACGCGCAGATGTACGCGCATCACTACTCCGAAGCGGCTTCCGCGTACGCGCAGGCGAGCCGTCTCGCTCCGGACTCCACCACCGCCATCAAGCAATTCGATGCGGTCCGGCTCGCCAACCGCGAACGGCCGGAGCAAGCGCTCGAGCTCTGGCTCGGTTCGAGGCCCGACGACGTGCGCGCCCGCACGGTGCTGGCGCAGTACCTGGCATCCACGGGGCGCGAGGATCGGGCGATCACGGAGTTCGAGTTCATCGCGGCACAGCTGCCGGGCAATCCAGCGATCCTCAACAACCTCGCGTGGCTCTACCAGGCGAAGCGCGATCCGCGCGCTGAAGTGTTGGCTCGCAAGGCGCATGATCTGGCGCCGACGAATCCCGCCGTCGCGGATACGTACGGCTGGATTCTTCTGTCCGCGCGTAAAGTGGAAGAAGCGGTAACCATGCTGAAAGTCGCCGCCGACGGGATGCCTGCCGACGCCACTGTGCAATACCACTATGCTGCCGCTCTCTCCGCTGCCGGCAAGGTCCAGGAAGCGCGCACGGTGCTGACGCGCGCGCTTCAGCCTGGGCGTGGCTTCACGGAAAAACGGGATGCCGAGAAGCTGCTCGCAGGCTTGGAGAACCACAGGTGAACGATCCGTGCTGCAGATCACAAATTCGCCACCGCGACGCGCGAACCCTTCTGATATCTTTGACTTTTTCGGGGAATCACTGTCTATGGCCACGGCGCGCCTCATGAAGGTCCTGGCGTTGTTCCTGATGTTGGGCCTCGTCGGCCCGCTCATCGCTGCGGAAGAAGCCGCGCCGCCAGTCGTGCCGACATTGCCCTCGGACTATCGGATCGGCCCGGGCGACGCGCTTCAGATGTTCGTCTGGCGCAATCCGGAGCTGTCGGTGACGGTGCCCGTGCGTCCGGATGGAAAGATTTCCGCTCCGCTCGTCGGCGACATGATCGCGGTGGGCAAGACGCCCGCGCAGCTCGCGAGCGATCTCGAGGTGGTGCTGGCCGAGTATGTTCGTTCGCCGAAGGTGAACGTCATCGTGACCCAGCCTGTCAGCACGTTCAGCCAGGTGAAGGTCGTGGGGCAGGTCGGCAAGCCGCAGTCCGTCGCGTTCCGCGAAGGGCTCACGGTGATGGACGTCATGCTCGCAGTGGGAGGTCTGGGCGAGTTTGCCGCCGGCAATCGCTCGAAGATCGTGCGTACCGACGCCGATGGCAAAGAGATCGAGATCAAGTTGCGCCTCGTTGACCTGCTCAACAAGGGCGATATGAAGCAGAACCAGGCGTTGAAGCCTGGCGATGTGATCGTTGTGCCGCAGTCCAGGTTCTAACATCGTGCGCGAAATACTAGATACCGTTCTGGACCACCTGAGGGGCGCATGGCGCTTCCGCTGGCCCGCCATGCTGGTCTCGTGGTGCATCTGCATCGCCGGCTGGGCCTACATCATGATGATCCCGGACACGTACGAGGCTTCGGCCCGCGTGTTCGTCGATACGCGCACAGCGCTCAGCCAGGCCATCCGCGGCATCACGGTGGAAACTTCCGTCGACACCCAGATTGCGCGCATCCGCCAGGCGATGCTCGGCGGTCCGCAGCTCGAGAAGGTCGCGCGCGAGACCGGTCTGGATACGAATGTGGTGACCGCGCCCCAACGCCAGGCCCTGGTGAACACGCTGCGCGAGCGCGTGAGGATCAGCGGCGGCTGGACCAGCGAAAGCGCCGGCACCTACGTGATTTCGTTCGATGACCGCGACCGCGACCGCTCACTGCGCGTGGTCGATCGTCTGCTCAGCGCGTTCGTCGAGGGTGCCCAGGGCGGTAACCGCGAAGGCTCGCGGCAGGCGCAGCGCTTCCTCGTCGACCAGATCGCCGAGTACGAGCGGCGACTGTCGGCGGCCGAAGAGAAGCTTGCGAACTTCAAGAAGGAAAACGTCGGGCTGATGCCGGGCGCGCAGGGCGATTATTTCTCGCGCCTGCAGAACCAGATGGAAGCGCTGAACAAGAGCCAAGGGTCGTTGAAAGTGGCGCTGGAGCGTCGCGAGGCCATTCAGCGCCAGTTGCGCGGTGAACAGCCGCTGCTGCCCAACGATCCGCGTACGGCGGTGCCTGGCTCGTTAGCCGCCGGTGGCGGTGAGACGGCAACGCGCATTCGCGAAACGCAGGCGCGGCTCGATGAGCTGCTCCTGCGCTTTACTGACAAGTATCCCGACGTGGTGGCGCTGCGCACGACACTGCGCGATCTCGAAGCGCGGCAGAAAGCCGAGATCGAGGCGGCGCGCCATGGCGATTCCGCCGCCGCCGCGAACAGCGGGCTGGGCAGCAACCCCGTGTTTCAGAGCATCCAGTTGCAGCTCAATCAGGCGGATATCGACATCGCCTCGCTGCGTGCCGAGATCTCCGACCGGCAGTCGAAGGTCAGCGAGCTGCGCAAGCTCGTAGATACGGCTCCCGAAGTCGAGGCGGAGTTCTCGCGCCTGAACCGCGATTACGACGTCACGCGTGCGCAATACCAGTCGCTGGTCGAACGCCTCGAGAAGACCAAATTTTCGGACGAGGCGGACAAGACGGGTTTCGTGGATTTCGCGGTAATCGATCCGCCTTCCTCGCCTTTCAAGCCGGTGGCGCCGAATCGGCAGATGCTGATTTTCGCCGTGCTGATCCTCGGTCTCGGCGCGGGCGGCCTGGTCGCTTACGCCCTGCATCAGATCAAGCCCGTGTTCAACACGGCGCGGCAGCTCGCTGCCATTACCGGCCTGCCGGTTCTGGGCGAAGTCAGCCGCACGTGGCTCGAGAAATATGGAGCCAACAGACGCAAGGCCGTCTTCGGGTTTGCGGGTGCGGGGGCTGGGCTGGTGGTGGCCGCCGTGGCCGTGCTGCTGGTGCACGGACGTTTGGTTGAAATGTTGCGCGGGCTGATTGCCTGAGACAGGTATCGTCATGAGTCTCGTTGAGAAAGCACTGGAAAAAATGCATGCGGCGCGAGCGCAGTCCGGCTCCGCCGTTCCCAAGGCAGTGCCGCGTGTCGCGGCGGAAAACCTCGCCGCCGTGGAGGCCACGAATAGCTCCACGAACAGCTACCGCGTCGTGAGCACCGCGCCGACGCGCGTCATCTCGCTGAACCCGGCCATGCTGCGTCAGTCCGGAATGCTGCCTCCCGAGCACGAAGAAAACGCCGTCGCACGCCAGTATCGCCAGATCAAGCGCCCGCTGATTGCCGCCGCCATGGGGCGCGGCGTGCCGGCGCTGCCGAACGGCCGGCTGCTGATGGTCGCGAGCGGCCTGCCGGGTGACGGCAAGACGTTCACGTCGACCAACCTTGCGCTCAGCATAGCCAAGGAAAAAGACATCAACGTCGTGCTGGCGGACGCGGACGTCGCGAAGCGCCATCTGAGCATGGTGCTCGGTGCCGCGGACGAGCCGGGTCTGCTCGACCTGCTGCGCGAACCGACTCGGGACGTGAACAGCGTGATTTTCCCGACCGATATTCCGCAGCTTTCGGTGCTGCCAGCCGGTCGGCGCGGGGATAACTCGACGGAGCTGCTTTCGAGCAACCGCATGGAAGAGATGGCGCGGCAGCTCCTGTACAGCGATCCGGATCGCATCGTCGTTTTCGACTCCCCGCCGCTCATTCTGACGACCGAGTCGCAGGCGCTGGCCCACATCGTCGGCCAGGTCGTGGTCGTGGTCCGCGCGGGCGTCACGCCGCAGAGCGTGGTGCTCGATGCGATCGCGTCGCTCGGCGATCGACCCGTTTCGCTGATTCTCAATCAAAGCGTCGCGCACAGCGCGACCGGTTATTACTACGGCTACGGAGATGGCCGCGAGGGGAGCTCAACTTGAAGAACAACAGGTCAATCCATGAGTGGTAGTGCCCGCACCGGCATCCACCACGTCATCGCGTCAGTCGTTCTCATTGGTACCACCCTTGTTGGTGGGGCCGCTGTCGCGCAGACGTCGGAGCTGGGTACCGGCATCAAGCCGGGTGACGAGACGCCGCACCTCATCGAGCTGCATGGCGGGCTCGCTTACAGCGACAATGTTCGGCGTGTCAGCAGCGGCGAGGAAGGCGACACGCTCGCGAGCGTGGGGCTGGGCATCGACTATGGCTTTGCGGGCTCGCGGGTGACCGCGGCGGCGCGCGGCAATCTCGATTACGTCGAGTATCTGCAGAACACCTACGGTGGAACGCTGGCGGGCAATATTGATGCCCAGCTTGTCTGGGGTCAGAAATCCGATGTGCTGCAGTGGATGATCGAGGATACGTTCGGTCAGACGCGCAGTAACGCGCTCGCTGGCGCGACACCGGACAACCTGCAGAACGTCAACGTGCTCAGCACCGGGCCGTCGCTCAATTTCCGTTTCGACCAGACGACGTTCACGCTCGACGGGCGTTACGCGGACCAGTCCTACGAGAGCGGCAACTTCGATTCGAAGCGCTACACCGGTGCAGGGCACGTGGAACGCGAGCTTTCGCCCGTCAGCAACATTTCGCTGAATGCGCAGCTCGACAAGACCCGGTTCGACGATGACGTGACGAACACGGACTACGAAACGCGCCAGTATTACCTTCGATATCGCAGCAATCTCGGTCGCATGGGAGTGATCGCCGATGCCGGCTATACCGACGTGGAGCTCGACAACGCGGGCGACAAGAACGGCAGTCCCCTCGTGCGCCTCGATCTCGATCGGCGTATCTCCGGCTCTTCGAGCCTGTTCCTCGGTGGCAGCATCCAGTTCCTGTCCTCGGCGGACGCGATTCGCGGCGATGCCAATCGCGCGGTGGCACTGGCCGGCGACGACTCGGACCCGTTGTCGGCGTCCGATCCGTTCCGCGAACGTGAGGTGCATGGCGGCTGGCGGTTTGATCACTCCCGCACGAGTTTTTCGATCACCGGCACCTATGCGACCGAGCGCTACAAGCAGTCGACCGAGCTCGATCGCGACACCTGGGGTGCACGGATCTCTGCGACGCGGCACATCGCGCCAACGGTGTGGCTGAGGGGCGAAGCGTCCTGGGACAAGCAGAGCTACGACAATCTTGCCGCTAGCACGCGAGACACGGTGTTCTCCGCCGAGCTGACCAAGGATCTCGGCACCAAGTTGAGCGCGACGCTGCGTTACGAGCACAACGATCGCGCGGGCACCGGCGCCGCGATCGACTATACCGAGAACGTGATCGCGCTCTACATCAGGTTCGCCGCGCTGGGTCGCTGAGTTGACGCATGAGCGTACAAGTCGAGACGTCAACGGATGCTCCAGCTGGTTGGGATGCGTATGTGCGCCAACACGCCGCGGCCTCGGCCTACCACCTTTCCGCAGCGGTCCGGATCGCGCGTGATGCCTTCGGGCTTCACGTCTTTTTCCTGACGGCGAAGGATGCGGCGGGCAATGTAATCGGCCTGTTGCCGCTCGTCGAACAGTCGAGCGCGCTGCTCGGTCGCTATCTCATTTCGGTTCCTTACTTCACCTACGGTGGCGCGCTCGCCAACGACGATTCGGTCGCCACGAAGCTCTGTCTCGCGGCGGGCGAGCTCGGGCGTTCCCGGCGCGCCGCGCACGTAGAGCTGCGCCATACCCTTCCGATCGAGGGCCTTCCTTTTGGCGCAAGGCTCGACAAGGTGTCGATGGTGCTGCCGCTGCCGGCAACCGAAGAGGCGCTGTCGAAGCAGCTCGGCTCCAAGCTTCGTTCGCAGATCAAGCGGGCGGAGCGCGAGCAGGTCGAGGTCGCGTGGGGCGAGGCGGAGCTGCTGCCCGGCTTCTATAGCGTCTTCGCGCCGACGATGCATGAGCTCGGGACGCCGGTGTATTCGAAGCGGTTCTTTGAGACGGTCCTGCAAGCACTGCCCGGCCTCGCGCGCGTGCTGGTCGTGAAGTCTCAGGGTCGCGTAGAGGCCGCCGCGATCGTCGTCCGCCACACCTCACGCCTGGAGGTTCCGTGGGCGGCCTGCACGCCGGAAGGCAAGCGCAAGTCGATCAACATGCGGCTCTACTGGGAGATGTTGCGCTTCGCGGTTGGCTCGGGCGCACCGGCATTCGACTTCGGACGATCGTCGGTCGATGCCGGTACCTACAAGTTCAAAGCGCAGTGGGGCTCGCAGCCGATGCAGCTTCACTGGCACTACTGGATGGCGGGCGACGCTCCGCTGCCAAAGCTGAATCACTCGAATCCCAAGTTTGCGCTGGCCGCCAATCTCTGGCGGCGCATGCCGTTGTGGTGCGCGAACCTCATCGGGCCGCACATCGCACGCAACCTGCCGTGAGGTTGCCGTGCTGATCGATGCCAACACGATCGAGGCTCGCGAGCCGCTGCGGGCGAAGTTCTGCATCGTCGGCAGCGGCATGGGCGGATCCGCGCTCGCGAATGCGCTCGCGCGCGCGCGCGCGGAGGTGCTGCTCGTCGAGGCGGGCAACACCGAGCTCAGCGAAGGCCGTGAGCCCTCGGTGCGTTCAGAGCAGGTGGGCCGCTCATTCAACATGCCACTCACCCGCTGCATCGAGCTGGGCGGCACGAGCAACCAGTGGCACGGCATCTGTGCGCCTCTCGATGAGATGGACTTTGCGGAGCGGCCGTGGATTGCCGGTTCCGGCTGGCCGATCACGCGCGCGACGCTGCAACCGCATTACCTCGAAGCCGCCGCGCTCCTCGGGCTGCCGACGGCGGGCTGGTTCGACTCGGAGCCGTTGCCGCCCGCGCTGGCGGAACGCCTGCGGGATCTCGAGTTCGATCGAGCGACGCTGCAGCCGAAGATCGTCTACAACCGCAAGCCGCCCTGGCGGTGGAAGCCGAAGCTGCTCGAGCTTGCGCACGCCGGCACCTTGCGTTGCCTTATGAATGCCACTGCGCTGGAGCTGGTCGGCGAGGGCGGCTCGGCGATTCGCGAGCTGCTCGTGGGCACCGCGCGCGGCAAACTTTCCATTCAGGCGGACGTATTCATCGTCTGCTGCGGCGGCCTCGAGACGCCGCGCCTGCTGCTCAACTCGCGCCGCGCGCAGCCGAACGGTCTGGGCAACGGGCGGGATCTCGTCGGCCGCAATCTCATCGATCATCCGGCCGGGCACTTCAACAAGCTTCGTTTCCAGCGCACGACGGCGGCGCCGCTGTTTTCAGGACTGCCGGCGAACGAGCATGCCGGCGTCATCGCGGGGCTGATGCTGACTCCCGAGAAACAGCGGGAGGCGCGCCTGCCCAACCACTACGTGTGGGTGCGGCCGAGTGTGAGCGCCGCGCGCATCGACGACGAGTTGATGCTCTCGTTCCTGAAAGTGCGCGGCGTGCGCGACCTGTCGCTCCGGCAGATCTTCGCGATCCTGTCGAACCGCGACATCCTGTACCGCGTTCTCGTGCATCGGTTCGGCATTCGTCCGAGCTATCGGTTCGGCGATCTGTGGTTCATGACCGAGCAGCTGCCGAATCCCGACAGTCGCGTGCGGCTATCCGTCAGCTCGAAGGATTCCTACGGGTACCCGGTTGCGAGCATAGACTGGCGACTCAGTGCCGACGATCTTGCGCAATTCCATGCGTATGCGGCCCAGCTTTTCGGCAGCGGCCTGCGCAGCGATCAATACGAGCTCGCGCGCAAGGACGATCCGGAGATCTGGAGTCGTACCGTTGCGTCCGCCGCGCATCACCTGGGCACGGCGCGAATGGGGCACGACGTCGCGCGCGGTGTCGTCGATCCCGATCTCAAGGTGTTTGGCGTGCCCAATCTTTACGTGTGCGACGCTTCGGTGTTTCCCACGGCGGGCAGCGTGAATCCGTCGCTCACCATCACTGCCCTGGGTTTGCGTCTCGCACGGCATCTGCTCGCCGCGCGTGCGGCGTAGGGCTGCGGGAGCAGCCGGTGCTACCCAAGCCAGTCAGACAATGCGAGCCGCACGCGGAATTGGGGCCGCGAGGTATCGAGGCCGACGCCGATACGACGCAGGGCGAAGCGATCGAACGCGCCGATCCAGTTCGCGCCCGGCAGGTACGACGTCGCGAGACTGAACCCCGCGCGCTGGACGGCCGCGGCAACGTTGAGGTCGTAGGCCTGCGATGTGCCGAACGGGTACGCAAACGAAATGATTTCCCGCTGCAGCCGTTCCTGCAGAACCCGCCGCGATTCGGTGAGCTCCCACAGCAGGTCTTGCTCGGAAAGCTTCACGAGGTTGGGGTGCGTGACGGTGTGCGAGCCGAACTCGATGCCCTGATCCGCCATCGCGCGCACCTGCTCCCAGCTCAGTGGCCAGCCGATCTCGAGCCGCGAGGAGTCGCGGGGTGTCGCGGTTCCCCGCGCCAGGCCATCGAGGATCTGACGGCGGCGCTCGTTCGGAACGGCTTTCAGTGTGCGATGCAATTTTCCCAGCGCCCGCACGCGACCGGCGATCGAGCCGTCCGCGGGCAGGGCTTCGTCGATCTCGTCGATGCGCACGCTACCCGGTGCCAGCGATGCCATGAGGAAGGCGGCCCGCTCGAACCAGAAGGGCTCGCCGCTCTCGATGTTGCCGGTGATCGCGAACACGGTGGCCGGAATGTCGTAGCGACGCAGGATCGGGAGCGCGTGCCGATACACGTCTTCGAATCCGTCGTCGAAAGTGACGGCGACGGCGTTAGGCGGCAGCGGCTCGCCGCCGCGCAGGCTTTCCAGCGCACGCGCCAGCGAAACGGGATGTCGATGTTCGCGCAGGTAAGCCATTTGCCAGTCGAACGACTCCGGCGTCGCGCTCACGAGATCGAGGTCGAGCGGACGGCCCGGGCCCGCAATCGGCGTGACGCGGTGATACGCGAGAATCGTGAGCGCGTCGCGACCGCGATCGTGCAGCGCGCGGAGCGCGGGCGTCGCGTGAAGGCGATCGACCAGCTCGATCAGGCGGATCTTCTTTCCCTTGCGCTCGATCAATGTAAGCCCGGCAGTGGCGGCGATGGCAATTGGATCTGCAACAGTAACGGTTTCCGCCGCGGTAGTCCTGTGATGCGCCCAAGGTTTTCGGGAGTCGGCCGCCCGTGAGCACGCTTCGCCTCAGGCGCTGGGATGACGCCGAGTTCGCCGCCGGGCGCGAGGCCTGGCAGGCGTTGCTGCAACGTTCGGCCGCGAATGCGCTCTTCATGTCGTGGGATTGGCAATGGCGCTGGTGGCATCACCATCAGCGGATGCTGGCCGCCGAGCTCGTGCTGCTGGGCCTCTACGACACCGCCGGGGAGCTCGTTGGCATTGCGCCCCTGTATGCGAGCCGCGCGCGTCATGCGGGCATATTCCGCGCGCGCCGACTTCAGCTCATCGGCGGCGCGTGGCGCGACGGCCGACCGGCTTTTTCGGAGTATCTCGATTTCATCGCCGCCCGCGGAAGCGAGCGGCGGGTGTTGAACGCGCTAGCTGGCCATCCGCTGGAAGATCGCGGATGGGACGAGCTCGTGCTCGGCAACGTGCTCCCCGATTCGCTGGCGGCGCGCTTCGCGCTCGAGTGGCAGGGGCGTGGAGCGTTCGTGCGACAGGTCGATCCGCTCAGCGCGCACCGCATTCCCTTGTCACGCGACTTCAAGACCTACGTCGCGGGTCTTTCCTCCGGGACGCGCCGCCGGCTCGTGAATCAGCGCCGCAAAGCGGGCGCTCCACGTGTGGAATATGCCGGCCTCGACGAGTTGGAGTCCAGCCTCCAGGCGCTGCGTGCATTCAAAATGAGCCGGTGGAATTCGGGGCCGCACGTAGCGGCGTTCCTGGATTTCCATCTCGACTTCGCCGCCGCCATGGCGAAGCGGGGCGCGCTTCGCCTGAGCCGGCTTCTGGATGGCGACAGGACGCTCTCGGTGCTGTACGACGTGCGCATCGACGGCACGGAGTATTACCTCGAGTCCGGGTTCGACACGGCACTGGCAAAGGGCATGACGCCGGGCTACCTGCACCTCGGCTTCGCCATCGAGGCGGCGTGTGCGGACTGTGTCGAGTGTTTCGATCTGCTGGGCGGGGAGGGTCGCCACCGCCCCTACAAACGTGATCTATGCCCTGAAGAAACCGCGCTTTTTTGCTATCAAGTCATCCGGTCCCCGCTGTTGAGGGCGCTCTACGGCGCCCACCGGCTACTCCAACGATTCAAAACCCGGACCCCCGTGCTGTTCGACACGGGCCACCGGGCCGCTTCCGTCAACGTGTCAGGGCCCCGATGAGAATCCTGCTGCTCACGCATCGCATTCCGTTTCCGCCGAACAAGGGCGACAAGATCCGCTCGTTCAATCTGCTGAAACACCTTGCCGGGAAGCATGAAGTGCACGTCGCGAGCCTCGTCGACGACGCGCGGGACCTGCAGTACGTGGGCGAGATGGATCGCCTGGCGAAGAGTTTTCTGTACGCCGACATTAGCGGGCGCTCGCGCGTCGGCTCGACGCTTCGCGCGCTCGCGAGCGGTGCCGCCGTGAGCGTCGTTCATTTCCATTCCGCCGAGCTTCAGCAGCGCATCGATGCACTGCTGGACTCGATGCCGTTCGATGCGGTGCTGTGCTTCTCGTCGCCCACGGCGGAGTACGTGTTCCGCTCACGCCATGCCGAGGGCCGGTTGCGCAACATGCGTCGGGCGATGGATTTCATCGACGTCGACTCCTTCAAGTGGGCGCAGTACGCGGATCAGTCTCGCGTGCCGATGTCGTGGATCTACCGCTACGAGTCGCGACAACTGGCGCGATATGAAGAGCGCATCGCGCGCGAGTTCCACCGCCTGTTCCTGGTTACCGAGCAGGAGAAGCGACTGCTGCCCGCGGGTGTTCCGAGAGAGCAGGTCAGTGCTCTCGGTAACGGCGTCGACCTCGAATACTTCGCGCCGCTTACCGCCACGCGTGACAGCGGCCGCAAGCCAACGCTCGTATTCACCGGCGCGATGGACTACTGGCCGAACATCGACGGCGTGCAATGGTTCGTCGAGGATATTTACCCGCGCATCCAACGCGTCGTACCCGATGTGGCGTTCAAGATCGTGGGGAGCCGTCCGGCTCCGCAGGTGCTGAAGCTCGCGGCAACGCCCGGCGTGACCGTGACCGGGTTCGTTCCGGACATCCGGCAATGCATTGCCGAGGCGGACGTTTGTGTCGTGCCGTTGCGAATCGCGCGCGGCATCCAGAACAAGGTGCTCGAAGCGATGGCGATGGGGCGCCCCGTGGTGAGCACGGGTCAGGCCTTCGAAGGCATTCGGGCCCGCGAAGGGGAGGACGTTGTCGTGGCCACGGGCGCGGACGAGTTCGCCGCCGCCGTGATCGCTCTGCTCAACGAGCCGGCGCGAGCGGAAGCCATCGGCCGCCGCGCGCGCGTTTGCGTCGAGAATGAATATTCGTGGTCGAGCAGTCTGCGCGACCTGGACGTCCTGATTCAGCAACAGGCGGTGGGCGCGTGAGCGACGTGAAAGCCATCGTTGTCCTCACAGAGCCGAACGGGCTTGCTCGCCCGCAAGAATATTTGCGCGTGGGCGTGCCGCTCGCGCGCGGCGAGGCGTTCGACGTCGAGGCATTGGAGCTTGCGGATGCGGCCGGAAACATCCTGCCTGCGCAGTTCCGCGCGCTCGCGTCGTGGCCGGATCGAAGCATCAAATGGGTCTTGCTCGACGGCGTTTGCGCGCTCGAGGCAAACCAGCGGTGTGAGCTGACGGTTCGTGCTGGCGGCGGGGGCCGGTCCGCCGTCGCGGGCGCTGCGCAAGTTGATCAGGGTGAGCGCGGAATACGCGTCGATACCGGCGCCGCCTGCTTTCATCTCCGCCTGGACAGCGCCACGCCCTTCGACGGCGTTCGCGTGGGCGACAACGAACTGGTGGCGCAGTCCGGCTGCGACCTGACGCTTCTGGATGAGCAGGGCGCGCCGTATGCGGTGCGCGTCGACCGCAAGTTTGTAGAAGAGTCGGGTCCGGTTCGGGTCGCGGTGGTTGCCGAAGGCGCCTTCGTTACCGGCCCTCGAACGCTGAAGTTCGAGACACGGGCGGTTTTCCATGCGGGATCCGCGGCGGTCCGCTTCGAAGTGAAGCTGCTCAATCCGCACGTCGCGCATCATCGCGGCGGCCTGTGGGATCTCGGCGATCCGGGTTCCTACGTGTTCCGCGATCTCTCGCTCAAGATTCGCCCCGCGGGCCAGGCGACGCGGATGAGCTGGTACGTGACGCCGGATAAGCCGCATACCTCGCGGAGCCCGGCGGAAGACTGGGTGCTGTTGCAGGATTCGAGCGGAGGCGAGCACTGGGATTCGGACAATCACGTCGACCGAAGCGGCGCGTCCACTGTCAGCTTCCGTGGATTCCAGGCGCGCACCGGCGAAAAGATCGTGGAGCAGGGCAACCGCGCAACGCCCTGTCTTGGGATCGGAATAGAGCACGGCTGGCTGGCCGCAAGCGTAGAGGATTTCTGGCAGAACTTTCCGAAGGCCCTGCGCTGGCAGCAAGGCGCGCTGCAGGTGTCGCTCTTTCCGGCGGAGACTAAAAGCGCCTTTGAACTGCAGGGCGGTGAGCAGAAGCGCCACACGGTGCTGCTCGACTTCGGGCTCGAAGGCACCGACTCCGTTCTGCCTCGGCTGCAGCAGCCCGCGATCGTGCATGTGGCGGCGAGTTCGGTCGAAGAGAGCCGCGCCGTGCAGCACTTCGTCGCAGCGCTGGATGCGTCGTCGGCGGATTGCGGCCGCTACGTCGACAACATCATCGACGGCAAGGATTCGTTTTTCGCGAAGCGCGAGATCATCGACGAGTATGGCTGGCGCAACTTCGGCGACCTCTACGCCGACCATGAGGCCGTGAAGCATCAGGGGCCGCGTCCGCTCGTCTCCCACTACAACAACCAGTACGACTTCATCTACGGTGCGTTCCAGAATTTCCAGCGCACCGGCGATGCGCGCTGGTGGCGCCTGATGCGGGATGCCGCGCGCCACACGATCGACATCGACGTCTATCACACCAAGGAAGACCGCGCGGCGTTCAACGGCGGGCTCTTCTGGCACACCGATCACTACAAGCCCGCGCTGACGTGCTCTCATCGCACCTATAGTGCCGCGAATGCGGCCGGCGGAGATTACGGCGGCGGCCCGAGTAACGAGCACAACTACACGTCGGGCCTGCTGCATTACTACTACCTCACGGGCGATGACGAGGCGCGCCAGACCGTTGTGGGTCTCGCGGAATGGGTCATCGCGATGGACGATGGCAAAAGCTCGCTGCTCGCGCTCGTCGACGAGGAGCCCACCGGTCTTGCCAGCAAGACGGTGAGCCCGGACTTCCACAAGGCGGGCCGCGGTGCCGGCAATTCCATCAATGCGCTGCTCGATGCCTACGCGCTGTCGCGCGATCGCCGCTACGTGCGCAAGGCTGAAGAGTTGATCCAGCGCTGCATTCATCCGGCGGACGACATCGATGCGCTGGGCCTGCTCGAACCCGAGTATCGCTGGTCGTATCTCGTATTCCTGCAGGTGCTTGGAAAGTATCTAGATCAGAAGCGCGAGTGGGGCGAGCTCGACTACGACTTCTACTTCGCGCGCGACGGCCTCCTGCACTACGCGCGGTGGGTCGCGCGCAATGAAGTGCCTTACAAAGACGTCCTGCACAAGGTCGAGATTCCCACCGAGACCTGGCCGGCGCACGACGTTCGCAAGAGCCATCTGCTCTACGTGGCCGCCAAATACGCGCCGGAAAGCGAGCGTGCCGAGCTGCGCACGCGTGCGCGCTTCTTTTTCGAGCGTTGCATCGCCGACGTTACGAGTTTCGCCACGGCGAACCTGACTCGACCGCTCGTGATCCTGAGCGTCTACGGTAGTGTGCACGCGTATTACCAGCGGCACGCGAACGACGGCGTGCCGTATGTCGCTCATAACTACTCGTTCGGCGATCCGACCGTGTTCGTTCCGCAGCGGGGCAGGCTCCGTTCGGTGCTTTCGCGAAAGCGGCAGGTCGTGATCGGGGAGCTGCGACGTATCGTCCGCGACAAGCTGCGGGGGGTGCTGGGACGATGAGCGCCAGGCCGTGCCTCGCGTATGTTGTGAACACCCTGAATCCGGGTGGCACGGAGCGTCTCGTCTTCGAAATGAGCGTGCGGTTCTCGAAGGACTTCGACCTGCTCGTCGTGTGCCTCGATGACGTGGGCGCCTGGGGACGCGAGTTGCGCGCGCGGGGCATTGCGGTTCATTGCGTGTGGCGTCAGCCCGGCCTGGATCTGTCGATGCCGCGCCGGCTTGCGAATCTGTTTCGTGCCCACGGCGTGCGGATCATTCATGCGCATCAATGCACGCCGTGGTTTTATGCGGCCTTGTCGCGGCTGCATTACTCCGAGCCTCGCTTGCTGCTGGAGGAGCACGGCCGCTTCTTCCCCGAGGTGCCGAACGCGAAGCGTGCGCTCGTGAATCGGCTGCTCATCCGCAAGCTCACGCATCGGTTCGTCGGCGTGTCCGAAGACATCCGCAACCGGCTGCATCGCTACGAAGGCCTGGATCTTGGCGAGATCGAGGTCGTCTACAACGGCGTCGCGCCGCAGCCCGCGCTCGAAGCGGATGCCCGTCGCGCGAAACGTGTGGCACTGGGCTTCGCCGATACCGATTTCGTCGTCGGCACGGTGGGCCGATTCGATCCGATCAAGAACCTGCCGATGCTCATCGACGGCATTGCCGGCGCGGCGGGGAAAGTGCCGTCCGTGCGCGGATTGCTGGTGGGCGACGGTCCTGAGATGCCGGCCGTTCGCGTGCGCCTCGCCGCGACGGGCCAGACCGAGCGCATCGTCCTCACCGGGTTTCGGCAGGACGCGCGCGAGCTCGCGCAATGCATGGACCTGTTCGTCCTCGCAAGCTTCAGCGAAGGCACTTCGATGGCGCTGCTCGAAGCCATGTCGGCCCGGGTGCCGGTCGCGGTCACCCGCGTGGGCGGCAACCCCGAGATCGTCTCGGCGGGGCAGACCGGCTGGGTGGTCGAGTCCGGCGCGGTGCCGGAGCTGGTCGAGGCCATCATCGAGGCGGCGACCGATCCGGGGCGGCGGGCCGGTTTCGCCGAGGCCGGGTTGCGCCGTTTCGAGGAGCGTTTCTCGTTCGAGCGCATGCTGGGTCTGTATCGCTCCATGTATGAGCAATGGCTGCCCGCGCCAGCAAAGCACGGCGAGGCGCCGCAGGCCACCTGACATGAGTGTGAAGCGCTTCCTGAAACGGGTGATCTTTGCCGCCGCACTGGTGCTGGCGCTGCCGGGTATCGTCCTGTGCTGGCTGGAGAAGCGGGCGACCCGGGGCGAGACGATCTTCGTGTTCTTCGCGCAGTCCGCCGCGCTGATCCCCGGGGCGCCGGGGGTCTGGCTGCGTGCCGCCTTCTATTTCGGGACGCTCGAGCGCTGTTCCTGGCAGACCCACGTGGGCTTCGGGTCGATGTTCACACACCGGGGCGGCAGCATGGCCGCGAACGCTTCCATGGGCTCCTGGTGCGTCCTGGGGCATGCGGATCTGGGCCCCGGGGTCGTCATGGCGAGCCGGGTGAGCGTGCCCAGCGGCAAGCGCCAGCACATCGGGGAAGACGGGCACTTCAGCGTGGCGCCGGTGTTCGAGAGAGTGTCCATTGGGGCACAGACCTGGGTGGGTGAAGGTGCCATCATTCTTGCCAGCGTGGGCCCCCGTTGCATTGTCTCGGCGGGCGCGGTGGTGACCAAAGAGACAGGGGAGGGCTGCCTCATCGGCGGCAACCCCGCGAAAGTCATCAAACAGCTCGACAGCAAGTTGTACGCTGACGCGAGCGAAGACAGGGCGGACTGAACAGTGTGCGGTATAGCGGGATTCATCGACTTCGGCGGTCATTCGCCGGACCAGGCGGAAGCACGCGTGCGTCGCATGAGCGACGCGATTCTTCACCGCGGGCCCGATGAGGGCGACGTCTACGTCGATCGGTACGCCGCGCTCGGACATCGCCGCCTCGCCATCATCGACCTGAGCAGCGGCCAGCAGCCGATGAGCGTGCTCGACGGTCGCGTGCAGATCGTCTTCAACGGCGAGATCTACAACTACCTCGAGTTGCGGCAGGAGCTCATCGCGCTCGGGCACAGCTTCAAGACGAAGTGCGACACCGAGGTCATCCTCGTTTCGTACCTGCAGTGGGGGGCGGAGTGCGTGCGGCGGCTCAGCGGCATGTTCGCCTTTGCGCTGTGGGATACCCGTTCCAGAAGCGTGCTTCTCGCGCGGGACCGTGTCGGCAAGAAGCCGCTCTACATCTGTCGTCGCGGCTCCGTGCTCGCCTTTGCGTCGGAGCTCAAGGCGCTGCGCGCAGCGGGGTTCACCCCGACGCAGCTCGACCCCGCCGCGCTCGACTGCTATTTCACTTTCGGATACATCCCGGCACCGCGCACGATTTACGCGGGCGTCAGCAAGCTGCCCGCGGGGCACTATAGGGTGGACGACGCGAGCGGCGGGCGGGAGCAGCGCTACTGGTCGCTGAGCTTTGCCGACCCGCGGCCGCGCAGCGCCGAAGAGGCGGCTGAAGAGTTCGAGAGCCTGTTCGATGAAGCCGTGCGCTGCCGGCTCATGAGCGAGGTGCCGCTGGGGGCATTCCTCTCCGGCGGCCTCGACTCGACGCTCGTCGTGTCGTCGATGGCACGCGCGCAGCAACGGCCGGTCATTACGAACTCCATCGGGTTCGAAGAGCGGGATGCGAGCGAGTTGCCGCTGGCGCGCACGGTCGCGAACCATCTCGGCACCGATCACCACGAGTTCATCGTCCAGCCGAAGGCGGCGGACGTGCTGCCGAAAATCGCCTGGCACTTCGACGAGCCGGTCGCGGACTCGAGCGCGCTGCCGACCTGGTATGTCTGCGAGATGGCCCGCCGCACCGTCACCGTGGCCATCTCCGGCGACGGCGGCGATGAATCGTTCGGCGGCTACACCTTCCGCTATCTGCCGCACGTGATGGAATCGCGCATTCGGGGGCGTATCCCGGCGGCGCTGCGTGTGCCGGTCTTCGGCACGCTCGGTTCGATCTGGCCGGCGTCGGCGCGCTTGCCGCGCCCGCTGCGGCTCAAGACGATCTTCGAGAATCTCGCCGTCAGCGACGAGCAGGCGTTCTATCAGGATCTCGGCTGGCTGCGTGCCGACGCACGCACGGCGCTCTATTCGAGCGACTTCATGAACGAGCTGCGGGGCTTCACTCCGCGCGAGGTCGTGCATTCCTTCTATGGTCACAGCGATGCGACGGATGCGCTCGGCCGCGGGCAATTCACTGACATCCACTTGTACATGACAGACGACGTGCTCGTGAAGGTCGATCGCATGAGCATGGCGCACTCGCTCGAGGTGCGCAGCCCGCTGCTCGACCATCGCATCATCGAGTTCGCCGCGAAGCTGCCGAGCGCGCTCAAGATGAACTCCTCGCAGGGCAAGCTGCCGCTGCGCGCGCTCGCTGCGAAACGGCTGCCGGCCGAAGTGCTGAACGCGCCGAAGCGCGGGTTCTCGATTCCAGCCGCACGCTGGCTGCGGGGCGAGCTGCGCCCGATGGCCGAGGAAGTGCTGTTCGATTCGAGCGGCTCGCTATGGAGCCTGCTGGATCGGCAGGTCGTGCGGCGCATGTGGAACGAACACCTGAGCGGCGCGCGCGACCACAACGTCTTCATGTGGGGTCTCATGATGTTCGGCTTGTGGGAAAGAGCCGCCGCCGGGTCGCGGGAGACCGCGGCCGGCATTGCCGCGTGAACCCGACGATGAGCCGCTACACCGTCATGCAGCTCGGCAGCCCGACGGGGCTCTATGGCGCCGAGCACTGGATTCTCGCGCTGATCCGTCATCTGGATCGGGCGGAGGTCGAGACGATCGTCGGCGTCATTCGCGACGAGCCGGGCCTCGAAGCGCCACTGTGCACCGTGGCCGCACGCGAAGGTTTCCGCACGTTCATTGCCGAGGCGCCCGGGCGTTTCAACTGGGCGGCGGTGCGTCAGCTGCGCCAGTACATCATCGAGAATCGCGTCGATATCCTGCACACCCACGGGTACAAGATGGATATCGCCGGGCTCTTGGCAACGCGCGGAACGAACTGCCGCGTCGTGGCGACTCCGCATGGCTGGAGCACGCGGGCGGGGCTCGCGCTCAGGATCTACGAAGGCCTGGATCGCGCCATCTTCCCGTTCTTCGACGCGGTCGTGCCGCTGTCGGAGTCGCTTCACGACGGATTGCTTCGGGTGCCGGGCGTGCGGCGCAAGCTGCGCTTGATCCGCAACGCCGTCGATATCTCCGAAATCGATGCCACCCGGGATCTCGCCGCGCCGCTCGCGCAATGGCGTTCGGAAGGCCAGTTCATCGTCGGTTACGTCGGCCAGCTCATCACGCGCAAGGGGCTCGAGGTGTTGCTGCAGGCCTTCGCGCGTCTGCCGACGCCGAACAAGAAACTGGCGCTCGTGGGCGACGGGCCGCAACGCGCGGAGCTCGAGCGCCAGGTGGCCGCCCTCGGCATCGCCGACGACGTGGAGTTCTTCGGCTTCCGCAGCGATCGCATCACCTTCATGAAAGCGTTCGACGTCTTCGCGCTGCCGTCGCGCCTCGAAGGGATTCCGCGCTGCCTGATGGAGTCGATGGCGGCGGACGTGCCGATCGTCGCCTCCGACATTCCGGGCTGCAACGACCTGATCACGCACGATTCGAACGGCTTGCTGTTCAAGCTGGACGATGTCGAGGCGTTGCGGGCCGCGCTCGTGCGATTGCTCGATGCGGGCGAGCGCGAGCGGCTGCGTCGCACCGCTCGGGAGTTCGTGCTCGCCGAGTACTCGGCCACCGCGATGGCGCGCCAGTATCAGGAACTGTTCCGCGGCCTCCTGTTTCCCGTTGACGCGGCGAACCCGAGGGTCGCCCCGTGAGCACGGCGGCAGTCGCCGCGGCGATGCCGGCGGACGAGAAGCCGTCGTTCATCGTCTTTTCCGAGGACTGGGGCGAGCATCCGTCGAGCTGCCAGCACCTCTTCCACCGCATCGCGCGCGAACACCGCGTGCTGTGGGTCAACACCGTAGGCATGCGCACGCCGCGCCTCACGATGACGGATCTCAGGAAAGCGCGACTCAAGCTTGCCAAGATGCTGAGCGGCACGCGCTCCGGGAGCGCCGCGCGCGCTGAGTCGCTCAATTTGCGAGTGTCGCAGCCGAGGATGCTGCCGTTTCCCTATCCGATCGTGCGGCGCTGGAACCGGCGTTCGGTGGTCGGCACGGTGAGCCGCGAGTGGGCGCAGTTCAGCGGCAGCCGTCCGATCGTCGTCTGCGCCATCCCGAATCCGTGCGACTACGTGGATGCGCTCGACGCGCGCCGCGTGGTGTATTACTGCGTCGATGACTTCACTCAATGGCCGGGGCTCGACCATCGCCTCGTGCGCGAGATGGACGAGGCCATGATCGGCGCGTCCGATGTGCTGATTGCCACTTCCGCGAAGCTGGAAGCGCGTCTTTCCCGCAGCGGCAAGCCGACTTTCCTGCTCCAGCACGGTGTGGATCTCGAGCTCTTCTCGAAGGAAGCGGCGGACACACACGCGGTGCTCGCCGGGATTCCCGGTCCGCGCGCGGGATATTTCGGGCTGTTCAACGAACGTAACGACATCGAGCTCATCGCCGCGCTGGCGCGGCGGATGCCGGACCTGTCGTTTGTCTTCACCGGGCCGGTCACGACGGATACGAGCGCGCTCAAGGCATTTCCCAACGTGCATTTCACCGGCGCGATTCCGTACCGGGAGTTGCCGCGACTCATTGCGGGGCTCGACGTCCTGTTCATCCCGTATCTCGTCAACGACTTCACGGATTCGATCTCGCCGCTGAAACTGAAGGAATACCTCGCGACCGGTCGTCCGGTCGTGACCACACCGATGGCCGAAGCCATGCCGCTGGCGGAGCACATGGCCATCGCGAAAGGCGCGCAGGAGTGGGAGTCGGCGCTACGCGAGGCGCTTACCGTGGACGTCGCCGTGCGCAAGAAGCGGCTTGCCGGTTACCTGCGCCGCGAGTCTTGGGATGAGAAGGCCGCGCAGTTCCTGCACTGGTGCGTCGACGGTTGCCCGCCGTGAGCACGTCCAACGCCCACGAGCGCAGTCGCTCGCTGGACCTGTTGCGGGCACTCGCCATCGCGCTGGTCATTACCGCACATTCGGTGCTCGCCTATGGCGCTCCGGCGTCGCTCGCGCCGCTGCAGCTGGGCGGAACGGGCGTCGACCTTTTCTTCGTGCTGAGCGGCTGGCTGCTCGGCGGGCAGCTCATGCGCGAGCTGCGGGATACCGACGGGCTCGATCTACGCCGTTTCTGGATCCGGCGCTGGATGCGCACGCTGCCGGCGTATTACGCCGTGCTGTTCATGACGATGCTGGAACAATACGTTCTGCATCCCGGCGCGCCAACGCCGCTCGCCTTCCTGTATTTCGGCCAGAACTACCTGCTTCACATTCCGTACTTCCATGTGAGCTGGTCGCTCTGCGTGGAAGAGCACTTCTACCTCGCCGTTGCGCCGTTGCTGCTGCTGACGTCGCGAATCGGAAAATGGCGCTGGCCAGTCATACTGGTTCTGCTTCTGCTGCCGGCAACGTTCCGTTTCCTCGGCTGGTACGACACGCCGGAAGAAACTCATGTTCGCTGGGATGGTTGCCTCCTCGGCGTCGCGCTCGCCATGTGTCGGTATAGCCTGCCGAACCTGTGGGCGCGGCTCACCCGGTTCGCGCCATGGATCGCCGGGACCGCGCTCGTCTTTTATCTCGCCAACTATGTGGGGCGCTGGTGGCCCAGCTTATGGTTCACCCGGTACGACGTGGGCATTTACGCGCTCATGTTCGGCGCGCTGCTGCTGTTCGCGGTCCGGAACGAGCGCACGCAGCGACTGCTGTACGTGCCCGGCGCCAATTTCATCGCCGTGCGCGCATACTCGCTGTATCTCATGCATCCGGAAGTGCTCGCCATCCTGAAGCTCCTGCTTCCCCGCGCGCCGTTCGTGGTGTTCTACGCGTGCGCGTGGATTCTCAGCCTGGGGCTCGCCGAAATCCTCTACCGGCTGATCGAGAAGCCGGTAATGGACTCGCGTCAGCGCTGGTCGTTTGCCCGCAGCTGACGTCGCACTCGCATGCTGAGAAACCTCGTCTTCGTCGTTCTGCTCGGTGTCGCCATCTGGGGGGCGTTCATCTCGCCGTTCGGCGCGTTGCTGGCATACCTGTGGTTCGCGCTCTTCCGGCCGCTCGAATGGATCTGGATCGACCTGTCGGCGCTGCGGCTCTCCCTGCTGTTCGGTGTCGTGCTGCTCGCGCGCAGCGTTGCGGCCAGGTCCTGGCCCAACGTGAGTCATCGAACCAGCATCCTGACCATGGTGTTCCTGCTGAGTGCGATCCTCGCGCACATCAACGCCGTCAGCCCCGAAACCAGCTGGCACTGGATCGACTATTTTGTTCGCCTGGCCATCGTCTGCATGCTGCTGATCACGCAGGCGGATTCGCCGCGCCGGTTGTTTCTCGCGCTGTTCGTGGTCGCTTGTTCGCTGGGCTTCTATTCAGTGAAGGCGGGCTTCGCATCGCTCACGGGCGGTGGCGTGCGCTTTGGCGACGGCCTTGCCGGCGGCCTTGCCGACAATAACGCGTTCGCGCTCGCGGCCGTGATGATCATGCCGTTCTTCTTCGCGCTGACTCAGGGCATCCCCGAGAACTGGAAGTTTCAGAAGGCTTTTACCTGGATCATGCGCATTTCGATTCCGCTCAGCGGGTTCGCAGCGGTCAGCATGTTCTCGCGCAGCGCTCTGCTGGCGATGGCCGCAGGTGCCTTCATGGCGCTGATCGTGTTCGTGAAGCGTCGATTCGGCACTTTGATGCTGTGTGTGCTGGTGGGCGGCATCGCGGCTCCGTTCGTGCCGCTGCCGCAGGGCTACAAGGAGCGTGTCCAGACCATCTACACGTACCAGGAAGTGGGCGAAGAGTCGGCCATCAGCCGTCTGCACTTCTGGAAGGTCGCGTTGCACATGGTGGGGGACAAGCCGCTCGGCATCGGCATGTTCAACTTCAACGCCACCTACGACAAATACGACTTTCTGGACGGCCGCTTTGGGCATAACCGTTCGGTCCACAACAGCCATCTCCAGGTGCTTGCGGAGCAGGGATTCATCGGTTTCATCGCATGGATATGGCTGTACATCTCGTCCCTGCGAACCTGCTTCAGGATACGAAGGCTTGCGATGTCCCAGCCGGAGGGCACACCTCACGCGCGCTTCTTCTGGGCCATCTCGGGCGCGTTCGCCGTCTCGATGGTGTCGTTCCTCATCGGCGGCTCTTTCATTGCCATGGCGCTGAACGAGATCAGCTGGATCACGTTCGCGCTGGTGGCGGCGATGGAGCAGGTGGCCCTGAAGACTTTCGCGGGTGTGCCCGTGAAACGACGGGTAAACCCATACGCGGCGCTCCAGCAGCCGCAACCAACGGAGCCCAGCGCGGCGGCAACGCCGGCTACGCCCGCGGTGTCACGCAAAGGCCGATAAGAGAGCAGGGATTCAGTTCGACGTTGCGCGGCTCAGCGCAACGTACATCTCGCTGCCGCGGCAATCTTCGCGATGACGTGCCCATTCGCGCGCAGCCAGCGTATCGAGCAACCCGTTCACGGCGGCGGCAACCGGATACAGAACGAAGCTTGCGCCCAGCAGAACGACGTCTCGCAGGCCATGGCATCCGGAGCGAAGCTTGTTGCGAACGACGTCCGCCGGTTTGCGAAGCGCCCAGACCAGGACGAGGAACGCGCGCAGCAACCAAAGGCGCGCGGCGGCGGACCCGTTCACGGCCTTGGATGGATCGGCGAATTGCAGAACGAAATCGAGTCCGAACCGCGTGACCGAGCGGATCTCGCCCGCCGTGCGGTTCGCGTAGTAGGCGCGCTTCACGTTGAAGCGATCGCCCCAGCCGGCGTTCACCAGCGTTTCCGTCGTGAGTCGCCGCAGGTGGCCGGACTCGTCGTAGAAGAAGCGATGTTCCGCCTTGGTGTCGATGCCGTCCCTGCGCAGGAGGCAGATGCCGTGCACGAAGCTGCCCGGATTTCCGCAAGGCATGATGTGAAGCATCGTGCCGGTCGGTGCCAGCATGTGGCCGATCAGGCCCGCGGTCTGCGGAAGATCCGAAACGTGCTCGAGCACGTGATGCGAGAAAACGAAATCAAACTCGCTCTGAATCGTCTCGCACTCCGAGAGCGTGTGGAACTTGCAGTCCGGCAGGCGCGCCTGTGCAAGGCGCATGGCGTCGGTCGAGATGTCGGTGCCGTGAATCTCCCAGCTCGGGAGCGCCTTGCGAAGGACCGCCGTGAACACCCCCTGGCCGCAACCAAAATCCAGTGCCCGGCCTTTCGGCGGCAGACCGAGCTCGCGAATCAGGGTCTCCACCCGACGCAGCTTCTCGGCCGACCAGTCGTCATCGACCATGTAGCCTTCGCGGTAGCGCGCGTCGTAGAACTCCTCGGCAGTGCGGGCGTCTTTGAGCGCGCTGATGTCAGGAGGGGACGAGTCCGAGCCGGCTACTTGGTACATCGTAGTTTCTTATTGAGGGGAGGCGGAATCGCAGGGCCGAAAGTCTAGCATTCGGCCGGCGGAATACGGCGAGCTGGCTCACGATTCGAAAGGAACGTGAAATCCGTCACGTTCCGCGAGGAATCGCGATTTGCAGCGGTCTTGCGGGAAGGCCGGGGCCTGCGGAAGGCGCGTTGTGGCGGCCTTAGCGCCGCCACAGCAGGCGTTCTTTACTGGACCGACACGTTGCTCGGCGCACTCGGCGCCACGGCTCCGACGAACGAGAGCTGATACACGTACACGATAGGGTTTTCACCATAGTGCGGCGTGATGTACAGGCGCTGGAGATCCGGATCGTAGGTCGCGCCGGCGATCTGGATCGAGATGTCCTGGTTCGGGAGGTCCGGGAGCGTCCACACCGCATACGGCTTGATCTGAGAAGGTGACTTGGAACCGTTCTTCACCGCGATCATGTCGTTCACGTCATACGCCCACACCTGGTACCGGTACGGGGGGGCGAACGGTCCCTTCGAATTGCCGCTGACGCCGCAGTCCTGCGGCAGGCCGTAGCAGAACTTGCCGGTGCCGTGGCCGCCGATGAACAGCAAGCTGCGCGAACCCGACGGGAAGGCGACGCCGCCGATGTGCGTGGTCCAGTTGTAGAGATCGTTCTGCGACTGGTCGCAATTCACGGCGCCGCAGAGCGGGCTCGAGAGCGGGTAGTAGATGAGCGTGGTCGCTCTCGCGGCGCCACTCGAAACGAGGTCATCCGGATTGAAGACCGACACCGAAGGACCGGCCGACGAGGCGGAGATGATGGCCTGGCAGCAGTTGCCGGTGAGCGCCGTGCCGCCGAGCGCGGACTGATACTCGGACGGCACGGGTGCCATCCAGCCCGCCACGGTGCGCGAGTTACCGGCAGTCGGAGTCACCGTGTACCAACCCTTGAAATCACCCGACGTGGAGAGATTGATGTTCGAGTAACCGTGCGAGTAGGGCTGCTTGTCGCCGTAATACTCGAATGCGTCGACGAACAGCTTGCCGTTGTAGGCGAGCAGGCCGCCGGTCGGGCAGCCGGCGCCGCACGAGCTGACCGATTTCCACTTGCCATCGCTGATGTCCTGGAAGTTCTGCAACTGGGGTGCGGTACCGCCGATCGACGGAATTTCGAACTGCCCGATGCAGCCCGGCACCTGCACGTTGCCTTCCATGAAGAGCGTGCCTTTGCCCGTCGAAGGATCTTTGTAGTACGAGAGACCGGCCCCGCCGTACCCCGCGCGGGAGGCCGAGCAGCCGCCCACGCCCGCTTTGTTGGTGAGCGTGAATGAGCCGAGGTACTTCATGTTCGACTGCTGGAGCAGCGGCGCGGCGGTGGCCGCGACAGTCACTTCGGAACCCGTTAGAGCTACCGATGCGAGAACGAGAGACGCCAGCAGCGCCTGGGTGAGGCTGCGTTTTGCAGCAGTGGAATTTGCAGCTCTCGACATTGAATTTCTCCGTAGTCCCGCGTCGTAGGCGGCGAAGTAGAACTTAGAGACACGGGGCTGTGCAAATGTCGGTATCGCACGACATTATGGATATTCGCTGGTGAGACACGTTGCGACTTTTTTCGGTGCAATCCTGTGACCGGATCGACGCTTCTGATAGTGCTGCAACGCCCCTGAAACATAGTGTTTCTAGCGTGGGCGCAGAGCGGAGCGAAGGAACGCGTAGTCCGGCTCGAAGCGTGGCCGTTCAGCCTCGTCCCAGTAGGCCATCGAATGGAGGGAGGTGACCTTCACGGCAAGCGTGCCGGGCGTCCATTTTTCGCCGGATCGCGCCGCGTGGCGCGCAATGGCGTCGTCGATCGCTTTCGTGGCGAGCTGCGGCGTCATGTTTTGCATGACCCACGTGCGCGGATCGTACCGGTCCGGATTGCGGATGATGTCCAACAGCGTGTCCGAAAGCCCCGCTTCGGTAGCAAAAGCGCCAGTCCGCGGGTTGATGTATGGGTAGTGATAACCGTAGTTGAAACCCTTACGCAGGATGCCTGGCACGCCAGCGGAAAAGCCTTCGATGATGGCGCGGTTGGACCCTTCGCGGCGGGACCACACGAGATTCACCTTCGCGTGGTTCAGCTGTTCGTTTACCTGCTCGGGCCGCAGTCCCTCGAAGGTTTCGATTTGATCTGCGACACCGTGCTGCTGCGCCAGCGCCATGACATCGTCGCGAGTCATGTCCATCCGGTAACCGATGAGCCGTACCCGCAGGCGTTCGCCGCGCGCGCGTAACTTCGCCAGCACTTCGAAGAACGATTCGTGCCGCTTGAACCTCGCCCATGCGGAGTTCATCAGCACGTCGCATTCCTTCACGGCGCCCTCCAATGGCCGGAATACCCGTGGATCCACCCACCAGTTGGCGGCGATAGGCACGGAAACCAGGTTCAAGCCGAGGCGCCGGATGAACTCGATGTCGCGCGGCTCGTTGTTCTGCACGAAGACCGGAAAGGGCCGACCGGCAAGCGACAGGACATCGCGGTCACAGGAGCCGGACCAGCTCGGCTCGACGATGATGTGATACCGCTCGGCGATGCGCTCCACGTCGAAGCTGCGCGCGAACAGCGAGAACACGAACGAGTAGTCGAGCAGCAGCGCGCCTTTCTCGCCGTTGGCGGGCGACTTGAGCGCGATGATGCGTTGGCCGAGGAGGCGCTGCGGATCCCTGAACAGCGCGTCCGTCGAGCGCTGCGGGGTGAGTGTGGCGACGTAGCGCTCGAGGCGCTCGGCCTCGGGGCGCGCGATCGATCTCTTCACGCGACGGGAAACGACGCCATCCGCCACGCGCGAGAACGCATTCCGATGCATCGACGTCTCGATCTCGAGGGCACGCGAGCCGCGGCCCGTGGCGCGCATCACCGTGGTCGCAGCAAGCCCTGCGATGCCGATCGCTTCACCCAGCAGCCTGGAGTCGAACTTGGCGTACTCGACGAATCTTTCTTTGAAACGCTGCATTTCACCGGGTTCTTGCGGAACGTTGCGCGAAGGCGCGGTGAGGGCCGCTACGTGTCTTTGGAGTTCGTTATGCGGGCGCACCGGCCGACGGAAGCATAGACGCTGGACCCCCGGCATTCAAACGAGTGGGAGCGTCATCCGGCGGTTTTTGGCGGCAGTGTGAGCCACTGCGCATTCGGAGCTTTTCGAAGCGCGCTCGGGGCCGAGGGCCGGCCGCCGGGCGCTTTTCATCACACGATCGAGTTACTTCACGACCACGTTGGTCGGCGGATTCGGCGCTGGGCCCGCGCTGACGAGCTCGTCCGCACCAATGTCGATCCCGCTGGTGGGGCGCGCCTGGCCGTCGATGTCGTCCGTGAGGCCGCTGATGGCCTTGCCGGCATCCACGACGCCGCTCACCGCGCTCGCGAGGTGCAGGTCACCGGTCGCCACGTTCTTGAAGTAGCTTTTGGCCGCGGTCACGACGTTGTTGCTGAGGGTCGCGGTCGCGCTGTCGCGGGTCACGATCGGCTTGTTGGTCAGGTTGTTGGTGATGACCGCGCCCGTCGTCTTGGCAAAGCGGTATTCGATGGTCCACGGGAAGTTGTTCTCGAAGTAGACGGTGTTGTTGTACACCTGTGTACCCGGGCTCTCCATCAACGCGATACCCGTGTCCGCGAACGGCGCGCCGTTGTTGGCGTGGTAGATGAAGTTGTTGCGGATGATGCCATTGCTGCTGCCGCGGCCGTCGAGGCCGAAGGCGATGCCGCGGTCGCAGTTGATGATGGTGTTGCGCTCGACCGTATTGTTGGCCGACGGCAGGTCCCAGATGTGAATGGCAAACTCCGCTACCGACGTGTTCGGGCTCGCGATGTTCTTGAACGTGTTGTTCCGGATGACCCAGCCCTTTACGCCATGCGCATCGACGCCGCCGATATAGAACTCCGGGCCGACGCCCGCGGAGTACTCGAACAGGCAGTTCTCGATGCGGCCGTTATCGGAGATGACGTTCGGGTTGGCGAGATCCTGCGAAACCTTGAAGAGCTGCTCGTACGCATCGCGCAGCACGCAGTTGGTGATGACCGGCCCGTCGGCATTGGTCTCGCCCGCGATCTGGATCGTGTGCCAGCCCGCTTTTTGCAGCGTAACGGCATCCAGCTTGAAGCCACTCGCGGCCACGCGAATGATGTTGCCGACCTGGGCGTTCTCCGCCATGGCGGTTCCTTGGATGATCACCTTGTCACGCGCGCCGGATTTGCCGGCGATCGTGACGTTCGGAGCGTTCACGTACAGTGTGTCGCTCAGATTGTAGGTGCCGTCATTGACGAGAATGGTGTAGTTGCCGCCCGCGTTGTTCGCGTTGGATACGGCGTTGGCGAGCTGGCTGACGTTGCTGACTTCGACCGTCGTAGCCGCATGCGCAGCGGCACCGATCAGAAGCAGGGCAGCGGCCCGCGCGAAGAGAGTGAGCGACTTGAAACGGAAACCTGCGGTTTTCACGTGGAGTGTTCCTCGAATGCGGTGTGGACTTGCCCCGGTTTGTTGCTGATCTCTCGTGTCGCTCGATGCAGACAAGCCCACAGGTTCACAGCGCGAAATTGTTATGGGGGGCGTCCGTATTTGGCAATACGTTTAAAGCTACATCGAGGTGCTGAAAGTGTCGCTTGTTAGCGAATATCCGCAAATAACCGGTGGCGGGTTTTCGAAGTGTGAACTCGCGCTCCGCCGAGCTTGCGCCGCACGCTCGTTTTGCGATGCGCGGTTTCTGTGTAGGGGGTCGCGCGCACGCGCGCCGGAGAACGTAAACTGCGCGGCGGCATGTCAGGGAAAATAACGGAAGAATGTGATGGGGTTCGCATGAATGGGAACGATCAGCCGACGGTCAGCGTGATCATTCCGTCGTACAACGCCGCGGCTTACGTGGGTCACGCGATCGAGTCGGCGTTCGACTCGCACGGCGTGCCGGTCGAAGTCATCGTCATCGACGACGGCTCCACCGACGACACGATGAAGGTTCTCGACGGTTTCGGCTCGCGCATCCGCGTCGAAAAACAGACTCGCGGCGGCCCGTATCGCGCCCGCAATCTCGGCGCGAAGTTAGCGCGGGGAGAATGGCTCGCGTTCCTCGATGCGGACGATGACTGGTTGCCTGAGAAGCTCTCGCGGCAGCTCGAGCTCGCCGCGGCGCAAGGCGTGGACTTCGTGTACACCGACCGCTTCAACTTCGGCGACTACGGTCGCACCACCGAGCGGCAGTCCGACAGCGTGAAACTGTGGGACGGCGATGTTTTCGAGCCCCTGTTGCAGGGGAACTTCATCACGTTGTCGAGCGTGCTCATGCGCAAGACCGCGTTCGAGCGCCTGGGCGGCTTCGAGATCGAGCGCCGCGGCGTGCAGGACTGGGACATGTGGCTGCGCTATTCCGGCTCAGGGGGCGGGGCGGGGCTCTGCCGTGAACCGCTCACGCGCTACCGCTTCCATGCCGAGCAGATGACCAACGACCTGGACCAGCGCGCCGCCGACCGTGAGTCGGTGCTCAAGCGCGCTCTGGCGACGCCCAGGGGCCAGAAGCTGCCCAGGGGTACCGTACGGCGCGCCTTCGCTCAGAACTGGGCGCTGGCGGCCTGGCATGCGGCCGAACACCAGCCCCGCAAGGCCATCAGTTGCTACCTCCGTGCGCTGTCGTACTGGCCGTGGAGTGTCGGGCCGTACAAGGGCATCGTCAAAGCCTGTATCGGGCGGGTGTGATGGGCGCGGCGCGGAACGTGACGACTTTCACGATCCGCGCGAGGCGCATCTGGGATAGTACGCTGGGATAAGAACCCCAATATTTCGCGCCACACCGAGACCTTTCGTGAAGCCTGACGGCACATATCTGCTCACTCTCCCGTGGGACCTCGAGGTCGTGGGTGGGGTGAACCAGGTGGTCATCAGCCTCTATCGCCAGTTCGAAGCGCACAGCAAGATGCGACCGCTGCTGCTGGTGGGAGACTGGGCCGCGAAGCAGCCGGTGGAGCAGAAGCATCCGTCCGGCATCGACACCGTGCGGCTCGCCGTGCGCCCCCCGTTCGAGACCCGTCATTTCGGTTTTCTTCCCTACGAGCTCGTGCGCTTCCTGCCGAGCATGCGGGGCGAGCTGCGCAAGATCGCCGAGCTCACGCGTCGCTACGACGTTCGCGTCGTGAACTGCCATTTCATCGGCAGCGACACGCTGACCTGGGCGCTCGCGAAAGCGACCGGCGCCTATCGCGGCAAACTGTTTTTGTCCCTGCATGGATTCGACATCCGCTGGCTCGCTCGCATGACGGGCCTGCGCCGCGCCTTGTGGCGCCGCGCGCTGGAATCCGTCGACGTCATCGTGGCGTGTTCGCAGGGCCTGGCGGATGAGACGATTGCTGCGTTCGACCTGTCCGGTCGTAATGTCGTCACCATTCACAATGGCGTGCAGGCCGAGAAGCTGCGCCAGCTCGCGGAAGGCGCCTTGACGCCGGGCGCGGCGCGCGCGGGTCGCGAGCTCGTAAACCTCGGCACTTTCGAGCACAAGAAAGGCCACGACCTGCTGCTGCGGGCCTTCGCGAAGCTCGCTCCGCAGTTCCCGGACGTTCATCTCAGCATCCTCGGTCGGCCTGCGGAAACGCTTGAATCGACGCAGGCGCTGATGAAAGAACTGAAGCTCGAAGACCGCGTCACGCTGCGCGTGAACGTGCCGCATGCCGAAGCGCTTGCGACGTTGCGAAACGCCGAGCTCTTCGTGCTGCCCTCGAGAAATGAAGCCTTTTCGGTAGCCTTGCTCGAGGCGGGCGCCATCGGCAAGCCGGTCGTCGCGGCCAGCGTGTGCGGCGTGCCGGAGCTGATCGACGATCGTTCGACGGGAATTCTCGTGCCGCCGGAAGACGTGGAGGCGCTCTCCGACGGCATCGCCTACATGTTGAAGAATCCCCAAACCGCCCAGCAATTTGGCACGGCCCTGCGCAAACGGGTGCTCGAGAAGTTCACTGCGGAAGCGACCTTCCAGAACTACCTGGCGCTGACGCAGTAAGCGGCTGAGGCGTTACGCAGCGGCCCGCGCGAAGATGCGGCGCGCCGGACTCCACAGGAATCGTTCGCGTTCCTGCCTCGTGAGCCCCACTGTCAGTATCGCGGCAGCCGCCGCAATCCCTGCCAGCAATCCCTGACTGAAAAGCTCCGCCCAGTTCTCGGCGCGACCGAGCATCCGGACCATTGGGAACAGCACGAGCATGATCGCCCCGGCGATCAGCGGACGCGTGATGGCGGCCAGCAATATCCTGCGCACCGGGAAGTCGACGGATTTCTGCAAGGCGTTCGGAATCAGAATGACGTTCACCAGCAGGCTCGCGGTAACGGATGCGACAGCCACTCCGTACAGCCCGAACGGACGGATCAGCGCGATCACGAGCAACACGTTGCACACGGAGCCGGTGATCAGCGACATCGCCAGCAATCGCACGCGACCCGTCGCGAGCAGGATCTGCCCCGCAATGTTCGACGCGTAGCCCGGAATCGTCGCCAGCAGCAGGATCTGCAGGATGATCGCGACCGACGGGAAGGGCGTGCCGCTGAGGAATTTCGGGCCGATCCACAGCCGATAGAAGTCGTCCGCCCAGAATCCCGCGATCAGCACGACCGTGACCGCGACGAGCATCATCAGCCTCGAGGCATCGCCGAACAGGGCCCGCAGCCGCGCGTGCTCCTGGCGCGCATGCAACTCGGTCGCGGCGGGATACATGACTTGCCCGATCGGCCCCAGTACGCCCGCAATCTGCGAGACGAGGCCGGTCGCAAGCGCGTAGTGGCCGGCCGCGGCGATCGGCATGACGAGGCCGATGATCAGCGTCTGCATGTGCGCTTCAGCGTACTGCGAAACCGAGATCTGGAAATTCCAGGTCCCAAACGAAGCGATCTCGCGCAGGCGTGGCCAGTTGGCGAGCTTGCGAGACACCTGAAGCTCAGGCACCAATCGCCGCGACACCCGCCAGCGGATGAGGTAATCGATCGCGCTGGAGCCGCACGTCGCGAGACTCACCCCAACGAGGCCGTAGCCCATCTTCAACGCGGTGAAGATCGACGCCGCCATGAGCAGGCGCGTACCGATGCCGATCAGGTTCGCAAGATCGAAGCGCTGGCGTGCCGTGAAGATCGCGGAGTAGGGAAAGAAGGCGAACTGCAGCGCGCTCGCGCAGCCGACGATCAGGATGCACCAGAACGCTTCGTCCTTGATCTCGGGCGGCAACGTGAACACATGCGGTGCCACCCACGCCATGCCGAGGCTCAATGGCACGATGATCGCCCCGATGGTCGAGAGCGCGGCAACGGCGCTGCTCATGCACTGGCTGGCGCCGCGGTAGTCGCCCACCGCGAGATAGCGCGTCAGGAACTGCGTGACGCCGCCCCGGAAACCCAGATCGAGCATTCCGTAGTAGCCGATCACGCTCGAGGTGAGCACCCATACGCCGTAGCGGGCGGGACCCAGCTCGTGCAGGACGATCGGCGTGAGCGCCAGGGTTACCAGCGCATTGACGGCGAAGGAGACCCAGTTGGCCGCAACGTTACGGAGGATTGCGCTGGCGCGCGTCAAGGGGCGAGGGGACTCGCTGCTCATCTGGCGGAACCTGTGGCCCATCAAGGCGTCGGCGCGATTCTACGGGAGCCCGAAGCGACGCGTAGTGCGTGAAACGAGTTTCAGCCCGCCGTCGCCGGAGACTGTGAACCGCGTCCCTCACGCCGCGCGGCCCCGCTCAAGTAGCGGCGCACGGCCAGCATGAATCCGACGAGCAGCAGGCGCAGGGTGTGCGCCTGTTTGCGTGGCATGCGCGCATGGAAGACATCCGACAGGGCCTTCGCAAGGTTCTGCCGCGTCTCCCGGCCCGCCATGCGCATCATCTGGAAGTCGAAGCGAAGGATGTGCTTCGCATACATCGCGCCGCGCCCGATGAGATAGGTCTTCATGAGCGCGTCCACCTGCGCCTGCGTGCGCCGCCCGTGATCGTGCGTCACGAGCAGGTCGGGCGAATAGATGAGCTTCTGGCCCTTGCGGATGCCGCGAAAGATGAACTCGATGTCTTCGGCCGAGATGAGCGGACCGCCGGCACCGAAGTCGGCGTCGAAGCCGCCGATGAGGTCGATCACTTCGCGGCGGAACGCCATGTTGCAGCCCGGAATGCCGGCCAGCAGGTTCCATGTCCCCACCATCTGGAAGCGTTCGCGATGCGTGCGAATCGTTACCGGCAGGTCGAGGGAGTTGTGCAGCTCGACACGCCCGCCAATACCGGCGAGCTGCGGATCCTGCGTGAACTCGCGCGCCAGCTGGCAGAGCCAGTCGGTGGCGGGAAAGATGTCGTCGTCCGTGAAAGCGACAATCGAGCCCTTGCTCTCGAGGATGCCGCGATTGCGCGCGGCGCCGAGGCCAGGCAACGGCTCGTAAGAGCGGCGCAGCGGCAGGGTCGTGCGCTTGGCGACGTCGGCGATCACTTCATCCGTGTTGTCGCTCGAGCGGTTGTTGACGACCACCAGCTCCCACGACAGGCCTTCCGGAATCGTCAGCGTCTGGAAATGCTCCAGCGTCTCCGCGAGCCTCGACGCGCGGTTGTAGGTGCAGATGACGACGCTGATCAGCACGGTGGGACCTTCCGGCGCTCAGGCGCGGCGTTCCGCGGGCCGCGCGATCGAGGACGCCCAATCTCCGCTCCATTCGGCCGGTTCGTGGAACACGCCGAAGTGACCGTCGAAGAGCTCGTGGCGCACATGGAAGCTGCCGCCCATCTGGGCCGCCAGCAGGGTCTTGAAGCCGCGTTCGCGCACCAGGATCGAGAGCGAATACACCTCGGAAACCAGTTTCAGCGGCGGAGTGCGCAACTCGAGCGTGCCCTTGCCTTCGAGCCGGCCGAGGTCGACGCCATCGGTTTCCGTGTTGAAGTTGCACACGTCGATACCGTCCGACCGTGTCATCGACAGGATGAACGTCGGGGAGTCGAGCGGTCGAATGGCTTCGTAGGCGAGGCGGATGCGCATGCGTTCGCCCATTTCGAACACGCTCCTGGGCGTGCCGTCTTCCGCAAGGATTTCCACGTCGGTCACGCGAACGGGCGCTTCGCCCTCGCTCTTCATCCAGGGCACGCTGCCGAGCATGCAGTCGCGCTCGTAGATGCCGATGCCCTCGTCGGTGGGGCCGTCGAACACCACGCGTCCCTTCTTCAGGTAGATCACGCGCGAACACATCGTCTTGATGCTGAACATGTTGTGCGACACGAACAGGATCGTGGCCTGGCGTCTCTGCAGCTTCTTGGCGAACTCCATGCATTTGCGCTGGAAGGTGAGGTCGCCGACGGCCAGTACCTCGTCGAGCAGCAATATCTCCGGCTCCAGGTGCGCGGCCACCGCGAAGGCGAGGCGCACGTACATGCCACTGGAGTACCGCTTCACCGGCGTGTCGATGAACGGGCGGATCTCCGCGAAATCGATGATGTCATCCAGCTTGCGCGCAATCTCTTCGCGGCCCATGCCGAGAATCGAGCCGTAGAGGAACGCGTTTTCGCGGCCGGTCAGCTCCGGGTGGAACCCCGTGCCCACTTCCAGCAGCGCGCCGACGCGCCCGCTGATAGCGGCGGTGCCGAGGGTCGGCGCGGTGATGCGGGACAGGATCTTGAGCAACGTGCTCTTGCCGGCGCCGTTCAGGCCGATGAGGCCGACGTTTTCGCCTTTCTTGATCTCGAAAGAGGCATCGTTGAGCGCCCAGAACTCATTCGGCCCCTGCGAGCGTTTGCGGCGGAAAAGACCACCCACCTTGTCGACCAGCAGGTCGCGGATCGAGTCGTGTTGGCGGCCGCCCGCGCCAAGGCTGTAGCGCTTGCCGAGACCGTCGACCTTGATGGCAATATTCTCGTTCATATGAGATCCGCGAAAGAGCGTTCCATGCGTTTGAACAGTACGAGCCCGCCGGCCAGGAGCACGACGACGAGCCCGGTACTCATGAGCAGCGGCGTCAGGTTCGGGTCGCCCTGGCCGGTCACGGCCCAGCGGAACGATTCGATGATGCCGACCATGGGGTTGAGGCTGTAGGCCCATTTCCATTGATCGGGAATCAGGCTGAGAGGATAGATGATCGGCGAAGCGTACATCCAAACCTGCGTCAGGAACGGCAGCGTGTGCTTGATGTCGCGAAAGCGCACGTTGATCGGACCCAGCAGCAGCCCCATCGCGAGCGCGAACAGGACAGTGAGCGCCATGAGCGGAATCACCATCAGGATGTGCAATCCGGGGAAGATGCCGTACCACGCAGCCATGAGGAGCAGCACCACGAACGCGATGCCGGCGTCGATCAGCGGTGCGATGACCGCCGCCAGCGGAATGATGAGGCGCGGGAAATAGATCTTGCGCACGAGGTCGGACTCGTTGACGAGCCCCGTGCCACTGCGCCGCATGGCATCCGCAAAGTAGTTCCACGGCACCAGCGCGGCAAAAGCGAAGATCGGGTAGGGAATGCCGTCCGACGGCATGCGCGCGAATCGGCCGAATACCACGGTGAATATCGTCACCGCGAAAATGGGCTGGATGATCGCCCACGTGGCCCCGAGCGCGGCCTGGCGGTAGAGCACCTTCAGATCGCGCATGACCAGAATGAACAGCAGCTCGCGCTGGGCCCATACGGCACCGAGCTCGAGGTCCAGCAGGCCGCGACTCGGCCGGATTTCAACGATCTGGGGGGTCGTGCGCCCGGCGCCTTCCACGCCTGTCATTGTGTTCATCTATGGGTTCCGGTGCAGGGACAGAGTGAGGGGGTCATCAGGGTGTTGCGATGTTCGTGCGCGGGGGCTGCGGCGTGCTCGAACGACGGCGGCGGGCGGCGCGCCAGTAGCCGAGCGCGCCGCGCATTTCGCGTGCGGTGGTGACGGCTCCGCCGGGCCGGCGGAGGAGGTCGGTCAGATTGCCAAGCGCGCTCCAGTACCAGCGCTGCAGGGCCTGATGGCGGCGACGGGCGTCAAGGATACACGCCATGTAGTACGCGCCTCGGCCGATGTCGTACGACTTGCGAAGCGCGCCCACCTGGTCCGCCGTACGGCGACGGTGGTGATGGGAGATCGTCGGCCGCGGATCGTAACCGCCGGTGAACCCGGCGGCCGAGGCGAGGCTCAGGAACTCGACGTCTTCGCTTGGAAACGGCGTGCCGGCGCCGAGCAGCTCGTCGAAGCCTGCGACGCGCTCCAGGACTTCGCGTTTCGCGCCCATGTTGGCGCCGTGGATGAGTCCGGTCGGCACGAAGGAGCGCGGCGCGATGTCGAGCGGCGTATCGCGCAGCTGGATCGTGACCGGCAGGTCCTGCGGGTCGTGGAGCAGCACCCGACCGCCGATGTAATCCAGTGCCCGCTCGCTCATGCATCGGCAGAGCTCGTCGATGTAGTCCGCGGCCGGGTAGCAGTCGTCGTCCGTGAAAGCGACGATTTCCCCCCGCGCCGCCCGCCACCCTGCATTGCGCGCGCGCGCGAGGCCCGGCTGCGCTTCGAAAACGGTGCGCGCGTCGATGACGTCCGCGGCGATGAAATCGGCAATGACCGTCGCCGTGTCGTCCGTCGAGCCGTTGTTGACAATGATGAGTTCCCAGCGCCGCGCGGTAGTCATCCGGGCGCAGGCCTCCAGCGCTGCGGGCAGGAATGCCCCCCGATTACGCGTACACATGACCAAGGTGAGCTCGACGTCGCTCATGAGGTGCGTTCCTCGGCGACGGCGGCGCGCCGTCGCGCGGCCGGAAGCGGATTGTCGCGCGCCGGCTCGAAAGGCATCCGACGCAGCACCGCGCAGCCATTCCACAGGGACGGCTCGAGAGATGACGGCAGGACCTGCGGATCGGCCAGGAGGCTTGCGAGCAGGCGCGAAGTGCGCGCGCGTTGTACTCCCGTGAGCACGATGATCTTCGCGTCGCGGAGCGCGTCGTCTTCCACGACGACGTCGGCCTCGCCGTTATCGATACAAAACAAGGAGGGCGCGCCGATGCCAGCCGCGCGCAGCAGCCCTCGCAGCGTCGCGGCGTCAAGCGTGACCGCGCCCGGCGCCGGCCGCGGGAGCGTCGAGCAGTCGATGCGAAGAATCTTCGGGCAGCTGGTGTTTCGTTGCAGGTTGGTTGCGAGCGCGTCCAGGAGGCGTGACTGGCGCGTCGGCGCAATCAGAACCGCTCCTTCGATGGCTTCCTCGCTCGCGAGCGCTTCCATGTCGTTCAGCAGCTCGGCGTCGGTTTTCTGGAAGCCGACCTTGCCGCTCAGACGTCGCACGCGTCGAATCGCGCCATTCCGCAATTCGTGCAGCTTTGCCCGCAATTGGGACGATGCCGGAATGCGTTCGGCTTTCTCGACGCGCCAGCCGTCCGTGCTGGCGGTTCTTTCGCTCGGAAGCCTCGTGCCGTTCGGGGTCACGTCGCTTCGGGCGGCGGACAGGCGAGCCGCCAGTCCACGCTGCCCGCAGGCAGCCAGCATGTGCAACAGCTCGTCGAGCCAGTCGTCGAACGACCGTTGCGGGAGCTGATGGACACTGACCCGGTCGGAAGGGGAACTGACAGGTAGCGCGAGCTTGCCGTTTCGGTTGTCGTCGAGCAGGGCGAGCACGGTGCTCGCGTACGCGAGCTCGATGTGTCTCGCGGTCGTAAATCGATCCGCGCGCGCCAGTGCCGCGGCCTTCTCACCGCAGCAAAGCAGTGTCATGAGGTACCACGCCCACTCGACCGGATCCGGGTCGATGGCGTGGTGGAAGCCCAGTTCGCGATGGATCAGGCGCGCCAGATCCGTGAGCGCCTCGCGCGGACGGCCGCTCGCAAGCCTGCAGCGTGCGAGGCCCAGCAGCGGCTCCGGGATGAAATGATAGTTGAGACAGCGAATGAAGCAGCGCTCTGCCTCCGCGTATTGCTGTGCCGTGAGATGCCGATAGCCCTCGCGCAGCAGAGTTCTCTCGGGGCCACTGGAAATTGCGTGCTGGTGGGCGCGCGAGCCGCTTTCCGCCAGGCGCAACGGCTCGAAGGGGCCCGGCTGAATCACGCGTTGGTCGGGGCCGACCGCGCGCTTCAGGCGATACCAGTCGTAGATCTGTGAACGCTGGCGCGCGGTGTGCCGGCTATGGACGAGCTCGTGCCCAGCGTCCGTGATGCGCCGGAGGTCGTCAGGATGCGTCAGCAGGTATTCGACCTTCTCGGCCACGTCCTTGTCGTCAACGAAGAGGCAGTTGACCCCATCTTCGAAGCCGGCGGCTTCGATGGACGCTGCCTTCTCGGTGAGGAGACAGGTGCGGCAGGCGGGAATCTCGAAATGCTTGCGCACCACCTCGCGCGCGATCGTGCCACAGGTAGGCGCGAACACGGATGCATTGAGCAGCCTTGCGTACTTCTCGCCGAAAACCATGCGCGTGGAGTTCGCGGCGCTGAACCACCCGAAGTGCGGCATGGCCAGCGACGGGTAGCACTGCGAGAGCACCTTGTTGATGCGATTTCGCCAGGGATAGTGGCGCGCGGCGCTGCCAGTGGAGCACACCGGGATGAGCTTGGTTTCGCCGTAATCCCGATACAGCTCGGGATCGACGAAATTCGGCCAGGTGAACAGCTGGTCGGCGATCGCGGGAAAATACTCACCGAGCGACACGGCAATGCCGAAGTAGGTACCGACGCCCCATCGTTCCATGTCGGACACGAAGCTGCTGCGCGTAAGGCAGTACGCGTCTGAATTGATGAAACCGGCCTTCAGTACTTGCGGATGGCTATTGGTGCTCGTGATCCGGCGCGGTCGCGTTGCGTACACGCCGGACTCGAACAGCGCCATGTCCGGCTCGTGCTCGTCGCACACCTGCGCGTAGTCGCAATCCTTCTCGATCAGGACGACATCGAAGAATTGCTCGAGGCAGGCCTGCTGTTGAGCGAGATGAAGGCGGATGAACGCCGGCAGTCCGTCGCTGGAGCTCCGAAACAAAACGAGTTTTGGAGGACGCGCCAGCGACATGAGGTCTTACGAGGCCTTCCGCACGGCGCTCGCGACGGCGCAAGCATCGCGCAGCGTCGAAGCAACCCGCTCGACGTCCGCGGCAGTCATCTGGATGTACAGCGGGAGCACGATGCAATGGTCCTGCGCGCCTTCCGAATGCGCGAGCGAGCCGGCCTGCCGGGAATTGCGATAGGGCTCTTCGCGATGCGAGCACATGATGCCGCGTCGGGTCGCAATCCCCGCGTCGAGCATCTTCTGCATGACGCCCCGCTGGTCGCAATGATCAGGCAGCCGCACGCAGAAGCTTTGCCAGTTGCTGCGCGCGTAAGAGGGCTCGGTGGGCACCGTGAGGCCCGGAATGTCGCGCATCAGTTCGGTATAGCGCGCGGCGATGGCGCGGCGGCCGCTGATGATCTCGGGAAGCCGCTTGAGCTGCTCGCGGCCCACCGCGGCCTGGATGTCGGTCATGCGGTAGTTGTAGCCGAGCACCGGGTAGGCCTCGAAGATCACCTGCGCCGAGCCGTGGCGGACCGTGTCGGGCACGCTCATGCCGTGCTGTCGGAGCAGGCGCATCTTCGCGTCCCATTCAGGGTTTCGCGTGGTGATCATGCCGCCGTCGCCGGTGCTCATGACCTTGCGCGGGTGGAACGAGAAGCAGGCGAAGTCACCGTGGACCTTGCCGATCTTCTCCCACTGGCCCTGCCACTGGATCTCGCTGCCGATCGCGCAGGCCGCGTCCTCGATGACCGGGAGACCTTTGCGCCGCGCGAGCGCGACGATGGGTTCGAGGTTGCAGGGCATGCCCATCTGGTGCACGACGAGGATGGCGCGGGTCTTCGGCGTCAGCGCCGCTTCAACCTTGGCGGGATCGATGTTGTACGTCGCTGGATCGATATCCACGAACACCGGCTCGGCGCCGCAGTAGCGCACCACGTTCGCCGTGGCGATGAACGAATGGCTGACGGTGACGACCTCGTGCCCGGGCTGCACGCCCGCGGCGAGTAGCGCGAGGTGCAGCGCCGTGGTGCAGTTCGAGACCGCGACGGCATGCGGAGCGCCGACCCACTGCGCGAACTCTTTCTCGAAGGCCGCGACTTCCGGCCCCTGGGTGATCCAGCCGCTCAGGATCACGCGCCGCGCGGCTTCCGCCTCGCGCTCGTCCATCACCGGTCTGATGATCGGAATATTGTTGCTCATGACGCTCAGGCCGCCTTCTTCTGTGCCGCCCACCAGTCGACGAGGCGCGCGAGACCTTCATCGAGGCTCACCTTCGCTTCGAAGCCGAGCAGTTGTTTTGCCTTCGAGGTGTCGGCGAGACGGCGGGGCACGGCGTTCACCTTGCGCTCCGGGCCGTACTCGGGCTCGAGGTTCGTGGCGCCCATCACGCGCATCAGCGCCTGGGCGAGATCGTTGAGGCTCGTCTCGACGCCCGAGGCGACGTTGAACACTTCGTCGGTCACGTCGGCCTTGAGGCACGCGATGTTCGCGCGCGCGACGTCTTCGATGTACACGAAGTCCATCGTCGTCTTGCCGTCGCCGAGAATGAGCGGCGGCTGGCCGGCGGAGATGCGCTCCATCCAGCGAATCAGCACTTCCGTGTATTTGCCGTGGATGTCCATGCGCGGACCGTACACGTTGAAGTAGCGGGTGGCCACGTAGTTGAGGCCAAACATGTCGTTGTAGGAGCGCAGCAGGCCTTCGAGATAGATCTTCGCCGCGCCGTACAGCGTGCGGTTGCCGTACGGATGATGAGTTTCCTTGGTCGGGAATTCGGTCGCGAGGCCGTAGATCGACGCGGAGGAGGCGGCCATCACCTTCTTCACCTTCGCGTTGTGGGCCGCGTCGATCACGTTGAACGTGCCGTCGCACATGACTTCGTTCGCTTCGCGCGTATCGGCGGCGCAGGCCGTGATGCGCAGGGCGGCGAGGTGCACGGCGAAGTCGATGCCCTGCATGGCTTCGTTGACGACCTTGACGTTACGGATGTCGTCGCGGATCCACTTGACGCGCTTGTCCTTCAGCGCGTGCTCGACGTTGTCGAGCGAGCCGCGGTTGAGGTTGTCGAGGATGATGATCTGCTCAGGACTGTACTCCTCCAGCAGGATGTCTATGGTCGTCGAGCCGATGAGGCCACAGCCACCCGTCACCAGAAATCGCGCCCCGCGGATATCCATTGCTCTCGCTCTCTTTGAAAAGTGATGTTGTTCGTTCAGTTCGTTGCCGCAGGCAGCGGCTTCGCCGGATTACCGACGACGCGCGCCTGCTCGGCAACGTCTCTAATGACGTTGCTGCCAATCCCGATGAGCGCGCCCGCGCCGATGCGCAGGCCGTTCATGATGCTCGTGCCGCTGCCGATGTAGCAGTTCTCCCCAACGGCGACGCTCCCTGCCACCGTGACGTTCGACCCGATCAACGTCCAGTCGCCGATCGTCGCGTCGTGATGGATCACCGTGTTCGGCAGCACGCACACGTGGTTGCCGATCACCGCGTTACTCGTCACCACCGCTCCGGCCATGATGAGCACGTTGTGTCCGATCTTCGCCAGCGGCGAGATTCGTGCCGTCGGATGCACGACGGTCGCGAACCGTTCCGGCGCCACGCCGAGCCCGTCGATGATCTTTCGACGAGCCGGGTAGGACGTCGGGCTGCCGGGCACCGCCAACACGCTCGCGCTGGCGGTGCTCGCCAGCGCGGAGCGCGGGAGCACACGATGCCCGTACGCTCCATTCGCCTGTTTCTCCGGCGTGTCGTCGACGAAGCCGATGAGCTGCCAGTTCTCGCCCAGGCAATCCAGCGCTTCGAGCGCGTTGCCGTTGCAGGGAAAGATCAGCAACGGCCTGGCTTCACCCGTGCTCACGGCGGATCACCTGTCGTCTTGCTTCAGCGCGCGGCCTTCGTCTTCGTCGGCACACCGGTCGGGGTCTGCTCGAGCGAGCGCACGGCGCTCACGACGCCTTCCACCTGCGCCTGAGTGATTTCCGGGAACATCGGCAGCGACAGCACTTCGTTCGCCGCGGCTTCCGAATGCGGGAACTGGCCCTGCTTGTAACCGAGATCCGCATACGCCGGCAGCATGTGCACCGGGATCGGATAGTGAATGCCCGTCTGCACGCCCTTGGCGTTCAGCGCGTCCTGCCACGCCGCGCGCGTTCCCGTGCGGACGGCATAGATGTGGTACACGTGGCGAACGTTCGGCGCGACGTACGGCGTCGGGATGCCGCTGTCTTCGAACAGCTTGCCGTAAAGCGCGGCGGCCGAGCGGCGCGCTTCAGTCCACTTCTCGAGGTATTTCAGCTTCACGCGCAGCACGGCGCCCTGAATGCCTTCGAGACGGTAGTTGTAGCCCTTCAGCACGTGCTGATATTTCTTCTCCGCGCCCCAGTCGCGCAGCATGCGGACCGTGCGGTTGAACTCCGGCGACTGCGTCGTGACGAAGCCGCCTTCGCCGTAGGCGCCGAGGTTCTTGCCGGGGTAGAAGCTGAATGCGCCGAAGTCACCGATGCTGCCGACGCGCTTGCCCTTGTACTCGGCGCCGTGCGCCTGGCAGGCGTCCTCGACGACGATCAGGTTGTGCTTCTTCGCGATCGCCATGATCGGGTCCATGTCGGCCGGCTGGCCGTACAGGTGCACCGGCAGGATCGCCTTGGTCCGCGGCGTGATGGCGGCTTCGATCTTCGCCGGGTCCATCGTGTAGGTCTTGGGGTCGATGTCCACGAACACGGCCTTCGCGCCCGTGTAGTAGATGGCCGCGACGCTGGCGACGAACGTGAACGGCACGGTGATGACTTCATCCCCCGCGCCGATGTTCGCGGCGAGCAGCGCCAGGTGCAGCGCGCTGGTGCCGGTGTTCACGCCGGCGCCGAATTTGCTCTGCTGGTAAGCGGCGAACTCTTCCTCGAACTTCGCAACTTCGCTACCGAGCGTGAACTGGCAGCTCTCGATCGTGGCGAGGATGGCAGCGTCCACCTCGCTCTTGATGCTGTGATACTGGGCCCGAAGGTCGACAAACGGAATCACGCCACTCACGCCACTTTCTCCTTACGCTGTACGTATACGGTTTCGCCGCGACCGCGCATGGAGCTGGTCGCCGCCTCGATGAGCTCGACGACACGCTGGCCGAGGCGGCCGTCGGTCAGCGAGGTCTTCTTCTGTTCGATGCAATCGACGAAATGCTCGCCTTCGACGCGGAGCGCTTCGGCCCCGTCGAGCTTCGGCGCCCACATGTCGCCGGTGCGGTAGCCAACGCGCATCTCGTGAATCTTGGCCGGGTCGTCGGTGAAGCTGACGCCCTTGTCGTAGATCTTCACCTTCTCCGACGGCTCGAGGTCGTCGTAGGTGATCATCTTCTTGCTGCCGCCGACGAGGATGTTGCGCACTTTCACGGGGGCGAGCCAGCTCACGTTGACGTGCGCGATGGTGCCCGACTCGTAGAAGAGCGTGATGTACGCAAGATTCTCGGGCGTGCCCGGGAAATGGTTGATGCCGCTCGCCGAGACCGCCGTCGGGTGCTCGCCGAGCAGGTAATCGAGGATCGAGAAGTCATGGACCGCCAGATCCGAGATGACGCTCACGTCGCGCTGGAAGAGTCCGAGGTTCACGCGGGTGGAGTCGTAGTAGTAGACCCGCCCGAGGTCGCCGGACTTGATGATCTCGCCCATCTTGCGCACGGCACCCGTGTACGTGAACGTGTGGTCCACGTGCAGCAGCAGGCCGCGCTTGTCGGCTTCGTCGACCAGCTTCTTCGCCTGCAGCGAGGTTTCGGTCATGGGCTTCTCGAGCCACACGTGCTTGCCGGCCTTGAGCGCGGCCATGCCGAGCTCGAAGTGCGAGCTGACCGGGGTCGCGATCGCGATCGCGTCGATCGAGCTGTCGCGCAGCAGGTCCTGGAAGTCGGTGCTGGTCTTCACGGCGGGGAAGCGCTTCTTCACCGTCTCGAGTTTCTTCGGGTCGAGGTCGGAGACAGCGGTGACTTCCGCGCGCGACAGCTCGGCGAAATTGCGGACCAGGTTCGGTCCCCAGTAGCCGTAGCCGATGATGCCGATCTTGATCATGGGTGCTCTTTAAATAGGAGTGTTTGGAGTAGAGGGATGTCGCCCCCGTGGGCGCTCATTTTTGCTTGCGTGTGTCGCCGACGACCTTCGCGGGCACACCCGCGACGATGGCGAAGGGCGGCACGTCCTTGGTCACCACGGCGCCCGCGCCTACCAGCGCGCCTTCGCCGATCGTCACGCCACAGATGATCGTGGCGTTCGAGCCGATGGAAACGCGACGCCCGATGCGCGTCTCTTCCACTTTCCAGTCGGCTTCGGTCTGCGGCGAGCCATCCGGGTTGGTGGCGCGCGGAAAGCGGTCGTTCGTGAACATCACGCCGTGACCGATGAAGCATTCCTCCTCGATGTGCACGCCTTCGCATATAAAGGTGTGCGAGGAGATCTTGCAGCGCGCTCCGATGGTCGCGTTCTTCTGAATCTCGACGAAGGCGCCGATCTTCGAGTCCGCGCCGACGCTGCAGCCATAGAGATTCACGAGCGCCGGGTGGAAGATCTTGACGTTCTCACCAAGACGGACGCTATCGGCGATGGGCATGGATCGCGGGCTCCAGGGTTCTTTCGCTGTTTGTCGGCCGATGGCCGTGGACGCCGGCGCGGACAACGCATGCGCGTCGAGACCCCCGCGGTCGGTTCGTGTGCCGTGCAGAATAGTGGACTGAGGTCTCGCGAAACTTGTCGTGGTCGTCAGTTTTTGACGGTGATTTCCGTCGGATTCCTTTACAGTGACAGGGTCCGAAGCGGATTCACCGGCCCTCAGGGCCTCTCCGGCCGCCCCGCAGGGTGGGCTTCATAACTTAAATCAGCCCCGAATCTGAGAGCGGCATCGCAGTTCACGAGCACCATGACGCGCTGCCCTGACGTATCGATGTAGTTGGCCCGCCACATGCATGACGTTCGCCGGAGTCGCTGGCAGTCGCACGTTGGGTGTCCCAACGACTCGGGGTGGTGTCGTCACAGGTGGGGGTGCGAAGAAATGCGAAAAGCAAGCGCACGTCACAAATTGAATCGAGGTTGCACAGCGTTATGACGCGCTGAGCCCTTCGTCGCGGGACAGCCCGGTAGCCTCTCACTCAGAACATGAACGAGAGCTACGGGTCGGCCGGCGGCCCCTGTGATTACACGCTTGATTTTCCAGGGACATGGACGCCACGCCGCTTTGGTGTGCGCGAGTCTGTGGCCCGCGACATTGAAAGACGGTGGGTACGTATGACGATGGCATTCTCCGCTTCGCTGCGCTCGATCTGGACGCGCTTCCGGGCGGGACTGGTCGCCACCCTTCTGGCCGCGCTGGTTTCTCCGACGGTATTCGCGCAGGCGAATCCCAATCAGGGGCCGGGCGGACCCATCCTCGTCGTCACGTCTTCAACGGCGACATTCAGCAAGTTCTACGCGGAAATCCTGCGTAACGAAGGCCTCAACTCCTTCGCGGTCGCGGATGTCTCGACGCTCAGCGCCGCGGCGCTGGCTGCGTACGACACGGTCATCCTCGGCGATGTCGCGCTGACCTCGACGCAAGTTTCAACCCTGACCACCTGGGTGAGCAGCGGCGGCAACCTGATCGCCATGAAGCCCGATGCGCAGCTGGCCTCGCTGCTGGGTGTGACTTCCGCCGGTTCGACCCTGTCGGACCGTTACCTGCGTGTCGATACCTCGAATCCGATCGGCGCGGGCATCGCGTCGGCGTCGATTCAGTACCATGGTGCCGCTTCTCTTTACACTCTGAACGGCGCCACGGCGCTCGCCACTCTTTATACAGACGCCAGTACGGCGAGCTCGAATCCGGCGGTGACCCTCCGCAGCATCGGCACGAGCGGCGGCCAGGCGGCCATGTTCTCGTACGACCTCGCGCGCTCCATTGTCTACACGCGCCAGGGTAATCCGGCCTGGGCCGGCCAGGATCGCGACAGCCAGTTCCCGGTCCGCTCGGACGACATGTTTTATGGTAACTCGCCCACCGACCCGCAGGCGGACTGGGTTGACCTCTCCAAGGTGGCGATCGCGCAGGCGGACGAGCAGCAGCGCTTCCTCGCCAACCTGATCATCAGCATGAACCTCGACCGGAAGCCGCTCCCGCGCTTCTGGTACTTCCCGAACGCGTACAAGGCGGCGGTCGTCATGACCGGTGACGACCACGGCACGTGGTACGGCGGAACGGGCGGCTCGACGGCCCAGCGCTTCGACCAGTTCGCCAACGCCAGCACGCCCGGCTGTAACGTGGATAACTGGGAGTGCGTGCGCGGTACCTCGTACCTGTTCAGCACCTCGGTCCTCACGCCCGCGCAGGCGATTTCGTACAACGCGGCTGGCTTCGAAGTCGGCGTACACATCCTCACGGGCGTAAGCGCCGAGAACGACTGCTTGAACTTCACGCAGTCGTCGCTCACCACGATTTACGACGACCAGATCCAGGCTTGGCAGACCAAGTTTGCGGGCCTCCCGGCGCCAAAGTCGGTTCGCCACCATTGCATCGTGTGGAGTGATTGGGTGAGCGCGGCGAAAGTGCAGCTCGCTCACGGCATCCGCCTCGACACCGACTATTACTACTGGCCGCCAGGTTGGGTGAACGATGTCCCGGGCCAGTTCACCGGCTCGGCCATGCCGATGCGCTTTGCCGACACGGACGGCTCGCTCGTCGACGTGTACCAGGCGGTGACGCAGATGACGGACGAGTCGGGCCAGACTTATCCGTTCACGGTCGACACGCTCCTGGATCGCGCTGTGGGTCCTGAAGAGCAGTACGGTGTGTTCACCGTCAACGCCCACACGGACCTCCCGACGACGGCCGCTTCGGATTCGACGCTCGTGTCGGCGCAGGCTCGCGGCGTGCCGATCGTCTCGGCCCGCCAGATGCTCACGTGGCTGGATGGTCGTAACGCGTCGACCTTCGGTTCGCTCTCCTGGAACGCCAACGCGCTCAGCTTCACGGTGACGCAGGCGAGCGGCGCCAATGGTCTGCGCGGCCTTCTGCCGCGCGCCAGCGCCAACGGTGTCATCAACTCACTGACGCGCGGCGGTTCGCCCGTCACGCTCACGAACATCACGATCAAGGGCGTCAACTACGTCGCGTTCCCGGCCACTTCGGGCAACTACGTCGCGACATACACCGCCGATACGACGCCGCCGACGATCAGCACGCGTGCACCGGCTGCGAGCGCGACGAATGTGTCGGTGAGCACTTCGGTCGCCGTCACGTTCAGCGAGGCGCTGAACCCGTCGACCGTCAGCACGTCGACGATCGAACTGCGCGCGCCGGGCAACGTGCTCGTGCCAGCGACCGTCTCGTACGACCAGGCCACGTCGATCGCGACCCTGCAGCCTTCGGTGATGCTCGCGGGTAACACTGCCTACACGGTCAACGTGAAGGGCGGCTCTACTCCGCCCAACGTGCAGGACCTGACTGGCAACGCGCTCGCTGCAACAGCGACCTGGACCTTCACGACCGGTGCTGTGCCGGCCTGCAGTCCCTGCTCGGTCTATAGCCCATCGGCAGTGCCGGGAACGCCGGACGGGGGCGACGGCGCAGCCGTGGAGCTCGGTGTCCAGTTCCGCCCTCTTGCCGATGGACAGATCACGGGCGTTCGCTTCTACAAGAGTGCTGCCAACACGGGCGTGCACGTGGGCCACCTCTTTTCGGCTGGAGGCTCGATTCTCGCCAGCGGTACGTTCATCAATGAGACGGCGTCGGGCTGGCAGGAACTAGTCTTCTCCACCCCGGTGGCGGTCACTGCGAACACGGTGTACACGGCGTCGTACTACGCGCCGAACGGCCATTACTCAGTCGATGAGCACTACTTCGACAGTGGCGACCACAGCTCGGCATTCGTTCATCTGCTGACGGATAGCGAGGCCGGCGGTAACGGCGTCTTCGCCTACGGCAGCGGCGGAGTGCTCCCTGTCGACTCGTTCAATGCGTCGAGCTACTGGGTCGACGTGTTGTTCGTCGGCGGTTCCGGTACGGCGGACACGACTCCTCCGACGGTGACCGCGAAGACCCCGGCTGCGGGCGGCACTGTGGCGCCGAGCACGGCGGTCACTGTGACATTCAGCGAAGCCATGGCGTCGTCGACAATCAACACCAGCACCATCGTGCTGACGAACCCGTCGAGTGCGACGGTGCCCGCGACGGTCGCGTTCAACGCTTCGACGAACGTTGCGACACTGACTCCGACTGCGGCTCTTGCGGCGAGCACTGTCTACACCGCCACGGTCAAGGGCGGTACGACCGCGCCGGTGGTTACGGACCTTGCGGGCAACAAGCTTGCGGCGAATGTGTCGTGGACGTTTACCACGACTGCCGGTGGCGGCTGCCCGTGCACTCTGTGGCCGGCGACAACCATCCCCGTCGTGGCTTCGGAGAGCGACGGCAACAGCGTCCAGCTCGGTGTGAAGTTCCGCGCCGATGTCGCGGGCTTCGTCACGGGCATCCGTTTCTATAAGGGCACGGCTAACACGGGTACGCATATCGGTACGTTGTGGGCGTCGACTGGCGGGTCCCCGCTGGCGTCCGCCACGTTCCAGAGCGAGACGACTTCCGGCTGGCAGGAAGTGCAGTTCAGCTCCCCGGTTTCGGTCCAGGCCAACACCACGTACATCGCTGCTTACTACGCGCCGAACGGCAACTACGCTGCCGACTCGGGCTACTTCAGCGGCGGCGTCGACAACGGGGTGCTGCATGCGCCTTCCGACGCATCGGCCAGTGGCAACGGTGTGTACATCTACGGTTCGTCTTCCGACTTCCCGAACCAGACCTGGGGTTCGACGAACTATTGGGTGCAGCCCGTGTTCGTCTCGGCTGCCTCGGACACCGCAACCCCGACTGTCACGATCACTTCGCCGACGACCGGCGGCACTTACAGCACCACCAGCGCCACGATCACTCTCGCAGGCACGTCTTCGGACGACACGGGCGTGGTTGGTGTGAACTGGACGAATAGCCTGGGCGGCAGCGGCAATGCCACTGGCACCTCGAGCTGGTCCATCAACAACGTCGTCCTGACCTCGGGCCTGAACACGATCACGGTTGCCGCGACAGATACTTCCGGCAAGGTCGGCACGGCGATCCTGAAAGTGACGTACACGCCTGCGGTGGACACGACGCCGCCGGTAGTGCTGGCGGTTGCGCCGGCGGCGGGCGGTACGGGCATCCCGGTCTCGAGCACGGTCACTGCCGTGTTCAACGAGGCGATGCAAGCTGCGTCGATCGGCACGAGCTCCTTCGAGCTGCGTACCAGCTCGGGCACGCTGGTTCCGGCCACGGTGTCGTACAACGTCAGCACGTTTACGGCGACGCTCACTCCGAGCAGCGCGCTCGCGGTCAACACGACTTACACCGCGAAGGTGTTGGGCGGTACGACCGATCCGCGTGCGAAGGATGCCGCCGGCAATGCGCTTGCCAGCAACTTCACCTGGACGTTCTCGACTGGCGGCCTCACGGGCTGCTCGGCGAATGCCGTCGCTCAGGAGAACTGCCTCACCGGTAACCTGCAGACTGAATGGGATGTCACCGGCGCTGGCGATACCAGCATCCAGGGCTTCGCTACGCAGATCAGCGTGAACCGCGGTCAGGCCGTGCAGTTCAAGGTGGATACCGACGCGACGTCGTACCGCTTCGACATCTATCGCATGGGCTACTACGGTGGTCGCGGCGCTCGCAAGGTTGACTCGGTGCTGCCGACGGCGACGCTGCCGCAGGGGCAGGACCCCTGCATGGTGCAGACGCAGACCACCGGCCTCATCGATTGCGGCAACTGGAAAGTGTCGGGCTCGTGGACGGTGCCGGCAACGGCGGTCTCGGGTATCTACTTCGCCAAGGTCACGCGTACTGATTCGGGTCACAGCGGGCAGGCCAGCCACATCTTCTTCATCGTGCGCGACGATGCGAGCACCTCGAAGATGGTGTTCCAGACGTCTGACACAACCTGGCAGGCGTACAACACGTACGGCGGCAACAGCCTCTACGTCGGCGGTCCGGCGGTGAATCCGAACCGTGCGTACAAAGTGAGCTACAACCGTCCGTTCGCCACGCGCGGTAACGACGGCGGCCAGGACTTCGTGTTCAACGCCGAATACCCGATGGTTCGCTTCCTCGAGCAGAACGGCTACGACGTCACGTATATCTCGGGCGTCGACAGCGATCGCACTGGCTCGCTGCTGCTGAACCACAAGATGTTCCTGTCCGTCGGCCATGACGAATACTGGTCTGGTCAGCAGCGTGCGAACGTCGAAGCAGCTCGCGCCGCCGGCGTGCACCTCGCGTTCTTCAGCGGCAACGAGGTGTTCTGGAAGACGCGCTGGGAAAACAGCATCGACTCGTCCAACACGCCGTATCGCACGCTTGTCGTCTACAAGGAGACGCATGCGAACGGGAAGATCGACCCGACGTCGACCTGGACGGGCACGTGGCGCGATGGTCGCTTCAGCCCGCCGTCGGATGGCGGCCGCCCTGAGAACGCCCTGACGGGTGTGAGCTTCCGCGTCAACGCGGGTACCTCGGGCATCACGGTGCCTGCGCAGTTCGCGAAGATGCGTCTGTGGCGCGGTACGACTATCGCGAATCTCACGAGCGGTTCGGCTGCGTTCCCGGATGGCACGCTCGGCTACGAATGGGACGAGGCGCCGAACAACGGTCTTGCGCCGGGCGTCGTGCGTATGTCGTCCACCACGGTGAGCAATGTGCAGGTCCTGACCGACCTGGGCTCGACGTACGAGAGCGGCACGGCAACTCACGCCCTCACTCTCTACAAGCACGCCAGTGGCGCGCTCGTGTTCGGTGCGGGTACGGTGCAGTGGGCCTGGGGTCTCGACTCCAACCACGATCGCAGCGGCACGCCGATCGATCAGCGCATGCAGCAGGCGACAGTCAACCTCTTCGCGGACATGGGTGTGCAGCCTTCGACGCTGATGAGTGGCCTGTCGGCTGCGTCTCCCTCAACTGACGTCATCGCGCCAACGGTGTCGATCGCGAGCCCGGCCTCCGGTTCGACCGTGCAGCAGAGCTCGACGGTCACGCTCTCCGGCACGGCGGTGGATTCGGGTGGCGGCATCGTCGGTGCGGTCGAAGTGTCCACCGACGGCGGTACCACCTGGACCACGGCTTCGGGCACGACCACCTGGACGTACTCGTGGCGCCCGACGACGCTCGGCAGCACGACTGTGAAGGTCCGCGCGGTCGACGACAGCGCCAACATCCAGTCCTCGCCTACGAACATCACGCTCATCGTTGCAACGTCGGTGCCGGTCAACTGTCCGTGCAGCCTGTGGAGCACCTCCACTGTGCCGGGCTCGATTGACGATAACGACGCGCAGCAGGTGCAGACTGGCGTGAAGTTCACGGCTGATTCGGCCGGCACGATCTCGGCGATTCGGTTCTACAAGGGTGCGCTGAATACCGGCACTCACATCGGGACGCTGTGGAGCTCGACCGGTACGCCGCTCGCCACCGTGACGTTCACGAACGAGACAGCGTCTGGCTGGCAGCAGCAGAACCTCACGACGCCGATCACGATCCAGCCGAACACGACGTACGTGGTCTCTTACTACTCGCCGAACGGTCACTACCCGGGTGAAGACAACTACTTCACGGGTGTCAGCGTTAACACCGGGCCGCTGCATGCGCCGGCCTCGGAATCGATTGCCGGTGGTAACGGCGTGTACGCGTACGGCGGTTCCTCGACATTCCCGGATCAGACTTACCAGGGCGAGAACTACTGGGTCGACGTTGTGTTCAACCCGAGCGGCGGCTCGGGCGACACCACGGCTCCGACGGTGGCGTTCACCTCGCCCACGACTGGCACGACGTACACCGCCAGCGCCCCGACGCTGAATCTGGCTGGCACCTCCGCAGACGCGGTCGGCGTCACTCAGGTGACGTGGGCCAATAGCGCCGGCGGCACTGGCACGGCGACCGGCACGACGACCTGGTCGGTGAGCAACATCGCGCTGGTCTCGGGCACCAACAACATCACGGTGTCGTCGCGTGACGCGGCGGGCAATGTGGGTATGAAGGTGCTTGCGGTGACCTACACGCCGGCTGTCGCAGACACCACCAACCCGCTGATCACCATCACCACGCCCGTGAATGCCGCTACGTTCAGCACGAGCAGCGCGACCCTCGCGCTGGGCGGCACGTCGTCGGACAACGTTGGCGTGACGCAGGTGACATGGACCAACAGCGTGGGTGGCTCTGGCACAGCGACCGGTACGGCCAACTGGTCGGCGGCGAGCATCGCGCTGACTTCGGGTCTGAACACGATCACGGTTACCGCGCGTGACGCCGCAGGCAACCTGGCCACGGACATTCTCGCCGTGACCTACACGCCTGCTGCGGATACGACGAAGCCGTCGGTCACGATCACGAGCCCGACGTCGAACAGCACGACGACGACGACTGCCACTACCCTTACGGTGGGCGGCACGGCGTCGGACAATGTGGCTGTGACGCAGGTGACGTGGTCGAGCACGGCGGGTGTCTCGGGCACTGCTACCGGCACGACCTCGTGGACAGCGACTAGCATCCCGATGGTCTCGGGCAGCCAGACGATCACCGTGACGGCGCGTGATGCCGCAGGCAACACGCAGACCGATACGCTGGTCGTGACGGCGTCCATCTCGGCCGACAACACGAACCCGACCGTGACCATCACGTCACCGACGTCGTCCACGACAACGACGGTCACGGCCAACACCGTCAACATCGGTGGTACGGCTAGCGACAATCGCGCGGTCAAGAGCGTGAGCTGGTCGAACAGCCGAGGCGGCTCGGGCACTGCGACGGGTACGACCAGCTGGACAGCCAGCGGCGTCGCGCTGCAGCCGGGCTCGAACGTGCTCACCGTCAAGGCGACGGACACGTCGAACCGCACGAGCACCGACACGTTGACGGTGACCTTCAACGCGCCTCTGACCTACGGCATGGTTGCTGCGTACTCCTTCAACGAGGGTGCCGGCGCCACCGTGCAGGACGCGACGGGTAACAACAACCTGGGCACGGTGACGAATGGCTCCTGGACCAACCAGGGCAAGTTCGGCAACGCGCTGGTGTTCAACGGCACGACCTCGAGGCTCTTCGTCAACAACTCGGCGAGCATCAACCTGACCACCGGCATGACGCTGATGGCCTGGGTGTACCCGACGAGCTCTACGCAGACGAACAACCGCACGATCATGCGGCGTGAGTCGAACGGCTACTGGCTGTATGGCGGCCGCACGAGCAACACGCTGCGTCCGGGCGGCGGTGCGGTGATCGGATCGGCCACGAAGTCGGTTGCGACCACTTCCGCTCTGCCGGTCAACACGTGGAGCCACGTGGCCATGACTTACGACGGATCGAATGTGGTCCTGTACGTCAACGGCACCGCGGTGAACACGGTCGCGGCGACTGGCAACATCGTCAGCGGCACGTCGGCTCTCTGGATCGGTGGCAACGCTGTTCTCGGCGAGTACTTCCAGGGCCGGATCGACGAGGTGCGCGTCTACAACCGTGCGCTGAGCGCTACGGATCTCGGCACCGCACGCAACACCGCGATCACGCCGTAAGGCGATCGCGAGCAGGGAAAAAACGGCCCGGTCGCTCCGAGTGAGCGACCGGGCCGATTCATTTTCGGGGAGCGCTTTTCAGCGAACCGCGGCGGGAGAGAACGCGCGGTGCAGGAAGATCTTCGGGTCGCCGCTCTTGCCGTCGGCGGCAGTCATCCAGACATCGGTGCTCGGAGAGGTGTCGTTCTCGGTTTCGGGCACGGAGTACAGCACCGTATTGGCGTCGAGCCATTCGAGCTGGTCATCGACGCTGCGCTTTTCCTGCAGTGAAATCTCTTTGTCCGTCGCCAGATCGACTACGTGCAGTTCCCACAGGATGCGGCCGTCGACCACGAATCGCTTCTTGTAGGCGACGCGTGTTCCGTCGGGTGAGAGTGACGGGCACTCGACGTTCGAATGAATCACCTTGGCGGTGCGTGATTCGATGTCACCCCGAATCAGATAATGCTGACCGCCACTGGACAGCGTCGCGTAGAACGCTTTTGTGTCGGGCGTAAACGTCACACCCCAGAAGTTGAAGTCGGCTTCCTTGAACGGCTTGCCGTCGCGCGTGATAGCGAACGTTTCGAGATCCGCAATCGTAGTGCCTGTAGTCGTGTCTACAAGCAGAGTCTGCGTCGAGAAATCGAGAGATGTGTAGCCGTGGCCGGCAACGAATACGGTGAACGCTGCGATCCTGCCGTCCCGGGAGACGCGACCGCGACTCGGCACGCCGTTGATTGCGAACTGACTGCGGGTCTCGAACGTCGTTGCGTCGAAAAGTTTGGCGGAGTACGTGGTGATGATGCCGCGCTTCGCGATCAGGCAGAGGCCCGAGCCTCCGGCGACGTACACCACTTCGCACGATAACGTGTCGACAAACACAGGTGCGTCAGGCTTGCGTGGGTCGACGTAGGCGACTTTGCCGTAGTGGCCATCGACGCCGTTGTAGCGAAAGAAAACTTGCTTGGGTGCCAGCGCATTCGCATGCGGCTTCTTGGGAGCGGCCGGTGCGGGATTCGCCGGCGGCGGGACGGCCTCGGTACTTGCGACGCTACTGGACGGGGCGGTCGTCGTGCTCTCCGCTGCGCCCGATGCGGCAGCTTCCGCCTGCGGACTCTGCGGCTCTGGCGACGAGCTTTCAGCAGGAGCGGGAGTTGCAGCGCTCGGGGCCGGTTCAACCGCGTTACGCGTCTTCGCGTGATAGATGTAGACGCCTACCGTACCGGCGCCGACCAGGCACATTCCCGCGAATACCTTAGTTCGTCTCGACAACGTCTTGCTCCCGCAGGGCCGTCCGCAACCATCTGCTCGAGATGCCCGCCGTTATGGCGAGGCCCGCAAGGAAAATCACAGTCGCCGTGTACTGGTCCACCGCGCTCCAGATCCAACCGAATATAAAGGACGAAATCATTTTGCCGATGCCGATCGCCGTGCCGATGATCGCAAGCCCGCTCGTGCGCAGATGTGCCGGCACGATGGCACTCGCGAGCGCCATTAGGATCCCCTCGGTGGCGGCGTAGTAAATGCCCATGAGGGCCATGCATCCCAGCACCGCAGTCCAGCTCGACTGCGGTCCCCACAGCATCATTGCGTAGACGATGGCGAGAACCGCGTAGCCACCAATAACGACCTGCCGCCGCCCGATCCGGTCCGCGAGCATGCCGGCGGGTACGGAGAAAATCATGTAGGCGCAGGCCGTCCCGACGTAGAAGAGCGGTACGTAACTAGCAGAGGTACCCGTGCGGTCCTGCAGCTGCAGATAGATGAACCCGTCACTGATCGTCACGGCTGCGAGCAGCAACGCGCAGGCGGCGATGGCACCGAAACGGGCGGTGCGCAGCAGCTTCAGAGTCTCCCCGATCGTCGAGGAAGTCGCCGATTGCTCCGCAGGCGTGACAGGCGTGACAGGCGTGACAGGCGTGACAGGCGTGACAGGAGTGACAGGAGTGACAGGAGCGACAGGCATGGCATCAACGCCGTGCTCGCGTGCCTGGGCCGCCTCCGTTGTGCGCGATCCCGGAATAAATAGGCTGAGGATGCCGCAGCCGAGCACGCCAAAAACAAAGCTAGTCAGCCACAGCACGTCGAACGCGCCGGGAACCTGCGAAAGCAGGATGAACGCGACCACCGGCCCGATGAGTGCGCCGCCCGCATCGAGCCCCCGATGGACCGCGAATGCGCTGGCGAGCGCGCTTCGGTGTGTATTGAACGAGATCAACGCATCGCGAGGAGCCGATCGCACGCCTTTGCCGACGCGATCCAGCCCGACGATCGCCGCGATCCAACCCCAGGCGCCACCGCTGAGCAGCAGCAGGAGCTTGCAGGCCGCCGACAAGGCGTAGCCGAATCCGGCAACTTCCTTGTGGCGGGCCGTGCGGTCCGCGATGACACCCGCCGCAACGCTGAGCAGCGCAACCGCGAGGCCGTTGTAGATGCCGTCGATTACCCCGTATTGCACGGGGCTCAGGTGGAGATGGAGGACCAGGTAGACGGGGAGGGCGCTGTTGACCATCTCCGTCGAAATGTCAGTGAGGAGGCTCGTGAACCCGAGGCTCCAGACGATGGGACTGACCGCCAGCATCCCACCGGAAGTAGGTGCCGCCGTAAGCCTCAGCTTGAGCTGTTCGAGCCAGTCGAGACGATACACGCCGCGCGTCTGCCAATACCGCAAGCCCCCCTGCGGAGGCGGAATGCTAAGGGTCCAGAATATGAAAAATCAAAATGTTGTCGCGGCTCACGAATCCGGGCGAGGGCGCATTCAAACCCTCGCCAAGCGCCCGAACGTCAGGTCGTTTCGCCGGCCTTCCGGTCAGCAGGGCGATTTGGGGCGAGGACGCGGGTACGCCATACGTCGTATGGGTTCCAGCCGGCGGGACTGGCAGCTTTTGGGGTAGCGGCGTCGGCGGCCGGCAGATGGGCCAATACGGCGTCCGCGTTGGCAGCCGTGGCTGAGCGATCGCGTTCGATTTGAGACATGAGGGCGGCCCCTGCGAGGTGGGTCTTGGAATTGGGAATGACGGCAGTCTACGGGCAGCCCCTGCGCTGCAACTGTGAGCAGGCTCACGGTCTGGATCGGTCATTTCTTTACACTTGCCTGTAAAGAGAGTGCGCAAACCCGCGCACACCTATAAATCCACTTTGATGTTGGGAGAAGCCCGGTAACGCATGCGAACGCGCTTGTTCGGACAGTACGTTCACCTGCCCCTGGCAGTGCTGACGGCCGTCGAAGCCGCCTGGTTCTTCGTCGCCTTCGTTGCGGCGACGATGCTGCGGTTCGACGTCGACGTGGGCCATGTCGGCGAGCAGATGAACATGATGTGGCCGCGTGGCGTGCTCTTCAGCCTGATCCTGGTTGTGAGCCTGCTGGCGTTGGGGTTGTACAGCGCCCGGCAGCGCGCCCGCGTCGCTGGCGTGGCTGCCCGTGTGGCTATTGCGGTTACCGTAGCTGTCGCCGTCATCACGCTTTTCTTTTACCTGCTGCCTGGCCTCTGGGTCGGGCGCGGCATCCTGATCATCGCAACGCTGGCCGCCCTGTTGGGGCTGGCCCTGTCGCGGCTGGTGTTCTCGAGGGTGGTGGATGAATCTCTCTTCAAGCGACGCGTTCTCGTCTATGGGAGTGCGCGCAACGCGCTGCCGATTTCGAAGCTGCGTCGCCGTTCCGAACGTCGCGGCTTCACCCTCGTCGGGTTTGTGCAGCCGGATGGCGAGGAGTGCAGCGTACCGCCCGAGCTGCTCATCGACTCCTCTGTCGGTCGCCTCAGCGAGCTTTGCGAGCGATTCGACGTCGACGAGGTGGTCGTCGCGATGAGCGACCGCCGCCGCAACTTCCCGATCCTCGACCTGCTCGAGTGCCGCCTTGCGGGCACCGACATCACCGAGTTGCTCACGTTTCTCGAGCGCGAGACCGGCCGCGTGCGCATCGACGTGCTGAACCCGAGCTGGATGATTTTCGGCGAAGGCTTCCGGCGCGACACGGTGCGCCTGTTCTCCGCGCGGGTGCTCGACCTCATCGCGAGCTCGGCGATTCTGTTCGTGACCTGGCCGCTCATGGTGCTCACCATGCTCGCCATCAAGATCGAGGATGGCGGGTTCGCGCCGGTGTTCTACGCGCAGCCGCGCGTGGGGCTCGGCGGCAAGGTGTTCAACGTGCTCAAGTTTCGCAGCATGCGCACGGACGCGGAAAAAGCAGGGCAGGCCGTGTGGGCGAAGAAGGGCGACTCGCGCGTGACGCGTGTAGGCGCATTTATTCGCAAATGCCGCATCGACGAGCTGCCACAGGTATTGTGCGTGTTCCGCGGGCACATGAGTCTCGTCGGGCCGCGCCCGGAGCGTCCGACTTTCGTCGCGGAGCTTTCCGAGAAGATTCCGTATTATGTGCAGCGCCACTGCGTAAAGCCCGGTGTTACAGGCTGGGCCCAGCTTTGTTATCCATACGGCTCATCGGAGCAGGATGCGCTGGAGAAGCTGCAGTACGATCTTTACTACATCAAGAACAACAGCCTGTTGTTCGACATTGCCATTCTGCTTCAGACCGTAGAAGTGGTGTTCATGGGCCAGGGTGCCCGGTGAACCGGGGATCTTGTGGGCGCGATGTGGGTTGCGTCCGCGAGAGATTGAAATGCTGATGTCGTTTGCAATGCCTGAGTGCGATCGAGGAGTGTCATGGGGTCAGAGGATAAAGAGCGGCGCAAGCTGCTGATCCTGGAAAACGACCGGAGCCTGCGCCGGGATTTACAAGCGATCTTCGAAGACCTCGACGTCACTATGAGCGAGGCCTCGGAGCAGACGCTGCCGCTCGTGCGACGCGTGGAACCGGACGTGGTGCTGTTCGATCTCGGCACGGCGCATGAGCCGGCCTACGCCGTGCAGGCGCTCGAGCTGTTGCGCCAGATCCTGAACATCGCGCCGGACACCAAGATCATCGCGATGACCGAACATGACGCGCGCGACCTCGCCGTGCAGGCGGTCGGGCTCGGCGCGACGGATTTCTATCACAAGCCCATCAACGCGGCGGTGCTCTCCATCGTCGTGCGTCGCGCATTCCGTATTCGCGAGCTGGAAGAAGAGAACGGCCGCCTGCGCGAGCAGACCGGCGCGATGGCGCTCGAAGGCATCATCGGCGTGAGCGACGCGATGCGCAGCTTGTGCCGCTCCATCGAGAAAGTGGCGCCGACCAATGCCACGGTGCTGGTGCTTGGCGAGAGCGGCACCGGCAAGGAGCTGATGGCGCACGCGCTCCACCGCCTCTCTGGTCGTTCGCACCAGCCGTTCGTCGCGATCAACTGCGCGGCCATTCCCGACACGCTGCTCGAGAGCGAGTTGTTCGGCTATGAGAAGGGCGCGTTCACCGGCGCCGCAAAGCGCACGCCCGGCAAGCTCGAGCTTGCCGATACGGGAACCGTGTTTCTCGACGAGATCGGCGAGATGCCCGCGTCGCTTCAGGCGAAGCTGCTGCGCGTCCTGCAGGAGCGCACTGTCGATCGCATCGGTGGCCGCTCGCCGATTCCGCTGGATCTGCGTTTCATCTGCGCCACGCATCGACCCATCGACCAGCTGATAGCGGGCACGACCTTCCGTGAGGATCTTTACTACCGAATCAGTGAAGTCACCGTTCGCGTGCCGCCGCTGCGCGAGCGCCAGGGCGACAGCCTGCTGCTTGCACAATTCCTGCTGCAGAGTATGGCCGAGCGTTTCGGCCGCCCCACGAGAGGGCTCGCGCCCGACGCGATTCGCGCGATCCAGGCGCATCGCTGGCCTGGCAACGTTCGCGAGTTGGAGAACCGCATCAAAGGCGCGGTGATCATGGCCGAAGGATCTGTGGTTACAGCCAGCGACCTGGGATTGCAGGATCCGGGCGACGATCCGGAATACCTGAACTTGCGCGTCGCGCGCCAGCGCGCCGAAACGCAAGCCGTGCGCCAGGCGTTAGCGGTGGCGCGAGGAAATCTTTCACGCGCCGCTGAATTACTGGGTGTAACGCGGCCCACGCTGTACGACCTGCTGGAAAAGCACCACATCGACGCTGCGCAGTTTGGGAAAGCTGCCGTGCCGGAGACGCCCGCCGCCGAGGGCTGAAGCGCCCCTGCCCGCCCGAGGGCGTGGCTGGAAAACCCGGGAACGGTTCGTGCTGTTTCCGGGGCGATGCGCATCAGTGTATTTGGACTCGGGTATGTGGGAGCGGTCTCGTCGGCCTGTATGGCGGCTGGCGGGCACGAAGTCATTGGCGTCGACAAGAACGTCACCAAGGTTCAGCTGATCGGCGACGGACATTCGCCGATCATCGAGGCCGGTGTCGACGAGATCATTCGCGAGGCGGCGAATGACGGTCGGCTGAAAGCCACCACTTCCACCGCCGAAGCCATTCGCGCCTCGGAAATTTCGCTGGTGTGCGTCGGCACGCCCAGCGAGCACAACGGCAGCCTGAAGCTCGATTTCGTGCGCAAGGTGTGCGAGGAAATCGGCACCGCGCTGCGCGATCTCGATCGCTATCACGTCATCGTGATCCGCAGCACCATCCTGCCAGGCACGATGCGCTCCCTCGTCATCCCGACGCTCGAGCAATATTCACGCAAGGAGGCGAACGCGGATTTCGGGGTGTGCTTCAACCCCGAGTTCCTGCGCGAAGGCACCGCTGTAAACGACTACTACCATCCACCGAAAACCGTGGTGGGCGAGTCGGATTCGCGCGCGGGCGACAAACTCCTGAAGCTTTACGAAAGCCTTGACGCGCCCGTGTTCCGCACGAGCCTCGAGACGGCGGAAATGGTGAAGTACGTGGACAACACCTGGCATGCGCTCAAGGTGGGGTTCGCGAATGAAATCGGCTCGATCGCCAAGGCGTTGTCGATCGACAGCTTCGACGTCATGGACATCTTCTGTCGCGACACGAAGCTGAATCTCTCCCCTTATTACCTGCGGCCGGGCTACGCGTTTGGCGGCTCGTGCCTGCCGAAGGACGTGCGTGCGCTGACTTACCGCGCGCGTTCGCTCGACGTGGACACGCCGCTCCTCGCCTCCATCCTGCCGAGCAACGACGCGCACGTGAAGCGGGGCCTCGAGATGGTGCTGAGCGAAGGCAAGCGCAAGATCGGCGTGCTCGGCTTCAGCTTCAAGGCGGGCACCGACGATCTGCGCGAAAGCCCGATCGTGGAGCTCATCGAGCGGCTCATCGGCAAGGGCTATGACCTGCGGCTCTACGATCGCAACGTGAATCTCGCGAAGCTCACCGGCGCCAATCGCGACTACATCCTGAACCACATCCCGCACATCGCCTGCCTGATGCGCGAAAACATGCGGGAAGTGCTGGAGCACGCCGACATCGTCGTGATCGGCAACTCGGCCCCCGAGTTCACACAAGTGCCGGCGCTGCTCCGCGACACCCAGAAGGTCATCGATCTCGTGCGCATCAAGGCGAACTTCGGCGACAGCGCGCACTACGCCGGCATCTGTTGGTGACATGAACATGAATCGTCGAGTCCTCATCATCGTCGAGAACCTGCCGTGCCCGTTCGATCGGCGCGTCTGGCAGGAGGCGCGCACGCTCGCGGGCGCCGGCTACGTCGTTTCGATCATCTGCCCGAAGGGCAAGGGCTACGAGAAGGGTTACGAAGAGATCGATGGCATCGCGATCCATCGCCATTCGCTGCCGGTGGAGGCCGATCGTTGGTACGGCTATGCCGTGGAATACCTGTGGGCCTTCTTCGCGCAGATGTTTCTTTCCATGCGCGTGCTGGTGGGTCGCGGCTTCGACGTGATCCATGCCTGCAATCCGCCGGATACGATTTTCCTGGTCGCCTGGTTCTATCGCCTGTTCGGCAAGAAATTCCTGTTCGACCATCACGACATCAACCCGGAGCTGTACGAAGCGAAGTTCGGCCGGCGCGATATCTTCTACAAGCTCATGGTGCTGCTCGAGCGAGTGACGTTCAAGACGGCGAGCGTGTCGATCGCGACGAACGAGTCCTATCGCCGCATCGCCATCGAGCGCGGCGGAATGCCGCCCGAGAAGGTGTTTGTCGTTCGCAGTGGCCCGAGCCTCGATCGGCTGCGGATCCTGCCGCCAAGCCCGGCGCTCAAGCAGGGTCGCACGTATCTCGTCGGCTACGTAGGTGTCATGGGAAGACAGGAAGGCATCGATCTGCTCCTGCATTCCGTGCGTCACATCGTGCACGGGAAGGGCAGACAAGACGTGCACTTCGGCCTCGTCGGCGGCGGCACCGAGCTCGATGCGCTGAAGGCCATGGCGCTGGAGCTGGGCGTCGCGGACCACGTGACTTTCACCGGCCGCGTTCCGGATGCCGAGCTGCTCGCGATGCTGAACACCGCGGATATCTGCGTGAACCCGGACGTCGCGAACGAGATGAACGACAAGTCCACCATGAACAAGATCATGGAGTACATGGCGCTCGGCAAGGCGATCGTGCAGTTCGACCTGACGGAAGGGCGCTTCTCGGCCCAGGAAGCGTCGCTGTACGCCCGCGGGAACGATCCGGTCGACATGGCCGATAAGATTCTCTCCCTGCTCGACGACGAGGATCGCCGCCGGAGCATGGGGAATGTCGGACGCCTGCGCGTCGCGAACGAGCTGTCCTGGGACCACGAAGTGCCGAAGCTGCTTGGCGCTTACGAAGCGGTGTTCGAGCCGGAGAAGAAGCCAGCCAGCTCGAGCTCGGATGACACGCGTACGGCGACGAGCACGTCCGCTTGAGCCTCAAGTGGCGCGTGGCGCGCGTGCGCGCCATGAGCAGCCGGGAGATTGCATTTCGCGTGGGTCGCGCGGTTCGCGCAAAGGCTGAGCGCTGGGGTCTTGGATTGGCGCGCGCGCCGACGCCAGCGGGCCCGGCCGGCAATGCGTGGCTGCCTGCGCTGCCGCGAAACTTCGAGAAGTCCAAATACACGGCGGCTGCCGACACCATCCTGCGCGGCACCTTTCACGTGTTTGCGATGGAGCACGCGCAGCTCGGATTCCCACCGAACTGGAACAAGGACCCGAAGACGGGCACCACGGCGCCGCTGACGTTCGGCAAGAGTCTCGACTATCGCAATCCGCGCAACGTCGGCGACATCAAGTATCTATGGGAAATCAACCGGCACCTCGAGCTCGTGACGCTGGCGCAGGCGTGGCACCTGAGTGGCGACGCGCGCTATCTAGATGGATGCCGGGCGCTGCTCGATTCCTGGTTCGAGCAGGCTCCGTATCCGTTTGGCGTCAACTGGTGCAGCAGCCTCGAGCACGCCATCCGGCTGACCAACTGGGCGTTCGCCTGGCAACTGCTCGGTTCGGACGCATCGCCGCTCTTCATGGGCGCCGAGGGCGAGGCGTTTCGCGCGCGTTGGCTGCGTTCGGTCTACCAGCACGGCCATTTCATTGCCGGGCATCTGTCGCGGCATTCATCCGCCAACAATCATCTGATGGGGGAGGCTACCGGGCTGCTCATCGCCTCCCTGACCTGGCCGATGTGGGAGGACTGTCCCGCCTGGCGCAGTGGCGCGCAGGAGGAGCTGGAGCGCGAAGCGACGCTGCAGACTTTCTCCGACGGCGTGAACAAAGAGCAGGCGACGTGGTATCACCATGCGGTCGCGGACATGATGCTGGTGGCCGGGCTCGTGGCGCGCGCGAACGGAGCCGACTTCGGTGTCTCTTACTGGCAGCGGCTGCAATCGATGCTCGAGTTTCTCGCGAGCATCATGGATGTCGGCGGGCACATGCCCCGGATCGGCGACGCCGACGATGGCCTGCTCCTGCGGCTCGATCCGGCGCGGGACTTCGATCCGTTCAAGTCACTGCTCGCGAGCGGCGCGGTGCTGTTCGAGCGCGCGGATCTGAAGTTCAAAGCGAAGGTGCTGGACGACAAGACGCGCTGGCTGTTCGGCGACGCCGCGACGGTGACGTTCGAGGCGCTCGACGCGAATCCGCGGAACGTCTCGTTGCCGGTGAGACGTGAGTTTCCCCAGGGCGGTTACTACATCCTGGGGCAGGATTTCGAGACGCCGGGCGAGGTGCGCATCGTCGCGGACGCCGGGCCGCTCGGCTATCTCTCGATCGCCGCGCACGGGCACGCCGACGCCTTGTCGTTCACGCTGAGCGCGGGCGGCCTGCCGATCCTCATCGATCCGGGCACGTTCGCGTATCACACCGAGCGGCGGTGGCGGGACTACTTCCGTGGCACGTCGGCGCACAACACGCTGCGCGTCGACGGCGAAGACCAGTCTATTGCCGCAGGAAACTTTCTGTGGCTGCAGCACGCGCAGGCGCGCGTGGAATCGTTCGAGTCGAGCGAGGACTCCGTGCGGATGGTGGCGAGCCACAATGGCTACGAGCGGCTCGACGACCCTGTGCGCCACAAGCGCACCTGGGTTTATGAGCGCCGGCTGCGGAAGCTGCGAGTCACGGACGACGTGCAGTGTCGCGGCCCCCACCGCCTGGAGTGGTTCTGGCACTTCGCGCCAGGGTGCGGCGTGAGCGTGGGTGCGAACACGCTCGTCGCCCGACGCGAACGGGTCACGCTGACGCTGACCTGGCCCGCCGCGCTCGCAGCCCGCCTCGTGACCGCGTCCGAACACCCCCCGCTTGGCTGGTACTCGTCAACGCTTGATCGGAAGCAGCCTGCGATCACCGCTGTGATCGAAGCGCCGGCGGTCGCGGGCGCTTCGTCGCAGGTTTCGCTCGACTTCGAGCTGACAATCGAAACTGACGGCGATGGCGCTAATTCACCATGACGCTGACTTCCGAAGAGAAGTCGCTCTCGGCGCCGGCGGTGTTCACCGCCGTCATGGCGATGTAGATCTTGCCCTTCGGCAACGAATCGAGATCGTAGCGAGTCAGGCCGGCGTTGTTCACCGATACGCTGCTCGTGTAGCTCCCGGTCTGCGTGCCGTAGTGGATTTTGTAACCCGAGAGGTCGGTCAGCGTCGAACCGTCGGCGTTCTGCGTCGGCGGTGCCCAAGCCACCTCGACGTTGCTGGTCGCGATCGCGGCGGCGACGGTGATGGCGAACGCGGGCAGGGCGGTGACGGCCTTGCCGTCCGTGGCCGCGATCTCGATGCCGGAGTAGTTGCCGACATCCTTCGTCGCCGGCGTGCCCGTGAGCGCCCCGGTGGTCGCGTTGAACGCGGCCCAGGACGGTTTGTTCGCGATGGTGAAGGTCACGGCGTCTTTGTCCGCGTCCGCCGCGCTCGGTTTGAAGGAATAGCCCTGGCCGGCTGTCACGCTTGCCTGAGCGGCACCGGAAATCGTGGGCGCGCTGTTCCCCGGCGTGGGATTGGCGGGCGGCGGAGCCGTCACGACCGGTGTTTCGGGCGTTGTCTGCGCGGACGTGGAACCACCCGAGCCGCCGCCGCCGCAGCCGGCCAGCGTGGCGGAAAGGATTACGGAACAGCGGGCAAAACGAATCCATGAACCTGAAAAGGCTCTCATTGTGCGACCCCATCAAATGACCCAACCCGGTTATCGAGCCGAACCGTCGTCGCAGCCGTGACGTTGCCTGTGTCGATTTCGAATCGTCACGGCCACGTCCGATCTGGATCGCGTTTCGAGCTTTGCCTCCGCGGGAACAAAACCTGCTCAGGTCCTGCTACAGCACGCGGCAACGGGAAGCGGAGGTGCAACGCGTGTGCCACAAACTTCAAGTCATTGCGCGCCCGATGTTTTTCGACGAAGTTTCAGCAGCGCTTCAGCTTGAAAGGGGCCGCTTTTGTTGCCCCTCACAGACAGGGTTACGGCGAAGGCGGCCGGTTGCGGATTCAACTCGATGATGCACAACGAAAAAGACCGGGTCGCAAGCCGCCGACAGGATTTGTCAGTCACTGACGGAGCGACCGGGCGGCTACTGCCAAGCGGGCGCGATACTTGCGAGTTGCTCGCGCCGCCAACGGCAAGTTGCATTCGAGTCGCACACAGCACGCATGACAGACCCGGTAATGTTCACGCGCGGTTTTTCGATCGCGCTCGTGTCGCTGCTTCAGGCGCTCATGCCGTCGCTGATCGCCGTCGGGACGCTCGTACTCCTCTGTCACGCCTACGGCGTGGTCTTCAGCGACTTCTTCCAGGTGCTTGCTGTTGCTGTCGCGATATTGAGCTCGGTGCTTCCGCGTGGACGCTCCAACGGACAGCAACCGGTGCTGCCCGCGGCGCTTCCGCTCGCACTGAGCGTGATCGTGCGCTGGCTCCTGATCGTCGCGATCCTTCTCGGCATCGGGTACATCACGAAGTACTCGGAGGACTTCTCTCGCCGTGTAGTCCTGACGTGGGTAATGGTCACGCCTGTGCTTCTCGTCGTCGTCGCGCTCTATCTCCACGAGATGATGCGGCGGCTGCTGAACGACCCGAAGAACACCCGCGGCGTAGCGTTCGTCGGCTGCACGGAAGTGAGCCTGATGCTCGCGGATCGCATCACGCGCAACTCGCGATCGCTCGGCATGACGGTGCACGGTTTCTTCGACGACCGCGGGCCGGATCGGCTGGGAAACTGCGGCAGCATGCGCCGGCTGGGCGCGATGTCGGATATCTTCGGGGCGGTTCAGCGCAAGCAGATCGATGCGATCTTCGTCGCCCTCCCGATGCGCCAGGTGCAGCGGGTGATGGATCTGGTGCAGGAGCTGCGCAATACCACCGCTTCCATCTACTACCTGCCGGATCTCTGCGCGCTCGACCTTCTGCAGGCGCGCACGGGCGAGCTGCTTGGCATGCCCGTGGTATCGATGTGCGAGACGCCGTTCTACGGTTATGGCGGCTTGGTGAAGCGCATGACCGATGTCGCCTTCGCCGTCGGGATCCTTGCGATCGCGGCGCCGCTGATGGTTGCCATTGCGGCCGCCATCAAGCTCACGTCACCGGGTCCGGTGCTGTTCAAGCAGCGTCGCTACGGCCTGGATGGCCACGAAATCCTGGTCTACAAGTTCCGGACAATGACCGTGTTGGAAGACGGCGGCCTCGTGCATCAGGCCACGCGCACGGACTCGCGAGTGACGCGCCCCGGTCGCTTCCTGCGGCGGTACTCGCTCGACGAGCTGCCGCAGCTCTTCAACGTGTTGCAGGGAACGATGAGCCTCGTCGGCCCGCGCCCGCACGCCGTGGCTCACAACGAAGAGTATCGGCAGATCATCAAGGGCTACATGGTTCGCCACAAGGCGCCGCCGGGTATCACGGGCCTCGCCCAGATCAACGGCTGCCGCGGCGAAACCGCTCGAGTGGAAGACATGCAGGCGCGTGTGAATTACGACCTCGAGTATCTGCGTCGCTGGTCGCCGCTCCTGGACCTGAAGATTCTGGCGCTGACAGCGGTGCGCGTCCTGCGCGACGAAAAGGCGTACTAGCCGCGCACGCGGCGCTGACCGAAAAACAATCGATGTCCGCATCTCGCGGCGGAGGACGCGCGCCATGCGCTGGCTATTCCTGGCACTGATCGGCGCGTTCATCGTCGGCGATGCGTTTGGCATGCAGATGAGCCTCATCACGGGGTTCAGCGTCAAGAACGCCATTCTCTATGCGATCGGCTTCACGCTGGTGTTCCGCGTGGCGCTGAGCGGCGGCGTGAAGCTCGACCTGCTGTCGCTGCACGTCGCGTTCTTTCTCCTGATCGGATATGCCGCGCTGATGTGGGCCGTCTCGTTCGGCGTCATCCACTATCCGGGCTATCACATGTTCAGCAGTCTCGTGACGCTGAAGACGAAGATGGTCGACCCGGCGCTCATGATGTTCGCGGCCTTCTATGGCCTGCGCAGCCTGGGCGACGCGAAGTGGGTCATCGGCGCGCTGCTGCTCGCCATTGCCGGCGCCAACTTCGCGACGCTGGCCGACACCCTGGGAATCGTTCACTTCGGCATGCGCGTGGGTGACAAGGGGCCGGAAGCCGGCCGCATCTTCGGCGCCTTCGGGCACGCGAACGACACCGGAACGCTGATCGTGACCATGCTGCCCGCAATGATCGCCATGATGATGATGAACCATGGTTTCCGCCGGCTCGTCTGGCTCGGTTCCGTGCTGGTGTCGGCGCTGGTGCTGATCCTTACGGTGTCGCGCGGCGCTTTCGTAGGGCTTTTCGTCGGCACCGTCTGGGCGGCATTTCTGCTGCGCCGGTATGTACGGGTGCAGAAGTTCGTCGTGTGGGGCGCGATGGCGCTCGTGGGCGTAGTGCTCGTCGTGATGATCGCGGGGCTCGTCGATCAGCAGATCGGCAACGTCATCTCGGAGCGCCTGTTCGGTCAGTCGAGCTCCATCGACATGAGCGAAGCATCGTCGGGCCGCACCCAGATCTGGGCCGAGTTGCTCGATCGCATGGCGCGCACGCCGTTGACGCTGCTTACCGGCTTCGGGTGGGACGTGTACTTCGTCATGCCGTTCCGCTACGCGCCTCACAATCATTACCTCGGCACGTATTTCGATCTCGGAATCCCCGGTGTCGCGCTGTTCGTGTACCTGATGTCGCGCATCGTCAACATTGCGCGCGGCGTCTTGCCGATCGCCGACGAGGAGACGCGACCGCACATCCTGGCTTTTGTGTTCGGCATGTTGTCGCTCGTCGTCGCCATCGTGTTCGCGGATCTTTTCGATCCGTGGTCGTACATCTGGCTGTACGTCGGCGCGATGATGCGAATCGCGGTGCTCGTGCGCGAGAGTTCCGAGGAGCGAGTGCTGTCCACGCGGGATGCGCCGTTGAAGGTTGCACAGGTGCATACGCCGGCGTTTGGCGAGGCGCGCAGCGCGTTTGGCGGCGTGCTTGCCGGCCGGCCGCGTTGAAGGTGCAACACTCATGAGCTCCATTCCCTCGATGCCGGGCCACGCAGGAACCCCGTATGGCGCGCTGGCGTTGCCGATGCAGCTGGCGCGCTGGTTCGGCTCGCTCTTCGAAATTCGAGAGCCAGCGGAGCGAACGCGGGCCCTGACGTTCATCGTGCTCTCGGCCATCGTGATCGTGGGTGCGGTCCTGCGCTTCTGGGGGCTCGGCGCCATCGGCCTGCATGGCGATGAAGAGACGATGGCCATGCCCACGATGCACATCGTGCAGGACGGCCAGCCGCTGCTACCGAGCGGCATGTTCTATCCGCGCGGAATCGCGCAGCTCTACATGATGGCCGGTGCGGTGAAGGCGTTCGGGGAGTCCGAGTGGGCGTTCCGCTTGCCGTCGGCTCTTTGTGGAATCCTGCTGGTCGTGCTTGCGTTCTACGCAGGCCGCAGGTTTCTCACGCCTACATGGAATCTTGCGTTCACCGCCGCGGTCGCCCTGTTGCCTGAGTTCATCGTGGACGCGCAGACCGCGCGCATGTATGGGTTCCTCGTTGCGTGCGTTACGGGGTACATGATTCTGCTCTTCCGTTGGGAGCGAACCGACAACGCGTGGTATCTCGCGGGCGCGGTGGTCACGCTGATCATCGGCATACAGTTTCAGACGCTCGCGGTGTTCGCGGCCTTCATGGCGTTCTATCCGGGTCTCGTGCGCGGCGAGCTCCACAAGATCGTCTTCGGCGCGGCGGCGTTCGCGGCGATCGTGGCGGGATTCATGGCGATCGACCACTGGATCGTCATCTCATACCCGGCGGCGCGCAACGGGGCAGCGGATGACGAGGGAGTTGGCAGCCCGGGCGCCGCCAGCGCAATTCCGCAGGTCGCGCTCTGGGTGTTCGCCGTTGCGGCGGTCGGCGCAGCGGCGCTGTCCGCCTTCGCCGTGCGCTTGGTGCGAGAGCGCGTGGCCGCTATCGCCGCGGCGGCTTTGATGGCGATGGGTCTTCTTGCGCAGGTCGCGTTCAGCTATCACCTGGCGGCGCTGCTCATCGTTGCGGGCGCGGTCGTCGCGATGCGCGCCGGCCAACTCACGGTCGCGCGCGTGTTGCCGCTCGCGATCGTGTGTGTCGGGCTGATGGCGGGGCAGTTCTATCTGCTCCACGAGAGGGGCGTGACCTCAGCGCACCAGATACTAGGTGCGATGCTCGGTTGGCCGAGCATCTGGCCGCAGATCGTTGTCTCGCATTACTCCGTCATCGCCGGTCTGCTGGCGGGCCTCGGGCTCGTCGGCGGCCTGTGGTGCCTGGCCCGTCGCAAGCCGGTGCCGGATTTCGTGCTGCTCATCGTGCTCGGCTTGTGGATCCCGCTGATCGCCATCGGGCTCTTCCGCTGGAACGTGGCGCTTCGCTACACGTCGGTACAGACGATTCCGCTTCTGCTCGGCGCGTTCGCCGCCGCGCAATGGGTCCTGAGAAGTCGAGGCGCGCCCGCGACCGGTTGGCAGGCGATCTTTGCGACCGTCGCGTGCGTGCTGGTCGTGAATCCGATTGCCTTCGCGCGCACGGTTCACTCGGGATACGCGACGAATCCCGATCACCAGGGGGCCGCCACGTTCATTCAGTCCGTGAATCCCGGTCCGCGCGACATCGTGATCGCGGAAGATGTTCTCGAGCAGACCTACTACCTGGGTCACGTGGATTACTGGCTGCAGGCCCGGAGTGTCGCGGCTCCGTTCATTCTCAACATGGATGGCGTGTGGAAGGACTTCTACACCAACACGCCGCTCATCGGCTCGGCTGAAGAGCTGCAGCGGCTCATCGACAAGCCGGATCGGGGCGCCATCTACATCATCGGGAGCGGCGAGAACCAGGAAGACGGGCGTCGCTACGTGCGTGGCGAAGGGCTCGCGAACATGCTCGAATCGCCGCGGTTCAAGGTGATCTTCCGCGGGCGGGACGACCTCACCAAGGTGCTGAAACTCCCCGCGCCTGGCACCGAGGATTGACGCGCATGGCGCCGCTGGCACATCGCGCCGCGTACCTGAGCCTCGCGCGGCTCGCGAACTACGGGCTGATGCTCGTGAGCCCGATCATCCTCACGCGCGTGCTCTCGGTGGAGGACTTCGGTCGCTATCGTGAGTTCCTGCTCTACGGCACGGTATTGCAGTCACTGGGCGGCTTCGCCATCTACGACAGCCTGCTGTACTTCGTTCCCGCTCACCCCGAGAGCCCATGGCGAATCGTGCGGCAAACGGCGGTGCTCACGTTCGGTGCGACGCTCATCACGAGCATCGTGCTCGTTGTTTTCGATCTGGCGACCGGCGGCGCCGTGGTGGGCGTGTACCTCTGGCAGCTCGTTCTCTACCTGATGCTGACGACGAACCTGGATTTCTGGGAGATGTACTGGCTCGCCAATCACCGATCCGCCGCGATGTTCGGCTATTCGGCGGGTCGGCTCATCGTGCGGCTTCTCGTCGTCACCCTCGCGGCCACGGCGACGCGCGACGTCGCCACCATCATCTGGTCGCTGATCGCGGTGGAGGGGCTGCGTCTGGTGGGTTCCGCCGTGGCTTTCGCGAAGCTTGACGCCGCCGCTCGCGAGCCCCTGCTCGACGAGCCGTGGCGTGGGCAACTGCGCTTCTGCCTGCCGTCCGGAACGGGCTCGTTCATCGCCAACATCAACCGGTATTTCGCCGGCATTTTCGTGACGAAGATGCTGGGCGCGGCGTCTCTCGCGCAGTACGCGATCGGCCGCTTTCCGGAGCCGGTGATCGCGATCGTGCGCAACGCATTGTCGACCGTGGTGCTGCCCGAGATGGTCCGACGAGGGCGCGAGAATCCGCAGGGGCAGCTTTCGTTGTGGCGACGGGCGACGGCGATGAACGCCGTGTTGCTGTTGCCGGTGATCGTGCTCGTCATCCGATACGCCGAGCCCGCCGTCACCACGGTGTTCGGCCATAGCTACGCGGCGGCGGCGCCGCTCATGCAGATCTTCATGTTCTCGATTTTCAGGGAGTGCTTCGACTTCGCGCCGGCGTTGCGCGCGATGAACCGCACGTCTCCTCTCGTCTACAGCAATCTCGCGGCGCTCGTCGGCTGCGCGGTGGGAATGGTCGTGCTGGTGCCGCGATTCGGGGTGAATGGGGCGATGGCGGCGGCGGTCCTCGCGACGTACATCGATGGGTTCTGGCAGGCGCGCAGCGTCGCCAACCGTCTGGGCAAGACGATCGGGCAGCTCATTCCCTGGTCGAGTATTACGCGCTCGCTCGTCGCGGCGGTCGCCGCCTGTGTGGTGGTGGTCAGCTCGATCTGGACCGATGCCTTCGGCTTCGCGGGCGTGGTGTTTGCTGGCGCCACCTACATGGTGGCGTACATGGTGTTGTTGAAGGTGTTGCGCGTGCCGGAGGCGGAGATGCTGTTCACCTCCGTATGGCGCACGGTTGCGGGTGGGAGCAAGGCATGAGCAAGCGGATTCCAACGGCCAACGAAATGTATTTCGGCGAGCTGCCGGATGAGCCGGCGCACGTCGAGGCGTTGGAAGTCGTGTTCTTCAAAAGCGTCGGCCTGCCGAACGGCACGTGGAAGACCACGAGCCATCGCCGCCTGGACGATCTGAACGCGCTGGTTCAGCAGTACCTGCCAGCGCACCGGCCGCTCGATGTGATGGATGTCGCCTGCTCGTCGGCGGTGAGCACCGTGGAGTGGCTCGAGTCGCTGCAGCAGGCCGGTGTCGATTGCCGGATGACGGCGGGCGACGCGTCAGTCAACGCGTTCGTGCTTTCGATCGGCGGGAGTCTGCATGCGCTGGTCGATCGTCGTGGCCACACCATGCAATACGAGATCGGCGGCGTGGGGCTCGAGGTGCCGTTGCGAAAACGCAAGATTCCCCGCTATGGACTGCAAGTGTTCCTGATCCGCGCCCTGGCGAAGCTGCTAGCGCCGACGCTCAGCGATGCGAAGCTTGCGGCGCGCGGCGAGAAGTGGGGCATGCGCTGGCGGCCGGTGCAACTGGTCAGTCCGTCGATCCGCCGCCGTCACCACATCGAGGTGGTCGAGGACGACATCCTGCTGAACAAGAGCTACGCGCAATGCTTCGATGTCTTGCGCGCCGCGAACATCCTGAACCTTGGGTACTTCGACAGGCCAACGCTGACCGCGATGCTCATCAACCTGCGCGAGCGTCTGCGCGACGGTGGCCGTCTCGTCGTCTGCCGCACCAATCACGAGAACGTGAACCACGGAACGGTGTTCGGCCTCGACGAGGACCGAAACTTGCGAGTCCTCGCGCGCATCAACGGCGGCTCGGAGATCGAGCCCATCGCTTTGGAATTACCTTCTGTGCCATGAACGAGGCGGGAGCGGGACGAAGATTCAACGCATGAGGGACTAGGGAATTTCCGAGGGTAAGGAGTCGCGGAGAAACGTGAATCACGCGTGTTTCTGTGACGCGGGACTCGAATTCGAGCCTCGCCAAGCTTGTGCTGAAGCGCATCAAGCTGGCGTGGTCGCAAGCGTTGCGCGCCATCGTCTCTGTTCTAAGACATTGCGCGTGCGTCGTCGTGACCTCGATACTCCCCGGCGGTCGCATCCGGGGGTTCTAAATTCCAATGATTCGTTCACTCATCCGAGTGACGGCGTGTTCGTTCGCGCTCGTCACCTGCGCCTTTGCCGCGGACACGTATCCGCGCCTTGCAACCTACTCGATCGGTGGGAAGCAGGATTACTACACGGCCGATTATCAGAAGCAGCTCGCGACCGTGCAGCTCGCGGTTCTCTCGTATTACCCAGGCTGGGGCAGGGGCGCGGGCACGACCATGAACGACACGGTCAAGAAGCTCAAGGCACTCAACCCGAACACCCGCGTGTTCCTGTACGAGCGGCCTGAGACACAGACGATTCCCATGGATCCCACGTTCACAGACCTGTACACGAAGATCCAGAACGAGCAGTGGTGGCTCACCACGAGCGGCACCAGCGGCTCGAAGGTGCTCTCGGACTACGGCGGCGGGCACTACATCATCAACACCACGGCGGGCGCGCGGAAAGATTCGTCCGGCAAGACGTGGATCCAGTGGTACGCGAGCTGGCTGCAGACGAACTACGTCGCGCCAAATCCGGCGATCGACGGTCTCTACACCGACAACGTGTTCTACAAGCCGCGTCGCGACGGCGACTGGGACCTCAACGGCACCACCGACAGTCAGAACGACGCGACGACGCAGTCTCGATATCGCGCGGGCTACGCGCAGTTCGCGGATCTGCTGCGTGCCTCGTCCGGCAAGCTGCAGCTTGCGAATGTGGCGGACTGGGGCCTCTCCGTCGCCAGCATCAACGAATACGTGGGCAAGTATCAGGGCGGCGTGTGGGAGCACTTCATGGGCCGCACGTATTCCGTCGAAACGTATGCGGGCTGGGCGGAGGCGATGAAGAACTACCGCAAGATCATGGCGGCGCTTGCCGCGCCGAAGTACATGATCTGCGCGGCGGAAGGTTCGCCGACCGACTACCAGTTCGTGCGGTACGCCATGGCTTCATGCGCGATGGATGACGGTTACTTCGCATACACCGATCTCAGCAAGCAGTATCAGGGCGTGCCGTGGTTCGATGAGTACGGTGTGAAGCTCGGCAACGCGACGAGCGGCGCCGCCACCAGCGCGTGGCAGTCGGGCGTGTACCGCCGCAACTTCGAGAACGGCATCGTTCTCGTGAATCCGAAGGGCAACGGCGCGCGCACCGTCACGCTCGAAGCCGACTTCGTGAAGATCAAAGGTACGCAGGCCACGTCGGTCAACAGCGGCGCCACGGTTCGCACCGTGACGCTCCAGGACCGCGACGGAATCATCCTGCTGCGCAAGGGTTCAGCCGAAGCCGCGCCGGAAGTGCCGGCCAATTTCTCCGTGAACTGAGTTTTACGACAAGGAAAGGAAGATGACTCGAAAATACCTGATCGCACTCGCGGCCATGCTGGCGGCGACGTCCGCGGCCTACGCCGCGGACGAGTACCCGCGATTGGCCACCTACGCCATTGGAGGCCCGCAGGAGTACTACAAGCCCGACTACCAGAAGAAGCTGGCCAAGGTGAACGTGTCCGTCCTGGCGATTTTCCCCGGCTGGGGGGCTTCGCAGAAGACGACCATGGACGCCACCGTGAAGCAGATCAAGGCGCTCAATCCGAGCACCAAGGTGTTCGCCTACATCATCGGCGAAGCGATGCAGGTGCCCGCGAGCAGCTCGTGGGTCGAGTACGAGGCGAAAGTGAACGCCTCCGACTGGTGGCTCTACACCACCGGTCTCGACACGTCGAAGGTGCTGTCGGACTACGGCAAGGACTTCTACGTTCTCAACATCTCCACGCAGGCGAAGAAAGACGGCAACGGTCAGGTCTTTGCGCAGTGGTTCGGCAACTATGCGGCGAGCGAGTTCGGCAATCCGAACCCGACGCTCGATGGCATGTTCACCGACAACGTGTTCTGGAAGCCGCGCCGCGACGGCGACTGGAATCTCGATGGCAAGATCGACAGCCAGAACGACGCCGCCGTGCAGGGTTGGTATCGCGCCGGCTATCGGCTCTATCTCGATACGCTGAAGAAAGCGATGCCGGGCAAGCTGCAGCTCGCCAACGTGGCCGACTGGGGCCAGCCCAATGCCGTGCTGACCGAGTACAAGGGCGCCTTCAACGGCGGCGTGCTCGAGCACATCATCGGCAGCAGCTGGTCGGTCGAGAACCAGGGCTGGGCGGTGATGATGGCGCAGTATCGCAAGACGATGGACGCGCTCGCCGCGCCGAAATACGGCATTTTCGAGCAGTTCGGCAGCGTCACGGATTATCAGGGCATGCGCTACGGCCTCGCGTCGACGCTGATGGACGAGGGCTACTATTCGTTCAACGACTCGTCCCACCAGAACTACGGCGTGCCCTGGTTCGACGAGTTCGACGCGAAGCTCGGCGCCGCGGTGAGCAAGCCGCAGACGGCGGCCTGGCAAGCGGGCGTCTATCGTCGCGATTTCGAGAAGGGCATCGTGCTCGTGAATCCGAAGGGCAACGGCCAGCGTGAAGTCACGCTCGACGCCGATTTCGTGAAGATCAAGGGCACGCAGGATGCGACGGTCAACGACGGCTCCACCGTGCGCAAGGTGACCTTGAAGGATCGTGACGGAATCATCCTGCTGCGCGCGAAGCCGGTGAAGCGGCCGGCGCCGCCGGGGTCGATCACCACGACCGCCGGTGACTGATCGCGCGCATCATCGACGATTGCGCACCTGGCCCGGCGATGCACAGCGCATCGCCGGGCTTTTTCATGTGGCCGACGCGAGCGTCACGAACCGATCCACCATCCGGTCCCAGCCGAAGTGCTCGACGGCGGCATGCCGCGCGGCGCGCGACAGCCTGGCGCGTTCGAGATCGTCGGATAGCAGGCGGGCGAGAACCTCGGTGAGTTCCTGAAGGTCACCGGGCGGGTAGCTGATGCCGCCGCCGTGGGCGATGAGCTCTTCCATTCCGCCGATGCGCGAGCACACCACGGGCACGCCGCACGCCATCGCTTCGAGCGCGGCATTCGAGAAGGTTTCCACCGACGTCGAGGGCAGCACGAAGACGTCCATCTGCGCGAGGTGAGGCCGCACGTCGCGCGTCTCGCCGACCAGCACGACGAATCCCGAAAGGCCCTGCCGTTCGATTTCCTCGACGACACGCGGGCGCGCGATGCCATCGCCCACGATCACGCAGCCCACATCGACACCCCGCGCGCGTAGCGCCGCGGTGGCGGCGACGAGATCGACGTGCGCTTTCTCCGGCCGCATTTTCCCGACCGTGCCGACGATGTACCTGGTGTCCAGCAGGGTGGTGGGGCGGGTCAAATTGCCCATGGGACCCCGGTCGACACACGGCGCCGCGAAGCGATCGGTATCGACGCCGTTGTAGAGAACCGCGGTCGATGTGCCGCGCCGGCCCGTTTCCGCCGCGATCCGATAGCGCTGCTGCCAGAGCTTGCGTTGCATCTCCGCGCCGAAGATCACCGTGTCCGCCCGCCGGAGGACGCGCCGGTAGAGCGTCATGCGTCGCGCATCTTTGCGCGTCTGGAACTCGGTGGTATTCACCGACATGAGCAGCCGGAAGCGATCGCGCCCTAGCCATGCGCGCGCAAGCGCCGCGTACAGCGAGGGGTACAGGTTCACCGCCAGAACCACCGGCGTATCGCGTCCGCGGATCGCGCTCATCAACCGGCGCAGCGCGCCAACGGAGAACTTGCCCGATCGACGCAGATGGACGACCCGCACGAGCGGCGAGATTTCCGCGAGCAGTTGCTCCGGCGGGTTGAGATAGGCCACCGTGACATCCGAGCCGCGTTCGGCGAGCGCATTGGCCATGCGCACGCTCTTGGTCTCCGAACCCCCGATGGTCAGGGAGTTCAGCAGCACCAGTACGGGCGGGGTTGGGCGGGCGGCGCGAAGCACGTGTCGGGCGCGAAGTTTGCAGGTGATGATGGGGATGAATGCCGCTTACTCTGCAACCCGTGTGCCTGCGACGCTTGCCCCCCAGACGCGCGCCTCGGGACGGCCGTGCCGGTCGGTTTTGATGGTGGGAACGAGCCCCGAGGTGCGCGGAGGCGTCTCCTCCCTGGTGCGCAGCTACTACGCGGGCGGCCTGTTCCAGCGTTTCGAGATCCGTTATGTCCCGACCCACCGGGACGGGACGGCCGCACAGAAGGCGGTAGCGGCGCTGAAAGCTTATGCCGCGCTGAGCGGGCTGTTGCTGACGGCGCCCGCGCCGCTCGTTCACATCCACCTCGCCTCGCGCGCGTCTTTCTGGCGAAAAGCCGTCGTCTGCGCGATGGCCGGACTGCGCCGCCGCCCGTACGTCCTGCACGTGCATGGCGCGGAGTTCAGCAAGTTTTACCACGAGGAATGTGGAGCATTTTCAAAGTGGATCGTGCGACGCGTGCTGGAGCGCGCCGCGTTGCTGCTCGCTTTGTCGGGGCAATGGCAGGATGAGCTGAAGCGCATTGCGCCCCGCTCGACGGTGCAGACGTTGCCGAATGCGGTACGCCTTTACGATATTCCGCCGCGTGCCGCGGATGACGCGCCCCTGCGAATCCTGTTTGCGGGCCGCATCGGCGAGCGCAAAGGGACATTCGAGCTGCTGCGCGCGTTCGCGCGCCTCGCGCCGAAGTATCCGGCGGCGACGTTGGTCTGCGCTGGCGATGGGGAAGGCGAGAAGCTGAAGCGGCTCGCGGCGGAGCTCGGCGTGGCGGATCGTGTCGAGTGTCCCGGCTGGCTGAGCGCCGAGCAGATGGGGGGTGAGCTGCGGCGCGCTTCGATATTCGCGCTGCCTTCGCACCACGAGGGTGTGCCGATCGCGCTGCTCGAGGCAATGTCGCGCGGCCTGCCGGTGTTGACCACGCCTGTGGGCGGAATCCCTGAAGTCGTGGAAAACGATCGCAATGGAATCCTCGTGGCACCGGGCGATGTAGCGGCGATCGAAGCGGCGCTCGATGGTTTGCTTCGATCCTCCGCCGAGCGCGAACGTCTTGGGGCGGCGGCACAGGCGACGATTGCCGAGCGCTTCTCGCTCGACTCGACGATCGAGCGCCTAGCTGCGCTCTACCGCTTCTTCGGGGTGCCCGAGCGAACTGCCTGAGCCGATCTGAAGACGGCGCAGCGCATCCACATAAAGCTGCACGCGCGTGTTCTCATCGGCGCGCGTGGCCGCAAACTCGCGGCATCGCGTGCTTGCTCCAGCCCAGGAATCCGGCTCGCCTAGCAATTGCGACACGGCTTCGGCCATTTCGTCCGCCGAGTGCACGGCCCGTCCGAGGCCGTTCTCCGCGATGAGATGCTCCGGATCGATATAGGCGACGACCGGCGTGCCGTGTCCCCACGCTTGCAGGTATGTGTTCGGAACGCCTTCGATCTCCGAGGTTCCGACCAGCAGCCGCGCGCGCTCGAACAGCGAACCCACGTCGTGATAGGGCACTTGTCCCAGAAAGCGCACGTTGGGCAGGGCCTGCGCCTCACGCTTCACTTCGTTGAACAGCGAAGGCGCATCGGGCGAGGGGCCGCCGGCGATTTCGAACGTCAGATGCGGCAATCGCCGGGCGAGATCGAGCAGCAGTTTCGGTCGCTTCAGGGGCCGCAGCGCGCCGACCCAGAGCACATCGGTGCTTCGCTCGGAGAAACTACGGCAGCGACCTGCGGGATCGATCAGGGACGGCACCACCAGACTCTTGCGTTGGTAGTTCTTGAGCATGAGCCGCTGCTGCTCCGCCGTCTGCGACAACACGAGATCCGCGCTTCTCAGGCCGTACCCGTAGAGTTGGCGATCGCGCCAGTACTTCACACAGATCGTGTCGGGGTGGCAGTCGGAAGTGCTCGCAAGTCGATACACCACTTTGCGTCCGTAGCGCCGCGCGAACATCGCCACCAGCCCGAGCAGCATTCCAGCGCCACTGACGTAGTAGATGTCCGCATCCGCGCGTTTCAACGCGGACCAGATACCGGTCCAGCGCGGGTGGATGTAGCGAAAAACAGGAATACCGGCCGTGGGCCTGAACGCGCGCCAGGTCGTGATGCCGTCCCAGCTCGCGCCGTCGGGTTGCCCCAGGTCGGCCACGACCATCGAGACATCGGCACCGTGTTTCACGAGCTGCCGCGCCAGCAGCGTTTGCTGAACCTGCATGCCACCGATGCCGTGCTGCGCGTATTCGCGCGCCAGCACCGGCAGATTCATGAGACCGACGAGGCAGACGCTCGGCAGAGTGTCCGCCTGTGCGCGGCTCGCCCCTAGCATCAGAACGCGAGCGGACGCGCGCTTTCCGCGCGTTCTTCGCGCACGGGCGGCGTCGGAAGCGGGGTCACATCGGCCTTCGGATACTCGATGATCCGGTCGATCTTGTAGTCCTTCATCTCGCGCGCGTGCGTGAAGATGATCAGCTCGCCGAGCAGGCCGAGCGCGAAGAGTTGCAGGCCGAGCACAACGAGTAGCGACGACAGCAGCAACGCGGGCCGGTCGCCGAGCGCGTGCCCGAGGAAGAGCCGATCGATCACGAGCCAGGCCGTGATGAGCGCGCCCAGCCCGAACGTAACGGCGCCGATCATCCCGAAGAAACGCAGCGGCCGCTTCGTGAAGCGCACGAGGAAGAACACGCTGAAGATATCGAGCGCTCGCCGGACGTAGTCACGCGGCTTGTACGTGCCTTCGAATCGATCGCGAGGTGACTGCCGCAGGTCGATCTCGACGACGCGGAAGCCCTGCCGGTTCGCGAGCACGGGAAGAAAGCGGTGCTGGTCGCCGTAGAGCGAGATCTCCTCGAGCACGCGCCGGTCGAACGCGCGCACGCTGCAACCGAGGTCGCGATAGCGCTGTCCCGTGACTTTCCCGAGGACTCCGTGGAAGAGATTGCGACGTGCTTTCTCGAGGCGCCCGCCGGCGCGCGGCCAGCGGTGGCCGATCGCCATGTCGGCGCTGTCGAGCGCGCGCACGAGCTTGCCGATCTCCGACGCCTCGACCTGGTAATACGCGGGCAACGTTACGATCACGTGCGCGGTTGCGCGCTGGAAACCCGCCATGAGCGCGGTGGCTTCACCGAACGAGCGCGTCAGCTCGATCACCGTGAGCTTCTCGCCTGCGTGCAGCAATTGCTCGATCTGCTCCACAGCCTTCGGCAGGGGACCGTCGAGGACGAAGATGAACTCGGTGGTGCGGCCAAGGCCCGCGAGCGCGCTACGGTACTCGCGGTAGAGCGCGGCGAGATCTCCGTGGCGACCGCCAACGGGAATGATGGCGGAAAGACCGGCGGCTTCGAAACTCATCGGGAGATCCTCGATTGTGAAGAGTCGCGCGCGGGCAGGGGGCGGGTGCGCAGCCCAAGGCGTTGCGTGAGCGCGGAAAATTCCGCTTCGCGCAGGTCGCCCAGCTTGTAAGTCAGTTCCCCGAGTGCCCCGGCGCAGATGAAGATGAACGCCGACGTCATGAAGATGATGCCGGAGCCCGCGAGCGGCAGCGAAAAGTGCCGCCCGGTCGCGAGCGACTGGACAGTGGTATATCCGATGGAAAGGGTTGCGGCGCCCATGAGCGGCAGCGCCAGCATTCCGAACCACACCAGCGGCCGGGACATGAACGACGCCACTGTCTTGATAACCATGAGATCCAGCAGGACTTTGTAAACGCGGGACAATCCGTACTTGGATTTACCGAACTGGCGCGCGTGATGCCGCACCTTGATCTCGGCCACGCGCGGACCTGCGATATTGGCCACCGCCGGAATGAACCGGTGCATTTCCGAATAGAGCGGAATGGCCTTGATCAGCGAGGCGCGATACGCCTTGAGCGAGCAGCCGTTGTCGCGGATAGGCACTCCCGTGACACGCGCGATCAACCTGTTCGCGATGCGTGAAGGAATTTTGCGCGACACCAGCTTGTCCTGCCGGTCGTGCCGCCAGCCTACGACGATGTCGTAGCCCTGCTCGATCAGCTCGAGGAACTGCGGAATGTCGCGAGGATCGTTCTGCAAGTCCCCGTCCATCGTTACGATCACGTCGCCGCGCGCCGCCTCGATCCCCGCCGCCATGGCCGCGGTCTGGCCGTAGTTGCGGCGGAATTTCACCACCCGCACCCGCGGATCCCGCTTGGCGATGCCTATGGCGATGGCGAGCGTGCTATCGCGGCTGCCGTCATCGATGAACACCATTTCAAACGGTACCCCGAGCGGCTCCAGCGCCCCCACCACAGCCTTGTGCATGGGCGCGATGCTTTCCTCCTCGTTATAGAAGGGCACGCATACGGAGAGTTTGGGACGGGTCGTTTCCAGGGTCGGCACGTTTATTGTTCCGTAGTACCCGGCGGCGCAAGCCGGGCATCGACCGCGATCCCACGCAACCGTCGTGCCCACGTTGTGGGGCCGCCTGTAAGGCGGCGTAAGCCAGCGTGAGCACGGGCTCGGGAACGGGGCTTGCTCAGCTTCGGCCACGTCGAAGCATCGGCGCACTCCCCGTAAAGAGGCGAGTGCGCCGGTGCCGAAAAAATCCCCAATCGAGAACGACGGAGGACCTCCGTAAATGCTGATCCGACTTCGCGCTTCCCTGTGCGCCCTTGTGTTCGTGGCCTGCGGCACGCCGCTGTTTGCGGCGAACCCGCCTGCGCCGGCCGCCAGCATCGGAGCACCCACCGAGACTTACACCGTCAAACCGGGAGACGTGCTCTCCGTGGCGGTCTGGAAAGAGCCCGACCTGCAGGGGCCGGTGCTGGTGCGACCCGATGGCACGTTCTCGTTCCCGCTCGCGGGGCAGTTCGATGCGCGCGGCCGCAGCGTGCTCGAGCTTCAACAGATGCTCACCGACAAGCTGAAGAAATACATTTCCGATCCGGTCGTCACCGTGTCGATCTCGGAAGTGAAGGGCAACAAGGTGTACGTGCTCGGGCAGGTGAACAAGCCCGGCGAGTTCATCGTCAACCCGCGAGTCGACGTGATGCAGGCCCTGAGCATGGCGGGTGGCACCACGGCTTACGCCGCGCTGGGTGACATCGTGATCCTGCGCCGAACGGAAAGCGGCCAGCAGTCGCTTCCGTTCCACTACGCCGACGTTGCGCGCGGGCGAAATCTGCAACAGAACATCATGCTGCAGGCTGGTGATGTTGTTGTCGTCCCGTAAGGTGGCGCCCGTGCGCTCCTTCGTGCGGCTGGCGTTGCCAGCGGCTGGTGGCGTAGCGCTTCTGCTGGGGGCGTCCGCAGCCGGCGCGCAGGCGTGGATCGTCGATCCGCGCATCGAGCTGCAGGGCATCTACAACGACAACAACCGGCTTTCGGCGGACCGGGGCCAGGAAATCGAGGTGAGTGGCGCTGCGCTCGACGCGCTGGTCGCGCTCCGAAAGGAGACGCAGACGAACATGTTCGAGGCGACGCCGCACATCCGTTCATCGTGGTTTCCGGATGCGTCCTCGGAACAGTCGACCGACTACTACTTCGACCTGAACAGCACCCACAAATGGCAGCGTTCGACGTCGAGCATCTACGCGGGATTTGCCGACGAAAGCGTCGTGACCTCCGACCTGCTCCTCGCGGACTTCCCCGGAGTCAATCTGGGCCAGACCGTGAGCGGCGACTCGGGGCGCGTCAGCGTGCGCAACCGTCGTCGCCAGTACAGCTTCGTGCCGCACTACGAGTTCGATTGGACGGAGCGCCGGCACCTCACGTTCGACGCGCACTATGTCGATACGAAGTACGACAACACGCTGTTCGAGCAGATTGGTTACAAGGACTACGGCGCGGGCGTCGGCATGAAATGGAATACGTCGCAGCGCGCGACCTTCCAGGTCGACGTCGTCGCCTCGCAGTTCAGCCCCGGCGACGATTCGCCGGACACGACGACCACCGGAGTCTTCGCCGAATGGCGCATGGCGCCGTCGACGATCACCAACTATTACTTCCGCGTGGGCGGCAATCGCGCCGAGCACGATGCCACGGGCACGTTGGCCAGCCAGTCCAAGTCGAGCTTCAATGGTGGCGCGGGTGTTGCATGGAATTTCCAGACGACGCGACTGCTGATCGACGCATTGAGAAGCACATCGCCGAGCTCGCAGGGAGCCATCGTGAACCGCGACGAGCTGAGATTCAGCCTGAATCGCGACTTTTCGCCGCGGGTGACCGGCTTTGTCGGGCTGCGCGGCATTCGCACCAACGGGCTCGAGGATGCGGGCGGCACTGAAGTGCTCGAGCGCAAGTATTACACCGGTCGTACCGGTTTTGAGTGGCACATGACACGCGCGTACTCCATCGAAGGTGCGTACGAGTACCGGTGGCAGAAGTACGAAGGCGATTTGACCAATGCCTCGTCGAACGGGGTGACTCTGTCCGTGGTGTATCAGCCTCGCCGGCTGCTGAAGTGAAGGGCAACATGGAATCTGAAGCAACGACCGACGTTTCCGACTACATCGCGGCGCTCAAGCGCCGCCGACGCATGCTCGCGTACATCGTCCTTCCCATCGCCTTCCTCGGGATCGGCCTTGCGATCGGCCTGCCGAACCGCTACACCTCGCAGGCGCTCTTCAGCTTCGCGGTTGCGGAAGTCTCCGGCGAGCTGCCGACGCGCGGTCGCCAGGAGAAGGAGTACGCGGACCAGTACGTCTCGAGCCTCCGCGACAACGTGCTCGCGCCGGATCGCCTGGCCGCCGCGCTCAAGAGTCCCGACGCGCCGAAAGCCTTCAAGGGCGAAGACCTCGAAGACACGATCGACACGATCACCAGCAACGCGAACGTGAAAACCGTGCGTGTGCCGGTGCTGGATCCGGACAGCGGCCGCGAGCGCGAGATCGTCTCCGCATTCACGGTCGGCTTCACCAGCCACGATCCTGAGACCGCGCACGATGTGGCCCGTTGGCTCACCACCGACTTTCTGAAGGCGAGCCGCGACATGCTCGGCGAGCGTGCGAGGTCGTCCGCGGCGTTCTACACCGCCGAGGCGGATCGCTACAGCAAGCAGATCAGCGCGCTCGAGAGCAAGCTCGCCGACTTCAAGGCGAAGAACTTCGGGCAACTGCCCGAGCTCGCCGACGCGAACATGAACGTCATGGACCGCAACGAGCGCGACGTCGACAACGTCGAGCTTCAGCTCAGCAACCTGCGTCAGAGCCGCATGTTCTACGCCGCGCAGCTGGAGCAGGCGAAGTCGAACAGCACCGACGCCACCATCCTGCAGCAGCTCCAGGCGGAGTACGCCCGCAAGCAGGCGATTTACGATCCCGACCATCCGGATCTCATCAATCTGCGCCGGCAGATCGATAGCCTGCAGCGTGGCGGCCCAGCGATGTCGGACATGACTCTGCCGCAGCAGCTCGAGGCGCAGAAGGCGATTCTCTCCGAGACCCGGCAGCGCTATAGCGCGGATCATCCCGATGTGAGGCGCGTCCAGCGCCAGATCGACGACTTGCAGGCGCGCATCGCCCGCGGCGACAAGTCCGATAACACGATCCCACCGAGTGCTTCGGTGATGCAGGCGCGCGCGCAGATCAACGGCATCGACACGCAGATCGCAGGTCTGGAGGCCCGTGGCAAAGAGCTGCGCGGGAAGATGGATACCACCCTGAAGCGCATGCAATCCACCCCGCAGGTGGAGCGGGAATACAAGCAGCTCACCCGCGACCTGGATCTCGCACACACCAAGTACGACGAGCTGCTGAAGGCCCGCATGGACTCCGAGCTGACCGAGGCGGCAATCCTTGGCGGCCGCAGCGACGAGATTCGCGTCGTGACCCCGTCGGCGGTGCCCTCGGAGCCGAGCAAGCCCACGCGGCCCATGATCGCCGCGGTGGGCATCGTACTTGCGCTCATTCTCGGGTTGGCGGCGGTGGTGCTCATGGAAGCCATGGACCAGACCGTACGCGGTAGCCGCGATGTGAAGCGGGTGCTGTCGGTGGCACCCCTTGCTGTGATTCCCCAGATCCAGGACGCCGCGTCGTTGCGTCGCATGCGCTTTCGCATGGTGATGCTCACAAGCTGCGCCGTGGTGGGTTCGTTCATCGTCGTTTTGACTCTGCGGAGCCTGGCCTGACATGAGTGTTATAGAAGACGCCCTGCGCAAATCCTCGACCCAACGGCCTCGGAGCAACTTCGTCGCGTCCACCTGGGGCTCCCGTGTAACCGCCGCGCCGGCACCCGAAGTGCAGGCTCGGCATTTCAGGGCGGCGGCGACCGACCCGGAAACCATCGAGCGCAATCACGTGCTGCTCGGCGTGTCCGATGTGGCCGTGGCGCGCGCATACAAGATTCTGCGCACGCGCGTGCTGCATCGACTCGCGGCGAACGGCTGGCGATCGGTCGGCATCACGGGTACCACTGTGGGCGAAGGCAAAAGCCTCACCGCCATCAACCTGGCTCTCGCGCTCGCTCAGGAAGTGAACACCTGGGTGTTCCTGGTCGATCTCGACCTGCAGCGCTCGCAGGTCGGCGGCTACCTCGGCATGAACGTGGACTTCGGTCTCACGGACTACCTCACCGGGCAGTGCGAGCTCGACCAGTGCGTCTACGACATCGGCGTGCGTCGACTCGCGGTGGTTCCTAACGTGCGGCGCGCGGAGAACTCTTCGGAGTTCCTCACGTCACCGCGCATGGGTGAGTTCGTGCAGACACTCTCGGATGAAAGCCCGCGCCGCGTAATCGTGTTCGACATGCCGCCGCTGCTGGCTTCCGACGACGTGCTCGCCTTCGGGCCGCGCGCGGACAGCCACCTGCTCGTCGTGTCACAAGGCCACACGGCTCGCCGAACGATGGCGAACTGCAAGGAAATGCTGGCCGAGATGAACGTGATCGGCGTGGTGCTCAACCGTTCGACCGAGCACAACGACAGCCCGTACTACTGATCAGGGGAGGGGGCGCTTACTTCTGCCGCAGCAGCTCGAGAGCCCCGGTCCGCGCGAAAATCGCCTCTTCGAATATCGCCTCGTAACGCCGAGCGCAGCGCTCGATGAAGTAGTTCTCCACGGTCGCAAGGTTATGCCGCCGGATCTGCGCGCGCCGCTCCGGCGAACTGTGCAAATCCAGCACGGCCTGCGTGAACCGTTCGACGTCGTTGAGCTTCACCAGCGCCCCGGTAGCGGGTGTCGAGAGGAAATCGCCCTGGCCCCCGCGGTCATAGCACACGATCGGCAACCCATAAGCCATCGCTTCGAGAAACACGAGCCCGAAACCTTCGTGCTGGCTCGTTGAAACGAAGATGTCGCTCATCCCGAGCGCGGCGTACTTCTGGCGCTCGGTCACGTGACCCAGCATCTTCACGCGATGCGCTACCCCGGCCTCGCAGGCCGCCCGCATGACCGATTCGCTCTCCGGCCCGTCTCCAATGATCGCAAGGTAAATGTCTTCACGCTTCGAGGCTGCGAGCACTTGTATCAGCTGGGTTGTCGCCTTTCGCGGCACCATGCGACCCACCGTCGCCATCACGAACGCGTCGTCCGGAATGCCGTATGCGGAACGGCGGCCGCGAATGCGCGCCGGCGGGCGCGCAATACCGAGAGGCACCAATTCCACGGGTCGCTGCGCACCGTAGATCTTCGACACGTTGGAGCGCGTATCGCGCGATTGCGCAACCACCGCGTCGGCGCGTTCGAGCATCGAGCGTATCGGCGCACGCAGGAACCGATGACGATGCGGCGAAGTCGGTTTGGACGGGTCGTAGAGATCGCCGCCGTGCACCGAGAGCACATTCGGAATCCGCAGTCTTCGGGAGAGCCAGTCGCCGAGCGGACCGGTGGGCACCACGAAGTGCGTATTGATGACATCGAAAGCGCGGTTGCGGCCGAGCCTCAGTCCGCGTAACAGGCCCATCGGCAGATAGGCCGCCATCGAGGGAATGTTCGCGACGGCCATATGGCGTCTGAAGAACACGGGTACGCGGATCACCCGCACGCCGTCTTCCACGCTCTCGGCCGGGAGGCCGAAGGCCTGCGAGGTGAGCACGGTGACGTCATGGCCGCGCCTCGTCAGCTCCGCAGCCAGCGCTGCCATGACCACGCCGCCGCCGCCGCCAATGGGTGGGTACTCGTAGTTCGCGAAGAGGATTTGCATGAGTGTCCGGTAGCTGTCTTAAAGGGCGCGTCGGCGGATAGTCAGCATCCTGCGTGCCAGCTTCGGTCTCCGCATACGCTTGATGTATCGCTGTTTTTGCTGCCGGATGAGAAATGGATGCATCCCGGTACAGCCTCCGTACGCGCACGGGATCGGAAATCCGCCCCACCGCCCGGGTCATTTTTTACAACCGCGGTCGGCGCGCGGATAACGCGACCGTCGTGCCGTTGGCGAGGCGTTTGTTTCCCGCGAGAACTATGCGTCTTGCCGGGTGCGGCGGCGCTTGTGCGACCGCTAATGGCGTTTACACCGCATTGGTGAGGAGATCGGCCTCCGCTTCGCGACCCGGCGCACGTGCATGCGTGGCCTGGCGCGTCGGCTCGAGGGCGGTGAGATGGCGTTCGAGTTGCGCATCCACCTGGCGTCGTTCGTCAGCCACGTGCCTGGCCGACCAGCCCAACGCCTGTTGCATGAACATCGACACTTCCGCGAGCGCGGCTTCGCCCGGATGGCCGCCTGTGCCCAACTCGGTGCGGCGGAAGATGATGTCGCCGAGTGTGTGCACCATCTCGTCGCGCAACGCGTACGCGACCTCGGCAAGCGTTACGTGTGTTCCAGCGACGCATCGTCGCAGCGAGGGGTCCGCATCAGCCATCGCCACCACGCGATGCATGTGCGTGCCGTAGTTCGCGGCCAGCGATTCGATGGAGGCGGGCGACATCCACAACGGCCGGTTGCGGCGTGAATGCGCCAGCAGCCGTTCGTAGTCGTCGAACTCGCCGCCGGGCAGCGGATCGAGCACCGAGCGGCTGCGAGCCCCGCGCTCGGGGTTTGCCACGGCGGAGGCCACCGACGCGGGGTTGAACGGGTCGAGATCCTTGCGATAGATCTGCTTCATCACGCAGCCGAGCGCATTGGCCGCGTCGAGCCGGGCGCCGGTGAAACGGGCGGTGATGCTGGTGATGAGGCCGGAAATGCCGTCGCTCGAGCGGTGATCGATCAGGCGCGAGCGCTTGCCGCCGCCCACGGTCTCGGGGCCTTCGCCCGGCGCATCGCCGAACGGCACGAGCCCGAAGTCCACGCGCTCCACTTCCGACTCGCGTAGCTCGAAGCCCGGATGGCTGGCATTGATCTCGTCGATCCAGGCGCGCAGCTCGCCGCGCGTGACGCGCGCGGCATCCGCGTCGCGCGGCACGATCGAGTGCCACCCGCCGACGAGCGTGCGATCGCGCCAGGGCACCATGAACAGATGGCGCGCACCGCGCGCGGGCGTCGCATCGCCATCGTGCCTCACGCCGGGGAGCGCGAGCGCCCACGGACCGCCCGGGCGACGGTTGATGACGAAGCAAGCGTCGCGCGACCAGTTGCTCGGCGCGATCGCGTTCCGTGTCGTCAGGCCTTTCAGCAGCCCTTCGGCCCACGGGCCCGCCGCATTCAGCACCACGCGCGCGCGAATATCGAAGCGATCGCCCGTCAACACGTCGCGGACGGCGACGCCGTGCACGCGCTTGTCACGCACGAGCAGCCGTTCCGCTTCGACATAGTTGGCCACGTGGGCGCCAAGCTGCGTGGCCGCCATGATGAAAGACAGCACCAGTCGCGCCGGGTTGTGCATCAGGCCGTCTTCGAACGACACCGCGCCGGTAAGGCCGTCTTCGGGGATCGTCGGGAACATCGCGAGCGTCTGCTCACGGCCGAAGAAGCGCGTCGCATGGACGCGTCGGCTGGGATCGGTAATCTGCAGATTGCGATCGGCGCTCAGCACGTCGTAAGCGAGCATGCCGGCGCCGAGAAACCAGCGACTGCGCTTGCCCATGCCGTACGTGGGGACCACGAAGGGCAGGGGTTTCACGAGGTGAGGCGCCAGGCGCAGGAACACCGAGCGTTCGTAGCTCGTCGATCTCAAGCGGCGGATGTCGCCCTGCCGGAGATACCGGATGCCGCCGTGAACCACTTTGAAGCAGTGAGCCGACGTGCCTGAGCCAAAATCGTGCCGCTCGACGAGCGCCACTTTCAGCCCGCGTAGCGCCGCTTCACGCGCGGCCGCGGCGCCGGCCGCGCCGCCACCGATGATGACGAGGTCGTATTCGGTTCGTGCGAGCTCTGGAAGGTTTCGATGCATCGTTGGTTTTTCCGCCGGGGGCGGCGGCGACCAATGCATCTCGCAAGGAACGTACCTACTTTATTGGAGAAAAGCGCCTGCGGCGCTTTTCTCGGATATCGGCTTCGTTGACGGCGGCAAAAAGCGTGGTTTTTGCCGCCTGTGCTGTCGCGTAGCTACGCCCGGGCGGGTGCCTTTGGCGGGGGCTGTAGCCCGGAGTCGGACTGCCTGCTAGCGGCTCTTGAACTCTTCCGGCGTCAGCTGGTGACGGCCGAGCAGTTTGTAGAAATCAGTGCGGTTGCGTTTCGCGAGGCGCGCGGCCTGACTGACGTTGCCGCCGGTGATCTGCAATATCTGTGAAAGATAACTGCGCGTGAACTCGTCGCGCGCTTCGTCGAACGAGGGCAGCCGGCCCGGGCCACCGCCGAGCGACTGCTGCACCAGTTCCACCGGAACGATGGGCGTCTGCGACAGCGCGACGTTCTGACGAACAACATTCTGCAACTGGCGGATGTTGCCCGGCCAGTCCGCGGTGGCGAGCAGTTCCACCGCTTCAGGCGCATAGATCTTGCGCACGCCGCTTTCCTTCGCGATCTGCGCGAGGAAGTGCGCGACGAGCAGCGGAATGTCTTCGCGACGCCGATTGAGCGGCGGCATTTCGATGTGCACGACGTTCAGCCGGTAATACAGGTCTTCGCGGAACTGGCCCGAGGTCATGAACTGCTGCAGGTCGCGATGCGTGGCGGAGATCACGCGCACGTTCACCGCGATCGCATCGGTGCTGCCGACGGGGCGGATCACATTCTCTTGCAGCACGCGCAGCAGCTTCACCTGCAGTCGCGGCGGCATGTCGCCGATCTCGTCGAGCATCAGCGTGCCGCCGTCGGCCGCCTGGAAGAGGCCGCGATGCGCGCGCGTTGCGCCGGTGAACGAGCCTTTCTCGTGGCCGAAGAGCTCGGACTCGAGCAGGTTCTCCGCCATCGCGGAGCAATTGATCGCGACGAAAGGCTTGTTCTTGCGGGGGCTCGCGCGATGGATCGCGCGCGCGAGCAGCTCCTTGCCGGTGCCGCTCTCACCCGTGATGAGCACTCGCGCATCGGTGCCGGCCACCATGTGAGCCTGCGCGAGCTTCTCTTCCATCACCGAGCTGCGCGTGACGATCTCCGCGCGCCAGTCCTCATCGGAGGCGCCGAAGCCCGAGATGCGCAGGGCCTTCTGCACCTGATCGAGCAATTCCTGTTTGTCGACCGGCTTCGTGAGGAAGCCGAACGCGCCCATCTGCGTGGCCTGCACGGCGTCGGGAATCGTGCCGTGCGCGGTGAGAATGATGACCTTGAGGCCGGGCCAGCGATTCTGCAGTTCCTTCAGCAGGCCGATGCCATCCATCTGGTCCATGCGAAGGTCGGTGATCACGAGATCGGGGCGGAAGCGGCTCGCCGCGGCGAGCGCCTGCATGCCGCTCTCGACCGCTTCGACATCGTAGTTTTCCGCGCGCAGGCGAATAGTGAGGAGGCGAAGCAGACCCGGATCGTCGTCGACCACCAGGATGCGTGCCTTGCGTTTGCCGGTCTGGTTCACGATCGCATTCCTTCGATTCTCGGAATAAACGGCAGGCTGTAACACGGCACTCACCTTGGCTGTTGCGCGGCAAGGAGCCAGTCTAACCCGTTGTTAAATCTTGCGACTCCTGTCGCGGTTTGGCGTCAAGGCGAACGTGACTCAGCGCTCGATTTTCGCTCGCTGAGGGACTTCTCGATGTCGGAGATCGCGTCCAGTTTAGCCTGGGCTTCCTCGAGCTCCTTGCGCAGGCGGGTGTTTTCCTCGATCTCCGCCTGCAGGCGCTTGTTCGCCGCCACGCTACGGTCCTTGTCGTTACGGACCACGGTGCTCTGCAGCCGCTTGTTCTCGGCCTCGAGCGCGAGCCGCACGTCGACCTTCTGCTGCTCGAGGAACGCGAGCGCGCGCTCGGCGGGGAGCAGGGCGGCGGGTGCGGCCATCAGCTCACGCAGCAAGCGCTGCGCGCGCGCCAGATCGGTGGCGGCGTGGTTCGGCGTCGCCAGAACCAGCGCGAGCCGCAACTGGTGGCTCGGCGTCGGCGCCATGTCGTATTCGCGTTGTGCCGCCGCGGCGATTTCCGCCTGTTCCGCCGGCGCGCTCTGCACGAGCCGCTGAAGATTCTCGAGATAGCCGGTGATGAGCGTCGCGGACGCGGCCGCGCGATCCACGACGGGCGCCTGCACCGGAGGGCGCGAATCCTTGCGCGTCAGCAGGTCGGTCGAGCAGCCGCCGAGCAGCGCAAGCAGCGCGGCGGCGAGCGCCGCGACGCTCGCGTCGGCGACACCGACCGCGAGGGGCGGCGCGCGTTTCGCGTCTTTCACTGCGCGTTCAGGCCGCATGCGCCTGTTCCTTCGGCGGCTGGTTCGCCGGCCGATCGCCGAGCGAGCGAATGGGCATGGTGATGCGGAAGTGCGCGCCGGGGAACTCGCCGTCCACGATCTGCACGGTGCCACCGTGCGCGTTCACGAACTCGAGCACGACGGAGAGGCCGATGCCGGTGCCCTTGAGACTGCCGCCCTTGGCGGCGCGCCCGGTGTAGAACGCCTCGAAGATGTGCGCGCGATCCTCGGGCGGAATGCCGGGGCCGTTGTCCGCGACATCCAGGACCAGGTCGTCGCCCGACTGCGCGGCGCTCATGTGAATGGCGCCGCCCTTCGGCGAATACTTGACCGCGTTGGACAGCAGGTTTTCGAGAATCAGGCGCACCTTGCCGCGATCGGCGATGAGCGTCACATCCTCGATCTTCACGTCGAGCCGCACGCGCTGGGAGAGCAGCGTGAGCTGCTGGTTCTCCAGCACCTGCTTCACGAGCGGGCGCAGCCGGAACTCGGACGAGTCCAGCGACGCGCTCGACGTCTGCCATGCGCTGAACGACAGCAGGTTCTCGATGAGCCGCTGCAGTTTGATTCCATTCTCCCGCAAAATTCCTGTGACCTCTCTCTGATTGCTGTCGAGCTCGCCGACGGCGCCATCCATCAGCAGCTCCGTGCCCTCGCGGATGTTCGCGAGCGGCGTCTTGAGCTCATGGGACATGTGCCGCAGGAACCGGCTGCGCTCCTGCGCCAGATCGAGCAGGCGCCCGCGCAGCCACTCGAGTTGCCGGCCCACGCGCTCCAGGTCCTGCGGACCCGCGACGGAAATCGGTCGCGACAAAGTGCCGCTCCCGAGCTCGCTGATGGCGCGGTCGAGGGTGCGCAGCGGACGACCCACGGCGAGAGTGACGGCGATGATTGCGATGATCGTGAGCGGAATCAGCAACGCCGACTTCCACACGATGCTGCGGCGGGCGGCCTGCGTGCGCAGCTCCAGTGCCGCCACTTCGGCGCCGATCTGCGCGTTGCTCTGCTCGCGCACCTTTGCGGCGAGCGAGGCGAGCTCATCGAAACGCTCGGGCAGATCCCCCAGGTCTGACTTGCCCGGAGTCATGGACAGCACACTGAGACGTATCGTTCCCTGTTGCACGCCAAGCTGCCCCAGCACTTCGCGCGCGACGGGCGCGGTGAGCTGCTTTTCAAGCTGCATGCGCGTGGCGGTGAGGCTTTCGTCCTTCTCACGGTAGAGGTCGAGCATCTTGCTGCCGTTCTTTGCGGGCAGCACGCCGTAGTAGCGAGCCGTGCGCAGCAGCTCCTCGATCTGGCCTTCGAGCTCGGAACTTGCGCGCGCGGCGGAGGCGCCCTCCTGCACGGTTCGCTGCGCCTGATCGGCGAGCACACGGATCTGCAGGCCGGCATCACCGAGCGCGACGAGCAGCGGTACGGTGGTCAGTACGAGACCGAGCACCATCAAGCGGCTCAAGGACTTGGGTCTGGGCCAACGCATGGCCGTGCATTGTAGCGGCTTGACCCTGCCTGTCATGGCCGCTTTGGCCTCGGATATCGCCTATTGGTTGGCTGTTTTCCCTGCCGGAGCGGTTACCAGGGCGAGTTCTGGAGCTTTCGTTCCCAATCGAGGGCGTGTCGGACGATCGTGTCGAGGTCGTCGTGGCGGGGTTTCCAGCCGAGGGTCGAGCGCACCTTCTCCGCCCGGGCCACCAGGATGGGCGGGTCGCCCGCGCGGCGCGGCTCTTCCTTCACCAGGATCGACAGGGCGGCGACGCGTTCGACGCTCTTGATGACCTCACGTACGCTGTAACCATGCCCGTAACCGCAGTTGAGGGTGACGGACTTCCCGCCGTCTTCGAGGTAGGTGAGCGCGTCCAGGTGGGCGGTGGCGAGGTCTTCGACGTGGATGTAGTCCCGCACGCCCGTGCCGTCCGGTGTTTCGTAGTCGGTGCCATAGATCGAGAGGTGCGGGCGCTTGCCCACCGCCGCTTCCACCGCCACTTTCACGAGCAGCGTGGCGCGCTTGGTGGCCTGGCCGATGCGGCCCTGGGAATCGGAGCCCGCGACGTTGAAGTAGCGCAGGGCCACGTAGCGCATGGGGGACGCATGGGCGAGGTCGCGCAGCATCCACTCGGACATGAGCTTCGAAGTGCCGTAGGGATTGATGGGCGCCGTAGGCGTGCTCTCGTCGGCGTACGGGCCGTCCGGAATCCCATAGACCGCGGCGGTCGAGGAGAAGACGAAGTGTTTCACCCCGCTCTCCGCGCAACACTGCAGCAGGTTGCGGGTCGAGCAGGTGTTGTTGCCGTAGTACTTGAGCGGGTCGCTCACCGACTCCGGAACGATGGTGTGCGCGGCGAAATGCATCACCGTATCGACGCCGTATTCACGCAGAACGCGCAGCACGACGTCGCGATCGCCAACGCTGCCTTCGACCAGGGGCGTGTCGAGCAGGGCCTGGCGAAAGCCGGTATACAGGTTGTCGAGCACCACCACTTTGCGCCCCCGTGCGCGTAGCTGGAGCACGGTATGGCTGCCGATGTAACCGGCGCCCCCGGTGACGAGGATGGTGCCCTGTTGAGTCATGAGTCGTTCCGTTCTTGTGGGGTTTTAGGGTTCGGATGATAGACAAATTCGATGTCGACACCGTGATGCCATTCGCAGGGCTGTCGCCCGACGTGGTGCTCGACGCGGCCGCCTCGCTTGGATTCGAGGGCGATGGCCGGCTTTTCGCGCTCAATAGTTATGAGAACCGGGTGTACCAGATGGGGCGCCCCGAAGGGGCTCTGGTCCTCAAGTTCTATCGCCCGGCGCGCTGGACCGACGCGCAGATCGCCGAGGAACATGCCTTCACCGCGGAGCTGGCCGCCGCCGAGATGGCGGTGGCCTCGCCCCTGAGCGTGGGCGGGCGCACGTTGTTCCGTTTTGGAGACTTTCGCTTCGCGGTGTTTCCCTGGCTGCGCGGGCGCTCGCCGGAGCTCGATGCGCCCGAGGCGCGCGTCATGCTGGGGCGGGCCCTGGCGCGGCTACATCGCATCGGCGCTGTGCAGCCGTTTCGCGTGCGGTTGAAGCTTTCCGTGGAACGGCTCGGCTTTCAGGCGCGGGAGCAGGTGCTCGACAGCGGGCTCCTGCCCGAGAACATGGAAGAGTCCTACCTGCGCGCGACCGACACCTTGCTGGAGCGGGTCGAGCGCGTGTTCGACGAAGTGGGGCCAACGCGGCAGATCCGCCTGCACGGGGATTGCCATCTCGGCAACCTGCTGTGGGACGAACACGGGCCCGTGTTCGTCGACCTCGACGATTGCATGACCGGCCCCGCGATCCAGGATCTATGGATGTGCCTGTCGGGGCCCGCCGCCGAACAGCAGCGGCAATGGCGTGAGCTGAACGAAGGCTACGAACAGTTCGGCATGTTCGACTTTGCCGAGCTGCGCCTGATCGAGCCGCTACGTTCCCTGCGGATGCTCCACCATGCCGCGTGGCTCGCCACCCGCTGGAGCGACCCGGCTTTTCCCCGGGCGTTTCCCTGGTTCGGGGGCGTTCGGTACTGGGAGGAGCACGTCAATGACCTGCTGGCGCAGGCCGCCGCGGTCGACGATCCGCCCCTCCAGAACGGCTAGCCGGAAGACGATCCGCCTCGCTTGGCCCGGGCCTAGCTACGCGCTGTCGCAGGCGATAAAAACCACGCTTTTTGGCGCCGGAAACCCGCTGATATCCGAAAAAAGCGCGTAGCGGCTTTTTTCCGATGAGTGAGACGCCGCACGTGCTAAGTGCCGGGCGGAAAGGGTATTGTCCGGCGCCAGAGGAGGGGGGTTACAGGTGGAATCGATGGGTCCAGTCAGAGTCAACGGATCACGACTCGCCGCGGGAGGCCGCCCGATGGCGGCACACGCGGCGGCGATGAGCTTTGCACTCACGCTGATCCTCAGCCTGGCTCTCGCCGGTTGCGACTCGCAGCCCGCCTCTACCGCCTCGACGGCCGCTTCCAAGTCCAATGCCGCGCGCAAGGCCGCGCCCGGCGGCGGTGACGCCGACATGGTCGCGGCGTTCAGCGCCACGCGTGGCCAGCCCGGCCTGGTGGACCTCAAATTCAAGCTGGCCAAACGTCCCGCCGTGGGCGAGCCGGTGGAGATCGATCTCGCACTGATCCCGTCCGTGCCGCTCGAGCGCCTGTTCGCGCGCTTCCAGGCCGCGGAAGGGCTGCAGATCGTGTCGGGCGCGGAGAGCGAGCATTTCGAGCGTCCGGCGAAGGGTGCGTCCGTCAGTCACAAGCTGACCGTCACCGCGAAGACCGACGGCATTTTCTACGTGACCGCCATCGTGCTCGCCGATTCGGACACCGAGTCCGTTGCGCGCACCTTCTCCATTCCGCTCATCGCCGGACAGGGCCTTGCGGAGCTTCCCGCCGCGCCCGCGGCCGCGAGCGTCGCCGACCCGAAACGCGCGCCCGCGCGCCCGTAGCCAAATCACCGACTCTGGCGTCGCACGCCCGCGCTCGTACCATTCGTCGGGGCGCGCCGCGCAAGCCGACAGGGCTATGAAAAGCGGGAGGCTCGTCACGCGGCAAGGAAGGTCGCAACTCTTATGATTCTCCCAGGACGGGAAGCTCTGGCTTATGTCTAACACTTCGAAGTTCCGGACGCTTTCCGACCCACGGGATGCGGATGTCGGGCGGACGACCGAGCGCGCGCTCACGGGCGCGACGACGGTCGTGCGCGTCGACCCCGGCACATTCGTGGGCGAGGATGGGCCGGAGCTTCATCCGCATCTTCGGACCCAGCTGCGCGAGCTGCGCCTGCGCGGTGGCTCGCCGGTCATCGACGTCGGTGCGTTGCTGCGTCTCGTGAGCGCCCACTACCAGGCCGTCGACGAAGAGCGCCGTGGCATCGTGCAGTCGATGCGACTCATGGCCGACGAAGCGCGCGCCATGGCGCACGAAGTGCGCACGCAGAGCTCCGAGCATCTGCAGGTCATCCTCGATCACATCAAGGACGTGGTGCTGACCGTCGATGAGGAAGGCGTCATCCGCACGTTCAATCCCACCGGCGAGCGCGTGTTTGCATTCAGCGAAGCGGAAGTCGTCGGTGAACGCATCGACCTGCTGATTCCGCGCATCGCCCAGCATGAAAGTGTTCCGCAGGCGCTGCAGCGTCTTGCCGCAAGCTCGGGCGACACGCACATGGACCTCGCGTCGCGTGAATCGTGGGGCCTGCGCAAGGATGGGCGCGCGTTCCCCATCGAGCTTGCGGTGAGCAATGCGCGCGCGAGCCGCCGCCAGATGTACGTCGTCTGTTTGCGCGACGCCACCGAGCGCCGTGAATCCGAACAGGCGATGCGCGAGAGCGAGGCGCGCTATCGATTGCTCGTCGACCATGCGCCCGAGGCCATCGTCGTATTCGATGCCGACTCGGGTTTCTTCGTCGACGTAAACGAAAACGCGGGCCGGCTGTTCGGTCTCGACCGCGAGGAGCTGCTGCGTGTCGGACCGGCGGAGCTGAGCCCGCCACTGCAGCCCGATGGCGGCGTCTCGCGCGAACAGATTCGCGCCAAGATCGAACGCGCGCTCGACGCCGGCCCGATCAGCTTCGAATGGCTGCATCGGGATGCGTTCGGCAAGGAGTTCATGTGCGACGTGCGCCTGCTGCGTCTGCCGAGCGGCGGCCGGCGGCTCGTGCGCGGCAGCCTTACCGACATTTCGGAGCGCAAGCGGCAGGAGATCAGCGCATCCGCCGAGCATGCGGTGTTCGAGAAGCTCACGGGCAACGCGCCGCTGCCGGAGGTGCTCGAATCCATCACGCGTCTCATCGAGTCCGAGTGCGTTGGCACGGCGTGCTCGGTGAGCGTGCTGGCGCCGGAGAGCATCGCGTTTCAGTACACCGTCGCGCCGAGATTGCCGGAAGGCCTGCGTGCGGCGCTCTCCACGGCGGTGGTCGATATTCGCAACGGCTCGTGCACGGCGGCCGTCTATCTCGGGCGGCAGGTGCTCGTTCACGACATCGCGAAGGATCCGTTCTGGGAGCAGAAGCGGCAGGTGGCGCTCGGCTCGCTGCTGCGCTCGGCGTGGTCCACGCCCATCAAGGCGGCGAACGGCAAGGTGCTCGGCTCGCTGGGCGTATTCCGCGAGGAAGTGGGCCTGCCCACCAGCAACGAACAGGACACGATGGCGCATGCCGCGCAGCTCGCGGGCATCGCGATCGAGCGGCGGTTGGCGGAAGAGGCGTTGCGCGAGAGCGAGGCGAAGTTCCGCGGCCTGTTCGAGACGATCGCGGAAGGCGTGTATCAGAGCGGTCGCGACGGCCGGTTCATCTCGGTCAACCCGGCCTTCGTCGAAATTTTCGGATACTCGAACGCGCGGGAAGTCTATGCGCTGCCGGGTGCGGAAGTCCTGTACTGGAATCCGACCGAGCGTCTGGAGTTCGTGAGGCGCGTGGAGTCGGAAGACGAGATTCGCAATTTCGAGTTCGTCGCGCGTCATCGTAGCGGCAAGCAGCTCGTGTTGCTGGAGAACGCGCGGGCGATCCGCGATTCCGCCGGCCGGATGGTGGGCTACGAAGGCACGCTCAACGACATCACCGAGCGCAAGCGCGCCGAGCAGGCGGTGTTCGAGGAGAAGGAGCGCGCGGAAGTCACGCTCCAGTCGATCGGCGACGCGGTGATCAGCACGGATGCCGCGGGCCGCATCGAATACATGAACCCGGTTGCCGAAAACCTCACCGGCTGGAATGTGGATGAGGCGCGCGGCCGCGCGATCGCCGAAGTGCTGAATCTCGTGTCCGAGCAGAAGCACGAGCCGCTCGAGAATCCGTTGCTGCGCGCTCTCGGGCGTGGCGAGGGGCGCGCGGAAAGCGCGGGCGACACGTCGGTGCTCGTCACCCGCTCGGGCCAGGAGATCGCGATCCAGGAGTCGGCCGCGCCCATCTGCGACCGGCAGGGCCGGATGATCGGCGCGGTCATCGTGTTCCATGACGTCACGAAGGAACGTCGTCTCAAGCGCGCGCTTGCCTATCAGGCGAGCCATGACGCGTTGACCGGCCTCATCAATCGTCGCGAGTTCGACAGTCGCCTGCAGGCCGCCGTGCAGCGCGCGCAGCGGGGCGAAGATCAGCACGCGCTGCTCTACATCGACCTGGACCAGTTCAAAGTCGTCAATGACACGTGCGGCCACCAGGCTGGCGACCGTCTCCTGCGCGACGTGACGGGGCTGCTGCAGACCCGTATTCGGACGTCTGACACTATTGCACGCCTTGGTGGCGATGAGTTTGGCGTGCTGCTCGAAAGCTGCACGCTCGACCAGGCGACGCGCATCGCCGAGGGCGCGCGCCAGTCCATTCGCGACTATCGCTTCGTGTGGGGCGCGACGGCGTTGTCCGTCGGCGCGAGCATCGGCATCGTCGAGATCAAGCGCGATACGGAGAACGTCGCGGCGATCATGAGCGCTGCGGATATCGCGTGTTATGCCGCGAAGGATGGCGGCCGAAATCGCGTGCACGTCTACGACTCCGGTGGCGTCTCGAGTCGCCATCGAGAAATGCATTGGGTCGCGCGCGTCACGCGCGCGGCGGAAGAGAACCGGCTGGAGCTGTTCTTCCAGCCCATCGCCGCGATCGGCTCGCAGGGCGCGCCGCGTTTCCACGAGCTCACGGTGAAGCTGCGCGGCGATGACGGGCAACTGGTGCCGCCGAGCGAGTTCATCCCGGCCGCCGAACGCTATAACGCCATGTCGATCATCGATCGTTGGGTGGTGCAGAAGGCGGTCGATATGTTGCGTGAACGCCAGCGGCGCGGGGCGCCGCTGCCGATGCTGGCGGTCAACGTCTCGGGCACTTCGCTGAACGAGCAGGGTTTCGTGGATCTCGCGCGCACGGTGCTGGCGGATCCGGCGATTGCCGGCGCCATCTGCTTCGAGATCACCGAGACCGCGGCCGTGACGAACCTGACGGACGCCATCCACTTCATGCGCGACCTCAAGACGCGCGGCTGCAAGTTCGCTCTCGATGATTTCGGCACCGGCCTGTCTTCATTCATGTACCTGCGCACCCTGCCGGTCGATTTCCTGAAGATAGACGGCCAGTTCATCGCGCAGATCGCTACCGATCCCGTGGACCGGAGCATGGTCGAGGCGATCGGCAAGGTCGGTCGCGCGCTCGGGATCGCAACGATTGCCGAGTGTGTCGAGACCGCCGTTGTGCTCGAAGAGCTGAAGCGTCTCGGTGTCGACTATGCGCAAGGCTATTACATCGCTCGTCCCCTTCCGGTTGCCCAGCTAAACTAGGTCTATTGGAAAAAAGTCGCCCGCGGCGCTTTTTTCGGAACGCCGGCTTGGTTTCCGGCGGCAAAAAGCGTGGTTTTTGCCGCCCGGCCCGGCGCGTAGCTACGCCCGGGCGGGCGCACAGTTCGAGGCATGAGCGTCGTCATGAGCAATCGCGAGCCGCCGTTTACCATCGGCATCGAAGAGGAATACCTGCTGGTCGACCGGGAGACTGGCGAAGTGGACGTCGATCCGCCTGCCCAGCTCCTGAAGGAATGCACCGAGCGCGGCGGCGGGCAGATCAGCCCTGAGTTCCTGCGATCGCAGATCGAAGTCGGCACACGCGTCTGTCGCTCGATGGACGAGGTGCGCGGCGACCTCGCGCGCCTGCGTGGCATCGTCGTCGAGGTCGCGGGTCGTTACGGGCTCGCGCCCATCGCGGCATCCACGCATCCTTTCTCGCGGGCCACGGCGCAGAAGCCGACGGATCGGGATCACTACGCCGCCATGGCGCAGGAAATGCAGGCCGCCGCGCGGCGGCTGATGATCTGCGGCATGCACGTTCACGTGGGCATCGATGACGACGACCTGCGCATCGACCTGCAGAACCAGCTCTCGTACTTCCTGCCGCACCTGCTGGCGCTATCGTGTTCCTCCCCGTTCTGGGAAGGGGAGCGGACGGGGCTGATGTCGTTTCGCCTCACCGTTTACAACTCCCTGCCGCGTACCGGTCTGCCCGAGCGCTTCGACAGCTACCTCGAGTTCCGGCGGCATCTCGACACGCTCATTCGCAACGGGCTGATCGAGGACACCACCAAGATCTGGTGGGATCTCAGGCCGAGCTCGCGCTACCCGACGCTCGAAACGCGCATCATGGATTGCTGCACGAGTCTCGATGACAGCCTCTGTATCGCCGCGCTCAATGTGTCGCTCGCGCGGATGCTCTATCGGCTGCGGCTCGCCAATCAGAGCTGGCGCCACTACCCGAACGTGCTCATCGCCGAGAACCGCTGGCGCGCCATGCGTTACAGCTTCGACGAGAAATTCCTCGACCTCGCGAAGGGCGAGATGGTCGGCTTTGCCACGCTGCTCGACGAGCTCCTCGACCTCGTGCGCGAGGATGCGGAGGCGCTTTCCTGCTCGCGCGAAGTGGCGCATGCGAGGAAAATTCTCTTGCGCGGCACGAGCGCGCACCGCCAGCTCGCCGTGTACGACGACGCGCGCCAGCGCGGCGCCAGCGACCGCGAGGCGCTGAAGGCCGTCGTCGTTTTCCTCGTCAACGAGACGGCGAGCGGCGCGGGCTGAGTAAACACCGCTGCGCGGACGCTACGCTCGCCCGTGACTTCACCCGCCCGCGCAGGCGCCGACGGCCGCGTACACTTGCCGCCGTCATTGGGGAGTAGCCGCCCCGGCACCTGAGTCTTCAGGCGCACGGGGGCCTGCATCAACAGACTTGGCGTTGCCCGCGATCTGGCGGGGCCATGGTGCAGGCAGCTTCAGACCTGGCGAGACCTTTGACCACACCCTCCCGGCTTCAAGGGCCGCGGGAAGGTGTGGTCATCGTGTCCGCCGCCGGCCCTGGAGTTATCCGATGGAAGCTTTCCTCGTCTCAACAGGTGTCGTGGCGCTCGCCGAGATCGGCGACAAGACGCAGCTGCTCGCCCTCGTTCTCGCCGCCCGCTATCGCAAGCCCGTGCCCATCGTGCTCGGGATCTTGGTCTCCACACTGCTGAATCACGCGCTCGCCGGCAGCGTGGGCGCCTTCGTCGCGCACCTCGTCGACCCGCAAGTGATGCGCTGGATCCTCGGCGCCTCGTTCGTGGCGATGGCGGTGTGGATGCTCATCCCCGACAAGCTCGAAGCGGACCAGCAGGTAAAGCCGCCGCGCTTCGGCGTGTTCGCGACCACGGTGTTCGCGTTCTTCCTGCTCGAGATGGGCGACAAGACGCAGATCGCAACAATAGCGCTCGCCGCGAAGTATCCGGACCTCGTCGCCGTTGTCGCCGGCACGACGTTCGGAATGATGATCGCCAATGTGCCCGCGGTGCTGCTCGGCGAAGTGGCGGCGACAAAGCTGCCATTGCGAATCGTTCGCGCGGTCTGCGCCGCGGTGTTCGCTGTGATCGGTGTCTTGGTGTTGCTCGATGGTGTCCTCCATTTCACATAGGCCGGCTAGGTAAAGCCCGCAAATGTGTTCCAGTAGGCAAGGCGGATGCGGTCCGCTCTTTACGATCTGGCCCCAGCTTGTGCTTGCTCGATTTGGGTACAGATCATGTGGACTCGCGTCACACTCAACGACACGCCACGTTACGGTAAATGGTTGCTCGCGCTCGCCTGCGTGCTGGCGGCCCTGCCGCGCGTCGCCCCCGCCGCCGGTCTCGACCCGCTTGCCGCGGAAGACGAGCCGGCGGTATCGGTCGACGCGCTCTATATGGGCGACGTGTGGCGCAATACCACCGGCGGTCTGAGAACGGGCTCCGCGTATCTGGGCAACGCCAATCTTTCCGTGACGGTCGATGGTGAGCGCGCGGCCGGGCTGGAAGGCACGTCGTTCTATGTGGACGCGCAGTCGATTCACGGCCAGGGCGTGAGCTCGCGGCTGGTCGGCGACGCGCAGACGTTGAGCAACATCGAAGCGCGGAGCCAGCTGCGCCTCTACGAGATGTGGATGGAACGCCGTTTCGGCGAGCACGCCGGGCGCTCGCTGCGCTTCGGTCTCTACGACCTCAACTGCGAATTCGATTCGCTCGAGACCGCGCACCTCTTCCTCAACGCGTCGAGCGGCGTCGGCCCCACGCTCGCGCAGAGCGGTGTCAACGGCCCTTCGATTTTTCCCGTGACCTCGCTCGGCGGGCGCCTGCAGTGGTCGTTCTCGCCCGCGTGGTCGGCACGCATGGCGCTGCTCGATGGCGTGCCCGGCGATCCGAACCATCCGTCGCTGAACCGGCTTCGGTTTGGCGGGCAGGACGGGCTGCTCGCGATTACTGAAGTGGGTTATGCCGGCGCGAAGCTGCACAAGCTCGCCGTCGGAGCGTGGGGCTACACCGGGAAATTCGACGAGATCGTGCCCGCGAGCGGCGTCGACACGCCGGCGCGGCTGCGTGGCAATCGCGGCTTCTATGTCATCGGCGAAGGCCAGCTCTTCGCGGAGCGCGACGACTCCGCGCAGGGTCTCAACGCCTTCGCGCGCGTCGGCAGCGCCAACGATCGCATCAATCGATTCCGTGACTTCGTGGGGACGGGCCTCGTGTACACGGGCGCGCTTCCCAGCCGGCCGGAGGACCAGCTCGGTCTTGCGATTTCGTCCGTCGGCAACGGTGCTGTGTATCGGCGCGCGCAGCGGGTTGAAGGCTTCGCAAGCGATCGTCGCGAAACCAACGTGGAGCTGTCGTATCGCTTCGGCGTGACGAAGTGGTTCTCGCTCCAGACCTCCGTCCAGCACATCAGCAATCCGGACACTAACCCGGATCTGCGTGACGCGATTGCGGTTGGCCTGCGCTTCCAGCTCACACAGGGCTGGAGCTGGCCGCCGTCGAGCCGCCGCAGCCGCTGACCGTTTTCGGCGTTTCCATGACTCCCCGCCGTTCCGGCAGGCTGACGTGCATCAGCCTGCCGGTTTTTATTTGGGGGAGCACTCACCTGGGCTTCCAGGATATTCCCGCATAGACCGCGCGACCGTCACCGGGCAGGAACTGTGCGGCGTCGAGGCCGCGTGCGTCGGCGATCACACCCGTCGTCGCCGCGTAGGTGCGGTCCGCGAGGTTGCGGCCTTCGAGAAACCACGAAAACCCGACTTCCTCGTTGCGCCCGACTTTCAGTCCGAACAGCGCGTAGGGATCGGCGAAGAGCGTGTGCGCCATGTCCACCGCGTATCGCCGCGGCGACCACTCGGTATTCAGCGTGACGAAATAACCTCGCGCCGGCGCCCACGTGAGCTCGCCCCGATAGAAGTGCTCGGGAATCCCGGGCAGTGCGTTGTCGCCGTAGCTCGCGTTGTCGTCGAACCTGAAGCGGCTCCACAGATACGACGAGCGCCACGTCACTGTTTTCGTGATCGCAACCTGCGCGCCGGCTTCGAATCCGTCGTGCCGCGTGCGGGGCGCGTTGACTGTGCCGAGGGGCTGGCCGTCGGGCCCATTCAATCCCAGCAGTTCGTCGCGTACGCGGGCCGAGTAGGCGGAGAGATCCCACTGCACGCCGGCCGCGTTCCCGCGCGTTCCCAACTCGACCGTGCGCGCGTGCTGCGCGTCGAGGACGTCGACGCCGGGGCCGCCGGTGAGCTCGCCGAAGGAGGGCGGCTCGAAGCTGTCGGAGACGTTGCCGTACACCGTCCAGCCGCGGGCGGCCTGCCAGAGGAAGCCGAGCTTCGGTGCGACGCGCGTGTAGGTGGCGTCCAGACTCTGATCGCCGTTCGACAGGAAATGGTCCGCGTAGCGACGGCTCGAATCGGTCCATTGCAGGCCCGTCACGACAGTCCACTGTGCGCTGACCGTGAGCTCGTCTTGAGCGTACGCAGTGAGATTTCGTGAGCGTTGCTCGCTGGCCGCGGTGGGTGCGCCCTTCTGGCCCGCAACGTTGACGAATCGATCGTCGCTCACGTCGTTCCACGAGGGTGATGCGCCGAGCACGAGGCGATTCGCAAATCCACCGAGCGACTGTTCGGTGATGTAACGAACGCCGACGTTGTAGTCATTCGAGCGTTGCTGGAGAACCTGGAAGATCGGGTGAAACAGGTCTTTGTAGCTGTAGCCCGCCGTGAGCTCGAGCCTGCTGTCGCCCATCTCGATGACGGTGCGGTTCGCCAGACGATACAGGTCGTAGTTGCGCTCCTGTCGGCCGGCGAGACTCGTGGCGTTCGCCTGTTCGGGATCGGTGCGCAACTGTGCTTTCGTGATCGAACCGGGAAGCTGCGAGTACGAGTTGAGCGCGGACACGAAGAAGCGGCTTTCGGCGGTTTCGCCGAGCTTGAAGCCGGCGTTCGCGAACAGGCGCTCGCTTTCCTGATGAGACCAGTCGCGAAAGCCATCCTGCTGGAACGCGGAAAGCGATGCGAAGTAATCGCCGTTCCCCAGCACGTCCCCCAGGGTTACCAACGCGCGTCGATAGCCGAAGCTGCCGCCTTCGACCCGCGGGTGGATGCCGCCGCCGTCGTGCCCGGAGGGCGAGATGAAGTTGATCGAGCCGCCGAGCGTCGTGCCGCCGTATTCGAGCGCGTTCGCGCCGCGTCTGACTTCGGTGTACGACAACGCGAGCGGCTCGACAGTTTGGAAGTCACCGCTGCCGTCGGCCAGCGTGATCGGGACGCCGTCCTGCATGAGGTAGATGCCGCGCATGTGGAATGTGCGCTGCAGGCCGGAGCCGCGAATCGAGAGGCGCGCTTCTTCCCCGCCGAAGCGCGGCTGGGCGAACACGCCGGGTGAGAAGGCGAAGATGTCGGAGAACGTCGAGGCACGACCGTCTGCGTAATCGCTTGCGCTCACGACGTCCGCGCCGCCCGGAACCTGCGCGGCTTCGGCGCGTGCGACGTCTTCACCCGGCGCGGTGGGAGTGATTCGTTCGGCGGTGACAACGATCTGATCGAAGGGATGCGGGTTCGCCTGCTGGGCCAGCGCAGCCGGGCAAAGGGAACAGGAAACGGCGGCGCCGACGAGTGTTCGTCGGACGCCTCCTGAAAAGGCGTTCATCATTTCTCTCCATGACGTACACGGATCCAATCGCTGCGGCTCGCGCGGCAGCGGGAAATCACACGTATTGAATCGTCAGGAGCGCGCGGGCGGGCCGCGTGGCTGCGGAATGCGGAACCGGCGGGATTCGAAGGCGGGAGAAACGTAAGCGACGTCCGGTGCGCCCGAAGGGGCGGCGGGCGCGGAGAAGGCGGGCGAAAACGCGAGCGCGAACGCTCCCGCCGCGGCGGCGAACACGCAATGTTCGGCGTTGGCGGAACTGTGATTGTGGCCGGGGCCGTTGTGGTGATGGACGGCGGCCAGCAAGCCACCGCCATCAGCGTCGTTGTGATGGCCGGCGTGCGCGAGGGCGGCGGCGTGCTGGTGGCCCGCGTGAGCGAGCGCGCCGCCGTCGTCATGCTGATGAGCGCTAGCCAGCGGGCCATCAGTGCCATGGTGATGGCCTGCATGCTCGAACGCGTCGCCGTCGTTTTGAGGATGGGCAACGGCCGGCAGGCCATCGGGCTCGGGGTGATGGCTCGCGTGCGCGAACGCGGCGGGCACCGCCGCCTCCGCCAGCAGGGCGGCGGGAAAGCCATCCGGGCACACCTGAAAGCTGAACGGCCGGTCGGTCGCCGGCATGAATCCGGCGGGAATCAGCGCACGAACGAGCAGCGCGACCAGCAGCGTGCTGATCACCCACAGGCGTTGTTTGGGGCTTGGGACCCTGCGCATTCCGGCGAGACCTGGTGCGAAGGCCTCGCAGTCTAACGCTTCGGTTCGAGAACCTCGACCGTCACGTGCGACAGCGTGGGGACTTCGCTGAGTTTTTCCTTGAAGTGATCCGGTTTGTTCCCGGAAGGGCACACGACGGTTGCAACCACCGCGCTATGGCCCGGGCCGAGGCGCCAGATGTGCAGGTCGGACACGCAGGCGCCGTCCTTTTCCAGCCGTTCCCGGACTCGTTTGATCAGCGACGGGTCGGCGCTGTCCAGCAAAACGCGTGCGGTCTGGCGCATCAGGATGAACGACCACCGCAGGATCACGATAGCGCCCACGATGCCCATGGTTGCGTCGAGCCAGATCCATCCGAGGTAGCGCCCCGCCACGAGTGCCGCGATGGCGAGCACCGAGGTGACAGCGTCGGCGAGCACGTGTACGTAGGCCGCGATCAGGTTGTGGTCGGCGTGGTGGCCGGCGTCGTGTGGGACATCGTGCTGCCCGTCGCTGGCGCGCGCGTGAGCGGCGTGGCCGGGTGTGGTCTGCTCGTGGGCGTTGTGGCCATCGTCGCGCTCGTGTCCACCGTGCGAGTGCCCCCCCGGAGACATCAGCAGCGCCGCGCTCACCAGGTTCACCACGAGCCCGATCACCGCAACCAGAATCGCTTCGTTGAACGCAACGTTGATCGGGCTCAGCAACCGTCCAACCGACTCCACCCCGATGAGCACCGCCACGACCGCCAGCACCAGCGCGCTGGCAAACGCCGACAGGTCCCCCACCTTTCCCGTACCGAAAGCGAAGCGTGCATCGTGCTGGTGGCGGCGCGCGTATTGATAAGCGAGCGCCGCGATAGTGAGCGCGCCCGCATGCGTCGCCATGTGCACGCCGTCCGCCAGCAGCGCCATGGAGCCGTACACCACGCCGGCGATGATCTCCGCCACCATCATCACGAACGTGATGGCCACCACCATCCACGTGCGACGCGCGTTACGGTCGTGATCGGTACCTAGGAATTCGTGAGGAACACGGTAGGGGGCGGGATCGATAGTCGGGGACACGGCAGGGGGCTCCACGGAACGGCGGTCTACGAGTTGCATAGAGTAGCGCCCCGTCGCGAATACGACAGGTTCTGTTCGCGCCGGTGCCCATAAAAGGGCGTTATCGGGAGCGCGGTGGGCCGGCCGCGGACCCGCGCCGGGTCGCAAGCCTTTCGCCTTACTTTCCGGCTCTCACTGGCCCTTCCAGACGCGTGCGTGCAGCGGGTTGTAGCCCATGCGGTAGACGAGTTCCGCAGGGCTGTTGATGTCCCATATCGCGAGATCGCAGCGCTTGCCGGCTTCGAGCGTGCCGACGCGATCCTGGTGCCCGAGCGCACGCGCCGCCGCGCGCGTGACACCCGTGATGCATTCTTCGACGGTCATGCGGAAGAGCGTTGCGGCCATGTTCATCGCGAGCAGGAGCGATGTGAGGGGCGAGGTGCCGGGGTTGTGGTCCGTGGCGATGGCGATGGGTACGTTGTGCTTCCTGAGGAACTCCATCGGGGGCAGCTTCGTCTCCCGCGTGAAGTAGTACGCGCCGGGGAGCAGCACCGCCGTAGTGCCGGCACGGGCCATCGCGAGGACCGCTGGCTCGTCCGCGTATTCCAGATGATCCGCGGAAAGGGCGCCGAGCTCCGCCGCGAGCGCCGCTCCGCGCAGATTCGAGAGCTGCTCGGCGTGCAGTTTCACCGGCAAGCCGTGCGTCTTCGCCGTCCACAGCACGCGGCGCGCCTGGGTGTAGGAGAAGCCGATGCCTTCGCAGAACGCGTCCACCGCATCGACGAGGCGCTCGTTCGCGAGCGCGGGAATCATGTCCTCGCACACCGTTGTGAGGTAGCCGTCCGCATCGCCGGCGAACTCCGGCGGCACAGCGTGCGCGCCGAGGAACGTAGTCACGACAGACACGGGCCGATGTAGGCCGAGGCCGCGAGCGGCGCTCAACTGCTTGCGCTCGTGCTCGAGCGAAAGCCCGTAGCCGGATTTGATCTCGATGGTCGTAACGCCTTCGGCGATCAGTGCATCGAGGCGGGGCAGGGCGAAGCGCACGAGTTGCCCCTCGCTCGCCGCGCGCGTCGCATTCATCGTGGACAGGATGCCGCCACCGGCGCGCGCAATGGCTTCGTAGGACTCGCCGGCCAGGCGCCGCTCGAACTCGCGCGCACGATCGCCGCCGTACACGAGGTGCGTATGGCAGTCGATGAGGCCTGGGGTGATCCAGCGGCCGTCGCAGTCGATCTCCCCGTCGGGCTCGAGTTCCGCCGACAGTTCGCGTTCCGGGCCTGCGAAGATGATGAGGCCGTCTCGGCAGGCGACGACCCCGTCTTCGACCTCGCCGAGCCCCGGTTTGCCGGGGGCAAGGGTCGCGAGGCGGGCGTTACGCCAGATCCGGTCACATCGCATCGTTGTTCTCGCTCGAGCCGCATTCAAGAACCTCTATGCATAGCTCAAGCCATGAACTCGTGTCCAGTGAACCCGCTCGGGCGAAATGCTGACCAAAACGGAAGACGGCGCCGCCGCGCGTAGCGGGGCGCCGTCCGCGTCGTCGCCTCACGGATTACTTGGCGGCAACCTTCAGGTTGTTGGTGACATCCAGCACACCCTTGATCCCGCGCACATCCGCCTCGGCCTTGTCCTTCTCCGCCATCGAGCCAACGGCGCCGTTCAGGTGCACGACACCGTTCTTGGTCTCGACGTGGATATCCTTGGCCTTGGTGTCACGATCTTTCGCGAGCTCGGCCTTCGCCTTCGTCGTGATTACCGTGTCGCTGACGGGTTGAGCGCTCTTGACCTCGTCGTTTGCGAATGCACCGCCGGTGGCCAGTGCCAGGCACGCCGCGGTGGCCGCGATCAATAATTTCCTGCCAGTCATACGTCGCCTCACAAGTGTTAATGGCACGAGATAAAGGCGTGACGATGCCGCGAGTTCCTTGCGCGAGCCCGCGTGATTTTTCGCGACTTTTCGGGAACCGGAGCGCAGCGGCGGGAACGTAGGCGGTGGCGGTGGCGGTGGCGGTGGCGGTGGCGGTGGCGTGGCGCGCGCGGCGTTGGCGCTATTGTGGCTTAGCGCGCATGTCCTGCAGGCTTTTCATGATCACCTGCGCGTTGTCGGTTTCCACCTTCTCGCCAGCGGCGATTTTCTCGGCCTGCTCGAACAGTGGCACGAACAAGCCGGACTGATCCACCGGCGCGCGCAGTGTGATGATGGGCTGCTTGTGAAAGTCCGACGTCCACGCGTCGCGCACGTCGTCCCAGAACTTCTTCGTGCTCTCGTAGTATTGATCGGCCGCGCCGAAGTCAGGCGCCTGCAGCCGCTCGTAGCGGGCGACACCGTACTCGCGCGCAATGTAGGGCTTGTCCGCGGCGAGCGTTCGTTTGTCGTCCAGCGCGCCTTTGAGATTGTTCTCTTCCTGAATCCATCCGGTCGGGATGATGGTGTGGCGGTTGGTGCCGATGAGCACCTGATAATCCTTGCGCACGCTCCATTCACGACGGGGCAGCGGACGCCACGTGTCGCCGCTGATCCACGAAGAGAAGCTCGAGGTGTGCTGCCACGTGCCCAAGCTCGCGTAGCGTGGCGATTCGTCTACCTGGAACACGGTTTGAGACCATTGCCCGGCAACGTCCCGCTGCTTGAGCACGCGACGCGCCCACTGCTCGCGGCCGCGATATTCCACGACCTCGGCGGGCTCATAGCGCCAGTCCTGCCGCCAGTGCTTTGTGACCAGTGGCTCGCTCAGCGTGCCGTCCTTCTGCACGATGCGCATCACGAGGATGTGCGAGAGGCTGATGAATTTCCCATCGTCACGATCCAGGAATACGCGCTCCGTGCCCCAGGACTGATACGGCCGTTCACGCTTCGAGTCCGCCGTGAAGGGCGTGACTTCGAGGAAGTCGAACGTCACGCGGTAGCTGCCGGCCATCGCGAGAATGGCGCGTCGATCGCGTTCGAAGGGGGAGAGGCCGGGCGTTTGAAGCGACTTCCAGGCTTCGGAGGGTGCCTTGTCGAGCGTCAGCTCCGGCCCGCGCGTGGTACCACCGCGAGGCGCGAGCGTCGGATCGCTCGTAATGGGCCAGGAGAAGATGTAGCGCTTCGTGTTTTCTTCGGGTGCGGGCTTCGCCGGGGCGGCGGAGTCTTCCGCGCGCGCAACCACCGCCAGCAGCACGGCCACTACGGCGACAGTGGCGAACGCAACCCGGACGAGGACACGCGCTGCGCGGTGGAGCCACGGAGAGGAGGCATTCGGAGTCACGCCGGCACCCGGTATATAAGTGTGTGCCTCCAGATAATAGTCATTCTCATTTGGACGGACAAGCGACTTTCATCTGCCGCACTCCCGAAAGAGCATTGTCCGGGCCGACACTCCTCCGGCAGGATGTCGGGTACTTACGACGTCAGGAGTTTGAGTGTCAGACATCGAGATGGCGAACCGGCTCGACCGGCCGGTGAACGCCGCATACGACCATGTGCTGGGTCCGGACAACGCCGAGATCACGCTCGTCGAGTACGGCAGCTACGACTGCCCGCATTGCCGGGCGGCGAACGAGCGTATTTCCCAGGTGCGCGATCAGTTCGGCAACCGGCTGCGCTACGTGTTTCGCCATCGCCCGATCACGGGCAGTGGCCTCGCGCGCCGCGCGGCGGAGCTGGCCGAGCACAGCCACGACCCGGAGAGGTTCTGGGATGCGCACGTGGCGCTCATGACCCGTTCCCCGGCGCTCTCGGAAGACGATCTGGCCGCCGTGTCGAAGGACCTGGGTCTCGCCCGCGAATCGCCCACCGAGGCGGAGGTGGCCGCGCGCCAGGCCCGCGAGCGGGTGGAAGTGGACGAAAAAAGCGCGCGCGCCAGTGGCGTGCGTTACACGCCCACGTTCTTCATCAATGGCCGCCGTTACGACGGCCCGTGGGATGAAAGCTCGTTCTCGGATGCGATGCTCGGCTCGCTCGGCCATCGCGTGCGCTCGGCGGCGCTGGATTTCGCGTCATGGGCACCGTCCGCCGGCTTGTTGCTGCTCGTCGCGTCGATCCTGGCCGTCGCGCTCACGAACTCCACGTGGGGGCCGGCGTTCGCGGCGTTCTGGGAGCAACGGTGGGGCCTTACCTTTGGCGACGCGGGCTTTCTGCTTCCTGTGCTTCACTGGATCAACGACGGCCTGCTCACCATCTTCTTCCTGGTGGTCGGGCTCGAGATCAAGCGCGAATTCACCGTGGGTCACCTGGCGACCCGGCGATCCGCGGCGCTGCCGGTGGCCGCGGCGATCGGCGGCATGGTCGTCCCGGCGCTGACCTACTCGCTGCTCATCCCTGCCGGCGAATGGTCGCGCGGCTGGGGCGTGCCGATGGCGACGGATACTGCATTCGCCGTCGCACTGATCGTGATGATGGGGCGGCGGGTGCCGGTCGAGCTGCGCATCTTTCTCACGGCCGCCGCGATCGTCGATGACATCGGCGCGATTCTGGTGGTCGCGCTGTTCTATTCGGGCGATCTCAACTTTCTCTATCTCGGCGGAGCGGTTGTGGTCGTGGGCGGGCTCGCGCTCCTGAATCGCGCGAGGATCTATCGTGTCGTGCCGTATTTGTCGCTAGGCGTGCTGCTCTGGTTCTTCGTTCATGAAGGCGGGTTGCACGCGACGCTCACCGGCGTGGTGCTCGCGCTCTTCATCCCGACTCGGCCGCCACCGAACCTGAATGCGCTGATGACGCAGGCGAATACGATCTTCGAAGCCGAGGCGGAACACGAGGGCGAAGTCCTGCGGCACGGGCCTTCGTTGCCGACGCTGCGCGCGCTGGACGCCATCCATGATCGGCTCGAGTCGCCCGCCGATCGCCTGCTGCGGCAGGTGGCGCCGCGTTCGAGCTACGCGGTGTTGCCGCTCTTCGCGCTCGCGAATGCTGGCGTTGCGATGAGCGCCAGCGTGCTGGGCGGGCATGAGGCGCTGATGCTGGCGATCATCTGCGGGTTGTTCGTCGGCAAGCCGCTGGGCCTCGTGCTCGCGTGCGTGCTGGCGGTGCGCATGGGTTGGGCGATAAAACCCAGTGAGTATTCGTGGCGCCAGCTCGTTGGCGCGGGCGCGCTCGCCGGCATCGGCTTTACGATGTCTCTATTCATCGCGGCGCAGGCGTTTCCCGAAGAATCCGCGTTTGCCGCGTCGAAGATCGCGGTGTTTGCCGCGTCGGTGATCTCGGCGATCGTGGGCGTCGCGATTCTCTGGAACGCCAACCGGCCGCAGGAAACGCCATCGCAGGCTGCTGCGCGCGCCACCGCCTGTGACGCGGACGAACCCGCCGCGCCAATTGTCAATTGATCGTGACGGTGGCGTTCGCCGTCACCGTGGAGCGCAGATCGACTGCCGTGCCGAGCGGTTGCCGGGTGAACGTGCTCGTGGGGTTCGATGAGTTCCACGCCCAGACTTCGAGGTAGTAGAGGCCCCGGTCGAAGCTGGAGGAACCGCTCGCCGGAATCCCGGTGACGTTTACCGTCGTGGAGGTCGCCGAGCCGGCGAGCGCGTCATCCAACGGAACGGTGGTGATCACCGCCCCGTTGTGTGTGACGAGCAGCGCGCCCTTGTCGTACTTACCGGGTGTCGCTGAGCTCACGACCGCCGCGATCGTGCCCGATGCCGCGGTTGACGGAATCGGTACGTCAGGAACGGTGAACGCGGCGACATCCGTTGCCCCCGCTGATGGTGCGAGCAGCGTGTTCGAGAACGCGCCGTTTCCGTAGAACGGCGCGAGCGCCGCGACCGAGTATTTCGAAGCGCCTTCCTGTGGAGCCGCGGCAAGAAGGGTGAACGAAGTGCCGAAGGTGCCGTAGACGATTGTCGTCGCATTCGGTAGCGCAGCGTTCGTCGCGAGCTCGCCGCTCAACGGATCGATAGGCTGTTGTTCGATGAGGTACGGCGCGCTGTCGTCCGGCAACGTCTGATAGAAGCCAACGCGCGCGCCTCGCGGCGAGACCGGCGTGCTGGTCGCGACGTTCGCCGCGTACGAGTCCGATACGGTTAGCGTGATTGTTCCGAGCGCCACGTCGCCGCCGCTGGCCGGCGCGCCTTTGGTAACCGGTACTTGCCGGATGACGGTCGTGCGCACCGTCGGCCCGTGGATCACGAGATCGTACGTGGTCGTGCTCGTCGAATCATCAATCGGCAGCGGATACAGGGTGAAGAGGCCATCCGCCGTGATCGGCGCGCTGGCGACATCGACACGGCGAGTGGAGTCGTCGTTCAACTTTTCGGCGGTCACCTGCAGATCCGGGCGGGCCGTGCCGGTGTTGATGGTGAGCTGCGAGAGGTCGAACTGTCCCTGGATAGTGCCGACCTTCCTTTCATCGTAAGCCGACAGCGACGGATTGAGCAGGAAGCCCGGCTGGTCGCTGAACAGGAACTCCGTCAGGTCGCGGTTCGCGTCGAACACGAGCAGCGCATTGCCGGTGACGGTGGTCGTCGTCGAACCGGAGCCTAGCGTGCTCGTGTCCGCAGTGGTCGCCGTGGTGGTGGGCGTAGTCGTAACGGGATTGGTCGCAAAGGGATCGGTCGTAGACGTGAGGTCCGTCGAATCCGTGGTACTCGGCGCGGATGCGAGCGCGGCGAGGATCGCGTCGCCCGCGGCCTCCACCGTAAGGTCCGTCTCGACTCCAATGCCCTGTGCCGCGTTGGCGAGCTCGAGTGGCACGGTGCTCTGGACGTTGTTCGAGTCGAAGTACGTCACTTCGTCGTTGTAGGTGGCGCCCGCGGTTTGGGCGGAGCTCGTGAGCGTTTCCGTGCGATCGGCGAGGAATAATCTCACCTGGTGATACGTCCCCGGCGGCACCTTCAATTGAGTGGCGAACTCGTTCAGCGTGCCGCCCGTCAGCCCGACGAGATCGAGCGTCACCGGTGTCGACGCCGGAAATTTCAGCCACGTCGTGTCATCGATCGAAGCGGTGGCGCTTTCGTTCACCCACAGCTCCTTCACCGTGATGCGCACGTTCGTGTACTGCGCGCCGACGTTGGCCGTAGCGGCAACGTTTACGCTAGTGTCACACGCGGTGAGTGCAAAGCATGATGCGATGAGCAGAGAAAGGATGATCGTGCGCATGGCCAACTATGCCATCCGCGCGGGTCGATGAAAGCGGATTCAGAAAAATTGACGGATGTGTGCGCTACGAATCACCCGATTCGTAGCCGATCGCAGACACCGCGGCAACACTCAGTAACGCGATTTGCAGCGTAAGCGCAATCGCCGCACGGCCGAGTGTGCCGCGTGCTCCGACCAGGCAGCGAGGGATGTCTCGCTGACGACGGAGCCGCGGGCCAATTCACCGCGTGGATCTGTGTTTGCTGTCCTACGATCCGGGCTTCGCTTCGGCGGTTCAATCGCAATACCGACGACAACATCCAGCTCGTCGACGCTTCGCATGCGCGGCACACGTAGACGTGGAGGGTCGTTATGCACACCAACGCGAACATTCACATCTCCGCTGTGGGGCGGTATGAGGACGACCTCATCAAGCGCGGCGGCAAGTGGTACCTGCTGAAGCGCGTTCGGAGCGAATAGCTCATCGGCTCGGTTGTGAGCGCTCAATAGCCAATCGTCATCTGGCTCTTCAGGTACTTCGGGTTTTCCAACTCGTTCACAACGGCAGCGGCGAAATCTTCCGCGCTGATACGACTTTCCCCTTTTTCGTTGGCGATAACCGTTGAGGTGCCCAGTCGGTATTTGCCGGTCCTGGTGCCGGGTCGAATCGACATCGCGGGGCTGAAGAAGGTCCAGTTGATGTCGCTGGCTTTGAGCGTGTCGAGGACGTTGCGCATCGCCAGGGGCTCGCCGGTGCGGTAGGCGGCCGGAAGGGTATCCATCACGGGCTTGCCGTCGGGGGTATTCAGGCTGGCGGCACCGCCGACGATGAGGAGGCGCTTGCCGGTGGCTTTGGCGGCGGCGATGCCGGCGTCGCCGAGGGCCTTGGCCTCCTCGATCGGGTTGCCCGTGCTGCGTGGGGCGGTGGCCATGACGATCGCGTCCGCGTTTTTTGCGAGGGCGGTGAGCGCGGCTTTGTCGGTAGCGTCGAGCTTCACGGCCGTGATGTTCGGGCCTTTCGCTATTTTTTCCGGGTGGCGCGAGGCGGCGGTGACGTGGTGGCCGCGTGAGGCGGCTTCGGTGAGGATGCGGGAACCGATCATGCCGCTCGCTCCGACCAGCAAGATGTCGAGCGGTTTGGCCTTCGCGGGCGGCGGAGTTTGGCCGGACGCGACGGTCGCGAACAGCGCAAGGGTCGCGAGAATCAGGGGGCGAAGGGCTTGGGGCGGGAAGCTCGATCGCATGATCGGTACTCCGGGGGTGGAACGGGCGGGGCCGAGAATAACGCCGGCCGTGGCGGATGCACTATGCTTTGCGCGGCGAGAGAGGTTTCCTGTTCACATAGAGAATGCAGGGGGGAAAGATGCTTAGTCACACGCGGTTCGGTGCGTTGGTGGGCGTTGGGCTGCTGGGAGCGGCGGGGCTGGCGGCGCCGTTGACGGGCGCGGCGGCTGAAGAGTCGTGCGCGGCCGATGGCACCACGAAGTTCATCTGCGGGCTCGCGAGCCCCGAAGACCTCATTCGAATCCCCGACACGGACTGGGTGATGGTGGCCGGCATGGCCGAGGGCGGCAAGCACGGGCAGCTGTACGCCATCGATTCGAAGACGCGCGTGGTGAAGACCATCTATCCGGTTGCGAAACCGAAGATCAGCTTCGATCAGAAGACCTACGGCATGTGTCCGGGGCCGTTGCCCGCCGATACGTTCGGCGCGCACGGCATCGATGTGCGGGCGAAGGGCAACGGCATCGGCACGCTGTATGCGGTAAATCATTCGGGTCGCGAGTCCATCGAGATTTTCGAAGTGGATTCGAAAGGCGCGCAGCCTTCGCTCACCTGGGTCGGTTGCGCGGTGTTGCCGGCGAAGGCGTCGGGCAACGGCGTGGTCGGGTTGCCGGAAGGCGGGTTCATCACCACGAACTTCAAGGATCCCGCCGACACGAAAGCGTTCGACAAGATGTCGGCGATGCAGATCACCGGCGATGTGCTCGAGTGGCATCCGCAAAAGGGTTGGACGACGTTGCCCGATAGCGCGATGTCGGGCGCGAACGGGCTCGCGTTATCGAAGGACGCGAAGACGCTTTACGTCGCGGGCTGGCCGGGCAAGAACGTCACGCGCTATGAGCGCAGCGGTTCGACGTGGGCGAAGAAAGAGTCGATCACTACCGGCATCCTCACGGACAACCTGCGCTGGATGAACGATGGCTCGCTGCTTGCGGGCGGCCAGGATGCGAACATGCCTGCCGTGTTCCAGTGCCGTGCGCCGGCGTGCCGCGTTGGCAGCGCCGCGATCAAGATCGATCTCGAGACCGGCAAGGCCGCGCGGCTCGTGCAGTACGGCGGCAGCGATGGGTTCGAGGGTGGCACGACCGCGCTCGAAGTCGGCGATGAGATCTGGTTCGGCAGCTTCAAGGGCGCGCGCATTGCGCGTCTGCCGGCGCCGAAGTAAACCGGAGCGGCCTGGACGCGGGCGGCGTACGTTCGCCCGTGTCTTCGCCGGCGCTGTCCCTCCCGCTAGCCGTTCGGCTGATGCGGCCGGCTGTTGAATTCGCGGAAGCTCGTCGCCAGTTACGCAGCTTCCGGAGAGTTCCCCATGAGCACCCAAGGTTCGGCGCAGGCGCTCGCCGCGTTTTCCGATGATTTAGCCAATATCGTCGAGCGGGTCGGCGCGAGCGTCGTCGCGCTTCAGGCGCGGCGTTCCAATCCCGCGTCCGCGGTCGTTCTCGAGCCCGGCATCGTTGCGACGGCGGCGCATACGTTGCGTCGTGAAGAGGGCATCACCGCCGTGCTGGCGGATGGTTCGGCCTCGGCGGCAACGCTCGTCGGCGTGGACCCGGGCACGGATATCGCCGTGCTGAGGCTCGAATCGTCGCAGGGTGCGGCGATCGAGTTTGGCGATGCCGCGGCCGCGAGGCCCGGGCATTTCGTCGTCGCGGTGTCTCGCGGTACGGATGGGTCGCTTTCCGCCAGCGCCGGCATTGTGGCGCGCACGGGCGGGGAGTGGCGCACGTGGCGTGGCGGTCACGTGGACCGGCTCGTTCAACTCGATGGCGGATTGTGGGCGGGATTCTCCGGCGGTCCTGTTGTGGACGCGCGTGGCGGCGTTATCGGCATCGGTACGTCGGCGCTTTCGCGTGGTCGCGCCGTGGTGATCCCGGGTTCGGTGTTGAAGCGCGTGAGCGCCCAGTTGCTGGCGCGCGGGCATGTCTCGCACGCGTATATCGGCGCAGCGGTTCAGTCTGTCGAAGTGCCCGAGGCGCTGCGCGCCCAGCTCGGCATCTCGCAGGCGCAGGGCCTCATCGTCATTTCCACAGTGCCTCAGGGGCCGGCCGACGTCGCAGGCATCGCGCTTGGCGACACGTTGCTCACCCTCGATGGCAAGCCGCTGGCGGATGTGGACGACCTGAAGGCCGCGCTCGGCGCCGACCGCATCGGCAAGCCGGTCGCGGTGTCGCTCATCCGCGCGAAGCAACTCGTCAACGCGGACGTCGTCATCGGCGAGCGTCCGCAGGGTCGCTGCTGACCCCCGCATGATTCGCGTTGCCCTCGCCACCGGATCGCTTCGCCTGAATCAGGCATTGCATGCGCTGCTGAGGGAGCGCGGGCGCTTCGAGATCATCACGAGCGCGGCGTCGCTGGATGAGTTCCGCGCAAGCGATGGCGAGATCGGCGGCGCGGCCGACGTCGTGGTGACGGACATCCCGAGCCGGGGTGGCGACGACGGTGGTGCCGCAACCGTGTTGCTCTCGGACGAGGAGGATCTCCTCGCCAGCGTGCGACCCCTTCGGGGCGGTCTCGCGCTGCTGCCAACTTCTGCGAGCGCGGATCAGGTGGTCGCGGCGATCGAGGCAACGGCCCTAGGTCTCGCGGTCGTGCATCCCGATCACGCCGGCTCGCTCTCCGCGCGACCCAGCGACGATCCGCTGACTCCGCGCGAGCGCGAAGTCCTCCACCTTCTCGCCGCCGGCCTGGGCAACAAGGAAATCGCCGGCCGCCTTTCCATCTCCGACCACACCGCCAAGTTCCATGTTTCGCAGATCCTCGCGAAGCTCAACGCCGCGTCGCGCGCCGAAGCGGTGTCGATCGCGATGAGGCGTGGGCTCGTGCCGCTCTGAGCGTCACCAACGACGGGTGTCTCATGAGCACCCAGCCCCTTTCGATTCTCCCTCGCCCCCGGCCTCGAGCAGGCCTTCGCCGGCCTGCTGTTCAGCGTCGCTGCGGCGCTTGTTGCCGGCGGCCCCCTGGCCATGGCCCTGCCTCCGCTTTCGTGGCCTGATCGCGCCGCGCGATACCTGACGGAGAACGCCTATGAACCCCTCGACGATCACCGAGAGCCCCTGGGAAGCCCGTTGGATTTCCGCGGAAGGCATGTTCGACCCCCCGAGCGCACGAACGCCGCCCTGCGCCGCTGGGTCGACGCAATCGAGCAGGCGCTGATTGCCAGCCAGCGCCGCCATCCGCCACCCGCCACCCGCCACCCGCCGCGCCACCCGCCCGCAAAGTCACGCCTCGTCCGGCGCCGTCAGGAGGCTCAGCGGCCACGCCGGGATGGACTCCCCCGGACACTTCTAGTATTAGGTTCAGCCGCCGTTCACGGCGGTACGCACTACTAGAAGCACCAGATGCAAAACAAAGAGATCGACACGGTCGGCGACACGGCCCCGATCGGCGGGGCACACGCATGAGCGACAACAAGAAGATCGTGGACGTCGGCGAAGTCATCGACTCCGCGAAGTATTTCTGGATGCCCTTCGGCATCACCATCATGATGATCGTGATCATGGCCACCGACGGCTATGACCTGTTCCTGATGGGGCATGTCGGCGGCCATCTCGTGACCGACTGGAACATCAGTCGCGCCGCCCTCGGGCCGATCAACACCGCCGGCCTCCTGGGCATGGCCATCGGTTCGGTCACGCTCGGCTGGCTGGGCGACCGTATCGGCCGCAAGCGCTCCTATTTCACCTGCCTCGTGTTCCTGTTCGTCGGCTCGGTGCTCTGCTACTTCGCCGCGAAGGGTGGCACGGCCGCCAATGCCACGGAGACGATCGGCCAGATGACGATCTGGCGCTTCGTCACGGGCCTCGGCATGGGCGGCATCACGCCGCTGGCCACGACGTTGATCTCGGAGTGGACCTCGGCGCGCGTACGCAGCGTCATCGTGGCGCTCGTGATCTCGTCCGTGCCGGTCGGCGGCTCGCTGGCGGGGTTTGCGAACAATCACCTCGAGTGGCAGCAGATGTTCCTCGTCGGGGGCCTCGTGCCGCTTGCGCTGTTCATCGTGTTCGGCACGCTGCTGCCCGAGTCGCCCAAGTACATGGCGCAACGTCCGGCGCTGCATGCGAAGCTTGCGAAGTCGCTGAACCGGCTGCTCGGCGAGCAACGCTTCGACGGCACGGAGAGCTTCACGATTCGTGAAGCGGGCAAGCGTTCCAGCAACTGGCTCGCCACGATCTGGAACAGCTTCTACGCTCGCGCCACGTTCTTCATCTGGGTGGCGTTCTCGTTCAACAGCTTCGTGCTGTACGTCTACACAAACTACCTGAAGGTGCTGCTCCCGACGGATCGGGTGGCAGTGGAGGTGGCGGGCAACGCGCTCAGCCTGTTCTCCATCGGCGCCTTCTTCGGCTCGATCGGCGGCGCGTTCATGATCCGCTGGTTCGGCTCGCGCTACGTCGGCACGATCCTCGCGTTGCTCGGTGTCGGCGCGACCGCGCTGATCGGCTTCCTGCTGGTGGGCACTCGGAATCCGGGCGAGTCGAACGTGCTGGTGATGAGCTTCCTCGCGGGCGTCTCGTTCAACGGCATGCAGGCGTTCATGTACGCGGTGGCCGCGCATTCCTACCCGACCGAGATTCGCGGTTCGGCGGTGGGCATGGCGCAGACGGTGTCGCGCATCGGCGCGGTGCTGAGTCCCATCGTGGCCTCCGGCTACCTTGCGATGAATCCGCTGCCCGGCGTGAACCTGTTCTTTTGGTTCGTCGCGGGCTGCGCGTTCATCACGGCGCTGAGTTTCTTCCTGATCCCGTCGCACATCCCGCGCCAGGATCCGCCGGAGCCCGTGCGCGCGCCGGTCACTCAGCGGTCCTGACCCCGCACCTCTCGTCGGCGCATCCGGGGGCGGTTCATCGCGTCCCGGGGCGTCGGCGAGCCGCTCTCACGTAGACTACGCGCCACCTCGGCGGTGGGCGGGTCACGATGACATTCCTGAAGCGGCGCAAGTCACTCGACGCGGAAACGTACCAGTCCCTCGAATTTCTCGCCGTTCATCCACCACAGCCGATTGAAGAACGCGCCGGCTCGCTGAACGCGGAGCCGGCGCGAAGCGGCTGTCAGCCGCGCAGGAAGCCGAGCAGGTCTTCGTTCACGCGATCCTTCTCGGTCGAGCACATGCCGTGCGGGCTGCCCTTGTAGACGACGAGCTTGGCGTTCTTCACGAGCTTCGCCGTCTTCAGCGCCGCGGCGGCGATCGGTACGATCTGATCGTCATCGCCGTGGAGCAGGAGCGTGGGCAGGTCGCCGAACTTCTTCAGGTCCTCGTGGAAATCCGTCTCGGAGAACTGCTTGATGCAGTCGTACAGGCCCTTGTGGCCGCCCATCATGCTCTGGAGCCAGAAGGTGTCGCGCAGACCTTGCGACACCTTAGAGCCCGGCCGGTTCGCGCCATAGAAGGGCGCGCTGAGCTCCTTGTAGAACTGCGAGCGATCGGCAAGCGAGGCGGTGCGAATGCCGTCGAACGCTTCCATCGGTGTGCCTTCCGGATTCTGCGCAGACTTCAGCATGATCGGCGGAACCGCGCCGATCAGCACGGCCTTCGCCACTCGCTTGGTGCCGTGCCGGCCGATGTAGCGCGTGACTTCGCCGCCGCCCGTGGAGTGGCCCACATGCACCGCGTTCTTCAGGTCCAGCTTCTCGGTGAGCGCGGCGAGATCGTCGGCATACGTGTCCATGTCGTTGCCGTCCCAGGTCTGCGAGGAGCGGCCGTGCGAGCGTCGATCGTGCGCGATACAGCGGAAGCCTTTCGACGCCAGATAGATCATCTGGTCTTCCCACGCGTCCGCTGTGAGCGGCCAGCCGTGACTGAACACCACGGGTTGTCCCGAACCCCAGTCTTTGTAATAGATCTGTGCGCCGTCGCGAGTGGTGATGAAGCTCATGGGTGTCTCCTGTGTTGGTGGGAGACCACGCTAGCGCGTTCGCGTTACGGGGCGATTGAACAACTCTGCGTAAATTGGTTCAGCTGTCGTCGGACGGCAGTATTCGAAAGCCCGGGTCGAGCACCGCGACGCTGTTGTCTGGCACGTCTTTGTAGACCACCGCGTTTGCGCCGATCTTTACGTTGTTGCCGATGGTGATTTTGCCGAAGAGGCGGGCGCCGGGGGCGATGTATACGTCATCGCCGATCACCGGGACGCCTAGCCTGTCGCCGGAGCCTGCGAGGCCGATGGTGACGTTTTGGGAGATGCTGCAGTTGTTGCCGAGCACGGCGCTGGCGGAGACGGTGATGCCGCCGAAGTGACCTATGAAGAGGCCAGGCCCTACTACTGTGGCTCGTGGGATCTCGATGCCCCACGCCATCTGGAGTATCAGGTTCAGTACGAAGTAGATCGGGTCGAGCACCAGGCGGAGGAGGATGGGCATCGAGCGGGCCCATTGGCCGAAGCGCAGCACGAGGACGGCGTGCACCCCGGGGGTGCGGGCGCATTGGAGGATTTTGGAGAGGCGGTTGCCGCGGGCGTAGAAATAGGTGCGGTTGAGGTCGGCTTTGAGTACGGCCCAGTGGTTCATGCTTTGGGAATGGTAACCGGTGCGTTATGCGGGGTGCGGCTGCGCTGAAGGTCGAGGGGTTCGCAAGGAGCGTGCCTGCCTGCTTGCTTGCTGGGGCCCTCAGTTCGCTCTCCATGAACGAGGTGGCGCTTGCGCGGGGCGGTGGCTCGCTCGTTGAGGCCCCGGCGGGGGACGCTGCGAGCCGTCCATGGGCGCTCTTCAAAATACGTCCCTGTATTTTGAAGCCCCCGCCGGGGCCTGAACGAGCGAGCCGCCGCCCTTTGGGCTTGCGGCGTTCATGGAGAGCGGCTTCGTCGTTACTTTGGGACTGAGCCTTCGACTCCGTCGACGTACCAGTCGATCGACATCACGTCCTTTTGCGGCAGCGCTGCGCCCGCGGCGACTTTTACCGTCCCCTTGTTGTCTTTTATCGGGCCCGCAAACGGGTCGAGTTTGCGGGTGGCGAGGCCCTGGCGGCGTTCTTCGAAGAGTTTCGTGACGTCGGGGGGGATCGATTTGTTGAGGGGGGAGAGGACCACCATGTTTTCGGCGATTCCCCATTTCGTTTCGCGGGCGCCGGTCCATTTGCCGTCGAGTGTTTTCTGCACTTCGTCGGCGTAGTAGACGACCCAGTTCTGGGTGTTTGCGGTGAGCTGGGCGCGCGGGCCGTATTTCGCCATGTCGGAGTCCCAGCCGAAGGCGTAGATGCCTTTCTTTTCGGCGGTCTGGACGACGGCGGGGGAGTCTGTGTTCTGGGCGAGCACGTCGGCGCCTTGTGCGATCAGGGTTTCCGCCGCTTGTCGCTCCTTGCCGGGGTCGTACCAGGTGTCGACCCAGATCACGCGGGTCTTGATTGCGGGGTTGACGCTCTTTGCGCCGAGCGTGAACGCGTTGATGTTGCGTACGACCTCGGGAATTGGGAATGAGCCGACGAAGCCGAGTGTATTGCTCTTCGTCATCTTGCCGGCGAGCACGCCGAGGAGGTAGGCGCCTTCGTGGAAGCGTGCTTCGTAGGTCACGACATTGGCTGAGGTCTTGTAGCCGGTGTTGTGCTCGAAGTGCACCTTCGGGAACAGCTTCGCGACTTTCAGCGTCGGTTCCATGTAGCCGAACGATGTGGTGAAGATGAGTTGGTTGCCTGCGGCGGCGAGCTGGCGGATCACGCGTTCCGCATCGGCGGTTGCGGGCACGTTCTCGACGAACGTTGTTTTGATGCGCGCGCCGAACTGTTTCTCGAGTGCGCGGCGCGCGATGTCGTGCTGGTAGGACCAGCCGCTATCGCCCACGGGCTCCACGTATACGAACGCGACTTTCAGCGGGTCCGCCGCCTGCGCGGCGAGTGACACGCCGGAAAAGAGCAATGCGCTCGCGAGGCTGATACACAGTTTTCCGCGCTGGCGACTGATCATGGGCGGGCCCGATGCCTGATGAAGGATCGGGGGATGATGCACGACTCGTGCCGCCGCGGCGCGCGGAGTTTTCGCGGTGATTTCGGGCGATTCGCTCGGAAACAGTGCGTTGGCGCATGGGCGTGCACAATTTTCGCCTTCATTGTCCACAATTATTTCGGCGTGTATGCTGAATTTCGGGGTCTCTTTCTTCATCAGCAATTTCCGTCACGAGCATTCTCAATGGGCCGATTGACGACGCATGTGCTCGATGTCGCGGCGGGTGTTCCGGCCGTGGGGATGCGCGTCGAGCTTCATGACGACGGTGCCTCACCGTCGCGCCTGCTCGCTGAAGCGAAGACCAATGCCGATGGTCGTTGCGATCGCGCGCTGCTCGAAGGCGAGGCGTTCAAGGCCGGCCGCTATGTGCTCACGTTTCATGTCGCCGAATATTTTCGCGGGCGGGGTGTGGCGCTGAGCGAGCCGGCGTTTCTCGAAGATGTGTCGGTGGCGTTCGGTGTGGCGAGCGGTGCGCGGAACTATCACGTGCCGCTGCTCGTTTCGCCGTGGAGCTACTCCACGTATCGAGGGAGCTGACGCGCGCAACACATGACCGCATCGTCCCCAGTTGCCGCTCCCGGAACCGTACGATTCGTGCTCGATGGAAAGATCGTGTGTGTGCCGGACGCTCCGGCGACACTCACTGTGCTGGACTATCTGCGCAACGAGCTCGGACGCACCGGCACGAAGGAAGGTTGCGCGGAAGGCGACTGTGGCGCGTGCACCGTGGTGCTTGGCGAGCTGAATCGCGATGCGCGCTCGATTTCCTGGCGAGCCATCAACTCGTGCATTCGATTCCTGCCGACGCTCGACGGCAAGGAGCTGGTGACGGTCGAGAGCCTGCGGGCGCATCCCGTGCAGCGGGCGATGGTGGAGTGCCACGCCTCTCAATGCGGTTTCTGCACGCCGGGATTCGTGATGTCGCTGTTCGCGCTGTATCAGGGCGACCCCGCGCCGAAGCGCGAGGGGGTTGTCGATTGCCTGTCGGGGAATCTGTGCCGCTGCACCGGCTATCGCCCGATCGTCGAGGCGGGGTGTCGGATGGCGGAGTATCCCGCGCCGGCGCAGTGGAGTCGGGACGATGCGCAATCGCCGGAGCGCGTCGAAAGGCTGGCGTCGATACAGCGGCGTGGCGCGGCCGCTTCCCTTCGCTACCCAGGCTTCCACGCGCCGCGAAGCGTGGATGAATTGGCGGCCGTTCTCGCCTCTGAACCCGATGCCGTGATTCTTGCCGGCGGCACCGACATCGGCCTGTGGGTGACGAAACATCTGCGGCAGTTGCCGAAGATCGTCTATCTGGGCGACGTCGCGGAGCTGAACGAAATCCGGGCCACGCCGCACGGTCTGCGCATCGGCGCGGCGGTTCCGCTGAGCGTCGCGTGGCCCGCGCTCGTCAACGCGCATCCGCAACTTGCGGAACAGGCGCGCCGCTTCGCCTCGCCGCCCGTGCGCAACTCAGGCACCTTGTGCGGCAATATCGCCAACGGCTCGCCCATTGGCGACTCCATGCCGGCGTTGATCGCGCTCGGCGCGCACGTCGAGCTTCGCCACGGCGCGCGTACCCGGACGCTGCCGCTCGAGCGGTTCTACCTCGGCTATCAGAAGAAAGATCTCGCGCGGGGCGAGCTCGTGGTGGCCGTGACGGTGCCGCCCGAAGAGCCCGGCCTGATGTTCGCGAGCTACAAGCTCGCAAAACGCTTCGATCAGGACATCTCCGGCGTCTGCACCGCATTCGCGGTGATGACACACGATGGCGTGGTCACGGAGGCGCGCCTCGCCTTCGGTGGCATGGCCGCCGTTCCCCGGCGCGCGCAGAACGCCGAAGCCGAGCTGGTGGGCGCGCCGTGGGGGCTCGAAGCCTGCGAAGCGGCCATCCGCGCGCTCGCTGAGGATTTTGCGCCGCTAACGGACATGCGCGCCTCGAGCGACTACCGCCTCACATGCGCGGGCAATCTGCTTCGGCGCTTTTATCTCGAACACTCCGATGAGCCCGCTCCGTTCCGCGTTACCGATCTCGAACCGGTGGCGGTCACGTGAGCGTCGGCGTCGCAAAGGTTCATGACAGCGCGCACCTGCACGTGGCAGGCACCGCGCACTATTGCGACGACATCCCGTTGCCTGCGAACACGCTGCATGCGGCGTTCGGGCTCAGCACGATCCCGCACGGCCGGATTTCCCAGCTCGACGTCGCGCCGGTGCGGGCTATGCCCGGCGTGCACGCCGTTGCGCTCGCGAGCGATGTGCCGGGCGAGAACAACTACGGCGGGGTGGTTCACGACGATCCGATTTTCGCGGAGGGCCTCGTTCAGTACGCGGGCCAGCCGCTGTTCGCGGTCGCGGCGTCGTCGCATCTGCGGGCCCGATTCGCGGCTAAAGCCGCGCGCGTCGAGTACCAGCCACTGCCGGCCATCCTCGATGTACGCGCGGCGCTGGCGGCGAACAGCCACGTGCTGCCGACCGAGCGAATCGTTCGTGGGCAGCCGCACGAGACGTTGGCGCGTGCGCCGCGTCGCCTGCGGGGCTCGGCAACCGTGGGCGGGCAGGATCATTTCTATCTCGAGGGCCAGATCGCGGTCGCGCTTCCACAGGAAGATGGCGCCTTCCTGATCCACAGCTCCACGCAGCACCCGACCGAGATCCAGCATGTGGTGTCTCACGCGCTCGGCGTGCGGTCTCATGACGTGACGGTTCAATGCCGGCGCATGGGCGGCGGCTTCGGCGGCAAGGAGAGCCAGGCCGGTCTCATCGCGGCGGCCGCGGCGATTCTGGCGCGCCAGACGCGCCGGCCCGTCAAGCTCCGGCTCGATCGGGATGCGGACATGCTCGTGACCGGCAAGCGTCACGATTTCGTGGCGGACTACGACGTCGGCTTCGACGAGAACGGGCGCATTCTGGCGATCACCGTGATGCTGGCTTCGCGCTGCGGGTATTCGGCGGATCTTTCCGGCGCGGTGAACGACCGGGCGCTCTGCCACATCGACAATGCGTATTTTCTCGAGCACATCGAGATCGTGTCGCACCGGTGCAAGACGCACACGGTCTCGAACACCGCGTTCCGAGGGTTCGGCGCGCCGCAGGCCATGGTCGTCATCGAGCAGGTCGTCGATGACATCGCGCGGGCGCTGGGGCGCGATCCGCTCGATGTCCGGCGCGCCAACTTCTACGGCGTCGACGAGCGGAACGTCACGCACTATGGGCAAGTCGTCGATGACAACGTCATGCCGCTCATTGCGGATCAGCTCGAAGCCGACAGCGGCTACCGCGCACGCCGCCGCGCCATCGCCGAATGGAACTCGCACAACGCGGTCATCAAACGCGGCCTCGCGCTCACCCCCGTAAAGTTCGGCGTCTCGTTCACCGCGACGGCGTTCAACCAGGCGGGCGCACTGGTGCACGTTTACGCGGATGGAACGGTGCTGCTGAACCACGGCGGCACGGAGATGGGGCAGGGCGTCCATATCAAGGTCGCGCAGGTGGTGGCGACGGAGCTGGGTGTTCCGCTGTCCGCCATTCGCATCACGACTACGGATACGAGCAAGGTGCCGAATACCTCGGCAACCGCCGCGTCGTCAGGCTCCGATCTCAACGGCAAGGCCGCGGAAGTCGCCGCGCGCGCCATCAAAGAGCGACTGATCGCATTTGCCTGCGAGGCGCATAAAGTGCGGCCGGAAGAAGTCCGTTTCGACGAAGGGCTGGTGCACGTCGGACCACGCGCAGTGACGTTCGCCGAGCTGACGCAGGCTGCCTATCGCGCGCGCATCTCGCTGTCGTCCACCGGCTTCTATCGCACGCCGAAGATTCACTGGAACAAGGCGACGATGTCCGGGCGCCCGTTCTTCTATTTCGCGTACGGCGCGGCGGTGGCCGAAGTCGCCGTCGACTCGCTGACCGGCGAGACCCGCCTGCTGCGCGTGGACATCGTGCACGACGTCGGCACTTCGCTGAATCCGGCGATCGACCTCGGGCAGGTGGAAGGCGGTTTCCTGCAGGGCATGGGCTGGCTCACTTCCGAAGAGCTTTGGTGGAACGAGCGGGGTGAGCTGAAAACACACGCGCCCTCGACCTACAAGATTCCCACGGCGTATGACTGGCCGGCGCGGTCCACCGTGGAACTGCTGAAAGCGGCGCCGAATCGCGAAGACACCATCTATCGTTCCAAGGCCGTCGGCGAACCGCCGCTGATGCTCGCGATCTCGGTGCTGCATGCGATCCGCGACGCCTGTGCGGCTTGCGGGCCGGCGGGAACAGTGCCGCGGCTCGCGGCGCCGGCCACTCCTGAATCGGTATTACGCGCCATCGAGCACGCACGCGGAAGCGCGAAGGAGCAAGGATCATGAACGGTCGTGAGCTCATGCCATTAGCTGAAGTTCAGCTGCGCCAGGCCGAGCAGAGAGCCGTCAGCGAGAACTGGCTGCGATCCATCGCCGGCGACTGGCCGACTGCGGTTTGTCGTGCGCTCGAGTGGGAGCCGGCGGTCGTTCGCGTCGTCATTGCTTCGGCGTCTGGATCGACCCCACGGGAGGCGGGCACGTGCATGATCGTCGGGCCGAGCCGTGTGGCGGGGACGATCGGCGGTGGGCGACTCGAGTGGGAAGCCGCGCACCTCGCGCGCGAGATGGTCCCTGCGGCGGCTGCGGGAAACACAGCCTGCACCAAGCGCCTGGTGCTCGCCTCCCAACTCGGCCAGTGTTGTGGCGGAGTCGTCGAGCTCTGGCTCGAGCGATTTACGCGCGGCGATCTGCCGCTGCTCAGGAGTGCCAGCTCGGCTGCGAGCAGCGGCGAACCTGTGCTGATGACGTCCACACTCGCGAACGGGCGCGTCACGCGCCGTGTCGTCAACGCCGCGACGCCGGCTTTTCTTCCGCCGCGCCTGCGGCCGGTGGCCGATGCGCTTCTCGATCGTGATGCACGTGAGCGCGCGCACTTTGCCGGCGCTTCGCTGGATGCGACCGGGGACTCTCCGATGCTTCTGGAACGTCTCGATATCGCCAACGCTTCGTTGTGGCTCTATGGCGCCGGTCACGTTGCGCAGGCGCTCGTGCGCGTGATGTCGGAGCTGCCGGTCACGGTGCGATGGATCGACCCTCGCGGTGAGATGTTCCCGCGCGTGTTGCCGCCCAACGTGCGCGCGCTTCAGGCGAGCGCTCCGGCCCAGATTGCCGGATCGGCGCCACCGGATGTGCGACACCTGGTGATGACGCACGATCACGCGCTCGACTACGAGGTGTGTCGCTCGATTCTGAGACGGGAGCGTTTTGGCTGGCTGGGACTCATCGGTTCGGCGAGCAAGGGCGCGCGGTTCCGTTCCCGGCTGCGCAAGGAAGGGATCGCCGAAGAGACCCTGCCGCGACTCATCTGCCCGATCGGAGTCGACGGTGTGGAAGGCAAGGCGCCGGCAATCATTGCGATCTCGGTCGCTGCGCAGCTATTGCAAACGATGGGGACGGCGCTGGATCCGCGTGACTCGCGACCGCGCGCGGCCGCGACCGTGATGCGCGCTGCCGAGGCGCGCGCCGAGTGGCCCGTGGAAGCGGAAGCGTTGAACGGATGCCGGACCGGTGACTGCGCGAACTGTAGCTCCTCCCGGAGCGCGAACGCGTGACCTCAGCCGATGCGGCGCCCCGTCTCGCGATGCGCGGCATCGTCAAGCGCTATCCAACGACCGTGGCGAACGATGGCATCGATCTCACGGTGCGCGTCGGCGAGATCCACGCGCTGATCGGCGAGAACGGCGCTGGCAAGAGCACGCTGATGAAGATCGCGTACGGCGTGACGCGGCCGGATGAAGGGACGCTCGAATGGGAAGGGCGCGAGGTCACCATCGCCAGTCCCGCGGCGGCGCGGCGACTCGGCATCGGCATGGTGTTCCAGCACTTCGCCCTGTTCGAGACGTTGACGGTGGCCGAGAACATCGCGCTCGCGCTGGACGAAAAGACGATGCCATCGCAGCTTGCGACGCGCATCCGCGAGGTCTCGGCGAAATACGGCCTGCCCGTGGATCCAGACCGTCTCACGCACAGCATGTCAGTGGGCGAGCGTCAGCGCGTCGAGATCGTGCGTTGCCTGTTGCAGTCCCCGCGCCTCCTGATCATGGACGAACCGACGTCTGTTCTCACGCCGCAGGCGGTCCGCAAGCTCTTCGAAACGCTGCGCCGGCTCGCGGGCGAAGGTGTCAGCATTCTCTACATCAGCCACAAGCTCGATGAGATTCGCGAGCTCTGCCACACCGCGACCGTGCTTCGAGGCGGGAAGCTGGTGGGTACCGCGCAGCCTTCCACCTCGAGCCACGCGGAGCTCGCGCGCATGATGGTTGGCGCCGATCTCACCGAATGTCGGCTGACGCCGCGTGAGCCGGGCGCGGTGCAGCTGAATCTTCAGGGCTTCACGAAGCGCTCGCTCGATCCGTTCGGCACGACGTTACGCTCCGTCGACCTGCAGGTGCGCGCCGGGGAGATCGTCGGAATCGCCGGTGTTTCAGGCAACGGCCAGAAGGAGCTGCTCGCGAGCCTTTCCGGGGAGGCGCCGGGCTGCGAGGCGGGTTCGCTCGAAATCCGCGGCACGAGCGCGACGAGCCTGCCGCCAGCGCGCCGGCGCGCGCTAGGCCTGACGTTCGTTCCCGAGGAGCGCCTGGGGCGAGGAGCGGTTCCGCCGATGAGCCTGGCGCAGAATGCGCTGCTCACCGGCGCGCGCAACGGCATGGTGCGCGCCGGCTTCGTGAGCAACGCCGCCTCGCGCGCGTTTGCGCGGGAGACGATTGCCGCGTTCAAAGTGAAATGCGGCAGTGAGTTGTCGGCGGCGGAAAGCCTTTCGGGCGGCAATCTGCAGAAGTTCATCGTCGGCCGCGAGACGCGTCTTGGCCCGAAGCTGATGGTGGTGGCGCAGCCGACCTGGGGCGTCGATGTGGGCGCCGCGCAGCTCATTCATCAGGCGCTCATCGATCTGCGCGATCGGGGCGTCGCGCTCCTGGTCGTGTCAGAGGAGCTCGACGAGTTGTTTACCCTCTGCGACCGCATCGCTGTCATCGCGCAAGGGCGCTTGTCCCCTCCACAACCCACGTCCAGCCTGACCGTGGAGCAAGTGGGCTTGCTCATGTCGGCTGTGCCTCAAGAGGCAGCGACCCCGCCGGTGGGAGAGCCCGCCAGTGCTTGAGCTGCCGTTCCGTCTGGAGAAGCGCCCGGAACCGAGCCGCGCGATGCGCTTTGGAGCGCCGCTGATCGCCGCGTTCGCGATGCTGGTCACCGGTCGATTGTGTTCGCGGCGCTCGGGCGGAGCCCGCTCGATGCGCTGTACTTGTTCTTCGTCGAGCCGGTCGCATCCGTGTACGGCGTCGGCGAATTATTGCTGAAGGCCACACCCCTCATGCTGTGCGCGTTGGGGCTCGCCATCGGGTTTCGCGCGAACGTGTGGAACATAGGCGCGGAAGGGCAGTTCACCGTCGGCGCGATCACAGGCGGCGGCGTGGCGCTCTTCTGCGCCGGCTCGCTGGGTGCGTTCGCCTTGCCCGCCGCGCTCGTCGCCGGTTTGCTGGGCGGCATGGCGTGGGCCGCGATCCCGGCGTTCCTGCGCACCCCGTTTCAACACCAGCGAGATTCTCGTCAGCCTGATGCTCGTGTACGTCGCGCAGCTCTGGCTCGCATACTTGCTGCACGGCTCGTGGCGAGACCCGGAGGGCTTCAATTTCCCTCAATCGCGAGCCTTTGCCGACAACGCGATGCTCATGCCCCTCACCGATGGCGTGCGAGTCACGAATGCATTCGTGCTGGCGCTGATCATCGCGTTGATGTCATGGCTCTTCGCGAGCCGTTCGTTCGCGGGGTATCGCATGCTCGTCGCGGGGCTTGCGCCATCGGCGGCCGCGTACGCGGGCTTCAGCGAGAAGCGCAATGTCTGGCTTGCACTGCTGATCGGCGGCGGCGCGGCGGGTCTGGCGGGAGTCTGCGAAGTGGCCGGCCCGATCGGGCGGCTCCAGCCGAGCATCTCTCCGGGCTATGGATTCGCGGCGATCATCGTGGCGTTCGTCGGCAGGCTGCACCCGTTGGGCATCGTGCTCGCCTCGCTGCTCATGTCGCTGCTCTATCTCGGGGGCGAGTCGGTGCAGCTCAGCCTGCAGTTGCCATCGGCGGTCACCGGGCTGTTCCAGGGTGCGTTGCTGTTCTATCTGCTCGCGGCGGATCTGTTCGTCGCGTACCGGCTGCGATTCTGAATGGACTCCTACCACCTCACCGCGATCTTCATCAGCACCGTCGTCGCGGCCACGCCGCTCATCTATGCGGCGCTCGGCGAGCTCGTCGTCGAACGCTCCGGCGTGTTGAACCTCGGAGTCGAGGGGATGATGCTGATCGGCGCGGTCACCGCGTTCGCGGTCGGCCATGCGAGCGGCAGCCTGTTGCTCGGCTACGCGGCCGGGATCGTCGCCGCCACGGCGCTGTCCGTCGTGTTCGCCTTCCTGACGCTCACGATGCAGGCGAACCAGGTGGCAACGGGTCTTGCCCCTCACGTTGTTTGGAATTGGCCTGAGTGCGTTCGCGGGCCGCGGTTTCGCGGGCCTGCCCATCGATGGAGTGGAGCCGCTCTCGATTCCGGTGTTGAGCTCGTTGCCGGTGGTCGGCGCGCTGTTCCGGTTCGACTGGCTCGTGTACGGCTCGATCGCACTCTATTTCGGCATCGACTACTTCCTTCGTCGCACGCGCCCTGGCCTTCGCTTGCGCGCCATCGGTGAATCGCCGACCGCCGCGCACTCTCCTCGGCCAACCGGTGATCCGCACGCGTTATTTCGCCGTGATGTTCGGTGGCGCGATGAGCGGCATCGCGGGCGCCTATCTTTCGACCGCGCTCACGCCCATGTGGGTCGAAGGCATGAGCTCCGGCCGCGGCTGGATCGCCCTGGCGCTCGTCGTCTTCGCCACATGGAAGCCGCTTCGCGTGCTGCTGGGCGCGTATCTATTCGGCGGCGTCACCGTGCTTCAGCTGCACGCGCAGGGGCTCGGGATCGATGTGCCGAGCGAAATCCTATCCATGCTGCCGTACATCGCCACCATCGTGGTGCTGGTCGTCATCTGCCGCAACCCGAAGACCATCCTGCTGAACCAGCCGGCATCCCTCGGCCGAAGCTTCCATCCCGATGCGTTGAGCGAACAGCAATGAGCGCCTACGTACTCGACTGGCTCGGATTGTTGACGCGATGGCTTCACTTCATCGTCGGCATCGCGTGGATCGGCTCGTCGTTCTATTTTGTCTGGCTCGACAATCATCTGCTGCGCCCCGCGGATCCGGCCGATGAGCGCAAAGGCGTCGGCGGCGAGCTGTGGTCCGTGCATGGGGGAGGGTTCTATCACGCCCAGAAATATCGTGTAGCGGCCGGAAAAGCTGCCGGGCACGCTGCACTGGTTCTATTGGGAGGCGTACTCCACTTTTCTGTCGGGCTTCGCGCTTCTGGTGCTGCTCTATTTCGGGCAGGCCGAGGTGTATCTCATCGATCCGGCGGTTGCGCCGTTGTCGAAGCCGGCGGCGATTGCCATCGGGCTCGCGTTCATCGTCGGTGGCTGGTTCGTCTACGACGGTTTGTGTCGCACGCCGCTCGCGCGAAACGGGGCCGCGCTGGGCGGCGTTCTTGCCGTGCTATTGACGGGCGCGGCGTGGGGCCTGTGCCACCTGTTCAGCGGTCGCGGCGCGTTCATCGAGTTCGGCGCCATGCTCGGCACCATCATGGTCGCGAACGTGTTCTTCGTGATCATTCCCGGCCAGCGCGAGATGGTGCGCGCGAAGCTCGAGAATCGTGAGCCCGACCCGGGCCCCGGCCTGCGCGGCAAAGTGCGTTCCACGCACAACACCTACTTCACGCTGCCCGTGCTGTTCACGATGATCAGCAATCACTACGCGATGACGTACGGCGCACGCTTCAACTGGCTGGTGCTGGTGGCGTTGAGCGCGGCGGGCGCGTTGATCCGCGTCTACTTCGTCCAGCGCCATAAAGCGCATGAGCGAGGCGGGCGCACATCACCGGTACCGTTCGCGCTGGGCGTGCTCATCATCGTCGCGGTTGCCGCGACGTTGGCGCCTGCCCGTGTGCCGCAACCCGGCGCCGTTTCCGCGTCGCCGGCCGAGCAATTCCTGCGGGTGCGATCGATCGTCACTCAGCGTTGCGCGGTCTGTCATACGGCCGTGCCGACACAGGGCGGCTTCAGTGCGCCACCCGGCGGGGTGCGCCTCGATCTGCCCGACCAGATTCTCCTGCAGACGGTGAAGATGCGGCAGCAGCTCGCCGCGCGCACGATGCCCGTGGGCAACGTTACCGGCCTTACCGAAACAGAGCGGGCGGAACTGCTCGCATGGATCGCGCGTGGCAGCCCGCACTGACGGCTCAGCGCCAATCGTTGCGCACCGGGGCGCGGTTCTGCACTTCAATGCGGATCCGGGTGAGGCCGCGCCCGCCGGTTGTTATGAGCTGATCGAAGACGGCCTGCTCGTGGTGGCGAACGGCCTCGTCGACGCGCTCGGCCCGGCGGACTCGATGCTCCGGGACATTCCGCGGAACGTCCCGGTGGTCGAGCATGGCGAGGGCCTGCTGATGCCGGGCTTCGTGGACACTCACATTCATTACTGCCAGACAGACGTCATAGCGTCAGGCGGCCGGCAACTCCTCGACTGGCTCGAGGACTACACGTTTCCCGCCGAGAGGCGCTTCGCCGATGTCGCTTACGCCGCTTCGGTTGCCGAGTTCTTCCTCGACGAGCTGCTTCGGAACGGGACGACGACGGCGCTCGTCTTCTGCACGGTGCATGAGGCTTCGGTCACCGCGCTCTTCGAGGCGGCCGAACGCCGCGGCGTGCGCCTGATCGCCGGCAAGGTACTCATGGATCGAAACTGCCCGCCTGACCTGCGGGACACGCCGGCGGAAGGGGAGCGCGCCAGCCGCGCGCTGATCGAGCAGTGGCACGGCCGTGGACGCTTGCACTACGCCATCACCCCGCGCTTCGCCCCCACTTCGAGCGATGAGCAGCTGCGGAGCGCGGGCCGGCTGGCGCACGAGTTTCCGGATGTCTTCGTCCAGAGCCATCTTGCCGAGAATCACGCCGAGATCCATTGGGTGAAGCAGCTCTTTCCTCAGGCGCGCAGCTATCTGGATGTTTACGACCGTGCGGGATTGTTACGCGACCGGTCCGTTTACGCACACTGCATACACCTGGACGACACGGATCGCACCCGAATGACGCAGGCTCACGCCGCGGCGTCGTTCTGCCCAACCTCGAACCTGTATCTCGGAAGCGGCCTCTTCGATCTTGCCGCAACGGATGCCGCGGGCATGCGCTTCGCGCTGGGTACCGACGTTGGGGGCGGCACCAGCTTCTCGATGCTACGGACCATGGCCGAAGCGTACAAAGTGGCACAGATGAAAGGTCAGCATCTGTCGGCCTTGCGCGCGTTCTACCTCGCCACGCTCGGCGGCGCGCGGGCCCTGAGGCTCGACGATCGCATCGGCCGCTTCGCGCCCGGCACCGAAGCGGACTTCACGGTGCTCGATTTGCGTGCGACGCCGCTGTTGGCCCGGCGCACGGCGCAGGCGCGCACGGTTGAAGAAAAGTTACTCGTGCTGATGACGCTCGCCGATGATCGAGCGATCGCACGCACTTACGTGATGGGACGCGAAGCGCATGGAGGCGCAATCCTGAATCGTGCACAATCCTTGCATCGATCGCACGCAGTGCCCGGGACATCCTGAAGTTCCGATGCGACGTATGACAAAACTCTCGAGGAAAAAGAACGGAGCCACCGCGCGCAAGGAGAAGCGCAGCGCCCTCGTGGGCGCGCGGCGCGCCGACGCCAGCGCGAGCGCGTCGGATGTGTACGACCGCATCTGGAGCGCGATCATGGACCACAGCCTTCCGCCGGAGACACGGCTGGTGGAAGAGCGCCTGTGCGAGATATTCGGGCTCGGGCGCACGCGCCTGCGCCAGGTGCTGCAACGGCTGGCGCACGAGCGGGTGGTCACGCTCATGCCGAATCGCGGCGCCATTGTTTCGCGGCCCACGATCCGCGAGGCGCGTGAAGTCTTCGCCGCCCGGCGCGTGCTCGAAGCCGGCATCGTGCAGATGTTCATCGAGGGCGCCACACGCGTCGATCTCAAGCGTTTGCAGGATCACCTGGCGCAAGAACGCGCCGCGTGGGTCGCGAACGACCGGCGCGCGATGTTGAAGCTCTCCGGCGAGTTCCACATCGTGATGGCGGAGGTGGCGGGCAACGGCATTCTCATCGACCTGCTGCGGGATCTCGTCTCGCGCTCCTCGCTCATCATCGCCGTCTATCAGGTGCCGGGCACGCCGCCGTGCCCGCCGAACGAGCATCAGGAAATCGTGGCGGCGCTCGAACAACGCAAGCCGGCGGCGGTGGATCTCATGCTGAAACACCTTGACCACCTGCTCGCGGATCTGCGGCTCGAAGAGTCCGGTACACAGGCAATCGATCTGCGCTCTGTGTTTGCGTCTCCTGGCACCGAGCATGTGACATGAGCGCGCCGGGCGACGGATATCCGCGAGATCTCGTCGGCTACGGCCGCACGCCTCCCCATCCGCGCTGGCCAGGCGGTGCGCGCATCGCCCTGCAGTTCGTGCTGAATCACGAGGAGGGCGCGGAGAACAACGTTCTCGACGGGGACGCGGCGTCCGAAACGTTCCTGTCCGAAATCATCGGCGCGCAACCGTTCCCGATGCGCCACATGAGCATGGAGTCGCTGTTCGAGTATGGCTCGCGCGCGGGGCTGTGGCGCGTGCTGCGCGCCTTTGAGAAGCGGTCGCTGCCGCTCACGATCTTCGGATGCGCGCTCGCGCTCGCGCGACATCCCGAGGCCGTCGCGGCGTATCGGCAGCTCGGCCACGAAATCGCGGCGCATGGGCTGCGGTGGGTGAGCTATCAGCTCGTGGACGAAGCCACCGAGCGTGCGCATATCGCGGAAGCGGTGCGGATGCTCCGCGAAGTCACCGGGATCGCCCCGGCGGGGTGGTACACCGGGCGGGACAGTCCGAACACGCGGCGGCTCGTGGTCGAGCACGGCGGCTTCCTGTACGACTCCGATTCGTACGCGGACGATCTGCCGTATTGGACGCAAGTGGCGGTCGGGGAGGGCGCGGCGGCGCGCACCGTCCCCCATCTCGTCGTGCCGTACACGCTCGATACGAACGACATGCGCTTCGGTACCGCGCAGGGATTCAACTCCGGCACGCAGTTCTTCGAATATCTGCGCGACGCCTTCGACGTGCTGTATCGGGAAGGTGGCGCCCACGCCTCCGGCGCGCCGAAGATGCTGTCCATCGGGCTGCACGCCCGCATCATCGGCCGGCCGGCGCGCATGGCGGCGCTGGAGCGATTCCTGGACTACGTGCTGGCTCACGATCAGGTGTGGATCTGCCGGCGCGTCGACATCGCTCGGCACTGGATCGCCACGCATCCCGCATGATTTCACTCGCCACGCTCAATGCCGCGCCGTTGGGGGAGTTCGTCTCGGCGCTCGGGGGAATATTCGAGCATTCGCCGTGGGTCGCGGAACGGGCGGCGGGAGCGCGCCCGTTCGCCTCGCGTCTGCGGCTTCACGATGCGATGTGCGAAGTCGTTTCGCGCTCGAGCCAGGCCGAGCAACTCGCGCTGATCCGCGCGCACCCCGAGCTTGCGGGGCGGGCGGCGATTCTCGGGGAATTGACCGAGGAGTCGGCGGGCGAACAGCAGCGCGCCGGGCTTTCGAGTTGCACGCCGGAGGAGCTTGCGCGGATCCAGTCCTTGAACGCGGCGTATTCCGCGCGGTTCGGCTGGCCGTTCATCCTGGCGGTGAAAGGGCATACGCCGGCTTCGGTGATCGCCGCGCTCGAGCGGCGCGTAAATCACGGTGCGGAGGACGAGCGCGCCATGTCGCTCGATCAGATCGGGCGCATCGCCGGCTTCCGGCTCGCCGACCAGGTGGATGATGCGATCGGCGCCGATGTCATGGCGATGTGCGAGAAGCTCGCGCGGTTCAGCGAGCAGGAGGGCGGCCTCACCTGCTCGTATCTGAGCGCGGCTCATCAATCAGCGGCGGCTCTCATCCGCGAGTGGATGCTGGCGGCCGGGCTCGACGCCAGCATCGACGCGGTTGGCAACGTCGTCGGGCGACTCGCGGCATCGGGCCCGGATGCGCCGACGCTGATCACCGGTTCCCACTACGACACCGTGACGAATGCGGGGAAGTACGACGGCCGGCTCGGCATACTCCTCGCCGTGGCTGTCGCCGCGAGGATTCGCCGTAGCGGCGCGCGGTTGCCCTATTCGCTCGAGATCATCGCCTTTGCGGAGGAAGAGGGCGTTCGTTTCAAAACGACCTTTCTCGGCAGCCGCGCGGTGGTGGGCCGCTTCGACACGGCGGCGCTGGATCGGGTCGATGGCGCGGGCGTCACGATGGCGGCGGCGATGCGCGATGCCGGCCTCGACCCGGCGCAGATTCCGCACGTTGCCCGAGCCGCGAGCGATATCCGCGGCTTCATCGAAGTGCACATCGAACAAGGTCCGGTGCTGCTGAGTGAGAACCTGCCGCTGGGCGTGGTGACCTCCATCGCCGGGAGCACGCGCGCGCTGGTCACGGTTGAGGGGCTTGCCGGGCATGCCGGTACGGTTCCCATGAATCTGCGGCGTGACGCCGCCGCCGCCGCTGCTGAAATCGTGCTGGCCGTCGAGAAGCGCTGCTCGCAGGCTCCGGGCCTCGTCGGCACCGTTGGGCGCCTGAACGTTCCGGACGGCGCGGTCAACGTCATTCCCGGCCGCTGCGAACTGAGTATCGACGTGCGTGCGCCGGACGACGCCACGCGCAACGCCGCGTTCGACGCTATCGTCGCGGAAAGCGCGCTGATTGCCTCACGCCGCAATGTCGCGGTGGATATTCGAAAGGTTCTCGAAGTGAATTGCGTTCCCTGCGCCCCCTCCTTGCAAACTCGGATCGCGGCCAGCATTCGCGCCGTCACAGGCGCGGCGGATCCGCGCCGATTGCCCAGCGGCGCGGGTCACGACGCCATGATGATGGCGTCGCTCACCGACGTAGGCATGCTGTTCGTCCGGTGTGGCAACGGCGGCATCAGTCATCATCCAGCGGAGTCGCTCGAACAAGGCGACGCGGAGCTTGCCGGCCAAGCGCTTACTCACTTCCTTCTAAACTATGAACAGTGATCTTTTCGCGCGCATCGCCGCGCAAGTGGATCGCGACTTTCCGGCGGAATGCGCGTTTCTCGCCGAGCTGGTCAAAGTCGCAACAGACAATCCGCCAGGGGACTGCCAAGCGCACGCGGAGAGGGCGCGCCTGTTGCTCGAATCGCTGGGATTCAGCGTCGAGAGTCATCCTGTGCCGCCTGGTGCCATCGCGGCGGTGGGAATGATCAGCGCCACGAATCTCATCGTGCGGCATAAATTCGGCCGGAGCGGTCCCTGTGTTGCACTGAGTGCGCATGGCGACGTCGTGCCGCCGGGGCAGGGCTGGACGCACGACCCTTATGGCGCGGAAGTCGTGGACGATCCGAAGCATGGCGCGACGATGTACGGACGCGGCGTCGCCGTGAGCAAGTCGGACTTCGCGACCTATGCATTCGCGCTTCGCGCGCTACAGGCGATGGCCGCAAGCGGAACCGCGCTGAACGGAAGCGTGGAACTGCATTTCACTTACGACGAGGAGGTCGGTGGCGACATCGGTCCGCGTCTGTTGCTCGAAGAGGGCCTGACGAAACCCGACTACGCCATTGCTGCAGGCTTTTCCTACGCTGTGACGACCTCGCACAACGGCTGTCTGCATCTCGAAGTGACCGTGCGCGGCCGGCAAGGGCACGCGGCCATGCCGGAGTCCGGTGTCGACGCGCTAGCCGCGACGACGCGCGTGTTGCAGGCACTCTACGATTCGCGGAGAAGGGCTGAAGGCTCAGCGCTCGAAGGTCGCGGGCATCAGCCATCCCACGCTCAACGTGGGTCTCATCGAAGGCGGGATCAACACGAACGTCGTACCGGATCGCATCAACCTTCCGAATCGACCGGCGCATCATCCCGGAAGAATCACCCGACGTGGCCGAAGCGGATCTGCGTGCGCTCATCCAGAAGGTCGCGGCGAGCTGTCCCGGTATCGGTGTGGAGATGCGACGCGTGCTGCTGGCCTTGCCCCTGGTGAAGCTGCCGGGCGCGCAACTGCTCATCGACTCTCTCCAGCGCCATGGCGAGAGGTTCTTCGGCGTGCCGATCGCCGAGCACGGCGTGCCGCTCTACACGGACGCACGCCACTACACCGCGGCGGGCATTCCGACCGTGTTGTACGGCGCCGGCCCCGCGAACCCTTGCGGAGGCGAATGGTCACGCCGCCGACGAGTGCCTGCGATTGAACGACCCTGCGCTACGCCACGGCCACCGTGGCCTGCACCCTTGCCGAGCTCCTGAAATGAAGAAGTTCTCCTGGATTGCCGCCGCGCTTCTCGCGCTCGGTTCCACCGCCAACGCCGCGACCGGCAACGAGTGGTTCGAAGCGGTGAAGAAAAGGCGCGACGCCTGAGCAGCTCTACACCTTTCTCTACGCGCTTCCCGAAAGGCGGTGACCTGCATGATCACCTGAGTGGCGCTGCACGTTCCGAATGGATGTGGGACGCGGCGCTGGCGCAGGAGAAGCTCGGCTACGTCTATTACACCAAGGTCGTCATCCATAACTGTGTGCCCTACGGTAGCAACGAGTATGGCCCGGCCCCGTACCTGCTGTTGTTCCGCAATCTCACCGCCGCCAATTATCAGAAGCTCGATACCCTGCCAGAAGTCCGAATACAAACGTCTGCAGGAGCTCGACGCGCGAGAGAAGGAGGGGCTGGCTGAACAGCCTGAGGCTCGATCAGCCCTACGAAGGGCGAAGCGAATTCTTCGGCGCCCACTGGCAACGGTTGAACGACCTGTACGTGAATCCATACTGGACCGCCGAAACCATGTACCAGAACATGGAGGCGTTCGCGAAGGAAGGCGTCGTCTATCTCGAGCTGCAGAGCCCGTTGGCGGGGTACGAGAAACCGGACGGAACGCCGCTCTCGCTCGACGAAGCGGCTGACATCTTCCGCAAGCGGCTGGCCGCGCCGGATGCGCGCGCCACAGGCGTCACAGTGCGCTTCCAGACCACCATCCTGCGCTTCGCGCCGAATGCGGAGGATCAGCTGCGCGCCTCATTCGAAGTCGCGGACAAGTATCGCGACCCTCTACGTCGGCGTGAACATGGTGGGACGCGAGGACGACGATAAGGGTTATCCGCTGCGCTTCCTGCCCACCCCTGAGAGAGCTTCGCCACAAGTACCCCGGACATCAACCTCTCGATCCACGGCGGCGAGGTGGACGAGCCGAACAACCACGTTCGCGGACACGTTGCTGCTGGGTGCGACTCGAATCGGTCACGGCGTGAATCTCATCACGGACCCGGAAAACCATGGTGCTGATGCGCTACGGCCCGTACATGGTCGAGATCAACCCTGGTCAGCAACCTGCTGCTCGAATACGTGAAGGACTATTCCCGGCACCCCTTCCCGGAATACCTGCGCATCGGCATCCCCGTCGCGCTCTCCACCGACGATCGCGGCATGTGGGATTCGAACATGACCGACGAATACTTCGTCGCCGTGCGCGAGTTCAATCTGTCGTGGAGCGAGATGGTGCAGCTCGGGCGCAACTCGATCACGCCACGCTTTCGTCGATGAGCCTACGAAGCGCAAGCTGCTCGCGGATTACGAGAAGCGCGTGACCGCCTTTGCCCGGCCGGTTCCAGAAGGGCGGGTGGGCCTCGCTCAAAGGCGTGAAGCCCGTCAGCTACACGTTCCTCTGCAAGCACTACAAAGTTTGTTTCAACTAGCTCGCCGATTCATTGGGTGGGCTGGCCTGGCGTTCGCGCTGGCTTCGCCGTGCCTCGCATCCGACTGGTTCGAGGACTTCAAGAAGAGCGCGACGCCGGACCAGCTCTACGCCTTCCTGTACGCGCTCCCAAAGGGCGGTGATCTGCACAATCACCTGACCGGTGCCGCGCGGTCCGAATGGATATGGGATGCGACGCTGGCCCAGGAAAAGCGCGGCTACGTCAATTACACAAAAGTCGCGATTCACAACTGTGTGCCCTACGGCGGCAACGAATACGGCCGCGCGCCATACATGCTGCTGTTCAGGAATCTGCTGGCGGCCAACTACGCGAAGCTTAATGACTGCCAGAAGTCCGAATACAAGCGATTGCAGGATCTGGATGCGCGCGGAGAAGGAAGGCTGGCTCAACAGCCTGCGCCTCGACCCAGCCGTATGAAGGCCGTAACGAGTTCTTCGGCGCGCACTGGCAACGGCTGAACGACATCGCCAACAACCCGTACTGGAACGTCGAGATTCTCCAGCGAAACATGGAAGCGTTCGGGCGAGAGGGGCGTGGTCTATCTCGAAACCGAGAACCAGCTCGAGGGTCGCGTGCGACCGGACGGCTCGGAGTTGCCAATGGAGGAGGTCGCGGCGATTTTCCGCAACCACCTCGCCTCGCCCGAGGCGCGCGCAACGGGCGTCGAGGTCCGCTTCAACAACTCGATCCTGCGCTTCGCGCCGAATGCCGAAGAGAGCCTGAAGTTCTATTACGGCGTGAACGATCAGTACCGCGACCTGTTCGTCGGCATCAACATGGTGGGGCGTGAGGATGACGACAAAGGCTACCCGCTGCGCTTCCTGCCCGTGTTGAGGGAGCTGCGCCACAAGTATCCCGACATCAACCTGTCGATCCATGCCGGTGAGGTCGATGAGCCGAACTTTCACGTGCGCGACACGCTGCTGCTGGGCGCGAAGCGCATCGGCCACGGGGTCAATCTCATCAGCGACCCGGACACGATGCGGCCTCCTGCGCAACGGTCCCTACCTGGTCGAGATCAACCTCATCAGCAATCTGCTGCTCGAGTACGTGAAGGACTACTCCCAGCATCCGTTTCCGGAATACCTGCGCATCGGCATCCCGGTGGCGCTATCGACCGACGATCGTGGCATGTGGGATTCGAACATGACCGACGAATACTTCGTCGCCGTACGCGAGTTCAATCTCTCGTGGTCGGAACTCGTGAAGTTAGGCCGCAACTCGCTGCGGTATTCGTTCGTTGACGAGCCGACGAAACAGCGATTGCTGACGGATTACGACAAGCGTGTCGCCGCGTTCGCCTGAGCTTCCAGAAGCAGGGCCTTGCCGCGCTGAAAGATACGAAGCCCGTCAGCTATTCATTCCTCTGCACGCACTACCGGCTCTGTCGATGAACAGGGCGATCGAGTATCGGTCGCGCGTGCCGGCGATCGGGCGAACGCGATGAACGGTGGAGCGATACCGGCCGTTGGTCCAGCGTTCCATCAAATCGCCCGTGTTGATCACCGCGGCGTCGACGACGGGCGGCGCGCTTTGCCACGACCCTTCCGCGTTCTGTAGTTCGAGGCCACCCACATCGTCCTGAAAAAGCAGGGTGATCGATCCATAGTCGGTGTGCGCGCCGGCGCCGAGTTGATCGTTCGACCGCGATGGCAGGTTGGCCGGGTAGTGCAGGAATCTCAGCGTGACGTTCTCCCCCAGATGACGTTCCGCGAAGAAGTGCGAGGGCAGATCGAGGCAGCCCGCGAGGATCCCGAGGATGCGCCCGGCGGCGGCGAAACCGACGTCGTAGAGCTCCAGCGCCATGTCGCGAAACTCTTCGTCTGGCCAGCGATCCACGCGCGCCGCCCAGGCGCGGGCGTTGCGCATGGTGAATGACTCTTTCAGGTCCGGTCGGGCCGTGGGGTCGAGGCTTTCCCCTTCGATGCCCTGGCAGCCGAAATCGGCGACATCGATGATCGGAATGCCGGCTTGGTCCGTCACGCGCTCGCCTTAGCCGCGCACCATTGCGGCGGACAGCTTGTTGACTCGCTCCACGAGAGGCGGCAGCTCGAGCGTCGTCAGCTGGCCGCGGTCCACGACTTTGCGGCCGTGAATGAAGCTGTAGTCCACCGCATCCGTCTGACAGAGAACCAGCGCGGCCACTGGATCGGCATGCGCGCCCGCGAAAGTCGGACGATCGAGATTCACTGCGATGAAGTCGGCGCACATCCCGGGCGCGATTACGCCGATGTCATCTCGGCCCAGCACGCGCGCGCCGCCCAGAGTCGCGATTTCAAGTGCTTCACGGGCGCTCATCGCCGACGCGTCGGCGTCCAGCACGCGCGCCACGAGAAGCGCCTGCCGCGCTTCGTGGAAGAGATTGGTGGCGTCGTTCGATGCCGCGCCATCCGCGCCGAGGCCGACCGGCACACCCGCACGGCGCATCTTGCGCACCGGCGCGAGCCCGCTGGCGAGCCTGAGGTTGCTGCACGGGCAGTGAGCCACGCCCGTTCCCGTCATCGCGAATTTCGCGATCGACTCATCGTTCAGGAACACGCAGTGGGCGTGCCACACGTCTTCGCCCAGCCAGTTCACCGATTCAGCGTACGCGCCCGGCGTCAGGCCGAACGTCGCGAGGCTGTAGTCGACGTCCGATTTATTCTCGGCGAGATGCGTGTGCAGACGCACGCCCTTGTAGCTGCGGGCCAGCGCCGCGGTTTCGCGCATCAGATCGCGCGACACCGAGAACGGCGAGCACGGCGCCAGCACGACCCGCGTCATCGCGTGAGGTGCGGGGTTGTGAAACGTTTCGATCACGCGCCGGCTGTCGCGCAGAATGCGGTCTTCGGACTCGACGAGCGAATCCGGCGGCAGCCCGCCGAGACTTTCGCCGACGCTCATGCTGCCGCGGCTCGCGTGGAATCGAAGTCCAGTCGCTTCCACCGCGTGAATCTCGTCATCGAGCGTCGCGCCGTGCGGAAAGACGTAAAGATGATCGCTTGCAGTCGTGCATCCGGAGAGCATCAGCTCAGCGGCACACAGCTGGGCGCTCGCGCGAACCCCTTCCGGTGTCATGCGCGCCCAGATCGGATACAGCGCCTTCAGCCACCCGAACAGATCGCAGTTCTGCGCCACCGGCACCGCGCGAGTGAGCGTCTGGTAGAAGTGGTGATGCGTGTTCACGAGCCCTGGCAACACGACGTGGCGATCGCGCAGGTCCAGCACTTCGTGTGCGGTCTTTGGCAGGCTTGCGGTCGTGCCCACCTGTTCGATGACGTGATCGCGCACGAAAATCGCGGCATCCCGCATCTCTTCGCGCGCGCCGTTCATCGTGACGAGTGTGTGGATATTCTTGACGAGCAGTGTGCCCATCGTTCACTGACGCTCGCCGGGCATGATGATGTTCAACAGCAGCGCGCACATGCCTCCGGTGGCGATGCCGGAGGAGAACGTGCTCTTCAGCAACGGCGGCAGCTTGTCGAGCAGATCCGGCACGAACGTGACGCCGAGCCCCAGGCCGAGCGAAACGGCGAGGATTGTGGCGTTGCGCCGATTCATGGGCACGCGCGCGAGAATGCGAATCCCCGCAGCGGCCACCATGCCGAACATGATCAGCGTCGCGCCGCCAAGCGCGGACGCAGGCAGCGCCTGCACGAGCACGCCGACGGCGGGGATGAGCCCCAGTACCATCAGAATGCCGCCGACGAACATGCCGATGTGCCGGCTGCCCACGCCGGTGAGCTGAATCACCCCGTTGTTCTGCGCGAACGTGGTGCTGGGGAAGGAGTTCAGGGTGGCGCCGACGGCGGAGCTGAGCCCATCCGCAAGCAGCCCGCCGCGCAGCCGCCGCAGGTAGGTGGGCCCTGAAATCGGCTGGCCGCTGAGCGAGGAGGTGGCGGTGAGATCGCCGATCGACTCCATCACCGTGATGAGATACATCACGATGAAGGGGAGAAACGCGGTCCAGGAAAATCCGAGCCCAAAACGGAACGGCTGTGGCACCGTCACGGCCGGCATGCTGGCGAATCCGGAGAGGTCGAGCCGGCCCAGCAAGGCCGCGGCGATGTAGCCGGCCGCAAGGCCGAGCACCACGGAGAGCATGCGCAGATTGGGCGAGCGGCTGGCATTGAAGCCGAGGATCGTCCCCATCACGAGCCCCGCGAGCAGCAGGTTGGGGATGCTGCCGAAGGTGCCGTCGCTCTTCGCGCCGAATCCGCCGCCGACGTTCACCATGCCCACTTCGATGAGCGTGAGCCCGATCAGCGTCACCACCGTGCCGGTTACGATGGGTGTGATGATGGCGCTCGCGAGCTGAATGAATCGGCTGATGACGGCCACGATCAGCGCGCCAGCAAGGCACAGCCCGAACACCACGCCCAACGCCTGCGTCGCCGTGGCGCCGGCGGCCATCAGCCCACCCGCCGTCGAGATCACCGGCGCGATGAACGTGAAGCTCGTCCCCTGAATGCTCAGCAGCCCCGAGCCGATCGGTCCGAGACGGCTGGTCTGCAGAATCGTGGCGGCACCCGAAACGAACAGCGACATGCTGACCAGATACGCCGTATCCGCCGAGCCGAGCTTCAATGCGCCCGCGATGATGAGCGGCGGCGTGATCATCCCAACAAAGACGGCGAACACATGCTGAAGCGCCACCAGCAGCGTCTTCGGCAGCGGTGGCGCGTCGTTCAGTCCGTAGATGAGCTCCGAGGCCGGGCCGTCGGAGCCCGCGCCTTCAGGCCGTGGCGGGTCAGCCGTCACGGTGCGAGCGGAGGCGTACGGTTCTTGTAGACCGGCCACTTGCTCACGATCTCCTCGACGACGACCGAACCGACTCTATATGCGGCTTCAACCGAGGCTTCGAGCCCCGCGTAGCCGTCGTTCTCTTTCAGCAGGTGTTCCGCCGCCGTCATGCCGGGCGGCTGCATCGTGTAGTTGCTGGCGGTGCGCAGGACCATCACGCGATCCTTGTTCACCTTGCCGGTCTGGTGCAGATACGTGAGCGCCTGGAATGTCCCCGTGTCTTCCATCGCGGACGTAACGAAGTTGCCCTTGCCGTCGGTCCAGTAGCTCACCCACTTGTCCGCCCACTCGTTGAGCAGCTTGCCGTGCCAGAAAGTCATCGCGGCGAGGTTGTCGCCCTTCAGCACGAAGGGCGGCTTCTGCGCGTTGGGATAGCCCACGAACTGGTCGCGTGCCTCCTTGAGGCGCGGGCTGTCGTCGAGCTTCGTATTTCGCGTCAGCTGGTAGGCCCACTGCGTCAGCGCGCCGTTGAGGTGAAGCACCTCGCCATCCGGCTTGGGCTTGTTCGGGTCGTAGGGTTTTCGCGTGTTGCGCGCGAAGTAGCCGGTGGGCCAGTCCGCCGGAATCTCGCGCGCATCGATCTCGTGCGCAAGGTCGCCATCGACGAGATATTCCGCCCACGCGGCCGAGCCGATCGACGCATCGGCGGGGTCGGCGCCCGCGATGCCGGCCACCAGCCAGTAGGCATGCGACAGATCGAATCGCGGATCGAGCCCGAGCTCCATCGCCGCCGTCGCCGAGTTGGTCGTGCCCATTCCGGTGACCATGCCGAGCACGCCGGTCCCCGGATTCAGGAAGAGGTCATGATGGTGCGCGAAGGCGAAACGTTGCGTGAGCTTCTGCCGCTCCTTCCAGAGCTGGAACTCTCCGGCCGCATCGCCGGAGTCCGCCCCGATCTCGAACATCGTGACGACGACGACCTTCACATCGATGGGCTTCGCCGCCCCGCCCATCGATGTGCAGCCCGATAGCGCGAGAGTCGCAGCGGCGAACCCTGCCGCGACCCGCCCGGTAAACGCCGCGCGCCGTGACACGCGTCGAACAGCCTCTGTGCTTTTCATCAGAACTTGTACGACGCCGAGGCGAGGAAGTTGCGCGGCAGCTCCGGCAGCACCACCGAGGAGCCGAACAGGTCCGGGAAGTTCGAGCGGAAGTAACGTTCGTTCGTCAGGTTCTTGCCCTGGATGCCGAACGACCAGCCGTTGTTCTCGTAGTGCACGCCCGCGTTCAGCAAGGTATACGCCGGCAGCTTCACCGACTTCGAGAAGCCCGACCACACCGCATCCACGTGGGTGGCGCCGATGCTGGCCGTGATTCCCTTGAACGCACCCGGCAGGCTCAGCAGCGCGTACACGCTGTACAGGTTCTCCGGAATGCCGGCCTTGCGCGCGGCTTCTTCGCCCGGCTGCAGCAGCACGATCGACGGGATCACGCCGCCGAGGAACAGGGCCGGGTTGACGCCCGGAATGTCGGCCGCGCCGGCGAAGCTGAACTGCGAACCCGCGGCCAGCGCCGTCAGGTTGACGATCTTGAGGTTCGTGTAGGCGCTGGTGAACGTCACGATGTCATTCACGACCCAGCGTGCCTCGAACTCCCAGCCTTTCGCCTGAGTGCCGGCGTTCGTCACGATGTCCTGCGCGTTGTAGTCGGTGCGCTCCTGCTTGAAGTAGTCGAGTGCGGCGTAGAGCTGGTGGTCGAGCAGGCTCGCCTTGAGGCCGTACTCGTTGAGCTTGGATTTGCCCATCGCCGTGCGGTCGAGCACCTGGCCGACATCGACCTGGCCGCCCTGGCCGAGGATCAGTGTCTTCTGGCGCGCCAGCGTCACGTACGGACGCAGGCCGAACGGCGCGTCATACGACAAGCTGCCGGACCAGGACACACCGCTCGGCTCATCCCGCGCGGTCACGCCCGCGTTGGCTTCCGCGTCGGGCTGGCCGCTCGAGCGGATCCGGACCTTGTCGTAGCGCGCGCCGAGCAGCGCATTCAGCTTGGTGAAGAAAGTGAGGTCGGCCATCGCCGAGGCGCCGGCGTCCGTGAACGCGCCCTTGGTGTGATTGGCGTAGAGCTGCTGCCCGCGCGTCGCCATGGTGCGCCGGTCGATCGGCGTGCCGATCTTGGTGATGTCGCGGCGGTCGAAGTATTCGTAGTTGAAGTCGTCGCCGTGCTCGTAGTCCTGGTGCCGGACCGAGGGGCTGAACTGCAGCCCCGCCGTGAACGGGTCTTCTTTCTTGCCGAACTCCGTGCTGAAGATGAGCTGGTCTTCCACCACCGAGGTGTGCGCCATCTGCGAGAAGCCGTAGGCGTTCTCGTTGATGTTGTCGAGTTTCTCGTAGAAGAGCTTGTTCGTCATCTTCATGCCGTTCTGGAATTCCCAGATCAGATCGCCGTACAACGTCACCACGTCGTCGGCGAGCTGGTCGTCCGGCTGCACGAGCACGGTGCTGCCCTTGATGTGCGCGGTGCCCGGATTCTGCAGCGCCATGCTCGGATTGAGCTGGGAAATGACGTCCGCCGGCGCCAGGGTCGACGGCGCGAAGATGAACGCGCTGATGCCCTTGTTGCCGCTCGCGGCGGTTGCTTCAGCGGGGGAGAGCAGGCCATCGCCGTTCGTGTCGAGCGACGTCGGGCTGCCGGTGATGTAGGTGCCGTGGTCGACGAGGTCCTGCGTGAGCCGATTCCAGCCGGCGACCTGGTTGCCCTTGAAGTGCTGATACATGCCGCCGAACTCGGTACGCAGGGTATCGGTGACGTTCATGTCGAACGACATCTGGTACACGCTGTTCTGCGTGGCCGTGTTGTCGTAGTAGCTGCCCGAGTCTTCGTTTTCAGCGTAGAGGTAGTAGCCCATCGACTTGCCGAAGAGCGTGGCCGGCCCGCCCACTTCGCCGGTGATGATCTTCTTGCCCCAGCTGCCGGCGGTGATGCCGACTTCGGCCTTGGGCGAATCGAGGAATTGTCCCGTGGAGGCGCGTGCCGACTTCGGCACGAAATTGAGGTAGCCGCCGATCTTCGACGGCCCGTAGATGGGCGACGCCGGGCCGCGCACGACGTCGATGCGGTCGCTGGCGCCGATCGGCGTTGGATAGTTGCCCGGATTGTCGATGCGCTTCACGCCGCGGAAGTAGTTTTCGCCGGGCGTGCCGCGCACGTCCAGGGAGCCTGCCACGCCGAAGAAGGATTGTGTGAACGAGCCGGGTGTGAGCGCCACGAGATCGTCGATCTCGGTGATGATCACCTTGTCGAGCATCTCGTTGCTGATGGAAGTGATGGCGCGCGGCGTTTCGATCGCGGTCTTGCCGAAACCGAACACGGAGTCGATCGGTTCAGTGGGCAACACGTGCAGGCGGTCGGCCGTGATCTGCACTGTCTCGATCTCACCCGTGTCTGGTGAAGCCGCGTCAGCCGCGTACGCGAGATGCGGAACCACCGATCCGGCTCCGACCATCATGGCGACATAGCCGCGAATGCCGAGCGGCAGCACAGGACGTTTCATTATTGTCGACTCCCCGAATAATTGGACTGTTCAGCGGCAGCGGTGCGGGCTGCGCGCTTGTCGGACTCGGGGTGCAAATTCTGTGCTCAGTTGCGTGCGCACATCGCCCGCGGCGGGGTATGCGCATCGGCGCGATCCTGATGGAAAACGCAGGTGATTCTCGCCGCAGCTGTTTTTCCGAAGGCGCGCGCGTGGCTGCGCGCATACACGAGAAGAATTCATGTACGCGGCGGCGGCGACGAGTCGCACCATGCCTGTACGCAGAGCGCTCCGTTTTTGTACACAATCCGGCGCCGCCCACGTGTTGTGCAGACGTGCCGCGACGAGCCGGTGCCCGCGCGGTGCGCGCTGCACTTTCACGGAGCAGATCGTGAGGGGCCGGCGAAAGTCAGAAGAGCTTCTCTGAAATCGCTTGTAGCTGAGCGCGGCGCCGGGTCGTGCAAGCGAAGGGGTCTCGGGAATTTCGACAGGGGGATACCGAACAGCGACGCCGTGCAGTCGGCCCGAAGTCAGCACTCACACCATGCGGTGTCGAAACGGAGCGGCCATCGCAGCGATTGGGCGGGGGTAAGTTCGGTATCCCCCTGTCGAAATTCCCGAGACCCCTTCGCTTGCACGACCCGGCTTCCTGATGCCGTCAGGGCGATTTCAGAGAAGCTCTTCTGACTTTCCCTAGTCCTTCTTGTCGAGGAAGAAGCTTTCGTCGACGGGCTTGTGGGCCAGGATCTCTTCTCGCGTGAGGCCCTGCATCTCGTGCGGGAACACGAGCCACTGGTCCGTCGAGCGCACGAAGTAGTCCGGCTTCAGCGAGCTTCGGTTGCGGGTGGGCTTGAAGTAGGCGGTGGCGATGCGGATGTTGTCGGGGAGGTTGCGGCGGCAGCGTTCGCGCAGCTTTTCGATCACCGCCTGGAGCGAGAGGCCGGAGTCGAATACGTCGTCGATGAGCAGCAGGCGATCGTCCGCGCTCAGCCGGGAGACGAGATAGTCGATGGCGTGTACGCGGACTGTCTTTGCGCGCTGGTCGAGCCCGGCGTAAGAGGACGTGCGGATGGAGATGTGATCGCACTCCACGCCGTGATACTCGAGCACCTCCTGCACGCTGATGCCGATGGGCGCGCCGCCGCGCCAGACGCCGACGAGGAAGGTCGGGCGATAGCCGCTGCGAACGACCTGAAGGCCGAGCTCGAGCGAATCGCGCAATAGCGATTCAGCGCTGATGAAGACTTTTTCCATAGCCGGCCATGTTAGTTGGAAAAAAGTCGCCTACCGCGCTTTTTTCGGACATCGGCTTCGTTGCGGGCGGCAAAAAGCGTGATTTTGCCGCCTGCGCGGGCGCTTCGCTGCGCCGGGGCCGGCGGCTCGGCACGGGCATTCGTTCAGTGAACGGCGTCGCGCAGGTACTCCACGCAGTGAGCAATGGCCTCGCGCAGGTCGGCCAGCAGGACACTCAGTTCCTGCAACGTGCGGGACGGCGCGCCCCGCTCGAGGGCCAGGGCGAGCACCGCGATTCGCTCAGCGCAGATGCTTTGGCTGCCGCCTTTGAGCTTGTGGGCGGCGACGGCGAGGGTGATGCGGTCGCCGGTGGCGAGCGCCTTCTCGAGTTTGGGCAGGATCTCCTCCGTGGTGCCGACGAATGCCTGGCACAGTTCGCGGATGAAGTCCTCGTCTTCGCCAATGAGCGCGCGGAGGCGGCTCATATCGACGGGCGGGCCGGAAGGCATCGTCGCGTCGGATTCGGGAGCGTCGGTGCGCTCGTCGCCCGTGCCGTTCATTTCATCGGTCTCCTCCTCAGGTGCGCCGACGTATTGCTCCAGAACTTCGCGCAGGCGCGCGACCTCGACAGGTTTGGTGAGCAGCCCGTCCATCCCCGCGGAAAGGCAGCGACTGAGCTCGCCGCTCATCGCGCTGGCGGTCAGCGCGACGATCGGTATGCGCGTGCCGGTGCCGGCCTCGCGCCGCCGCAGCTCACGGGTCGCTTCGAGGCCATCCATCACGGGCATCTGCACGTCCATCAGGATGAGATCGAACTCGCGCAGCGCGCAGGCTTCGAGCGCGGCCTTGCCGTCGGGCACGACGACGGCTACGCAGCCGAGCCGTTCCAGGAACCGCCGCGCTACTTCACGGTTCACCTCGTTGTCTTCCACGACGAGCACCGTCGCGCCCGTGAACTGTTCTGTCACGTTCCGCAGCGATAACTCGTCGCGCGAAACAGGGACTTCCGCGGGAGTCGCCGCCGCGGTCTCGAACGGCAGTGTGAACGTGAATCCGGAGCCCACGCCCGGCGCGCTCGACACCGAGATGCGCCCGCCCATGAGCTCCACGAGTCGCCGCACGATCGAAAGCCCGAGGCCCGTGCCGCCGAAGTGCCGCGTGGTCGATGCGTCGGCTTGCGTGAACGGCTGGAACAGGCGCGCGATCGTGTCGGGTTCCATGCCGATGCCGGTGTCATGGATCTCGAAGCTCAGCAGCGAACGGCCCGCCTGCGTTGCGAGCGCGAACACTTCGACCGTAACCTCGCCCTTCAACGTGAACTTGATGGCGTTGCCACACAGGTTCACGAGCACCTGGCGCAATCGGTTCGCGTCGCCGAGCACCGGCGCGGCGACGGCGGCATCGATGCTCACGCTGAAGCGCAGGCCTTTGGCGGCGGCCTGGAGCGACAGCATCCGGCACGCGTCTTCGACGCATTTGCGCACGTCGAACGGCACTCTCTCGATGGTGAGCTTGCCCGCCTCGATCTTCGAAAAATCCAGGATGTCGTTGAGGATGGTCAGCAGGGAGCTCGCGCTGCCGCGGATCGTTTCGGCGAACTGGCGCTGGGTGGGGTCGAGTTTCGTGTCGAGTATCAACTCCGTCATGCCGAGCACACCGTTCATCGGCGTGCGGATCTCGTGGCTCATGTTCGCGAGGAACTCGCTCTTGGCGCGGTTCGCGTCGGCGGCCGCTTCCGTCGCCGCCTGCAGGGCGAGCGCAGCTTGCCGTTCCGCCTTGATGTCGCGAATGGAGCCGGACAACGTGCGTTGGCCCGTCAGCTCCTCGTTGGTGGCGGTGGCGCGCGCGCGGAACCAACGATACTCGCCGTCCAGCAGGCACAGGCGCATCTCGGTATCGAAAGGCCGCTTTTCGCTCAGATGCAGGGCGCGGCATTGTTCGAAGTGCTCCCGGTCCTCGGGATGTACCAGCTTCGCGAACACGTCGATGCCGTCGGGGAGATCGGCGGCGCGGTAGCCGATGAGCTCGCGGAAACGCGGCGACAGCCACGAGCGCCGCGTCTCGACGTCCTGTTCCCAGAATCCGTCCTGCGTGCCGCGCACGGCGCGATCGAGGCGAGCTTGCGCTTCGTGCCGCTCGGTCACGTCCTGAAGCGCGCCGGTGATGCGTACCGTAACGCCTTCCACTTGTTCGGCGATGCCGATGACACGCGCCCAGCGATGCTGGCCGCGCGCGTTCACGAATCGCACGGTGATGTCGTAAGGCGTGCCTCGTGCCACGGCGGCCTTGAAGGATTGCTCGATGAGCGTGCGCGATTCAGCGGGATAGAAGCTCAGGACTGTCTCGAACGATGGCTTGGTGCCCGGGACGATGCCGTAGATCCGGTACACCTCATCGGATAGCGAGTGAGTCATCGTGGCGACTTCGTATTCCCAGCCGCCAATGTGCGCCATCTTCGCAACGGCATCGAGTAACTGCTGGCCGCGACGCGCCTGAGCTTCCGCCGCTTCGGTGCGCGCGAGTGCGCGCTGCAGCTCGACGTTCTCGCTTTGTGTTTCCCGGGCCTGCGACTCCGCGCGACTCTGCTTGCGGGAGGTGCGCCGCTGCCATTGCCCGAGCACCGCCACGATCCAGATCGCGTAGATCGAAAGCGTTCGATTGGCGAGCGCCATCCACACGAGCTCCGGAACCCGCTCGCTCATGACGAGCTTGAGGATCGTCAGGAGCGTTCCCAGCACCGCCGCGAACCACACCTGCGCGGGGCTGTGCGCGAACAGCGCAATGAGCACGACGGTGACATAGGCGATGCCGATCGAGGGGCCGAGCGTGACGTCCAGGTCCACGGCGAAGATCGCGATCGAGAGCCCGAGGATCCAGAGCAGGCGGATGCGATCCCGTTGCATCTGCCGCGGCGAGAGTTGTCGCTGTGGCGGCGGCGGAAGACCGTTGGCGCCGGCGCGCTGTCTTCCGCGCAGCACGTGTTCGGAAACCAGTGCGCCGAGCATGAGTACCACGAGCCCACCGAGCGCGATGCGCACGTAGAGCTCTTCGAAGTAGGCGGAGTGCTCACGCACTTTCGTGTCGATCTGCTGCCGCAGCACCAGCACTCCGCCGCGCCCGTCCGCCATTGCGACTTCGAGCGCTTCCGCCTCGGGGCGCTGTGTGACCTGGTGCGTGACTTCACCGGCGCCGCGGGCCGCAAGCTCCGCCGCGCGTTGCTCGAACTTGCTCGCGGGTGCATTGACGTCGAGCCAGCGCGCGCCGTGCAAGATCCAGCGCGGGTCGTGAGGATCCGCGCTCTCGTGCATCAGCTCGCGCGCCACCTTGTGCGCATTGCTGAGCGCCGCACGTTCCACCGAACGCGTTGCCGAATCGCGCAGGTAGAGCAGCAGGCCCATGCAGACGGCGAAATAGGTGACGATGAGTACGAGCAGAAAACGCTCGTGTGTCAGAAGCCGGGCCAGGAAGTGGCTAGGTGCGCGGTCTGCCGTCATTGGCCGGGAAGAGTAGCGCCAGAGGGCCCGTGCCGTAGGCTCACTCCGTCACGATACTGACGCGGCGGAAAATCGCTGCAACAGCACAAACATGGCAGTACCATCGGCCCCGAACGCCCGGAAGTGGCGGAGGGGGAAAGCGACGTGCTGGGACAAGGTCCGGTTCGCACGGGCGAGCTGCTCTGGCAGCCCCATGCCGAGCGCGTGGCGCGCTCGAATCTCACCGCGTTCATGCGCTGGCTGGAGCTGCAGCGCGGGCGGCGTTTCGCCAGCTACGAGGCCCTGTGGGAATGGAGCGTCACGGATCTCGAGGGATTCTGGGCCGCGATCTGGGACTATTTCCTCGTCCGGCCCTCCGTACCCTATTCACGGGTGCTCGCGCGGCGGCAGATGCCCGCCGCTCAATGGTTCCCCGGCGCCCGCCTCAACTATGCCGAGCACGCACTGCGCAACGAGCGTCCGGGCGTCGATGCGCTGTTGTTTCAAGCTGAAGACACGTCCCTGCAGCGCATGCTTTGGCCCGAGCTCGGGCGGCAGGTGCGCATGCTTGCCACCAAGCTGCGTGAGCTGGGCGTAAAGCCCGGCGATCGGGTGGTCGCCTGCCTGCCGAATGGGCCCGAAGCGGTGGTCGCGATGCTTGCCACGGCAAGCATCGGCGCGATCTGGGCGAGCTGCGGCCCGGACTTCGGTTCGCGCGGCGTGCTCGACCGCTTTGCACAGCTGGGGCCGAAGGTGTTCTTCTGCGCCACGCGCTACCGCCATGGCGGGCGCGTGTTCAGCCGCGTCAGCACGATGAAGGGCGTCATCGACGGGCTCACCTCGCTTCAGCACGTCATTCACGTCGCGCGGCGGGACGAGAGTCCGGAAGGCGCGGAGGCGATCGGCGCGCTGCCCTGGGCCGACATCATGAGCGGGGCGCCGGTGCCCGCCGAGCGGTTCCGGTTCGAGCAGGTGCCGTTCGATCACCCGCTGTGGATTCTGTTCACTTCGGGCACCACCGGCCTGCCGAAGCCCATCGTGCACGGGCATGGCGGCATCCTGCTCGAGCAGTTGAAGCATCTCGGATTCAACTTCGACCTGCGCCCGCGACAGCGGATTTTCTTCTACACGACGACCGGCTGGATGATGTGGAACTTCCTCGCGGGAGCGCTGCTATCCGACGTCGTTCCGGTGCTGTACGACGGGCATGCCACGCATCCGGATCCCGCCGTGCTCTGGCGGCTGGTGGAGGAGTCCGGCGCCGCCGTGTTCGGCGCCAGCCCGGCGTACATCCGGGTTATTCGGCGCGCGGGCTACAAGCCGCGCGAGCACTTCGGGCTTGGGAGTCTCGCCGCCTTGTCGCTCGCGGGCTCTCCGGTGAACGCGGAATGCATGGCCTGGTGCGTCGAGAACATCAAACAGGATCTTTGGGTATCGCCCGGCAGCGGGGGCACGGAGGTCTGTACGGGGTTCGTGGGCGGCGTTCCGATCCTGCCGGTGTACGCCGGGGAAATTCAGGGGCGCGCGCTGGGTTGCGCGGCGTACGCATTTAACAGTCGCGGCGAGCGGGTGGTGAATGAAGTGGGCGAGCTCGTGATCACCGAGCCGATGCCGTCCATGCCGCTCTATTTCTGGCGCGATCCGGGCTACAAGCGGTATCTCGAGTCGTATTTCGAGACCTACCCGGGCGTCTGGCGTCACGGCGATCTGTTTCGGCTCACGAGGCGCGGCACGTGCCAGGTCATCGGCCGCTCGGACGCCACGCTCAATCGACAGGGCGTACGCATCGGCACGGCGGAGATCTATCGCGCGCTGGAGCATGTGCAGGAGATCGACGACACCCTCATCGTGAATCTGCTGCTGCCGGGCGGCGACTTCTTCATGCCGCTGTTCGTGTCGCTGCGTCCGGGCGTGCCGCTCGACGATCGGCTGGAGGCGAAGATCCGCGCGCACCTGCGCGACGATTGCTCGCCACGGCACGTGCCGGATCGCATCTATCAGGTCGACGTAATTCCCTACACCCGTTCGGGCAAGAAGCTCGAAGTGCCGGTGCGGCACCTTCTCATGGGAATGCCGCTCGCGAAGGCGGCCGATGTGTCGGCACTCGCCGTGCCGGGCTCGCTCGACTGGTTCGTAAAATTCGCCCGACGCCGCAGTGATTACTCGCTGCGACGCCGGGCGTGAGGCCATGCGAAGCAGTGAGTAATCACTGCGGCGTCGGGCGTGACGCCATGCGAAGCAGTGAGTAATCACTGCGACGCCGGGCGTGAGGGCATGCGAAGCAGTGAGTAATCACTGCGGCGTCGGGCGTGACGCCATGCGAAGCAGTGGCGAGGCGGTGGATCTGTTGCGCCGGAGCCATGACCGGGCGGGTCGAATGGTCGTGCCCCGGGGGTGTCTGGAACCGGGCACATTTCTGGCTTCGACTGGGGCGCCGCGCGGGTCTAGAGTCGCGCGCGAACGGCGCGGCTTCGTGGAGGGGCGCGCCGCCTTCAAATTACCGATTCAAGAGAGGCCAGTATGAAGAAAAGAATGCTTGCGGTTGCGGCCGCGGGAGCGCTTTGGATTGCGGCAGCGGCGATGGCGGAGAGCAAGGATGTGGTGGTTTCGCTCAGCGCGGACCAGGAAGTGCCGGCCGTAGACAGCAAGGCCAAGGGCACGGGCACTATCAAGATCACCGACGACGGCCTGGTGTCCGGCAGCATAAAGACGACCGGCATCACGGGAGTCGCCGCGCACATTCATGAAGCGCCCGCGGGCAAGAATGGTCCGCCGGTCATTACGCTCGAGAAGAAGGGCGACAGCGAGTGGGCCGTGCCGGCCGGCGCGAAGCTGACGGACGCGCAGCTCGCGAGCTTCAAGGCGGGCAACCTGTACGTGAACGTGCATAGCGCCGAGCACAAGGGCGGCGAGATCCGCACGCAGCTCAAGCCTTGAGCTGAACGAGAGGTGTAGGCGGGACGAATAGCGTCCCGCCTACACCCGATGAGTGTGAAGCGCGTCTCTCTTTCGAGTTGTCACGCGCGGTTCACGAGTTTTGGTTATGACTACGTAGTCAATTGGCTTTTCCTTTCGCGCTGGCGCTGCGCTACGTTTCTCCGTCCCAGACTTCCGGAGGGATTTAGATGTCCTCCTTCGCTGACTCACCGCGACTCCCCACCATCGACCTCTCGCTCTTCGACGTGGGTGGCGCCTGGCGCGACCACGTTGCCGCCCAAGTCGATTGGGCGGCGAGCGAGTTCGGTTTCTTCTATGTCGTCGGCCACGGTATCGAGCCGGGCGTCATCGATTCGCTGCTCACGCTGAGCCGCGCGTTCTTCGAGCGCAGCGCCGAAGAGAAACACCTCATCCACATGTCGCGCGGTGGGCGCGCGTGGCGCGGCTATTTTCCCGTCGGCGGCGAGCTGACCTCGGGGCGGCCGGACCTGAAAGAAGGCCTCTATTTCGGCGAAGAGCTGGCGGAAGACGACGAGCGCGTGCGTTCCGGCAAGCCTCTTCACGGCCGCAACGTGTTCCCTGAACTGCCTGGCTTTCGTGAAGCGGTGCTCGACTACATGAGTGCGCTCACCGGGCTCGGGCATCGGCTGATGACGTCGATCGGGCGCGGCTTGCGACAGGGCGACAACTATTTCGTGGATCGCTACACCGGCAGCCCGACCACATTGTTTCGCATCTTCAACTATCCGTCCGCCAGCGTTGCTGATGCGCGCGGCGTCGGCGAGCACACGGATTACGGATTGCTTACGTTGCTCTATCAGGACGAAATCGGCGGCCTGCAGGTGAAGCACGGTTCGGGCTGGATCGATGTGCCTTACGTGCCGGGCTCGTTCGTGGTCAACGTGGGCGACATGTTGGAGCGGCTCACTTCAGGCCGCTACACGTCGGCGTTGCATCGGGTGATCAACAAGTCGGGGCGGCCGCGTATCTCGATGCCGTTCTTCTTTGATCCGCGCTTCGAGGCGGAGCTGCGGCCGATTGCGGGCGTGGCGCCGCTTGCCGTGCGCCGCGAGCTCATCGATCGCTGGGATGGCATCGATCTGCGTGACGTGCATGGCACGTATGGGGATTACCTCGTTGGCAAGGTCTCCAAGGTATTTCCCGAGTTGGGGCGCAGCGCGCTGGGCTAGGAACGTCAGAAGAACTTTTCTGAAATCGCCCTGACGACATCAGGAAGCCGGGGCGTGCAAGAGAAGGGGTCTCGGAAATTTTGACAGGGGGATACCGAACTCAACCTCGCTCAATCGTTGCGGTTGCCGTTCCGCTTCGACGCCGCACGATTGTGAGTACTGACTTCGGGCTGTTGGCACGGCGTCGATGTTCGGTATCCCCCTGTCAAAATTTCCGAGACCCCTTCTCTTGCACGCCCCGGCGCCGCGCTCAGCTATAAGCGATTTCAGAAAAGTTCTTCTGATGTTCCCTACACGTTGCGGGCGAAGGGCGAGCGCAGGTCGGAGAGAAACTGCTGCGTGCGGGGATGTTGCGGACGGTCGAAGAAGTCTTCGGGCGTCGCGCGTTCGAGAATCTTTCCCTCGTCCATGAAGAGGATGCGGTCTGCGACTTCGCGCGCGAAGCCCATTTCATGCGTTACGCAGACGAGCGTCTGGCCCTGATGCGCGAGATCCCGAATGACGAGGAGCACTTCGGAGACCATCTCCGGGTCCAGTGCGCTGGTGGGCTCGTCGAAGAGCATCAGGGGCGGTTCCATTGCGAGCGCGCGGGCGATTGCCACGCGTTGCTGCTGGCCTCCTGAGAGTTGCGCGGGATAGGACCGCGCCTTGTCGGCGAGACCCACGCGATCCAGCAGGGCGAGCGCACGTTCGCGCGCTTCGGCTTCGCTCACGCCGCGCACTTTCATCGGCGCCAGCGTGCAGTTGTCCAGCGCGCTCAGGTGCGGAAACAGGTTGAACTGCTGGAATACGAAACCGATGCCGGAGCGGAATCGGTCGACGTCGAGCCCGGGGCGATGGATGTCTTGCCCGAAGAGCAGGATCTGGCCGGAGTCGATCGGCTCCAGCCGGTTGATCGTGCGGATGAGGGTGGACTTGCCCGAGCCTGACGGCCCCGAGATCACCACCACCTCGCCGCGCGCGATGGTCTCGGTCACGTCGTCGAGCGCGCGGAACGAGCCGTAGAACTTGCCGACGTTGCGAAATTCGATCATTGCGTCGCCACGCTGCGTTCGCCCCGTTTCTCGAGCACTCGCACGACTCGCGACAGCCCGAAGCACATCAAGAAGTAGGTGAGCGCCAGGATCGTGTAAACCTGTACCGGCTGCGTGATCACCTGGGCGTTGATCTGCCCGGCGATGAACGACACTTCCGACAATCCGATGATGTAGCCCAGCGAAGTCTCCTTCAGCGTCGTGACGAACTGTGCGACCAGCGAGGGCAGCATGTTACGCAGTGCCTGCGGCAGAATCACCGCGCGCATCGACTGCCAGTAGCCGAGGCCGAGCGCGCGGGCGCACTCGCTCTGGCCGCGCGGGATGCCCTGGATACCGGCGCGAACGATCTCGGCGAGATACGCGCCATTGAACAGGACGAGCGCGGCGAGCATCGTCGTGAACTGCGAGGTCTGGTGACCCGTTACGGCCGGAAGAAAGAAGTAGGCCCAGAAAATAACCATCAGCAGCGGCGTGCCGCGCACGACGTACACGAGCGCGGTTACCGGCCAGCGCAGCGCGCGGAGGCTGCTCGTGCGGGCCAGGCCGAGCACGATACCGAGCGGCAGAGCGAGCCCGAGCGCCGCGACGCCGAGCAGGAGCGTCAACGCGAGCCCGCCGAGCGGGCCGTCGGGGTACTGCCCGATCAGGAAATACAGCCAGTAGTTGTGGATCAGGTCGATCACGCGGCGCGCACCGGATATCGCCGCTGGTAGAACACGCCGATCAGCGTGATCACACACGACACGGCGAGATACGCGACCGTCGTGACGGCGAACGTCTCAACGCCACGGAACGTCGCCGTTTCGACTCGCTGCGCCTGATACATCAGCTCCGCCGTTCCGATGACGGTAGCGATGCTCGTGTTCTTCCACAGGCTCAGCGTTTGCGAGATCAGCGGCGGCACGATGATTCGCACCGCTTGAGGCAGAACGACGAGTCGCATCGATCTCAGGTAACCGATACCGAGCGCGCGAGCCGCTTCGAGCTGAGTGCCCGGGATCGAGCGGATGCCGCTGCGGACGTCTTCCGCCATGAACGCGGCTGTATAGAGCGTGAGCGCGACGATCGCGCAGATCGTTTCCGCATCGTGCTCGTAGAGCCAGGTGCGAGCGGCTTCCGGCAGAAGCTGCGTGGCGCCGAAGTACCAGAACATCAGATGTGCCAGCAGCGGCACGTTGCGAATCCCTTCGACGTATGCGAACCCGATGCCTCGCAGCGCCTTCCAAGGCGAAAGCCTCAGCAACGCGACGACCGTCGCAAGGGGAAAAGCGAGCACCAGCGTCACGAGCGTAAGCTCGATCGACAGGAGAAAGCCGCGAAGCAGCCACTGGCCGAACTCGCCCGATAGAACGATCGACAGGTCGATCGACATCAATAGCTTCCCGCAGAAGCGCCGTTAGCCGGTGCGCGTCAGGTCGGCAGCTTGTCAGATTCGATGCGGAAGTGCCGCTTGTCGTACTTCAGGCGTGACTGCGGGCCGTACCAGAACATGAAGAGGCGTTCGGCTTCGCCGCTTTGCTCCAGCTCCCGGAGCGTGTCGTCGACGCTCTTTTTCAGGGCGGGTTCGTTCTTGCGCAGGCCGAGTGCGAGCGCTTCGGTGCTGATGCTTTGGTCCAGCAGCACGAAGTCTTTCTGCGCCGGGCCGAGCTTGCCGTAGGCGTCGAGCAGCGAGACTTCGTCGTTCACGAAGCCGACCGCCTTGCGCTGCTGAAGGGCGACGAGCGCCTGCGGCGCTGTTTCGAACGTGACCACTTCGACGGTGGGCACGGCGCGGCGGATGTTCGGCTCCTGCGTGCCGCCGCGAACCGTCACCACTTTCTTGCCCGCGAGTTGCGACAGCTGGGTGATGCCGCCGTCCTTGCGTACCATCACGCGTTGCCCGGTGACGAAAGTCGTCAGGGAGAAATCGATGACCGCCTCGCGCTCGCGCGTGTGGGTGAGGGCGGCGGCGAGAATGTCCACGCGACCCTGCTGCAGCTCGGGTATGCGCGCCGCGACCGCAAGCTGCTTGATGGTGGGCTTCACGCCGATCTTTTTCGCGATCGCCTTACAGAGGTCGACCTCGTACCCGATGATCGTCCGGGTCTTGGGGTCGACGAAACTATTCGGCTCATCCGTTCCGAGCACGCCGCAGACCAGGTCGCCTTTCTTCTTGATGGTGTCGAGCTGATCCGCATGGGCGGATGCGCAGAGAAGGAGCGAGAGCGCCAGCCCGTGGACGAGCCGTTTGGAAAGAATGCGCATGAAAACAGGTTCTCCAGTGCACGGAAGGGGCGTGATGTTACGCTCGTGCTACCCCTCGCGTGATAGCTTCGCCGCATGACGACCCTCAAATTGATGCCGCAGATTGCGTGCCTGCTACTCGGTGTGACCTCGCTGGCCTGCGCGGCCGAGGGCGCGAAGATAGACCCGAAGGCCCTTGCGATTCACGAGCGCCTCATCGTTCTCGATACCCATCTCGACACGCCGGCGCATCTCGTCTGGAACGGCTGGAGCATCCTCGACCGTCACCGCGTCGAGGACGACGGATCGCAGATCGACCTGCCGCGCATGATCGCGGGCGGCCTGGACGGCGGGTTCTTTGCCGTCTATACCCCGCAGGGGCCGGTCACGCCGGAAGGGGACATCGCCGCGCGCGACGCCGGCCTGTTGCGGGCACTAGCCATTCGCGAGCTGGTCGCCCGATACCCGGACCGTTTCGAGCTGGCGCTGAAGGCGGACGATGCCGCGCCGATCGCCGCGCGCGGCCACCGCATCGTGTTCATGAGCATCGAGAACGGTTATCCGTTCGAAAGCGATCTCACGCTCATGAGCACGTTCTACAAGATGGGCGTGCGATTGATGAGCCCCGTGCACTTCCTCAACAACCGGCTCGGGGATTCGAGCACCGACCCGACCGGCAAGAAGTGGAATGGCCTGAGCGATCTCGGCAAGCGGTTCGTGGCGGAGGCGAATCGGCTGGGCGTGGTGGTCGACGTCTCCCATTCCTCGGACGATGTGCTGGATCAGGCGATCCAGCTGTCGAAGACGCCGGTGCTGCTGTCTCATTCCGGGTGCAAGGCGGTCTTCAATCATCCTCGCAACGTGGATGACGATCGGTTGCGCGCGCTCGCGGCGAGCGGCGGCGTGATTCAGGTTTCCGCATACAGCGATTACATGGTGCCGCTCACGAAGAATGCCGAGCGGGATGTCGCGATGGCTGAATATCAGAAGGCCAACCGGGCGCTCGCGAACCCCACGGCGGCCGAGCGCAAGGCGCTGACGGCGCAGCGTCGCGATATCGACAAGCGCTTCCCGGCGCCACGTGCCACGTTCGATGACTACATGGCGCATTTACTTCACGCGCTGAAGGTTGCCGGTGTCGATCATGTGGGTGTCGGCATCGACTTCGACGGGGGAGGGGGCGTGATCGGGCTGGATGACGCGACGGACTATCCGCGCATCACCGAGCGCCTGCTGAAGGAAGGCTACACGGAGGCCGACCTTCAGAAGATCTGGAGCGGCAACGTGCTGCGCGTCCTGCGCGCGGCGGAGAGCGGCGCGCAGGTCCCATAGCCCCGTCCCCGCCGGGAAAATGCCGGGAGCGCGGGTGCTTTTGCGGTGTCTCGTGCGTTAATGGCAAATGACCCCCGCGCCCGCTCCGTCGCCCCCTCGCTGGCGAACGATCTCAATCGTCGCGGCGAGCGTGCTGGGTGTCGTCGCGGTGGTCGTCGTTGCCTGCCTCGTTCTTGTGCGCACCACGTACTTTCAGCACGCAGTGGTGCGCTACGCGGCCGCCCGCTTGAGCCGCCAGATCGACGTGCGCGGAGCGCTCGAGCTGGATCTGCTTTCAGCCAACCCGACCTTGACCGCAACGGACGTCACGCTGAGCAATCCGGCGTGGATGCCGCCGGGCGTGTTTGCCCGGATTGGCAAGCTGACCCTGGTATTCGACTCTCCCTGGCCTGGTCGAATGAAAAACATCCAGCGGCTGGAAATGATTTCCGCGGACCTGCACCTCGTGCGCGACGCCGAGGGGCGTGCGAACTGGCAACGGAGCCCGCCGGGCGCGCCCGAGAAAGGGCCGGGCCGCTTGCTCCGCAGTCTCTACATGCCGGACGCGCACGTCGTCCTCGACGATGCCCGGCGGCATCTGCGGTTCGATGGCACCGTCACAGCGGGTGACGTGCGCGCGGCGGCGTCTCCGCCGCCGCTGCGGATCGAAGGTTCGGGCCAGCTGAATGGCCGGGCCGCCACGTTCGCGATCGACGGCGAGCCGCTCGCGGTGGCGAGCCACGACAAGCCGTATGCCTTCACGTTCGTCGAGCGCTCCGGCGAGGCGCAGCTTCGCGGCCACGGGCAACTGCTTCAACCGTTCGATCCGGGAATGCTCGACGCGCAGTTCGTGGCGAACGGCGTGAGCATGAGCGAGCTGTATTTCCTCGCCGGCATGCATTTCCCGAACAGCGCGCCGTTCACGCTCACCGGCAAGGCCGAACGTCGCGACCGGCGGTCGGCTTTCAAGGATCTGGCGGCGCATTTTGGCCGCAGCGACCTGCGTGGCACGGTCGCACTGGAGATCGTCGACGGGCGTTCGCGAGTCAACGCGAATCTCGCTTCGAACCTGCTTCGGTTGTCCGATCTCGGGCGGCACGAAGCCGACGGATCCGCGCTGCCCGCTACTTCGTCGGCGTCACGGGTGCTTCCAGATTCGAAAGTGCCGCTGAACGGCCTGCGAAACCGTGACGCCGTGATTCGCTATCGCGCCGACGTCGTGGAGTCCCGCGCACTTTCAGTCAGCGCGTTCTCGGCGCAGGCCACGATCGACCAGGGCGTGCTGACAGCGACGGGCATTAGCGGCCGACTGCGCGAGAGTCACGTCACCGGCAGTGTGAAGATCGACGTGACTGGTGAAGTCCCGCGGACGACGCTCGATCTGACAATGGCCGACTTGTCGCTCGCGCAATTCGCGCGCAAGGAGAACGTGCGGCCTCCGTTCGAAGGGATGCTGCAGGCCCGGCTGGCGGTTTCGGGTCGCGGTGATTCCATTCACGATCTGGCCGCCAGCGCCAGCGGAACGCTCGCGCTGTCGATGTCACGCGGCGCCATGCGCGCGTCGCTGGCGGAGATGACCGCCGCGACGCTGCGCGGACTGGGTTTGACGTTGACGAGGAGCGATTCGGAAACGCCGGTGCGCTGCGCAGTCGCGACCTTCCGCGCGCGGGACGGTGTGCTGAGCGCGGAGCGAATCGTCATCGAGACCGATCCCATCGTGATCACCGGGAGCGGCGACGTTCATCTCGGCACAGAGGCGCTGGATCTGACGTTGCGCGGCGAGCCGAGGCAGCCGCGCCTGCTTCGACTCAGGACGCCGGTCAATCTCGCCGGCTCCCTCAAGCATCCGTCGGTGCGAATGGGCAAACCGACGGGCGCGCCGGTTGCGGCCGGCGCGGGGGCCGTGTCATCCGGCACGGCCGCGGTATCACCCGATGCGGCGGCCGTAGCGCCGGGTGCGACGCCGACGCCCGCGGCCGCGTGCGAACCCGTGCTGGCTGCACGCGTCCCGAACGACGGCCCGGCGAAATAGCTTGGTTACGTCGACTTGGTGAGCTGATCCACGTCTCTCACCGCGCCACGCGCCGCGCTCGTGGTCATCGCGGCGTAGGCGCGAAGCGCTGGCGAGACTCTGCGGAAGCGCGGTGCCGTGGGTACCCAGCCGGCGGCTTGTCGATGCGCACGCCGCTTCGTCAGCTCCGCTTCGCTCACGGCGAGGCTGATCGAGCGCGCGGGAATGTCGATCTCGATGCGGTCGCCGTCTTCGACGAGCCCGATCGCGCCGCCCTCGGCGGCTTCCGGTGAAACGTGACCGATCGAAAGTCCCGACGACCCTCCCGAGAAGCGCCCATCGGTGACGAGCGCGCAGAGCTTGCCGAGGCCCTTCGACTTCAGGTAGCTCGTGGGGTAGAGCATTTCCTGCATGCCGGGGCCGCCCTTCGGTCCTTCATATCGGACCAGTACGACGTCGCCCGCGATGACCTGACCGCCGAGGATTCCCGCAACTGCCGCATCCTGGCTTTCGAACACACGCGCCGGGCCGGAGAATTTCAGAATGCTCGCGTCGACCCCTGCGGTCTTCACGATGCAACCCTCGATAGCGAGGTTGCCGTAGAGCACGGCGAGGCCGCCATCGCGGCCGAATGCGTGCTCGGCGCTGCGAATCACGCCAGCCTTGCGATCGATGTCGAGGTCGTCCCAGCGACGCTCCTGGCTGAACGCGATCTGCGTCGGAACGCCACCGGGCGCCGCGCGGAAAAAGGTGGCGACGTCGGATGCGAGCGGCTCCGAACGCGGGACGCCGGGGCCGGCTGATGCGGCTGAGCTCGCGGAGCCGCGTGCGTCTTCGCCGTTGCGCCGGTCTCGCGCGATATCCCAGTGCTCGAGTGCCTGCGACAGCGACCCGCTATGCACGGTGTGCGTGCCCGTGTGTAGCAACCCGGCGCGATCCAATTCACCCAGAATGCCCATCACGCCGCCCGCCCGATGCACGTCTTCCATGTGAACGTGCGAGACGGCCGGCGCCACTTTGCACAACACCGGAACGCGGCGAGACAGACGGTCGATATCCTTCATCGTGAAGGGAACACCCGCCTCATGTGCCGCGGCCAGCAGATGCAAGACCGTATTCGTCGAGCCGCCCATGGCGATGTCGAGCGTCATGGCGTTCTCGAACGCTTCGAACGTTGCGATTGCCCGTGGCAGGGCAGTGGCATCGTCCCGCTCGTAATAGCGCCGCGCGAGCCGCACGACGACGCGCCCCGCTTCGAGAAAGAGCCGCTTGCGGTCGGCATGGGTGGCGAGCGTCGAGCCGTTGCCAGGTAGCGCGAGGCCGAGTGCTTCGGTGAGGCAATTCATCGAATTGGCGGTGAACATGCCGGAGCACGAGCCGCACGTCGGGCAGGCGGAGCGCTCGAGCGCCAGCACGTCCGCGTCGGAAACCGCGGCATCGGCCGCCGCGATCATGGGATCGATGAGATCCAGGGCTTTCGTCTTGCCACCGAGCAGTACCTTGCCGGCTTCCATCGGCCCGCCCGACACGAACACCGTCGGGATATTGAGCCGCAACGCCGCCATCAGCATGCCCGGCGTGATCTTGTCGCAGTTGGAAATGCACACCATGGCGTCGGCGCAATGCGCGTTCACCATGTATTCCACGCTATCCGCGATCAACTCGCGCGACGGGAGGCTGTACAGCATCCCGTCGTGGCCCATCGCGATGCCGTCGTCGACGGCGATGGTGTTGAACTCTTTCGCCACGCCGCCAGCGGCCGCGATCTCCTGCGCCACGAGCTGGCCGAGATCTTTCAGGTGCACGTGACCCGGCACGAACTGGGTGAACGAGTTGACGACCGCCACGATCGGCTTGCCGAAGTCGCCGTCCTTCATCCCGGTTGCGCGCCACAGGGCGCGAGCGCCCGCCATGTTGCGGCCTGAAGTGCTGACGCGGGAGCGAAGGGCGGGCATGGGTATGAATCCTGTTGAGAGCGGCGGGCGGAATTCTGCGCGCCGCCCGCTATACTGGGAAATACAGTATTCATTCACCCGGTATAGGGATTTCAGATAGTGGACCTGAGGCAGCTTCGATACTTCATCGCCGTCGCGGAAGAGAAGAGCTTCTCGCGCGCCGCCCGGCGCCTTCACGTTTCCCAGCCACCGTTGTCGACTCACGTGAAAAGCCTGGAAAGCGACCTCGGCGTGCGCCTGCTGGACCGGAGTAACCGCGGCGTCGTGCTCACGCCCGCGGGCCAGGTGTTCTATGAGGAGATTCGAAGTGTGTTCCGCCGCCTCGACCAGGCGCGTCTGAAGGCACAGCACGCCGGGCAGGGCGATGTCGGCACGCTGTCGGTCGGGTTCGTGTCGATTGCGGACTACGGCATCCTGCCGCCCGCCTTGAAGCGATTCCGCGAGCGGTTCCCGAAAGTCGACGTGCAGCTGCACGAGCTCACCACCGATGCGCAGGTGAAGGAGATCCGCGCAGGCCGTTTGCACTTGGGCATCGGTCTTGCGCCCGTCGATGAGCCGGATCTTCTCTTCGAAACCGTGTTGCGGGAACGGCTGCTGCTCGCGGTGCCGGCGGCGCGTCGGCTGGTCAAGACCGAGGGGCCCGTGCGCCTGAAGGTGGTGTCCGGCGAGAGTTTCATCATTCCGCCCCGCGAAGTTGCGCCGGGTCTGTTCGATGTGATCGTGAGCGAATGCCGCGCGAACGGATTCACGCCACGCATCAGCCAATACGCGCGACAGATGCAGACGGTGATCAGCCTCGTGGCGAGCGGCATGGGCGTCGCGCTGGTGCCCTCATCCGTGAAGAACTTGAAGCGTGCCGGCGTCCGGTACCGCGAGTTGCGCGGCTCGACCGCGAGCGTGGAGCTCGGCCTGCTGGGCCCACGCGAGGACGACGGGCCGCTGGGCGGCAAGTTCGCCGCCGTGTTGAAGGAAGTCGCGCACGGCTGAAGCGGGTCTTGGTGCCGGCGGACGTTGCCGCGATGCTCGTGCCGTGCCCCGCAGCGGAAATCCGTGCCCGCTCGGCGGCGCGAGCGGAAGGGGGGGCGAGGCCGCGCGATCAGAGACACGCCCCGGCGAGCCCGCAGGTCACGAAGATCAGGATCAGAGGCGTCAGCGCGGCGATTCCGAGGCTGCAGCCGAAGGCGGCCCAGCGCGCGAGCACCGGCCGGCTCGCAATTCTCAGCGACGTCTGGGCAATGCCAATGGCGGTGGCGAACGGCCAGAGCGCGAACAGGATGTACCAGACAAAGTCGGTGTGCTGAAGCCATTTCTCCAGCGGATTTCGCGGCCGCAGGAGAATCGACTCGCCGAGCGTGAGGATGTACGCGATCTGCGCGAGATTGATGAGCGCAATCGGCACGAGAAGCGCGAGCACCACGCCGTTGAGCCGGCGCCGCGCCGACCAGCGCGCGAGAAACCACGCCGCAAGCCCGCAGATCACGAGCCACGCACCGTAGGTCAGTCCGATCTTTTGGAAAGGCGTCACCGCTCTTCTTTCAGGAAGGGCGCCCCTCGCGCCACGCGGCATCTTACCCGCCGGGCGAAAACCCGGCGCGGCCGGCTGTGAAGCCGGCCGCGATCCGGAAGGGTGGTGGCAGCCCCGACACCGCGCTATCGGAAATCAGCGAGGGGGTCACTGAGTCGGTCGAACGGGTACCGAGGCGCCGGATTGCAAGGTAGCGTGTGACGCTTGCGCTGTGAAACGACGATCGTTCACCTGCTGATAACCACTTGGACTGATGCTCGCCACGTTTACGTCACATGAGGCCGAACCTCCGAATCGAAGAGCGCCAGAAGCTCGGCGTGGAAGGCCCCCATCGTGTTGTGACCCGCGCCGGGGATCACGCGAAACGCCTTGCGAGGCGCCTCGACGCGCTCGAGGTATTCGCGCGCGAGGGACATCGGCACATTGATGTCGTTCTCGCCCTCGAAGAAGTAGATCGGCACTCGATATCGGTATCCGAGCGTAGCCGCCGCTTCGAATTTCTCCGACTCCTGAAACAGGAGCTTCTGCGTGTCGATGAAGTTGGCGATCATGTCGTACTGCGGCACTTCGGCCGGGATGTAGGTCGCGTTCGCGGGCAGCGCCGTGCTCATGAACCTGGCCATCGCGGCGTTGCGCTCCTTCTCGATGGGACTCTGTGGCAGGCCGGGCGGATTGGCGTATTGCTGCCGCACGAAGAATTCTTCGACGGTCGAGTAGGGCGGCGGCCCCACTTTCTCGAGCGCCGCGACCGCGGTGGTGTCGTTGCGCTTGCGGGCCGCGTCGAGCGCAAGCTCGTAACCCAGCTTTCCCCCCTGCGATCCGCTAACGGCCTGGCCCGTGCCGACGTACGCCGAAGCCACTTCCGGATGCCGCCGCGCCAGCGTGAGGCCGATCTGCGAACCCCACGAATGCCCGAACAGGACGACCCGCTTCGCGCCAGTCGTCTTGCGCACGTGGTTCACCACTGCGAGCGCATCCGCAGTGAATCGTTCGAGCGTCAGCGGACCGATGTCACGATCCACGTTGCGCGCTTGAGTGAAGCCGCTGCGCGGCTGATCCCACTGCACGACCGTGTATCGAGACTCCCAATCGGCGAACAGCGGAGCGGCAGACGCCATGCCCAGCCCAGGCCCGCCGTGAAGAAACACCACCACCGGATTACGCGCGTCACGACCGCGAATGGTGATCCATTGCTCGACGCCGTTGATGTTGATGTAGCGGCCCTCGTCGAAGCCGTGGCTCGCGCTGTTCGCCAGCGCGAAGCGAGGCGCGGCAAGCGCAGCCGCGCCGGCTGCGGCCACGAGGCCAAGGCCAAATTGTCTGCGCGTGAGAGTCTTCATCGTTGTGCTCCTGAGAAAGTGCGTCGTTCCTGTCTCAGAAGATGCGGGCGAAGCGCCGCTTGGATTCTAAAGCCCGAAGATTTTCAGAAACGATGTGATGAATGGCGGCACGAACGGCGCAATGGTCACCACCACCGCCACCAGCAGGATCACGCGAAGCGCGAGCATCACCCGTCGCCGCCTCTGCAGTCGCCCGCTCACGCGATCGACGAAGCGCGCCTCATCCGTGGCCGACCCGCTCCGCGCGGGCGGGGCGCTGAAGAGATCCGACAGGTCGCGGTCTTTCTCGTCGCTCATGGCGCGGGATTCTCCTGTTCGCGATAGGCCGAGAGCAACTCTCGAAGTCTTGCGGAGCCGCGATTCACGTGCGTTTTCACTGTGCCGAGCGGGAGGCCTGTGGTCTCGGAAATCTCGCCGTGGCTCATCCCTTCGCTATGCGCCAGCACCACGCAAAGCCTTACCACGGGCGCCAGGAGTTGCAACGCCGCGAGCAGATCCATGCGTTCGCCGACCTTGGGCTCACTCGACGGCTCGTCGAACTTCACCTCGTCGAGCGCCGCCTCGCCGCGCTTGCGCCGATTTTGAAGCCACGCGTTGACGGCGATCTGTCGCAGCCATCCACCAAATGCGTCGTGGCTTCGGAGATTCGGCAACTGCCGCCAGGCCTGCAGAAACGCCTCTTGCGCCAGGTCGTCCGCGAGCGAGTGATCGCGGCATAGCCGCGCCAGCATGTTCCGTGTGACCGACTGGCGTCGGCGCATCAACTCCGCGAACGCGGGTTCTTCGCCCGCGCGCGCGAGCGCGACGACGGATGGCTCGTCCATCGTGGCGAGCGAAGCAGGGTGGAGAAAGCGGATCACGCCGGGGGCTTTCGGGCGGGCGCGGGCTCAGGCCCCGCGATCCGGCCTGCCGAGCCGGCTTACCACCAGAAGCCCGATGCCGAGGCACACTAGAATCGTGCCGTTGGCGAGTCGGGCGCTCAGGTTGGCGGCGTCCCCATCCGCCATGAAGAATCCGGACAGCCCCAGGGCCGACGCCCAGCGCAATGGTCATGACGCCCGGCATGAGCAGGCCTCGCTGCTCCGGCCGCCGCCCGAGCAGCTTTTCGACGACCGCGGGGTCGAGCGTTTCCCCCTTGTCGATGGCCCGCTGGATGAGGTCCAACGCCGCCAGCCGCGCCCTCAGCGTCGCAAAAGCGATCACCGCCACGGCGGCAAGGGCAAACAGCAGGACGACGATCAACGTTATGATCTGCGGCGACGGAGTCATGTAGGGCTCTTTCGAAATCCAGGTGTTCAGATGATGGATGCGGCCGGAACCCGTTTTGGATTCACCCCATGAGCACAGCCACGCTTCACTATATATATGACCCGCTCTGCGGCTGGTGCTACGGCGCGGCGCCGCTGGTCAAAGCCGCGCGCGAGATCGAGGGCCTGCGATTCGTGCTCCACGGGGGCGGGATGATGGCGGGCTCGGCGCGGCAGCTCGCGTCGGAGGGCTTGCGCCAGTTCGTCATGCAGCACGCTGCGCGCATCACCGCCATGACGGGTCAGCCGTTCGGCGAGCCGTATACGAACGGGCTCCTGCGCGATCACACGGCGATGCTCGACTCGGAGCCGCCTACCGCAGCCGTCCTGGCGGTGGAAGCCGCGGCCGGGCGCGGGGCGGATATGGCCGCTCACTTGCAGAAGGCGCACTTCGTAGAGGGCCGCGCCCTGTCGGATCGCGCGGCGCTCGCCGCGCTTGCCGCGGATCTGGGCGTCGACCGCGCGGTGTTCGACGCGGAGTTCTCCAAGGCGCTCGGCACTGCGGTTCAGGCGCACATGACGGAAAGCCGCCGGCTGCTGTCCCGCGTGGGCGGGCAGGGGTTCCCGACCTTTGCGCTCGAGACGCCGCGCGGCCTTGCGATGCTCGACAGCTCGCGCTGGCTCGGCAAGCCGGCTGAATGGCGCAAGGCACTCGAAGCGACACTAGCGGGCTGATTCGATTCCGCGAGCCGCGCTCAACGCGCGTCGCGTCGCGTCGCGTCGTCTCGGCCGGCGCTGCGTGCATCAGTGGGCGCCGTCGGCCGTTCGTAAGCCGGTTGCCGGCGCAACGGTCCGCCCTTCGATCCTGTCTCACGCTCGATGCGGCGAAATCGTTTCGCGAGGCATATCCTCGCGCCTCCGACACAACTCACAACTATATCGGGCTCGCATGTCATCGAACTCCCGTCTGCTCTGTCTTGCGGTTTCGGCTCTCGTCGCGCAGTCGGCGCACGCATTGAACGGCCCCGCTCAATGCGAAGCGCTCGGCGCCGCAAACACCTTCGATAACACCACCGTCAGCTCGGCAAAAGCCGTCGCCGCCGATGCGGCGAAACACCTGCCGGCGTTCTGCGAAGTCACCGCATCGGTGAAACCGGTCGCAGGCTCCAGCATCACCGTCGTCTACCGACTCCCCGAGAACTGGAACGGCAAAATGCTGGGCCTCGGCGGCGGCGGCTGGGCGGGCAACATTGTGCTCCCCACGGCGGCCCCGGGCCTCGCAAAGGGCTACGCCACCGCGCAGACCAACGGCGGTCACGACGTCACCAACGTGTGGGACACCGCGTGGGCCGCGAACCCCGAGGCTTCGAAAGACTTCAGCTACCGCGCCATTCACGTGATGACCGACCTCGGCAAACAGGTCGTGGCGAAGTATTACGGCCAGCCGCAAAAGCGCGCGTACTTCCAGGGCTGCTCCACCGGCGGCCGGCAGGCCCTCATGGAAGTGCAGCGCTACCCGAAAGATTACGACGGTGTCATCGCCGGCGCGCCGGTCTACACGCTCGCGACGCAAACGTCGGCGGTCTGGCGAAACACGATCTTCCTGCGCGATGGCGCCACCCTGACCGGCGAACAGATCAAGCACATCAACGAAGCCTCCCTCGCCGAATGCGACGGCCGGGACGGGCTCGTCGACGGCATCGTCACCGACCCGCGCGCCTGCAAGTTCGACGCGAAGCAGCTGCAATGCCCCGCCGGCGCCAAGGACGCGACGTGCCTTTCGCCGGCGCAGGTCAAGGCGGCCAACGATCTCTATTCCGGCCACAAGACGCCCGACGGCCTGACCTCCGCGTATGGTCTGAACCGGGGCGGCGAGGCGGCCTGGTCTGTCTACGTCTCCGCGATGAAGAAGCCCGATGAGCAGAGCTTCCTCGCAGGCTCTTCCGGCCAGGGGCTCGGCGGCCTGCGCCGGCAGCTGTTCGGTAATCCCGACTTCGACCTGCGGCAATTCAACTTCGACAAGGACTACGTCACCCTCAAGGCCAGCGCCTTCGCGGCCGAATACGAAGCGAAGGATCCCGACATCAGCCCGTTCATCAATAACGGCGGCAAGCTGCTGATGTGGCACGGGATGGATGACCCAGGCCCGAGCCCTATCGCGACGATCGAATACTACGAGCAGATGAAGTCGACGACGGCTCCGAAAGTAAAAGCGCTCGACTCCAGCGCGCGCTTCTTCGTGCTGCCAGGCGTCTACCACTGCCGTGGCGGCCCGGGCGCCGACGACTTCGACTCGATCGACGCGATGGATCACTGGGTCGAACACGACCAGGCGCCGAATGCGATGAAGGCGACGCGGTCTACGCAGCCGGCGATTTCGCGGCCGGTTTGTCAGTACCCGACGCTGCCGCGCTACAACGGGAAGGGGGATCCTTCGCTCGCCGAGAGCTTTCACTGCAAGTGAGGAAGCCCTCGATCGCCGGGCGGCTCGGAGCCGTGCCGGCGATCCGCGACCGGGCGCTTCGGAGCCGGATGAGCGAACCGTCTTCAGTTTCGTAAAACGATTTTCCGGAGCCTTTGAAATATGAGCGAATCCAGCATGAACGCGCCTCGCCTGCAGCATCTCGAGGCGGTGGTGAAGGCGGACATCTCCGCCGGCCTGTATCACGGCGCCGTGATCAAAGTCGCGCGCGCCGGCAAGGTGTTCTTCGAGAAGGCGATGGGCTCCCACGACGCCGAGCAGACGAGACCGCTCGCGCTCGACTCCGTCTTCAGCATCTTCTCGGTCACGAAGGCCTTCACGAACCTGCTGACGCTGCGGGCAATCGAAGAGGGCCGCTACGCCCTCACGACGCGTGTCTGCGAAGTGATCCCCGAGTTCAAAGGCAGAGGCCGGGAAGCCGTAACGTTCTTCCACCTGCTATCGCACCAATCCGGCTTCCCGATCCTTTTCGAAATGAAGCCCAACTGGTACATCGACATCTTCGATGACGTCGTTCGCGACACACTCGAAGTGGTGGCCCCCGCGACCCCGCCGGGCGAGCGTCTCGCCTACTCTCCGCTCGCGAACCACGTGCTGATGGGCGAGGCCCTGCGCCGCACGGATCCGAAGAAGCGCGCGTACCGAGACATCGTCACACAAGATCTCCTCAACCCCTTGAAGATGAAAGACACTTCAGTGGGCCTGAGAGCCGACCTGAAGCCGCGCAAAGTCATCCCCGACTTCCGCGGCAACTACCCGATCGGCCATCGTGGCCACAGCAACCTGGGCCCGAACGGCGCCTTCGAAGAAGAGCACGCCGAGATGCCCTGGGTTGGCATCGCCTCGACAGTGCCGGACATGTTTCGCCTCGCGGAGTCCCTGCGCCTGAAGGGCGCCCTCGAAGGCGCCCGCATCCTGTCGCCCGCGACGCTTGCGCTCGCCACGCGGAACCACACGGGCGACAAGCCGAATGACCTCTACACCGCGCGTGGCAAGGAACGTGGCTGGCCCGAAGTGCCCGGCTATATCGGCCTTGGCTTCAGCCTGCGAGGCCCGGCGTTGATTCACACGATGTTTGGCACGCTTACGTCGCCGGGCACCTTTGGCAACTACGGGGCCGGCACGACCCTTTACTGGGTCGACCCTGAGCGCGACGTCACCTTCGTGTGTCTGAGCGCGGGCGTGATGGAGAGCAACGCGAACATTGAGCGCTTCCAGAAGCTGTCAGACATCGTGATATCCGCCGCCGATTGAAGGAGCCCTCAATCGCCGGGCGGCTGAGAGGGGAGCTCTTCCTCGCTACGAGGCGTCCCCGCGACAAGTGCCGCCGGCCGTAAAGGGCTCTCGCACGGGACGTCGCCCCCGCGCAGGCCGCCGTTCCAAGCTCTCCGACACACACCTCGAAAAGTAAAACTCCTTTGCCGATCCAGCGCCTCTGTGCATTTCACGCCGGGTTGCGGACGATACGTAACATTGTGGTGTTGCTGGATATTTTGTGGCGCTATGGTTCGGCGCACGGCAGCCGACAGACACCTCGCGAAGGACCCCATGACCTTCGATTTTTCCCTCCGGAGCACCCCGCTCGCAGTCTTGGCTGCGGCCCTGTTCCTGACCCCGTTCACGACAGCGGAAGCGGCCGACGCCGAGCCTGCGGCGCATGCCCGGAAGACCTCCGTCGCGATGCTTGCGGCGGGCACTGACGAGAAGTCGAAGCACTGGGCCGTCATCGAGAAGTACTGCTTCGAATGCCACAACACCACCGACTGGGCCGGTGGCATCGCCTTCGACACGATGACGATGGACGACATTCCGGCGGAAGCCGAGACGTGGGAGAAGTCCATCCGCCGCCTGCGCGGCCGCCTGATGCCCCCGCCCGGCAAGCCGCAGCCCGAGAACGAGCAGTTCGCGAGCCTCGTCGGCTACCTCGAAACGTCGTTGGACACCGCGGCCGCCGGCCACGCGCACGTGGGCCGCGTCGGCCTGCATCGCCTCAACCGCCGCGAATACGCCAACGCGGTAAAAGACCTGCTGGACCTCGACATCGACGCCGCCTCGATGCTGCCGCGAGACGAAGCCCACGATGGCTTCGACAACATCGCCACCGCGCTGCAAGTCTCGCCCTCGTTCATGGATCAGTACCTCGGCGCCGCCCACAAGGTCGCCGCCCAGGCGATGGGTAACGCGAAGGCGCTGCCCGCCGCCACGACCTACACCGTGGAAAACGGCGGCACCCAACGCATGCACCGCGACGGCCTGCCGTTCGGCACGCGCGGCGGCACCGTGGTCGATCACTACTTCCCTGCGGACGGTGATTACCAACTCACCATCGCGGATCTCGCCGGTGCTCTTTGGGTGCACGACATGGAGTTCGAGAACACCATCGTCGCGCTGCTCGACGGCAAGGAGTTCTATCGCACGCACGTCGGCGGCGAGCAGGACTTGAGGGACATCGACCAGAAGCAGGATCCCGCGGTCGACGCGATCAACAAGCGCCTCAAGAACATCCGCTTCCATGCGACGGCGGGTATCCACAAGGTCGGCGTCACGTTCCTCGAGCGCACGTTTGCCGAGTCCGATGCGCGCCTGTTCACGATCGCGCCGGAAGGCGGGCAGGACAAGGTGAAAGCCATCCGCTCGTTCGAAGTGCGCGGCCCGTTCGACGCGAAGGGCGTAAGCATGAACGCCGCGCGCCAGAAGATCTTCAGCTGCTACCCGCATGCGCAGGCGGAAGAGCAGGCGTGCGCGGAGCAGATCGTCACGCGCCTTGCCACGCAGGCGTTCCGCGGCCAGCTCGATGCCGACAACAAGAACGGCCTGATGGGTCTGTACACCTCCGGTCGCAAGTCGGGTGACTTCGAGTCTGGCATCAAGCGCGCGCTCGCCGGCGTCCTCGCGAGCCCGAGCTTTCTCTATCGGGCGGACCTGAACCCCGGCACCGAGACGCGCCCGCTCACCGATTACGAGCTCGCGTCGCGCCTCTCGTTCTTTCTCTGGAGCAGCATTCCGGACGAAGCCCTGATCGCGGACGCGAAAGCCGGCCGCCTGCATCAGCCCGACGTGATGGCCGCGCAGGTGAAGCGCATGCTCGCGAGCCCGCGCTCGGAGACGCTCACGACGAACTTCGCGTTCGAGTGGCTGAACGTCGCGCGCCTCGATGAGATCGTGCCGGACCCGCGCCTGTACCCGTATGCGTCGGGCCAGTCGGACCTGCGACAGGATTTCAAGGAGGAACTGCGTTTCTTCGTCGACAGCGTGTTCCGCACGAACTCGAACGTGCTCGACCTGCTGTCGTCGGACAAGACGTATCTCAACGAGAAACTCGCGCTCCACTACGGCATCACGACGGTGAAGGGCGATCAGTTCCAGCCCGTCACGCTGACGCAGTCCGCGCGGTTTGGCCTGCTCGGCAAGGGCGGCGTGCTGATGCTCACGTCGTACCCGGATCGCACGGCTCCCGTGCTCCGTGGCGCCTGGATTCTCGAACGCATCAGCGGCACACCGCCGGGAACGCCGCCGCCGAACGTCGGCAACCTGAAAGAGAATGCGGCCGGCGAGAAGCCGAAGACGCTGCGCGCACGCATGGAAATGCACAGCACGAATCCGCGCTGCCACGCCTGCCACGGCGTGATGGATCCGCTCGGCTTCGCGCTCGAGAACTTCGACGCCGTCGGCCAGTACCGCGACATGGATCGCTACACGCGCGACATGCTCGACACGGCCGGCAAGCTGCCCGATGGCACTGTCGTCAAGGGCCCGGATGACCTGCGCAAGGCGCTGCTCGACAAGCCCGAGCAGTTCGTGCAGACGCTCACCTCGAAGCTCATGACGTACGGTCTCGGTCGCCCGGTCGAGTACGAGGACATGCCGACCGTTCGCGGCATCGTTCGCGCTCTCGCGAAGGACAATTACCGCTTCAACTCGCTCATCACGGCCATTGTGACGAGCGACGCGTTCCTCAAGACCGCGCCCGCGCCGGTCGATCCGAAGAACGCCACCGTCACGGCCGCTGTGACCCAGTAGCCCGGAAGATTCAGGTAACAACCATGTTCATTACCAAGAAACATCTTTCCCGCCGCACGCTGCTCAAGGGCGCCGGTGCGGTCATCGCGCTTCCGCTGCTGGATGCGATGATCCCCGCGAGCACCGCGCTGGCGCAGACCGCTGCGGTCGCCAAGCCGCGCATGGGCTTCATCTACTTCCCGCACGGCGCGGTTCAGGCCGCGTGGGTACCGAAGGACACGGGCACGGCGTTCGAGATGTCGCCCATCCTGAAGCCGCTCGCGCCGTACAAGCAGTACGCCACGGTCGTCAGCGGCCTGCGTAACAAGGGCGGCGAGAGCTCCGACCCTCACGGCATCATGGCCGGCACCTGGCTGAGCTGCGTGCTGCCGAAGGATCGTGACGGCAAGGATGATCGCGGTGTCACAGCCGACCAGCTCGCCGCGCGCGCGATCGGGCAGGGCACGGCGATCCCGTCGCTGGAAATCGCGGGTGAGGGCGGTGGCTCCGCTTGCGCCGCGGGTGTTGCGAGTTGCGGTTTCGGCAGCACCGTCGCGTTCCGCACGCCCAGTCAGGCGCTGCCGATGGAAACGAATCCGCGCAAAGTGTTCTACGGCATGTTCGGCCAGGGCGACACGGCGGATGAGCGTACGCAGCTGCTGGACGAAAGCGGCAGCGTGCTCGACTACGTGATGCAGAGTTCGGCGAGCCTGCAGAAGCGGCTCGGCGCGGCCGATCGCTCGTCGATGAACGACTATCTCGACTCCGTTCGCGAAGTCGAGCGTCGCGTGCAGAAGATGTCGGTGAGCGCGAAGGGCCTTTCGGGCCTTCCCGCCGCGCCGGTGGGCGTGCCGGAAGATTTCACCGAACTGCTCGACGTGCTGTTCGAGATGATTGCGCTCGCCTGGCAGACCGATCAGACGCGCATCGCGACCTACATGATCGCGAAGGAAGTGAGCATGCGCACGTACAACCAGGTTGGCGTGTCGGATGCGTTCCATCCGCTGTCCCACCACCAGAACGATCCCGCGAAGATCGAGCGTCTGATCAAGATCCAGACGTATCACACCGAGCGGTTCGCGAAGTTCGTGAAGCGGTTGCAGGGAATGAAGGAAGGCGAGAGCAACGTGCTCGACCAGTCCATCATTCTGTTCGGCAGCAACATGAGCAACAGCGATCTGCACAACAACGACCCGCTGCCTTCGGTCGTGCTCGGCAAGGGCTGCGGCAAGATCAAGGGTGGCCAGCACCTGCACTTCCCGCAGGACACGCCGCACGCGAACCTGCTCGTCACGCTGCTCCAACGCGCTGGCGTGAAGGTCGATTCGCTCGGCAACAGCACTGGGACGTTCTCGGAGGTCTGATTCATGAGTGCCGTCACTGCGAAAATCGCGGTGCTGGCCGTCGCGCGCACCGGAATGTCGACGCCGCGAAGTTCCTCATCGAGAAGGGCCCGCCGGTGCGCTCTGCGCTCCCCGGCGATCGTGGTGCCGACGTGCGCGTGCTCACAACAGGCGCCACGCCGCTTCATACAGCCACGACGCGCGGCTGGACGAAAGTGATGAAGGAGTTGGTGTCCTACAATGTGGACATCAACGCCCGCGACGCCGATGGCCTCACCGCGCTCGATTACGCGATGGCCCGCGTCCGCATCGGCTTTCTCCAGCAGAAGCCGCCCGCGCGTAACGATCTCGCGAAACTGCTGAAAGACCTGGGCGCGAACGTGGAGAATCCGAATCTCCCGCCGTGGCCCTCGGTCCCGACGCCCACGATTACCGCCCAGGTTCCGAACGATTGAGAGTCGAATGAAAGATCTGTCCCGCCGTCTGTTCCTTACGCGCGCCGTGCAAGGCGCTGTGATTGCCTCGGCTTCCGGGTTGGGTGCAAGCCTGATCTCGGTTCCCGCGTTCGCCAAGGGGCCTGCGATCACGACTACGCCGTTGGCACCGAACCTCAGCCTCATCAGCGGGGGGTGGCGGTAACGTCGTCGCGCTGGGCACGAAAGAAGGCTCGCTGCTCGTTGACGGCGGCAGCTTCGAGAAATCCTCGGACGTGCTGCGTGAGGCCTCGAAGGTCACCGGCGGTTCCAAGGTAAAGGTGCTGATCAACACGCACTGGCACCGGACCAGACGGGCTCCAACGAGCGCGTTGGCAAGGGCGGCGCTACGATCATCGCGCACGAGAACACGAAGCTGTGGCTCGCGCGCCCGATCAAGGCGAGCTGGCTGCCGAAGCCGTTGGCCCGCTGCCGGAAAAGGCGCGCCCGAGCAAGACGACGTATACGCACGACTCGCTCAGCTTCGCGGGTCAGGACATCGAATACGGTTATCTGCTTCAGGCGCACACGGATGGCGACATCTACGTTCACTTCAAGAATGCGAACGTGCTCGCCACCGGCGGCGTTGTTTCGGCGGACGGCTGGCCGCGTCTCGATTGGGAGACGGGCGGCTGGATCGCGGGCCTCGTGGCCGGCTACGACAAGCTGCTGAAGGTCGCCGACGCGAACACGAAGATCGTTCCGGCGAACGGCGCCGTGCTCTCACGGGGCGACCTCGAAGGCCACCGCAAGATGTACATGACGATCTACGAGCGCCTCGTCGCCGGCCTCAACAAGGGCATGGGGCCGGAAGAGGTCGTTGCCAGCACGCCTGCGAAGGAATACGAGGCGCAGTGGGGCAACCCCGATGCGTTCGTGGAAGCAGGCTTCCGCAGCCTGTGGGGACACTACGCGCCGGACGCGTAGCGACTTCTTCGCGTTCGCGGGGGAAGGGGCGTAGGCAACCGCTGTGCGCCGATTCCAAGGCAGCGGGTTGTTCTCGGTGCATCGTCGGCGCATTCTTGGGGCATGTCCGCGCCCGTTTCCGATACGCCGCCTCAAGAGCGATCGCGCGATACGCTCCCAGCGCAGCTCGATAAGCGCTTCCGCCTGCCGTTGCTGGCGTATTTTGGTCGCCGGGTCGGCAGCTCCGCCGAGGCGGAGGACCTCACGCAGGACGTGTTCGAACGAGTGCTGAAAAGCCTCGAAGTGCGCCCGGTGCAGAATCCCGAGGCGCTGGTCTTCCAGATAGCGGTCAACCTGCTGCGCGACCGGGCGCGTCGCGTTCGGCGGCGTGGCATCGAGGAGCCGCTGCCCTCGACGCTGTCGCGGACCTGGCCGATGCCTTGACTGTGGATTTGTCGCCCGAGCGCGTCGTACTGGGAGTAAGGACGCTCGCGGAGGTCCTGGCCGTGCTCGATGGGCTCAGCCCGCGCACGCGCGCCATGTTTTACCTGTACCGGCTCGAGAAGCTGAAGATCCGCGAAATCGCGGAGCTATACGGCATCTCGGCGAGTGCCGTCGAAAAGCAGGTCGCCAAGGCGCTGTTGCATCTGACGCGTGGACTGAACTCGAAATGAATGTGATTGAAGACAAGGGACTGCGGACCGACGACGAGCGCACGGAGCAGGCTGTCGAATGGTTCCTGCGCGTGCGTTCCGAAGGCGCGAGCGTCGAGGACCTGCCGGAACTGCGACGCTGGATCGAAGCCGATCCGGACAACGCCCTGGCGTATCAGCAGGTTTGCGCGGCGTGGAGCACGATCGGTGACTACGCTTCCGCGCCCGAGATCGTGATCGGTCGACGGGATGCGCTGGAGGATTCGCACAAGGCCGGGCGTCATGGCACCCCATCGCTGGGCAAGGCGAGCGCATGGGTAGCGGCCGCGTGCGTCGCTCTGGTGGCGCTGGGGACCGGCGCATGGTGGCTCTTTTCGCCGCATTGGACGGTGTATTCAACCGAGCTCGGCCAGCGACGAACCGTGACGCTGGCGGATGCGTCGGTCATCGTGCTCGATGCGCACAGTCAGGTGCGCGTGCGCTACACCGACAAAGAGCGTGCGATCGCGCTCGAACAGGGTCAGGCCCGCTTCAGCGTCGCGAAGGACCCGCTGCGGCCCTTCAGGGTTCGTGCCCGCGACCAGACGGTCGTCGCGCTGGGAACCCAGTTCGATGTCGAGCTCATTTCGCAGGCGGTGCTGGTCACGCTCATCGAAGGGCACGTCGCCGTCGGGGGCGTCACTTCGCAGGGCGCGCAGGCCACGGGCTCGCCGAGCGTGGGTGAGGTGAGCGGGGCGCCCGGCCGGCAGGTTGTCGAGCTGATCGCCGGCGAGGGGCTTCGTGTTCATGACGATGGCCGTGCCATTTTCCTGCCCAACGTCGATCTGGGTCACGCCACGGCCTGGCAGAAGGGCAAGATGTTCTTCGACAACGAGCCGCTTTCCACGGCCGTCGAACGCATCAATCGCTACGCCCGGCAGCAGGTCGATGTCGATCCCTCCGTGGCCGCGGTCGGTATCAGCGGGGTCTTCAACTCGGGCGACACCGACGCATTCATCGAAGCCGTGACCACGTATTTCCCCGTCGAGGCAATTCGCAACCGGGGCGCGAATATCTATCTGACGCGCCGGAATTAGATCTCGCCGCTGAGGCTTTTCCGATTTGCGGCGTCGTACTGTCTAAGTGCATTGCCCGCGCGCCAGCGCGGCATGCCGAGGGGGAAACGATGCGAAATCTGTCGCGCGCCAGCCGCGCAGGCATTTCCTTATCCATTGATCCCGGTTGCGCCGGCGTTCCGGGAGAGCGGCCGCGCAAGCGTGCGCCGGTCGCGTCGACTCGAAACCCACCACCTGCCGGCTTCATTCGTTTCGCGGCCGATCATCCGCGCGTCGTGAGGCGCGGGGCCGTGTCGAGGCATTCTTGATTCGCGAGGCTCGCAGCACGTAAGCGATGCGCAAGGGCGCAAGCCCGAGACGATGAGGGGGCATGGTTCGAGGATTGTGGGGCGCAACTCGAGACGCGTTCTGCGGGCGTGCGTCGCCTCGGCGGCGGTCATGGCGTTTGCGATTAGCCATTCCACGCCCGCGTTCGCGGATGACGTTGCTACACACACGCTCGATATTCCCGCCCAGGATCTCGGCAACGCCCTCAACGCGCTTGCCGCCGCCGCAAACGAGCAGGTGCTCTTCTCGAAAGAGGTCGTCGCGGGTTTACGCAGCACGGCGGTGAAAGGCGAGTACACCACCGACGCGGCGCTGGGCCTGCTTCTGCAGGGTTCCGGACTCGAGGCTGCGCGCACCCTGTCCGGCGTGCTGCTCATCCGCGCGAAAAGCGCGAGATCGCAGAAGCCCGAGGCTGCGGCGCGCGCCAGATCGCCTGCCGCCGCCGGCCGATCCATCGCCGGGGGATGAACAGAAAACGATACAGCGGGGCGAACGATGAGTTTTCCGCGACACCGGGGCGGGCGAGCTCAGCCAGGTCAGCGTGACCGGAACGCGCATCCGCGGCCTCGCGCCGGTCGGGTCCGCCCTGATTTCGATCGATCGGGCGGCAATGAACGAGTCCGGCCTGAGCCAGACGAACGACGTGCTGAACACGCTGCCGTCGGTGCTCTCGCTCGGCAACGGCGACAACATCGCCGCCGGCACGCAGATCCAGAACGGCTTTTCGGGCACGTACGGCAACTCGCCCAACATTCATGGCATTGGCCCGGGTTGCGACGCTGAGCCTGGTCAACGGCCATCGCACGTTCAACGAAGGCATCGTCGGCAACGCGTTCGATCCGAACAACCTGCCGGTGCAGATGCTGTCCCGCGTGGAAGTCGTTCAGGACGGCACCTCGCCGATCTATGGCGCGGACGCGGTAGCCGGCACCATCAACTACGTGTTGAGACGTCCGGTCGACACACTCGAAACCGTCGGCGGCACGAGCTGGTCGAAAGGGAACAACAACTGGAACGGGACCCTCGTTTTCGGGCGCACCTGGAACGACGAGAGCGTGCGGGAAGGCGGCTTCATCGCTTCTTTCCAGCACAACGAACGCGGGGCGATGCGGGCGTCGGCCTATCCTGGCCTCTACAACGACAACTTCGCGCCCTACGGGGCCGCGCCGTCTCTGTCCTTCGCGTCGCCGGGAAATGTCGTGTTAGGGGGCACCACCTACGCCATGCCCAGCGGGCAGGACGGCCGGCAACTGACGCTCTCGCAGCTAGGCTCCGCAGGCAGCGTGAATCGACAGAACGGCTGGACGGGAATGCAGGCGATTCCGGATCAGAGCGCCACGCGTTTCGCGTTGAACTTCGAGCAGAACCTCACCGACACGATGCAGCTCTTCGCCGATGGGTTGTTCAGCAGGCGCACGTTCAGCCGTCTTGCCGACGCGAGCAGCAACAACCTCGCGGTGTCGGTTCCGAACAGCAATCCGTACAGCCCCTGCAATCCCAGCCACTATACGAGCGGCGTCGTCACCGGGCCCGCCGCTCTGCTGGATGCGTGCGTGACGGGCGCCTTGCAGGTGAACTACAGCACGGTGAGCCTCATCGGGCCACGGGTGAATACCGGTCTTTCCAGATTGTGGGAAGCGACCGCCGGCATGCACATCGATCTCGCGCGCGACTGGAAGCTCACGATACAGGCCACCTCGGCGAGCCACCTGCAGAACACCGGCACGACTATTCCGAGCGCGCCGGATCTCGGCACTTTCAATTTCTTCTGCGACGATGCCGCGTTCCGCTGCAATCCGGCGGGTTCGCTGTCCCAGATGCCGTGGGTCAGCGGCACCAGCATGAACGGCACGATTCAGGATCACTTCCGGTACTACCAGCTGAATGCCGATGGCTCCGTGTTCACGCTTCCCGGCGGCGCGGTCCGGCTTGCCACCGGTATCGAGTACGACGACATGTCGAGCGAGAAGCACACCGGCACGCGATTCCACGTATACCGGGAAACGCGATCCGGCTACGCGGAGCTGTATATCCCGATCCTGCGGAACCTGGGATTGGATCTGGCCGGCCGCATCGACAACTACAGCGACACCGGCACTACCACCAATCCGAAGATCGGCATCAACTGGTCGCCGAGCGCGGATCTCAGGTTTCACGCAAGCTTCGGGCGCTCCTTCCATCCCGCACCGATGCTGGACCTCGCGAGCCTCAACCCGATCTGGATGTCCGTGCCGGTGGCCGCGAGCGCTATTTCGCCGGCCCTGTGTCCGTTGTGCACGAGCCCCGCCCTCTACGGCCCCAATGGCGCGAACAAGCTGGTCTACAACGAGGCCATGGGTGCTCACACGAATCTGGTTCCGGAGACGTCGAGGTCGTTCTCTCTGGGCGCCGAGTGGAATCCGGGCGCGGCGCGGGGGTTCACCGCGTCCGTGAACTACTGGTGGATCGACTACATCAATCAGGTGAGCAATCCGCAGAACAACGCGGGCCCGGCAGGCCAGATCAACCAGCAGTATTTCAACGAACACATCATCTACAACCCGACGTTCTTTCCGACGCTCGCCCTGAGCAACCCATTGGCCTATTTCGAGCCGGAGCCGCATGCGAATCTCGCGGACCCCGACTGTGCGGCGGTCGTCGGCAGGCGAGTGAATACGCAAGCGCTGTTCGATCAACTCGTTCGTTGTGCCGGCAACAGTAGCGTGGGTGCGGCAAATGCCGGCGGGCAGGCCCTCAACGGGCCGGTGGCGGGGAGCCCGAACGATGTGCTGGCGTTCGGGTACTACGGCCAGCAGAACGCGGGCTCGACGCGCGCCAACGGTTTCGACCTGAGCGCGGGCTACGCCTGGGAGAGCGAGTGGGGCCGATGGAAGGTCAATGGCGTCGGCGAGTATGTGCGCGAGTTCGAAGTCTCCGTCATCGGGGGTGCGCCGGTGATGGACGAAGCCAACCGCTTCGGTCACCCGTTGCGATTCAAGGGGCGCGGTCAATTGGGCTGGGCGCGTGGCTACGCGGTTGGGGATCTGTCCGCGAGCCTGTTCATCAACTATTCGAGCGCGTACCGGATGGACCTGAGCCTGCTCGCCCCGGGCGTGCCGGCTTCGTATGCGAGCATCGATTCCTCCACAACAGCGGATCTCACGCTGACCTATCGCAGTCCCGGCAAGGGCATCAGCGTCGGTCTCAGCTCGCAGAACCTTTCAACTCGACTCCGCCGCTCGTCGTCAATCCCGCGGGCGGCGGCGGGCCGGGCATTCTGTTCGATCCCGCCAACGGATTTCCGTTGAGTCGCACGGTTCAGCTGCGAATCGACAAAGTGTGGTGAGGGTTTTCGAAACTCCGGCGTCGTACTAGGCAGGCATCGACGGCAGGGGGGATTGTCCGTGTTTCGCCAACTCATCGCGCGCGCCGCAAATCTCGGCGCATTGTCACTAGTGCTGTTATTCAACTCGAGTGTCGTGCCGGCGGCGGAGCAGGCCGGCCCGGGCAAGTGCGATCGGGCCTGCCTGCGGCAGACGCTCGACACGTACATGGCGGCTGTATTCAAGCATGATCCGAGCGCCGCGCCGCTGGCGGCAAATCACTTCGCCACCTCGAACACCGCAGAGATCCGTAGCGGCGACGGTTTCTGGAAAAACATCACGGGTTACGGCGAGATACAGAATCGCTGGCTCGACGCCTATAACGAAAGCGCCGCGTATTTTGGACTCGTGAAGAAGGACGGCAAGGATCAGCTCGTCTCGGTGCGTATCAAAGTCGAAGCCAGCAAGATTTCCGAGGCGGAATGGATAATCGCCACGCTGCCGGACGACGGCAAAGCCGGCGCATTGGCGCCGGACGCCGCTTCGCTGATCAAGCATCCGCCGCCGACGAAGCCACTGCCGGCTTCCGAACGCAGTTCCCGCTTCATGTTGATCTCAATGGCGAACGACTACTTTCAGTCGGTGCAGGATCATGACGGTTCCTGGATTCCCAGCGATCCCGGCTGCAAGGACAAGAATAGCGCCGCATCCACCGCGCCTCGCCACGCTGACATTTGCCATGACAATTTTGGCATCTTTAAAGGCGTGACGAAGGATCTTGCGCTGAGGCGCTTCCCGGTCGTCGACGAAGAGGCGGGCGTGGTGCTCGGGGTTGCTGTTTTCCAGCGCTATCCCGGCGTTTCCGCGTCAGGACAACCTGGTTCACGAATACTTCCTCGTCCGCAAGGATCTCATCGAAGACATCTGGACTTCGATGTATTACCTCCCGAAGGGATCGACCGTGACTTCGGGTTGGGAAAACCATTAAGTTGTAATCGAGACGTTGCAACTGACGAGGTGGACGGCGCATTGCCCGGTGCGTCGTCCACCTCGTTATTTTTTTTTCCGTACGCATCAGCCCCCGAAAAAAGTGCTGAGGGTTTCTGTGAGTGCGTCGTCGTACTTCGCAGAGGCACACAGGGCACAAGCCGGCACGTTGAGGGGTCGATACGATGCGCATGAGAAATATAACGGTGGCAGCCGCGGTCGCCAGCGCCATGGCACTGGGAATGAGTCGCATGGCGTTGGCACAAGACGCGGCGCCTGCGACGCAAGCGCCCGCTGCGGATGACGTCGCGGAGATAAGCCAGGTGGTCGTAACCGGCACGCGCATCCGAGGCGTCGCGCCAGTCGGGTCGTCACTCATCTCGGTCGATCAGGCGCTGGTCAAGGAGTCCGGTCTCACCACGACCAACGACGTGCTGAACAGCATTCCGTCGGTTCTCAATATCGGAGTCGGCAATCACAGCACCGGCGGGCTTGCGATCAACAACGGCTTCTCGACGAGTAACTCGCCGAACATTCATGGCCTCGGAGTGCAGGCGACGCTGAGCCTGGTGAATGGGCATCGCATGTTCGTCTCGGGCACGTTGAGCGACGTGTTCGACCCGAACAATTATCCGGTGGCGATGATCCAGCCGCGTCGAAGTCGTTCAGGACGGCACGTCGCCGATTTATGGCGCGGACGCGATCTCCGGCACCGTGAATTACGTTCTTCGAGCCCCCGCCGACGTGATCGAGACCAACTTCGGCGAGAACATGTCGAAGGGCCAGAACTACTGGCAAGGCACGGGGATCATCGGACACACGTGGGGACAGGAGAGCGGCCACAGCGGCGGCATCATCCTCGGTGTGCAGTACAGTCATCAGGGGCCGCTGGCCGCCTCGACGTATGGCAACCTGTACAACAACGACTTCTCGCCCTATGGCGGCGCCCCCAGCGCCGACGTTCTCGTCGCCTGGCAATATTCTGATCGGCTCGACGACGTACGCCGTTCCGCGTCAGCAGAACGGGCAGGCGCTCACGCTGGCGCAGATCGGCCCGGCGGGCAGCGCGAACAGACAGAATATCTATGCTGGCGCGGCGCCTTGGGGTGGAACGCAGATCGTCGCGGACAATCGCGGGTACAACATCGCCCTGAACTACAACCAGAACATCACCGACTGGCTGGAGTTCTTCGGCGACAGTCTCTGGGTTCAGCACCACATGTTCAATTACACCTCCGGCAGCGTGAACGACGTTGCCGCGAAGGTTCCGAACAGCAATCCGTTCAGCCCGTGCAATCCCGGTCATTACGCGAATGGTGTGGTCACCGGACCCGCGGATCTGATGGCCGCCTGCGCGAGCGGAGGGCTGACGGTCAACTACAACACCCTGAGCCAGATCGGGCCGGCGCTCAGCGTCGGCTTCGACAAGGGCTGGTCCACCACCAACGGCTTCCACATCAAGCTGCCGGGCGATTGGCAGATTTCTCCGCAGGTCTCGCTGAACCAGCACAACCAGTGGTTCTCGAACGCGACACTGACGACGCCGAACCCGGCCACGTACAACTATTTCTGTGATGCCACGACCTTCGACTGCAGCATGCCGGGTGCGCTCGGCATCATCATTCCGCCGTATCAGGGCACGGCCAAAGCCGGCCCGATCCTGAGCACCGGGCGGTTCTATCAGTTGCAGGCCGATGGCGCGCTGTTCGAGTTGCCGGGTGGCAAGGTGCGGCTCGCGACTGGCGTCGAGTACGACTACTGGGAAGCGGAGAAGCACACCAGCACGAACACCGACCCGTACAAGCATGACCGTGCCGCTTACGCCGAGCTCTATATTCCGATCTTCGGCGCCAGCAACGCGATCAAGGGAATCCGCAGCCTCGAGCTGGATATCGCCGGCCGCTACGACGATTACTCCGATACCGGCATCACGAGAAACCCGAAAGTCGGCGTCAACTGGACGCCGTTCCAGGACCTGAAGCTCCACGCGAGCTACGGAACTTCGTTCCGCGGGGCGCCCATCCAGAATCTGGGAAGCCTCGCACCCACATTCCAGACGTCCACGGCGGCGGCGAGCGCGATCTCGCCCGCGCTGTGTCCGCGCTGCACGGATCCCGCGCTGTATGGGGTGTTCGGTTCGAACAAGCTCATCTACAGCGAGGCGATGGGGAATCAAAACAACCTCGACCCGGAAAAATCCACGTCGTATTCCTTCGGGTTCGATTGGTCGCCCGAAGCGTTGCCCGGATTTCTCGCCGGCGTGAACTGGTGGTGGATCAAGTACGTCAACCAGGTAGGCAACCCCGAGAGCAATGCGGGTGGTGTTGGCGCGATCAACCAGCAGTACTACAACGAGCACCTCATCTACAACCCGGCGTTCTTCCCGCAGCTTGCCGCGAACAATCCGCTGGCCTACATGGAGATGAATCCGCGCGCCAACCTCGCCGATCCGAACTGCGCGGCGGTGTATCAGAAGAAAGTGACGACCCAGGCGCTCTTCAACTCCTACGTCGCTTGCGCAAACAACAATAGCGGCGGCCAGAGCATCACAGGGACGACGTCGACGAATCCGAACGATGTCCTCGCGTTCACGTACTACGGGCAGCAGAACGCCGGTTCGACTCTCGCCGATGGCTTCGACCTGAATGCGAGCTATGCCTGGACGACCGATTGGGGAAACTGGAAAGCCAACTTCGTCGGCGAGTACATCCCGCGGTTTGACGTCAAGGTGATTCAGGGTGCGCCCACGGTCGACCAGGCAGGCCGCTTCGGCTACGTGCTGAAGTTCAAGAGCCGCATGCAGCTCGGCTGGCAGCGCAATCTCGACGTCGGCGCGTTGTCGGCGAATCTGTTCGTCAACTACAGCAGCAAGTACAAGATGGATCGCGGGCTGTTGCCCAACGGCGTGCCGGAGTCGTACGGCGATATTGCTTCACGCACGACTGAAGACATCTCCATCGTCTATGACACCGGGTCGAATTTCGACTCATGGCTCTCGAAGAACATCAGCGTGATGCTCAGCGCGCAGAACATCACCAACAGTTCGCCGCCGCTGGTGATCAATTCCACCATTCTGTTCGACCCCACTTACGGGTGGCCGCCGGGCCGGCAGATTCAGCTGCAGATCGGGAAGTCATGGTAGCCGGGTGTGTAGCGCCACGCGGCGCGCAGGAGGTCCACGTGACCAGGCAGTTGAACGTGAGAACGCGACTCGGGGTGATGCCGGGCGCAGCGGTGCTGCTAGCGCTCGTGTGCGTGATGCCTGCGAGGCAGGCTGCGGCTGAGCAGCCTGTGACATTCAGGCTCGCGGCCGAGCAGCCTGCGGCCGGGCCGGCGGCGGCTCAACAACCCGCTGCGCAATCGCAGGCGAGCCATTGGCCCGGCTGGCCGCCCGCGGACATCAAACGCGGTGAGCCAGCGGCGCGGGGCCCGGCGTCGGATCTAGCGCTCGAGGCGGTGCAGGCGGCCGTTGCCACGTGCACGAAGAATGGCTTCAAGTCGGCGGCACTGGTCGTCGATTCGGTCGGCGAGCCGGTGGCGATGTTCAAGGCGGAGGGGGCTCCGCGCATCGACCTCGCGTCGGCGACTCGCAAAGCGTTCGTCGTGATCTACACGAAGAAGCCTTCCGCCGATGCAGCCGCGCGCGTGAAGACCGATTCCGCTTTTGCGGAGGAACTCGCGGCCACCGGCAAAGCCTTGCCGGTGCGCGGCGGCCTGCCAATCAAGGTGGGTGGCGAAGTCATTGGCGCGATCGCTGTCGGCGGCGCACCGGCGCCGGGCGAGCAGGACGAGATCTGCTCGCAGGCCGGCCTCGACAAGATCGCCTCGCGCCTCAAATAGCGGGCAAGGAGTAGCTGCAGATGACGAACGGTCTATCGCGTCGCTCTTTCCTCATCCACGGCACCGTCGCGGCGGCAGTCGCTACTGTTACGGGTTCGGCGCTTGCGGCATCGAAGAAAATACGCATACGCAATCCGCGCTCATTGGTCGCGGGAGCGGGCTCGCTCTGGATGGGCGGCGATCTTCAGGTGAACCGCATCGGCCTCGGCACCGCCGAGTTCACAGGCCCCGATCGCTGGGGCGAGCCGGAGAACGTGCAGGAGATCCACACGTTGCTCCGGCGCGCCGTGGAGCTCGGCGTCAACTACATCGACACAGCGGATGTCTACGGACCGAAGGTTTCCGAACAGATCATCCACGATGCGCTCTACCCGTATCCGTCGGACCTCGTAATCGGCACCAAGGGCGGCCAGACCCACGACACTCGTGGCCCGAACGGGTACGACGCGCGACCCGAGCGTCTGCGCGCATCGTGCGAGGCCAGTTTGAAGCGCCTACAGCTGGAGCGAATCCCGCTCTACCAGATGCATTCGCCGACCCCAAGGTTCCCTACGAGGATTCGATAGGGGAGCTCGCCGCCTGCAGAAGGGAGGGCAAGATTCGCCACATCGGCGTCTGCAACGTCGATGCCGCGCTGCTTGCGAAGGCACGTGCCATCGTCAAGGTTGTCGCGGTACAGAACCGATACAACATTCTCTCCAGGGAGTCGGATGAGCTTGTCTCGCTCTGCGAGCGCGAGCACATGGTCTTCATGCCTTACGGGCCCCCTCGGCGGCCGAAGCACACAAGCGCTCAAGACCGAAGATGCGCGGCTCGCGGGGTTGCAGAAGATCGCGGCCGAGCGGGGGCATCTCCATGCCGCAGATGGTGCTGGCGTGGCTGCTCGCGCGCTCGCCCGCGCTGCTGCCGATCCCCGGAACCTCGAAGCTCGCGCACATGGAAGATAACGTCGGCGCGGCGAAGGTGCATTTGACCCGCGCGGAGATGCAACGGGTCGAGAGCGGTTCGGCTTGAGAACTGATAACGCGTTCGAACTGATGGATAAGGGGGAGATCATCTATGTCCGGTAAATTCATCACTCAGGCGATGGGCTTCGGGGTCCTCGCTGCGGCAGTGCTGCTCCATTCCGCGCCCGCCGCAGCGGCCGATGCGAAGGCGGCGGGCGGTTGCGATCGCGCGTGCCTGCAGAAGTCGCTCGACGGTTTTCTAACGGCCGTATTCAAGCTGACCCGGCCGCGGTCCCGCTCTCGGACGACTACTTCGCCACGGAGAACACCGCCCCGGTGGCGAAAGGCGAGGGCGCCTGGAAGAGCGTGACCGGCTATGGTGACCTGCAGCGTCGCTATTTCGATCCGGTAAATGAGACCGCCGCGTTCTTCGGCATTCTGAAGAAGGAGGGCCACGATCAGATCACCTCGGTGCGCATCAAGGTCGCCGGCGGCAAGGTCTCTGAAGCGGAGTGGATCTTTGGCACGCAAGGGCCAGGCGGGCGCGGTGAAGCCAATCCGGCCGGATTGCTGAAGTACCGCCGCCGCCGGCCAACAAGCTGCCGGCATCGGAACGCGGCTCCCGCTTCCTCATGATCACGCTGCCGAACGACTACTTCCAGGCGGTAGTGGAGCATGACGGATCATGGGTGCCCAACTCGGCGGACTGCATTCGCATCGAGAACGGAGGGGGCACAACCGCCAACTCGCAGAGTGCGGCGGTGAAGGCGGCTGACCAGAAGCCCGCGGATGCGAGCGGTATGCCGGTACCTCAGCGAGGTGGATGCCTCGACCACTTCGAACGCTTCAAGGGCCTCACGAAGGACCTGGCGCTACGACGCTTTCCCGTCGTCGATGAGGAAGCGGGAGTCACGCTCGGTAGCGCAATCTACGTCCGCAATCCCGGCAATCCGGCGCAGGACAATCTCGTGCACGAGTATTTCTTGATCCGCAACGGCAAGATCTCGGGTCTGTGGACGTCGATGTACTTCCTCCCCAAGGGTTCACCGGTGACGTCGGGATGGGAGAACAGATAGTTCGTTACGTCGGCGGGAACGGCCATCGCGGGGCGAGCGCCCCCTTAGCTCGCGGGCCCGTTTCCGCCGCCACCGCGACCGGGATGCTCAAGGAGAAACGGATCGCCCTGCCGTGGCCCTCGTCGGCACTGGTGGGGAGTCCGGCCTTCTCGGAAAAAGGCGGGGACCTGCACCTGGCGATGGAGTTCGGCACCCAGAGGGGCAAGCGACGCGCTCGTCTCATCTTCGGCAAGCAACGGGCGTTCCGGAAGAGATCGGAAGTCCACTGCGCGAAGTGGCACGTCGACGGCGCATTCGGACACGGTGTGCGAAGTGAGGAAACTCCGACTGGGCCGGCGAGCTCTCGGAAGCGACTTCCCCCGCGTGGCGGAACCGCTGGGTCATGAATCACTTCATGATCTATGTCGATGGCTTCGGGTGTGTCGAGGTGATTGCGGAGTCGGTGTGTCTCGCCGTCAGTCACGAGGATGCGCCGTGCGCCGTGGCGCCGGGCTCTGATACAACCACGGCTGTATTCGATCTGCAGCTCGATGATAGGTGTCCGGCCACGCCCCGACAGTGCTTACGTAAGAGCCGCGCACGCGCTCGAGCAGGCGCCAGGGCCAAATCTTCTGGCCGTCATCGCGCCCGCCGGTCAGATCGAAACGGCGGGCTGCTGCGCCTTCGCGGATTCGATCAGGGAATGCGCGGAGGCGGGCATCGGCGCCGCGGCTCTGGCCAGCACTTCGGCGTAGGCCGAGGCGATTTGCGCGCCAATGGTCTCGTGGGTGAACAGGCGCCGCACTCGCTCGAGCCCCTGCTGCCCGAATCGCTTGCGCAGGTCGCTTTGCGAAACCAGTTCGTATAACGCATCGGCAAGGCGATGGCCGTCGTTCGCCTGCACCAGCAGGCGGCGGGGGCCTACTACTTCATCGATCGGCCACACCGGGTCGCGAGAACCGCCGTGCCACTGGCCATGGCCTCGATCAGCACCATCCCGAACTGCTCCTGAACGCTGCGGTCGCGATGCTCGGCAATGCGAAGATGTCGGCGAGCCGATGGATCTCCGGCATCCGCGCGTAGGGGTGTGAGCCGATGAAACGAAAGTATTCGCCGATTCCAAGCCGATCCAGACGCCGCGCGAGCGCGCCGCGTTCCGGCCCGTCACCCGCCAGAACGAAGAGGGGTTTGAATCCGCGAAAGGATTCCTGCCGAAGAAGCAGGGCGGCTGCGTCGGCAAGACTGAAGAGTCCCTTTTCCCAGACCAGGCGTCCCGCAAACAGGATCACGACGTGCTCGGGCTCGATCGAAAAGCGTCGGCGCAGTTCCGGCGAGCGCGGATCGGGACAGAATCGCGCGGTGTCGATCCCGTGCCCGATCACTCGAATACGCTCGGGCGCGACGCCCTCGCAGATCAGCGCGGCGCGGGCGCGCTCGGAACGGGCGATGAACAGGTCCGCGTTTTCGCGCACGAATGCGGCGCGCTCCAGAGTGCGACCGTGACCTTCCGCCCAGAACGGATTGATCTCGTCCTGAAGCACGATGAGCTTGTAACCGTAGCGCCGCTTGCGCTTTGCAGCTGATACGTGCAGTAGAAAGTCTGCTCGGCGGCATGCACCAGATCCATTCCGGCGAGCGCCCGGTCGAGGCCGAACACGTACTCATCCAAGCCCCAGCGTTTTAGCGGATTCGGTAGTCCGTAGCTGCCGACGTAGCGCGGTATCAGGCCGTTCGCGTAGTCGAGCAGGGCAGCTGGATGCGCGGCAGGCGCAGGCTTCGCACGTCGAAGCGGTGCGAGCGCGGATACATCGCGGTGACGTCAAAGCGATCCTGCAACGGCTCGAGGTATTGCGCTTCAAAGGCGTTGAGGTAGGAGCCGCGTACGTACGCCACGCGGGGCTTGGTGTTGGGTAGCAACTTTTCGTGCTTCCTTCTGTTTTGTCGATGAGGACAAAGCAAATGTCACGCCATCGGTCACGACGTGATTGGAAGCTCGCGGAAGGGGCGGAGGGAAGGTTGAGCGCCACACGAGCGTGTAGCTTTGACCGGGGCGCGGCAGATTTTCCCACCACGTCTTGCAAACTCGCTGCGGATTTCGGCTCGGAATCCATTCTGGCTTTCCAACCTTTCTACGGCATACAGAAAACGATCGATCGGCGGCGCGCCGAAATGCTCCTCAACGGGGTGGGCTGATGCGGGCCGGCTTCTGCCACTGGGAAAGCGGCGTGCTCAACGAACGGGGTCTGGCAGTACACTCTCGCTCGACGGCGTTTCCGGCAAGGAGATGTACGCCACGTTACTGTCGGCCCAGGCGCAAGGTCGAAGATTCATTTGGGTGGAACGGGCACCTGCTCAGATCATCCCCAGATCGAATCTTTGAATGGCCTTTACATCTTGAGTAACTAGTCGGCACTCGACGGACTGCGGCTTGCCCCGTAGCGCTGGTGAGATCGTGCACATTTGAGTGACGCCCTCCAGCTCCACCATCACGTTCCGATTGGACATCGGCGGTGCATTCACGATGATTTTGCTTACGAGTCCAGAACGAATCTCGTAAGCCCCACAGGGGATGGACGTCATAGCGGCTACAACCGCGATCAAGAATTTCTTCATCGTTTTACTCCTGATTCGCTGTCCAGCCGAACTACGGGGTGTGCCTAAGGGGCCTCGCAGGAATCGTCTCAGTTGCAGTTCGAGGAGAGCACTCCGCGCGGGTCAACGCCGCAATACTCAATCGACGATTATGTAGTTGATGTTGAAGTACAGAGGGTCACCGTTGCACGCGCCTTGGAAGCTTACCGATGCGCCTGCCGCCTTGGCTGCCATCGCGATGGCCAGAATCTTGCTCGCGTTCGGGGTGTTCGCCGGCACTTGAGCATAGTACGCATTGGGCAGGAGGTCGCTCCCCAACGAGCGGGACCGATGAGAAACAAGTAGTCGGCATTTGCGTTGTAGCGGAGCTGCAATATCGGCTGTGAGATCGTGACCTCATCGGCGCGCGCGATGCCGGCGATACCCAACAGCGCCACGTTTGTGTAGCTTCAGCGACTTCGGACAAACCGGTGAAGCGAAAGTGAGAGACTCGAACTGCTGCGGGCGCCCCGCAGAGCGAGCGAAGTTAATGAGCAAACGCGAATATCGACGATTCACGGCGGAGCAGAAGATCGAGATCCTGCGCGAGGCGGAGCAGCCTGGGGTGACGGTGAGCGAGGTGTGCCGGCGTCACGGGCTATCGCCGTCGGTGCTGTACCGCTGGCGGGCGGTGGCCCAGGGCGGCTCTGACGGTGCGCTGAAGCGCGATGCGCAGCGCAAGCGCCGTAAGGACGATGTTGAGGCACGCTACAAGGGCGGAGATCGACCGGCTCCGTGCCGTGGTGACGGAAATCACCGCGGAGAATTTGGAGCTGAAAAAAAAGATCTGAGGCTGGATGATTTATCTCGAATCCCCGCGGAGACGAAAGCGCTCGTGATGCAGATCGTCGCGCAGACCAGGAAGCGCTCAGGGTGGCGGGCGTATCGCACGCTTGCTGCCTTGGGTATTCCCGCGCAGTGTGTACTACGCGTGGAAGGGGCGCGAGAGCCTCGTGGGACAAGGTCGGCACGGGATACCGCGTGTACGAGCTGCTGCCCGAGGAGCGCTCCGCGATCTGTGAGTTTGCACTGGAATTTCCGAGATCGGCTATCGAAAGCTCACCTGGATGATGGTCGATGCGGGAGCAGCATGCGTAGGGGAAAGCACGGTTTACCGAGTGTTGAGCGATGCGGATCTGCTGTCGCGATGGAAGCGTTCGGCGGCCTCGAGCGGTGAATATAACTTCCGTCCCGCGGCCCCGAATCAGCAATGGCATACCGACGTGATGTATGTCTGGGTTGCCGCGTGGTTCTATTTCCTGGTGAGCTTCGTGGATGCTTTCAGCCGCTATGTCGTGCACCACAAACTGCTGATCAGCCTTGATGGGAAGTCAGTGGCGATCGAACTGCAGGCGCGTTGCCGAGGTGATCATCGGCAAGCTCATGCACCACTACAACGAGGAGCGGTTGCATGCGGCATTGGGTTACTGACCGCCAGTCACATGGCATCGTGGTAAGCCGGACGAGGTTCGAGAGGAGCGTACGCGGCGAATCGCTGCGGCCCGTGCGCATCGTAAACTGACCAACCAGCAGCGGTTTATCGAGGCGGCCTGAGCAGTCAAAGTCTCCTTTGTTAGCTCAACCCTTTTGTCCAAGTTGACGTGAAGCGCGACAGGTGCCTGCAGTGAGCGACAATGAAATTGAAACGATCTACGCAGATTTTAACAACCGCGTCGGGAACTCTCTCAGACTCTCCGGTGATGGAACGAAAGCGGACCTGAAGAAGCTCGGCATCGCGCTACGAGGCGGGCTCCGCCTCGCGTGTCCGACGGCGATCTTGCCGCTGATGGAGTAGTCCGATGGGCGCCCGGAACTTGACCGACTGGGTCGTTGACATCGACATGCAGAAGATCATCGATCTTCGTTGACGAAGTGCGCTCTGCGCCGTCCTGGCTAGCAAAAGCTGAACTTCCCGTTAGGAACCAAGCCATCTGCGACTACGACGGCGTAAGGGATTGATGATGACGTCAATCTCTACGCTTATGTTGGGAGTGATCCAATGAATAGGGCTGACCCGTCCGGCGAATCGGGTTGCGCTGATGCTCCGACTCAAGGGCTCACAGGAACATGCTTTGACGCGAGTGCATACAACCAGAAGAAGGACGCGTCGCAGACGACGGTGTCGCAACCCGATGTTGACGCAAAGGCGAAAGCCACGGCTTCGAGCCTAGAGGAAAAAAATACAGAGCGAGCTACAACTATTATCGCGCTCAGGACGGAGATGCAGTATGAACGCAAGAATGTTGGCGATGCTGTTGGCATGCCTGCCCGTGGCTACCGCCTATGCCGGCGGCTTGAAGCAGGGGCGAATCACCTCGGTGCTGATAGCATCGAGCATCCCGGACAAAGTATTCATCAAAGTCGAAGGGAACTACTCAGCGTCTCAGCCCGAGCCGGCCTGCAGCATCGGAGTCTCGGGATGGGACTTCGCTCTGGATCTCACGACACTCACCGAAGAACGATATATGCGCTGGTTCTCGCAGCCCAGGCGTCGCAGACCACTGTGATAGCCGAGGCTTTGGAACGTGCACGATTCGCTCAGGTACGAGGACCTCAACTACATCCAGAACGACACCTGAAAGTAGGCATGCTTCATGAGCTCGGCCCCCGATCGCCCACCGGCATTCGGAACGCGAACGTCGTACGCCCATCCCGAGAGTCGACCGTGATCCGCCCCCGATGCGCCTTCGCAATTTCAGCCGCGATGTACAGTCCCAACCCCAGTCCTTCCTGTCGCGGCGCTACCGACGCACGATAGAAAGGCTCGAAGAGCTTCTCGCGCACGGCTTCGGGAATGCCGGTCCCTTCATTGGCGACGGAGATCTCCAGCATGCCCGCAACGATGCGCGCGCCGACGCGGATCGGTCCATCGGTGCGCCCATGGGTAACGGCATTCGCCAGAAGGTTGGCAACCAGCTGCGCAAGCCTGCCGCCGTCGCAGTTGATCGCGTTCGGAAGCGCGATGTCGACGTCGAACTGGCGCTCCAATGCGGATGCGCGCGCCTCCGCTACAACTTGTTCGACGATCGGCCCCACCTGAACTTCAGGCATTGCGCTCACCGCAATGCCGCCGCCCAGCCGGGCCCGCGCAAGATCCATGACGTCCGATATCAGCACGGCCATCCGGCTCGCGCTGCGACGGATGATTCCCGCGGCCCGCGTGGTTTCCGTATCGGCGTTGCGCCTCTCGAGCGCGACCGCGGACGACGAAATCGCGGCCAGAGGAGAGCGCAAATCATGCCCCAGCACGGCGATGAACTGTTCGCGCAGTTCGGCGGCTTCGCGGGCATCGAGCAGCGCCTGGCTGCTCTGGTCGAGCGTGTCCTGCGCGTCGAGGTGAAACGCAATGAGCTCGGCGAAAAGTTTGAACGTTCCTTCGATCGCTTCGGTCTGTAGCGTCGCCGGTCTGGGATCGATGGCGCAAAGTGTTCCGAAGAACTCCCCGTTGCGCCGGACGATCGCATGGAAATGTAGCTTTGGAAACCATACGTTCGCGGCGCGTGGTGGTCGCGATACGTCGCGTCTTCGGCGGCGTGATTGATGATGATCGGCTCACCGGAGGCCCGAATCTCGTTACACGTGGTGCCGATGACCAGCTCGCCGCCCGGCTCGAGCCCCGAATGCGATCTCGTCGCGGACGGCGCACGCGATCCAGCGGCTCTCGGTCACACGAGCCACGGCTGCGAAGCCGAGGCCGGTCATGCGACAGACGACATTCAATAGCGCTGGAACGACCGCGATGCGCTCTACGCCGCGATGTCGTTTTTCAGCGCTTCGTCAGCGGTCATTGGCGCCCTGTAACCGATTTTTCCCCCGCCGGAGACGGGTGCGGGACGTACTGTAATGCGTTTGAAGTACGGGGTGCGACTATCCTGCGATGCAACCCGAAGCGTTGCTGTGTCGCGCCGGCGTGCACGCCAACGCCAGGCGCCGCTGGCGGCTCGATGCCTTTATCTCTACCAGGGAGGTCCGGCGCAGGGGCGGGTTCGGGGACGCCGCGACGTCGTCGAACAGGGTATGCGTGCCTCATTGTCCGGCAGCGGGACACTTCGACTCGTGATGGGGCCACAGTCACGCCAAGCCACGAGGTTGAACCAAAATCGGGTCACGTGGCGCCGCCCCGGGCGTGGGGCGTGGGGTGTGGAGCGTGGGGCGTGGGGGCGTGGGCGCGGGCCGGGGTGTCGCGGCGACGGACTGTGACCGGCGTCTCGCGCCCGTTACGTACAAGCCCTCCGCGTTAGCGCGGGTTGTTTCACGATTTCGCCTGTCGCCTCGGTGCGAAAGAATGAACACACATGAACACCCTGACTTCGAACGAGCGGCACGAGTTTGATCTCGTGGTCGAAAACGCCCACCGGCAAGGGTGGATACGCGCGGATGCCGCGCTCGTGGCCGAGCACGTCGAGTCGACGGTGCAGGTCACGGCCACCTACGGACCGAACGTCATCCGGATGACGTATCCGCGCGATGCGCGCTGGCCGTTTCGATTGCTGAGAGACCTCGCGTGGGGCTCGTATAAAAGCTGGAGCGCCCGCCCACCGAATCCCCGCGCCGGATAGCCTCTCGGGGGGGGGTGGCGCCAAGCCAATGACCTCTGGCGCTTACCTCGTTCCGTACGCGGTGAAGATGTAGTCCTTCTTCTCCACACGCGTGTGGCACACGAAGCCGCACTCGACAGTGCCGGTCTTGTTGGGCGCGAACGTGTTGGCGGTGGGGTTGTAGTCGAATACGGCGTACGCCCATCCCTTCGTCTTCGGGAATCTCTTGCTGTCCTTCTCGATCAGGAAGACATCCTGCAGGTTGTCGGGGATTCTCACGTCGAAAGGCGCTTCGGTGCTCTTCTTCGGCTTCCACTGGATCTTCGCGATCTTGGAGCCGTCGGGGAATGGCTTGCCATTGAGCGGAATGCCGGCGCGGTAGGCCTTGATCATCGTGGGGTTGGCGACCATCACCTTCAGCAGATCTTCGGTCTGACTCACGGCGACGACCTGCCAGTCCTCGTATCCCTTGAAGTCGGAGAACGGCAGCCCGTCCGGGACCTGCAGTGAGTATTTGTCCCTGCGCGGAAATCGCAATGCCGCCGAGGACCGCGAGCGCAACGCCGACGGCGGTGGCCAGAACGGCTCGAGAACCCCGAAAACGGGGAAAACGTTCGTTCAAACATGGCTGTCTCCTGCTGCGATGGCGGAATCACACCAAACATGGCGGTGCTATGCGATTGCACGAAGGTATTGGGGGCTTGTTCGTGGCGGGGGCGGGATCCGGCGCTCCGGATTCTCTGCGCGATAGCGAGCATCGCGGCGAGCATGCGCTGCTGGGCGACGTCGGAGCTCTCGCATTCCGGCAGGGCGAAGTGAAAGTCGTCCCAGGAACGGCTCCAGATCTCGGTGAAGTCCGCAATCAGCGACTGGCTGATGAGCCGTTCGCGCAGATCGTCCCTTACACCGAGATCGAAGCCGTGCTGGTCGATGAACGGAGCAACCGTATCGAGGCAGCGGCGAAGCGGACTGGAGATCACCGCTTCAATTCCCAGCGGTGCCAGCAACGGCGCCGGTGCCTGAGCCTGGGAGTGGCTGGGAATACTCCAGTTGTAGCGCGACGAAATTGGCGGTGGAGCGACCATAACGGCTCGCGATATCGACGAGAACGTGGTCGAGCACCTGCGTCGACGGGCTTCCATCGGACGCCAGATGCATGTGCCGCGGCAGCGTGTCTGCTCCAACGACGCGGTCTGGCAGTAAGATCAGGCCGTGCTGGGTCCGAATGACGCCAGGCGAGTCGGCAACCGAATACGCGCGGCTTCGATAGGTTCGAGAATAAGCATCCGCCGTCAAGGCGAGCGCGATTTCATCCACTCCAGAGGAGATCGGCAGGCCGATCTCCTGGCGCCAGGACAACCAGTTTCGGATTGCGAGGGAATAGACGCCGAGAGTGAGGTGGAACTGCTTGCTGTCATGCTCGCTGCTCCACTGAGTCACGCCGATGTCTTGCGCCACCTGCGCGGCCCGCTCGGTGCCGGCAATCGCCTCGATCAGAGCCAGTGACAAAGGAATGGCCGCGGTGACGCCGGCACTGGAAATGACTTTCCCATCCGCCACGTATCGCCTGTTTTCCAGCCATTCCGTATCCGGGTAGTCGTGCTCGCGCTGTGCCTGGGTTGCCCAGTGTCCGGTGGCGCGATGTCCCTTGAAGAGGCCCGCTTTGGCGACTGTCAGGGCACCGTCGCAGATACTGACGATCGAGGCGCCTTTGCCGGCTTGCGCCTCGAGCCAGTTCACCAGGATCGGCGGCGTCTTCTTGTCCATCGTCATCACCGCCGGCACGATCACGTAATCGGCGCCGTCCGGGAAGCGCTCGTCGAACGTTTCGACTGTCGCGTCAGGCTGGATCCTGAGGGCGGGAAGCATCCGCATCGGGCCCGTGTGAGTAGCGACTGTCATGACATCCGCTGCGCCCGATTGGCTCAGAATGCCGTATGGGATGACGAAGTCCGTCAGCTCCGTTCCAGAGTTCTCGCCCACCACGGCAATCACGGGGCGCTGGCGCCCGAAGCGCGCCTCGTATGCGGAGATTCGGCTGTCGGCCTCCGAGATCGGTTGCAAATCCGGAGCGCTGGCAAGCGCCGGGATCGTGCAGGCCGCGCCCAGCACGAGCAGCGCGACGGTGAGCGCAGATCGAAGAATCACTTCGAACCGCCCGCGCAGTTCGCACACTCGCATGTATTGCCACACGCGCACTGCGAACTACCTGCGCATGCGGGTTTTGCGACCGGTTCCTGGCAGCCGCAGGTGCAGCTTGATCCGAGGCAGGCATCGCAGGCGCAGAGGGTTTTTGTCGCTTCGTTCATGAGGATCTCCGGGTTGGTCAACGCGGAGCCCAATCTAGGGGTACCCCCTCACGCGAGCTTGAATGTAGCGGCTACTCGGGCCGTACGCTGGCGGGCGCGATTCCGAACATCTTCTTGAAGGTGCGCGAAAAGTGCGCGGAGTCGGCGAAGCCGCCCGCGTAGGCCGCGTCCGTCAGCGTGCTGCCCGACACATACGTTGCGAGTGACGTCTCGAGCCGCAACCACAGCACGTAGGGGCGCAGGCCTACTCCCGTCTCTTCTTGGAAGAGATGACGAAAGCGATCGGGAGAAAGGTGGACAGCCGCCGCGATCGCACCGAGCGTGACGGATTCGCCGAGTCGGGCGCGTATCAGCTCTATTGCGCGCGAAACGCGGTCGTCACCCGGCTTGCTCGGTGCCGGGGTCGAACCGGCCAGCTTTGTGACCGCCGCGCTTGCGAGAGCGACCAGGTCGGCGTCGGTGTCGCCGCGTTCATACCCCGCTTCTAGCGCCGCGACCTCCTGTCTCAGGTTAGTAACATCCAGCTCCGAGACGCCGTGGGCATGGTGGCGCAACTGCAATTCACGACCCTCGCGAGATTCCGGCTCCACGAATATCTGAGCCATGAATTGACCGCGCGCCTCGAATGCGTGCGGCTGATGGGCCGCAACGATGGCGGCGTCGTAGCTCGTCCAGCTTCCGGGAGGAGTCTGAAATCGCACGCGACCCGGGGGAAAAGGCAGCGCGATCTGGACGGCGTGGTGCGCGTGAAGATCGGCGGGTTCACCCGCAAGACCGATCCACAGGCTTCCGCCCCGCCAGAGCAGAATGCGGCCTGTCGCTGAGGGTTTCATATCGCGTCGAGTTTCTCACGTACCCGGAAACCGGGTGTAGTCTTGCCCGAAAGAAATGAAGGGGGACTCCATGCTGTGCCTCAGCGCTCCCATGCGGCGTTCGGCCACGGATTTGCTTCGACCAGCTCGACGAGAATGCCGTTGGGTGCGCGCACGAAGAAATGACGGAAGCCATATTCCGCGGAGGGCGGGGACCGCGGGTCTGAAGGTTCCTGATGCCGGTGGGTTGACCGGCGACGCGCCTCAGACCGATCCGGCGGTGGCGTGGTGTCCCCGGATGCGCACGTGTGCCTGCGCGGGACCCACCGAGAAATCGAAGACGCACAGATCGACCGTGATGGAGAGGATCTCGCCCCCGTGGTTGAGAATGACCTGGTCGCCGGCCGCAGGTAACGGTACCTCCTGTGGCCACGGTACGTCCGCGTATTTGTCGGTCTCAACGGTAATCTTGAGCTTCATGGTGCACCTCGAAATCGCCTGTAGCGTGAACTGGCGAGACGATGGTTCGTTCCACTGCGGCGATTGCGCCGCCGTCCGCGTTCAGGTCGGCACCGCCGCCGCCGGATCTATGAGCCCGCGCTCCTTCATCTCTTGCCAGAATCCCGCGGGAATCTTCGCCCGCAGCGAGTTGTAGTCCTCGAAGATCTGCCGGGCGCTGCCCGCGCCGACCACCAGCGCGACGGCGACATCCGCTGCGGCTGAGAACTGCAAGGCGGCGGTGCGCGGATCGACACCGTGCCGGCCGGCAACGGCGCGGATCCTCGCGCGCTTCTCGAGGTGCTCGGCGGGAATCTCGTGATTCCTCGGTCCGTAGTTGTACCGCGAGCTTCCGGAGATGAACCCGGCGTTCAATGCCGACCCGATCACGAGCGAGACGTTCTTCTCACGCACGGCCGGAAAAACCTGGTTCACCGCATTCGCGTGATCGACCAGCGAATACTGCGAGGCGCACAGGCAAACATCGGGATCGGCCACGTCCAGGACTCGCAGAATGGGTTCCGGCCGGTTCACGCCGATGCCCCACGCGCGAATGATTCCTTCCTCGCGCATGCGGGATAGCGCCGGGAACGCGCCCCGGCGCGCCGTTTCGAACTGCTCTTCCCACGACGTGGGAAAGTAGGGAAAGTCCGGCGAGATGTCGTGCACGAAGGCGATGTCGAGGCTGTCGATGCCGAGCCGCTGCAGGCTGTCTTCGATCGAGCGGCGCACGCCGTCGGCGGTGTAGTCGTACGTCACATCGTTCGGCGAGTCCGACAGCGGGAAGATCTCGTGATGCCGATTATGCTTCGACGCCTTGAAGAGCTTGCCGACCTTGGAGGAGAGAACGTAATCCTCACGCCGCTGGTTGTGCAGAAAGTGCCCGAAGCGGCGTTCCGAAAGGCCGAAGCCATACCACGGCGCCGTGTCGAAATAGCGCACCCCCCACCGCCCACGCCGCCTCGAGCGTGGCTTGCGCCTGCTCCTCGGTGATCTTGTTGAACTCGTTCCCCAGCGGCACGCCGCCCAGCCCCAGCCGGAACTGCGGTTTGAAAATCGCTTGCGCGCGGTTTGCGATCGGCATTCGGCGGTCTCCTCAGCTTGCGCCTGAGGCAGCACGAACCGCTCCCGGTTACGAGCGCAGCAACCTGTCGATGAGGGCCTGCGCCTGGCCATCGCGTTCTTCGAAGGCGCCGCCAGCATTTCGGACAGCCGCCGGGAAACCGCAGCCAGCGAGTGGTCAGTGGCCACCACGAAATGCACCGGCACTCTTGCAAGGCTGAGCGGCTTGGGATCCATTTCACGTATTCCGGATACGCGTGTCTTTAATATCCGCACGTTGAAGTCGATAGAGCCATGAATCCCAATCATAGATTTCTGGTCGTGGACGACTTCGCGCCTATGCGCGAAATCATCAGGAAGGTGCTGCAGGAAATCGGCTACGAGCACATCCAAGAAGCCAGCGACGGCGCGATTGCGCTGCCGCTGCTCAAGACCCATTCGTTCGACATGCTGATCACCGACTGGAACATGCCCAAGCTGCCCGGCATCGAACTGCTGCGTGCCGTGCGTGCGGAGCCCAAGCTTGCCCGCATGCCGGTGCTCATGGTCACCGCCGAAGTGAAGCGCGAACAGATCATCGCCGCGACCCAGGCGGGCGTGAACGGCTACATCATCAAGCCCTTCACCGCCCAAGCCCTTGCGGGCAAAGTCCAGAAAATCCTCCAGGGCTGAGCCGCTCGGGCTAACCGACGCGAGTCAGGCGACGCGCGGCGAGGTAGATGCACAGGCCCGCGAAACCGATCAGCACTTCCGCCGAGATCCACGGATTCAGCTTCGTCTGCAGCCCGAGTGCGGCAAGCGACAACTGATTCAGATGGAATGCGGGCCAGATCATCGCGGCGGTCTGCAGCGTTTTCGGCATCGGGAACGGGAACAACCCCGACAGATAGATCATAGGGAAGAAGATCAGGTTCACGACCGCGGGCGCACCGGTGCCCGACACGAGCGAGCCGATCAGCAATCCGAGCGAGCAGAACGGCACGACTCCAAGCACGCCAACCAACGCGGCACGCATCGCCTGCGCGGCTGTCAGCTCAACGTGAGCAAAAGTCGTGGCGATCGTCAGCAGCAGCGTGATCACGATGAGTGACAACGTCATCGCGGAAAATAGCTTGCCGATCAGATTCGCCGCGAACGGCATCGGCTGAGCGCGCTTCAGCGTGACGATGCCGTGCTGCCTCTCCATGGCGAACCCGATGCCGAGCCCGAACAGACCCGGGCCGATCACACTGAACATCGTGAAGCCGCTCAGCACCTGCAGGGAAATTTCGGGGGGCGTCGGTTTATCCCCGTGGAGCACGATGCCGAAGAACACATAGAGCATCACTGGCAACGCGACGGTCGGAATGAGAAAGGCCGGCGTTCGCAGCGTACGCAAGACTTCGTAGCGCGCTTCGGTCCAGTACGCGTGCAGCAATCGCGAGAGCGGCATCCGTGACGGCGCATTTCGCACTGCCGGCAGCGGGAAAGAAGCAGGGTGTATGACGGTGCTCATTGCGCAGTCTCCTGGGTGAGCTCGTTGAAGGCCTCGGCCAATCCGGCCCTGGATACTTCGAGTTCTGTGAGATCGCTATCGGTGACGAGAAGCCGGCGCACGATTTTCTCGGCGTGCGTAACGGTGATTTCCAGGCGCTGGTGTTCCCGGCGCGCTTCTTCGACGCCGCTCCACTGCCGCACGTCATGAGGTTCCAGCGATGTGATACACGAGATCTTCTTGCGCGCGACGATCGAGCGGATCTCGTTCACCGTGCCCGAAGCGACGACGCGGCCCTTACCCAGCACGACGACGCGATCGGCGAGCGCTTCGGCCTCTTCCAGATAGTGCGTCGTCAGCACGATGGAGGTGCCTCCCTTTACGAGCTCGCGCAACGTGAACCACATGCGCTCGCGCGCCTGAACGTCCAGCCCGACGGTCGGCTCATCGAGAAACAGGAGCCGCGGCCGCCCGCAGATCGCCATCGCGAACTGGGCGAGGCGCTTCTGCCCGCCGGATAGCTTGCCGTATTGTTTCTTCGCCAGTGCCGTGGTCTGGGTGAGGTCGAGCACCTCGTGCATCGGCATCGGGTCGGCGTAGTAGCTCGAAGTGATGTCGATGAGCTCCCGCACACGCATGTCGGGCGCCAGCGCCACCTCCTGCATCATCACGCCGAGCTTGCGCCGGGCGTCCATCACTCGGGGTGATTCGCCGAAAATCGCAACCTTGCCCTGGGACGGCTCCTGCAGCCCGAGCAAGAGCGAGATGGCGGTGGATTTGCCGGCCCCGTTCGGGCCGAGGATGGCGAGCAACTCGCCGGGGCGGACCTCCAGGTCGAGCCCGTCGAGCGCGTGGACGTTGCCATAACGCTTGTAAACGCCCGCGAAACTCGCGACGGGGCCTGGATAGAGCTGGGTTTGCGAGTACATGACCTCTCCCTCGAAGCGGTTGCGAACGCGGGGAAGTCTAGGGAAAGCGTTTACCGCGAGGTCCTCGACTGGCCGGCGGTCGGCCGCAATTGGCCGGCGGGTTTCACCGGTACGGTTTGCCGGTGAAATTGCCGGCGAAACGGGACTTTCCGCAGGGTAGAATCGCCGCCCTGCCGAAACCGCCCATACCGATATAGAGAGCACGTTCATGACCGAAGCGCAGCCTGCACAGGCCCCCGCAGACAACACTATGCCGTTGTTCTACAAGAACCCCCAAGCGCTGGAGCCCGTCCGGCACGCCAAGGCGGGTCTGAACCCGAAGAACAACTTCGCCTTCTCACGCGGCACCAATGCCGTGGCGATCACGGTTCCGGAATTTTCCTCGGCGGCGTTCAACTACCCCATCGTGTTTTCCATCACCACACCGGTGGTGCCGTTCGCGGTCCTCGGTATCCGGGACAACGAGAATCTGTTCGTCGGGGCGGATGGCCGCTGGCGCGAAGACGCCTATATCCCGGCGTATGTGCGCCGCTATCCGTTCATCTTCTCCGAAGTGCCGGACGACCGGCTGGTGCTGTGTGTCGATGAAGCCGCCGAGCAGTACGAGACGGTTTCCACGCAGCCGTTCTTCATCGATGGCAAGCCGAGCGAGAACCTGCAGCGCGCGCTGAATTTCAGCCAGCTGTTCCACTCGCAGCTCGACGAGACGCGTCGCTTCAGCACGTGGCTGGACGAGAACGGGATGCTCGAAGAGAAGATGGCGCGCGCGGATCTCGCGAACGGCCAGAGCTACACGATGCGCGGCTTCCGCCTGATCAACCCCGAGAAGATAAACACCCTGACGGACGCGCAGATTCTCGAGCTGCACAGGAAGGGTTGGCTCTCGCTGCTGTATTTCCACCTGCAGTCGCTGCAGCACTGGCCGACGCTTTCGCGGATGATCCCGCAGACGCCGGTGGCGGCGTAGCCGCGGCGACCTTCGCGAACGCGGCATCCGTCGCGGTCAGGATTTCCAGGATCGATTGCCGGTCGGTGGCCGAGAGCTCCGCGAAAGCGGGGCTCTGGTCCTGGCCGCGCAGCACTTCCGCGAGGCGCGTGTACACGTAGCGTTTCGCGTACTCCGGCAGGCCTTTGAAGCCGTCCGAGTAGATGAGATAGCTCAGCGGATATTTGAACAGCCGCGTTTTCAGGTCGAACTCGCGCAGCGAGCGGCCGCGCGGATCCTTCGGCCCCTGCCTCTGGAACCAGGCGTCGTAGCCTGAAGTGCCGGCGATCGGCGCCGCGAACGGCGCGGCGTCGGCATTCAGCAGCCCGCGCACCAGCGGCTCCAGGATGGTTCTCACCACCTTCCGCATTTTCGGCGTGAAGTCCTCCCACTTCGGATTGGGGTTCTTCGTCGCGTCTATATCGCGCCCGACGAATCGTCGCGTCTTGTAGTTCGCGCGCGTGATGAGATTGTGGATCGTCACCTGGTGCGCCAGCACCACGAGCGCGACGACGTCGCTCTTGTCGGTGAGATAGGGCCCCGTGTCGAACACGCCCCGCAGCGAATCGATTTCCGGCACGCGTAATGAATCGATGCGCTCGAGATCTTCCGCCGAACGAATGACGATGTTGCCGAGATGAGGCTGGTTGCCGTCATGCCCGGTGACGTACCAGCCGCCCCAGCGATCCTTCATCGGCGTGGAGTCCGTGGTGTCGATGGATGCGCCACGCTGCGCGCGGTCGCCTTCCACGCCGGCGTTCGTCGAAACCATCAGGAAGTGGGGCACGCCGCCGCCGCTGAGCGAGAACGAGTCGTGGCAATTGAGGCAGCGGAGCGTTTCGCGATCGAGCCGGACGGCCGCGACGGGGTTGCGATTCTCGAGCGTGTAGAAGACCGGGCCAATCACGCTGTCCACGGCCATCAGTTCGAGGCTCGGCGCGCCGTCCACCCAGGCCACGTACGTCTCATCGTCGAAGTAGATGGCGCGCGGCGTCTTCTCGCTGATCCAGGTGATCTGCAGGCTCGTTTTGGAGAACACCAGCGACTGGGAGCTCGGGTCGATGTCTAGCGCCTTGAGGAGCGAGTCCAGGTAGCCCCGGGGCGCTCGCCACTCGAGCTTCACTTCGCCCTTGTCCAGGCGCCGCTGGAGACGTGCAAACGCGTTGTGGGTGGGCGTATCGGAGTAGCCGATCTGCGGGTATTCGGTGTCGTAACGAAGGACGGAATAGTCGCCGGCTTGGGTCGTCGCCCCCGCGAGTGCGCAGAGGAGAGTGCAGATCAGGACCGTCGCTTTCATCGTGCGCCTACGTTGACGGTTTTGCCGGGAAATTCAAGCTCCGGAAGTGCATTCAGTGACATCGCAAGCCATGCACGCTTCCGCCACGTTGCAGGGTGGACGGGCCCGCCCCAATTGCCCCCGCCGGCGAGAAAACACCTTTCGGTTTTGATGCGGGAATGACTGGACCTCGGCGGCCCCGCTTGGCGATGATCGGCTGGTGGAAACTACCGATCCCGCCGCTCCGCCAAAGGTTTTCATCTGTCACGCGAGCGAAGACAAAGCCCGCTTCGTGGGCCGCGTCGCCGCGCGCCTGCGCGAGAATGGCGTGGACGCGTGGGGACGGGGCTGGAGGTTCATGTGACCTCGCAGCTGAAGAGAACTTTGGAGTGAAGAAGCCCTCGATCGCCGGGCGGCTGAGGAGGCGGGCCGGGGGCGGCGGGCGGCTCCGGAGCGTCGCGATCGCGTTGGGCGCGCTGATCATCGCGATTCCGACCGGGGTGTATGCCGCCCGCGAGTTTCGTGTGTATCGCAGTCTCGAGGCGCAGGCCGATGTCGAGCTGCCGCCGGACTATCAGGTGCCTGGCGAGTTCGTCGTCGGGCGGCTCATGTATCCGTCCAATCCCAATTTCGGTTTCTTTCGATTCGGGAGCGGCAACTGGCTCGACGGCGGAACACCCTGGGCGGTGGATTACCCGCGCGGCGATCGGCGCTATGCGGCGATCCTGCGAAGGCTGACGAAGATCAACGTGCGCTCGGTCGAGCAGCCGATCAATCTCGATGATGATGACGACGCCTTTGACTGGCCGTTCATGATGGTCGGGCTGCCGGGCATGTGGGATCTCACGGACGACCAGGTGCAAAAGCTGCGCGAGTACCTGCTCCGGGGCGGCTTTCTTCTCTGCGACAGCTTCTTCGGTTCGCGCGAGTGGGAAGGTTTCACCGAAGGCATGCGGCGCGTGTTCCCCGACCGGCCGATCGTGGACCTGGCGCCCGATCACCCTGTGTTCCACACCGTGTACGACCTTGACCCGCGCACTTCGCAGGTGCCGAACTGGAACGCGCTACAGGGTGGCGTTCCGTATCGCGCCGATGGCGCCGTTCCGCACTGGCGCGCCATCGTCGACGACACCGGGCGCGTGATGGTGATGATCGCTTTCAACAACGACATGGGCGATTCATGGCAATGGGCGGATGACCCGGATTACCCGCAGGCCGGGGCGAAGCTCGGCATGCAGATGGGGGTGAATTTCGCGGTCTATGCGCTGACGCACTGAGAGCCAGAAAGCCCTAATCGCAGGGCCGCTTCTTCGCGGCGAAGAGGCGGCGAAGACAGGCTCTCCCGGTCGCCTCCTGGCCGCCCGGCGATTGAGGGCTTCTTCAGCTTGCGTACCAGCGCACGATCGCCTCGAGCCCGCCGTCGGGATGATTGCGAAGTTTCAGCGTTGCGCCGTTCTTCTCCGCAAGCGTGCGCGCAATGGTGAGCCCGAGGCCGGCGCCGCCGGTCTCCCGCGACCGGGAGTCTTCCACGCGCACGAATGGATCGAACACCCTCTCCAGCATGTCTTCAGGCAGGCCGGGGCCGTTGTCACGCACGCGGACGATCACGTCGCCGCCCATCTTCACCGCCGCGACACGGGCCGAGCCGCCGTGCTTGAGCGCGTTCTCGATGAGGTTCGAGAAGAGCCGCCCGATCGCCAGCGGCCGTAGCTGCATGACCGCCTGGCTGCCCTGTTCGAACACGGCGTTGCCGCCCGCATCCACCGCGTCTTCGACCAGGCTTTCGAGCGCGGAGTCGAGATCGAGCATCACCTTGGGCTCGGAAGTTTCGGCGCTGCGCGCGAGTTCCAGGCCTTCGTCGATAAGCGCTTTCATGGCACCGAGATCGGCGACCAGCTTTTCGCGCAGCGACTCGTCTTCCACCTTCTCGAGCCGCAGACGAATGCGCGTGAGCGGCGTCTGCAAATCGTGCGTGATGGCGGCGAGCATGTTCGTGCGCTCGCTCACGTGCTGCTGCAGGCGGCGCTGCATGGCGTTGAACGCCTCGGCCGCGCCGCGCACTTCCGCAGGGCCAGATACATCCACTGGCGCGCGATCGAGATCCTGGCCGAGCTCCGCGGCGGCCTTTGCCAGTCGCTTCAGCGGTGCGCTTGCAATGCGCGCCACGACGTACGCGAGCACGCCGATGGCGAGCGCGAGCATCGTGAGAAATGCGGGATTCACGAGTCGCCCGCGTTCCCGCTGCACCCACCCCGTATCCATGCTGAACTTCAGCGGAGTGCCGTCGCTCAACCGCACGGAAATCAGACGGCACACCGGCGGGATCATGTTCACGAGATTCTGCGGGCGAGGGCGGTTGCCCTGCGCGGTAGCGCGCGCGAGCGCCTTGCGAAACTCCTCGCTCGCCAGCGCCCGACGGATGTCTTCCGAGGCGAGATTGCGGATCTCGGGGTAGCACATGACGTAGTCGCCGTTCTGCGCGTCCACCCGCTGAAGCAGCCCGCCTCGCTGGCGAAGGGCGGCCTGAAACGTCGCATCGGGCGAGACACCCTTCGTGTCGGCGGATTGCAGGTGGATTCCCGGTCCGCCGCTCGTCAGGAACAGCTCGCGCAGGTTCGCGGGCGCCGCGTCGAGGAACTGCACATAGCTCTGCAAGCGATCCGCTGCGCGCTCGACGAGCTGCTTTTCGAAATCCCGCTTGCTCTTGGCATCTGTGATCGCCACCGCGATCAGCGCCGCCGCACCCATGCCCAGCGCCAGGATGACGAACACCCGCCCCGTCATCGAAGCGAAGAACGCGCGGATGCGGGTCATTCCACCACGACCGCCGCCGCCAGCACATAGCCCTCGTTGCGCACGGTCTTGATCAGCGGCGAGCCGGTGAGGTCGTCGCCGAGCTTGCCGCGCAAACGGCTGATTTGAAGGTCGATCGCACGCTGCTGGGATTCATACGAGCGCCCGCTGCTGAGCGCGACCAGTTGCTCGCGCGTGAGCACGCGGTTCGGATGCGAGACGAACACGCGCAGCAGCCGGAACTCGGCGCCTGACAGCACGATCACGCGACCTTCGGGGTCGACCAGGTGTCGCTTCTGCAGGTCGAGCGACCAGCCGGCGAACTTCGCCTTGCCGCCGCCCACGGGCTCGAGATTGGCGGGCAGCGCTTCGGTCCGGCGGAGCACGTTGCGGATGCGGGCCAGCAGCTCGCGCGGTTCGAAGGGCTTGGCGAGGTAATCGTCCGCGCCCATTTCGAGGCCGACGATCCGGTCGATCGGCTCGCCCCGGGCGGTGAGCATGATCACAGGCGTGTGGGAGCGGGCCCGCAGGTCCCGGCACAGGGTGAGACCGTCTTCTTTCGGCAGGTTCAGGTCGAGCACGACGAGATCCACGTGCTCCCGTTCCAGGACACGGCGCATTTCCGCGCCGTCGCCGGCGGTGCTCACGGCGAACCCCGCCTTGCTCAGCTGTTCGGCCAGCAAGGTGCGGATGTCGACGTCGTCATCGACAACCAGCAGGCGCTGCACAGCGATTCCCTCGTTCATGGACGCGATGATCCATCGTATCCGAATCGGCCTCATCCGGTTTCCTGTGTCGGCGGGTGACGGAAAGGGCGGTTGTTACACGTCGATACACGGGGCGGGCCGGTTGATACGGGGCGACACAATTCGTGTGTTGTCCCAACCCAGGTCCGTCGCGAGACTGCGCCCAACCCGCCGCCTTCGTTCGCGGCAGCACCTCCGGTGAGATTGGCCTGACCATGAAATTGAGACTCCCCGCCAGCCGGCGCACCCGCGTCATCCTGATCATCGTGGGTCTTGTTGTCGCGTTGATCGTCTGGCGCAACGTGCGGCCCGCGCCGCCGCCCGTTCTCGCTACGTCCCCCGTGGTGAAAGGCGACATCGAGAACACCGTGGTGGCCACGGGGTCGCTCGAGGCCTTCAAGCTGGTGAGCGTAGGCGCGCAGGCCTCCGGCCAGATCAGGTCGCTCAAAGTGCAGCTCGGCGACAAGGTGAAGGCGGGCGACCTGATCGCCGAGATCGACCCCACCACCCAGCTCAACAATGTGCGGAACGCGGAAGCCGTGGTCACCAGCACCCGCGCGCAGCGCGCCGTGCAGACGGCGACCCTGCGCCAGGCCGAGCTCGCCTTCGAGCGGCAGAAGATGATGATCGCCGACGAAGCGACGTCGAAGGCGGACTACGAAACCGCGGAAGCGCAGCTTGCGACCACGAAGGCGCAGATCGAGGCGCTGGATGCGCAGATCGAACAGGGGCGGACGCAACTGGCTACAGCGAAGGCGAATCTGGGTTACACCAAGATCGCCGCCCCCATCGATGGCACGATTGTCGCGGTGGTGGTGAAGGAAGGCCAGACGGTGAACGCCGTGCAGTCCGCGCCGACCATCGTGAAGCTCGCGAATCTCGATGTGATGACGGTGAGCGCGCAGATCTCGGAAGCGGATGTCATCAAGGTGCAGCCGGGCCAGACGGCGTACTTCACCATCCTCGGCAACCCCGACAAGCGGTACTACGGCAAGCTGCGCTCGATCGAGCCGGCGCCGGAGTCGGTGCAGACGGAAACGTCCACGACATCGTCGAGCACGTCGAGCAATACGACGCAGGCTATTTACTACAACGGGCAGTTCGAAGTGCCCAACACCACGGGCGAGCTGCGCATCTCGATGACGGCGCAGGTGTACCTCGTTCTCGGTGATGCGAAGGACGCGCTGGTGATTCCTTCGGCCGCGCTCAGCCCGCGCGGGCGGGATGGTAGCTACTCGGTGCAAGTCGTGGGCAACGACCGCAAGCCGGTACCCCCGCAAGGTGACGATCGGCATCAACAACAACGCCACGGCGCAGGTGCTCTCGGGGCTTTCGCCCGGCGAGAGTGTCGTGGTCGGTGAAGGTTCCGCGACGCCGGCTCCGCAGCAGCAGGGCTTCCGCCCTGGCCCGCGCCCGTTCTGATACAGCCGGCGTCACGGTCATGAGCGAAGCGCTTCTCCAACTACGCAATCTCGGCCGGCGGTATCCGGCCGGCGATGAGGTCATCCACGCCCTCAAGGGCGTGAACCTCGACATTCACGCTGGCGAGATGGTTGCGATCATCGGCCAGTCGGGCTCGGGCAAGTCCACGCTGATGAACGTGCTCGGCTGCCTCGACCGTCCGACGACGGGCACATACAGCGTGGCGGGCCGCGAAACGGGCTCGATGGAGCCGGATGAGCTTGCGGAGCTGCGCCGTGAGCACTTCGGCTTCATCTTCCAGCGCTACCACCTGCTTGGCGATCTCACGGCGCTCGGTAACGCCGAAGTGCCGGCCGTGTACGCCGGGCTCACGCGTTCCGCTCGTCATGAGAGGGCGCGGCGGATCCTCGGCCGGCTGGGCATGGGCGATCGCCTGGGCCACAAACCCGGACAACTTTCCGGCGGCCAGCAACAGCGCGTGAGTATCGCGCGCGCCCTCATGAACGGCGGCAAGGTCATTCTCGCCGACGAGCCGACGGGTGCTCTCGACACCCGCTCCGGCGAAGAAGTGATGAAGATCCTCGCGGAGCTTCATGCGGAAGGGCACACCATCATCCTGGTGACGCACGATCACGCGGTTGCCGAGCATGCCCAGCGCATCATCGAGATCCGCGACGGCGAGATCGTTTCCGATCGGCCGAATCCCAAAGTGGCGGCGGGGCGCGGCAAGCTGCCTGCGGGGAACTCGACATCGGGCAAGCACTGGCGCGCGGTGCGCGATCGTTTTCTCGAAGCGTTCCACATGGCGACGCTCGCCATGGCGGCGCATCGCATGCGCACGTTTCTCACGATGCTGGGAATCATCATCGGTATCGCGTCGGTGGTGTCTGTTGTGGGGCTGGGTAACGGCTCGCGGGCGCGCATTCTCAACGACATCAGCGCGCTGGGAACCAACACCATCGATGTGTATCCCGGCGCGGACTTCGGCGATATGCGCTCGGGCAAAGTGCAGACGCTGAGACCGGAGGACGCGATGGCTCTGGCGAGCCAGAGTTACGTCGACAGCGCGACGCCGAGCGTGCAGACCTCGGTGACCGCGCGATACGGAAACGTGTCGGCCACGGCCCAGGTGAACGGCGCGAGCGCTCAGTATTTCCGCGTGCGCGGACTGAAGCTGGCGGAAGGCTCGTTCTTCGACACGGACGCGGTCAATCGCATGGACCAGAGCGTCGTCATCGACCCGAACACGCGCAAGCAGTTCTTCGGTGAGAACGGTGAAAGTCCGGTCGGGAAATTCCTGCTGCTCGGGAAGGTGCCTTGTCGCGTGATCGGCGTGACGCAGAAGCAGAGCGGCGGTTTCGGCAATAACAACAACCTGAGCGTGTGGGTGCCGTACACGACCGTGATGGGCCGCATGCTGGGGCAGTCCTACGTTTCCGGCATCACCGTGCGCGTTCAGGATGAGACGCCCATGAGCGCGGCGGAGCAGGCGGTCACGAGGCTCATGCAGCTGCGTCACGGCCGCAAGGATTTCTTCCTCAACAACACGTCCGACATCCGCGAGACCATCGAGTCCACCACTCGCAACATCACCTTGCTGATCGGCGCCATCGCGGCGATCGCGCTGATCGTCGGCGGCATCGGCGTGATGAACATCATGCTCGTATCCGTGACCGAGCGTACGAAGGAGATCGGCGTGCGCATGGCCGTGGGAGCGCGGCAGGGCGACATCATGCAGCAGTTCCTCATCGAGGCCGTGCTCGTGTGTCTCATCGGCGGTCTGTTCGGGATCCTTCTCGCGGTGGGACTCGGGATGCTGCTGAAGGCGGCGAGCGGGCCGATCGCAATGATTTTCTCCACCACATCCATCGTTGCGGCGTTCGGCGTCTGCACGCTGATCGGCGTGGGCTTCGGATACGTGCCGGCGCGGAACGCGGCGCGGCTCGACCCCGTGGATGCACTGGCTCGCGAATGAAACTCAAGACTTCCCCTATCGTTCTGGTTTCCGTGGTGTCGCTGCTGTCGGCGTGCGTCGGCACGGGGTCGCACCGGCTCGAGGATCCGTCCGTCGCCGCCGGCTATGGCGCGGGCGACAGCGCGAAGAATGCGCCGGCGGACAATATCTCGCTCGGCCAGAAGCGCACCGTGCAGGATCGTATGCGGGACACCTGGTGGAAAGGTTTCGGCGACGAACGTCTGGATCGCACGGTGGCGCGCGTGCTTGAAGTGAACACGGATCTCGCCTCCGCAGGCTTTCGTCTGCAGCGGGCCCGGTACAGCGCTGGACTCGCGACGAGCGATTTGCTGCCGGACTTCGACATCTCCGGATCGGCGGGCTACTCCAAGCAGTTGAGCGGCAACTCCCAAGGCGCGGATAGCTACGGCGCTTCGGCCTCTCTGCACTACGAGGTTGATCTATGGGGCCGGCTTCGCACACAGCGAAGCATTGCGCAGTGGGAAGCGCAGGCCACGGACGAGGATCTGCAAAGCACGTTCCTCTCGCTCGTAAGCGAGACGTGTGACCTGTACTGGACGATCGCCTTCCTGAATCAGCGAATCCTGGCAGGCGAAGAGAGCCTCACGCGCGTGCGGCGGACGCTGCAGCTGGTGCAATCGCAATTCAATTCCGGCGCGGTGTCTCGCCTCGAGTTGCGTGAGGCGGAGCAGAACCTCGATAGCCAGCAGGCGGCGCAGAGTCAGCTCATCCAGCAGCGAGTCGAAGCTCGCAATTCGCTCACGGTGCTGCTCGATGGCACGCCGTGGTCGATCGCCGACGAGCCGCGGAACATGAACGACGCGCACAGCCCCGCGATCGAAGCGGGCGTTCCCGCCGAGCTGCTCGGGCGCCGGCCGGACCTGCGCGCGGCGGAGCTGCGCCTGCGCGAATCGCTCTCGGGGATCAAGGTGACGCGCGCCAGCTATTACCCGGCGATCAGCCTCACGGGATCGGTCGGCGGTAGCAGCGATTCGTTGTCGAGCGTGCTCGCGCGTCCGGTTGAAACGCTGGGCGCGGGGCTCGCGCTGCCGTTCCTTCACTGGAACGAGGCGCGCCTCGACACGAAGATCGCGGGCACCGAATACGAGATTGCGGCGAACGACTTCCGCGCGACGCTCTATACGGCGTTCACCGAGGTCGACAACGCGCTTTCGGCGCGGGAGCAGCTGACGAAGCAGGTGGATCTCTCACAGCGTTCCTTCAACGCGGCAGTTGAAGTGGAGCGGCTCTACGAAGTGCGCTATCGCGCGGGTGCTACGCCGCTGCGCCAGTGGCTCGACGCGCAGGAAACGCGGCGCCAGTCCGAGCTCTCACTCGCGCAGACGCGGCTCACTCAGCTGCAGAACGACTCGAAGCTTTTCCAGGCGCTGGGGGGCTCGGCGCGCTGAGCGTGGCTCAACGCATCCCACGTCAGCGTATTTCGATGCATTGGCTCGGAATCGAGCGCCTCACCGGATCTTTGCCTGCGGCTGCCGTTTACGGATAAGTGATGGCATCATGCGACCCGATGTCCTCACCACCGGTCGGCACTCTTCAGGTTGCGCTCGCCCATGCGGCGGGGTTGCTCGCGTCGAATCCAGCGGCCGCCGCGGAACAGGCCAGCGAGATTCTCAGGGTCTTTCCGGGCCATCCGGCCGCGGAGCTGTTGATGGCCAGCGCTCAGCGTCGCCTCGGAAATGTGGGGCAGGCCGTGGCCTCTCTCACGTCCCTCGCGCGTCAGCAGCCGAACTGGCCTGCAGCGCAATTCGAGCTTGGGTTTGCGCTCGGGGCGGCCGGCCAAGGCGATGCGGCGGTCGTCGCGCTACGTCACGCGCTAAAGCTGAATCCGGAGATGCCCGACGCATGGCGCGCGCTCGCGGATCACCTGACGGTCTGCGGCGATACGGCGGCCGCCGATGCGGCCTACGCGCAGCAGATCCGGTACTCATCCAAAGATCCGCGCCTTGTGCAGGCGGCGATCGCGCTTCACGATAACGACATTCCCCGGGCCGAAGCGCTCCTTCGGCAGCACCTGAAGCAGCATCCGACCGATGTCGCGGCGATCCGTATGTTCGCCGAGGTCGCCGCGCGGCTGGAGCGCTATGCCGATGCGCAGAACCTTCTCGAGCGGTGTCTCGAACTTGCGCCCGGCTTCGCCGCCGCACGCCGCAACTACGCGACGGTGCTTCATCGGCAGTACAAGGACGAGCAGGCGCTCGAGCAGGTCGACAGGCTGCTCGCGCTCGACGCCGAGGATCCGACGTATCGCAACCTGAAGGCCGCGATTCTCGGCGCGCTCGGCCGCTACGACGAATCGATCGAGCTCTACGCCAGCATCCTTGCCCGCCATTCCGGACAGGAGAAGGTCTGGCTCAACTATGGGCATGCCCTGAAGACGGCGGGTCGCCAGCAGGACAGCATCGATGCGTATCGGAAATGCATCGCGCTGGCGCCGCATTCCGGCGCGGCTTACTGGAGCCTTGCGAACCTCAAGACGTTCCGCTTCTCTCAGGACGACGTGGAAGCGATGCGCACGCAGCTTGCGCGTACCGACCTGGGCGAGGACGAGCGCGTGCAGTTTCACTTCGCACTGGGCAAGGCGTTGGAAGACGCCAAGGCTTACGAGGGTTCGTTCGAGCAATACGCACGCGGCAACAGCCTGCGACGCGCACAGGTTGGCTACGACGCCGACCGCACGTCAGCCCGGACGCGCCGCTGCCGGGAAATTCTGACCGCTGACTTCTTCGAGCAAAGGCGCGGTTTCGGCAGCGAGGCGCCCGACCCGATCTTCATCGTCGGCCTGCCTCGCGCCGGCTCGACGCTGCTCGAACAGATTCTCGCGAGCCATTCCGCCGTGGAAGGCACGATGGAGTTGCCGGACCTCATCTCGCTCGCCCGCAAGCTGCCGGGGACGAGTGCCGGCGGCACGCGATTCCCCGAATCCCTCACGAACCTGAGTGCGGCGGAGGCCCGTGCCCTCGGCGAGCAGTACCTGCAGCAGACCCGTATCCAGCGCAAAACCGCCGCGCCGTTCTTCATCGACAAGATGCCGAACAACTTCGCGTACGTCGGCTTCATCCAGCTAGTGCTCCCGAACGCGAAGATCATCGACGCGCGCCGCCATCCGCTCGGCTGCTGCCTGTCGGTGTTCAAGCAACACTTTGCGCGGGGTCAGGGTTTTGCCTACGACCTCGACGATCTGGGCCGGTACTACCGCGACTACGTTGCGCTGATGGCTCATTTCGATCGCGCGTTGCCGGGCCGGGTCCACCGTGTCATTTACGAGACGATGGTTCAAGACACCGAATCGGAAGTGCGTCGTCTGCTGGATTACTGCGGCCTGCCCTTCGAAGAGAGCTGCCTGCGCTTCTACGAGAATGCACGCGCAGTGCGCACCGCAAGCTCCGAACAGGTGCGTCAGCCCATCTTTCGCGACGCTTTGGAGCATTGGCGCTCCTTCGAGCCATGGCTCGGGCCCTTGAAGAGCGCTCTCGGACCTACCCTGGACGCGTACCCGACTCCTCAGTTTTGATTCGGTGGGACCCACGCGGCTACACTGCGTACAAACAACACCGGGGAGCGGCACGATGACTCGTAGCAAACGGCGCAAGCTTGAGCGTACGCGAAACTCCAAGATTCACGCCGCCATCCGCGGCATACCTCTCGCGTCCGCCTCGGCCTTTCTCATCGGCGCACCTGTCGCATTTGCGCAGCAGGCGAACGACGGAGCCCTCGAAGAAGTCATCGTCACCGCGCAGAAGCGTGAGGAGAATCTTCAGAGCGTCCCCATCAGCGTGCAGGCGATCGGGACGGAAAAGCTCGAGCAGCTTCACATCGAGGGTTTCGAGGACTACGTGAAGTTTCTGCCCAGCGTCACCTTTCAGGCGGGCGGCGCAGGCGGCGGAGCAAGCGGACCCGGTTTCTCACGCGTGCTCATGCGCGGCATTTCGAGCGACAGCAACCTGAATCACTCCGGGCCGTTGCCGACCGTGGGCACGTATCTCGACGAGCAGCCGATCACGACGATCCAGGGCGCGCTCGACATGCATCTCTACGACATCGCGCGCGTGGAGGCGCTCGCCGGGCCGCAAGGCACGCTGTACGGCGCGAGCTCCGAGGCGGGCACGGTCAGGATCATCACGAACAAGCCGGATCCGGACGGGTTCAAGGCTGGCTACGAAGTGCAGGGGAACACCATCGCCCACGGCGATCCGGGCGGCCTCATGCAGGGATTCGTGAATGTGCCGCTGTCGCCCAACGCGGCGATCCGGCTGGTTGCGTGGGGCGAGCATCAGGGCGGATACATCGACAACATCCGCGCCACGCGCACGTTCCCGCAGTTCGGCATCACCATCGACAACGACGGGCTCGTCGAGAAGAACTTCAACGATGTGACGACCTACGGCGGGCGCGCCGCGCTGCGCGTCGACCTCAACGACAACTGGACGATTACGCCCACCCTCATGGCGCAGAAGACCAAGTCGGGCGGCTTCTTCAGCAGCAACCCGGCGCTCGGCGAGCTGAAGGTGGCGCACTTCTCGCCGGACGATTCGGAAGACCAGTGGGTCGATGCCGCGCTGACACTCGAAGGCAAGATCAGCAATTTCGATCTCACGTACGCGGGGGCGTTCCTGAAGCGTGACGACAGTTCCCGCACCGACTACTCGGATTACTCGCTCGCATACGATATTTCGATCCCGAGCTACACGGCGCCGATCGTCGACAATTCGGGCAATCACATCAATCCGACGCAGTGGATCATCGGGAAAGACCGTTACCAGAAGATCAGCCAGGAGTTGCGAATCGCGTCGCCGAAGGAATGGCGGCTGCGTTTCGTTGCTGGCCTGTTCTATCAGCGTCAGCAGCACGGCATCGAGCAGCGCTATGAGATCCAGAACCTGGCTGACTCGCTCTGGGTAACCGGCTGGCCCAACACCTGGTGGCTCACGGAGCAGGTGCGCGTCGATCGTGACCAGGCGGTGTTCGGTGAGGCGACATTCGATGTCACGAGCAGCCTATCCCTGACGGCCGGCATACGACACTTCAAGTACGACAACACGCTCGGGGGATTCCGCGGTTTCGGCGCGACCAATCCGCTCGTGGATATCGCCGGCATCGGTGAGACCGCTGACTGTTTACGCGTGGATTTCCACGGGGCACCGTGCGTCAGCTTCGACAAGCGCACGTCGGATTCGGGGAACACGCCCAAAGTCACCGCAACCTATCGCTTCGACGAGAGCCGGCTGGTTTATGCGACCTATTCGAAAGGCTTCCGTCCCGGTGGCATCAATCGTGTTGGCGATCTACCGCCCTATGGCGCGGACTTCCTCAAGAACTACGAGATCGGCTGGAAGACGAGCTGGGCGGGCAACCGCCTGAGGTTCAACGGCGCGTTCTTCCGCGAAGACTGGCAGGACTTTCAGTTCGCGTTTCTCGGCGCTTTCAGCCTCACGCGCATCGCCAATGCCGGATCGGCGCGCGTGAAGGGCTTCGAATCGGAGCTCGCGTGGGCGGTGAATGGCGCGCTCACGGTCTCCGCGGGGCTGACGCTGCTCGATCCGGAAATCACCGAGAACTACTGCGGTGCCATCGATGACGACGGTCACGCGGTCACAGACTGCGCGGATCCGCTTGCGCCAAAGGGTACCCAGCTTCCGGCCACCTCCAGGGTCAAGGGCAACGTGGTCGCGCGCTATGTGTTCCCGCTAGGTGCGTTCGAAGGTCATGCGCAGGCGGCGTACGTCTTCCAGTCATCCCAGTGGGCCGATCTTCGTACTCAGCAACGAAACGATCTCGGCAAACAGGATGCTTACGGGACCGGTGACCTATCGATGGGCATCGGCAAGGACAGCTACTCCTGGGAACTGTTCGTGACGAACGTGTTCGACAAGCGTGCCGACACCTATCGGTTCACCCAGTGCAATTCGTGCAGCATCGTGGCGAACTACGCCGCGCCGGTCATGCCCCGCACGATTGGGGTCACGTTCAACCAGAAGTTCTGATGTGTGGGCGGCGCGGCGCCAGTGCGCCGCGCCCTCCTCATCAGAAGGGCCGGCGCCGCGGCTATTTCAGGCTGAGCGCGATGCGCACCTTGCCGTCGGTCGGCTTGGCGGCGCTCGCGCCCAGCAGGAACACGCGGGCCGGATCGATTTCTCCCGGGCCCAGCAGCGCATCCTGTATGGCGCGCGCACGCGCCTGCGCGAGCTCGTCGAACTCGCGTTCGGTGACGGGCTCCTTGGTGGTAATGGCGCGTTCCAGCTCGTCGCTCGCCGTGGTGAAGGCCGCGGCTTCGACTTTCTTCTTCGGAGTTGCGAGCACGGCCGCAGCGGAAGCCGGCGGCGCGGTGTCAGCACCGTAGTCGAGCCGATACTGCGCCAGCAGAAGATCGAAGCGTCGCGACGGATCCGCGAGGATGGTCTCGAGCGTTCCGCTGCTCGCGCCTTTCTTTGCCGCTGCGGCCTGTTTGTCCGCGAGCGCCTGGAGTTTCCCGTTCAGCTTCCGCGCAGCGAGCACCGATCCGTCCGCGTCCGGTGAATAGGACGCCGGCACGTCGAGCTGCAATTGCGGCCGTTCCTTCAGCGCCTTCGCCAACGAGGTGATGCGTTCCTGTGCCGCAGTGTCCAACGCAGTTGCGCCAGGCTGAAAATCGATGAGATTCATTTCCTCACCGCCGCCGAACAGGCTGCCGAGCAGTGCGAAGGGCGCCGTCGCTACCTTGGTGATGAGGTTGACCACCACTTTCCAGATGATCGGGCCAATGCGGAACTGCGGATCGTCGAGGCTGCCGGTAATCGGCAGATCCAGATCGATCACGCCATTGCGATCCTTGAGCAGCGCGACCGCGAGGCGCAGCGGCAGGTGCACGGCGTCCGGGCTTTCCACGCGTTCACCGAGCTGCAGCTGGTCGACCACGAAATGCTGTTTGGCATCCAGCTTGCGATTCGCGACGCGATAGGTGACGTCGATGGAGAGCTTGCCCTTTTCGATCTTGTAGCCGGCGAAGCGGCCGGAATAAGGCGTTACCGAGGTCAGCTCGACGCCCTGAAAGCTCACCTTCATGTCGGTGAAGAGCGCGGCGGAGAGCAGGTTGACCTCGCCGCCGATACGGGCTGGAGCGTAGCGATCCACCTTGCCTTCGAGTGCGACTTTTGCGCGCGAGGCGGGGTCCGACGAAAGGCCGACGATCGTTCCGTTCAGGCCCTGCAGGCTCACGGCGTAGTTCGGCTGGATCCAGAAGTCCGCGAAATTCGCCGAGCCGTTTGCGATACGCACCGTGCCGATGCTCACCTTCATGCCGCCCGGGTTGCCGGCGGGCGCGCGGCGTTCGCCGGAGGGCGCCTGCACCGTCTGAACGGCGGGCGCGGACGTGCCCGATGCGGGAGAGGCGGCCTTGACGATGTTGAGCGACTGATCCGGCGCGATGATCACGCGCGCGTACGGTGCGCGCGCCGACAGCGTCGCGATGCTCAGGCTCTGCGGGTCGGACCTGTAGCGCAGGCCTTCGAGCTTCAGCTGATCCCATCTCACGAGATCCTGGCGCAGGGCGTTGTCCACCGTGCGTAGCTTCAGGACTTCGGTGTCGCCTTTGATGTCGAGTGCGCCGCTCGTGCTGCGCTCGATGTCGAGGCCTGATTTCAGTACACCGCTCAGCAGTGTGATCTGCGTGTAGGTGTTCACGTAGGGTTGGATCGCCTCGAGATCCAAGCCGTCCAGATCGACGTGCGCGGTTATCGCGCCGGAGTCGGGTGCGACATTCGCGCGCGCCTGCAGCTTGCCGGACTCGTTGATGCCGATATTCGCGTCGACGTCGAGCTTCGAACCGGGAGTCGTGCCGTAGCCACGGACGTTCAGGTTGACCGGTGCGAGCGTGAAGGCTGCGCTGGGCTTCACGAGCCGATCCTCGAGCTCGAGCCGCAGGTTTTCGACGGCGATGTCCGGCGCGGCGAAGACCCAGCGCGACGGTGCCGCGCTCTTCGAAGTAGTCACGCGCGGAGCCGACGGCGCATCCGTCGCGGGTGTGTCAGCGGCGGATGCTGCGGCAGGCGGCGTGGCGGACGCTGTTGCGGGCGGCGCGACGGTCGCCGCGGCGGACGCTGCTGGCGGCGCGGCGGACGCTGCGGGCGAGGCGACCGTCGCCGCAGCAGCGGTTGTTGCCGGCTTGTCCGCCGCCATCAGCTCCAGCAGGTTGATCGCGCCCTTCGCGTCCCGCCACGCGCGCACCGTGCCGCTCGTGAGATGAATCTTGCCGACGTCCACTCGTTCGCCGGCGAGATCGAGCCGCGTGTTCTCCACCTGCACGTTGGTGTGCTGGATGTAGTCCGCGTGCTGCCCGGTCGGCCTGATGCCGAGATCCGCAACGGATACGGTGTGCACATCCACGGTCAATGCGAGCGCCGGTGTGGCCGCGAAATGGTAGTCGCCGTTGAAGTTGATCTTTCCGCTGGAAAGCTCGAAGCCGAGCGAGTCACGCAGGTAAGACCAGATGGTGTGGGCCTGCAGGTCCGTCACTTCGAAGCGGCCCTGCGAGGCGAGCGGCGCGACGCCGAAAGAGCCGTTCCAGGCGAACTTCTCACCACTGGATGAGGCACCACTCAGCGAGTACGTGTTGCCCGTCTTGCCGGTCGTGCTGAAGTCGCGCAGCTCGAAGGTGATGGGATCGATCTGCGCCTTGAAGGGCGACGGACGGGACGCGTCCTCATACGTCGCCTTCCCGCCGCTGACGTTGAAGCGGTCCACGAACAAACGCGCCGGCTTCGAATCGGGCGGCGGGGGCCGCGGCGGCGGTACCGTTTCGAAGGGCTTCGCGAGGTCCGCAAGATTCAGCGCGCCGTCCTTGCGCACGAGGGTGCGGATAAAGGGCCGCTCGATTTCGATGTCGCTGAAGCTCGGTGCGAGGCGCCAGAGCGTCGCTGCATCGAGATCGAGCCACAGCCGGCCGAAGGCGAGCATGGGCTGCCCGTCCGCATCCGGCAGCGAGAAGTCGCGCGCTTCGAGCGCGAAGGTGAACGGATTGAAACGAATTTCCCCGATCGAGGCCGTGCGGCCGTAGTGATCGGACACGAATGACAGGATCTGCGAACGCAGTACGTGCGGGACACCCAGAAAGCCCGCGGCCGCGTAGGCGAGGGTCAGCAGTACCACGGTACCGAGCACGATGAGCCAATGACGGGCCCTGGTTGTCATGCCGGATGCAGGCTCCTAAACGAGACGGGGACAGCGCGAGCAGCCGAAGCATATTTCACTTGCGGCCGGACGCGGTAAGGATATTATTTCGAGAATACTCGAAACGTCGGAGTGACAATGAAAGCGACCGAAGCCGTTGCGGCGCTTGCGGCCCTCGCGCATGAGAATCGCCTGGCCGTGTATCGCATGCTCGTCGAGGCGGGGCCGGGGGGGCTGAATGCCGGCACGATTGCCACGCGGCTCAAGGTGCCGCCGTCTTCGCTCACGTTTCATCTGCAGCAGCTGCATCGCGCGGGCCTCGTAACCCAGCAGCGCAATAGCCGACAGCTCATCTATGCCGCGGACTACGGTTCGATGAACGGGTTGGTGGGCTATCTCACCGAGAACTGTTGCGGCGTTGGGCAGGCGCAAGCCTGTGCAATCGCGTGTGTACCGGTGGCCGAGATCAAGAAGAGCGGCCGCAAGTCTTCCAAGGCCGCCTGAGGATCAAAGCGATGCTTCCCCGCGAGCTCATGAGCGACCGCGTATTCAACGTTCTCTTCCTCTGCACCGGTAATTCCGCGCGCAGCATCCTGGCGGAGTCCTTGATGAACCATTGGGGCCACGGCCGGTTTCGGGGGTACAGCGCGGGGAGCTATCCCAAAGGGCGCGTTCACCCGATGGCATTGGAGCTGCTGCGACAGATGCGGCTGCCGCTCGAGGGCCTGAGAAGCAAGAGCTGGGACGAGTTCGCGCAGCCGGGCGCGCCGACGCTCGATTTCGTCTTCACGGTTTGCGACAACGCCGCGGGCGAGGCGTGTCCGTACTGGCCCGGGGTGCCGATCACGGCGCACTGGGGCATCGAAGACCCCGCTGCCGTGGAGGGCGTGGATGCCGACCAGCGGCAGGCCTTCCTGAAGGCGTTCGGGCTGCTCGAGAGCCGCATCAAAACATTCGCCCATCTGCCTCTCGAAACGCTCGATCGCGAGCAATTGCGGCAGCGATTGAAAGAGATCGGCCGAGGATGATCACTCTGGGACGGCGGCTCTGCGCGGAAGCTATCGGCTCGTTGCTGCTGACCGCGGCAGTCGTCGGCTCAGGAGTGATGGCCGAGCGCCTCGCAGGCGGCAACGTCGCAATTGCCTTGCTCGCGAACGCTGGCGCAACGGTGGCGGTGCTCGCCACGCTGATCGCGATGCTGGGGCCCGTGAGCGGCGCGCATTTCAATCCCGCTGTCTCGTTGATCCAATGCCTGAGGGGCGAGCTCGCCGCGCGGGACGCCGCGGCGTATGCGCTTCTCCAATTCATGGGATGCATCGCGGGCGCATGGCTCGCGCACGCGATGTTCGACTTGCCGATCCTGCAGACGTCGACGCACGCGCGGACTGGGCTCGGGCAATGGCTTGCCGAGGCAGTGGCCACTGTCGGCCTGGTGCTCGTTGTCGCGAGCGCGCGAACGCCAGACGCCGCCGCCTGGCGTGTGAGCGCCTGGATTGGCGGGGCCTATTGGTTCACGTCGTCCACGTCATTTGCGAACCCGGCGATCACCGTCGCACGCGCGCTCAGCGACACCTTTGCGGGCATTCATCCGGCGGATGTCCCGGCATTTATCGGCGCGCAGCTGGTTGGGGCTTTTGCGGGGCTGGGGCTGAGCGGCTATCTGTGGCGACCGCGCGCTCTTCCCACTCACGGCGCGTGACCTCGATCGGCCGGCGCCAGCGTGCGCGCCAAACGAAATCGGCCGGATCTCCAGACCCGGCCGATCAATCGCAGCGAGCGAAACGCGCAGGCCTTACGGCTTGCCGACCTCCACCGCCGTCGCCTTGAACGGCTTGGCTGGCGGAGGCGCGCCGCCCGGCGGGCCACGCATGGCGCCGAGCTGGCCTTCGAGCACGTAGGCCGTCGTGCCGACGACCGTCACGGCGACCGGGCCGTCCGGGAAGCCTTCCTTCAGTACGGTGCGCTTGCCGGTGTCGCCTTCGATCACAACCTTCGACATCTTGCCGCCGCTGCCGCCTTCGGCCACGAGCAGGCTGTTCTTGCCGAAGCTGCGCATGCCGTCCGGACGCTCCACTGGCGTGTCGAGCTTCAGTTCGACCGTGGTGCCAGCCTTGCCGTCCTTGCCGATCGGCGTTACCCAGATCTTGCTCGTGGCGAGCGTGTTCGTGAGCACTCGATCGCCCAGCACGGCGATGCCGTCGAGCACGCCGCCCTTCGGGCCGAACGCATCGGGAGCGGACCACACGACGAGTTCCTTCGCGCCCTTTTTCAGCAGCACGACCTGCATGTTGTTGGTGTCGGTGGCGTACGCGTTGCCATCCTTGTCCACGGCGATGTCATTGCAGAAACCGCCTGCGGTCGGGAACACGTACCTGGCCTTCGGCGCGCCGGTCTTCAGGTCGAAAGCGTGGAGCGCGGACGGCGGAGGCGGCGCCTCACCGCTGCTCGCCGGCCGGGGGCCGCCACCCGGTGTGCCCGAGCACGCCCACAGCGTGTTCGACTTGTCGTCGGCGAACACGCCGAAGATGCTGCCCATGCCATCCGTGCCCGGCTGAATCCAGGCTTCCGCCGCATCCGCGCCCGGCTTGGCGCGGAAAATCGTGCGACCCATCACGCTGCCGACGATCACGCTGCCATCCTTCGCCGACGTCAGGCTTTCCGTAATCAGGCGCTCGCCCGGAATGGTGATCGTCGCCGGTGCGGCGGCGTTCGCTGTCGCGCAGGCCGCTGCGCAGATCAGCAATGCCACCGTCGCGCCGACTTTGTTCTTGCTCTTCATTGCGGAAACTCCCTGATTACTTGGTCGTCGAGATGCGGTAGACGAGGTTCGCACCGTCGTCGCTGATCAGCAGCGAGCCATCCTTCGCGACCGCCGCACCGACGGGACGCGCCCACGCGTTGCCTTCTTCGGTGATGAAGCCCGTCATGAAGTCCTCGTATTCCCCGGTCGGCTTGCCGTCCTTCATCTTCACGCGCACGACCTTGTGGCCCGTGCGGAACGCGCGGTTCCATGAGCCGTGCAGCACCGCGAAGCCGTCACCCTGGTATTGCTTCGGGAACACCGAAGAGCCCGAAGTGGCATCGTAGAAGGTGAGATTCAGCGCGGCGGAGTGCGCCTGATACGGCACATCCGGGCGAGTGGCCTTGCCTGCGAGATCCGGGCGATCGCCCTTCAGGCGCGGGTCCTCGTTGTTGCCCATGTAGTACCAGGGCCAGCCGTAGTAACCGCCTTCCTTCACCGTGGTGGAGTAGTCGGGCACCAGGTTGTCGCCGAGCATGTCGCGCTCGTTGGTCGTGCACCAGAGCGCGCCGCTCTTCGGCTGCACCGTGAGACCCACGCAGTTGCGGATGCCGGTCGCGAAGGTCTTGCCCGGCTTGCTGGAGCCGACTTCGAACACGCGCACGCCGGCGCGATTTTCTTCGTTGCCCCATGCGGCGCCGAGGCCGTGCTCGGTTTCCCACGCCTTCGCTTCGGCCGGGGTCTTCTTCGGCATGTCTTCCGCCACGTTGGACTGCGAGCCCACCGAAACGAACATGCGCTTGCCGTCGAGCGAGAAGGCCACGTCGCGTGTGAAGTGGCCACCGCCGACCGGCGACAGTTCCGCCACCACGACTTCCGGCACAGCGGAGGCTTTCAGGTCGCCGACCTTGTAGGGGTAGCGCACGACGCGGTTCGTCTCGCCGATGTACACCCACTTCGGGTTGTTACCGACCGGATAGAACTGCACGCCGAACGGCTGCAGCAGGCCCTGGGCGAAGGTCTCGATGACTTCCGCCTTGCTGCCGTCCCTGGACGGACGCATCACGCGCACCTTGCCGGTGGTCGATTCGGTGAAGAACACGTCGCCGTTCGGGGCAACGCGCATGGCGCGCGGGCCGCCCAGGTTGCTTGCGAACACGTCCACCTTGAAGCCCGCCGGGACCTTCGGCGCCGCGCCTTCCGGCCGCGGCACGAAGCGCGGGAAGTTGTTGGCCGACGGCGTGTCGTACGGCGGCGCCAGCTTGTCGAGGTCGATCTTGTGGACGACGCCGGGGGCGTCCTTCTTCCAGTCGGCCTCACCCTTGGGGGGGCCGGCATTCGCGGCGGCCGGGGGAGGCCCGCCCGCGCCGGGGCCGCGCATGCGCGGCGCGGCTTCCTTGAACGTGCCTTCCTTCACGGCCTGGAAGTAGGCCACGAGGTTGTCGCGGTCATCTTTCTTCGGTACCGGGATCACCATGGCCGAGCCCGGGACCACGGTCGTGGGGGAGTTGAGGAAGCGATCCAGCGTGCCGCCGTCCCACGTGAGGCCGGAGTCTTTCATGGCCTTCGTGTAGCTGAACTCGGTCTGGGCCGAATGGCGGCCGAATACGCCGTTCAGGTTAGGGCCCTGGGCGCCGCCGTTGTCGTTGGCTTCCGCGCTGTGGCACAGCGCGCATTGGGCGCGGAAGAAGGTCTTGCCCGCATTGGCGTCCGCGGCCAGCGCTGGAACGGCGCCCGCAGTCAGGGCCAGCACGGTCAGTGCACGTCCAAGAGTCATATTGAATCCCCTACTGAGAAACGGAAGACAAACCACTAAGGAGACGACCGAGGTATCCGGCGGAATATAGCGAAATAGATCCCGATGAACGCCGTGTCGGCCGCGCGCCGACCGGAGCGCGGCCATGACAATTGTCATGAATTGCGCGCGGGCGGTGGGCTTTGGCGTAACCTGCGATCCTGTCAGTGGACGCGTCCTTGCGAGCGACTTTCGAAGCCGGTGTCCGGACTTGTGGTCGGGCGTAGCTACGCGCCAGGGCGGGCGGCAAGAACCGCGCTCTTCTTTGCCTGGGGCGCAGCCGCCGGAAACTGTGTTGGGGTCTCGAAAAAATCGTCCGGAGACGATTTTTTCCAAGTGGACTGACAGTGCACCGCTACCACGTCTCGCAACACGAGCCCGCTCCCCTCAACTGGTGGCCAATGATCCTGGCCGCGCCCATCGTGTTCCTGCCTCTCGGATTCGAGCGTCGCGGCGACGTCGACATGGCCGAATGGGTGCTCGCGTGGGCCGGAGTGCTCGCTTTCCTCGTGCTCTTTGGCGTCGCGCTCGTCTCCTGGCAGCGGCGCATCCCGTTCCTGTGGGTCGTGGTGCCGCTCGCCGTGCTCGGCGCCGCCTATTCGTCATACGTCTATACGGCGGTTGTCTTCATCAACTACGCGGCCTGCATCGTTCCGTGGGCGGTGGATGGCGAACGCTGGCGCACCGCCCGGTACACGGCGCTGCTGGTCGCCGTCCTGTTCGCCATCGGCCTGCGCATGCCGGACCCGGACCTGCGCAACTGGTACTGGCTCGTCATCCCGACGTTCTGCATCACCTGCGCGGCGTTCTTCTCCTGGGTCGTTCGCACCTGCCTGGAGCTGAACCGGTTCGCGAAGGTCGTGGAGCGCGAGCGCATCGCGCGCGACCTGCATGACGTGCTGGGCCACACGTTGTCGTTGATCGCGCTGAAGACCGAGCTGGCGGGCCGCCTGCTTTCGAAGAACAGCGACGCCGAACGCGCCCGCGCCGAGATGGCGGACGTCGAGAGCATCTCTCGCCAGGCGCTCGTGGACGTTCAGCAGACCATCCTGGGCGATCGCGCCGAAACGCTCGATGAGGAGCTCGAGCGCGCGAGCTCGACCCTGCGCACCGCCGGTATCGAGGTGGATTTCCAGCGCGACCGCCTGACCGTCGACGCCGTTCACGAGAGCGTGCTGGGCTTTGCGCTTCGTGAGGCGGTGACGAACATCGTGCGCCACTCGCGGGCGAGCGCGTGCCACATCCGCCTGCGGCAGAGCGCGCGGGAATGCTTGCTCGAAGTGCAGGACGACGGTCGCGGCTGCCCGCAGCACGAGGGCCAGAAGGAGGGCGAGGGCCTTCGCGGCATGCGCGAACGCGTGGAAGCCATCGGTGGATCGGTGCGCCGAGATGTGTCAACGGGCACGCGGTTGTCGATCCGGTTGCCGGCTTCGCTGGTGGTGTCATGAGCGCGATACCCTGGTTTGCGCGGACGCATGACGATGCGGGGCCGCCGTTGCGGTGGTGGCCGATGATCTTCACGACTTTCAGCCTGCTCATTCCGAACGGCCTTGCTCTGCGCGGCAACGCCACGGCGTTCGAGTGGGTGTTGGCGTCTCTCGGGGTCCTCGCGTTCGTGGCGATCAGTGCCGTGGCGGTGGTTTCGTGGCAGCGCCATCAGCCGTTTCTGTGGGCGGTGTTGCTGCTCGTGGGGCTTGGCATCGGCTACACGCCCATCGTGTTCGCGGGCACGATTTTCTTTTGTCTCGCCGCGCACATGTTGCCGTGGGCGGTGGGCGGGAACATTCGGAAGACGGTGATCTACGGCGTGCCGCTGGTGGCGATCGTCATTGCGGGTCACTGGTTCCTGCCGGACTACGGCATGCGCTGGACCCACACGGCGATCTACTACGCGCTCACGATGGCCGGGCAGATCTGGATCGTGCGGTTGTGCGTGAACCTGCGTCGCCTCGCCGAAATCTCCGAGCGCGAACGCATCGCCGATGAGTTGCACGACGTGCTGGGCGAGGCATTGTCGAAGATCACGTTGAAAGCGCAGTTCGCGGGCCGCCTGCTCGAGCAGCAAGGCGACTGCGACCGCGCGAGAAACGAAGTGGCCGCGGCCGAGCGAATCTGCAGAGATGCGCTCGCGGACGTGCGGCAGACCATTCGCAAATACCGCGAAGAGTCCCGCCAGGAACAGGGGCGCGCGCTACAGGGGGATGTCGATGTTACAAACTGACGCAGGCACCGTGCCACGCGGCTGCATTCGGGTCGTGATCGCGGAAGACCAGGCCATGGTGCTGGGCGCGCTCGCCGCGCTGCTGGAAATGGAAGGCGACATCAAGGTGATCGCGCAGGTTCGCAACGGGCGCGAGGCGTATGACGCCGTCAACTCGAACGAGCCGGACGTGCTGATCACCGACATCGAGATGCCCGAGATGACGGGCCTCGAGCTCGCGTCGCGCCTGAAAGGGCGTTCTCCTTCGAAAGTGATCGTGGTGACGACGTTCGCGCGCCCCGGCTACCTGCGCCGGGCCATCGATGCCGGCGCGCTGGGTTATCTGCTCAAAGACAGCCCGGCCCGCGAGCTCGCGGATGCGGTTCGGCGCGTGCATGCGGGGTACCGGGTCATCAACTCCGATCTTGCCGCCGAGGCGCTGGGAGAGCCGGATCCGCTGACGGATCGCGAACGCCAGGTGCTGCGCCTTGCGGGCGATGGCGCGACGAGCGAGGAAATCGCGAAGCGGCTCGGTCTTTCGGACGGCACCGTGCGCAACTATCTCTCCGAGGCGATCGGCAAGCTCGGCGCGGCCAATCGCGTGGATGCCTCGCGCATCGCGCGCGCGAAGGGCTGGCTTTAGCGCGAGCGCACGGCGCCGCGCCCGGCCGACAAAGGTACCGCTCCTTCTCGTGACCCTCCGCGCATAACAGCGCTTACTGCATCGTTACGTGCCACTTCACCGTCGCACGCAGCGGCACGTGAGTGTTGCCCTTGCCCGTCGCCTGGCTGAAGTTCTCGATAGAGCGGGTGAAGTCGAAGGTCTTCGCGCCCGCCGGCACCGGCACGTCGAAGAAGCTGAGCTTCGCTTTTGCGGAGGCATCGAGATCGTCGCCTTGAAAGCGCACGTTGATGGGTACGGCCTTGAAGCTGTTGTGCGTGATCTGCGTCTTCACGTGCGAGTCCGAGCCGTCGATGATGATGTGCGCGACGTGCTTTTCCGTATCCAGTACGAAGCGCGCCAGGCACAGATCCCGTTCCGGCACGGTCTTGTCGCCTGACGGGAAGGCGCCCCCACCGCGCCATGTCTCGGTGTAAGGAACGAGCGGTGGCTGGCCCGGATCGCCGACTTCCATTCCCTTGTACTCGTCGGCGATTGCGACTTCGCCTTTGCCACACGGCGCGCCGAACCGGCCCGTCATCGCGGTCTGCGGCTGGAGCACGACATAGCGATGCAAGTTGGGCAGCATCGGCTGCGACTTCTGGTCGCGACGATCGATCTCGCTCAAGCCGGAACCGCCGCCGACGAAGCCCTGCAACGGCATGGTGTATTTCATCGTGCGATGGAAGTTCATCGCGGAATAGGCGCCGTTGGAGTCGTTCTTCCAGTGCCCCTGGCCATCGAGCGTGATTTCGACGGTGAGCAGCCCGGTGGGCGTCGGCGGCGTGGGCCGACTCGTGCCGCCACCCTTGCGCAGCGGATCGATCGGACCGCCGCCGGTCGAACCCGCGGGGCTCGAGGCGGAGCCGGCGGCATCCGCGATGGTTGCGGTCGCGGATTTCTCCTCGCCCAGCGTATAGGCACCGGGGTTCGGCACGAGCGTGACGATCACGGTCTCTTTGCCCTCGACGAGGGCGTCGCGCACGGGAGTAATTTTCACCATCACCAGCGGCGTCTGTGCCGGAAAGGTGATGCCGATGCCGGGATTCACGTAGTCTGCGCCGAGCGTCGCCGTGCCGCCGAGCTTGATCGGGACGATGAGCGGCTGCGTGATCGAGGCACCCTGGCGAGTCGCCAGCAGCACGGCCGCATGGCCGGCTTCCGTCGCATCCGCATCCAAGGTGGTGATCGTGACCGTCGGACCGGGCTCCGCGGCGCGTACGGCCGCCGCGGCGACGAGCGCGCCGACGATCGGACCGAGCAGGAGGGTCGCATTGACGATCTTCTGGACCAGCGAGGTTTTCATGTTCAGCCCGGACGAGTGGTTTTCCCGTAACGCGCAAACCGTCGCCGGACTGGCTCAGCGCGATGGGGTGCCGTCCGCGCCCCGCGCGGCAGGCGGCCGGGAGGGGGCCGGCCCTGTGGCACGCCGATTGCTCGGGTTCGCTCAATGAAGGCGGTGATCTGTGGTGCCGGTATCGCCGGCCTCGCGTTGGCGGCGCGCCTTGCGCAAGGCGGCTGGCAGGTTACGGTGCTGGAGTCCGCGCCGGCGCTGCATAACGAAGGCTACATCGTCGACCTGTTCGGGTCGGGTTTCGAAGCCGCGCGTCGCATGGGGCTCATGGCGGCTCTGCGTGGTGTGAGCTACGAGTTCGAAGCGGTGCGCTGGGTGAACGCGGCGGGGCGCACCAGTGCGCGCCTTCCTTATCGAGTGCCGCTCGCATTGCTGGATGGCAAGTTGCTCAGCCTGATGAGGAGCGATCTGCAACGCGCTGTGCTGGAGCAACTGCCTTCGACGGTGCGGCTTCGCTTCAATCAATGGGTGGCGCAGGTGCGAGCGCCGGTCGGCGCGGTTGAAGTGCATCTCAATGGCGGCGATGTCGAGCGCGCGGATGTACTGATCGGCGCCGACGGTATTCATTCGCGCGTTCGCGACCTCGTGTTCGGCGACGGCGCGTCGTGGTCGCGCTTCCTCGGCTTTCACACCGCGGCGTTCGTCATCGAAGCGCGCGAGCTCGACGAGGAGCTGAAGAACGAGCTGCACATCGTTTCGGTGCCCGGCCGTCAGGTGATGCTGTATCCATTGCGGGACGGACAGGTCGCCGCAACGTTCGTGCGTCGCGCGGCGCAGGGCGTGCCGCCTCGCTCGCCGCACGAAGCGCTCGTGGAAGCATTCGGCGACCTGGGCTGGCGTGTGCCATTCGTGCTCGAGCAGGCGCGAACGTTGCCGGTGGATTACGAGCAGGTGGGGCAGGTTGTGATTGCGCACTGGACGCGCGGACGCATCGCCTTGCTGGGCGATGCCTGCCAGGCCGTGACGCTGTTGCCGGGGCAGGGCGCATCGCTGTCGCTTGCCGCGGCGTTCGTGCTCGGCGAGGAACTCACGCGCAACGAAGACGTGAAGGCGGCGTTGGAGCGCTATGAGCGTCGCGTGCGCCCGCCGCTCATCCAGATGCGCCGGACGGGGCGAAGAACTGCGGATTGGCTCGTGCCGTCCACACCTGCGCGCCTGATGGCACGCAACGCGCTGCTACGGCTCGCGAGCCGGCCCGGTCTTGCGCGGCTCCTGCGGCCCGTCGTCGAAGCCGCACGGGAAGATGTACTGACCTACGGCGTCGAGAACGCGATCGGAATCCCAGGAGGAAGCAGGGTCCCCTGACCTCGCGTGTTTCGGGAGCGCTCCGACTCAGCAGGCCTTACGCAAGGCGGTGTTGACGGCGTTTTCGCTCGTCGTGTCGGTGATGATGCCGGACTCGTAGACGATGCTCGGCGGTTGCACGACGTCATCCACGACCGTTGCCTGACGGTAGCCGACCCAGCACCGATCGGTGCGCGAGCCGTTCCGGGTGAAGTGGTTGCCGGGGCCGTTCGGCGTGAAGCCCTCCAGACCACGCACCAGGCGGCCGATGGTAGCGTCGTTCGGGTAGCCGCTCACGAACGTGATGGCCTGGCCCTGGATCGTGATCGTCGAGTCGTTCGCGCAAGCCTGCGCCACGCACACGTCGTGCGCCATGTTGGCCGCGCTCTTCAGCGTGCCGCCCATGCTCTTCACGGCCTCGACCCGCGCCTCGGTGCCGGGCCCCATGAAGCGCGGCACCGCGACGGCTGCGAGGATGCCGAGAACCACGATCACCACGATCAGCTCGACCCGCGTGAAGCCGGCCTGGACCCTCGAGTTCATAAACCTGCGACCTTTCGCGGCTCAGCCGCCTGGATGGGTGTCTTCGGAAGACCCATATCATTCCGACGACCCGTAAAAGGCCCGATCTGCATCGTCTGTGATTCGGGTCACAGCGATTTCGGGGATCTGTGACGCGGAACACAGGCGCCGGCCCGACGTTGTTCCGGTATAGAGGCAACCTGCGGGATATCGCTATGCTGATCAAAGCCAAGGATCTGAATGCCTGGAGCGTGGCGGCCAGCGACGCCCCCGCGGGCGAGCTCAAGGACACGTATTTCGACGATGTGCGCTGGGCCGTTCGCTATCTGGTCGTGGATACCCGCGCCTGGTTGCGCGGGCGCGAGGTTCTGATCTCGCCGCTGGCGGTGACGCACGTGGATCCCGACCGGCAGCGGCTGGATCTTGCGGTCACGCAGAAGCAGGTGGACGAGAGTCCCTCCGTCGACACGGCCCAGCCTGTCTCGCGCATGGTGGAGGCGCAGCTCAATCGCTATTACGGTTATCCCGATTACTGGGGCTTTGGCGTGAGCGCGCCGCTCTGGGGATGGGGCGACGTACCGGTTATTCCGCCGGTCGGCTCGGTGCCGCCGACGCCGGCGGATAGCGGCGATCCCGGCACGCATTTGCGCAGCTCGCGTGAGGTGACCGGGTATCACGTCAAGGCGCGTGACGACACCTTCGGCCACGTGGAAGACCTGCTGATCGACCCGGAAAGCTGGGCGATCCGTTATCTGCTCATCGACACGCGCAACTGGTGGCCCGGCCCGCCGGTGCTGGTGGGTGTGGAATGGGCGAGTGACATCGACTGGGCCAGCCGCACGCTGGCGGTAGACATGGAGGCCGAGCGCATCAAAGCGTGCCCGCCGTACGATCCGTCCGCGCCGGTGTCGCGACAGTACGAAACGGACCTTCATCATCACTACGGCCGTTCCGGCTACTGGCGGCAGTAGGCCATCTCACGCACAATCCGGCCCGCTTTCACTCGAGGAGCGGGCCGGATATGACGCGTCGATTGGTTCTGCCGATTCTTCTGATCGGTGCGGTGTTCGCTGGGGACCGCGCCATGGCGGCGGACTTTCGCGCGCTCGATTTCAATGCTTCCTGCGCCGACGTTGCTTCCAAAGAAGCGGCGCTCGGCTCGTCCGCTTACACCGAACAGTTGCCTTCCGGGTTTCAGTACGCCTTTCGCAATCGGGAAATGGACCGGGACGTGATCGTCGGTTACGCGTGCCGGGACGGGCATTTCTTTCGCGGCGCTTACATCTTCATGGTCAAGGACGAAGCCGATGCCACGGCGCTCTACGGCGCGCTGAAGCGGCGCGTGACGAAAGAGCGGGGCAAGCCGTCCTACGATTTCGCGTCGGCGGAGTACCGGAACAAGATGAAATCGATCGGCGCGGCGCTCGCGCCCGTCGATACCCAGGTGGCGTTCTGGAACAGCGGCAAGTCGGAGGCTCACGCCTCAGTCGCGGCGCCCTCCGGCACACGCGGCTGGCGGGTGAGCCTCAGCTATACCGCCGAGGACGCGGCGGCGAACTAGCCGCCACGAGCTTAGCTGCCACGAGCTTAGCCGCCACGAGCTTAGCCGCTACGAGCTTAGCCGCTACGAGCTGAGCCGCCACGAGCCTGGCGGCCACGAGCCGGCCCGCCGCGAGAAGGGTCATCGCGAGGCGCATCGGATGCGCCGGCGGCGGGCTTTCTGGCCTCGCGCCGGCGCGTCCGCGTGTCTTCAGTTCAGGCCGCCGGACGCCGTGATGCGTTCGCCGGTGAGCCAAGCCGAGTCATCCGATGCCAGATGCAAGGCGAGCCGGGCGATGTCTTCCGGCTGGCCGAGCCGCCCCAGCGGGGTCGCCGCGACGATCTGCTTCTCGAAATCGCTGCCGATCATGCCGACGCGATGCGTGCCTTCCGTTTCCACGCCGCCCGGCGCGATCGCATTCACGCGGATCTTGCGTGGCGCGAGCTCTTTCGCGAGCGACTTGGTGATCGAATCCACGGCGCTCTTGGTCGCCGAGTAGACGACCGAGTTAGGCACGGGATTCGCGCTCGTGACCGAGCTGATGTTGATCACGCTGCCGCCGTTGGGGCCGAAGTGATTCAGCGCTTCCTGCGTCGCCAGCAGCGTGCCGAGCACGTTGATGTCGAACTCGCGATGGAACTCCTTCTCCGTCACGCTCTCGAGCGGGCCGAAATCAAATACGCCCGCGTTGTTCACCAGGATATCGATGGACCCAAAGGCCTGCTTCGTTTCGGCAAATATCTTCTTCACGTCCGCCGCTTTCGACACGTCCCCCTGCACGGCGAAGGCTTTGCCGCCCGCCGCCTTGATCTGCGCGACCACGCGTTCGGCTCCCTCGCGGCTCGAGGCGTAGTTCACCACCACCGAGGCTCCCGCCTCGCCGAAGCTTTTGGCGATGCCGGCGCCGATGCCTTTCGAAGCGCCCGTCACGATCGCCACTTTCCCGGTCAGTCCGCTCATTTTCTCAATCTCCCAAAGTTCAGGAATTACGAACTAATGGACGACACGGTAGGCGCGGCCGCGGCCGCGGTCAATCCGCCCGGAAGAGAGAGGTTCGAGAGTTCACATTTGATGACCTCGGGGTCGCGGCGGGCCGTGGACAGCAGCGACGTGCCGGTGCTAGAAAGTCTCTCCATGAGGCCGCTGATTCATCCCGCCGTCGCCGACATCACCGTCGAAGGCATCCTGCACGCGCTGTCCGATCCGGTGCGGGCGCATATCTTTGTCGAGATCGCGCACGGCAAGGGCTCGCACACCTGCTCGGCCTTCCTGGAGGTGAGCGACCGGACCATTCCCAAGTCCACGCTCTCCCAGCACTTCAAGGCATTGCGTGAGGCCGGGCTCATCGCCAGCGAGCGACGCGGGGTCGAGATGCACAACACTTCCCGCTGCGAAGAGATCAACGCGAGATTCCCCGGCCTGCTGCCCGCCATAATGAGCGCCCATCGGGCCCAGGTGGAGCGCAAGCGCGCCGCCCCGCGCAGGAAGCGCGTGAAGTAGCGGCGCTTGCGCGGGCCCGCCGCTCATGCGGGCGGTGATACGGAAAGCTCGTCAGTCTGGAGACGGCCGGCGCGGCAAGCGCACGGTGAAGCGTGTGCGCTCGCCGGGGTTCGAGCTGACCCCGACCCGGCCCTCGTGCGCCTCGACGAGCTCTTTCACGATGTAGAGCCCGAGCCCGAGACCCTCGCTGCGACGGCTGGGCTCCGAGCGACCCCGGAAGGGGTCGAAGATTTGCGGCAGCAGTTCTCTCGGAATACCGCCTGCGTTGGAAACGATCATCTCGACGGAAGTCTCGCCCGTGCCGTCCAGCTCGACGATCACCGGTTCCTTCGGGTCGCCATACTGAAGCGCGTTCGCGATGAGGTTGGAGGCGACTTGCGCGAGCCGCCCCGCATCCCACTGGCCGTTGAAATGGCCCTGCTGATGGATCTCGAGCGCGCGCCCCGGTTTCCCCGCCTGGCTTTCCCGCACCACGCGGCCCACGACAGAGGCGAGATCCACGGGCTCGCGCACGATCTGGATGCCACCGGCGAGCCGGCCGCGTGCGAGATCGAGCAGATCCTCGATCATGCGACTCATGCGGTTGCCGCTGGACACGATGCGCGTGGCGGCCTGCTTCACCGGCTCCTCGGTGGAGACTCTGTGGATGCCGTGCGCGGAGAGCATCATGGCATGCAGGGGATTGCGCAGGTCGTGCCCGAGCACGGCGATGAACATCTCGTTGAGGCGCAGTGTCTCGGTGCGCTCGTGCAGCTCGCGCGCGAGCTGCTGCTTCTGCCGATGCAGCTGGAAGAAGGTGTCCGCCTTGCCGCGGAGCATGTGCGGATCGATGGGCTTGTAGAGAAAATCCACCGCGCCCGACTCATAGCCGCGGAACATGCGCAGCTGATCCCGAATGCCGGCCGTCACGAAGATGATGGGCACGTGACGCGTGCGCTCGCTGCCGCGCATGAGCTCCGCGAGCTGGAAGCCATCCATCTCGGGCATCTGCACGTCGAGAAAGGCAAGCGCCATGTCGTGCCGGAGCAGCAGGTCGAGAGCTTCGGCGCCTGAGCGGGCGGTGTGGATCTCCACGTTTTGCGCGCGCAGCAGGGCGGTGAGCGCGATGAGATTCTCTTCGACATCGTCGACGACGAGGCAGTGGACCACGTCGATGGGCGGCAAATGCTGGCGGACGATCATTGTTCATCCCGCCTGCGGTAGATGCGGTCGTCGCGCACCAGTTCTTCGAACGCGCCCGCCTCGCTGGAGAAGCGCAGCGACTCCTTCGAGCCGATGCCGAGGAAGCCCTTGCGAACCAGCGCCTCGCGAAACAGCCCCACCGCGCGATCCTGCAGGCTGCGATCGAAGTAGATGAGCACGTTGCGGCAGGAAACGAGATGCACCTCGGCGAACACGCTGTCGGTGGCGAGGCTGTGGTCTGAGAACACGATGTGTTGTCGGAGTGATTTGTCGAGCATGACGCCGTCGTACGCCGCGGTGTAGTAGTCGGAAAGGGAGGAGCGTGCGCCGGATTTTCGGTGATTCTCTGTGAATGCCACCACCCGGGAGAGATCGTAAATTCCCGCCTGCGCCTTCTGTAACGAATGCGGATTGATGTCCGTCGCGTAGATGAGGGTGCGCGAGAGCAGCCCTTCCTCCCGCAGGAGTATCGCGAGCGAATAGACCTCTTCGCCGGTGCTGCAGCCGGCGACCCAGACCTTGAGCGACGGGTAGGTGCGCAGGATCGGGATCACCTGTTCGCGCAGCGAGCGGAAATACGACGGGTCGCGGAACATCTCGCTCACCGGTACCGTGAGGAAGTCCAGCAACTGCGGGAACATCGTCGGAGTGCGCAGCACCCTGTCCTGCAGCTGGGACAGGGTGGGGCAGTCGAAATGACCGAGCGCGGCCGTGAGGCGTCGCTTCAGCGACGCCCGCGCGTACTGCCGGAAGTCGTAGTGGTACTTCAGATAGATCGCTTCGATCAGAAGCGGCAGCTCGATGTCGAAATCCGGGTGGCGCGAGGTCACGTCATTACCGTGGCATCCACACTCGCACCAGCGAGAGCAGTTTCTCGACGTCCAGGGGTTTCGCGATGTAGTCGTTCGCGCCGGCGGCCATGCACTTCTCCTGGTCGTCCTTGCGGGCCTTGGCGGTGAGGGCAATGATCGGCAGCTTCTCGAACGGCGGCCGCTGGCGGATCTCCTTCATCGCGGTGAGCCCGTCCATCTCGGGCATCATGATGTCCATCAGCACGAGGTCGATGGCCGCTTCCGGCGAGGTCTGGCTGCGATCGAGCGCGACGAGCGCCTCGCGCCCGTTGCGCGCGATCTCCACGCGAACGCCCTTGGGCTCGAGCACGCTCGACAGCGCGAAGATGTTCCGCGCGTCGTCTTCGACGACGAGGATGCGTCGGCCGTCCAGCAGCGACTCGCGATCGCGTGCTTCCCGCAACATGCGCTGCCGCTCGGCGGGGAGGCTCGACTCCACCTGGTGAAGGAACAGCGTGACCTCGTCGAGCAGCCGCTCCGGGGAGCGCGCGTCCTTGATGATGATCGAGCGCGAGAAGCGTCGCAGCTTCTGTTCTTCTTCGCGGGTAAGCGCGCGCCCTGTGTAGACGATGACCGGCGGAAACGACACGTCGTCCTGACCCGCCATCTTCTCCAGCAGTTCGTAGCCGCTCAAATCCGGAAGACTCAGGTCGAGCACCATGCAGTCGAAGGTCGTGGACTGCAGATGCGCGAGCGCCTCCGCCGCTGTCGCCGCGCCGATGATGCGCACATCATCGTTCGCCAGAAGTTGCTCGACGCTCGCCCGCTGGCGAGGATCGTCTTCCACGATGAGCACACTGCGCAGGCTCTGCGAGAACTTCGCTTCGAGCCGCTCGAGGGCTTCGACGAGCTCTTCGCGTTTCACGGGCTTCAGTGCGTAGCCGACGGCGCCCAGCTCCAGCGCTTCGTGGCTGAAGTCGGCAACGGAAGCGACGTGCACTGGAATGTGTCGCGTGCGCGGGTCGCGCTTCAACTGATCGAGCACGCCGAGCCCGGAGTGATCCGGCAGCTTCATGTCGAGCACGATGGCATTCGGCTCGAGCGTGCGCGCCGCGAGCAGCGCATCCGCGCCGGTGTGCACGACGATGCACTGGAATCGGAGCTCGCGCGCGAGATCGCGCAGGACGGCGGCGAATCGCTCGTCGTCCTCGACGATCAGGATGCGACGGCTGCCCGGAGTCAGGTTTCCGCGGTCGTCCTCCATTGTGATCGCCCGGAGCGTCTCGGTGTGGGCGGCACTGAACGCGGCGGCCGCCGATTCCTCGGCCACGCGTTGAGCGATGCTCGGTACGGCAGCGGCAGGCGGATCCGACATCCCTCCGCGCGGTTTTGCCAGATCGTTCGGGCCCGCGTAACTGGCCGGAAGCGTCAACGTAAAGGCGCTGCCTTGCCCCGGCGTGCTTTCGACCGAGACATCGCCCCCCAGCATGCGCGCGAGATCGCGCGAAATCGAAAGGCCCAGCCCCGTGCCGCCGTATTTGCGGTGGGTGCTGCCGTCAGCTTGCCGGAAAGCCTCGAAGATCAGCGTCTGCTGGTGCGCCGGTATGCCGATGCCCGTGTCGCGCACCGTGAACGCGACGCCGCCCTTGGCCGCGGCGAAAGCCCGCAGGGACACTTCACCGCGCTCGGTAAATTTCAGCGCGTTCGATAGCAGGTTGCGCAGGATCTGTCCCATCCGCTGCGAATCCGTCGTGAGCTGCGCCGGCGCCCCCGATTCGATCGAGGTCGTGAGTGCGAGCCCTTTCTCCTTCGCAAGCGGCGCAAACACCTGGGCGAGCGTCTCGACCGTGCTTGCGACCGGCACGGCTTCCGGCACCACCTCCATCTTGCCCGCCTCGATCTTCGACAGGTCGAGGATGTCGTTGATGAGCGAGAGCAGTTCCTTGCCGGCCGAGGTGATCGTCTGCGCGTACTTCACCTGTTCCTGGGTGAGCGTGCCGGGTTTGTTGTCCGCCAGCAGCTTCGCGAGGATGAGCGTGGAGTTGAGCGGTGTGCGCAGCTCGTGGCTCATGTTGGCGAGGAACTCGCTCTTGTACTGGTTGGAGCGCTCGAGCTCCGCGGCCTTCTCCGTCAGCACCGCTTGCGCCAGGCCGAGCGAATCTCTCTGGTGCTCGAGGAGCTGCGCTTGTTCCTCGAGCTGCGAATTGGTTTGTTCCAGCTCGATCTGCTGGCCTTCCAGGCGCACCTGCGATTCCTTCAGCGCCTTGGTCTGCACTTCGAGCTCTTCGTTGCTGACCCGCAGTTCTTCTTGCTGGGTTTGCAGCTCTTCGGCCTGGCGTTGCGTTTCCGCGAGCAGATCTTCGAGGCGCGTACGATCCCTCGAGGCGCGCACGGCGACGCCGAACGAGTCCGAAACACGCTCCAGCAGTTCGCGGTCGGCGGCTTCGATCCGGCGGAAGAAGCCGAGCTCGATGACGGCGTGCACGCTGCCGTCCGTCGCCGCCGGCACGATGATCAGCTCGCGCGCCTTCGCGCGCCCGATGGCGGAATTGACCTCGAGATAGCCGTCCGGCACGTCCTTTACGTGAATCGTGCGGTTTTCGAGGGCGGCCTGGCCGAGGAGGCCAGTGCCTTTGTGCACGACTTCGTCTTCGTGGCCCGCCGGTACGGCATAGGCCGCGAATCGTCTCAGTGTGCCCGGACTCTCCGCGATGTAGAGCGCGCCGACTTTCGCATCGAGCGCCTCGGCGAGGAATCCCAGCACGTGATTGCCGAGCTTGTCGAGCCGCTGTTCGCCCTGGATGCGCCGGGCAAACGTGAACTGGCCGGTGCGCAACCAGGATTGCGTTTCGCGCGCGCGATAGTCGCGCGAGGTCATGATGGCCGAAGCGCAGATGAGGCCGAGGAGCAGGATCGAGCCGCCCCACATGATCACGTTCGAGACACGTGTGAGTTGCTGCCAGTTCGCCTGGCGTGATGCGAGCAGCTGGCGCTCGGCGCCCTCGATCTGTGAAACCACGACCCGGATGCGCTCCATCGCATCCTGCCCGACATCCGATCGCACGAGCTCGAGGGCGCGTTTGGTCTCACCGACTCGCGCGTACGCGACGGTTTGCGCCAGCTCGTCCATCTTTCGCTTGATGAGCTGATCCAGCTCGTCCAGTCGGGCGCGTTGCTCGGAGTTGTCGGCGGTGAGGTCCCGCAGATCCTGTAGCTGGGCCTGCAGGGCTTCGCGGGCGCGGGTGTAGGGCTCGAGGTAGCGATCCTCGTTGGTGAGCATGAAGCCGCGTTGGCCGGTCTCGGCGTCGGTGATCGCGGTGAGCAGCTGCTGGGCGTGCTCCAGCACCTGCATGGTGTGAGTGACGCTTTCGGCCGCCTCCTGCCGCGCCTCCAGCGCCCTGTCGGTGAAGTACGCGATCAGCAGCACCGCCAGCACCGCGAGCACGAAGCCCGCAAGCGGACCCGCCGGCAACGGCAGGATAGATCGACGACCGAAGCGGGTGTCGGTGGAAGAGGTCTCGGGCATGGGCGGCATCGTCCTTTCGGGCGACTGTTGTTTTACGAATGCATCGTATGTCGAACGCGCGACCCGTAGACCTAGCAAGAAGCGCGCCGCTCGCGGGTCCCGAGTCGCGCGAGGCCACGTTTACGTTACCGGTCAGGCGCTTAGCGACCGCCCCTTGCCGCACAGGACGACTTCGATGGTCCACGGAAGAATGGCCGGATAGAAAGCGGGTTTCGATTCTTCAAATATGAAGAGGTCGTATTGCAATTTTTCCGCAGCGTCCCGCTCGTCGGCGCCGTAGGGGCGGCACAGCTGGGTCCATCCCGTGACGCCCGGCTCGATGGTGTTGCCGTTCGCGTGGGGTGCCACGTGCGGACGGTGAAGGGTGGTTATGCTGAAGATCGATCAGCGAAGCTCTTTATAGACGGCTGCTTCGAACTCACGCAGCGTGCGGATGGCGCCGTCATCGTAGAACGGCAACATCTGCATCATCAGGACGCCGCCGACGTGCTGCTGCGGATCGATCCAGAACTCCGTATTGAAGATGCCGGCCCAGCTCATGCTGCCAGGGCTGCGATAGGGCGCGGAGCCTGGCGCCTTCTGCGCGATCTGGAAGCCAAGCCCGAACTTGTCGTGCCCGGCGCCGAGCGGAAACGGCTTCGTTCGCGTAGGCATGGCCGCGGGCTGCGTCTGCACGAAGATCGCGCCGATGTGGTTCTCGCCCATGAGCTTCACGGACTTCTCACTCAGGATGCGTGCGTCGCCCAGCTTGCCTCCGTTGAGGAACATGCGAATGAAGCGACCGTAATCGCGCGCGGTGGCATAGAGGCCACCGTCACCGCGCGAAGGTACGGGCGCCGTAACGGGCAGCGTTGCGGTGGGCTGCTGCGTGAGCCTGTCTCCTTCACGCTGCTGTACCAGGGGGACGCGCGACTGCTTTTCGAGTGGCACCGCGAACGAGGTGTCGCGCATGCCGAGCGGCTGCAGAATGTTCTTCTGAAAGTAAGCCTCGAGCGTCATGCCGCTGATCTTCTCGACGACCATGCCGAGCACGCGGGTGCTGGCGCTGTACGTCCACTTCTCGCCGGGCTCGTGCAGTAGCGGCAGTTCCCATTCGCTCTGGTTCGGCTTCTGCAGCTTCAAGACGATGGGGCTCGAGAACCCATAGCCGATGCCCGAGGTGTGCGTGAGAAGATGCCTGAGGGTCATCACGTGCTTCGCCGGCCGTGTCCGCACGCTACCGTCGGCTTCGTTGAATTGCGTGATCACCTGCAACTTGTCGAAGCCTGGAAGATACTTCGACACGGGATCATCGAGTTTGAGCTTGCCCTGCTCGAAGAGTTGCATGATCGCCACCGACGTGACGGGCTTGGTCATCGACGCGATGTTGAAGAGGGCATCCTTGCGCATCGGCGCGCCGCGCGTCAGGTCCGACATACCCGCGGCGACTTCGTAGAGCGCGCCGTCGCGATCCACCACGAGCGCTACCAGCCCGGGCGCATCCCCGCGCTGAACGGCTTCCTCCAGCTTCTGCGTAATGGCTGCTTTCGACTCGACATTGAGCTCACCGTTGCGGCCGACGGCGGCCTGAACGGTGGAACCCACCAGGCAGAACGCAACGATGGCGCTGCCAAGGCGCCGGAAATCCCGACGAAGCATGAAGTTCTCCCCCGTCTATTTGAACTTACGCCTGAAACCGAGCCTCCACGCGCGCGGCGCGCCGGGATTCCCCGGTTCGCGCCCGAAGAAGCCTACGAGATTCAGCTTGCCGTTGAAATAGCCTTCGTCGGTGAGATCGTCCCCGTAGAGTGGTTTCAGAAGGACAGCGAGACGCGCCCGTACACGAATCGACCCGAGCGTCCGAACGGCGCGTAATTCGAGAACGGCGCGTTGCCCGTGGCGTTACGCGCAACCGGGAACGCATCCGGATACTCGTCGAACAGGTTCTCCGCGCCGACTGCGAGCTTGAAGTCCGCGATATTCGCGCGGGCTTCAAGGTCTACGACCGTCTTTGCGCCGAGTTTCGCGTCGAGGGCCGCGGTGGTGCCGGGGTCGAGCACTTCGCCGTAACGTGTCGCGCGCAGCGTTGCTCCGTAGCGCGCGAGAGACCAGTTGAGCGCCGCGCCGAACTTCGTCTTGGGCGTGCCCTGCTCGAAGCTGAGGATGTTGATGCGGTCGAACAGCGGCGGCGACGGACTCAGGGCCGCGAGCTGCTGGGTCTGCGGGACCTTTACGACGTTGGTCTTGTTGTAGTTGCCTGTCAGCGTGACGTCGAAGCGGCCGGCGGAGTCCGTGGTGAACGGCAGGTTCATCACCGCGTCCACTCCACTGGTGCGCGTGTCGACACCGTTGATGAAGAAGCGGCCGCCGCCGACGCCGATGAAGCCCAGTGACTGCAGATACGCGCGTACGTTGTCCTGAGTGAGATTCTCCGAGAGCACGACACGATCTTTGATGTTGATGCGATAGCCGTCCACCGTCAGGCTCATGATGCCGATGCGCCAGACGGCGCCCAGCGAGAAGTTCACGGACTTCTCCGCATCCAGTTCCTTTGCGCCGAGTGCCTTGGCGATGGGGTCCGTCGCCGGGAACGTCGTGATGTCGAACGGCACGCCATTGATGAAGTTGGTGGACGTCGTCGCGAAGTACTGCTGCTGGAGCGACGGAGCGCGGAATCCATTCTGCACCGAGCCGCGCAGTGCGAAGGCGTCGGTGAAGTCATAGCGCCCGGCCACTTTGCCCGACACGTTGCCCCCGAAGTCCGAGTAGTGCTCGCCACGCACGGCGACCGAAGCAAGCAGCTTCTGAGTGACGTTCGCCTCGAGATCGATGTAAGCACCCACGGCGTTGCGATCCTTGTCCACGGCATTGGAAGGGCGGAAGCCGGGGAACACCTGCGCGCCGGATTGGGTGGGCCCGCCGCCGGGGAGCGTCGCGCCGCCGTTGAGATAGGAATTGGGTTCGCCCGCGAAGATGGAGTAATTCTCACGCCGTGCCTCGAGGCCGGTCGCGACGTTGAGCGGCGAGGCGAGCCACTGCGCATCGACCTTGCGCACGCCGGAGAAGTTGAACACCACTTCGTCGTAGTCGAACCCACCGGCGTCGAAGGACGTCGGGCTCGTCGGGCCGAGCGAGCGGTTCAAGGTGTTTTCGATGGTGAACTCCATCTTGTTCTTGCCGTAGACGACGGAGCTGTCCATATCCCATTCGCCCCAGTTCCACGACACGCCGCCGGCGCCGCTGAAGTCGGTGACGTCGGGCTGGATGATCGGCAGGTAGCCGTCCGGGTAGATCGAGAGGATGTTGCGCTCGTCCAGCGCGCGGCGGAAAAATCCGCCGGAGTGCGAATCGCGGCTCTGATAGCTCGCCCAGCCGTACAGCTTCGCGCCGCCGCCCAGTTCGACCCCCGCGTTGACGAACGCGGTGTATTGCTTGAACTCAGGCTCGCCGTACCACGCATCGAAGCGATCGAAGCTGGCTTCGCGCGGATCGAACGCGCCATTCACCAAGGGATACTGCTGGCGAAAGTCGTAACCATCCCGCCGTGTGATCTGCTGCTTCTTGTATTCACCCGCGAGCGTCAGGAAACCCGCCGCGCCCAGCTCGAGGCCCTTCCACGCGGAGATGGTGGTGGTGCCGCCATCGGAACGACTGCGGTCGATGGTGTCGGGCGCGGACCAGTTCGCGCCCGCCGGAATGGGCCCGCGTGGCGAATCGAAGCTCGTCTCGTACTGCCCGTAGGACAGCGACAGGTCGCCGCCATCGCGCGCTTCGCGAAGCCGCACGTTGATGACGCCGGCGATGGCGTCCGAGCCGTACTGCGCGGAAGCGCCGTCACGCAGCACTTCAATCGTCTGCACCGCGGACACCGGAATCGTATTGAGATCGACGGCGGCCGCGCCGCGTCCGATGGTGCCGTTCACGTTCACGAGTGAGGACAGGTGCCGCCGCTTCGAGTTGAGCAGCACGAGCGTCTGGTCGGGCGAGAGCCCGCGCAGCGTCGCGGGACGAATGGTGTCCGTGCCGTCCGAGAGGCCTGGACGCGGAAAGTTGAAGGAGGGCAGGGCGGTGGCGAGCGCCTGATTGAGCTCGACGATGCCCGTGTTCACGAGCGCATCGCTCCTCACCACGTCGACCGGCACCGCGGTGTCGAGCGCGGACCGGTCCGCCACGCGCGTCCCGGTGACGATGATCTGGGAAATATCCTCGCCCGAGTCATCCGAAGCCTGCTGTGCCTGCGCGCTCACGCCTGTGACGCACGAAAAGAACGAACCGGCGAGCACGAGACCTTTGATCCGTCGCATGAGAGATCCCCTGAATTATTGTGAAGGCGAGATTCAACTGTGGCCGATTAAGCGCTGAAAAAATTGGATGGCTCAAGCATCTTTTGGTGGCAGTTGCGCATTACCAACGGCAGTGGGTGCTCCATTCTCGTGACAATGGATTTGAGCTCCGCAGCATCGCCTGGGCTACCCCACGCGCGGCGACAGCGGCCTCGCCGTGGAGCGCTTCCCCCGCATGCCCCCCGGCTAGCCTGGCCGTGCCTCTTTAAAGGCACACGTTGACAGAGTGTATGCCAGGCATACAATGGCGCCCGTGAAATCGCAGGAGTTCGGCAAGCTGTCGGAGCACCTGGGCTATCTGCTCCACCGCGTCGATGCGGTGTTGATGCGGAAGGCCGCGGTGGCGTTCGACAGTCTCGGGCTCACGCCGGCGCGGGCAACGGCGGCCGTCTATATCGGCCTGCACGAAGGCTGCGATCAGGCGGCGCTCGGCCGGGCGCTCGGCATCAACCGGGCCAGCACCATGAAAGTGGTGAACGAGCTGGTCGCGATCGGCGTCGTGGCACGTCGCGAGGGGCGCAATCTGCGCACCAACGCGCTGCACCTCACGAAGCGCGGCCAGAGCCTGCGTCACGAGATCGAAGCCATGAGCGCGCAGACCGATGCGGCGCATTTCGGCGCGCTCAGCCGCCAGGAGCAGACTGATCTGCGGCGCCTGCTGCTCAAACTGTATGTCGTCGCCGGGTCCGAAGACCTCGAGGGCGCGGCGTAGCCTTTCCGCGAGGGCGCCCCTCGGCGCGCTTGCACTCAAGTCTTATCGTGAATTCATTCAGAGGAAAAAGTCGTGACCGACAAAACCGACGTAGTCAAATGGCATGTGGAAAACCGCATCGCGTGGCTGAGCTACAACCGCCCCGACAAGCGCAATGCCATGAGCCCGAGCGTGAATCGCGCCATGCTCAAGGCGCTCGAGGAAATCGAGTTCCGCGACGACGTCGGCATTCTCGTGCTCACGGGCGAGGGCAGCGCGTGGTCCGCGGGCATGGACCTCAAGGAATACTTCCGTGAAACCGAAGCGCTCGGTCTCAAGGGCACCCGCAAGGCGCAGGCCGAAGCCTATGCCTGGTGGCGCAAGCTGCGCTGGTACCAGAAACCGACCATCGCGATGGTGAACGGCTGGTGCTTCGGCGGCGGTTACGGCCCGCTGTTCGCGTGCGATCTCGCCGTCTGCGCGGAGGAGGCGCAGTTCGGTCTCTCCGAGATCAACTGGGGCATTCTGCCGGGCGGCGGCGCGACCAAGGTCGCCACGCAGCTCATGAGCTTTCGGGACGCCATGTATCACACGCTCACCGGGGAACCGATCAGCGGCACGAAGGCGGCGGAGTGGAAGCTCGTGAACGAAGCGGTCCCGCTCGCGAAGCTGAAGGAACGCGTCGTGCAGATCGCCGAAGTGCTGCTCAAGAAGAACCCGGTGGCGCTGAAGGCCGCGAAGGATGCGGTACGTCGCACGGTCGAGATGACCTTCGACAATGCCGAGGACTACCTCATCCGCGCGCAGGAAGCGGCGAACTTCTTCGACAACGATGGGCGCAAGGAAGGTATTCGCCAATTCATCGACGAGAAGTCGTACAAGCCGGGCATCGGCACGTACGACGTCAGCAAGAAGCGCTGAGCCCCCGGCGGCACAGGCGTAGCTACGCGCACTGGCAGGCGGCAAAGACAGCGCTCTTTGCCGCCGCGAACGACGCCGAGGCTTCCAGGAGCGCGGGCCGCTCCGGCCCCAGGTGGCTTTCCTGCGAAGAAGCTACGGTCCTTCGACCTTGAAGCCGCGGGCGCGCAGCTTCTCGATCGTGCCGTTCGCGCCTAGCAACTCATAGATCGGCTTCACGGCGAGGGTCGGCTTGCCGGTGCCGTTGAGAGCGGCATCGACGGATCCATTCCAGCCCGAGTTCGTGCCCTCGATGATCTTGCGCATGACTTCCGAGGTCTCGAACATGTCTTTGCAGACTTCGATTTCCTTCGGGTAGGGCAGGCCGCGAAGCGTTGCGACGTCGCCGAGCGCCCACGCGTTCGCCTGCGCCTTCATGGTCTCCATGTCCTTCTCCAGCCGCTCGACGATCGATTCGAGGCACGCCACCTGGCGTTCGCGCGGCATCTCGCCGAACTGGTTGACGAGCGCGCGCGGGTCCTCGATCTTGATCTCGGTCTGCCTGACTTTCACGTTGTGCTTGCGCGCGAGCTTGATGACGGACTTCTCGATGCCATCGCCGGATGACGAGAGCTTCGAGATGTCGAGCGCGCGCGCATAGAGCTTCGAGGCCGCAAGCACGGGCACGAGCTTCTCGATGTCGTTGTCTTTCGCTTTGTAGCGGATGCGTAGCGCCGTCCAGCGCGCATACAGGGCGGGCGGCAGCCAATCCTTCAGCGTCTCGTTGCCGGGAATCTTTTTCGCCCGGCGCCAGGCCATGTAGGTGCGCACCAGCGTGATCGGCCCGGCGCTGACGTCGAGATCCGGCCGGCTGGGCACGAGTTGCTTCACTTCGCCGAGCACCGCCTCGATCTCGTTCGGCCGCCAGGTGATGCCTTTGGGCAGCGGGTCGAGCGTGCCCATGATCCACACGAAGTGATCTCCGTTGGACACCTTCCAGAGGTTCGGGCCCGGGCGCTCGCCGCTGACTTCGATTTCTTCGACGCCGTCAGGTGTCTCGGGCTCCGCGGCGAGGGCGGCGCCGGTGCTGAAGCAGGAAACGGCGCAGAGGGCCCATGCGCCGATCCAGACCCGCATGTTGGCCATCCGCCGCCGTTTGATGAGAGATCTCCGTCAGGTCGTGCTGCGTTCGCCGCCGCCGACCCAACGATATACGACACCGGCCACTGCCGCACCCAGGATCGGCGCGACCCAGAAAAGCCAGAGCTGAGCCAGCGCCCAACCGCCCGCGAAGAGCGCGGGACCCGTGCTGCGCGCGGGATTCACCGACGTATTCGTGACCGGAATGCTGATGAGGTGAATGAGTGTGAGCCCGAGCCCAATGGCGATCGGCGCGAAGCCCGCCGGCGCACGCTTGTCCGTGGCGCCGAGGATGATGATGAGGAACATGAACGTCATGACGAACTCGCACACGAGCGCGGCCGTCAGCGAGTACCCGCCCGGTGAATGATCGGCGAAGCCGTTCGATGCGAAGCCGGCATGCACGTCGAAGCCCGCCTTGCCGCTCGCGATGAGATACAGCACGCCCGCGCCAACGATGGCGCCGAGCACCTGCGCGATGATGTACGGGATGAGATCCGCCGCCTTGAACCGGCCGCCCACCACGAGACCGATGGACACCGCCGGATTGAGGTGACACCCGGAGATGTGGCCGATGGCGAACGCCATCGTCAGCACGGTGAGGCCGAAGGCCAGCGCGACGCCGAGCAGGCCGATGCCGACGTTGGGGAAGGCCGCTGCGATTACCGCGCTTCCGCAGCCACCGAGCACGAGCCAGAAGGTACCGAAGAACTCGGCAGCGAGACGGTTTGAGAGAGGCACGTTTGTTCTCGATTCCTGGCCTGAGCGCCATCGGGCGCGACGCCGCGGACGATACGCCGCGCGAGCATGAGCGTCTACCTGAGCGCGGCGTGGTGCGCCGCGCGGGCTCGCGCGAGCCTGCGGTGTAAGTCGATTGGATTCACCGGCGGCTCGTGGTGTTCCTGTTCGTGTTCTATCTCCTCACGTATCTCATGTTCGGCTCGCTCCTGCTGTCCGTCGGGGCGGCGGTGAATCAGGTCGCGGACGCGCAGTCGCTGATGGGCCCGGTCATGCTGTCGCTGCTCGCGCCATACATTGCGCCCACGCCGGTCCGCTTCGCGAGACCACCCAACGGACGGGGCCATTCCCATTGCGAGTCATCGATGGCAATAATCGGCGCAGGGGGAATCCATAAAGGAAGCGCCGACGTGCCAGATATCGTCAGCAACGCCGCGTCTTTCGATCTCGAGGGTGTCGAAACCGGGCAGCGCGCCGAAAGGTGGTGCCAGGCGGCGTGCTCGATGTTTCCAGGTCTTCGCGCGCGCGCGCCGCGCGCGGATATGCCCGTGGGGTCGATTTCCGGCCGTGCCTTCGGCCCCGGCCAGCTATGGCAGATCCTTTCGCCACCGGTGAGCGTCGACTGCGAGCCTTCGCCGGGCGACCCGTTCGCGGAGTCGCTTTCCGTGATGCTTCAGCTGCAGGGCTCGACCGTGGCGACCCAGGAGCAGCACATGTGCGTGCTCACCCAGGGCGACATCTGCCTCATCGACGGCTCAGTGGGTTTTCATCTCGACGTGGCGGCGGATTTCTCGCAGATCATGTTCCTGCGGATGCCGCGATATCTCATTCTCAGCCGCTATCCGTATCTCGAGAGCCGTACCGCGCAGAAGTTCGAGCCTGACGAACCGGGCACAGGCGTGCTTCGCAGTGTGCTCATGGGCCTGCTCGAAGCGGCGCCGCTGCTCGAACCCGATCAATGTACGACGGCGCTGGTCGGTGCCGCGTGCCTGCTCGGTGTGCCGAAGCCGCCACAGAACGATGCGAATCTCGAGCTCAATTGGCGCGTGCGCTCCGCGCTCGCCTACATCGATGCCGAATTGCCGGACCCGGGCCTCAATGCAACCCGCGTGGCTACGGCGCAAGGCATCAGTCGCCGCCGCCTCGACGAAATCCTGCTGCAAACCGTGGGACTTTCGCTGAACGCGCAGATCTGGAATCGCCGGCTTACCCAGGCCGCAACGGACCTGCGCGACCCGCGCCACTCCACCCGCACCGTCACCGATATCGCGTTCGCTGTCGGCTTCGTGGACGCCGCGCACTTTGCCCGTTCCTTCAAGCGGCGCTATCTCTCCAGCCCGCGCGATTGGCGTTCCCGCAACTAGCCACGCGCACCGGTTTCCATCGCGGGCAAACGCAAGTCGCCACGCCGGGCAAGCTGCCGATGTTGTGATCGGTAGGATCTGCTGAAAACAATAATGAAAAATCTGACTACTTCTTAAACGGTTGGACCCCTCACACCAGCCGGAAGGGGGCACGCGTACCGGACGTCGCGTGCCTCTTTTTTATGGCGGCATTCACACGTGCGTATACTCCCGGCTCGCTGAAATCCATTACGCGACAGGAAGGGGGCCTCCGTGCAGTTCAAACAGCAGGCGCTGCTCGCGACGCTGGCGCTGCTATCGCCGGCCGCATTCGCAGCAGTTACGCCCTGCGCATCGCTGGTCGGGCTGAAGGTCCCGGGCTACGACGTCACCATCAAGCAGGCCGCCGTCGTGCCGGCCGGTGCGCCTCCCGCATCTCCCGTCGGTGGTCCGCCCCTCGAGGGAACGCTGCCCTCCTACTGTCGCGTGGACGGCACCATCGATGAGCGCATGGGCAGCGACGGCAAGCCCTACGCAATCGGCTTCGCGGTAGCTCTTCCCGAGAACTGGAATGGAAGATTCCTGTTCCAGGGCGGAGGCGGCCTGAACGGCAATGTGGGTCTCCCCATAGGCGCCGCCGCACTGGACGCGGATCAACACGTTCTTCCAGCACAGCGGCAAGCTCATTTTCTTTCACGGCCTCAGCGATCCGTGGTTTTCGGCAAAGGACACGATTCGTTACTACACCCAGATGACTGCGGATAACGGCGGCGGCGATGTCGTCACCCGGTCGAGCCGGCTATTCCTCGTGCCGGGCATGGGCCATTGCGCCGGGGGCGCGGCAACGCTCGATCGCTTCGATCTGCTGACGTCGATCGAGGATTGGGTGGAGAAGGGCGCCGCGCCCGATTCAGTGGAAGCGACAGGCCGCGCATTTCCGGGGCGCAGTCGCCCGCTATGCCCGTACCCCAAATACGCGCGGTACAAGGGCGGCGGCGACACGGAGAAGGCCTCGAGCTTCGAGTGCCGCGAATAGTCAGATGTGACGCGCGGCCCTCTCGGGCCGCTGGCGAATGCCCGCGACACCGCTCTTCAGCCAGCGCTGCGCGCTTCCGGCAATAGATCGGCCGTTTGGCCGCCGCCCTTGCGAAGAGTTGGGGTCACTTGCACGCTCCGTCGCTTGCGACACTCGCTCCGGCGGCGGACGCCATGCAGGGATTTCCATACGTCTTGCCGTCACACCCGCACACGGGCTGCGATTGCTGCGTACAGATTTCGGGCTTCTTGTGGCATACGCCGGAAACGTCAGCGATCGTTTTGCACTGACCTTTCTCAATCGCGCAGTAGCTGCCTTCCCCGCACTGAACGCCCGGATAGCCGCCGCACATCGCGCCGTCGGCTGCGGGCTTGCGTGCGGCAGCCTGCACTTGCGAGATGTCAGTCTCCGCCGGCGCGGGCGTCTGAGATTCGCAGCCGCATAGAACGAATACCAGCAACGTCCCGAACGTGATGAAGCGCATGAGCGAGCCTCCGTTGTGGCGGGGGACTCTACCTCATTTGTGACGCGGCTCTCGACTCGCCTCGGTCAAGTGTATTATCGTATCAATACACATAGTCACAAGCGCATGGGCCCCTTCACCGCGTGTTCATCCTGAATCCCCAGTCCGGCGTGCCGATTTATCGGCAGATCCTCGAGCAGGTGAGGCGCATGGTCGCGAGCGGCCAGCTTCACGCCGGCGCGGAATTGCCTTCGGTGCGCGAGCTCGCGGTGACTCACGCGATCAACCCCATGACGATTTCCAAGGCGTACACGCTGCTGGAGGCCGAAGGGCTGCTGGCGCGCAATCGCGGCAAGCCGATGACCGTGGTCGGCCCCGCGCGGGGCGCGGCGCGCGGCCAGACGCCGCTCAACAAGCGGCTGGAACAGATCGATCCGCTCGTCGACCAGATCGTGCTGGCCGCGCGGCAACTGCAGGTGAGCGAGGCGGAGCTCGTGAAAGCCCTGCGTCGCAAGTGGGAGGAAACGGATGAATAGCTCGACCGTCGAAGCGTCCCATCTCGGCAAGGTGTTCGGGCCGAAGCGGGTGCTGCGGGATCTTTCGTTCGGCGTGTCGCCCGGCGACGTCGTCGGCGTGCTGGGCAAGAACGGCGCCGGCAAGACGACGCTGCTCGAACTGATGCTCGGCTTCACGCAGCCGACGGAAGGGGCGGTGCGGGTATTCGGCCACGACAGTTATCGGTTGCCGGGCGATGCGAAGGCGCGCGTCGGCTTCGTGCCCCAGCAGGACGAGCTGGTGGATCACCTCACCGTCGCCGATCAGCTGCGCGTGATCGCCTCTTTCTACCCGCATTGGGACAATGACCTCATGTCGCGGCTCTGCCAGGAGTGGGGCATCGACGTTCGTGCGCGCATCAGGGGCATGTCCGTCGGCGAGCGGCAGAAGCTCTCCATCCTGCTCGCGTTCGGGCACAAGCCGGATCTGTTGATCCTCGACGAGCCGGTCGCGAGCCTCGACCCGATCGCGCGGCGCCAGTTCCTCGAGCAGCTCGTCGAGATCTCGGTGGATGGGCGGCGTTCCATCGTCTTCTCGTCGCACATCGTTTCCGACATCGAGCGGCTCGCGAATCGTATCTGGATTCTCAAGGAAGGGCGGCTCGATTGGCAGGGCGATCTCGACTCGCTGAAGGAGTCCATCGTGCGCATTCACCTGCGCGGCTCGGGGCCGTTGCCCGGGGTGCTCACGATTCCCGGTGCGCTTTCCCTTCGTCGCGAGGCGGCGTTCCCCACCGCCATCGTGCGTCACTGGAACGAGAGCGCGCAGCGCGAGCTCGAACGGCAGATTCGCGGCACGGTGGAAGTCGAAGCGCTGGGCCTCGAAGAGATTTTCGTGGAGCTGCATCGATGAAAGCCGTCGCACGGCTCGTGCTGACGTACCTGTTCGGCACGCGCATCCTGCGCGCGTTCAGCGTCGCCGGCATCGGGATCATGCTCCTGTCTGTCGTGATGCTGGAGTTCCTGGCGCAGTCCGACCTGTTGCTGTCGATCCCTTTCATCGGAGTGATCTCGTTCTTCATGGGCAGCGCGCTGATGCCGCTCATGTTCGGGCGCATGGGGCGCAGTCACCTGATCCGCGTGCTGCCGTGGGGCCGCGTGAAGCTGCTGCTCAGCGCGTTCATCACCGTCGCGATCGTCGCGTTACCGCTGCCGTTGCTGTCGCTCTTCGGAATGTACAAGGCGATGGACTACTACGCGCACAGCCCCTACGGCGAGGCCGCGCCGCATGTGGTGGTGAGCGCGGCCGCAATCGCGAGGATCCGTGCGGGTTATATCGCGAGCTTCTGGCTCACACTCACGTCGTCCTTCCTGACAACCGGATGGTTGTACCTGACGTGCTGGTTCATCACGAGCAGCCGTTCGATGGTGGGCTACATGAAGGGGCTGCTCGTCATCCTCTTCATCATGTACGGGCCCCTGCGCGAGCTCGCCGAGTTGAGCGCGAGCCTGAAGGGAAGCCTGATCCAGATCGGTGTCGTGTGGTTCGTGTTCGGTGCCGGGTTCCTGCTGTGGCCGAGATGGCAGGCGTTGAGCTCGGCCTGGCGCCCGCGTCGGCAGGACGGCTTCGGCGCATTACTCAAGAGGCAGGTCGCCGGCCGCGAAATCGACCTCATGCTGGGCACTGCGAACCCCTGGCTCCTGATCGCAGGACAGGTGGCGCCGATCGCCTTCGCGAGCAGCATCGGCTTCTATTCAGCCTCGGTCTGGCTGTTCTACCTGACGATCTTCAGCACCGTCGCGGGAGCAATCGCGTGCCAGGCGGCGGAGCGAAGCCGCGTTCTCTGGCTGCGGGGCAACTGGTCGCGCGGGGAGTTGTTCTTGCGGGTCGAGCGCTCGTTCTGGCGCCATAACAGCTTCGTGATGGGCGCGTTGATCGCGCTGATGGTGGGCATCGGCGGCTATGCGGAACTCCCCGTCTCGCTATTGGCGATTGGTCTGCCGCTGCTGATATTGAGCACGACTCTGAGCACGTATCTGGGCCTCATGGTGACGCGAAGCCTGCGCTTTGCGGAAGGCGCGCTTGCGGTCGTCGTGATGCTCGCGCTCATGGCTGTGGCCGTGATCGCGGCCCGCGCGGAGGGTGGCACTCGGGACCTCCGCATCGTCGTGGGTATCGAAGCGATCATGGTGATTGCCGCGCTCGTACTGCGCTCGGCGGCAAAGGCCCGTTGGGAGAAGATCGACTGGACGCTCTGCCGCCCCGACCTCGCGCTGCGCGTGAGAGCGGCCTCGTGAGGATCCGGCTTTCCGGCGGCACCTTCCTTGCCGCCGTGATCGTCCACATCGGCTCGATAACCCTGTTCTCCATCGAGGGGTCCGATCGGGACATAACGACGGCCCCGGGGACGGGAAAGGGGAGCCGGGCGGCTTCGCGCCGACCCCCGCCTACAGCTCCCGATTCGCCGGGATAGCGCGCTGAGGGCGCCAACCGCCGGGGAAAAATCCCGTGCGGTGGACCAAGTGGCAAATTCACGGCGGGTCGGCCATGGGGTTGTCATTAGAATGTGCGCTTCGCGCGAGAGGCAACTGTGAGGGACTTCCTGGTGAATCGTACTTTGGCCGTCGGGCTGGGCTTGCTGTTGGGTGTGGGGATTGCGGGCTGCCAGAAGACGGAGGCACCCAAGGCCGAGGTCGCGCCGGCGGCGTCGGCCCTCATCGGCGCTGAGAAGATCACCACCGAGCGACTGCTGAACGCGGCTTCCGAGCCGCAGCAATGGATGACCTACAACGGAACGTACTCGGAGCAGCGTTACAGCACGCTCTCCGGCATCAATAAAGACAACGTGAAGACGCTGGGTCTTGCGTGGTTCGCGGACTACGACACGAACCTCACGCAGGCCGGCACGCCGCTGTCGGTCGACGGAGTGATCTACGTTTCGACCGCGTGGAGCAAGGTCTACGCATTCGATGCGCGCACGGGCAAGCAGCTCTGGCAGTACAACCCGCAGTCGAACGGGGCGCGGGTGGCGCAGAACGTCTGCTGCGGTATCGCGAATCGCGGCATCGCCGCCTACAACGGCAAGATCTATGTCGGCACGCTCGACGGTCGCCTCGTCGCGATCGATTCGAAGACGGGCAAGCCGGTGTGGGAGACGATGACGATCGACGAGTCGTGGCACTACTCGATCACGAGCGCGCCGCGCGTCGCGAAGGGCAAGGTGTTCATCGGCAACTCGGGCGGCGAGTATGGCGTGCGCGGCTACATCGGCGCGTACGACGCCGAGACCGGCAAGGCGCTGTGGCGCTTCTACACGGTGCCGGGCGACCCGGCCAAACCGTTCGAAAACGACGCCATGAAGAAGGCGGCGGCCACCTGGGGCGGTGACTGGTGGAAGCTCGGCGGCGGCGGCACCGTGTGGGATTCCATCGTGTACGACCCGAAGACCGACCTGCTGTATTTCGGCACCGGCAACGGCACGCCGTGGAATCAGCACAAGCGCGACAAGACCGGTGGCGACAACCTGTATCTCGCCTCGATCGTCGCGGTGAAGCCGGATACCGGCGAATACGCGTGGCATTACCAGGAAACGCCGGGCGACACGTGGGACTACGACGCGGTGAGCCCGATGATGACCGTCGACATGATGATCGACGGCCAGCAGCGGCACGTGATCGTTCAGGCGAGCAAGAACGGCTTCTTCTACATCCTCGATGCCGCGACCGGCAAACCGCTGCGCGCGGAGCCATTCACGGAAGTGAACTGGGCCGATGGCGTAGACATGAAAACCGGCCGTCCGCGCGTGAAGAAAGAAGCGCGCTATCCCGTGGGCAGCCCGTGGAATCTCGCGCCCGGCGTGCAGGGTGCGCACGGCTGGCAGTCGAACGCGTACGACCCGCGGAGCGGGATCATCTATGTGCCGACGCAGCTTGCGTACTTCCCGATGGTGGAGGACCCGAACTACAAGCCGAGCCCGGTGGGCTACAACCTCGGCATCGACTTCGCCGCGCAGTTCACGTTCTTCGCGACGCATCCGGATGCGAAGCGCGGCTTCACCGGCTACCTGCAGGCCATCGACCTGGCCTCGGGCAAGTCGCTGTGGAAGAGCGAGATGAACGAAGTCGGTTCGGGCGGCGCGCTCGCGACGGCCGGCGGGCTCGTGTTCCAGGGCGGCGGTCCGGCCAAGGAGTTCCGCGCGTTCGATTCGAAGACGGGCGAGAAGCTGTGGCGGATCGAAACGCAGACGAGCTCTCAAGCGGCGCCGATCACCTACGAGCTGGATGGCGCGCAGTACATCGCCGTGAGCGTGGGTGGCGCCGCTGAGGGCGGTTACTTCGCGCCCAATTACTCGCGCCTGCTCGTCTTCAAGGCGGGTGGCACGGTGGCGCTGCCGCCGACGAAGGACTACACGCCGCCGCCGCTCAGCCCGCCGGCGAACTTCGGTTCGCCCGAAGCGGTGAAGACCGGCCTCGAGGATTACGGCAAGTATTGCGCGGCCTGCCATGGCGATCGCGGCCAGAGTCGCGGTGCCAACTTCCCGGATCTCACCCGCACGCCGCTGCTGCATTCGCAGGAAGGCTTCGACGATGTGGTGTTGAAGGGGGTGCGCCAGGAGAAGGGCATGGCGTCGTTTGCCAATGCGCTCAAGCCGGAAGATACGGTTGCGATTCGCGCTTATCTGACTGATCGTGCGAACGAGCTGAAGAATGCGCCGCCTCCGGCGCCTCCGGCCGGCCCGCGTACCGGCAATCAGCACGAGTAAGGGTTAGCTGATCCTCTGAGACGTCGCCCGGCGAAGAAGCCCTCGATCGCCGGGCGGCTCGAGAAGTGTCTGAGTTTTCTCGGTCTCTCAGGCGGGGAGAGTTGGGTCAGCGGGCGATGCGTCCAGCGATACGCTCCAGGTTGCGTGCCACAGCCGGCCAAACCGCGTGCACCATTTGCGCGCGCTGCGCATCGCAGGTCACGCGCAACGCGCAATGACTTGCCATCACCTGAGTAGCGCCGATCAGGCGAAACGAATGCATCAGGCTGCGGCAGAGCTCTTCCCGGCGCTTTCGGAGCGGTTCGGAGTCCCTGAGGCATTTCTGGAATGAGACCACGAGCCCGGTGGGCTCCGGGGTTACGTCAAAGAGGCGTGCGGCTTCGGCGGGAGTGAGCTTCATCTTTCGATCACCCTGTGAGCGTGAGGGTGAGTATGGGCAGGGCGGCGCACGCCTGAAAAGTTACGTGCGATACGCTGGCCCGCCGGCTGCGTTACGCCATGTTTTCCCGCTGTTTCCGCTACGTGACGCGACGTTCATCAACTGTAATTTTCAGTCGCGCGGGCAGGCCGGCGGCCAGTTTTCGTGGCCCTGGATGCGCCACACGAAAAATTCGCCGCTGAGCGTGCCCTTCAGGTCGCGGGCGAACAGCAGCGAGCGGCCGCTCGGCGAGAACAATGCGCCGATCTCGCTGCCGTTCACGTTGACCGGCGGGTCGAGCTTGTGGCGAGGCGCCCAGTCGCCGCGCGCGTTCCCGCTCGGGTCCCCGCCAGGGGCGTCGCTCAGGCGCCGGCTTTCGTAGAGACCGTCGATCGCCATCAGGATCATGCTCTGGCCGTCGGGGGCGGGCAGTGGCTCGTATTCGTCGGCGGGCGAGTTGAGGGCGGCGCCGGCGTTTTCCACGAGCCACTTACCGCTTTCGTCCTGCCTGGCGCGCCAGATGTCGGTGCGGCCGAAGCCGCCGGGCCGGCTGGAGCCGAAGTACAGCCAACCGCCAGGACCCGGGCGGGGAAACCATTCCTGCGCGGGTGAATTGACGGGCTCGGGCAATCGCACCGGCATTCCCCACGTGCCATCGGTCGCGCGATCGGCGCGCCAGATGTCGAGATCGCTTCGGTGAACCCCGTCGGTCGAGCGCGTCGAGATGAAATACAGCGTGCGCCCCTCGTTCGTGAAGAACGGGTCGGCTTCGACGCCATCGCCCGCGAAGGGCGGCGCTTCCGGTGCGCTCCATCCGTGCTTGCCACAGTGACTGACGAGAATCCGCCAGCCCGTGAAGTCGGGCGCGCCGCGCACGAAATAGAAGTCCCCCGTGAGCGGGTCGAATGCCGGGTGCGACTCGAATTGCGCGCTCGAGATGCCTTTCGGCCGCCACGGCTCGACGACGGGAGTCGGCGTCGCGCTTGAAGGGCCCGAGGCCGCGCCCAACATCAACAACGTGACCGTCCACTGTTCCATTGAATACCTCCTTGTCAGTTATCCCTGTCTTGACGGGCGCTCCAGTATCCGACGAGCATCCGCCGCGCTCATGGAGCCCACCGCATGAATCGAACCGCTGAGCCCACCCGGCAGGAGGTGGACTCGCTCGTTGGCCTCACGCTGCTGGAGTTCGGCGCGTCGTGGTGTCCGCATTGCAAGGCCGCGCAGCCTCACATCGCCGCGGTGGTGAAGGCGCACCCCGGGCTTCGCCATCTGCGCGTCGAAGACGGCAGCGGCCAGCCGCTCGGCCGTTCATTCCGGGTGAAGCTCTGGCCGACGCTCGTGCTCATGGACAACGGCGTCGAGAAAGCACGCGTCGTGCGCCCGCGCGCAGTGCCCGAAATCGAAGCGCTGTTTGCGAATTGATCGCAACCGCGACGGTTGCTTTGCGATTCTTTGCACGACGCTCACGTTGAGTGTGTTACGCGGCAATACAAGGCGTTTTCGTTACGACCGGAATGCGAACGCGGGCTGCGAGTTAACGATGTATGTGCGGCCCGGCACGTACGATCCGCCGCGATCGATATCCACTCACGTTATCGAAGGGGGATTTCATGAAGCTCAAGGCAATTCTTCTCTGTGTCTGCCTGCTCGCGTCTTCCGCAGCGGTGATTGCGCAGGCTCCGCCGGCGCCGTCGCCGGAAATGCAGGCTGCGCGCGAAGCCATGCTCAAGGCCTGCGATGCCGATCTGAAGAGCACGTGCTCGGGCAAGCAGGGTCGCGAAATGTTCGCGTGCCTGCGCGAGAACAACGACAAGCTGAGCGCCGGTTGCAAGGACGCGATGGCGAAGATGCCGCGGCCGCAGCGCCCGGCGAACTGATCGGCTGGCGGTGAGGGCGGGTGAGGCGCACACGGTGCGCACCCGCCGGTTTCGGAAAAATGCGCCTGGCTTCGAGCCAGGCGTATTTCGTTTCGGGCCCCCGCGATCGTTTCAGATCTCGCAACGGTTTCAGATCTCGCGATTCTCGCGATGGTTTCAGATCTCGTGATCGTTTCGGGCCGCGTAGTCCGCGTAATCCGTGCAATCCACGCAATCCGCGCAATCGCGTAATCCGCGCAATCCGCGCAATCCGCGTCGAACGCGAGGTCGGGTACACTGCGGCGCTTCCTGCAAATCCCGCAAATCCCGCAAATCCTGAAGGAGCCCCGCCGTGACGATCGATCGCTTCGATGGCAGAACCGCTCTCGTCATCGGCGGTACGACCGGCATCGGTCGCGCGACCGCCGTGGGCTTCGCGCGAGCGGGCGCGAATGTGGTGATCGCCGGCCTGGGCGCCGCGGATGGGCGGCAAACCGAGTCGGCAGGGAGGCCGCGGGCGCGCAAGCGCTGTTCGTCGAAACCGATGTGACCCGTGAATCCGACCTTCGTGACCTCATGAGCCGCGCCGTCGAGCGCTTCGGCCGCATACACGCGGCGGTCAACAACGCGGGCATCGAAGGTCGTTTCGGTCCCGTGCAGGACGCGACGTCGGAAGACTTCGATCGCATCATCGGCGTGAACCTGAAGGCGTCTGGCTCGGAATGAAATATCAGATTCCGCACATGCTGGAGAATGGCGGCGGCGCCATCGTGAACACGTCGTCGAGCGCGGGTGTCACGGGCATTCCGATGGTGGCGCTCTACACCGCCAGCAAACACGGCGTAGTGGGGCTTACGAAGGCGAGCGCGCTCGAGCTTGCGACATCGAACATCCGCGTGAACGCCGTGGCACCGGGGCCCCGTGAACACCGGTCTTCTGCACCGGATGATCGAAGGCAAGATCGATTCGTCCGTGATCGCAAGCCAGGTGCCCATGCGACGCATCTCCGAACCCGAGGAAACCGCGCGGGCCATCGTCTGGCTGTGCTCGGATGCGGCGTCCTTCGTCACAGGCCACACGCTCGTCGTGGACGGAGGGCTGACGGTGCCCTGAGTCAACGGAAAAATCGTCTCCTGATGATTCTTCCGAGACCCTGCACAGGCGCCGGCGGCAAATAAGCGTGGTTTTTGCCGCCTGCCTCGACACGTAGGTAGACTCGCGGCCGTGGAAAGCACTCGCGGTTTATTCTCCAGGCCAGCTATCGTGTTGTGAGTCCGCAAGGAGGCGGGCGACGGCCGGTGGTTCATCTGTACGGTCGACTCGCTGACGGCGGCACGTTCCTCGTGCGGGACGATCGCCAGCATCCCCACTTCTACGTTCGGGCAAGCGATGCGGAGCATGCGCGAACGCTCGGCGCCCGCTCGCAGCAGCCGATCGGGAAAGCGGTCTTTCGATGGCGAACCCGTCGTTCGAGTCGAAACGGAAATTCCCGGTGACGTGCCCGCGCTGCGTGACCGATTGCATGACGCGGGTATCGATACGTTCGAAGCGGACGTGCGTTTCGCCACGCGTTATCTGATCGAGCGCGGCATCAAGGGCGGCTGCGAGATCGAGGGCGAGAGCGTGCGGGCACGTTCATCACGAAGGTCTTCGACAATCCGTGCTGCGGCCCGCGCAAGTGAGCGTCGAACCGCGCGTGCTTTCGTTCGATATCGAAACCGATCCGAAGGGCGAGAAGCTGCTCGCCGTCTCGATGTTCGCGCCGGATGTCGACGAGGTGCTCATCGTCGACGGTAGCGAGCGGCCGATGCGAGAAGGCGATCCGTTGCGCCAACGAGCGCGCCGCGGCTGGAGGCATTCTGCGAGCGCGTGCGTGCGGTCGATCCGGACGTGATCACCGGATGGAACACGATCGACTTCGACTTCACCGTGCTCGAACGCGTCGCGGCGCGCGTGCGCCATCCGTTCAATCTCGGGCGCGATACGGGCGCTATACGCATTCGCAGGCGGAAGGTTATTTCGGCAGCGGGCAGGCGACCATTCCGGGCGCGTTGTGCTGGATGGCATCGATCTTCTGCGCGGCGCGTTCGTGAGGATGGAGGATTACTCGCTCGATGCGGTCGCGTGTGGTGCTCGGCGAGGGCAAGGCGGTCAAGGGCGATGTGAAGGATCGCGTCGGCGAGATCCTGCGCAACTATCGCCATGACCTGCCCGCGTTCGCGCTCTATGCGCGAACCGACGCGCGTCTCGCGTATGACATCGTGCGGAAGCTCGATCTCGTGCGGCTCGCCTTCGCGCGCAGCCAGCTCGCCGGCATGACGCCCGATCGCGTGGCCGCCAGCATTGCCTCGTTCGACTTCGTGTATCTCACCGAGCTGGAGAAGCGCGGCATCGTCGCGCCGACCGTGCGGTCCGGCGATTCCAGCGTGCATGACGCCCAGAAGGGCGGGCACGTGCTCGAGCCGGATACGGGGCTGCACCGGAACGTGTGGGTGTTCGACTTCAAGAGCCTGTATCCGAGCATCATCCGCACGGTTCAACATCGATCCGTTGTCGTATGTCGCGGAGCCTTCGCCGGCGCTGGACCTGATTCAGACGCCGGGCGGCGCGTTCCGGCGCGAGCCGGCGATTCTGCCTGGGCTGCTCGATGAGCTGTTCCCGCGCCGGGAAGCGGCGCGCGAAGCGGGCGACGACGTGGCGTCCAACGCCATCAAGATTCTGATGAACTCGTTCTACGGCGTGCTCGGCACGTCTGCGTGCCGCTTCTACAACCCGGCGCTCGCCAACTCGATCACGGTACGGGAAAGGAAATCCTGCTCTGGTCGAAGCGGTGGTTCGAATCTCGCGGCTATCGCGTGCTCTACGGCGACACGGACAGCTTGTTCGTCTCCTCGGGCAATGACGACGAGGGCGGGCGCGCGAGAGCAGGGCGCGGAGCTCGCGCGCGCGTTGAACGGCGAGCTCGCGGAATACATCGAAGCGCGCTGGCGCGTGCGCAGCCGCCTGTCGCTGAAGTTCGAGAAGCTGTATCTGCGGCTGTTCCTACCCCGCGCACGAAACAGCGTGCGTGGGGCGAGCAAGCGATACGCGGGGACTGAAGCAGGGCAAAGGCGAGAACGCGGTCGAGTTCGTCGGCATGGAGGTCGTGCGTAGCGACTGGACGGCGCTGGCGAAGGAGGTGCAGCGGGAGCTTTATCAGCGGCTGTTCACCGATCAGCCGGTTGATGCTTACCTTCTCGATTTGGTGAAGCGTGTGCGGTCCGGTGCGTTGGACGACTCCCTCGTCTATCGCAAGAATTTGCGCAAGCGTGCGCAGGATTACACGGCCACGACACCGCCGCATGTCGCCGCCGCGCGCAAGTCAGCGCAGCCTCCGGGGCGTTCGATCAGCTACGTAATGACGACTGCCCGGGCCGGAGCCGATGGATAACGTACGGCACCCGTTGGATCGCGAGCACTATGTCGAGAAGCAGGTGAAGCCCGTGGCCGAGCCGGTGCTCGACACACTGGGCCTCGACTTTGAGCTTACGGTTGGCGACCAGGGCCAGCTGCGGATGTTCTGAGTCGAAGAAGCTTACTTCCTGGGCTGCTCGTACAGCTCCACGAATCCCCCAACATCGGGGTCACGCACGATAACAACGCGTGTACCACTCTTCATCGTGGCGACGCCATCAGTGACAGGTTTGGCACCCCGCCACTTTGGCGCGCGCCAGAAACGCATCGAGGTTCTCCACTTCGACGCCACGTACTGGGTGGCAATGTCGTACGGGTGATAGTCCCGCACCGGCCTCTTGCGATTCTGAAACTCCACGAGCTCGAGGTTCAGCCGCTTGTCCTGCGCCCGGGCTTCCGGAAACGACTCGTTGAAGAATCGCAGGATGTTCCCGTGAGCACCGATCGCCGAGTCGTAGAAATCCCCCTGCAGCCAGGGCTGCTGGGCATTCACGAGCTTGCCGCCCATGAAGGTCTCATAGAAGCCGCGCGCCCTTGTCCGAGTCGAGGATGATCAGCCCCACGTGGCTGATGCCCGGGGACGTCGCGGGCCGTCCGGGGTTGCCGTTCGACGGCGGCGTGCCGGGCGCTGGTCGATGATCTCGATGTCGAGGCCATCGGGATCCGTAAGGTAGGCGAGCATTTTCTTGGTCTGGCCGGGCCGGTGCGATCAGCTCGCCACCCCAGGAGCGCGCCTTCAGCAGCCCATTCGCCTTGAGCTGCGCCCAAAGCTTCTCCGCGTCGGCACCACGAGCCCGAAGTGCGTGGCGCCCGGCTCCCAGGCGTCGTAGCCCGACAGTTTCTTGCGCTCGAGGCCACGGAACTCGCGCAGGTAGACGTTGAAGACTTCGCCCGACTGGTTGCTGTTGATGGCCATCTTGGCCATGCGGGTTTCGACGCCTTTCGCCTTCTTGATGCCGTAGATCCGCTCGGTGATCTCGTCTTTGCGCCAGGCCGGGTTGGCCTGCATGTCCTGCGTGAAGCCGAGGCCTTGTAGAAGGCGATCGACCGGTCGAGGTCCGAGACCGAGCGCCCGATGAACGCCATGCCGACGAGCGGCCCTGGCTCTGCGCGCCGGCGGATTGAGCGGAAGCCGGCGCGGCCAGCGCGAGAAGCGAAATGAGTGCGGCGGCGACGGCCCGCGAACGGCCGCATATTCTTCGATCTGTTCATGTTGTCCCCCCTGATGCCCCCAAGCTACCGGGCGGAGGTTGGCACCGCCGGGGTTTGCGATAGCATTAACTTCGCAAGGCGTGTCCACATCGAGGAGGGGCGAGATGGGATTCGAGGTCTCACCGGGGCGCCGGCCGATCCAGCGTCGGGCATTCCCTGGAGCCGCGGCCTCGGTCGGAGCGGGCGAAGAAAACAGCGTGACGCGGGGTGGTCATCGTGTCCGATGATCTCGATGTGCTGTTTACTCCACTGAACCTGCGCAACCTGACGCTGCGCAACCGTTTCGTGTTGCCCGGCATGCAGCGCGGCTTCATGAACGACGGCGCGCCCACGGCTATCTGCCTCGACCAGTTCCTCTGGTCCGAGACGAACCGGCGCGAGGACGAGTACGGCGGCCGCACGCTCGCCGAACGAGCGCGTTACTCAGCGGAGATCGTTTCCGATATTCGCGAAGCGACGGGCGATCGCTTCGTCATTTCATACCGGTTCTCGCAGTTCAAGGAGGTGGACTACGGCGCCACCGTTGCCGCGAGTCCGACGATCTTCGCGGCATGCTTCAGCTGCTGCGCGGAGTGGGCGTCGACCTGTTCAACGTATCCTCACGCCGCTTCTACAAGCCGGAATGGCCCGACAGCGAACACCCCGACTACAGCATCGCCGAGTGGGCGAAGTCGCTCACCGATGCGCCCGTGATGACCTGCGGCAGCGTCGGCCTCGACGTGGAAATGTTTGCGAACCTTTCGATGACCAGGAGCCCTCGGAGCTTTCCGCCGAACGCGACCTGCGCCGCTCGCGGACAAGGTCGTCGCGGCACGCTGGATCTCGTGGGCGTCGGTCGCACGCACATCGCGACAACGATTTCGTGAACAAGGTGCGTGCCGCGCTTCAAGGACCTGGCGCTGTTCAACAAGACCGTTCATCTCGCCGAAGCGATGGCCGCCGTCGAGCCGGTTTCGTCGAAGAAGGTCGCAAGAACGACGCGGCGGATTGAGGAGCCTCGGCATGGTGGACTTCGCGAAGCATCGGGCCAGCGGCAATCCGGCGCCGGTGCGTTTCGCGCGGACGAACTTCGGCGGGGCGTGGCATAGCCAGACGTTCACGTCGAAGCCTTCATGGTACGCGGTGATACCACGCGAAGGCGGCAGCGAGGACATTCGCTACTTCTTTGGCCCCGAGCGCAGCGTCGTGCACACGGCCAACGCGCGCACGGAAGGCAACCGCCGCAGGTGCACGGCACCTGGGCGAGCACGGGAGTGTTGCCACTGCAATGAGAGCGGGGTGTCACGCGCTCCCGGCGTTTACCTGTCGGTAGACGTTGCCGATCGTCGTGAGTCCGGCCCCTACCTGTGGTGCAGTAAGCCCATTGATCGCGGCCCACAGAGCGAAGAGCCGGCCGTACCGAAATGAGGATGTCTGAATGAAGATTCGAACGGTCGCGCGTCACTGCGCGCGAGTCGCGGTATCGCTGGGCGTTGCCTGCGCACTGTGGGCTGCCGCGGCTTCGGCGAAAGACGATGCGGCAAATCAGTGGCCCTCCGTCGGCCGCACGAGCGAAGAACAACGCTTCAGCCCGCTCGCGCAGATCAACAGCGGGAACGTAAACAAGCTCGGCCTCGCGTGGTACGCGGACTTCGACACCAACCGCGGCCAGGAGGCGACGCCGCTCTTCATCGACGGCGTGCTCTATCTCTCCACCGCCTGGAGCAAGGTGAAAGCGTACGACGCGCGCACCGGCAAGCTGCTCTGGGCGTTCGATCCGAAGGTGCCCGGCGAGTTCGCGGGTCGCGGCTGCTGCGACGTCGTGAACCGCGGGGTCGCCGCGTGGGACGGCAAGATCTACGTCGCCACGTACGATGGCCGCCTGATCGCGATCGACCAGAAGACGGGCAAGGAAGTGTGGAGCGTGCTCACGCTCGACCACGACAAGCCAGTCACGAGCACCGGTGCACCACGCATTGCGAAGGGCAAGGTGATCATCGGCAACGCCGGCGGCGAGTTCGGCGTTCGCGGCTACATCACCGCGTATGACGGGAAGACCGGCAAGCAGCTGTGGCGCTTCTACACCGTGCCTGGCGATCCCGCGGAAGCGGTCGAGCAGCCGATCATGAAAGTCGCCGCCAAGACATGGAGCGGTAACTGGTGGGATCTCGGCGGCGGCGGCACCGTGTGGGACGGCCTCATCTACGACGAGAAGAACAATCTCGTGATGCTCGGTACCGGGAACGGTTCGCCGTGGAATCGCAAGTACCGTGGCGACGGTGGCGGCGACAATCTCTTCATCGCGTCGATCGTCGCGGTGAATGCGGACACCGGCAAGTACGCCTGGCACTACCAGCAGGCGCCCGGCGAAGGGTGGGATTACGACGCGACCTCGCCGCTGATGCTCGCGGACCTGAAGATCGACGGCAAGCCGCGCCACGTGCTGATGCAGGCGTCGAAGAACGGCTATTTCTACGTGCTCGACGCGAAGAACGGCAAGTTCATCTCGGCGAACAATTTCGTCACGGGCGAACTGGACGAGAAGGGTTTCGATCCGAACACCGGCCGTCCGAACGTGAACCCGGAAGTGCGCTATGACGAAACCGGCAGGGCGGCGATGCTCCAGCCCGGCGGGCAGGGCGCGCACGGCTGGCATCCGATGTCCTTCAGCCCGCAAACCGGGCTCACGTATTTCTCCGCGTGGAAACGGTGGGGTGCGATGAAGGGGGGCGCCGACCTTCAAAGCCGTACCGATGGGCCGCCAACAACCGGTCTTAGCGCCGGCGCGGCCGCCGAGCTCAAAACTCCGATGCCGAACGGACGCCGCGCGCTCGCAACTCGTGGCGTGGGATCCGGTGAAGCAGAAGGAAGTCTGGCGCACCGGCGTGCTGGGAACGATCGGCGCGGGCACTCTCGCGACGGCGGGCGGCGTGGGTGTTCCAGGGCACGACGAAGGGCCGTTTCGTCGCCTATCGCGCGACGAATGGCGAAGAGCTCTGGTCGATGGAAGCACAAGACCGGCGTCGTTGCGGCCGCGTCGTCCATATGAGCTGGATGGGCAGCAGTACATCGCCCAGCCCGTGGGCTACGGGTTGGTGCGTTATGGCTCCAGCAATCAGTCGCGCTTGCTGGTGTTCAAGCTGGGTGGCACGGCTTCGCTGCCTCCGCCGCCGCCGCCCTTGCCGCCGCTCGTGCTGAACCGCCGCCGTCCACCGCTTCCAAGGCGGTCATCGAGGCGGGGCACGAGAGAGTTCGTCAGTCACTGCACCACGTGCCACGAGCCGCTTTACGCGAATCGCAGCGTATTCCCCGATCTGCGCTACTCGCCGATGCTCGCCGCGAAAGAGACCTTCGCCGCGATCGTTCTCGACGGGCAGCTGCAGGCGAACGGCATGTCGTCGTTCAAGGGGCGCCTGAGCCCCGACGAAGTGGAGTCGATACGCGCCTATATGATCGAGCGCGCGAACCAGGCGAAGAACCGCCGCCGCGCGCCACCACCACCACCGTCGCCGCACTGAGCGGAGGCGCGCGCGCCCAGCTGCCGACTCAGGACGAGTTGGGTGGTGGCGAACGTCCACGTCCAGACGCCAAACAAGCCGGCGGCGCCCGCCAGGTCGAGCGCGCCAGCCGCGCACGTGCGGGGATCGAGTGCGACGCAGAGGGTGCGCGACGGCGCGCATCGGCCTAACATCGCGGGCTTCAATTAAGTCATGTCGGGAAAGGCCAGATCTTGATGCGTCGATGGGGGAGGCGGATGGGCGATGTTCCGGGCGCGGGGGTGTGCTCGGGGGTAAGGCGGGTTTTTCGCAGGGGGTGCTGGTCGCGATCTTCCTCGGCGCGGGGACGATGGCCGAGGCCGCCGCCAGCAAGCACGCCGAAAGGCCCTGAAATCCGCTCGAACGCCGCGTTCGTCATGGACACGACGAACGGCAGCGTCGTCTTCGAGCGCAAATCGATGTCGTCGCACCGATCGCCTCGATCACCAAGCTGATGACGGCCCTCGTCGTGCTCGAAGGGCGGCAGCCGCTCGACGAGATCATCGAGATCCAGGGCGCCGATCGCTGGAAGGGCAAGGGGGCCTTCTCGCGGCTCACCGTCGGCACCAAGCTGAGCCGGGGAGACCTGCTGCACCTTGCGCTGAATGGCGTCCCGAGAATCGCGCCGCGCGGCGGTGGGGCGTGCCTATCCCGGCGGGGAAGGACGTGTTCGTCCGGGCGATGAACGCGAAGGCCAGGGCGCTCGGGATGACCCAGACCCACTTCGACGACCCGTCGGGGCTCTCGATCGAGAACGTGTCGAGCGCGCGCGATCTCGCGAAGCTCGTCATCGCGGCGTCACACAACGCTACGATTCGAGAGTATTCCACCAGTCGCAAGCACGAGGTGCGCGTGGGGCCGGAGCATCCTCGAGTTTCGCAACACCAATTCGCTGGTGGCGAACCGTCATGGACGATCACGGTTCAGAAGACGGGCTTCATCAACGAGGCCGGCGAGTGCCTCGTGATGCCAGACGATGATCGAGGAGCGGCGGGTCGTAATGGTGCTGCTCAACTCGTTCGGCAAGTACACGCGGGTCGCCGATGCGAAGCGCATCCGGCAGTGGATGGAGTCTCAGCCACGCTCGCAGCCTCGCCCGCGTAGGCAATGGGAAAAGATCATGAAGACGATCGTCGTGGCGCTGGTCATCTTGTTGTCGGCGGTGAGCTTTTCCGCAGCCGCCCAGACGCAATCGTCAGCCTCTCGTAAGGTGCCTGCGCCGCAGCTAACAGCGAATGCAACCGCCGCTGTCTGCTCGAAACGCTCACCGCGTATACGGAAGCGCTCTCCGATAACGACCCCTCGCGACTCAGCCTCGCACCCAACGTTCGTATCACCGGTAACGGTGAAGTGAAGGCGCTCGGCAAAGGCGAGGTGTGGGGCTCGGTTAAGCGAATCGTCTATCGCCGCGCGCTGGTCGACCCGGTAACCGCGCCGCCGTGTTCTACGGCACTCTGACGAACGGCGGCGGCGGCGAGGGCGACAAGTGGTGGTTTTACGCTGTGCGCCTGAAGGTCGAGAAACGGCTCATTGCCGAGATCGAGGAAGTGTCTTACGACGGGCAGCTGGGCCAGACGAAGGCCGAATCGCTGCACCTCGCGGATCGCATCTTCGATACGGTGCTGCCGGCCTCGGAGCGTTCGACGCGCGAAGAGCTGTTCGCCATTGCCGATAAATATTTCTCGGTCGTCTCACGGCAGGTGCACTACCGCGACGTGCCGTGGCACCCCGAGTGCCAGCGCATCGAGCTCGGCACGTTCACCGTGAACTCGTCACTGAACAACAAGAGCTGCGGCGGTGAGTTCCAGGAGGCGCGCATCCACTGGGACGTGAACAACCGGCGTTTCTACATCGCCGATCCCGAGCGCGGCGTCGTGTTCGCCATCGGCAACTTCATGACACCCCCTCAGTTCCCCAAGAACAATGGGTCGGTGGTGTTCGAAGTGTTCAAGGTGCAGGACGGCCTGATCCGCCACATCGAGGCGTTCTTCCGCGGCAACGGCCAACTGCGCTCCGGCTGGGGTGAAGGCCCCGGCTCGTAACTACCGGCGTCTTGCCGCCGACGCGTTGCGCCGAGGTCCGCGCCGAGGTCTCGCCGAGGTCTCGCCGAGGTCTCGCCGAGGTCTCGCCGAGGTCTCGCCGAGGTCTTGCCGAGGTCTCTCGCCGAGGTCTTGCCGAGGTCTCTCGCCGAGGTCTTGCCGAGGTCTTGCCGAGGTCTTGCCGAGGTCCTGCCGATACCTAGCGCCCTCTCAGCCGCCCGGCGATTGAGGGCTTCTTGATCCGCGCCTATATCTGCGGCGCCCAACCATTGCACCACCCCGCCGCCTTCACCGCCTTGCCCTTGATGATCTGACAGGGCCCCTGCACCGACCCGTCCTTGCCGTTATAGAGGCTGCAGTTGGCGCAGCTATTGTTCTCAGCCTCCTTCACCTTCTTGGCATCCTCCGCGTACTTCACCGCCTTGGCGGCCGGGTCATCCACGGCGAGAAGCGGCAGCTCTTCGGCTGCCCGAAGTTGCGTGGAGACGAGAGCGCCCGCGGAGGCGGCGAGGGCGATATTCCGGAGCAGGCGGCGGCGGGATTCGGATTCAGGCGAGCTCAAGGGCGTTCTCCGTGGCGAAAAGGCTTCGGATGGGTGGCGCAAGTCTCGCAGGAGGTGACATCTGTCACCACCCCAGCGGTGACAACGCCCGCTGGTGAGTTTGCGAAACGGCGGTAGACTGCCATGGATGTTTGCCTCACGCCCGCAGCCGCCGAGCCCCGTCCAAGAGACGAAAAAGCCTGAGATGCTGGCCCCCCTGGGCGCACCCGAGTGGGCGTCGGCCCTGTCCGTGCGCTTCGAGAGCGGCGCCTCCGGCCAGTTCGTGCTTTACGGCAATGTGCACGACCGCATCGCCGTCGACGGCCGGCTCGTCAACATCGAGCAATACATCCAGGACGAGCTGCTCGCGAGCTTCGCCGTGGTGTTTTCGTACGATCTCGGCAACGGCCTCACGGTCGAGCGTGGTGGCGAGCGCCTCTCGGAGTGGGTGCCGTCGGCCATGCGCAGCCTGCCGCACCAGCCGCTCGAAGCCATCCGCTTCATCAACCGGTATGCGAAATATCTCGGCAACCTGAGCGCCGTCGGCCGCACGGACAATCTGCACGTCGCGGTGATCGTGCGCGGCGCCGATCAGCTCCTGCCGGCGGACGGCAAGGGTTTCGAGCACGGCAGCCTCACGAGTCTCGTGCGCGAGTGGAGCTCCGGGCGCCTGTTCACGCAGCTGCCGTTCGCGAGCCTGCTCATTGCGGACAATCTCAGCGACATCGAGCCGCTCATCGCGTTCGCACCGCAGTCCTCGCTGGTGCGCATTCCGTTGCCCGCGCCGGCGGAGCTGCGGTCCGCGCTCACGATGCTGCAGAAGGAGTTCACGAAGACTATTCCCGCCGGCACCGATCTCGCGCTGCTCGCAAACGCGATGACGGGCGTATCGGTCGCGACGCTCGAGCAGCTCACGAAAGTGCAGGCGCACTCCGGCAAGGTGCTGCAGGCTTCCGATCTTTCGGCGATGAAGAAGGCGATGGTCGAGCACGACGCGTCGGGACTCATCGAGTTCGTCGAGTCGTCACGCACTCTAGATGACTATCACGGCCAGGACGCGCTGAAGAAATGGCTGCGCCAGGACGTGAAGCTCTGGGCCGCGAACGATCTCAAGGCGCTGCCGATGGGCTACCTGCTGTGCGGGCCCATCGGCACCGGCAAAACCTTCCTCGTCGAGTGCCTGGCGGGCGAGGCGCACGTGCCGGTGGTGAAGCTCAACAACTTCCGCGAGAAGTGGGTCGGTTCGAGCGAGGGCAACCTCGAGAAGATCTTCCGGCTGATCCATGCGCTCGGCCGCTGCATCGTGTTCGTCGACGAAGCGGACCAGACGCTGGGGCGCCGCGAATCGGGAACGGGCGACGGCGGCCTTTCGGGGCGGCTCTACTCGATGATCGCGCAGGAGATGTCGGATACGGAGAATCGCGGCAAGATCGTCTGGGTACTGGCGTCTTCCCGGCCAGACCTTATCGAGGCCGATCTCAAGCGCCCGGGTCGCATCGATCTCAAGATGCCGATTCTGCCCACGACGACGCGCGCGGAGAGCGCGGCGCTGATCGTGGCCCTGTCACGGCGCTACGAGTTGTCCGTGTCGGCGGAAGAGATGGCGGACCTCGAGCCGAGATTGCCGACGATGCTGACGCCCGGCGCCGCCGAAGCGCTGGTGGTGAAGGCATATCGTGTTGCTCGCACCGAGAATGTGGCGGGTGCCGCGGCACTCGATATGTGCCTCGAGAGCTACCAGAACCCCGTGCCGCAGGACGTGCTCGACAGCCAGATGCGGCTCGCGGTGCGTGAGGCGACCGATCTTTCGTTTGTGCCGGAGTCCCTGCGGCGTTTCGCTTCGCCGACCGCCAAGAACGGCGAATAACGCGCGCTCAGAGCGCGCTTCGTGAGCTGAGCACGATCCGCCCCTGGGGATCTCGTGTCGAGTCGACGCGGAACTTGTCCCGCAGCGACAGCAGCAGGCCGTCGACGTCTCCCGTGCGGAAGCTGCCGGCGATTCGAATGTGCCGCACCTTCTCATCCCCCAGCACGAATTTCGTCGTGGTGTAGCGATCGATCTCGGTCAGCGCGTCCTGCAGCGCTTCGTCTTCGAAGATGATGAGGTCGTGCTGCCAGGCGAGCATCGCCTCCACCTGGCTCGCATCGATCGGGCTCACGGACTGGAAGCCCGGCTCCACCTGCGCTGTTTCGAGCGCCTGCACAGTGGTTTCACCATAGAGCAGCGTGGCGCGCCGCTGCGCTGGCGTTTCGGGCAGGCGCGGCGGGGCGTCCATCACCTTCACCTTGCCATCGGTCACGGTGAGCTCGGTGAGTTGCGGCGAGAGCACGCGAACGTTGAACCGGGTGCCCGTCGCCAGGAAGCGCCGCATGCCGGCGTTGACGATGAACGGGCGGCCGGCGTCGGGTGTGACCTGGAAGGTTGCTTCGCCGCGCGCGAGATACACCTCGCGAGAGCCCGTCGAATACTCCACCGATAGCCTCGATCCCGTGTTCAACGTGACCACCGTGTCGTCAGGCAGCGTGACCTCGCGACGCTCGCCGACCGAGGTGGCGTAGATCCCGCGGCCCGCGAGCAGCCGCGAATCGTCGAACGGCAGCTTCACGAAACCGGTGGTGACGCCGACGCACAGAGCGCCGATCACCCCGAGCGTGCCCCACCCGAGGATCAGGTTGAAGCGACGACGGCGAAGCGCCGGGTCGTGGATGACGAGCTCCGCTTTCGGGACGAGGCCTGAGATCACCGCGAGGATCTCGGGCCCGTGCCAGAGTCGCGCGGCATCGATGATGCGCGCGCGATGGGCCTTGTTCTTCAGCCACTCGCGCAGCTGCTCGCCTTCATTGCCGCGCAAGCCCCGTTCGAGGAGCGAGAGCCACCGGGCGACGTCGTCGGATGCCATGCGCCGTCGCTCAGTTCTGGATGAGCTCGATCTTGTTGCCGGCGGGATCGGTCGCCATGCCGATGACCGTCGTCGTCTTGCCGAACGGCTTCGGGTCCGCATCCATCTTGCCGCCGGCCGCTTTCAGCGCCGCGACGGTCTTCGCCATGTCGGCGACGTGGAAGATCAGATGCGGAATGGCGTCCTGAACGTCGTCGCTCTTCCGCTGCATGATGACGACCTGCGGGCCGGTGTTCTTTTTCGCGGCGTCCACGCTGTCGCCGAAGTTCATCAGGATCTCGATCATGGTGGGAAACTCGAAGCGGTTGACCTCCTTGAGGCCGAACGTCGCCGCATAGAATTTCGCCACTTTCGGCACGTCCACCGCGCCCACGCGCCCCGCCATCAGCGAGATATCCGCCGCCCGCGCGGTGGCCCCCGCCAGCAGCAGCGTCGCGCCCAATCCCACAAGACCCGTTGCGATCGTTCTCATCGTCTCGTCCCCCTGAAGGCCTGGTTGCGGGGCGATCATAGCCTGCGCAATGGGGCATCACGCTGAAAAAAGCGGGCCGAGGCCTGCGAGCACGGCGGCGCGTGAGGCGCCGTCGGCGCGCGGGCGTCACTTTCCGGTGCGCCCCCCGCGGTCATGAGTCCAGAACGTGAACGTCTAACGCAAACCATTGGAGTTCGAGGGGGCTGCACTAATATTTAGCCCCTTTCCGAAACTCGTTGGAGCGCATTCGTGACGACACTGTTCGATCCCCTGCAGGCTGGCGAGCTGTTGCTGCCGAATCGCATTTTCATGGCGCCGCTGACGCGCAGCCGCGCCGGCGTGGCGCGTGTGCCGAACGATCTGATGGCGAAGTACTACGAACAGCGTGCGTCGGCCGGGCTCATCCTGACAGAGGCGACAGTCGTCTCTTCACAGGGCATCGGTTATGCCGATACGCCGGGCATCTGGTCGGAAGAGCAGGTGGAAGGCTGGCGCAAGGTTACGAGCGCGGTCCATCGGGCCGGCGGCCGCATCTTTTCGCAGCTGTGGCACGTCGGGCGCGTTTCGCATCCGCTGTTCCTGGACGGTGAGTTGCCGGTGGCGCCGAGCCCGATCGCGCCAGCGGGGTTCGTAAGCCTGGTAAGGCCGCAGACGCCTTACGTCGTTCCGCGCGCACTCGAGCTCGAGGAGATCGCGGGCGTCATCGCGGCGTTCCATCGCGGCGCCCAGAACGCGCAGCAAGCCGGTTTCGATGGCGTCGAGCTGCATGGCGCGAATGGCTACCTGATCGACCAGTTCCTGCAGGACAGCACCAATCTTCGCGCCGATGACTACGGCGGTTCGATCGAGAACCGCGCGCGCTTGATGCTCGAAGTCGTGGACCGGCTCATCAGTGTGTGGGGCGCGGGCCGCGTCGCCGTGCATCTGGCTCCGCGCGGTGATGCGCACGATCTGGGCGACACGAATCCGCTGGCCACCTTCGGTTACGTGGCGCGCGAGCTCGGCAAACGGAAGATCGCCTTTCTCTGCGCCCGCGAGCACGAGGGCGAGGGTCGGATCGGGCCGCGGCTCAAGGCGGCCTTCGGCGGCGTGTTTGTCGCGAACGAGGGTTTCACGCAGGCCAGCGCGGAGAGAGTCGTTGCGGCGGGCGAGGCGGATGCGGTGGCGTTCGGCAAGCTGTTCATCGCGAATCCCGACCTGCCGAAGCGCTTCGCGCTGGGCGCTCCGCTCAATGAGTGGAAGGCCGACACGTTCTACAGCGGCGGCGCGAACGGCTATGTGGACTACCCGAATCTCGCGTCGGTCAGCGAAGCACGCCCAGCTTAGCGAGGTTCAGCGCCACGGTCGGGTCGGTACGGCCGCGGGCGCTGTGCCAGGTCTGGAACGCCGCGATGAGGAGGCCGCACAGGTGCGAGACGGACGCGCCGCGCGGCCCCGGCGGATGCGGGCGTGGCGGCGGTGACAGATTGGCGCGCAGCCTGCGAACCAGGCTCAAGGCCTGCAACATCGCCACCGGCTTGCCGTCGACGAACCGGGCCGGATCCTGGGTCGACAAGCCGTACCACGCGTCATACGCCGCGTCGCCCTGGTCGGGCTGCAGCCACTCGCTGCACCACTGTCGATAGGCCGCCTGCGAGCTCTTGAGGTCCGTGCTCGAGAGGGCGATCGCGACGTGCGGAAGGCCGGTGGCGTACTGCTCCGCCTCGTCCCACCGCTCCGCGTTGAGCAGTAGTCCGATCTCCTGGACGAAGCGGTCGAGCATCTTCGAAGGCATGGTGCGGGTCGCGTTCCGGCGGTCTCTTTTCACACTACAATTTCAAACATGACAACTTCCACCGTGCGGGGGCCGGCGCTCGCAGGCTTCGAGCAGTTCTTCTTCGAATCTCACGGCATGGGGCATCCGGTGTATCGCAGCGGGAACGAGCGCGCTCCGATGCTGCTGCTCCTGCAGGAAATCGCGGGTTTTTCGCCGGGGCTGCTGCTCTTCGCCCGGCGACTCACGGACGCCGGATTCCAGGTCTGCATCCCCTGGATCTTCGGGCCGTTCGGCAGGCGGGCGCCCGTTCGGAACGCCCTTCGCCTGTGCGTCTCGCGCGAGTTCGCGAACCTGCGGGAAGGGGTTTCCGCCCCGATCGCGACGTGGTTGCGCGCGCTCGCCGCGCAGCTGAGCGAGCGGAACGGCGGGGCGCGCATCGGCGCCATCGGCATGTGTCTCACCGGCGCCTTTGCGATCCCGCTTGTGATCGAGCCCGGTGTGGCGGCCGCTGTGGCCGCGCAGCCGTCCGTGCCGCTGTCGTTCCTGCATCTCGCGTTCGGAACGGGCAGCGCCCGGCGCCTGGGCGCGCTCAACGTTGCGGACACAACCATTGCCGAGGCGCGGGCACGGCTCGAATCCGGCGACGCCCACATGATGGCGGTGCGTTGCCGGGCGGACCGCATATGCCCGCGCGCAAAGCTCGAGCGTTTCATGCGCGAGTTTCCGGTGGGCCTGGAGGTCCGCGAATACGGCAACCCGGACGACCGCAACCGCGTCGGCGAGCGCCCGCACGCGACCTTCACCAAGGAATACCGCATCGAGCCGGAGGCATCCTCCGACCACCACTCGCGCAGGGCCTTCGCGGACCTGGTCGCCTTCTTTGGCCGACACCTGCGCGCGTCATGAAGTCGACTACTATTGCCGCCGCATGCCTAGCCAATCCTCGTTCCCCTCGCTTGCCAACCTCATAGCGAAAGTCGAGCCGTTCGAGCGGCGCGCGCTCGCGCTCGCCTTCACGTGCAACTTCGTGATGATGGGGAGCTACTACATCGTCCGGCCCGTGCGGGATGCCATGGCCACGGTGTTTGGCGTCGCCCATCTCCAGGAGCTTTTCACCGGAACGCTCATCTGCACGCTCATCGTGTCGCCGTTGTTTGGCTGGATCACGGATACGTTCCGGCTGTCGCGCGTGCTGCCCGGCGTGTTCTGTTTCGTCGTCGCCTCGCTGGGCGTGTTCTTTTTCTGGTTCGAGACGGATCCGCAGAGCCGCGTGCTCGCCGCGTCGTTCTATTGGTGGGCCAGCGTCATCAACCTGTTCATGGTGTCGGTGTTCTGGAGCCTCATCGTCGACGTCTTCACTTCGGGACAGGCCTCGCGACTGCTGCCCGCGATTTCGGCGAGCGGCAGCATCGGGGCGATCGCCGGTCCCCTGGTGGCTTCCCTGTTCGTGAAGAGCATCGGTGTCCCGGCGCTGCTGCTCATCGCCGCCGCGGGCTTCGCCGTCGTCGTTGTGCTGGTGCTGTGGCTCATCAAAGAGAAGAGCAAGCTGCAAGCGGAGCGCAAGGAAGCGCAGGCGTCGAAGATGGACCACCAGCTGCGCGGGAACATGCTCGACGGCTTCATCACCATCTTCAAGTCGCCGCTCCTGCTGAGTCAGGCCGCATTCATGCTGCTGATGACGTGGATTTCCACCATCGGGTACTTCATCCAGACGGACCTCGTGGCGCGCACGTTCGCGGATATCGAATCGCGCACGCGGGCGCTGGCGGAGATCGACCTGGCGGTGAACGTCATCTCGGCGGCGGTCGCCATGTTCGGCCTCAGCCGGTTCATCAAGCGCTTCGGGGTGACGGGCAGCCTCGTGCTCAACCCGGTCCTGATGGCGCTCTCATTCGTGTTCATGGCGTTGTCGCCGACGTTGCGGGTGCTTCAGGCGATGCAGGTCACGCGCCGCGTGATCCAGTACGCCATCGCACGACCCAGCCGCGAAATCTGTTTCACGGTGGTGGATCAGGAGAGTCGCTACAAGGCCAAGAACATCCTCGACGTCATCGTGTACCGGCTCGGTGATCTCACCGCGGCCTGGGTGCAGGCCGGCATGAACACACTCGGGTTCGCGGTCGGGGGCGGCCTGGGTCTCGGGCTTGTGGCCTCGGGCGTATGGGCCGCCGCGGCGTGGAGCCTCGGCCGACAATACGAGCGCAAGCGGGCGGAGCAGGGCGAACCTCCCGCCAAACGCGAGCAAACGGGGGGCGCATGAAGAGACGAAGCATTCTCGTGGGAGTGATGCTGGCCGGCGTGTTGGCCACGACCATGACCGCGACGCAAGCGCAGGTGTCATCGGTGGCCGCCGCGGATCAGCAGGCGATGCTCGAGAGCGACGATCCGAAGCTTGCGCGGAACAAGCGGTTCGTCTTCGACTTCTGGCGCATCGTGTACGAGGGTGGTCATCTGGACCAGGCGCCGAAGTACATGGCCGAAGGCTATATCCAGCACAACCCGAACGTGCCGTCGGGGCGCAAGGCGTTCGTCGAGCTCTTCAGCAAGCAGCGCAAGCCGTTGCCGGTGGGGCCGCGCACGCGGATGCCGGTGATATCGATCATCGCGGAACGCGACACCGTGATGGTGAGCACCGTGCGCAAGGTGCGCGACCGGCTGAAGCCCGATCACGTCTACGACATCACGTGGTTCGATGTGTTCCGCATCGACGAGCGGGGGCTTATCGCCGAGCACTGGGACCCCTCGGAGATGTGGGTCGACGGCAAGCCGCCCGGCGCCGAGTTCTTCGACGAGATGTTCAGCAAGTAGCGGTGACCTCGATCGGGCGGCGGCCCGGGCGTAGCCACGCGTGGGTGCAGGCGGCAAAAACCACGTTTTTGCCGCCGGAAACGCAGGCGAGGTATCGAAAAAATCGTCAGGAGACGATTTTTTCCAATTCAATAGAACACGTCGGGGTCGGGAATCATTGCGGTGATATGCGGCACGGACTGCGGCGTCCAGGGCGGCAGGTCCGGGTTCTCCGCTGTCGCGCCGAGGCTGCGAAGCGCTTCAGCGACGTCCTTGCGCGGATCCGGGCGCTGCTGGAGAAAGCCCACGCGCGCACGTCCCATCGCGTAGTCGAGGGCGGTGAGGCCATCCGCATCGCGCGCGTTCAGATCGACGCCCCACGCCGCGAGCTGTTTCATCACGTCTTTCCAGCCCTGCACCGTCGCCATCTGCAGCGCTGTGCTGCCTTTCACGCGTGCTTCGTTCATGCCGAGCGTGTGAATGAGATGGAGCACGCTGTTACTGCGAGTGACGGCGTTCTTCGGGTCGGCGCCAGCGTCCTTCAGAAGCCGGAGCGCGGCGAGGGCCTGCTGCTCGTCCTTGGTCGCCGCACGCGTGGGCGACGGCATGATCGCGGCGAGCATCGGCGTGGTGCCGTCCGCCAGCGGCAGTTCGACGAGCGCGCCGTGGTCGATGAGCAGCTTCATCGATTCGAGATCCGCGCCGGTTGCGGCACGCAGCAACGGAGTGGCTCCGATGTTCGTCAGCCGCTTGTCCGCGCGCCCACCGGCGGCGGCGGGCGTGCGTGAAGGCAGCGGCAGTTTCAGTTGCGCATTCACGTTTGCGCCACGCTCGATCAGCAGGCGCTCGATGTCGAGCGCGGTTGCGCGGTCGGTGGAGGGCACGTCGGCTCGGGCGCCGCGCGGCACGGTGTTCAGGTCAACCGCCGCGTACAGGGGCGTCACGCCGACGAAGTCCCATATCTGGATGCTTGCACCCGCCTCGATCAGAAACTTCGCCATGTCGAAGCGCGAGTTGATGATCGCCAGCACGAGCGGCGTGGTGCCGTGCGGATCCTGCAGGTTGATGTCCGCGCCACCGGCAAGAAGCTCCTTCGCGCATTCGATGCAGCCTTCGCGGGCGGCGTAGAGGAGGGGCGTGAATCCGCCCCAGTCCATGTCCTTCTCACGGGGCTCGGAAGTCACCTTGCGAGCCCAGTTCCGCACCATTCCGCGCGCATCGACTTCGGCACGGCTGCGGACCAGAAACTTCACCATCTCGGGCTGACGTTGCGCGGCAGCCCACATCAGCGCCGTCTGATTTCCCCACTGCTCGCGCGCATTCACGTGGGCACCAGCGCGCACCAGCAGCTTTGCCGCCTCGACGTTACCCGTGCGCGCGACGGCCATCAGCGCGGTTTGCCCTTCGGCATTGGGAGAGTCGGGATCAGCCTTCGCCTTGAGGAGCAGGCCGATGATTGCCGCATCGCCAGTAGCGGCAGCGAGCGACATGGGGGTCGCACCGTAGTTGTTCGCCAGGGAGGCATCCGCGCCCGCCTTGAGTAGCCGTTGTACTTCCGCAGCATCGCGCCGGTAGACAGCCCATTGGAGCGGGGTACTGCCGTCCGGCTCCCGGATATTGACGCCGCCGGCCTGAGCAGCCGGTGCGGCAGCGCCTTCCGCCACGAATGAACTGGCGTCGGTCGCGAAAGCAGCGTCCGGCACCGCCAGCGGCAGCGCTCCAGCGCCAGCAGCCATCAGCAGGAAACCATGCAGTCTCGAGAGCACGTCCACCTCGGATAAGCGATAGCCGCGGATCCTACCAAGATCGCAGTTTGTGGCCCGGGTGCGGTGCTAGTCTCATCCACTCGCAAGTGGGTCGGAAGCACGCCGCCCGACAGGTCATAGAGACCGTCCGTCAAATCCGCACAGCGTGACAAGTGTCAGTCAGGCTTGAAATTTTGGACACGGAAGATGGAACGAGTCCTGTAATCGATGACCTGCCGGTAGCCTTGTAACAAAGTCGGCCCTGGCGTGTTCTACTGGCCGAAAGTCAGGAACGAATCATCGTTCCGATACGTCGAAACGCCTCTGAAAACCCGCCATCGGAAACAGGTCCGGCATGCGCAACGCATAGCGCCCCCGGGGCATCCCAGTGGGTCGAAACAGAGTCGAAGGGAGTTGGGGTGAGGTCGAGACATCAAGCTATCCGCGGGGCCGCCTTCGCGCTGGTCATCTCGGTTTCGTTTTTCGGGCTGTCCGCATGCCAGAAGAGCGCCGGCACCCACACCGCAGCGAACGGCGCCAAGGGTGCGCCGGCCGCTGCGCTACTGCTCTCGCCTGAGGACGTCCTCACGCTTCACAACAACGCGCTGGCGTCCGGGCCCGCCATCACGGGTTCGGTGCAGCCGGAGCGACGCGCGGATCTGCGAGCCGAGGTTTCGGCCGTTGTCGTCTCCGTGCTCAAGGAGAATGGCGACCCGGTGAAGAAGGGCGATCTGCTCGTTCGGCTCGACGACACGTCGATTCGCGACAGCCTGACGTCTGCCACGGCGTCCGAGAGGGCTGCGGTACAGGCGTATGAACAGGCGGAGCGCCAGTTCCAGCGCATGTCGACCCTCCGTGAGACCGGTGTGGTGTCGGCGCAGCAGCTCGAGGATGCCGAGAATCGCCGCAACACGACCCAGAGTGATCGTGAGGCCGCACGCTCCCGCGTAGTCACGGCCCGCCAGCAGCTCGAGCGCACGGAAGTGCGTGCGCCCTTCAACGGCATCGTCAGCGACCGCAAGGTGTCCAACGGCGACACGGCGCAGATCGGCAAGGAACTGCTGCAGGTCATCGACCCGACCAGCCTGCGTTTCGAGGGGCTCGTCTCGGCCGACAGCATCGGTGAAGTGCAGGCGGGCCAGCCCGTCGTGTTCCGCATGCATGGTTTTGCGGATCGGGATTTCACTGGAAAGATCGCTCGCGTGAGCCCGGCCGCCAATGCCACGACGCGCCAGGTGGAAGTGCTCGTTGTGTTCGACGATCCGAAACAACAGCCCAATGTCGCGGGTCTGTATGCCGAAGGGCGCATCGAAACGCGTCACACGGCGGCCCTGACGCTGCCGCCGTCGGCGGTCATTCGCGAGGGCGATGCCGCGTTCGCGTGGCGCGTGAAAGACCGCGCGCTGCAGAAGGTGAACCTCACCGTCAGCGACCGTGATCCGCGCAGTGGCGAGCTGGTGCTGAAGAGCGGCGTCGCCGAAGGGGACACCGTGCTCAAGTATCCGACCGCGGCCCTGCAGAACGGCCAGGCTGTGGAAATGGCCGGTGCCTCGCTGGCCGCCGGGAAATAGGAAGACACGCCATGTTTCTTTCCAACTTCAGCATCCGGCAGCCGGTGACGACGGTCGCGATCGTCATCGTGCTGATGTGCGTCGGGTTGATCGCGTTCAAGAATCTGCGCGTCAACCAGCGGCCCGACGTGGAGCTGCCCGTCATCGTCGTGAGCATTCCGTATCCCGGAGCCTCACCCGAGACCGTGGAGCGCGAGATCATCAATCGCGTCGAAAAAGCGCTGCAGAGCATTTCGCAGGTGCACGAGCTCAGCTCGACCGCCTCGGAAGGGCAGGCGCAGATCGTCATCCAGTTCAATTTCAAGAAAGACATGTCCGTTGCCTCCGACGAGGTGCGCAACGCCATCGCCTCCGTGCGCTACAAGCTGCCGGTGGAAATGCGTGAGCCGGTGCTGTTCCACGTCGATCCGTCGGCGCAGCCGATCATGCAGATGGCGCTCTCGTCGAGCACGCAGACGCATGCGGAGATTTCGCGTCTTGCCGAAGACGTGCTGGCCGATCGCTTCCGCGCCGTCGATGGCGTCGCGACGGTGAATGTGAACGGCTCGCTCCAGCGCGAGCTTTCGGTGCTCCTGCACGCGCAGAAGCTGCGCGAGTACAACATTTCAGTCAGTGACGTCGTGAATGCGCTGCGTGCGCAGAACACGACCGCGCCCGTCGGCCGCATCAAGGGCGAGCTCGACGAGCAGAGCATTCGCCTCGTGGGCCGCATCGAATCGCCGCGCGAGTTCGAGGACATCGTCCTCAAGCGCAGTGGCAAGGAGATCGTGCGGCTCGGGCAGGTCGCAACCGTTGAAGACGGCTTCGCCGAGATGGCGAGCTACAGCCTGCGCAACGCGCATCCGAACGTCGGTATCTCGGTCACGCGCTCGCGTGATGCCAGCACCGTGACCGTGGGCAACCGGATACGGGATCTTGCGAAAGAGCTCAACAGCAACGGCACGCTGCCCCAGGGCACCAAGCTCGAGGTCACGGACGACGGCGGCAAGGACGCGGACAGCAGTCTGCGCAACGTGGTGGAGGCGCTCATCTTCGGCGCGGCGCTCACCATCTTCGTCGTGTACGCGTTCCTGAACTCATGGCGGTCGACGCTGATCACCGCGCTGTCGCTGCCGACGTCCGCCGTCGCCGCGTTCATCGCGGTGTGGGCGTGCGGATTCACCCTCAATTTCATGACGCTGCTCGGCCTGTCGCTCGCCATCGGCGTGCTGATCGACGATGCGATCGTCGTGCGAGAGAACATCGTGCGGCACATGGAGCGCGGGGAGGATCGTGTCACCGCCGCGCGCAACGGCACGGCGGAGATCGGCCTCGCCGTCATGGCGACCACGTTCTCCATCATGGCGGTGTTCGTCCCGGTGGCCTTCATGGGCGGCATCGCGGGCGAATGGTTCCGGCCGTTCGCGCTCACCGTCGCCGCTTCGGTGCTGGTCAGTCTCTTCATCTCCTTCACGCTCGACCCGATGCTGTCGGCGTACTGGGGCGATCCGGTCGGTTATGCGGACCGCAAGCGCTCCGCGGTCGGCACGCAGCTGCGTCGCTTCAACGAGTGGTTCGATCACCAGGCCGACCGCTACGGCAACGTGATCGCCTGGGCGCTTCACCATCGCAAGTGGATGGCCGCGATCGCGGTAACCTGCCTCGTCGGCGCCCTCGTGCTGCAAAAGACGGTTGGCGGTTCGAGCTTCCTGCCGCGCACGGACGTCGGCATGATCGCCATCGACGTGCGCACGCCGTCGAGCGCGAGCCTCGAATATTCGCGCCTCAAGGTCGAGAAGGCGGCGGAGCTCGCGCGCATGCTGCCCGAGACCGAGGCGACGAACAGCAACGTGAAGCCGGGCGGCGGCCGCGTGTATGTGGATATCGGCGACAGCGACAAGCGCAAGCGCTCGGCCGAAATCATCGGCAACGACATTCGTGAGCGCCTGAAACGGCTCGTGGGCGCCGAGTACGTGGTGCTCGACGACATCAACAACGGCGCGCAGAAGCCCGTGCAGATCCAGTTCTACGGGCCGGATTCGCGGCGCCTGATGGCGATCACCAACGACTTCATGGCGGCGATGAGGAAGATCCCCGGCGCCGTGGATGTGGGTCTCTCGGAGCAGGAGCCGAAGGACGAGCTGCGCATCGAGCTCGACCGCGGCCTTGCGAACCAGCTGGGCATCTCCGTTGGCGACGCTGCGAACGCGTTGCGCGTGGCGTTCGCCGGTGTCGAGGTAGGGGACTGGGTGGACCCCGTGGGCCAGTCCCGTGACGTGTCCGTGCGCCTGCATCCCGAAGATCGCATCGACGCTTCGAACATCGAGCATCTGCCAGTCGCCGTGGGCGGCAGCAATATGCTCGTGCCGCTCGAACAGATCGCGAACATCACGATGGACAAGGGGCCGGCGCAGATTCAGCACCTTTCGGGCAAGCGCACGATCACCGTGTCGGCCAACGTGCAAGGCCGCTCCGCGGGCGAGGTCACGGACGACGCGAAGAAGCTCGCGGCGGCCATCGACTTCCCCAATGGTTTCGGCGTGTCGCTCGGCGGCGCGTCGCGAGACCAGGAAGAAATCTTCACGGACATGGGTGTCGCGCTCGTCATGGGCATCGGCGTGATGTACCTCGTGCTCGTGATGCAGTTCGGCTCGTTCACCGCACCCGTGCCGGTGATGCTGTCTCTGCCGCTGTCGCTCATTGGTGTGGTGCTTGCGCTCTTCATCACGGGCAGCACGCTCAATCTCATGAGCTTCATCGGCATCATCATGCTGATGGGTCTCGTCGCGAAGAACGCCATCCTGCTGCTCGATTGCGCGCGCAAGGAAGAGGAGCGGGGCGTGGATCGCGAGGAAGCGTTGATGCACGCGGGTCGCACCCGCCTGCGCCCGATCCTCATGACCACCTTCGCGCTCATCGCGGGCATGCTGCCTGTTGCGATCGGCATGGGTGAGGGCGGCGAGTTCTATCGCCCGATGGCGGTTTCGATTATCGGCGGCACGATCACCTCGACGCTGCTCACGCTGCTCGTGATCCCGACGTTCTACGACAGCATCGAGATTTCGCGCGAGCGCGCCAAAGCCAAGTTCAATGCGCGCATGGCCGTCATGAATCCGTTCCTCGCGTTCGTGATGACCTTCGGCGAAGCGCTCGCGACGATCGTGTTTTTCCGCTTCCTCTATCGTCTCGTGACGAGAGGGCGTAGCGGCGGCGGCAACGGCCGCACCCCCGTTCAGGCACCCACGAGCGCCTGAACGAAATCCCTGGTTCGATAGCGCGGGAAGAGGCGCTCAATCGCCGGGCGGCTAACCGGACTTCGCGGATTCACCCCCGAATCCGCGAAGTTCGGCTAAGAGGCAGCGCCTTGGTTGCCGGGCGGTAAGAGGCGGCGCCTCGGTTCCCGAGCGGCTGAGAACCTCCTCTTAGCCGCCCGGCGATTGAGGGCTTCTTCAACGATCAGCGCGGATACTCGAGCTTCGGATACCAAGTCGGCTGGCGACCTTCAGGCGTGGAGTCCAGCACGGTCCACAATGGCATGAGGTCCGGCGCCCCGCGCGGATCCTGACCGGGGTCGGCCGTCTCCCCACCCATCTCCCCGCTCCAGAAATGGCGAATCGCCCCGTCGCGACGGGTAAAAACATTGAAGCCCGCGGTGTCGCCGCCGTCCGGCAAAAGCGCGTGATAGTCGCGGCTGAACTCCCCGCTCGAGTCGGAATAGAGTTTGAGGTTGCGCCACCCGCGTTCCTTCCTGAACGCGACGAGCCGCTCGATAGGCGAGCCCGCGATAACGGCGAGCCCAGCGTTCTGCTCGATGTCGCGCGCCTCGCCATCCCACGAGCTCAGTAGCGACGTGCACATGGGGCACGGCCGCTCCCGCTGCGGCCCGAACATGTAGCTGTAGATCACGAGCGTTTGTTTGTCGCCGAACAGGTCCGCGAAGCTCACGGGGCCGTGCTCGCCATCGAAGCGATAGTCCTGCGTCACCGGCCCGCCCGGCGGCAGCGCCCGGCGCTGTTCAGCGACGCGCTCGATGTGCCGCCGCAGCTCGATCTCTTCGGCCAGCAGCGCTTCGCGCGCGCGCCGGTATTCGGGACTCTCGTTCGGATAACGAACGCGATTCCTCCGCGCCAGCTCAGCGGCGGACGGGAGCGTGGTGTTGGCAGGCATGAGGGTCTCCTCGGTGATCCTACTGGGTAGTCGCACGAGCCGATCTCGAATCGACATCCCGGCAAAGGAACAATCAGGAGGGAAGAACGATCCGCGTCTTCTCGGGATTCCGCCGGTACAGCACGGCCGTGTGGCCGATGCGGCCCACGATCTCGCTCTGGGTTGCGTTCGCCAGGAAGTCCAGTGCTTCATCGCGAGCGTCACGTTCCATGCCCGTGACGCGCACCTTGACGAGCTCATGATCGTGCAGGGCACGGCCCGCCTCGGCGACGACGGCGGCGCTCGCGCCTTCCTTGCCTATGAAAATGATCGGTTTGAGAGAGTGACCCAGACCCCGCAGGTGTCGGCGTTGCTTTTCGGAAAGACTCATTTCGCTCCAGCGTGCAATGGCGGGACTTTCGCGTTCCCCGCCGCCAAGTGCACGATGGTACCAACTACCGCCATGGCCCACACGATCACGGGGCTCGAGGGCAGGTCGAGCACGGAAGAGGCCGCGAGGCCAATGAGGTAGCTCGCCCCCGTGAGGCCGTAGCCGATGGCGAGCTGGCGCCGGGGCGGATACCGATACGTCGCGATCGCCGGAATGATCAGGCTGGTGAACACCAGATACACGCCCACGAGCTGCACGGACACCGTCACCATCACGGCGAACAGCACGTAGAAGCCAATGCGCCCGAGTTTGTCGCGCCACTTGAACCACGCCGCGAGGAAGATCGCGGTGAGCACGGCCGCGCGAATGAGCTGCTGAGGCGATACCCACAGGATCTGGCCCGCGAGCAGGTCCTTCAGGTCTTCGCCGCCGTGAGGGTCGTTCGCGAGCAGCAGGATCTGCGCGGTCGAGGCGAGCACGAACAGCACGCCGATCAGTGCTTCCTGCACTTCAGGGCGGTTGCGTTCGGTCCAGTTGAGCAGCACGGCGCCCAGCAGCGCGGCGATGACCGCGGCGATCTGCGTAGTCCAGCCTTCGGCGCCAAACCCGACGCTGTGCGCGGCGATGACGCCGAGCCCGGCCACCTGCGCGATGGCTAGATCGATGAAGACGATGCCTCTCGTCAACACCTGCTGCCCCAGCGGCACATGCGAGAGCACCACGAGGAGGCCCGCGATCAGCGCCGGCCAGAGAATGCTGATCTGTGTTTCGAAGCCGTTCATTTCACGGCTCCGAGCAGGCGATTGATCGTGTCGTCGAACAGCCCGAACAGATCCTTTGCTTCGGGCGTTCCGCCAACAGAGTAGGGCAGCATCACAACCGGCGCGTGCACGCGGGCGGAAAGCCAGTCCGCCGCCTTCGAGTCGTTGTACGCGTTGCGCAGGATCATCTTCGGCGGCGTCGCGCTCAGCTTCGTGACGAGCTCGGCGAGATAGCCGGCGCTGGGCGGCACGCCCGGTTTCGGCTCGATGGCGGCCAGCTCCTGCAGCCCGAGCCAGTGGCACAGATAGACCTGGTCGCGATGGATTACGACCACGCCCACGCCCTTCAGCGGCGCGGCCTGGGTTTCCCAACGCGTGATCGCGGCCTTCCAGCGCGTCTGAAAGTCCGCGCCACGCTGTTGGTAGAACGCCGCGTTCGCGGTGTCCAGCGTCGCGAGCTTTGTCGTCAATCCCAGGGCGACGGCCGCGATGTTGTGCGGGTCCAGATGCGCGTGCGGATTTCCGAGCGGGTGGATGTCGCCCATCGAACGATCGACGCTCGTGGGCACTTCGAGAAGACGCAGCTGCGAAGCCGCTTCGAAGTAACCCGGACCGCCGGGCTGGATCTTGCCGTTGCCGGCCTCCTGCAGCAGCACCGGCAGCCAGCCGATCTCGAGCTCCGCGCCCGTCGCCACGACGAGGTCCGCCGAGCGGGCCCGCGCCACGAGGCTCGGCTTCGCATCGATGCGGTGGACGTCCTGGAACGCGGACGTCGCGATGTACACGTTGACCTTGTCGCCACCGAGCTCGGTCGTGAGCGCGCCCCATTCCGGCGTCGTGGCGAGAACCTTGATGGCCGCGCCCGCCGGCAGGGCGGCGACGAGCAGCAGAACGGCGAGCACGCCGCGAAGTGAGTTCATGGTGTCGGGCTCCTAAAACTTGTGCGCGCCGTGCGCGCCGATGGAATAGATGTACTGAAGCTGGAACTGGCGATCGCGCTCGTCGAGCCGCGACTCATCCCACGCGTATTGGCCGCGCAGGCGCGAGAACTCACTCGGGCTCCAGTCCAGCATGATCGTGAAGCGCTCGGGCGACGCGGAGAGCAGCGTCGGGAAGGCCGCGCGCGTGAGCGCCCCGGATTGAACGAGCCCGATGCGCGCGTCGCCGGAGTCCAGCGAGTCATAGCGCGCGCCGATTCGCCAGCGCGGCTGGAACAGATACACGCCTTGCACGTACCAGCCGGACTGCCGGTTGCGATAGTCGCCAAGCAGATTCGTGCCGGTCGTGTCGAAGGCGAGCTGCCCGTCTTCCGTGCGGCGCATGTACTCGCCTTGCAGCTTCAACTGGCGGCGCGTTGAATCGCCATTCGGCGACCATTTCATGAGCGCGTCTACCACCCAGGTGCGGGCCGTGCCGGTGAATGCGTTCTCCACCGGAACGCCAAACGCATCGACGTCTTCGTAGCCGCGATCGTCGGAGCGCGAATCGTTCCAGGAGAGGCCCGTGCGCCAGCTCGTGGAATCGCCGATGTCCCCGCCGACGTGCGCGAACAGCGTGGTGCCGTTCAAGCCATTGCGATCGCGATGGTTGGCCGGGAATCGGTCGCCGTTGCCGGCCTCCGCGCCCAGTTCCATGAACGTGTCGGTGGGCGCGAGCCACTTCACCTGCAACCCATCCTGCGCGAGCTGCCCGCCGAAGAACGCCTGGTAGATCAGCGGCTGATCGACGAAGTCCCAGGCGTGCGCGTGGATCTCGTTGAGGTAGCCGAGTCCCGAGAAGAACCGGCCGCCCTTCACGGTGAAGCCATCGTGAAGCGCAAGCGTGCGGAAGTAGGCTTCCTCCACGGCGATTTCGTTGTCCGCCGTGACCGAGGCGGTGACGTTGGCAAAGAAGTACGGATCCACGTTCGCGGCGACGGTGAGCTCGGACTCGCCGAGATTGAAGCTGCGCTCGCCGGGCCCGACTTCGCCGCCGCTCGGCAGGAAGCCGGCGATGCGATAGGTCGACGGATCCGCCGACAGACTTGCGTAGTTGCCGGCCAGGATCATCGAAATCGCCGGGTTGAATGCGGACTGGCCACCGCGAGCGCCGCCCGAACCGGGCGCGCTTTCGGCCGCGGGTAGCGGCGGCGGAGGCGTGCTCGCGACAGCCACGGCGCTCTGCGCCGTTTCCAGCTGATTGATGCGCGCTTCCAGCGCGCCGACGCGATTCGCGTAGTCCTGTTTGAGCGCGTCGAGCTCGGCGCGCAACGCCGCCGCGTCGTCGGCGGCATACGTCACACAGGGCGTCGCGCCCAAAGCAAGCAGCAACACGGCCAGCGATGACCTGATTTTCGGCATGGATCTGTCCCTCGAAAATGAAAGCGGCCGCACGGCACGCGGGCCGCAGGGCGAGTCACTCGTTTAGAGGGACGAGGGCGGGGCGCGGGACCGGAAGGCGTAGTGCGATCGATATTCGACCGGCGCGCGGGCCCGTATCGGGATCGATACGACCGGCGAGTCGACGCGGATGATCGAGGCAACGTGGGGTGCGCCGGCGGCGCCCAGTAACGGCGCGCCTTCGAGGCATTCGCCGCAGAGTTGAGTCGCTTTGCCGGCGACTCCCGACGTGTCGGTGGGCGCCTTGAGGTGCGCGGACACGTGTGCGTAGGCCGCGCTCTGAGCAAGGAGCAGCGAGATGACGAGCAGCAGGTGTAAAACCAGCGTGCGTCGCGGGGGAAAACGGGAGGCGGGACTTCACTTCGCGGCGAGTATCTGCCGGAACCGCCCCAGCGGACAAGTTATAGTCACCCCCGAAAATTTCATTTGCACGGCAAAGCGGGCGTGAAATCCTGTTCGCGCCCGCAATGTGCCGCTGCGGAAAGCTCAGTTCGGCGAGCCTTCCGCCCGTGCCGCATTCACACAATCCGGCGTTTTTTCAGTCGCCGGATTGCCTTGGCACTCTTTCAGCTTCGCGAGACGGTCGCTCTGATGCGTTTTGTAGTAGTTGACGGTAAACAGCGCTCTTGGAGGAGGCTCGCCGCAACTCGCGACCAGCGCGATTGCGATGCTCACCCCCATGGCGCGAACCAGGCCAATGCTCATGAATACAACTCCTTCTGCGCTTTTTTATTTGGAAAAAATTCGTCTCCTGACAATTTTTTCGAGACCCTACACAGTTGCCGGCGGCAAAAAGCGTGGTTTTTGCCGCCTGCGTCGGTGTTCCTCACAACTATATTAGCGCGAGATCCTGCGGTGGGGCGGCGGGGAAGACCTGCTCCAACTGCGAATCGGACAGATTCCACATTGCCCGCACGAGCCCGCCGATCACGCCACGATAGTCGTTGAGCACGGGCAGGTCCCGGTCCTGGAATAACGTGGCCCGCTCGATGCGCTGCTGGCGGCCCAGCACCCGTCCGCCGGCGATGGCGCCGCCGGCGACCCAGTAGACGCTGCCGTGCCCGTGATCGGTGCCGCGATTGCCGTTTTCCCGGAACGTGCGCCCGAACTCCGATACCACGACCACCACGGTATTGGGCCACTCCGGCCCGAGCTCGCGTGCGAGCGACTGGATCCCGCGCCCGAGGCTGTCGAGGTTCGCGGCCAGGGTCTGGTTCTCGTTGACGTGCGTATCCCAGCCGCCGATGTCGACGAACCCCAGGGCGTACTCCGTGCGCAGCAGCCGGCCGATCCGCTGAGCCTCGAGCTCGAAGCCTTTGGGGGTTACGGCGTCCCGGTTCGCCTGCTGCATTTCGTCCGCCATGGCCGTGCTCACCTGCTGGCGCAGCTCCAAGCCTTCCCGCACCTGGGAGTGCAGGGGGTGATGGGCATACATTCCGGCGAGGATCGCGGCCTGGCGCTCGTCGAAGGCCGGTTTGCCGACGGATTTCAGCGAAATGTTGGGGATGTCGCCGGCGCCCCGGAAGCTCACCGGCAGCGAGTCCGTGAACGCGATGGCGCGGCGGCCCGTCAGCACCGTCGAGAGCCGCGCGAGGAATCCCGAACGCAGGTCGGGGCGGTCGACCGGCTGGCCGAGCTCAATGTTGTCTTGAGTCTCGAAGTGGCTGCGTGACAGGTCCTCCGTCCCCGCAAACGGGATGAAGGCGAGCTGCTTGCTCGCGAAGAGCGGCGCCACCGATGCCGCCAGGGCCGGCGACAAGGCCCAGTCCGCGTCGAGCCGCAGGCTCTCCGGCGGCTTTGGAATCGCGATGTTCGGCCGGAGCGAGTAGTAATCCTCGCTCGAATACGGCACGAGCATGTTCAGGCAATCGTAGCCGCCGCGCAGGAACACGACGAGCAGGCGAGGGGAGCCGGCCGGCGCCGCATACAGGCGACCCATGCCCATCATCGGGATCGTGAGCGACAAGCCTCGCAGGAGCTCTCGGCGATTCATCGTTGCTGCCCTCAGTGATAGTTGAGGTCGGGCGAGGCGAGCAGAAACGTGTTCCATTCCGCCTGGGATGACGCGTTGTCGAGCGCCGCCCGCGTGTCCGCCGCGAGCTGGGGCTCGATCGAGTCGTAATACATGCGTGTCGCGATCTGCGGAAAGCCGGTGTGCTGTGCGACCGCGCCATCATCCGGCTGGAACAGGCCCGCGTTGCCGCTGCCGATCGCGCGCGCAATCTCGAATCGCTTGCTCATCTGCCCCGAGCTGGTCCACGCGCTCGCCGTCAGCGGATAGCCGTCCGGCGTCGCCCGGCCGTAGAGCGGCTCGCCCAGTGCGTTCAGCCAGTTCATGACCGGGCGCACGTTCTCGATCGGCCTGTCGTCGTACGCGAGGCGCACGCTCGCGATGATGTACTGCATCGGGTCGCGGAACTTCGCGCCGAGCGAACGCGTGAGCTCCTTCGAATCGAGCATCGTTTCGAGCACCGCGCGGATATCGCCGTGAGTCTTCGTGAACGTGCGACTCATCTGGTCGAGCAGATGCGCCGGCGGCTCATCCGCCACGAAATACATCGCGAGCCGTCGCGACACGAAGCGCGCGCACGCCGGTTGCGCCACGATCAGCTCCACCGCGTGCCGCACTTCATCGAAGCCCGCGCCGGTTATGCGCTGCCCGAGAAGCGTCTTGTCGCCGAAGTCGTGCCGCGCCGGGTTGAACTCGAAGGCGCCGTCTCGAAGATAGAGCGGCTCCCATTCCTTCTTGAGTTTGGGCTTGTCGCCGGTCGGATTCACGCCAACGCCGGTCAGGGTTCGCGCGAGCTCCTGCACGTCCTGTTGCGTATATCCGCTGCCTACGCCGAGCGTGTGCAGCTCCAGCAATTCGCGCGCGTAGTTCTCGTTGATGTGGCCGTTCGCGTTTTGCGCGTTGTCGAGGTACTGAAGCATCGCCGGGTGCCGCAGAGTCGCCATCACGAGATCCGCGAAGCGGCCGAGCGCGTGGGGCCGGATGGCCTGCTCCGTGTAGTCGGCCACGAGCCAGCGTCCATTCGCCTTGGCCTGATGAACGCTGAAGTGGTTCAGCCAGAACCAGGTGAGCTGTTCCTGAAGCTGCGACGGCGAATAGATCGCGCGCAGGATCTCGCGTCGCGCGGCTTCGTTCGCGAGCGTGTTGCCGCGATCGTTCAGCGCCTTGCGGGCCGCTTCGCGCGGCTCGCCGTCGGGCAGGGACGCGATGCGCTTCTGCTCGTTGGCGACTTCGCGAAGCAGGGTGGCGCCCTCGACGTGGCTGATTTCGAGAGCCTGGATCTGCTGTGAGATGGGCGCGGGCAGCGTCGCGGCGGATGCGAGCTGCTCCTGCAGGAACTTGCGGCGCCCGTCGGCGCGAAAGCGCTCGGCCGTGGTGGAGCTGACTCCGTAGGTGATGCGGTTGAGCCAGGCGACATCATCGCGGGCCAGGTCGCGCGGCGTGGATGCGGCGACCGTGCAGACCCAAGCGCACCCCGCGACTGCCCAGCCTGCCCGATGAAGTTTGTGCGCCAGCGTCGACATCTGAGTATGGACTGGCGGTAGCACGTAAAGTGCCCGAGAGGAGAGCGATAGAAGAACGTTGGGCTACGCGCCCTCCAATCAGAAAGTGAGCTTGATGCCGCCGTAGAAGCGGCGGCCGAGCACGTCGTAGTACCCGGCCACGGTGTCGCCCGCGCCGTTGTCCAGCGGGCCGGCCCCCACGCGGTTCGGGTCGCGGTCGAACAGGTTGTCGATGCCGAGCGTCACGCCGATCGTGTCGTTGAGCCGCCAGCTGCCGGCGAGGTTGAACAGGTTGTACGACTCCGCCCCGGCGAACGGCGTCTGCGGGTCGGTAACGTACATCGTGCTTCGGATCGAGGGCAGCCGCCGCCATGTGAGCGCGACGTCGCCCGACCGCACGGTGTACCGCAGTGTCGTGAAGGCGCTATAGCTGTACAGCCCGCCGCGCGCGAGCGTGCTCTTGTTCTCCAGCATCGGGCTCGTGGGGAAGCTCTGGGAACCGAACTTCAACAGCTTGTTGAAAGAGATATTGAGGGACAGCGAACCGGGCAGGTCGACACCGACGTCCGTCGGCCGCACGGCCCAGCTCGTCTGCACATCGATGCCGGACGTGTCGAGCGTGCCGAGATTCGCGTAAATCGAATTGACGTACAGCCGTTCGCCCGTGATGTCACTGCGCACGATACGGCGGCACATGCCGTTCGGATCGTCGAGGCTGTAGGTCGGGTTGCTGATGCCGTCGCGGTTGAAGCACAGATCGTAGGTCGTCTGCGCGCCCACCTGGTCGATGGCTTCGGCGACCTTGGCGCGGTACCAGTCGATGGCGATGGTGAGGCTGCGGGACAGGGCGCGCTCGAACGGTGAGCGGAACACGACGCCGAGCGTGTAGGTCTGGCCTTTCTCGCTCTTGAGCTCCGGATTGCCACTGCGGATTTCGATTTCGCCGCCATCCTGCCGGCCGTCGCCCGTGAAGCCGCTTGGGTTGTCGTCGAACGGCGAGGCGCCTGTGCCGATGATGGCCGAGCACAGTGCCTGCACCTTCGCGCGGTTCGGGTTGCTGGCGACGTTGCCGTTCGCGTCCTTCGTATCCGCGCGGCAGGGATCCGGCCCGCGCAACGTCACCGGCACGCTGCTCTCGCCCAGGAACAATTCGTTGATGTTCGGCGCGCGATTGGCGAGCTGGTACCCGCCGCGGAAACGCAGCCAGTCGATCGGCGACCACCTGAACAGCGCCTTGTACGTTGGCACGCTGCCGGCCGTGTCGTAGTGCGAGTAGCGGCCTCCCAGTTCGAGGTCGAGCGACTCCACCAGGGGCAGGTCCCGAAGCAGCGGCACGAGCAGTTCGCCGTACACCTCCGACACCTGCGTGCTGCCGTCCACGCGCGCATTCGCGAACGTGCCGATGGGGATGTCGATGATCGAGTGACTCTCGCGGATCGTGTCCGGCTGGAACTCGAAGTCGTTCTTTCGATACGTCGAGCCGACGGCCCCGCGCAGCTCGCCAGCGGGTAGCTCGGTGATGCCGCCCTGCAGGTTGGCTTCGACGATATCCTGCGAGAGCCGCGTGCGATCCGTCGAGTTGGTCGTGATCGAGTCGATGCAGTCCTGCGAAATCTGGAACGGCTCGAAGATCGGCAGGCCGGAGGTGCAGGTGATGCGCGTCTGCCCGGTGCCGGTATCCGTGAAACCGCGGCCGTAGTTCGGCGCCTGCACGATGGCTCGATAGCGCTCGAGCGAGGCGAAGCCGATGTAGTCGTTGTCGACCTTCGATTCGCCATGGGACACGTACGCTTCCCACGTCCAGTCACGGAACGGCAACTCGCCGTTGAAGCCCGTCATGAACTGGTAGACCTCGTTCCGGTTGCGCAGCTGGCGCGGCGGCAGGAAGTCGAGCGTGCGGCTCAACCGCCAGTTCGCGTCTGCGCCGGTGAGGATGATCGGCAGGCCCGTGGTCGGATCGAACTCCGTGGTGCTGAAAGTGTTCGCGCCGCGCGAGTCGAGCAACGTGGCGAGCTGCGCCGGCACCGGATGATCCGCGTCGCGCGGAATGCTCGCCGAAAACCCGCCGGTCGCCGCGGCGGTTTGCGCGAACGAGCGCACGTTCGTGCTCGCGAAGTTCGCCTGTGCGAACAGCGTTGCCCAGTCGTTGAGCTGGTAGTGAGCGCGCCCGATGAGCGAGTAGCGCGTGAGCGGGGCCGACACGAGCTCACCGAGAATGTTCTCGCCCAGTATTCCGTTGGGCTGCAGCTTGAATTTCCGGCCGTAGGGCCCGGTGTAGCCGAGGGCGCCCGCGTCCTTGAACAGCGTGAAATCCGGATTCACGTAGAACGGCGAGGTCCGGCCCACGTTCGTGCCGGCCGGTCGCTGCGCAAACAACTCGTTGGCCGCCGCCTGCGAGGGAAACCCGCCCACGCTCGAGTTCGGCTCGTACGACGCGTAGTCGATGCGCACCGCGGTCGCCGGCGCGCCGGGGTCGGTCAGCGCGTTCTCGAAAAAAGGACGCCCGAAGATCCCGGCGGCGTCCCGCTTGGTCCATTCGAGGCCGAACATGACGTTGCCGCGTTCGCCGCCGATGTCCGCGCCGAGCAGCGTGCTCACGCGACTTTCCGCGCCATCGCCCGCTTCAGTGATGCCGCTGCGCATCTCGATGGTCGCGCCCTCGAAATGATCGCGCAGCCTGAAGTTGGTGACGCCGCCCATGGCGTCCGCGCCGTACGTCGCGGACGCCCCGCCCGTGATCACCTCGACGCGCGAAATCGCGGTCGAGGGCACCGAGTTCATGTCGATGACGAGCGTGGAGTTGATGGGCTGCGCGCGCCGGCCATCCACCAGCACGAGCGTGCGATTGGTCGCGAGGCCGCGCAGGTTGAGCGTGGCGATGCCCGGCGTCGTGGTCGCGGTCGGGAAAATGTTGTTGGTGACGAACTGTGTGCTCGCCGGAACGAATTGCGGGAGCTGGTTCAGCACCGCTTCCACGCCGAGCGTGCTCGTCTGCTCGAAGGCGGCGGCCTCGACGGTGAAGATGGGGCTCGCGGCATCGAGATCGCGACGGACGATGCGGGAGCCCGTTACCGTGACTTCTTCGAGCGGCTCATCGCCCGCGCGCGCGTCGGCCAGCGACGGCGGGCCTTGCGCGCGCGACTTGCGCGACGCGCGCGCCTCACGCGGCGTGCGTGCCTTGCGCACGACCGCGACGTTGCTTTCGGTGAACTCGAACTCGAGTGACGTTCCATGCAACAGGCTTTCCAGCGCGATTCGCGGCGGCAGATGGCCGGCGATGCGTGAGGCCGCGAGCGTACCGACGTCGCCTTCGGAAAAGATGATCTGCACCTGCGCCTGTTCGGCGAAGGCGCGTAGCGCGGAGGAGAGCGGCTGTGGTTCGATTTCGAAAGCGCGGCTCGGCAGCTCGCGCGCGTGCACGGAGCTGAAGGCGAGTGCGAGAGCGACGGCACAGGCGACGGCGGGGCCGCACGCCCCGGACACCCGTTTGCGCCCGTCCCGCCTTCGAATCATCAAGGGTCCCCCTGCATCGACAAAAGATTGCCGGCCAGGCGGGTCAGGCCCGCCCGCTTGCTGATTTCGCAGGGACGTCAGCGTGCTGCTTGCGAGAGCACGATCAGGTCGTCGCCGAAGCGCTCGAGATGCAGACCGAAGTAGGCCCGCACGCCTTCCGCCACGGAGTCGTTGCGGCCGGCCTCGAACACACCGCTGATTTTAGCGTCGGCGAGCTCCGCTCCACGCAATTCGATCTTCAGTTTCGAATAACGATTAGCCTCACTAATCGCCTCGCGCAACGGCGTGTCGGCAAAGTCGAGTTTTCGCGCGCGCCACGCGGAGGCTCTTTGCAGATCCGCCATCGTGCGCCGGGGCGCGCGTTGCGCACTGTAAGTCACCTGCTCGCCGGCGATGAGCGCGATGGCGGATGCGCCAGCCAGCGGTGAGGTAACGGTAACACGGCCCTCGATGAGCGTAACGAGCGTGTCGTCGCCGCGCTGGTAGACGTCGAATTCAGTACCGACCGCCAGAGTCTCGCCGCCCCCCGCGCTCACGATGAACGGGCGCGCGGCATTCTTCGCGACGGCGAAATTCGCCTGGCCGCTCAACACCTCGACCCGTCTCTGGCTGCGTGAGAACCGGACATTGACCCGCGATGATGTATTGAGCGTGACGACTGAACCATCACCAAGCGGAACAATTTTTTGCTCACCTACGCCGGTGGCATAAAGCTCCGGTGCGGAGAGCCACTGCCAGGACGCGATGCCCGCCGTTGCCACTACGCTCGCCGCGAGTGCCCAGCCCACGACCATACGCCGTGAAACACGACGCGGAGCCGCCGGGGCTTCGATGGCTGGCTCGGCACGATGCAGCTCCCCGAGAACTTCAGGTGACTGCGCGAGCGCACCGAGCTGATCCCACATCGCGCTGATCTCGTCGAACTCCTGGCGACGGGCGGGGTTGCCCGCGAGCCAGGCGCGGAACCGGGCCTCGTCCACTTCGGAGAGCGCCTGGCTGCGCAGCCGGGCGTGCCAGTCCGCCGCTTCCCGGGTGAGCCGGGGATCCTTGACCTGTTCGCTCGCGTTCATGACAGTGTTTTGCGCGCCTGCCCGCCCGCGTGCGCGTCGTCGAGGCGCGATTTCAGATGCGCGAGCGCCGCGCTCACGTGCTTCTCGATCATCGAAACGGACACGCCGAGGCGCTCCGCGATCTGCCCGTAAGTGGCATTCCCAAAACGGTGCAGGATGAAAACCTGGCGGCAGGTGGGGTTCAGCTCGAGGATCGCCTGGCGGATGATCGCGAGCTCCTGCTCGCCCTTCATCACCTGGTACGCGGTGGGGGCTTCGCTCGGGATATCCGTGACTTCGGTCGGGGTGGCGTCGCCACCGTTGGACATATGGCGGCGCCGCTGCCGCTTCGAATCCCGGGCGAGGTTGATGGCCGTGCGAAACAGGTAGCCCCGCGGCGACTCGAGCGTCTCCACCTGGGGGATCTGCTGCAGACGGCAGTACGTTTCCTGCACGATTTCCTTCGCTTCCTCGGGGCTCACATTCTGGCGGCTGATGAACCGGAGGAGGGCATTCGCATACTGCCGGTAGAGCGTGTCGAGAAAACGCGCGCGAACCTCTCGCGCTACGCCATCGACTGCTGCTTCCACGCTCTGGGCCATCGAGCCATCCCCCTGTTCCCGGGTCTTTGCCCGGTCGCGCCACGTTAATTCAGAGGCGCTGGCGCAGTCTAGCGGGAAGGCAACGCGATCAGTGGCTCATTGCGTAGAGCAGATAATTAATGGCAAATCGGTATGCGATGCCGGTGAGCGGTTGCGGGTAGTCGGGGTTGTCGGCGTTTTCCCACGCGTCGCCCATGTCCATGTTGAAGTTGATGATGACGGCGAGACGGTTGGTGTCGTCGTATACACCGCGCCAGTGGGGGCGATATCCGTCCTGTTCGTAGGTCACGCCGCGGTACACGGAGCCGAGGCCCGGAATCTGCGGGCGCTCGTTCAGGTCGTAGAGCACGTGGAAGATCGGATCGTCGTCGGGAATGTCGACGACCTGGCGGTCCGGGAAGACGCGGCTCAGCGACTCCATGAAGCCCGCCCACTCGTACGAACCATGGAAGTCGTCCACCACGAGGGTGCCGCCGCGATCGAGATATTCGCGCAGGCGGGCCGCCTCTTTCTGGCTCAGGTCCCAGCCGCCTACTTCCACCGCGTACAGGAATGGGTGGTCGAACAGGCCCTCGTCCTCGAGCCCGACCGCCGTGCCCTCCGGCGCGGTAAAGATGCGCGTGAGACGCTTGATGCCCTGGGAGAGATGGATTTCGGCCGCCGGCGAATCGGTCGTCCAGCGCGCGGCGCCGAAGCGCCAGCCGCGCGACATGTTGGGATTCTCGGAATAGACGAGCCGCGCGAACTGGAACTCGAACTTCGGCTGGTCCTTGAACAGCACCTCGCCGTGCTCGTTCGTAACGACCCACCGGCCCTGGACGGAGGGCGACTCGGCCACGTCCTGCATCGAGCTTGCGGCCAGCAACGGCCAGCTGGCGGCGCAGAGAAAGGCGGCAGCCGGGCGGAAGACGGACCGCAGATGCAACTTCATGGTGCGAGAGTAGCAGCCTTGGCTGATCGCGCGAATCTACCTCGCGATGGGAATCTGGTAACGACGCGCTATCGTCACGCGTCTCATGCCTTCTTCGCTCGCGCTGGTCGTCCAGCGGAGCGTTCTGCCGTCTTTCGAAATCTCGTAGCGATCGGTGCGGCTGAATTGCCGGCCCCGAGTTGTTTCGACGACCCACGCGCGCCCGTTCCAGCCGCAATTGCGTTCACCGTCGCCGTAGGAATCGGAGAAGGGCGCCTTCACTCCGGATTCGCACTCGGTATCGAGGCCATCCGCCGTGACGGTTACATTCCGTTTGCCTTCGGCGAAGCTCACCTTCTCCGGGTTCGTTCGCAGCGATTCCATGAAAATGCTGCCGCGACGAGTGCCCCACTGCATCGTCATGGACTGGTTGCCGCCGGTCGGGTCGATGTCGTTGGAGTTGCGGCCGCCGTCCGGAGGCCACCGGCTGGCGGTGGAGCCCCGGTCCGACGGGAATCGGCTGCCGGTCGGATCATTGCCGGCCCCGTGCCGGCCGAGCGGATCGTCGCCGCCAAATATATCGCCGCCTCCACGCCGGCCCGAGTCGGTCGGCCGCTGCGCTTCCTGGGACGCACGATCGAGGGCTTTTCCCGCATCGTCGCTGTTGTAGGGATCGAGTTGCCATTGCGTGCCCGCCAGCGTCACGCCTTCCGGTGGCTTGTCTTTCAGGCCAGCGGCGGAGGCGAGGGTGGGTACGCCCGCGCACGCAAGCAGCAGGGCAATCGGCGCGATTCGAGGTCTTGCGTGAATCATGTGCCTCTTCCGGGGGAGTGAACCCGCGGTGCTCCTCATACGGGTGCGCGTCGAGGACCAGAAGGTTCCCTGCGACGGAGCCCCGGAGCGCGAAGCACTTTACGGCTACAGTAGCGCGCATGTCACGCCTCAGCGGATACAGCCGCACGTTCTGGGTCGCGAACACGCTCGAGCTGTTCGAGCGCTTCGCCTACTACGGCAGCAAGGCGATCCTGGCGGTCTATATCGCCGAGCAAGTGGGGCTCGGCTCGCAAACCGCCACGTTGCTGGCGGGCTCCGTGTTCAACACGCTGCTCTACCTGCTGCCGCCGCTCGCCGGCACGATCGTCGATCGTTACGGATTTCGAAAGAGCCTGATGGCGTGCTTCGCCATCTTCTCGCTCGGGTATTTCCTGATCGGCCTCGCGGGCCTGCCGATGGGGCAGCCGCTGGTACAAGCGGTCGGCGCGAAGACGTGGATGGTGATGGCGCTGATCATCGCCGCGATCGGCGGCTCGCTGATCAAGCCCTCCATCGTCGGAACCGTGGCGCGCACGACGACGGAAGAGACCAAAGCGCTCGGCTTCTCCCTCTACTACACGCTCGTGAACTTCGGGGGCGCCTTGGGGCCGATCATCGCGCTGTCCGTGCGCGAGAATGTCGGCATCTCCTACGTGCTCGTGCTGTCGTCGCTGACGACGCTGGTGTTGTTGGTTGCGACGGCCATCTTCTACCGCGAGCCTCCGGCGCCGGTGAACGCGCCACCGCCGCGCTCGATGGGGCAGGTGCTCACCGACATGGTGACGGTGTTCGGCAACCTGCGATTCATGCTCTTCCTGCTGATCTTCTCCGGCTTCTGGGCGATGTTCTGGCACATTTTCTACGCGCTGCCGTTCTACGTGAAAGATTACCTCCACTACTCGCGTTTCGAGATCATCGAAACCGTCGACGCGTGGACCATCATTCTCGTGACGATTCCCGTGACCTTCATCGCGCGCCGCCTGCGGCCGCTCACCGCGATGGTGCTCGGCGTTGCGCTTGCGACGGTGTGCTGGTTCGTGATGGGCCTGATGCCGACGATGACGTGGACGGTCGCGGCGATTGCGCTGTTCGCCGTCGGCGAAGCGACGCAGGCGCCGCGGTTCTACGAGTATGTGTCGCGGCTCGCGCCGCCGGAGCAGGTTGGCACCTATATGGGGTTCGCGTTCCTGCCGATCGCGATCGGCACATTCGTGGCGGGGTTGTCGAGCGGCTATCTCGTCGAGCGCTTCGTCGAGGGCGGTAATCCCGACGCGCCGAAGATGTGGTTTGTGGTGGGCGGCTACGGTGTGGTGACTACGCTGTTGCTCGTGGTCTATGACCGATTCATTGCGCCCCGAAGCGGGTCCGCGCCGGGCGTCCGATAGGAAGCCCTCAATCGCCGGGCGGCTAAGAGGCCGGGACTCAGCGTAGAGGCCAGGCCATAGAGGCCAGGCCGTAGAGGTCGGGCCGTAGAGGTCGGGCCGTAGAGGTCGGGCCGTAGAGGTCGGGCCGTAGAGGTCGGGCCGTAGAGGTCGGGCCGTAGAGGCCAAGGCCGTTAGCGGTCCAAGGCCGTGGAGGTCAGGCCGCGGCTTCTTCGGCCGGGGCTGGCGGTTCCGGCTCGGTTTCCAGCTTGATGGCTTCTGTTTCGCGCGGGCGACCTTTCAGCTTGATGTTGAGGCGCAGCTCGTTCGCCGAATCCGCATTGCGAATGGCTTCGTCGTACGAGATCACGCCTTCGTTGTAGAGCTCGAACAGCGACCAGTCGAAGGTGCGCATGCCGAGCTCCTGCGACTTCTGCATGATCGACTTGATCTCGTGGAACTCGCCCTTCAGCAGCTTGTCCGCGATGATCGGCGTGTTGATCAGGATTTCGATCGCCGCGCGCCGGCCCTTGCCGTCGGCGGTGCGCACCAGGCGCTGCGAGATGATCGCACGCAGGTTGCTCGAGAGATCCATCAGCAGCTGCTTGCGGCGCTCTTCCGAGAAGAAGTTGATGATACGGTCGAGTGTCTGGTTCGCGCTGTTCGAATGCAGCGTGCCGAGACACAGGTGGCCGGTCTCCGCGAACGTGATCGCGTGTTCCATCGTCTCCGTGTCGCGGATCTCGCCGATGAGGATGACGTCCGGCGCCTGGCGCAGCGTGTTCTTCAGCGCGTTGTGCCACGAGTGCGTGTCGATGCCTACTTCACGGTGCGTGATCAGCGATTGATGCGACTGATGCACGAACTCCACCGGATCTTCCACCGTCACGATGTGCCCGGCGGAGGTGCGGTTGCGATGATCGATCATGGCCGCGAGCGACGTGGATTTGCCCGAGCCCGTCGCGCCGACCACCAGCACGAGCCCGCGCTTGGTCATCACAACTTCCTTCAGCGTATCCGGCAAGCCGAGCTTGGCCATGTCCGGAATCTCGTTGGTAATCGTGCGGATCACCATGCCGACGTTGAGCTGCTGCTGGAACACGTTGACGCGGAAGCGCGAGACGCCCGGCACGGACATCGCGAAATTGCATTCCAGCTCCTTCGCGAACTCCTCGCGCTGCCGGATGTTCATGAGCGCATTGGCGAGCTCGCGCGTCACGTCGCCGTTGAGCTTCTGGTTGGTCAGCGGTTTCATCACGCCCTGGCACTTCATGCTCGGCGGAAAGCCGCTGGAGACGAAGAGGTCGGAGCCGCCGGCCTGGCTCATCGCCGTCAGCAGCTTGATGATGTGATTCCTGGCCTGTTCTTCCGTCAGCACGCCCATCTTCGCCCGCCCGTTTGCGTCAAATGGGCTGGATCGTAGCGAATAGGGGTCGCCCGGATTCGGACGTGCTTCTCGTTATGGGATCGGGGCGGGCGGCACGGGCTCGCCGTTTTGGGATATCCCCCATTTCCCGCGCGGCATCGCGCTCACTTCGCCGCGCTGAAGACCTTCTTGATGAGCGAGCTCGCCTGCCCCATCGGGTCCTTGCGGATGGCGCGCTCCTCGTCGCCGATGCGGCTGAACAGGCCATCGAGCGCCTTGTTCGTGACGTAGTCGTTCAGGTTGGCGTCCTGCGCCGGGATGAGGCCGAGGCCCGCGGCCTTGCCGGCGTAGCGATCGTAGAGCGAGGCGATGTTCAGCTTGGCCGTCTCGCGCGCAATGATCGGCTTGAACTGCGCCATGAGCTGGTCGCTCGTCGCCTTGCGAAAGTACTGCGTGCCCGCGTCTTCTGCGCCGGTGAGGATCCCTTTCGCGTCGTCGACGCTCATCTTCTGCAGCGCCTGCTTGAACACCGGCTTCGCGTTCGCAACGGCGGACTCGGCGGCGTGGTTCATCGCCGCCTTGAGAGTGTCGGCGTCCTTGCCCATGCCCACCATGCGCAGCGCGCGATCCGCTTTTTGAAGCGCCGGCGGCAAGGGAATCGCAACCTTCGGATCGTTGAGAAAGCCGTTAGTCGCGCCCAGCTGTGTAACGGCCGTATCGATCCCCTGCGAGAGCGCGGCCCGCAGGCCGCCGGAGGCGTCCTTCGAGGTCAGCGAATCCAGCAGCGAGGATGCGGCGATGGCCTGTGCGGCGAAGAGCAGCAGGGCAATGAGAAGGAGAGGGAGCCTGGGGGCGTGAGGTAGCGTGCGGATCATGTATGCGGCCTCCAAGGTTGGTGCTTGGGGCGCACTTTACTCTCCTGCGCTCCGTTCAGATCCAGTGAAGGCCTCGTGCCACGATTCCTAGGGCCGTTCGCTTTGGCCGTGATCTTCCCCGATCCTGGGCGACGACTCGCTGCAACCGCGAGTAGAATCACGCGCGATATATTCCGAGAGGGGGAAGCGACGATGTACTGGCAAGCCAGCCGCAAGTGCCGCGTAGCCGGCGCCTTGTGCGTCCTGTTAGTCGTGAGCGCGATCGGCTCGGCACAGCAGAAACCGGCGGCTCCGGCGCCGAAGGAACCGGCGATGGATCTCGCCAACCGCGTGGTCGACCTCGACACCGCCAGAGGCGTTCAGGCGCCGCCGCGCGACGCCTCGAAACTGCCCACGACCTTTGCGGAAGCCGCGAAAACGCAGCCCGTCGATCCCAAGTGGGGAACGACGCTGTATCGCCCCAAGAGCCGCCGCGACCTCACTGGCATCTGGCTCAATCAGGGCGGCATCGGCTGGACGCCCGGCGTTCCGCCCGGCGCGGCGCAGAAGCCGCCGCTGACGCCGGAGTACGCGAAGATTTTCCAGAAGCACATCGCCAACGCCGCTGCCGGCAACCCGACCGGCGATTCGACCAGCGCCTCGTGCATGCCGCCTGGCATGCCGCGGATCATGACGATGACGTACCCGATGGAAATCACCATGGGCCCCGATCGCATCATGATTTACGCCGAATGGCTGGAGCAGGTACGCCGCATCTTCATTGATGGCCGGCCGCTGCCGGAAGATCCGGAGCCGAGCTTCAACGGCATGTCCGTCGGGCACTGGGAGGGCGACTTCCTCGTCTCGACCGCGTACGGCTTCCACCCCGAGACCAACATGGAATCGTCCGGCTTGCCCAAGAGCGACAAGGCGATTGCCTACGAACGCATCTGGCTCGCGGACGACAACACCTTGCGCGACGAGTTCACGATCGTCGATCCCGCCGCGTTCGCGAAGCCGTGGACCGTCATCAAGACGTACAAGCGCGCGCCGCCGGAGTTCAAGCTGATGCCGTACGTGTGCGAGAACAATCGCAACCCGGTCGGGGCGGACGGTTCGATTCAAACCATCATGAAGTCCGGCGACGCGCCCAAGCCCTGACGGGCATCGGGCGCGCCGCGCGACGTCGTTACTTTTCTTCCGCCAGCTTCTTCATCGCCGCCAGCGCGCCCGTGAAAGCCGCCGTGCGCTGGTCGCGGTCTTTCTGTTTCGCCGCGTCGTCCGCGAGCGGCGCCTGATCCCAGATCAGGCTGTAGAGCAGCTTCGTCTTCTTCTTGCCATCGGCAACGGCTTCGAGCGTGCCGTGATACAGGATCGTCAGGCCCGGCGGCGTCGGCTGCGCATACGTGTAGGAGTATTGGGTCTGCGCGACCAGCACTTCGTCGATGCGATCCGCGAGGCGACGCACGGTGCCCAGATCGCCCGAGCCCGACGTGTACGCGCAGGTCTTCAGGGCCGGGAGCCACTTGGCGATGTCGCAGTAGCCGCCAACCTTCTTCCACACCACGTCGACGGGTGCGTCGACGGAGATGTTTAGTTTGACGGTGGCGTATTCGGCGGCCGACGCGGTTCCGGCGACGAAGAGCGGAACACTGAGCGCGCCGATGGCGAGCAGGCCTCGCAGCGAGCGGATAGGCATGAGCGATCTCCCCCTGTTGGTTATTCGTGGCCGCATCCTAGCCCGGCGAACCCGGCCGCCGCCGCCCCGATGGCGGCTGGACCGCACTTCAGTCGTAGCGAGCGCTTTGCGGCGATGTGAAGGGGCGACGGCGGGTCCAGCAATCGGCATCATTGCGGCGATACGAGCTTCGGAAGGCGGGCGACAGTGGTCGGAAGGCAGACGACAGCGGAGAGCGCAGGTTGAGCGCGAGCGAGCCGGACGGCGCCGATTCGCCCCAGCGATTCGGCTTCGACGCGGTCGGTGCCACGTTTGGCGCGTCGACCGATATCGACGCATGCGTCGCGCTCGCCGCGCGCATCGACAATCTCATCAAGTAATCGGCACGTTCGTCGCGCTCACTCGGTGAGCGCGACGAACGTGCCGTTGTTCTCGCCGCAGATGAAGCGCATCAGCGCGCCGAACCGGATGTTCGTGAACGGCGGATACGACGGGTCGTTCATGTAGCCGATGGCGTGAATGCGCACGACGCGGCGACCGCTCGCGTCGGGCTTGTTGAGCTCGCGCACCTGCTCGATCGCTTCTTCCATCGAATCGCCGGTGAACTCGTCGCCGAGCACATAGGTGCTGATGCGCTTGTCCGGCGCCCAATAAGAACGGATCGCCTCGAGCATCCCCGGCAGCGGATTGGATTTGCTGAACGGCCGCCAGTCGCGCATTTTCCGGTTGATCTGGTCGCGGCGGTCCCGCGTGTCCGTCAGCCATTGTCCTTTCGTCGCCTCGAACATGTAACGACCCTGGTCGTTCATGATCTGGATGCCCTTTACGTGCGGATAGAGATTGAGGATCTCCTCGATCACCTTCAGGTTCAGTTCCCAGTGCGCATTCATGCTCGACGAGGTGTCGACGATGAAGATGATGTATTCGCTGTCGATCGGGATGCCGCCGATCGCCTCGGTTTTCGGGCGCCGCGCGTTGTCCTTGAGGATGCGTTGCATCTCGGCCGTCAGCGTCTGATAAGCGGTAGTCAGCTCGCCTTCGACCGTGTTCGTGACCGACGCTTCCTTCTTGCTGGCCGAGAATTGCCCCTGGATGTTCGTGAGGTCGCCCGCCAGCTGCGCGATCTTGTGACGGCGCTTCTCCAGCTCATCGACGCGCCCCACGAGCTGCAGGTTCAGGTCTTCGGTATCGCCACGGATCGTGTGCAGCTCTTCCTGCATTTCGACGAGCTGCTGGCGCATGTCCACGCGCGAGCGCGCCTCGGCGGTCGGCTGCCCGTACTGCGTGAGCACGAGGAGCAGGATGATGGCCCCGAAGCCGCAGCAGATGCAGTCGAGAAACGACAGGCTGAATATTTCGACGGAACGACGGGGCAGCCTCACGGCCAATCCCTCGACGGCATGAACAGCGAGCCGTGCGTCAGCCGCGCCAGCTCCCAGAATCGATGCTCGGCCTGCGGCTCGCCCTTGAGCGGCAGCAGGATCGTGTCGATCGGCACGCCGTCCGGCAGCGAGCCGATCGAATCGTCGAACAGCCGCGCGCGCCGCGCGGCCGTGATGTATTTGCCGAAGCCTTCCGACTTGCCCTGCGTGGGAAGCCCGTCGGTGATCAGAATGATCTGATCCGCGCGCGGGATGAAGTTGCGCGCGGCGGTGAAGGCGTTGACGAGGCTGGTGCCGTTCTCCGGCACGAGGTTATGCATCGCCTCGAGGCTCAGCGCGATGGACTTCGCGTCGCCCGAGTCGATCCACTTGCCATTCGACGACGCCAGCAGCGGCGCGGCCGTGGTGTTGAATGCGATGATCTGGAAGCTGCTGCCGGGTGGCAGCTGGCTGAGGAGCCAGTCCACCGTGTCGACGGCGCGGCGCCACTTTGCGGCCGCCTTCCTTTGCTCCGTATCCAGGTTCCGCATGCGGATGATCGTCACGAGATCCTCGTGCATCATGCTCGCCGAGTGATCGACGAGCACGAGGATGTGCTTGCCGTGCATCTTGATGCCCGTGATGTAGCGGCGGTCGCCCGCGCCCCGAAAGGCCTTGATGTCCTGCCCCGGCGGGCCTTTGTCGATGGCGCCGGCTTCGAGCCTGCGCTTGCCGTCCTCCATGGATTTCACGTCGGTCTTGAGCTGCTCGATGCGCTCGCGACGCGCGAGGCTGGTCGCGTCGTAGGCGGACAGCTCGCGTTTGGTCACCTCGAGATCCGCCGAGAGGTGAAAGAGCTCCTGGGCCGCGGTCGCGTTTTCGGCGTTCGTTTTGTCCACGGTATTACGGAGCCGGAGGAGATTCTCGCGGCCGGTGACGAGCTCTTGTTGCAGGCTGGCCGTTTCCGAGGTCAGGTTCTCCATGCGCTCCGTGCTCGTGATGCCGCTGCGCGCGCTGATGATCACGTAGAAGAGAATGACCGCGCCGAACCCGCAGCAGATGCAGTCGAGGAACGAGAGGCTGAAAACCTCGATGGCGCGGCGGCGGCGCATGGCATTTCCAGGAGTAGAGGAAGCTCATCTGAGCGTGACGAAGCCGTAGCGGTTCCCGTGCCGCGCGAAACTCAACTCATTCTGAACAAATCTTAAGATTCCTCGTTCGGGATCCGTGGCAGTCGGAGCGCGAAGGTGGCGCCTTGCCCCGGTCCGCTGAACGCTTCAATGCGCCCGCCGTGCGCGCGAACGATCTCCTGCGTCAACGCGAGACCGAGGCCGACACCCGGCGCATGCCCGGCGCGCGCAGCCTGGCCGCGGTAGAAGCGCTCGAAGACGTGCGGCAGATCCTCGGCGCCGATGCCGGGCCCTTCGTCGGTGACGCTCACGAGCACCTCGCCGGGCTCGTCGCTCAGGCTGACGGTGACGGCGCCGCCCACAGGCGAGAACTTCACCGCGTTGTCGATGAGGTTGGCGAGCACCAGGCTCGCCGGCCCGCGCCCGATCTCGGCGATGACGGGTGAGTCGATGCGCGTGCGGATGCGGATATGCCGCTCGCGCGCCTGCGGCTCGAAGCGACGGGCCACGTCCTGGATGATGCGGTCGAGCGCCACTCGCTCCACCGGCTCGCGCGCCTGGCCGGCGTCGAGCCGTGCGAGTGTGAGCAGTTCTTCGACGAGCTGGGTGAGTCGATCCACTTCCTCCAGGCAGGATTGCAGGGTCTCGACGTATTCCGTGCGATCGCGCGGCCGGCGCAGCGCGACTTCCATTTCCGTGCGCAATCGTGAGAGCGGCGAGCGCAACTCGTGCGAGGCGTCCGCCGTGAAGCGGCGCTGGGACTCGAAGCCGCGCTCGAGCCGTTCGAGCATGGCGTTCAGCGTGTCGACGAGCTTGCCGATCTCGTCTCGCGTGCCGGGGTGGGGCAAACGTTCGGCGAAGTTCGACTCGCCGATGCGGCGCGCGTGATCGACGACGTCATCGATGGCCTGGAACGCGCGCTGGGTCAGCAGCGTGCCGGCGAGGCCAACGGCGACGACGAGCGCGATGCCCATCCCGACGAGCAGCAGCGTTGCCGAACGCACGACGCGGTTCACGTCGTCCAGCGAACCGGCCACCTGAATGGCTCGCACGTTCGCGTGGCCGCGCACGGGCAGGACGACCACGCGCACGGGCTCGTCGCCAAACGCGTCCAGGGTCTCGAACACGGTGTGGCCTTGCGCGAGCTCCGCGAGCAACGAGGGCGAAGCGGGCAGGCTGGCTTTGCCGAGATTCGCGCTGCGTGCGAGCGGGCGGCCGTCGGCGTCGATGATCTGCACGAGCCGGTCGAGGCGAGTGAACGACGGCTCGCGTTCCGTGGGCACTTCATGAATGAGGATCGGCTCGCTCGCATCCATCGGAAGCAGGGCCAGCTCCGTCTGCGCCAGCGAGAGCAGCGCGGTGTCGAGCTCGCCGCGCACCATGCGGGCAAGCCCCCAGCCCGCGGCGGACGCGGCCACCGCCAGCACGCACACGACCGCGATCATGTGGCCGATGGCGAGCCGCTTGCGAAAGCTCATCATGGTTCATCTCGCGCGGCGACCCGATAGCCGCGGCCGCGAACCGTGTGGATCAGCGCGTCGCTGCCCGGCGGATCGACTTTGCGGCGCAGATTGCTCAGGTGCACGTCGATCAGGTTATCGAGTGACTCGACGTCGGACTGCCAGACCTGTTCCGCGAGCCGCGTGCGACTGATCACTTCACCGGGGCTGCGCATCAGCAGCGCCAGAATCGAATACTCCGTGCGCGTGAGATCGAGTGTGCGATGGGCGCGCATGACGCGGTGAGTGACGGGGTCGAGCGTGAGATCCTCAACCGTGAGCAGCGTCGGGCGCGTGAGCTCGGACCGTCGCAGCAGCGCGCGCACGCGCGCCAGCAATTCCTCGAACGCGAAGGGCTTGGTGAGATAGTCGTCCGCGCCGGTGTTCAGGCCTTCCACGCGATCGCCCAGCGCATCGCGGGCCGTGAGCATCAGGATGGGCGCCTGCATGCCGCGCTCGCGCAGCGTGCGACACAGCGAGAGCCCGTCTCTGCCCGGCAGCATCCAGTCTAGAATGATCAGCTCATACGCGGTCAGGAACGACAACTCATCGGCTTCTTCCGCCGAAGCCACCACATCCACGACGAAACCTTCTTCGCGGAATCCCCGCGCCAGCAGGCGCGCCGCTTTTTGATCGTCTTCGACGAGCAGGATTCGCATGCGCCTTAAGAAAAATTCAGGTTTACTTAGGGGGATCTTCAGTCGATCGACGCTATTCTGCAGCCATCCCGCGACGTTGTCGCCTCCGAACCGCGAGACCCTCGCATGAGCGAACGTACTCCCTTCGCATTCGTGCGCGAGCACACGACGCGCTGGGACCTGATCGCCGTCGTGATCGCCGTGGGCGCCATCGCGTTCCTCGGCGAGGCGAGCCGTGGCCTGCTTGCGCCGTTGGCGCGGCTGGAAGCGGCGCCGCTGTCGCTCGATCCGGCGAATCTTCCGTTCTATGCGGCACGCACTACGCTGCGCATGTTCGTGGCGCTCGGCCTTTCGCTGCTGTTTACCTTTACTTACGCGACGTGGGCCGCGCGCAGCGAGCGCGCCGGCAAGTTGCTGGTGCCGTTGCTGGACATCCTGCAGTCGGTGCCGATCCTCGGCTTCATTTCCGTAACGGTGGTGTTCTTCCTTTCGCTTGCGCCGGGGCGGGTGCTCGGCGCGGAGCTCGCGGCGATCTTCGCGATCTTCACGAGCCAGGCCTGGAACATGGCCTTCAGCTTCTATCAATCGTTGCGGACCGTGCCGGCGGAGTTGCGTGAGGCCGCTGACTCCTTCCAGCTCTCGCCGTGGATGCGTTTCTGGCAGCTCGACGTTCCGTTCGCGCTGCCGGGCCTCATCTGGAACACGATGATGTCGATGTCGGGCGGATGGTTCTTCGTCGTCGCGTCGGAGGCCATCAGCGTCGGCAACACGCACGTCGCGCTTCCGGGCGTGGGGTCGTACATCGCGGTCGCGATCGAGCGGAGTGACCTGAAGGCGATTGGCTGGGCCATCGTCACGATGCTCGTGGTGATCCTGCTATATGACCAGCTGCTGTTCCGGCCGCTCGTCGCGTGGGTCGACGGCCTGCGGTTCGAGCAAGACTCGGGCGGCGGAGCGCGACCGAGCTCATGGGCGCTCACCGTGATGCGCCGCTCGCGCCTCGTGTCGCTCCTGGCGACGGCGTTCGAGTCCGCAATACGGTGGACGAGCTGGGCGATGCCCGTAGGCAAGCGTCGCGTCGCCGCGCCCAAGGCACGCTTCGGCGTTTCCCGCGACGTCATCTGGATCGTGCTGATCGCCGCGCTCGTCATTCCAGGCCTCTGGCATCTGCTTCGCCTGTTATTCCAGCAAACGACTCTGGATGAAGCACTGCACGTCGCGGGCCTTGCGCTCGTGACGATGGCGCGCGTGTTCGTGCTGATCGCGCTGGCGAGCGTCGTCTGGGTGCCGGTCGGCGTCTGGGTCGGGCTACGGCCGCGCGCCATGCAGATCGTGCAGCCCGTCGCGCAGTTCCTCGCGGCTTTCCCGGCGAACCTTCTCTTCCCGATAGCGGTCTACGGCATCGTGACGTGGAAGTTGAACGCGGACGTGTGGCTCAGCCCGCTCATGATCCTCGGCACGCAGTGGTACATCCTGTTCAACGTCATCGCGGGAGCCACTGCGATTCCCAGTGAATTGAAGTACGCCGCGACGAACTTCCAGGTGCGCGGCTGGTTGTGGTGGAAGACGGTCGGCTTGCCGGGCGTGTTCCCGTACTACGTGACGGGCGCGATCACCGCCTCCGGGGGTTCGTGGAACGCGGCGATCGTCGCGGAGTATGCGACCTGGGGAAAGACTCAGCTGCAAGCGCATGGTCTCGGCGCGTACATCGCGGAAGCCACCGCGCAGGGAAACTTTCATCGCATCGTGCTGGGCATCGCCACGATGAGTCTCTTCGTCGTCGCCATCAATCATTTCTTCTGGCGACCGCTGTACTACTTCGCCGAGCGGCGCTATCGCCTCGGCTGAGAGGATCGAGCCATGAACACCGCACCGCTCCTGGACCTCCGCGACGTCCGCAAGGCGTTCCCCAGGCCCGACGGCAACGACTACCTGGTGCTCGAGGGCGTGAACCTCGCCGTCGCGGAGGGCGAGATCGTGGGCCTGCTCGGCCGCTCGGGCTCCGGCAAGTCGACGCTGCTGCGGTTGATCGCGGGCCTTGCGGAGCCGAGCGCCGGTACGCTCACGTTTCGCGGTGAGGCCATCGATGGGCCGCCACGGGGAGTCGCGATGGTGTTCCAGAGTTTCGCCGTGTTTCCGTGGCTCACGGTGTTCGAGAACGTCGCGCTCGGGCTCGAGGCGCAGCGTGTTGCGCGGGATGAGATCCGCCGGCGTTCGCTGGCCGCGATCGATCTCATCGGTCTCGATGGATTCGAATCCGCGTATCCACGCGAGTTGTCGGGCGGCATGCGCCAGCGGGTGGGCTTTGCGCGCGCGCTGGTGGTGCATCCCAAGCTGCTGCTGATGGACGAGCCGTTCTCCGCACTCGACGTGCTCACGGCCGAGACGTTGCGCACGGACTTCCTCGACCTGTGGTGCGAAGGGCGGATGCCGATCAAGGCGGTCTTGCTCGTCACGCACAACATCGAAGAAGCGGTGCTGATGTGCGACCGGATCCTGGTGTTCGGGAGCAATCCCGGACGCATCCTCACGGAGATCCCCGTCAAGCTGCCTCAGCCACGCAATCGGCTCGACCCGAGCTTTCGCTCGCTGGTCGAGCGCATCTATGTCGAGATGACGTCGCTGCGTGGCGGGGAGCAGGCCGCGCGAAACGAAGTGTTCCCCGGTATCGGAATCGGGACGGTGCTGCCGCGCGTGTCCTCGAACCTGCTCTCGGGCCTCATGGAAAAGGTTTCCGAGCCGCCGTTCTGCGGCGCCGCCGACCTGCCGCGCATCGCCTCGGACCTGCAAATGGAGATCGACGAGCTGTTCCCGGTTGCGGAAACGCTCCAGATGATGCGCTTCGCGGAGGTTGCCGGCGGCGACATCAAGCTCACCGAAACGGGTCTCGAGTTCGCGAACGCGCCGGTCGACGAGCGCAAGGGCATCTTTGCGCGCCAGCTGCTCGCGTACGTGCCGCTGGCGGCGCATATCCGTCGCGTGCTGGACGAGCGCAAGGCGCGTACCGCGCGCAAGAGTCGCTTCTTCGATGAGCTCGAGGACTACATGACCGATGAGGCGGCCGAGCAGACGCTGCGCGCGATCATCAGCTGGGGCCGGTACGCCGAGACGTTCGCGTATGACGATGAGAACGCGGTGTTCAGCCTCGAGAATCCGACGTGAGGCGCGCGGCTATTTAACCTTTGCGTGACGTCCTGTGATCCGACGGGGATGTCATGGCTTGTCCGATCTGCTCATTACTCCAAGGTTGAAGCGCGGCCGTCCCTGGAGCGAGCCCGCCCATACTCATTTTGCTTGCTCTCGTCCATCGAAAGGGGGCAGCATCGCCCTCAACGCGCGGCGCTTGCGCCGTGCCCGAAAAACAAATTGGGGAGATCACCGCATGAACACCACAGTTGCGCGTCGGGAGACGTGCGCCAAGGGAATGCCGTCGTTCGGGAATCGCCTGGTGAAGGGCTTCGCGATCTTGAGCGCGGCGGCGATACTGGTTGCATCCACAGCCGCGAGCGCGGCGGGCCCGGACAAGGGCGCGCACTTCAAGCATCTGCTGGCGAGCGGGAGCGCAAAGGCAGCCGTCAACCGCAAACACCTGGATCACAAACGGGTCACCGTCGTGGTGGAAATGGCGGGCGACTCCGTTGCCTCCGTCCGCGCACTGTCCCCGGATCACACCATTACCGATCAGCAACGCGACAGCATCCGCCTGGCGTCCGTCCGGCAGGCCGCGTCGATCGAGCCTGAGATCACGGCGCGCGGCGGCAGCGTGCTCGCCCGATTCCACAGCGCCATCAACGGCGTTAAGGCGACTATTGATAAGTCGCAGATCGAAAGCCTGCGCGGTGCGCCCGGCGTAGTCGCCGTGCGCGCGGTCCGCACCTACCACATGAACAATGTCGAGAGCGTGCCGTTCATCGGCGCGCCGCTCGCGTGGCAAGGCTCGCCGGGCTATCTCGGTGAGAAGCAGAAGATCGTCATCATCGATACCGGCATCGACTATACGCATGCCAACTTCGGCGGTCCCGGAACGGTCGACGCGTTCGAGACGGCGGCCGCCACCAGCACGCTGCCTGCGGATCCGAAGCTGTTCGGGCCGAAGGCGGTGAAAGTGAAGGGCGGAATCGATCTCGTCGGCGACGACTACGACGCCGACTCGGACGTTCCGGCCAACACGGTGCCGAAGCCCGATCCGAACCCGCTCGACTGCAACGGTCACGGTAGCCATGTGGCCGGCACGGCTACGGGTTACGGCGTGGCGGCGAACGGCAGCACCTACAAAGGTCCCTACACCGCGGCGGCGATCAAGCCGGCCAACTTCATCATTGGCCCGGGTGTCGCGCCGAAGGCCGACCTGTACTCGGTTCGCGTGTTCGGCTGCGAGGGCACGACCAATGTCGTGATCGACGCCATCGACTGGGCGATCGAGCACAACATGGACGTCATCAACATGTCGCTCGGCTCGGTCTACGGGTCGGCGGACGATGCCGATGCGGTCGAGGTCGTGAATGCGGCGAAGGCCGGTGTCGTGGTCGTGGCTTCTTCCGGCAACTCCGGGCCGATTCCGTACATCACCGGTTCACCGGGCGTGTCGGATGCGGCCGTCTCGGTCGCGTCGGTCGACTCGCACCAGAGCTTCCCGGGTGCGCAGATCACGCTCAATACCGGCTCCGTGCTCGCCATCAATGCGAACGGGGCGCCGCTGCCGAGTGGTGCCCTGGCCGTCACGGTCCTGCGGGACGCGACGGGCGCCGTGTCACTCGGCTGCGATGAGGCCGAGTACGTCGACGCCCAGATCGCCGGCAAGCTGGTCGTGACCCTGCGCGGCGTCTGCGCTCGTGTGGACCGCGCCACGTTCGGCCAGAGGCACGGCGCGGCCGCGGTGGTGATGATCAACACCGACGATACGTATCCGCCGTACGAAGGGCCGATTCCGGACGTCACCATCCCGTTCCTCGGGGTGCTGCCGGACGACGGCACGGTCGTGGCGAACGCGGCGTCCGCGACTCAGTTCGTGGCGCAGACGATCGCCAATGGCGCGTACCGCGCGGTATCCGACTTCAGCTCCGCGGGTCCGCGTTTCGGGGACAGCGTGCTGAAGCCGAACGTGACCGCGCCGGGCACGTCGATCTTCTCCACCAACGTCGGTACGGGAAACCAGGGCATCTATATCTCGGGCACCTCGATGGCCTCGCCGCACGTGGCGGGTGTCGCGGCACTGACGACGCAGGCTCATCCGAAGTGGGATCCGAAGACCATTCGCGCGGCGATCGTGCAGACGGCGAGCCCCAAGGCGTTGGTGGACTACGCTCCGTCGAGTGAAGGCTCGGGTCTCGTGCAACCGCTCGGTGCGACGCGCACGCAGGCGGTGGCCTTTGCGGAAGGGCCGGGCAGCGGCCAGTCGATCGCGTTCGGCTTCGAGGAGTTCCTGCGAACGCTGCGTGAAGAGCGTGATGTGACCGTGCGCAACCTCGGGGACAGCTCGATCACGTTCAAGGTCACTTCCACGAAGACGGGCGGTGCGCCGCACACGCTCAACCTGAGCAGGTCCACCGTCACGGTGGGCGCGCATCAGGACGCGAGGTTCGAAGTGTCGTTGTCCGTGCCGGTGGAAACGGTTGGGGCGACTCACGACGAAGACGGCAATCCGCTGTTCCCCGAAGTCGCGGGCTACGTCACGTTGACGCCGGCCAGTTCGTCCATGAACAAGGGCGTGGCGCTTACGCTGCCGTACTACCTGGTGCCGCGTGCGCGCTCGAACGTGATTCCGCTTCTCGCGGGTCGTCTGAGCCCGAGCCATCCGAAGTCCCAAGTGCTCGTCACGAACATTCTGGGCGGCATCCCAGGCACGGCGGACTTCTACGCGTGGGGCCTGCAGAACAAGAGGCCCCAGGGCGTCACGAGCTACGACACGCGTGCGGTCGGTGTGCAGTCGATTCTCGGGGCGGTCCCGAACGACAGCATCCTCGTGTTCGCGATCAACACGTTCGACCGGTTCTCCGCCGCGAATCTCGCCGAGTTCGACATCAACGTCGACGTGAACGGCGACAACAAGCCGGACTTCCTGGTGATGGGCATCGACAACGGCTTGATCACCACGGGAGACCTCGACGGCAACTTCGCGACGGTGATCTTCAACCTGGCGACCGGTGATGGGTTTGTCGAGTCGTTGGCCGACGCGCCGACGGACGGTTCGACGATCCTGCTGCCGTTGCTGGCATCGGATATCGGCGTGACGGCGGCAAACCCGCGCTTCACCTACACCGTGCTGGCAGCCAACGTGAATGACGGCACCTCGGCTACGCTTCCGGGCAAGGCCTCCTTCAACGCGTTCAGTCCGTCGATCACGAACGCCGATGCGTTCACGGAGCTGGATCGCAACAGGGTGCAGCTCGTGCCGGTCAGCATCAATCCGAAGGAGTGGGTCAAGACGCCGGCGCTCGGCCTGATGATCGTCTCGACCGACAACAAGTCGGGGGATACGCAGGGCTTCCTGATCCCGGCGAAGTAGTAGCGCCGCGCTCGAGACGTCGAGACTTCAACCCGGGTGTCCGGCTCAACCGCCGGGCCCCGGGTTGTTCTTTTCCGGACCACGGGTAGCCCCGGACCACCGGTGGCTCCGGGCTGCCGGTGGCGGCTCGGCGCGGGCATTCCGCCTCTGTGTGGGGTTGCGCCTGCCAGCTCGCGTGATCAGTGGGTCATCGCGTAGACGATGTAGTTGATCGCAAACTTGTAGCCCTGTGCCGTCATCGGCTCGGGATACTCCGGCGTATCCGCTTCTTCCCACGAATCGCCGACGTCCTGGTTGTAGTTCATTCCGACCATCAGTCGTCCGTCGTCGTCGTAGATGCCGCGCCATTGCGGTGGCGGCAGGTTTCGCAGGTCGCCCCAGCCGATGTGGCGCAAGCCCGGAATCTGCGTCATCTCGTCGATCGTGAACACCACGTGCAGCACCGAGTCGTCGAGACCGATCGGGACGACCGGCCGGTCGGGGAATACGCGCGCCATCGTTTGCTCGAACACGGCGCGCTCGTCTTCACCCCAATAGTCGTCGGCCATGAGGAAGCCCCCGCGAAGCAGGTACTCACGCAGGCGCGCGCATTCCTCGTCGCTCAGGTCCCAGTATCCGACCTGTGTCGCGTAGAGCCACGGCAGGTCGAATAATTCGTCATCGGTGAGGCGAACGGAAACCGGATCGCCGGCGTTCACGCGTGTGAGCCGGGGCACGGCCTGCAGAAGATGGCCTTCCGCGCGCGGCCAGTCCTGCTGCCACCAGCCGCCGCCGAAGCGATGGCGCCCGGCCATGTCCGTGTAGATGAGGCGCGCGAAATGAAACTCGCCCGCCTTCGCGGGAATCGCCATGGAGTTTTGCGCGGAGCCCGGAGTGAGCAGCACCCACGTCAGCGCGATCCCCAGCGCGAGGCTGAACAGGGCGGGGCGGCGGGCGCGCGCGATCATGAGCGGAAACCTAGCATCGGCCAGCACACGTGGCGCGCAAAATTGGCGCGTGTGTCCGATGTAACGCGTGTGTCCGATGTAAGCAGAGTGTTTCTCTGTATTTCAGCCGACGAACGCAGGCGGTGAGCGGTGCGAGCCAAGCGCCGAACGGGAAGCGCCGGGCGGCATCTACCGCGCGGGTGGCTCTGTTGACAGTCCTTGCGATTTCGCGTTGACTTCCGCCCGTGCGCCGCAGGCGCCAGCAGGTTCGCGCGAAGGGCCAAGCCCACTGTCTCACTGGATTCCTGGCGCACATCCACCCCCGTGCTGCCTGATTGCGAACCTCGGGCTCCAGTACGGAGGTCGTATGACGTCGCATCAGTTACCCGAGCGCCCGAATCTCGAGCAGCTCAAGAAACAAGCCAAATCATTGCTTCAAGCCGCACGCGCGGGAGAGACCGACGCGCTCGGACGTTTTCGTGTTCTTCCCGCGCTGGCGTCCCGGACCGTCGCCGAGCTCGGCGGCGCGAGCCTGGCCTTGCACGACGCGCAGTCTGTTGTCGCTCGCGAGTATGGCTTCAAGTCGTGGAACGAATTGCGTGAGCACGTACAGGAGGGCTCGCTCTCGTTCGCCGCCGCGGTCGAAGAGTTCGTGCGTTGTGCAACGGGACGGGCTTCCGCTCGTGCGCTTCGGTTGCTCGCACTTCATCCGACGATTGCCCATGCGAGTGTGTACACGGAGCTCGTGCTCGGTGATGCCGCTGCGGTCGAGGTGCGCCTCGAGAAAGATTCGGGATTCGCAAAGCGGGCGGGCGGTGTTCAGAACTGGGAGCCGCTTCTGTACGTCTGCCACACCTGCCTGCACCACGGCGCGCCGGAGCGAACCGACGGGCTGGTCACGATTGCGCGGGCGCTACTCGAGCAAGGCGCGAATCCGAACGCGGAGTATCACTGGAACTGGCATCGCGAGTTGCCACGTACGGCGCTGTGGGCGGCGCTCTGTGCGGTCAGCCATCTTCCACTCGCGCAGGTGCTGCTCGAAGCCGGAGCGAATCCGACGGATGGTGTGTCGATGCACATTGCCGCAGGCTCCGGCAATCTCGATGCGCTCGATCTGTTGCATCGGTTCGGTGTGAACGCCAATGGGATTGGGGGCGGCGTCCCGCCACTGCGCTACATCCTCAGCTGGGCCCACAACGACGGCCCGCGTGTGGCTGGGATTCGCTGGCTGCTCGATCACGGCGCTGATCCGAACCTTTCGTGGGGCGAGCTGGACGACGCTCCGCTGCATCTCGCCGCGCAGCGATGGGATGTGCCGATGGCGGAGCTGCTCGTCCAGCGCGGGGCTGATGTCAATCGGCGCCGCGCCGACGGGCGCACGGCGCATACGCTTGCTGAGCTGCATGGAAATCAGGACATCGCCGCGTGGCTGCTCACGCACGGAGCCCGCGACGAGCTTTCGACGCTGGAACGATTTGTTTCAGCGTGCGCGAGCGGCTATCGAACGCGTGCCGAAGAGATGCTTCGGGCGCAGCCGAACCTGCGCAACGAGCTACGGGCCGAGCATCACCTGATGATGCGGGTACCGGCGGAGCGCGGCGACGCTACGGTGCTCGAGACGATGCTCGCGTGCGGGTTCGATCCAAACGTAAAGGATCACGATGGCGTTACAGTGTTACATCGGGCTGCGATGGGAGGGCGCGCCGAGGGCGTGCGTGCGCTCATCGCAGGCGGCGCGAGCGTCAACGCGCTCGACGGAATGTTCGCCGGCACGCCGCTGTTGTGGGCGGCGGAAGGGTGGAGTCACAACCCCGATCCACGCGATGGCTATCTCAGCGTCGCGCGGCAGCTCCTCGCGGCGGGATCGATCAGGGAATGGCTCGCGCCCGAAAAAGCGCCGGACCCGGAAAGCACTCAGGAGAAACTGGCCGATCTGTGCCGTGCCGCCGGCGCCTGACGCGCCTCAGTGCGCGTCGACGTTGTGATACACGCGCGGCACGCGCGTGTTGATGCTGGTGAGCACTTCGTGCGGAATGGTGTTGGCCCACGCGGCGAGCTCTTCGATGCGGATCTGCGCCCCGCCGCCTTCACCCAGCAGCACGACCTCGTCGCCGTTGTAAGCGCTCGACTGGCCGATGTCGACCATCACCTGATCCATGCAGATGCGGCCGACGACAGGCAAGCGCCGGCCGTTCACGATGACCTCGGCCTGGCCGCTCATCGTGCGCATGTAGCCGTCGCCATAACCGACGGGCAGCGTGATGACTCGCGTGGGCGCGGAGGGCGTCCACGTGGATCCGTAGCTCACAGGATTCCCGGCCTTCACCACCTTGAAGAACACAACCTTGGTGACCCAGCGCAGCGCTTGCTTCACCGGCAGCGTCAAGGCGAGCCCGAGGTCCGGGCTCGAGCCAAAGAACAGAATGCCGGGCCGCACGATGTCCAGGTAGCTCTCGGGCAGCTGCAGGATCGCGCCCGAGTTCGCCGCGTGACGCAGTGGCGTCGGCAGCGAGCGCTTCTCATAGAAGCGCAAGACTTCGTGGAAGCGTTCGAGCTGAAGGTGTGAATAGGAGAGATCGGGCGCGTCCGCGTTTGCGAAGTGAGTGAAGATGCCCTCGACCTCGACGTGCTTCATCTGAAGCGACGCTTCGAGCAGCTTCTCGGCCGTGTACCAGTGAATGCCGATGCGCTCCATCCCGGTGTCGATCTTGAGATGGACGCGGGCCTTCACCCGTTTGGCGGCGGCACACTCGTCGATGGCGCGCAGTTTGTCGACCGATGAGGCTGTGAGCGTCAGTTTCTCGTCGATGAACCGCGGGATCTGCGAGCCCACGATGCCGCCCAGCACGAGCACCGGCATGCGCACACCCGCTTCGCGCAGGCGTAGCGCTTCTTCCAGATATGCGACGGCCACGCCGAAAGGCTTCAGCTCTTCGAGCATCTTCGCCACCGCGACGAGCCCGTGGCCGTACGCGTTGGCTTTCAGCACCGGCATCACCCGCGCGGGCCGCACATGCTCGGCGATGACGCGATAGTTCGCGCGCAGGCGCGCGAGATCGACTTCGAGACGGGTGGGCCGCAGCTCGGTTTCGGAGATGGTGGATTCGTTCACTCAGCGTGTCGTCCGGGAGAATCGGGCGATCCTATCACCGTCGCCGCTGTGCGGAGTCGTCGCGAATCGCCTTGAACTCGCTGCCGGCTTTCCATTCGGGCCAGCGGGTCGAATCCGCAAGCGACCGGCCGACGTTGTAGATCAGCGTGACATCCAGCGCTTCGCCCGTGAAGTCGAGGGCTTCGGTCCATTCGTCTTTGGGCTGGTGATACTTCTTCGCGTTGAAATCCTCGCGCAGGGCGACGCCTTTCGCCTTGCCGCCGTTCACGAGATCGTCGCCGGGCCGGAACGACACGGCGGGCACGCCGACCTTCGAGAGCGGGAAATGATCGGAGCGGAAGAAGCTGCCCGCTTCGGGCCGCGGATCGGGTGACAGGGTGCGGCCCTGCTTGGCGCCCGCGGCCTCGAGCTCATCGACCAGCGTGTTGGTGCCGGCCGTGCTGAAGTCGCGCGTGACGCCGAACAGGCCGAGATGGTCCATGTTGATGTCGGCGACCGTGGTTTCCAGCGGATACAGGGGATGCGTGGCGTAGTACTCGGTGCCGAGCAATCCCTTTTCCTCGGCGGTAACGGCCAGGAAGATGACGGAGCGAGCGGTCTTCGGCGCCGCGCCGAACAGTCGCCCGAGCTCGAGCAGTGCCGCGATCCCGCTCGCGTTGTCGGCCGCGCCGTTGAAGATGCGGTCGCCGGTTTCGTCGGGATTGCCGATGCCCAGGTGATCCCAGTGCGCGCTGAACATCATGGTCTGATCGGGATGCGCCGTGCCGGGCAGGATGCCGACGACATTTTTCGAGACCACCGTTTCGCGCTTCACTTGGTAGTCGGCGGAGAGTGTGGCGTTCTCGAGCGGCACCGCGCGGAAGGTGCTCGACCGCGCCTGTTTCTTGAGTTGTTCGAAATCCAGGCCGGCCCGCTTGAGCAGATTGGCGGCGACGTCGCGCTGGATCCAGGCTTCCACATCCACGTGACCGTCGCGCGGCTTGCTGCGCAGGATGTCGAAGATCGCGTTGGTGTTCGAGTTCTCGACGGTCGCCCAGCCATACGAAGCCGGCGCCGTTTCGTGGACGATGAGCACGCCGAGCGCGCCATGTCGCGCGGCTTCCTCGTATTTGTAAGTCCAGCGCCCGTAGTAGGTCATCGCGCGGCCGCCGAACAGGCCCGAGCCGGTTTCGAAGTCCGGATCGTTGATCAGCACGATGGCGACCTTGCCGTGCATGTCGACGCCCTGGTAATCGTCCCATTTGCGCTCGGGGGCGGTGACGCCGTAGCCGAGAAACACGAGTGGGGCGTTCCTGATCCGCACGTGATCGATGTTCGTCGCCGCCGCGCGCACAGCGACGTCCTTGCCTTGCGCGAGCGTGAGCTTTTGCCCTGCCGCCGTGACGCTAAGATCGAGCGCGCCTTCGATGGTGAACTGTGCCAGAGGCACGTCCTGCGTCCAGGCGCGTGTGCCGTTCTTCAGGTCGCCGCCCGGCTGAAGGCCAGCGGCCTTCATCTGCTCGGTGAGATACGCGACGGTTTTCTGCTCACCCGGCGTGGCCGGCGCGCGGCCTTCGAAAGCATCCGCCGCGAGTGTCTTGACGTGTGCGGACAGCCTCGCCGGATCGACCGCCGCGTCCGCGTGTGCGATTGAAGTGAGGGCGGCCAGCGCGACGCCGGCTACAAGCGAAATCGCGCGGTTCATGCGAACGGACTGAGTTTTCATGGCCGGCGAGAATACCGCCATCGGCGCGGCCCAGCGAGCCTGCATCGACAGCGCCTGACGAAATGCGGGGAAATCGCGCCGAGGCGATCCGCCGATCGCGCGCTCAGGGCATGAATACGTCGGCGGGCAGCTTGAAACGCCGTGCCAGCCGAGCGATCTGGCGCACGTTGAGCTGGCGCTTGCCGGCAAGAATCGCGGAAACCACGCTCCGCGGCCCGATCTCCGGCAGTTGGGATTGCGTCAGCCCATGCTGTTCCATCAGCTCCCGCGGCAGATCGGGGACGCCGATTTCTTTGAAAGGCGAGTGCGCGTTCTCGTACTCGGATACGAGTGCACCGAGATACCCGGCGAGCGATGCCAGGGCGTGTTTCTCATCCGCACCACCGGCATCGAGCACATAGTCGAGTGCCAGAACCAGACGCTCGTAGTCGGCCTTGGTGCGCGCCGGCTTCAGTACCGGTGAGACTTTAGGCCAATACGTGACGGCCGCTTTGAGAACGGCGTTCATCGGCAAGCCTCATTCCAATCGCCGCGATCGTATTCGGCATGAGTGAGCACGTACCGCACGAAAACTTTCGCGCGGTTGAAGTGGATGGCCGCCACGATGCGTGCTTTGTTTCCGCCTACGTCGAACACGAACACGTTGCCTGCCTTATCGACGCTGCCGAAGGCCGATGCGCAGAGCAAGGCGCGCAACTGGTCATTCAACGGAGATTCGCGCCTTGACAGTTCGTCCGCCCAGGCAAGCTCGGGGAGCGAGATGGGCGCTGGGCAGTAGCTACCAGACTGCGCAGCGAACACGCCGGTTTTCATCGCCGATGCCATGAATCGAGCTCCACGTTGGACCTTCCGAAGCGGCCGTCGCGCTAGGATGTGGCTCTGTGACCGGGCGTTTGAACGTTTGAGGCGTCCGGCAATAAACACGCACGGCGCGTGGTCCGCTGCGTGCCATTCGCTCATCAGGGGGAGTTTCGAATGAACACTTATCAGTCGGTTGTCGCGCTCGTTGCGGTCGGCGCGCTCGCCGTTCAGGTTACGGCGCACGCAAGCGAGCCGAAGGCCGGGCCACTGACCCTTCAAAGTCAGGGAAGCTTTTTCGTGGGCGGTGAAGTGAAGTCGGCCCCGCCATCCGCCGCCGCCGGTCCGGGCGCCGCCCCCGCGGATATCACCGTGAACCAGATGTACGTGCAGTATCAGATCCCGCTGCGTGCGGAGAAGCACGCGCCGGTCGTCATGGTTCACGGCTGCTGCCTGAGCGGCAAAACGTGGGAAACCACTCCCGACGGCCGCATGGGCTGGAACGAATACTTCGTACGCAAGGGCCGGTCGGTATATCTCGCGGACCAGGTGTCCCGCGCGCGTTCCGGATTCGATCCGTCGGTGATCACGGCGGTGAAGGCGGGCACGGCGCCGCCCAGCGCGCTACCCAACGTCATCGCGGCCAGCCATCAGGTGGCATGGACGGTCTTCCGCTTCGGCCCGAGCTATGCGAAGCCCTTCGCCGATGGGCAATTCCCCGTCGAGGCGGTCGATGAGCTGTACAAGCAGATGATCCCCGACCTCAATGCGCTGCTGCCCAACCCCAACCCGACGTGGACGAACATGGCCGCGCTCGCGAAGCGGCTCAAGGGCGCCGTGCTGATGGGGCATTCGGAGTCGGGCTTCTTCCCGCAGCAGGCCGCGCTCATCGATCCGGCCGGCATTCGCGCCATGATTTCGATCGAGCAGCCGTGCGCCGAGCTTGCGCCGGCGGAGATTTCAGCGGTCGCGCGCATCCCTACGCTCGTGATGTTCGGCGATCACCTTGGCGACGTGGCTCCGGGCATCGTGAACTGGAAGACAACCTACGAAGGCTGCGCGTCGTACGTTGAGAAAGTTAAAGCGGCCGGTGGCGACATCACGATGATGTGGCTCCCGGCGATGGGCATCCGTGGCAACAGCCACATGCTGATGCAGGATAAGAACAACCTGCGGCTGGCGGACCTGATCCTCGGCTGGCTCGACAAGCACGTCGACAATAAATAGCGGCGCGCCAGCGCGCGTGGAGCTGGATCTCGATCTCAGCCAACGTGCGCACGCGTGCGGGCGTGGTGATCCAGCGAGTCGAAGGCGAGCTCGAAGGCGCGATCGAGCGCGCCGATTCGCGAGTACCGGAGCATGAAGCGCTTGCGAGTTGGCGGGTCGAACATCCGCGTGGGGAATGCGGCTTCGATCTCGCGCAGCGCCGCCGCCGCGTCCGCGGACTCATCTGGAGTGAGATCCGACCGGGACAGCAGCCGCACCGTCGACGGTGAAGCCGTCGAACTCGTACTGAACCGGGCGATCGGGCATGAGATCGTGCTTCTGAGGATCGTTCAGAAGCATTCATCAGGCCGTGCCGCGCGGTACAGGATCTTCGGGAGGTGCGTCCTCGCTGCGGCAGCCGCCGCGCGCTTGGCGTCAGCGAGCCTTGGCGACGGAACCGCCGCTCGAGGCGCTTTCGTTCGTGTTACCGCTCTTGGATTCGCGATACCACGTCAGCATCGGGTTGTTGACGTCCGCGACGGCCTTCGCCACCGCTTCATCGACGCACCCCTTGAAACGCTGGCGTTGCGCGAGCGGCACGGTGTCCACCGGCCCGCCACAGGCGCGCTCGGCGGCGGCCCGCAGTCGACCGTAGAGAACCGCGGCGCCAACCGCGCTGATGAGACGGATATCGTCGTAGCGCACCGTCTCCGTTTTCACGTTGACGAGCGTATCCGCCATCGCGAGCGAGTTGCCGCAGACGGCAAGGATGGACAACAGAAGCATGTGGATCTTCGACCGCATACGTGAGCCCACTGCCGGAAGGTTAAGATGTGTAAGATAAAACCACAGGACGGGCGCGCAAATCAGAGGCGGGTCACACATCCTCGAGGTGTCGCGGTAGGGACTTTTCGAAGTTGTGATGTCGTTCCTCGGCAACTGACGTTCTGTCAAATGACGCGCGGGTCTCACATCCCCCGCGCGCGCCGAGCCTGGTTCACGAGCTGCACGAACTCGGAGCGATAGCCGTAGCGATCCTCGCCGACTCCAGCCTGTGCCTGCTTCATGACATCTTCGAAGCTGAGTGAGCCGATGTACTGGCTACCGCGAAGAATCTGCGCGAATCCCGCCACCGCCGTGGAAAACGACACGTCATCCCGAAGCGCCGCCGGGACACCGGCATCCATGAGAATCGGCTGCTCCACCAATTGTGAACGGAGTCCGTCCGGCTGCTTGTAGCGGATGCGGAGGAAACCGTACTCGTTCGCCTTGCCGCGCGTAGCCGACTTCTCGTCTCGTGCCGAATACCGGCGCTCATCGATGAGTTTCGCCTTCGAGCCCACCGGCGTGATCTCGTAGATCGCGGTCACCGTGTGGCCCGAGCCCACATCGCCCGCGTCGACTTTGTCGTTGTTGAAGTCCTCGCGGTTGAGTGCGCGGGTTTCATAGCCGACGAGCCGATATTCCGCGACCGTCGCCGGGTTGAACTCGACCTGCAGTTTGACGTCCTTCGCGATCGGGAAGAGCGAGGACGTTGCCTCCTGCACCAGGACCTTCTTCGCTTCGTTCAACGTGTCGATGTACGCGGCTACACCGTTGCCGTTCTGCGCGAGCGTCTGTGCCATCTCATCGCGATAGTTGCCTTCCCCGAAACCGAGCACGGACAGATAGACGCCTTTCTCTCGCTCCCGCTCGACGAAGCCTTTCAACTCGTTCTGGTCGGTGATGCCGACATTGAAGTCGCCATCGGTCGCCAGCAGGATTCGATTGACGCCGCCTTTGCGAAAGCTCTTCTCGGCGAGCGTGTAGGCCAGCCGGATACCCGCCGCGCCAGCGGTCGAGCCACCCGGCTGCAGCGAGTTCAACGCCTGCAGGATCGTTTCCTTGTCACTCACCGGCGTCGGCGCGAGCACCTGACCCGCGGCGCCGGCATACACCACGATGGCGACGGTGTCGGTCGGGCGCAGTGCGTCGAGCAGCAATGCCATCGAACGCTGCGCGAGCGGCAGTTTGTCCGGTGAATCCATCGAGCCGCTGACGTCGAGCAACAGAACGAGATTGACGTCGGGCTGCTGACGCGCGGGCAGCGCATAGCCCTTGATGCCGATGTGGATCAGCTTCTTGCCGCTACCCCACGGCGAGTCGCTCACGGTGACCGTGGGCTTGAAGGGCTGCTCGCGAGAGTCCGACGTCGGCCAGGCGTAGTCGAAGTAGTTGATCATCTCCTCGACGCGCACCGAATCCACTTGTGGCAACACGCCCTCGTTCAACTTTCGGCGCACGAAGCTGTACGCGGCCGTGTCGACGTCGACCGAGAAGGTCGAGACGGGATCGTCCGCCACGCGTTTCACCGGATTGGTGGCGAAGTGCTGGAACTTGTCGCGTCCTTCGGAAGGCGCCGGGATCGGCGCCGAAGGCGTGGGCACGGAAGACGTCCGGCGCGAGAGGAATCCGCGATTCCGCAGCGCCCCCGTGACGATGACCTCGTTGAGCCGCTGCGGCGAATCGGTCACGTCCGTTATGGCAGTGGTCGGCGTCTGAGACACCACGTCGCGACGCTGGATTCGGGAGCCGTTCACGATCACTTCCCTCGGCACGTCCTTCTCGTCCAGCTGCGGTGGAGGCGGAGGAGTGGGCTCAACCACTGTCTTGGGCAGAGAGACGTCCGTCACAGGTGTCGGTGTTGCCGCCGGGAGCGCGCGCCCAACGAGTGCCGGCGTTTTCTTCCGCCGTTCAGCATGAGTCGGCGCGACGGGCTTGATCGCAGGCTCGATCTCGATTTTGTTCTTGCCCTCGGTCTCCACGGGTCGCGTGTTCGACGGCGGCGAGACGGGCGGCACTGCCGGTTCCACCGGCTGTTTCGTTAGCGGCACATCGAGCCGGACCTCGCGATCTCGCGGTGGCAGCAGCCACACCACCGAAACGCCGACCACGACGACGCAGGCCGTGGCGACGCCGCCCAGCCAGGTGCTCTTCAAGGTCCAGCCGAGCGGCCTCTTCAAGGTCCGGCCGAGCGGCCAAAGAGATTCGCTCTTGCGGCGGGGTTGTGCGGTGGGCGCAGCTTTCGAGGCGTCGTTCTGGCCCTCTTTCCGGGCCTCTTTCTGGCCGTTCGCCTGGGCATGAACCCGCGCGAACTGCGCCAGCGCCGCGCGCCGGGCGCGCAATCGCGTTTCGGTATCCGGCGTGGGAGGCACCGCGTGCCGCAAATCATGCTCGAAGGACTGTGCTTTCATACGCCACCGCTGATCAGGGCTTCGCGCTTGTTCATGTGCTTGCGAATGGTGTGAATCCGCCAGGAGATCGTCGATTCGGCAACGCCAAGGATTTCCCCGGCTTCCGCGTGACTCAGCCCTTCCGCGTGGACCAGTAACGCCGTTTCCTTCATGCCTTCGCCAAGCTCATCGAGCTGCTCGAGCAGCTGCGCGAGGTAGATGTGGTCTTCGGTTCGTGCGGAGTCGGGGATGGGCGCGTTCTCGGGCAGATCGTCATGCTCGTGACGTTGCTGAGTGCGTTGCCAGTCCCGCGCGCAGCTGATCACCAGTTGATAGAGCCAGCTCGTGAACGCCGCCTGGAACCGAAACTGCGCCAGGCTGCTCGCGAGCTTGATGCAGGACTGCTGGGCGATGTCTTCGGCATTCGTGCGGTGACCACACCATTTCCACGCAAACCGGTAGATCGCGCCGTAGTGCAGGTCCAGTAACCGCGCGAAAGAGGCGACGTCGCCGCCTTGTGCCCGCCGTATGAGACCCGTGATTTGTGGTTGGTCCATTCGATTTCTTCGTTTGGCCGCGTATTCCTTTAGACGGCGCGACTTTCGGAAACCTTGGAAACGCTGAGCCGATCCGCCCGGGGTTTGCGCGTCTCTCCTTTGAGTGAGCCCGGACACTAACCTGCGGTAGCTCCCGAGGATCACTCCTGGTGAATGGCGCCGAAGTCATTCCTCCAGCATCGTTCCGCGCCAAGGAGTAATTCTCATGGTCTCTCTCAAATCGACTCTGGCGCTCTTCGCGGTGCTCGCCTTCGCGGGCGTCGTTGCGCCCGTGGTGGCGCAGGAACAGAGCGTTACGGTTACCGCCTCCCGCACGGGATGTGAGGGAATGTCTCCCAGCGAATCCAGTCAGTTAGCGCGGGAAGCTGAGAAGAACGGTGAGTATCAGCGCGCCTCCGAGTGCTTCGTGGTTGCCGGCGAATACACCCGCGCTCATCGCGCGAGCACGCGCGCGGCCGGCGAAGCGGCGGCGCTTGCCAAACACAATGCGTCCACCGCCGCCGCAAACGCAAAGAGCCAGATGGCCCGCGTCCGCGCGGCGTTTCGCTGATCCCCAACCGGTACTTTCCCCTCCACCCGGAAGGCCCGCCCTGTTACGGGGCGAAATCGGCGACTCCTCTGTTCTCCGTCGGCAATACCACCTGAAGAGTATTGACGCCCCGACCCCGGAAATAGGTCAATGCGCGGTCCGCTCGTGGCCATCGAGGTCGCGGGCATTTGCGTCGCCGCTGAAGGAGATTTCCGGTGAGTTTTGTACTGCCTTCGCTACCCTTTTCCCTTGATGCCCTGGCCGCCAAAGGCATGTGCCGCGAAACGCTCGAGCTGCACCATGGCAAACACCACAACACCTACGTGACCGCGCTCAACGGCCTGGTCGAGAAGAACGACAGCCTGAAGGGCAAATCGCTCGAGGAACTGATCAAGCTGAGCTATGGCAAGGACGACCTTGTTCCGGTCTTCAACAACGCCGGCCAGCACTGGAATCACAGCGTGTTCTGGGAGTCGCTGTCGCCGGACGGCGGTGGCATCCCGGGCAAGCTCGAGAAGAAGCTCGCCGATGATTTCGGCAGCGTCGACAAGTTCAAGGAGACGTTCAAGGCCGCGGCGCTGGGCCAGTTCGGCTCGGGCTGGGCGTGGCTTATCCTCGCGAACGACGGCAAGCTGAAGATCACCAAGACGCCGAACGCCGGCACGCCGCTCGCCACGGGCGAGGGCAAGGTGCTGCTCGTGCTCGATGTGTGGGAGCACGCGTACTACGTCGACTTCCGCAATCGCCGCCCGGATTTCACGGACAACTTCCTCAACCGCCTCGCCAACTACGAAGCGGCCGCCGCGAAACTCTGATCGGCTCTCGCCTGGCGCTTGGGGCACGTATCGCGTGCCTCCAGCGCCTGTGCGTGGCACCGCGTCATGCATACGTAGTGATCGCAATCGCTACGCACATCGCAAAATCTCCCTGACGCTCGCCGAGCGGCGGTCGTTGCCGCCGCTCCCGCTCAAGCAATCTCGAACTGCGTCCGATAACCGACAGGCACGGGCACTACTGCCCGCAGCTCGTTGGAGAGGGACGTCGATGCTCGAGAAGATGAAGATAGGGACCCGGCTGGCCTTGGCCTTCGGCCTCGTGTCGCTGGTGCTCGCTGCCGTAGTGGTAACCGGTGTGACGCGGCTCTCGCTGCTCGATGACGACATCAAGGCGATCACGCGCACGAACAACGTCGAAATCCGCCATGCCAGCGAGATGCAGGCCGCTTCCTTACAGATCGGTAACAGCATCCGCAACCTGCTCGTTTTCAGTGACGACGCGGAGCTCCGCCGGGAACGCGATGCCATTCGAAGCGGCAAAGCCTCTCTCGACAAGGAAGCCGCGGCGCTCGCGGCAATGATGGCGGCGGACGCCAGCACGACCGAGGCCGAGAAGACCAAGCTCGCCGTCGTGATGGACCTCATGAAAGAGGTCGAGCCGATGCGCGAGCAGATCGCAACGCTTGCGATCGGCGGCAAGAAGGACGAGGCGTCGCGCACGTTGCTCGACGAGTACCAGCCGAAGAGCGTGTTACTCAGCGATGGGCTCGAAGACCTCGTCACCCTGCAAACCAAACTCAACGACGACGACGTCACCGCCGCCGACGAGGCCGTGGCAAGCGGTCGCGCGCTGATGCTGGGGCTCGGTGCCGTCGCGCTCCTCTTCGCCGCGGCGGCCGGAACTCTCGTTACGCGCAGCATCCTGCGCCAGCTCGGCGGCGAGCCGGGTTATGTGGCGAGCGTGCTCGAATCGGTCGCGGTGGGTCGCTTCGATGTGGACGTCGTTACGAAAGAGGGCGACACGCAGAGCATGCTCTTCACCTTGCGCAACACGACCGACACGCTGCGTCGAGTTGTTGGTGACGTCGTGCGGACGATGCGTGCGATCTCGGAAGGCGACCTGACGAAGACCATCGACAAGGACTACCAGGGCTCGTTCGCCGAGATGAAGGAGTATGCGAACGATACGGTGCTCAAGCTCTCGATGATCATCAGCGAAGTGAATGGCGCGGCGTCGCAGCTGACGAGCGCGTCCGAGCAGGTGAGCACCACGGCGCAGACACTCGCACAGGCCGCCAGCGAGCAGGCCGCGGGAATCGAGGAGACGAGCGCGTCCATCGAAGAGATGACCGCGTCGATCGCTCAGAACAGCGACAACGCGAAGGTGACGAACAACATCGCGTCGAAGGCGTCGACCGAGGCGATGCAGGGCGGCGAGTCCGTGCGCGCGACAGTCGAGGCGATGAAGCAGATCGCGAAGAAGATCGGCATCATCGACGACATTGCGTATCAGACGAATCTTCTGGCGCTGAACGCGGCGATCGAAGCCGCGCGCGCCGGTGAGCACGGAAAGGGTTTCGCGGTTGTCGCGGCCGAAGTGCGCAAGCTGGCGGAGCGTAGCCAGGTCGCCGCGCAGGAGATCGGTGCCGTCGCCACGGAGAGCGTCGCGCTGGCGGAGAAGGCGGGCACGCTGCTCACGGAGATGATCCCCAGCATTCGGAAGACTTCGGATCTCGTGCAGGAGATTTCGGCGGCGTCGCAGGAGCAGTCGTCGGGTGTCTCGCAAATCAATTCGGCCGTCACGCAGCTCAGCCAGACGACGCAGCAGAACGCCGCCTCATCCGAAGAGCTCGCCAGCACGGCGGAAGAAATGAGCAGCCAGGCGGAGCAGCTTCAGCAGACGATGTCGTTCTTCCGCACCGGTGGTGGCGAAGCGAAGAAGTCCGCCGCGTCACCGCCGAAGGCGCAGGCGAATGCCAAGCCGTCCGCCGCACGAAAGGTCGTGGGCGGCCCGATCGCCGGCCCTCGCGACACGGAGCTGGTGGACGAAAAGCAGTTCACCCGGTTCGCCTGAGGCCACTCGCATGTCGCAAACGGAAAGACACGCAAGCGTAGCGCCTGAGCGCGGTGCGCCGCCGGCGGACGCACCTCAGGAGATACAGCAGTATCTGACGTTCCTGCTGGGCGGCGAGACGTTCGCGCTCAACATCCAGGCGGTGAAGGAGATCCTTCAGTACGCGGCCCCGACCTCCGTCCCGATGATGCCGGACAGTGTTCGTGGCGTGATCAATCTACGCGGTTCCGTGGTGCCGGTGATGGACCTCGCCGTGCGCTTCGGCAGGCCCGCCTGCGTGGTGGGGCGCAGAACCTGCATCGTGATTGTCGAGATGGTTGTGGAGGGCGCCATTCAGCGCTTCGGCGTTCTGGCGGATGCCGCGTCGGAAGTGCTGGAGCTCGCGGCGGACGCCATCGAGCCGGTGCCGGAGTTCGGCGTGCGGATCGACTCGCGGTTCGTGTGCGGCCTGGGCAAGGTGGCGGGTAAGTTCGTGGTCATCCTCGAGGCGAGCAGGCTTTGCCTGCTGGACGAGATGGGTGCGCTTGCGGGGGCCGCGACCGAGGAGAATTGAGCCGGCGCGGCGCGCCTGCCGAGCCCGACGGAATTGCGGACAAAAACGCGCTTTTTCGGGCGCGACCTGCCCGGATCTCACTATTCTCGGTCGCGAAAAAACGGGCCGCGCGGATCGCGCGCCGCCCCCACAACGACCGAGAGGGGAGAGCAGATGAACACGAAATTGTCCGTACGGCTGGCTGCCGTTGCGCTGACCGCGCTGGCGAGCCTGGTACAGGCGAGTCTGGCGCAAGCCGCCGACGCCCCCAAACCGTTGGACCGCGCGGCACTGATCAAGCTTGCGAACGACTACTTCGGCGCGCTGCTCGCGCACGACCCCGGTAAGGCGCCGCTTGCCTCCGACGTGAAGACTGTCGAGAACGCCAAGCGCATCAAGGCGGGCGAAGGCCTCTGGAAGACCACGACCGCCGGCCCGACCGAGTTCCGGATCGTGGTGCCCGACGCCGTGTCGCAGGAAGTCGGCGGCATGTTCATGATCGAGTCCGAGAACAAGCCGGCGCAGGTCGGGTTCCGGCTGAAAGTCGTGAACGGCAAGATCACCGAGGCCGAGCACATGATCGCCATGCCGCGCGAGCAGATGCTGGCGAACCTGAAAACCCTGCGCCCGGCCATCCCGATCGAAGTGCCTTACGAATACCGCGATTCGCGCGGCCGCCTCCTGCACATGGCCAAGTCGTACTACGACGCGCTGGATCTCAACAACGGCTCGCTCGCGCCGTTCGCGCCGGACTGCGAACGCCACGAGAATGGCATGCGCACCGCGCCGTCCGGCGGCCCGTCGCTCGCCGGGGCGGGCATTCCCGGCCAGCCCGTGCGGCCACCGAGCCTCATGGGCATGAACGACTGCAAGAGCCAGCTCGACTCGCAGACGATGTCCTACATCAGCGTCATCGATGATCGTCGTGTCGAGATCGCGGACGAGCAGACCGGGCTTGCGCTCGGCTTCTCGCACTTCCGCCACGAGATGAAGCAGAAGGAATACAAGCTGCTGAACGACCCGAGCCGGGACGTGAGCACGATGAACTTCGCGCCGTTCGATCTGCCGGCGATGCATATCTTCAAGATCTGGGGTGGCCAGATCCACGAGATCGAGGCGATGGGCTTCATGGCGCCGTACAACTCGCCGACGGGCTGGGAATAGCCGTCGGCGTTCTGCCCGGGCGGCGCGAACACGGACAATTACTTTGCGAGCGGCCAGCGGAGTCCGGCCCGCAAACCGGGCCAGCGCGGCTACGGAAACGGAGTGCTCGAAGCGATCGTGAACAAGAGCGTCGCGCTGGTCATGCGACGACCGCCGCTGGTACTCTCGATATGAGTGATTCCATCCGCACGCACCACTTCCAAAGGCTGGACGACCACCGGTCTCGCGATTGCGCTCTTCGCGCCGCCGCTGATTCCCGCATTCCTGAGACTCGCATTCGGCGCTCCACAGTCGTCGTTTGCCTATCTTTTCCGAGAGTTCGCACTGTTCCTGCCTCTGGGTGCGCTGCTATGGATCATCTCGAACCGGGAACGGTTGCCGTTCACATCCATCGGCGTACGAGGTGGTAGCCCGATTCGGTCGTTGCTGTGGGGGCTGATCGGCGCGGTATTGTGCGCCGTCGGGCTTGTCGCCTGCCTGGGCATCATTTCGTTCTTCGGCCTGCAGTTCGGTGGCGACGGCAAATCGCAGTTTTCGCCGCCGCTCTGGGCGACCCTCGTCACGGTGTTGCGGGCTGCAATCGTTGAAGAGGTGTGCTACCGCGGGTATGCCATTGATCGTGTGCAGCGCCTGGGTGGCGGTACGCTTGCGGCTGCCGTCGTTCCTCTCGTTGTATTCGCTGGCGCGCACTATCGCCAGGGCATCGGCGGGGTGCTCATCGCGCTCGTCATGGGCGGCATTCTGTCGATGCTGTTCGTCAGACGTCGCGATCTGTCGGCGGTCATCGCCGCTCACTTCATCGTCGATTTCGTTCCGAACATTCTGTTGCCCATGATCTCGGACTGAGTGCCGGACAGAAAAGTTTTCGGCTTCCGGTGGCGGACCGGAGGCTATGAGAATGAACGATGAGAAGACGTACCGAAACGGCGGGGCGATCTCACGGCGGACTCACACCCGAGCCGGGTTCGCCGAACCATCGCGACGCGCACTGAGCAGCTTCCTCATAGCCTGAGGCGGTCTCACCAGCCCAGGCGACCACGCCATCGGGCCGCACGAGCACAGCGCTCAGGCCCAGCCGATCCTTCGCGTCACTGGCGACGTACGTGATCCGACCGTTCCACCGGCTGGCAACCGCTTGAAGTGGCGCACGACGATCAAAGTCCAGGAACAGGCCTTTCCCCTTCCTGAGGAGCTCGCCGAGCTTCGTCCCGTCGACCAACTCGAAGTCGGGAGCGCTGCGGCCTACCAGTGGGTGACCGACGCCAGGATCGTAGCGGAGAGAAACACCCCACACGCGCTCAGCGAAGTAGGTCGCGCCGTCGCGCGTGTCGATGAGATCGCGGATGATGGCTTCGAGCGCGCGCGAGCTCCGGCTCGGTCGCATCAGCGCGACCTGGGCGCGCGACCAGTCGAGAACCTGCGCTCCTACCGGATGCCGTTCACTCGTATAGCTGTCGAGCAGACCGACCGGCGCGTCACCACGGAGGGTCGCAGCCAGTTTCCACGCAAGATTCATCGCGTCGCCGATACCCAGGTTGAGGCCCTGGCCGCCCAGGGGGGAATGGATGTGCGCGGCATCGCCTGCGAGCAGCACCCGTCCTTTGCGGTAAGCCGTTGCGTGATAGGCGCGATCCGTCCAGGTGGTGGCAAGCTCGAGGGTCCTCACCGTGACATCGGTGTTCGAGATACGGCGCAACACCGCCTGCACATGATCGAGCGTGATCGGCCGGGTTCGATGGAAAGCGCCCCCGTCGAAATCGACCAGCGCGAGGGTTCCGGGCTTTTGGTAGGTATACATGCCGGTCGGCGTGTAGTGACGGCCCGGGGTGAGCTTATCCGGATCGGCCATCTCGACTTGAACGGAATAGCCGGTGAACTCGGGGTCGGTGCCGACGAGCTCAAAGCCACCCGCCTTGCGCACGGTGCTGCGTCCGCCGTCACAACCGACGAGCCATCGCCCGCGAAAGATTTCGCCAGCGGCGCGAACGGTCACGCCCGTCTCCGACTCGGCGAGCGCCTCGACGCCGAGGCCGCGCCTGATCTCGACTCCCATCGCGCCCGCGCGAGCGGCCAGGACGGCTTCGAGATACTCCATCTCGACCGCCATGCTGGTGCCGGCCGGGCTTGGCAGCCGATACCGCCATTTCGAAGTGTCGATGTTGTCTTGATAGAACTGGATGCCGGCGAAGTGGCCGCCCGGGCGTCGCGGCTGTTGCATCCAATGAGCGGCGGTCGAGGCGCCGCCACCGCCCGAGTCGTGCTTCGCGCGTGGCGGCGTCGCGATGTCGTTCAGTAACCCGCGACGGTAAAAGGCTTCGAGGGTGGGTGCCGAAAGTCCGCGCATCCCGAACGGAAGCCGTTTCAAGGGGGAGTGCGGGTCCTCGGCTTGCTCCAGCACCACTGCCGAGAGGTCCGCGAGCCGCAGCTCACAGGCGAGAAACAATCCCACGGGGCCGGCACCCGCTATCACCACATCGTAGATCAAGACAAATTCCTCGAGCGCCTGGCCGGCTTGCGAAGCGAGGATAGAGGCGGCCGGCTGTGACGTCATTCCGAAAGTCAGACAGAATGTTATTCATTTCCGCCAAGGCGAGGCTGCGAGGCGCAAGCAAGCGATGCCGACGTGGAGTGCCCCGGGCGCCGTTTCCCGACGGCTCGACCCGGACAAAGTGCGTCGCCCGATCGTGACGGTCATGAGCTTCAGCCGCTGGCGTCGGCAGCTGCCCCGCACCGCGCTTTTTTCGGTAGCATGAGCCCGGCGCATCCGGCGCCATCCTGAGGGGCACAACTTTGCAGAACGACGTGGTTGCCGAGCTTGCGAAGCTCGTGGGGGCGGATGTCGTCGTTGCGCCCGATTCACAGAACATAGTGCGTCACTCGCACGACTTCGGTGTCCCCGCCAATCCGAAGGCCAATATCCTCGCGCTCGCCTATCCGCGCAGCACGCAGCAGGTTTCGGCGATCCTGAAGTTCTGCAACGAGCGGCACATTCCCGTGCAGCCGCAGGGCGGTATGACGGGCCTGGCCGGCGGCGGTGTGCCGCTCGGTTCCTGCGTCGTGCTTTCGCTCGAGCGCATGCGCGCGATCAAGGAGCTGGACGTTGCGGCGGGAACCATCACCGTCGAAGCCGGCGTCGTGATGGAAGCCGTGCAGAAGGCCGCCGACGCGGCGGATCTTTTCTTCCCGCTGGACCTCGGCGGTCGCGGCTCCTGCCAGATCGGCGGCAACGTCTCCACCAACGCCGGCGGCAACCGCGTGCTGCGCTTCGGGATGGCGCGGGACCTCGTGCTCGGCGTGGAAGCCGTGCTGGCCGATGGCACGGTCATCGACTCACTCCGCAAAGTGATCAAGAACAACACCGGTTACGACCTGCGTCAGCTCTTTATCGGCTCCGAAGGCACGCTCGGCGTGATCACGGGCGTGGTGCTGCGTCTCTTCCCCAAGCCTCGCAGCGTCAGCACCGGAATCTGCGCGCTGCAGGATTACGCGGGGATTCTGGAGTTGCTGAGACGCGCGCGCCTGGGCTTCGGCGCCCAGCTGACGGCCTTCGAGGTCATGTGGCCCGACTTCTATGAGCTTGGCACCATCGGGCTCGGCCGCAAGCCGCCGCTGCCGATCGGCTCGCCGGTCTACGTGCTGCTCGAAACGATGGGGCAGGACCCGGACAACGACTCGGAGCGCTACGAAACCGTGATCGGCGAGGCGCTCGAAGCCGGCGTCGTGAAGGATGCAATCGTCGCGAAATCGGGCCGCGAATCGACCGATTTGTGGACCGTGCGCGATGCGCCGGGCGAATGGCAGCGCACGCCGCACTGGCCGCAGCTGGGTTTCGACGTAAGCGTGCCGACAGGGGAGATCGGCGCCCTGATGACCGAGATCGAGACCGAGCTGAACTCCCGCTGGCCACAGCTCAAGACCGTGTACTTCGGCCATGTCGCGGACGGCAATCTCCACGCCTCGGTGCGCATGAACGGTCATTCGGTGCCTGAGCTGGACATCGAGGACGCGGTGTATCAAATCGTATCCAGGCGCCGGGGCTCGATCTCCGCCGAGCATGGCATCGGCTCGCTCAAGCGCAAGTTCCTGTCGTACTCGCGCAGCCCCGAGGAGCTTGCCCTCATGCGCGCGATCAAGCAGGCGATGGATCCGAACGGCATCCTGAATCCCGGGAAGGTCCTTTAGTCGATTGTCGATTCAGAACAAAGCAGGGGGATATTGAGATGACTATCAGAATGAGCCGGCGGCTCCGCCCGGCGATATGCGTGCTGCTCGCCGCAAGTGTGGTTTCGCTCGTGACCCCCGCATCGGCGCAGACGGCTGCGTCTCTGCCGGCGAATGTAGGCACCGGTGACTGCGATCGCGCCTGCCTTCAGGGTCTCGCCGAGCAGTTCATCGCGGCGTTGATCGCGCACGATCCGGCCAAGGTTCCGCTCGCCAAGAACGTGCGCTACTCCGAGAACAGCGTGCCGCTGCCGATTCCCGATGGGTTCTGGAAGAACGCGACCGGCGTGCGTCCTTACCGTCTCTACATCGCCGACCCGGAGTGGGGCACGGTGGGCTTCTATGCGCGCATGCTCGAGAACGGCGCACCGGTGATCGTCAGCACCCGGCTCAGGGTGTACGACAAGACGATCACCGAAATCGAGACGGTGGTGACGTCGGAGCGGTGGCGCAACGATCCCGCAGCGGCGGGCGGCGCTGCCACGCCGCCGGCGCCGGACTACCTCGGCGATAAGCCGCGCCCGGAATACACACAGGTGGTGCCGCCGGCCCAGCGTCGCTCGCGCGAAGAGCTGATGCGCATCGTCAACACCTATTTCACCGGCATCGAGAACAACACGGGCGACAAGCCGCCGATGTTCTCTTCGAAGTGCCACCGCCTGGAAGACGGCCGCCCGACGTCGAACGTTCCCGTGCCGGCCGGCCGGGAGCGCGCCGGCGGCAACATGAGCTGCGCGGAAGATATTGCGATGGGTTACCACCGCAACGACAACCGCATCCGCAGCCGGCGCGTGATGGCCGTCGACCTCGAGCATCAGGTCGTGATGACCAGCGTCTACTTCGATCACGAGAACGATGCGCCGATCCGCAGCTATACGCTCAAGAACGGCAAGACGGTGACCGTGACGGACACCTCGACCTCGACGCTCCAGGCGCACGAGACCTTCTCCATCGACAAGGAAGGCATCAGCCAGGTGGAGGCGGTGTTCACCAACGTCACGTACGGCACGCGGCCTTATTTCAGCACGGGCTTCCATATGGATAGCCCGCAGTCGGTGAAAGACGGCTTCAACGAATACGAGCGATAGGGAAAGTCGGAAGAACTTCTCTGAAATCGCCTGTAGCCGAGCGCGGCGCCGGCGCGGAAGTTCTTCTGCTTTCAGGGTGGCAGCGACGCGGCGAACGCCGCCGCGTCGATCATGTTGCCGATGTCGAGGTTCGCCACGACCGGTTGCATGGGCTGCGCCGTGACGCCGGAGCGCGCACCCGTCTGGAACGCGAGCAGCTGGCGTAGCAGATAGCTCGGCGAGCGGCCCGCCAGTGGCGGGATCGCGCCCATGCCTTGCAGCTTGTTGCCGTGGCATGTGACGCACGCGATCGTCAGGCCGCGATCGCCGGTGCGCGCGAGCACCCGCCCGCGAGCAACGCTTCCACGCGGCACATACGCGACGTATCGCATCCGCTCGTCACGGTTCTCGTGCTGCTCGCCGTCTCGCGCGAGCTCGATCAGGCGCGTGCCTAACGGTTCCTCGCCGCCGTTCGCGATGGGTGTGTAGACGGAGCCGACCACCTGAGTGCGCGGCACACTCGAGCGCTCCAGCACGATTACGCGCGGACGCAGCTTCTCGCGCGAAAAATACTCCGCTGCGGATTGGGCTTCGGCCGGCAGGGTTTTCATCGCTTCATGGATCATCAGATCCGCGGGCGGAAATACCCCGGGCAGCAACGCGCGCCGCGCGCCGCTCTGGAAGTCCGTGACCTGCTGAACGATGTACTCGCTCGGCAGCCCCGCGAGCGGCGCGTTCTCGGGTCGCCCCTGTCCACCGGGCGTGTGGCAGTAGCCGCAGGCATAAAGATCGGGCGCGCGCCCGCGTGCGACGACCTCGGGCATGGGGCCGTGTGAGCGCGGGTACCAGTCTGGCGCGACGAAGCGGTTGCTCAGCTGCGCGCGAGTGAACTCCTCAGTGCTGTTGGGTAAGTGCACGGGCTTGGCCGTTTCCGGAGCGGCGACGGCCGTGCGTACGACGGGTGTTGCGAGCGGGAAAATCCATGCCGGCACATTCGGCGTGGTGCGCGCGGCAGCCTGCCCGGTGGTCTGCGTGGCGGCCTTGGGAGCCGGTGTTGAACACGCGGCGAGCATGCTGCCCGCGACGAGCGCCGCACTCCAAGCGCCAGCAACGGCAGGCCTCATCGCCGATTTCCCTCGCGCTTCCAGAGGAAGAGCGCGAAGAGAAATCCGGCGAGGCTCAGCAATCCAAAAAACCACAACATCGGCGTGTATCCCGCCGGATTGCTGGCGCTCGCGCCGCTCGTGTCGTTGATGTATCCGGCGATCACGTTCGCGATCGTCAATCCGAGGTTCTGCATCATCGTCATCAATCCGTACGCCGTGCCGAGTTGATGGGGCTCAACGTACCGCGCCACCGCGGGCCAAAGCACCGCTGGCACCAGTGAGAAGGCGACGCCCAGCAGCACCGTGGGTAACCACAGATTGCCGCCCGTCATGCCGAGAAAGACGAAGCTCAACGGCAGCATCAGTGCGCCCACGGCCATCAGCAGTCCGTGTCTCCCGATTCGATCCACGAGAAACCCGAACGCCGGCGTCGCGAACACCGCCGCCAGGAACACGTAGCTGTTCAGGGTGCTGGCTTCTTCCAGAGACAACTGGTGAGCGTGCTGGAAATACTTGATCGAGAACGTGCTGCGAAATGGAAAGATAACGGAGTAGAAGGCGACGCACAGCGCCACCGTGTACCAGTACGCCGCGCGGAAGCGGAGCAGGTTGCTCCAATCGATGCGGTCGGGTGGTGGCGCGATGGCGAGCGTGCCGCGAGGCGCCTCGCGTCGATCCACGAGCCAGTAGCCGATTGAACCGGCTACGGCCATCGCACCGAACCCCACGGCGAGCCACAGCGGGGGTTGCCAACCCTGCTCGTAGAGCGAGCGGGCGAAGGACGGCGAGCGATCGGCGAGATATGACCCCAGGCGTGACACGCTGATGTTCAGGGCGAAGAAGAGTGCGAAGTGGCGCCCGGTAAACCATTGCGCGAACGCCACCGTCATCGCGACGATCATCGTTTCTGCGCCGAGCCCGAACAGCAGCCGCCCGGCCGCCATGACCGGGAACCGCGAGCCGAGCGCTGTCAGGATGGCACCGAGCAGGCACACGATCGCCGTCGTGACAGTGACCGAGCGTGCATTGAACCGGTCGACGAGCACGCCCCCAACCAGCACCATGAAGATGTTCGGCAGGCTATAGATCGCGTTCAGCGTTCCGATCTGCGTGTCGGAGAAGCCGAGCTGGCTGGAAAGCAGGTCCGCCACCGGCCCGATCGAGTCGTAGACGTAGTAGTTGCCGACGCTCGCGAGCGAGACCGCGAGGAACATGCCGAGCTGGGTTGCGGGGGAAGGGCGCGGGGAAGCCGGGCTGGACATTATCGTGTGAGCGGGCTGCGGGAGAGCCGGAGCATATGCGAGACTGCAATGTTATGCAGGCATGGATAATGTTTCGCGCCTTTTCCGCCACGAGGAGCCCACCATGACGCGCAAGACCGCAAACGACTTCCACCCGGAAGTGCTGAAGCTGTTCGACCAGTACGTGCACGGGGCGATTTCGCGGCGGGGATTCATGAAGTCGGCGGGTCAGTACGCCGTCGTTGCCGGGCTCACGGCGGAAGGGCTGCTTGCCGCGCTCACTCCCCGCTTCGCCGAAGCGCAGCAGGTGCAGCCTTCTGACAAGCGCGTCGAAGCTTCGTACGTCGAGTTCGCTTCGCCGGAAGGCAGCGGCAAGGTGCGCGCGTATCTGGTGAAACCCGCGAAAGCGAAAGGCAAGCTGCCGCTGGTTCTGGTCGTGCACGAGAACCGCGGGCTCAATCCGCATATCGAAGACATCGCGCGGCGGCTCGCGCTGGACGACTTCATCGCGCTCGCGCCGGATGCGCTGTTCCCGGTCGGCGGTTATCCCGGTGACGAAGACAAGGCGCGCGAGCTGTTCTCGAAGCTGGATCAGACGAAGACGCGCAGCGACTTCGTTGCAGCGGAGCGATACCTTCGCGACCTGAAGGGTGGCAACGGCAAGGTGGGCGTGGTCGGGTTCTGCTACGGCGGCGGCGTCGCGAACTTCCTCGCGACGCGCGTTCCGGATCTCGGCGCGGCCGTCCCGTTCTACGGCGCGCAGCCTCCGGCCGAAGATGTCCCGAAGATCAAGGCGCCGTTACTGATTCAATACGCGGGCGCGGACGATCGCGTCAACGCGGGTTGGCCCGCGTACGAGACCGCGCTCAAAGCGGCCGGCGTGCAGTACCAGACCTACATCTATCCCGGCGTTCAGCACGGCTTCAATAACGATACGACGCCACGCTATGACGCCGATGCTGCCAAGCTCGCATGGCAGCGGACGACGGAGTTCTTCAACAAGCACCTGCGTAGCTGATCACCAGGGCTCCGAGGCACCGTCGTAGCGGAGAAAACGTCCGGTATCCGCCAAGGTGACGCGTTCGATCGTCTTCACCATCTGCGCGACGGTGTCTTTGCTCTCGAGCATCCCGGGGAAGTGCTTGGGATTCTTCTGTCGCTCGGTCTCGGTCGCACCGGGGTTGAGCATCACGACCGTCACCCCGTCGTTTTTGACGGAGCCGGCGACCACCTGCATTTCGCGGTTCAACGCCGCCTTGCTGGCGCGATAGAAGATGATGCCATTGCCCTGCACGTTCGGGCCGGTCAGTGAGCCGACGCTCGAGCTGATGGCGACGATCTTCTTCTGCTTGCTGGCTTTCACGTTCGCGTAGAACGACTGCGACACAATGAGCGGGCCTTTGACATTGACCGCGAGGATGGCGTCGAACACCGAAAATTTCAGGTTGCCGAAGTTCTCGATGTTCCAGTCGCCGGCGCAGTCCTCATTGCCGGGCGCGCAGCCGCTGCGGTCGTTGTAGACGCCGGCGTTGTTGATCAGCACGTCGATGGGGACATTCTCGAGCTTCTTCGCGACGCCGCGCACCTGAGTTTCGTCGGTGACGTCGAGCGTCTCGATCCGGACCCGCGGAAACTTCGCCGCTACCTCGGCGAGCGACGGGGGAGGGGAGGATCGCCGATGCGTGGCGATGACGGTCCAGCCCTTTGCGGCAAACTGCTTGGTGAACTCGAGGCCGATGCCCGAGTTCGCCCCGGTGATCAAGACCGTCTCGGCGCCGGCCAGCGCCGGCAGCACCGCGAGCAGGGCGACCATGGTCGCACGCACAATCCGCTTCATCGCTCGACCCCTTCGTACCTGCGCCCGATAGTGCGGGGAATATAGCGGCGGCGGGCTCGCGCGTCAGCGAGGTCCGCATCGAAAGCCCGCACGGTGACGGTTGGCGCGCGGGCTCTACTATCGCAGCGTCTGCGCGCCGAGCGCCAATGACAATCGTCACGTCATGGCAATCGTCACTCGTCGTCGGGAGAAGAAGCCCTCAATCGCCGGGCGGCTGAGAGAGCACTCCCTCCTGGCCGCCGGCGATTGAGGGCTTCTTCAGCTGACTTCGCTGGTGGAGGCGCGTATGCGGTCGACCATGGAACCGACAAGATGAATGAAGTTGCGGGGAAGCGGGCCCGCGCTTCGACGCGAATCCCGCACCTGACGCCCCAGCACGTGGAGCAGATCGCCGTGACGACGGACGTGCATGGCCAGCGTGGGGTCGCCGGAAGCCATCATCTTCCGCTCGCGTTCGAGCAACTCGTGCTCGGCGACGGTGAGCAGGCGCTCGCACATCGTCAGCATCGTCTGGCCATCCGCGCCGCGCGCGTGGCACGCGAGCAGGGCGTTGGCGACGGTGGTCAGGTTGAGATCCTCGTCCACCAAATGGGCTGGGGTGGCGGGTGCGTGGGAGAACGGCAGCGCTGCACTTGTCATAGCCACAGTCTCTCGCCGGCGGGCCCGCGAAAGAGTAGGTAATTGCCGTGTCGTATTGTGACGTACCACACATGCGGGCCTACCCACTACTCCCGCCGTCGGGTGACCTCGATGTTTTCGAGGTGGGAGCCCGTCTCGCTCACCACAACGTCCGAGCGAATCCGGTCGCCGGCCGAAATATTCTTCAGGTTTTCGCGTGGGCCCACACGGTACGTCATGGTCATGGCGCCCATGAGCCCGGCAACCTCCCCGTGTTCGACGACGAGCCGGCCGTTGTCGGCATCCACGGATTTCACGGTTCCGGATAGCTCGAAGCGTCGTGTTGAAGTGGGGGCCGTCCGCTGTGCTTTCGGCGTGGCTGCCGCCAGCGGCGCGCCCTGATAGAAACTCAATGTCACGGGCGCGTTGGCGGCATCTTCGCCGGTGTAGTGCTCGATGACCGTCAGCTCCGTGCCTTTGGGGAGCGAGACCGGCTGTTCGTAGATGTATGGCGTGGGCCAATCCACCGGAATGTCTTTCGCGAACAGGAGGACCTGCGTTGCGCCCGATGCAGTCCGGGCGGACACCTCGATGGACTGCACGCCGCGCCGGAGCGCCGGCTCCAGCGCCAGAATGTTGGTGTCTTCGGTCAGCCGGGTGGTGGCGAGCCGCTTTCGCGCGGCGCCGGACGTGGGTTTCGCTTCGAGAACGAGGTTCGAGAGGGTCCGCAGCGAAGGCTTATCGGCGAAGTACAGCGCGAGCGAGCCCGAATCTACGACCGGCTCCTTCGAGCCGACGTAGAGAATTTCGGCGGCCACGTGCGAGCCGGCGGGCAATCGAAGCGCCACTCCTTGTGGGAAGGTTACGACTCCGTGCCAGGGCGTCCAGCTACCGATCCACTGACCGGACTCCTGGATCTTGAAAGACACCGCGCGCACGAAGCGGCGGTCCGCCGGCTTGTATTCCAATCCACGCAGCCAGCGATCCGATTTCAATTTCGGATCGACGACATTGTTTGCGGGGATGGGTAGCAGGACATCGGGTTTGCCGAGCTCCCATCGTTCGAAGTCCGCGCGCGTCCGCACTGGCTTCGACACCTCGCGCGCGGCGGCGCCTCGATAGACCTCACCGTTGTTGCGCGGACCGAAGCTCTCCGCCCAGGACGCGAGAAAGTCGACTTCACGCTGCGTGAGGCGGTTGTCGTTGACGAAGTCGCCGTAGCCGGGAAGGGCGGCCCACGGCGGCATGTGCCGATCGAGCGCGTCTTGCCGGATCTTCCAGCGTGCGGCGTAAGTCTGCTCATACGTCACCAGCGGAAATGCCAGCGCGTTTTCCGCGTGGCACATGACGCAATGGTTGTCCAGGATGCGCACGATCTCGCGATCGAACTGTACTGTCGTCGTCGCCTGCGCGTGGGGGAGGGCGGGCTGGCTTCCCAGCACCAACCCCGCAATCGCTGCGGTTACCGCAGTTACCGCAGTTACCGCAGTTACCGCGGTCGCCGCAGTTGCCGCAGTTGCCGCAGTCGCCGCGAAGTATTTCTTCACGCGAGGATCGGCTCCGCGGAACCCTGCGCGACGTTGAAGGTGAACGCGAGCGTGCGCACCTCATCGTTACGCTGGAACTGGGCCCAGGCCCGGAACATGCCCGCCTTCGGCAGCAGCGAGTCGAAGGTCACCTGCGGGCCGCCGCGTATCGCCGCCAGGTCCGCGTCGGGTGCAATGATGTATTCGGGTTGCGCGGCATCCTCCTGCGCGACCACGAGATTGATGGGATGCGAATGCACGTAGCACTGCATGTCCTCGCTCATCAACAGCATGTGGCTGAACTGGCCGAGGTAGGTCTGCAGGTCGGCAACTGGCCGTCCCGTCGCGGTGTCCGTGAGGTTGAAGGTGAGGTGAACGTATTGACCGGAGGCAGGCTGCGCTGGGTTGAACGACAGCGTTGCGGTGAGGTCACCCGCGCTTTTCCGCGGCACTTTGTCGGTCACGAGGTGCGCGCCATCCGTCGCAAGGTCACCCGCGTAGTTCGCTGTCACCAGCGCCGCCGTCAGGAACTGACCCGATCCGCCTTTCGGCATGAAATCGCACAGCGCCTGGTAGTAGCCGGCTTTCGGAACCATCGTCTCGATGGTCCACGTGCCGTCATCCCGCATGACCGGGTGGATATGCTCGAAGAACTCCAGGTCCTGGCTGATGACGAAGAGGTGGAATTCCTTCGTATGCACAACCTCGAAGTCCTTCACCACCTCGCCGGTGCCGGGATGCAGGAACCGGAAGAAGAGTGTGACCTTCTCGCCCGGATGAACCTGCGCGGGCTCGGTGCGGAACTCGAGCCGGTAGTCGCGCGTGTCGTACGGCCTCGTCTGAACGAGGGTCATGCCGCATATGGGACAAGTGCCGGCCGTCGTCGAGGTGTACGACGCGTGCATGGGGCAGACCCACGCGATTTCCTCGTCAGGCGCATCTTTGGCGCGCGCCGGCGTTTCGAAGAACGCCGAGCCGGCCATGGCGCCCGCCGCCAGTGCACGCAGCAACCGGCGGCGATCGAGCGTGAAAGCGGAACCGGAACCCTTGCGTTCAGCGATGGGGGCTCGTGGCATTGCCCTCGTAGATGTCCTTGGTCGGTATCTCATCGGCATAAGGGCCCGTGTACTTCGCTACGTGCAGGCCGGTTCGATTGTCGGTCCAGTAGATCAGGCCATCCTTGAACACCGGATACGTTCTGGCAATGCCTTGAGGCACGGGCAGCGCGTGCCCGATCTCCCGCGGCGTCATCGGGTTCGAGATATCGATGACGCGCAGCCCATGGCCGTACCACGTATTGAATACGAGGTTCTTGAACACGGTGGGGTTGTGGTTCTGCTGCGGGATCGGCCGGCGGCGCGTGACACCGTCGGGCTCGGTGATCGGTTGCTTCAGGCAGTTTTCGAGCTGGTTGTCCGGGATGGCGAAGGCGCCAATCATCGCCGGGAACGCTTCCGCTTCGACGGAGACGACTCTCGCATAATTGAGCGGGCAGCCGCCGAAGTTCTCGTCGCTGAGCCACACGTAAGCCGGGCGTCCCTTGGTGTTGCCTCTCACCAGCGCCGGACGGTCGGGAATCAGAACCGCGCTGTGCGTGCCCGTCGGGATCGCGTTGAACGGCGGATACACGTCGAACCGTGAGCGCATCTCCAGCATCACGTAGCGCTCGAGCTTCGCTTCCGGGGGCGCATTGGAGGCCAGATAGACCTTCATGCCGGGATCGTCGTTCACGACCATGTGCACGCAGTCGTTCGCGAGCGCCGGCAGCTTCGAGGCGTCGATGCCCGCGTCGTTCGCTACGATTGTCGTGTGCGGGTTGCAACCGGCCTTGCCGGCCGCGAGCTCCGCATCGGAGTGGTGAGCGATCGCTTCCGTGTTGAGCACGTAGAACCCCGAGGTGGTGCCCGCCACATACCCGCGCTCGCCATCATTCGAGATCGAAATGGAATGCAGCTTGTTCTGCTCGGTCTTGTTCAGGGCGCCGGGCGTACCCCACAGGTCCTTGTTGATCGAGTAGTCGATGAAGCGGCCATCCGAGTAGAGACCGGTCGCATCGGGTTTTTCGTTGATGCGGGGGCCGCCGGCATCCTGCAGCGTGAAGGTCGCGTCGATCCGGGGTTCTTTCAGGATTTCGCCGCTCTTCTCGTCCGTGATCGCCATGACGTACAGGTCGGCCACGCGCAGGCTCGCGTCATGCGGGTCCGGCACGGCCGGCGTCCAGATCGTCATGTAGACGAGCACGCGGTTTGGATTGGCGGGGTCGTGCCACAGATAGAACTCGTGGGATTGGCCGCCGAAGTCGTACACGCCGCTGGTCGACTTCACGAGGCAGGTGTTCAGGTCGATGTCGTAGACGAGCTCGCGCCCGATCGACTGCGTGCCGCCGTTGCGAACCAGGATCTGGCGCTCCTGGCCGTCTGAAGTGGTGTAGACGAGCGAGCGCAGCTCGCGGTCGTCGAAGCCCTGATCGCCCTGGGCGAGGGCGGCAATCTCACCGACCTGAACCGGGGGTGCCTTCGCCGGGTTCGGCTGGATCCGGAAGATGTTGATGCCGTGCTTCTGCCCGAGGCCGTTCTCGTGGCCGACGAAGAGGCAGCTGCCGGCGATGCCGAGACCGCGCGCATCGCCCATCGCGTCGAGGTCGCCGCCCGTCCAGTCCCCCGTCGCGGGGTCCTTGACCGAGGGCACGGTGGCGACCCAGTGGACCGGCTCGATGTTTCGAAAGAGATGCAGAGCCTGCTCGACGCGTGCCGCTCCCGCCCTGGCCTCGGCTTCCGAGGATTTGGCGTTGATCTTGCCGTCCTTGCCCACCCGGCGCGACGGGATCCGGCCCGTCGGCGTTGCGAACGTCGAAGGCTGGCACCCGGCGATGTCGTTCGAGTAATCGACGCATCCCTGTCCACCGGTCTTGCGCGGCCCTTGCGCGGGCAGACCTGTTACTGCGAGTCCCATGGCTACCAGGAATCCGGCGGCCGCTGCTTTGCGAGCCTTCGTAACCGACCTCATCCAGCGCGCCCTCCCCGTTGCGGAATGGCGCGAAGAATGCCTGTTTGTGCCGTCTGCCGCCAATCGGGCCGGCACCGTAAGCAATCATTGCGAATCAGGTAGTGCCACTCCCACCAACCGAAGTCCCTCGTGACTTCCGAGCGCATGTTCTAAAACCAGGACAACTTTTAGGACAGCTGTCCCGAAAACAGAACAGCGCGAGAAGCGCACGCTCATTCGTTTGACACGCCGGCGCGCTCGCTGAAACCATCCAGCGGCATACCCGGGAGAACCGTGAGTACCACACGGCATGCGTCGGGTTGCAGGGGGGGCGCAGTGGGATCATCCGCGGCGGACAGCTTCAGGCTGTCCTCGGAAGTTGCGTGCGCGGAACAATGCGACGCGGTCGGCCGGCACACCGAGGCGGTCGATTGGCTGGTTGCGGGCGTGCGCAAGCACGACGTCGAGGCGATCACGCGTCTCGGCAAACGTCTGCTCGTCGGCGATCGCGCGCCGCATCTACCGCGCGAAGGTGCCAGGTTCCTCGTTGATGCCTGTGGCCGCGGCGGTGCTGAGGCAGCGGCTGTGTTCTCCGTGTGTCTTGCGACCGGGATCAACGCACCCCCCGACCTGGTCGCGGCATGGGAATGCCTCATCACCGCCGCCGTCCGCGGCTGGCAGCCGGCGCAGCAGCAGATTCGCGTGCTCGCCGGCACTCCGGCCAGGACGGACCTCGCGCGTCCGCTGACTGAAGCGGATCACTGGCGACGTGTCGCACAGAGCGTGGATCTCTCGGGATGGTCGAGCCCGCCGCCGTCCATCGACCTTCACGGCAATCCGTTGCTCCGCTCGTACCCGATGTTCATCGGGCCGGACGTCAGCCGTTGGATCATCCAGCGCGCGAAGGGGAGATTGTCACGTGCGCTCGTCTACGACGCCGCGGTAGGCAAGACAACGGCTCATGCGACTCGCACTAATACGTCGGCCAGCTTCAGCTTTCTCGACACCGACTTCATCTGCGTCCTCGTGCAATCGCGCATGGCGGCGTGCCTCGGCCTGCCGTTCCGGCACTTCGAGGCGATGACGGTTCTGCACTACGACGTCGGCGAGCGGAACTCCGAGCACTTCGATTTCGTCGACCCCAATGTGCCGGACTACGAACAGCACATCCGCGAGCGCGGCCAGCGCATCGTCACCTTCCTCGTCTACCTCAACGATGACTACGGCAGCGGCGAGACCGAGTTTCCGCGGCTCGGCATCAGTCACAAAGGCATAGGCGGCGAAGGCTTCTTTTTCGTCAACGCGTTCGCCGACGGCAGGCCGGATATACGGACCTTGCACGCCGGACGGGCGCCATCGAGTGGGGAGAAGTGGATCGTTTCGCAATTCATCAAGAGCCAGCCCGCATTTTGAAAAGAGGGGTAGAGAATGAAGAGTCTCATTACACACGTCGCGGGCAATCCGCGACGCCGTAGCGCCATCTCAATTGCCGTCGCGTTCGCCATCCAGGGGAGTCTCATGCAGATGGCGAGCGCACAGGACGCCGCCGAATCCAGCGCGGAAGGAGCGAACCTCGAGCAAGTCACCATCACCGGCTCGCGCATCGCGCGCCGCGACTACGAAGCCAACAGCCCGATCCAGACGATCGATGCGAGCGCCCTCGAGAACAAGGCGGCGGTCACCATCGAAGACACGCTCAACAAGATGCCGCAGTTCGTACCGGCGGCGACGGGGTACACGCAGGTTTCCAATGGAGAGCTGATCAACACAGGGTCGACGACTACCGCGGGCGCCGCGACGCTGAGCCTTCGCGGGCTGGGGCCCAATCGAAACCTCGTGCTGGTCGACGGAATGCGCGCCGTCCCGGTCAACGCGACGATGGCGGTCGACATCAACACCATTCCCGCCGCGGCGATCGATCGCGTCGAAGTGATCACGGGCGGCGCCTCGTCCGTGTATGGCGCGGATGCCGTCTCGGGTGTCGTGAACTTCCTTCTCAAGAAGAACTTCCAGGGCGTCAACGTCGATGGTCAATACGGCGCCATGCAGAACGGCCACGCGGGGGAAGGGCGGTTTTCCGCCCTCATGGGCATCAACTCGTCCGACAACCGCGGCAATCTCATGGTGGGCATGGAGTACGACCGGCGCGAAGCGGTCGAATGGAAGGACGTCAAGTTCTACCGCAATTCCATGTCGGACCCGACGACGAACGGCACGATCTCGATCGTCACGGATCCTTACATCACGTTCGGCGCCGACAACGCGCCGAACGGCGGCGTCATCGATTCCATCTTCAACCGCGCGCCGGCCAACACGATATTGCGCAACGGGGTGGGCGCGATCGGCGGCAACATCTACCTGAACCAGGACGGCACGGTCTACACCGGCGCCTCGATCTTCAACGGCGTTTCACCGGCGGGTGTGGGTTCCACGGCCGGCCTGTATCGATACAACGGGCCGTTGACCGAGGGCGACTTCATTTTCCGCAAGATCGACGGCCAGGGTTTCCTGCAGGAATACATCCCTCATCACAAGGCGAATGTTCCGCTCGAGCGGTACTCGTTGTTCGCGCGCGGGGAGTACAAGCTGAGCGACGATATTGCCTTGTTCCTGCAGTCGAACAACGTTGAAGCCAAAACCACGCAACTCTGGCAGGTCTCACCTGCGACGGGTGGATGGAGCTCGACGATCCCTCACGGCAATGGCATCTATGCGCCATCGCTCGCGGCGGATGGCTCGACCGTGTCGTCGTACCGCCCCGGCGGCCAGTTCGGGCTGAATTGCCCCGCCGTCGGCGGCTGCACCAACTCACAGGCTTATCCAGTCAGCCCCGAGCTGGGGGCGCTGCTGGATTCGCGCACAACCCCCAACACGCCATTCAATCTCAGCTACAGCCTCGATTTCCCGTACTACGGACTCAGCAAGCCGCGCACCATCGATACGACTCAGCGCACCGACCAGTTCCAGATCGGACTGCGAGGCAAGTGGGACGCGCTCGATGGCTCGTGGGACGTGACCGCGTCTCACGGCTCCAGCACGCTGGGATTGTTGCTGCAGGGGTATGCCGCCCTGTCACAGGTTCGGGCGGTCATCCAGTCGCCTAACTTCGGTACGGGCTTCTTCGCGCAGGGGAACGCCGGCCCGCCCGGTAATGGATTCGCCGGCGGTGTTGCCACCTGTACGTCGGGTGTTCCGGTATTCCGGCCGCACGATCAGATTTCGCAGGACTGTATCGACGCGATGACCGTCCAGCTGCAACACCAGTCCAGGATGGTTCAGGACGACTTCCAGGCCAACCTGCAGGGCCATCTCTTCAATCTGCCATCGGGCGAAGTACGGTTTGCGCTCGGCAGCGAGTTTCGCAGGAACGATTACCGTTACATCTTCGACTTCCTGAACACGCAGGACTCGTTCCTCGATCTGGGCCTCGGCACCTTCCCCGCGAACAGCACGTCGGGCTCGACCTCCGTGAAGGAGTACTACGGCGAGCTCTCCGTGCCCATCGTGAAGGATCTTCCGCTCATCCAGCACCTGAATCTCGAGCTCGGATATCGCTGGTCGGACTACAAGTGGCAGGGCGGGATCTCAACCTACAAGGCCCTTGCGGACTGGGGCATCACCAGCGCGCTGCGCTTCCGCGGCGGTTATCAGGCGGCGACTCGCGCGCCGAACATCGCCGAGATGTTCCAGGCGCAATCGCAGACCTGGAGCGCCGCGGCGCCGGGCGATCCCTGCGGTCTCAACACCGTCGCACCGTATGGTGTGAATGCGTCGTTCAATCCGGGCAACGCGGCCAATGCCAGAGCTCTTTGCGAAAAGTTGATGGGCCTCACGGGCGCCCAGACGTTCTACGGCGCGGGCGCGATACAACCGAATGGAAACTCCGCGCTCTGGTTCGTCAACGCGGTGGGCAATCCCAACGTGAACCCGGAAGATGCGAGCACGTACACGGCGGGCTTCGTCTTTCAGCCTCGGTGGGAGAACCCGCTGCTGGCCGGGTTCTCGAGCAGCGTCGATTGGTACCGGATCATCATCAAGGGAATGATCGCGCCGGAGCCGGGCGACGCGGTGTACCGGGCCTGCCTGAGTTCCGATAGCAATCCGACGTTCGATGTGGCCAACGAAGCGTGCCAGCGAATCATCCGCAATCCCTCGACGGGCGGCGCGACGGCGACGAACGTGTCGTACATCAACGCGGGCACGTCGAAACTCAGCGGACTGGATGTGACCTTCGACTGGAAAGCGGCCGTTGCGGACATGGGCCTCAAGTCCGTGCCGGGCAATTTCGGCGTCAACGTGGTGGTGAGCACGCTGCTTCAGCTGGAGACGCAGGCGACGTCGACAGCGCCCGTCATCGACTGGGTCGGCAGTCTCGGGCCTTCGGCGGGCACGTCGCTGAATCGCGGCGCGTATCGCTATCGCCTGTTCACGACACTGAACTATGGCGCCGGGCCATTCAGTGCCAACCTGCGCTGGAGACATCTGCCGACCGCGAAATCGGAGCTGCAGGCAACGTCGGCTGTGCCGGTCACGGTCATGGGAGCGGAGGAGAACTATGACGTGTTCGATTTCTCCGGCGCATGGACGCTGAACGACACGGTGCAGATCCGGTTGGGCATCGACAACCTGTTCAACACACCGCCGGTCGTCACGGGACGCCGTAGCGCCGCGGATCCCCAGCCCACCTCCGGTGAAGGGGTCACGGAAGTCGGCTTCTACGACGTGCTCGGGCGTCAGATCTACGCCGGCTTCAAAGCGAAGTTCTGAGCGAGTGGATGGTTTCTGGCGGCGGTGTGTCCCGCCGCCAGAAACTCACTTCAGCAGGCGGCCGCGTCGGCTATCCGCAGTGACGTCGCCAAAGCCAGTACCGCGACCGTGCCCAGGATGGCCAGCGCGATCGGGTTCGATTTCATCGTTTTCATGGGTGCCTCCCGCGGGTTTCGCCGGATGGCATCGCCCGGCGATCCCGCCCGGCGAGCGACGTGCGTCTTCAGTCGAGCGGATCAGCCCTTCAGTGTGATCGCGCGAATCGCGTCCCGATTCGGCTCGAAGCCGAGCCCGGGCGCGGCGGGTATCGCGACCTTGCCGGCCTTCGCCTCGGGCATGTCGCGATAGATGTGGCGACAGAGCCCCATGAACGGCAGGTGCCATTCGCAGAAGCCCCCGTTCCACAACCCCGCATGCACGTGCATGTTCTGAAGGGCACCCGCGCCGCCGTTCGCAATGCCAACGTTGAATGCGGAGGCCATGCCCGCGATCTTCACCGTCTGAGTGAAGCCGCCAGTGATCATCGCGTTCGGCTGCACATAGTCGACCGCTTCGGCGATGAGCATGTCCCGAAACCGGAAAGCCATGCCTTCGTTCTGGCCGGCGGCGAGCGTAACGCCCGTGCGACGTCGCAGGTCCGCCATCAGCCGCACGTCGTTCTGCATGAGCGGCTCTTCGAAGAAGGAGATGCGATACGGCTCCAGTCGCCGCACGAGACGCTCCGCCGTGGGGAAATCGAAGTTGCAGTTGCCGTCGATGTAGAGATTCACGTCGGGCCCGACCGCCTCGCGTACCGCGCGCACGCGCGCGACATCGTCTTCCACCACCGTTTCGAGGGAGCGCGTGTCGCGCCGCTCGAGCGCGGCCTGGCCGACGACCATCTTGAGATGCGTGAAACCCTGCGCGGTCATTGCTTTCGCCACGTCCACCAGCTCATCGCGGCTCAGGAAGGCGGGGCCGAAGGTCACGTACAAGGGCACTTCCTTGCGCGCCCCTCCGAGCAATGAGGCGATGGGCACGCCAAGCGCTTTACCTTTCAGATCCCACAGTGCGATGTCGACGCCGGAAATGGCGTGCGTGGCGAGGCCGGTCTGGCCGCGCGGTGTGAGCCGCCAGTAGAGCTTGCTCCAGATGGCTTCGTGATCCATCGCGTTCTCGCCGACCACGGCGGGCGCGACGAGTTGGTTGGTGATGCTGGCCACCGCGCGTGGATCGGAGATCGCGGTGATGCCGTGGCCGATGAGGCCACCGGCCGTTTCCACTTCGAAGTAGGTGCCCGCTTCCTGATTGGGCTTGCGCACGCTTCCGTAGGCGAAGTCGCCGGGGTAGCTCAGCGGGAACGCCTGAACGCGGACTATCCTGAGATCCGGGATCGCGCGAGACGGGGAAGCCGCACGATCCGCCGCGCCGGCCGCGCCGCTGGCGGCGGCGAAGCCGACGCCGAGTGCCGCCGCGCCCAGGAAGTCGCGGCGGTTCGTGAGTGTCGTTTCCGATTTTGAGTCGCTCATTCAGGTCTCAATACCTCGCGGGCGCTGTCACGCAACTCGGGAAGGCGCGCGCCGGCGCTACTTCCCAACCGCCTTCCACACATCCGCCTTCGTTTGCGGAGTCGCGGAAGCGTGCACGTTGATGTAGCGATCGAAGTCGACGAGGTTCAGCTTCTCGAGCGCCGGCACCAGTGCCTTCACGTGATCGTTCGCTGGCTGCCCCGGCGTCACCGAGAAGTCGCCCTGGAATATCACCTTTTCCTTCGGGATGTACGCGATCAGCAGCCCGTTCGAATGAGGCGCGGGATAGATGTGATACAGCTCCACCGTGCGCGTTCCGTCCGAATAGATCTTCTTTTCCGAAACGCTTTCGAAGCGCGCTCTCTTCGGATTCTTCGCGAGCACGTCGTCGAGCAGTGTGCGTGGCGTGTTCAGCGCGCCCTCGAGGAACTCTTTGTTGTTCCTCTGTGTGACGACTGTCGCGCCTTCCGCCACCAGCGCGGGCAATCCGCCGGTGTGATCCGAGTGCGGATGCGTATTCATCACGTACCGGATGGGCTTGTTCGGCGCGAGTTTCTTCGCTTCCGCGATGTACGCGGAGCCGCGCGCAATGCTCTGCCCGGCCTCGAGCATCATGATGTAGCTCTTGAACTCGACAACGATGGAGTCGTAGCTGCCGGCACCGGTCGTGAGTCGCCACAGGCCATCACCGAGTTTTTCAGTCGTGACGTTCATCGCTGGCGGTGGGCCACCGGGGGGAGGGCCGGCCGGTCGGTTCGCCGGCGCAGGCGCGAGCGATTCGAGATCGGACGGGTTGGCCTTCGCCGACGCCACGTCCGCTTCGAAGAACGGCCAGCCGCCGCGCGTCTGCACGATCTTCGCGGGTGCCGTCGTTCCGCCGAAATCCTTCCAGCCGGAGTAGGTGGCGAGCACGTGCATGTCGCCCATGATGTTCTCGCCGAGCCACGTTTCCACGCGCTCGACGTAGTTCTTGTCGCTCACGTAGCCGTTGATCGTGTAGCTCTTGCCCGACACCGCTTTGACGGCGGGGCTCCAGCTCAACACGGTGTATTGCTTGCCGTCGACTCGCTTGCGGCTCGCGGTCGCGTTGTTCGCAGCGGCGCCTTTCAGGAATCCCCACGGCGTGATGTACAGCTCGAGCGACTGCGCCCACGGCTGCGAAAGATCCGCCTGTTGCGGCGTCACCTGCTGGAAGAACGTTCCCGGCACTGCGGTCGTCGAGCCGCCCGCGCCGATGTTGTTTGTGGCACCGGTCTGGCGCGACGTGGGGGCTACGAGATCGATCACGCGCACGTAGCTCGCGATCGGGCGCATCGGATCATGCGTTCCCTGGCAGACCATCTGAGTGGCGTTTGCTCCGCATTGCTGGAACGAAACGTCCTTGGCGGATCCCGAGTAGGTGATGGATGTGGGATTGCCCAGCGCTTTCTGCGCATCGGCGATCACTGTTTTCGCGTCCTGCGCCATCGCGCTCGCGCACGCAAAGGACAGGCATACCGCGCCCAGCGCGAATTTCGTTATCACAGCGATTTCTCCGTTTTTTTGAGTTCTGTGCCGGCGTGCCCGCAAGGGTGCCGCTTCGTACCTGGCGCGTTTCCATCGAATATACGCTGGCCTTTGCTTCAACTGCTTGCTGCAGAGGGTGCCGTGCGGCGAGCGGCGCCGATGCCAGTCTAGGAGTGCGCTGTCGTCGCGGCGAGGGCTAGTGGATGCCGAGAACCGCCACGCGGTCCGTGGGAGTGGGGACTGGGAGTGGACCGCTTCGGAAAGTCAGCCGGACCGACGCGTTACTGCGGCGACTGCGGCCGACGAACCGCCCTGACTTTGCCGCTCCTTCCGCCGCCGCAGAAGAATCGATCGCCACCGTCGGACTCGAGCCCGGAAATGCCGACTCCGGCTGGCATCTCGATCTGCTCCAGGCGGAGAAGGAGCTTACACGGCGCAGTGACGAGCTGGCGCAGCGGCGACAGGCCCTGCCATGGGTGCGCGTCGACAAGACGTATCGATTCGAGGTCGACGAAGGCGGTGCCGCGCTCGCGGATCTCTTTCGCGGGCTCCTCTGGCGAAACTGCGGGCCTACAAGAAGCGGATGGAGTGGACGTTTCCCTGGGCGTCTCGTTCGGCGGAGACTTCAACGCCGATTTCAGCGTGTGGGTCAGCCCGGAGCAGCAGCGCGACGGCGGCGCCGAGTACAACTACCGGCGCGCTCACGCTCGAGCGTCTCGCACCGATGAGTCAGCGCGTGGCGCGAATCATTGGAGGGGTGGTCATCGCGGCGGGACTGTTGGTGATTGCGCGCGCAATCGGGATCAACTGAGGGTCACAGTTCCAGCGCGTTCACGATGAGCTCGCGCTCTGACCATCCTCAGCGATGAGGCCTTCGGGTTCCGGTCCCGAGCGTCCGCGTCACATGCGCCGAAATGCATTCGATGTCCGGCAGGGAACCACCGGCCTTCCGAGCAGCGCGGCGAACGAGAGCCCAGACAGAAAGCGGACCGTCGGCGAAGGGTTTGGTTATTATCCCCGCGCTCGGCAAGCCGGGAGAGTTGCATGTGTGGGCGGCGCTCTCCATGAAAGCGGTGAGTGTTTCAGCGGATGCGCTGGCGAGGGCGATGATTTCCGCAGGCTCATCGGGAACGAGCTTGCCGCTCGGGTTGCCCACACAGGTAATCGTGTCGGCCGGCCTCATCGGCGTTTTAGTGGGATGGGTGCGGATTCTCATGTGTGAGGAATGATCACGCGTCTGCCTGGAGTGGATGTACTACGCGGTCTGGCGGCGATGCTGGTAGTCCTGTTGCACATCCATATCCGATTCCGGATCAATGGATACACGGTGGAGCCTTTCCTGCCTGAGGCTCTCGGAACCGTGCTGTTCAACACGGGGCACTACGCCGTCGTCTGTTTCTTCGTGATCTCGGGGTTCCTGATCACGCGTCTTTCAGTGCATCGCTGGGGCTCGCCGGATCAGATAGCGCCGGTTGCCTTCTACGGACTTCGTGCCGCCCGCATCCTGCCGTGCCTGTTGCTGGTGCTCGCGGTGTCCACCCTGCTGCATCTCCTCGACGTATGGCCGTTCGTGATTCGGCCCGATCGGGGAACGCTCGGCGGCGCGCTGTTTGCCGCCCTCGGTTTCCACGTGAACTGGTACGAAGGTCGGCACGGCTATCTGCCGGGAAACTGGGACGTGATGTGGTCCCTGTCGGTGGAGGAGACGTTCTATCTGCTGTTTCCGCTCGCCTGTCTCGCTCTGCGCCGACCGGTGGCGCTCTTCGTGGCGATGCTGCCGCTCCTCGTTATCGCTCCGTTCAACCGCGTCTGGCTCGCAGGCATCGATCCGTGGGACGACTACTCGTATCTGTCCTGCATGGACGGTATTGCAATGGGCTGCTTCGCCGGCTGGCTGTCGGAGCGGCGACCTCTCGGTCGGTCTCATGCGCGGCTTGCAATGGCCGCAGGAGTCGCGGCTGTTCTGCTCGTGATCGTGTTCCGCAAGACGACCAGCGCGCTGGGCCTCGCAGCTACGGGGACTAACGTCACGGTGCTCGAGCTGGGAATGGCCCTGGTGCTTCTCGCAATGGGCAGCGGGGTCGGTAACGACCTGTTTGCTCGCCGCACTTCGCTGTTGCGGGCTGTGGGTCGTTGCAGCTATGAAATCTATCTCACTCACATGTTCGTCATATTCGGTACGTTTCATGTGTTCCGCGCTCTCTTTGGCGGCGTCGCGCCGCAAGCGGTCTACCCCGTGAGCTATGCGCTCATGCTGGTTCTGAGCGTGCTTCTCGGCTACCTCGTGTCGCGGTGGTTTTCGGAACCTGCCAATCGCGCCTTGCGAGCCTGGTTTGGGGCGCGCATGGCGGCGAACGTCGACATCGACATCGGCAAACGCATGCAACATTATTGAAAGGGTAAGCGCGGGGAGCACACCTTTGGCCAAGGGCATTCAGTCGGTTTCGCTGGGATTCCGGCTTCTTCGGGCGATCACCGACAGCGACGCTCCCGCGCCCCTGAAGACCCTCGCGGCCGCGGCGGATATGTCGCCGAGCAAAGCGCGCATGTATCTCATCAGCCTGATCGAAACGGGTCTGGTCGCGCAGAATCCGCAAACGGGTCTTTATGCCTTGGGTCCTTACGCGCGCCATCTCGGTACGCGTGCGCTGCAGAGAATGGACGGCAGGGAGCCGGTATACGACTCCATGCGATTGCTGCAGCGGAAGACCGAGGCTCTCGTTCTGCTGTGCAAGTGGCAGGAGAGCGGCATCATCATCGTAGCCGCCGAAGAGGGCGGGGAACCGCATCCTCTGCAATGGCGCATCGGCGGAACGGCTTCGCTCGCCAGCACCGCCACCGGCGCAGTGTTCCTCGCCTTCGGGCCGCAAAACATTGTCTGGAAGCGCCTCGCCGTGGAACTGAAGGAGGCCGGCGTGTCCCAGGCCGCGCAGAAGAAGCGCATTCGCGAGCTCGAAGTCCGTGCCGCCGAAATCAGGGTGAGCGGTGTCGCTGAAGCCGACCCGGTGGTGTTCGCGGCGGGGGTGACCATCTCCGGCTTCGCGGCGATTGCGGTGCCGGTCTTCGATGCCGATGAGCAGCTGGGTTCGGTGCTCACGCTGCTTTATCGAACCGACCGGCCACATCGGAAGAAAGGGGAACTGCTCAGCCAGACGTTGCGGGCCGCCAGCGTGAGCTGATGCACGCCGGCGCAGGGGCGTGCCGTCTTGACGCTCCTTTCCACCAAAAACTATACTAAAACTATACTGAACACGTGCAACATTGTTGCATGAACTGAATCCGGTGGTGCTCCGTCATGCGACTTCATCCGACTGGCAAGTTCGATAACAACGCCGCCCAATACCGTGGCATCACGGCGAAGCCGCTGGCCGCGTCGATGGGCGCGGAGATCTCCGGCGTGGACGTCAGGAAGCTGACAGATACGCAAGCGCAGGAGATCCGGCATGCGCTGTTCCGGCACAAGATGATTTACTTCCGCGGCCAGAAGCTGACGCATCCAGACCATGAAGCGTTCAGCCTGCATTTCGGCTCGTTCGCGGAAGATGCGTACACGACGGGCGTGCCCGGCCATCGCAACGTGCATCCGCTCATCAAGGAAGCCGATGATCCGTCGAAGATGGTTTTCGGCGAGGGCTGGCATACCGATTCACCGTTTCTTCCCGCGCCGCCTGCGATCACGATCCTGAGATCCGTGCAGGTGCCGCCGTTCGGTGGCGACACCACGTTTGCGAACTCCGCGCTCGCCTACAGCATGCTGAGCGATACGTATCGCGGGATCATCCAGAACCTGAAAGTGCATTTCTCGCTACGAGACGTGCTCAAGTCCGCGCAGGAAGCGGTTGTCGAAAGCGACAGCCCGATCGGCCGGCTCGCATCCACCCGCAACGCTGAACGCCTTTCCGACGACTTGATGCGAAAGATTCGAGGCAACGCCCACCCGATGGTGCGCACGCATCCGGAGAGTGGGGAGAAGGCGCTCTACATCGACACGTCCTACGCGATCGGTATCGATGGCATGGAGGCTGAGGAGTCGGCGCCGATTCTTCGCTACCTCGGGGAGCACATCACGCAGCCCGCTTTCAGTTGCCGGCTTCGCTGGGAGCCTGACATGCTGGTGCTCTGGGACAATCGTTTGTGCGTGCACCAGGCTTACAACGACTATCAGGGTCATCGGCGCGAGTTGTATCGCACCACCGTGGCAGGCGAAAAGCCCGTCTGATAGAGGGCGCTATCTTGCCAAACGCAGTCGTTTCCGAGCTGGGGCAGCTTGTCGGCAGCGATATCATCGTTGAGCCGGATTCGCGGAATGTCGTGCGCCACACGCGCGACTACGGTGTTCAGGGAAACCCGAACGTCGGCATCCTCGCGCTCGCGTACCCGCGCAATACGCAGCAGGTTTCGCAGATCCTGAAATTCTGCAACGAGCGGCGCATTGCCGTTCAGCCTCAGGGGGGAATGACGGGCCTTGCTGGCGGCGGCGTGCCGGTGGGGCCGTGCGTTGTCATCTCCCTCGAACGCATGCGCGCGATCCGCGAGCTCGACGTCGCGGCCTCGACGATCACGGTGGACGCCGGTGTCGTGATGGAAGCCGTGCAGAAGGCCGCCGACGCGGCCGACCTGTTCTTCCCGCTCGACCTGGGCGGGCGCGGCTCGTGTCAGATCGGCGGCAACGTCTCGACCAATGCGGGGGGCAATCGCGTCCTGCGCTTCGGCACGGCGCGCGATCTGGTGCTGGGGGTCGAAGCCGTGCTGGCCGATGGCACCGTGATCGACGCGCTCCGCAAGGTCATCAAGAACAACACCGGTTACGACCTGCGTCAGTTGTTCATCGGAGCGGAGGGCACGCTCGGGATCATCACCGCCGTCGTGCTGCGCCTGTTCCCGAAGCCACTCAGTGTCTGCACGGGAATCTGCGCGGTGGACAACTACGAAGGGGTGTTGGACCTGCTGGCTCGATGCCGCGCGGGTTTCGGTCCTCAGCTCACCGCGTTCGAGGTCATGTGGCCGGAGTTCTACCGGCTCGGTACCGAGGGACTCGGACGCAAGCCGCCGCTTCCGAGCGGCGCGGGTGCGTACGTGCTGATCGAAACGATGGGGCAGGATCCGGAAGCTGATCAGCAACGCTACGAAACGGTGATCGGTGACGCGCTCGAAGAAGGCATCGTCGCGAACGCGATCATTGCCCAGTCGGTTCGCGAATCGACCGAGTTATGGATCGTGCGCGATTCCCCGGGCGAGTGGCGGCGCACGTCGCACTGGCCGCACCTGAGTTTCGACGTGAGCGTGCCGACGGGCGAGATCGGCGATCTGGTGGAAGAAATCGAAGCGGGGCTCCTGGCGTGCTCGCCGGACCTGAAAACCGTGTACTTCGGCCACGTGGCCGATGGCAACCTGCACGCGTCGGTCGCGCTGAACGGCCACTCCGTGCCGGAATCGCAGATCGAAGAGGTGGTTTACAGCATCGCGGCCCGCCGCAAGGGTTCGGTCTCCGCCGAGCACGGCATCGGCTCGCTGAAGCGCAAGTTCCTGCACTACTCGCGCAGCCCAGAGGAACTGGCGCTCATGCGTGCGATCAAGCAGGCGATGGATCCGAACGGAATCCTGAATCCCGGGAAAATCTTTCCGGGAGAGCGTGAAGAGCTTCTCTGAAATCGCTTGTAGCTGAGCGCGCCCCGGCTTCCTGATGCCGGCAAGGCGACTTCACAGAAGTTATTCACACTCTCCGGTTCGGCCGCGGCCTACTTGTTGGCTGGAGCAGCCGGTTGCACGGCTGTGGAGTCCGCATCCACCGGCGGCTTCGCCACTCGCTTCAGGAATTTCCACACGCCCTTTTAGCGCATGGCGGACCTCGCGCGGCGTCAGCTCTTCGGCCCCTGCAGGATACCCGGCACTTTCAGTCGAATCTTGTACACGGCATCGCACGCCGCAACGAAGAGCGTACGAGCATCGTTGTCGCCGAACGCGACGTTGGTGGAGCAGATCTGCTTCTTCGGCTCGCCGCCGAGAATCGGCAGATTGATCGTGCCGAGGAACGTGCCTTCAGGCGACGTGATTCGAACGGTGCCGGGCCCGGCTCCGCCGGTTGAGTAGATGTTCCCTTTGGTGTCGACTCGCATCCCGTCGCCGATGCCGACGCCTTCCGTGAACAGCTTCGACTCGCCGAGCGTTCCGTCCGCCTTCACGTCATATCGCATCATCTTGCCGCCTGCGGAGAGGTACAGGTATTTCTCGTCGGGCGAGAAGGTGATGCCATTCGGGATTCCATCGAGCTGCTTATCCGACAGAACGCGGGTCGTCGTGCCGTCCTTGATGCGCCAGACGCCGTTCGCCAGTTCCTTCAACGGGCTCTTGCCGGCGCCGCGCAGGCCGAAGTCGTTGTCGGTCAGGTAGATTGCACCGTCGGACTTGATCGAGATGTCATTCGGGCCGCTGAATCGCTTGCCTTCGCCGCCTGCGGACAGCACCGTGTGCGTGCCATCCTTCTCCAGTCGCATGAGCTTCAGGTCGTCGTCGGCGCACCAGACGACGCGCCCCTGCGGATCGACGCCCGAGCACGACGGCCCGATGAGCAGAACGTGCGACCGGCCAGCGCGCGTCTGTGCGCCGACGTTGTCGACATCGGTGCCCGTGTAGCCCGCCTTCTCCATGAACACCGAAACCGTGTTGTCGGGGGCGATCTTGTAGAGCACGTTGTCGAGCAGCCCGCCGACGAGCAGGAAGCCGCTGCCTTTGCCGTCACGCACCCACGTTGTGCCTTCGTTGAGCCCGAAGCCGCTCGCCACCAGCTCGACTGTCGCGTCCGCGGCGATCAGTGCGTCGATTCCCGGATCGGCGCGCGTGATGCTGAAAGGGCGGGCGGCTGGCGCCGGGCCGTCCCCCCGCATGGACGGCTGCCCTTGCTGGGCGAAGGCAGGCGACAGGAACAGAGGGGCGGCCGCCATCGCGACGGCGGAACGCGCAAGACCAGTCACGCACTTCATGCAAATGCCCCCTCGAGTGATTCGAAATTCTTCAGCGGATATTAGCCTTCAATTCCACGCCGGACAGTGTCTCTACCGCGGCGAGGGAACGTGATCGGAGCTCGGCGAGGCGCGTGGCGGTCCAGCGTGTGAGCCACGGCTCGGAACAGGACATTTCGACGAGCGGTAGCCCGCTGCGGCGAGGTGCCGCTCGGCGGGCCCTGACTCGCGCACCGGATCGGCTATAGTGATTGTTGAAACCTCAAAAGAAGACCTGACGACGGCATGACGAATCGTTCCAGGGTGTTCGATTTCGTGATCGTCGGCGCCGGCTCCGCGGGCGCGGCGGTGGCCGCGCGCCTGAGCGAACGGCCCGATGTATCCGTATTACTGCTCGAAGCGGGGCGCAAGGACGACCATCCGTTCGGCCTCATGCCCATCGCGTTCCCGCGCGTCGCGACCGACCGCGCCTACGTGTGGCCGCTCGAGTCGGAGCCCGAGCCGGGGCTCGATCAGCGTCGCCTGCCGGCCTGGCGCGGCAAGGTGCTGGGTGGCTGCTCCTCGATCAACGCGATGATCAACGTGCGCGGCAATCCGCGCGACTTCGACGCCTGGCATGCGCGCGGCCTCGAAGGCTGGGACTACGCGAGCGTCCTGCCGTACTTCAAGCGGCTCGAGACGAGCTGGCGCGGCGAGAGCCGTTTTCACGGGGCGAGCGGGCCGGTCGGCAATACACTGATCGACTATCCGGAGTCGCTGTTTCTGCCGCTTCAGCAGGCCGCCAGGAACATGGGCCTGCCCATCGTCGACGATCACCATGCCGAGCGGCAGGAGGGGTTGAGCCGCATCGAGCTCACGGTGAGCGGTGGCAAGCGGGCGAGCAGTTCGCGCTCGTATCTGGAGCCTGCGAAAAACAGGCCGAATCTCACGGTGCTCACCGGCGCGCACGTCACGCGGGTGACGCTGGAAGGCTCGCGCGCTACCGGCGTCGAATATTTGCGCAACGGGCAGGTCGGTCAGGTGCGTGCCGCGCGCGAAGTCGTTCTGTGCGGAGGCGCATACAACTCACCGCAGGTGCTGCAGTTGTCGGGCATCGGGCCGGCGGCGCATCTCGAATCGGTCGGTGTGAAGGTGTTGCACGATCTGCCCGGCGTGGGCGAGAACCTGATCGAGCACCCCAACCTGCTGAACATCTACGAGTTGCGCGGGCGGCTCGGGTTCACAAAATATCTGCGCTTCGACCGCGCGACGCTCGCCGTTTTGCGGTGGTTCCTGCGCGGCGACGGGCCGTTCACGACCGCGGGCACGGTGGGCAACCTGATCCTGAAATCGAACGCGGGGCTCGACCGGCCGGATATCCAGATCGTCATTATGGCCGTCCATCAGCATGCGCAATTGTGGTTTCCGATGTTCACGCCGCCACCGGTCTATGCGGTTACCGCGCGTATCGGTGTGCTGCATCCGCAGTCGCGTGGATGGGTACGGCTGCGTTCAGCCGATCCGCTCGATCTGCCGCGTTTCCGATTCAACATGCTCACCGAGCCGGCGGATGTCGAGGCGATGGTGCGAGCGTTGAAGTTGTCCCGGGATCTGTACGCGCAGACGCCATTGCGCGAGCTCGTCGCGAGCGAGCTCGCGCCCGGACCGCAAGTGCGCAGCGATGCGCGGATCGTGGCGCATCTGCGCCAGAACATCGAACATCGCCATCATCCGGTAGGGACTTGCCGCATGGGCGTGGCGGGTGATGCCGGCGCTGTGGTCGACGCCCAGCTCCGTGTGCATGGGATCGAGAATCTACGCGTTGCGGATGCCTCGGTGATGCCGGACGATCCGTCCGGAAACACCAACGTGCCCACCATCATGATCGGCGAGAAGGCGGCGGATATGCTGCTGGTCGCGGCGGAGAGCCGAGCGGCGCACGGTCGACAATGAGCCTTTGGTCGCGTATGGAGAGGCGGGCCGACCCGTCTCTCCTGATCGTCATCGAGATCGAAGCCGCCGCGGTCGCTGAATCGCTTTGATCGATCAGCCGAATGTGAAAGAGAACACCTCGGCCCCCGCGTCGAGAAACTCGATCTCGACCTGCCGATCCACGATCGGCGCGGGCTGGCGGATGAGCTGGTACATGCGCTGCGCGTCGAGCGTGCCCAGTCCCTCGGCGTCCACGTCGACGCCGTGAGAGGCGTGCGGCGGCTGGCCGTCAATCGTCACGCGGAATCGAACCGGAGCACCGTGAGTGACCGGCCCCATGACGAGATGAACGTCGCGCGCATGAAAGCGGTACGTGATCTTCCCGTTCGCCTTCTGTGAGATCGTCGATTCCTTCTTCATCGTCCACGAGCCAGCGAGCGCCCACTGGTTGAGCTTCAATGCCGTTGGGGCGGCATAGACGCGAGATCGATCCAGCTTCCCGCCGCCGGGAGAAGCGAAGTTATTGTCGCGCCCGTAGCCGACATAGGTTTCCGCCGTGCGCAGGCTCGGCCAGTCCGCGCCGGCTTCCGCGCCCTGGCCCTCGATCACCGCGGGCGCACTGACTGGCGATGCGCGCCCCGCCTCGGCGAGCAGCTGCTGGATCACCCGCTCCAGCTTCTCGTACTCGCCCTCCCCGAATTGATGATGTCGAATGCGTCCCTGCGGGTCGATGAAGTAGAGCGCCGGCCAGTAGTGGTTATCGAAAGCGTTCCAGATCGCGTAGTCGCTATCGATCGCGATCGGATAGTCGACGTTCTGCTCCTTCGCGGCCACGCGCACGTTGGCGGCGTTCTTCTCGAAGCTGAACTCCGGTGTGTGCACGCCGATGACGACGAGCCCCTGATCCTTGTACTTCTCGGCCCAGACGCGCAGGTAAGGCAGCGTGCGCCGCCAGTTGATGCAGGTGTAGGTCCAGAAGTCGACGAGCACGACTTTGCCGCGCAGATCCGCCGTGCTCAGCGGTGGTGAATTGAGCCACTCGGTGGCCCGATCGAGATGCGGAAGCTTGCCTTCGACTGGCAACGCGGCCGCGGTGAGCGGGGCGCTTGTCACGCCCAGAGCCGTCGCCAGGAGCCAGGGTCGCAATGATTTCATGATGTGCATCCCGATCGGACCTTGTTCGACTAGCGCAAGGACTTGAACGCCGCGCGCAGCTCGGCGGCGAACAGCTCCGGCTGTTCCCAGGCCGCGAAGTGCCCGCCCTTGTCCACTTCATTGAAGTAGGTGAGTTTGGGATACGCCTTCTGGGTCCAGCTCTTCGGCGCACGGTAGATTTCGCCGGGGAACACCGTGACCGCCACGGGCACTTTGATCTCGCCGGTCTTCTGCGCGGCGGCGCTGAAATTGTTGTTGTTGTTCTCCCAGTAGAGCCGCGCGGAAGAGACCGCGCTGTTCGTGAGCCAGTACAACGTGATGTCGTCCAGCATCTCGTCCCTTGTCAGCGAGCGTTCGGGTTCACCGCCGCTGTAGGTCCATTGCGCGAACTTGTCGTACATCCACGCGGCGAGTCCCGCGGGCGAGTCGGAGAGGCCGTAGCCGACGGTCTGCGGACGCGTCACCATCATCGCGCCGTACCCCGCGTTCTTTCCGAAGAAGGTGCTGAGCGATTCGTATGCCGCTTTCTCCCCGGCCAACAGCCCGGCGGGTGCCGGGTCGCCGGCGAGAATGCCTTTCATGAGGTCGGCCGGCACCGCGGCGGGCATGTTGACGTGAATGCCGAGCAACCCCGGCGGAGCCTGACGACCCATCACATCCGCGACAACCGATCCCCAGTCGCCGCCCTGGGAGACATAGCGCTTGTATCCCAGACGTCCCATCAGCTCGTGCCACGCGCGACCCATGCGGTCCGGATCCCAGCCTGTCGCCGTCGGCCGTTCGGAGAAACCATAGCCGGGCATCGAGGGGATGACGACATCGAACGCATCCTCGGCGCGGCCGCCATGTGCGGTGGGGTTGGTGAGGGGATCGATCGCCTTCACCAGCTCCAGAATCGAGCCCGGCCAGCCGTGTGTGATGAGTAGCGGCAGCGCGTTCGGATTCTTCGACCGAACGTGGATGAAATGAATATCGAGCCCGTCGATCCGGGTCGTGAACTGCGGCAGGGAGTTGAGCTTCGCTTCAATCTTGCGCCAGTCGTACTGAGTGCCCCAGTACTGTGCGAGCGCCTGGATCTTCGCGAGCCGCACGCCCTGGGAGGGGTCGTTCACCGTTTCTTTATCGGGCCACCGGGTCGCGAGCACGCGCTGGCGGAGGTCGTCGAGCGACGCCTGAGGAACGCTGATGTGGAACGGGCGGATCGAGTCATCGCGAGACTCGGCCTGGGGCACGGCGGTTGCGGCGCTGATGGAAGCGGTTCTTTCAGCGGCCGATTCGGTGGCGGCCATCACGCAGCAAGGCACGGCGATCAGGGCGACTCCGAATGCGCTCGTCGCGGCGGACCTGGCGGAATGCGCCACGCTTCTCGCGAGGTGTGTCATCTTTTCAAAACGGATCATGATGGCTCCTTGAACTGTTCGTCTGGAATGCACGCCATACAAACAGAGTCTGTGAGCCTGAGCGATTGCACCATGGTGTCGACGCTGTAATACCATCGTGCAATAGGTTCGCCGCCCGCGATCTGGTTCGATCGGCTCTCGCATTGGAGAGACCCATGACCCAGAAAACCGATCCCGACCGTCGTCACTTCCTCCGCCTGGCCGCGGCGACAGTTGCGGTCGCCGAGATGGGCATTGCCGCCCGCGCGGACGCTGTCCAGCGGCGTCCGGCGAACACCTCATTCGCGTCGTTGAAGCAGATCGAGGCGGGGCTGCTGAATGTCGGGTACGCGGAGGCGGGCCCGCGCGGGGGTCAGGCGGTGATCCTTCTGCATGGCTGGCCGTATGACATCCACAGCTATGTGGATGTGGCTCCGCTGCTGGCGACAGCCGGTTACAGGGTGATCGTGCCGTATCTACGCGGGTACGGTTCCACGCGCTTTCTGTCGAGCGACACGTTCAGGAACGCCCAGCAATCCGCGATTGCACAGGATGTGGTCGCCTTGATGGACGCGCTCGGCATCGACAAGCCGGTGATCGCCGGCTTCGATTGGGGCGCGCGAACCGCAGCCATCATCGCTGCGCTTTGGCCGGAACGGTGCAAGGCGCTCGTGTCGGTCAGCGGTTACCTGATCACGAACCTCGAATTCAACAAGCAGCCCCTGCCGCCCGCTGCCGAGCTTGGCTGGTGGTATCAATACTATTTCGCCACCGAACGCGGGCGGATCGGCTACGCGAAGAACCGGCGCGAGTTCACCAGGCTCATCTGGAAGATCGCCTCTCCGAAGTGGGCCTTCGATGACGCGACGTTCGAGCGTAGCGCCGCGGCGTTCGACAACTCCGATCACGTTGGCATCGTCATCCACAACTACCGCTGGAGGCTGGGACTCGCCGGCGGGGAGCCGCGCTACGACGCGCTCGAAGCCAAGCTCCAGCAGGCGCCGCCGATCGGCGTGCCGACGATGACGATCGCCAGCGACTTCGATGGCGCTGGCGTGGATGGAAAGTCCTACGCGGCAAAGTTCACCGGGAGGCACGCGCATCGCGTGCTCGAAGGGATTGGGCACAACGTGCCACAGGAAGCACCGGAAGCCTTCACCAAAGCCATCATTGACGTGAGCGGGTACTGATATGAACTTAGTGGAATCGTCATTTTCACCCAGCACGGCCTATCAACCTTCTTCGCAGGGGGGCGCGACGCCGTTGCCGTTCATCATGCCGGGCAGTCTCGCGCCATGGCAGGTCAAGCGCCTGCGCCAGCACATCGAGGCGAACATCGCGCAACGATTGTCGATAGAGGATCTGGCGCGCATCGTGAATCTCAGCGCGAGCCACTTCAGCCGCGCCTTCAAGCGTTCCTTCGGCGACACCGTGCATCGCTATGTGATGTGCAGGCGTGTCGAAGCGGCGCAGAGCCTGATGCTGGGCACGGCGGAGGATCTGAGTCGCATCGCGCTCACGTGCGGGATGAGCGATCAGTCCCATCTGACGCGCTGGTTTCGGCGGGTCGTCGGCGAGACACCGGCGTCGTGGCGCCGCGCCCGCTTCGAGCCGCCGCCGGAACTCGGGGAGCGTGTCTGGTAAACGCTGCCCCGCGCGCGAAACCGCCGGTTACGAGGGCAGCGGCTTTCCGGCTTGCTCCTGCACGATGTACTCGGCGTACCACGCGGGCCATTCCGCGTCCTGCTTGCCGGTTCGTGTTTCGTGCTCGCCGTGCGCGGCCGCCGCGCGCCGGAGCGCGGCCGCAAGCTCGGTCGACGAACTGAACTTCGTGTCGTCCGGATCCACGCGTCCGGGCAATCGCACGGTGATTTCCTGCAGCAGCCACCGGTTGCCGTCCGGATCGCTGAACGTGGCGAACGAAGAGTAGCTGCGCCGCTCCGGGTCCGGGCCGCTCTGGGGGCCTTCGCCGACGCCACGGTGGAACACCTCGCTGACGTCGGCGCCGTTCTCGATGAGCTCGGCGCGCGCGGCCTGAAGGTCCGAAACGACGAGATAGAGTCCGGCTGCCGTTCCCGGTGCGGCGGGCGTGATTCCCTTGCCGAAATGGATCGAGCACTGCGAGCCGGGCGGCGTGAACTGGATGATCCGAAACGCGTCGCCGACGGTGAAGTCGGCATCGAGGCGCCACCCGAGGTTGCCGTAGAAACGCTTGGAGCGATCGACATCCGCAACGGGGATGACGACGACTTCGAGCTTCAGATCCACTTTTCGCGCGCTGTTCGTGCTCATGTCGACTCCCTCGGGTTTTAATCACGCCACAGTCGCGATCAGAGCAGAGGCGGGCGTTCGAATCGATTGCACCAAGGTATCGATGTCCTTCCGCCGCTCGCGTGCGTAGCGGCCGGGCGGCTGGCCCACGTGGCGGCTGAACGCCGTGCTGAAAGTGCTTGCCGAACCGTAGCCGACACGCTCGGCGACCTCGGTGAGCGCGCAGTCCTTGTGCCGGAGCAGATCCTTCGCGAGCGCCATGCGCCAGGCGAGGAGATATTCCATTGGCGGCATGCCCACGGTGTGCGTGAAGTGTTCGAAGAATGCCGAGCGCGAAAGGCCGGCTTTCTTCGCGAGTTGCTCCATCGTCCACGAGCGCGCGGGATCGCCGTGCATCTGTCGCATGGCTCGCGCGATGCGCGCATCGGCGAGGCCACGCAGTAGCCCCGGAGGGGCATCGTCACCCGATGTCCACCGGAGCGCTTCGACGAGCAGCACTTCCACGAGACGCGCGAGCACCAGGTCACGGCCCGACCGCTGTTCTTTCGACTCCTCGGCTACGAGCTTTACCAGCACAGAAAGGCGCTCTTCGCCGCGCACATGCACGAGCGCGGGCAGGAGCGACACCAGCAACGCCGCGTCAGGCGAGTCGAAGACGAAGTAGCCGCCGAGCAGGCGCACGTCCGGACGTCCGCCGCGCCTGCCGTGGCGGATCTCACCCGTCGGCGTGGGAGCTAGCTTGGGGTCGATCGACACGGGCGACGTTTTCTCGAAGCCCGACAGCGTGAAACCGGGTGTCGTGGGCAGGAGCACGAAATCGCCCGCTTCGAGCGTCACGGCATCGTGGCCCTCGACGGCGAGAAGACAGCGCCCCTCGAGCACCGCACAGAAGCTTGGATGGCCGAAGTCGGAATAGCGGACGGCCCAGCGACCAGCGCCGCTGATGCCCTTGGAAAACACGGTGCGCGGCCGAAGCAGCGTGATGACATCCGAAAGTGGGTCGCTCATGTCCGGACGATAACAAAAGAAATGCGGACTTTCGATTGTAGAGCGTCCTGTCACCCGTCGTTATCGTTACCGCCATCGAATCCACAGACGACGGACACCCCACCATGAAAACCGTGCTCATCACAGGCTGCTCTTCCGGCTACGGACAGGAGACCGCGCGCTACTTCCACGCACAGGGCTGGAACGTGTTTGCCACGATGCGAACGCCGCACGAGGGCGTACTCCCCGCATCGGAGCGCCTGCATCTGTTGAAGCTCGATGTGACGAAGCCCGAGAGCATCGCCGCTGCGCTCGCGGCAAGCGGACCGATCGACGCCCTGGTCAACAACGCGGGCATCGGGCTGCTGGGCGCGTTCGAAGCCACCCCGATGACGACGACGCGCGAGGTGTTTGAGACCAACACCTTCGGCGTGATGGCGATGACGCAGGCGGTTCTGCCTCAATTCCGCGCGCGCCGCTCCGGCGTAATCGTCAATGTGACTTCGAGTGCGACACTCGCGCCGATGCCGCTGGTGGCCGTGTATACGGCCAGCAAGACGGCGATCGAAGGATTCACCGCGTCGCTCGCCCATGAGCTCGGGGGCTTCAATGTGAGCGTGAAGCTGGTTGAGCCGGGGTACGGGCCGAGCACGCGCTTCACCAGCAACGGAGGAGAACGCATGCAGGGGTTGATCCCGGAGGCCTACATGCCTTTCGCTCAGAGCGTGTTCGCGGCGTTCGCGCGGCCGGCCGAGGTGACGAGGGAGTCGGACGTGGCGGAGGCGGTGTGGCGTGCCGCGAACGATGCGTCCGGGCAGCTGCGATTTCCGGCAGGGCCCGACGCAGTGGCGCTGGCGCGGCGGTCGTAGGGCGCGATGTCAGCGCTCGGCGCGCCCACGCTGTCTTTTTCGGCACGCGCGTTGTTGCGATCATTTCACGATGCAACCCGGAACTGCGCTCTGAACACGCTGCCCTGGCCAGGCGTCGAGAGTGGTTTCGAGAGCGACTCTCCCTGAGCAGATCGTCTGCCCGGAGGCGCTGCGGCTGCTGTAGACCATCAAGCGTACGCGATTGAGAATGCGAAGATCGAGTACGCTCCGCGTGATGCGAAGTGGACCGCGGCCGCCGGGGTTACGAAGAGGCTCGAACGTTTGGAAAGGGGCGCGAATGCTACGTCTGTTCGTCTGTTCGACTTTGACGATGGGCCTGGGAGTATCCGTCGCGAGCGCGCAGTCGGCCGCGCCAGATGCTTCGCCACACGCGTTCAGCATCACGCGCTCCGATCCCGCGCTCGACGCGCTCATCGCGCCCGATGCGAAGCTGAAGACGGTTGCCGCGGGATTCGGCTTCATCGACACACCGGTCTGGATCCGCAGCCAGAAAGGTGCCGAGGGCTTTCTCATCGCGAGCAGCATCATCGACAACGTCGTGTACAAGGTGTCCCCCGCCGGCAAGGTGTCGGTGTTCCTGGACAAGGCGGGCTACAGCGGAGAGGATTTCCTGCACGATGGGAAGCTCGCGCTGATCGGGCGCGCGCATGTGATTCTCATGGGGCCGGGTTGCGTCGCTGTGGACGGGCAGGGGCGCCTGGTCTGGTGTGCCGGGCAGGACCGCGCGATCAAGCGTCTCGAGAAGGACGGCACCCGCACGGTGCTGGCGGACAAGTTCGAAGGCAAGCGCTTCAACGGCCCGAACGATGTCGCGATCGCGGCGGACGGCGCGATCTACTTCACCGATTCCGATGTCGGCCTTCGCGGCGGCATCAACGGCGGGCTGGCGCAGATGCCCGATTCGGTGTGGCGAATCAAGGATGGCAAGGTCACCCTGGCGGTGAGCCGCGATCAGCTCGGCGCCGAGCCGAATGGCATCGCGCTCTCCCCGGATGACAAATATCTCTACCTGTCCGCCGGAACGATGGCGCCGGATCCGAAGATCATGCGCTATGCCGTGCATGCGGATGGCGGCGTGGGCGCAGGCGAAGTGTTTACCCACGGGCGTGGCATTGGCGATGGAATGAAGACGGATCCGGCCGGCAACCTGTGGTCGACGGAGCCGGTGCCGGGCACCGTGCGAATCACCTCACCCGCGGGAAAACTCCTCGGGCTCTTGCACCTTCCGACATTCGGCGACGCCGAACCTCGCAAGAGCGCGTGTGCGTCGAGCCTCGCGTTTGGCGGGGATGACGCGAAGACGCTGTACGTCGCGGCGTGCGAGCACATCTACTCGATTCCGTTGCGGGCGGCGGGGGTTCCGCAGGGCCAGGCCCCGTAGGGGGCCGCGCCCCTCGATTGCACGGGCGATGTTTTTTGCATAGGCTGCCTTCAATCCACGGAGATGGCACATGCAAGCGAGATTCGCCTTTGTCAGCGGCCTTGTGCTTCTCTTCCTGTGCGCATCGGTGCAATCGCGTGAATCGGGCGCGGTACGCCAGCTCGAGGATCGAGCCGCGATCCAGGAGGTCATGCAGAAGTATGTGTGGAGCGTCGACGCGCTCGATGCCGACGGCTATGTCTCGGTATTCACCGAAGACGCGGAAGTCGACTCCAACGGCATCATTCACAAGGGACACGCCGAGATTCGCAAGGTCGTGACGGATCTTCAGGCGCGCCAGGCCGCGAATCGCGCGAAGGGCGATCCACCGGGCAATCTGTACCACGTGATCAGCAACGAGCGCATCTCATTCACGAGCGCGACGGAGGCTGTCTACCAGTCCTACTGGCAGACGATGCGCAAGGGCCAGGACAACCGGTACGTTGCCGGCGGCTTCGGGCGATCCGAGGATCACCTGGTGAAGCGCGACGGGCGCTGGCTGATCAAATCGCGCAAGCTGGTCGTCTTCACGGATTGAGTCGTTCGTCGGGCGCGTCGGGCGTGTCGGGCGTGTCGGGCGCATCAGCGCATTGGGCGCGTGTGGAATGGCCGTTCCAGCGCATCCGGCTTGTACCGGTCGCGATGCGCGGGCCACGATGGTCTTCGCCAATTCAACGTGGGGGAACGTCGGCATGAAAGCATCTCTGGCTCTCGCAGCGTTTGCATTGCTCGCGTTCAGCGGCGTGTGTAGCGCCCAGCCCGCTGGCGTCACTCCCGAGATGATCGCTTCCGCTCTTCCCGAGGAGGGCGCGCCGAAGGCCGAACCCGGTCCCTACGCGGTCACGGCGGAGCCCGCTTTCGGCATGGCCGGCCTCAAGACCTTCCATCCCACGAACCTCGACGCATTCCCGAAGCGCGACAAGATGCCAGTGGTGGTCTGGGGAAATGGCGGCTGCGCCGTCGAGAACGCTCGGTACGCGGGTTTCCTCACAACGATCGCGTCGCACGGCTTCCTCGTCATCAGCACCGCGGGCCCGCCCCCGCAGGAAGGCGCACCTCGCCGACAGGCGACGGCCGATGATCTCAAGACCGCCATCGATTGGGCGGAGCGGGAGAGCACGCGCGCCGGCTCGCCGCTGAACGGCAAGATCGAAACGAAGAAGGTCGCCGTGATGGGCCAATCGTGTGGCGGAGTCCTGTCGATCACGCTCGGCGCCGACCCGCGCGTGGGCACGATCGGGGTGTTCAACTCCGGCGTGCAGGCGCCGGGTGCCGGTGCCGCGAACTCGACCGCCCCCACCCTCGACTCGCTGAAGAAGCTGCATGGCCCCGTGCTGCTCATCAATGGCCATGAGCGCGACTTTATGATGGCGCGCTCCAAGGCAACCTACGACGCCATCGAAACTCTGCCTGCTTTCTACGGCTCGCGGCACGGCGCTGGCCATACGGCCACGGCGTATCACGTCGGCGGCGGTGAGTTCGCGAATGTCGCGTCGAACTGGGTGCTCTGGCAGTTCAAGGGCGACAAGAAGGCCGGCACGATGTTCGTCGGCGCGAAGTGCGGGCTCTGCACGAATCCGAATTGGGATGTGGAGTCGAAGCGCCTGAAGTGAGCGCTGAAGCGACCGATTGAAGCGAGCGCTGAAGCGACCGATTGAAGCGAGCGCTGAAGTGACCGATTGAAGCGAGCGCTGAAGTGACCGATTGAAGCGAGCGAAGTCGCGTGTCGCCTCGACCGGGTCCCGATGCGCCGGACCCGGTCGAGGCGGCTTGCGAGCGATCTCAGGCCACGTCGAATCGATCGAGGTTCATCACCTTCGTCCACGCCGCCACGAAGTCGCGGACGAACTGTTCCTGCGCATCCGAGCTTCCATAGACCTCGGCAAGCGCCCGTAGCTGGGAGTTGGAACCGAAGACGAGATCATTGCGCGTGCCGGTCCACTTGATCGCGCCTGTCTTGCGATCGCGCGCTTCGTACACGTCCTTGGCGTCGGACTGCGCCTTCCATTCCGTGTTCATGTCGAGCAGGTTCTTGAAGAAGTCGTTGCTCAGCGCTTCCGGCCGCTGCGTAAAGACGCCGTGTTGGGACTGCCCGACGTTTGCGCCCAGCACGCGCAGGCCACCGATCAGAACCGTCATCTCCGGTGCCGTCAGCGTCAGCAGTTGCGCCTTGTCGATCAGCAGCACTTCGGCGGGCACGGCGTAGCGTGCCTTCTGATAGTTGCGGAAGCCATCCGCGATCGGTTCGAGCACCGCAAACGTCTCTACGTCCGTCTGCTCCTGCGAGGCGTCCATGCGCCCGGGTGTGAAGGGAACCTTGACCGTCCGCCCCGCGTTCTTCGCCGCCTGCTCGATGCCGGCATTGCCGGCGAGCACGATCAGATCCGCGAGGGAGACTTTCTTGCCGCCGGTCTGCGCCTTGTTGAACTCGCTCTGAATGCCTTCCAGCGTTTTCAGCACTCGCGCGAGCTGCGCGGGCTCGTTCACCGCCCAGTCCTTCTGGGGCGCGAGACGAATGCGCGCGCCATTCGCACCACCGCGCTTGTCGGAGCCGCGGAAGGTGGACGCCGAGGCCCACGCCGTCGAAACGAGCTGCGCCACTGTCAGCCCCGACGCCAGAATCTTCGCCTCGAGCGCGGAAATGTCCTGCTCGTCGATCAACCTGTGATTCACCGCGGGGATGGGGTCCTGCCAGAGAAGCTCTTCCGCAGGCACTTCCGGCCCGAGATAGCGCGCACGCGGGCCCATGTCACGGTGTGTCAGCTTGAACCAGGCGCGCGCGAAGGCGTCTTTGAATTGATCCGGGTGCTCCATGAAGCGCCGCGAGATCTTCTCGTAAGCGGGATCGAACCGCAGCGACAGGTCCGTCGTCAGCATGGACGGCCCGATGTGCTTCGACGCGTCGTGCGCGTGAGGCACCGTGCCTTCGCCCGCGCCGTTTTTCGGCCGCCACTGGTGTGCGCCGGCCGGGCTCTTCGTCAGCTCCCATTCGTAGCCGAACAGGTGCTTGAAGAAGTCCGCGCTCCATCTCGTCGGCGTGGTGGTCCAGGTCACTTCGAGGCCGCTGGTGATCGAGTCACCGCCGGCGCCGGTGCCGAACGTGCTCTTCCAGCCCAAGCCCTGCGACTCGATGTCGCCGCCTTCCGGATCCATCCCGACGTGTGTCGCCGGGCCGGCGCCGTGGGTCTTGCCGAAGGTGTGGCCGCCCGCGATCAGCGCGACCGTTTCCTCGTCGTTCATCGCCATGCGGCCGAAGGTCTCGCGAATGTCGCGCGCGGCCGCGATCGGATCCGGGTTGCCATTCGGGCCTTCCGGATTCACGTAAATCAGGCCCATCTGCACCGCCGCCAGCGGATTCTCGAGATCCCGCTCGCCGGAGTAGCGCTCATCCGCACCCAGCCAGGTCTTCTCGCTGCCCCAGTAAACGTCCTGGTCCGGTTCCCAGACATCCTCGCGGCCGCCCGCGAAGCCGAATGTCTTGAAGCCCATCGTTTCGAGGGCGACGTTGCCGGTGAGGATCAGCAGATCGGCCCAGGAAATGTTGCGGCCATACTTCTGCTTGATCGGCCAGAGCAGGCGACGGGCCTTGTCGAGGCTCACGTTATCCGGCCAGCTGTTGAGCGGCGAAAAGCGCTGCTGGCCCCGGCCGCCACCGCCCCGACCGTCACCCGTGCGGTAGGTGCCGGCGCTGTGCCAGGCCATGCGGATGAATAAAGGTCCATAGTGACCGAAATCCGCCGGCCACCAGGGCTGCGAGTCGGTCATGAGGGCCGCGAGATCTTTCTTCACCGCGGCGAGGTCGAGGCTCTTGAACGCCTTGGCGTAATGGAAGTCCCCGCCCATCGGATTGGATCTGGAGGAGTGTTGATGCAGCAAGTCCAGTCGCAGCTGGTTCGGCCACCAGTCCCTGCTCGACGTGCCTGCGCCCGCGCTGTGATTGAACGGGCATTTGGATTCGGTTGCTTGGCTCACGAGTCGCTCCACCTTTGAAACAGGCTCCGGATAGTATTCCCGAGTTCGCCGTCGCGCTCTTGTGCTTTTCTATCGCGTCGATAGACGGTTGCGATTGCGCCTGAAACAAAGGCCCGCGAAATGAGACTGCAACGCGATCGGGCGCGCTGAAATAATGACTGCGGGGTACAACTTGAGAGGCGATCCGTGAACTGGCTTCCGACACTGAGTCAGCACCTGATGATCAGCGCGCTGGCGCTGCTCGTGTACGTGCTGACTACGCGGGTGCGAAGCGTCCGTCGCCCGCCAACGGCGGCAATCGCCTGGGTCATGGGGCTCGGGTTGGTGCCGTACCTGTTCCTGCCGCTGTTTTTTCTGTTCGGCATCCGGAAGCTGAAGGCGGTGCGCGCGTCGCGAATGATCCGATCCTATGTCGGCGAGCACTGGGCTCAGGCGTTGATCGACACTTTCGGCGCGCATGCGCCCGAGCCGGCTATCGCGAGGTTTCACGCGAACGGCGAAGAAGCGCGCCTGGCGCTGTTCGAAGTGATCGACGCCGCGTCTGAAACGCTGGACGTCTGCACTTTTCTCGTGAGCGATGACAGCCTTGGGCGGAGCGTGGTGGAAAGGCTCCTGCGCCGCGCGCGCGAAGGAGTGCGCGTGCGTCTCATGGTCGATGCGGTCGGCACCTGGCTTGCGAGCCCGCCAAGGCTCGCGGATCTGCGCCGCGCCGGCGCGCAGGTCGCCGTGTTCAACCCGGTCGCGTCGCTGAGCCGAAAGATTCCGCGCAATCTGCGCAACCACCGAAAAATGGTGATCGCCGACGACCGGTGGCTCTGGTCGGGTGGGCGGAATCTCGCGGCGGAGTATTTCGAGGGCGCGAGTGGCGCCGCGCCCTGGATCGATCTTTCCTTTGATCTGCAGGGCGCGACCGCCGCGGCGGCGGCACGGCAGTTCGAGCTCGATTGGAAAACCGCGCATCGTGAGCCGGGTCGCGACATCGCCGCGCGCCCCGCGGCGCAGGGAGTCGGACTCACGCAGTTCGTTCCCAGCGGCCCGGATCAGGCGGAAGACACGGTGCACGCGCTGATGCTCGCCGCGTGTTTCCAGGCTCGGAACAGACTGCTCGCGGTCACGCCGTACTTCGTGCCCGACGACTCGCTTCTCACAGCAATGCGTCTCGCGGCGCTGAGGGGGGTCGAAATCACCCTCGTGCTGCCGTCCAAATCGAATCATCGTCTGGCGGATTTCGTTCGGGGGCGCGCCCTCAGGGTTCTCGCGCAGGCGGGGGTGCGAATCCGGCTGGTTCCGCGGATGGTTCACGCGAAGGCCGTGGTCGTCGACGATTCCCTCGCGTGGTGCGGCTCGGTCAACCTCGACTCCCGCAGCCTGCTGATCAACTACGAATCGGTGGTCGTTTTCTACGGGCAGCCCGAAATACGCTGGCTCGCCGGGTGGGTGGGCTCGCTGGGGGAGAGGGGAGAGCCATTCGCCGCCCGCCGCGTGGGCCTCGTGAGAGACCTCGCCGAGGGTCTGCTCCTTGCTGTCGCGTTCCAGATGTAGCGGGCTCGCGGTTCGCCTAGCGGGATGAAGTGGCCGGCGCGCGCTGCCACCGACGTTCTTGTGCCAAGCTCGAACCAGAGCAGTCACAACAACCAACAGGGGCCGTCCCGTGAAACTCAAACACCGCTATCTCGCGCTCTGCGCGGCCTTGCTCATTCCCGCGCTCGGCCATGCCGAGGTGTCCTGCACGCGAGGGGGCTTGCAGCAAGCCGTCGACCTCTATATCGCCGCCCAGACGAAGGGCGACCTTTCCGGCCTGCCGCTGGCGACGAATGTCGGCTATTGGGAAAACATTGCCCCCGCCGATATCAAGCAGGGCTTCATCAAGAAGCCGCTGAAGATCGATCATCACCGAAGCATTCTCGATGCCGATTCGTGCCAGACGTTCACCGAGATCATCGTCACCGACAAGACCGGGCCGTATGTCCTCGGCACGCGCTTGCGCGTGAATCACGACAAGATCGTCGAGGTCGAGACGCTCTGGACCACGACTGGCTACTGGCTCTTCAATGCCGACGCGTACCTCAAGTATTCCTCGAACGAAAAGTGGGACCCGATCCCCGCCGAGAAGCGGGATTCACGCGGCAAGCTCGTCGCGGCGGCCAATGCCTACCTCGATGCCTTCCTCGAGAAGAAGATCGACCTGGTGCCGTGGGGCTTCCCTTGTGTGCGCATCGAGGGCGGTGCCTACACGGGCAAGGACTCGGCGTCCGATAGCTGCGAGGTCGGCGTTCCGGGCGGGGTGAACATCGCCAATCGTCATTTCGTCGTGGACGAAGTGCTCGGCACCGTCCAGGTGTTTTGCACGTTCGGTGCCGGTGGCCCGAACGGTGGTAGCGGTGCGCCGGATAGCCACATGTTCCGCGTCGAAAACGGCAAGCTGCGTTATGTGCATACGTTGACGCATTTGCTGCAGTCGGCCTTCAAGGGCAACAACAGCGGAAGCGCCAGGTAGATGTTCGACGCCGCGTGTCCATCGGAGCGCGTACACTCGCGCACCCCCTCTCGGCAGGTCACTCTCTGCCACGGCCTGCCTCACGATGAACCGCGCGCTCGCAAGAAAGCACTCCGCGACATGAGCGCGCGGCCCGTCATGCACTGGATCGAAGACGGCAAGGATCTCGCCGCCCGCTGGCTCTCCGAAACCGACGCTCCGCCGCCAGCGCGCGTAGTCATCGCCGACGAGGGTCTCACCGCCGATGCTGCGTACGGCCTCGCGTGCCAGGGCACTGGGTTGCTCTGGCGAGGCGATTTCCATAACGCGCGACAGATGCTCAACGCGATGGCGAGCCGCGCCGATCGCCCGGCGCGAAAGCAGAAGCGATCCGCTGGCGATTCGCCACCGCCAGCCGTTGCCGACGCATTTCATCTTCACCGCCAGGCTCGGTCACAGCGGGCGCGCACGCTGAGCGCGCTTCTCGTGCCGCTGGGCGATGACTACTCAATTCCACTGCGACGTGCGCCCGATATCGGGCAAGCGTGCACGGAAGCATATGGACCGCCGGAGGGCGCTTCCGTCGCTTCACTCCGCGCGTTGCTGGGAGTGATCGGCGCGCACGAGTGGCGCACGAAGGGCATCGAGATCGCCGCGGCGGGCGGGCGCATCCACCCGCACTACGGCGTGTTTGCGCCGATTCGGCGCGAGTACGTCGATCTCGTCGCGACCGCGCCGCTGCCCGCCGGGCCCCGCGCCTCCCGCGTCGCCTTCGACATTGGCACTGGAACAGGTGTGCTCGCCGCAGTCCTCGCGCGGCGCGGTTTCGGGCGCGTGCTCGCCACGGATCAGGATGTTCGCGCGCTCGCGTGTGCGCGCGAGAATCTCGAGCGTTTGGGCCTTGCGAAACAGGTGAACGTCGAGCAAGCGGATCTCTTTCCGGAGGGGCTCGCAACGCTCGTGGTGTGCAATCCGCCGTGGCTTCCGGCGCGGCCAAGCTCGCCGATCGAGCGCGGCATCTACGACCCCGAAAGTCGCATGCTGCGCCGGTTCCTCAGTGCGTTGCCCGCGCACCTGGAGCCGGGGGGCGAGGGCTGGCTCGTCCTTTCAGACCTCGCCGAACATCTGGGCCTGCGCACGAGATCGGAATTGCTCGAAGCATTTGACGCGGCGGGATTGAGGGTCAAGGAGCGGCATGACGTGCGGCCAACCCATCCCCGAGCTTCGGATGCGACGGACCCGCTGCACGCGGCGCGTGCGGCCGAGGTGACTTCGCTCTGGCGCCTGACTACGCGCTGACTCGAGACGAATAGCGGGAGTCGACTCAGGTGCCCGCGTACTTCTCGACGCCGCGGAGCCTCGGAAGAATCAGTGTGCCGTCAGACCGAACAACTCGGTGTAGCCACTCGGCCGGCTCAATGTACGTCGCGCTCTTCCAGACATCGTAGCTCCCGCCGCTATCCGCGGCCCGCAGTCGGGCGAGCTGTGCCTGTGCTTGAGGTCGTGTCTCGTACAGGTCGGAGCGCAGGCAATGGTCCCGTTCTCCGATAGTGCCCTTGCTCAGGACCACGTAAAACACTTCCACCGGAACCGCGAGCCGATCGGGAAAAAGAGCCGCGCCGTCCGGAAGTCCGTTTGATGCGTCTGTTTGATGTTTCACAATGGAGCCAGTGTGCACTTCAGATCCGTCCCGGTCGGTACGCTTCCGCACACGTCGGCAAGGCGCCGAAGAGAACGCCGTAGGGGCTTGATTCCGAGCAAGCGGGACAGTTGATTCGGCCCAGCGTCGATGGGCTGCAACGTCGCTCGCCGCGCTGTATGGACTCGATAGCGGCACGCCCGTGCCATTCGCCATCACGAAGTCGACGGGCGACGCGCTGGTCGGAATGGGTACGCGAGCGATGGTGCGCGCGGCGACACGATACAACCCGCATGTCTATCAATATGAGTTCACGCGCATCAGTCCGTTGGCGAAACGGATGAACCTGAACGCGTTCCACGGCGCCTATGCGTCGGGCGAGAGCTATCTCGAATACGGCGATTCGATCTTGCTGAAAGAGAGGCTTCGCGCCCGATATCCGGACGCGCTCGACGGGATTTTCACCGCGAGGCGGCATTGACCAAAGCGCGCCGGCGTACAGACGGTTGTATGCCTTCCGAGGCAAGGTGGCCGTCTTATGCAACCGGAGATGTATATCTTGAAAACACGAAATTTGCTGGCCGCGACCGGCCTGGCGATGCTCGCTCTCGTGACGAGCGTGGCGTCCTTTGCCGAGACCCAGGCAAAGATCGATGCCCGCGCGGGCGAGGCGCTGGCGCAGTTCCACAAGCTCAACCCGACCCATGAGAAGCTCGAGCAGCGTGCCGCCGGCGTCCTGATCTTCCCGGAAGTCACCAAGGCGGGTGTCGGGGTTGCGGGCGAACACGGTAACGGCGTCCTGCAGATCAAGGGCAAGACGGTGGGCTACTACAGTTCCACATCCGCCTCGGTCGGGCTGACGCTGGGCGTCGGCAAGCGCAGCGAGATCATCATGTTCATGACGCAAGCCGCGCTCGATAAATTCATGATGAGCAAGGGATGGTCCATCGGCGCCGATACGGGCATCGCGATTGCGAAGTCAGGTGCCGGCGGCGACTACGACAGCGCGACGCTGCAGAAGTCGATCGTGGGCTTCGTGTTTGGCGAGAAGGGTTTGATCGCGGATGCCTCGCTCGAGGGCTCCAAGATCAGCAAGATCAAGACGACCTGAGTCTTGCGGCATGCTGATTGATGCACCTCACTCGTGTCATCGATCAGCGCGCCGGCGGGCAGGTCCTTCTTCGAATATCACCCCGCCAGGAACGGCCCCAGCTGGGCCAGTGTTTCCTGCGGATGCGTCTCCTGGAACGAATGCCCGCCCGGCATCGGCGCGCCGGTGACCTGCGTGCCACGCTCCTTCCAGATGTTCGGCACGTCATACATGCGACCCATGGCGCCGTCCTTGGCCCAGAGCACGTGCAGGGGGCAGGCGATCTTCTTGTCGAGGTCCGCTTCGTCGAACTGCATGTCTATGCCAGCTGACGCGCGGTAGTCCTCGCACATGCCATGCACGTTAGCGGGATCCTGCATCACGCGCAGGTATTCGTCGCGCACCTCGGGCGGCGCGCCGCCGCCGACGTAGCTGCCGAGATTCTCGGCGATGATTTTCTCCGGGAACGGCGCGGGCCGGATGAACAGGAACCAGTGGAAGTACGCGTCGACGAACGCCTTCGTCACGTGCGTATACAGGTAGTACGTGGGCACGATGTCCAGCACGCACATGCGCGTGACGGCCTCGGGATGATCGAGCGCGAGGCGATGCGCGACGCGTCCGCCACGGTCGTGGCCCACAACGGCGAAGCGTTCGAAGCCAAAGTGGCGCATCAACTCCACCTTGTCCTGCGCCATCGTGCGCTTGGAATAGTTGATGTGCTTGTCGCCGTCTTCCGGCTTGCTGCTGTCACCGTAGCCGCGCAGGTCGGGTGCGATGACGGTGTACTTTTTCGCCAGCTCCGGCGCGACCCGAAACCAGGACAGGTGTGTAAGCGGCGCGCCGTGAATCAGCAGTAGCGGCGGCCCGCTGCCGCCGACCACCGTATGCAGGGTCGCGCCGCTTGTCTTGACCTTGTGCACCTTGAAGCCCGGCAGCAGGCGCGCATCCACGGCGCTGGCGTCCGCCGCGCGCGCGACGCCGCTCGAGCCCAGCATTGCGCCCACGGACAGCGCCAGCCCCGCGCGGAGCACATCCCGCCTGTCGGTCGTTGTTCCAACGGACTTGAACGTAGAGGAAGTACTTGGCTCGCGCATGGGGTTCCTTATTGGCTACATTGGTTATGCTAGAACCGGCACCGAAAACAAGAATACTCCGGCGGCGTTTGCGGAGCATGCCACGTGAGAGCGTGCGTGCGAACGCGGTGGGGTGTTCGAAGGGGGTTTCGCGGATGCTTCGGGGCGGATGGTTCGCCGTCATGGCGCTGCTCATCGGGCACGCCGTTGCGCCCGCCGCGTTCGGCGGCGAAACGGGCGCTATTGCCGACGCCGCCATGAATGGCGACCTCCTCGTCATGGGCAAGTTGCTGAAGAAGGGCGCCGACCCCAACGCCCGCGGTTCCTATGGCACGCCGCCACTGCATTGGCGCGTTCGGGTGGACGACCTCGCGACCGCGAAGCGTTTGCTGCAAGCCGGGGCGGATCCCAATGGCGTGACCGAGCGCGGCGTGAGCCCGCTGAGCCTCGCGATCGCGAACGGCAATCCAGAGATGGTCGCGCTGCTGCTCGGGGCGGGCGCGGACGCCAATCACCCCGAACCGAGCGGCGAGACCCACTTGATGATGGCCGCGCAGGCCGGCGTGCTCGCGGTGGTGGAGCAATTGCTGAGCCACGGCGCGAAGGTGGACGTGCGCGACCCGAGCTACGGGCAAACCGCACTGATGTTCGCCGCGCGCGCGGGTCACGCGGACATCGTTTCGGCGTTGCTTTCACAGGGCGCGAATCCCAACGCCGCGACCCGGGTGGGTGAGACACCCGCCTTCATCAAGCCGAATTCCGTGCCTGGCTTCGGTTTCGGGGTGGGCATTCTGCGCGGCGGCGTGCCCGCCGATCGCGGGCGGCGCGAGCCCACGCCGGGCGGCATGACGCCGCTGCTCTATGCCGCTCGCCATGATCGCGTCGAGGTGGCGAAGCGCCTCATCGCGGCCGGCGCGGATGCCAATGCGAAAGAGGCGAATGGCATCTGGCCGCTGCTGATGGCCGTCTCCAATGACAACGTGGCCGTCGCGCATTACCTGCTCGAACACGGGAGCGGCGTGAACGGGCAGGACTGGTACGGGCGCAGTCCGCTGTGGGAAGCGGTGAACGTGCGCAATCTTTACGTTCACAACGCAACCTTCAAGAACGGCATCGATCGCGCGCCTGTGCTCGATCTCATACAGGCGCTGCTTGCGGCGGGCGCGGAGGTGAATGCGCGCACGAAGGAAACACCGCCGTTCCGCAATTACCTGCTGGAGATCACCGGCTCGCTGGAATGGGTGGACTTCACCGGCCAAACGCCTTTTCTCACGGCCGCGCTGGCGGGCGACGTCACCGTGATGAAGCTGTTACTCGAGCATGGCGCGAATCCGCGCGTCGACACGTTTCACGGCACTTCGCCGCTCATGGCCGCCGCAGGGGTGAACTGGGTGCTCGCACAAACCTCGACCGAGGGGCCGGATCAACTGCTGGCGGCGGTGAAGCTGTGCGTCGAGCTCGGCATGGACGTGAACCAGGCCAATTCCATGGGTATTACGGCACTACACGGTGCCGCGAACCGCGGTTCTGACGATATCATCCGGTTTCTCGTCGCCCGGGGCGCCGACCTCACGGCTCAGGACAACGAGCATCGCTCCACGCTGGACTGGGCCAAGGGCGTATTCCTGGCGACCCATCCGGCCCAGCCCAAACCCAGCACTATCGCGCTGGTCACGGAACTGCTGAAGAAGCAGGGCAAGGAGATACGCTGATGCGTCGTGGGTTGCGAATCGCATTGCTCCGGCTGTTGCCCTTGCTCGTGGGGCCCGTGGCGGGCGCCTGGGCTGCGACCGACGTGCCGGACGTTATTTCGCACTACTGCGCCGATTGCCACAACACCACGGACTGGGCGGGCGGCCTCGACCTCACGTCCCTCGATCCCGCGCAAGTCGACGGCGATGCGCAGTCGTGGGAGAAGGTGGTGCGCAAACTGCGCGCGGGGATGATGCCGCCGCCGGGGAAGGATCGTCCGTCGCGCGCGGATGCCGAGTCTATGGTCCTGACGCTGGAAACCCGCCTCGACGCGCGGGCCGCGAACGCCGCGAGCGGCGCATCGGCAAGCAGTGAGTCACCGCACGCACCCGTGCTGCACCGGCTAAACCGCACCGAGTACGCCAACTCCATCCGCGACATTTTCGGCATGTCGGTGGAGGTCGGCGATCTGCTGCCGCCCGATGATTCGAGCGCGGGCTTCGACAACGTGGCTTCTGGTCTCGGCATTTCACCGGCGCTCATCCAGGGCTATACGTCCGCGGCGATGAAGCTTAGCCGGGCCGCCGTGGGGGACTTGACTGCAACCGAGACCACGGCGATCTATCAGACGCCGGCGAATCTTGCGCAGGACGAGCATCTGGAGGGCCTGCCGCTCGGGTCGCGCGGTGGCCTTCGTGTCGAGCACGACTTTCCGCTCGACGCCGAATATCACTTCAGCGTGCGGGGCAATTTCGCGCTGGCGCGCAATCCCGGCCTGCAGATCGACTTCGCGCTCGATGGTCGGCGCGTGCAAGTCCAGAACCTGCGTGACTTCCGGCTGCGTGTGCCGGCTGGGCGTCACGTGCTGACGGCTGCGCTCTTCGAGACGAAGCGCCCGGCTGGCGTCGACGATATTTATGCGGTGTACAAGGCCGACGGCGGGATCGATCGGGTGGAAATCGCGGGCCCCTACAGCGCGACCGGGCTCGGCAACACCGAGAGCCGACGGCGCATCTTCACCTGCCATCCGCAATCGAAGCCGCGGGAGCGCGGTTGCGCCGAGAAGATCCTGGTGGAGGTTGCCAGCCGCGCGTTTCGTTCGCCGCAACGGCTCGCGGATCTCGGCGATATCGTGCGGTTCTACGAGCGCGGAAGCGCGGAGGGCGGGTTCGAGGATGGCATTCAGCAGGCGCTGTCGCGCATCCTGATCGATCCGCGCTTTCTGTTTCGCTTCGAGGCGGAGCCCGGTGAGGCCGCGCCCGGCGCGCCGTTTGTCATCAGCGATGTGGAGCTCGCGTCGCGGCTGTCGTTCTTTCTCTGGAGCAGCATCCCGGATTCGCAATTGATGGGTCTCGCGGTAAAGAACGAGTTGCATCGTCCCGACGTGCTGACGGCGCAAGTCCGACGCATGCTCGCGGATCCCAAGGCCTACGCGCTCGTGGAGAACTTCGCGGGGCAGTGGTTGCATCTGCGCGAGCTTGCGAAGGTCACGCCGGAAGTCGAAGGTTTCGATGAGAACCTGCGCGAAGCGTTCATCGAGGAAACCCGCTCGCTGGTGGATTGGGTGCGCACTCAGGATCGTCCGATAACCGAGTTGCTCACCGCCGACTACACCTTCGCGAATGAGCGCCTGGCCAGGCACTACGGCATCGCCGGCGTGCGCGGCTCGCACATGCGCAAGGTGCAGCTGCCGGCCAGCAGTCACCGGCGCGGCTTGCTCGGTCAGGGCAGCATCCTCACGATCACGTCGACCGCGAGTCGCACATCGCCGGTGATTCGTGGCAGCTGGATATTGGAGAACTTGCTGAGCGCGCCGGTTCCGGCGCCGCCGCCGGGCGTGGAGACGAATATCGATGGCGATGGCACCCAGGTGATCACGACGTCCGTGCGCGCGCGCCTCGAAGCTCACCGCAAGAACCCGAGCTGCGCGTCCTGCCACAACGTGATGGATCCGGTGGGTTTCGCGCTGGAGAATTTCAACCCCATCGGTGCGTGGCGCGAGCGCGATGGCGATTCCGGTATCGACGCGACGGGCACGCTCGCGGATGGAACGGAGGTGGTCGGGCCCGAAGGCCTCACCGCGGCACTGACGTCACATCCGGATCTGTTCGTTACCAGCACCATCGAAAAGATGATGACCTACGCGCTCGGCCGCGCGGTCGACTATCACGATATGCCGGCGGTGCGTTCGGTCGTGCGGCAAGCCCAGCACGAAGACCTCCGGTTCAGCGCGCTGGTGTTGGGCGTAGTGCGGAGCGTACCGTTCCGTACGCGGACCAAGGCGCCGCAAGCCACGGGCCTCACCGCCCGCGAGTGAAGGAGAAGACGCATGGCACACTTCATCACCCGCCGACATCTTTCGCGCCGCGCGCTTCTGCGTGGCGCCGGCGCGGCCCTTGCGTTACCGCTGCTCGACTCGATGGTGCCGGCGCTGGCTGCCACGCCGAAGCCGCGAGTTCGATTCGGCGCCATCTACTTTCCTCACGGTGCGACCATGGCGCGCTGGACGCCGGCTGACGACGGGCGCGATTTCACGTTCAGCGAGATTCTGAAGCCGCTCGAGCCGCATCGCGCGCGCATCAACGTCGTCTCGAATCTGGGCCATGCGCTGGCGTATGGCCCCGGCGGCGCCTCCGGGAATCACAACCGTTCTTCGGCCACGTTCCTGAGCGGCGCGAAGGCCGCGTCGGGCGCGCAGCCGAAGCTCGGTGTCACGATGGACCAGGTAGCGGCGAAGCACCTGGGTCGGGACACGCCGCTGCCGTCGCTGGAGCTCACGATCGAGGAGTCGGGCCTGAGCTGCGGCGATGGGCTGAGCTGCGCCTATCGCAACACGCTGTCCTGGCAGAACGAAATCTCGCCCCTGCCGATGCAGAACAACCCGCAGGTGCTGTTCGAGCAGCTCTTTGGCGATGGTGCAAACGATGGGCAGCGCTCGGCGCGCCGCTCGCAAGCGCTGAGTCTGCTGGATTCGGTGAGCGAGCAGATCCGCAGCCTCGACCGCACGCTGCCGGTGGGAGATCGCGAGCGTCTGGATCGTTTCGTTACAGACGTGCGCGAGATCGAGCGACGCATCCAGCAATCCGCACAGCGCGTGGACAGCCACGTGACGCTGCCGAGCCGGCCCGTCGGGATTCCGGAAGACGTCGAAGAACACATCAAGCTGATGTACGACCTGCTCGCGCTGGCCTGGCAGACGGAGATCACGCGCGCCAGCACCTTCATGCTGGCGAAGGAACTGAGCAACGCCGTGTACCCGAAGAGCGGCATTCGGGATTCTTTCCACATTCTTTCGCACCACTCCAACAACGAGAACAGCAAGGCGCGCTTCGCCGTGCTGAATCGCTATCACGCGACGTTGTTCGCGTATTTCCTCGAGAAGCTTTCGAAGGTGCCCGACGGGGAGGGCTCACTGCTGGATCATTCGCTGATCCTGTATGGCAGCGGCATGAGCGATGGGAACTCGCACAACCACGACCCGCTGCCGATCGTTCTGGCGGGGGGCGCGGGCGGGGCGCTTCAAGGCAATCGACACATCCGGATGAAAGAGCTCACGCCGATGTCGAACCTGCTCCTGGCGATCCTGAACAAGCTGGATTGCCCTGAAGAGCACTTCGGCGATAGCACGGCCGCGCTCGCGATATAGGGACCGCCCGCTCCTTACAACCTGCCGCGGGCACGATCTGCGTGAGCTGCGCGCGGACAACAAGGCCATCCGCGAGAAACTCGAGCGGAAGACCGACGCCATACACCAGAGCCATCTGGCCCTGAGCGCGAAGATCGAGGCGGTTCAAACCGTCTTGCGCGACAAGGTGGATGAGAGTTTCTCGGCCTGCGACTCGAAGACCGACGCCGTGAACACCTCGTTGTCGGCGAAGCTCGAAGCACTGAGTCAAAGCATCACCGACATGCGTGGCCTGCAGAAAGCGATGTTCTGGGTGTTCGGCGTCTTGGGATCGCTCATTACGATTGCGGGCACGGTCGTCGCGATCGGAATGACGCTTCACTGGTTCTAGACCCTTCCGACTTGCACAAAGCGGAAGTAATTCCTGTCCGCACTGGAACCTACGCCCGCAGGCGGTTAATTCTTGGAAGAAGCTTGCGAAGTCTCCTGCGCAACCTTCTGATAACCGCGCACGGTGCCCTGATGCCGCCTGCCGGCGCACCTCGAAGATCACGGAAACGCACTGGAGAGTTCATGACGCGCCCGCTCGCCCTCATTTGCGCGACGCTTGCCCTGATCCTCGCCACGGCGGTGCGTGCCGACGCCGCGCTCGACGGTCTCGCGCGCGATGTCGATCGCACGGAGAGCGTTCGCGCGGTCAAGAATCTCCAGAGCAACTATGCTCAGTACGCGCAATACGGCCTCTGGAACGAGGTGGGCGCGCTGTTCTCCCGCGACGGCAGTTTCGTGTTCGACGGAATGATCAAACCCGCGCAGACGGCGAAAGGCCCCGCCGCGATTGCTGGCTTCCTGCGCACCCGCTACGGCGGCGGCCATGAGGGCCTGAAGGCAGACAGCCTTTCGAGCATGTTCATCGATGCGCCGGTCGTGAATCTCTCCGCCGATGGCGAGGACGCCAAGGTGCGTTGGCAGGCGCTGATCTTCCACGGCCACGGCAGCGAAGCGCGCATCGAGGGTGGTGTTTTCGAGAATGACTACGCGCGCGAGAAGGGCGTGTGGAAGATCGCGATGGCGCACTACTTCCCGCAGTTCGATGGTCCCTACGAAGAGGGCTGGATCAATTGGGGCGGTGGCGATGTGCCGGTCGTTCCCAAGCATTTCGACACTGAGACCGCCGGCATTCCGATCCCGTCGGCGACCGGTGCGGCACCCAGGACCAAGGCGACACTCGCGGCGCTCCAGACGCGCGTCGACACGCTCAACGACGAGGATCGCATCCGCAATCTCCAGTCGGCCTACGGGTTCTATGCGGATCGCAAGATGTGGGACGACGTAGTCGACCTGTTCGCACAGGACGGTGTCGTCGAGATTTCGGGTCAGGGCGTCTGGCGCGGACCGGCGGGGATTCGTCGCTGGCTCGAGAGCATAGGGCCTGCGGGCCTCACGCACGGCCAGCTCAACGATCGCATCCAGAACGATGTGACTGTGACGATCTCGCCCGGCGGCAACGAGGCGTTCGCACGAGGCATCGAGCTCGGCATGCTTGGCGAAGCCGACCAGGAGAAAGGCGGGTGGGAGGTCGCGACGTTCCGCAATCGCTTCGTCAAGGAAGGCGGCGCGTGGAAGATTCGCGAGATGCGCCGCGTTGTGCTCATGAAGACGGATATCTTCCAGGGCTGGGGCAAGAGCCGCATCGTCGAGCCTGCGCCCAGCGGCGCCAATGCGCCCGACGCACCGCTCGCCGCTGCCGACACGGCCACGCCTGGACTTGCGATGCCGGCGTTCATCAGCCCGCATCCGGTCACGGGCAAGACCATCAAGGCCGCCGGCGACGCGAAGTGGGTGGCGACGAAAGGTCTGACGGGATCGATCGCGCGCGGCAAGCCTGCCGCGATCACGCTCGACGAAGCCCGCCGCCGCCTGGCGCGCTCGGCCGCGTGGGATGGCGTTGCGAACATCTCGGCGACCTACGGCTACTACGTCGACGATTCCGATGCGGCGGGCTGGGCCGGCGTGATGGCGGCGAAGGGCTTCAAGCAGACGCCGTTCCAGGGCTATCACATCGGCCGAGACCGGCTCATCGCCGCGCGCGTCAAAGGCAAGGGTCCGGACAAGCAGGCCGGTATTTCTTATCACTGGCTGTTGCAGCCCGTGGTGCTCGTATCTGATGACGGCCGTTCCGCGACGGGTCGCTTCAAGTTGTTCCAGCCGCGCACAGGCAAGACGGTCGGCAAGGCGGGCGATTTCTTCGCGGCGCAGTTCTGGGGCGGCATGTATCACGACCGATACGTGCTGGAGAACGGCGTCTGGCGCATCTGGGAACTGACGCTAGACGAGCCGTACATCACGCCGGTCGCCTGGAAAGACGGTGTGTGGGCTAAGTCGAAAGACCCCGCGCCCGGCGCCCGGCGGCCGCCATCCAACAGCGTGAACGTCGATATCGCGCTCACCTCGCTGGGCAAGCGCGAAGAGCATTTCGCCGGCGGCACGGGGGAATCCCAGCAGTGGCCGACCATCCTGCCGATGTGGTTCACCTACACCAATCCGGTGAGCGGCCGCGTTCCCGAGCTTCATCAGCCGGACTGCGTGCCCTGCGCGGCTCATCCCGAGTTGAACCTCAACCGCAATGGCTATCAGGAGCCGCCGGATGCGCCGGCTGCGAATCGCTCGCCTTGATGGCGCCCGCCACCGAGGCCTCTGCCGGGATCGATCGAGCCCCGCAACAGATCGGGTTCCGGGATGGATCGAGTTCCGAAACCGGAGTCCCGAAATCGTACGAGCGCCGAAGTGAGATCGAAGCCCTATGAGATTCTCGACCGACTACATTCACAGCAGCCACGGCGGCAACCTGCCGCGCCCGCCTGGCTTCGACGATCTTCTCGCGGATCCCAAGGCGAACGCCGCGCGGATCGAAGCGGGGCTGCCCGGTGCGGTGGAATGGGTCATCGCGAAGCAGATCGAATGCGGCGTCGACATCATCAACGACGGCGAGTATGTGAAGGCCAGTGATCCGGCCGCGTATCACGGCTACATTCAGGCGCGAGTCACCGGTTTCGGCTCGCGCGAGCGGCCGCAAGGGCTGGCGCCGAAGCGGGGCTTCACCGCCGAACGGGACAAGCGGGATTTTCCCGGATTCTATGAGTCGGGCTTGTGGTTCGCCGGATCGGGCGCCGGCCCGCGCCCGGGCTTCGCAACGCCGGGCAAGAACGCCTTCAACCCGTCGAACCGCGAAGCCATTTGCGATGGGCCGATCCGCTACGTCGGTCAGGAGGCCATCCGCAAGGACATCGAGGCGCTCCGCAAGGGGCTCGCAGGTCGCAACGGCGTCGATGGCTTCATCGCCTCGCTCGGGCCCCTCAGCTTCGGCGCGGGCACGCGCAACCTGCATTACCGCGACGAGCGCGAGTACATGTTCGCGGTCGCCGAGTGCATGCGGCAGGAATACAAAGCGATCACCGATGCGGGCCTGCTGCTGCAGGTGGACGAGCCGGAGTTTGCGACCACGTGGATGTTCTATCCGGACTGGAGCATCGAGGACTACCGCAAGTATCTCGAGCTCGCGGTCGAGGTGATCAACCATGCGCTCGAGGGCATTCCCGAGGAGCAGGTGCGTTTCCACATGTGCTGGGGTAGCGGACACCGGCCGCACACGCATGACCTCGAGTTCAAGTATTTCGTTGACCTGCTGTTCAAGATCAACGCGCAGGCGTTCTCCGTCGAGGCGAGCAACGTGCGCCATGCGCACGAGTATCGGGTGTTCGAGGAGTTCAAGCTGCCGGAAGGCAAGATCATCGTGCCGGGCGTTGTCGGTCATTTCACCGATCTGGTTGAACATCCGGAGCTGGTGGCCGAACGGCTGATCAGCTACGCGAGACTTGTGGGCATGGAGAACGTGCATGCGGGCACCGATTGCGGAATCGGTTCGCGCGTGGGGCATGAGGAAATCGCCTGGGCCAAGTTGAAAGCGATGGCCGAAGGCGCCGAGATCGCGACGAAACGGCTCAAGAAGAAATGAATCGATCCGCCGTCGCCTCGCCGCCGTGGCCGACGTCGCGGCAGGCTCATTTCTCGCTGTTCGTCCTCACGGTCGTCGTGATGTTCACCGTGCTGGACCGGCAGATCCTCGCGCTGATGATCGAGCCGCTGAAGGCGGACTTCGGCATTTCGGACACGCAGGCGGCGCTGCTGCTGGGCGCGGCGTTTTCGCTGACCTATGCGATCGCGGGGCTGCCCATCGCGCGCCTCGCCGACCGGATGAACCGCCGCAACCTGGTGGCGATCTGCCTCGCCGCCTGGAGCGGTGCGACTATGGCCTGCGGACTCGCGCAGAGTTATGCCGCGTTGTTGCTCGCACGCATGGGCGTCGGAATCGGCGAATCCGGATACGGCCCCGCGTCCTGGTCGATCGTGAGCGACTCCTTCAAGCGCGAGAAAGTAGCCTTCGCGACCGGCATGCTGGGCATCGGCGCGATGGCTGGAACGGGAATGGCGATGTTCCTCGGCGGCGCCGTGCTGGCGCTGGTCAAAGGGTCTCCGCCGATCGAGCTGCCAATCGTCGGCGTGATGCGTCCCTGGCAATGGGCCTTCATTATCGTTGGCGCGCCGGGCTTGCTCTGGGCGCTACTCGTGCTCACCACGCACGAACCCGCGCGACAGGGCGCCGCCGGGCCGAAGCGGCGGTCCGTCCCAATACGCGAGGTGGCGCGCTTCATGGGGCAAGACTGGCGCACCTACCTCGCAACGATCGGCGGCACCTGTATCAAGAACCTGCTCGCGCTGGGCCCCGGGCTCTGGATGCCAACGATGCTCCATCGCGAGTTCGGCTGGGCACTCTCCGATGCCGGCCTCTGGCTGGGCGCAATCACCATCGTCTGCTCACCCGTCGGCATGGTGGCGGGCGGCAAGTTGTCGGAAGCCTGGGTCAGGAAAGGCCAAACCGACGCCAACCTGCGCATCGTGCTCTACGCGCTGTATGCGTCGGTTCCGCTCTCGATCGTCACACCGCTGCTGCCCGGCGCGTGGCTGGTGCTTGCGGCCTATGCGTTGCAGATGCTGGTGACGGGTCTGGGCTTCGGGCCCGGCATCGCGTCGTTTCAGCTCGTCACGCCCAACGCGATGCGGGCGCAGGTGAGCTCCGTCACACAGTTCAGCGCCAATGTGCTGGCCTTCGCGTTGAGCCCACTGATCGTGGCGCTGTTCACCGATTTCCTGTTCCGGGATTCCGCGCAGCTCAAATATTCGATCGCGTTGAGCGCGCTGGTCTTCGGCCCCGTGGCTATCGTCATCGTCGCGCAGGGCATGGGCCCGTACCGGCGCAGCTATGAGCGCGCCGAGCGCGAGAACTTTTGAAGAGCATCATTTCATGAGCGACATCGAAACCCTCGAGATCGTCGACGCGCAGATCCACGATCCGTTTCCCGGCCTGCCTCTGTCCGACGAGCGGAAGTCGTTGCTGCCGCTCCTGCACGTGGAGTTGGCGCGTGAGGCGCTGGACGTAGTGGGCGTGGATCAGGCGCTTGCCGTCACGAAGGAAGAGTTCATCGACTTCGCGCATCAACGCTATCCCGGCCGCTTCCCCGGCGTGCCGACGATCTGGCACACCAAGCCCGACCTCGATGCCGAGGTCCGCCGCATTCGCGCGCATCCGGCGATGGTTGCCGGCCGCGCGCTGGTGGGGAATTTTCTCGATGCGACGATGCGGCCGGAGTTCGACAAGGGGGTATTCGATGCGCTCTATGCGGCGGCGGAGGAGGTGGGGCTACCCATCTTCAACTCGACGCATGGCGGGTGCGCGCGCATGGCGCGGATCGCCGAGCGGCATCCGGATCTGACGCTGATCATCGATCATATCGGCGTGGCCCAGCATCCCGTTTCACCGCCGGAGACGATGAGCTGGCGGACGTTTCCCGATCTGCTCGAGCTGGCGCGCTTTCCTAACGTCGCGGTCAAACTGTGTGGCGCGCCGTTGTTGTCGGCGCGGGCTTACCCCTTCGACGACGTCTGGCCCTATCTCGATCGCTTGTTCGAAGCATTCGGCTTCGAGCGTGTGATGTGGGGGAGCGACTACACCCGCTTGCGTCTCGCGGATCTTCCTCGGGGCGAGAGGCCCCGCAAACGCGGCCTGACCTATGCCGATTGCCTCGATTTCCTGCGCCGGACGGATCGCCTGACGATCGAGGAAAAGCGCCTGGTACTCGGCGGCTCGGCGAAACGCCTGCTGAAGCTGCCGCCGATCTCGCGGGACTGGCTCGTGCCGCCGCTGTATTGAATCGCGCGCGCGGGCGGGCCAACATGGTGAAAGGGGGACATCATGAAGACACTGCTTGCGTTGATTCTGGCAACCACGATGCTGTTGAGTGCCTGTGCCACGCGCTCTGTTGCCACCGCCATTCCGAAGCCGGGGGGAACATTCAAGGAATGTCGCCACTGCCCTGAGATGGTGGTGATCCCCGCCGGCTCGTTCATCATGGGAACGCCGGAGACGGAGTCCCACCACCGCGACTCCGAACGTCAGCATCGCGTGACGATTGCCAAACCGTTCGGGGTCAGCAAGACCGAAGTTACCTGGGATCAGTGGGAAGCGTGCGTGCGCGACAACGTTTGCAATGGCGCTGCCGTGGATGCGGCCTTACGCCTGAAGCTCGATGGCACACCCAATCCGGATTTCGTCGACTGGGGGCGTGGCACGCGGCCGGTGGTCGGCGTGAGTTGGTACGACGCGCAGGCGTACGTGGGGTGGCTGAATCGCAAGACGGGTCACGATGATCTCTATCGCCTGCTATCGGAGGCCGAATGGGAGTACGCCGCGCGCGGCGGCACCACTACGGCCTATCCGTGGGGGGACAAGCTGGATCACAACTACGGCAACTTCGGTAAGGAGGAGCCGGGGCTGGGCCCCAAATCCGAGGGGCGGGATGTATGGCTGGATCAGACGGCGCCGGTCGCTTCGTTTCCGCCGAATGCGTTTGGCCTGTACGACATGCACGGCAACGCGTTTGAATGGGTGGAAGATTGTTATCTCGAAGATCTCAGCAAGACCGCCAACGACGGATCCGCCAACAAGAACGGTAGCTGCGCCTCGCGGGAGTTTCGGTCCGGGTCGTTCATCAGCAACCCCTACATGCACCGCTCGGGGAACCGGGTGCGCGGCTACGCGCCGGATACGCGCGGCCGGAACTATCTCACCATTCGCGTAGGCAGGACTCTCGTGGATGGGCGGAAATAGGTGCGTCCCGCCCGAACGATGCGGATAGCGACGTCGTGCAAGCCGCGCATGGCGTTGCGGGTAGCATTACGCATGATGCGCATGATGCGCATGTTGCGAACGGCGTTGCTAGCGGGATGGCGCGCGATGCGCAAGCCACGCATTTTGGGCGCGGGGCCGAATGGGCTGGCCTCATTCGCGCACACGTGCGCCGCCGCGACCTTTTTCTTGAGTTGCTCGCTCAGCCAGGTCGCAGCCGCCGAAACGCCGCCGCTCGAAGCGTGGCTCGATCGTCTCGAAATCGATGTGACGAGAGCCGAGGACGTCCGCGCGATCAAGAAGCTGCAACGAGCCTACGGCCACTACGCCGATCGCGGCTTGTGGGACGACCTCGCGGATCTGTTCGCCGATGACGCGGTCGCGAACTATCCCAGTGGGGGCTTCGACGGCAACGCCAGTATCCGGGCCATGTTCGTCCAGAACCTGGGGCAGGGTAAGGCGGGCCTCGCGGAAGGGCGGATCTACAACCACACGATCCTCCAGCCCGTCGTCGACCTCGCACCGGACGGCGCGACGGCGACGGGCCGGTGGCGAGTGCTCGGCATGCTGGGCCGGTTCGGCGCTTCCGCCATCTGGGCCGACTCGCTGTATCGCTTCGACTATGTGAAGCGGAACGGCCAGTGGAAGATCGAATCGCTGACCGCGTACGCCGGGTCGGGTGGCGGCTACGACGCGGGATGGGTCGCACCGAAGCCGCGACCACCGGGCTACGTGGACACGTCACCGGTGCGGGTCAATCTGGCGCATCCGGCGGATCGGCCGTGGGTCGATCCTTGCGAGACGGACGTGTCGGCGTGCATGGTGCCGTTTCCCTATCCCAATCGGGGTGGGATCAAGGCGCCCGCGCAGCTTTCAACGACGGTCGGCACGACAGTCGCATCCACGAGAGAGGATGACAGCGCTGGCGCTAGGGCCGGCGGTGACAACCCGGCTGGGGCCGCGCGGCGAGGGGACGATCGCGCCGCCGATTTGATCCAGCGCGCGCAGCGTCTGGAAGACGAAGACGCGGTGCTGAACCTTCAGCACGCGTACGGCTACTACCTGGATCGCGGGCTATGGAAGGAGGTTGCCGCTCTGTTCGCGCCCGAAGGCTCGCGCGAAGTCGGCCAGGCGGGCGTGTATACGGGGCGGGAACGGATTCGCCGCTCGCTCGAGCTGTCGGCGCCGAAGGGGCTGCGCGCGGGGCAGCTCAATGATCATCTGCAGATCGAGCCGATCGTCGACGTCGCGCCCGACGGCCGAAGCGCGCGGGGTCGCCTCTTCGAGCTCGCGTTTGTCGGCGGCGCGGGTGAGCCCGCGAGAATCGTCCAGAATATCGAAGAGAACGAGTACGTTCGGCGCGGGGGGCGCTGGATGATCCAGTCGGTGCACAGCTATACCGTTCTCGTCACGGACTACGATCAGGGTTGGGCGAAGAGTGCGTTGCCGGCGCCTGCGGTGAGCACAGTGCTTGCGCCCGATCGGGCGCCGACTGTGGTGTATGAAGCGTATCCGAAGGTTTTCACACCGCTGTTTCATTTCGACAATGCTTCGACTGGCAGGGCGACGCGCTATGCGCCGGGAACGTCGGGCACGTCGCTGTCCGACCCCAAAACCGCAATGTCTGCCGCGCAGCGGCCCGTCTCAAGTTCGATGTCGGCTGCGCTTCCGCGCGACGCGAGGACTCTCGACGTCCGCATCGCTGCAGCTCAACGACAAGCGCTGCGAGCAATGGACTACGACGAGATCGAGAATTTGCAGAACGCTTACGGCTACTACGCCGAGAAGTCCCTGTGGTCCGACATCTCGGCGCTCTTCACCGATGACGGCGTTCTCGAGATCGACGATGCGCGCCACGCCGGCCGCGACCGCATTCTCACTGTCCTGAAGGCGTCGGGTCCCGAGGGGCCCGTCAAAGGGGCGCTGAACAGCCTGCTTCAGCTGCAACCGGTGATCCATGTTGCCGCGGACGGGCGAACGGCGAAGGCGCGATCTCGCGTCCTTCAACTGACGCGTGATGCGCAGGGCCGCCCGATGTGGGGCGGTGGTGTTTACGAGAACGAGCTCGTGAATCAGAACGGGGTCTGGAAGTTCAAGCGCCTGCACCTCTATCGGACCTACGAGGTTTACTACAAGGGCGGGTGGGCGACGCCGGGTGAGGGCGAGGGGCAGCTATTGCCGTCGCGTGCGACACCGCCGTTTCACTACCGGCATCCGGTAAGCGGGCGATAGCACCTCGACTCCGCGCATCGATATCACTGGCGCGAGCGCGTATGCACAGGTCTCTCAGCTGACGAGCCGCCCGGCAAATCGGCGCCATGCCGCGCTTGGGCCGATGACCGTGGCGCACAGGTCGTCGAGGATAAAAAACGTAAGTCCGATCCAAAGCGAAACCGGATGGACCCGACGAAACCGGATGAGTTCGTAGACCGCGCTGGCGGCGAGCGAGAGGATGAGAAGAACGAGAATGGGCGGCGGCCCGAGACCGCGAAGGAACGGGCTGTGGCCGATGAGGTGCCCAAAAGGAGCCGGCAGCACATTGCCTCTTCGTGCGTTGCGTAGTCCGCAGTGTCAAAAACGATCTGACCGCCGGGCTGATCGGGTTGCGTTCGGCGCGCGATGTCTGCGTAGTCGATGTCATCGTCGCTGATCAGATCGGGGCCGCCGATCGACCGGACGCGTGCGTTTCATGAAATACGTGGTGGATCCCGCCGTCCCGTAGCGGCTCGTCGACTGCAGAAGTGTGTGAACAGACCCGCTGGATTATTTTCTGCACGGCTCGCGTCGACTGAAGTCCAGCCGCGATCTCGTCGCGATGCGCGCAGGCACCGTCCTAAAACCGCGTAAAAATACGAGAGCGATCACGTTTGCATTCACCTAAGATCGCGGGCCTCGCGCGAGAGGGACTCTCGCTCAGCTCCGTCAAGACAAGGAGAGCACATGCTCAAACGTGAAACCTCGTCGCGGCCCGCCATCACGCCGTTGACGATTCCTTCCGTCCATGTTGAAATTCACTCAACCTCCCGGCCTGACCGGTCCGACAAGAACGGACTAGCGGCCGGGCGCAAAAACCGCCGCAAGGCGGTTTTTGCATATGTAGGTCTTTGACCTATGCACCCGGCGAGACAGGGCGCGCTTCGCACTCGCGTCTACGTTGATGGATATAACCTTTACTACGGCTGTCTTAAGAACACTGCGCACAAATGGCTCGATCTGCGTGCGCTGATCGGGCGCGTTCTAGCCAACGTGCCCTATGAGCGCAACGGAGAGCCGGTCAACTATGAGTTTCGCGTACCGGCCATCAAGTATTTCACCGCTCCAATTCTGAGCTCGTTTGCCCGGGCGGAAGACTCGGTCGCGTGTCAGTCTCAGTATCACGCCGCATTGCGCGGGCACCTCGGGAATGAGCTCGAGATCATTGCCGGCTATTACGACGCGCGTCCCGCCCGGGCGCATACGCTGGTCAAAGGCAAAGCCGCCGGCGAGTCTCCCGTGGTTGATATCTGGAAGCTGGAAGAGAAGCAGTCCGACGTCGCGCTGGCGCTGCACGCGTTCTGTGACGCGGTCCTGAATAACGTGGATCAGGTCATCGTCATGACCAACGACTCCGACTTCGCACCGGCGATGCGGATGATCCGTCGGCACACCAACGTGATTCTTGGCTTGATTGTGCCCGTCAGAGACGGCGACGGTCGGGGAGTAACGGCGCGGCACGCAAGTGGCTGAACGAACGCTGCAGGCAGCTGGGAAATCGGGTGCCCATCGAGATGTGCGGCTCACAGGAGAGTGCTCGAGAACTTCGGGAGTATCTGAGGCGGCATCTCGCTGAGTGCTGTGCGTGACTCTTCTGGACGATCGGAAATCCCCGTCCGTCAGCGGACGAGCTCGATCTTGCTGCGGGTTGCTGCCAAATCGCGTTGGGACAACAGCATGGCCCGTTTTGCGCCGCCAGCCGTGCGCCGAGCTGGGGGGAGGGAAATTCGCCTCGATAGCCACTACGATTGAGCTCATGCCAGTGAGAAATCCCGGAGGCCGCCCCCCGCACAACGATGTGCTGACGCCCGCCGAGTGGCGCGTGGTCCACGCCGTCCAGCACGGCCTGACCAGTCGCGAGATCGCCCGGCGCCGGGGAATCCGCATCGACGCCGTGAAGTTTCACGTTTCCAACGCGATTGCCAAACTGGGCTTGCGCAACCGCAAAGCATTGCGCTTGTGGTTTCGAGCGCCCACTTCCAGTGCCCTGGCTTCGAGGAGTTCCGCCGTGAGCGATTCACTTGAACTCGGCCCCATCGGTCAGATTTCGCGCTCCGTACGCGACATCCAGCAATCGGAAAGCTGGTACCGCGACGTGCTGGGTCTAACGCACGTCTACACGTTCGGAAAGATGGCGTTCTTCGACATGGGAGGCACGCGCCTCTATCTGCAGGAACAGGAATCGCCGTCAGCCGAATCCATTCTCTACCTGCGCGTTCCAGACATTCAGTTCGCGCACGAGACGTTGAAGGGCCGCGATATCGAGTTCATCAGCGCGCCCCACATGATCCACAAGCATCCCGATGGAACGGAGGAGTGGATGGCGTTCTTCAAGGATCCGGAAGGGCGGCCTCTCGCTCTCATGTCGCAGGTGAAGCGGCAGGCTTGAAGGTCGCAGTCACCGTCGTGATCTACGACGGCCGGCCCAGTTCGTACTGACAGATGTTTACCGTCGCCGCGACGTTCAACGATTCGATCGTTCCGGTTCCGGCAATCGTGAACGGCTTTGCATTCATCCCAGCCAACGCCTCGCGCGGCAAACCGCGCGCCTCATTGCCGTAGATGTAACAGTCGAAATCGCGAAACTCCGGCGCGGCGATCGGCTCGCCTTGCAGATCGAGACTCGCGATCCGCGCGAACCGCGCCGGGAGCGCCTCCATCGGCACATCGATCTCCACCGGCACATGAAAGATCGCGCCCATGCTCGCGCGCACGGCCTTGCCGTTGTGCACGTCCACGCTATTGGGGCTGAGCAAACAGCGGAATTTCCCAAACCAGGCGAGCGTGCGCAGAATGGTGCCGAGATTTCCCGGATCCTGGATCTCGTGCAGATAGATGGCGCGCTCGCCGGGCTGGGCCGCCGGTGCCGTCAACAGCGGCACCACCGCGGCAATCCCCTGCGGTGCGCGCGTTTCGCTGATCTGCGTCATATGGCGTGAGTTGACGACGTGTGTCGTGAGCGTCCTCGGCCAGTGCTCATATTCCCGCGTGAGATAGATCTCGCTCGTGCGCAGGCGCTCGTCATGAACCGCCGCCTTCTGCAGCTCCTGCACCAGATGCTCGCCTTCCAGAAGGAAGAAGCCGAACTCCTCGCGAAACTTCTTCTGATGGAGTTTCTTGATGTCCTCGAATTTCATGACAGGCTCCGCGCGACCGCTTCAGCCACCTTGATGCCATCGACACCCGCCGAGAGAATGCCGCCGGCATATCCCGCGCCTTCACCGCACGGATAAAGCCCGCGCGTATTGAGACTCTGCAGCGACTCCGCGTCGCGGGTAATGCGAACGGGAGAAGAGGTGCGGCTCTCGACGCCAGTGAGCACGGCGTCTTCACGATCGAAGCCGCGGATCTGTTTGCCGAACGCGGGCAATGCCTCCCGCATGGCATCGATGGCGTAAGCCGGCAGTGCCTGTGACAAATCGCCCAGCCGCACGCCGGGTGTGTAAGAAGGCGTGACTTCGCCGAGCTGTGTGGACCCAACGCCGCGCAGGAAATCACCCACCAACTGGCCGGGTGCGCAGTAGTCGCTGCCGCCCAATACATAGGCCTTGGATTCCAGCGCTTCCTGTAGCGCAACGCCTGCGAGCGTGCCGCCGGGGAAGTCCGGCTCGGGATTGATCGCCACCACGATGCCCGCATTGGCATTGCGCTCGTTGCGCGAATACTGGCTCATGCCATTGGTGACCACGCGCTCCGGCTCGGAGGTCGCGGCAACCACAGTACCGCCCGGGCACATGCAGAAGCTGTACACGGAACGTCCGTTGCTCGCGTGATGCACGAGCTTGTAATCGGCGGCGCCCAGTTCAGGGCGGCCGGCGAAGCGGCCAAGACGCGCGACATCGATCAGCGACTGCGGATGCTCGATACGAAACCCGATGGCGAAGGGCTTGGCCTCGAGGAACACGCGCCGCCGCTCCAACATGCGCAACGTGTCGCGCGAGCTGTGCCCGAGCGCGAGCACCACATGCCGGCTCCGCAGCGTCTCGCCACTCGCAAGCACCACGCCTTCGATCTGGCCCTGTTCGATGAGCAGATCGGTAACCCGGCTCTCGAACCGCACTTCACCGCCCAGCGAAATGATCTCGTCACGCATGGCAGCCACCACACCCGTCAGCCGAAAGGTGCCGATGTGCGGCTTGCTCACATGGAGAATTTCCGCCGGCGCGCCGGCACGCACGAACTCGTGCATGACCTTGCGGCCGTAGAACTTCGGATCTTTGATCTGGCTGTAGAGCTTGCCGTCGGAAAACAGGCCGGCGCCACCCTCGCCAAATTGCACGTTGGACTCCGGTGTCAGCGTGTTTTTTCGCCATAGCGCCCAGGTGTCCTGGGTGCGCCGTCGCACGTCGCGGCCCCGTTCCAGCACGATGGGTTTGAAGCCCATCTGCGCGAGCAGCAGCGCCGCGAACAGCCCACAGGGGCCAAACCCGATGACCAGCGGGCGTTCCTTGAGTTGTGAGGGCGCCTGCGCGACCGGGTGATAGCTCGTGTCCGGGGCGACGCCTACCTGCCGATCCCGTGCGAGGCGCTTCAACACCGCGGCTTCGTCGCGCACGGTGACGTCGACGATGCAGATGAAAAGAATCCCGCTGTTTTTCTTGCGCGCGTCGTAGCTGCGCTTGAACAAGGTCAAATCGACCAGCTCGGCTGGCGGGAGGGCAAGGCGCTTCAGAACAGCCTGCCGGAGCGTCTCGGGGGTGTAATCGAGCGGCAACGCCAACTCGGTAATGCGGATCACCGACGTCTTCCTGGCCGGTAAATCCGGCAGAGGGGTAGAATCCGCCAATTCTAGCGCGTACCTCCCCGGAAAAATGGCCCGAACCAAAAGCAGCGCCAGCTGGCTGTCCCGACATCTCAGCGATCCCTTCGTCAAGCAGGCGCAAAAGGACGGCTATCGGTCGCGCTCGGCCTACAAGCTGACTGAGCTCAACGAGAAGGACAAACTGATCCGCCCCGGCATGCGGATCATGGATCTGGGCTCGGCGCCCGGCGGCTGGTCGCAGGTGGCCGGCAAGCTCGTCGGCGCCAAGGGACGGGTGCTGGCGACCGACATCCTGCCGATGGACGCCATCAAGAACGTCGATTTCATCCAGGGCGATTTCACCGAAGACGCGGTCGTTCAGCAGGTGCTCGACTGGGTCGGCGGCGACAAATTCGACCTCATCATTTCCGACATCGCGCCGAACATCACGGGGATCGCGTCCGCCGATCAGGCCTCGACGATCTATTTCCTCGAGCTGGCGCTCGACACCGTGTGCAAGACGCTGAAGCCCGGCGCCACCTTCGTGGCCAAGATGTTTCAGGGCTCGGGATCGGATGAGTACCTGAAGCAGCTGCGCGCGCACTTCTCCAAAGTGACGATTCGCAAGCCAGCGGCCTCGCGCAAGGAGTCGAGCGAGGTTTATCTGGTGGCGAAGGGTTTTAGAGGCTAACTACGGAGCAGTGCTCGTCGTCTGGGGCGCGGCGCTTCCCGCGTCCCCTGACTTCATGGCCGCTTCCAGAAGCGCCACAGTTGCCGCACGGCTCGCCGCCGCTAGCGGTCCGCCGCCTCCCTGAGCCCCACCAGGCCCGGCCGGCGGCGGTGAGCGTGCGAAGTCGAGCGCCGTCTTGCCGGCCGCATCGCGCACCATCGGATCCGCGCCGCGCTCGATCATGTGCTTCACGACCCGATCCCATCCCGCTTCGGCCGCGGAGAAGATCGCGGTCTGGCCCTCGTGATCGCGCCCCTGAACATAGGCGATGAGCTTGGCCGTGCGCGTATGGCTATCCACCACGCGCGCGTTGATGTTCGCCCCGCCGTCGAGCAGCAGATCCATCACCTTGATCGCGCGCGCCTGCACGTCGACTTGCTGGCGGCCGCCAGCGGGACCACCACCGATGGCACTGCCCGTGCCACCGCGGGCCGATCCGCTCATGCCCGCGGCCGCCATCAACGGCGTGATCTGGAACACGTTGGGCGCATCCACTTCGGCGCCGTGCTTCATCAGCAGCGCAATCGCCTCATCGTCGTAGGTCAGTGTGGCGATCATCACGGGGCCCGTGCCACCGCGCATCATGTAGTCGGCGAAGCGTCCGCGGCCGTTGCCGTTCGGCCGCATGCGCGTGAGCTCGTGATTGGGATCGACGCCCATGCCGAGCAGCCGGTTGGCGACATCCAGCGCCGTGGCCTTGTTCGGCGGACGTGGCGGGCCGGGCGGCTCGCCGAAGCCCTGGAAGTTACCGTTGCCGGCGCCACTCGCGCCGCTGTAGGAGTTCATGTCCACGGCGACGTAGACGGGCGTGCGGCCGGTCATATCCCACGTGCTCGGGTTCGCGCCGTTGTCGAGCAGGAACATCGCGATGTCGTAGCCGCGATTGTCGATGGCGTTGATCAGCGGCGTGATGCCGTCCGGGTTCGGCTGATTGACGTCCGCACCCGCCTTGACGAGCGAGACGACGCAGCGATAGCAGCCCGAGCGAGTCGCGTAGAGCAGGGCGGTGAGGCCGCCGGTCTGGCGAAACTGCGCTCGCGGCTCCGAAGTCATCTGCCGCGGCCAGTCGTCGTACTTCGCGCGTACTTTCACATCCGCACGGCGAGACAGCAGAAGATCGACGATCTCCGGATAATTTCCCGCCGCCGCCCACATGAGCGCGGTCTGGCCGCGGAAGCTTTCGACGGCATTCACTTTCGCGCCCTTGGAGATCAGCAGCTGCGCAATCGGCAGCGAGCCGACGGTCGACGCCAGCATGAGCGCGGTCTGACCGTCCTGATTGGCCGAGTCCGGATCCGCGCGCCCGTCGAGCAGCATGCGAACGAGATCGGCGTCACCCAGCTTCACCGCCTCGGTAAGCGGGGAGGCGCCAAAGCGATTGGTGACGTTGGCCTTCGCGCCGGCCTTCAGCAGCGCGCGCACCAGATCATGATCGACTTTGTACGTTGCCCACAGTAGAGGAGTGGAGCCGTCGGCCTCGGCAACATTCACATCGAGATCGGGCGAGGTAATCGCGGCCAGCACGGCGTCGCGCTGACCGGCGCGAATGAGATCGCCGAGCGTTTCCTGCGCGAACGCGGTGCTTGAAAATGCCACCCCGAGCGCCAGCACCGCGGCCAGCCCCCCGGCGCGGACGGTCGACTTAAACAATGTTGCCCCCGAAATTCGTGTAGTGGGCCCAGTGGCCTTTGCAGACGTCGTAGAGGAAGCGGTAGGGATCCTTGAACTCGCGGTTCACTTCCTTGAGAACGCCGGCTTCGAGCATGTCCTGCGCGCTGCGGCCCTTGTCGGTGAGGTCCGTCGTCCGGTCGTAGAGCTTCAGCATCATGTCGCGCTCGGCTTGCAGCTGCGCGCGCGTCATCACCGCGCCGTAGGCGGGAACGATCTTGGTGTCGTCCTTCGCCAGCGCGAGGAGATCATCCATCGCGTCGACGCGGCCGCCGAGCCAGCCGCCGGTGTACCAGTCCAGGGCCGGGTCGCGCAGAGGCGAGGCGACATCGCCGACCGCCAGCACGTTGGAGTCGCGGAAGAACACATAGATGTCGCCGCGTGTGTGCGCTTCGAGCAAATAGCCGTATTCGACGCGTTCCGCGCCGGCCTTCATCTCGCCTTTCTCGCGGAAGGTCTTCGTGGGCCAACCGGCTTTCGGGGACGCCTTCACCCAACGGTCGTCCGCTGGCACGTAGAAGTCCGTCGAGAGCCATTGACGCGTGATCACGTGCGAGTGGATTTCCGCGCCCGCCGCGGCGAAGAGCGCGTTCCCACCGGTCTGGTCCGCGTGATAGTGCGTGTTGAACAGCGTGCGCACCTTGGCGCCGCCGAGTTTCGTTTTGACGGCGCGGGCCGAATCCACCGCGCCGCTGTCGACGAGCAACACGCCGTCGTCAGAGGCCAGCGCGGTCACATTCCCCGGCACGCCGCCGATGAGCGTCACGCGCTCGGTCAGCTTTTCGCTCGTCACCGCAGTCGTCGTGCGCACCGCGCTCGTCGACCCGCTCGACGGCCGCACGGGAGTTTGCTGGCAGCCCGCAATGCCACCAACGAGCGGCACCGCTGCGAGCCCCGCGATTCCGCCCAGGCCGGCCTGCAGAAAGCTTCTACGATCAGTCGTCTTCATACTTCGGTGATGATGCCGGTGCTGTTGCCGAAGCTCGCCTGCTCGATCCCGAGCTTCTTCAGGATCGTCAGGTGCAGGTTGGCCAGCGGCGTGCGCGCGGGCAGCGCGAGGTTCTTGCCGCCGACATGCGCGCCGTTGGCGCCGCCGACCAGAACCGCCGGCAACGGGAAGTTGTCGTGCTGATTGCTGTTGCCCATGTTCGAGCCGTAGAGGAACAGCGAATGGTCGAGCACGCTGCCGTCGCCATCCTTCGTGTTGGCGAGCTTCTGCAGAAAGTCGCCGAACCGATCCATGTGATATTTCTGGATCAACGTGAGGCGGCGAATGCGCTCCTTGTCATTCGAGTGATGGCTGACCGGGTGGAAGGAGTCCGGCACGCCGACGTGGTTGTACGTGCGGTTGGTGCCTTCGGCGACCATCACGTATGAAGCGACGCGCGTGAGATCCGCCTGATAGGCCAGCGCGACGAGATCGAACATGAGCCGCACTTGCTTGTCGAAGTCCTCGAGCTCACCGACCGGCGCGTCCGGCACCTTGATGCCCTTGAGGTCGCGCGAGCCCGCCATGGTCACGCGCCGCTCGATCTCGCGAACGGTGTCGAGATAATCCGAGAGCCGCGCCTTGTCGCCGGGGCCGAGATCATTGCTCAGCGCCTTCGCACGCTCGGAAACCATGTCCAGGATGCTGGAGTTCTTGCGTAACAGCGCTTCGCGTTCGGCCGCCGTGTCGCCTTCACCCATGAGCTGGATGAACACCTTGCGCGGGTTGTATTCCATCGGCAGCGGTGTGTTCGGGCCTGAGTACGATGTCGTCGAAGCGTAGTAGCAGCCCGCGCCACCGCACGCGGCCACCTGGATGGTGGTTTCCGAAGAAACCTCCAGCGAAGGCAAGGCGGTTTTTTGTCCGAGCTTCTGCGCAATCACCTGATCGAGCGTGATGGACATGCTCGCGTTCTTCGCCGCGGTGTCCGGGCGTACGCAGGACAGCCACGTCGCCGGGTTGAGCGTGTGCACGGAGCCGCCCGCGGCGGTGTTCTCGATACCCTCGAACGTCGTGACGTACTTCTTCAGCGGCTCGAGCGACGCAAGCGTCTTGCCAAGCGTGAAGTCCGAGCCCTTGCCGGTGGAAGTCCAGAAGTCGACCTCCTTCCCGAACGGCGTGTTGTTCATGATCGTGCCATGCGGGAGATAGAAGAACCCCGCACGGGTTTTCGGTGCGGCCGCGGTCTGGGCCAGCGCGGTGGACGCCGGAACCATGGCATCCAGGAACGGCAGAGCCATGGCCACGCCAGTGCCGCGCAGGAACGTGCGACGGGACAGATACTTCTTCGTCAGGAACACGGCCATGGCCTATTTCCTCTCTGGCTGTTTCGTTGCCGCGGTGTCCGCGGACGCTACTTTCGCCTTCGGTGCCAGTTCAGGCCCCTGACGGCGGAAGGCATCGCTGTTCACGATTCCGGTGACGATCGCGTCGAACGTGTAGTTGGTGCCGGCGGCGGCGTGCACGATCCGCCGGACTTCGGGCATGTCGTAATACTCGGTCTCGCGATTGAGTGCGTACATCATCAGGCGCTTCGTCACGGTCGTCGGGAACTGGTCCGGATGACTCGTGAGGTAGTGACGCAAGTCCGTCGGGCCATGCAGAACGAACCCGCTCGACATCTCGGCCGTCGGGTCGATCTGCTCCTTCGCCACGGCATCGACGTCGCGCCAGCGCCCCGTTACGTCGAAGTTCTCGAGCGCGAGACCCGGCGGGTCGATGAGACCGTGACAGCCTTTGCACGTGGGGTTCTGGCGATGGTTCTCCAGGCGCGCGCGCACTGTCGTGGGCTTCTGCCCTTCGTGGATCGACAGATCCGTCACGACGCCGGGCGGCGGCGGCGTAGGCGGCGTGCCCATGATCCGATCGAGCACCCAGGCACCACGCAGCACCGGCGAGGTTCGGTCGCCGTAGGACGTACGCAGTTGCACCGCCGCCTTGCCGAGCAAGCCCCAGCGATTCTCGTTCTCGAGCGTCACGCGCCGGAACTGCGAGCCGAGCACTCCGGGGATGTCGTACTGCCGGGCGAGCGAATCGTTGACGAACGTCCAATCCGCGTTGAGCAGATCCATGACGCTGCGATTCTCGAGCAGCACACTCGCGAGGAACAGGCGGATCTCCGTCTCGAAATTGCGCCGCATGTTGGCGTTGAACGCGCGATCCAGCGGCTCGACCTGTTCGAGCTCGTCCAGGTTCAGCCACGACAGCGCGAAGTTCTCGACCAGCGAATTGGCGCGCGGATCCTTGAGCATGCGGGTGACTTGCGCCTGCATGACCGCGGGATCGGACAACTTCTTGTTGGCCGCGAGGCCGAGCAACTGCTCGTCGGGGCCCTCGCTCCAGATGAAGAACGAGAGGCGCGAGGCCAGCTCCAGATCGCTCAGCTGGCGCGTGTCGTTCGGCGTGGGCGACGTCGAGATAGCGCGATAGAGGAAGTCGGGGCTCGAGAGCACCGCCGTGACGAGCTCCGTCACGCCCGAGTCGAACCCGCCTTGTTCCGCGCGACCGATGTCGTAGAACTTCATCAGCAGCTTCACATCCGCATCCGTCGCGGGGCGGCGGAACGCCTGCGTGGCCAGGTGTCGCGTGATCTTCTCCGCGCAGGGTTTTTCTTCCTCCGCGCTCCTGGGCTGGCAGACGAAAATCTTCGCGCGGCTCTCGCTCAGCGACAGACCCTGGGGCTGGAACGGCCCCACCACCTGCACGCCATCCCGAATGATCGGCATGCCGTTGACGCGGCCGGCGCCGGTCGGGTCGTTGCTCATCGCCCACGATCGTTCGATGAATGTCGCGGTCACGTTGTGCGCGCCGGCCGTGATGTGCGCCGGGATGCCCGACACCTTGGCAACGAGCGCCAGGCGACCTTTCGGGCCGTCGCGGTCCGCGAGGGTCAGGTCTTCCGATCCGCCGATCTCACGGCGAGCTACTTCCTTGCCATCCACCAGGATGACGAGCGTGGCTGCGGTTTCCATGCCGCGGGGATAGAGGCCCGCGTCGATGCTGTCGCCTTCCAGGAAGTTGAAGCGATATTCGCCGTCCGCAGGGAAGACGTGCGTAAAACTGACGCCGCCGCGCGTGCCCAGGGGGAGCCCGTCGCGATGGGTGTTCTGACCGAAGCCGGGCCCGGCCTGGCCGCCGCCACCCCCGCCACCGCCGTAGAAGACGCTAGCCATTTTCGGAACCGGTTCGCCGACCGCGCGTATCGCGACCCTGCGGGCTGCCGAGAGGTACTGCTCCATGAAGGACGGGGACATGCCGAGCGCGCCGGCGATATTGTTGAATCCCTCGACCTCGATCTCGGTGGGCAGAACCTGCTTCGCGTCGACCTCCACCCCGACGAGCTGTCGCACCGTCGCCGCAAACTCGACGCGGTTCAGACGCTGGATGGGGACATGGCCGACCTTCTGGTCTTTCGCGGCCGCATCCACGGACGTCTCGAGATAACGGACAAACGCATCGACGTCGGTCTGGCTCGGCTGCTTCTCTCCGGCGGGAGGCATGAGCCGACCGCGCAGTTTGCCGATGGCCTTTTCCCAGACTTCCGGGTCCTGGCCGGCCTGGGCCACATCGAGGGTGTCCAGAGCCAAGCCTCCGGCCCAGTCCGTCGTGTTATGGCACTTCAGGCAGTTGTTGCTGATCAGCTCTTCGAAATGCTTCGCGGGGGCTGGGTTGGCCGCCTGTGCCTGGCCCTCCGCGACCCCCGGTGAAAGGGTCAGTGCGGCCAGCGGCACACAGGCAGCGGCCAGCATCAGCGCATGTTTGAACAATGCTCCGCTCTTGCGCATTCCCCCTACCTCAAGCTTTGTCGTCATTCGCTTATTTTGCGGCCGCTTAGGGTGACTGAACTAATGTATTGGAGGGTAGCGTCCATTCCGCCGGAGCGCAGGAAAAACAGGCCTCCAACCGCCGCTTTCCGCACGCGCGACTGGCTGGAGATCGGCCGTTTCGCCGGCGACAAAACGCAGGTCGAACCGACAGGCGCGCGGGCCGCCGCGCGCCGCGCAGTCGTGTCACGGATTCTTGGTGTTATAGGTGCCGTACATCGAAATCGTGACCGTGCCTGCGCTTGCCGCGCCGAATCTGGGATTGGCTCCGTCAGCGAAGCCGTCCGTGTTGCCAATCCAATTGGGGTCGCCGTCGCCGTAGTTGCGCGCGACTCCGCCATTCGCGCCGCTCTGTAGCGCGATCCAATAACCATAGGTTTCATCAAGCCGAATCGTCTGGACGGGGAAATGCACCCAACCGGGTGCCGTGCCCGCGGGGATCGTGACGACATCGCTCTCCACGAGTTTTTCCTGCGCCCCGTGGTCTTTGGTTTCGCGATAGAGCGCCATGCGCAACTGCTGCGAGCCGCTCGCGCCACCTCGGCCGTCGAGGTAGGCATAGAGGCCAGTGAGGGCCGCGTCCTGGTCTTGCACGAATGCATACGATGCGCGCTTGAAGTTCACAGTCATGCCGCCGGATGGAACGGTCGCGACGGTGGTGCGGCCGAATGTCTTGGTATGGTAGCTGCCAGGGTGATACGAGACGTAACCCGAGAGCGTGACGGTTCCGGTGTTCCCGGTGCCGAAGGTCTGCGACGCGCCATCGGAGAAGGTGTCGGCATTCGTGTAGAAATTCGGCGCGCCGTCGCCGAAGTCCCGCAGCACTCCACCGGTATTGCCGGTGTGGAGCATGAGCCAATAGCGGCCCGCGTCGAGCAAGACGGGCGTTACCAGGAAGCCGACCCACGTCGCACCGGACCCTGAGGAGAGCGTCAACGTGTCTGATTCCGCCAGTTTCGCGTTGGGCTTGCCATTGACGTCGTTGTAGAGGACGAGACGCAGGTCCTGTGTGCCACTCGCTCCGCCGGCGGTGTCGACATACATCGACATCTGCTCGAGCCGGCCTGCTTGCCGAATTGTGATTTGCGAGCCGCGTTTGTAATTCGCGCTCAGCCCTCCCGATGGAGTCTTTGCGACATCGAGTCGACCCACGTAGTCGACTTCGGTGGCGGCGGTGAAATCCGTCTCGATCGTCAGCGTGCCGTTTCCGACGTTACCGCTTCCAAACTGAGCAGAGGCGCCATCGGTAAACGCGTCGGCATTGCCGTACCAGTTCCCTGTGCCATCGGCGTAGTCCCGGATTACGCCGCTTTGCGCACCGGTCTGGATGACAAGCCAGTAATCGCCTGCCGTGACGGGCACTCGATCGCTGTTCGCGCACCACCAGTTTGGTGGGTAGTTGCTCGCGATGGTTAACGGTCGCGACTCGACAATTTTCTGGCCGGGTGTGCCGTTCGCGTCTTTGTACGCCGCGAAGCGCACCGTCTGGGTACCGGTCACGCCGCCCTGGCCGTCCAGATAGGCACAGAACGATTGGAGCGTGCCGCGCTCCGAGAGGGTGAACTTCGAGCCGCGTTTGAAATCCGCGCTCAGTCCGGCGGAAGGAATGGTGCCGACGGTGGTCCGACCCACGATGCCGCTGTCTGCGGATGCGGGCGCCGCAATCGCGAAGAGTGCGATCGCGAAGAATGCCGGTAGTACGCGGATGCCGCGATGTAGACGGGTGAATTCGAAAAACGCGTTCAGCGCTTTCATATCCCTTCTCCCTGTGCGCGCTCTTGGATTCCTGCGCGCAATCCTCGCAGCAAGTGCCGTTCCGTGGCTTGGGGAAGTCGGAAGAACTGCTCTTGCGCAACCCGGCGTCGCGCTCAGCGCAAAGCGATTTCAGAGAAGTTCTTCAGACCCCCCACGCGAGACCCCCCACGCGTGAAGTGCTACTTGGCAGTTGCGCTTCCGTTGCTTCCGGTATCAGCAACCGCCGCTTCGAGAATCGCTACGGTCGCTTTGCGATTTGCTGTCGCATATCTGCCGCCATTCGTGTCGTCGGCTGGCGTGCCGCCGGGGCTGATCGGCGCGGGCTCGCGCGCGTAGTCGAGAGCGGTTTTGCCGGCGGCGTCGCGCAGTGTCGGGTCTGCACCGCGTTCGAGTAGATGCTTGACGACTTTGTCCCAGCCAAATTCCGCAGGTGCGAAGAGGGCGGACTTGCCCTCGTTCTCGCGGTTGTAAACGTAGGCTGAGAGTCGGGCGGTGCGGTTGTGGTTGTCGGTGACGCGGGCGTTGATATTCGCGCCGCCTTCCAGCAGCAGATCGATGGCTTTTATTGCGTGGAGCTGGATATCCCCCGGCGGCGGGACTGTGCCGCCGACAGGATCGATGGCGCTGCGAAACGAGCCGGTCATGCCTGCGGCGGCCATCAGCGGCGTGATGCGGAACACGTTGGGCAGATCCACTTCCGCGCCGTGCGCGAGCAGCGCCGTGATCGCATCAGGGTCATAGCCCAGCGCCGCAACCATCAGTGGGCCGGTGCCCCCGCGCAACATGTAGTCGGAGAAGCGGCCTCTGCCTGCGCCGTTCGGGCGCATGCGCGTGAGCTCGTGATTGGGATCGACGCCCATCTTCAGCAGCCGGTTCACGACGTCCATGGGCGTGGCTTTGTTCGGCGGATGCGGGTCCGGCGGATTTCCGAAGTTGAATCCACCTTTGAACGAGTTCATGTCCACCGCCACATAGAGCGGTGTGCGGCCCGTCATGTCCCAGGCGTTCGGGTTCGCGCCCTTGTCGAGCAGGAACATCGCGATGTCGTAGCTGCGGTTGTCGAGCGCGTTGATGAGCGGCGTGATGCCGTCCGGGTTCGGCTCATTGATGTCCGCGCCCGCCTTGACCATGGCGACGACGCAGCCGTAGCAGCCGGCGCGCGCCGCATAGAGCAGCGCGGTGAGCCCGCCAGTGTGACGGAATTGCGCGCGCGGTTCCGAAGTCATCTGGCGCGGCCAGTCGTCGTACTTCGCGCGCACCTTGATGTTGGCGCCGTGGGTGACGAGCACTTCGACCGCTTCCGGATGGTTGCCGGCCGAAGCCCACATGAGGGCGGTCTGGCCGCGGAAACTTTCCACCGCGTTTACGTTCGCGCCTTTGGCGATCAGCAACTCCGCGACTTTCGCCGCGCCGACGCTCGAGGCCAGCATGAGCGCGGTCTGGTTGTCCTGGTTGGGGGACTCGGGATCCGCGCCGGCGTCGAGGAGTGCACGGACGAACTCGACATCGCCGAGTTTGACGGCTTCGCCGAGCGGCGAGGCACCGAAGTGATTCGTGACGTTGGCCTTGGCGCCTGCTTTCAGCAGCGCGCTCACCAACTCATGATCGACCTTGTACGTTGCCCACAGCAGCGCGGTGGAGCCGTCGGGATCCGCCACGTTCACGTCGATGTCGGGCGAGGTGATCGCGGCGAGCACGGCCTCTCGATTGCCGGATCGGATGAGATCGGAGAGTGATTCTTCCTGCGCGAACACAGCCGCCGACAATGCTGTCGCGACCAGCGAGAGCACAGCAACGGCGAGTCCCCCTGCGCGGATGGTCAACTTCGACAAGGTTGCCTCCGAGATTGGTCGATCGCCAGGTCGTTTCCCTGACGTCTTTATCGATCACTCGGTATTCTGCAACCCCGGCGGCACAGGGGAGGTGATTGAGGCGGTAGTCGTTCTTGTCGCGAGCGGCAGGGCGCGCTCAGCGAGCGCTGTAACCTCGTGCATCTAGACAGGCCGTCATCGCGCGTCGATAGTCGGCCGGCCCTGCGGACGCGGCGGACTGATCGGTGCCGTTGGTTGGATCAAAACCCGTTTGTCCGGCGGCCCACTGATGACACTCGTAACGGTCCGTCGACGTCTGTTCCTCGGACTGGCCGTTTTTTGGATAGATGTAGAGACTCGATGAGTCGCTCGACTGAGGTGAGCCGCTACCCGAACCGTCGTCGTCCCCAGCCGCTGGCGGCGGATCCGTTGCTACATAGCCGTAATCAGGCTGGCTCCACGTGTAGTACGTGTCATCCCAGTAGTAGTAGGGCACACCGCCCCACCAGAAGGTGCTGTAGAACGCTGGCAGAAGGGGCACGAAGCCGATGAAGCCGGAGTGATAGTACGAACGCGGCCAGTAGCTGCCGTGGAAATTGCCACCGCCCCAGTTGCGAGGCCGTCCGTTGAAGCCGATGCCGTGCGCCGGGCGATTGAAGCCGGCGCGTCCTGCGAAGTTCGGATTGCCGGGTCTGACGCCGGCGCCGCTGTTGAAGCGAGGCGAGGCGTAGCTGCGATTCGGTGTGTAGTAGCCGTAACGAGCGCCGGGCGCGGCGACGAAGCGGCTGCCGCTGTAGGACGTGGCGCCGTTCGCACGCGGGCCCGCGTATCCGCCACCGCGGCCCTGCGCGGCGGTGAAGCCACTGCTGCGGCCCGGGGCCGTGCCGAAGCCGCCGCGGCCGGGTGCGGCACCGAAACCCCCGCCAGCCGGCGCGGCGCTGTGAGCCATCGGGGCGCCGCCTCGGGCGCCGGCGAATCCACCGCCGCCACCGTGACCGTGTCCATCCGCAAGTGCCGGCACGCTAACGAAAAGTGCCGCTGTGAGCGTTGCCGCTATCGATCCCGTTCGAACCAGTCGCCTGTTCATGATCTGTCTCCACCATCGGCGAAGGACTTGCTGAGCATGCGCCTTTGCCGTTGCGAATTTTGACCTCGGTGGGGCGCGTGCGTTCGGAAGCTTGACGGCAAAGCCAGAGCGGATGACCGAAGTCGAGGGCGTTTTGGTCGCGGAGTGATCGCGGGCTCGCGCGAGCCCGCGCAAGAAACGTCAAGGACGTTGGAGAACGGAAGTCCGCTGGCCGCTCGAGCCCCGATCAGGGCTAAGCGGCCGCTGGCGCCCCGAACCGATTGGCTTCGGCCTGCCCCTTGCCGATACAACCCCAGATGGCGAAACCGGCGGAGACCGCTTGTGCGATCAGGGGCACGGCGGCGTCGAGCGGGGCGCCGAGGCTGACGATCCGCAGCCAGATGGCGAAGGCCACGACCATCAGGATCGCGGGAGCGAGCAACAGCCAGGCGCTGTGCCCCATGTCGTGCAGTCGCCGGGCATGCAGGATGATCGCGGGAAACAGCAGCACCACGAGGCACCATTCGCCAGTGCGGCCTCCCACCAGAAATCGGTAGAAAGCCACCACCGCCAGGAGCGTGATCAGGCCGGCGATGAACTGGCGGGCCGACGTGCGGCCGTTGGAATTCACGAACACGGATTCAAAGTTCATGTGATCTCCTCATCCTTCGCCAAGCATGAGGGCGTGCCGCTGCAGCGGCCCCTTGTAGTAGTCGACGTAGGCCAGCATGAGGAGACCGTTGAGCGCGAAGGCGGCGAACGCGAGGACCGCGCCGAGCGGTTGGTGATCCAGAATCAGCGCCCAGTAAAGCGCGCAGGTCGAGATCGGCATCACTATGCAGAGCGCCACCGGAACGAAGAAGCCCGTGAGGATCAGCGCTCCCGCGACCAGCTGAATCGTCATGGCGACGTCGAGCAACCGTGAATGGACGAGGGCGCTCATCAGCTGAATGGCGAGCGGCTCATGTCCGGTTGGCGTGGGCCAGAGCGAAAAGAAGAAGTGGTTGGCGCCGTTGACCAGCATCCAGGCGCCGAAGATCAGGCGACCGACAAGGACGAGCTGCTTCATGGCCGGGCTCCCGCATGCTGGGCGGCGGCGCTCGGAGGGTCGGATGCGCCGAAGGTTCGCGGCGTCGAGCGCATGGCGAACATCGAGCGGTAGCTCCTGACGTAGGCCAGGCAGAGCAGCACGTTACAGAGAAGCACTGCCTCCCCGAAGATCGACGCGCGCGAGCCCCAGCCTTCGAGCGGCGTGTCCCAGTAGAACACGCAGAACGAGACGGGCATGCAGAGGATGAGCGCGAGCGGGGTAAAGAACCCTGTCAGCACGCAGACCCCCGCGAGGAGCTCCACCGCTTTGACTAGGTCGAACAGGTGACTGTCGAGCAGGGCCACGATCAGCTCGTGGCTGAGGGGCTGGGAGCCCATCGGCTGCGGGAACAGCGAAACGAAGTGGTTCAGGCCGGCTGGAATCATCCAGGCCGCGAACACCAGTCTTACAAACCACACGGCGTACTTCATGGAGCCCCCTCGCCGGAATCGTTGTATTCGGCCACTGTCGCCGGGCCGTTGTCGCGTCGAGCTTAGACCCTGCGGGCGTGGATTGTCACTGTGCCGCGTCGGCGAGAGGCTGATACGAGCGTATGCCGAACAGCTCGTTCAAACCGGGCCCGGTTATCGAATGCGCGCGTTCTGTGTACGCTGACGGCCATTCGAAACGGAGAACACGACCATGACCGATAGCAGCCAAGCCGGAACGTTCAGCCTCGGCTCTCGTACCGTGAGGCGACTGGGATACGGTGCCATGCAACTCGCCGGGCCGGGGGTGTTCGGACCGCCCAAAGACCGGGCGGGAGCGGTGGCGGTGCTGCGCGAGGCGATTGCGAGCGGCGTGAATCACATTGATACGAGCGACTTCTACGGGCCGCACGTCACCAACCAGATCATTCGCGAAGCGCTTCACCCGTATCCGCGGGATCTCGTGATCGTGACCAAGATCGGCGCCCTGCGCGGAACAGAGGGCTCGTGGAATCCCGCTTTCTCGGCGGAAGAGCTGACCGGCGCCGTACATGAAAACCTGCGCAACCTGGGCCTGGACTCGATCGACGTCGTCAACCTGCGCGTCATGTTCGACGTGCACGGCCCCGCCGAGGGCTCCATCGAGGCGCCGCTCTCAGCGCTTGCGAAGCTTCAGCGCCAGGGGCTCGTCCGCCACATCGGCCTCAGCAACGTGACACGCAAGCAGATCGAAGAAGGGCGCGCCATCGCGGACATCGTCTGTGTGCAGAACCAGTACAACCTCGCACATCGGCACGACGACGCCTTGATCGATCAGCTCGCCGCCGAAGGCGTCGCGTACGTGCCGTTCTTTCCGCTTGGCGGGTTCACGCCGTTGCAATCGAACGCGCTATCCGATGTCGCGAAGAGCCTCGGTGCCACGCCGATGCAGGTGGCGCTCGCGTGGCTGCTGAAGCGCTCGCCGAACATTCTGTTGATTCCCGGCACCTCATCGGTGGGACATCTGCGGGAGAATCTGGCGGCGGCGAGTCTGGAGCTGCCGGGCGACAAGCTGGCCGTGCTGGATCAGATCGCGAGCGGCGTCGCGCCAGCCGCGGCGCGGAAATAATCGCCGAAAGGTCAGGGTCCGCGTGCGGGCGCGACGGGCGACGGATACTGCGAATAAAGACCTGTCGTCGATCCTTCGACGCCAGCGATTTCGACGGGAATATCGAAGGGCAACAGGGCCGCCGCCGAATCGTTTGGGTCGGCATAGGCCATCTCGTTTGACAGGGCGGTCCGGGTCGGAGTACCAAGGCGAGCCAATCGAAACGGTCGCGAGGGGGAGTATGAAAGTGTCATCGGGTCTTTGTTGCTCGCTGTTGGTGGGCGCATCCATCGTGGTCGCGCCGGCGATTTCGCACGGCGCGCCGGAGCCGGATCCCAAGAGCGCGCAGTATCAGGGCAAGGGCGAGCAGGATCGCAGCTACGAGTTTCCGGGTACGGGCGAGCAGATTGCCTATCACCTCTACGTACCCGCGAAATGGACTCCGTCCGTGAAACTGCCGCTGGTGATTGTTACGCACGGCGCCGCGCAGCCTTCGACAGCGCCTTTCCAACGGCCGGTCGCGAATCCCACGCTTGCGAAGATGGCGGAGGAACGCGGCTACATCGTTGCGGCGGTGACGGGCTACCACGCCAACGCGACCGGAGTCGGTGGGTGGAACGTGCCGTACAAGATGATGACGGTTCCTCGCCCGGCGCCGGCGCCCGCGCCGGCTGCCAGTGGTGGCGGCGACGCCAAGCCCGCGCCGGCACCACCGACCGCGCAGGACTTCGAGCGAGCCGAGCAGGACGTGTTGTTCGTCACCGCCCTCGTGGCGAAGGAATACAACACCGATCCGCAGCGGCTCTACCTCATGGGCAATTCATCCGGCGGCAGCGCGGTGTGGACCTATGCGGCCAGGTACCCGGCGCGCTGGACAGCGATCGCACCGAGTGCCGCGCCGCTCGAGGATGCGAGCTTTCCGTACGAGAAGCTGAAGAGATTGCCCGTGCTCGTGATCCACGGCGACAAGGACAACGTCATGGTGTTCGACGGCAGCAAGGCGATGGTCGACCACGCCAGATCGAAGGGCGTCAATGCGACGTGGCTACCGGTGGCCGGCGGTGCGCACACGGATGCATGGGCGCAGCCCGACGTGATCAGGCAGATCTTCGACTTCTTCGACGCGCACCGGAAAAAGGGCGCATGAGGATCGAAGGGTGCCGCCGCTGGCAACCCATGGTGGTTTCGAGCGGCGACGCAGAGCGGAGCCGTTGATCCGGCGCCTCAAGGGCGAGGCGGAGGCGCCATATTCGCCGGCGGCGTCATATCGAAGCGTTGATCGCCCGAGACCGGATCGATCGAGCGGTCGTCATCGACGCAGTCGGTCTGCTCGTGAAAGCGATGAGTCTTGTCGCGTATATAGACGTAGGTCGTCGCGAACGGCTCCAGGAGCACATCCGGCGCATCCAGCCGGGCGGTGATCTCCAACGTATCCGCGTTGCGCAGCGAGATGCGCTCGGACACGCGCACGTTGCGGCCGATCGTCGGCACGCCCGGCCAGTTGCCGCCGAGGCGCCCGTTCGGGTTCAGCGCATGCGTCTCGACGATGAGCGTGCGACCCTCCCAGTGCCCGACCGCAAGCCCGTTGTTGGTCTGCGCCATTTCGTCCGCCGATGAGCCGTCGGTGAAGATGCGTCGGACGAGGCCCGACTCGTTCAGCAGCGTCACGCGGCCGGGCGTGAGCAGGAACTCGATGTCTTCCGCGAAACCGCCATTGAAACCGATGAAGCGCACCGGTAGGCACTGCAGGGCCTTGAGCGTATTTCCCTGTTCGTCCCTTGCGCCGGGGCGCTGCGCGGCCTCGATCGCCATGAACTTCTTTATGACCTCCGGCTTGAATGGCGCCTTGGCCATGTAGAAGGCCGGCGTCGCTTCCGGCGGCAGTTCCAGATACCACCAGCCGCTGAAGTCGGGCAGTTGTTCGAGCGAGCGATAGCTTGCGCGGGGGCTGGCCTTGTCCGCTGCCAGTGCAAGCGACGAGAGGGTAATCGTCAGAGCGACGACAACCGGGAATGCGTGTCGATTCATGGTGCCTCCGACTGTCAGTGCGGCGCGGTTTTATCCGGATTCGCCTTGTCGAGCTCCGCTTGCACGCCCGGGGCGTGCGTGTCGCCAATCGCAACGCTGCCGTCCGCATGCACGGCCTTGATGAAGTAGCCCCCCGTGCGGCCATCGGTCAGCGGGAAAAACTGCACACTGATTTTTTCGCCGGGCTTGAGCGTTTGGCTGCTCCAGCCGGCGCGCATCATCATCGTGATGGGGCCGTTCTCGAATCCATAGAGATCGTATGCGCCGGACTTCTCGTTCTTCACGTACATCCACACGAACACGTGCGGATTCACCCATTCGAGCTTGGCGACGCTGCCTTCGATCGTGACGGTTCGAGAGTGATCGAACATCGCGTAGGAGTGGTGAGCCAGCGCGTCCTGCACGAAAAGGAGCAGGGCCCCACCGAAAATGAGCACGGGTGCACAACGTTTCATCATCCACCTCGCCGATGAGTTGTTGGAAGAATGGCGAAAGGCTTCGACGTCAGCGAATGGAGTCTATCTGAACCGATGTTGAGCCGCGCCCTTTTCCCGTCGCCGAACCCAACCCGTCGCCGAAGCCAACGCGTAGCGACGCCTGCGAGACATGACAATCGAGTGGAGATGAAGGGTGGGTCTCATCGGGAGAGTCTTCGCTGCGACTGTCGACGTTCCGATAGCCGCGCGACGCCGGCCGGTTCGTGAGCTCCGGCAGCGATGGAATATTATCGGCGCCGTCAGCGGGGTCTCGAGGCGCCGAGGAACCCGCCGAGAGAGGTGCCGACGAACGTCGGTTCATTCGTGTCGGCGGTTCCTGACTGCGGAGAACCTCGCGATGTACTTCGAAACTCCTTCGGTGGATAGTACGGATCGATCACGTTAAGCAGTAAACGACCTCCGTTCGGGTCAGGGTCGTCTGCGACGCCGTCGCGGCTGTATCCGGGTAGCTGACGCGCCACGCTTGCTCTACATTCGATACGGAAACCCGGCTCACCTCGGGCCCATGAACTTTCCGGAGGCTCGCGTCATGACCACCCTTTCCGTCAACGGTCGACGTCTCGATCTCGAGGTCGCACCCAACACGCCGCTCCTGTGGGTGCTGCGAGATCACCTTGGGATGACGGGAACCAAGTTCGGTTGCGGCGCCGGGCTGTGCGGCGCCTGCACGGTTCACGTCGACGGGCAGCCGGTGCGCTCATGTGTCACGCCAATTGAAGCCATCGGCAGCAAGCAAGTCACAACGATCGAGGGTGTCTCGAGCACCAAGGTCGGCGCGGCGGTGCAAGCGTCGTGGGACAAGATCGACGTTCCGCAATGTGGCTACTGCCAATCGGGCCAGGTGATGGCGGCGACCGCGTTGATTACCGGCAATCGCGCGCCCACCGACGCCGACATCGATAGCGCGATGAGCGGGAACATCTGCCGCTGCGGTACCTACGCCCGCATCCGCGCGGCCATTCATCATGCCGCTGACGCGCTGAAGGAGTGAGCAATGAACGCCACTTTCCCGCTCGACTCCCGCCGCGCGTTCCTCAAGAAGGCCGCCGTTGCCGGCGGCGGGCTGATCATCGGTCTGCATCTGCCGCGCGGCAGCCTGGCGGGCAACGAGGTCGAGCCCGTTGCGGAGAATGCCTGGGTGCGTATCGCGCCCGACAACACGATCACACTCATCTGCCACCGGAATGAAATGGGGCAGGACGTTCACACGTCGCTCGCGTTGCTCGTCGCGGAAGAGTTGAACGTCGACGTCAACAAAGTCGCGATCGAGCAGGCGCCCGTGAATCCGGTGTACGTGAATGCGTTGCTGGGTGCGCAGATCACGGGCGGCAGCTCGAGCATCCGTGACGCATGGACCAAGTTGCGCGAAGCGGGAGCGACGGCGCGCGTGCGTCTGGTCGACGCGGCCGCGAGTCGTTGGAAAGTTCCAGCTGCGGATTGCGTCGCGAAGGACGGGTTCGTGATGCATTCGAGCGGCAAGCGGCTGAGCTACGGCGAGCTTGCCGACGCGGCGGGCAAGTTGCCGGCAACGACGAAAGTCACGCTGAAGAATCCTGCGGATTTCACACAGATCGGCAAGCAGCAGCACCGGCTAGATTCGCCCGCCAAGGCGCGCGGGCAGGCGATCTTCGGGCTCGATGTCGTGCAACCCGGGATGCTCTACGCGTCGCTCGAGCAGTGCCCCGTGCTCGGCGGCAAAGCGACGAGTGTGAATGACAGTGCCGCCAAGGCGATGAAGGGCGTCGTCGCGGTGGTCAACATCGGCGAGGGTGTTGCCGTTATCGCCGATCACTACTGGGCCGCGAAGAACGCGCGCGACGCGTTGCGCATCACGTGGGATTACGGGCCGGCCGCGACGCTGACGACGGATGCGATCCATGCAACGTTGAAGGAAGGCGCGAAGCAGGATGGCGCCATCGTCAAACAGGCGGGTGACGCGGCGGCGGCGCTGAAGACGGCCGTGAAAGTGCTACGGGCTGAATACCAGCTGCAGCTGCTCGCGCACGCGACGCTCGAGCCGATGAATTGCCTCGCGCTGGTGAGCGAGAAGGGCTGCGACATCTGGACCAGCACACAGTATCCGCAAGGCGCGCAGGGTGTGGCGGCCGCGCGCAGCGGCGTCGAGGCCGCGAAAGTACGCATCTGGCCGCAGTTCGTTGGCGGTGGCTTCGGGCGACGGCTGGATGTCGACTTCGTTGGTCAGGCGGCGGCGATTGCGAAGGCCGTGCCGGGCAAACCGGTGAAATTGATCTGGACGCGCGAGGACGACACGCGTAACGACTTCTATCGGCCGGCGAGCTATCACACGCTGGCGGGTGGCCTCGACGCGAAGGGGAATCTCGTCGCGTTCGATTACAAGATGGTGTCTTCGTCGATCACAAACCGCTTGTTCCCCGGCGTCGTGAAGGACGGCCTGGATGGGTTCATGACGGAAGGGTCGATCAACCTTACGTATGACATCAAGAACGCCATGCAGCGCGTAGTCATCCAAGAGTACGGGCTGCGCTCTGGCTACTGGCGCTCGGTGAGCCATGCGTTGAACGGGTTTGCCATCGAAGGATTCATGGATGAGCTCGCGCATGCGGCGGGCAAGGATCCGGTCGAGTTCCGGCTGGCTCTGCTGGAGAACCAACCGCGGCAGAAGATAGTGCTGGAGCGGGTGGCGAAGGAGGCGGGGTGGGGCACCGCGCTGCCGCCGGGTAGCGCGCGGGGGCTTGCGATGATGGAGAGCTATGGGACCTATCAGGCGCTCGTTGCACAGATACGCAAGACGGCGGACGGACTGAAGGTCGAGAAGCTCACGTACGTCATCGATCCGGGCATCGCGGTTCATCCCGACCAGATCATTGCGCAGATTCACTCGGGCGCGGTGTCGGGGCTGATCAATACGTTGCGGAACAAGATCACGATCAGGAATGGGCGCGTCGAGCAGAGCAACTTCAACGATTTTCCGCTGCTGCGGATGTATCAGATGCCGGAGATCAAGGTGGTGTTGATCGAGGCCGGTGGCGCGCCCGGCGGCATGGGCGAAGTCGGTGTGCCGCTCGTGGCGCCCGCCATTGCGAATGCCGTGTTTGCATTGACGGGAACGCGGGTGCGGTCGTTGCCGTTGGCGGATTCGAAGATTGAGTTTGTTTAGCGGCTGAGTGCGCGGTGGGCGTGGACGATGTGCCTGCGGAGCGGCGGTCGCGAATCAGGTGCGGAGCAAATTCGACCCAACAGAGGGTCGTGCCCGGTGTGAGGCGGTGAAATGTCGAAGCGGCTGCCGTCCGGTCACTCGCCAGTCTGGGCTTCTTTCCGCCGAAGCCGCCTGATACACAGGCAAATCGGGTGCAAACGTATGGTCGCGACGCCGCACAGTCCGCACTCGAAATCTGAGCGCACACCTCGGCGAAATAAGATCCCGGCGGAATAAACGATGCGGAGATATGCCGGGTTTGCGCCTTCGTATGTGCACCCGAGAGCTACGCCGGTCGAGCTAAGCTTCAAGGCAGAGGGCCGGGGCAGGAACAAGAACGGGGAGTTTGCAAGCGACTCCTCCATCGGATTTAATGGGTTCGAGGGACCCGACCTGCCAGGTTGAAAAGCGCGAACGCGACGCTTCGAAAAAACTCCGGATGACTTCTGATTCCTTCCGCCGCCGCGCGGGATATGCTTTTCTTACGCTGTTCATCTCCGCCCTGTGCCTTTCGCGTGCGTGGGGTGCCGACTCGGTCTATCGATTCGCGCCAGCAGGCGGATGGGTCCTGTCAGCGAAGCCAGATTATGACGCGCCGGAGCCGACGGGAGAGACTTCGAACGGCTCATGGCTTCTCGCGCTGGATCGCCAGATCAATGTCACGGCGTCGGGAGACGACTCCTATGAGTACGTTGCCGTCAGGGTGTCGAGTGCGGCGGGCATCGAGGAAGAGTCCCAGATCAACCTGAAGGTTGATCCCGCCTATCAGTCGATCGATATCCACTTTCTGCGTCTGAGGCGCGGAGCCACTTCGATCGACGCGCGTCCGGGCGCGCGCATAACCGCGCTTCCGCAGGAAACACAGGTTCGCGAGCGCATTTACAACGGCGGTTACAACGTCAACGTTCTGCTCGCGGATGTGCGCCCCGGAGACGTCATCGAGTACGCGTACACGACTCACTCGCGGGAGCTGATGTTCCCCGGTCACTACGCGGCGTCCCTCACGGTAGGCTGGAGCACGCCGGTGCATTGGCAGAGGGTTCGGGTCCGGGCGCCGCTCGGCAGGCCAATGCGCGCGCAGTTGAGCGACGGTTCCGCCGCGCCGGAGTTCATCGCTCGAGGTGCTGCGCGCGAGTTCCTCATGGAGTGGCGCGATCTGCTCAGCATTCCCGGCGAGGATAATCGGCCGACGTGGAACTCACCCTGGCCTCGGCTCTACCTCAGCGACTTCAAGGATTGGGCCGAGGTTTCGCACGTCGTCGATCCGCTCTTCGCTTCGGCTCTGCGCACGACCGCGCCGGTCGCGGCCGTAGCCCGTGAAATCGCGGCGACACGGGAGTCGCCAGAGCAGATGACCTTGCGAGCTCTGCAATACGTTCAGGACCAGGTGTATTACGTCAGTATTGCCATCGGTCGCGGCGGCTACCAGCCTGCGGAGCCGGACACGGTTCTGCAGCGACGATACGGAGACTGCAAGGACAAGTCCGTTCTGTTGGTCGCGCTACTCGCGCAGCTTCACATCAGCGCGCAGCCGGCGCTGGTGAACTCGCGTCGCGGCCGAATACTGACGGACATGCTGCCAACTCCTTTCGCCTTCGATCACGCCATCGTGCGCGTGCAGGTCGGCGAGAAGACGTACTGGGTGGATGGCACCTCCGTAAAGCAATACACGCCGCTTTCCGTGGATGCGCCACCTGACTTCGAGAACGCGCTGCTTCTCGGTTCAGCGAGCGATCGGCTGGTTTCCATTCCCCGTCCGGCTTCCGGCTCGCGACGGAAAGAGGTCTCCGTGACCGTGGACCTGCGCGATGGCTTGGACAAGCCGGGCAAGCTTTCGGTCGTAACGCGGTATCTGAACTCGATGGCGGACGACATGCGCGTGAGGATCGCCCGCCAGAGCCTCGAGCGGCGGCGCGCGGACTATCTCGATTACACGACGCGCTACTACGCGGGCGCCAAGTCGGCCGGCCCGCTGCGGATCCTGGACGACAAGGCGCGCGACATCCTCGAACTCCGCGAGCTCTACACGTTGGATCCTGCGTTTCGCGACGGGAAGATGACGCTGCACGCGGATGAGCTCTATGGCTACTCCGAAACCATCAGCACGACCGAACGCCGCGCGCCGCTCGCGCTCGACTATCCGATCTTCGTGCGGCAGAAGATTACCGCGCTGATGCCGGAAGAGTGGCCGGTACACGTCGAAAAGGTGCGCGTCGGCAATCCGGCGTTCCGCTATCAGAGCGAGGTCTCTTATTCCGATCGCAAGGTGGAGCTGACGTACGAGTACGAAGCATTGAAGGACGAGGTTGCGCCGGCGGCGCTCCAGAAGTACCTCGCGGATCGCAGGGCGTTCGATGACGACGTGGGATTCGTGCTCAACAGAAATAACAAGCTGAAGACCGAAGTCACCGCGCGGAAGCAGGGCTCTGGGGCTCTATTGTTCTTCACCTTCCTGTTCGCAACCGCTTTTGCGGCGTGGGCCCTGCCATTGATCTATCGCTGGAACTCGGCGCCCCAAGCGCCACTCGCCGGCGCGTCGCGCGGCATAGCTGGCTGGCTCCTCCTGCCGGCAATTGGTGCTGTCGCGGCGCCAATGACGACCGCGATCATGTTGCTCCCGACGGTGCTCTCGCCGCATGCCGGAAGCTCGCTGGCGGTGCCGACGCAGGTGGCGCTTGCCGCTGCGACAGCAATTCTGTTCGTCGCGCAGCTTTCACTCATTCGCCCGTTTTTCACGAGGCGTGCATCCGTACCGACCATATATATCGCCGTTGCCTGGCTGGCGGTCGCCTGCGCGACTGCCGTCAACGCGTCACGGGTGAGTGAAGTGAACCCCGCAGCGGGGACTGAATTTGCGTTAGGGTTCGGGCTCCGCCGATCTGCCATGGAACTGGCGCTCGCGGTGATCTGGACGTTGTACCTGCGGCGTTCGCAGCGCGTCCGCGCGACGTTTCAGGAGCTTGGTCCGCAGACACCGCCGGGCGCTGGAGTGCTGCTGTGACAGCTTTGATCGATGCCATCAAGGCTTGTGAGACGCACAGCGCCGCGACAGGCGCGAATCCATCCGCCCTCGGTTTCTCGAGCGCATCGATGAGGGCGCCTCCACTCGAAACAACATCCTCGACGAGTGCGAACCGCTTTCCGGCCAGCGATGCGCCCTCAGCGTAGCGGCACGTGCCGTATGCCTTGGGCTCTTTGCGGATGAACGCAGCGGGAATACCCGTGATCTGGCTCAGGACGGTGACGATGGGAATGCCGCCCATCTCCAATCCGGCCAGGACTTCGGTGCCCGATGGAACGAGCGAGGCCATTTCTTGCGCAATGGACAGAAGCAGCTTCGGGTCGGCTTCAAACCGATACTTGTCGAAGTACGTGTCGCTGACCTTACCCGACCGAAGAGTGAAGTTGCCCGTGAGTCGTGCGCATTGCCGAATGCGGAAGGGGAGCGATGACATGGTGGTGGTGGGTGCCGTCTGGCTCCGTGGCTCGAAGAGCGTGAGAAAAATAGAATAAGCGAGCGAGTGTCCCGACGCACGGTATCCGGTGCCAACACCGTTGCGACCTCTGGGGGAGCATATCGCTCGTGAACCGGGCGCTTACGTGACGGCCTGAACCGTCGCGGCCTGACCTTTCCGACAAGAGCGGACTGCTGCCCGCAGGCGCGGTGTCCCCCCATTCGCGGTAGCGTTGTAGAGTTGCCGACACGGCCGAAGCTCGCGCACGGGGACCTGCCCGCCGCCACAGGGCAGATCAAATCTGACCGCCGGGCTGTGATCGGTCGCCGGGTGTGATAGCACTGAGCTCCTCAAGGGGGAGCCAATCATGACCACACGAACTCGTCGCTCGATCCGATGGGCCGCCATGCTTGCCTTGGCGGCCGTTGCCACCGCTCAGTTTCCCGCCGCGAATGCCGCCGGCCAGCCGTGCGATGAAGCGTGCCTCAATCAGCTCGTGGATACCTATCTCACGGCGCTGGTCGCGCACGACGCCAGCCGAATCCCCGCAACTAAAGAGGTTCGCTACACCGAGAACACCATTGCGCTACCGATGACAGAAGGGCTATGGGCCACCGCCAGCGCCCTCAAAAAGTATCGGCACGTCATCCCCGACGTGGAAGGCGGCGCGGTAGGCTTCTACGCGACGATCGAAGAGAACGGCAAAGGCGCGCTGCTCGGCGGTCGCATGAAAGTCGTGGACCGAAAAGTGAGCGAGCTCGAGGTACTCGTCGCGCGTTCCGCGGACATGGGGGCGATGCTCAAGACAGATGCCACCGAGGTTCGCCCCGCCTTTCTAACGCTGGTGCCGGCAGGCAAGCGCGCCTCGCGCGAGTCGCTCGCCAACGCGGCCAAGTTGTACTTCGACGGTCTCGAACAGGATACGGGCGAGATCGTTCCCTTCGCCGACGACTGCAAGCGTTTCGAGAATGGCACCCAGACGGCGGGGGACGGCGCGCGCGGGCACGCCATCACGCTCGCCGACGGCAAGATCTGGAACATGCCGACCGGATGCCGCGCAAGCTTCAATACGCGGATGTTCAGTTACATCACTCGCATCGATCATCGCCGCTATCCCGTGGTCGATCGCAGTCGCGGTGTGGCGATGGGCTTCGTGACGTTCCAGCACGGCGGCAATGTGCCGGAGGTGGATGTGCCGGGTGTCGGCAAGGTGCCGGCGCTGCCGACGACGGATCGGCCGTTCGCTGTGGCGATCGCGGAGTCGTTCGAGGTGAAGGACGGGAAGATTCACGAGATCGAGGCGGTCATGATCACCGTGCCGTATGGCGCGGGATTGGGGTGGGAGAAGTAAGAGCGGCGATTCGCGGCGCGCGCTTACTGGCGCCTTTGGCATGTCGCTGTCACCGCTCACAGGCCCTGAAAGCGGTCAGCGAAAATTCAGTCCTCCGCGATGTCCGGTTTTGCGCATCGACGGCGGGCAGGTGAGCTTTCCGCTGCCTGCCTCGTCTGGTTCGGACAGCGACGCCTTTCCCGCGTTCTCGCCCGACGGAAAGCAGATCGCTTCCGGATGTTCTTGGGCTCACGCAGTCCGCAGCCGCGGCGGCGATCGAAAATACGGGGCTCGCGGCGATGGAGTTGTTCGAGGATCTGGTGCGAGTCTCACCGGGACACGGCATCGCCGTCGCGGATGCGGCGAACCTCATCGCGCTTTCGAATTCGGTGGAGCAGCCGATGCGCGCGAAGCTGCCGAGAGGCTGAGGTGCGGAAGCCTGCTCGGCAGCCAAGGGCGACGTGACACGTCAGAAGACGTCACTCATCCTGCTGCCGCCGCAGATACCCTTCAGCGCGCTGTTTCACCAGCGCCTGCCGCGCTGTTGAATCAACTCGCTGTGCCGTCGGCAAGAGCCCGCCGACTTCGCCGACTTTCACAATGCGAGTCGTCACGGAAGGCGCTTCCTTCCCCGACAAATCCCCTTTCGGGAACGCCGCCCAGCGCATGTACAGCAACCCCTGATTGAGCCCGCCCGTATCGATCCAGTTGCGAACTCCCGGATCCTGCTTGGACACCACGAAGCTGTAACTCCCGTCGCCGTTCCGCTCGGCCTGAAAGTTGTTGAGCGCACCGGTCAGCCGCCCACCGACGCCGTCGTTGCTGCCCCAGACGTTGGTCACCGGCACAACCGCATACCCGGCGAATCCGAGCTTCAGGTTCACCAGCAGCGCTTCATCGTCTTTCAGGTCGAAGCGCCCATTGGAATACGCCTGCGTCACCAGGAACCCGCCCGCGCCGGCCGCTCCGCCGAGGATCTGCGGGTTCTTCCAGATGTTGACCGGGCCGTTGAGCGGGTCCGCGGGCATCGCGAAAATCTGGTACGCCATGTAGCGCGCCAGCATCGCGATCTGCCCGTTCTCATCGACCGGCGGCAGCGCCTTCGGGTCGACGCGCTCGACGCTCAGTCGATTCGGCTTTTCTTTCGACCAGTCCCCGAGCGTGTCCCGGATCCACATCTGGAACGCATCGTGCCGGCTCTGCAGATGATTGGGCCGGCCATTCGCGGGCTCCGGATCGATGGTGATGCGGAAGCTGCCATCGGGCTCCACTTTCAAGTCGCGCCCGTTGAGGTTCGTGATGGTCGTCAGGTTGAACGACGCGAGCGTGAAGTTGTTCTCGATCGGCTGATTCTTCGCCACATGCCCGGTGATGACGTAGTGAGACGCGCCATCGACCGGAATGAACCGATAAATAGTGTCCGGATTCGAGATACCGCAGCTCGACTCGGGAATGTCGACCTTGCCGATCCGATGTGCGGGAATCGCCTGGCCGTAGATCTTCGGATGGTTCGTGTCCGCGTTCGCGGCCATCAGCCCGACGCACAGCGCGGTCTTCTTCAGCGCGAGGTCGAATACCGCATCCTGGCCGCTGGCGCCCGCGTAGTTCCGGAGGTAGCGACCGCCGAGCTCGTAGGCGGAACGTCCCACCGGGGTTTGCAGAATCTTCAACGCCTGCAGCTCGAGCGCGCGATGTTGTGGGGTGAGGATCCTGTCGTTCGCGAACGGATCGGAGGCGTTTTGCGCGTGTGCGCCATTCGCCATCACGATGGCCGAAACGGCAAGCGCCAGGCCGGGGAGGGTGGGTTTCCACTTATTCATTGCGGATCCTTCAGCGTGCGCCGAAACGATAGTTGAGCTGCACGCCATACATACGCGGCTCGCCGTAGACAGCTTGCGCGTAGCCGAGCGTGTTGTAGTAGGCGGTGCTGCCGATGCGGAACTCCTTGTTCGCAAGATTCGACGCGAACAAGGTGATGTCGAGCGGCCGGCCGGCGACACCCTCGAGCCCCGCGCGAACGTCGATCAGGCTGTATCCCGGCACCCATGCGGAAGCTTCGATGGACGTGACGCCGATATACCACTGGTCGGTGTGGCTGTAGGTCGCGGACGCCCGGAACGTCCCCAGCTGGTCCGACAGCGGAAGCGAGTAGCGCGTGGTGAAGCTGTATTTGTTCCGCGGAGCGAAAGCGAAAGGCTCGTTGCTCAAATCGGTGGTGCCCAGAATGAAGCGGTCGTACTGCGCATCCAGATACGAATAGGTCGCGAGCAGTTGAAGCGACTCGACCGGAAACAACGAGGCTTCCACTTCGGCGCCACGGATCGTGGCCTGCGCCGCGTTGATCGTTGCCGACCCCGTCTTGCCTGCGAAGAACACCGCGCCGGTGCGTTGGATGTCGGAGTAGTCGTCGTGGAACACATCCACGTTGAACTGCGCACGCACGCCGTTCCAGTTCCAGTCCGATTTCAGGCCGACCTCGACATCCTCGACGTACTCGGGCCGGAAGGTGAGCGCGGCGGGATCGATGCTCGTGGGGTTGGAGCCGCCGGTCTTGTAGCCGCGACTGTATTTGGCGTAGACCAGCGCGTCGGGCGTGACCTTGAAATCGAGCCCCGCCGTCCACGTGGGCGCCTGCGACCGCTGAGTTACGGCGAGCGTGCAGTCCGGCCGGAACAACCCGGGGAACGACGTGCATGCGAAGTTCTGCAGCGGAAGCGCCGCATCCGTCGTGTTGTCTCTCTTGTCCCAGGTGTATCGATATCCGGCCGTCAGGTTCAGGCCCTCGAGTGCCGCCGCCAGGCCGCCCAGGTTGTACGTGCCTTGGACGAAGAGGGCGTGGCTGTTACGCGTTTCTTTATATTCCTGGGACTGCACGGCGCCCGTGGGCGAAACGAGCGGCGAACCGAGGAATTGCGCCGTCCACTGTGTCTGCACACCAACGGGCTTGTCGTATTCGACGTAGGCGCCGGCAACCCACTGCAAATGACCCTGCTGCGCGTTGCCTTGCAGCTGGAACTCATCGCTGTAGTTATCAGTGTCGGTGTTCCACTGGTTGCCCGGCGTGATCGTGTCGAGGATGGCCAATGGCGAGGCGTCGGAGTCCTGATTCGCGAGATACTGGAAGCGCGAGTAGCTGAGAATGTTCTTGAGCGTCAGCGAATCGTTGATGTTGAAGCGGAACGTGTCGGTGATCGAGTAGAGGTGCTCCCGATCCACCACCGGCGCGCTGAGCGACACATCGCGCGGTCCGCGCGCTTCCTGTGCCGCGAGATTCGCGGCGTATGACCCGTCCGGGAACAAGGTCACGGCGCGACCCGTCGGGTTGATCGCAATGGGCACGGTCGAGCCGCCGTGGTCGTGCGAAAAAATGCCGTTCAGCAGAAGATAGTTTTCGATGCGCTCATTGGGCTTGTAGAGAAGGCCGATTCTCGCGGCGCCATAGTTGCGGTCGTCGTAGTCCTGGCCGGTAACGACGTCGTGTGTGAAGCCGTCGCGAGTGACGTACTTGCCCGCGACACGCAGGAGCAGGTTCGGCGTCAGCGGTGTGTTGATCGCGCCTTCGATTTCGCGGTCGTCGTAGTTGCCGAACTGGGTTTGCAGGTAGCCGCCGAACTCGTCCTGCGGGCGCTGGGGCTCGAGCAGCACGGCGCCGCCTGTGGTGTTCCGGCCGAACAAGGTGCCTTGCGGGCCTTTCAGCACCTGGATGTTCTGCAAGTCGTAGTACAGGCCGGGGCCGCCGCCCTGCGTGACGGAACCGAGATTTCCCTGCGGCAACGGCACCTCGGCGAAGTAAGCGACGACGCCGGGGCCCGCGCCGAGCGTGGCACCTTGACCGCGGATCGTGTAGCTCGTTGCGCCACGCACGGTCGACGTGGACGCGTTCATCGACGGAACCACCGCGCTCAGCTCTTGCGCGGATTCGATATTCCGTTCGCGGATGGCCTCGCTGTTGAGTACCGTAATAGAGATCGGCACGTCCTGCGCGCGCTCTTCCCGGCGCCGGGCCGTAACGAGCACTTCTTCGACCTCACCGGAGGCGGTTTCGGAGTTGTTGGACGGCTCCGCCGCGAATACTGGCGCGGCGCTGCCAATGAGAAGCACGGCGCAGCAGCTGAGCAGTGGCGGATAGTGCGTGCGGGTACGAGCGGAAATCTGATTTGTGGAATCCATGAGCCTCTCGACGGTATTTGGCGTCAACTCCGATCGGCAGGGCGCACGAGTCCGCCGGAATCCCGTACGGGTTCTCCCGGTGAGCGAATTGCAGGACACGGCGCACGAACCGCTCGGCGCGGATTCGACGCGCGGTGCGAATCCGCAAACCTTGCGAATGACGAACCATTCGCCGCTGCACTAATCCTTCGGTGAGCTGCTTCGAATGACCGATTGGTCCGGGATCCGACCGCATGTGACGCCGGGACTGATTGGCGATGCGATGGCGCATCTCAATCGCGGCGTAATCTCGAAGCGCGGGCAGTATATGAATCTGGAATGAGCGCTGTCGGTAGTATTCCGGTAACAGATGGGACGCCGAACACGGTTGCCGTGGTGTGGACGAGTTGCAGTCAGCAACAAACTGCTGTGATTCACGGGCGGATGCGGAGCGCGATTGCGTATAGATTATGATCGACATATATTAAAGTCGATCGCATCCTACGGAGAACCTCGTGAAAGTCAGTCGCGCCCAGGCGGAGGAAAACCGGCGCACCGTGGTCGATGCCGCCGGCCGTCTGTTCCGCAAGCACGGGTTCGACGGCATCGGCCTGAGCGACCTGATGAAGGCGGCAGGCCTCACTCATGGCGGGTTCTACAAGCAGTTCAAGTCGAAGGACGATCTCGTGGTCGAGGCTTGCGACAGCGCGCTCGCGCGCAGCGCCGAGAAATGGGCGCACGTGGTCGAGAGCGCCGGCGATGATCCGTTCGCTCGACTGGTTAGCCAGTATCTGTCTCGCGGCCACCGCGACGGCATCGACGAGGGCTGCGCGTTCGCCGCTCTTGGTTCAGACGCCGCCCGGCACAACAAGGCGTTGCTCGGAAGTTTCGAGGCGGGGATCCAGTCGCATCTCGAGATTCTAGATCGAGCCATGAAGGCTTCGCGCTCTCGCGGAGCGCGGAATGATTCCGCAGTGGCGCTCTCCACAATGGTGGGTGCTCTGCTGTTGTCACGAGTCGTCGAAGACGAGGCGCTGTCTCGTCGAATACTCGATGGGGCGATCAGCAGCCTGGTTAAACGCCGCCGCGCTCCCCGACGCAAGCCGGCTCGATAAACCCTCTATTCAAAGGTGATTGATCCATGCGTTACAAACTCTTCGGCAAACATACCGGCCTTCGCGTTTCCGAGCTGGTGCTGGGAACCGGCAATTTCGGCACAGGATGGGGGCACGGCGCGGAAGCCGACGAGGCTCGTCGCATCTTCGATGCCTATGCAAACGCGGGCGGCAACTTCATCGACACGGCGGACGGGTATCAGGGCGGCCAGTCCGAGCAGATCCTGGGCGATCTGCTCGCCGGGCGGCGGGACGAGTTCGTGCTCGCGACGAAGTTCTCCCTGCGGGCCGATCCCAAGGCCGGCATCCTGGTCACTGGAAACAGCCGCAAGGCCATGGTCTCTTCGGTTGAGGCGAGCCTGAAACGGCTCAAGACAGATCGGGTCGATCTCTACTGGGTTCACATGTCCGATGGCGTTACGCCGATCGAAGAGATCGTGCGGGGGTTCGACGATCTCGTTCGTGCCGGAAAAATCCTGTACGCGGGGCTTTCAGACTTTCCGGCGTGGCGCGTGGCGCGGGCCGTGACCCTCGCTGAGCTGCGCGGCTCCGCTCCCATCGCGGGTATCCAGGTCGAGCATAGCCTCGTCGAGCGCACCACCGAGCAGGAGCTTCTTCCCGCCGGCCACGCACTCGGGCTCGGCATCGTCGCCTGGTCGCCGCTCGGCGGCGGCATGCTGACCGGCAAATATCGCCAGGGTGAGAAGGGCCGCCTGGAGGGTTTCGGCGGAAGGGTGTTCCAGCCGGAAAATTCTCCACAGCGCACCGCCATTCTCGACACGCTCATCGCGATCGCCAAAGACATTGGCGTCACGCCGGGGGAGGTCGCCATCGCTTGGGTCGCCGTGAAGGGCTCGCTTCCGATCATCGGGCCGCGCACGGTGGCACAGCTCGAGAACAACCTCGCGGCGGCCAATGTGAAGTTATCGCCCGAGCAGGTTGCGCGTCTTGATGAAGTGAGCGCGATCCCTCGTGTTTTCCCTTACACGGTGCTGAATGAGCTGGGGACGCGGCAGCGCATGGCGGGCGGCAAGCTCGATCTGCTCGATCTTCCTGTCGAACCCGTCGCTTGAGTTCTCGCAGTCGAACTACCGAATGGCGGGTCTGATGGGCCCGGGGGCCTTCCGGATCGTCAGCGAATCTCGATGATCCCGGAGTCCGGGTCAAAGCTGAACCCGCGCCCCGCCGCTTTCTGCCGCACGACCTCGTGAGCCACCGCGGTCACGATCTCTTCATGGCGGTCCGCCGCCCATGGGGCGATCTTGGCCCACGCGGTGGCCGACGGGCCGAAGATCAACGCCAGCGCCGGCGGCATGGCGAACTCCCAGGAGAACTCCAGCGAATGCGGTGGCTCACGATAGGTGATGGTGCCGCCGCGCCCGCTGCTCGTGATCTCAACGTGCACCGAGCAACTCCCGTACACGCAGCAGATCGGCCGGAGGCTCATGTCCTTCGCTCTTCGCTTCCTCAACGCGAATCGTGAGCTCATCCGCGACGTTGCGCCCGTCGTCGCGCGGCTTGCGCAGATCCGCTCCGCTCCGAGCGAGCAGCAAGAGCAGATCCCACCGTCGTTGTAGCGTGATTTCCACGGCCAGGGGCGTGTTGTATCGAATGACGTTCACGTTGAGCCCGTGCCCGATGAGCAGTCGAAGATTCTCGACGGGCATGACGCTCAGCCCTTCGAAGACCAGGGGCGAGCCTTGTTCCGTCAGCGCGTTCGCATCGGCGCCGGCTTCGAGCAGGGCATTGAAAACCATCGGGTCTTTGAGCTTGAGTGCCGCGCTCATCGCGGGCCCCGGCTTCGCGCCAAGCCGGATCAGCGTCTCGATCACGGTGCGTCGGCGGCCGGCATGCTCCTCGTCCGGCGCATTGAACGCCTGATCCACAGCCATCGCGATGAGCGTCATGCCGCGCTCACCCACCGTATTGACGTCGACCGTCGGACCGAGCCGTTGCAACGTGGCGAGATCCGCCTGGACCACCGCGGCCCCCATCTCTTTCAGCGCCGTGCTCGAAAAATATCCACGGCCCAGTGCGTTCTGGCGCACGACATAGTCGATGTAAGCGTTGCGAATCCGTCCGCCCGCGATGAACAGGCCCGGGCCGGCGACGATGATCAATGCGACGATCTTCCACGTCAGCGAGCGCGAGAAGACGTATAGCAGTACCGCCACGCCGATGAGGATCAGCGGCGCGATCACGAAGAAGGCGATGCCCATCTCCCGACCGCCGTTCGAGCTGCCATCTCGTTGCAGAAGCATGCTGACAAGCAATCCGAGAAACAGCGCGGCGTCGAGGCAGACTACCGACCAGAATAGGGGGTTCATGCGCGGCGGCTGCCTTTCGATCTGATGTATTTCAGAAGCCGATCGGTGACGGTTCGAAGCGTGACGGGCTTTCTAAGGGTCATCGCGCATCGTGTCATGGAGCGCGTGGGCTGGCGAGCCGCTCATTCGGGCCGACCGTTCGATGTCCCTGTTGGCTCTCGTTCCAGCTCTACTCTGCCCGTTCAGATTGCTCCGATTCACCCGCCGCAAGAACGCCGATATGAGGAAGTACGTGTACGAATCGGCAGGTGCGTCCCCCTGCACGCAATCTCTAGAGCGCTGCTGAAGCGCGAGCGGTTTGCGAGAAGGTCCGCATTCTTGAGTGCGAGTGTGCGGCACTATTTCGCGCGCTCGAGTTGCCATCAACGAAGCCCGTTTGTACGCCCGCGTCAGGGCCGATCGCTTCGTATTTTCGTGCGCGTATACGTCGCGCAATGACGAGCGGATACTCGCGTTACCTCTCACAAAATCAGGGAAAGATTCATGAACGACTCCGCGCCTCTGGTGAACGCGCTTGCCGGCGAGCAGGTGCTGCACAACGAGCACGAGGCCCATTTCGGTTTCCATCGCCGTTTTAGCGATCCGGATCTAATCAGCGACGACGATCTCGGTCTGCAACGGATCGGGCTCGACACGGAGCTTGACAAACCGGGCGGACGGAGAGATGAGGAGCAATGGAACGCTGTCAGTCGCGAAATTCCGCAGTGTTGACGAACCCAATCCTCGCGAGGTGATTCCGCTGTGCGGAGGCGAGTACGACGGCAACAGTTCCGTACCGCGCGCGACGATCGGCCCGCAGATGGATCTCCGGCTGCGCGTCCTGGATTGACGCCGATCGCAGATAGGACTCCAGCGCTTGAGGGCTCGGCACCACCGTGCCGTTCCACACAACAGTACCGTCAAACTCCACTTCGAGATCGACGACTTCTGGCTGCGATAGCCGTGAAGGCCCGTCGTGCGCGCGCATATCCAGTTTCACCGCGTGCGTCATGATCGGGATAGTGACAATCAACATGATCAAGAGCACCAGCATGACATCTATCAGCGGCGTGGTGTTCATATCGCAAACGGGGAGGGCATCCGAGGAAGTTGCGATTACGGCCATGAGCATCGTCTCCTCTTTGACTGAGCGACGGATGTCTCATGTAACGTCTCTGGGGTCGACGTCGGGTTTGGAAGCGCGGCGCACCCACCGTAAACGGCCCCGCGCGACGCGGAAAGCGCCACGCGAGGCCGGCGGAATCGTCGATCAGTTCCCCGAATACGTCAGCGTAAACACGGAGCTTGCCGGCGCGGTGAACGTGAACGTACCGTTCGCCACCGCCACATCGGCGGTGGCGGCAAGGTTGCGCGTCGAGTCGGTGACGTATGTCTTGAACGAGGGCACAGTCGCGCTGACGTTCTTCAAAGTGCCCGTGAACGTGTTGCTGCTGCTGTTCGCGTTGCGACCTACGATCGTCACCTGCCCGGTAACAGGGTGCACGAACGTAAACATCGTCACTCCGCTGCTCGAATACGTAGTGCTTACACGAACAGAGCCCGGCGCGACGAACTTGAACAGCTGCGCATACTCGTAGAACGACTTGCGCGGCGTGTAGACGCGCGTGTTCTTGTTGTACGCGATCATCGCGACGTCGAACGTGTCATCGTTGCCAGGCTCGGAGCCGCGGCCGGCGATGATCGCGTGCTGGAACACGGAGTCGTACCCTTCCCACATGATGACGGAGCTCGCGTTCTGGCCGATCTGCGACATCGCGTCCTTGAACTCGGTCACTTCGGTCATCCAGAAGTTCTTCGTCGGGTAGGCGGACCGCTTGATCGCCGCGTCGGCGCCGCCGGTGCTGCCCGCGTAGTCGTGCATCGCCCAGTGATCGAGCTTCGCCATCAACGCCGGGTACTTCATGAACGCCGGCATGAAGGAGTCGACGTTCACCGCGATGGTGCCCGCGTCGGACCCGACGATGCGCAGGTCCGACATGCCGATCGCATCCAGCTTCGCCGCCAGCTTGTTGTACACCCGGGCCATCTGGGCCGCGCTCATCGAGATGCCTTCGATGCCGGGTCCATCGGACTCGTTGTTCGGCGCGAACATGCTGAAGCTCAGGTGGCGAACGTTGCGCGCGTAGTAGGCGAGCGCCGTCACGGTCTCCACCCACTCGTCTTCCATCGACGTCGGCAGGCTCGTGCCGCCGAGCCATGACGGGCCCTGGCCCATGACATCGAGCATCAGGCCGGTGGTGATGCCTTTCGAGTTCAGGTACGCCATGGTGTTCCAGACTTCCTGGAACCGCGCGTTTTCGAAGACGGTGTTGTAGTACGTCCAGTTGAAGTTCTGCGGATCGTTGTCGTCGTTGCGGGCTTCCCAGTCCGCGATCTCGACGACCACGCGCCACACCGTCGAGCCCTGCTGGTCGATGAGCATGTCGAGCGCTGGAGTCAGCTCGCCGTTGTCCCAGCTCGCGGGATTCGCGGAGACGCCGAAGCCGTCCATCGTCTGGTATTTCACGTTGCCATCGATGGTGAGTGCCGCGCCGGTGCCGCCACCGGTGCCGCCGCCCGTGCCGCCGCCACCACCCGTGGAGTTGCTAACGGTCACGGTGCGAGTGGCAGTGGTGGTCAGGCCTGCGGCATCTCGGGCAACCGCGGAGAGAGTGTGGCTGCCGTTGGATGCGGTAGCCGTATTCCAGCTGATGGAATAGGGCGCGGTGGTGTCTTCCGCGCTGACGTTGCCGCCATCCAGTTTGAACTGTACACCGACGACGCCGACGTTGTCGGACGCGGAAGCTGAAACCGTCGTCGTGCCGCTCACCGTAGTGCGCCTCGAGGGCGCGGTGAGCTCTACGGTTGGAGGCGTGGTATCCGGAACGGTGTTGTTGACCGCCACGTTGCGCACGGCGGTTGCCGTCGAGCCCGCCTGATCACGCGCCATTGCGGAGAGTGTGTGCGAGCCGTTCGCTGCCGTCTTGGTGTCCCACGACATACCGTAGGGCGCGCTCATCTCCTCCGCGCCAACGCTCGCGCCATCCAGTTTGAACTGGACGCCGATCACGCCGACGTTGTCGGACGCATTCGCGGACACACTTATCGTGCCCTTGACGCTCGCACCGGAGGACGGGCTGCTGAACGAGATTGTCGGGGGCGTCGTGTCCGCGGGCCTGGAGACGTTGTTCACGGTCACGGCGACCGGCATCGAGATCGCCTGGTTCTGGCTGGAATCCCGGGCTACGGCAGATACTGCGTAACTGCCGTTCGGGCTGCCTTTCGTGTCCCACGAGATGCTGTAGGGACCGGTTGTATCTTCCGCGCCGAAATTTGCACCGTTGAGGCGGAATTGCACGCCGGCCACCGCGGTGTTGTCACTCGCGCTTGCGCTGATCGTTACCGTTCCGGAAAGAGTGGCTCCATTGGCCGGGGTGTTGACCGACGTCATTGGCGGAGTGGTGTCCGGTGCGCTGCCGCCGGTCGACGTGGAGATCGGCGTGTTCATGTCCGTGTTGATTTGGGACGCGGACAGCGCACGGTTGTAGACGCGTACCTCGTCGATGCGCCCGGCGAAATGCTCACCCCAGATGGTGTTGCCACCGATTCGCAGGGGCCGGGTGGACGTCGTCATGCCGCCGGTACGCGGGGTCGTACGGGTGAGCGCGCCATTCACGTAGAAGCGCAGATTCGAGCCATCGTAGGTCACCGCGATGTGCGACCACACGGAAAGCGGCAGCGTGCCCGTGCCGTCCGCATAAGAAGAGACACCGGCACTGCGGTTCCAGCCGGAGGGCCGCGCCCCGTGGTCCGAATCCGCGGCATAAAGGCCGTACGACAGCTCGCCGTCGATTTCCTTCAGGACCACGGTTCGATAGCCGCTGTTGGCGGTGGGGCGAACCCAGGCCTCGAGGGTCATCGCGGTCCGCAGGTCGAGAGAGTTGGCGTCGGGGATGTCGATGCGGTCGTCCTGGCCGTCGAAACTCGCGGAATTGCCGTACTTGCCGGCGGTGGACCAGGTGGCCCCATTGACGAACGTGCCGGTGTTCCCGTTGCCGGAGCGGTCCGCGGTCACCGTGCCGGTGCCTTCGTCGAACGAGTAGGCCGCTACCGGACCGGATGAGGTCTGGGCCATGGCGAGGGGCGCCGATGCCAAGGCAACGAGGCAAAGCACGGCCCCGCGGCCGATACCGAAATTGAAACGACCCACTATTTTTCCCCTGATGTTCGGGAAGCGAATGCCCGGACCGCAACGGTAAAGCAAGCGCTGTGCCCAATATGCGGAATAAGTCCCAAAGGGGGCGGATTGTGATGATGTCGGGACATGTTCGAGCGTGAAGCGGCGTATGGCAAAGCGGTACGATTTCATGCGGTGGAAATACATCTGACTCGATTCGGCGAAGAGCCTGCCGATCGAGCGGTGAGCAGCCGGAGGCGGGGGGCGCGGAGTATGCCTGTTCGGTGCGCGGGCCGTCGGCCTTGATGCGAGCCGTTCGGCTTTGATGCGAAGCGGGTGGCGGGCGGGCCTGTTTGCCGCGGTCCGCCGTTTCGAGGTTCCGGCAAGGTTGCGACCGTCACGAGAGGGATGCTATCTCGACAATGAAAATACCTGTCGGGAGTGCCACGTGCCAAGGTCGATTCACTACATTGCCGGATCCCTCCTTCTGATTTGCGCGCAATGCGCACTGCCCGCGTTGGCGGACACCGCAACCGCCGGAGTGAAGGCGCAGTGCGAATCCCGAGCGCCGGAGTTCGACGGCAAAGTGACCTGCACCTTCCTCTCGTCAGGGGCGGATCAGCGCTTCGCCTTCAAAGCAAGGTTCCTCGGTAGTCATGACGACACGACGATGTCGATGACGGCTGCCTTGAATCAGCAGCCGTTGAGCTGCGAACCCGGCAGCAAGATGAGCAGCCGCTTCGAGGATGGCGAGATCACCCTGGAGTGCCGCTTCTCAGTGAACACGAAGGCGGGATCGAAGCAGACTCTGGAGATGAACATCGAGTGGTCTCACGCGCAGTACGCGGATTCTGCGTTCACCGCGCTGTGAGGGGGCGGCCGCGCTGGGCCCAAGATGGCCTGGGTCGCGTCCCGGCGTCGAGGCGGTTCACTCGGGTTTCTTCGGCGCCAGCTTCAGCAGCGGAGCGGAGGAGCTCAACAACTCCCGCGGCGGATTCTCCGTCGACAACGCGCGATACCACAGCAACGAAACCATCTCGACCATGTGGTGCGGTGACCCCGCCACGCGCTCGAGGTGCGCTTGCCGATGCACAGCGCACACCACATAGAGCAACTGGTCGAGCATGTTCCCGAGCAGGTAGATCGTGAAGAACATCAGTTCCTCGTCGATCCCTTCCGTCTTCCACGCCGAGCGGATGGTCTTCAGCACATGCGCAGCGAGGAAGCGTGTGTAACGCTGCCAGATCTCGGCGACCTCCGGGATCGTGTCGGCGAGCTGCATGAGCGCGCGCTGAAGCCCGGCGTTTTCGCGAAAGAAATCGCTGCACCAGGCGACGATCGTGCGCAGGTTCTCGAACGGGTGGCGCGTTTCGTCGAACGCGGGAATCATGCGCGTCTGCAGCTGGGTGTACTCATCGAGGATCGCGAGCGTGATCGCCTTTTTCGACTCGGCGTGCAGATAGAAGGTGCCCTTGGCGAGGCCGCTCTTGTCGCAGATCTCGTCGATCGTCATCGCGTGATAACCCGGCTGTTCGAGCAATGCGATGGTGGTGATCTTGAGGCGCAACGCCGTGCGCTCGGACTTGCGGGTGCTCTTGGCTTTCGCCCTGTCCTCGAGATAGCCGCGAAAATTGACAACGAGTTGCACGAGACCTCCTGTTTCTACCGCGCGTTCGCGTCGAATGGCACGTCCGCGTCGAGCATGGGCCCGCTGACGACGACGCGCGCCGGCTTTCCATCACCGCCGAGCTGAAAGGTCAGCAGGGAGTAGACGGGTTCATTCATGCCGATCGTGGGCCATTCGATCCGGAAGCTGTCCTGTTGCCAAGCGGCGAGCGCGGAGAAAGGCAGCTCCGCGAGGCGCCATTCGAGCTGTTGATTCGGGCCGAGGCGCACCTCCACCGTACCAAAGAGATCGCTCGTGTAGCGGCCCGCGTAGGCGGCCAGCGCAAGGTGCGGCCGGCTGTTCACATCGCGCGCGTCTCGTTGAGCCTTCGCCATTTCCGCGGCGTGCGTGCGCGTGGGTTCGAGCCAGCGCGAATAAGCCGCTCGCCAGTCTGTTCCCTTTGCGCCCAGATAGCGGTCGAACAGCCAGTTACGGATCACCGCGCGCGCCATGTCGCCTTCGACGTTGGTCAGGATCGCGACCCCGAGCCGCTCCCGCGGGAGCAGCGAAATGAATGCCGCCATTCCATCGGTGCCGCCGGTGTGGCTCAGCATCTTTCGGCCCTGATAGTCGCTGATGAACCAGCCCATTCCGTAGGCAATGAAATTCGCGCCGGGGAAAAGCAACTCGTCGGCGGGGCCGGTGTGGCCGATGAGCATCTGCGGCGTCATCGTCGGGTCCAGGGATTCGCGCCGTAGCAGTCGCTTGCCGTCGAGCTCTCCGCCGTTGAGCAGGAATCGCAGCCAGCGGCCGAGATCGTTGGCGGATGAGTAGATGGCGCCGGCCGCCGCCGTATTCTGGTGTGACGCGTGTGGCACCGGAACGACGCCCGCCGCCGTACGAATGTATGGCGTGGCCACGTTGGGCAGCTCCGGCATTTTCCGGAGATCCGTCGAGGTTCGTGTCATGCCGAGCGGGCGGAATATTTCCGCGGCGACGAACTCTTCCCACGGCATGCCGGAGCGTCGCGCGAGCAGCTCGCCGGCGAACAGGTACATGAGGTTGTTGTACTCGAATCTCTCGCGCAGGGATGCGACCTGGGGGAGAGCGCCCGCCGCGCCGAGCAAGGCTGAGACGGTCGAGTCGCGATGGCCATACCAGAGCAGGTCCGCACTGGCGACGCCGGTGCGATGGGCCAGCGCATCCCGCACGGTGGCATGCGCCGTGACGTACGGATCAGCGACCTTGAAGCCGGGCAGGGCCGTCGAGAGGGCGTCGTCGAAACCCAGCGTGCCTCGATCGACCAGCATCGCGAGGCCGGTGGCTGTGAAGGCTTTCGTGAGCGAAGCGATGCCGAACAGCGTGTCGGCATTGGTCCTGTCGCCGTAGCCCCTGGCGACGACCACCTTGTCGTCCTTCACGATGACCACGGCCATCGCGGGGAGGCTGCCTTCGGCGCGCAGCGACTCGACGACTGCGTCCAGCCCGTCGACAGGCTTTGCGGCCCACGCGGTTGGCGCAATGAAGAAAGCGAGTCCGACGAGCCAGGCGAGCAATCTCATGGCCAGCGCGCTCCCAGCAGATTGGCGAAGCCGAACACCCACGCAAGCCCGATCGTGGCGACTGCGAGAAGCGTGAAGTGAACGCGTCTCCCGCCAGCGCGCCATCCCACGCCCCAGTATCGCCGCCGCCAGGCCAGCACGGTCAGGATCGCCATGCACAGGGCGATCACCGCGATGAGGTTTGCCAGCACTGATAGCCCGATGAAGCGCGCGCCGTGGCCGAGCAGTAGCGCGGTGACGGGCCCGTCGCCTTCCGGGTATCCCATCAGCAGGACCGGAACCATCGCGATCAAGGCTACGACGCTCAAGAGCGGAAGCCACTTTCCAAGGCGCGCAAGTCCGGACCCGCCTGGCCAGAACGCGGCCATCAAGCCGGTGAGCCCGATCAGCGCGCAAGCGAGAAGTGTGTTCATCGCCGAGCGCGGATTCGCGAATCCGCCCGCGCGCAGATACGGATCGATGCCGAATGTCGGCGACGCATGGCTCACCGCGCCCGCGGAGTCGGACGTGAACGCCCAGAGGCCGCTGTTCCAGAAATTGTCGCCGAGGCCCGGTTCCGCGGCGGCATTCCAGAACACGCCGGGGGATACTTCGCGATATCCGTCGCGGCCGTTGATGCGCAATCCGCCATCGCCGCCGCGCTCGACGAGCAGCGTCGAGGACTCGCCGCCGAGCAGATCGAGAAACTTCTCGACCGTGTCGTAGTTACGGTACTCGTGCCAGTACGTGCCGACGAACCGCTCGGCCGCGCTCGATGTGCTCGCCGCGCTGGTCGCAGCGCCCGCGCGGGGCATGCTGTCGGCACCGGTGGCGCGGGCCGCGTCTGGCACGCCGAGCGTCACGGGATCGCGCTTTCCCCAGAAACGCCCGAGAAACGCATTTGCCACCCCGATGTTCGTCATCGGCTCGAGCACCGTGTGCTTCGGGTCCGCTTTCATGCGCTCGGAGCCAAGCACGCTCTCGAGCAGCGCCGGCTGCGGCGCCTCGCACATGCATGAGATGAACACGCCGGTCCGGCTCTCCGGCGACATCAGCACGATCGAATGGAACCCGGGCCAGTCACCGCCGTGGCCGTAGAACGTCGCTCCGTTCCAATCGAGCGTAATAAAGATCATGCCGAAGCCGGAGCTGGCGGGATTGTTCCCCCCGATCCGCCGATGCAACTCGCGAAACCGCGCCGGCCCGAGAACCGCGCTCGAGTCATCGCCACCTTCCCGCAGGTTCGCGATCATGTATCGCGCCATATCCGTGGCCGTCGATTCGATGGCGCCCACGGGCGCAAAGAACGGATGCACGCCATAGAAAGGCTGCGCCTGAGCGGCGCCGCTCGGCAGAAACCGGTACGGGACGCCAAGATTCGGGCTCGGCCGCGGCGTTACATTGAGCACCGAGTCTTCCATCCGCATCGGCTTGAACAGGTACTCGCGGAAATAGCTCTCGATGGTGCGCCCCGTGATGTCCTCGACCACGATAGCGAGGAGGGCGGTCCCGTAGTTCGAGTACACCGAGCGCGCACCGGGCTCGCGCACGACGCGCGGTTGCTGTGAGGCGACCTGCGCGGCGCTGAGCGGCAATGAAAAGCTTTCATCCGTCGCGAGATGGAAAAGCCGCGAGTCAAACCCGGCGGTGTGTGTCAGCAGATGGCGCAGTGTGATGTCCTTGCCGTTGACCCGCGGCAACCGGTCGCGACGCAGATACATGTTCACCGGGTCATCGATCGAACGAATGCGTCCCCGCTCGAGGAGCTGCGCGATCGCCATGGCGGTGAATGTCTTCGTGATAGAGCCAATACGAAACCGCGTGCGCGCCGGATCGATCGGCGACTTCCGCTCAAAGTCCGCATAACCATAGCCACGCGCGAACAGCAGCGCATCGTCCTGCACGACCGCGATCACGAGACCTGAGAAACGCCTGTCATCGAAAGCGCGCGTGAAGGTGGCGTCCGCCCACGCCTCCACATCGCTTGCGATGAGTTTGGGCGCGGCGTGCGCGAGCCCCGCAACACCCAGGAGCCAGGCAAGGATCACTCGTCTCAGCACCACAAAAGAGCCCTCGTACGCGTGCGTGCCCCATTCCGGATCATTTAATGACTAATGGGTCATTTACAGAGTGAGCATAAAATAGCATTTATCAGCATGAGACGCGCGATCCAGTGTTGACAGCGAAAATAAAATGACCATACAGTCAGTAAAAGAACAACGTCCGGGCGGGTCGTCGATGAAACGAATCAAGTGTGTCGGTCTCACGATAGTCGGCGCGCTCGCGCTGCCTCAGGTCTTCGCGGCAACGGCGCCGCCGGCCCTCGAAGAGGTCGTCGTCACGGCGACCAAGCGTGAAACCTCCCTGCAGGATGTGCCGATGGCCATGCAGGCATTCACCTCGACGGCGCTCGAGAACATGGGCGCGGACCAGGTGGACAGCTACTACCGCATGATCCCGAACTTCGCGGTCGTCGACCGCGGGGCAGGCGCCAAGCTCTATTCGATCCGTGGCATCTCGACGGGTCTCGTGACGCAGGGCGCCTCGACGGTCGGCGTCTATATCGACGAGATGCCCGTGTCCGCTGCCGGCTTCCAACCCGACCTGCGGCTGTTCGACATCGACCGCGTCGAAGTTCTGCGCGGACCGCAGGGGACGCTGTACGGCGAGGGTTCGATCGGCGGCACGGTCAGGATGATCACCCCGCGCCCCGATCTGACCGAGTTCTCCGGCAAGGTGGATGCGTCTTTCCAGGGTACGCAGGACGGTGGCGACGGCTACAAGCTCAACGGCATGCTCAACCTGCCGCTGATCGACGGCGTGCTCGCGCTGCGGGTGAGCGGCTTGCATCACGATCTCGGCGGGTTCATCGACCGCGTGGCCCAGCCGAATGGCGTGACGCTCGATGCCAACACGCTGCTGGGTCTGCCGCCCGGCACGGTGCCCGTGCTCGGCAGCGGCCCGATTCCCGGTCGCAAAGACATCAACGATGAGGTCACTTCCGCCGGGCGTGCTTCGCTCCTGTGGAAAGCCTCGGACAACTTCACTGTCGAAGCGAGCTACCTGAAACAGTCCCTGCGCGCGGACAATCGCAACACGTCGGTGGCGGGCGTCGGCGATCTCTCCTCGAATTTCGTGATCGACGAGCCGGTGGATGACGACTTCGATCTCGGCAATCTCACGCTCTCCTACGATCTCGGGTGGGCGAACCTGCTGTCGTCCACCTCGCACTACGAGCGGACGCGCAGCACGCTGAACGACACGACCGCGCTCGGCGAGGCGATCTTCCCCACCGCGAAGCTGCCGGGCTCCGGCGAATACACGATCGAGCGGCAGAAGATGACGAGCGAGGAGCTGCGGCTCACCTCGAAGGGCGACGGCCCCCTCAGCTGGATCGGCGGCCTTTTCTACATCGACAAGGACAACGGCTTCGACCAGACCATCGTCGACGACTACGGCGTGTTCGTCGGGTTCATGCAGATTCTCGGCCTGCCGGTGACGGATCCGCATCAGCTGCTCGACCAGACGGGCCGGCAGGAAGAAAAGCAGAAGGCGATCTTCGGCGAGCTCACCTACGACTTCACCGAGAAGTTGAGCGGCACCATCGGCCTGCGCTATTTCGATATCGACCAGCGGGACACGCTCGTCAACAACGACATCAACATCCTCGGTCTCGGCCTGACGGATGGCGTTTCCAAGGCGGGCCAGTCCGACACGATCGCGAAGTTCAACCTGCGCTATCAGCTGAGCGACGACGTGCTTCTGTGGACCACGGCCTCGCAGGGCTTCCGGATCGGCGGCACCAACACGACGCCCGGCATTCCCCAGGAAAACCTGACCTACAAGTCGGACTCCCTGTGGAACTACGAAATGGGCGCTCGCACCTCGTGGTATGACAAGCGACTCGTGCTGAACTCGTCGGTCTATTACATCGACTGGAAGGACATTCAGCTCGCACTACCGCTCGGCACGGCGTTCGGCACCATCAATGCCGGCAAGGCGCGCATCATCGGCGCGGAACTGGAATTGCAGGCGCGCCCGATCGAGGCGCTCGAGCTGGCCGTGGCGGCGGGCTACAACGATGGCGAGTTGACCGAAGACACGCCGGGCGCGCCAGCGGGGCCGAATCCGGGATTCAAGGGCGATCGTCTGCCGGGGGTTCCGCGGGCCAACTTCTCCGCGTCCGCACAGTATTTCTTCCCGCTCTTTGGGGGCGGTTACGAGGGATTCGTGCGCGGCGACTACAGTTACACCGGCGACAGCACCACGACGTTCAACAACCTGAGCACTGCGAACGGCCTGCCGAGCCACTTCACCCCCGAGTCATACAGCTTGCTCAACCTGCGCGTCGGCGTGCGGAACGACCGCTGGACCGCGGCGCTGTACGTCGACAACGCGACCAACGAAAGGGCGGAGATCCTTATCGACAACTCGTCAGTGGCCGAACGAATTACGCGTAATCGGCCGCGCACGGTCGGCGCGAACGTTCGCTTCAGCTTCTGAAGCCGATGAGCGTCACTGGAATGCCGGCATGGCCCGCCGTGCCCTCGGGTCCGTTTCCGGAGTTTTCGGGCGCACGCGGCGCCTGGCTGTTCCGTGCCGACGGAACTCCGGTGCTGGACGCGGCGGGGCAGGCGTGTGTTGGCAATATCGGCTACGGTCGCAAGGAGGTTGCGGAGGTCGCCGCGCTCGCGCTCGAAGCGTTCACGCATGCGCTGCCGCCGTTCCCGACACCACAGCGCCTGCAGCTCGTGCACACGTTGCGCGAGAAATGGCTGCCGCCGGAGCTCACGCGCATTCACCTCGTCAACAGCGGTTCGGAAGCGAATGACGCCGCAATCCGGCTCGCGCGACAGTATCAGCTCGCAAAGGGGCGGCCGTCGCGGTGGAAAGTGATCGGGCGGCACGCGTCTTATCACGGGGTGACGCTGGGCGCGCTCGCGGTGTCTGGCCATGCGAGCCGGCGCCGGCCGTTCACGCCGCTTCTCAGCGATGTGCCTCTGGCACCGGCCTGCAATCCACTGCGATGTGAATACTGCAGCCTGGCGCAAGGCTGCAACCTGCGTTGCGCGGACGAACTCGAGGCGATCATCGCGCGCGAAGGCCCCGACACCGTGGCGGCGTTCATCGGCGAATCGATCGTCGGCACGAGCGGCGGTGCTGTTGTACCTGCGGATGACTACTGGCCGAGAATCCAGGCCATCTGCCGCCGCCACGATATTCTGCTGATCATCGACGAAGTGATCGCCGGCTTCGGCCGCACAGGTCGCAAATTCGGCTTCGAGCATTGGGACGTGCAGCCCGATGTCGTCGTTGCCGCGAAGGGTTTCACGGGCGGGTATGCGTCGCTGGCCGCCGTCATCATGACGGATGCGGTCGTCGAGCCGCTCGTGGCGAAGCGCGACATGATGATGTTCCACACCTGCGGTGGGCACCCAGCAGCCTGCGCGGTGGCAACCGAAGTGCTGACCATCATCGAGCGGGAAGGTCTGATCGCACGTGTGGTGGAGTTGGGCGAGTACGTTGATAAGAAGCTCGCTCGCCTGCGGGAGCATCCGAACGTGCTGCAGGCCCGGGGTCGGGGGCTGCTGTGGGGGATCGAGCTGGTGCGTGACCGGCGCACGCTCGAGCGCTTTCCAGAAGAGGCGGATCTCACGTTCGCTGTCGTGCGCGCCGGCCTCGAGCGCGGCGTGCTCTTCTACTTCGGGGGTACCGGCGAAGAGCGCGACATCATCTGTCTCGGGCCGCCGTTCATCATCACGCGCGGCGAAATCGACTTGATGATCGACGTGCTGGAAGAGTCTATCGACGTCGCGCTTCGGTCGGTGACGTGAACCGCGCGGTTTACATCGAGATGCCCGATGGCACGAAGCTCGCGGCCGATATCTGGCTGCCGGCGGCCGCGAGCGAGCGTATCGGCGCGCTTGTCTCTTTCACTCGCTACTGGCGTGCGCGGGCGCTCGATCCGGCGGCGGAAGACGTTCCGAACGAGGTCGCGGCGGTTCTCCGCGAGGGGTACGCAGTCGTCACCGTGGACGTGCGCGGCAGCGGCGCCTCCTTCGGCCATCGCGAGACGGAGTTCTCGCCCTGCGAAACGAGGGACTTCCGCTTCGTCATCGACCGGATCGCCGCGCAACCGTGGTCGAACGGGCGCGTGGCGACGATCGGCATCTCTTACGGCGGGAACACAGCCGAGCACGCGGCCTATGACTCTTCATCCGCGCTCGTTGCCGCGGTTCCGCGCTTTGTGGATTTCGACGCCTACACCTCCATCCTGTTTCCCGGCGGCCTGCGCAACGCGCTGATCGCGGACACGTGGGCCGACGGCGTGCGGGCACTCGACGAGAACCGCGTGCCTTCCGGCGAATGGCGCAGCCAGGACGAGAGCGGCCCGAAGGTGCTCGGAGTCAAACCGGTGGACGACGACCCCGGTGGGGAACAACTCGCGCGCGCCGTAGCCGAGCATCGCCGCAATCGATGTTTCGCGACATTACTGAAGAGCGCCGAGTTTCGTGATGATTTGAATCTCACTGGCGACCTTGCGGATTCATGCAGCAAGATCGTCACCCCTTATCTCCTCCGCCGGAATCGTGCGCGGCACTCCGTGCCGTGCTCGCATTGGGGAAGCTGATGGATGCCGGTACCGCTGCCGGTGTGCTGGCTCGCTTCGCGGGCGATCCGGCCGGTGCGCACTATGTCATCGGTGCCTGGACGCACGGGGGTGAGCGTGACGTCGACGTGTTCGACTCCTCCGATGCCCCGGCCGTGTCGCGCGTTGAGGAGCAGAACAGCTCGATATTCGCTTTCCTGGCGCCACATTTGAAACCCGACAGCGGTGCCCGCCCGCCCGCGAACGGGCTCACGTACTTCACGATGGGAGAGAAGCGCTGGAAGCACACGCTCTCCTGGCCGATCGCGGGAAGCGGTAACGAGACGTGGTTTCTCGCGGCGGCCGGAGAATTGCGTACCGACGCTCCGGCGCAGACTGACGGCATGGACTCGTACCTCGTCGACTACTCCGCAGGTACCGGCTCCACGACCCGCTGGACGACCCAGCTCGGCGGCGGGAATGTCTTCTACGGCGATCGCCGCGAAGCGGACTCGATTCTGCCGACGTATACGTCGCCGCCGCTCGATGAAGACCTCGAGATCACAGGCCATCCGCTGGTGCGGCTCTACGTAGCGTCCACGCATGACGACGGCGCGGTGATCGCGTACCTCGAAGCGGTGAGCCCCGACGGCCGTGTGCTGATGATCAGCGAAGGCGAGCTGCGCCTGATTCATCGCGCCGCGTCCGCGGATGAGCCTCCGTACCCGATGTTCGGCCCACATCACACCTTCGAGCGCAGGCACGCGGCGCCGATGGCGCCGGGGGAGGTCGCGGAAATCGCGTTTGCGTTGTTGCCGACATCCGTGCGCGTGCCGCGCGGGTACGCGTTGCGACTTGCCGTCGCGGGGCACGATCGCGACTCGTTTTGCCGCTATCCCGCTGAGGGCACGCCGACGCTCAACGTGCACAGGAGCAGCCGCTATCCGTCGAGCCTTACGCTGCCGACCATTCGAACGAGGCGTCCATGATCGAGAAGCCGTATCTCGTATTTCTGGGTGACGTTGGCGACGAGCTTTACGCGAAGACGGCCTTCGGTCTCCGGGACTGGCTCCCCGGTGTCTGCATCGGCCAATTGCGGCAGCCGGGCTGCGCCGTGACTCTCGGTGTGCCGGATATGACTTCCGCGGAAGCCGCGGCAGCGGGCGCGCGGACGCTGGTTATCGGCGTTGCTCCTGTCGGTGGCGCGTTGCCACCGCATTGGGTCCCTGACTTGCTCGAGGCGCTGCGGGCAGGGCTCGATCTCGCGGCGGGGCTGCATCAGAAGCTCTCGGACATTCCGGCTCTCGTGGAGACGGCACGCACGCTGGGTCGGAAGCTGCACGATGTTCGTCATTCCGGGCGGTCCTTCCCGGTCGGCACGGGGAGAAAGCGGCCGGGACGGCGTCTGCTGACGGTTGGCACGGACTGCGCGCTCGGAAAAAAGTACACCGCGCTCGCGATTGCGCGGGAGCTGCAATCGCGCGGTATGCCGGCGGATTTTCGTGCCACGGGGCAGACCGGCATTCTCATCGCGGGGAGCGGGGTCGCGATCGACGCTGTCGTAGCGGATTTCGTAGCGGGCGCGGCCGAAACGCTTTCTCCGGCAGGCGCGCCTGATCACTGGGATGTGATCGAAGGGCAGGGCTCGCTATTCCATCCGGGCTATGCCGCCGTGACACTCGGGCTCGTGCACGGATCCCAGCCGGATGCGATGGTGCTGTGTCACGACCCAACGCGACGACACATCGGCGGCTATCCGGATTTCCCCATTCCCCCGCTGGAGTCGGCGATAGATGCGTATCTGCGCGCCGCGCGGCTCACGAATCCGGCGGCGCGATTCGCCGGGGTCGCGCTCAACACCTCGAAGCTGGGCGCCGCGGAGGCCGCTGACACACTTGCGGAGACACAAAAGCACCTCGGTCTCGCGTGCGTGGATCCGATACGGACCGGCGTCGGCCCGATCGTCGACGTCCTGCGGGGTGAGATATGAAGCTTCGAACTCGCCGCGCGGACTGGGAGCTCGCGACGCCACTCCACATCACAGCGAGGTCGTTCGCTCAGGCGTACACGGTTGTCGTCGAGCTGACTGATGGTCGATTCATGGGGCGCGGCGAATGCAACGGCGCCTATTACCGCGGCGAGACCCAGGCCACGATGGAAGCCGAGATCGAGCGCGCGCGCCCGCAAATCGAGAAGGGCATCGACCGTTCAGCCCTGCGCCAGCTGATGCCCGCTGGCGGCGCGCGTAACGCGGTGGACGCTGCGCTGTGGGACCTCGAAGCCAAGCGTGCGGGCACGCGGGCGTGGACCCTGGCCGGCCTCACAGAAATCCGGCCACTCGTCACCGCCTTCACAGTGGGCGTGGACACGCCGGAGAAGATGGGCGCCGCCGCTGCCGCCGCGGCGACTCGCAAGCTGGATGTACTCAAATTGAAGCTCACCGGCGATGACGATCTGGCGCGCGTCGCCGCCGTGCGCGCCGGCCATCCGCACGCACGAATCATCGTCGATGCGAACCAGGGCTGGTCCGAACGCCATCTGCGGGAATTTCCGCGGGAACTGGCGCGACTTGGCGTGGAGCTCATCGAGCAACCGCTGCGCGCCGGCGCGGACGATCTGCTAGAAGGCTTCGAAAGCCCGGTGCCGTTTTGCGCGGATGAATCCTGCCAAACGCTCCTCTCCGTGCCCGCTCTCGTGGGAAAGTATCAGTTCGTGAACATCAAGCTCGACAAGTGCGGTGGGCTCACCGAGGCGTTGCTGCTCGCGCAGGACGCGCGTGCGCGCGGATTGCGCCTCATGGTGGGCTGCATGCTGGGCTCATCGCTCGGGATGGCGCCCGCATTCATCGTGGGCCAGCGCTGCGAGTTCGTGGATCTCGATGCGCCGCTGCTGCAGGTCAACGATATCGAGCACGGCATCCGCTATGACGGCAACGTGATGGCACCACCCGAACCGCGGCTGTGGGGTTGAGCAAGCGATGAACTCCACGCCCACCTGGTTCGGTCACCCGCGCGGCCTCACCATCCTGTTCCTGACGGAGACGTGGGAGAAGTTCTCGTTCTTCGGAATGCGGGCGCTGCTGGTCTATTACATGACGCGCCAGCTCGGCATCGGACAGGCACAGTCCTCTTACATATACGGCTTCTATGCCGCGTCGGCCTACTTCACGCCGATTCTCGGCGGCGTGATCGCGGACCGGTGGCTCGGGCGACGGCGCGCGGTGATGCTCGGCGGAGCGATCATGGCCGCGGGCCACTTCATGATGGCCTTCGAAGGCCTGTTTTTTCCGGCGCTCGTGGTGATTGCGGCCGGCAACGGGCTGTTCCTCCCGAACGTGCCGAGCCAGATTGAAGGGCTCTATGCGCGGGACGATCCGAAACGCACCTCGGGATACAGCGTGTACTACGTGGGGATCAACCTTGGCGCGTTTCTCGCGCCGCTGGTTTGCGGGACGATCGGGGAGCTGTTCGGTTGGCACTGGGGGTTCACCGTGGCAGGGGTCGGCATGCTCGCGGGGTTGGGAATTTACGCAAGTGGGCTGCGTTACCTGGCGCCGGACACTCCTCGATCGCTTCCGGTGCAAACCGCGAGTGAGCCGGAGTCTTCGACCGGTTCCCGCACCTGGGTTCTGCTTCTTGCCGTCGCGTTCGCGGTGGTTGTGTATCGGGGTGCCTACGAGCAGGCGGGAAACACCGTCGCGCTGTGGATCGATACGGGTGTCGAGCGAAACGTCGGTGGCGGTCACCAGATTCCGATGACCTGGTTCCTTTCGCTCAATCCGCTGATCGTCTTTCTGTTGACGCCGGTGGTTCTGGCGCACTGGGCAAAACGCGCCGCGCGGGGTGCCGAGCAGTCGGCGCTATCGAAGATGGCGATTGGCGCATTGGCGCTCGGCGTCGCGTATCTGCTACTCGCCGCCGTGTCGACGGGTGGGGCGCAGGCGGCGTGGCCCTGGGTGGTGCTGTTCTTCCTCATCATGACGGTCGGCGAGATCTACATCCTGCCGATCGGCCTGTCGCTGTTCGGCCAGCTTGCGCCGCGAAGGCTGACGGCAACGGTCATTGCCGCATGGTTCATGGCAACGTCGGTGGGCAACCTGTTTGCCGGCGCGCTCGGTTCGCTGTGGAGCCGGCTCACGCCGTCGACATTCTTTGTGCTGATCGCGGCAATCGCCGGGGTTGCGGCGGTAATGCTGAGGGCGCTGGCTGCTCGCCAGCGTGCGGCCACCGTCGTGGGATACGTAGCGAAACAAGACGCGGGTTGAGAGCACCGTTGAGGCGCGCCGTCGCACGGCCGACGGACAAGCCCGCTTTATCGCCTCCCCTGCGCCTCGCCAGGGTGCTGTCCGCAATCAAACTTCGCTATATGATGGCGCGCCATTTTCATGCGGCCAGCGGCACTCGAGGGCGGGATGACGGAGAACATGCGATCGGCGAAACCCGAGGTTTCGGGTTTGAGAACCTTGGGCGAAGCGGTCGAAGCCCGGGGTGCGACTTTTCCGATCCACGGCGCCTACGAGGCGGCCTATCGTCCCGTGGTTGATGCATTCAAAGAGAACTTCAGGGTCGAGGACGAAACCGGCTCGTCCTGTTCCGTCTTGAAGAACGGCAAGGTCGTCGTCGACATCTGGGGCGGCTTCGCCGATCGCGAGCGCACCAAGCCCTGGGAACAGCACTCCACCGTCTGCATGATGTCCGTGGCCAAGGGCATCACGTCCATCGGCTTCAACATGCTCGTCGATCGCGGCCTCATCGACGTGGATGCGCCGGTTGCCCGCTATTGGCCCGAGTTCGCGCAGAACGGCAAAGCCGGCATCAAGGTGCGCTGGCTGCTCGATCACACGGCCGCCATTCCCGTTCTCACGAATAATCCGCTGTGGCCTGGCGCGATGTTCGACCGCGAGTCCTACGTGGAAGCGCTCGCTCAGCAGGCGCCGCTGTGGGAGCCGGGCACGAAGGCTGCGTACCACGTGCACAACATGGGCTACCTGTTGGGCGAAGTGATGAAGCGCGTGTGTGGCAAGTCGGTCAGCGCGTTCGTTCGCGATGAGATCACCGGGCCGCTCGGTGCGGAATACAACATTGGGCGCCTGAACGCGGCGGAGATCGAGCGCGTTGTGGAAGTAATGCCCAACACGGAGGCACGACTCTTCGCGGCGAAGGACGTCGTGATTCCAAAGGATGCGCCTTGGGATGGTACTACGCTGCGTCCGCTCGCATTCCGTCAGAACCCGATCGAACCGTGGTACGTCACGCTGAATTCGGCCGTGTGGAAGAGCGCCGAAATCGCGAGCGGAAACGGCCATGGCAATGCGCGCGGTGTTGCCCGGATCTACGGCGCGCTGGCCAATGAGGGAGAGCTGTCGGGTGTCCGCTTGATGTCCCAGGCCGGCATCGAAGCGATGATCACCGAGCAGCACAACCAGACCGAGTTGATGCAGGAGCGGCCCTATCACCAGGCACTCGGTGTTCTTCTCAACACGCCCGCGGCGGTGTACATGGGGCCTAATCCGCGAGCGTTCGGCCATCACGGCATCGGCGGATCGATCGGGTTTGCCGATCCTGACGCCGGCCTTGGTTTCGGCTACGCGGTCAATAAAATGCATGCGGTCGGGGACAATGGCCCCCGGGCGCGGCGTCTCATCGATGCGCTGTTTTCAGTAGCCTGAATCCCAATGCGTTCACAACGCGGCCGGCACGGTTGAGGTGAATGGTCGGTCCAGTTGATCGCCTGGTCGCGCGTGCCGGATGGCGCGCGACGCTTCCCTTCATCGCGGTCGGTGCGCTGGTGGTGATCGCCGTCGTGCTGCTCGGTCGAGAGGCGAGCCATCATGTCGCCGCGATCGAGCGATGGATCGCCGACTTTGGTCCCGCGGGTCAGGCTGTTTTCGTCGGCCTTCTGGTGCTCGGCACTTCGCTGCTGATACCGGAGTCGCTGTTCGCGATCACGGCCGGCGCGCTGTTCGGCGTCGTGCCGGGGTTCCTCACCGTGGTACTGGCGAATCTGCTCGCCGCGATCGTTCAGTATGTGCTGGCGCGACGGCTATTGCGGGGCTTCATCCAGCGCATGCTTTCGTCCCGGCCGCAACTCGCCGCCGTTCAGCGCGCGGTATTGCAGGATGAAACTCGTCTGCAATTGTTGCTACGTCTTACGCCGCTGAACGCGGCCAGCTTGAGTTATGTATTCGGCGCGGGCGGCGTGCGCTTTGCCGGTTTCCTGTTCGCCTGCGTTGGAATGGCGCCGCATCTGCTGATGGAGGTTTATCTCGGCCATGCGGGCAGGCACCTCACTCGCATCGGCTCGGGAACAACAGTGCATCACTCCTTCGTTGGCGAGGCCGTCACATTCGGCGGTCTGCTCATCAGCGCGGTTGTCGTATTCATCGTGGCCAGAATCGCGCGCAGGACAATTGAGCGCACGCTGGCCACGAAGAAAACGTGATCTATCTCAGCGCCGCTTCGACGATGGCGATGTCCTGCTCCGTCGTGCCGCCGCTTACTCTCCCCCAGGCTTGCATGGCCACTCAACATGCGAAGCATGGCTATCCAGCCCGCATGGACAACTCGACGTCGCCACCGAACGGCGTGGACAGGTAGCGGTTCGAGGGCGAGCGCACGCGTGCGAGGTAATCGGGGCTGTAGTCCGCGTTGTCGGCGACGACGAAGGCACCGGGCCTGAGGCGGCTTTCCACCAGAGCGAGAATCTCGGGATAGAGCGCCTTGGCGCCATCGAGCAGCAGCAGGTCGATCGTGTCGGGAAGATCGGCACTCAGCGTCTGTAGCGCGTCCCCCACGCGGATCTCCACGAGGTCGATGAGACCGCCCGCCGTGAGATTCTCGCGGGCCCGCGTCACCTTGGACGGTTCGAACTCGGTGGTGATCAGGCGGCCGCCGCCGTTGTCGCGCAGCGCCGCCGCGAGGTGCAGCGTCGAAATGCCGAACGAGGTGCCGAACTCGACGATCGTCCGCGCTCCGCCGCTGCGCGCGAGCATGTAGAGCAGCGTGCCGGTCTCGCGCGAGATCGGGAGCGGAAGATCCTTCAGGCGCCCGTAGAAATCGAGATAGTCCGTCTTGCTCCGCATGAGGCGCGCCCGATCCTCGGCGGAAAGGCTGTTCATCACAGGGCTGCTCGCGGGTGTGGCCTTCTCCGCCTCCTTGAACAAGCGATCGAGCAGGGGGGCGAGCGGGGCGGTAGTGAGTGTGGTCATGCGGGTCTCCGATTCGATGTGCGCTCGTCTGAACGCCGGAATAGAATGCGACGAATCCATCAGGTTTACTATTCGCATTGTCACGCGCCCATGCCCCGCCGCCGAAAACCAACGATTTCCCCGCGAAAACAGCCGCAGCAGGCGCGCTCGGCCGAGCTCGTCGCCATCACGTTGCAGGCGGCGGTTCAGGTTTTGGCGAAGGAGGGGGCGCAACGCTTCACCATGGCGCGGGTGGCGGAGAAGGCGGGCGTCAGTGTCGGGTCGCTGTATCAATACTTCCCGAACAAGGCCGCGATTCTCTTCCGGCTTCAGAGCGATGAATGGCGGCGGACCACCGAGTTGCTGCGCGCGATCCTCGAAGACGCGCACAAACCGCCGCTCGAGCGGCTGCGGCTCCTCGTCCACGCCTTCATTCGCTCGGAATGTGAGGAGGCCGGGATGCGAGTGGCGCTCAACGACGCCGCGCCTCTCTATCGGGATGCGCCCGAGGCACGGGAGGTGAGGGCGTCGGGACAGCGTGCCGTCCAGGTATTCATGCGGGAGGCGTTGCCGAAGGCTTCGGAAGCGACTCGTGCATTGGCTGGCGACCTGATCACCACCACGCTCAGCACGGTGGGGAAGAATTTTTCAGAGATGCCCCGAGCCGCGGCGGAGATCGAAGCCTATGCGGAAGGCATGGCCAACATGTTCCGCGCCTACCTCGAGGCTCTTGGTCGCCGCTGACCGGTTGGCAAGACGCTGGCCGCCGCGCTATTCCCGTTTCCCGATCAGCCGCCTCCGCAAGAAACGACTTCACGCGCACAGTGCCCATGATCCGTTGGCAACAGTGAGCCTGGCTTCGACGGGTGGTCGGCTACGACCCCGTTGCGGTCGGTGCAACGGCGATGTCGAATCGCAGGCCACTCGAGCCCTCGCCGCCGCCGGCGGTGACGCGGCGGCCGGTCCAGGCGTAGGGCGTGCCGTCGAGCCAGCGCGCGACGGCGGGCATTCGGCTGATGCGAAGGCCTGCGCTCGGCACTTCTTCTTCGTGGAAATACCAGGGGCTGATCTGTGGGGAGAGCAGCACCCCCTGCGCGGTGATCGGCCGCATCGAGCCGTCCTGCGTAAGCAGCGAGCCTCTTTGCAAGACGACTGCGGCTGTCGGCACAGGATTCTTCGGGTCGCGCACCGGCACGAGTGGAATCCAGTGTTCGGGCACGACGGTCTGGAGCACATAGACGAGGTCCGCCGGACTCGCAAGTGACGGTGCCGGCGCGGCAGTCATGCGAGTGCCGTAGTCGATGCTTCGGTTGCGCGGGCGGCCGTCGGCGCCCTCGACGATTCGTTCGACGGCCCATGCAAGGTTAGCCATCTCATCGCGCAACAAGAGCACCTGTTCGATCGGATCGCCTTCGAGCGAACCGGCAATCACCGGCGCCACCAGCAACTGCGCGGGAGCGGGGCCGGCGCCCGCCGCGAGCTGCGAATCGCTCTGGCGGAACATGCGCCACGGCGCCGTGGCGCGCCTCGACGCGGCCACATCGGTGGGTTGGATCAACACGTTCTCGCCGAAGCTGTCGCGCACGACGAGACTGCGCACCCCGATCAGCGAGCCGAAAGTTGCTCGCACCGGAATCTGCCACCAGTCGTTGCCGAACACCGTGGCGAACTCCACGGCGACGAGGCGACCGAGATCTTCCGCAGCGGCGCTGATTGCGCCGAGGTTCACGGTGGCGTCTTCGAATTCCCAGAAGCGTTCCGCCGGCATGCCGGGGAAGCGCACTCGCGTCGGCAGCAGATGCTTTACGGACGTGACGGGCGCGGCGGCGGAAACGCCGAGTGCGTGTGTCGCATCGGGGTCGATGTCGAGATCGTGCCAGTCGAGCCGGCCGCCGGTGTACTCCGGTGCGGCGAGCGTGATCTCGCCGGCGGATGTGGAAGCGCCTACCGCGAACCGATATTCGAGCCGGTCGGTCAGCCAGCTTTCGCCCGCGCCAGCCGGCGTCTGTGCCTTCACCCACGCAAGGAACGATGCGATTGCATTGGCGGGCAGTGTTCCGGGATCGCTCGAAAGAGCCGCAGCGATCGCGAGACCATCGCCCACGCCGGGGCCCGCGAGCAGGCGCAAACGGGCATCGGCGGTGTCATCCGATACCGCAGGTGGCGGGAGCGGATGTGCGGTGGCTAGCGTTGTGAGTGCATCGGCCTCGCCCGCCGCGGTGAGGGCCGCCTTCAGTCGCGTCCAGGCGTCGAGTCGCAGTCGTAGCGTGGGGGCCGGAGGCGGTTCGCGTTCAACCGTCACTTCGAGCGGCGTGGAACTGGGATCGTAGTCGACGGGTTGCGTGGCGCCCGCATCGCCGGCTCGAAATCGCGACAGCGCCGCTTCTTCCGTTTCGATGCGAACCGCGACGGGGAACGCGGCGTCCTCGCCGAGCAGTTCGCCCATCTGCCACTGCCGGCCGAGCAGCCACAGCGGGTCGTGAACGGCGGCGCGCAGTCCGACGGCCGGGTCGCCGCCGCGTACGCGCGGTTCGAGTCGGTGCCAGGTGGTTGCGATCATCATGAGTGCAGGCTCATTGTCTGGGTGAAGGCGGCGTGCACGAGGTCTTTCATTGGCAGGTCGAGCCCGCTCGCCACGTCCCCGTCGGTGAGATAGATCGTCGGCACGAAGCGGCCGGCCCACGCGACGGCGGAGAGATCGACCATGCGGATCTTCGCGAGGTCGAGCGTTTCGCCGATCAGGCCCGCCAGCGAGTCGGCGGACCACGCAGTGCCGATCACAGGCGGGACGCAGAGCAGGATGCTCTGTGGAGGCCGCGCTCCTGGCGCGTCATATCCGAATGAAATGCCGGTGGTGGTCTGCGGCTCGGGAACAACTTCGGTGTATTCGTCGATTACCAGCAGCGCGATGCCGGCGGCGGGATCGATTGGATAGGGCGCATGCAGAACCACGCTCGTGACCGGCTCGGCGGTGAGCGCGGAAGGAAACCCGAAGCCGATCCACTGAAGTTGCCGCGCCGGGTCGGCATCCGGGAAAGCGTTCGGCGGCAGCTGAAACGCGCGCAGGTTGCTAGGCGACGCGGAGCGCAGTCGTGCTGCCAGCAGCGCATCGGCCAACCGCCCGAGCGACGGGCGCACGCGGCCCAGGGTTTCGAGCCAGCTCGTGAGGGCTTCGGTGGCGCCTCCGTAAGAGGCCAGCACCGAGTCCGGAGCGGCGGCAACGGGATCGTTCGCGAGTGCTGTCGCGACGGCGTCGGGAAACGGCGGCGCCGAAAGCGCGAGCACCGGGAATCCCTCGCCGAAAAGAGCGGCGGCATCGTCGGGAGCCGCCTGCGACTTCGCCAACTGCGCCGAAGCCGCGGCACGTAGGGCGACGAGCGTCGAGGTGTCCGGCGCACGCGCGGGATCGCCGCCCGGCGCGACGCCGAATGACGCGAGCTGATCCAACGTCGCGATCAAAGTGCTTTCCGCCGGCGCGGCATCGGTGGGCGCGAGGGCGGGCAACGCGTCGCGTGCGGCCTGCAATGTGGCGCGAGCGACATCGAGTCGCGCACGGCGACTGCCTTTATCGACGTCCGGGAGATTCGTCTTGAAGAGCGTGGTGGCGCTGCCGTCTTGCGGCGGCGGGCCGGCAACAACGCTGCCACGGTCCTGCGGACGCGCGAGATCGACGCCAGTGCCCGCGCGGGCGCGCGTGAGCAGGTCGTGCAGCATGCCGGCCATCGCCAGCAGCGCAGCGACATCGGGTGCGCTCGTGTCGAGCGTTGCGCCTTCACCGGCGCCGCGCGAACGCGCGTAGCGTAGCGCTCGCGGCATCAGCGGCTCGAAAATGAGATCGAGTGCGCCGACGCCGAGATCCTGCAGCGTGAAGGTGATCGGCGCTGTGCTTCCGCCAGGCGTGGTAACGGTGAATGTGAGCGCACGGGGATCCCCGAGCATCATGCCGGCCCAGGCGGCGACGCGCGGCTCGGCGATGGAGCGGATGCCGTCCGTCTCCCAGCCGGGCGCGGCGCTCGGCGCGTTGCCGATCGCGATTGCGACACGTTGTGTGAGGCTGGTGCCCGAGCGCGGAGTGCGTACGACATCCGGCTCGGTGCTGATCCCGTCACCACGGTTGAGCACATCGAGCGCGGCGGCGGCGCGATCCGGATTGCCGCGAACGATCTGGTGGACGCTTTCGGCGAGCAGCAGGTCCGCGACGGCATCCACCGCGTCCGTGAGCGCGTTGAGTGTCGCGGTGACGGCGTTGGCGTCGGCACCCGCCGCTGTCGTTGCGGCAAGAACCGCCGAGCGATCGAGCCGACTGAGCGCAAGCCCATCGCACACCGCGCGCGGGGGAGTGCCCTCCGGAGTGCCGGTCGCGGTGACGACCGGTGGGGGAGCGAGCGTCCTCACGACTTCCACTGCGGTATGTGCGCCGAGCTCGTGGAGTTGGCGTTCCGCGCGATATCCGAGCAGCGCGCCGAGGCTCTGGCCTTGGCGGACACCGTCGAGTAATCCAAGAGCGGCGCGAACTCGCGCGCTGCTCAGGTCGATAGCGAGTGCGGCGCTCGCCGGGTCGCGGTCTGCATGCGTGAGGTGGCCCGCGCGTAGCACGGCGGCGGTTGCCGCCTGCGCTAACGAAGGCGCGTGAATGTATCCACCGGCGGAGGTGTCGGTTGAAAGCGGCGTCGGAGCGCCGGCCGGCGGCGACTGCACTGGCGCGCGCGCCGGACGCCGCACCAAGTCTTCGACGATGCTGTATGCACCGAGCGTGATGCCCGTCGGTGTGGTGGCGCGAAGGTCCGCAAGCCGACGGGTCGCAAGCGAAGTGATCCAGGCGTCGAACCGATGCGACATCACGTCGAGCGCTTCGCCAAGCAGCAGCTGTACGTCATCCGGCTTCATGGCCGTCACGGCATGAATCGCGTTGACGGTATCCACGTAGTCCGGATGCGACACGGTCGTGATGGGAATGTTCACGAGCTCGCGGTCGAGATAGGCCTTCATCCCGAGCTGAGTGCCGTCCTGCTGCACGATGTTGCCGGAGAGCACGGTGCCCGGCGCGGACTGCGTCTGCCCGATGCGCAGGGTCGCCGTGGTGGAGATGAGTTGTGCGTTGACCAGCGGCGCCGAGTCCATTCGCACATGGGCTTCGACCAGCGCGCCCGCGACCGTGCCTACGGTTTGTTTGACGCCGACCCGGACGCGCTCGAGCATGATCGAGCGTCGCGCGAGCATCGTCAGCACGGAAGTGAGCTTGCGTGGATCCTCGGATGCGAAATCGGCCGTGGTTCTGCCGGGCAACGCGCTCAGGTAGGTGACGGACGCTTGCCAGGCGGCTCGTTGCTGATCTGGGGGCAAGGCCGTGTCCACCGCGTAGGGCAGGTGAAGTGTCACCGCCGCGTTCTTTTGCGCGACGAGTTGCCCGAGATACGGAAAGCCTTCGACGCCCAGCGCCTTGAAGCCGGTGAGTGCCATGGAGCGCTGCCGGTTGCCTTCGTCCGCAGCCGATTGCGCGGCTCCGCCACCAGCGACGTACGGCGTCGGGATGATGCTGGCGTTGTACCCGATCATCGATCGCACGCCGACCGAGCTCGATACCGGCAGCTGGCTCAGCGCATCGAGCACGCCCTGGTCGGGATCGGCGTTCGCGCGCACGACCGGCGCATGCGCAACGCCGTCCTGCCACCATGGATACGCGCCGCGCAGGAATCGGACAACTTGCTGAACACCCGTCGGGTCGTTGGCCGGTTGCCAATGGGAAAGGCTTGTCGTCGGCAACACGCCGTAAGGTTGCGTGCCTATGCGCAGCGGCGGTAGCGGGCCGCGTCCGCGGACCATCTGCAACGCGTGACTGCGGATGTCCGAGATGGTCGCGTCGCTCGGGCCAGGCTGCACGAGGCTATCGAGCCAGTAACCCATCGCCGACGGCCACACGAGTGCGTTGAGTTGGCCGGCAGCGGCCTGCTCCATGTCGTTACTGTGCTCGACACCGCGCAACGTGTCCGCCGTGATGCCGAGCGCGCGAGCGAGCAGGGCACCGTCGCTGTGGTCGGGTGGCGTTGGGGTTCGTCGCTCGATGTCGAAGGTGACGTTCGCGTCGTCGCGGCCCGAGTAGCCGCTCGTGTCGGCCGCGGTGTTGTTGGTTGGCGTGCCGAGAGGTAGTACCTCAAGACCGCTGGAATAGTGATGATTCGAAAGTAGTGCGCCGAGCCGGGTCGCCGACGCCGCAGGGTCGAGCGAGCCGAGCACGCCGAAAACGACAAGTCGATCGACGGCGTTCGTGCCCGCGGGCAGCGGCACTCGAAGCAGCAGTCCCGCCTTCTCGGCGGCGTCCGTATCCGTGATCCATCGCATGCCCGCGGGCAATGACGGGCCGTTGTCGTCCACAGTGGGCGGGGGCGCATTCGGGTCGGGCCCGAGTTGAATACCATCCGCTACCGGATTGCCCTGGGCACGACCGATTTCCGTCCACGACGCCGTGCCGCCGCTGCCGTTGCGGCGATAGGCGATCGCGATGAAGCGGTCCGGCAGCGTGTGAGCGATGGCGGCTTGCGACCAGTTGTTGGGCCGACGCGGGGGCTCGGGAAATGCAGGCTCCGGAAGCGCTTGCCCCTCCGGCGTCGGTTGCGTGGGTCGGTCGCCGCCAGTGGGTGCCGTCTGGTCGACGACCCATGCGGCGCGGCGCGATTTGCCGATCACGCCGACGAGCTGAGCCCACGCCGCGCGCTCTGCGTCGGTCGCACCAGGCTCGGCCTGACCGGCGCGCCACACTTGTCGCCAGAAAGCGCGGCCCGCATCCACTTCGGTATCGGTGAGCGCGAGCTCGTGATCCTCGACGTGGATCTGATCTGGAATCACGCGAACCCACAGCGTGTCGCCGCTGAAGCGGGTTTCGAGCCCTACCGGCAGCAGCGCGATCGGCACGTTCGCGGGCGCAAGTGTCGCCGGTTGCTGACCGCCGATGACCGTGCCGAGCGCGGCGTTCAGCGCATCGCGGTTCTTGATCACCTCGTCCTGTGATTTCTCTACCGCGGCCTGCGCCTTCGTGACGCTGTCCCGCGCGGTCGCGAGATTGCCGTTGCCGGTGGTGTGGATTCGAGACAACGCGCCCTGTGCATCGGCGAGGCGCTTCTGCGCGGCGAGCGTGTCCGCGTTCGCCTTGGTGACGCCGCCGCGTAGCGTGTTCAGATCCTGGCTCATGTAGGCACTTTCGGCGGCATCAGGTCGGCCGCGCGGATCGCGACGCGGACCGGATGCTGGTAGGTGAGGTGAGCCTGCGCGGCGGCGTTCGCGCCCCAGTTGAGCCCGTCGATGAGATGCCCGTGAAGCGGGGCCGGGTCCGCGACCGCGAAGGCGGTATCGGTGGTGGGCTTGCCGTCCGGCGCCATGTGATTCCACGCCAGGTCGTTGGCGGTCGCGGGGACATCGGGTGTGTCGCGGCTCCAGTCATCGAGCCCGAAGCGCGGCTCCGCCGGCGGTTGCGCGATGACGAACCACCAGGGGTCCGTGGTGACGCGCAGATCATCCGGCTTGACCGGGAATCCGACGAAGGTCACGTCCGGCGGCAGGTCGCCGCGGAAGATCGGCAGAACGATCGACGTGTCGTCGAGCTGCGGAAGCCCATCCGAACCCGTGGTCGCGCGACACAGGTACACGATGGAGCCTGGATATCGGCGCAGCAACTCGCTGCGAAGAAGGAGCACGGCTTCATCGCCCGAGGCGCCGAGATTGCTCTCGAGCTCGCCGGTGAACTGATGAACGTTGCCGACATCGTCGGGCTTCGGGCCGCTGCGTCCCCAGAACCGATGGAAGGCTGTGCCGCGCTGATCGGTCGGGTATTCGCGCCAGAGGAGCTCGCGCATCATCTCGTGGTTGAGACCGACCATGTGGGAGGCGACGAATCTCGGGTTGGTGCGCACGAGTGTCGCGGTATCAGGTGGCACGAGCTGCAGGCCGGGCAGCATCCAGTCCGTGCCGAGGTCGCGCAACGCTTGCCACATCGGGTCGTTGAATTGCGGGCACGCCATGATGGGATCGAGATCGTCGCGCTTGGCCACGCCTGCGATGGCGCGGCTTGCGATGCGGCTCATGAGTCGCGCGGAAACCGTTACGGCGGGATCGAGCTTGTGCAGGAGCGCGGTGCGCGTGCCGGAAAGATCGAACGCCGGAGCGGCGGGCGGGGCGGGCGCGTCGTTGATCGACACCATGCGGTCGAACGCGTCGGCGACGGAGGTGACCATTTCGCGCGCGGCGGCGAGATCGTCGGCGCCGGCGACCTGGCGCAGCACGTCTGGCAGTACCGGGGTGAACGTTCCGGTCGCCAGCGCGCCAAAGGCCGCTTTTGCGGCACCGGTGATGGAGAGGGCGGCGGTTTGTCGATCGAGCATTTGAACCGCGGCGAGGTTGCCGCTCGCGGCCTGCGCGAGCGCGGTGAGTGACGCCGGGTCCTGACGCAGCATATTGAGGCGCGCGCCGGCATCGTTCATGGGATCGGCCGTTGTGCTCACCGCAGGCACACCGGCTGTTCGCTCGAGCGCTTGCCACTTCGTGTCGTCGAGCTTCGTGATCGCGGTAGTTTGAGTCGCGATCTTCTGGACCATGGTGGTGTCGATGACGACGCTGCCGCCCCGGAAGATCACTCCGGTGTCGATGGGGCGGGTCGGCGCGGTGGGAATGAAGACGACGCTGCCAAGCGCGCCGATATTGGACACGGCGCTGGCGCCTATGCCTGTCGCGCGAGTCGATGCCGGGACCGTCGCCGCGCGCGCGGCGGTTACGGGGGCCGGTGTGGCCGCCGCAGCCAGCGTGGCCGCAGGCGCCCGGCTTGCGAGGCCGGCGGGAAGGTGCGGGGCGATTGTTGTGGGTCGAGTCACCGGGGGCGTCGGGGTCACGGGTCTCGTTGGCGTGACCGGCACGGGCCGCGTTGGCGTTGGCGTTGGCGTTGGCGTTGGCGTTGGCGTCGGCGTCGGCGCCGGCGGCGCGGTCTGCACGACTGCCGCGTTCAGCACCGCGTTGATCGTCGACGCCGGCACAGCGCCGAGGCTCTTCGCGACCGCGACAGCGCCTGTGTCCGCGCGAAGGGTCAACGCACGCAGCGTCGCGCCCGTCGGGAGATCCACTTGCGCTTTCGTCAATGTCGCGAGCGATATATCGAGTCGCGTCGCGTCCGAAGACTGCGCATCGCCCAGCGCGGCCAGAACCGCTGAAGCCGCGACCACGCCGATCACTTCGGTGGCCGCGCGCATGGCGACGGCGCCATCGGGCGCATCGTTCGGTGTCGCGAAAACCTGCGCGGCGAATCTCTCGACAGTGGCGGGCGCGAGCGCCGGATTGCCGGCGGCGCGAGTCACCGATGTGGAGACACGCGTCACGCGCCGAAACGCGGGCTCCACGGTGATCGACGGAAGCCGTGTCGCCGCGAGACTGCGAGTCAGAGTCCGCCCGTCCGGTAGCACGCCGGCCAGCCGCTCGTGCGCTGGATAAGCGATCCCCAGCATCGACGCGGCATCGAGCGTCGAAAGCCGCGCATGTACTCGTAACGAGCTCGTGCGCGCGAACTGCGCGGATCGGAGCAACCGATTCGCGGCCAGCACATCACCCAGCTGGCGCCACGCGCGCGCGACGTAATCCTCCTGCTTTGCCTGAACGACCTGAGTGCCAAGGCTAGCGGCAACACGTGTGCGCGGGTCGAGGTTGAGCTCGCTGATCCACGGCGGCACCGCGCCCACGTCGACTTTGACGGTGAGAGCGTGTTGCCCGCCATAAATCGGCGGCGCGACGATCGGGTCCTTGTCGCCCTGCGCGGCGAGAGTCGCCGGCTGATCGAGCAGCACTGTCAGCGTGTTCTGGAAATTCTGTGTGGCGTCGGCGTCCCGTGCGGGAAGCTTGTCGGAGTCGATCGGCCGAAGCGCGCCATCGAGCCACGTGATCGCTTTCGTGTCGGTGACGCTCGTTGCCGCGGGCAGCGGCGGCAAGCCCGCGCCCGGCCGGCTGACATCGAGCGCACGCGTGCCAACGCCTTCCGGCAGCGGGCGACCGGTGAGCTTGCGCGCGAGACTCTCGAAGTCCGCATCCTCGCCGGTGCGGAAGCGCCACGAGTAATACACCGGCAGATCGACGGCGACGCCGGGATTCCACGCCGCCTCCAGCTTCCCTTCATCCGCGGGAGTGACCGATTGACCGAGCCCCGCAAGACGACCCACGTTGAACGCGGGCACAACGGCGGCAACGTACCAATGGTTCGGCGACAAATGCCTCGGGCACATCAAGCGCGAAATCGTGAGTCGCGGATCGGCGCCCGGCGCGAAAGCCTGTTGCAATGTCATTCCATCGGGCAGGATCGCTTGCGCATGAGCCCAAAGAGGCGAGCTCGCGAGATCGGGCAAGGCGGCCGCCGCTTCCGTCGACACATGCACGAACGGCAGCGGTTTGCCCGGCTTCACGGCGCATGCCGCCGGGCCTTCAGCATCGAGCACCACGAGCACGACCCACGGTCGCAGTTTTTCGCCGGCTGCCGCAGCCGGCGTGAACAGCCACGGAAGATCCGGCCGATCGAACTCGATCTGCGCGAAGTAATTGGGCTCGACGCCCACGGCGCCGTCGATCGGGTCGGTCCGGATGACCTGACTCGTGCCGATACCGATGACATCGCCAGGGCCGCGCACGACCGCGTTGTGAGTGACCGGATTCGCGACACCCGAAACGGCAACACCGACCGGCGCGGTGGCGAGCGCGGGCTGGCCGCTTCCGAATGTATCCGGTTGCGCGATCGACGCCGCGAATCCGCTGCGCACGTGTGAGAGGAAGTGATAGACCGCGTCAGCCATCAGCTCACCATCTCGTGCTCGGCGACGACGAGCACACGCTGCGCTTCGAGCTTGCCCGCTTGGGCATACGCGGCGGCCGAGGAGCCGTACGCCACCGCGGATGCGGCCTTGAGCGTATCCGCCGCCACGACGCGGTAAGTCGCATCGGACACGGCGACACGCTGATCCGGCCCGTCATGAAGCGTCGCGAAGTGCAGGCCGGACCGCGCCACCGAGCCGAAGTCGAGCGCGTGCGCGAACAGCCTCGGATCGAGCGTCGTTTTCTTCCGCCGCGTCATCTCCGGAATGAACACCGTCTCGTACGACGCCGTGCTCGTCTGCTCGGCGGAGAGCGACGTGGTCACCGCGCCGAACGACACACCGTCCTGATAGGACTCGAACGACGGCCGCGACATGCGCTGATCGTCGTCGAGGTCGTTGAACTGCGAGGCAGCGAACTGGCCCGTCGTCGGCGCCGCGGCGGGCGCGCCAGCAATCGGAGCGAGCGACACGGTCGCCGTGTCGCCGACCACGGCGCTGCGCCCGATTCGCGTAATCGGTATGCCAATCGGCACCGCCTGCTGCCGAACGCTGAGCGTTCCATACGGATGCACGCCGATATCGTCGCGATTGACGGCGCGGAACGTCACCCAGCTGTCCCCATCGGGAGCGATGGCCGTCCATGCGCCTTCTTCCGCGAGTGCCTGCGCGACGCGCGCGCCCGCGTCGACGCGTGGTGGCGGGGCCGCGTCGTGCGTCTCGCCCCACGTCACTTCGAAGCCCGCGTGCACAGTGAAGAACAGGATGTGAAGGCTGGCTTCGCCCTTCGCGTGCCAGGGGTTCGGGCCTTCGAGCAGCAGGTCCACCGAGACACCGGCAATCGATTCGCCGCTCACGCGCAGCTCGAGCCCGATGTCCATATGGATCGAGAACTCGAAGCGCGGCTCCCATTCCACCAGCGCATCGAAGTCGAGCCAGCCGTGGATGGAGGCGGGGCCGGCATCGATATCCAGCGATGCATGCAGGCCGACCTGGAACGTGTTCGACGTGATGGCGAGATACGCCTCCGCGCGAATCTTCGTGATCGGGTTCGCTGAAATGTCGATTGCGATCCGGCGCAGCGAAGGCATATCCGCCGGCGGCTGGAAGCGCGGGTTGAACCCACCGATCGACAGCATGAATCCGGGAGGCCCGGCGCGCATCGCCATGTCGCCGGTCAGCGTGAAGGCGGCGATGCGGCTGTCGATCAGCGAGGCATCGAAAGAGAAGGAGGGTTGCTGGAAGTCGATCTCGCCGAGAAAGTCCGCGTTGATGACCACCGGGCCGAGCTTCTCGTCCCACACGAGTACGCGCAGCCGCCCCATGATCAGCAACAGCGCCGGCGAGGGAAGTGCGACAACCACGGCCGCGGACAGCGTGACGAACGAGCTCGGGCGGCCCCATCCGAGCTTCAACATCGGGCCCGCGACGACTCCGCCTTGTCGATGCGGGAAAACGGCGATCATCGTCGCGATGATCGCGGGCGCATTCGCGATCGGGTCTGTCGGGAACAGGAGCTTGCCGAGGCTGCCGTCGTGCAGGGCCGAGCGCAGTTTGTCGACGGACACCGCGACGTTGATGCCGAGCATGCCGCCCACGCCGTTCAGGGTGAGGCCCAGGAAGATTTCGATGGCGGGCTCGAACTCGGCGGAGAGAATCAGCACGAAGTCCCAGCCTTCGTCCGTCTCCCGCAGCAGGCCCGCGGCCTTGATCTGGATCCCCTTGCCGCAGAGGGCGAGCGCCGCGTCGATCACGCCGGCGTAGGTGCGATGGTCGGGATCGAAATAGAAGAATCCGCCGCCCTTGACCGGGCCCGCGTTGATCGTGATGCCGATGCCACGTGGCGGCACGAAGTCGATGCCCAGATTGCCGGAAGGCCCGAGATTGCCGCGCGCAATCGCCTGGGTGGCGCCGGGCGGTTGCGGCGAGGAGGGCAGTTTCCACGCGAGCTTCGTGCCGATGTTGTCGACGTCGATCTTGAAGGCTTCGCCGAAGTCGATGCCGTAGGCCACGCCGACACCGAGGGTCACGCTGCCCGTGTCGCCCTCCTCGAGCGCGAAAGCGATGGTGATCGAGCGAACGCGCAGCGCCAGGATCGAGCGGTTCACCGGCAGCACGACGGTGAGGCCGGCACCTCCGGTGAACGCGAGCTTGCCCTGCGTATCGATCGCGAGATCCGCATCGAACGTGAACTTCACGCCCGCTTCGGGAATCACGGCCTTCATGAAGCCGAACGCGCTCTGCGGAATCACCAGCGCGCCATTGCCGATCGCCAGGTGAAAGCGCATCGGGTCGCCGATTTCGACGCCCACGCCGAACGTGCCGATTTCCAGATGCGTGCTGGCGCTCGAGCCGATGTTCCAGTGATCGCTCGCCTGCGACTTTCGACGCAGCGTGACTTTCGCCGTGGAGTGCTCGAAGCCCGGCGTGAAGAAGGCGGGGTCGCCGAAGTAAGCCTGGAATGCGTTCGGCGAATCGGCTTCGATCACGAACTCCAGGTTCTGGCCGATCGGGAACGTGACGCCGCCGCCGACATCGAGGCCAAAGAACACGCCCCAGCCGCCATATCCCGGCGGCACCACGGCCGTGCTGAATCCGACGTGTTCCTCGGCGGTGTCGCCGTCGCCGAACGGATCCCGATGTGAGAAGCGCATCGTGGCCATGCGTTGAAGCGCGCGCTGCGCCTGCGGGGCGGCGGTGTTGGGGTCCGGATCCCAGCCGAAGAGCAGGTCGAGCAGCCAGGGTTTGCCTTGGGAGTCTTCCTGCGGAATCCATTTTCCGGCGACGGCGAGCGCGGCGCCGATGATGAGCGACCAGTTGTCCGCCTTCGCTTCGTCATCCGCCGGGTTGCCGAGCAGGAACGTGCCCCACTGATCCTTCGAACGAATGAGGTCCGCGAACAGCAGGCGATCGTCGGACAGCAGGTGCGCGGCCTTCAGCAGCGCGACGAGCTCGAGGTTGTTCTTCCGGAAACGATCGACGGCGATGAAGTCGAGCAGCGTCGCGACCATGTTCCACGCGTCATCCGCCGAGCTCAGCGAGAGCGCTCCCTGCACCAGCGCGACGAGGTCGGTGATCGCGCCGCCGAGATCGGTGATGAGCTCGGTTTCGGACGCGCCTTCGGCGCTCGCGCGATCACGCAGCGCCGCGAGCGCATTGGCCGTGTCGGTATCCGAAGGCGGCGGCGTCGCCGGAGGCAGCTTTCCGCTGCGGGCGATGAGTGCGGCGAGCTTGTCCGAGTCGGTGACGGAGGTCGCGAGCTCGTTGCCGATGTCGGCGAAATAGCCCACGATCCCCGCGAATACACCCGTGTCCGCCACGGCTCAGGCTCCCGGTCCGACGTGGGTGGGCACGGTGATGCTCGCGGGTTCGAGAAGCGCGTCGTGCACGATGTACACGTCGCTCTTCTCGTTGGGCTGCGGGCGAGGGCGGCGCGAATACAGCGACTGGCTCACATGAAGCCCGTCGCCGCCGTTCGCGAATCGAATGACGCCGATGTTGTTGAGGAACTGGAGGCCGCGCGCGATCGCCACCGTATCCAGCGCGCTGACGTGTGCCGCGACGAGGTCGCCGTAGTGTTGAACGGCGGCCTGGCCGATGGGGAGCTCGGTATCCACGCCGACTGCGCGTGCCGCTACTGGTCGATCCGAAGGCGATCGGGTGTCGAGAATGGGCATCGCGCGCCAGATCCAGTCCGGTGCGCGTTTCAGATCGTGCGGGCCGCGGAACAGATCGTCAGAAAGCAGCACGGGTGCCTTCTGCACGCGAATGCGCGGCAACGGCGGTTCGCTCGAAAGGCCGTCGATCACCGCCGGCTCCACATTCTTCCAGCCGAGCCGCGTCATGGGCATGCCGATGCGCTGAAGCCCGACCGACATACCGTTCAACAGCATCAGATTACGCACGACGCTCTCCCACGCGTTATGCGCAGCGCTCGACGTGAAGTGAACGATGCGGCTGTTGCGCGAGCTACCGGTCCAGTCCATGGCGTAGGCGGCAGCGTAGTGAACATCTCCGCCGAGCACGACGACGCGCTTGTAGCGCGACAGCCGCTCGAGCAGCCGCTCGAACGCCGCCGGCTGCGCGCCCCAATGCTCGGCATCGTACATCTGCGAACCGAGCGGCTTGCCATACGGCAGGCCGGTGACGTTCTTCTGATAGGACCGTTCCGTCTCGCTGCGCGCGAAGTTGGCGATGTCGTACTCGTTCGCGGCGAAGGGCCCGCCCAGCTCGGTCATCACGGGCGGCCCGAACACCGGTGCCGGCGACACGACGACGAGCACGTGGCCGTCGGGGAGCGTCTCCGTCGGTGGCAGCTGATCATCGAGCGCTTGCTGTGTGAGTAGTCCCGGCGAAGAGAAGGGAGTCGGATACTCGCGCCGTGTGCGTGTATCGAGCACTCGCACGCGATGCATGGGGCCGTCGATGGTGAAGGAGAAATCGAACTGCGGCTGGCCGGTGGGCGAAAGACCGAGCGCGGTGTCCACCGCGTCGGACGCGGACGCAACTGGCGGCCCGCCGCTCCAGCCCGTGCCGAACATTCCTGAGATGCCTGTGAGTAACGCGATGTGTTTGCTGTCGTTAGCCCAGGTGGTGGGATCGTCACCCCATGCCTGGCACACCGTGTACGCGGCGAGCGCGTTGCGTAGAAGTGCGCGGCCGAACGGATTCGTTGTCGTCGAGGTGCGTATGCCGCCCGTCATGAACCAGTCGTCCGTGACTTCGTGATCGTCGCAGATCATGTAAGTGGGAACGTTGGCGAGAAGGCGCCGCACTTTGGGCACCTCGCGACGGAAATCATCCAGCAACTGTTTGTGCGGCAGGAAAGCGTCGAAGCCATCGAGCAGCGCATCCTGACCGGCTTGTGTTCCGCCATAGAGGGGCGAGATCACGCTGTTTGCGGCATCCGGGGCCGGTTGCCCGAGCACGCGGGGCGCGTCGTTTGGGGAGTTGGCGGAATCCTTGTCCACGGATTGCTTGAGCTCTTCGGGAAGGCTCGCGCTACTCGTGTCCGCGATGGCGAGTGTCGGCCACAGCTCGGGAGTCCAGGCGATGCAGTACGTGGCGAGCCATTCGCCGAAACCGATGAGGTGACAGGACGCCGACTCGGAAGTGAATCCGGCCACGCCGGTCATCTTCTGGCGGAATCCCGCAGGAAGCACGGTTGTCGAGACTTTGAGTGAGCCACTGCCCGACGGAGACGCGATCTCTTCGGTGCCGTCGCTGTCGCCTGAGATCAGTGCGATGCCCAGCGTGTTGATGCCTGGGAGCAGGGCGGCCGCGACATCGTCCGCATAGATCTGGTCGCCGGTGAGAAACAGCATGTGCGGGCGGCCTTCATCGGCGCCATTCAGGCTCTCGATGAGCTGGTCGACGTACTTGAGGGCGGGATCACCGGGCCCGTGCGCCTTGCGACACGACGCGTGTGCGAGCACCAGCTTGTCGAGCATCGCAGGCGCCGTGACGAAGGAGGGCAGCTGCCCTTGAGCGTAGCCAATGGCGCATACATCGACCGGTGCGGAGCGTTGACCACCGGCAGCGGAACCGTAGCCGGGCAGCTGGCTATCTTTCAGGAGCCCGAGGTCGTGGAGCGTGCTCGCGCCCCCGCCGTCGGGCGTGATGCGAATGTCGTACGAATAGCGATGCCCCGCCGCGAGCGCTGTGGTGTCCGGCAACGCCACGGTGACGACGGTTGCGTGAAAGGAAGCGCCGAAACGGGTCGTTGTCGCGTCTTTGGAGGCCAGCTCCGGCGGCGGATTTGTCGCATCGACGACGCCATCGAACAAGGTCAGGTGAATCGTGGCGGCACGGCTCGTCGCGAGGAAGACCGACACGGTCTTCGGCTCGACGCGGCGGAGCATCGGGCCGATCAACACCAGGGGAAGCGTCAACGCCATCGGCGTTGCGACCCAGCCGCCGTGCAGCGCATTGAGACCCTCCGGTGTGCGCGATCATTCTTCTTGGCTCGATGCTAGCCCGCGCGTACAGGAGTCAGCAACCCGAAAGCTGCAATGTCTTCGATACAGGTAAGCGTGGTCATTGGCTGTGCGGCGTGCCGAACCGGCATCGCTACTTCGACTTGCTCTCGTCGTACCACACCGCTTCGATATTGTTGCCGTCGGGGTCGTGAACAAACGCGGCGTAGTAGCCCGGCGAGTAGTCGCGGTATCCCGGCGCACCGTTGTCCTTGCCGCCCGCCGCCAGCGCCGCTTTGTGGAATGCTTCCACCTGCTGTCTGCCCTTTACCTCGAAGGCCAGGTGGGTCGGCACCACGGTGCTTTCCTGGCTGATCCAGAAATCCGTGTTCTTGCCGTCATTGAAGCCGCCCGAGTCGCCGTATTCCATGTTGTTGCGATAGCCCAGCGGCTCCAGCGCCTTGACATAGAAGGCTTTGGATTTCCGGTAGTCACTCACGGGAATCGTCGTATGCGCGATCATGTGTCGATCCTCTGTTGCGGCGGGCCTGCTTCGAGAACGACTTTACCGCACGGACGACCATCACGGTCGCGCCACGGCTCACGATCCCTCGGCACCGTCTTCTTCTTGCTGGATCGCCAGCAAGAAGAAGTCCCCGCAAGCCGCCATCGCGGTTGCCGAGCGGCGGCCATCGCGGTTCCCGGCAATCGAGTCGTTTCGCGGCGATTTTGTAGGAGCGCATCCGGCCGTAACCACGGCGCTCGCTGACGGGAAACCCTTGCGACGCGGCCTATTCTCCGATGCTGAAGTATTTCAGCCACCGCGGCCCACGGCCGCATCAGCCACACGGGAGAATTCCATGGCAAGGGGTAAGAAACGAAAGAGCACCGCTCGCGCGAGCGAAAAGTCGCCGCGCTCACAGGATGCGATCGCGCTGCTGAAGGCGGATCATCGCCAGGTGGAGCAGTGGTTCGAGGAGTTCGAGTCGGCACGCTCGGATGGCAAGAAGCGGACTTTGGCTTCCAATATCTGCAAGGCGCTGAGGGTGCACACGCGGATCGAAGAGGAAATATTCTATCCCGCCTTCCTCGAAGCGACGGAGGAAGAGGATCTTCATCACGAAGCGGAGGTCGAGCACGCGGGCGCGAAGAACCTCATCGCGCAGATCGAGGCCTCGGGGCCGCAGGATGAGTACTACGGCGCCAAGGTGACGGTGCTGTCCGAGATGATCAAGCATCATGTGAAGGAAGAAGAGCAGCGCGACGGAATGTTTGCGAAAGCACGGCAGGCGGGCATGGACCTGCAGGAGCTGGGTGAGCGGCTTGCCACGCGCAAGGCGGAGTTGATGGGCGGTGCCGAACCGGAGGAAGAGGGCGCTTCGCCGCGCGCTCGCTCCGGCAGCTCGCGCCGGGACACTTCGCCCGCGTCGCGAATGGCTAAACAACGAGGGGAATGACAGGGAGGGCCTGGCACCCGTGATCTCGACAGGCCGCGGCGACATTGCACCCGATCGCGTCGTGAGCGCGGAAGAGGCCGGCCTCGGTGGCGGTCTCGATCAAGCCGAAGAGGCGCAACGGGGTATCACCGACGAGCAGCTTGCGGACCTGGGTCGAGGCAGACGGACTTGATCGCAAGCTCAACGTAGGAGACAGGCTACAGCGATCAGAGGCGCTGCAACCTGCCGCGGGATGCGTGTCCTTTCTAAGATACGTTCGTCCATCAGCAAAGAGGCAAGAGGCATCGATATGGGTAATCAGCCTAAAGACGAGTCGAATCGCAATCAGTCGAACCAGCAGCAGGGTGCCGGTCAGAGTGGCGGACGCCAGCAGGGTCAGCAGAACGACGCAGCCAATCGTGCCGGGAACCAGCAGGGCGACGGTAAGCGCCGCGATGAGCAGCAAGGCGGCGCGTCCGGGGGCAATCGCCAGCAGGAGCAGCAGCGTGGAGCGGATCGGAGCACGTCTCCGCGTAGTCCGGACGAGATCGGGCAGGGCGACAAGGATGCGGGTAGCGTTGGATCAACGGGTGCGCGGAAGGAAGATCGCGAGCGTTCCGGGAGCGGATCATCCGGCTCTCGTAATTCGTAGTTGATTCGACCTGCTGGAGGGCCGCTTGCGCGGCCCTCCAGCAATCGGCGCATCGGCGCATCGGCGCGTCGGCGCGTCGGCGCGTCGGCGCGTCGGCACGTCGGCACGTCGGGGCGCCGCGTGTGGCTTTTGAGCGCCTGAGCGGACTGCTCGGGTTCAACCTTGGGTCCGGCAGGGGACAATCCCCAGTCCGTGATCCCGCCGTTAGGTGCGCCTCAGGCGGATCCCTTCAACGCCGTCACCTCAATCTCGATCTTCATTCGTGGGTCCGAGAGACCCGCGCAAATCATCATGGCCGCCGGCCGAACCGCGCCGAAATATTTTCGCAGCACCGGCCAGCATTGTTCGAACTCGGAGCGGTCGGGCAACACATAAGTCACCCGAACGACATCCTTCAAGCTCGACCCGGCCTGATGCAGAGCGGATTCGATGTTCCTCAGACATTGCTCGGTCTGCGTTACCAGGTCGCCAGAGATCGACATGGTCGAGTAGTCGAACCCGGTCGTGCCTGAAACAAATACCCAGTCGCCGGCAACCACCGCTCTCGAGTAGCCGATTTCGGTTTCGAACGTGGAGCCGGAACTGATGAGTCTTCTCGACATGGGGATCACGGCCTTTCGGGTTGCCGAGCTACGGCGACGCGGACCACCCTCCGCCCATCGCCTGATACAACTGCACGCGCGCCGAGAGCGCATCAGCCTGGAGGCTAGCCGCCGTCAGCTGCGAACTGAGCAATCCGCGCTGGGCGTCGAGTTGTTCCAGATAGGAGGAGTAACCCTCGCGGTAACGGTTGGTGGCCAGCCTCAATGTTTCGACGAGTGTATCGACCTCATGTCTCGCGAGCGCCAACTGTGCGTCGACTTGTTTCACCGACGCGAGCGCATCTTCGACTTCGCGGAAACTCGTGAGTACCGTTTTCTGGTAGATCGATGCGGCCTGGTCGCGCTGAGAAGCGGCCGCTTCCGCCTGCGCAGCGATCCGTCCGCCTTCGAATATCGGCGCGAGGACGCTGCCGCCGATCGACCAGATCGTGATCGGATCGGCCAGCGCCGATGAAAAGGCGCGGCCGGCCGTGCCGGACAGCCGCAGCTGCGGCAGGAAGCGCTTGCGCGCGGCGGCGAGCGAAGCGTCCGTTGCCGCGAGTTGATTGGCGGCCTGCGCGATATCCGGGCGCCGCTCGAGCAGTTGCGAGGGCAGGCCATCCGGGATCGGTGGTTTGGTCAGCGCGTCGAGAGTGGCTGTGCGCGCAATCGCGCCGGGAACATCGCCGACCAGTTGACTGAGGCCGTCTTCGGTGCGCGCGATCGCGCTTTCGATCTGCACAACGATCTGGGCTGCCGAGTCATATGCCGCTTCGGCCTGGCGCAGTTCCAACTTCGGCGAGTACCCGGCTTGATCGCGGGACGTGGCGAGTCGCAGTGAATCCGCCCGCGCCGTCACTGTCTGGCGCGCAATCGTCAGTCGGGCGTCGAGACCCAGCAGAGTGATGTACTGGCCCGCCGTGGCGCTGGCGACCGCCAACCGAATCGTGTCCCGCGCGGCGGCGCTTGCGAGATACGCGCTGTGGGCGGCGGCGGTCGTGTCGGCAAGCCGACCGAAAAGGTCCACCTCATATGCCGCTTGAAGTTGCGGCTGTTCGAAGGTCTGCTGAAGCGGCGTGCCGAAGGCGCTCACTGAGCGCGACCGCCCGCCCACGCCTGCGAATTCGAGCGTTGGGAAGAGTTGCGAGCGGGCGAGTTGCACATTGGCGCGTGCCTCGCGTACTCGGGCGGCGGCAATTGCGACGTCGCTGTTGTTGGCGAGCGCCTTGTCGATCAGTGCGACGAGCGCGGGGTCGCTGAAGCGAGTCCACCATTGCGCATCGATGGGTGCGGTAGTGCCGGTGTCAGTGCGCCAGCTTGCGGCGGGTTGCACCGGCGCTACGTCAGCCGTCTTGACCCTGGGGCCCGCGCAGCCGGCGAGGGCGACGATGAGTGCGCTACCCAGCGCGCTGGCGAGCGCTCTCCGCGCGCGCCGTTTTGAGCGCGCCAAAGGGTGTGAGGGCGCGATGGCTGTCATTCGCCGCCGCTCGCGCGCGTGTTGATCGACACTTCAACCGACATGCCCGGCCGCAGCCGCGGCGCCAGCGCCTGACCGGCATCGATCGAGATTCGAACGGCAATGCGCTGCGCCACCTTCACGAAATTGCCCGTCGCGTTATCGGCTTTGAGCACGGCGAACTCGGACCCCGCGGCCGGCGAGAGGTTCTGCACGTGCCCCCGGAACTTGGTGGGTCCCAACGCGTCGGCCCGGAAAGTCACCGGCTGGCCGATGCGCATGTTGCGGGTCTGCGCTTCCTTCAAGTTGGCGATGACCCAGACGTCGTGCGGCACCAGGAAAAGCAGTTGCGTGCCGGGAGTAACGTACGCGCCGTTGCGCACGCCGATCTCCGAGAGCTGGCCATCGACTGGCGCGCGGATGATCGTATTCTCCAGATCGATCTCCGCCAGCCGAAGCTGCGCTTTCGCCGCGGCGACCGCCGCCTCGAGCCCCGAACGGCCGACGACGACGGTGCGCACGTCCTGCGTTCCGATCGCGCGACCCGCTTCGGCCTGACGAGTCGCCGCCTCGCTGGCGAGCAGTGTTGCGAGCGTCTGATCGTGCTCGCGCGCCGAGATGGAACCGTCGGCAACGAGGGCATCGGCGCGGCGCATGTCGGCGCGTGCGTGCTCCAGCTGCGCGCGCGCCGTGGCGATGGCCGCATCCTGGCTTTGGGTTGCCGTCTCGCGCGATACCTGTGCCTGGGTGGAGTTCTGTAGTGCGGCTTCCTGCGCGGCTACGTTTGCCTGCGCCTGTGCGACGCGCGCCCGGTAGATGCGATCGTCGATCGTTGCGAGGATCTGCCCGGCCTTCACCTCGGCGAAATCCTGAACCTTCACTTCCGTGACGTAGCCGTTCACCTGCGGGCTGATGACGGTGACGCGCCCGCGCACATAAGCGTTGTCTGTCTTCTCCCGGAATCCGGCAAAGGGGGGCAGGCGCCATGCGTAGAGCATCGCGAGCACGCCGAGCACCGCTACCCCCGCGATCGCGATCACAGTCGCTTTGCTCCGGGGCGGGGGCCGCCAGCCGGTGGGCGCGGGGGGTGGGGCGGCTTGCGCAGCGGGCTTCGCTTCTGCCGCAGGCGTCGTCGTCTCGCTCATGTCATTGCCCTTCAGCTTTCGATGCTCTTGCCTGCGCCGCCGCCGCTTCCTGCATCTTCTTTAGCAGGAGCACGACTGGCGAGACCTCGCCGCGTCTCCAGATCGACCAACGAATGTAAATGCCCCACAGCAGCGCAAGGACCGCGAGCACTCCGACGAGCAGGAACACATCGTTGAACGCGAGAATGTTGGCCTCGCGCGCAACCTGCTGGGCCAACGTTCCGGCGCCGGTGGCCGCGCGCAATGTGGGATCGACCACCGCTCCGCTCAACTGCGCCGCACTCGCCTGAAGGCGGGCGGCGGTGAGCGGGTCGCTCATGACGATCGACTGGACCAGCTCGTGCGAATGGATCTTCTCGCGAACCGTCTGGAACGTGCCGAGCACCGCCGCCCCGACGAGTCCGCCGACACTCTGGCTAATGGAAAAAAGTACGATGAAACTGATGAACTGCTTGCCGCCGGTGAGCAGCGTGCGCGCAAAGCCAATGACGATGGCCTGTGCGAGAAACAGCAGCGAGGCGAAGCCGATGAGAGCCTGGCTGAGATAGAAGCTGCTCGGCCGCGTGAGATTGTTGGAAAAGGAGTCCATGAAGGCGCCCACCACGATCAGGACCACGGCGATGTTGATGGGCGTCGCGACGTCGGTCGGCTTGAAGGTGATCACGGCGGTGATCAGCCCGGCGATCGACGCGCCGACCACGATCAGATTGAGCGTGATCATCTGATCGTTGAGCATGCCCACCACATTCAACAGGCCCACGGAGCCGAACGCCTGCTCCGAAAGAAGTATTCGCACCGAGGCGGCGACCAGCATGAGCCGCACCAATTCCCGCGTCCCGAGCCAGCGGGTGTTGATCAGCGGATTGATGCGCAGGTGCTCGATGATCAGCGCCACGCCGATCAGCGCGATGCTTGCGGCCAGCGCGTAGCCCATCCACGCGCGTTCGGTCCACCACTCGATCCGGCCTTCGGAGAGCACGGCGATCAGCAAACACAGCGCCGGCACGACGAGGGCGCAGGTGAGAAAGTCCAGTGGCTCGAAGACCTTCTCCCGCTCGCTCGGCGGCAGCGGCAGGGACCACACGGCGCCCAGGCTCAGCAACGCAAGCCCCAGCTCGAACCAATAGAGCATGTGCCAATCACCCCACTCGAGCAGTCGGGGTGAGAGGGCTCTGGCGAGCGGCGTGGCGAGCTGGGGAATGCAAATGCCGATCATGACGCCGCCCAGGCGTTTGGCCGGCGGCATGCCTTGAAGGAAATACAGGATCGTCAGTGTCGTGAGGGCGCTCGCAGCCAGACCGCTCACGGCGCGCACGAGGACGGAAGTCCAGAAGCCGTGCAGGAACAGGTGCAGGAGCGTCGAAAGCGCATAGCCCAGCAGCGCGTAGCGGATGAACGACTGCAACCCGAATTGCTGGCGGTATTTCACCAGCAGCAGGTTGGCCGGCACGTTCGTCATGAAATACGCGGCGGTCAGCCAGGCGCTCTCGTTGGTGTAGAGGCCGAGCGTTCCCTGGGCGAAATTGAGGTTTACCGTGACGAGGGCATTGCCCAACCCGCCGGTGATTCCAATGAGCGCCCCGATCGCGAGGTATCCCATGCGGCGGGAGGCGGGATGGTCCGGGTTGGCCGGCGCCCCCGGTAGCGTGGGCCGCTCATGCGGCTTGAAAACATAGGCTTGCGCGTCCGTATTCACCGGCCCCAGATAGCACAAAGCGATTCGGGGAGTATAGGAGCGGCTATGCGAACGGGTCCTGGCGGTCGGGATCGGCAACACGTTCACGTATGACGAGATCGTTGCCGATCTCGGTGGGAAGAACTTACGAGATCGACAACATCACGACCGCCGATCGCGCGGGGTTCAGTCGGCCCAGGGACTCTTCGTTCCGTAGGGCAGCGAGGCGCCCATCGCCTCGACCGCGGCAATGTGGCCGCGGTCGATCTTGAAAATCTCTCCCGCCTGCATGCTGGATGAGGATCCGCCGAGCGGCAGGCTATCCACCCCGGGCACGTTGTAGATCTTGATCGTGCCCGATCCCCCGCGGTGGTTGAACATCGGGAACGAAAAGACGAGCCCGATCTCCTCGTCGACGATCTCGTGACGGCGCGGCCAGAGGCGCGTGATGAAGTCCATCACGTGCGTGTCGAGCTGGTCGCTGCAGCTCAGCGTGCCGAGGTACGCCATCGCCTCGTCAGCCTGTTTGGAGCCGAGCGGCACCGGCCACGGAACCGGTTTCGCGTTGTGCGTGGTCTGGCCGCCATTCTCACGGCGCACGCAATCGTCGGCGAAAGGCGCGAGTTTGCCATCGGCATGCTCGATCGCCTCGAAATAGCTGTCTGCGATATTGACCATTTGCTGGCGTGGCAAGCGGTTGGCCGTCGGCAGCGCTGTGACGAACTCGGGGCGGGGGTTCGCCAGATTTTTCACCGCGTCCGGGCGAAGGTTGCGCGCCAGCACGTGCTCGATCTCGGTGATCTGGCCGTTTACCACCTTCAGCCGCAAGGCGATGATCAGCGCCTTGTCGCGCTCCTTCATCACGCCATAGAAACCGGCTTGGCCGGCGCCGACATCGATGGCGTAGATACGGAAGCCGGTCGGCGCCTCGGACGCCGCCACCCACAGCCCTTCGCTTCCGACCTTGATGCGCGCGCCGTTCTCGGTGAACTTGACGTCGCGGTTCAGCGGCAGGCCCGCCGGGTCGTGGCGAACCACCGCGGCGAGATAGCGATCGACGATGCCGGTCATGCAGGCCCGGTCGCAGGCCGGCGCGACGCCGCTGCCAATCGGGGCTGCGGAGGCGGAGGTGGCCAGCACGAGTGCGGTGGCAACGGCGAACCAGTAACGACGTGACATTCAGTATCCCCCTGTTTGCGCGGATGATACCCCGCCGTGGCTGCCGCCTACCGGACAGTGATCTATCCGAGCGGCAGGTGATGAGGCTTCACCAGCATGTGCCAATCCTGATGCTCTTCGAGGATCAGCGCGACGGCCGAGCGAATCGCGCCCTTGAGGGGTGCGGCGTCCGAGTCGGCCACCGCCATATCGAGCGATCGCTGAATTTCGACCACCGCATTCCGCAGCTCCAGCGCAACTCGCTCGGAGGTGGCATGCAGTCGGTAGGTCTCGGATTGCGCCAATGCGCCGTGCAATGACGCCGCCAGCGCCGGAAACACAGTGGTGATCAGCGAAAGCCAGCGTGAGTGGACGATGAGATGAGCGAGCGCGCCCACGGCCGTCAGCGTGAAGAGAACGGCGGTAATGCGATGAACGCGATGCTGAAGCGCGTGCGATCGCTCGGCGACGCGCTTGTGATACGCCTGTTGAGCGCGAAGCACGCCGATGGCCCACGCGCCGTAGGCGAATACGAACTGAGGATCCGACCAGGCTGAATCGAGCAGTTCCCGCGCCTGCCGCTCGTTCTTGCCGCACAATTCCGCGACTTCGGGCGTGCCGAGAGGGTGCTGCTCCGGCCCGAGCGCACGCGGATACCAGTTCGGTGCTCGATGACCGGCCTGTTCCGCGCGTACCGCGGAGAAATCGACAAGCGGCGCGATGAGCGGCAGGTACGAAGTGAGCTCCGCGACAGTTCGCGCGCGTAACCACGCACCCTGCCAGTCGTTGTGATGGCCCCGCCAATAAATCACGCCAACAGCGGCAATCACCGCGACTTCCGCGATGGCCCACCCGGCTGCGAACGGATGCATGAAGCTGGTCATGCTGTCCCACCCGAGGGCCAGCGGCATCATGGCGCACAACACGGCTGCGGCGCTCAGCAAGTAGATGGCCCAGAAGCCGCTGCGATATCGATGCCCATGCCGGATGGCAATCTCATCGAATGCGCGATGAGCGCTCGCAAGCGACTCGATCAACGGTCGCAGGCGCGAGGGCGGCTCCGGGATGGCGGGTGCCGGGGGCGCATCCAGATGTACGCCGACGAGCAGCAGTCGCTGAATGTTTTGATGAAGCGGCACTGATGCCTCAGCACTGTTCTGCGCTCGGGCCAATGGCACCGGCACCGTTATATCGCGCCGGTCCGTGCCGCACCAGCCAGGTCAAGGCGCACCTCGATAGGTGACGCCGAGCAGCCACTGCCCTGATGGCGCGACGGAGTTGAGGCGCGCGCGATATCCTGAGTCGAAATCGAGGCCGGGAAACGCGGTGTAGATGACGCCCAGCAAGGCGACGGCGGGGTACTTCGTGCGCGTCGAGTCGGGATTGGAGTCGATCCCGGCATCCAGAACGAAGGACAAGCGTGCGCTGGTGGCGAATAGCGCCGCGGCGGAGAAGTGCCACAGGTCGGCGCGCTCGCCGCCGTCGTGTGGTGCTCGCGCGTACCCAAGATTCGCATCCAGCGTGAACGGCGTGGCATCCACTGTCGCTACCAGAGTCGCATGCGGCGAGATCCGGCCGGACGGCAGGCCCAGATCGCCCTGCGCAGTGGGCAGGGCGAAACCCGCGCGGACGCCGAGCGAGAAGGGTGCGGCACCTTGGAAGCGCCACTTGGCGTCTACATTCGTGTCACCGAAGCCGCGAGCCTCCTGCCCGCCACGGCCGTCGTTCATCAGCCATGACGGCTGCACGATCAGGTCCAGCGCCGGCGACACGCCGTAAGAGAGTTGTGGCTGGAAGAGAAAGGCGCGAACACCCTCGGCACGACTCCAGGCGGATCCCAACTCGAGCTCGAGGTTGCCGCGACCCTGGGTGCCGGTATCTTCGCTCAGCATCGGATGCCCGGCGAACGTGACCGAGGGAGCCAGCGCAAATCCGGCCAGTAAGGCTGCTGAAAGTGGGTATCGCCGGAACAAACAGGTGCCTCTGCGCCACCCCGGTCCGAGAGCAATACGAGACCCTATCCGGCGAATAATACGGTCGGATGACGGCCGAGCTCATTGTCATTCTTTGGTGACGCAGACGCCTCAAACTCGTGCCTTCGGTGCTTCAAACACGCTCGTATGAACCGTATCCGCTCCAGGTTGGTTTTATTTCTGCGCAGTGCCGCCGTGTTCGCCGTCGGCGGTTGCTGTCAGCCGGCGGCGGGCGGGGAGGTGATTCGGGGAGCCGGCGCGTCGTTCCCGGCCCCCGTGTACGCGGCGTGGTCGAAGGATTACGAGCGGGTGAGCGGCGTCAAAGTGAGCTATGACGCGGTCGGCTCCGGCGCAGGCATCGAGCGAATACGGAAACGCGAGGTCGAGTTCGGCGCCTCCGACGCGCCACTGGCCGCGAGCGAGCTTGCCGCATCCGGCCTGCTGCAGTTTCCGGCGGTCATTGGCGGGGTCGTGCCCGTCATCAATATCGGCGGCATCAAGCCGGGCCAGCTCAGGTTGAACGGCGCGTTGCTGGCGGCCATTTATCTGGGGCGCATCCGCAAGTGGAGCGATGCGTCGATCGCCGCGCTCAATCCAACACTTGTCTTGCCGAACACCAATATCACGGTCGTGTATCGCAACGACTCATCGGGCAGTTCACTGCTCTGGACCGACTATTTGTCGCATTCCAGTTCAGCGTGGAAAGAAAGCATCGGTGCATCGCTTGCGCCGAAGTGGCCGATTGGCGTCGGTGGGAATGGCAACGAAGGCGTTGCTTCGTACGTGCAGCGTACGCGCTTCGCTATCGGCTACGTGGAGTACGCCTTTGCGCGAAAGCACCGCCTGAGCGATGTCGCCCTTCTCAACCGTAGCGGACGTTTCGTGCACGCCGGGCGCGACGCGTTTCTCGCAGCGGCGCTTGCCGCCGACTGGAGTGATCTGGCAGGGGTCGGACAGTTACCAACGGATCTGCCGGGCGTGGAGAGCTGGCCCATTGCCGGCACCAGTTTCATTCTGATAGCGCAACCGACCGAGCATCGCGAAAAGACGCTGGCGGTCCTGCATTTCTTCGATTGGGCGCTCCGCCAGGGCGAGCCGATAACGCGCAGTCTCGATTACTCGCCGGTGCCCCCGGTTGCTGTCGACCAGCTGCCGGCGCTTTGGCGGACCCTTCGCGATGACGCGGGCATGCCGATGTGGCCCTAGGCGGCAGGGGATTGTTATACGCCCGACCTACCAGTTGCGATTGCGATAGATTCGCATCGAGAATCGACCCCCTCGCAGCCGATATCGGGTAATCCGGTGCCGCTATCAGTCCACTCATACGGACGGAAACTTGTGGGGCGCGCTCACGCTCGTGAACAGCGATGGCACGCAAGCCGAGTTCGGGCGCAATGCCTCCACGACGCAGGACTGGACCTTCTGGGACACGACCGACCAGAACGCCTTCGCGGAGCTCACCTTCGCGCTGAGCGACCGCTGGTCTGTCAAAGGCACTTACAACTATCGCGCGCACACCGAGAACGACAAGCTCTTCTTCGCGTATTCGAGCACCGGGCTCGATCCGGCGACGCATGAGGGCCTGTTCGGCTGGCCGGGCAAGTTCAACGGCAACGATCACGCGCATCTCGTCGATGTGTCCGTCAGCGGCAAGTTCGATGCCTTCGGCCGCGAGCACGAAGTGCTGCTGGGCGCGAGCCAGGGTGACAGCATGAGCATCCTCTACGCGAATGAGCCTTCCGCAACCGACCCTGGGTTCGGCGCGTTGCCGGCGTTTCCCTACGCGGGGAATGCGATTCCCGAGCCTCAATGGGGCGCGAAGTCGACCAGCGACGAGACCGACCAGCGGCTCCGCCGCGCGTACGGCGCGACCCGACTCAGCCTGAGCGATCGCGTCAAGGTCATCGCCGGATTCAACTACGCGCAGTATCACCGCGATGGCGTCTCGTCGGAGACGCCGTTCGACCAGACGGAAAGCAAGGTGAGCCCCTATGCGGGAGTCACCGTCGACCTCACGCGTAACGTGCTCGCGTACGCGAGCTACTCCGACCTGTACCAGCCGCAGGATTACTACGACGTCAACAACCGCTACCTCGACGCTTCCAAAGGCAAGAACTACGAGATCGGGGCGAAGGCGGACTGGCTCGACAAGCGATTGCTGACCACGCTCGCGGTGTACAAAGCCGAACAGACCGGGCTGGGCATCTTCGCGGGTTTCGACCCGTCGAACGGTCGCAGCTACTATGTCGGCCAGAACTTCACCTCCAAAGGCGTGGAGCTTGAGATCACCGGTCGCGTCGGCGAGAACACGAAAGTGGTGTTCGGTGCGACGAAGCTGCGGCTCGAAGACGACACCGGTGCCGATACCTATGAGTGGGTGCCGCGCGAGACGCTCAATTTCTCGGTCGATACACGGCTGCCGTTCGAGTCGGCGATCACCGTGGGCCTGGGCGGTGCGTGGCGATCGGAGACGTCCACTACGGACTCGTACACAGGCTTTGAAGTTCGTCAGGATGCGTATGCGGTGCTCAATGCCTTCGCGCGCTGGGACGCGACAGAGCACATGCAGGTCAAGGTCAATGTGAACAACGTGAGCGACGAGAAGTACATCACGAGTCTGTACTCGATCGGGTACTACGGCGCTCCGCGGAACGTTCAAGCGTCGTTCAGATACTCGTTCTGAGGTTCGATGATCCTGGTGGGCAAAGAGCGAAATCGCCCGCCTGAATCGCGGCAGTGGCGTGTTACCCGGTAGTTGGCGCGAGAAGCAGGGAATGTCTTGCGTTTCGCCGTTCTTCGCTATGCTCCGCGCTCCAAAACTACGTCGATCGGGGGGGTACTCATGCGAGCCAGGGTTTCCGCAGCGTTTGCGCTGCTCGTTAGCGGGCTGCTTTTCGTCACCACGACTCAGGCCCAGCAGCCTCCGGCAGGGGGTGGCCAGCCGCAGCAAGGCCAGCAGCGCCGGGGCCCCGGCCTCGTTCCGTTGCTCATCGAAAGCACCGCCTTTCCTGACGGCGGCATCGTCCCCGACAAGTACAGCTTCCGCGGCGGCAACACGCAGCCCGACTTCAAGATCTCGAATGCGCCCGCCGAGACGCAGAGCTTCGCGATCATCCTGCACGACATCGATGTGGGGATCGGCGGCCCCGACGACGTGCTGCATTGGGTGGCATACAACATCCCCGGAACGACGAAGGAGATTGCCGAGGGCAAGCTTCCCGAGGGTTCCGTGACCGGCAAGAACATGCGGGACAACAATTACATGGGCCCGGGCGCCCCTCCGGGGCCCCGTTATCACCACTACGTGTTCGAGTTCTACGCGCTGAACGAGAAGCTCGACCTGCCTGTCACCGCGAGTCGGCCGGAGCTGCTTGCGGCGATGAAGGGCAAGGTCATCGCCAAGGCGGCTTACGTGGGGCGCTTCCGCGGAACCGCGCCCGCCGGCGGCCCGCCGCCCGCGGCAAAGTGATCTGATCGACGGCCGGTGCGATGACCGCATCCGCCCGGCCAGGCAACAAGGCCTCGTGCATCACCGCACGGGGCCTTTTCATTCGAACGTAACGCTGGGAGCTTTTATGTCTGTGCGAACCACGGGTCTTCCCGATGACGTCTACCAGTACATCTTGAAAGTCTCCGTACGGGAGGCGCCGGCATTGGCGCGGCTAAGAGAGGCGACTGCGCCTCGGCCCGAGGCGGAGATGCAGATCAGCCCCGAGCAAGGCCAGTTCATGGCATTGCTTGCGAAGCTCGTGGGTGCGCGCCACTGCATTGAGGTGGGAACGTACACGGGATACTCGGCGCTGGCGGTCGCGCTAGCGCTGCCGGAAGACGGAAAACTCATCGCGTGTGACGTGAGCGACGAGTTCACCCGGATCGGTCGCCCATTCTGGAAAGAAGCGGGCGTCGAGTCGAAGATCGATTTGAGGCTGCAGCCCGCGCTCACGACGCTGGATCAGCTTCTGGGCGAAGGGCGGCAGGACACGTTCGACTTCGCATTCGTCGATGCCGACAAGCCGAACTACATCCGCTACTACGAGAAGCTGCTTCAGCTCGTGCGGCCGGGTGGGCTCATCTGCGCGGACAATACGCTCGGCCTGTCCGGCGCGCCGATCATTCATCAGGACAACGTGCATGCCAAGGCGATGCGCGAGTTCAACGAGCATGTTCACCACGACGAGCGTGTCGATCTGTCGATGATCTCGATTGGTGAAGGGCTCACGCTGTTGCGACGACGCTGATGGGTCGTGTGTGGTGCCCGACCTTCCGGAGATCTGGCGCGATGAGGTCTATGAAAACCCGCTGTTACATTCCTTTAGTGGTCGCGACGCTGCTGCCCGCAGGCGTCGCGATCGCCGCCGATTCCGGCGATGAGCTGAAAGCGACTCCGTATCGTCCCACCGTCTCGAACCCCGCCGATCTGCCGGTCCCGCATCATTTAGAGTGGGAGGCGGGCGGCTATGGTGAGCGTGACTCCGGCGACGTGCGCCACGCCAGCGTGCCGTACCTTTTGAAGTACGCGTTTACCGACGACGTCGGTGTGCTCGTCGGCGGCGAGAGTTTCATCGCCGATCGCGGCGGCGGCGATACGACGCGCGGTTGGGGCGACACCTCGGTCACGATGAAATTTCATCACGCCGTGTCGGAGTCGACCGGTATCGGGCTCGAGGCGGGCGCGACTTTGCCGACGGCCTCGCACGATCTCGGCTCCGGCCGTACGGACTACACGTTGAACGGCATCGTGAGCACCGAAGCTGTGGGATGGGACGTCGACATGAATGTCAGTTACAGCCGCCTCGGCATCGCGGACCCCGGCACGAGTCGCGACCAGGTGGGTTGGGCCATGGCGGCTTCACACGACCTGGCGGGGAAATGGGGATTCGCCGGCGAGTTCTCCGGCACCGGTCAGCGCGGCGCGCATGGCTCGGCGCAGTTCTTGAGCGCGTTGTCGTTCACCGCGGCGCCGACTCTCGTGTTCGACGGCGGCGCTCTGTGTGGTTTGAATCGCGCGTCGCCGCGTTACGGCGTGTTCGCGGGTGTGACGATGCTCGTGCGCTGAGCTCCCGAACCCGGCCGGTGAGCGCGGTCAACGGCGGGTCACGCTACGTGCCCGATCGATCGGACTCAGGCAGTATTCGACGAATGAGCGGCACCCAATTGCGCATTGTGAAGATCGTGCATACCTTCGTGTGGGCACTGTTCGCAGGATGCATCGTGGCGCTTCCCATTGCCGCGTGGCAGAGAAAATTCTCCGCAGCCGCGGCTCTCATCGCGGTCGTCCTCGTGGAAGTGCTGGTCCTGCTGGTCAATCGGTTTCAATGTCCCCTCACCAGCGTGGCGGCGCGCTACACCGATGACCGGCGCGACAACTTCGATATCTACCTTCCCCTCTGGCTCGCTCGATACAACAAGCAGATATTCGGCACGCTGTTCGTAGCGGGAATCCTGTTCACCCTTGCGGTCTGGGGTAGTGCCGGACCGTCCACCGGATAGATCACGGTGTTTCTCCTTGCGCCCCCCGATAGCGTGGGTGAAGCTCGAGCGATATCTCATCGCGGAGTGGATAGAGCATGACCGGTCTCGAGATCCGAACGATTCCCGTACGCAATCCTCGCACCGGCACCACCGAGTTCACTCTGCCCGTCGCGTCATCTCAGGAAGTCGCGGAAAAGGCGGCGCGCCTGCGCCGGAATCAGAAGGCCTGGGCTGCGCGACCCGTTGCGGATCGCGTCGCCATCATGCGTCGCTGGATAGCGGAATTGCTCGCGCACGCCAAGGCCATCGGCGCCGCCGACGGCGCGGATACCGGCGGCTGCCACACATCGCAATTCACGGCGTTCATCGCGGTGGCGAACATCAGTGGCTGGTGCGAAGACGCGGAGGGCGTGCTGGCTCGCGCCCTCGTGAGCGGCCAATCCATCTCGATGCCGACCGTGCACATTCAGTCGCAGCTCGTGCCGTATCCGGTGGTGGGTGTCATAAGTCCATGGAATGCGCCGATGATGTTGTCGCTGCTGGATGCCGTGCCGGCCCTCTTCGCGGGATCGGCGGTGCTGCTGAAGCCGAGCGAGGTCACGCCGCGTTTCGTCGAGCCGTTGATGCATACGGTGCGCAAGGTGCCGGAGCTCGCGGAGGTGTTCGACGTCGTGCTTGGCGATGGCCGTACCGGCCAGGATGTCATCTCGCAGGTCGACCTCATCTGCTTCACCGGCAGCGTGCAGAACGGGCGCAAAGTCGCGGTGGCCTGCGCGGAGCGATTGATTCCGTGCTTCCTGGAACTGGGTGGCAAGGACCCAGCCATCGTCACAGCGGATGCCGACATCGCTCGAGCGACGACCGCCGTTCTGCGAGGCGGTGTCTACGCGACCGGACAAGTCTGCTATTCAGTCGAGCGCGTGTACGTGCACGAGTCCATCCACGACCGCTTCGTCGAGGAGCTTGTGCGCAAGGCGAAGCAGGTTCGGCTGAACGACCGCGATCCCCTGGACGGGCAGATCGGACCGTTCATCTTCGTGCGCCAGCCGGAGATCGTCGAATCACATCTGAAGGACGCCGTGGCAAAGGGCGCGAAGGTGCTGACCGGCGGCGTCACCGAGACACTCGGCGGCGGGCTCTACATGCGGCCCACTGTGGTAACCGAAGTGGACCACACGATGCGACTCATGAAAGAGGAGACCTTCGGCCCGATTCTGCCCGTGATGCGCTTCCGCACGATTGAAGAAGCGATCGCGCTTGCGAACGACACGGAGTTCGGGCTCACGGCGTCCGTGCTTGCCGGCGGCGAAGAAGAGGGCGTGCGCATCGCGGAGCAGGTGAACGCGGGAAGCCTGTTCGTGCAGGACACCTTCCTCACGTTCGCCAAGCTTCGGAAGATCGGCACGAACAGCTTTGGCGTTTCCGGGCTCGGAGGCTCGCGCACCGGGCCCGAGTCGATCATGCGATTTCTTCGGCGCAAAGCCATCATGACCAACCGGGGTGCGCCCGCAGACATCCTGGACGACAAGCCGGCGGATGTGGCCGGCCCGCGTCGCTGACGGTCCGATAAGCAAGGCAGGCCTGCTGTCGCTGCTCGAACCTCAGGCCGCAGCGGTACCTGGCGCGCCTTCGATTTGCGCTTCTGGCCCGCGTCGCGTTCTGTCATACAGAGTGCGGACTTCCGCGCCTAGCGACCTCGCCTGGTCATCTGGGAAATCCCTGAGCGCGCGTTGCTGTCCACGCCGGCATCGGTGCCGTGAACCGGACTCTTTCCCGGCTGAGGGGATGCGTGAGCGTAATGCGCGAGGCGTGCAGGCAAAGCGGTGGCGCGTCGATCGACAGGGTCTGGCCGTCTCCCAGCGTTCCTCCCGGCCGGTAAGCCGGATCGCCGCAAACCGGAAATCCCAGGTGCCACAGGTGAACGCGAATCTGGTTCGTGCGCCCCGTCAGCGGCCGCGCTTCCAGCAGCGCCGTGCCATCGAAATACCTTTCCAGCACGCGGAACTCAGTGCGGGCCGCAAGGCCCGACGTCGCTTCGACAATCCTCGATCCGAGCGCGCCCGGGATCTCGCTGATGGGCGCATCGCAGATGAACTCATCGACGGTGGGCTGCCCCTGAACAAGAACCAGGTAAACCTTCTCCACCTCACCGCGCGCGAACTGCGGTTGGACCTGCCCGGCAAAATGCTTGGTCCGCGCGACAACCACCACGCCGGTAGTATTGGCGTCAAGGCGATGCGAGGGTCGCGGTTTCTGCGGGTAATAAACAGCGTCCAGCGCGTGCTGAAGCGTGTTGCGATAGAAGCGACCGCCCGCGTGCATTGGTAGCGGAGCGGGCTTGTTCAGCACGATCAACGCTTCGTCTTCATGCAGGAGCTCGACGTGCATGTTCACGTCTGGTTCGATGACCGAAGAAATCTTGTGTCGAAAGCGTTCCCCGGCGCGCACAGTCTGGCTTGCAAGCGCAGGCTGGCCTGCTTCATTCAGCACTCGGCCGTCATTGCAGCGCTGCTGCCAGATGTCCGCCGGAATGTGCATGGCCACTCGACAAAGCGCGTCCAGCAACGTTTGCCCGTCGGACTGCGCGGGAACGTTGACGGGTTTGAAATGATCCCGCGGCTGGCTGCCGGGAAGTGAAACCGCGAGTTGCCGGATCCGCTCGTGCCGGCGAGCGATGCGTGCCGCCATGTGCTCCGCTTCGCTCCTGAAGCAGTGTGGGCAGGACTTTCCCGCCACGTAGTGTTCATGCTGCTGGTCCGCCTTGGTCAGCGGGCTCTGGCAGTTGAAGCACTGGCTGGAGTCCGTTTCCCGAAGGCCCGCGTCCAGGCCCACGCGTCCGTCGAACACGAAACATTCGCCGTCGTAGTGCTCGCCCCCGCATTCCTCGAAATACCGGAGGATGCCGCCGTCGAGCTGGAAGACATTCTTGAAACCTTCGCGCTCCATGAACGGGCCGGCTTTCTCGCATCGGATGCCCCCGGTGCAGAACATCACGATCGGCCGCTCTTTGAGTTCCGGCGAGAGCTTGCCGACCGCCCGCGGGAACTCGCGGAACTGGTCGATGCCGATCGGCAGCGCGTTCCGGAACGTGCCGAGCTTCACTTCGTAATCGTTGCGCGTGTCCAGCAGCGTGACGGGGCGGCCTTCATCCAGCCAGCGCTTGAGTTCGCGCGGGGCAAGCTTGGGCGACGTGCGCCGCGAGGGGTCGATGCCTTCCACGCCGAACGCGATGATCTCTTTCTTGATCCGCACCAGCATCCGCCGAAACGGCCGGTGATCCGTTTCGCTGATCTTGGGCTGCAGAGTCGCAAGGCCTGGCCAGCTTCGCAGTTCCGCGAGCAATAGCTCTATGTTCTCCGCCGTGCCGGCGACGAACAGGTTGATGCCTTCGGGGCTCAGCAGAATCGTGCCCTTGAGCTCCCAGTCTTTGCACTGGCGTTGCAACCGGGCGCGCAGCGAATTCAGGTCCGACAGCGGCAGGAAGCTGTAGGCGGCAATGTTGACGATCGGATGCATGGGCCGGCGGGATTCTTGCACGGAGCCGGGGGCAATCGAAAGGGCGGCCCACCTGCGGCGCGCCGGGAGTGATGCCGGTATTCTCCGCGCCCATGCGAGCTTCTCGCACTCTTCAACTTGGAGCTCATCGTTGACGCGCTCAGTGACGCACTCGGTAAGGGGCGGCCATCAAATGGAGTCTGGCGATGCCTGTCCCTGTGGTTCAGCCCGGCCTTACGCGGAGTGCTGCGGGCCCTGGCACGCGGGCGCGCCCGCGCCGGATGCGTTGTCGCTGATGCGCTCGCGTTACACCGCCTTCGTCCTGTGCAACGAGCAATATCTGCTCGCGACCTGGCACCCGAGCAAGCGCCCCGATTCGGTCCCTTTCAATAAGAACCAGAAGTGGCTGGGTTTGCGCATTGTCGATGCGTGTGTCACAGGCGACGCTTCCGCCGAGGTGGAGTTCATCGCACGTTCGCGTGCCAGCAACGTGGCCGCCGTTCGCCTCCATGAGCGCAGCCGTTTCGTTCGCGAAGGGGGAAGGTGGTTCTACGTCGAGGGGGACTTGCTGGAGCGGCGCGGGGTCTGATCAGGTTTCGACAGAACCCTTCCGCCTGCGCGAGCACGGGCATATGGCCGGCGTCGTGAGCGAGCGGCATTCTCCTGTTTCGGAAGTCATGCGATTCGATCATCGCGTCACTTCGGCGGTAGCGGCCGCGTCAGAGCGGCGTGTCTTGCTCGAGCGCGGCGAGTCGCAGTTCCCGATACGCTTCAACCAGATCGACGGTTCGAAAACTTCGGTTGAGGCCGCTGGGGTTCGGCACAACCCAGGCCGTTGCTCCGCCGAACGGTGTCGCCTGCCTGCCCCATTGAGTCAGCGTCGTGCGGTTGATCGCGGAGTATGCCGCCTTGCCGAGAAAGGCCACGGCGCGCGGTGCGTAGCGCTTGATCTTGCGCCTCAGTGTCTCGCCGGCCAGAACGAACTCGTCCGCAGAGAGCTCGTCCGCGCGGCGTGTAGGGCGCGCCACGGCGGTCGTGAGGCCATAGCCAAACTCGAGCAGTGAGCGGTCGTTTTCGGGAAGCACTTGTATCGGCGTGAAGCCGGCGAGATGGAGCACGCGCCAGAAGCGGTTACTCGGGCTGCTGAAATGATGCCCCGACACCGCCGCCGTCATTCCAGGGTTGATCCCGCAGAACACGACCGACAGGTCTTTGGCGATGATATCGGGCAGGTGAAGCGTCACAGCGGCTCGCACTCCAGGCGGCTAAGCGGGTGTTAGTGACCGGGCGGAAAACCGAAACTCGGACTGGAGAAGAGGGTCTCGAAGTCCGTTTCGTGCGAGCTCGGTAGCGGCTTTGTCCATATCACATTCAAGAGCCAAATCCGTTGGAACGGATGAACCGCGAGCCTGCGGCCGAGTTCGAGGTGGAGCGGTTCGGGGATGAACAGCCAACACCATCGTACTATTGACCCGATCTGGGCTCGCGGACGGGGATCTTCCGCGAGCGCAGTCGTGCGACGGCCTGCGGGCCGTCGGAAGAGGGGCCACAATGGGCCCTCCGGGGGTCCATTTTTGCCACGTGTCCGGTCTTAGTGACCGTCAACGCGTCGGTCCAAGGAGAAAAACGATGAGTATCGCAAGCGGATGGCGGCTGAGTGTTCTGGGGGGATTGCTGGCGGCTTCGATCTGCGCGCTGCCTACCGTGGCGGCGGCGGACACCGTGCTGATCACGGGCGCGAATTCGGGCATTGGCCTCGAATTTGCCAAGCAGTACGCCGCGAAAGGGTGGACGGTCATCGTGACTCATCGGCGCGCCGAGCCGCCGAAGACGCTCACGGATCTGGCCGCCAAATACAAGGCCGTGCGCATCGAAAGCCTCGACGTCACGAACGTCGACCAGGTGAAGGCGCTCGCCACGAAGCTCGCCGCCGTGCCCATCGATGTATTGATCAACAACGCGGGCGTGTACAACGACCGCTCCAAGTGCGCGGGCGATGACGAGAAGTGTCCGGGCGACAACACCACGTCGCGGTTCGGCGAGATGAAGTTCTCGTTGCTCGACACGATTCTGGCGGTCAACGTGAAGGGCCCGCTGATCGTCTCCGAAACGCTCTACAAGAATGTGCTGGCGAGCAAGCAGAAAAAGCTCATCGCCATCAGCTCGAGCAACGGCACGCTCACGGGTGAGGCCAACCCGCGCCCAGGCGCCATCTTCTACCGCATGAGCAAGGCCGCGCTGAACCGGGAAATGCAGATCGTGGCGGCGTCCACCAAGCAGGACGGCGTGACGGTGATCATGTTCAATCCCGGGCCCACGCTCACCGAGCACCAGGAATACCTCGACGGGAAATATCCGGGGATGCTCAAGACGTCGTTCACGGTCGAGAACATGATCAAGACCATCGACAAGGTGACGATCGCCGATACCGGCAAGTTCCTGCGCTACGACGGGGTGACGGAGCCATGGTGAGCCAGGTCGGGAAAAGCCCTTGCCGGGCACTCGTCGCGGCGGGCTGTATCCTGATCGCGCTCGCGGGGTGCGGCACGACGCGGCCTCAAACTCGGGACACGTCAGCGGATCTCGCGGCGATCACCGCGTTCAACGCGCGCTATCTGAAATCGATCAACGACGGTGACATCGAGACGCTGAGCAGCCTGACCGACGACGATCACATGATGATTTCGCCCAATCGTCCGCCGGTGGCCGGCAAGGCCGCCAACGACGCGGCGAATGGCGCGACCTTCAAGCAGTTCAAGATCGACGAGACCTGGACGCCGGTGGAGACGATCATCGACCGGGATCTGGCCTACCAGCGGGGCACCTATACGGTGGTGGCAACCCCGAAGGCCGGCGGCCCGGCGGGCCGCAAATCGACAGGCAAGTTTGTGCGCATCTATCGACGCCAGGCGGATGGCTCCTGGCGCATGACTCGCGACGTGTTGCTTGGGGACACGCCGCCCGCGACGAATTGAAGAGACGTTTCGTAGTTCAACAACGAATCGAATGAGGGGGACTGATGCGGAAGCAATTTTCCAGGTTGCCAGCGGCCGCGCGCTGGCTGGCAATCGCGTCGATGGTCGTGTCATTGCCGGCAATCGCCGCGAAGGCGGACTACGCGAAGGAAAACGTCGCGAAGCCCAGCTGCGACAAGCGCTGCCTGATGTTGACGCTGAACCAGGTTCTGGATGCGATCGGCGACAACTCGACGGCGGCTCTGCCGATCGCGCCGAACGCCAAGATCACGTCGGACGGCGTGGCGGGGAAGATCGAGTCATCGCCCGTCTGGGGCCCGGCGCGCCGCATTCCGTATCGGCTCGTGTTCACGGACCCGACCACCCAGACGGCCGTCTTCTACGGCGTGGTGACGAACAACTTTGACCGGCCGGCGGGCGCGTCGCCCACAGGAGGGCGGCCGCCGCCAGCGGGTGCCGGCAACTCGTGGTGGTACTACATTCTGCGCATCAAGGTCGCCGACAAGAAGATCACCGAGCTCGAGCAGCTCGACCTCGAGCCCAAGGCGGGATTCGGCTCGGACAACATGCGCAACCTGCACCAGGCCGATCGAATCTGGGATGCGGTCATCCCGGAGTCGGAGCGCTCCACGCGGGAAGAGTTGTTCGACGTAGCGGACAAATACTGGGATTCGGTCTCGAAGCGCATCGACACGAAACAGGTCCCTTGGGGCCCGGCCTGTCAGCGGCTCGAGTCGGGAACCGTCACCAGCGACTCGGCCACGTTCCCCTGGAGCTGCGGCAACGGCATGAAGCAGCCGTCGGTGTACTGGATCGTGGAGAATCGCCGGTACTACATCGCCGATGTGGAACGCGGCGTCGTGCTGGGCTTCGCCGTGTTCATGACGCCCAAGGAATATCCGCAGAACGTGTTCGGGCTCGCGGTCGAGTTCTTCAAGGTGCAGAACGGCGTGATCCAGGCGATCGATGCGTTCTCGCGCACCGCCCTGCATGAACAGCATTCAGGCTGGGGCTCGGGGCCGGGTTCCTGAACGCACACTCACTGAAGGAGTCCTTTCCGATGTTCAAGACACTGTTGGGATCCGTGGTGGTCACCCTGCTTGCACTTGGCGTTGCGCCGGTTTCGCGCGCCTCCGATGCGGACATCATTCGCGAGGCGAAGGATCGTGCCGACATCGACGTGTTGATCTGGAAGTACGTTCAGGCGCTGGACAACCTCGACGAAGACGCCTACCCGACGTTCTTCACCGAAGACGGCACGATCTGCTGCGAGCACGACCACGTGTTCAAGGGACACGCGGAGATTCGCAATGTGATCACGGAAGTGAAACAGAAACGCGCCGAGGCGAAGGCCAAGGGCCAGGTGGTGCCGAAGATGTACCACCCGATCTTCAATTCGCACATCGAGTTCCGCGACAAGGATCACGCGCACATCGACTCGTACTGGTTCACGGCAATGGCGGAGCAGCCTCCCAATGGCGCGCCGAAAATTTCGCTCGTGGGCCGTTGCGAAGATGAAGTGGTGCGGGTGAACGGGAAGTGGCTGATCAAGAGCCGTAACGTGTTCCCCTGAGAGAGTCGTGGATGCCCGGCGTCGGGTGACGCCGGGCATCCTGATTCGCGGATCCGGATCGCTAGAGGGCGACCCGGCGAAGTCGCAGGGCGTTGCTGATCACCGATACGGACGAAAGGCTCATCGCGAGCGCCGCGATCAGCGGACTCAGCAGCAGCCCCGTCATCGGATAGAGCACGCCCGCGGCGATCGGGATGCCGAGCGCGTTGTATCCGAACGCGAAGGCGAGGTTCTGCCGGATATTGCGGACGGTCGCGCGGCTCAGATGGCGTGCGCGAACGATGCCGTTGAGGTCTCCCTTCACCAGCGTCACCTGGGCGCTCTCCATCGCGACGTCGGTCCCGGTTCCCATCGCGATGCCGACGTGTGCGCGGGCGAGGGCGGGCGCGTCGTTGATGCCATCGCCTGCCATCGCGACCCGGTGCCCCTCATTTACCAGTCGCTCGATGACTTTGGCTTTTTCCGCAGGTTGCACCTCCGGGATCACCTCGTCGATATGCAGTGAGCGGGCGACGGCTTCGGCGGTTGCGCGCGCATCGCCGGTGAGCATGACGATGCGCAGCCCGTCAGCGCGGAGCGCTTCGAGTGCGGCAGGTGTGCTGTCTTTGATCGCGTCACCGACCGCAACAGCGCCCGCAATCGCGCCGTCGACGGCCAGGAACATCACTGTGCGCCCGCTGCTGCGCAGGCTCGCGACTTCGTTCTGCAATGGTTCCACCGAGGCGCCCACGTCTTGCATCAAGGCCAGGTTGCCGAGCGCCAGATCATGACCGCCACTGCGTCCTGTGATTCCGCGTCCGGTCACGGATTGGAAGTCACTGACCTCCGCGGGCGTGATGGCGCGCGCCGTGGCTCCTTCGACAATGGCGCGCGCGAGCGGATGTTCGCTCGACTTTTCCAGCCCGGCGGCGAGCGACAGCAGCGCGGCGTCGCTCCACGGCGCGACGCTGATCACTCGATCCAGCGAGGGGTGGCCGACGGTCAGTGTGCCGGTCTTGTCGACGACGAGCGTGTCGATCCCGCGCAGCGACTCGATGGCTTCGGCATCCCGGAACAGCACGCCCAGCTGCGCACCGCGGCCACTCGCCACCATGATCGAAATGGGTGTCGCGAGCCCGAGCGCGCAGGGGCAGGCGATGATCAGCACGGCCACGGCGTTTACCAACGCGTACGCCAGGCGCGGCTCGGGCCCCAGGAACCACCAGATTGCGAACGTGAGCGCGGCGATGGTTATCACCGCAGGCACGAACCACGCGGCTACGCGATCAGCCAGCCGCTGCAGCGGCGCGCGGCTGCGCTGGGCCTGCGCCACGAGCTCGACGATCTGGGAGAGCAGGCTGTCCGCACCCACGCGCTCCGCGACGATGACGACAGAGCCGGTTTGATTGAGCGTCGCGCCGACGACGCGATCGCCCGGCCCGCGATCGACCGGCAAGGGTTCGCCGGTGAGCATGGATTCGTCGAGGGTCGAACGGCCTTCGAGAATGCGGCCATCGACCGGCACCTTCTCGCCCGGCCGCACGCGAACGCGGTCGCCGACGGCGAGACTTTCGAGCGGCACGTCCTCGTCGGTGCCATCCGCACGGACACGCCGGGCGGTTTTGGGGGCAAGGCCGAGGAGTTGGCGGATGGCCGTGCTCGTTTTGCCGCGTGCGGCGAGCTCGAGCCATTCGCCCAGCAGCACCAGAGCAATGATGGCGGCCGCGACCTCGAAGTAGACGCCCACCATTCCGTGCGCGTCGCGCATCTCGGGCGGGAAGGAGCCCGGCACGAACGTGGCAAGCAGGCTGTACAGGTAGGCCACGAGGACGCCGAGGCCGATGAGCGTGTACATGTTGGGCGAACGATTCAGGACGCCGAGCCAGCCGCGGCGGTAGTAGTCGGCGCCCGCCCAGGTGACAACCGGCAATGTGAGTAGCAGCTCAGCCCCGCGCAACACGCGTGCAACGCTGGGCGACAGGTGAAGATCGAGCACGTGCGGAAGCATCGCGATCGCGACCACGGGCAAGCTCAGCGCCGCGGAGATCCAGAACCGGCGCTTGACCGCGCGCAGCTCTCCGTCGTCTTCCGCTTCGGTTGGCATCAAGGGTTCGAGGGCCATGCCGCAGATCGGGCAGGTTCCTGGGCCCACCTGGCGAATCTGGGGATGCATCGGGCAGGTGTAGATCGCTCCTGATGCAGCCGGCGCGCGCTGCGCGGCGTGCGCAGGTTCGCGCCCGTGCTCGTGCGTATGCGCGAGTGTCTGCGCCTGCGGGTGTTCGTGCCCGTGCATCTGCTCGTGCGCACTGGGCGGAGGTGCTGCCTTCGAAGCAGAGCAGCAGGCATGGGGTGCGTCGTGCTTGCTCATCACAACTCCTCGTCACCGAGCGCTTTCAGATCGGGCAGTCGGCCGCACGCCCGTGGCCGGGGCAGGCGGATATCAGGTCGGCAAGGCTGTCGCGCACGCGCTGAAGTGCGGCGATTCGTTCCTCGACGTCGATGAGCTTCATACCGGCGATAGCCGGAGGCGAGCTGCGTGCGGGGTGGGAGGAGCCCGCCACGCTCGTAGTAGCGCGCCGTGTCGACGACGCTGACGCCCGCGCGCCAGTGGTCGTCTCAGGCGGGCAGCAGGCCACCCGTGAGCGGCGCCTGCCCGGCCGGCGTCATCAGCGCGAGAAGCGCAGCGATCTCGACGCCCGCAGCCTCGAGCGCAGCCGTGGATTTGGGGTTGGTCACCTTGTCGATGACGGTCCGAATCTCGGTCATCCAGGCGAGGCTCTGCGCCGAATCCTGCGCGCCGGTCGCGAACTGGTTCATGAGATCGTCTACCCGACGTGCGGCAGGCTCGAGCTTGTCGCGGTCGATCCGATCGTCCTTGTAATGCATCAACGCGTTACGCGCCTGGTCGAGGTTCGAGCGGAGCGTCCGCAGATGTGCCAGCGTTTTCTGGTTTGAACGTGACACATTGCTATTGATTGCCATGACCTTCTCTCCGACGCACCGCGAGCCGCTGCGCATCCTACGCGAGTAACCCGGTTCGACAGGGTCTTTTTCTGTGAATTGGACCCGGAATAACGGCAATCCCGGACCTGCGGGTTGCGCGGCCGTCGGCGACGCCTGCTCCCGGATCGTGCGCTCTTTCAGCTCGTACCGACGATCGCGCGCTCTATGCCTCGGCCGGCCCGTATTCGCGCCAGTAGTTCGGAAGTTTCATACGCGACACGAACCGTGTGTACGCGATCTCGACGGCGAGTGACGCGTCGGCGCCACGCCGTTCGAGTCGGAGACATTCGCTGATGAGCTTCGCCGCATCTTCGTACCGGCGTTCTCGCAGAGCGAGGAGCGCCACCATGTCAGGATGAGTAGCCACGGTAGGTGAAGCACACCCTCCCGCCGACGCACCGGAATAGCTCGTCGACCGTGAGAGCCGCCGGCCCGCGCGGCTCCGCCGCCTCCCTCCCGCCCTCGCCCCCATCCGGCGACCGGGCATAACCCTGTCCTTTGCCACGGGGAGAGGGGCCCATTCCGCCTCGCCCCCCGGTCTTACGACAACGGTAGCTATGAGCGTGGTCAGACCACGTGTTTGCGATCGGTCGCGATCCAAAAAAGAACCCGCACGTAGTGCCGGTTCATGCAGGTCTTTAAACGAGGGGGAATTTCCAGGTGAAACCGCTATATCGCAATGGGTTATTGGCATCGTTCGTGGTGGGGACGGCTTTTATGGGGTTTGGGATCCCGGCCGTCGCACAGGAGGCCACCCCATCCAATTCGGGCGCCCCTGAGGAAGGGCTGAAGGAAGTCACGGTCACCGGCACGCGACTTCGCGACACGGGCATGAACACGCCCACGCCCGTGACGGTCGTGAGCTCCGCGCAGCTGGATGAGGTCGCGCCGGGCAACCTGGCCGCAGCCATCAAGCAGTTGCCGCAGTTCCGGGGCAACATCGACGCGACGCAGAGCAACGGCATCGGCACCGACGCCGGCCAGTCCGTCGTCAACATGCGCGGCTTGGGCGCGAACCGTACGTTGGTGCTGCTAGACGGCCGTCGAGTGGTTCCTTCCACGTACAACGGCACTGTCGACATCAACGTTCTGCCGCAATCGCTGCTCCAGCGCACGGAAGTCGTGACCGGCGGCGCATCCGCCGCTTACGGAACGGATGCTGTGGCCGGCGTGGTCAACTTCATTCTCGATACCAAATTCACGGGCCTGAAGGCGAGCGTGCAGGGTGGTATCACCGGGCGCGGAGACGGTGCGAACAAGCAGGGCGAAGTGACCTTCGGTACCGCCATCGGCGAGAGGGCCCACCTCATTGCCGCAGTCGATTACTACGACAACAACGCAATCGAAGGCGTGCGTCCGTGGATGAAGAGCTGGGGCGCCGTGAACGATCCCACCGTCACGACGGACAACAACCACTACATCGTGGCACCGAACGTCGGCAGCTCCATCTATACGCCGGGCGGACTGATCAATGCGCCGGGCACTCCGCTCAACAACCTGCAGTTTCTCCCTGATGGCAGCGCGGTTCCGTTCCGGCTCGGATACGGAACCCAGCGTGGCGTGCAGGGCATGTCAGGCGGCGATTACTACGACTTCCGCACCGACGGCTCTTTGAACGGCGGACTTCAGTCGGCCGTGACTCGCTGGAACGCGTTTTCGCACCTCTCGTTCAACCTGAATGACTCGGTGGAAATCTGGGGCGAGGCCATGACCGGGCACAATCAAGTGACCACCCGGGGCTTCCCGTCTGTGATGTTCACGGCGGGCGCGTATCAGGCGACGATCTATGCGGACAACGCCTATCTGCCGGCGAGCGTTCGCACGATCATGCAGCAGAACAATATTGCATCGTTCGGCCTGTCGCGGTTGAGCACTCCAGCTGACATTACCGTCGACACGCTCGAACAGACCAACGAAATGACGGAGTTCGCCACGGGCCTCACGGCGGATCTGCCCGGGGACTGGCAGCTGACCTCGTATTTCGAGCACGGCCGCAACAAGAACGAGCTTGCTGATCACAACTACCCGCGCACCGACCGGGTGTTCCTTGCTATGGACGCGGTCGTGAATCCGGCAAACGGCTCGATCACCTGCCGAGTCAACTTGTTCCAGCCCACGTACGGCTGCGTACCGATCAATCTGCTGGGCGCCGGGCGCGCCTCGCCACAGGCCATCGCGTATGTGACCGAGGGCACCAAGACGGCTAACCTCACCAATACTCAGGATGCCTTCGAAGCCGCCATCAACGGCAAGGTGTTGGACGGCTGGTGGAAGCCGGGCCCCATCGCGGTCGCGCTGGGTGTCGACTATCGCCGCAACACGCTCAAACAGAACGTCACCGATCCGACCAATCCGACGAACGACCCCACCTTCGTGGCCGTGCCGCGGAACAATCCCGCAATCGGAATCCAGGGGATTCCCGGGGCGTTCGCTGGCGTGAACAGCGGCGTGCAGTTCTCGATTCAGGCGAATTTCAGCGGCGTGATCGACGTCAAGGAAGCATTTACCGAGGTCCAGGTGCCGTTGCTCAAGGACCTGCCGTTCGTCAGAAAACTGAGCCTGAACGCGGCCGGTCGCTGGGCGGACTACACCGGCAGCGGCAGCATCTGGTCGTACAAGTATGGCCTGGACTGGCAGACGGTCGACTGGCTGCGCTTCCGAGGCACTGTCTCGCGCGACGTGCGCGCGGCGAACATGTCGGAGCGGTTCAACGCGGCAGGCGCCGGCGCAACCGTGACCGATCCGTTCCGGAACAATGTGCAGACCGTCTTCAGCGAAATCCGAGGCGGTAATCCCGCAGTCGCGCCGGAAGAGGCGGACACCTATGCCGCCGGGTTCGTCATTCAACCCACGTTCGCGGAGGGGCTGTCGTTCTCGGTGGACTGGTATTCGATCACCAACAAGGACGCTATTGCGCTGCTCGGCCCCCAGAACATCGTCAACCTGTGCTTCCAGGGTTCGGCGCAGATCTGCTCGCTGATCACGCGCGATCCGGTGACCAATGCGATCACGGGAATGGATGATCGCTACCAGAACATCAACGGCCAGAAAGTCGTCGGCACCGATGCGGAAGCGGACTACCAGCTCCACCTCGGTGGCGGGCGCTCGCTCGGGTTCCGCCTGATTGGCAGCTATCTCGACCAGTTCTCCCTGCGCAATATCAACGTTCCGGTGCAGCAGCAAGCGGGCACGACCGGCAATCTGCCGTTGCCGCGCCTGCAGTTGAACCTCGGTACCACGTACGCACAGGGGCCGTTCACGGTGTTCGTCAACGAGCGCTACGTCAGCGATGGCCGGCGCCAGTGGAACGACAACGAGCCGCTGCTCGGCGGGCAGATCATCAACGATGATCACATCGCCTCGGCGCTCTACACGGACATGAATCTCACCTACACCCCGGAGGCTGTGAAGGGGTTGGAGACGTACCTGAACGTGCAGAACGTGTTCGATCGCGCTCCGCCACGTACGCCGATCTTCTCGGGGTTCAATGGAACGAGCGACACCAACCGGGCGCTGTTCGATGTTCTCGGGCGGCGGTTCGTGCTGGGCTTCAGATATCAGCTGTAATAGTCACGACGCGTAGTGTGTGAACGGCGGCGCTCGCGGGTTTCTTCCCGCGAGCGCCGCTGGTCGCGGTCCTCGTTTCGTCGTTGCAGCCGGTGCCCATCGCCGTGCCCGGCACCTCGCACGCTCTTCGCGTAGTGACGGTTGACATCTCCCGGCGACACTTCTACATTTCTTCGCGAGCGCTACGTCCAGCTAGGCGTTCACCCGCCTCCGCAAGAGGTCCGCACCAAGAGTGGGATAACCAAGAGGGCCTGGACTAACAAGCCCCGCCACGTGCGGGGCTTGGCCTTTCTAGGGCGGTTCGCGCAGCGGCTTGCCCAGTAGCGTGTTCAAGAGAATCACTCGAAAACCCACGGGCTTCCTTCGCAAGTCTCCGTGACTCCACTCCGTTCGCCCGAAGTACGCGCTCTGAACAATCAGAGTAACCGCGTTCGAGCTTGTTCTGTCCGGCGCGACTGTGAAGAACACTCGGTATTGCTGGCCCACGGGCGCTCCCGTCGTTTCGGCTGTGAAGAAGTGACGATTCTTCGCGAAGTAGCACTTTCTGGTTTCGAGCTCCCGTACCAACGCTCCGAGATGCAAGGAAGCGCGGTATCTCCCGCAGTCGAAGGCGCGACGCTCCCGGTCGTCGACGTATTCCTCGGCCCCTGGTTCGGCATTCTCGAATGCGCACGTGAACACGTGCAGGCCGAACCCGACGTTGATCGCAATTGTCCGTGCCGGACTGTTGCTCGAGTTCTTCAGCTCGCACGTGAACCGAAAGGGGTGCAGATGCGCTAGCGAATACGTCTTCCCGTCTGAACCAGTATGCGGTTTCCATCGAATCAAGCCGGCGGCCCAGTTGACTCCCATAGGCAAATCCTTGGGACAAGCACGTCCGACCGCGTGCGTGCGCGGAGTGGCGGTGCGTTGTATGGGGAGAAGTCGATGGCATCGACTTCGTACGCGACGGAAAAGGTGAGTGGTCGTGCGCTGGCGCGCGGCAACTCGACGTCGCGGTTAGAGCCTCGGCGCGAGAAGTGTATTTATTTTTGTCGCGGTGTCACTCGTTCATTCATACGAGCACGCGGTGGTTTTCGGCACGCTCGCGTCCTGCGCTTTCACCGAATGACGATTGACATCAACAGAACGGATTCCTGGACTGCTCGCGAACGGCGTTCCAGATAGGCTCCAGCTGCCGTCAACCAGGGCGCGAGCGACCATGCGCAGGCTAGCGCCCCAGTAGCGACAATCACTCCCGCCACCACTACGGTAAGTCCGTGACGGAAGTCAGCGTCGCCCTGTCAAGTTCCGCGGGGCCGTGACAAAATCGCGCCGGCAACTTCGAGTGGAATCATCGAAGCGCGGTTCGATGATGAATGGGGAGCTATGAAATCGATCCACAGGCTCGACGCCCACGTGCCCAAGCCCAGCACTGACGAAAATCGCGGAGGAGTAAGCCGCGCTGTGGAAACGCTACTACGCCCTCTATCGAAAGCTCAACGGGGCGCCGCCGCCGGGCGAGACAGCCTCCTCGCATTCGAAGTGAAAATCAGCCGCCTGCCCGGCGGTGTTTCGCAGTGACACCCAACGAAATCCTGTTCCTGATCGGCGCCGCCGTCTTCGCGATCACAGGCGTGCTTGCCGCCGCTCGACAGAACATGGACGTCATGAGCTTTGTCGTCATTGGCGTCGTCACGGCAATCGGTGGAGGCACCTTGCGTGACGTCATTCTGGGCCTGCGACCCTTCTGGCTGGAGCAGCCTGCCTATCTCTATGTGACCTCGGGTGCGGCGATCGCCACGTTCTTTTTCGAGCGGCGGTTTCGCGCCGGCTATAAAGCGTTGCTCTATCTCGATGCCCTCGTCACGGCCGTGTTCACCATCATCGCTACGGAACGCACGCTGCAACTGGGGCTCGAACCGGGTGTCGCGGTGTTGATGGGCGTCATTGCCGGGATCGGGGGTGGCGTCCTGCGGGACCTGCTCACCGGGCAACCGACGGTGCTGATGCGGCGTGAGCTGTACATGACGCCGATCATCATCGGCGGCGCGCTATATGTGGTCGTTCGACACAACGCCGGTCTCGCGCCGCTGCACGTTTCACTGCTCGGCATCGCGGCGATTACGATCGTGCGGCTCGCGGCGATTCGGTGGAGTTGGGCGTTCCCCGACTGGCTGACCTATCGGCCGCTGAAGTGACCTGCGGAACGCCGCGTTGGCGCGGCTTCCAGAACCAGCAGCTCGTCGGCCAGGATCAACTTCGCCTGGCCGACGATGGCGCGTGCCACGGCGACGCGCTCCTGCTGCCCGGAAAAGGCCGGGCCGAACCCGGCGCCGGCGCGTTACCTGTGAACGGGATCGGCAGAGGGCCAGTAGCGCGCCGTGGCCACCGGCAGCGGGCGGAAGAAAGCATTGATCGCGTGAATCTGGCCGCCCCACACCTTGAAGGCTTCGAAGGTCACGAGCGCGTTGCCTTCGCCGTACGAGTTACCGGTGTGCCCGAAGTTCATCCACAACAGCACGACACCGTTTTCTTCGTCCACGACGGCGACGCTCGCAATGACCCCGGGGTGCACCATGATGTTCTGCGTGTACATGCCGCAGTCCCCGCGGCCGCACCCGCCACCCGCGGTAATCACACCGTTTTCGACGCGGTAGGTTTCAGGGGCGAACGGTGTTCCGCCGTCGGTGAAACTGCCGACACGCAGGCCTTCTGGATAGGCGAGGGCGGTCTTGATCATCGACTCGCGCGACTGCTTCTTGCCGGCGGGCACCGGGTCGTTCATGCCGCGTATCGGTTTGCCGAGCTCGGTCGGCTGAAAGCGTGATTCGGGGGTCAGGCGCTGCACCAGCGTTTCGATCCCGGCGATCTTCTTGTCCTTCACATGAAGCAGCACGGAGTAGAGGACCTGGTTCTTGTCCTCGTAGAGCTGCACGTGGGTGGCCGCGACCTGCTTTGTGGTGTCCAGATAGTCGTGACGGAATTGACCTTTTGCGGTCACGGTTTTCCAGATCCCTTCGCCAAGCTTGGCGTCCTTGGAATCCTCGGTGAAGCGGACGTTCTCGGCCAGGGGCAGCTTCGAGTGATCGTGCGCGACCACACCGTCGACATATCGGGTGATCAGGTCGGTGAGGCAGGCGCGGTCGCAGGTTTCCGCTGCTGCGGAGGCTTGGGAAAAGCCAATCAGAAGAGCCGACAGGAGTGCGAGGCCGATGGTCTTTGCTTCACTTGCGGGGCGCTGTTGAAACATGGGTACCCTTTTATTGGTCTGAGTGTGGCTTTCCGGACGGTATCCGAAATCCCGGCGGCACTGGAGAGGAAATCCACGGGCTGCCACTGGACGGGTGTCGCGCTGTATCGGGACTCCCCCGATTCCTCGAGGATCGCGTCGATGACGCCGGGAGACATCTGGAGTCCTGCCGCGAACAGCTTCTCGAGCTGGGGACGGACGGCCGGAATGGGCTTCTGACGTCGCGCCACGAGGAGCACACCGGCCGTTCCGATTACCGAAATGCCGCAGGGCGTGGGCTTCCGCTCTGGCTGCAGCGTCGTCGATCAGTACGAGACGCCGTGGGGCGAGGCTCTTTGTCAAGCGCTAGAGACGACGCCCGAATTTTCAGGCCAACAGGCGCTGGTCAGAACTGGCCGACCGCTTTTCCGACGGTGACTGCGAACGTGGCGATGGCGATCAGTCCGCCGACGACCCAGAAGAACGCGTTCAGCTTGTTGCCGATGCTGTTTCGGCTCGCAGTTGCGCAACTGCGGCCTTGATGTCGTCGTCGAGCCGCGCGACGGCGGCCTTGATGTCAGTGTCGACCCGCGCAACGGCGGCGCCGAACTCCGCCTTGTGCTGTTTGAAGTCCGTCTTCAACTCGATTAATTCGCCGCGAATGGCGATGACATTCGATCCGAGAACTTCTGTCGAGCTCACGGGTGCCTCGTCGTATTCAGGCTTGTATGCGAGAGCGGTGCACATTCCGTGAGCGCCAACTTTTGACCTTGGCAAATCGATACTCGGGTGGCCGGTGTTGGTGACGCGGAGGCGGCAGAACAGAATGCATCGGAGATTGGCCACGCCCTCGAAAGTCGCCGCGCGGTTTTTGGCTGCACTTTCGTGCGAGTTGGCCGATGATGTGGCCTCCTCGTCCACCCCCAGGCACAGCCCCACCCATGTCCGCACACGCCGACTCCGCTCGCGCCATCTTCTTCGCGTTAGGCGCAAACTTCGCCATCACCGTGGCGAAGGGTGTTGCGGCATTCTTCAGCGGCTCCGGCGCAATGTTGGCCGAGACGGTGCATTCCCTTGCGGACTGCGGCAACCAGGCGCTGCTGCTGCTCGGAATGAAGCAGGCGAAGAAACCTTCCTCGCCGGAACATCCGCTGGGCTATGGAAAGGCCGTGTATTTCTGGTCGTTCCTGGTCGCGGTCATGCTGTTCACGCTCGGTGGGATGTTTTCGTTGTACGAAGGCATCCACAAGCTGTCGCATCCCGAACCGCTCGAGAAATGGTGGCTGGCGGTGGGCGTGCTCGCGTTCAGCATCGTGGCGGAAGCGGTCTCGATGCGGGCCTGCCTGGTCGAGGTCAACAAGGCGAGGGGCGGGCAGTCCCTGCGACAATGGTTTCGCGAGAGCCGGCAGGCCGAGCTCATCGTGATCTTCGGCGAGGATCTCGCGGCGCTGTCAGGGTTGTCGCTGGCACTCATCGCCGTGGTGCTGGCGGTGGTGACGGGCAACCCTCTCTGGGACGCTCTCGGCACTGTCGCGATCGGCGTGCTGCTCATCGTCGTGGCCGTTTTCGTGGCGATCGAAGTGAAGGCCATGCTCATCGGCCAGAGCGCCGATCCACGCGTGACCGACGGCATGAAAGCGTTTCTGAACGATCGGCCCGAGATTGCGCGCGTGTTCCACCTCATCACGCTTCAGTTGGGAGGGGATGTGATGGTTTCAGCAAAAGTGCAAGTTGCCGGAGCGCAGAGCGCCGCGGAACTGGTCAGCGCCCTCAACGTTGTGGAGAAAGCGTTTCGCGCCCACTTTCCGCAGGTTCGATGGAGCTTCTTCGAACCGGACGATCAGGACTGATGCCGGCACCTCGGACCACACTTGTGAGCCGTCGCTCGCGAATCCTCGCCTTCGCGCTGCCGCTCGTCGCCGTGCTGGCGGCCACTCTCGCGTACGCCCAAGGGTGGGGGCGGCGCGTCATCGAGCAGAACGATCCGCCGGCAACCGAGTTCATCGCCGCGCGCTGGCACTTCGGCACGAACGGGATGATCGGCCACATGGGCTGGTCGCATAACTATCCCGAGTCGGACCGGCACCTGAATCAGTTCCTCGAGCGCGCCACCGGGCTGGACGTGGACGAGATGTCTTACCGCATCGTCGAGCTCGGCAGCGACGAGGTGTTCGACTACCCGTTCGCGTACGTGTCCGAACCCGGCGAAATGCAGCTCACCGACCAGGAAGTGGAGAACCTGCGCCAGTTCATCTCACGCGGCGGCTTCGTGCTGATGGATGATTTCGACGGGCCGGTTCAGTGGGCGCAGATGCGCTCGCAGGTTCTGCGCGCATTTCCGGAAAGCGATTTGCCCCTGAAGCCTTCCACGGACGCCTTCCGGCTCGGCGCCAACGCGGTGATCTATTCGATGACGCATTGACGGCGCCTCGCGCGGATGTCTGTTGCAGGTTACGAAGCGAGACGCCCGCGCGCGAGGCTTGCCCGGCCGGCGTCGTGAGCGTGACGTCCAGGCTTTAGACGACCTTGCCCCGAGCCGCAAGGTACGCCATCGCCGCTTCTTCCGCGTCCGAGCGCCGGATCACATCCGCGCTCCGCAATTGCCGATAGATCCGCGCGCACCGTTCGAAGGCCGCGAAGCACGCCTCCGTGTCGTAGGTGGCGAGCGTACCCGTCATGTCTGCCGCGAGCGTTGGCACGTGAGTTTCGACTCGTCGCGTCCCCATCGGCTTACGTCCGGCGCGCTGCAGACCGAGTGGCCCGAGCACGTTCACACGAATGAACGACAGGAACTCGATCGCATCGAACAGCTCGCCGCGTGCCACTCGCGACGCTCCGGCATGCATCCAGATCCAGAACCGGTCCTCGATCCACTGCTCGTTCGGCGACGGAAATAGGCCTTTCTCGCGCTTCAGCAGCTGCGAGAGGCGGCCATCGCGCTCCCATAGCACCACGGGCTCGTCGACACGCCGGGCGGCATCCTCGAGCGAAACGAATTTCAGGTCCACATGGAGGAGGGGGTCGGCATAGAGCCCGATGATCAGCCGCGGCTCGCCGACATGCTCGCCTGTGAACGACACCAGCAAACGGCCAAGCGATGCGGCGATTTCCTGTCGCTCCAGCATCACTTCCTGGACATGCGCGGGCTCGACCGCGAGCACGAGATCGAGGTCGCTGAACTCGTCCATGTTGTCTTCCGCCCAGGACCCGGCGGCGGCAAGGCCGACGAAGCGCGGATCGGCTGAAAGCCGGGCGATAGCGCGCCGAACGAATTGTTGGTGCGCTCGGGGAGCGGTACTCGGTGTCATGCATCGATGATCTCCTGAAACCGCGGCCGAGTCATGCGCGGGCACGGTCTTGCCGCGCGGCTCTCGATTCGCCCACCGAATTCCTCTCTCCCGATGTGGGGTATCGCCCTCCGCATCCGTCCCAGCTGCCGGGCAATAAACGAACGGGTGGGGCGTATGCGTCTGCTTCATGCTTGGGCGGCGTTAGTGATGGCGGCTGCATTGACGGTGGCCGCTGTTCCAAGCGCAGCCAGTAACGTCAAACCCGCCAAATTCCATCTCGAAGAAGCCTCGATCGCGCAGATCCAGCGCGCGATCCTTGCCAAAGAGCTCACCTCCGAGCAGCTCGTGAAGCTGTATCTGAATCGCATCAAGGCCTACAACGGCACGTGCGTCCGTCAGCCGCAGGGCATTCTCGGCCCCGTGCAGACGATTCCCCACGCCGGCCAGATCAACGCGCTCTCCACGCTCAATCTGCGGCCCGCCGTGCGCAAGAGCTGGGGATTCGACGACCGCAAAGCGCGCAGCATGACCGACGAAGCGGATGCGGACGCGAAAATGCCGGACGCGCTGGAAGTGGCCGTCGCACAGGATCGGCAGTTCGCCCGCACGGGCAAGCTCGTTGGCCCCCTGCACGGCGTCGTGATGTCGATCAAGGATCAGTACGACACGTTCGACATGCGCACCACCGCGGGCGCCGATGCCGCCTACGCGAACGACCGCCCGCCGGAGGACTCAACGTTCGTCGCGCGGCTGCGCGCGGCCGGCGCCATCATTCTCGCGAAGTCGAACCTGGGTGAATACGCATCCGCCGTTCCGCGCAGTTCTTTCGGAGGCACATTCTGCAATCCGTACGATACGGAGCGCGGCCCGCGCGGCTCGAGCTCCGGTTCCGGGTCGTCCGTCGGTGCGAATCTCGTCACGTGCGCCATCGCCGAGGAGTCGGGCTCCTCGATTCGCGGGCCCGCGAGCGCCGCGAGCGCGGTGGGTATCGCTGCGACCGAAGAGCTCGTGAGCCGCAAGGGCATGGTTCAGATCGGCATCAACACGCGCGTCGGTCCGATCTGCCGCACGGTGGAGGATGCGGCGCGCGTGCTGGACGTGATCGCGGGCTACGATCCCAAGGACGAGCTCACGGCATTCAGCATCGGGCGCATGCCCGCGCAGCCGTATGAGAGCTTCACGCATCAGAAACGCCTGGACGGCATCCGCATCGGCGTGGTGCGTGAGTACATGAACAAAACGCTGTTCACGAAGGCCGACGAACAGACGATCGACATCGTGTCGCGCGGCGTGGACGAGTTGCGCGAGCTCGGCGCCACCATCGTGGATCCCGGTGCGGAAGGGGACCTGTTCAGCGCGTGCCTGAAACGATACGTCCCACAGGATGCGAACGCGCTGTTCACCAAGCGCTTCCCCAAGCTGTTCCCGGTGGACGCACAGGGCAAGCCGAGCACCGATCACACCGCAACGTTGCTCGACATGAAGGTGAATCCCGCGCTCGTGCCGGAGGAGCTCACGCTCCGTGACTTCGGCAGCTCGTCGGGCGACGGCCAGAACAAGTACTTCATGAATCTCTACCTGCGCGAGCGCGGCGACACGGCGATCAAGAGCAACACGGACCTCGTCACCCGCTCGAAGTTTCACGACGACCCCACTTTCCCCGACCGAAAGCGCGGCCGCGAGAACGTGGAGAAGCCGATGGCGCTCGACATGGCCGATCGTTTGCTGCTGCGGTTCTCGGTGCAGCAGGTGATCCTGCAATGTATGGCTGAGCGTAATCTCGATGCGCTCGTCTACCCCACCAGCAACCTTCCGCCGCGCATACTCGGAGCGCCGGGTGGTCCGCCCGTCAACGGGCGTCGGGGCGACGGGGTGTGGAGCTTCCTCGGTGCGCAGGGCTTCCCGGTGATCACCGTTCCGGCGGGGTTCACGACCGAGACCTACGATTTGATCCGCGACCCTTCCGCGCCCGCCACGCCAGAGTCCGCGTGGGGAAGCGGCGAGGGCGGCGGTGGCGAGCGGCTACCCGGTGACGATCACACGAAGCTCGTGGGTCCCGTGGCCGCAAAATTGCCGGTCGGCATGGACATCGTCGGGCGGCCGTTCAACGAACCGTTACTGTTGAAGATCGCGTCGGCTTACACGGCCGCGACTCATCACCGCGAAGCACCGAAGGATTTTGCTCCGTTGCCGGGAGAGCCCTGAACTGGCACTGCACGGGCACGAGTGCCAGCGGTACCGCGCGCACGGAGTGTCACCCCGTCCGCGCGCAAGCTCGAGCACAGCGACGGGCCAAGGCCTTCCGCTTCCGCGGGAGGCCGTTTCGATTGACCGCCTTCGGCTGTTTTCTGACCTGCGTCACGCCTTGAATTCTTCACTCGCGCCGCGATCTGTGTGATTCTCGGGTTATCGGTTTGCGGCGCGCGGCTTCGGTGGGCGGCACGTGCCGAGAAGGAGCCCACGGCAACTAAAGGAGGTGATCCAAGTGGCACATACAAACGTTGGTTCGGTCGCGTCTCTGGGCGCGCTGGTTGGCGGCGAGGTTCATCGTTCGTAGGAACCTCGTGCTGGCCAGGAGGCCATAGAGGGATGCGCGCAGGCTCAATGTCACGCGCGCGACCGGGTCCAACGGATGGACGCTCCGATGCAGTTGCCGTGCGGATGACCTTGGTCCGTACGTAGTGTTGCTCGAGCAGGAATGGCGGGGTCCGCGAGGGCTCCGCCATTTTCTTTTTAGGCGTGCGTCGTCTTGGCCGTTCCGACGATCGGCGCTTGCGCCAGCCAGAGCGTGACTCACACGCCGTGCCGTCAATTCAGCTTGTCTCGCAGGGCTTGCAGTTCCTGGCGCCGCGGGTAGAGCCTGCGCGCGAGGACCCGTTTGACCGACCGAATTTGCAAGGCAAAGCCTCCGACTCCCATCAGGATCAGGTAGGGGACGAGCCACGCCGGTGGCGCCATGTTGTTCACTTGCAGGCTTGCCACCACGGTGAGAAAGGCGCTGACCAACGGCAGGCCCGTCATCATGAGCACATGCTTGAAGGGTGTCCTCCGTGAAATCTCATAGTCGATTCTCTGCAAGTCACGCTCGATGGCCTCCCGCAAAGAGCACGTGAAGCTCGGCTCCAACCGCTTACGCCGCGCGTGAGTGACCTGGAAGCCGATCGCCCAGATCAGGAAAGTCGCGGCCGCGCCCAGCACCGGCAGAAAATCCAGGACGGTTCTGGGATCATCGTCGAAATACAGGACGAGGAATAGAAACGACGTGAAGCCGAGCATGAACAGAGCGGAGCCGTAGACGACGACCAGCTCCCGGAGAAAGAACCGGCTGAGCTCCTTGCGACGTTGATCCACGACGTAACGCAGAACGTATTCGTCGACGGAGAAGGGCGGGTGGGCTTCCTGGGAGCGCCAGAGCTTCTGCACATCTTCAAAGTTCACGGTCGTTCTCCAGGCTCATCCGCTCCATGAGCCGGGCCTTGATGCGATTGAGCTTCACGCCGACATTGCTTTCGCTGAGGCCGAGCGTCTCCGCGATGTCCCGGTAGCTGAACCCGTCGAGGAGCAGCAGCGTCAGCGAGCGGTCGACCTCGTTGAGCTTCGCGATCTGTTCGTAGAGCCATTCCAGTCGCGGATTTTTCGCTTCCGGGCTCTCCTGCAGGGTGATCTCCATGGCCTCGAGATCCGTCGCCTCGGGATGTTTCTTCCGATCCCGGCTCCACGCGAGCGCGCAGTTCAGCGCGACGCGATACAGCCACGTCGTAACGGCTGACTCCTGTCGGAACGAGGGAATCGAGCGCCACACCTGCGTCGCGATCTCCTGGAACAGGTCCTCACGGTCGTGCGGTGTAAAGGCGTACGAGCGCACGACCTTGAAGAGAAGGCCTTTGTGCGCGCGCATCCACTCGTCGAAGGTCTTCTGCTGATCCTGCATCGGGCTCGAGCGCGAATATCCCTCGTCAGCTACGCAGTCATCACCCAGTTACGGTTACGACTATTGCGCCTGCGGCGGCGGCTTCATCGGCGTGCTTCCACATCGTCATGGTCAGCCAGATGACGAAGACCCGCACGGCAAGCGGCCACGTCGGTGGGAGATTCACCTCGGCTCGCCGCGTGAACATCCCTTCGGGCGCGATGGATCCGATCGGCAAGCACCGGTCGAACAGCAGGAACTCGCGCCGAAAAGCGGACTTCGCTCGCAGGGTGTATTGGCGGCCCGAGTGCTCGACGACGAGCGCGCGATGCAACTTGCGCGGCTGGTTCGCACGCGCCAGCACGCCTGCCGCCGATTCGAGGACATACGCCCCTTTTTCGCGACGTGCCGTGTAGCGGTCCCCGTGAATGCGAAGTTCCGCTTTGTCTTTCCACCAGGAGCGATTCAAGGCCTCTGCGACGCACTCCGTGCCGTCCATCACAGAGAACGTGTAGGACCACGTCTTCGGGATCGCCTTCAGCATGCCGCCTCCTTCCGTCTCTTTCGCCTTCCTCATCCCGATTAGTAGCGAAGCGGCGCGGATTCCTTACATGGCAGGTCGAGTCGCCTGAGCGGCTCCGGAAGCGCTCATCACGGAGGGCGGGGTTACGGATGCTGAAGGTGGTCGGCGCCCTTGGGCAGCTCCATGAGCTCGAGCACGTTGCCGTCGGGATCGACCAGCTGCGCGACCTTCACCGACATCTTGCCGATCTTGACCGACGCCACGTTGCCCTTCGTCGTGGCGCCCGCGCTCTTGGCTGCGGCAAGCGAGGTGCCGTAGCGCATGATGATCTCCGTCGGCGGCTGGCCTACGCGGTCGATCTCTTTCAGGCCGAACGCCGCGTCGTAGAACTTCGCGAGCGCGACGACATCCTTCGCGCCAAGCCGAACCGCCATCACTGAAACGTCGGCGGCAACCCACATCGACCAGGTTGCCGCGGTGAGCCCCAGCATCGCCGTTATCGTTCGTCGCATGCCGCGTTCTCCTGATTCGACTCAGAGTGGGTGTTCGCGCGTCAGAATAGCCCAAAGGAGCCGTCCGATATCATGGACGGAGGCACAGTTGTTCGAAACACGCGATTACGCCGGGCGAGGAGTAGGCCGCACGAACAGGGTCAATCCGCTCGGCTGAGCTGTTTTTGCACCGCCAAGAGCCGCGAACGCAGCTCTGTCTTCGTGAGATCCGACAGCAGCTTGGCTGCTGAAGTGGTCGCGTGACGTTCTTCTAGTATTTCGAAATATGGCGCGCGTGCGATCATTTTGCGCGCTCACCGCAAATGCTGGCTGAGCGGTTCATCAACAAGAGTTTGGGGGGGTTAGCATGGTTTCGAGAGATTCCGCCCGTTTTCGGGCGCGTATCGGCGTGCCTTCGTTTTCAATCGCGGCGGCCGTCGCCGCCGTCCTGTCCACCGTACAGCCAGCGTTCGCTCAGGAAGCCAGCGCGGATGAAGGCCTGTCCGAGGTCGTCGTCACCGGTTCGCGCATCGTGCGTCGCGACTACAACTCCGACAGTCCCGTCGTCACGGTGTCGAGCGACGCGCTGACGAACACCTCCGAAGTCGGTGTCGAACAGGCGCTCAACAAGATGCCGCAGTTCGTGCCGGGCCAGAACCAGTTCAGCGATGCCGGCTCGATCACGGTCACGCCGCGCACCAGCCCGGGTATCGCCACCGCGAACCTGCGCGGTCTGGGCGCGAACCGCACCCTCGTGCTGCTCGACGGCCGCCGCACCCAGCCGGCAAACGCCAGCATGGTGGTCGACCTGAACACGATCCCGTCCGCCGCAATCGATAACATCGAGATCATCACCGGTGGCGCCGGTTCCACCTACGGTGCCGATGCCGTGTCCGGTGTCGTCAACTTCAAGCTGAAGCGCAACTTCCAGGGCATAACGACCGACGCGCAGTTCGGCATGACCGAGCGCGGCGATGGCGAACAGACCGCGGTCAGCGCGCTGCTCGGCTCCAACTTCGCCGAGGGTAAAGGCAATGCCATGATCGGCATCACCTACACCCGTCGCGAGCAGGTCATCCGCGAGGACGTGCCGTTCTTCGAGGCGGCGCTCTCGGATCCGTATCTCGCCGCCCAGCAGTTCCTCAACTTCCCGGGCTTCGTGGCCGGCGTTCCCGGCAACATCACCGGTTCGCAGGCCGGCGGCAGTCCGACGCAGGACGCGGTGAACGCGGTCTTCGGCCCGAAGGGCTACGCGGCCAACGACGTGCTCAACACCAGCGCGTTCTACTGGAACCAGGCTTCGACGACCAACGGCGCCACGCTGTTCGCCCTGAACCAGGGCCGCATCGACGGCAAACTCTCGCCGGGCTATCAGGGCGGCCTCTACCCCCGACGCCAAGTACGTCATCTCGAACGTCAACACCGGCGCGAAGACGCTCACGACCAACAACCCGGGTGGCACGCTGCAGGTGCCGCTGACCCGGTACTCGCTGTTCACCAACATGCACTACGAGGTCACCGACCACGTCGAAGCGTATGTGCAGGCGAGCTTCGACGAGAACATGACGTCCACCCGGTTCGGCGACTTCGTGCCGGCCGGCAACCAGTGGGGCGTGACCGTTCCCTACGGCACGGGTATCTACGCGCCGTCGGTTAATAACGCAACCAACGCAACGAACCCCGCGTACCTTCCGGGAGGCGCCTACGGCCTCAACTGCCCCGCGACGGGCGGTTGCACGAACTCGCAGGCATTCCCGGTTCCCCCCGAGTTGGCCGCGTTGCTCACCAGCCGTCCGGTCGTCACGACGACGACGGCGACGGGTACGACGACCACGAACTCGAACTCGAACTGGAACCTCAACTACAACCTCACCTACATGCCGAAGCGCGGCCTCACGAACACGCAGGAGACGTATGAGATCCTGGCCGGCCTGCGCGGCAAGCTGGGCATCAGCGACTGGACCTACGACTTCTTCGCGACGCGCGGCGACACGACCGTCAACACGAGCTACGAAGGCTTCATCGACGCGGCGTCGTATCAGGCGCTGGTCGCCCTGCCGAACTACGGCCAGGGGCAGGACTTCAACAACGGCCGCCTGGGCGTGCTGGCACATTGCACGAGCGGTCTCAATCCGTTCATCGCCGGGCCCAAGTCGCAGGACTGTCTCGACATCATCGACTCGAACGCGAAGCTGAGCTCGCAGCTCGAGCAGACGCAGGCGGAGCTCGACGTGCAAGGCGGGCTGTTCGACCTGCCGGCGGGCAACGTGCGTGGCGCCTTCGGCGTGGACTACCGCAAGGACGACTACCAGTATCTGCCGGACCACGGCATGCAGACGACCAACATCCTCTCGGTCGTGTCTGGGCAGTTCGACACCACGGAGACGCGAGGCGCGATCACGGTCAAGGAAGTTTACGGCGAAGTTCTCGCGCCGATCCTCAAAGACCTGCCGTTCGCGAAGTCGCTCGAGCTGAATGGCGGCTACCGCTTCTCGGACTACGACATCAACGCCGGCAGCGACTCCACCTGGAAGCTCACCGCGAACTGGAGCATCAACGACTTCGTGAAGTTCCGCGGCGGCCGCCAGATTGCCAACCGTGCGCCGAACATCGCCGAGCTGTACTCGCCGGCCGTGTTCGAGGTCGTGACGTGGACGGATCACGATCCGTGCTCGAACCTCACGCGCGCCGCCTACGGCAACGTTGCGGCGAATCCCAACCGGGCGAAGGTGAACACGCTGTGCTCGCAGCTCCCCGGGGTCGACGGCAAGCCCAACGGTTACACCGGGTTCAATGCCAACTACATCGGCCAGAACGTGACGTACTTCCCGGCGGGTCGCGATCTGACCCAGGGCAACATCAATCTCGCGTCGGAAAAGGCGAAGACCTGGACCGCGGGCGTCGTGCTGCGCTCGCCGTTCGAATCCGATGCGCTGAAGGACATCAACCTCGCGGTCGACTGGTACAGCATCAACGTGGAAGGCGCGATCTCGACGGCCACCACGTCCTATGTGTACCAGGAGTGCTTCAACGCGTTCGGCACGAACCCGACCTACGATCCGAACAACACGTTCTGCCAGAGGATTCTGCGCGACGGCCTCAACGGCAACTGGCTGGCCACGCAGGCGCAGTTCGTGAACCTGTCGAGCGTGAAGACCTCCGGCATCGACACGACGTTCGACTACCGCATCCGCACGCCGTTCTTCGGCGATCGGACCGGCGCGCTGTCGGTGAACATCAACGCGAGCTGGCTGATGAGCTACGACGTGCAGGTGGCCTCGAGCCTCCCGAGCTTCAGCTACAAGGACTCGATCGGCTCGCAGTACGGCGCGCAGTACAAGTACAAGACGATCACCAACATCGGCTATGCCGTGGCTGGGGCGTCGGTGAACCTGTCCTGGCGTCATCTGCCGCAGATCCGTCACAACTCGCTCGTAACCAACCCGTTGTCGACCACGTCGCCGACGAGCTCCTATGAGCTGTTCGGCCTCACGGGTCGCTGGTCGGTCAACGACACGTGGACGCTGCGTGGGGGTGTGGACAACCTGTTCGATCGTCAGCCGGTCCTCGTCGGCGCGAACTGGGTGCCGACGGCAGCCGGCAGCGGTGTGACTTCGGCGACGGGCACGACGGACGTGAGCAACTACGACATCATCGGTCGTCGTTACTACCTCGGGTTCAACGCGAAGTTCTGATTCGATCGCGACGATGGAAGAGAAGCGGGAGTCGTGAGACTCCCGCTTTTTTTATCGACTGCGCACGCAGCGGTACGTGAGGTGGGTGCTGACCACGCTGCAGCGGTAGCCACCCATCGACCCTTTTCGGATCGTCATGCGATCGCCGGCCACGGGTGGCTGCGGCATGTCGACGCTCTCGGCCTGCAGCCACACGGCGCCATCGGTCGTCGTAACGAACAGATTGCCGTTCGCGGCCTTCTCGACCTTGGCGAGCTCGGCCTCGAGGCGGTCGGGCGGTGCGGCGGGCGCGGCTGCGGCAGGTGAGGGCGCGGGGTTCGCAGATGACGGCGAAGCGTTCGCAGATGAAGGTGAGGCGTTCACAGGCGGCGTCGCGGTGGCCGTTGGCGGTGTCGCACCGCCGCCGGTCGTCGTCTTAGCCGCCCGGCGATTGAGGGCTTCCGCGCTCGCTGCGGGCGACTTCGCAGAGGTCGCGGATACGCCAGTCCCAGTCGACGAAGCAGCGGCTGTCGACGCGGTGCTCGCAGCCCCCGCCGGTGCAGGCGGCACCGCACGCACCGCCTTATCTTCAAGCCCAAACTCACGCCTCTGCTGCTGAGCATGCATCTCGGGCGTAAGCAACCCGGCATCACGCAGCACACGGTCGAGACACGTGTGTCGCGCGCGCTCGGAGTCTTCCTGCGCACAACGCGCAATCGAACTCCACCCCTGTTCCGCGTTCATCGTGCCCGTTGTCTGGGCGGTCACAGCGGTAGTGGTCAGGCAAAGCAGCGTGGCCACGGAGGCCGGCGCGAGTAATCGATCTGGCATGTTGAATTTCCCCTCGCCGCGAGTGTGCAACGGTCGACGCTCGGCGGCCAGCCTCATCGCGTCAGCGCATCGGCCGATCGCGGACGAACTGGGTGACGATCCACTTCTCGCCGCGTGTCGTCGGCTTGCCCGCGTGCACCATCCGCGTGTCGGGCGAGAGGTCCGGCAGCGCATTGACGAAATAGATGCCGCCGCCGCGTCGCCCCTTGTGCTCGAAGCCGAGCTTCGGAAAGGCGGTCTCGCCACCGTCATAATCGTCGTTCAGGTAGAGGATGAACGTGACCATGCGCTGCCCGTTGCGCGCGATCTCGGCGGGGTAGTCGTCGCTGATGTGGGGATCGACGAAATCGTAGTGATCGCGAATCTCCTCACCCGGCGCATAGTGGAGCACCGTGGGCGCCTCCATGCAGCGTTCCGACAACCCGCACGCGGCTGCCATGCGCGCCTGCAGGAGCACGTGCACGACCTCCACCGAGTCGACGCCGAAAACGGCGACCGTGTTGCTCCGGTGAGCGATGACGATCTCCTGCCGGCGTGCCGGATCGTAGACCCGGGCTCGTTCGAGCCGGCCATCGGCGAACGAGATGAGCAGGTCGCAGATTTCCGGACGCACGAGGTCGTCGAATGTGCTGACGCGCGGCACGTCGCTGCGAATCGTCGGTGCGGGGCCGCGGCGCCAGTCGTCGTGGCGGACCGCGCGGGCGATCGCGGCCCAGTCGGCGTTCGCGGGTTGCGCGGCGGAGCGGGCGGCGAGTGCACGGTCGTCACACAGCGCGAGAAGCTGGCGCCGCGCCGGTTCCCAGCCGCCGTGCGCGGCTCGCGCGAGCCACGTCAGCGCGAGCGCCCAGTTCGGCGGCACGCGAACCCCGAGCGCAAGCAGGCCGGCGGCCCGCGCCGCCGCCTCGGGCAGGCCCGCGTCGCAGGCTTCGCCAAGGAACTGCAGACCGGCGTCCGGCAGCAGCGGTGCGCGCTCACCGATCAGCAGACGTATCCCGAGTGCGCGGGCGCTCGGGGCATCGCCGGCGCGCGTGCCGCGGGATAGTTCGTCCACGGCCGCGCTCGGGTTGTCGGCCGCGTCGAGCGCGAGCGCGCGTTGCAGCCAGGGGCTGGTCGTCATCCGGAATTGCCCTCGTCATCGAACGGCGGCTGCATGCTCACCATGCCTGCGCAAAACCGGCCGCTTGCTCGTAGGTCTTCCTTGAAGAGAATTGAGAAGCGGAAGACGCTATCAAAAAGCAATTCCTACGAGCGCGAGATTCGGGGCCCGGTCGCTCAGGTCTCGATAGCTAGCGCATCAGGCGCGCAACGCCTCACGGCTTCGCCTCCGTCAACCCGCGATATTCGAGCAGCGGCCCGATGTCGGGCCCGCGACCATAGAAATCTTCGAACAATTTCTCGGGATCTTCAGTCCGCCCCCGCGACAACACTTTCGCACGCAGCCGGTCGCCATTCGCGCGCGTGAGACCGCCGTGCGCGTGCAGCCACGCTCCGGTGTCACGGGCAAGCACTTCGCTCCACAAATACGCGTAATAGCTTCCCGAGTAACCGCCCGAGAAAATGTGCGAGAAGTAGGCCGAGTGGTAACGCGTCGGCACGGGCGCGTAGTCGATGCCGGCCTTCTTCAGCGCGTTCGCTTCGAACGATGCGACGTCCTTCGCCGCAGGCGCCTGCGCAACGTCGATCGTGTGCCACGCCTGATCGAGCAGCGCGGCGGCGAGGTATTCAGTCGTCGCGTAGCCCTGATCGAACTTCTGCGCGGCGAGCACCTTGTTCAGCAGGTCCTGCGGCATCGGCGCGCCGGTCTTGTAGTGCCGCGCGTAGTGGGCGAGCACCTTCGGCTCGTGTGCCCACATCTCGTTGTACTGAGAGGGATACTCGACGAAGTCGCGCGGCACGCTCGTACCCGAGAGCAGCGGGTAGTGCACGTTCGACAGCATGCCGTGGATCGCGTGCCCGAACTCGTGGAACAGCGTACGCACCTCGTCGAACGTCAGGAGCGTCGGCTGGCCGGCGGCGGGCTTCGGGATGTTCAGGTGATTCGCGACGACCGGCTTCAGATCGAACAGCTTCGACTGTTTGACGTAACTGTTCATCCACGCGCCGCCGCCCTTGTTGTCGCGCGCGTAGTAGTCGCCCAGGAACAGGGCGAGCGGCTTGCCGTCCCGATCGAACACTTCGAACACGCGCACGTCGGTCTGATAGACCGGCAGATCGGTACGCTCCTTGAACGTGAGCCCGTAGAGCTCGTGCGCGGCGTAGAACACGCCGTCCGTGAGCACGCGATCCAGCTCGAAGTACGGGGCGACCTGCGCCTGATCGAAGTCATAGCGCTGCTTGCGAAGCTGCTCCGCGTAGTACGGCCAGTCCCACGCTTGCAGCGCGAACTTTTCGGTGTGGTTGGCGGCCGATTCGGCGTCGATCAGTTTCTGCAAGTCCGCGGCGTCGACCTTGGCGCGCGCGAGCGCGGCGGGCGCGACCTGACCGAGCATCTTGCTGACATTCGCCGGATTCTCCGCGGCCTCGTCTGCGAGACGGTACGCGGCATGGTTGGGATAGCCGAGCAGCTTGGCGCGTTCCGCGCGGAGTTTCACGAGCTGCGCGATGACGACCGTGTTATCGCTCGCGCCGCCCGTTCCCCGATCGATCGACGCGCGATACACACGTTCGCGAAGCGCACGATTCCGCAGGCGTTCCAGCACGGGCTGGCTCGTCGTGTTCTGCAGAGGGAGCACCCACTTGCCGGTGAGCCCACGCGCGGCCGCCGCGCTCGCGGCGGCTCCGATTTGCTCCGTCGACAGGCCCTTCAGCTCGTCGGCGCTGTCAACAACGATTGCCTGCTCTTTGGTCGCCTTCAGGACGTTCTGTTTGAACCGCGTCGTCAGCGCGGCGATCTGCTCGTTCAGCTTGCGCAGCTGCGCCTTCGCGGAGTCCGACAGGCCGGCGCCCGCACGGACGAACTGTGTGTGATAGCGCTCGAGCAGTTGCGAAGATTCGGGGTCGAGCTTCAGGCTCGCGCGCCGCTCGTAGAGTGCATCCACACGCGCGAAGAGGGCGGAATCCAGCGAGATCGCGTCCTCGTGCGCGGACAGCTTCGTCGACATCTCGGTGTCGATCTTCTGCATCTCGTCGTTCGTATTGCACTGATTCAGGCTCGAGAACACGGTATCCACGCGCGTGAGCAGCCGACCGCTGCGTTCGAGCGCGACGATGGTGTTGTCGAAGCTCGGCGCCTCCCGGTTATTCGAGATCGCGGCGACTTCCTCCAGCTCCTCCCGCATGCCGGCCTCGAACGCCGGCCGATACTCCGAGTCTTTGATCTTGTCGAACGGCGGCAACTGGTACGGAAGCGGGCTGGGATGCTGGAAGGGGTTGTCAGCCATCGCGGGGGTCCTCGAAGCATCGGATTGAGAGGTGGCCGCGGCGGCGGGCGACGAAGCGGCGACGGTCAGCGCGGCCAGCACGGCCACGCCGAGTACGGGTTTCACGGATATTGATTTCATGGTCGCGGCGATCCTAAGGGATTCGCATGCAACTACAACGGGAAACTACCTCGCTGGGGCGCGTCCGTGACGAGCGCGCGGGAGGCGGCTATTCCCAGCCGCCCTTCGCCAGTTCCACCGGCAGGATGCGTATGAATGCCTCGACCGCGTGGATCTGCCCGTCATACACCTTGAACGCTTCAAACGCGGTGAGCTGATCCCCGGTGGGCTCGCGCACGCCCCAGTTCAGGCGCAACAAGACGGTGCCCATTCGCTCGTCCACGAGGACGACGCGCGTCGTGACCTTACCCAGGCGGTTGAAGATGGCGAGCGACTGCGTGGAGATGTTCTGGCAGCCGGGCGCGAACTTGCAGTCTGGCCCGGCCATGATCTGGCCGTTCTCGTATCGGTAGGCGTTGGCGGTGAAGGGCGCATTCACATCGGCAAAGGTTTTCGCATTACTCAGCCCTTCCGGATATTTCAGCGCCGCCTTGAGGGCGTCCTCGCGCGAGGGGAGCTGTTCCGGGCGCGGTGCGTAGTTCATTCCTTCGCTCGGCGCGGAGAGGCCGTCGATGTTGAAGATGAGGCCGTCGGCGCGGCTGCGGGTCGCAACCAGCTCGATCTCGGTGATTTTCCGGTCGACCACCTTGAGGCGCACCGCCAGCAGCACGGGCGCGCCGACTTCTTCCACGACGGCGCCGGCGGCGGCCATGCCGCCGCGCTCATCGAGAAAGTCCTGCCGGTAGCCGCGCAGGCGGGTCACCGTGTTCACGAGGCCGACCTTGGCGAGCGGCTTTTCAATGGCGTCTTCGGTGACACGCACTTTGTCGCTGAGCGGGAGCTTGCTCGTGTCGTGTTTCACGAGCGCATAGAGGGTCGCGGTGATCATGCCGCGCAGGCATTCGCGGTCGCAGCTCGGCGCAGGCGCGGGTGCGGGTTTGGTCGCAGCCTGCACAGCAGGCGCGCAGACGAACAGAATCAGGCACAGCGAAGCGAGTTTTTTCATGTTTCCCTCTGAGCTGAACGGTAGCCGAGGCATGCTGGAGCGTCCATGGTTAGTTCCGACATTCCACTCCGCCGCTCGCAGGGCGCACCAATACGCGGAAAGGGATTCTCACACTTGCCGCTGTGCCGCTGTGCCGCTGTGCCGCTGTGCCGCTGTGCCGCTGTGCCGCTGCGCCACTACGCCCGCGCCACGTTGTTGAGAAAGTGCGGCCCGGGAACGGGCGGACGCGCCGTATTTCGCGCCGAGGATCAATTGCGTGATGGGCGGAAGCGCCCGGGTTGGACCGACGACTTCGCGAACGAAGGTCGGTAGTCGGCGGCAACAATGAGGGGCCCCGGCAAGGGGCCCCATCCTTCAAGCGATCATCAGAATCTTGCGCGGACGCCGACGTAGTACCGGCGACCGATGGTGTCGTAGTCCTGGATGGTCGTGCCCACGTTGTTGTTGATGCCCGTCTGCGCGCCAATGGTCTCGGGCCAGGCGTTCAACAGGTTGTCGACACCGGCACGCAGGTCGATGGTGGACGTCAGGCCCCAGTGGCCGAACAGATCCAGCTGGTCATGCGACGGCGCGCCCTGCAAAACGCTGACGCTACCCGGTGGTGGGTCTATGGACGGCAGGTGCTGCCAGCGCAGCCCGACCGAGGCCTGGCTCATTGCGTACGTGAGTGTCGTGAAGAGCTTGTATTGGAACGAGGAGTTCACCGTCGTGCCGGTGTAGTCGACGAACGGTGAGCCTGCGAACGTCTCCACCGCGTATTCCTTTACGTAGGTGCCGAGAATGTTCAGCGAGAAAGTACCGGGAATCGGCGCCCCCAGGTCCGAGGGCTTCACGGACCAGTCGATCTCCGCGTCTATGCCCGACGACTTGATGCCACCCTGGTTGATGTAAGGCGCGTTGTAGTTGCGGCCCGCTCCCCACGGATCCCCCGCTGTGGTTTCGCGGTTGATGAACGCGCAGGAAGGTGAGTTGGCGAACAGCTGGGCACCTGTGACGCTGCCCTGTGCAGAGCCCACCAGGCTGTTGAAATTGGAGTCCAGGCACTGCTGGTAGACGGCATTGTAGTCGGCGACGCCGATGGCATTTTTGACGTTGATGCGGTACCAGTCCACCGACAGCGACAGCTTCGAAACCAGGGGCGCCTCGAAGGGTGAGCGCAGTACGGTGCCGGCAGTCACGGTCCGGGCGGTCTCGGACTGAAGGTTCGGATTGCCCGAGATGATGGCGATGGAGAACGGGAACGCGCCGGTGAAAGGCGCGGGTCCGAACACCGTGTAGTTGTAGGTGTTGCCGCTGGCGCCCGGCACCATGAACTGGCCGGTGTTGCCCTGCCGGATCATCAGATATTGGCACAGCGCCTGAACGTTATAGCGGTTCGGGTTGGTCGGTACGTTGCCCCAGCTCGGCGTCACGGAGAAGACCGCGCACGGATCGGGCGTGATGGTGCCGGCGGTGCCCGTGATCTGCGAACTGCCCACCGGCGTGAACAGCTCGGCGATGTTCGGCGCGCGGTTGGCCACCTGCAGCCCGCCGCGGAACTTGATCCAGTCGGTGACCGCCCAGTCGCCGAGCAGCTTGAAGGTGTTCTCCCCACCGCCGGTGTTGTACTTCGAATAGCGGTAGCCGGGATCGATCTCGAGGGACTTCGCGAAAGGCTTGTCCTTCAGGATCGGGATGGCCAGCTCCCCGTAGACTTCCGAAACGTGGGTCCCGCCCTGCACGCCCACCGGCAGGATGATGTTCTGCAGGACGATCGGCGCGTCCTGGTTGGCATTGAATCCGGAGTCGGGGTTGAAGTTGAAGTCGTCGGAACGGTAGTCGGCGCCCAGCGCGAAGCGCAGCTTGCCGGCGTTGAAGGGCATGTCGAGCAGACCGCCCGTGAGGTTCGCCTCCCAGTTGTCCTGAGTGATCTGCGTGACGGTATTCATCCGCAGCAGGAACCAGTCGGCGCAGTCCTTCGAGACGCTGGGCGTGTTGTTCACGGTGCCGTCGGCGTTGAAGATCGGAAGTCCCGACGTGCAATGTCCGGTGACGGCCAGCGTCGCGGGGTTGGCCCAGTTCTGACCGTACATGTTGGCGTTGAACAGCGTCTGCAGGCGGTTCAGTTGAGGGAAGCCCTCGGGCTGCTCCTGGATATTGTTCGTGCGGCCATGCGAGCCGAACACTTCCCACGTCCAGTCCGTTCCCGGCACGTCCCCGTCGAAGCCCGCCGTCAACTGGTAGACGTTCGAAGTCGAGATGTCGGTGAATCCCTGGATGTAATCCATGGTGCCCGCGATCTGCCACGGGGCACTGGGATTTGCGCGCGAGTTCAGCACCGTGGCGAGCTGCGCCGGCACCGGGTGGAAGGTGGTGCCAGCGGCGGTCGCATTCGCCTGACCGAAGGTCGCAGAGGCCGGGTCGTCGTACAGGGGGTTGTAAGGAACCGTAAGGGGCCAGACGGCGGTGTCGTTGGCGGAGTGGAATCCCGTGAACGTCGTCTTGGACTCGCTGACGTTCAGCTCCAGGAAACTGCTGAGGTGCTCGTTGAACGCATAGCGCCCGACGCCAAACGCGGACCAGCGGGTGAGGGGGATCTGGAGCTGGTCGTTGTCCGACGCATTGAAGCCCAGTGAGCCGGTGCGGTTGATCTTGAACTGCCCGAGCGGGGTGGCGCCGAGCGGTCCCGTGTAAGGGTGCGCGGCATTCTGGGGATTGTTGACGTCGAAGAGCTTGCCGTTCTGGTCGATGCTGTATGCGGAGGTCGTTGGCCCGAGCCAGCCCCCGGCCGGAGCCGTCGGGAGATTGGCGAAGCCCGGGTAGTACGTCGACAGGTTCCCACCCGGGGCGCCGGCCACGGTGCCAGGGTCGTTCCAACCGGCACGCACCCAGCCGCGATCGCGGCCCTGGATGCCGCTGCGATCCGCGTAGCTCAGCGAGAGCATCATGTTGCCCTTGCCCTCCGCGAAGTTGGTGCCCAGCAGCGCGGACACCTGCGGCTCCCGGTCATCGCCCTCCTGGGAGATGCCGTATTGCGCGTCGAACTCGATGCCCTGGAAATTCCGCTTCAGCTTGAAGTTGACGACGCCGGAGATGGCATCGGCGCCGTAGGTCGAGGCGGCACCGCCGGTGATGGTCTCCACGCTGTCGATGGCCGCCAGCGGAATGGTATTCACGTCGATGGCGAGCGTCGCATTGATGGGCTGGGCACGTCGGCCGTCGATCAGCACCAGGGTCCGGTTGGGGCCGAGCCCGCGCAGATCCAGCGTTTCGGCGCCCTGAGTGGCCGTGGCCGAGGGGAACGGGTTCTGTGCGGGGCTCAGCGCGCTCTGGCTGCCCGAGGGCTTGAACTGGGGAAGCTGATTGAGCGTGGACTCGATGGCCACGGAGGCCTTGTTCTGGAACGCGTCTGAATTGACCGTGACGATCGGGCTCTGCGAGTCGTAGTCGCGCCGCTTGATACGGGATCCCGTGACCACGACCTCCTCGAGCGTATCCGCCTGGGGAGTGCTCGCAGCCTGCGCGCGTGCGACGCCGTGATCGCCGATCAGGCCCGCCAGCGCGAGCACGCCGGCGACCGTCCGGCCGATCTGCCCTTCGCTCCGGGATTCGCCGCCCCGCGCTCCGAAAGCCTTTCGAACCTTACAACCACTCATGCTCATGCAAGCCCCCTTCGTCATTGAATGAGCTGCTACGCTTTCGAAGCAGCTGCGGAATGGCGTTTCGAGTTATCCCGTCGTGGATACAAGCACCGGACGGTTCGGGAATCTCGCGTGCTGTTCGGCACGCGTTGCATGCACGCGACGCGACTGGTTGCCGCCGCCGCCCTTTGCGATACTGCCCGTTACGGACCGGTGATCGGACCTGTCGCGACTGTCTCGTTATTGATATCCCCCTCAGATGCCGCCTGGCGCGGAGCGCCCTACGGTGTTGCGATGCTTGCGCATGGAAGATGAATTAGCGCTGACGTCGGAATGAACGGACGGTGAAAGCTCGATGAACGGGTATGACGCAGGCGTTGCCTGCACGCCGCCGGAAAGTCGGTCGCGCGCGAATCGCGGCGTGCTCGCAACACCGTTCAGGAGTCTGCGCGCCAAGCTTGCGGCGACCGCGACGGCCGGTTTCGTGTTGACCGGGCTCATGACGGTTCTCGTCCTGCAAACCACTCGGGAGGCCCGGCGGGTCGTGGAACAGGCCGAGGTGAGTCACGATCGCATGCGGGTGTTCGCGCGACTTCAATCCACGGCAAGCCGTCTGCAACGCCAGGCGTACCAGAATGTGCGCATTCAGAATGCGGAGAGCGCCGCTGAACTGCGTGCAGCCCGTGCCGACTTCGCGGCCGCGCTTGCCGAGCTGCACAGCAACCCGCAGCTGAGCGTCCATGAGCGCGCGCTGATGGAGACCGTTGAGCGCCAGGGGCAGGTGGTAAGCGAGCTCTTCTCCCGCGGCGGTGAAGACATCGTCAACGCGGTGAACGAGGCCTGGCGCACGTCGGGCTCGCAGGCGGCGCTCGAGGAAGTGCAGGCGCGCTCCGAGCCGTACCAGATTTTCACGGAGACCGTGAGCCGCGAAGTCGAACGTGGGGATCAGCAGATCACGAACGCCACCGCACTGGCGCTGGCTCAGCAGCGTTCCGTACGCGAGGCGGCCCTGGTTGGCCTGGCGCTGGCATTCGGGCTCTCCGTGGCGGTGTTTGCGCTCCTCCTCACTCGACTCGGTCCGGAGCTGAAACGCCTCGAGCGGGCGGGCCCGTGCCTTCGGATCCGGCGAGTTCGAGCATCGCATTCGTTTGACGGGACGCGACGAGCTCGCACAGCTCGCGGCCGTTTTTCAACTCGATGGCACAGGAGATCTCGGAGAAGCAGCAGGCGCTGGAGGAGAGTCGCGCGGGGCTCGAGCGCGCGGTCGCCGCGCGAACCGCGCAGCTCGAGCGTGCGAACTCGGCGCTGTCCGAGGAGCACGAACGTCGACGCACCTTTCTGGCGGATGCCAGTCACGAGCTGCGGATGCCGCTCACGATCATCCGCGGCGAGACGCAGGTGGCGCTGAGAGCGGGGCTGCAGGGCTCCCCGGATCTCACCGAAGTGTTCGAGCGCATTCTCGAACAGACTCGGGTTCTCACACGCGTGTTCGACGACCTGTTCCTGATCGCGCGTGCGGAGGCGGGCGGACTGCGTCTGAATCTCTGCGCGGTCGAGCTGGGCGAGCTCGTGCGCCGCGTAGCGCATGACTTCTCGACCATCGCCTGCGAATCGGGGGCCACCGTGCACGCCGAGGCGGGCTGCGGGCTTGCTGCGCGAGTCGATCCGGATCGGGTTCGACAGGCCCTGGCGGCGCTCATAGACAATGCGTTGCGCCACGCGGGCTCCGGCGTCTGCGTCCGTGTCGAGGCCCGTGCGACAGAGGATTGGATCACGATCACCGTGACGGACAACGGGCCGGGCATTGAGTCGGGCATGGCGACCGAGCTGTTCGGACGCTTCCGGCGTGGGCACACCCGCAGTGACGGCTCGGGGCTGGGGTTGACGGTGGTGCGCGCACTGGCCGAGGCGCACGGCGGGTCCGCGAGCCTCGGCAATGCCGAGCAGGGCGGGGCGCAGGCCACATTGCGCTTGCCGCGCAACACGCAACGGATCTTCGAGACGGCCGCGACGCAGCCGGCTCAATTGACGGCGCAGAGTTTCCAAACGGACTCCGCTGCCGCGTCTACTGCGAGGGGGGAGTGGTCCGATGTCGTTACTGCTGCTGGTGGAGGATGACGAGCGCGTAAGGCGATTCGTCGTGCGGGGGCTCGAGGCGGAAGGTCACGCCGTCGCGGTTGCCTGCGATGCGCCGAAGGGCTTTGCCCTGGCCCGGGCGGAGCCGTTCGATGTAATGATTCTGGACGTGATGTTGCCGGGATACTCCGGCAAGGACCTGTGTCAGCGGCTGCGCGCTACCGGCGTCGGTTCGCCGATTCTGATGCTCACGGCGCTCGATGCGGTCGAGGATAAGGTGGATGGGCTGCGCAGCGGCGCGGACGACTATCTCACCAAGCCGTTTGACTTCGAGGAGCTGCTCGCTCGGATCGAAGCGCTGATGCGGCGAAACAGGGCCAGCCCCGCGGAGCCCGTGCGCGTACTAAAGGCCGGTGACGTGACGCTCGATCGCGGGTCGATGACGGTACGGCGCCAGGGCAAGCCGGTCGATCTTACGGCGAAAGAGTTTCAACTGCTGGAGCTGCTCATGAGCTCGCCCGGGAAAGTGATGAGCCGCACCCGCATCCTCAACAAAGTGTGGAACTACGACTCGGACCCGATGACCAACGTGGTCGACGTATACATCCGGCGTCTGCGCACCAAGCTGGAGTTGGATCCGGACCGAGGGCTCATCCGCACTCTGCGCGGCTACGGTTACAGGCTGGACCCTCCACCGCGGGAGTCCGGACCTGATATTGCGGCATGAGCGCTCGTTATTGGGGGTGTGCTAGTGCTACCTCACCCGCGGGCTCCGTCTTCAAATGATGATCCGCCGCAAACGAAGGCATGAGGCCCTTCACCGACGAGGAATTGAAGCGCATCAGAACGCCAAAGCTGTTCGAACCGCATGGGGTGAGCTCGCTGGTGAGCCTGGGTTCGATGGCCGACCGGATGCGGGCGCTGGGCCGACCGGTTGAGATTCTCTATTTCGATACCGCCTCGCATTCGACCACACGTCCGCGGCATCGCCTGCGGTCGCTGAATGCGCACCTCGACTGGTGGCGCTTCTGGTTGAAGGGCGAGGAAGACAAGGATCCCGCGAAGGCCGGGCAGTATGCTCAATGGCGCAAGTTGCGCGAGGCTCGATCCGCTGCCCATTGAGCCTTGGCCGCCTTTGTTCCTTTTGCCGGGTAGGGTCTTTTCCCTTGCTGCTCACCCTTGTTCCTTATCCGCGATGCGGCGTCAGATCATCCGGCAGAACGGCGGCGGCGCCTCTTCATTACAAACATCGGGCCTGGTGTGGGTCGTGGTCCAATATTTCAAAAGGCCGAGTTGCGTGGCCACCGCCGGGAAGCCGAGATCGGCCAATGTTCCGCGCATGCTCCGATGCCCAGAAGAGCGATGGCCCCGGATATTCCTGCGTCGTCGCCAACCGGGTCGCGATTTGGAAAGCTTGCCCACCAGGCCCCGGCAGCCGCAACCAGCGAAAGCAGGCCGGCGGCTGCGATCGCCATCCCGCGCCCCGAGGAGAAAGCCGTCCGGCGGGAAGCGGGTGTGGCGGCCGTGGGGGCCACCGGCCCGGAGCCTGAAATCTGCCCGATCCGGCCAACCAGCGTGTCGATCGACTTGTCCCAGCCTTCGAACGCGTTGATCCACTGCCGTGTCGACAATTCGTAGGCGAATGCATCGCTCGGCTCGACGTCTTTGAGGCGGAGCGCGATAACCGGCACATGGTAGCGGCTGGCGAGCGAGAGCTCCTTCTTGATCTCGCCGCTAGTGTTGGCTGCGTCCGAGAAGACGAGGACCACCGCACGAGCGGTGCGAAGCGATTGCACGATCGCCTCCTGATAATTCGCGCCGGGCGGCACGTCCCGCGTGGAAATCCAGCATTGGGTTCCACGGCGTTCGATGGCTTTGCAGACCTTCAGCGCCTCGGCGCGGTCGGCGGTCGCGTAGCTGATGAAGACCAGGGGCGGTCCCGGATCTTCCCCGCCGATTGCCGACCCTGGTTCGCTCACCGCGCCCTCACCACCGGTAAAGGCAAAGTCTATGGCGCTTTGGGGGCCAAGAGAAGCGAATAGGAGACGGCAAGCGGCGGCCTTCGAACCAAAGCAGATAGTTTGTTCTAGACTCCACCGACACCATAAAAACGTGGGGGGCCATACCGTGAGCACCAGACTCTTCCTCGTTTCTGCGCTCGGCATCGCTGCATCGACGGCGGCGTTCCACGCCTCGGCGGTGACTCCGTGCGAGCGCCTCGCCGCCGCCACGCTCGACGGCGCGGTCGTGACGGCCGCGCGGCTCGTGCCGGAGGGGCCGGCACCCAAGTCGCCCTTTCCGGGCAGCGTCGCACCGATGCTGCCTGCGCATTGCAGTGTGCAGCTCGACCTGAAGCCCTCGCCCGACTCGCTCATCAAGATGGAGATGTGGTTGCCGGTCGCCGCAGGCTGGAACCGCAAGTTCATGGCCGCCGGCAACGGCGGCTTTTGCCGGCGAGATACAGGGCAAGTACAACGGAATGCCCGAAGCGCTCGTCGCGGGCTACGCGACAGCGGGCACCGACACCGGTCACCAGGAAACCGGGGGTAAGTGGGCCATCGGTCATCCGGGAAAAGATGATCGACTTTGCCTACCGCGCGACGCACGAGATGACGCTGAAGGCAAAGCAGCTGGTCACGCTCTTCTACGGCCGGACGGCACAGCGATCGTATTACTCAAGCTGCTCCACCGGTGGCCGCATGGGCGTCATGGAGGCGCAGCGCTATCCGGACGACTACGACGGCATCGTCGCCGGCGCGCTCGCCAACCGCCACATCCACATGTGGGCCTCGGGCCCTCGCGTCGGGCGTCGATCAGCTGCGTCGTCCGGAAGGCGTGCTCTCGAGCGAGCAGGCCGCGCTTGTCAACGATCTCGTGACCCGCAACTGCGACACACTGCACGAGGGGTTTCTGAACGATCCTCACCAGTGCAAGGTCGACTTCTCCTCGTTACGCTGCCCAGCAGGCCAAGCGGGCGCCGCCTGCCTCACGGATGCGCAGCTCGAGACCGTCGCAACGTTCTACGGCGGCGTACGAAACGCGAAGCGCGAGCTGATCTTCTCGGGCGCTCCTCTCGGCAGACCGATCGGTGGCCGCACCGGCAGCCCCACGGCGGAAGAGGTGCGCAAGCAACTCGATGCCGGCATGAACAACCTCTTCGATCTCGTACGCATCGCGCGCAACGATTCGAGCCTTGACTGGACCACCTTCGACGTGGACCGCGACGTGCCGCTGCTCGACCAGAAGATCGGCTTCGTCGACGCGGTCAATCCGGGACCTTCGCCGGTTCAAGGCCCACGGCGGCAAGCTCTTGCTCTACCACGGGTGGGCCGACCCCGGGATCACGCCAGAGAACACGATCCTCTACTACGAATCGGTGCTGCAGAGCATGGGTCCGGACCAGGGTGACTGGCTGCGGCTCTTCATGCTGCCGGGCATGGGCCACTGTCGCGGGGGTCCGGGGGTGAACGGCTTCGATTCGACACACGCACTCGAGCAGTGGGTCGAGAAGGGCCTCGCGCCGACGACGCTGCTGGGCAAGGGCGCGAACGGCCTGACGCGTCCGCTCTGCCCTTATCCGCAGCACGCCGAGTACCACGGCAGCGGCGACCTGAAGGATGCGAAGAACTGGTCGTGCAAGGCGCCGTCCGGGAACAAGTAGCGAATCACCGAATGAACGGCGGTTGATGATTGGGCCTGCGGCGGCCTTCGGGCTCCACTTTCAATCGCATACTGCAACGGAGGCCGTAGCGTTGGGCGGAACGAGTCTCTTTCGAGCGGTCTGTACGGCTTGGCCGAATCGGCCGGCCGCTCGGTTCAAAGAAGAGCTGCTCGTGCCGGATGCGCCTTCGGCGCAAATCCAACGCCACCTGCCCGGTGCGCTACACCGTCGCCAGGGTGCGAGCACGCGATGGCGTTGCCTTGAACTGTCGGCGGAAACTCCGGGCGAAATGCGATGCGTCGAGAAAGCCGCACTCGAGCCCGATCTGCATGACCGGCGTGTCGGTATGCTCCAGCATCCACTTTGCGCGCGCGAGCCTCAGCCGCGAACGATACTCGCGCGGTCCGATGCCCACATCGGCGACGAAGCGGCGTTCGATCTGGCGCATGCCGATGCCCAGGGATCGAAGGATTTCCACGAGCGGTCGCTGCTCGGCAAGGTTTTGCTCGATCGCCAGCATTGCCTGTCGCACCACGCTGTCCTGGGCCCTCTGGGTGACGACCGACTCCGGCTGCCAGGTGTTGGAAGGCAGTGGCGCATCTTCAAGCAAAATGCGCAGGCTTTTGACTGCGTGTGAGCGGCTGAAATGTCGTTCGATCACGTGCGCAGCCAGATGTACGACGCTGGTGCCCCCGGCGCAGGTGAGCCGGTCGCGATCCACGACGAACAGCCGGTCGGACTGGACGTTGAGCTTCGGAAACTCCAGCGCGAAATCCTCGCGATGAAACCAGCTCACACAGCACTGATGTTCCGCAAGCAGGCCAGCGCGAGCCAGTATGAAAGACCCCGTGCAAAGCCCGATCAGGCCGACGCCAGCACGGGCGGCGTCCCTGAAGAAACCGGTAGGTGCCGGGTTGCACGACCTGCCCGCCGTGCAGAAGCCCTCCGACCACGGCGATGTAGTCGAACGTTTCGGGCTTCGCCATCGGGCTCCACGGCTGAATCGTGGCGCCGCAGCTGGAGGCGATGGATTTGCCGGAATTGCCGAGCACCGCCCATTCGCAATCGATCTGCCGGCTGCGATCGCGTTCATCCGCCGCGAGGCGCAGAGCATCCACGAATCCAGCGAAAGCCGTGAGGGTGAATCGGGGCGCCAGGAGGAACCCGACCCGCAGCCGGCTTCGCCGGGGCGCGGCTGAGGCGGCTGAGGCGGCTGAGGTGGCTGAGGTGGCTGAGGTGGCTGTTGCGGCGGATCGGCGCGCTCGTTTCATCGGCAGGTTCGGCTCATCGGCGGTTTCGGTTCGGTGGCGGGCTCGGCTCGTCGGCAGCCTCGGCAAGTGCGGAGGCAGGGCATCATCATGCGGTGACCCACCAGTCGAGGCAATCCGTCGCGTAACTTCCAGTCCGGGTGCATTCGGGCCTGAGAATCGCGCCTAAAGCCGGGAACCGGAATGTCGCATCTGTTCCATTTGGCGTCGCCTGGCGGCCGGCGGCCCGGCGCTGTTTGCGGCATTCTGGGGCCCTCCAAGCCATCGGGCCGCCATGCGCTTTTCACTTTTCTCGCTCATTCGCGAAGCCAGGAATGCTCACCAGGGCTGGGCCCGTCAGTGGCGTTCGCCTGAGCAGAAGGCTTCCTACGACGTCGTCATTGTCGGCGGAGGAGGGCACGGGCTCGCGACTGCGTATTACCTGGCGAAGGAACACGGTATCCGCAACATTGCCGTGCTCGAGAAAGGCTGGCTGGGCGGTGGAAATACCGGTCGCAACACGACGATCATCCGTTCGAACTATCTCTACGACGAAAGCGCTGCCCTCTACGAGCACGCGGTAAAGCTCTGGGAAACGTTGAGCGAAGAGCTCAACTACAACGTCATGTATTCCCAGCGAGGCGTGCTCATGCTCGCGCACAACACGCATGATGTGCAGAGTCTCAAGCGCCACGTTTACTCGAACCGGCTCAACGGAGTGGACAACGAGTGGCTCACGCGCGAAGAGGCGAAGAAGTTCTGCCCTCCGATCTCCATCTCCCCTGACATTCGGTATCCAGTGATGGGCGCTGCGCTTCAACGGCGCGGCGGTGTCGCGCGACACGACGCGGTCGCGTGGGGTTACGCGCGCGGTGCCAGCGCACTCGGTGTCGACATTCTGCAGAACTGCGAGGTTCTGAAGATTGAGCGAGATCGAGCCGGTGCCGTGACGAGCGTGGTCACCACGAAGGGGACCATCAACACGCGTCGAGTGGGCGTGGTCGCAGCGGGCCATAGCAGCGTCGTGATGGCGCGGGCGGGGCTTCGCATGCCACTCGAGAGCTTTCCGCTGCAAGCGCTCGTCTCCGAGCCCGTGAAACCCGTGTTTCCCTGCGTGCTGATGTCGAACGCCGTGCATGCCTATATCTCACAGTCCGACAAAGGCGAGCTGGTAATTGGTGCCGGCACCGACCAGTACGTGTCTTACAGCCAGCAGGGCGGCCTGCACATCACGACGCACACGCTGGACGCGATCTGCGAGCTGATGCCGCGGTTTTCCCGAATGCGGATGATGCGCAGCTGGGGCGGCATCGTCGACGTGACGCCGGATCGTTCGCCCATCATCGGCAAAACACCCGTGCCGGGGCTGTTCGTGAACTGTGGATGGGGCACCGGCGGCTTCAAGGCAACGCCCGGCTCAGGGCATGTCTTCGCCTGGACGCTGGCGAAGGGCGAGCCCCACGCCATCAATGCTCCTTTCACACTGGAGCGCTTTCGAACCGGCCGCCTCATCGATGAGGCGGCCGCGGCCGCCGTGGCTCACTGATTGCGGCGCCCGGGCACATCGAGGATGCACTCCCTGTCAAACGTGATCCCGTCATGCTGCTGGTGAGCTGCCCGTACTGCGGCTCGCGGCCGGAAGTGGAGTTTCGCTGCGGCGGCGAGGCGCACGTCGCGCGGCCGGCCAATCCGGGTGCGGTCGACGATCAAAGCTGGGCGGAGTATCTCTTTTATCGAAGCAATCCGAAGGGCGTGCATGCGGAGCGCTGGTTGCACGTCCACGGCTGCAATCGCTGGTTCAACGCGTTGAGAGATACCGTGAGCGATCGCTTCATCGCGACGTATCGCATGGGTGAGCCCCGGCCCATGCAGGCGGAACAGGCTTCACCGATGGCGCCGGAGCACAAAGCATGACCCAGAGCTTTCGGCTCCGCGCGGGCGGGCGCATCGAACGGAACGTGCCGCTGCGTTTCAGTTTCAACGGCACAGTATTCGAGGGCTATGCGGGTGACACGATCGCCTCCGCGCTGCTCGCGAACGGCGTACACCTCCTCGGCCGTTCGTTCAAATACCACCGGCCGCGCGGCGTCCTCAGCCACGGTTCCGAGGAGCCCAACGCACTCCTGCAGGTGGCGCGCGGTCGTGGCCGCGTGGATCCGAACAATCGGGCGACGACCATCGCCCTCACTGCGGGGCTGACCGTTCGCTCGCAGAACCACTGGCCCTCGCTCGAACACGATTTCGGGGTGGTGAACGACTGGCTGTCACCCGTGCTGGTGGCCGGCTTCTACTACAAGACGTTCATGTGGCCGCGCGCGTTCTGGGACAAAGTCTACGAGCCGCGCATCCGTGCGGCGGCAGGCCTGGGTCACGCGCCCGACGAGCCGGACGCCGATCGTTACGTGCATCGTCATGCCCATTGCGATGTTCTCGTCGTTGGCGCGGGCCCCGCAGGGTTGGCTGCGGCGCAGGCGGCTGCCGCAAGCGGCAAACGGGTGATTCTCGCAGACGAGCAGTCGGAGTTCGGCGGAGCGCTGTTACACGACGTGCATTCAACCGTCGACGGTGCTTCCGCAACCGAGTGGGTGGCTCGAGCGCTTCGACTGCTTGGCGCGCAGGAGAACGTCACACTGCTGCCGCGTACGGCCGTCTTCGGCTACTACAACCACAATCACGTCGCGATGGTCGAACGCGTTTCGGACCATCTGCCCGAGGCCGGCGAGCACTTGCCACGCGAAAGGTTGTGGCAGGTCAGGGCTCGCGAGGTAGTGCTCGCCACGGGCTCGCACGAGCGTCCGCTGACTTTTGCCGACAATGACCGGCCGGGCATCATGCTGGCCGAATCGGTGCGGGTTTTCATCAATCGATACGCGGTGGTTCCGGGGCGCCGCATCGTGTTCGTGACGAGCGGCGTCTCTGCCTATCGGGCGGCGTTAGACGCCAGATTGGCTGGACTCGATGTCACGCTGCTCGACGTCCGGCCTGCCGCGAAGTGCGAGCCCGAAGTCGCGGATCTCGAAGCTCGGGGCGTTACGGTGCTGCCGGGTCACACGGTGATTCGTTCCATCGGACGCAAACGGGTAACAGGCCTGATCGTGGCTCCGGTCGATGCGAGCGGTCGGCTCGGCAGGCATCGCAAGCTCGAGTGCGATTGTGTGGGCGTCTCGGGCGGATGGACGCCCGCGGTTCATCTTTTCTCGCAATCGCGGGGCAAGTTGCGATTCGACGGCTCGACCGACTCGTTCGTGCCCGGAGCGGGAGCGCAGCCCGAGCGCTCGGTGGGCGCATGCCGTGGCGTTTTCGATCTGGCGGCGTGCCTCTCCGATGGCTGGAGCGGCGGTCTCGCGGCGGCAGGTCATCCCGGATCTCGTACGTTCCTCGTGAGCCCATCGACGCCCACGGGCTTCATGCCGATGCGGGAGCTGCCGACCGACGCCGATGTTTCCCGCCTCCGTGCCTTTGTCGACTATCAGAACGACGTCACGGCAAAGGACATCCGGCTCGCGGTGCGCGAGGGTTTTGAATCGGTGGAGCACGTCAAACGCTACACGACCACCGGGATGGCGACGGACCAGGGCAAGACGTCCAACATGGCGGCGCTCGGTATCCTGTCGACCGAATTGTCGCGACCCATCCCGCAGGTCGGCACGACGACTTTCCGTCCTCCGTACACGCCGGTCACCTTTGGCGCCCTGGTCGGTTCGGCGCGCGGGGAGCTGTTCGAGCCCCTGCGCAAGACGCCGATCGATGGGTGGGCCGTGGAGCGGGGCGCCACCTTCGAAAACGTCGCGCTCTGGCGGCGCGCCCGGTACTTCGCGAAACCCGGCGAGGACATGGACGCGGCGGTCAGGCGCGAATGCGTGGCTGTGCGGCGGTCGGTTGGGCTTTTCGATGCGTCCACGCTCGGCAAGATCGAGGTGGTGGGTCCCGATGCCGCGCAGTTCATGAGCCGCATCTATACCAACGCATGGCTGAAGCTCGAACCGGGGAAATGCCGTTATGGGCTCATGCTCAAGGAAGACGGCTACATCTTCGATGATGGCGTGGTCGCACGACTCGCGGCCGACCGCTTCCACGTGACGACGACCACCGGAGGCGCGGCGCGCGTGCTCGCTCACATGGAAGACTATCTGCAAACCGAATGGCCCGAGCTCGATGTTTTCCTGACGTCGATCACCGAACAATGGGCCGTGATCGCGGTTCAGGGGCCGAAGGCTCGCGATGTGATCGCGCCGCTGATCCCGGACATCGAGCTGTCATCGGCAGCCTTTCCACACATGGCGGTTCGCACGGGGCACGTGTGCGGCGTGCCGGCGCGCGTGTTCAGGGTGTCATTCACGGGCGAGTTCGGCTACGAGATCAACGTGCCCGCGGACTACGGGCGTGCGGTGTGGGAGGCGGTCTACGAACGCGGTAAACCCTTCGGCATCGAGCCGTACGGCACCGAGACCATGCACGTGCTGCGGGCGGAGCGCGGATTCATCATCGTGGGACAGGAAACCGACGGTACGGTCACGCCCGATGATGTCGGACTCGCGGGCCTGATTGCCGGAACCAAACCCGATTTCGTCGGCAAGCGCTCACTCGCGCGACCCGACCTGCGATCGCCTGCGCGCAAGCAACTCGTAGGGTTGCTGACCGATGCACCGAGCGAGGTGCTGGAGGAAGGCGGGCAGATCGTCGCGGATCCTCATCAACGCGTGCCGTTCAAGATCCTCGGCCATGTGACCTCCAGTTACTGGAGCGCGTCGTGCGGCCGTTCCATTGCGCTCGCGCTCGTAGCGGGTGGGCGCGCGCTCGCAGGGCAGACCGTACATGTCACCACTCCGGCGGGCTTCACGGCGGCGCGCGTGACCGCGCCGGTTTTCTTCGATTCGCGGGGGGAACGCGCCAATGTCTGATCCCGTGAGATCGCAGAGTATGAGCGGAGCGCAGAGTATGAGCAGAGCGCGGGGCGGCTTCGCGTCCGCCGCAATTGCGGTCGCGGGGACTTCGGCCGTTGCGATGGTTGCGCTCGAGCCCAGCACGCGGTTTTCGTTGCGGCTTCGGGCCGAGCGGGCCCACCAGTTGAGCGGCGTTGCGGGCTTCGCACTCGATCTGCCGATCAACCGATGCGCCGTTGCCGGCGCACGAACTTCGATGCGGCTCGGGCCGGATGAGTGGCTGCTCGTCGATGCGGAAGCAAGCAGCGACGCTCTGGAGCGCGAACTGACCATCGGACTTGGCGCTGGATTCCGCTCTCTCGTCGACATCAGCCACCGCCAGGGCGCAATTGCGATTTCGGGGACATCGGCCCGTGAAGGGATCAACGGCGGATGCCCGCTCGATCTCCACGATTCCGCCTTCCCGCCCGGCTCCGCGACCCGTACCGTTTTCGGGAAGGCCGAGATCATCCTGTCGCGGCCGACTGCCGCGCTTACCTATCACGTGGAGTGCTGGCGCTCATTTGCTCCCTACGTGATCGCGTTGGCGCAGGACATCGCTCGCGGGCTCGGCGCCGGATGAGCGGGGCGCACGTGTTCCGGCGCGTCGCGCGCGGACGACCCGATATGCAATGACGGCGACTCCGAGCGCAAGCAGGCTCGCATAGAATTCTTGCGCATGTGCGCGGCTCACCGCCATCGCGATGAGTATCCCCAACATCCCGGCAATCGCGGCGTAGCTCGCCCACGGAAACAGCCACATCGTGAGCGTGCTCGCGTGCTCTCCACGACTTTCGCGCGTGCGCCGAAGCCGGACCTGTGACACCGCGACCATGATGTAGACGAACACCATGAGGGCCCCGGAGGCGTTGACCAGAAATGCGAACACCGTCTTCGGCCATAGCGTTGCGGCCAGCACGCCGAGCACGCCAGCGAGCGTGCCCGCCATGACGGAGCGCACCGGCACGTTTCGCGCATTAACCTGCACGAGCCAACGAGGCGCATCGCCCGTCTCGGCCAGCAGAAACATCACCCGAGAGCAGACGTAGAACGCGGAGTTCAGACACGAGAGCACCGCCGTCAGGATGATGGCGTTCATGGCGATGTTCGCCCAGCCGAATCGCATGGCGGTGAGTGCCTGCGTGAAAGGCGAATCGCCGACAACAATGTCGTTCCACGGCACGATCGTCACGATCAGAAAAATCGACGCGACGTAGAACGTGAGGATGCGCACGATCACAGAGGTCGTCATTCTGGCGACGGCCCGTGCGGGGTCGTTCGACTCCGCCGCTGCGATCGTGGCGACCTCCGCGCCCGTGAGAGAGAAAAAGACGGTAACAGCGCCCGCGAGCACGGCAAGCGTGCCATGGGGCATGAATCCGCCATGGGCAACCAGAGCGGAGAACGTGGCGTCTTGTGGTGAGCTCCAGCCCAGGATGTACGCCGCGGCAATCGCGATGAAGACGATGATGGCCGCCACTTTGATCGAGGCGAACCAGAACTCGAACTCTCCGTAAGCGCGCGTCGACAACAGATTCACAGCGGTCATGACGGCCATCAGGGCAAGGCCGATTTGCCAGGATGGCAGCGGGATCCACGCGTGCAGGATGTTGGCGCCGGCAATCGCCTCGATAGGCACGACGATGATCCAGAAGTACCAGTAGAGCCAGCCGGCCACGAACCCGGCCCACGGGCCCAGCGCCAGACGGGCGAATTCGGTGAATGCCCGAGTGCCTGGCATCGCGACCGCCATTTCGCCCAGCATGCGCATGACCAGCAGCACGAGAACCCCCGTCAGCAGATAGCTGAGAAGGATCGCGGGCCCGGTTGCGGCGATGGCTGCGCTGCTGCCGACAAACAAGCCGGCACCGATTATCCCGCCGATGGAGATCATCGCGAGGTGACGCGGCTTCAGCGTACGAGCCAATCCAGAGTGAGTAGTCATTGAGCGGTTCCGATCCAGTTGCGAATGGGTCCCGCGAACGCGAGCATCAGGACTCCGCTGCCGACGCCTGTCACGGTCATCAGCAGAAATTGTTCGGGCAGGGTTGCGGCATCGAGTGACCCGACATGGCCGCCGATCAGCCCGGCGAACACGTTGCCGACGGCGGTACCGAGGAACCATGTGCCGATCATCTGACCCGCGTAGCGCGCAGGCGCGAGCTTCGTGACCGTCGAGAGCCCGACCGGGGACAGGCACAACTCGCCGAACGTGTGCAGCAGATAGGCCATGAGCAGCCAGGTGGGCGCGGCCTGGTTCCCTGTAGCCACGATGAGCTGCGCGGCGAGCATCAGCACCAGAAACCCCAGCCCCTGCAGAATGAGGCCAAGGCCGAATTTGACGGGAATGCCCGGGTCGCGATTGCGCGCGCCCAGGGCGACCCAGAGCCACGCAAAGAAAGGCGCGAACAGCACGATGAATATCGGGTTGATGGACTGGTACCACGACGCCGGATGCACTCCCTCGCGGAACAGGTGTCCGAACGAGGATCGATCCGTGTAATCCAGCGCAAAGAGATTGAAGGTGGTGGCGTGCTGGCCCGAGCCCGCCCAGAAGAGTGCGGAACACACGAACAGGATGGCGATCACACCGACGTGCGCGCGTTCGCCGCGAGTAAGCCGCGCGACGAGGAGCAGATTCAGAAAGAAGAATACCGCGAGGCCGATGAGTGCCGTGCCAAAGATCTTTGCCAACGAGAGGACCGAGATCTGCACGATGCCGGTGAGCGTCAGGGTGGCGAAGATCAGCACGAACGCCAGGAACAGCGCGGAGAGTCTTCCCATTCTTCGCCTGGCCGCGGCACTCAGCTTCGTCGGCTGCGGTTCCGCGTCGGGCAGATAGCCTTCGGTCAGCTTGTACTGGATCGCCCCGGCTCCCATGCCGACTCCGGCCGCGAGAAACCCCAGCCGCCAATTGAACGTTTCGCCGATAGTGCCCGCGATGAGCGGTGCAACGAGCGCGCCCAGATTGATGCCGACGTAAAAGATCGAGAAGCCGGCGTCGCGTCGTGCGCCGGGCTGGCCGTCGTACAACGCTCCGACCAGGACAGTCGCATTGGGCTTCAGCAAACCGACGCCGACGGCAATGACCGCCAGGCCGAAGTAGAAGACGCTGGCGGATGCCGGGATCGCAAGAATGAAGTTGCCGAGCATCGTGATCAGCGCGCCCCACAGTACCGCGCGGCGCGGCCCGATCAGCCGGTCCGCGATCCAGCCGCCGGGGAGGGAGCCCAGGTAGACCGCCCCGGTATAGAGCCCATAGACAGCGCCCGCGGTGGTGCGGTCCATTCCCAGCCCCGGGTTCGACGCGTCCGTCGCCGCGACCAGGAACAGGACCAGCACGGAACGCATCCCGTAGTAGGTGAAGCGCTCGAAGAGCTCGGTCATGAAGAGCGTGGCGAGGCCGCGCGGATGTCCCAGAAATGTTCGCGCAGGCCGCCCTGTCGCGCGTTTTGATGCAGCCATCGCGTCACCCTTGAACGGACGATGCAGCCTGGGCTGCACGTCCTTGTAAGAGCGGTCAGGCCGATCATCTGGGTACCGCCGCAAACGGGTACCGCCACAAAGAAAGTGATCGGGCGCGGTACCCGCTCCCGGTCAGTGAGCGCTCTTACCCTGCAGGCCCTGTTTTCGTGGAGAGACCCGCTTGCCCGCTACGCCCAATGAATATTCCTCCCGCGCAGCCGATCTGATTGCGAGCGCGCTTGTCTGGGAGAACCACTGCTGCATGCCGTTCTCGGATGCGGAACTCTGGATGCCGCAGATCGAACGGTACAAGGCTGCGGGTTTCGACGTGGTCCACGTCAATATCGGTGACTCCGACGTGCCACTGGACCGAATGGTGCGCGCCCTTGCCGGGTTCCGTTCGTGGCTCGCGAAGCGGGCGGACGAATACGTTCTGGTGCGGTCGGTCGCGGATGTTTTTCGGGCCCGGCAGGAAGGAAAGCTCGCGGTCTGCTTCGATATCGAAGGCGCGCAGGCTCTGGCTCGCGACACGGCCCTGATCCCGATGTTCTACGAGCTTGGCGTGCGCTGGTTACTGGTCGCATACAACCGCGGAAATCTCGTCGGGGCGGGCTGCCACGATGCAAGCGACGAGGGCCTCACACCCTTCGGCCGCGAGTTCATGCGGGAGATGGATCGGGTGGGGATGATCAAGGACGTGGCGCACACAGGGTTCCGCACGGCCATGGACGTTTGCGAGATGTCGTCCGTTCCGGTGACGATCTCTCATTCGAACCCGAAGGCGCTGAAGGACCATCCACGCTGCGTGTCCGACGAGCTCATGAAGGCCTGCGCGGCGACGGGCGGCGTGCTGGGAATCAGCGGCCTCTCCATTTTCATGGGCAGCGAGGGCGACATCGTCGCGAATTTCGTGCGCAGTATCGAATACTCGGTCGAAACGATGGGCATCGACCACGTGGGCATCGGCCTCGACTATGTATTCAGGTCGCGCCACAGTGAAAAATCCGCAGTGATCAACCGCGAGATCTGGCCCGACGGTTACGGTTATGGCACGAGCCAATTCCTGGCTCCCGAGCAGATCCCTTCGGTCGTCGAGGCGTTGCTTGCGCGCGGTTTTCGGGAGGCGGACGTCGCGAAAATTCTCGGCGGCAACTTTCTCCGCGTTGCCCGCGAGGTATGGAAGTGATCACCCTCCGGGCATGCCTGCCATCAAGGCGTGCCACACGCTGTCGGCGAAGCTGCGCGGGATCGCGAGCTCGAATACCGATGACCCGGCATCGTCGTTCTCGAGGCGCCAGAAAATCACGCTGATTTCGGCGGCAACCGTGCAAGCCGCGTGCCCCTGCCTGAACGATCGCTGATGAAGATCGATGGGCACGAGCTTCTGGAGCGCCTCGCAAGCTCTCGGGCCGCGGAGGCGTAACACGGCATACGCATCACCCTGATCGGTGACCGCCGCGACTTCTCCTATCATTTCCGCCAGCGGCCCGGCGAAGCGGTTACTCCCCGGTTCGCACGTCGCGAGCCACGTATCGGGGCCCGTTCCCACAAAGCTCACACCGGCGCGATGTGCGCGCAAAGGTCCACTGGGAAGCTCGATGCCGAATTGCTTGCGCACGCTTTCACGCAGCGCTTCGGCCTGTCCCTGTTTTGCCATCACCGTTGCGATGCCAAGCGACTCCCGGGCGCTGAGATGCACTCCACGCGATTCAAGATGCGCCGACTGCAGTTGCGGAAACGCTGAACGAGGCATGAGTCCGCGGGAACTGGGGGTCATTGTTTGAGTCTCTCGCCGTCCGGATCCACGAAAATGTTCGACACGATCTCCGCGATGAAATCCCCGCCGCGTAACGGATCGTGGATCCGGATGCGTTCGCCCCGGCGTTTCGAGCCGTTTCTCAGGAACCCGAGTCCGATCCAGTGGCCGAGCGTGGGCGAGAAGGCAACGGAAGTGAGGTAACCCTGGCTATTCTCGAGCGTGGCTGGATCGCCAGGGGTCAGGAAGTGCGCGCCGGCATCGAGGCGGGCCGCCGCGTTCAGGGGCTTAACGCCTACGAGGACCGGTCTTTGCGGATCGACCAGGCCAGCCCTGCCGGCGAGCACGCGGCCGATGAAATCCTTCTGCTTCGACATCATTCGCCCGAAACCCAGATCGCCCGCGGTGGTGGTGCCGTTGAGCTCGTTGCCTGCGACGTGACCCTTCTCGATTCGCATCACGCCCAGCGCTTCGGTTCCGTAAGGCGCTACGCCGAGCTCCTGGCCTGCGGACATGATCGCGCGAATAGCGGAGTCGCCGTAGCGTGCGGGGACGGCAAGCTCGTAGGCGAGCTCTCCGGAAAATGAAATTCGAAACAGCCGCACGGGCACGCCGTCCCAGTTGAACTCCGCACACGCTAGATACGGGAACGCCTCATTCGATAGGTCGATGGCACTGCCGAGCAGCCTCTGCAGCAGCCGACGCGAGCGCGGCCCCGCAATCGAATATTGCGACCACTGTTCTGTGACCGAGACGATCTGAACGTCGAGCTGCGGCCAGGTCACTTGCCGGGCATGCTCCAGGTGTTGCATGACTTTCGCGGCGTTCGCGGTGGTCGTCGACATCAGGTAGCGAGACTGTGCGAACCGCGCGCTCGTGCCGTCATCCATCACGAATCCGTCCTCGCGCAACATCAGCCCGTAGCGCACCTTCCCGAGAGGCAGCGTGGAGAACTGGTTGATGTATACACGGTCGAGAAACGCTCCGGCATCCGGACCCTGGATGTCGATCTTTCCCAGCGTCGAGACATCGCAGACCCCCACTGCGGATCGCACGGCGCTCACTTCGCGCGAGACCGTTTCGAGCCAGCTCGCGTCGGTGGGTGATGAGAACCACTGCGCGCGCAGCCACAGGCCGGCCTCGACAAACGTGGCTCCCCGTTCTTGCGCCCACGCGTGGCCGGCCGTGAGTCGAGTGGGCTTGAAGTGCTTGCCGCGATGTAAGCCGGCGAAGGCGCCCAGGGCAACCGGCGAGCAGGGCGGTCGCGCAACCGTTGTGCCGACTTCCGGAATGGTGCGCCGGGTGAGTGCCGCCATGATGGCGTAGCCGTTCACGTTCGACGTTTTCCCTTGATCGGTCGCCATGCCGAGCGTCGTGTAACGCTTCAGCAGCTCGACCGACTGGAATCCTTCTCTCGCCGCGAGCGCGATATCGGCGGCGGTGACGTCGTGCTGGAAATCGACAAAGGCCTTGCCGCGCGACTTGCGGACATCCCATAGCGGCGTCACGCCGGTCATTTCGTCGTCCGTGCGCCATGGGTTCAGCCCGGACACGGAAAATCCCGCAGCCTCAGCCGCCATTGCACCGGCCCTGCTTCCTTCCTGCAAGGCCTCGCCAAGCGAAAGAGAGCCGGCGGCGGCACCCACCGCGGTCATGCCGCGCGGCATATCTCTCGGAACGAACGCGGAAAGGCGGTCGGACCAGCGGGGTCGCCCGCCGAGGTGCGTCGACAGCCCCAGATTCGGATTCCACCCTCCCGATACCGCAAGTGCGCCGACGGTGAACCGAAGCATGCTCCCGGATGCGGGCTGCACGCTGATCTCATGCAAACCGTGGGCGCCGCGAGCCTCCACGACGTGAGCTCCGAGCAAGGCGTGCGTAGGGAGGCGCGCGGCCCGCGACGCGAGCGCGGGCGCAATCTGTGGGCGCGGGTCGATGATCGCCTCCAGTGTCACGCCAGCGTTCACCAGGTCGAAGGCTGTTTTCCACCCGTCATCGCTCGTCGTGAAAAGCGCCATGCGCTGGGCGGGGGTCACACCAAAGCGGTTGATATAGGTTCGAACCGCAGAGGCGAGCATGACGCCGGGTCTATCGTTCCCGCCGAACACAATGGGACGCTCGATAGCGCCAGTCGCCAGCACCACCTCTTTGGTCACGATGCGCCACAGGCGTTGTCTCGGCTGGCCGTTCGGCGGCTGGGGCAGATGGTCGGACACGCGCTCGACCGCGCCCAGCGTGCGCGCGCCAGACATTCCGTTGTCGTAAGCGCCGAAGACTGTCGTTCGACGCAAGATGCGCACTTGCGGGAGCACGCTGAGCTCGGCTTCGACGTGTTGTGCCCACGCGCGGCCGCTCATCCCGTCGATCTCCTGGCGATCGAGGTTGAGGCGGCCGCCGAGTACGAAATCCTCATCGCAGAGAATCACCCGGGCTCCGGCACGTCCGGCAACGAGGGCGGCGGCCAGTCCCGCAGGCCCCGCCCCGATGACCAGCAGGTCGCAGAAGGCGCGTGTTTTTTCGTATGTATCCGGGTCGCCGCTCCGACTGGCGCGGCCCAGCCCGGCGGCGCGCCGGATAGCCGGTTCATACAGCTTTTCCCAGAAGGCCGCGGGCCACTTGAACGTCTTGTAGTAAAAACCCGCGACGAGCAGGGGTGCGAACAGGGAGTTGATCGACCCCGCATCCAAAGCGAGCGAGGGCCACCGGTTCTGACTGCGGGCCTCGAGTCCCTCGAACAGCTCGACTACCGTGGCGCGCGTATTGGGTTCCTGTCGCGCGCCACTTCGCAGCTCGACGAGCGCATTCGGCTCCTCCGAGCCGGCGGTCAGGATGCCGCGTGGACGGTGATACTTGAACGAGCGGCCGACGAGTTGCACGCCCGCCGCCAGCAACGCGGACGCGAGCGTATCGCCAGCGAAGCCGCTATATCGCTTCCTGTCAAAGCGGAACGACAAGGGTTGCGTGCGATCGACCATCCCTCGCCCGGCCAACCGGTTGGGCTGGTGTAGCACGGTGGCGCCGGTGTATTCGGCGCTGGCGCTCTGCTCCGCACGAGGCGCTTTATCCGACGCGTTCATGCGGTGCCATGCCTTCTACGGAACCGCGCCGTCGCAAACTCGACCGAGAGCAACTCATGTGTGCGGGTGTTTCGGGTGACGCGCAACCAGCTCCGGCAGCCGAAATTGTGATACCACAATTCGTTGTGGACGCCGGCGGGGTTCTCGCGTGTGTGGACCGCTTCAACGAAGCGTTCCATCGCGTCCGCGCGCAGCGGATCGGGACGCGTGACGTCGGCATCGCCGAGATAGACGAACTCGGTGAGATCGCGCTCACCACAGAAGGGGCATTCAATGCGCATGGAGCGTCAGTGTCGAGCACTATCCTGGTCAGTGGAGATTGGGCTGCGCGCCGGCGCCCTTCTCGTCGAGAAGGGCGCCGGTCGCGAAGCGGTCGAGGCGATAGGCACGCGCGACCGGGTGAGGCTCGTCTCGCGCGAGAAGATGCGCAAAACACCAGCCCGAGGCGGGTGTCGCTTTGAAGCCGCCGTAGCACCACCCGCCATTCAGATACAACCCTTCGATCGGTGTGCGATCGATGATGGGCGAGCCATCCATCGTCATGTCCATGACACCGCCCCAGGACCGCAGCATGCGCACGCGCCCGATCGCGGGCATCAGCGAGACACCTTCCTCGCAGACGCTTTCCACCATGGGAAGATTGCCGCGCTGAGCGTAGGAGTTGTATCCGTCGATATCGCCGCCGAACACGAGGCCGCCCTTGTCGGACTGGCTGACGTAAAAATGTCCCGCGCCAAAGGTCACCACACCGGGAATGAGAGGCTTGATCGCCTCGGACACGAATGCCTGCAATACGTGGCTCTCGATCGGCAGGCGCAGTCCCGCGAAACTTGCGACGTGCGAAGTGTGCCCCGCGACGGCCATGCCGATCTTCGCCGCCCGGATGACACCGCGCGACGTCTGCACGCCCGAGATGCGCGCGCCGTCGCGCACGAAGCCCGTGACTTCGCAGTTCTGCACGATATCGACGCCCAACTTGCTCGCGGCATGCGCATAGCCCCACACGACGGCGTCGTGTCGGGCCGTGCCGCCGCGCCGTTGCAGTAGGCCTCCCTGAATCGGAAAGCGCGCATTCTCGAAGTCCAGGAACGGCAACATGCGCCGCACCGCTGGGGCATCGAGCAATTCCGCGTCCACGCCGTGCATGCGCATCGCATTTCCGCGGCGGGCGTAAGCGTCGCGCTGGGAGTCCGAGTGGTAGAGATTGAGAACGCCGCGCTGGCTGACCATCGCGTTGTAACCCAGCTCCTGCTCGAGGCCCTCCCAGAGCTTCATCGAGTGTTCGTAGAAAGGGTTGTTGCCGGCGAGCAGGTAGTTGGAGCGGATGATCGTGGTGTTGCGCCCGGCGTTGCCGGAGCCGATCCAGCCTTTCTCGAGCACGGCGACTCGCGCGAGGCCGTGAACCTTCGCAAGGTAATACGCCGTTGCGAGGCCGTGACCACCGCCGCCCACGATGACGATGTCGTATTCCGGCGCAGGCGCCGCGTCACGCCAGGTCGGTGCCCACCGGCGGTGGCCGGTCAACGCATGCTGCAGCAGGCTGAGAAACGAGTAGGGCATCGAGCATCACTTCGCTGGTTGGGAATCAAGGCCGCCGCGGAGCGCGCGCCGCTTGAAAAAAGATCACCACTTTCAAAGAGCGGCCGGCGAACGCGAGTGGGTACCCGTAGCAGGCGCGGGCCTGTTCCGAGGCGGAGATAATCCAATCTCAAATCAAGAGGTTATGACACCTCGCGAAATTTCCGGTACCCACTCTTGCCCGCCTGCCCGTCTTACAGAGTCACAAGCTGCAATTCCGTCTCGCGTCCCATACTGTTCAGGCCGCATGAATCCTCACTGGAAAACCCGCTTCCTGAGCTCCGTGGTGGCCTCGCACGGGCGCAAGCTCACGCGCTTTTTCATATCGCGCGTGCCGGATGCCCATGAGGCGGGCGATCTGGTGCAGGAGGTCTATCTGCGCTTGCTGCGAATGGACCGCCCGGACCTGATTCGATGCCCCGAGGCGTACCTCTTCACCGTCGCCGCGCATATCGCGCACGAACATCGGCTCAAGCACTCGACCCGTCCGCTACATGTCGCGCTCGATGAGATGCCGATCGATGAGCTGCCTGCGGATATCGCGATGTTCGAAACCGCGGCTCCGGAGCACGCGGCCCTGCAGGGCGATCGCACGCGGAAACTGGAGACGATCCTCGCGCAGCTGTCTCCGAAGGCGCGGGCGACGCTGATCTGGCATCGACGCGATGGCCAGACCTACGACGAAATCGGCGTCCGCCTGGGCATCTCGCGAAACATGGTGAAGAAATACTTGTCGCAAGCGTTGGCCCATTGTCGCAAGCACATGGAAGACGAGCAGGGAGGGTAGCGTTGTGAAAAGCGATCCGGTTTCCGTTGCCCCGCAGATCATCGACGAGGCGTCCGAGTGGTTCATCGCGATGCGCGAGCCGACGGCCTCGCTCGACCAGCGGGCTGCGTTTGTCGACTGGCTGCGGCGTTCCCCCGTCCACATGCGCGTCTATCTCGAGATCGTCGAGTTGTGGGGTGATGCGGCCGACCTCGATCCGGAATTTGAATCGACACTGGAGGCGACAATCCATGCGTCACAGGCAAGGGATAACGTCGTGCCTCTGCGGGACTATGGCGACACGTCCTTGGTCGATCGCAGTGATCGTACACCGCGCCATCGCCCGCACCCGTCGCTTGCATGGCGAGTTGCTGCCTCGGTGCTCGTCACCATTGGAATCGCGGTTGCGGCGGGAGTCTGGTGGAACGCAATGCGCGGGACTCTCTATGCGACGGATATAGGCGAGCAGAAGACTTTTGTTCTTGATGACGGCTCCGTTGCAAAGCTGGACGCGCGATCCCGATTGCGGGTGCGGATGTCCGCGGCGTCGCGTCAGGTAGAGCTCGTCGAAGGGCAGGCGCTGTTCGAGGTCACCAAGAATCCCCGTCGCCCTTTCATCGTTCACAGCGGTACGACCTCGGTCCGTGCGGTGGGAACCGCCTTTGACGTGGATCGCACGAGCCGCGCCACCGTCGTGACCGTCGTCGAAGGCCGAGTCGAAGTGCGCTCGCGCACCGACGACGAACCTGACGGCGTTGTCGCGACGGCGGATCGGCATTCTGTCGTGCTGGTGGCGGGCGAGCGTGTGTCGGTCGCTCCCGCGTCGGGCGAAATCAATCGTGTGACTCAAGCGGACACTGCGGGCGCCACGACGTCGACGCAGCGCGAGCTGGTTTTCAGCGGAGAGCCGCTGGCCTCCGTTGTCGAAAAATTCAATCGCTACACGCGACGCACGATTGTCCTGTCGGATCCCGCGCTCGCCGACCTGCGAATCAATGCCGTCTTTCGTTCGACGAATCCGGAGTCGCTGCTGTTGTTCCTCGGACGGATCGACGGTATCGAAATTCAACGAACCGCGGCGGAAATACGTATCTCGAAAAAGGTACCGCAGAGCTAACCTCGACCCGCACGAAAGCGCAGGTACCCACATTTGTCAGCCGGCCGCTCTTACTTCACGAAGACAAAATCAACTCGGCGCGGCACTCCTCAGGGATCGCTGCGCTACCACGTGGGGAAGGCTGGCATGGCGTTGCGTACATTGGTCGCGGGCACTCTGCTCGCATTCGCGGGTATCACTCCGTCGCTGGCTCAGGCGGCGATCAAGCACCAGATCGACATTCCGGGGCAATCACTGGGCTCGGCTCTCGCGGCGCTTGCGCGCCAGACGCAGATCCAGCTCGTCTACTCGACCGAGCTCACCGAAGGTCGCAGCGCTCAGGCGCTCACGGGCGACATGACACCCGAGGAGGCACTCGCGCGGCTGCTCGATCACAGCGGCCTGAAGTTCGAGTTCCTCGACTCCGCGACCGTCACGCTGACACGAACCCCCGTTGCGCCACCGCCTGCCGCGGCACCCGTCACGACGCCGGGGCAGCCCTCTGCGCAAATCGGAGTCGAGGCGGTGAAACACTCGTCCGGCTTTTTTCGTCTCGCCCAGGCCGAAGGGCACGATGACGCGGCGGCCTCCGGCCGTGCGGGAGCCGGCAAGCCCGCCGCCGGCGGCCTCGAAGAAGTCGTCGTCACCGCCAACAAGCGCGAGCAAAGCCTCCAGGACACAGCAATGAGTCTGAGCGCGCTGAGCGCCAGGGACATCGAGCAACAGAGCCTGAACGGTATGGCGGATTACCTGCGCACGATGCCGGGTGTCAGCCATCTCGATCAGGGCGCGGGTCGAAACGCGACGGTGATTCGCGGCATTTCCGTGAATCCGCAGAGCGAGGGCCTGAGTGTCGGCCAGACGGTCGGGGTTTATTTTGGCGAGGTGCCGCTATCCGGCCTGCGCTGGAGCGCGGCGGATCTGAAGCTCGTGGATATGGAACGCGTCGAGGTCCTGCGCGGCCCGCAGGGCACGTTGTACGGCTCGGGCTCGTTGTCCGGAGCCGTCAGGAATATTCCGGTTGCGCCCAATCTCGGCGCCTTCGAAGGTTCCGTGGAAGCCGGGTACTCCGACACCGCCGACCGGGGCAGCGGCAACAACGAGATCAAGGGCGTCGTCAACGTCCCGCTCATCGACGATCAGCTGGCCGTTCGCGCCGTGGGGTATCGGTTCAAGGACAGCGGCTATATCGACAACGTCGCGGCCAGCGACCCGGCGATGATTGCCCGTGCCACGCAATTCGGCGCGCGGAACCTGCTCGTCAATCAGGACAATGTCGGCAACACGGATTACAAAGGCGGGCGCATCGAGGTTCTGTGGCGGCCGACGGAGAATCTGAAAGCGACGCTGATGTACCTCGCGCAGAACCTGGGGCAGGATGGACTCCCCGAAGTCGAGATTCCGCGAGGCCGCTCGACGCAGTCGCGCCTGCGGATCGCGCCGATCATGGGCGGGGGCAGCGAGTCTCTTGCGGATGACACGCACGTCGGCAACCTCGTGCTCGAATACACCTTTCCCTGGGCGAGCCTGCTCTCGTCGTCTTCGTACAGCACGCAGGAGTTCCACCGTAACTACGATGCCGGTGTGTTCTTCGGGAACATTCCCGGGCCTCAGCTCTATATCACCGACGTGGATGGGTTCAACCAGGAGGTTCGACTGGTGTCGAAGCTTCAAGGGCCGCTCCAGTTCGTCGCTGGGGTCTACTATGAAGACGTCAAGTTTCGCAGTCTCACTCGGACTTACTACGGCGGTGCTCCTCAGTTCAATCCGTATCCGAGCACGTTGCTGATCGACGGCACGGAGCGCACCACGCTGCGGCAGGGCGCCGTATTCGGCGAGCTTTCCTACACGATCGCCGAAAAGCTGACGCTCACCGGAGGCGTGAGAAAGTTCGACTACAAGCGGGATACCTCGCTCGCCAGCTCCGGTCCTCTTGTCGGTGCCGCCACCGCCAGCCACTTGAAGAGCGATGAGAACAACTCTTCATACAAGGTGAATCTCTCGTACAAAGCGACGGAAAACTCGTTGCTCTATGCGCAGTGGTCGCAGGGCTTCCGGTTGGGCAAGCCGCAGGGCCCGAGCCCCGTCACGTGTGATGTGAACCACGACGGGTTCGTAGATGGTCTCGACGGCGTGCCCGTATCCGGCCGGAACATCGACTCGGACTTTCTCGACAGCTATGAGCTCGGTGGCAAGTTCGACCTGCTCGAGAATCGCATGGTCATCAACGCGGCGATCTACACGATCCAGTGGAAAGGGTTGCCGGTCAGTGTTGCGCCGGCTTGCGGTTTCCCGGTGGTGTTGAATGCCGGGCATGCCAAGTCGCGCGGCGCGGAGATCGAGTCCGCGTTTTCGCTGGCCCGCAATCTGAAGCTCAACGTCGGCGCCTCGTACGTCAACGCGGAGCTCGATGGCGATGCGCCCGGAATCGGGGTGGATGGCGCGCGCCTGCCGGGCTCGCCAAAGTACCAGTACAACGCCGGGGTTCAGTACTCGTGGGACATCGCGGCCGTGCCGCTGTACGTTCGCGCCGACTACGCTTTCGTCGGTGGGTTCTACAACAACGTGAGAGAGACCGGTACGGTGGCGGGCGACTTCGGCCAGATCAACATGAAGCTGGGTGCGACCCTCAAACACGTTGAGCTCTCGCTGTTCGGCAACAACCTCTCGAACGCGGACAATCTGACGTGGGTCAGCTCGTCGTACAACGACGGGCGCGCGTATCGTCTGCGGCCGCGGACTGTCGGCGTCAACGCGCTGTATCGCTTCTGACGTCCGAAGGAATGACGCCCGATGGCGCCGCCTCGAATCAATCCGATTGCGGCGTTTCGGGCGCTCGTTCCTTGCGGCGCGCTGTGGTGCGCGCCTGCCACGGCCGCCCCGATTGGAGACGGCTCGGAGCACACGTTTGCGACGACGCTGACGCGCAGTATCGATTTCACGACGTCGGAGGGCACACGAATGAACCCCGACGTCTCGCCCGACGGTCAGACGGTGGTTTTCGACCTCCTCGGCGATCTGTATGCGATGCCCATCGCGGGCGGGCGGGCGCGCCCGCTGACGCGCGGCCCGGCCATCGACTACCGGCCACGGTTCTCGCCGGATGGTCGGAAGATCGCGTTCGTGAGCGATCGCAATGGCACGGACAATCTCTGGATCGTGAACGCCGACGGCTCGGACCCGGTGATGGTCAGCGCGCAGGATCCGCTGCAACGTCCGAAGGCGACCCGCTTCTTCATGACTCCCGCCTGGACCCCGGATGGACGGTTCGTCTGTGCGGCCGAAGCGGCCGAGACCAGCTATTACAACGGCACCACCACTGACGACATTCTTCTGTATCCGATCGATCCGCGGCAGCGAGGTAAAACGACGAGCGCGCTGCATCCGAACGGGGTCGGTTCGGGCTCGCCGCGCTCGGGCCTCGATCCGATCTTCTCCGCCGATGGGCGATATCTCTACTACTCGGCACGCACGAGCCTCGGCCGTTTCAACTCCGAGCTCCTGCAGCCGCTTTACCAGGTCGGCCAGCTCGATCGCAGGACATCGCAATTCCGCGAGATCACGCAGGCTCCTCAGGGTGCGTTCACGCCACGCCTTGCGCCGAATGGCCGCTGGCTCGTGTATGCGGTCCGCTACGACGCCGATACGGGGTTGCGCGTGCGCGATCTCGAAGAGGGAACGGATCGTTCGCTGCTCTTTCCGGTCGAGCGCGATAGCACCGAGACTTCGGTGTCTTATGGGCTGGTCAACGCGTTCTCGTTCCTGCCCGACAGCTCCGCACTCGTCACGTCCTACGGCGGGAAACTGTGGCGCGTGGCCGTGCCCTCAGGCAACGCTACGGAAATTCCGTTCACGGCAGAGGTTCATGCGCGGCTCGCCGCCTTGCGAATGAGCCCACAGCAAGTCGCGACATCCGGCCCAGTGGCCGTGCGTTACATTTCCGACGCCGTGCTCTCCCCGGATGGAAAGCAACTCGCGTTCCGCGCAGTCGGACGAATCTGGATCAAGGCGTGGCCAAGCGGCAACCCCAAGCGAATTACGCAGGACTCGGACGAAGTGGACGACGAATCCCGGCCGGTCTGGTCGCCCGATGGCCGGTCGATTCTTTTCGCGGGATTCGACTCGCGGAGCCAGAGCGGCCACATCTACGAAGCCGCACTCCGGAAGTCCTCCGGCACTCCCGTGATCCTCAGCGCTGAATCCGGGTTCTACGCGAGTCCCACGCTCTCACCGGATGGAAAGTACGTCGTGGCGCTGCGCTCGGCGGTGGGTCGGCAGGAACTTTTCGCCGGATTCAGCGCGTTCGATCTCGTGCTGATTCCCCGCACCGGCGGTCCTTCGATTCGGGTGGCTCCTCTTTCCATCCGGGAGGAAACGCCGGAACTGCAGTTCCTGGCCGGCGATTCGAGTCGTGTTTTCTACGTCGACCCGACCAGCGCGATCCTCGTGTCGATAGATCTGCGGACAGGAGAGCGCCGCGAACACTTGAAACTCGAGGGTATCGGCCTGGCCACTCCCGCGGGCCACGCCCTCGTGCGCCGCGCGCTGTTGAGCCCGGACGGAAAATCGCTCCTGCTTCACGACAACGCGACTCGCTACGGACAGATCGATTGGGTGGACCTGAGCCAGGTGGATCTCGGGAACGCGGGGTTGCGGGTCTCCGCCCGGATCGGTGGCCCCGGAGGCGACTCCGCGAGCTCGAACGTGAAGCGCCTTTCAACCGTGATGGGCGGCTCGAGCCCGTTCTGGTCCGCGGATCATCGCGCGGTCTATTTCATGGTCGCCGACCGCGTGTTTCGCGCGGCGGTGGAAGCAAAGCAGCCTCCCGCACAATCCGTCGCGCGGATCGGGCTCTCACTGCCTCGGGCCGCGCCGGCCGCCACGCTCGTCATTCGGGGTGCGCACCTGCTCACCTTCGATGGCGATCTCGAGATTCCCGACGGAGACCTCGTTATCGAGGACGGCCGTATCACGGCGCTTGGGGCGAGCGGCACCGTCGCCATTGCCTCCAGCGCGCGCGTCATAGACGCGCATGGAAAGACGGCGATGCCCGGATTCATCTCGACTCACTCTCATCACTTCGAGTTGTACAACATCGGGCCGCCGTCGGCCTTTGCGTGGATCCTCCAAGCGAAACTGGCCTACGGGTTCACAACTGTTTTCGATCCTGCCGCGCCGATGGCGCTGTACTCCTTCAGCGATCTCGCGCAGGCCGGCCGGTTCGAGGGGCCGCGCATTCTCCAGACCGGCCCGATTCAACAGTGGGATGAGCGCCTCAACTCATCCGAGGATGCGAGGCGGCTCGTGAAGCGAAACAGGCTTCACGATGACTGCTGCGTAAAGGTCTACGACATAGGCGGACGACTCAATCGCCAGTGGATGTGGAATGCGGCGGAGGAGGCGGGGCTCATTCCGGTGCCCGAGGCGGACTCCTCGCTCCAGGCGACACTCAGCTTCATCCTTGATGGTGTCGCGCATGTGGCGCACGGAATGCAGATGCCGGTCTATGACGACGTTCGGCAGCTGCTCGGCCGCTCGGGCTCGTCCATGAGCTATCAATTCACGGTGGCGGCGTCGGGCGGGCCGACCGCGTTGTCGTACGGCCTGAACCACGACCTCGACGAAGAGGATTCGCGTTTGCGCGAATGGGTACCGTACGAATATCTCCAGTCGCGCGATCGACGCCGATTGACGGTGTCGGACAAAGAGTTCGTCTTCCAGCTCTACGGCGAGAGCCTTGCCAGACTGATGGACGCAGGCATGCGCATTCACCTCGGCGAGCATGGCGTGATGCCCGGGTTGGCGAATCACTGGGGAATATGGGACCTGGCCAGCGGCGCGGGCAACAAGCGTGCGCTTGCTGCCGCCACAGTCGATGCAGCCTACGCGCTGGGCGTCGAGCGAGAGATCGGAACGCTGCAACCCGGAAAGCTTGCGGATATCGTCATCCTCGACGGAAACCCGATGGAAGACATTCGCGCGACGTCACGCGTCCGATGGGTGATTCGAGGCGGGGAACTGTTCGATCCTTCGACGCTGTCGAAGGTGTTGCCCGCGCCCGCGCCCGCGCCCGCGCCCGCGCCCGTGCCCGTGCCCGTGCCCGTGCCCGTGCCCGCGCCCGCGCCCGTGCCGGGTCCGGTCAGGTGGTGGACCGAGGGCGCGCCGCAAATGCGCGAGAACGCGCAGCTGTCTAGCGGCGGAAGGTAGTCAGGGGCCAAGCGGCGGAAGGTGGTCATCGGTCGAGCAGCCGAAGGTAGTCATGGGTCAAGCGGCGGAAGATGGTCACGGGTCAACGAGCGGCAGCTCGATGAAACTCGCCGCGTTACCGCTTCGATAGATCCGCTGCAACGCCTTGCGATAGTCGCCAGTTTTCGCGAAGAAGATATTCTCGACGAAATGTTGAGGGTTGCGGTCGTAGAGCGGAAACCAGCTCGACTGGATCTGGGCCATGATCCGGTGGCCAGGAAGAAAAACGTGATTGGCCGTAGGGAGCGCGAACCGGTAGCGCAGCACCGTATTAGGCGTGATCGGCCTCGGATGTTCGAGACTTTCGCGATAGCGCCCGCGGAAGATCTCCATGCTGATGCCAAGCTGGTAACCGCCGAGCTCGGGTTGCGAGGGGACTTCATCGGGATACACATCGATCAGCTTTACGACCCAGTCGCCGTCCGTCCCGCTCGTCGAGGCGAACAGGTTCGCCACGGGCTCGCCGCTGATTCTGACCGCCCTGTCGAGTACCTCAGTCGTATACACCAGCACGTCGGTCCGGTCTGCGAAAGCGCGCTGATCGCTGACGAGCCAGCGCTTCCACGCGTCACCATCGTCGAAGCGCACGGGCCGCGTGACGTACGGCACGGGCTTCGCGGGATCGGAGACGTACTCGTCGAAGGATGAGCCGGCAACAGGTGGCGCGGCGAGGTCGCGTTCGAGGCTCAGGGAGAAGTGGGGGCCGAGGTACAACCGGTTCGGCAAGCGGGCGCAACCGGAGTCGCATGCGGGCGGCCACTGCTGGAGCCGGCGCCAACGGTTCGTACCGGTTTCATACGCGCTGACGGGTGGTATTGCGGCCCGGGGCGCACCTTCCTTGAGATACTGATCGAGGAACGGCTTCAGTATTCCTTCTCGATACTGGAGCGCCGTGTTGCCTTCGAATCGCAACGGCCCAAGGGTCGTTCCATCGTAGTTGGCGCCGCTGTGGCGCCACGGGCCCAGCACGAGAAAATTCCGGTCGTTGTGCGCGTCCTGTGCTTCGGTAACGGCGTAGGTATGGAGCGCGCCATACATGTCTTCCTGATCCCAGAGGCTCGCCACATGCAAGGTCGGCACGGTCTGGGGCCGCGCACTCAGTATCTTGTCGAGCGCCTGCGCCTGCCAGTAGCCGTCGTAGGAAGGGTGCTCACTCACTTTGCGGAAATAGGGCAACCGGTCGATGCCGTACTTGCGTGCATAATCCGCAGCCGAGCCTGCGGAGAGGAAATCCGCAAAGTCGTCGTACATGCCGCGGGCGATGTGCCGTCCGTCGCCCCTGGCGGTTGTCTGGCTGTAGAAATAGTCGAAGCTCGTTTGCCGGAACGCACCGTTGTGAAACCAGTCATCCCCCTTCCAGCCGTCCACCATCGAGCTGATCGGAACCGCGACTTTCAGGGCGGGATGCGGGTCGATGAGTGCCATGAGCACCGTGAATCCTTCGTACGAACCGCCGATCATGCCGACGCGCCCGTTCGATTCCGGGACGTTCTTCACGAGCCAGTCGATGGTGTCGTACGCGTCGGTCGAATGGTCCACGTCGCTGCTGTTCAATGGCCCGCGAAGCGGACGCGTCACCACGTATTCGCCTTCCGAACCGTACTTGCCGCGCACGTCCTGCCACACGCGGATGTAGCCTTCGAACGCGAAAACTTCATCGCTCATCGGTAGCGTCGCCAGCAAGTGCGGGCTGGCGGCGCGTTGTGAGCGGCTCGCGGCGCTGTAGGGCGTTCGGGTGAGCAGCAGCGGCCCTCGCGTGACTCCTTGGGGAACGTAGATCAGGGTATGGAGCTTGATCCCGTCCCGCATCGGGATCATGACTTCGCGCTTCACGTAGTCCGCGAGGTCCGAGGGCGGATCGAATTGCGGGGGTATGTCGGGGGCGAGAGGTGGGGTGTCCGCGAGCGCAGTGACGGCTCCCCCGAGGCACAGCACGAGGGCCAGGGCGCGATTGAGCATCGGGTGTTACTCGAGTGACGGTGACTAGAGTTGATACGAGCCGGCGGCCGCGCCCTCGATGAGCTGCGGCGCTTCGGTCTTGCGCAGCTCCGCCGAGACGGCCGCCATTTTTCGCATGGCCCGAAGGTGGTTGCGGCCCGCGATTTTCAGCACATCCTCGTCCGAGTAGCCTCGACGCAGAAGCTCTGCGAAGAGGTACGGGTAGCGCGTGACATCATCGAGGCCGATCGCCATCGAGCGACGGCCCGCATCGAAGAAGTCCGCGCCGACTCCGATGCAGTCGACGCCGGCGATTTTTCGAATATGGTCGATGTGATCGGCGACATCCGCGATCGTGCCGCGCGGATGCGGATTCCGGTTCTCCCATTCCGTCATGGCGCTCTGGACGGCGTTATCCGTATCGAGGCGGGAATGGAATTGCCTGACTGCCTCCGCCCGTTTCGCCTGCCAGGCGGGATCCCGCGGCGAGACGAACTCCTTGAGGAAGTTGACATGGACGACGCCGCCGTTGGCGGCGAGCATCAGGAGCACATCGTCCGGCACGTTCCGCACGTGCGGATCGATCGCGAAGGCGTTGGAATGAGAAAAGATCACCGGCGCACGGGTGGTGCGTAGCGTGTCGCGCATCGTGTCGGCACTCACGTGCGAGATATCCGCGAACATGCCGATGCGGTTCAGCTCCCGCACGATGCGTCGGCCAAATTCGGTGAGACCGTGATTCTGAACCCGGTCGGTCGCGGAGTCGGCCCACGCAATGTTGTCGAAGTGGGTCAGTGTCAGGTAGCGCGCGCCGAGCTCTTGAAATATGCGCAGCGCCGCGGCCGAGTTCTCGATCATGTGGCCGCCCTCGACCCCCAGGAGCGATGCGATGTGGCCCGCTCGATGGATGCGCTCCACGTCGTTCGCCGTTGTCGCAAGCTCCAGCTCCGGGCGCGCCCGGATGAAACGAAAGGCGACGTCGAACTCACGGATCGCATCGTGCAGCGATGCGTGGGTCGCCTGGGTGTTTCCTTCCACGAAGATCGACCAGTACTGCGCGCCGACGCACCCTTCGCGAAGGCGGGGAATATCGGCACACAGCGTCGGTTGGACCTTCCCCATATCCAGGGTCGTGAAGTCTTCCGCGTGGGTTTCGAGAAACATCGACGGCAGGTCGTTGTGCGTATCGATCAGAGGGCCCTGCTTCAGCAGGCTGCGAGCGCGATCGAGCAGCCGTGGCTCAGGAGGAGGGGGGCTTTCGGCGCTCGGCGTGACACCCGGTAGCGTAGCAGCCAGGGAGCCCACCGCCGCGGCCAGCGCGGTGTGTGCAATAAAGCGGCGTCGGGTGAACATGATGTGTCTCCGGATGGCGTTGCCCCTCTACATGGAGAGCCCTCTTTGGCGGGGAATGGGTACTCGATCGCCGCGAAAATGAAGTGAGAGCGTGCGCCCGCGGACGAGGTACCCACTATGCGGGCCAAAACCCTCTTACCTCGAGAGCCGATGCGATCTTCGGTGAGTCGCGCGCGCGAAAGATGTGCGAACAGGAGCGGGATTCATGAACGGCGGAAAGCATTGCCGTGCGGACGGGACGTTGAGGACTTACGCCCTTCTGGCGGGACTCTCGTTGTTGCTCACGCTTTGCGCGGGCGGTGCGCCGGTTCATCCCGCCGAGGCCCGATCGGCCGTTCCAGATGTCGAAGCGATGGACCCCTCGATCGCGCCGGGCGATGACTTCTTCGCCTACGCGAACGGGTCTTGGCTGAAGACGGTGGAAATACCCGCTGACAAAAGCCGAGCGGGCAACTCGGCGGCACTACAGGATCTGACCGAGGCCCGGATCAGGGCTCTCGTCGAGCAACTGGCACGCAATCAAGGTTCCGCGGACGTCGAAGGTCGAAAGATCGGCAGGTACTACGAGACTTTGATGAACGAGGCGCGGATCGAGGCGCTCGGCATGCGGCCGCTGCGACCCAAACTCGCGCGGATCGCAGCCATTTCCGATCGACGCGGACTTGCGCGCTTTTTGGGCGGCACCTTGCGCGCCGACGTAGATGTCATCAACAGCACCAATCTGTACACCGACAATCTATTCGGCCTCTGGGTCGCGCGGGATTTCGACAAACCCGATCGATACGCGCCTTTTCTTCTGCAAGGGGGGCTCGGCCTGCCCGATCGCAACTACTATTTGGATCCGTCTCCGCAGATGGAAGCGATTCGAGGCAAGTACGCCCGTCACGTGGCGGCGGTGCTGAGGATCGCCGGCGTTGCGAATGCCGAAGCGCGTGCCGCGGGCGTTATCGATCTCGAGCGCCGGATTGCGCTGGCGCAGTGGACTCGCGAACGGTCCCGGGACATGACAAATGGCAACAATCGCTGGCGTATCGACACACTGGAAACCCAGGCGCCGGGGCTTTCTTGGAAGGAGTTCCTTGCCGCTGCCCGTTTTCCCGGCGCTCAGCAAGAGATCATCGCCTGGCAGCCGACCGCGATCGCGGGCATCGCAGCGCTCGTCGGCAGCCAGCCGATCGCGACCTGGAAGGATTACCTCATTCTCCACACCGTCGACCGCAGCGCCGCTTTTTTGCCGAAGGCCGTCGTCGATGAGAACTTTGCGTTCTACGGCGTCACTCTGAACGGAACGCAGGAGTTGGGGGAGCGCTGGAAGCGCGCGGTGCAAGCCACGAATGACGCGTTGGGCGAGGCCGTGGGTAAGCGTTACGTCGCGCTTTACTTCCCAGGCGCCGCGAAGCGCAAGGTCGAGGCCATGGTCGAGCGGATACGCGGCGCCTTCAGCGATCGCCTGAGCGGACTCGATTGGATGACCCCGCAGACCCGGGCGAACGCGCGGGCGAAGCTGAGCTCACTGAAGGTCGGTATCGGTTATCCGCCAAAATGGCGGGACTTCTCCGGCCTGGAGGTCGTCGCGGGCGATGCGCTCGGCAATGCCGAGCGGGCCTCGCTCTTTACATACCAGTACAATCTGAAAAAACTGGGCAGGCCGGTCGATCGCGACGAATGGGTCATGACCGCGCAAACCGTGAACGCGGTCAACCTGCCCGTCATGAACGCCATAAACATTCCCGCCGCGGTTCTGCAACCACCGTACTTCGATGCGGAAGGGGACGACGCCAGCAACTACGGCGCAATCGGTACTCTGATCGGTCACGAGGTTTCCCACAGTTTCGACGATCACGGCGCCCTTTTCGATGCGACCGGTCGCCTGCGAAACTGGTGGACCCCAACCGAGTTTGCATACTTCGAGGCGGCAGGCGCGCGCCTGGCGAGACAGTTCGACGGATACCGCCCGTTTCCCGATCTTGCAGTCAACGGAACGCGCACGTTGAGTGAGAACATCGCCGACGTGGCGGGGCTGGCCGCTGCGCTATCCGCGTACCGAGCAGCCAGTGCCGGCCAGGACACCCGCGGCTCACAGGCGTTCACCGGCGAGCAGCGCTTCTTCTTGAGCTATGCTCAAAGTCGCCGCGACAAGAGTCGCGAGGAAGCGGTTCGGAGGCAGATACTCACGAACGGGCATGCGCCCCCATCCTATCGGGTGGCCACGGTCCGGAACCTGGATAGCTGGTACCGGGCGTTTGATGTTCGCCCCGGCCAGCAGCTGTATCTGGCGCCGTCGGACCGGGTGCCGATATGGTGAGCTACTGAGGGCGCGGTTGTGACCAGCAAGGCGGAAACGTTCGAGCACTGGATTCGCACTTCCTTTGTGGAGATGAACACCGAGCTCGAGAATCGATATTTCGCGCAGCCCGATCGTTCCGAGGTGGGCGGCGGCGCGGATTCGATCAAGGCCGAGTTGCGGGCGGCGGGCCACGCCCATGTCGTGGCGCTGCTGGCGGAAGGCAACACGGGCGACGGCTTCGAGAGCGGGTTCGGTGTTCTCGGGAACGTGGGGATGTATCTGGCCGCCATGCGTCGGCACGAGCTCACCAACCCGGCGCGCGAAGAGCGCTCGCCGTTCCCCGAAGCCTCTTCGCTCGCGCTTCACGTGGGCGCCTCGCTCGGCATGGCGCCGAGATTCTCCACGGCCCATCTGGCGACCCATAATCGGGCCCGCGCCGGCGTGCGCAAGAGTTTCACGTCGTTGCGCGACGAGTTCCTTTTCATTGACGAGAATACTCGCGGGATACTCTGCCTCGAGCGAGCGGCCGATGCGCTCATGAGCATCGTTCATCTCGGCGTCTCGAGCCCCGTCGCGGACGTCATGTTCGAATCCGCGAAGCACGCATTGCGCGAAGTCCTGCGCGTCAACGAGAGACTGATGCGCCAGCTCGACGTCGATCGCTTCTTCTATTCGGTGCGGCCGTACTACAAGCCCTATCGTGTCGGCCGCCAGGAATACCGTGGCGCGAACGCCGGCGATTTCTCCGGTATCAACGAAATCGATCTGCTGCTGGGAGTATGCCGCGCCAACGACGCTTACTATGTGCAGCTGCTGGTCGACAAGATGCTGTTCATGTTGCCTGGAGATCAGGCGCGGCTGCGCGAATGCATGACTCGCACCAGCTTGCTGGACGAGCTGCTCGCGCTTCTGGTCGAACATCGCAACGCCGATTGGTTTCAGCGGAACACGCGCGCGTTCCTCGAAGTGTGCGACCTGTTTGGGCAGTACGCAGCCCAGCACCATGATGCGCTGGTGCGTCGGTTCATCGAAGAGCCCGCCCTGCGGCTGACGGAGGCTCGCTTGAGCGGTCTCACGGCGAGCGGCCCGCCGTTGCCGGCGCTTCTGCGGTCCCTGGAGATCCTGAGAGACATGCGCGTAGCTGCCAATCGCGCGGATCTCGCCACGCGACACGACGCTTTTTCCAGGCTACGCGCGGCGGTGTTGAGCCGATGACGTCTTCCGTGTTCGCGCCGGCGTTCGACGTCGAGCGTGTGCGGCGGCGGTTTCCAGCGCTGGCCCACAAGACCTATCTCAATAGCGGCTCGCATGGTCTGCTGTCGATCGATGTGAGGCGGGCATTCGAGCAGTATCTTGGCAGCCGGGATGAGCGGGGCTCGGACTGGAGTGAGTGGCTGGGCCGTTGCGAGGCCGTTCGTCAGCGCATGGCACGGCTGCTCAACGCTGCTCCTGACGAGATAGCGGTGACGGCATCCGCGTCCGCCGGCATCAATGCGCTAGCCAGCGCGCTGCGCCCGAGCGGGAAGCGCCGCAAGATCGTCGTCAGCGACTTCGAGTTTCCGACGAGTGCGCAGATCTGGCACGCGCAGGCGCCGCGTGGCTTTCTGATAGAGCATGTGCCGGAGGATGCAAGCGGCTACATTCCAGTGGAGCACTTCGAGCGCGTCATCGATGAGAGCACGGCGCTCGTCGCCATTGCCCAGGTCTGCTACCGGAACGGCGCAATGCTGGACGTTGCGCGCATCGCTCGATTGGCTCACGAGCGGGGCGCTCTGCTTCTGCTCGATTGCTATCAGGTTGTCGGCGCGGGCAGCGTCGATGTGCGGGCTCTCGGCGTCGACTTCGCCGTGGGCGGCATGATGAAGTACCTGCTCGGCACCTCTGGAATCGGCTTCCTCTACGCCCGAGCTGAGCTCGGGCCGACGCTGACGCCCACGATATCCGGCTGGTTCGCGCAGGCTGACCTGGACGCCATGGATATCTATCACAACGTTCCAGCGCCGACAGCGCGGCGCTTTCAGGCCGGCACGCCCCCGGTTCCAAATTGCTACGCGGCGGCGGCGGGACTGGATGTCATCCTGGCTCTCGGCGTCGGAAGCATCGAAAGCCACGTGCGCGCCCTGACCGCTCATTGCATGGACCGACTGGCCGAAGCCGGATGCAGTCTCGCCACGCCGCGTGACGACGGGCGCCGCGGACCGCAAGTCGCCATACGGTCCACCGACGACAGCGCGCTCGTCGCCAGACTTGCGGAGCGTGGCATCGTTACGTCGTGTCGGGCAGGGAACGTTCGTGCCACGTTTCATTGCTACAACAATGAAGAGGACGTGGACGCGCTCGTCATCGGGTTGCTGGCGAACCGCGACTTGCTGTGACGTTCGCGACGGCTCAGACCGCCGCGCAGGGTGTCTACATCACGATGAACGGATCGGTCTTCCGCGGCGACGATGTTGTGAAGGATCGCGACCAGGGCGCTCTTATCCCGAAGCGCGGCTCGCCGGCGGCGTAGCTTTCCGATCAGGCGATCCGGTCGGCGCCTGCCTGGAAACGAGGTGCGGCGACCGCGCCAGGGTCGCGACCCTGGCGCGCGATTACCTCGAGGATCTCGAGGTTCGCGCGCAATGCACCGCGTGTGGGCTGAGGTAGTTCGTCACGCACCAGCCTGTTGACTGCCGGCAGCGCATGAAAAGGCACGCCGGGATACAGGTGATGCTCGATGTGAAAGTTCATGTTCCAGTAAAGCAGGCGTACCGGCAAAGAGCACGCGAGACTTCGCGTGGAGTGTCGATGATCCGACACCGCCTCGCTCATGCACATGTGCTGGGAATTGATGAACAGCTGCACGACCCACCCGCCCGCAATACGCGCACCGAAGAACGCAACGGGCAGGAAAATGCTCCGTGTCAGTGCGGCGACGACGAAAACGCCGACGTAGCCCAGCAGGAACAGGCGTGCGCCCCGGATGAGCTGCCTCACACGCGCTCGCGGCACGAACTCCCGTTCATCGGGGGTCAGCTTGCCGCGCGCGTGGCGAATCATCTGCACGAGGCCTTCGAACATACCGACTATCGCAACGGCCTCGCGCGCGTATCTGGCTCGTGTGATCGGATTCCGGTACGGCATCTGGCTGTCGAAACCCGGGTACCACGTGGCGGCGTGGTGCCGGCCGTGTGAAAAGCGGCGATACATCGGCTCTTCGCCGAAAATGAAGGAGGTGAGGTAGAAGACGCTCTCGTTGAGCCACCTGGACCGGAATGCCGTGCCGTGCGCGCCTTCGTGCGAAATGGCGTATGCGAACGAAAGAACGGCGCCGTGCGCAATGAGGCTCGGAACGACGAGCAGCGTGCCCCAGGTCGCGGCGAGCGTCCACGTCGTGACGGCGAGGAGCGCGAGCCATACGGCCAGAAACGCGAGCCCCGGCTGGTCTTTGGTGCGCAGGAGTCGCTGCACTCGCGCGCGCTCGACGGCGGGGGTCCACCATGCCTGAGGACGTGGCGGCGGGACGTTGACAGGCGCGGCTGCGGGTTCGACCGAGGAAGCAGTCATGGCGGCAAGCGGGATGGTTTCATCGGGAGGCTGGTTTCTTCCGCAGATGTAACGTTACACTAGAGCGGCGAGCCGTGTCACGGCGCCTGCGGAAAGCACACATGAAGCTGGTGAGGTTTGGCGAAGCGGGCCGCGAGCGCCCGGGGCTCGTGGATGGGCAGGGCGTCGTGCGCGACCTCTCGTCCCTCGTTGCGGACGTCGCTGGAGCGGCGCTCGCGCCGTCGGCTCTTCGCCAGGTGGCGGCCGTTGCGGCTTCGTCGTTGCCGGAAGTGAAGCAACCGGTGCGGCTCGGCCCATGCATCGGCGGTGTCGGCAAGATCGTATGCGTGGGGCTCAACTATCACGGCCACATTCGCGAGATCGGCGCGACGCCACCCGCCGAGCCGGTGCTGTTCATGAAGTCGGCGACCTCGATCTGCGGTCCGAACGATTCGGTGCGGATTCCACCGGGCGCGACGGCTGTCGATTGGGAGGTCGAGCTGGGCGTGGTGATCGGGTCGCGCGCCACTCGCGTTACCGTTGAGGCCGCGCTTGCACACGTCGCGGGCTATTGCATCGTCAACGACGTGAGCGAGCGTGACTGGCAGCTGAAAGGCACGGGCCAGTGGGTCAAGGGCAAGAGCGCGGACACATTCGCGCCGCTCGGTCCGTGGCTCGTTACCGCGGACGAAGTGCCCGATCCGCAGGCGCTCAACGTGCAACTGAAGCTCAATGGCGAGATACAACAAGCCGGCACGACGCAGGACATGGTGTTCAGCGTTGCACAGATCGTGAGTTATGTGAGCCGCTTCATGACGCTGGTGCCCGGCGATGTCATTTCAACCGGAACCCCCGCCGGCGTGGGCATGGGCAAGAAGCCGCCGCGATTTCTGAAGCCTGGCGATGTCATGGATCTGTCCATCGACCGGCTCGGCGCTCAACGTCAGCATGTAGTCGACACACCGGGCTGAGCCCGCACGACCATGCGCATCCGGCTGGGTCAGCTCGAAGCGCTCGTCTGGATCTCGCGGCTCGGCAGCTTCCGGGCCGCGGCACGTCGGCTCAACATCTCTCAACCGGCCATTTCGGGCCGCATCCGCGCGCTCGAGGACCGTCTCGGTGTCGCACTCATCGATCGCTCCGCGGCCCGGCCGCACGTGACGCGTCAAGGCGCGGATGTCGTGCGCTACGCCGAGCGCATGATCGACTTGAGCGAGACGATCGAGAGTCGCCTGCTCTCGAAGAGCTCGCTCGTCGGAACCATCCGGATGGGCGCGGCCGACAGCTTTGCGCTCACGCATCTGTCGCCGTTGCTGGCGCGCCTCGCGTCGAAGTACCCGGCGTTGCACATCGATCTCGACATCGATTTCAGCTCGAACCTGGATCGCAAGCTGCGAGCCGAGCAGCTCGACATCGCTTTCCTCAACGCTCCGACGCCCGATCCTTCGATCGCAATCGTGTCGCTGCAGGAGATAGAGCTCGCGTGGTTCGCCGGCCCGCGACTGAAGTTGCCGCGCGGGCGCGTGACTCCCGCGAGTCTCGAGCGCCTGCCGATCCTGACAAATCCGCGGCCGTCGCACTTATACCGGACGGTGCTGGGATGGTTTGCCGCCGCGGGCCTCACCCCGCAGCGGCTCAACACATGCACGAGTCTGTCGATCATGACGAAGCTGACCGCCGATGGTTTTGGCCTTGCGGCGTTACCGCCTGCGTTGCTGGGCGCGGAGATGAAGAGTGGCGCACTGCGCCGGCTCGCGTGCACTCCCGCGCTGCCGGCGCATCACCTGACGGTTGCTTACCGAACGGATCCGGCACTCGGCGACATGAACCAGATCGTTTCACTCGTGCGCGATGAAATCCTGCCCCGATAAGAAATTCCGATCACGCGTGATCCGTATATGAAGCTTCTTGAGATCGCGATGCCGGTGTTACCGTCGCCGTCATGAACAAGCGGGTGACGTTTCGCGTAGGCGCCGACATCGGCGGAACATTTACCGACCTGGTTCTGCTCGACGCGAGCGGCAGGTGTGTCACGCGTAAGGTGTCGTCCACGCCGGACAACTACAGCCGCGCAATCGTCGAGGGCGTTCTCGAGCTCATGGCGGCACACGGCGTGGAAGCGGGCGACATGAGCGAGCTGGTGCACGCCTCCACCATCGCGACCAATGCGATTCTCGAGTTCAAGGGCGCGAAGACCGCGCTCATCACCACACGCGGGTTTCGCGATGTGCTCGAGATGCGCCGGTTGCGCATTCCGGTGCTCTACGATCTGCAGTATCGCAAGCCGCCGCCGCTCGTGCCGCGCCGGTTGCGCCTCGAAGTGGACGAACGCCTCGGCGCGCGCGGTGTCGTGCTGAAAACCCTGGATGAATCGTCGGTCGAAGCAGCGGCGGCGCTGTTGCGCGACGAAGGGGTCGAAGCCGTGGCCGTCGCGCTCATCCATTCGTATGCGGATTCACGGCACGAGAAGCGCGTGGCCGAGCTGATCCGGAAGGCATTGCCGCGAGACGTCTACGTCACCTGCTCGACGGACATCCTTCCGGAAATCCGGGAGTACGAGCGCACGAGCACGGCTGTAGTCAACGCGTACGTCGGACCCATCGTGAAACGCTATATCGCCGCGCTCGAACGCGATGTGCGGGCCGTCGGGGTGACGGGCTCGCTTCAGATCATGACGTCGAACGGCGGTGTCATGACGGTCGAGTCCGCGACGCGCCGCCCGGCTTACATCACCGAGTCCGGTCCCGCCGCGGGCGTCATCGCGTGCGCGCGCATGGCGCGCGCGCTGGGCCTGGACAACGTCATTTCGTTCGACATGGGCGGCACCACCGCCAAGGCCGCCATGATCGAGGCGGGCGAGCCTGCGAAGACCACCGAGTACGAAGTCGGTTCGGGCATCAACCTGTCGAGCAAGCTCGTGAAGGGCGGCGGCTATCCGATCAAGCTGCCGTTCATCGATGTGTCGGAGATCGGCGCGGGAGGTGGCTCGATCGTAACGGCCGATCCTGAGAGCGGCCTTCGCGTCGGGCCGCGTAGCGCGGGCGCAAGCCCCGGCCCTGTGTGCTACGGAGCGGGCGGGACCGAACCCACCTTCACCGACGCCATGGTGACCCTAGGCTATCTCAACCCGGTCGCAATCGCCGGTGGGCGTGTAAAGCTCGATGCGGAGCGTGCGCGCCGTGTATTGCGCGAGCGGGTTGCGCAACCGCTGGGCTTGTCGCTCGAAGAAGCCGCGCACGGCATATACACCGTCGCCGCCGCCACGATGACGCGTGCGGTCAAGGCGGTGACCACTTATCGCGGCCGCGATCCGCGCGACTTCACGCTGGTGGCGTTCGGCGGAAACGGGCCCATCGCCGCGGCGGCCGTCGCATCCTCGCTCTCCATGAAGAAGGTGCTGGTGCCGCCGGCGCCCGGCGTATTCAGCGCCGTGGGCTTGCTACTGGCGGACGTGGAGCACGAGTTCTCGAATACCGTGCTCCTGCCTGCAAACACGCTGGGCAGCGAGCGGCTCGCGAGCCTCTTTGCGGATCTCGAGTCGTCGGCGCGCGCGACGATGCATGCGGAGGGTCATCCTGCGGAGCGCCTGCAACTCATGCGGCTCGCGGAAATGCGGTATGCGGGGCAGGCCTATGAGCTCGCCGTTCCCGTGCGCGATGGCGATACCGTCGCGGAGGTCCTGTCGCGCTTTCATGTCGAGCACCACAGAACCTACGGGCATCGCTCGGATGGAGACCCGGTGGACCTGGTCTCGATTCGCATTCATGCGCAGGTCGCTCCGCTCGATGAGTCCATGAACTACGAGCGAGTGGCTGCGGCCGCGCGTTCCGCGGCGCCTGCGCAAGCGCGTGCGACGAGGCGAGCGTATTTTGGCAAGGCCGCCGGCTTCGTCGATACGCCGGTGATCGACCGCGCCGGCCTCACCGGCGAGTGGCTCGAAGGGCCGGTGATCATCGAGGAATACGACTCGACGTGCATCGTGCCGCCCGGCGCCCGCGCGCGCCTCGACGAGCTGGCCAACATCGAGATCGAAGTGAACCGGGAGAACCTGCCGTGAACGACACCTCGCGCGATACGGCGCTGGACCCGATCACTTTCGAAGTGGTGAAGAACGCACTGTCTTCCACCGCCGATGAGATGGCGCTCATCATCATGCGCAGCGCCTATTCGCCGGTCGTGCGCGATTCGATGGACTATTCCACCGCGCTCTGCGATCGAAACGGCGAAGTGGTCGCACAGGGCCTGACGCTCGCGGTACAGCTCGGCTCGTTCCCGGACTGCATGCGCATCCTGATGAAGGATCACGCCCCGACCGCACAGCCCGGCGACGTGTTCCTGTTCAACGATCCCTACGGTTCCGGCGGCCAGCATCTGCCCGACATGTATGTGATCAAGCCCTTGTTCTACGAAGGTGCGATCGAGGCGTGGGCTTGCACCATGGCCCATCACTGCGACGTGGGCGGCATCACGCCGGGTTCCTCCGCGCTGCATGCCACGGAGATATTCCAGGAAGGCTTGTGCATCCCTGTGGTCAAGCTGCATGAAGCCGGCGTTCCGAACGAGACGCTGCTGCGGATCATCGCGAAGAACACGCGCATGCCGGTGCAGGTCATCGGTGACCTGAAAGCGCAGCTCGCCGCGTGCGCGGCCGGAGAGCGCGGCTACCTCGACTTGCTCCGCCGGCACGGCGCCGTGCAATTGCGCCGCTACCTGCACGCCTTGCAGGAACAGGCCGAACGGCTGATGCGCAAGGTGATCTCGGACATTCCCGACGGCCGCTACTCGTTCGTCGATTTCATCGATGGCGTGGGCGAAGATCCGCAACCGCTGAAGATCGCCGTGGAGATCACGGTCGAAGGCGAGCGGATCACGGTCGATTTCGAAGGCACCTCCGGGCAGGTGCAGGCCGCGATCAATTGCCCGGTCGCGATGGTGAACTCCTCGACTTACTGCGCCATCCGCTGCCTGACGAACATCGAGATTCCGAACTGCGAAGGGTACATGCGGCCCGTCACCATCCGTGCGCCGCGCGGCTCCATCCTGAATCCCAATCACCCGGCCGCGTGTGCCGCGCGCGGCGTGATGGGTTACCGCGTGTTCGACGCAATCATGGGCGCGTTTGCGGGCATCGCGCCGGAACGGGTGATCGCGGGCGGAGAGGGTGGCCCCACCTTGTTCGCCATCGGCGGCCATCACGAGGGGCGGCCGTTCGTCCTGACCGAGGTCATGGTGGGCACCTGGGGCGCGCGCGCGCAGCTCGACGGCGTCGAAGGCATTTCGAATCCGGCCGCCAACCTGTCGAACAATCCCATCGAGCTCATCGAGGCGGAACTGCCACTGGAAGTGCTCGAATACAGCTTCGTTCCCGACTCGGGCGGTGCGGGGCGCATGCGCGGCGGGCTCGCGTTCGTGCGCGTGTTCCGGTTGCTGGCGGACGAGGCGGTCTGCACCGTGCGTTCGGATCGGCGCACGCATCTTCCTTACGGAGTAAACGGAGGCACGCCCGGCTCGGGCTCGACCAACGTTCTGAATCCGGGCACTGCCGGCGAGCGCGTGCTGCCGACGATGCCGATGGAAGCAATCAAGCTGCGCAAGGGCGATGTTTTCCGCCATGTCTCGGCGGGCGGCGGCGGATTCGGGCCGGCGTGCGAGCGCGATCCCGCGCTGGTGCTCGAAGACGTGCGCGAAGGCAAGGTCACGATCGAAGCGGCGCGGGCTTTCTACGGAGTCGCCATCGACGCGAAGACACTGGCCGTCGATCGCGCCGGCACCGCGGCCGCGCGTGCCGAGCTGCAGCGGCGGGCGAGCTGAGCATGGCTCTCGATGTGCTCATTCGCGGCGGAACGGTGTTTGATGGTTCGAACAACCCGCCGGTGCACGCCGATGTGGGAGTCGTCGCGGGTCGCATCGTGAGCGTGGGTGTCGTCACCGACGAGGCGATCGAAGTCATCGACGCGCGCGGCAAAGCCGTGACACCGGGCTTCATCGATATTCACAGCCATTCGGATTACACGCTGCTCATCGACCCCCGTGCCGTCAGCTCTGTTGCGCAAGGCGTGACCACGGAGGTGATCGGCAATTGCGGTTTCGGTTGTGCGCCCATCGGCGATCCGCGCCTTGCTCCGAACGCTATCTACGGCTATGACGCAAGCATTCCGCTCGCCTGGTCCGGGATCGGGGAGTACCTCGAGAAGCTCGAGTCGGTCAGGCCCGCGGTCAACGTGCTCACGCTCGTGGGCAACGGGCAGCTGCGGCTCGCGTCCGTGGGTCTCGCGGATCGCGCGGCAAGCGAGATCGAGATCGGCCGCATGCGCGGGCTATTGCGCCAGGGCCTCTCCGAAGGCGCCGTGGGATATTCGATCGGGCTCGAGTATCCGAGCGAAGTCGGGTGCGGCGAGCGGGAGCTCGTCGAGCTCGCCCGCGAGGCGGGGCGCGCCGGGGGTTTCTACGCCACGCATACGCGCAATCGCGCGGAGGGTGCGGTCGCGGCGGTGGAAGAGGCGATTCGAACGGCACGCGACGCGGAGGTGCGCCTGCAGGTGAGTCACCTCATGCCGCGCTCGGGCGACACGATTTGCGAGCAGTGTGTCGAGGTGGTGGACGCGGCGCGAGCGCGTGGGCAGGACATATCCTTCGACATGCATACGCGCCTTTACGGCACGACCATGCTGAGCACGTTGCTGCCACCGTGGGTGTTCAACGACGGCATTGCCGGAGTGCGCCGGAACCTGTCGGACGGCGCATCGCGCGCGCGAATCAAATCGTTCGCGGGCCTGATCGCGAGTCTGCGCGACTGGGACAAGGTGCAACTGCTGGATCTTCCGGGGCGGCCCGACGTATCGCGGCTGACGCTTGGGCAGATCGGCCGCCGGCGCGGGCGCGATCCGCACGACTGTGCGCTCGACATCCTGCTCGATGAAGTCGAGACGCTTCATCGCCCGATGGTGATCCTGCATGCCTACACCGAGGCGTCGCAGAAGCTCGCGTTCACACACCCGCTGTGCATGCCCGGTTCCGACGCGACGACGCTCGCCCCGGATGGGCCTCTATCGAGCTCCGTGTTTCACGGCGCCTACACGTGGGCATCATGGTTCTGGCGCGCGATGGTGCGCGAGTGGAAATTGCTGAAGCCCGAGCAGGCGGTCAACCGTCTCACGGGCCTGCCGGCCTCCGTCCTCGGGCTCACCGATCGCGGCACGCTGAAGGTGGGTGCGCGCGCGGACATTTCCGTGTTCGATCCGGCTACATTCGGCGAACGCGCCACGACGTTCGAGCCCAACCAGCTCGCCCAGGGAATGAGCGATGTGCTGGTGAACGGCATGCCGGTGATGCGCGCGGGCGAGCGAACCGCCACACGCTCCGGCATGGTAGTGCGACGTCGGGGGCCTGCACTGGAATGCTGAACGCGGCCCGCGACTCAGGCGGATTCGCCCACCTGGAGCGTCACGGGGAACACGGTGCTGCGTTTGGAAAAGCCCGAGCCCGCAAGGCGCCCGAGGAGCAGCTCTCCGGCATGGCGGCCCATCTCATACGCGGGCGAGACGACGGTAGTGAGCGACGGGCGCGTATAGCGCCACACGTCGAAGCCGTTGAAGCCGGTGATGACGATGTCCCGGGGAATTTCGAGGCCGTGCGCCTCGCAGGCTTTCAGCGCAGCCACGGCCATCGAGTCCGTCGCGGCGGCAATGGCGTCGGGAACGGCGGTGGCGAGGTGTTCCCGCACTGTTCTCTGCACATCCTCGAAGCCTTCGGTGGGCACGATCAGTGTCTGGATGTCGATGCTCTTCGAGATCTCCGCGAGGCTGTCACGCAGCCCCTTCTCGCGCTGCTCGACGGCGTACCAATCGAGGCTCGGGCGCACGAACAGCAGCGAGCGGCGCTTCTTTTTCATCAAGTGCCGCGCGAGCAGCGCGCCGCCGGTGAAATCGTCCTGGCGCACGAGCGCGAGATTGTCCGAGCGGGAGCTGAACGACTCCTGGAAGACGATGACCGGCGGGCCGAGCGACTGCAGGTAGTTGAAATGCGCTTTGCGCTCGTTCTTCGGGCCGCACAGGATGGCGCACAGGGCGTCGTTGCCGGCCTTCTTGAGAATCGTGGCGCTTTCGAAACGTTCGGGCGCCACGCCCTGGATGTCGAGCGTGTAGTCCCGGCCGCTGAGATAGTTGCTGAGGCCGCTGACGAGGCGCGAGATGAACGGGTCGGTCAGGAACGCGGGATCGGTATCCGCGATCACGATGCCCACCGAGCGCTGCTGGGACAGCCGCAGGCTGCGGGCGCTGAGATTCGGCCGATAGTTGAGCTTCGCGATCGAGGCCTCGACCCGCTGCCGTGTCTCCGGCCGGACGAGCTCGCTCTTGCCTCTCACCACGTTGGAGACGGTCATGATCGACACGCCGGCGTCTCGTGAGACATCGGCGAGCGTGACGGATCTCATTCGGTTCATGGGCTCCCGTGCCTTGAGGCTTGTATTCCCCTGTGGCCGCGGCCCCGCGCATGGCGGGCCGGGCGGATTAATTATAACGTCACAGCGGCATCGCGGTACCGCTTTGGCGGCCCGCCGGAGCGCCGTGACCTCGTATCTCAACGCGATGGACGTTCCATGAAAATCGTCGACATCCAGACCCACGTATGTCATGCGCGCATGCGCAACTGGATCTTCGTCAAGGTCGTGACCGACCAGCCGGGGCTATACGGGTGGGGAGAGGCCACCCTCGAATGGCATACCCGGGCGGTGTGCGGGGCCATTGACGACCTGAAGACACTGCTGGTGGGCGAAGACCCCACGCGCATCGAATACCTGTGGCAGATGATGTTCCGCCAGCATTTCTGGCACTCCAACGGCATCGTGCGGGCCACGGCCGTCGCGGGCATCGACATCGCCTTGTGGGACATTCTCGGGAAAGTGGCCGGACTGCCGTGCTATCGCTTGTGGGGCGGCCCGGTGCGGGATTTCGTCCGCCTCTACTGCCACCTGGGCGGTGGCCGGATGGAAGACTTCTACGAAACCCCGGTCGCCGAGGCCAGCCGGTTCGCGGACCTGGCCCAGCAGGCCGTGGAAAGCGGGTTCAGCGCATTCAAATGCATGGCCGTTCCGCCCACGATGCCGATCGAGGGGCTGGCGCCGATCAAGGCCGCCGAAGCCTGCGTGCAGGCCATGCGCGAGCGTGTGGGCAACGGCATCGACATCATGGTCGATTGCCACGCTCGGCCGTCGCCCACCATGGGGCTGCGTTTCGCGAAGGCACTCGATCCGTACGGGTTGTACTTTCTCGAAGAGCCCTGCTGGCCCGAGCAGGCGGAAGGGCTGGCGGCGATTGCCGCCGCCACGAGCACCCCGATCGCCACCGGCGAGCGCATCACGAGTCTCGACCAGTTCCATCGCCTCTTCTCGATGCGGGCGTGCGGTGTGGCGCAGCCGGACATCACGCACTGTGGCGGCCTTTCGGTGGCCCGCAGGGTTGCGGCCCTTGCCGAGGCCACTCGCATCGCTCTGGCCCCTCACAACCCGCAGGGGCCCGTGAGCACGGCCGCGTCGCTGCAGCTGGGTTTCGCCGAGCCCAGCTACATCATCTGCGAAACGGTACACAGCGACGTGCCCTGGCGCGCCGATGTCGTTTCGGAAGGGTTTGCGATCGACCTCGCGACCCGCACGGTCCGGCCTGGCGGGAGCCCGGGGCTCGGCATCGAGTTGAACGAGCGGGAGATCGCGAAACATCCTTTCGAGCAGGAAACGCTGCAACGAGTGTTCTATCGCGATGGCGCGGTGGGTGACTGGTGAGCGCGCCTGCGGACGCGGCCCTGCAAGCGCCGGCTGCGTCGCGCATGGCCGCGCACGTCACGCTTGCCCTGTTGTTCGTCATATCACTCTTCAACTACACCGACCGCTACATGATTGCGATCCTGCTACCGAGCATCAAGCAGGACTTCGGGTTGAGCGACACCCAGATGGGTGTGTTGACCGGCATTGCGTTCACGCTGTTCTACGTGGTCGTGGGTGTACCGATTGCGAGGCTTGCGGATCAGACGAGTCGCAAGAAGATACTCGTGATTGCGCTCGCGCTCTGGAGCCTCATGACGGCCGCCTGCGGCATGGCGCTGAACTTCACCCAGCTTCTCGTCGCGAGGATGCTTGTCGGCATCGGTGAGGCGGGCTCGAGTCCCCCGTCGTATTCGGCCATCGCCGACCTCTATCCCAAGCATCGGCGCGCCACCGCGATGGCGGTGTACCTTGCCGGCGCTCCGGCGGGGATTCTCATCGGGTTCATTCTCGGTGGCTGGCTCGCGGAAGAATACGGCTGGCGCTACGCGCTGCTGGCTGTGGGGCTGCCGGGCGCGCTATTCGCAGTGGCGCTGATCTGGCTTTTCAAGGAGCCCCGGCGAGGGGAGTCGGACGGCGTCGAGAAAACCCGGGCCATTCCGTTCATGGAAGGCTTCAAGGCATTGCTCGCGAATCGAACGTTTCGGCATGCGGCGATGGGGTCGGCGTTCTACAACGCGCTCGCGGTCACCTACGTCAACTGGATGCCGTCGTTCTTCGTGCGCTCTCACGGGATGGGCGTATCGGAAACCGGCGTGACGCTCGCGCTCATCTTCGGTCCGGCACAGATCGTCGGCCTGCTTGCCGGCGGCTATTTCTCCGATCGGCTCGCGCGACTGGATGTGCGTTGGTACCTGCGCGTGCCGGCCATCGTGATGCTGCTTGCGGCCCCGTTTTTCATGCTGTGCCTGGGCGTGCACAGCACCGCGCTCGCGCTTACCTGCCTCGCCATTCCGTTGCTCGTAGGCGGCATGCAGGTCTCGCCGATTTTCGCGATTACGCCAAGCCTCGTTGACGTGCGCATGCGTGCGGTCGCGTCCGCGGTGCTCATTCTCATCATCAACCTGATCAGCGGGGGTGTCGGGCCCGTCGTCGTTGGGATGTTGAGCGACCTGCTCGCGCCGGAGCAGGGCATGCAGTCGCTCAAATACGCGCTGCTGATCGTGACGCCGGTATTCAGTCTTTGGGCGGCGCTGCACTACTACCTGGGGTCGCGCCATATCCTCGCGGATATAAGAGAGAGGCCGCAGTGAAGCTGCTCGGCCGAACGGCGCTCGTCACGGGAGCGAGTCGCGGAATCGGCCGGGCCATCGCGCTCGCGTTCGCAGCGGAAGGCGCGGACCTGCTGGTCACCGCCAGAACCGTGAAAGACCTGCATTTGCTGGAAGATAGTGTGTGCGCGACGGGGCGGCGCTGCCGGGCGATCGAAGCGGATCTTGCGGCGGATGGCGCGGTCGACTCACTCTGGCGGGCCGTGGAGAGCAGTGCGATGCCGGTCGATATCCTCGTGAACAACGCGGGAATCGGCAGTAGCGAAGCGCCCAGGCTCGTTGTCGACTTCGACGATCGCTTCTGGAATCTCACTCTGCGCATCAATCTGACTGTGCCGTACCAGCTGTGCAAGAAAGCGCTTCCCGGCATGGTGGCGCGAGGTTTCGGCCGGGTGATCACCATCGCATCGATCAACGCACTGCGTGGCGGGGTCAGGGACGCAGCCTATACCGCGAGCAAATCGGGCGTGGTCGGGCTGATGAGAACGGTGGCGCGGGAACACGTGAAAGACGGCATTACATCGAACGCGCTGTGCCCCGGCACCACGGCTACTCAGACTTCCGACGCGCGGCTGAGATTTGAAGCGGGCCGCACCGGCCGGACGCTCGAAGAAGTGTGCCGTAACATCGGTCCCATGGGCCGGCGGCTGGAGCCTGGGGAAGTGACGCCGCTGGCTGTCTACCTGGCAAGCAACGAAGCCGCGATGACGACGGGCCAGACCTTCGTCATCGACGGCGGCCAGCTCAACGCCTGAGGCGGCCAGCTCAACACCGGAGGTGGTCGGCTCAGCGCCGAAGGTGGTCGGCTCAACACCGAAGGTGGTCGGCTCAACTCCCGAGGTGGTTGGCTCAACACCGAAGGTGGTCGGCTCAACTCCCGAGGTGGTTGGCTCAACACCGAAGGTGGTCGGCTCAACGCCTGAGACGCACCGCCATTGCGTTAGTCAGTTCCGCCGCAGGCCAGTTATCGACCCGAGCCCGTGGCCGGCTCGATCGCCCGCAAAGCCGCGTTTCCGCCGCGTAGCGCGATGCGTTGGCCCGTGTCCGTCAGCGTTCCTCGCGCTCCCACACGGAACACGCTCACGTTCCGCTCGGACATGCTGCCTACCAGCAGCGTGCGACTATCCGCCCCGAAGACGGCTCCCTGGGGCCATGCGCCGATCGGGTGCTCGGCCACGCGTTCGAGACGAAGCCCTTCGATGCGCAAGAGCACGAGCTTGCCTTCAGGATGATGGAACGGCGAGGCACGCGGCTTGTTGCTGCCGTTGATCAGCGCAACCGCGCACCACTTGCCGTCGGGGGAGATCGTGAGGCCTTCCGGGGTTTGGCCGACCGTCACGGTGCCGACCACTCTCACCGGCGACGCCAGCATGTCGATCACACTCAGCGTGTCATCGTCGCCTCGACCCATCGACACATTCGCCACGATCGCGACCCGGCCGTCTCGCGCGATGACCGCGCCGTAGGGCTTGAGCCCGACGCCGAAGTCGCGCTGCAGGTTCGTGACTCTGCGACCGTCGATGCCGAGCACCGATATCGTGTTGTCCCCGTCGCGAGTGACGAGCGCACGCTTGCCATCCGGACTGATGGCAACGTGGCCGACACCCGACTCGGCGTTGCCAACCGGCACCGTGTCGACGTTTCGCACGGTGCGGCCTTCGATTGCCAGCACCGACACGGTGCCCGCCCTGCGATTCGCCACCAGCGCCAGTGTCCCATCCGGTGTGATGGAAACGCCTGCGGCGCCGGTGCCGGCCCTGACGTTGCCGATGGTTTGCGGTGGCGAAGCTTCGAGGTCGATGATCGAAACGACATCGTCGCTCGCCGTGCTCGCCGGCCCCTGCGGATCGATATAAAGAGGCGCGGTGACGAGGGCGAGCCGCTCGTTCGGAGTCATGGCGACGGAGAACGGTGGCCCGAGCACGCTCGTGGGCACTTCTACTTCCGCCTGCACGTCGGCATGGCCATTGCGCAGACGAATCACGCTGACGCTGCCGATGTGCGCGTCGTCGCGCACCGTCAGCTTGCCGTCGATGAGAGTCAGGGTGGCGTCGTTCGCGCTGAGAATCGTCTCCGCGCGTATCGAAACCGGAACGCAGATGAGATAGAGGGCTGCCGCAGCGGCGGCGATGCGCCGCGGGTTTGCTGCAGTTGAGTGCTTCGCTGTTGCGAGCGCGCGTCGGTGGAGCATGGGTTAAAAATTTTAACGTTATAGATAGCGAAATTGCAGGGTTATGACCCTTGATCGCGGGGTGAGCGCATGCTATCAATTATAACGTTACAAAAACACGGGGCCGGCACCTCCGGCCCACATACGGGGAAGGCATCATGCGTCTGCGTGACTCAGGCTTGCTTGCGATGACCGTCGTATCGGCGGTCGCTTACGTTCCTTACGTCCACGCGCAGGAGCTCGAAGAGGTCACGGTGACCGCACAGAAGCGCGAACAGGACCTGCAGAAGGTCACGCTCGCAGTGACCGCTCTTACGGGTGAGGATATGGAGAAGCAGGGAATGATGGGCTTCCGCGATTGGGCGGACCACGTTCCCGGCATCACCGTCGTGCAGGGCCAGGACCCTTCGCGACGCACCGGTCCGTCCGCGACGATTCGCGGCGTGACCCAGGTGTACCGCGGCCAGCTCTGGGAAGTATCGTCCGGGGCAACCACGAGTTTCTCCGTGGGGCAGGTGCCGTTCATGAACGGTGACCCGGGCCTCTATGACTTGCAGCGCATCGAAGTGCTGCGCGGTCCCCAAGGCACGCTGCAGGGTATCTCCGCGATGGGCGGCGCCATCCGCTTCATCCCGAACGAGGCGCGCGCGGACAAGTTCGCCGCCGAGGTCAACGCCGGAGCGGGTGCCATCGACCAGGGCGGCAACACCAGCGACCTCGGCTTCATGGTGAACGTGCCGCTGGTCACCGATGTGTTCGCGATCCGGCTCGCCGCCGACAAGCAGACCAACGGCGGCTTCATCGACTTCATCAAGCCGTCGCTGTCGCAGACCGCGCCGCTCGATCCGAAGGACGGGAATATCTGGCGCGAGACCAACCGGATCAACACGATCGACAACGCCAACAAGATGGACAAGACCGGCGCGCGGTTCTCGTTCATCTACACGCCCAACGACGACTTCACGCTGAAGGGCTTCACCAACTGGCAGCGCACGGATTACGCGACGACGACCATTGCGGATCTCAACGTGCCGAGCGATCACCTGATTCTCGATCGTTTCTCCGAGCAGCCCCTCACCGAAGACTTCACGGTGTCGTCTCTCGAAGCTTCGTACGAGCTGGGCGCAATCGGCAGCCTGCAGTTCGTCGGTGGTTATTACCAGGGTCGCAACAGCGAGACGACCGATAACACACCGCAGATCCCAACGCTCCTTGCCGGCGCCCGCCCGGTGCTCGACATGGACGGGCCGGGCGGCCTGCCGCCCGATCCATTTCCGGCCGCAAGCTCGTTCCCGTTTCGCACCAAGAGCAACATCTATACCGGCGAGCTGCGTTTGCAGGGCACCGAAAAGCCTTTGTTTGCCGGCATGACGTTCGACTACATCGCGGGTCTCTACTATCAGGACGAGAATCGCGGCGGCACGTTCGCCGTCTCGGTCCCGGACTGGAACCTGGACAAGGGGCCCAACACCGCCCCCATTCTCACGGCGAACGGCATCGTGCTCGCCTCCGTGGGCCGCGGCCACTACAAGAACAAGGCGAGCTTCCTCGACCTGACGCTCAACATCACGCCGAAGTGGTCGGTGGGCGTCGGCGCGCGCTACTACGAGCAGGACTTCCACAGCTTCGAGTGGCGCTATGGCGATAACTATTCGGGTCGTGCGACGAACGGCGCGACGGTCGGCGACAACCTGCTGGTGCAGGACACGCCAGCGAACGTTGGAAATATCTCGGAGAATGGCGTTACGCCGCGCGCAACCGTCTCCTACAAGTTCGACGACAACAAGATGTTGTACTTCACCGCCGCCGAGGGGCAGAGGCTCGCGCAGGGTTTCCCGAACCCGACGGGCCTTGCTTCGAACGCGCCCCAGTGCACGCCGCTGGCACAGCAGCTTGGCGTGCTCGACGACCTGCAGAATGGCACGAAGACCGACACGGTCTGGTCCTATGACCTCGGCCTGAAGTCGAAGTGGCTGGACAACCGGCTGCTCGTCAATGCCGCCGTGTATCACCTCATCTGGTCCGACCTGCAGCAGAGCATCCAGCTCGTGCAGTACGACCCGGCGTGTAATGCGCAGATTCCGGCCAACGTCGGCGAGGTGACCTCGGACGGCGCGGAGCTGGAGCTCGCGTACGTGCTGAACGAGAGCTGGCACTTCAACAGCGCCCTTGCCTACACCGACGCGCGCTTCACTTCCATTCCGAGCGGCGTCGGCTCGTCGCTGCCGGGTGTGAATCTCAAGAAGGGCGATCGGCTGCGCATGGTGTCGCCATGGACCGCCAGCCTCGGCGTGGAATATGGCTTCCAGTATCCGCAGCTGTTCGGGCGCAGTTTCTCCGGTTACATCCGCGCGGACTATCGCTACGTCGCCGAGCGCATGAACAATTTCGGCGACGAGGACCTGCTGAGGGCGGATACGGCGCGCTCGCGCTTCTTCGCCAACGCGTATGCGCTCACGGACGTGAGACTGGGTGCGGACGAGGGCGACCTGTCGCTCTCGCTGTACATCTCGAACCTGTTCAATCACCTGGCGATCTACGAGTCGAGCCAGGAGGTCTTCCAGCCCAACCTCCGGTCGGGCTCGGTCAGTCAGCCGCGCACCATCGGGTTCACGGTATCGAAGCGGTTCTAGCGGGTTTTGGCACACGTTGGCCGTCCGGCATTGCGGACGGCCCTTTTCAGCACTGCACGGATGGGTACCGGAATTTCCAAGAATCTCGAAGCGCTGCTAGCTCGTAACAGCGCGTTCATCCCAGGGGGGATCAGCTCCGCCAATCGCGCCATCGATCCCGCGATTGCGTTTGTGCGCGCCGAGGGCGCGTACCTCTGGGACATCGACGGCAAGCGCTATGTCGATTACCACGCGGCCTTCGCGCCCTATCTGCTCGGTCACAACTTCGGGCCCGTGAACCAGGCCGCCATCGACATCCTGGGTAGCGGAGAGAGTCTCTTCGGTGCGGGCCCCGCGGAGATGGAAGGTCGTCTCGCGGAGCTCGTGTGCAAACACGTTCCCGCGGCGGAGAAGGTCACGCTGATGAACACCGGGAGCGAAGCGACATCACTCGCCATCCGGTTGAGCCGCGCGATCACCGGCCGCTCGCACTTCATCGTCATGCAGGGTGGCTATAACGGCAATCATGACGAGCTGGCCGTCAACGTCTTCAACACGCTGGAGCAGATAGGCCCGCGCGTCTCGCCCGGCGAGTATCCGCTACGGCCGCTCGGCGCGGGTACGACGGTTGAAGCGACGCGCTTCGTGCACGCCGTGAATTTCAACGATCTCGATTCGGTGCGCTACCTGTGCGAGCGGTATCCCATCGCCGCGCTCATCACGGAGCCCGTGCTCCAGAACATTGGCGTCGTGACACCGGCGGCCGGATATCTCGGCGGCTTGCGCGCGCTCGCGGACGAGTTCGGCTTTGTCCTCATTTTCGACGAGGTGAAGACCGGCTTTCGTCACGCGCTGGGCGGCTATAGCGCGTTGAGCGGTGTGACGCCCGATCTCGTGGTCTACGGCAAGGCAATCGCAAACGGCTTTCCTCTGGCGATCGTCGGCGGCAAGCGCCAGTTCATGGACCAACTGGTGCATCCGGACGTGTCGCGCCGACCGTTTGTCGCGGGAACCTACAACGGGCATCCGGTCGCGGTCGCGGCGGCGATTCGTACCATCGAATACCTGGCGCAGAATCAGAAGACGTTGTATCCGTTGCTGGAGGAGCTTGGCGCGAAGCTGCAAGCGGGCATGACCGGCCTGTTCGCGAAGCACTCCATGCCGGCGGTCGTCACGCGACAGGGGTCGGCGCTGTCGTTCTACTTCACGCCGCACGCGCCGCGCGACCTGCACGACATCATCGGGAGTCACGACTTCGCAAAGGACCTGGCGGTGCGCCGCGCGCTCATCGGGCGCGGGGTGTTCTTCATCCCGATCGCCACCAAGCAGTGTTCGATCTCCGCGGCCCATACGGCGGCGGATATCGACTTCACGCTCGAACAGCTCGACGCCAGTCTTGCGTCGCTGCAATGGAAGTAGTCGGAGCGCTTTCGCTGTGTCGTTCAGCGGCCGGGGCCGCGCGCCGTGATCGGCCAGATGTCCCGCACGACTCCGTCGCGCGACACCACGTAGATGTCGTGAAGATTCACGGTCGGATCGCAGTTCCCCGGAGTCAGCCGCACGCGGTCCGCGCTGCGGACCTCGCGCTGGCAGGCCGAAATATCGAGCACGCCGTGCTCGTCCGATGCGCGGGTGTAGAGCGCTCCATCGAGGTCGGCAACGATCGGCAGGCCCGCGTCGACGCCGATCGCCTTCAGCCCCGCATCGATGACGGCGATGCCGGGCTTCGGGCGGCTGATGACGGTGGCGAGCACGAAGAGGCACTGCTCGAACTCGGCATACGGAGTGCCGTTCGCGGTTCGGTTGCGGGAGTAGTCACCGTCCATGAACGCGTAGGTGCCTGCCTGAAGCTCGGTGTAGACGCCGCTCGCGGCTTCGAGCTCGAAAGTGCCGGTGCCGGCGCCGCTGATCTCGGCGCACCCGAGGCCTGCGGCGACGAGCAGATCTCTCGTCTGCCGACAGAGCTCAATTGCGCGAGCGATGGCGTCGAGACGTTGCTGATGCTCCCGGTAGTGCTGCGCGGACCCGTGATAGGCCTGCAGTCCCCTGAAATTCAGCCCCGCTGTTCGCGCCACGAGCCGCGCAAGCTCGACCGCCGGAGGACCGGGTGCGACGCCGCAGCGATTCGCGCCCACGTCGATCTCGATCAGCACGTCGATGCGCACGCCTTCAGCCGCTGCCGCCGCGCCGATCGCGACGATATTCCGCGCATCGTCCGCGCACACGGCGACTCGCGCGTGGTGTGCGAGGCGCGCCAACCGTTGGAGCTTGCCAGGACTCACGATCTCGTTGCTGACCAGAACATCCGTGATGCCGCCCGCCACCATGGCCTCCGCCTCGTGCACGGTCTGGCAGCACAGCCCGACGGAGCCGAGCTCGACCTGGCGGCGACCGAGGGTGGGGCACTTGTGCGTCTTTGCGTGCGCACGCAAGCCGATGCCGGCACGACTCGCGAAGCGAGCCATGCGCGCGAGATTGCGCTCGAGAGCGTCGACTTCGATGACGAGGACCGGTGTCTCGATATCGGCGAGCGTGCCGCCCGCCGCGAACGCTTGATGTGATCGCATGCTGATTGCTTGTTGACCTTGTAACGTTACACTAAATCGCGTCGCCGTTCGGAGGCAAGCCGTGAATCTGATGCGGGCAACTATCATGACGTGCGTCGTGATCTGGCTCTCCCCCGGCCTGGCGGCGGGGCAGTCCGGCAAATCTCCCGACTACGTTCCGCTGACGGGCCCGACGGCTTCGCCCAACGCAACGAATGGCACCGCGAGCGCTACTGGCGCGGTTGTTACCACCGGCTTGCAGCACTGGGTGAAGCGCGGCGTCATCCTGCGCCCCGGCTTTGCGGGGCCGCAGTCCGCCAAGCTCGTTTCCTCGCCGAGCGTGGTGAAGCTCAAGAACGGCCGCTTGCGTATGTATTTTTGGGCGGCCGACGGCGTGCCACCGTGGCACGGGCGGCACGTCATCCTGGCTGCGGAAGCCGATCCCGCGAATCCCTTCGTGTGGACCCTCGTGTCTGGCCCGATGCTCGGGCCAGACACGTCGGGGAACATTCGCGATCGGGGCGTGGGCTTCCCTTACGTGCTCGCGCGCGATGACGGTCCCTGGCTCATGTACTACGGCACGTGGGGCTCGTGGGCCCCTGCGGACGAGGTCTCGAATCGCACCGGCCTCGCGCTGAGCGACGACCAGGGTCTCACCTGGCGAGTGGCGAAGGAGACGGTGCTGCCCCTCGGTAAACCCGGCAGCTACGATGCGGGCCTTACCGGTTCCGTCAGCGTGTTGCGCGAGCCTGGTGGCCTGTACCGAATGTGGTATACGGCCGGCGAGCGTTACGTGCGCTTCGGGGAACGCAATCGAGGCATCGTGCACGTCGGCGCGGCAACTTCCCGAGATGGCATCGATTGGCAGAAGGCCGCGAAGCCTGCGATTGCGGCCCGCGTGGATGCCGTCGATCCTTACGAAGCGGTGCTCGGCAAGCCGAACGTCATCAAGATCGACGGCGTTTATCATCTATGGGTCAGCGTCTATTCCATGCCGCCGGGTGCCAGGCCTTCGGGCAACGGCGAAAGCTATCATCGCGACAACGATGCGGATCGCTCGCACTGGCAGCAGATCACTCGCCAGGAGCTGGGCTATCACATCGAGTATGCGCGCAGCATCGATGGCGTCACCTGGCAAAGGCAGGCGGGTCAGCCCGTCATGACCCTGACGCCCGGTGAGTTCGATTCAAAGAACCAGTCCTACCCAATGGTCGTCGACATGGGAACACAGCTTTGGATGTTCTATGTTGGCAACGAGTTCGGCAGCACCGGCATCGGGCTCGCAACGCTCGACAAGTCAGAGCTCAACAGGTAATCGGTCCATGTCCAGCGCTCCCCGTAGCAGGCTTCCGCATCCCGAATTTCGTGGACGCATCGGTGTCGCCAGGCGAGACGCAACGCCTCCGGTCGGCATCTATTCGCGCGCCTGGGGCAGCGCCGCGCACGACGTAGCGGAGGGCGTGCATCAACCATTGCTCGCCACGTGCCTCGTTTTCCAGGACGAAGCGGCGAAGACGGAGCTCGTCTTCCTGGCTCTCGACATCATGGTGTTCTGGCAGGAGGAAGCCGTGAGGTTGCGCAAGGCGCTTCTGGGGCGCCTGCGGCTGCAGCCTCATCAGCTCATCGTGCATCCGTCGCACTCCCACAGCAGCCCGATGCTGTTGAGAAAACATGCGGACCGTGAAGGCGGTCATCTGATCGCGCCCTATCTCGATTCGCTGCCCGACCTGTTCAGCGAGCTCGTTGCCGAAGCGCGTGCCGCGGCCTGCGAGGCCATTCTGGGCTGGGGCTACGGCAAGTGCTCGATGGCGTTCAACAGAGATGCGGTCGATGCGGGTTCGAATCGCGACATCTGTGGCCTCAACCCCGAGGTGCCGGCGGACGATACGGTTCTCGTCGGACGAGTGACAGGCGCGGACGGCCGGATTCTCGCCACGATCGTCAACTATGCGTGCCATCCGGTTTCGCTTGGCGGCGGTAACAAGCTGCTCTCGCCGGACTACATCGGGCCCATGCGTGAGCTCATCGAGAAGAGCGTCGGCGGAACCTGCGTTTTTTTCCACGGCGCTTCCGGCGACATGACGCCCCGGCGCAGTTACGAGGCGAGCGTCGAAGCCGCGGAGGCGAACGGCCGCGAGCTGGGGTATGCCGCGCTCGCCACGCTCACCGCGATGCCAGCGCCCGGTATGCAGCTGGAGTATCAGGGGATCGAGGAGTCGGGCACCGCCCTCGGGTTGTGGAAGCTCGCGAAGAAGTCGTCGATCAGCACCGAGTTGCGGGCCGAGCGTCTCACCACGACACTGCCGATCCGCGACATGCCCACGCGCGCCGACATCGAAGCGGCGATGGCGGCGAACCCGAATCGTTACGAGCGCGAGAGGCTCGAGCGCGCCATGGATCGACGCGCGATCGTCGGGGATGGCGCGGAAGGCGACTTCTACTTCACCGTGTGGAAGCTCGGGGATGGGTTCATCGTCTCGACCCCCGCCGAGCCGTACAGCCAGTTTCAGGTCGCGCTGCGCGCGCGGTTCCCCGAAGCGGCGGTCGCCGTGCTCAACGCGACCGATGGCTGCCTGAACTACCTTCCCCCGCCCGACACGTTTCAGCGCGACGTTTACCAGGTGCGCGTGGCGTTGTATCAACGCGGTGCGCTCGAGACGGTGCGGGAGCTCGCGTCGTCCGCCATCGAGCGAATGCTCTGAACGCCTCGGCCGCGACCGTGGCGAAGGATACGTTCCTGGGGCATCCCAAGGGACTGTACGTGCTCGCGCTCACGGAGATGTGGGAACGGTTCAGTTTCTACGGGATGAAGGCGCTGCTGGTCTTCTTCCTGATCGGCCGCTTCGGATACTCGGACGCCCAGTCGTTTGCGACCTACGGCACGTACACCGCGCTCGTCTATCTGTCGCCGATTCTCGGCGGGCTCGTGGCGGATCGTTACCTCGGATTCACGAAGTCCGTGACGCTCGGCGCTGTGCTCATGACCGTCGGCCACGCGGGGCTGGCGCTCGACGATTTCCTGTTCGGCGGCGCCGCCTCGACCGCATCGCCAGGCCAGCTGCCTGTGTTTCACCTGTCGCTCGCGTGCCTGATCGTCGGCGTCGGCCTGCTCAAGCCCAACATTTCCGCAATGGTGGGCGAGCTGTATCCCAGGGACGGGTACCTTCGGGACTCCGGCTTTACCGTCTTCGTATGGGGAATCAACTTCGGCGCCACGATTTCGGCCCTGTTATGCGGCTATCTGGGTCAGACATACGGATGGGGCTACGGCTTCGGTCTTGCCGGCGTGGGCATCCTGCTCGGTCTGTCGATCTTTCTTCATGGCCAGAAACATCTTCGGGGCATCGGTGTGCCGCCGGATGCCGCACGCCTCAAGGCGCGCGTGTGGGCGGGGCTCAGCCGCGAGATGCTGATTTATGCAGGCGCCGTTCTGTGCGTCATCCTCGTGTGGCCGCTTTCGCGGATGGTCGAGGCGCTGGGATACGTCGTCGGGGCCACGTTCTTCGTCGTGGCGATCGGCATTCTGTTCTACGGATTCCGTCGCCTCGAACGTGTGGCGCGCCACCAGCTATTCGCGGCGGTGATGCTCATGACGGTGTGGGTGGGCTTTGTCGCGCTCGTCGAGCAGACGGGCAGCTCCATCAGCCTGTTCACGGAGCGCGTGATCGATCGCAAGGCCGGGGCGCTCGAGATTCGCTCGGCGCAGCTGCAGGCCCTGTTGCCGTTCCTCGTCATCGCGCTGTCACCGGTGTTCGCGTGGCTCTGGGGTTTTCTCGAGCGACGCAGCCTCAATCCGTCCACACCCACGAAATTCGCGTGGTCGTTACTTCTGCTAGGTGTCGGCTACGGCACGGTCACACTCGGCGCGCTCTGGCCTGGCGCGGACGGGCGGCTGCATATCGGCTGGCTCGTCTCGTTGTACTTCTTCTTCGCGGTCGGCGACCTGCTCATCGTACCCGTGGGTCTCTCGGCGGTGACCAAGCTTGCTGCACGCTCACTCGTCGGATTGATGATGGGGCTGTGGATGCTTTCGGTCGCGATCGGCAACTTCTTCGCGGCGTCGATTGCAAAGTGGTCGGCGCTGGATCCCACGAAAGCGCAAAGCATTGCGCCGCTGGAACTGCTTGCGCACTATCAGGGATTCTTCGCCTGGCTTACCGTGCTGTCGGTGCTGCTTGGAGTGGTGGCGCTCGCGTGCACGCCCTGGATTCGTCGCTCCATGCATGGAGTACGCTGAAGTGAAAGCTCTGCTCGTTGGCTCAGAAGGCGCGCCGTACGCGGAAGTCCTGCGATCGTCGCTTCGCTCCGAATGGGATCTGGTATGCCTGGATCGCTATTGCGCCGATGACCCTCCGTCACCGCACTTCGCGAGCGCCGATGCCTTGCTCTCGATCCGTTTCGACCACACCTGGCCGCCGATGCCGGCGTTGCGATTGCTACAGGCTCCCGCCGCGGGACTGAACGCGATCCAGTTCGACGCCGTACCGCCGCACGTCCCGATCTGCAACGCGTATGGGCATCAGATCGCGATCGCGGAGTACTGCATCCTGGCAATGCTCGCGAGTGCGCACAATTTGCTGGGCCTGCACCGCGAGTTCTCGGGCGGCCACTGGTGCTGGAGCGGAGCAGCCGCGCATCCCCAGCATGACGAGATTTACGGCGCCACCGTCTGTCTGTTCGGCCTTGGACGCATTGCTCTCGAGACGGCGAAGCGCGCAAAGGCGATGGGGATGCGCGTGCTGGCGTGCAATCGCACCGTGCGCAATCCCGCGCCACCGGACGTGGACGAGCTGACGGATCTTTCGAACGCGGCGGCATTCGTGAAGCGCGCCGACTTCGTCATCGTCAACTGTGCGCTCACGCCGGAGACGACGGGGCTGTTCGACGCAAACCTGCTTGCAGCGATGAAGCCGACGGCCTTCGTGATCAATGTGTCGCGCGGGCCTGTCATCGAGGAGAAGGCGCTCTATCACGCGCTTCACGCCCGGCTGATCGCCGGCGCTGTGCTCGACGTGTGGTATCGATATCCGACGGCCGAAGATCTGCACCCGCGCCCTTCGGCGTACCCGTTTCAGGAGCTCGAGAACGTGATCATGACACCTCACGTCTCCGGCTGGACGCGCGGCATGGTGCGCCGGCGTTGGGGCGAGGTCGCCGCCAATCTGGACCACCTCGCTGCCCACGAGCCGCTCATCAACGTCCTGAGGCCGGCGCTCGACGGCGGAATGTAGAGCCGGAAGGCAACCCTGGGGCACGCACAACAGGTAGTTCGTGTTCAGTGCTCCGTCAGCGGGGTCCCGCCCAGCAGAAAACCCTTGGGAAGCGGGCCTTGCAGCAGAGGAGGCAGACCCGGTGCGGCGATCGCCACTTCGTGGCCCATATCTTCGCTTCCCCCTTGCAGGACCACCGCCGTTTCCCCGTTGCTGGTCGGAGCTTGCGCCGGACACGAGAAGCTTTCCCGGCGCTGCGGCTGCGATAGATGCGTACGCAAATCCAGTTCGCGCGAACAAAGTGCCGTGAGGATATCGTTCTGATTCATGCAGAGGTTGTAGTCGGGCCGCCTGGTCGCCTGCCCTCGCGCGCCGAAGTTGTTATTCGTCAGGCAGAAGCGCATGGCCTGCTTGCGATTCGCGCGAACTTCTTTCACGTCAAACCACGCCACGCACGTTTGAACGTCCTGATCCACGAGCGATCGGCTTTTGAACAAGACCTGATTTTGCTGAGCGGTCAGCTGTGAAGGCTGGTAAAGACCGCGGCAGTATTGGCGCGTGTAACCCGCCGCCGCCGCATCGCTCACATAGTAATTCGGATACGCGGGATCGGTGAAACCGGGATCAGGCGGAGGTGCAACCGCGGGCCTCACCGATGCGCCGCCCCTTCTTGCCATCTCCCGCGGCGACTCCCGCTGGTAGATATTCGGCGTGCTGGGCGCAGGCGGAGCCGCCGCTCCGTTCGCGGCGCGCTCCTCGAAAATGTCGGCGGTACCGGGCTGGCGGACGCCTTGGAACGACTCCAGTACTTGCTCCCGATCCGACCTCGATCGGCCATTGCACTCGTTCGTTTCGAGTTTGCGAACCAGACCTCCAGGAACCTGATCGTTGATCCAGATCTTGGTTGCCGTCTTACACTGCCCGTTCGTATAGCTGACCGACTGCCAGCGCGTGGCAAGTGGCTTTCCGGCGATGGTGAGCGTTTCCTCACCGTTTTCGATCAGCGGCGTGCGCGTATCGGGCCTCGGCGCGGCGTGCCTGGAAGGATAAGCCACTTCGGTATCGTGGGCAGGTGTTGGACGGTAGCTCGGGTAGTCATAAGCGATCTCCGAGAGCCATAACCGAGCCTGATCATCCGCGATGGACTGCAACTTGAAAGTAGCGCGATTACTCACCTGTCCCGGGCCTGAGTTCCCCGGCCTCGGCGTGAGCCCCCGCGTAATGTATGTGGCTTGTGCGCCGGGAGAAAATCCTTTCCAGGCGATGTACTGCCAGTCGTCGATCGTCGCGACCACGGGCTTGTCGACCGAGATCGAACCATTGAGGGCCTTGATCAGGATATCCAGATCCGACGCCAATTCAGGACGGTTGGCGGATATCCTGGCGGCGGTCTCGAGCACCTTGGGCTCGTTCGCCCCGGCCGCGAAATCGCGATAAGCCGTGTCCACATCCGCCTTCGAGCTCGCGTCCTTGGAAAACGCCAGCATGGAACGCACATAGCCGCGCGGATCCTTCCGGGCCAGCACGTCCTCGAACGCGGCATAGGGTTCCATGCGGGTGGATCCGAGCGCCTTGGGATCCATCACCGCGAAATCGCGGGCGCGCTTCACAGCCAGGCGCACCTGGTGCGCCGTCGCGAGCACTTCCTGTTCTCCAAACGCCCATACGTAGCGATCCAATATTTTCGAAGCGCGCTCCCATTTGCCGAGGTGGAAGTTCTTCTCCCCCGGGTTGAAGGTGTTGGCGGCAATCAGGTCCAGCAGATAACGGCGATCGTCGTCGCGCGTGGCCAGCGCCTCGAATGCCTTGAGCTGCCCGACATAGAGCCCGATGACGTAGGGCGGCATGGGAACCGTATCGTCCGGCACCCGCTGTCCGCCCGGGCCGGTTTTCAACGGCGGCGCGAAGGTGGTCACGAGGGTGCCGTCATGCTCCTTTCGCGCGGCCTTCACCTGATTGGCGGCCCGATCGACGGCGTCGGCACCGAGTGCTTTGACCATTCCCGCCACGATATCGAAGCCCGCTCGCTGCGGCACATGACCGAATCGGAAATACAGCATCGCCGCATAGTTGCGCGGCGACTCATACCCGACGGGAACGCGATTGGCCAGGTCGAACTCGCCCCAATCGCGCGCCAGAATATATCGCTGGTGCTCGGTTTCCGCTTCGGCCAGCGCCTGAAATGCGTTGGTGGCCGCTTGAAACGTGAACAGTCCTCCGCGCTCTCGGAGATGCTTGCCGAACGAATCCACCCAATCCTGGAATTCGGGCAGCGACGGCTGCGAGATCCCATTGTCCAACTGTACGCCGCCAACATAACGATCAAAGAACTCCGCGACGCTGCCCATCGGCGCACCGGGCACCAGATTCTTGATGTCCGCGGTGGAGAAGAACGTGATCAGGTAATACATGTCCTTCTGATCCAGCAAATCGATGAACTTGGCGCGCGCGGCTTCGAATCCCGGCTTGTCCGGATAGGTTGCCCAGAACCGAGCGCGTGCGCTCACAAGCTCCCTGTTCATTTCCGCCTTCTTCACGACGGCTTCCCGGTAGGCTTTTTCGTTGGCGGCTTCGATATCCGCGCGAGCCTGACAGGCGATGGGCGCTTCGTATAATCCACAAGTCACCACGGCGCCGAATGCCGGAGCGCACGCGATCAAAGCGATCAGGACGAGCAGGGTGGCCGTTTGCATGGAGACCCGCGGGTTCATTCGATGATCGCGCTCATTCATTTGCGTTGTCCCCTGTCGAATCCGGCATACGTTACCAGTCGATCCGGGCGTCGAACTACCTCAATCGGGGCTGCCACTGTTCATGCGATTCGTAGTCCCGTCCGCTCCCGCAGTTACATTCCAGTGAGCGCCACTGGAGTCCACCGAGGTCTGTAAGCCCGCTGAAAGAAAGCGGTTCTACCGAGGGCGCCGCTTCTTACGTCGACGTGATCGAGGTGTGCATCCGCTGGTACATCACCTACCGGCGCAGCTACCGCGATCTGGTTGCCCTGATGGCCGAGCACCGCGTCGCCGGCTGAGATTCTCTATTTCGATACGGCCTCGCATTCGACCACACGTCCGCGGCATCGCCTGCGGTTATTGAATGCGCACGTCGATTGGTGGCGCTTCTGGTTGAAGGGCGAGAAGACCAAGAATCTCGCGAGGCCCGAGCGGTATGCCCGGTGGCGGAAGTTGCGTGAGGCTCGATCCGCCGCCCATTGACAGGAGGACGCATCGGTCGGGGAAAATCCCATCCTTGATCGCGGGACCTCAGCAAGAGATGCTAAGGTGTCCGCGTCAAGTATGGCCGTTTGAGACCGCCCTCCAGAAAATCCCATGCAACTGAAGCTTCCTTTTCGACTGACGCGTGGCGCGACAGTCGTGCTCGTCATCGTATTCGCGCACCTGATCATCGCAGCCCTGTTCATCAGGATGCGGGTGAAAGCGCCCGAAATGGGGCCCGTGTTCGCGACGATTTTCGCCGAGTCGCCCGACGCGGATCGTGAGTCGGCGAAAACACAAAGCCGTGGGTCTCCAGCGTCAGAACCCCGTTTGGCACCGGTGGAAATCAAAGCCGCGCCTGACAACGTGCGCGAAGCGCCGGGCCAGGGCGTTGCTGAGCCCGCGATAGCGCCTGTCACCCAGTAGGCGATGTGGCTCGTTGCCGGCCCGCGGCCGGTTGCGAGCTAGGCTCACGATGCTGACGCGGGCGTAGAGCGCGACCGCGCCATCGAGAAGTTGCGGCAGCCCTGGGAGACCGACACCGGAAGGCTGTCGGTTCAGGTCTTGCAAGAGTTCTGTGTAAACGTGACCCGCAAACTCACGACTTCCGTCGCTCGGTGTACGGCGCGTGAGGTTGGGAGTGCCTATGGCGCGTGGGTACGCGAGCCGATGACCGCTGAAACCGTTCTGCGGGCGACGGATATTGCCGAATTGGCGCAGATATCCTTCTGGGATGCGCTAATCGTTGCTGCGGCGGAGCAGGACAGAAGGAGGCGCGTACATGAACCAGCAGGAACCGCTCGCTAAAGCGCACGCCTGCAGAAACCCAAGAAGCTGAGAGTGAATTTTCTCGGCAGGCGTCATCCGAAAGTCGACCTACCGTATCTGCGCCTGCGCGGATGGTGGCTTCACGATTGGCCGGACGCTGAAGGTCGAGGTCAGTGAAGGCAAGTTGGTGATCGAAGCCGTCTGAACAATTCGCTCCGATACCAGCCGGCGAGGCCGTCGTCGGCTCGTATCGAAGCGATCGCCTTCGGCTGCGCGTAAGATCGCGCACTTCGCGCGGGAAGGAATCTCGCACCGTTACTCACTACAAGGAGAGCCGCATGACCAAGCCATCACGTCAAGGTACGCTTCAATGAGCGCCACATCGAAGCAGCCCTCCGCGCGTCGTCTCGAGGAGACGGCGGTTGAGAGCATCACCCGTTCAATCGTAGTTCTTCGGGGACGAAGGGTCGTGCTAGACGCGGAGCTGGCGGCCCTCTACGGGGTGACGACCAAGCGGCTCAATGAACAGATACGTCGGAATCAGGAGCGGTTTCCGCCGGATTTCATGTTTCAGCTCACCGAGGAGGAGCACCGGGCTTTGAGGTCGCATTTTGCGACCTCAAACAGCGTCGGCCCTGGAAGAGGAGGGCGACGGTACCTTCCCTACGTGTTTACAGAACACGGCGCCATCATGGCCGCCACGGTTCTCAATAGTCCGCGTGCCATCGAAATGAGCGTGTACGTCGTGCGTGCATTCGTGAAGCTACGTGAGCTGCTGTCTTCAAACCGCGTGCTATCACGGAAGCTGGATGAGCTCGAGCAGAAACTCACAAAGCGTCTGGACGAGCACGATGACGCCATCAAAGCGATTCTCTCCGCGATTCGTGAGCTGACGAATCCACTGTCCGTCACGAGGGCAATTGGCTTCACCGCGGTTCTCGACGATCCCTCGTAGCCGGCCGACGAAGCCTCTTCCCGGCGCGCCGAGGTCTCGTGCGCTGGCGTGAAAATGACTGGGGACTCGCACTTCCCCAGCCATTCCGCAAAAATTTCGATATGTCGGCACGGCCACGCGCCGAAGCCGCCCGCGATTCAGTCATTCTTGCCGGCCATAAAAATACGAAGTTCAGCCGCGGCTGCATGTGTTCCGGGCGGTTTCTGCTGCGCGAGATCGCGGTTGTTCTCTTCACGCGATTAGATATGGCCGCTTAGCGAGGTGTTAGAAGCACCGTAGATCGCGCGAACTGGATAGACTCGGGGCTTAAAGAATTCCAGGCGGAACGAGGCATCGAATTGGCAAAGAAGTTCTACGTCGTGTGGGCGGGTCGCAAGACCGGTGTATTCACGGACTGGCCGACGACTCACGGATACGTCGACAAGTTTCCAGGGGCGAAATTCAAGTCGTTCAACAGTCATGCGGAGGCTGATGCCGCATTTCGGGCTGGCAAACCGGCGTCTGTCAGTCCGCGGCCGAAGGTGGCGGGAGCATCGATCGCTTCCCGCAGCAGCGTGCATACGGCCACCATGGGTTTGCAGATTTACTGCGACGGTGCCTGTGAACCCAACCCCGGCAACGCGGGTTCAGGCATCGCCGTCTATCGCGAGGGCAAGCTCGAGCAGTTGTGGTACGGCCTGTACAACCCGAACGGCACCAACAACACGGCGGAGCTGAACGCGCTTCATCATGCGCTGCTCATTGCACAGGAAGCCGTCGGCCCAGGCGAGACCGCGCAGGTGTTTTGCGACTCGACGTATGCGATCAACTGTGTGTCGAAATGGGCCGAGGGCTGGGAGAAGAAGGGCTGGCGCAAGGCGGGTGGGGAGATCAAGAATCTCAAGATCATCCAGGACGCTTATGCGCTTTACGTGCACCTCGAGTCCAGCGTGCAATTGGCGCACGTCAGCGCGCACGTAGGGACGGAAGGCAACGAACTCGCTGACCGGATGGCGATGTTCGCCGTGCAGAGCGGCTGCGAAGAGCTACGCCTGTACAGCGAGGAGCTCGATGTGGCTGCCATTCTTCGCATGCGGGCGGGGTAATCCTCGAAGAGTTCGGCTCCGCCATCCCGGCAAACGCCCTCATGCCCTGGTCGCTCAGTCGCATTCGCCATTGACCGCTCCCCTGTTCTTCCACATCGTTCGCCTCTTCTACACGTAAAGGGCGCGCCAGCATGCAGCAGCTGTTCCATCGTCTCGGAGACATCGACCACGTCATTTGGGACTGGAACGGTACGCTGCTGAACGACGTTCCCCACGCCGTCGACACCATCAACTTCCTGCTGGAGCCGCGCGGGCTGCCACTCATGAGCATCGAGCGGTATCGCGAGATCTTCAGCTTCCCCATCCGGCGGTACTACGAGACGCTCGGCTTCGACCTGCAGGCGGAATCCTTCGCCGACTTGTGCGACCAGTTCGTCGCTCGCTTCATGGTAAAGGTGGGTGAGTGCCCGCTCGCGCCGGGCTCCCGCGAGCTTCTGGGGCAAATCAGAGCCTCCGGCAAAAAGCAGTCCGTGCTCTCCGCGACGGACCAGGGCAGCCTGCATTACATGATGTCGCAGTTCGGCCTGAGCCACTATTTCGACTTCGTGTTCGGCATCGCGGACAAACTCGCCGTCAGCAAAGTCCAGCGCGGCCACGATCTCCTGCGCGAAAGCGGCGTGCCGCCCACTCGCACGCTTCTCATCGGCGATACGGATCACGACCTCGAAGTCGGGCATGCCCTCGGCATCTCCGTGCTGCTGGTGACACACGGTCACCAGAGCGCGGAGCGACTGAAACGCCTTCATCATGACGTCATCGACGTCTCGGCGTTGTAAGCGCTGGTGTCGGCGCGGGGAGAATGATACCGATCGACGGGTTGTCGGTGGGATGGCGAAGCAGAGCGTCGATCGCGGCCAGGTAGAAGTTCATCTTCCCCGCGAACCCTGGTCGCGCAGGATTCCCGAGTACCTGAACGTCGGCTGGGTGCTCAGCCGGACCACTTGCGCGGGGGAAGCCATGCAACGACCCGGCGACACGCTTTGGTCGCCCACAGGCGCTTGCCGGTATCCGGATCCAGTGCGGAGTACGTGACGTCGTTGAGCACGACAGGCGGTGAAGTGGCAATGGCGAGCGGTCGGCCTGCGGGCCGGATGATAGCTGGCCCGGATCGTCGCTTCGTCAGATCGACAAGCTACCGGTTCGGCTTACGTGCCTTTCGAGTTCGCGACCCCGCTGCAAGCCGTGGCAAGTTGATGCGATCAAAAGGTCCGCACGCTGTTGGTGCCCGATGTCGGTCGGTGATGCGTTCGAATGCATGGGAACCACCTGCGCTCGCGTGTGATGAAGCGGCGCAAAAGCTGTCCGCCAATCGAACCATGTCACACGGGCACAGACGATCAATGCGTGCGGCACCGTACCGAATTCCGCGCCAGTATCGTGCAGCGTAGCGGCCTCCGCACGTCAACGTACGCTGGAACCAGGTCACGGCCCCGCCGGAATGACTACGAAGGATCGCGATAGCACGCCGTACAGCTTCACCCGGTGCGGCGTTCGGGTTGACGGGCGGCCCGGCTTTCCCGGCATCTATGCCGAGCGCAACGGAGCGGAACGACTGTTCTGCGATTTGCTCGACGCCGCCCGCGACGCGATGGTCATCGTCACGCGCGACGGCCGGATGGTGGCGGTGAACGCCGCGGCGGTCGATCTGTTCGGATGGCATCGGAACGAGCTGCTCGGGCGGCACATCGACATACTCGTGCCCGAACGTTTCCGAGGCAATCATTCCGAAAACCAAACGGGGCTCTTCGCGCAACTCCCGTCACTCGACAAGGGTACGGGACGCGAGCTGGTCGGCCTGTGCAAGGACCATACGGAAGTGCCGGTAGAAGTCCGGGTGAACCCGCTCGCGACCGACAACGGCATGCTCCTCATGGCCGCGATTCGGGATGTCTCTGAGCGCAAACGCTCCGAGGAGTCGCTCAGGAGCGGTGATCGACGGTATCGCGCGCTGTTCGAGAACATGCTGGAAGGCTATGCGCACTGCCAGACCGTGTTTGAGCAGGATCGACTGCGGGACTTCGTATACCTCGAAACCAACGCCAGCTTTGAGAAGCTCACCGGCCTGAAGGATGTCGTCGGCCGGAAAGTCAGTGAAGTCATACCCGGCATTCAGAGCGCCAACAGCGAGATATTCGAAATCTATGGTCGAGTCGCGCTGACCGGCAGACCGGAAAAGCTGGAGACGTACGTAGGGCATCTGGGTGTCTGGCTATCTATTGCCGTTTATAGTCACGCGAGGGAGCATTTCGTCGCGGTCTTCGAGGACGTCACGGCACGCAAGCTCGCGCAAGAGGCGCTGCTCTCGAGTGACGCCGAATTCCGCATTCTTGCCGAAGCGATGCCGCACATCGTCTGGATGTCGCGACCGGACGGCCGGACTGTCTACATCAATCGGCAATGGATGGCCTACACAGGACTCAGCCAGGAGAAAAGCCTGGGCCATGGGTGGAGCGAGTCGCTCCACCCGGACGACGGACCCAGCGCGTCGAACGCATGGCAAAGAGCGAGCGCGCAGGCCGACACGTTCTCGATCGAGAGTCGCCTGCGTCGCTCCGACGGAGCGTACCGATGGTGGTTGATCCGAGGCGTGCCCTTGAAAGACACCGCCGGAAAAATTCTCAAGTGGTTCGGCACGTGCACGGATATTCACGACCTGAAAATGGCCGAGTTGGACATTCTCCGGACGAACCAGGTGTTGCGCGAAGGCGAGCGCCGTATCGCGCATCTCAATCGCGTGTACGCAATGCTCAGCGGCATTGGTTCGCTCATCGTTCGGGTGCGTGATCGCAACGAGCTCTTCAAGGAAGCGTGCCGTGTTGCCGTCGAGGCGGGCGGGTTTCACATGGCGCTCATAGGAATCATCGACAGGCGTACGAAGCTCATTACACCGGTTGCATCAGCCGGCAAGGATGACGAGATTCTGGACGCCGTCAAACGCATCGTGTCGTCGCGTGAGATTGCCTCGACGAGCATGGTCGGGCGGGCGGTCGCCGAAAAGCGGGCGATCCTCTCGAACGACTCGCAAACCGATCCGCAAGTTCTGCTTCGCGGGAAATACGCCCGGGCGGGTGTCAAATCCATGGCCGTTCTGCCGCTGCTCGTCGAGAACGAAGCAGTCGGAATTCTCGCGCTATACGCAGGCGAGCGCGAGTTCTTTCGGGTCGAAGAAATGGCGTTGTTGACCGAGCTGAGCGGCAATATCGCTTTTGCCATAGATCATATCGACAGGCGGGACCGTCTCAACTACATCGCCTATTACGATGAGCTGACCGGCCTCGCGAACCGCGGTCTCTTTATCGAACGTGTGGCGCAGTACATCCGAAGTGCCGCGGGGCGGAGCGCGCAGCTCGTGGTCGGGGTCCTCGACCTCGAGCGATTCAGCGCCGTCAATCACAGCCTGGGCAGGCCGGCGGGCGATGCGTTGTTGGTACAGGTGGCGGCCTGGCTCACGTCTCATCTGGGCGACGCAAGCTTGCTAGCGAGAGTGGATGCGGACCATTTCGCATTCGTGCTTCCGCATATGCGGCACGAGCGAGACGTACCGCGTTATGTGGAGGAGTCGATGCAGGCGCTGGCGAAGCATTCGTTCACGCTGAATGGGGCTGGCTTTCGCGTTGCCGCCAAGGTTGGCGTGGCGGTCTTTCCGGATGACGGCGGGAGCGCCGAGGTGCTGTTCGGGAACGCCGAAATGGCGCTCATGAAGGCCAAGGCGAGCGGTGATCGCTATATCTCATTCGCGCCGCGAATGGGCGACACGATGGTCATCAAGTCGATTCTGGAGAGTCAGCTGCGCGAAGCAATCGACAAGGAGGAGTTCATCCTTCACTACCAGCCGAAGGTGAACCTCGTGAGCGGTAAGCTCAGCGGCGCGGAGGCGTTGATTCGCTGGAACGACCCGCGCAAGGGTCTGGTGCCGCCTGGCCGTTTCATACCGGTCCTCGAAGAGACCGGCCTGATCCATGAAGTCGGACGCTGGGCCCTGCACAAAGCCATTCAAGACTATCTTCGTTGGCGCGCGGCGGGTCTGCCTGCGGTGCGGATCGCGGTGAATGTGTCGCCGCTGCAGCTGCGCCATCACGGCTTCATCGCGGAGATCCGGGACGCAATCGGGATCCATGCTTTCGCCGCGGCCGGGCTCGAGCTGGAAATCACCGAGACGACGATCATGCAAGACCTCAATCACACATCGGCGACGCTGGAAGAGATTCGGAGCATGGGGATCCGCGTCGCCATCGACGACTTCGGGACGGGGTTTTCTTCGCTACGATATCTTGCGAAATTGCCGGTGGATTCGTTGAAGATCGATCGCTCCTTCGTAGCCGACATGACTTGCGGATCCCGCGGGCTCGCGCTGGTCTCCACCATCATCACCCTGGGCCAGGCACTCAACCTCAAGCTGGTCGCCGAGGGAGTCGAAACCGAAGAACAGTGGCGCCTGCTTCAGTTGTCTCAGTGTGATGAGATGCAGGGCTATCTCGTCGGCAAGCCAGTGCCGCGCGAGCTGTTCGAAACGTCGTACCTCGTTCCGGACCGGATTTTTCCCCGACCTCTTGCTTGAAGAGCTGGCGCGCCGCCCAGCGGGCTCTCGCTTGGACGCGAGCTCGACGGGGTCTGCATCGATCGCAACCGCCTTTTGTCCGACAGCGCACAGATAAGGCGTCGGTACGAGCCGATGCTGTCGACACAGTGAGGGCGAGGTGCGCTCCTTGTCGAAGCAGGTTCACGATTTTTTCAAGATGACATGTCGTGTCCCCGGACCCGGGGTCGTGTCAGCTCGGTGGGGTCGCTCCAGTGCCAACGCCAGGCGCTGACTTGCGACGCAAGGCAATTGGAGTCCTGTTGGCACGAGGCGCCGGCAAAACTCCCGACGCGAAGGCAATCGCCGCCGCAGCCGCGGACACTTGGCCACGGGTGACTGCGCGGCTCGCCCCGGTGATCGGTGCGCGCGGTGTCGAGGTCCTGTTCCGTCGCGCCTTGCATCTGACGAGCACCGCATTTCCCTGGCTTCAGCTTGCAGCGGATCACGAGGGCGGCGTCGCTACGCTGGAAAGCGTCACGACGCGGCTTGCTGGTCAGGAAGCATCAAGCGCGGCACTGGCGAGCTGTGCGCTACTGGTGACGTTCACGGAACTGCTGGTGACCTTGATCGGAGAATCGTTGACCGAGCGGCTGTTGGGTCCGGTCTGGGCGCCCCCGTTAACGGCGCCGCAACAGGAGACTGGTGCATGAGTGGAAAAGTAGCTATACGCCGGCTCGCTACCGGCGTGCCGGGACTCGATGCGATTCTGGGCGGAGGCCTGCCGGAGTTCTCCTTCAATCTCATCGTGGGGCCGCCGGGCTCGGGAAAGACGACGCTCGCGCACCAGATCATGTTCACCCTGGCGACGAAGCAAAGGCCGGCGTTGTTCTTCACGGTCCTCGGTGAGCCTCCGTTGAAGATGTTCCGCTACCAGCAGCAATTCGATTTTTTCGACCTCGCCAAGATCAACGAGTCGATTCGCTTCGTCAACCTGAGCGAGGAGGTCACCGAAGGCAATTTCGACCATGTGCTTGCGCGCATCATGCGCGAAGTCGAGGCCGCCTCTCCGGGGCTGGTATTCGTCGATTCGTTTCGCTCGATCATGCTGGAGGCGCCACGTCAGGACCAGGGCGCGATCGGCCTTCAGCAATTCACGCAGCAACTGGGAATGTTCCTGAGCAGCTGGGATGCCACGACCTTCCTGGTCGGTGAATATTCGGCCGACGGCCAGCCCCATCCTGTATTTACCGTTGCCGATGGCCTGCTATCGCTGGACCAGAACGTCCACCGCAATTCGATGGTGCGCCAGATGCAGATCATGAAAATGCGCGGCCAGGCGACGCGGCCCGGAATGCAGACATTCCGTATCTCGAACGCGGGCATCGAGGTCTTTCCGGCGGCGCTTGTTCGCGACGATACCGGAGCCACGGAGGCGGCGGCCTCCCGGTCGCGACGTACCAGGGTGCGCCTGAGCATGGGCGTGCCGCTGCTCGATGAGATGCTGGGCGGCGGCTTGCCCATGGGCTATTCGATGCTGGTCGCAGGTCCATCCGGTTCGGGTAAGACGATTCTCGCAACCGCATTCCTGGCCGAAGGCGTGCGTGTGGGCGAACCGGGCGTCATCGTCGCGTTCGAGCAGACGCCGAGTCAGTCGCGGATAGCCACGCTCGACGACATGGTTCGCGCCGGACAGGTGGGCCTGATCAATACCCGCTCGCTGGATCTGTCCATCGACGAGATCGTTCAGCGTCTGATCGACCTCATTCACCGGATGAAGGCGACGCGGGTGGTCATCGATTCGCTGTCCGGATTCGAACTGGCCGTGGCACCGAGCTTCCGCGAAGATTTTCGCGAGTCGTTGTTTCGCATGGTCGCCGTACTGTCCGGTCTCGGCGTGACGGTACTGATGACGTCGGAGCTCGAAGACCGATATGACGACCTGCGGTTCAGCCCCTACGGATCGGCATTTCTTACGGATGCGATCATTGTCGAGCGCTACATCGAAATCGAGAGCCGTCTCAAGCGGGTGTTGGCAGTCGTCAAAGTTCGTGGGAGCGCCCACAGCAACGAGCTTCGGCAGTTCCAGATCACCGACGACGGCATCGTCATCGGCGCCCCGGTGCGCGACTACCAGGGGCTTCTCAGCGGCCGCCCTACACAGACGCCCACCTCGCACAGGATTGACTGACGTCAGCACCAAGGTGGCCCCCAATCTTCCGAAAGGTGCCGCCGGAGGGCTACCTGCGGCAAACGACAGCACTCGCGCTCCGGAGTCTACGGCCGAGATGAACCTGGCGGCGCGCGAGGCTGCTGTGCTCGCCCGCGAACAAGCTGCCGATCGACGCGAAGCAGCCCTGCAGGCTATCGATGCGTATCGCCTGCTGACCGAGACGCGATTGCGGGAAGCAAACGAACACCTTGTGGTCGCAACGGTTCAGGCGAATGCCGATACGGAGGCCGCGGTGCACGCCGCGGCGCAGATGGCCATCAAGGCCGAACACGACTTTCTGACGGGCTTGCCGAACCGTGCACTGTTGACCGACCGTCTGGAGCAGGCAATCGTGCTTGCGGCGCGCCACCGCAAGAAGGTAGCCCTGATGTTCCTGGATCTCGACAACTTCAAGGAGATCAACGACTCGCTCGGGCATCTGGTGGGCGATGGGGTGCTGCAATCAGTTGCAAAGCGCCTGCAGGCAGGCCTGCGCAAGTCAGATACGGTCAGCCGCCAGGGCGGCGACGAATTTCTGGTGTTGCTGACCGAAGTCGAATCCGTGCACGACACCGCTCTCATCGCCGAAAAGCTCATCACGGCCGTGGCCGCGCCTCATTCCGTCGCGGGCTATCTGCTCGACGTCACCCTGAGCATCGGCATCAGTCTCTACCCGGAAAATGGCGGGGACGTCGAAATGGTCCTTACTAGTGCGGACACCGCGATGTATCACGCCAAGAGAAGCGGACGGAACAACTACAGACTATTTACACCGGACATGAGCGCCGGCCGGCCGGTGCCGCCGCGCCGCTGAGCGGTGCTGCTGATCTGGCTCGGCGTTTCCCGGCTTTGGTCCTTCGGGTTGAGGCAGCCGTGCGAGCCCGTGCGCACGAAACAGGGAAGGTCAGTACTTTGGTGGGTGCTCATGCCGGCACGGCCCCCCTACCATGTGCCCGCCGCAATGACAGCAAGCACCTCCCGATTTGCCGCCCGCCTGGCGCGGATCCCGTAACCGCTCTTGCCGGAACCCGCGTCCCCCTCGTCGTCTCCTTCTCCTGTGGCGGGCGTTCGCTCCGCACGCATCCTGCAATACGGCCGTCGGGCCGCCGAGCTCGTGTGGACGACGAGTCCCGCGCTGACGATCGTGGTCGCGCTCGTCACCATCGTTTCGGGCGTCGCCCCAGCCGTGATCGCCTATGTCGGCGCCCTTATCGTCGATGGAGTCGTCGCGGCGGCCAGGGCCGCCGCAAGCGCGGGCGTTGCGCCTCGAATGCACGTGATGGAGCTGGTCGCGCTGGAGGGGTTGCTCGTCGCGCTCTCGGCGATCGCGCAGCGCGGCTCGGGCATGTGTCAGTCCTTGCTGCGCGACCGGCTCGGCCACCGCGTGAACGTGATGATTCTCGAGAAGGCGCTGACGCTCGAGCTGCGGCACTTCGAGAACTCGGAGCTCTACGACAAGCTGCTTCGCGCACAGCGGGAGGCGACGAGCCGCCCGCTTTCGTTCGTCACGAATGTCATTGGCCTGCTTCGCGAAGGCATCTCGCTCGCGAGCTACGCCGCGCTGCTGATCGGCTTCTCGCCGTGGGCAATGGCGGTGCTGCTGCTCGCAGGTGTGCCTACGTTCATCGCTGAAGCGCGTTACTCGCAGGCCGCGTTCAAGCTGTTCCGGCGCCGCTCGCCGGATCTGCGCATGCAGAGCTACCTCGAGACCGTCATTTCGCGCGACGACCACGTGCAGGAGGTGAAGCTGTTCGGCCTCGGGCCCATGCTGCTCGACCGCTACCGCGCGAACTTCCGCCAGTATCACGATGAGCAGCGCCAGCTCACGCTGCGCCACCAGTCCGCGAGTCTTGCGCTGAGTCTCATCGGCACAGCGGCTTATTACGGCGCGTATGCGTGGATCGCGTTTTCCACGATCGTCGGGCGAACCACGCTCGGCCAGATGACGATGTATCTGTCGCTGTTTCGAAGCGGGCAGGGAGCCGTTGGAACGGCGCTCGCTTCGGTCAATCGTCTCTATGACGACACGCTCTATCTGTCGACGCTCTACGAGTTTCTCGAGACGCCGTCGCGATCGCGCGCGGCCGGTGGCTTGCAGTGCGGCCCCCACCCTCGGGACGGCATTCGTTTCGAGCAGGTGAGTTATCACTACCCCGGCATCGCGCGGCCGGCGTTGAGCGATGTGACGCTTCACGTGCGGCCGGGGGAGTCTCTCGCGCTCGTCGGCGAGAACGGCTCCGGCAAGACGACGTTGATCAAGCTGCTCACACGGCTCTACACGCCAACCGCCGGACGCATCCTTCTCGACGGTCTCGATCTCGAAGCATGGGACGAAGATGCGCTTCGGCGCCGCGTCGGCGTCATCTTCCAGGACTTCACGCGCTACCAGTTCACGGTTGGCGAAAATGTGGGGGCGGGCGATGTGCGTTACTACGAGGACGAGTCGCGCTGGCGGGCCGCGGCGGACAAGGGGCTTGCCACACCTTTCGTGGTCGCGATGCCGGGCGGGTTTCGGACGCGGCTCGGGAAGTGGTTCGACGAGGGACGTGAGCTTTCGGGCGGGCAGTGGCAGAAGATCGCGCTGTCCCGGGCCTTCATGCGCACCGATGCCGATATCGTGGTGCTCGACGAGCCCACAGCCGCGATGGACGCCGCCGCCGAGGCGGAGATCTTCGAGCATTTCCGGGCGCTCATGAAACAGCGTATCGCCATTCTCATCTCGCATCGGTTCTCGACCGTGCGCATGGCAAGCCAGATCGTGGTGCTGGAGAAGGGCAGGGTCATCGAGCGCGGTACGCATGACGAACTGATGCGCGACGCGGGGGCTTACTCGCGGCTCTTCCTCCTGCAGGCAAAGGGTTACCGATAGAAGAAGCCCTCAATCGCCGGGCGGCTGAGGAGAGAGCGTCTTTTTCGGGCGTGAAACGCGCTGCGGAGCCGCCGGGCGAGCTTGCCGCGCGGACGGTTGCGGTCTGCGCGCCGCTCAGTCGTTAAGGGTGTACATCCCGCCGGGCCGTCACGGCATGTCGGGCGTTCTTTGCCGCAGTTCGGCCCGCAACGAAGTTGAAACAGTTCAGCCCAGAGGCATCCGAGGCGGCGGAGTCCCCCGGCAGCACGGTCGGGGAGCTTCTGCTCCGCCGGGGACATGCGCTGCTGGGCTTCTTTCGGCGTCGCTTGCGTAACGATGCCGACGCGGCGGATGCCGTGCAGGAAACCTCGCTTCGGTTGCTCCGCTATGAATCCCGCCCGCAGCTCGTGGCGCCGGAAGCGCTGATGTTCCGCGTGGCGCAGAGCGTGGTGAGCGACCACTTTCGCCAGCGCAACGTGCGCCACGCGCAGGATCACGTTCCTATTGGCGATGTCGAGATCGTCGCGGATCTGCCGACGCACGAGCAGAGCGTTTCCGGCGAGGAAGAGCTGCGATTGCTCATCGCCGCCATTCAGGAGCTGAAGCCCAAGTGTCGGGAGGCGTTTCTGCTGAGCCGCCTGCACGGATTGACGTATCCGCAGATCGCCGTCCAGATGGGGCTTTCGCAGCAGATGGTTGCGAAATACATCTCCACAGCCCTGCTCCATTGCCGAATGAAGGTAGAGGGTTGAGGCGCGCAAGCGTTTATACAGAAATGGCATTCCCAAGAGTCGCCAGTGTTGCCGATGAGCAGGCCGCCGAGTGGTTCGCGCGGCGTCTGCATCCTGCGGATGCGCAGGCGGAAGAGGCGGCGTTTCAGTGCTGGCTCGGCGCCGATGCCGCGCATCGGGTGGCCTACGCGAAAACGCAGGCGACCTGGGCGCGATTGGGTGTGGCCGTGCGCCAGCCGGAGATTTTGGATCTGGCGGAGGCCGCCGCTCCCGTGCGCGCGCGAACGGCAGATGATCCGGACGGGTCGAGCGCGGCGGGTACGGCCGATGAGGCCCCGATGTCGAGCGATCCGGGCGCGTCGAGCGGTACGCGACGTCATCGCTGGCCTACTCGAAGTCTCGCTGTTGCGGCGTCAGTCGTCCTCGTGCTCGTCGGCGCATGGTTGGTCTCGGGCAGCCTGCTGCCGAAAAACTACGAGACGGCGGTTGGCGAGACGCTGACGGTGAGTCTGGCGGACGGGTCCGTCGTTACGCTCGATACAGACAGCGAGATAGAAGTTCGTTATGGCGCGAGCCAGCGCGAGATTTCGTTGAAGCGCGGCGCTGCATTCTTCGACGTCACGCCGAACAAGTCGCGGCCGTTCGTGGTAACGGCGGTGCTCGGGCGAACGACGGTGCTCGGAACGCGCTTCGAGATACGCACCAAGCTCGATGAAATGCAGGTCGTTCTGATCGACGGCTCCGTGCGCCTGGAGCCGATCGATGCGAACGGTCACGCGCAACCCGGTGCCATCGTTCTCAAACCCGGACAGCTGGCGACCCGCGCGGCGTCCCGTCTGGAATGGCGGACAACCACCGCTGATATCGAGGCCACTACAGCGTGGCACACCGGCCGGCTCATCATGCGCGACATGCCGTTGGCGCAGGCCGTGGAAGAAGTGAACCGATACGCCGCCGCAACCAGGTTGCGCATAGGCGACCCCTCGCTGCGTACGCTGACGGTGAGCGGAGTCTTTCGAATCGGAGACGTCGTTTCTTTCGAGCTGGCACTCGAGAACACGCTGCCGGTGCGGGCGCGCGCGAACGGTGGCGAGCACCTGCTGCTGGGACGCGAGCCCGCAAACGAATAATCCCGCCGCGGTAGAGGGTGTCGCGCCGCCAACGTTCATCTCCTCAGGCGGCGCGCATCGGACCTGAGCTCCAGAACGCTGCCGTATGAGACAGATTACGTTCGGGGAGACACATGCATCATTTGCTTCGATTGCCGAGTCTGCGCGGGCTCGCGTTTTCTTCGCTGGCTTGCGTTCCGTTGATCTCGCTGGCTCCGCCGGCGCTGGCGCAGTCTGAAGCGGCGGAAGCCAGGAACGTTGAAAGCGCCCAGGCTTTCGACATTCCCGCTTCGAGCCTCGCGGATGCGCTGACGACCTTCGGGCTGCAAAGCGGTTTGCAGATGTCGTACACGAGCAAGCTCGTGCAGGGAATTTCTGTGCAGGCGGTGAAGGGCGGCGACGTGCCACGCGAGGCGCTCGCGAAGCTTCTGGCGGGAACGGATCTCGCGTTCCGGCTCATCAATGGATCGGTGGTCGTGATCGTGAAGCGGGGCTCGGAGGCGGTTGCGGCGGACTCCAGTCCGCGTCAGCTGGGGCCGGTGCGCGTAGAGGGCGCGAGCTCGCAAAGCGTGGCGGCCGGCGCGAACGGCAGCACGGACCCGACGGCGACGGAAGGCACTGGTAGCTACACGAGTAGTGCACTCTCGATCGCGAGCAAGATGCCGCAGTCAATCAAGGACACGCCGCAGTCGGTGAGCGTGATCACGCAGCAACGCATGCGAGACCAGAATCTGACGGACTTCACGTCGATCATGAACCAGGCGACGGGGATCTCGGTCATCGCGGGCGACAACAACTCGGGCGGATCGAACATCAATCCCACCTTCTATTCCAGAGGGTTTCGGATCACCACGCTCCAGGTCGATGGCGGAGCGCCGCTCACAGCGGCTGGCCAGTCGCTGCCCGGCGGGCTGGCAGGCGGCTCCAACTACGTCCCCATCATCGACATGGCTGAGTACGATCATGTCGAGCTCCTGCGCGGAGCGGACGGGCAGTTCGTCGGCTATGGAGATCCGGCTGGAGTGATCAATCTCACTCGCAAGCGTCCTCTCGATCATTCGCAGGTGGTCGTCGAAGGCGCCTCTGGAAGCTGGAGCAATGAGCGAGCCATGATAGACGTCGCCGGCCCGCTGGCTCTGGACGGCAGAGTGCGTGGCAGAGTGGTGCTCTCCTATCTCGACCAGGATTATTTCTACGATATCGCTACGACCAATCGCACGCTCGTCTACGGCATCCTCGAAGGAGACCTTACACCGACGACGTTGGTGAGTGGCGGCGTGAGCGTGACCCGGCAGAACAATGTGCCGTGGATCGGCGGTCTGCCTCGCTTCCAGAACGGTGATGATGCGAAGCTGTCGCACGACACCTGTCTGTGCTTCCCCTGGAATCAATGGAATTTCGACACGAAGGAAGCGTTCGCGCAGGTGGAGCAGCGCCTGGGAGACAACTGGTCCGCGAAGCTCAACCTGACGCGAACGAACCAGCAGTCCGTGGAGAAAGTCGGATCGGTTGCGGGCGCCATAAACCCGGTGACGGATCAGGGGCCGACGATAAGGGGATCCAAGCTGGGCCCTTACCCAAGTGTCCAGAACATGGCGGATCTCACGCTCACCGGATCGTTCCCGCTGTTCGGCCATCGCCAGCAGCTCGTATTCGGCACCAGCTATCAGACGGTTCACGGCGACGAGACGGGATTCCAGTATTCCAGCGGTCTGTTTCCGTCTCCGCTGCCGCAGGCGAACGTATTCAACTTCAATCCGGGCGCTTATCCGGAGCCGGCCGATCCGCGCGTCAACTACACGTTGGCGCAGGCGAGCCAGAAAGTAATGATGGCTTATACGACGCTGCGCCTGACCCTGCTCGAGCCTCTGCACTTCATCACGGGCCTGCGTTACAGCTCGTATTCCTATGCGTCTCAGCTCAATACCTATCGCACGGATGCGGGAGCGACCGGGCCGGGGCGTGTAAACCGCGGAACGGATCACAACCTGTCGTGGCCACCGACCTATTCCGTGGTCTACGACGTGAGCAAGACCCTTTCGGCGTACGCGAGCTACACGGATATTTACGTTTCACAGGAGAGGATGCTCGATGAGCAGCTGAACTCCATCGATCCGCTGACCGGAAGCAATGTCGAGGCCGGCCTGAAGTTCGCGACGCCGGATAATCGGCTCAATGCGACACTCGGCGCCTATCGAATCGTGCAGAAGAACTATCCGCTATTGGTCGACTACGGCCCCTATGCAGCGACACAAGGCGCCGCGCCGGACCGCTTCCATTCGTGTTGCTACACTACTTTGTCGAGCGACAAGCAGGCTAACGAAAGTCACGGTGCGGACCTCGAGGTCACTGGCGAGCTGACGCGCGGCTGGCAATTGTCGGGGGGCTATACGTTCAACGAGAGTGTCAGAAAAGGAACCGCCAACTACCCCGTGGGCTACACCGGGCCGAAGACACCACTCATCAGCCGGGCGCCCAAGCATCTGCTGAAGCTCTGGTCGTCCTACCAGTTTCAGAACGGTGATTGGTGGCGGCGGCTCAGCATCGGTGGCGGTGTGAACTCGCAAACGAGAAGCTTCAACGCGGGTGCCGCGTGCACGGCTTATAACTACGGCACCGACGCGAACGGGAATGTCACTGCGATCTGCCAAACCGGCAAGACCGTGCCTTATCAGTTCAGCCAAGACTTCTACGCGGTGTTCTCGGCCCGCATCGCGTATCAGCTCGATCGGAACTGGAACGCCGCGCTCAACATCAACAACGTCACGGACAAGACGTACTACCAGACCGCGGGGAGCAGCGATGGCGGCAACTGGTACGGCGATCCGCGCAATTTCATGCTGACCTTGCGGGGTACGTTCTAGTCACGTCGCAGACGGCGGATTTTGCCCGATGATTGCGGTGTAGCATCTTCTCGCTCGTTCCCTGAAATCCTGTTGAGGTTGGGAATCGAGTGAAAGAAATAAAGCGCGACGCCATCAGCGACGAAGAAGTGATTTCCGCAGTGACGCGGCGGCTGGTCGCGCAGGTCGGCGACCCGGCCGCCGCCGCGCGGCTCGCGCAGTACCTGTTCGATGTGGCGCTGACATGGCGCCCGCCCACGATTCCGGTGGCCTCGATCGATTCGATCATTGCGTATTCGCTGGGCTTCATCGACCGCGAAGACCCGACGCTCGAGCCGTTGCCCGGTCCCATCAACGAGCAGCTCGCTGATTGCATGGCGAAGCTCGTTGCCGCAGCTCCACGTGCCAAGCGCTACGCGCAGTGGGAAGTGGCGCGTGTGCTCGACTCGAAGTACGGCATGAAGGATGTGGTTTCCCTCGAGCGCCTGTACACGGACAAGGGCGAGATGATCTATCTCAGCACCGCTGGTGTTACCGACCAGATTCTCGAGAGAGAAGGTGGCCCGGCCGCGCTCGGCAAAACGGCAGTGATCGGCCATCACGATCACGCCTGGCGATGCTGGGACGTCTGCAAACGGCGCGGTATCGATGCGTACGCCGCGGAAGGGTTGCAGCTTCCGACGGACTACGATCCGCGGTCGGGCCAGAATTTCACGCGCAACGCGGACGTGTGGCAGATCTACGATCTTGCGATCCGCATCGGCGACCAGCGTCGTCGGCTGATTGGCGCCTGACGCGCGGCGGGGATGCGGCACGATTGCGAGTGCAACTCCCTGCCGCTTGATGCCGGCGCGTCGGACGTGGCGCGCCGGTGCGGCTTACGCTGCGCGATCGAGCCCCGCCGCCGCCTTCGGAGACGAGATCATCGCGGCCACGGCCCAGACCAGCAGCCCGCCCACAGCCAGCGCGCTCCCGACCAGGCCGGTCGATGGCCAGCCGAACCCCGCAGCGACGGCCATGCCGCCGAGCCAGGGCCCCAGCGCGTTGGCGACGTTGAAGGCGGAGTGATTCAGCGCCGCGGCGAGGCTCTGAGCTTCGCCTGCGACATCCATGAGCCGGGTCTGCAGTACTGTGGCGAGCGCCCCGCCGAAGCCGATCGCGATCACATCGAGAGTCACGGTCCAGATGTTGTGCGCGGCTACCGTATATAGACCGAGCACTATTGCCGACCAGACGAGCAATTTGCCGGCGGTTGCCATGACCGCCCGGTCCGCGTATCGCGGGACGAGCAGGTTTCCCGCAGTCATTCCGATACCGAATGCCGCGAAGACGAACGGTGTTACCGCTGCCGACACGTGCGTCACATCGATGAGCGTGGACCCGAGATAGGTGTAGACCGAGAAGATTCCACCGAAGCCGATGGCGCCGATGCCGAGCGTGAGCCACACGTGTGGGCTGCGCAGCGCCGTGAGCTCCCGCAGTGGGCTCGCCGTCGCGGCAGGGCGATCGGCTGGGGCAAAGATCCACACCATCGTCGCGCAGGCCAGGGAGAGCGCCGTGACGAGCGCGAATCCCCAGCGCCATCCGACCGCCTGGCCGAGCCAGTTCGCCAGGGGAACGCCGACGATGGTCGCCACCGTCAGCCCCAATAACACTCGCCCGACCGCCTGCGTGCGCCGTTCCGGCGGAACGAGCGAAGCGGCCACGAGGGCTGCGATACCGAAATAGGCGCCGTGCGGAAGTCCGCTCAGGAAGCGAGCCGCGAGCATCCATTCATAGCTCGGCGCCAGGGCCGACAGCCCATTCGTGATGGCGAACAGGATCATCAGCCCGACCAATAGCGTTCGGCGCGGCAAGCGGGCGGACAGCACCGCGATGATCGGAGCGCCCACCACGACGCCGAGCGCATATGCGCTGATGACGCGCCCGGCCGTGGGCTCGTCGATCCGCAGATCGTGCGCGAAGTAGCGCAGCAGGCTCATCGTCGCAAACTCGGTGGTGCCAATCGCAAAACCGCCGATGCTGAGGGCGAAATGCACCAGCGCGGGGTGGGTAGGGGTCTTGATGATCCGGGCCCTTCCAAAAGCGGTTGATGCTACGCGTGGGCGGAGGCGGTCGAATCTCCCGGATTGGTGAGGGGAGGCGCCGCCAGTGGAGCGGTGGCCCGTTGCCGCGGGGGCGCGCTTCAGTAGATCAGGGTCACGAGTCCCGGAACATTCAGCACGCGAACCCGTAGTTGCCTACCGATCGACTCCGAAGCATTGTCCAGCTCCGCGAGCTGGAACACGCCGCTGATGCGCCTTTCGCGAAGCTCGGCGCCGATGATCATCAACGGCACGCGACGATAGCGATTCAGCTGCGCGACGGCGTCGCGAAGCGGGGCGCGGTCGAACTGCAGGCGGCCATGCTCCCAGGTCGATGCCGGCGTCGGCGGAGCCGCTTCGATTCTTCCACCGCTCGCGCGCTCGGCGAGACAGAGTCGCTCGCCATCGCGGACCAGGGGATCGGCCGCCGAGGGGCGGTCCATCCGCGATACGAGAACGCTGTGCTCCAGAACCTGAACGCACACGTTGCCTCGATCCGAGGACACCACGAAGCTCGTGCCCTGCGCCCGAACGCGCCGGTTACCGACTTCGACGACAAAGGGATGGCGCTCGGCGTCCGCTCCACGCGCGACGTCGAACTTGGCGGCGCCCTCGAGCAGCCGGACATGTCGCGCGCCTTCGGCGAAGTTCAGTGTTACGGCGCTGTGGGTGTCGAGTGTGATCGTGCTCCCGTCCGGCAGCGCGGCGCTACGGACCTCGCCGACGCGGGTGTAGTAATCCGCGCCGATCGCATTCCAGGCGATCGATCGATAGAGGCCGATGGCGCAAAACGCGATGAGGACGGAGGCCGCGACGGCTGCCGGCACGTGCCATGTGCGAGTCGTCGCTGTCGCCCTGGCCCTCGCCCTGGCGTTGGCCCCGGCGTTGGGGTTGGAGGCGTGCGGGCTGCGGGTTGGATGCACGGCTGGCGTCATCGTGGCCGGAGTCGTTGCGGCCGGAGTCGTTGCGGCCGGAGTCATCGCGGTCGGAATCATCGTGGCAGGCGCCATTGCTCCGCGCGTCTCGAAAGAGACGCTGCTCGGCTCGCCCCATGCGCGCCGGGCGAGCTCGAAGGACTTGCGGTGCTGGCGGTTCGCGCCGAGCCAGGTGTCGAGGGCTTTGCGCTCGTCTGCGGTGAGCGGCAGACCGCCCAGCCGGATGACCCATTCGGCCGCGGCGGCATCCACGGCGTCAGAGGGAGCGGAGGTGGGTTCATCCGCGGCGTCCTTCGCGTCCATCAGTCGTCTTCCAGTTCTCGCAGGCACTGCATCGCGTGCCGGAGCGCGCTGGTGAGATGCTTCTTGACCACGTCTTCCGGGATGCCGAGCTGGTACGCGATCTCGGAATAGCTGAGGCCCTCGACGCGATTGAGGTGGAAGATGCGTTGGGTGAGCTCGGGAAGTTCCATCATCGGAGTAGTGAGTTCGCTCGGCCTGTCCCGCTCAGAACGATCTGCGCGGGCGGAGACCGCAATGGCGGGTGGGTCGCGCCGTTGCGGTGTCCGCCCGGCCAGATCGCTTGGGTCGCGCCGTTGCGGTCTCCGCCCGGCCAGATCGTTCCAACGTGAAATACCTTCTTGCGGGAACGACTCATGGCCGGCGCGGACAGCGCACCAGCGCAGCCCGGCGCAACGGCTCTGGATTCGGATGACCTGGCCGGCGCCTTCGAAGCCCATGCGGCCGAGGTGCGGAGCTTTCTGCGCCGGCGGCTTCAGTGCCGTGAAACCGCAGCGGACATCACGCAGGAAACCTATCTCAAGCTGATCGCAGCGCCGGCACGTGAGCCGGTGCGCGATCGGCGCGCGTTCATCTTTCAGGTGGCGCGCAATCTCGCCGTCGATTATCTGCGGCTGCGCAAGCGGTCGAGCACGCTCGAGGCGGGCATCAAGGCGCTCTACGAGGTGACGGAGGAAGCGCAGCCGCGGCCTGATGAGCTCGTGATCGCGAGTGAGGAGCTGGAAACGCTGCGCAATGCGTTGAGCGACTTGCCGCAACTCACGCGCGCAATCTTCGTGCTGAGCCGCCTCGAGGGCCTGCCGCGTAGTGCGGCCGCCGCCCGGCTCGGTGTCTCGGAGAGCACGGTCGCCAAGCATCTTGCGCTGGCGCTCCAGTTTCTTCGCGAACGACTGGGGCGTTGAACGTGCGGATGGAATTGTCGCAGGGCTGGCAGGATCCCGATGCGCTCGACCGCGAAGCGGCGGAGTGGGTCGCGCTCGTCGCGACCGATCCTGTTCCGGACAATGTCGCCGCCGCGCGCCAGTGGTGTCAGCAAAGCGCGGGGCATCGCGCGGCATTCGAGCGCGCGCGCTGGCTGTGGGCCGCCGCGGATCGCCTGCAGTCGCCGCCGCATGCGATGCCCCGAGCGGAACCGTGGCGAACGCACGCCCGCTGGGCAATCGCCGCAACGCTCGTCATCACGCTGGCTGCGCTCGGCTGGCTCATCGATTTTCCGCATGGGGACTATCACAATGGCACAGGTGCGCCGCGAAGCCTTGCACTCGCGGACGGTTCGAAAATGTTTCTGGACGCGAAGTCGGCCGTCGATGTCGACTTCACGGCCGATACGCGCGACCTCACCCTGCTGGAGGGCAGGGCGTTGTTCGAAGTGGCACACGACGCGCGTCGTCCCTTCATAGTGCGGGGCGTGAATCTCACCGCCAGAGCTCTCGGGACGATTTACGAGGTCGAGCGCGCCAAAGAGGGCACGGCCGTTACGGTCGCGCGAGGCGCGGTACAGGTTGCCGTACCCGGCTACCCGCCCGTGGAGCTGCGGGCTGGAGACAGCATTCGATACGATCGCCACACCGGCATGGGACCGCGCCGGGCCGTGAATCTCGATGACGAGCTGGCGTGGCGCCGGGGCCGCCTGGTGTTCGACCGGACTCCTCTGCGTGAAGCGGTGGCCAGCATCAGTCGCTACCGTCCCGGTTACGTCCTCATCGTCGACTCGGAACTTGCACGGCGGCCGGTGAGCGGATCTTTCAACGTCGAGCGCACGGATGAAGCGCTTGCGATGATGGAGCAGGCACTCCACTTCAATGTTCATCGGATAACCGACTACCTCGTGATTCTGAGCGAGCCGGAACGGCCGAACTGAATTTACACATCAGTCGGCTACGCGCCTCACGATGCCCGCGCGCTCCGGCTGGAGTACGCGGGCTTTCTTCTCGATGCGCGACGAATGTCGTCGTGTCACCTGGCGCGCCATTTCCCACCTTTCGGCGGATGCGCATCCCCCATTCCGCAGGCAAGCTGACGGCAGCACTTGGATCCCTCACGTCCCGCCCTTGCTGTCGAAAGACGGGGCGGGGCGTAGTCACGTGCCTTGGCGCAGCCGCAAATTACATAAAAACATTGCGGCACTTCGGCCTCCCACTCGTTCCTGTTCCGGTCGGCAAACTGCTGCTGAATGAGGATAGACAGTGGCCATGCTCGATGGCGTATCGCCATCTGCAGTGGCGCTCTCGCCCCGGCTGGTGAATCTGGCTGGCGCGGGGGATGTGTCGCTGTTCTGGGAAGCGCTCGTCGGGCTCATCGGCGAGTCGGTCCGGTTTCACACCGCGTTTCTGTGGTACGACTACGTGGACTTCGCCACCAGCAGCAAGAGCACGCTGGTGTTGGAGTCCCCCCGTCGGGAACGGCCCTCGGAATACTGGGAGCTGCGGCGACGCTGCCATCTCACGCCCGCGTACCTGCAGGCGCATCCGGGGCTCAAGCTGCATCGCCTGAGCGACGTTGCGCCGGCGGAAGAACTGCGGAAGACCGAGTTCCACCAGAAGTTCATGCAGCCCGAAGGCTGGGAACACGGCGTCACGCTCAGTTTCTGGCAGCAGGATGAAGTTCGCGCCACGCTCGTGCTCTATCGCACCCCGGAGCAAGGCGAGTTCACGCCGGATGCTCTCGCGTGGCTGCAGAGCCTGCATCCGCTGATTCAGGCCGTGCTGTTCCGGTTGATCCAGCAGCAACAGCAACAGGCGGTGCAGTCGGGAATGGAAGAGTTCCTGCGCGGCCTGCCGGTGGGTCTCATCCTGCTGAATTGGGATCTGCGCCCCGTGCTCGTCAACGACGAGGGCTACCAACAGGCGCTGCTCTGGAATCACGGGCAAGACAGCTCGCAACGCGATCCGCGTGGGGACTTCCAGGTGCCACTGGCTTTGCGCAAGGTCTGTGAACGTTTCAGGCAGCTGTGGCTCGACGAGCTGGTGCCGGGCCAGACGCCGCGGCAGGTGCTCGAAGAGCGCCTGCATCACGCGCGGCAGCCACAACTGCGCGCCATCGTGAGCACGCAACACGTGCGAAGCGTGTCGCCGTACCGGCCGATATTCCTGATTCGCTTCGTTGCCGGGCTGTCGAGCGCGCCGTTGCAGGTAGTGCCGACGGATGCGCAGCTCGAAGTGCTGTCGCAGCTCTCGCCAGCCGAACGCCGTGTCACCATGCTGGTGATGCAGGGTCTCAGTAATCAGGAGATCGCGCACGCGCTCCATCGGGAAGTGAGCACTATCAAGGATCACCTGTCCCGCGTGTACGACAAGCTGGGATTGAAGCGAAGAACGCAGCTCACGCGTCTGCTCGTTCAATGAGCCGAGTGGCAGCCACAAGCCCGCCCCGCTCGAGGGGGCGGGCTTGTGGTCTTTCCGCCGGCGGGTCGTTTCCCGTACAGGTATACCCATGATGCGGCCGGCGGTCGCACGGCGGTCATTGACGGATGGCGCGGGACACGGATCCCAGCTTGCAACGAGGCGGCGAAGTCTCGCTCGACGGAGCGGGCCTCGAGCAGGCGTTCGTCGACCATCGCGAGGACCTCGTGCGGTTTCTCGGCCGGCGGCTGCGCTGCCTGTTCACGGCCCGGGACATCGCGCAGGACGTCTATTTCCGCACGCGTCGCGTCGAGCGGGATACGAAGGTCGAGAATCCCCGCGCGTTGCTGTTCGAGATCGCGGCCAACCTCGCGGTGGATCATCAGCGCGTGGAGGCGCGTCGCTCCGAGCTGTTGCAGGAAGCACATGATCTGCTGTGGTCCGAGGAACAGGAGGTCTCGCCGGAGCGCCGGCTGCTGGCGCAGGACGAGCTCGAGCGCATCCATGCGGCGCTGGAGCGTATTCCTGAGCGATCACGCCGCATCTTCTATCTGAATCGCTACGAAGGGCTTACGCAGAAAGAGATTGCCGCGGCGCTCGGCATTTCGCGAACCAATGTCGAGAAGCACATGCGGCGCGCGTTGCGCTGTATTTCCGAGGCGAAGAGCGCCCTCGACGACGAGGTGGCCCGCGCAGATGGGTCGCGGGTCGGCGCCGAAGAGGGGTAGGAGAGTTGCGCTCTGATGCCGATGACATGGCCGATTCCGCTCATTCCCCGCTGGGAGATGTGGCGCGGCACTGGATTGCCCGGCTCGCATCGGGTGACATCACGGAAGAGCAGATGCGCGAACTGCGCGAGTGGCTTGCGGCCGCTGCGGATCATCGCCGCGTGTTCGCCGACGAGAAGCGGTTGTGGCGGCAGGTCGAGCCATTGGGCGCGAGGCTTGCGGCGTCGTTACCGAGCCAACTTCACGCGGCGGGCACGGCTGATTGGCCCACGTCTTCGACGTCGAAGCACAGCGGTCGACCGCTCGCATCCGGAGCGGTACGAGTGCACGCGGCGGATGCTCGGCGTCGTGCCAGGTGGCGGATGGGCGTCGCCGGCGGTGCGCTTGCCGCGTGTCTCGTGCTGGCGGTCACGCTCGGCAATCCCTTCACCCGGCTTCGGGCCGATTACACAACGGGTGTAGGCGAAATCACCCGCGCCACACTGCCCGATGGCTCGAGTGCCGTTCTCAATACCAGTTCGGCGATCGCCATCCACTTCACGAGCGACGAGCGGCGAATCGACATACTGAAAGGCGAAGCGTGGTTTGACGTTCGCCCGAACAAGAGCCGTCCATTTCGCGTGCATGCCGCAAGCGGAGTCGCCGAAGCCGTCGGCACCAAGTTCAGCGTGGCCGAGCGCGACGATGGCGCGGTAGTGCAGGTGACAAAGGGAATTGTCGCTGTCTCGGCAGTGCCGGATACCTCGGGGCACGTCGAGAGGGTGACGGCCGGGATGCGGGTGTACTACTCCGCGGGTCACGCGCCAACACGCGCGGCGCGCTTCGATGAAGCGGCGGAAGCTGGCTGGCGCGACGGACGAATCTTCATTCAGGATCAGCCGCTCAAGGAAGCGCTGGCGGAGCTCGATCGTTATCGACCCGGACACATCCTGTTGCTCGACGCCGCTCACGCCGACTCACGCGTCAGCGGCGTGTTCACGATCAACGCGCTCGATCCAAGTCTCGAAGGGCTCGTGAGCACGCAGGGACTTCATGTCACCTATCTGACGCGATATCTCGCAATTGTTCGCTGAAGAGGGATAGGAGACACGCTTCACCGCTCGTCACATCCGCGGAACGATCCGCTGCGATGATGGGGAGTGATGATGAAGAAGTTTATATCCAAGTGCGCGCTGTTTCTGATGAGCGCGGCGTTTGCCGGAACATCGCCTCAATTGGCGCAAGCGCGGGCGGCATCCGCTTCCGCGGAAAGCACGCGGGAATTCAATCTGCCGGTGCAGCCGCTGAGCGTCGCGCTCCGCAATTTTGCGGAGCTCACGGGGATGCAGCTCGCGTACTCATCCGCGCTCGTGAAGGATCTCGATAGCGCGGGATTGAAAGGCAGCTACAAGACGACGGACGCCTTGCGTCAGCTACTGACCGGCACCGGGCTCACGTTCCGTATCGGCCGCGACAACACGGTCGTCATCGAAAAGGCGGTGGACGGTGGGGCGCGTGTGCTGGGGCACGTGCGAGTAGAGGGCGCTACGGGGTCAGCGGTCGCCGGCGTGAACGGCAGCAAGGACTCGACCGCAACCGAGGGGAGCGGGAGCTACACCAGCAGCGCGTTGAGCATCGCGAGCAAGACGCCGCAGTCGATGAAGGAAACTCCGCAGTCAGTGAGTGTAATCACCCAGCAGCGGATGCAAGAGCAGAACCTGACCGATTTCAATGCGGTCATGGCGCAGGCGACCGGTGTGACGGTTGTGCCGGACAGTACGGTCGGCAATCTCAATCCCACGTTTTATTCGCGCGGATTCGCGATTCGGCGCATTCAGATCGACGGTGGAGTGCCGCTCAGCACCGACACCGCCTACGGGTACTACCCCGCTCAGCTCAACATGGCGATGTACGACCACGTCGAGATTCTGCGCGGTGCGGATGGTCTCTTCGGCGGCTATGGCAGCCCCGGCGCCGCGGTGAATCTCGCCCGCAAGCGGCCGCTCGATCACGGACAGGTCGTCGTAGACGCACTGAGCGGAAGCTGGAACAACACCCGGGCGACGATCGACGTTACGGCGCCGCTCGGCTTCGACGGCAGGCTCAGGGGACGCGCGGTAGTGAGCTACCAGGATCAGGATTATTTCTATGACGTAGCCACCACCAATAGCATTCTGGCCTACGCCATTGCGGAAATGGATCTCGCGCCGGACTCGACGCTGAGCGCCGGCTTCAGTCTGTCGCGGCAGAACTCCGTGCCCGGAGATGGTCTTCCGCGTTATGAGAGCGGTGAGGATCTGCATCTATCCCGAAGCACTTGCCTCTGCGTTCCATGGGCTCGCTGGAACTACGATTCGAAGGAAGTTTTTGCGCAGTTCGAGCAGCACTTCGGCGATCGATGGTCCGCCAAGCTGAACGTGTCGCGCGTCGATCAGGATCGCGATCTGAAGTACATCTTCGTCTCCGGGCCCGTGAATCCAACGACCCTGGCCGGCCCGGTGATTTATGGCGCCATCGCGCCACGCGGCACGCTGCAGAAGCTCGTCGACTTCAGCGTCAACGGTCGCTTTGATCTGTTCGGCCACGAGCAGCAGATTCTGGTCGGAGGCAGTTACCAGAACGTCGATGACGACGGAACTTACGTGACCTATTCCGCCGCGGGCGCCTTCGGCTTCGCGGGGGTCGACGTGTTCCACTTCAACCCTTCGAACCCGGCGTACGGCGAGCCGAAAACACCCCCGCCCAGCACCGCCTACCCGGAATACGGCCAGAAGCAGATGCTTGCGTACGCAACCGTGCGCCTGACTCCGCTCGAACGACTGCACTTCATCACGGGCCTGCGCTACGGGGAGTTTGAATCCATCACGGTGACGCAGAACCTCGGTCCGACCGGCGCGGTGCTGCCCAACAGTCCTGCTGCTACCCGCTGGAAAGGGCACAATCTTTCGTGGCCACCCACTTATTCGGCTGTATACGACGCGAGCAAGACGGTCTCCGTCTATGCGAGCTACACAGACATCTACCAGTCGCAGGCGACGCGTGTCAGAGAGTCGGGCGACCCCATCGACCCACTGACCGGCAGCAACGTTGAAGTCGGCGCGAAGCTCGAAAGCGCGGACGGCAAGCTGAACGCGAGTCTTTCCGCGTATCGCATCGAACAGAAGAACTATCCGCTATCGTTGGGCTACGGGCCGTACGCTTCGACACGCGGCCGATTGCCCGACGGCATTCACACTTGCTGTTACTCCAATGACAGCAACCAGGTGAATCTGAGTCGCGGCGTGGATGCCGAAGTGACCGGTGAGGTGCTACCCGCCTTGCAGCTGTCCGCAGGCTACACGTACAACCTCAATCAATACAAAGGCACGGATTATGGCTCGCAAGAAGGCACGCCGCTCGTGAGTCGCGCACCAAAGCATCTCTTCAAGCTGTGGACCGGCTATCGTTTTTCGCGAAGCGAATGGCTGAAGGGGCTGGATGTCGGTGGCGGATTGAACGCGCAGACCAAGAGCTTCAACCGCGGCAGCGCCTGTACCGCATACAACTACACGACGGACGCGCAGGGAAACCCAACCTCGATCTGCAAGCCCGGTGCTAACGTGCCGTACAACTACATTCAGAGCTTCTACGCGGTCTTCTCCGCGCGCGCAGCGTACCGTTTCAATGAGCGCTGGACGGCCGCGCTCAACGTCAACAACCTGACCGACCGGGTCTATTACCAGGCCACGGGCAGCAGCAGCGACGGTAACCAGTACGGCGAGCCACGCAACTTCATGCTCACTTTGCGCGGCAATTTCTAACGCGCCCGCTGCGCGGTTCGCCGCCGCGTCAGCCCTGACTCTTCCCCGGCCCGCAAGCCCCGCGCTTGCGGGTTTTTCACATCTGGCTCGTTTGTTCCATAACCGGCGAAAGCCGGATCGGCGTTTTACGGAACTTCAGTACTTTGGTGGGTGCTCATGAAAGAGCCCGCTACATACCATGTGCACGCTGCAATGACAGGAAGCACATCCCGAACTGTCGCCCCGCCACAGGCGACAGGGCCCTGGAGTCACCAGGGCTACGCCACCGCCACCTTCCGGTACGCCACTACCGGCAGATCACTCATACGCAAGCCGTTTTCTTCGCCGAGACGGCCAATCCAAGGTATCCAATGAACGCGAATGTTGAACCCATTCGGGCCGCCGCCAAATCGAGCGCGCGTCCCACCGCCCCCGCCCCCAAGATCCTGCTGACGCCGAGCCAGCAGGCCGTGTACGAAAGACTGCAGGAAGCGCTCACCGTCTCTCCGATCATCGGCCTCGTGGGCCCCGCTGGTTGCGGCCGCACCACCATCGTCCAGTCGCTGGTTGCCGAGAACGGCGGCCGTTTCATCGACATGCGCGACGTGTACGAAGCCGTCGAGAAAGTCGATGGCGACAAATGGGAAGAGGCTGTCGAAGCGCTGGTCATGGAAGCGTTCGAATACGCCGATCTCGTCATCGTCGATGACTACACGTCGCTCATGAACGTGTCGTTTCGCTCGGGAGTCCGCCCCCGGTTCTTCGCCAACACCGTTGCCCGGCGCCTGTTCGCCGCCACCGTGGAACTGGGCAAGAACCTCGTGCTGGTGGGCCCGGCGCCGCACGCCTGGCAGTCCGCGACGGACTTCTTCAGCGACGAAGCCGCCATCGTCACCGTGAAACCATTCGGCCTGAAGGACTACGCGGCGTTTGCCGCGAACCTGCTGGGCGCGGACCGCGTCGCCGGCGTGGACTTCAAGCTCGTGTACCGCTACGCGTCGATGCTCAACGGTTATCAGCAGCGCCTCGTGTGCCAGCTGCTGGCGCATGAGAAGACGCTTACCGCCGAGAAGTTCATCGAGTATCTCGAAGCGTACGTGCTCTCGAGCAACACGCGCATCGCGGAGGTCGAGGCACTGAGCTTCGATTCACTGCCGGGCGCCGAAGAGATCGTGGATGCGCTCGAGACCAACATCGTGCTGCCGTTCGAGAACCGCAAGCTCGCGCAGGAGCTCGGCCTCAAGCCGAAGCGCGGCGTGCTGCTGTTCGGGCCTCCGGGCACCGGCAAGACCAGCATCGGTCGCGCGCTGGCCCATCGCATGAAGGGCAAGTTCTTCCTCATCGACGGTTCGTTCATCAGCGAGCCGCCGCATCAGTTTTTCAGCAAGATCCAGAGCGTCGTTGCCGAGGCGAAGGAAAATTCACCGTCGGTGCTGTTCATCGACGACGCGGACGTGCTGTTCAGGATCGAGCACATCGCGGGCCTCGTGCGTTACCTGCTGTCGTTGCTGGATGGCCTCGAGAGCGAGACCGCCAACAACGTCTGCGTGATGATGACCGCGATGGACGTGAAGAAGATCCCGGAAGCGCTGTTGCGCTCGGGTCGTGTGGAGCTGTGGCTCGAGACCAAGCCGCCGGGCGAGGAAACGCGTGGCCGCATCCTCAAGCGCTGGATGGGCACCGAGATCCCGGGCTACGAAGCGATCGACTACGCCGCCCTGGCGAAGCGGACGAACGGCTTCACGCCGGCGGACCTGCGCCGGATCGCGAGCGATGCCAAGACCCTGTACGCGGCCGACATCGTGGCGAAGCAGCCGGTGACCAACGCGTCGGAATACCTCAACCGCGCCGCCGCGGATGTGATCGCCGACCGCAACAACATGGCCGCCGTGCTGAACGACATGTCCCTGCGCCTTGGCAACCGGACCGTCGGCGTCTGAGCTTGCGCGCAACGAACACTCGCTCCCACTATTCAACGGAAACATTTTCATCATGAATGCCAGAATCGACATTGCTCCTTCCAAACCGAAACCCCTCGCGACGACGGCGCCGGACTTCGCTCTGACTCCGGCGCAGCAGGTTGCCTTCGACGCGGCCGACAAGCTGCTGTCCGTCTCGTCCATCGTGGCGCTCGCCGGCCCGAATGGGTTCGGGCGCACCACCGTCCTGGAAGCGCTCGCGAAGAAGCACGGCGCCAAGTTCGTTTCCGCGGATGAGCTGATCCCCGTCACGGCGGCGCGCGACGCGCGCGTGTCGGAAGCGGCGATCGGCGCGCTCATCCTGCGCCTGCTCGAGCGCACGGACCTGCTGGTCATCGACAACGTCACCGCTCTCGAGTTCGGAACCGGCACGCGCGGTGATTACTTCAAGCTCGTCGTCCGCAGCGCCATTTACAAGACGGTCGTCGATGCGGGCAAGCGCCTGCTCGTCGGCGGGCCGCCGCCGTCGCAGCACGTTCCCGCCTCCGCGATTTACGGCAACGAAGCTTCCATCGCGGCGATGACCGGGTTCACGCCGGTGGACTATGTCGCCTTTGCCGAGGCGATCCTCGGCAAGGAGAAGGCGGCGGGCATCGACTTCAAGCTCGTCTATCGCTTCGCCTCGATGCTGACGGGCCACCAGTTGAAGATGGCCTGCGGCCTGATGGCGAAGGAGAAAGCGCCGACCGCCGAGATGTTCATCGACTGCCTGCAGCGCCATGGCATCGTCACGGCGAACACCCGCACCGAAGAGGTCGAGCCGCTGGCGTTCGATTCCCTGCCGGGTGCCGAGGAGATCGGCCGCAAGCTCGAGACGCACATCGTGCTGCCGCTCGAGAATCGGGTGCTCGCCCAGAAGCTGAACCTGAAGCCGAAACGCGGCGTGCTGCTGTACGGCCCGCCGGGCACCGGCAAGACCAGCATCGGTCGCGCGCTCGCCCACCGCATGAAGGGCAAGTTCTTCCTCATCGACGGTTCGTTCGTGACGGAGCCGCCGGTCAGCTTCTTCCCGAAGTTCGAGAAGGTGGTGCAGGAAGCAAAGGAGAACTCACCGTCGGTGCTGTTCATCGACGATGCGGACGTGCTGTTCAAGATCGAGCACATCGCGGGTCTGGCCCGCTATCTGTTGACGCTGCTCGATGGTCTCGAAAGTGAGACCGCGAGCAACGTGTGCGTGATGATGACGGCGATGGACGTGCGCAAGATGCCGGAGGCGTTGCTGCGCTCGGGTCGAGTCGAGCTGTGGCTCGAGACGAAGCTGCCGACGGAAGAGATCCGCAGCCGCATCCTGCAGCGCTGGATGGGAACGGATCTGCCGGGGTACGAAGCGATCGACTACGCCGGACTTGCGAAGGCGACGGAAGGCTTCACGCCCGCGGATCTGCGCCGTATCGCGACCGATGCCAAGGCGTTGTATGCCTCGGACAAGGTGAACAAACGGACCACTCGCCAGGGCACCGACTACGTCAAGCGCGCGGTCGACAACATCATGGCGAGCCGCAGCCGCATGGCTTCGAGCCTCGGTGACGAGTCGCTGCGCGTGGGCGAGGACCGCAAGAAGAGCAAGTACGGCATGGGTGCCGGTGGCATGGCGCAGATCAGCGTCTGCGGCATCTCGAAAGACTGGTAACTCCCCGAGGATTTCGATCCTCCAGGGTGAGCCCCCGCCGTCGGGGGCTCACCCGCGGATCCACCCACTGCATGCAAGCTGTTGCGACACCAGAACAGCGAAATCAAGGTATCTCATGAACGCCAATGCCGAAACCCTCCGGGTCGCCGCGAAATCAGGCGCGCGACCCGTGACAGCACCGAAAATCGTGCTGACCCCCACGCAGCACGCCCTGTACGAAAGACTCGAGGAAGCGCTCACCGTATCCCCCGTCGTGGCCCTCATCGGGCCGTCCGGCTTCGGCCGAACCACCATCGCGCAGTTGCTGGTCAACGCGCGCGGCGGCCGGATGATCGAAGCGGGAGAGCTCTACGAGGCGATAAAGCCGCATCCCCATTCAAAATGGGAGGAGGCCGTCGAATCGCTGATCATGAATGCGTTCGACTACGTCGACCTCGTCGTCATCGACAACTACGCCTCGCTCATCGACGTGAGCCGGTTGACCGGCGAGCGCCGCCATTTCTTCACGCTGCTGGTCGCGCGTCGCCTGCGCGCCGCAGCGATGCGTATGCGCAAGAATCTCGTCCTCGTCGGGCTGCCCCCGGAGTCGTGGGAGTCGCCCAATGACGTTTTCGGAGATCAGGCCGCCGTCGTGACGGCGGGCTCCTTCGACTACAAGGACTACGCCGCGCTTGCCGCGAGCATGCTCGGCGCCGAGCGCGCGGCGGGCATCGACTTCAAGATCGTGTTTCGCTACGCCTCGATGTTGCATGGCCACCAATTCCGCCTTGCGTGCGGGCTGCTCGCGAAAGAGAAGGCGCCGACGGCGGACGACTTCATCGATCGCCTGGAGAACTACGTCATCTCCAGCAACACGCGTGTCGATGAGGTCGAAGCGCTGAGTTTCGAATCGTTGCCGGGCGCGGAAGAGATCGTCGAGGCGCTCGAGACCAACATCGTGCTGCCGTTCGAGAATCGCAAGCTGGCGCAGGAACTGGGTCTCAAGCCCAAGCGCGGCGTGCTCTTGTTCGGGCCGCCGGGCACCGGCAAGACGAGCATCGGTCGCGCGCTCGCGCATCGCATGAAGGGAAAATTCTTTCTCATCGACGGCACCTTCATCACCGAGCCGCCGGGCGCCTTTTTCAAGAAGGTTCAGGCCGTCGTGCAGGAAGCCAAGCGCAACTCGCCGTGCGTGCTGTTCATCGACGACGCGGACGTGCTGTTCAAGATCGAGCACATCGCGGGCCTCGTGCGTTACCTGTTGTCGCTGCTGGATGGCCTCGAAAGCGAGACGGCCAGCAACGTCTGCGTGATGATGACCGCAATGGACGCGAAGAAGATCCCGGAGGCGCTGCTGCGCTCGGGTCGTGTGGAATTGTGGCTCGAGACGAAGCCGCCGAACGAGGAAACGCGCGGTCGTATCCTGAAGCGCTGGATGGGCACCGAGATCCCGGGCCACGAGGCGATCGACTACGCCGCGCTCGCGAAGATGACGAACGGGTTCACGCCGGCGGACCTGCGCCGGATCGCGGGCGACGCCAAGACGCTGTACGCCGCCGACATCGTGGCGAAGCAGCCGGTGTCCAACGCGTCGGACTACCTCACCCGCGCCGCGAACGACACCATCGCCGACCGTAACACCATGGCCACGGTGCTGAACGACCTGACCCTGCGGTTGGGCAACCGGACCGTCGGCGTCTGAGGCGGCGCGCGAGACATCCATCCGCTCCAATCACTCAACGGAAAACTTTTTCAATCATGAACGCCAGAATCGATATTGCATCTTCCGGGCCCAGGGCTGTGCCCGGCCCGGATACCGGCATCCGCCTGTCGCCCGCCCAGCTCGTCGCATACGAAAAAGCCGAGAAACTGCTCGAAGTCTCGCCGATCGTCATCGTGATGGGGCAGGGCGGCTCCGGTCGTACGACCATCCTCAAAGCGCTCGCCCGGAAATATTCGGGCACCCTGCTCGAACCGGAGGACGCGACGCCGGCCACCGTGGCCCGCGTCGGAGGCGTCTCCGACGTTGCGAGCAGCGCGCTCATTCTGCGCGCGCTCGAACGCTCGGATACGGTTCTCCTGGACTTCGGCGTCGGCGTGGCCACGGGCAAGCGCGGCAGTTATTACTCTCTCATCGCTCGCCGGCACATCTACGACACCGTTCTGCGCACGGGCAAGCGCCTGATCGTCGCCGGCTATGCGAGCCCGCTTCCGGCACAGAGCTACGGGTCCGATACGGCCTGGGTAACCATTCCCGGGTTCAAGCCGGAGGACTACATTGCCTTCGCCGAGTCGATCATGGGCAAGGAGAAAGCCGCTGGCATCGACTTCAAGCTCGTTTATCGCTTCGCTTCCATGCTCTCGGGCCACCAGCTGAAGATGGCTTGTGGCCTCATGGCGCAGGAAAAGGCGCCGACCGCGGAGATGTTCATCGACTGCCTGCAGCGCCACGGCATCGTCACCGCCAACACGCGCACCGAAGAGGTCGAGCCGCTGACGTTCGATTCGCTGCCGGGTGCCGAGGAGATCGGCCGCAAGCTCGAGAGCCACATCGTGCTGCCGCTCGAGAACCGGGTGCTCGCCCAGAAGCTGAATTTGAAGCCGAAGCGCGGCGTGCTGCTGTATGGCCCGCCGGGCACCGGCAAGACCAGCATCGGTCGCGCGCTCGCCCACCGCATGAAGGGCAAGTTCTTCCTCGTCGACGGCGCGTTGGTCAGTGAGCCGCCCAGCGCATTCTTCGGGAAGCTGGAGAAAATCGTTCGGGAAGCGAAAGAGAACTCACCCTCGGTGCTGTTCATCGACGACGCGGACGTGCTGTTCAAGATCGAGCACATCTCGGGTCTGGCGCGCTACCTGCTGACGTTGCTGGATGGTCTCGAAAGCGAGACGTCGAGTAACGTGTGCGTGATGATGACGGCGATGGACGTGCGCAAGATGCCGGAGGCGTTGCTGCGCTCGGGTCGAGTCGAGCTGTGGCTCGAGACGAAGCTGCCGACGGAAGAGATCCGGGGCCGCATCCTGCAGCGCTGGATGGGTACGGAACTGCCGGGGCACGAAGCGATCGAGTACGCGGGACTTGCGAAAGCGACGGAAGGCTTCACGCCCGCAGACCTACGCCGTATCGCGACCGATGCGAAGGCGTTGTACGCATCCGACAAGGTGAACAAACGCAAGCTGCGCAACGCCACGGAGTACGTGAAGGCCTCCGTCGACAACATCATGGCGAGCCGCAGTCGCATGGCCTCGAGCCTCGGCGACGATTCGCTGCGTGTCGGCGAGGACCGCAAGAAGAGCAAGTACGGCATGGGCGCCGGCGGCATGGCGCAGATCAGCGTGTGCGGGATCTCGCCGGACTGGTAACGGGATACTGAGGAGTCTTGTCGGGCGCGCCTCCTGTGCGTAGGTCAGGGTGGGGGCGCGCCCTTTTTCGGTGGGAGGCCTTTAAAGGTCACTTTTAATCGCTAAAATAATAGCGATAAACGGCTCTTTCGATCTATGATCGCTACTATGTTAGCGATTAAGAGCGCGACCGAAATTGCCCGGGAACTGGCTCAGCGTGTGCGCGCGCGACGGTTGCGTCGAGGCTGGACCCAGGCGGAGTTTGCGCGACGTGCCGGAATGAAACCGGCCACCTACGTTCTGTTCGAGCGGTCCGGTCGGATTTCGCTCCTTCGCCTGCTGAAGGTCCTGGAAGTCGTCGATCTCGCCGATGAACTGGATCAAGTGGGCCGTCGGGAAGATCTCAGCGGGCTGACGCTGGACCAGATCGCTCCTCCTGAGCGAAAGCGCGGCCGCCGTCAGCGACGAACGATCTCCCGATGAGCCGCATCGCCGTTCACTACCTGGGACAGAAGGTCGGTACGCTCGCCGAGGCACGCGGCGGAATCTTTTTCGAGTATGACGCGGCGTTCACGTCGAGTGGACACGAGCTGTCGCCGTTGCGCCTACCGCTCGGGCGCGGAGTCCTGGCCCGCGAAACTTCGGCAACCATGCGTCTGCCAGGGTTGTTCGAAGATTCGTTGCCGGACGCGTGGGGCGAGCGGTTGATGCTCGAGTGGTTTCGCAAGCGGGGCACTCCACCTCACGATGTGACACCGCTAATGATGCTCTCGTACGTAGGGCATCGCGGCATGGGCGCGTTGGCGTACGAGCCGGAGTTGGATGCCACGTCCGTTCCGGGGAGTGTGTCGCTCGAAGCGCTGCACGAGGCGGCGCTGGAAATGGAACGCGCTGGGCCGATCGATCTCGAGGTACTCGCGGAGGTCGGCTCATCGGTGGGTGGCAAGCATCCGAAAGCGCTGATCGGCCTGCCGCTCGGCCGGTCAGGCGACATTCTCTCTGGAGCGGGTTTGCTGCCGGCGAGCCATGAAGCCTGGCTTGTGAAGCTCGATACGACGCATGAAGGCACGGCAGGAGTTCTTGAAGAAGCTTATGCGCGGATGGCGCGCGCTGCCGGTGTGGACATGGCGCCTAGTCAGCTCCTCGAAACTCGCCACGGAGTGGAAGCTCGGTCCCGCATACGATGTCACGTTCACTGGAGTGCGCCGGCTTCCGGAGCGTGGAATGTCGATCGCCGGCGAACGGACGCTCGCGGGCAGGCCGCACCTTTTGCAGCTCGCCGAATCTGAAACGCTGGATCGGCGCGAAGCATTGGCAGTGATCGACGAAGTCGTCGCAGCGGTCGCGCGATGGCGCGAGTTTGCGGATGAAGCCCGCGTGCCGGCGAGCGCTGCGTCCGGGGTCGAGTTTGCGCTGAGCTCGAGTGCGAAGGCGTGACTTGGCGGGGCGCGCCTCCGCACGTCAGGTTGGAGGCGCGCCCATTCTTCACGTATCCGCGATCAGAAGCGTCCGCGTAACGTCAGCATGTAATTCCGGGGTTCGCCGTACCAGTTGCCGACCGTGGTTTGACCTACCGTCTGGTAGTAGACGCGGTCCGCCACGTTGTTGATGTTGAGAGCGGCGTTCCATCGAGAGTCGATCTGGTAGGCCACGCGCGCCGAGAACACGGCGTAGAAGCCCTGTGTGAAATCAAAAGGTGTGGCCTGCTTGCAGGTTGCCGTCGGGTTTCCGTTCGCATCAGTGCCGTAGTTGTAAGCGACGCAGTTCGAGCCGCTCACGTAGCTCTTCGTCTGCGAGTTCACTCCACCGCCGACATTGACCCGCCGCAGGTATTCACCGCCCTGGAACTGGTAGCTGGACCACAGCTTCAGCATGTGTTTGGGCGAGAGCGAGACGAGCGGCTTCAGCGGGCCGGTGTAATTGCGCGCATAGGCGTCACTGCCCTTGGTCACGTTCTCGTTGAACGTGTAGCCCGCGGAAGCCTGCCAGCCGCGAGTGAGCTCGCCGGACACTTCCGCATCGAAGCCCTGGCTCAGGTTCACGCGATTGCCGCTGCTGTAACAGCAGCGATGGATTCCATCCGGAAGCTGTCCGTTGGTGCTTGTGTAGGGACCGTAGCCCAGCAGGACCGGGTAGTGCTTCTGCTCGATGCGATAGCCGGCGATCGAGCCGTTGAGCCGGCCTCCCAACCCTTCGAACTTGAGTCCGGCCTCGACGTTGGAGCCGGTCACGGGTTCTACCGGACTTCCCGACTCCTGCAAATCGTATGCGCTCGACACATAAATATCGGTGTAGCTCGCGTACGCCGACAATGTTTTCGTCACGTCGTAAACCATGGAGTACGTTGGAGGCCACGAGACGTTGTGCCCCGTCCATGCGCTGAGCGGCGATCGCTGTGTTACTCCCGTCCTTGGGTCGTAACTGTCGGATGAGGTCACGGAATCGTAGCTGCTATACCGCACGCCCGTGATCAGATGTAGCGGAGTGAAGGGGGTGAGTCGCACATTCGCATAACTTACTCGCTGCGTCGTGTAGTAGGTCAGGTAGTGGGTGCTGAAGTGAGGTGTCGCCGGCTCCGCATACGCCGGATTCTTCGGGTCGAAGTGCAGCGGGTCGATGGGGACATTCGCGGAAAAGAGCGATGGATAGTTTGTGTACCCGTCCATGCTGTTCTTGGCGTAGTTGGTACCGACCACGAGCTCCTGGCGGTGGCCGAACAGGTCGATTGCGCCGTTCAACGTGAAGTCGAGCAGCGTCTGCAGACTGAAATAGTCGTACATGTTTCCGTTTACATACGATCCCTGATTCCCGACCGGATTGACGCGGCTGATGAGGAAGCCGTACTTGCGGTGATTGACCTGCTCGGTTCGCGTGAGATTCAGCTTGGCCGACCAGTTCGTGCCGAAGTGCTGTTCGAGCTGGGCGAAGGCGTCTTTTGTGTCGATGCTCCAGCGGTTCCACTCGAAGCACAGGCAGGTGCCCCGAGGCAGTTTCATGTCGTCGCCGTTGTCGTAGCGTGGCAGACCGTTCTGAAAGGGAATCGAGTCCTGCTTGGTGAAATTCACGCCCACGCTGGCGAGAGTGTCGGGCGTGACATCCATTTCGAGAATGCCGTAGGCCAGTGTGTGATTCTCGTTGGCGATGTCGTAGAAGAAGTCCCGATCCTCGTACGACATGACAGCGCGCCCGCGCAGCCGGCCATCGAAGCCGAGTGGCGCGGTGCCGTCGATCACTGCACGATAGTTGCTCCAGCTCCCGCTCTGTCCCTCTACCGTCACTTGTGAATGATCGAGTGGCCGCTTGCGCGTGAGGTTCACGACCCCACCCGGGTCGCCGTAACCGTTGAACAACCCATCCGCGCCTCGGAGGATCTCGACGTGATCGAACATCGCCATGTCGATCTGCGGATAGTAGGTAGACCCTGTCCTGAGCGGCGGCCCCCCGTCGATCTGGATGCGATTGACCACGAAACCCCTGGAGTAATACACGGGGTCGACACTGGAGTTGTTGGTGACGATGCTGACGCCGGTGGCCTGATTCATCATCGAATTGAAGTCGTTCAGGTTCTGGTCCCGCATTCGCTGCTGCGTGATCACACTCACGGACTGCGGCGTTTCTCTCATCGATTGAGGTGTCTTGCTCGCTATCCCGAGGGCGCTGCTCGTATAGCTCTTCGAACCCTCCGTGGCCGTCGCATCGGTGCTGCCATTCATTCCGGCTATGCCGGTTGAGCCCGCGCCCTCGACGCGCACCGGTCCCAGCACCCGTGTCCCGTTCGTATCGGCGGATTTCTCGATCGTAATGATCTGCGGGCCCGTAAACCGAAACGTCAGTCCCGTTCCCGTGAGCAGTTTCCGCAGGGCTTGCAGGCCGCTCATGCGGCCCGAAAGCCCTTCGGAGCTCAGACCGCGCGTGAGCTGTGCGTCGTAGGCGAACTTGAAGCCGGACTGTTCCGCGAAATCCGTCAGCGCGGCAGCCAGCGACTGCGCGCGGATCGAGAAGTCGACGACCTGTGCGCCCGGGTTCTGCTTCGAAATCGCGGCGTCAGCGGCAATGGCGGGCGGCGGCAGGGCGCCGATCGCGCATATGAATGAAAGGCCTAGCAGCACATGCGCCGGCCTCATCGAATGATGACTGAGCAAGGTTCTCATCGTCTCCCCGTAAATGATTGTCGCGGCGCTTGCCGCGGAAGTCGTGGCCCGGCACGGGCGCCCGGCAAGCGGGCGCCCTGGCCGGCGCGGGCCGGTCTTCTGGCCAGGCCCTTTCACTAGACGGGGCGGGGCACCCCGATCCTCAATCGCACGGGCTCGTTGAGGGGAGTGCGCCGGCCACTCGTTACCCAGCCGATACGCAGGGTGTAACGAATGTCCGATGACGGCGATTTCAAGCTCGGCGACCTGGTGCGGCGACACCACCGCGGCCTCGTCCGCTTCGTGTCGGGCATCGTGCGCAGCCGGCACGCGGCCGAAGACATCATGCACGACGTGTATGTCAAGTTCTCGCGCGGTGGCGTCGACACCGGTGCGATCGAGCAGCCGAAGATCTATCTTTTCCGGGCCGCGCGGAATGCGGCGCTCGATCATGCGGAACGCCAGCGCGTCGAGTGGAAGCACCGGGAGCGCCGTGACGTGCAGGATCTCCTCGACGTCCCATCTCCGGAGCCACAGCCCGATGCACACGTGGATTCCCGCCAGCGCATCCAGCTGATGGCGGATGCTCTGAACGAGTTGCCCGCCGCCTGCCGCGAGGCCTTTGTGCTCAACAAGCTTCAGGGGCTGGACCACCGCACGATCGCGGCCCGCCTCGGCGTCTCCGTGAGCATGGTCGAGAAACACATCATGCGCGCCATGTCTCATTGTCGAGACAGGCTCAGGCTGGCGGAGAAGGAATGAGCAGCACCGTTTCCAACGAGCTGTCGGACGAAGCAATCCGGTGGGTCGTGCGCCTGCGTTCCGGTACGTTGACGTCGGCCGAGCGGGAGGCGTGCACGACATGGCGCGCCAGCGACGCCGAGCACGAGCGGGCCTACCAGGAGGCGAAGGGCCTCTGGGATGCCGCGTCCAGTCTCGAGGTGAGCGGCGCTTCGGGATTAGTACGCGTAGCGCAACCGGGACAAGAGGCTTCTTCACCTCGCGAGCGTCGCTCCCGACGCCGCCACGCCATTTTCAAAGTGGCGGCGTCGATGCTGCTGGCCGCGGGGCTCGGGGTGTGGCTGATCGCGGACCGAAGTTCGCTGCTGGCCGACTACGCCACTCATTTGCGCGAAACGCGCACCGTGCCCCTGGCGGATGGCTCCCGCGTGGATCTCGGCCCGGACACGGCGATCGACATTGATATGAAGGGCGGCGCGCGCCGCATTCTGCTTCGCGCCGGCAGGGCCTTCTTCAGGGTCACGCGCGATCCGGCGGGCCGGCCGTTCGAGGTCGTCGCCGGAGATGCCACGGTGACCGTGCTCGGCACGGCATTCGAGGTCGATCGTCGCGACGACGGCAGCACCACGGTGACCGTCAGTGAGCACGCGGTGTCCGTTCAGACGCGCGCGGGCCGGATGTTCACGGTGCGCGAGGGCTCGCGTCTGGTTCTGGATGCAACGGGGGCTTTCGGCGCGATCCTGCCATTGAACGTCGCGCACGTGGCGGCGTGGCGCCGCGGCCAACTGGTCGCCGAGGGCGAGCCGCTGAACGAGGTGCTGGCGGCGCTTTCCCACTACCGGCGCGGGTGGATTCTGACGCCGGGTGAGGATCTCAGCGATATCTCGGTCAACGCCGTGCTGGATCTGAACGACTCAGACGCCTCGCTGCACGCGTTGTCGGCCGCGGCGCCCATCCGTATCCGATCGTTCACCCCGTATCTGACGGTGGTCGCGGCGGGGAATTGACTGAGGGGGCCGGCGGCGGCGCGTTTTCCGAATTCCCTGCCAAAGTAGGACGACGCCCGTCGGCGGATCTCGTACAACTGAAGGCAAGGACGCTCCCCACCCACCCAGCCCATTCTTCCGCAGGTTAGCACCGTGGCAATTACCGACATCACCGACCAGACCTTTCAGCAGGAAGTTCTCGACGCCAAGCGCCTCGTTCTCATGGACGTGCACATGGAAGCCGGTTGCGGCCCGTGCCGTGGCATCGCGCCGAAGCTCGCCGAAATCGCAAACGATCTCAGCGCGGAGCTGAAGGTCGTGAAGCTCGACTACCAGCACAACGACGTAGTCGTGAAGCGCTTCGCGATTACCGCGTTCCCCACGCTGCTCGTTTTCGCGAACGGCAGCCTGCGCGGAATCATGCGTGGCAACCAGCCGATGGAAGTTCTGCAGAAGTGGATAGGCCCTTTCGTCGCCGAATACGTGGCCGGCGAGCAGCGCAGGCTGGCGCGGGAAGCGCAGAAGCAGGCGGAGAGCCAGAAAACGCAATCGGCCTGATCCGCCGCGCCTCCAGCGGCTGACGGGCGTCGGGGAAACCGGCTGCGAGCGGTGGCCAGCCCTCTTCGACCGGAGCCGCCGCTCGCATCGTGACCCGACGTCTTGCTGCCTGCGGCGGCGTGACTCGTTCCCTCCGGTATGAGCCAGGCCGGGAGTGCGAAAGAGACTGCCATCGATGCTGTCGGGTTGACCGACCGGCGGGATCTCGTTCGTTTCATCGTGAGCCGCCTGCGGTGTCGGGCCACCGCCGAAGACCTGGTGCAGGAGGCGTACATCCGCCTCCTGGAGGCGAGCAGGCCGCTGCGCAGCCCGCGCGCGTTTCTGTTTCGCACGGTGGCGAACCTGGCGCTCAACCATCGGCGCGACGAGAGTCGGCGTGCCGAGTTGCGCCGAGATGTGCTCGAGCCGCACGCCGAAGTAGCGGATCTTTCCACGCCAGAGCACACCGCCGTCGCCGTCGGCGAGCTCAGCGTGCTGGCCGAAGCGTTTTCGGCACTCCCGCCCCGAACGCGCGAAGTTTTCATGCTCAACCGGTTCGAAGGTCTCAACCAGCGCGAGGTGGCGGAACGGCTCGGCATTTCGCTCACCGTGGTCGAGAAGCACATGAGCCGGGCGGTGCTGCACCTGACAGGCGCGTTGGGCGCACGCCGCGATGAATGAAACAGAAGTGACACAGCAAGTGGCATCACCCGAGCGCACGGCCGCGCAGTGGGTCGCGCGTGAAAGCCTGGGCTCGCTGACGCCGAACGATGAGCGTGCGCGCGAAGCATGGCTGGCGTCAGATCCGGCGAACAGAGCGGCGTACGCATCGACGAGCGCGGCAATTCGCTCGATGGACGGCGCACATCTTGCGTTCCTGAGAGCGGATCGGCAGGAACGGGCGCGAACCGCACGACAACGCAAACAGCTTCGTGTGGCGGGCCGCCGCGCTCGCGGCGAGCATCGGCGTGCTCGCGTTCTATTTCGGCAGCGACATCGCAGCGCTGGGCGCGGACTATGGCACCGGCGCCGGCGAGGTCAGAAGCCTTCGTCTCGAAGATGGCACGGCGGTCATGCTCGACACGAAAAGTGCCATACGCGTGAGTTACTCCGCCAATGCGAGAACGGTCGAGCTCGTGCGCGGCCGCGCGTTCTTCGCGGTCGTGCACGATGCGGCCCGGCCGTTTTCAGTGCGCGCTCTAGGCGGAGAGGCGCGCGACATCGGCACGGAGTTCAGCGTGAGCCGTGTCGCCGACGGCAGCGCCGAAGTGCTGGTGACGCAGGGCGAAGTGCATGTGTCGTATGAAGGCCGCGCTGTGAATGTCCTGGAAGGCTTCGGCGCCAGATGGGGTGCTGATACGCCACGCCTGGAAGCACGGCATTTCGAGCTTCCGCCCGCGATCGCCTGGCGCTTCGGCCGCGTATTCGTCGATCACCAGAGGCTCGGCGCGGTTGTTTCGGAGCTGAGCCGGTATCGGCGGCGCCCGATCATCCTGATGAGTGGCGAGGCGGGTAGTCGCGTGGTCTCCGGCATCGTGCAGGTGTCGAACATAGATGAAGGAATCGCCGCGCTCGCCCAGACGCAAGGCCTCAAGGCCATCAGCCTGCCGTTTGCCACGTTCCTGATTTCGAGCAATTGAGAGGGGCTGGGAAAATCGCGAGCTGACGTGTCTTCCCCTGCAGCGCCGTCGCGCTTTCGAACAGACAGGGGAAGATATGCGAAGGGTCTTGTGCAGTTTCGTGGCCGCGCTGCTTGCGGGCGCCGCTTTAAACTCTCCGCCAGCCGTTGCGCAGTCAACAGCGACTACCGAGAGTCGAATCAGGTTCGACATTCCCGCGGGGCCGCTGTCCGGCGCGCTCAACCGGATCGCCGAAGCGGGCGGCGTGCAGTTTCTCTACAGCAGCGCGCTCACGGAAGGGCTCAAATCATCCGGATTCAGCGGCACGTTTACCGTCGGCGAAGCCATTGCGCGCGTGCTTGCGGGAACGGGGCTGACGTACCGATTCATGGATGCGCATACCGTCGCGATCCAGAAGGCCGTGGAAGGGAATACTCGTACTCTCGGCCCGGTGCAGGTCGAAGGTCGGGTGGGCAGCGGCACAGCCGGCGTCAACGGCAGCAAGGATCCGACGGCGACTGAAGACACGGGGAGCTACACCAGCAGCGCGCTCACGGTGGGATCGAAGACTGTGCAATCGATGCGCGAGACGCCGCGCTCCGTCAGCGTGATCACGCAGCAGCGGATGGAGGATCAGAACCTTACCGACTTCAGCTCTGTCATGAATCAGGCGACGGGTGTGACGACAGTGTTCGGCGGCAGCGGACCTCTCAATGCGAGCTTCGTTTCGCGCGGCTTCAATCTCACCCAGATTCAGGTCGATGGTGGGGCACCGCTGGCGACCGCCGGCATTCATCCTTCGAACTCCACGAACAACTCGTACGCGTTCTATGCGCAGCAGCTCGATATGGCGCTCTACGATCACATCGAGTTCCTGCGTGGCCCGGATGGTCTCTTCAATGGGTATGGCAGCCCTGGAGGTTCCATCAATCTCGTGCGCAAGCGGCCGCTCGATCATGCGAAAGTGAGCATCGAGGGCGCTCTCGCCAGCTGGAACAATCAGCGCGTCATGCTCGATGCGACCGGTCCGCTCGGTTTCGACGGTCGGTTCCGGGGCCGCGGCATCGTGAGCTATCAGACCCAGGATTATTTCTACGACGACGCGAAGACCGAGCACACGACGGCGTCCGGTACGCTGGAAGCCGACGTCACGCCGATCAGCACCGTGACTGTCGGCTTCGAGCTGACCAACCAAAGCGCTGTGCCCTGGGTGAATGGATTGCCGCGTTATGAGAACGGCGACGATCTCGGTCTGCCGCGCAGTGCGTCTGTCGTCTTCCCGTGGAATCGGCGCCAGCTCGATACCAAGATGATATTCGCTCAGCTCGAGCAGGAGATCGGCAGCGACTGGACGGCAAAGCTCAAAGTCACCCGGCTGCACCAGACGAACGATCAGAAATACGGTGCGATTTCCGGCCCGGTCAATCCGGTAACGCACCTCGGACCCACGCTGAATGGTAGCGTGGGCACGGTAGCCACCCTCCAGAAACTGGCGGAGTTCACTCTGTCGGGCGGTTTCGACTTCTTTGGCCTGCGGCAGCGGGTGACGGTCGGCGGAAATTACGTCGAGGACGGTGACGGTGGAGAGTATCGGGCTTCTTCCGCGCTCTTCTCGTCCAAGTATGTATCGCCGACCGGCACGGTGGGACCGCCTCCCGTCGATGTCTTCAACTTCAATCCCGACGATCCGACCTATGCGGAGCCCGCTTCGATTCCGCCGACCTTGCAGTACGCAAATCTGGGTCAGCAGCAGTGGGGGACGTACATGAACTTCGAGCTGATGCCGCTGAAGAGGCTGCATTTCATCAGCGGCTTTCGCTTCAGTCACTATAGTGGCGTCATCCAGAATGTGACTTTCAACTCGCAGGGCGTGATAACCGGCGTGGGGAGCCTTTCGAGGTATTCGACGCACGATTTTTCGTGGCCGCCGTCTTACTCCCTCGTCTACGACCTCAGCCCGGTGCTTTCCGTGTACGGAACCTACGCGGATGTATATCAGCCGCAGATCAATGCGGTCGATTACTCGCTCAACAGGGTCGGCCCGGTGACGGGCGGTAACTTCGAGGGTGGATTCAAATCCGAGCTGTTCGACGGGAAAACGAACGCCACACTGTCGTTGTATCGGCAGGAGCGGAAGAACTATGCGAAGTTTCTGGACGTCGGCGCCTATGCCCCCACCAATGGCTTTCTTCCGGACGGGCTTCGCCGCTGCTGCTACACCAACAGCAACCAGGTGGATCTCAGCCAGGGTGTGGACCTGGACATCACCGGCCAGCTTCTGCCCGGCTGGCAGCTGAGCGCGGGATACGCGTACAACATGAACAAGCTGACCGGTAGCGATGCGTACGGCGCAAACTTCACGGGGCCCGAGCGTCCGCTCGTCAGTCTTTCACCGAAGCACCTGCTCAAGGTATTCACCGACTATCGGTTTCGAAGCGGCGAATGGCTGCGCAATCTCAGCGTGGGTGGCGGAATCATCGGGCAGACACGGGCGTTTACCAGCGGCAGCGCCTGTACCGCGTACGACTACGGCACCGATCCCGTCACTGGACGGGAAATCGCCACCTGCAGGCCCGGAGCGACAGTGCCGTTCCAGTTTGCGCAGGCCCGGTATGCGACCGGCTCCCTGCGAGTCGCCTATCAGATCGACCGGAACTGGAGCGCGTCCCTGAACCTCGAGAACATCACGGACCGGCGTTACTACCGGACGATGGGTATCAGCAGCCAGGGGAACTGGTATGGCGATCCGCGCAACTATGCGCTGACGTTCCGCGGGAAGTTCTGATCCCGGCTGCGCGATGGGGGGGAGCGGGCGCGCCCGCTCCCCCCCCATCGCCCCTCCCCGATTGCGGTCCGCGTCCGCTTCACTCGTTTGAAGTGGCCTCCCGCAAAAAATCGGGCGATGCGTGAACGGAACGGTTTCGGCGCTCCTCAGTGCCTTCGAGCTCTGCTACGACGACCTGGTCGGTTATGTCCGGGCGCGCGTCGGTTGCTCGGCGACCGCGGCGGATATCGTCCAGGAAACGTATCTGCGGGTGCGCGCGGTGGACGGCGTTGAGCGCATCGGGAATCCGCGCGCGTTCGTCTATCGCGTCGCTGCCAATCTCGCGATCGATCACCTACGGCAGGAGAGGTCGCGCGGCCCACATGTCACGCCGGACTCTGTCGCGGAGGGCGATCAGCCGCGCGCGCCGTCTCCCGAAGCGGAACTTCAGGATCGCGAGCGACTGGCGTTGCTGATGAAAGCGGTAGAAGAATTGCCGCCGCGGTGTCGCGAGGTATTCGTCCTGCGCAAGATCGAGAACCTGCATCAGGCGGAAATCGCCGAGCGCCTCGGCATCTCGCGCAACATGGTCGAAAAGCACATGCGCCGCGCGCTGATGCATTGTCTGCGGAAGCTGGGCCAGATCGAATGAGGCCGGCGACCACAGCCACCGTCGCGGAGCAAGCCGTGCAATGGCTCGTGCGGCAGGATGCCGGCCCGCTCTCGGCGCGGGACGCGGCCGAGTTTCGCGAGTGGCGCAGCGTGCCGGGCAATGCGCAGGCGTATGAGATCGTCATGAATCTCTGGTCGGACGCGGACGGGCTCGAGCACCACATGGCGGCGGACGCACCCACTCCCGCGTTGCCGGCGCGGGAAGCCGCGGCCCGCAGGCACATCGGGATCTCGGTGACGTGGATTTCCCGCAAATCAGGCGTATGGCTTGCGGCGGCGACGGTCGCCGCCATCGCGATGGTCTCGCCGAAAGCGCTGCTCTGGGCACGTTCGGACTACATCACCCGAGTCGGCGAGATCAGTGCCTTTCACTTGCCGGATGGCTCCACGCTGGCCCTCAACACCGACTCCGCTGCGGCGGTGTCTTTCGATGCGGGCTTGCGCACCGTGAGGTTGTTGAAAGGTGAAGCGCAGTTCCAGGTGGCCCCGGACGCGGCGAGACCGTTCGTCGTCGAAGCCGGTGGAGGCAGGACGCGCGCGCTCGGAACTGTGTTCGATGTGCGCATGCTGGACGATGGCGTGCGCGTCACGGGCATCGAGCACTCGATAGACGTGCGATTCCCGTCGGCGGGCGGCGATACTGCCGCCGGCAGCGGCGCGCACGTCACCTTGGTGCCCGGACAAGAGGTTCACTACGGCACCGTGCGTGGCCTCGGCGACATCGGCACCGCTGCGGCGGAGTCGGGCGCCTGGCGGCACGGGCGCCTCATCGTCGAAAACCGGCCATTGGCCGAAGTCATCGGCGAGCTCAATCGCTATCAGCATGGCCATATCCAGCTCATGGGCGGAGATCTCGGAGAGCTGCGCGTGAACGGCGTGTTCACGGTGACCGATCGTGAAGGCAGCATCAACGCGCTCGAAACCTCGCTCGGGCTCGAGGCGCACTGGCTCACGAGCTACTGGGTTTTTCTCGCGCGTCGCTGAACGACATCCTGTTTTTGCGAGCTGCTTCGTCTTGCAGGCGAAGATCCCCGAAACGTGCGCGAGCGCACGGGCCGGGGCACCAGCAAGCGCACAAATCTCAGGGTTGTCATGCAAAAGTCATTACTCGGACCCGGCATCATTGCCGCGTCCCTCATCTGCTTCGCGCAGATGGCCGTTGCGCAGGAAAATTCCCGCACGCAGGATGTGCCGAAAACGCAGTCTTCCATACGACGCTATCAGATTCCGGCCGGACCTCTGGCCACGGCATTGAACCGATTCGCGGATGAAAGCGGCATCGCGCTCGTTTATCCGGCAAGCCTCGCTGCCGGATTGAGCACGCGCGGCGTTTCCGGCGATCTCACGGCGCGTGCCGCCCTCGAGCGCTTGCTCGGCGACACGGGGCTGACGTTCCGATTTACGAACAGCGGCACCGTAGTCATCGAGAAGGCGAGCAGCGCGGAAGGTGCGCGGGTGCTTGGCCCGGTTCGCGTAGAAGGTGCGACAGGCGGGCGCACGGGCCTTGCGGGCGTGAACGGTAGTACCGATCCAACCGCCACGGAGGGCACCGGCAGCTACACGAGCAGCGCACTCAGCGTAGCGAGCAAGGCGCCGTTGTCTCTTCGCGAGACGCCGCAATCCGTGAGCGTGATCACCCAGGAGCAAATGCGCGACCAGAATATCCTGGACTTCGGGTCACTGATGAAACGCGCTACCGGAATCACCACGGTTCAGGGAAGCTCCGGGTCGCTCAGCGAGAGCTACTATTCGCGTGGGTTCGCGATATCGAAAATACAGATCGATGGCGGGGCGCCGCTGACCCTGAGCCCCCCGACGATTCTCGGCAATGCGTTCAACGGCTTCTACGCGTACGTCCCTTCGGTGTCGAACATGGCCATGTTCGACCACGCGGAGATACTGCGAGGCGCGGACGGCGCTTTCAACGGCTATGGAGAGCCTGGCGGTGTGGTGAACCTTTCCCGCAAACGACCGCTCGACCATGCGCAAACGCTGGTGGAAGCGGCGGTGGGCAGCTGGAATAACTATCGCGTCATGGTCGATGCGACAGCGCCGCTTGGCTTCGACGACCGGCTTCGCGGTCGCGCCGTCGTAAGCTACCAGGATCAGAATTATTTCTACGATGTAGCCAGCAACAGCAACACGCTCGTCTACGGAATACTCGAAGGCGACGTCACGCCCGGACTCGTCGCGAGCGTCGGCCTGAGCCTCACTCGGCTGGACGCCGTTCCGTGGATCAACGGCCTGCCTCGCTTCGACACCGGAGACGATCTTTCGCTTTCGCGTAGCGCATCGTTCGCCTTGCCCTGGAATAGATACGTCAATGAAGGCAAGGAAGTGTTCGGCCAGATCGAGCAGAAGCTGGGTGCCGACTGGTCCGTGAAGCTCAAGGTAACCCGGATCTCGCAGTCCCGTACCTCCAAGTACGCATACGAGAGCGGCACCGTGAATCCCGTGACTCTCCGGGGACCGGTGCTGGCGGCGTCCATGGGCGTTTCAGCCAGCACGCAGTCAATGGTCGACCTGACAGCGAACGGCTCGTTCGAACTGTTCGGCCATCGCCAGTACGTGGTACTCGGTGCCAACTACGACGAAGATGGGGGTGGTGGTCACGTCAAGTCTTACAGCAATCTGATTCCGAGCAACTACGTTTCGCCGTTAGGCACGGTCGGCCCGCCACCCATCGATGTCTTTCATTTTGACCCCAATAGCTCGATGTACGCGGAGCCGGCCTCCGGGTACCTCTCGCAGGATTTCAACAATCTTGGCCAGAAGCAGGCGGGCGTCTACGCCAATGTGCGCCTGACGCTGCTCGAGCCACTGCACTTCATGACCAGCCTGCACTACAACTACTACAAGGATTTCAGTCAGTCCCAGGGATACAACGCCGCAGGTCAGGTCACGCGTGTGGACCAGCAGGCGCACCATGTTGCACACGACTTCTCCTGGCCCCCGACATACGCATTTACTTACGACATCAGCAAGCAATTCTCGGCATACGCAAGCTATACGGACGTGTATCACTCGCAGGCTGCCCAGGTTACGCAGTCTGGTCAGTCCCTGGAGCCGATTACGGGAAGCAATGTGGAGGGTGGCCTTAAGTTCGAGGCACCTGGCGGCCGTCTCAATGCAAGCCTCGCGGTCTATCGAATCGAGCAGAAGAATTACGGCATCCGTAATGGCAACGGTCCATACGAGAGTACGGGGGGGCTTCTGCCTGATGGTTGGCATGTCTGCTGCTATTTCATAGGCAACCGGAACAACGTCAGCCAGGGTTCCGATCTCGAGGTTGGCGGAGAGGTGTCGAGAGGATGGCAGATTTCCGGTGGCTACACGTTCAACGAGAACGAGGTCCGTGGCAGCGACGCGTACAGCGGAAATCCGGACACGCCGACCCGCCCCACGATCAGTCTCGCCCCGAAACACCTCTTGAAACTGTGGTCGAGCTACAAGTTCCAAGGTAGCGAATGGCTCCATCGGTTGAGTATGAGTGGCGGCGTGAACGCGCAGACGAGCAGCTATCAGGCCGGCAGCGTCTGCGTGGACTACAACCTCGGAACCGATGCTAACGGTAACCCGACGGCAACCTGCAAGCCGGGGGCGAACAAGCCGTACGAGTTCACGCAGGGCTTCTACGCGGTCTTTTCGGGACGGTTGGCATACCAGATCGACAAGCGCTGGAATGCGGCGCTCAACATCGAGAATCTCGCCGATCGCCGGTACTACCAGACCGTGAGCAGCAGTTCCGGCGGCAACTGGTACGGCGCGCCCCGCAGCTACACGCTGACATTCCACGGCAATTTCTGATCTGTCTTAGGAAAACGTCGCGCAGCGGTCTCGCTGCGCGACTAAATGTGCAACGAATTCAGCCTATTCTCGTTCGGGTGGTACCCGACTCAGGCGCTGCACCGTCGTAAGGAAAGAGGGTGGACTCGCCATTCGCGAGGCCGTTTCCGCGACCCGCTTACGATGACCACTATCCGACAACTGAAGCCGGGCTCCGCCCGCCCGCCGGCGGAGCCACCGCCGTGAAATCGCCGAAGCGTGCCTTCTGGACCCGGCTGGTCATCGACCATTATTCCGCGCTCACGGTCTTCTTCCGGCGTCGGCTGCCGCAGCCCGGCGAGGCGAGAGCGGCCTTCGAACTGACCGATCGCTGGAACGTGGCGGTTAATATCAACAACCTCGCCAATCGAAACTACTACCAGACCATGGGCAGCAGCACCAGCGGCAACTGGTACGGTGAGCCTCGCAGCTATACGGTGACCTTCCGCGGATCGTTCTGATCCTTCCGAGTCTGGACGCCGCCATCGAGCGGCGTCCAAGCTCGGCATCTCTACTCGATGAACCAACTTTGGTCGGGCGCCGACGCCTCCGCCTCTGCCCTAGAGTGGCCAGATTATTCTCCTGACCGATACCATCATGTCGACGCCGTCCTCGCCCGTTTCCGCCTTTCGTTACGACGGCGAACGCCAAAAAGAAATCTCCTTCCCCCTCGGCGGAATCGGCACTGGCTCCATCGGCCTGTCCGGTGGCGGTCGTCTCATCGACTGGGAAATCTTCAACCGCCCCAACAAGGGCAGCACGAACGGTTTCTCGCACTTCGCGGTACGCGCGGAGCGCGGCGGCAAGGTTGTCGACGCGCGTATTCTGAACGGCCCGTTCCTCGGCGCGGCGAGCGGCGATGCCGGCAATGGCTTCGGGTTCGGCGCGCGGCGCGGCTATCTCACGAGCATGCCGCATTTCGCGGAGTGTCGTTTCGACGGACGCTTTCCGGTTGCGGAAGTGGAGTTTCACGATGCGCGCTTTCCGGGTGTCGCGACGCTGAGGGCGTTCAATCCGCTCATCCCGATGCAGCCGGACGACTCCAGTCTGCCGGCGGCGTTCTTCGAGATCGACATCGAGAACACCGGCAAGGCGGCGGCGGACTACACGGTCATCGGCGTTCTGGGCAACCCGTTCGGCTCTTCGTCGCGGACCGTGGCTGTTACCCAGGATGGCTGGAGCGGGGCGCGTCACGAGACGCAGGGCAAGCCCGCCGGCGATCCCGGCGAGGGAGCGCTGTTGCTCGCCTGTGACGCGGAAGACATCAGCGTGCAGCGCCAACTCTTTCGTGGCGCGTGGTTCGACATGCCGGAGGCCTACTGGAACGACGTGCTTCGAGGCGGACGCTTCGAAGATCGTCGCTATGACGGCGGTCGCTGGGCGCGGCGCGATCCAGACCATACGCTCGTGGCCGCGCATTTTCCGCTCGCTCCGGGCGAGCGCAGGCGCGTGCGGTTCCTCCTCGCATGGTACGTTCCGACCTTCGTGAAGTACTGGGAGTCGGAGTCCTCGAACGATACCGAGAAGCGAACGCGCCCGACGTGGCGAAACCATTACGCCACGCTCTTCCCCGACGTCGGCACCGTGACGAGCACCGCGTTCCGTCGCTGGAGCTCGTTGCGCGAGCGGACGTTCACGTTTCGCGACGCGTTCTATCAGCAGACGCTGCCGCGGTCCGTCATCGACGCCGCCGGCGCAAACATCTCCATTCTCAAGACCCCGACCGTGCTTCGACTGGAAGACGGCACGTTCTACGGTTGGGAAGGGCTGCATTCCACGTGGGGCGTGTGCGAAGGCAGTTGCACGCACGTCTGGAACTACCAGCAGACGCTGCCATTCCTGTTTCCTTCGCTCGAACGCTCCATGCGCGAGGCGGATTTCCGTTACAACATGGATCCGCAAACCGGCGGCATGTCCTTCCGCCTGCAGCTGCCGCTCGGCAGCCCGAGAACATCCGTCCGCCCGTGCGTGGACGGCCAGTTCGGCAGCGTCCTCAAGACCTATCGCGACTGGAAGATTTCCGGCGACACGACCTGGCTCGCGCGGGAGTGGCCGGCGGTCAAGGCGGCGATCGGCTTCGCGTGGCACGAGGGTAATCCCGATCGCTGGGATCCGGAGAAAACCGGTGTCCTCACCGGCCGCCAGCATCACACGCTGGACATGGAGCTGTTCGGTCCGAACTCATGGCTCAATGGTTTCTACCTCGGTGCGCTGAAGGCCGGCGCGCGCATGGCGGCGGCGCTCGGCGACGTGTCCGCGCACGATGAGTATTCGGCTCTTTTCGAAAGAGGCCGCCGCTGGACGAACGACAATCTCTTCAATGGCACCCATTTCGTCCAGCGTATCGATCTTGCCGATCGCACGCCGATCGACCGGTTCGCCTCGGGACCGGATGCTATCGTCGAAGGCTCGATGGAAGAGCTGTATTGGAGCGAAGAGCACGGCCAGGTGCGGTATCAGATCGGCGAGGGCTGCCTCGTCGATCAGGTGATCGGCCAGTGGCACGCGGACTTGTACGGCCTCGGTGACATTTTCGATCGCGACAAAGTCGTCACCGCGCTCCGTACGGTCTACGCGCGGAACTTCAAGGAAAGACTCGGCGACATCTACAACCCGTGCCGCGTGTACGGGTTCGAGGATGAAGCCGGCACGGTCATCTGCACGTGGCCGGAAGGGACGTCGAAGCCTGCGATTCCGGTGCCGTACGCGCAGGAAACGTTCCATGGGTTCGAGTACGCATTGGGTTCCACGCTCATGCAACACGGCCTGCTCTTCGAGGGCACGAAAGTATTCCGCGCAGTGCGCGATCGTTATGACGGCTCGCGACGAAATCCGTGGAACGAGATGGAGTGCGGCTCGAACTACGCGCGCTCGATGGCGGCTTACGCGGGCGTGCTCGTGTTGTCGGGATTCACGTTCGATCTCACTCGAGGCTACATCGGGTTCGACCCCAAGGTGCGCTCGGGCGAGGAAGTCTGTGTGTTCTGGGCCATCGAGAACGGGTGGGGGCTGTTGAGGCTTCGACGTGGCGAGGCGCGGCTCATCGTGCTCGGCGGATCGCTCACCATCCGGGAGCTGGGCCTGCCGCTGAACGCCGGCGTTACCGCGAAAGTGGTGATCGCGTCCGCGGCGAACAGTGTGATCACCGTGCAGCCGGGCGGCATCCTGAAGTTCCCGGCCCCTGTCGACATGATGGAGGGCCGGGAGATTCGCGTGGCATCCGAAGGGCTGCGGATCGCGCATCTGCCCGAGGCGGGCGAGCTGGAAGGCTGATTTTTTCGGGATTGTGGCCGCGACTTGCGGTGCCCGGCCCCCTCAATCGTTTCCGATGCTGAGGCGTTTGAGCCCGCGAGTAACGTCCGGTCCACATGTCATCCATCGGAGACGAGCCAGCGCCCGAGCCCGGGGAAGACGACCGGCTGGATGAGGCTTATGTGCGAAGCCACGGGGATCTCGTGCGCTTTCTCTCCGGCAGGCTGCATTGTCTCGCGACGGCGCGGGATGTTGCGCAGGAAGCGTACCTGCGCGCCTCCGAGGCGGGCGTTGCGATCAACGATCCGCGCGCGTTCCTGTTTCGAACCGCGGCGAACCTCGCGAGTGATCGGCGCAAGGCCGAGCGGCGCCACGCCGAAATCCTTGCCGAAGCGGCCTTCTGGCTCGAGCCGGAGCCGGAAGCGTCTCCTGAATCCGTCACGCTCACGCAGGAAGAGTTTGCGCGCGTGAGCCGTGTGATCGAGCGACTGCCGCCGCGCTGCCGGGAAGTGTTCTATCTCAACCGCTTCGAAGGCCTCAGTCAGAGCGAGATCGCGGAGCGTCTCGGCATCAGCAAGACGGCGGTGGAGAAGAATGTGCGGCGAGCCCTCGCGGCGCTGGGCGAGGGGCGGGAGAAGTGATGGCGCACCCGCTATCCGCCGTCGGCGATGCGCGCGAGGTCGCCCGACACTGGGTGGCGCGGCTCGCGTCGCGCGAAATGAGCGAGGACGAGTTGCGGGAGTTTCGCTCGTGGCACGGCGCTTCGATCCGGAACTCGGATGCGTTTCGCGACGAGCGCAATCGCTGGGCGGCGCTCGAGAATACCCAGGGCGTTTTCCAACGCTCCATTGCAGCGGATAAGTGGCGGTCGCGCCGAATACGCGCAGTGTGGACCTCGCTGGGCGCGGCCGCCGCGACCGCTGCTGTAGCGGTTGTCCTTCTGGTGAACCCTTTCGTCGGCGCATTTGCCGACTACGCAACTCACCTTGGAGAGGTGAGGACAATTGATCTTCGCGACGGTTCTCAGGCCTGGCTCAATTCGGGGACCGCCCTCGACCTTGCATACAGCGATGCCGAGCGCCGCGTGCAACTCCTCGAAGGTGAGGCGTGGTTCAAGGTGCGGCACGCGCCGGAACAGCCGTTCGTCGTGGCCGCAGGCGGCGTGGAAGTGACTGCGCGAGGCACCGCGTTCTCCGTGGCCCGAGGCGCTGGCGGAGATGTGTCTCTGAAAGTAACTGAAGGCGTCGTGGTCGTGAGCCGTCACGGAACGCCGATCATGGATGTGCGCGCAGGGGAGGGCGTGGACTTTGCCGCCGGGGAACGGCGGCCCGAAATGCATTCATTCCGCGAGGCCGACGCGCTCGCTTGGCGGGATAGAAAGCTCGTGCTCGCGGGCGTGACGCTCGAAGAGGCGGCCGCGCGGATCAATCGTTACCGTCGCGGACACGTGCTGTTCTGGGCCGCGCCGGAACAGAAGCACGTCGGTGCGATTCTCACCTTCGATCGATTGGACGAAGGCCTCGATGCGCTGGCCACCAGTCAGGGCCATTCCGTCCTCCACCTCACGCCGTGGCTCGCCATCGTCCGATAGCCACGTTTGTAATCCCGGTCGTCGAAGATCGAGGTTAGGCGACACCCCCGGTTTCTCGTCGTCTGCGTAACAGGTCGCGATTTGCGCGGCCCTCACGGACAAAACGGGGACGAGCTCCAAATGTTGTATTCATCGAAGCGCCGGCGGCGACAGAGCAGCGAATCACACTCAGTCATCGACTTCTGGAACCGCCGATCCGGCCTACTCGTCGCCGCCGCGTGCGCAACTCTGTTGAGCACCTTGGTGCTGCCGGAGCCGGCTTTCTCTCAGGCGCCCGCGGGCCGCGTCGAGCTGGAAAAGGCTTTCCGCATTCCCGCCGGAGATCTCACAACGGCGTTGCGCACATTCGCGGACGTTTCCGGGTTGCAACTCGTCTATGCGACGGAGCTCACGGCTAGCGCGCGCACGTCAGGTGTTACAGGGTCGATGAGCGAAAGCGCCGCGCTTGCGAAGTTGCTCACCGGAACCGGGCTGACGTATCGGTTTGCCGGCGAGAGAACGGTGACCATCGAGCGAGACAAATCCGCAGCCACGCGAACATTGGGACCGGTGCGTGTCGAGGGAGAAAACACGGCGGCGACGACCGCGGGCGCGAATGGGAGCACCGATCCTACCGCGACGGAAGGGACGAAGAGCTATACCAGCGGCGCGCTGAGCATCGCGAGCAAGATGCCCCAGTCGATCAAGGATACGGCGCAGTCCGTGAGTGTGATCACAGCGCAGCGCATGAAGGACCAGAACATCACTGACTTTACGTCGCTGATGAATCAAGCGACCGGGGTCAGCGTTGTGACTACATCGAACGGCCCGTTGGCGCCCACCTTCTACTCGCGCGGTTTCGCGATCTCGCGCATGCAGGTGGACGGCGGTGCGCCGATGGATATCGGAAGTGGATCCAGCATTACCGGGCTCGTCACTCAGCTGGATATGGGCATGTACGATCATGCCGAGGTGCTGCGTGGTTCGGATGGTCTGTTCAATGGCTATGGCGATCCGGGTGGCGTCATCAATCTGGTCCGCAAGCGCCCGCTCGATCACGCGCAGGCGACAATCGAAGGTCAGTACGGAAGTTGGGACAACTCCCGCACGACACTGGACGCGACAGGCCCGTTGGGCCTGGACGGCAGGCTGCGCGGGCGCGCGGTGATTGCCTATCAGAACCAGGGGTATTTTTACGATATCGCCGGTAGCAACAAGACGCTGGCGTACGGCGCGCTGGAAGGCGATTTGACATCCAGTACCACGCTGATGGTGGGTCTCGACGTGACCCGCCAGAACGCCGTGCCATTCGTCTACGGACTACCTCGCTATCAGAGCGGCGGTGATCTCAAATTGCCCCGCGACACGTGCTTGTGTTTTCCCTGGAATCGATACGACATCGATACGAAGGAGGGTTTTGCCACCCTGGAGCAGTCGCTGAACAGCAACTGGTCGCTGAAGATCAACGTCACGCACCTGAAACAGGCGAGCTCGTACAAGGAAGGCTACGCGAACGGCACCGTAAACCCGGCCACGCTGGCGGGCCCTCTCCTGAATGCCCAGATGCAGGACCGCGGCAGTGAGCAAACCGCGATGGACTCGACCTTGAATGGGAGTTTTGAATTGTTCGGACATCGCCAGGTACTGGTTGTTGGCGCCAACTATGCGAAGGTCGACGGCGGCGGGTATACCAGCTACACCTCCCCGATAACGAACACGTATGTATCGCCCACAACAGGATTAACGGGCTACCCTCCGGTAAACGTGTTTGGTTTCGATCCTGGTGCTTATCCTGAGCCACCGTCTGGCCTGCGATCTGGCGACACTCCGCAGAGCGGGACCACGCAATGGAGTGGCTATGCGACCTTGCGGCTGACGTTATGGGATCCCCTGCATCTGATCGCGGGACTGCGCTATAGCCATTATAGATATGGTTACATCAGCGATACGCTCTGCACGAAGATCGGCGGCTGCGCTCTAAGGACGGGAGGTTCTGCGCCGGTCGGCGGGGTCACGGGGACCACTGTCTCCGATCACAGTACGCACGATTTTTCCTGGCCGCCCACGGTTGAGTTGGTCTACGACTTGAACAAGACGCTCTCGCTGTATGGCAGCTACACGGACATTTACCGCGAGATATCCACCGACGTCGATCGTTCCGGAAATCCTCTCCGCCCAATCACCGGCGGCAACGTTGAAGGTGGCATCAAGTGGTCCCCGCGCGGTGGGCGGCTCAACGCGAGTTTGTCGCTCTATCACCTGGTACAGAAAGACTTCCCGCTCTTCCTGGATTACGGAGACTATGCATCCACCGGTGGTGCCGTCGGCGATCACATCCACAACTGTTGCTTCACTCAGGATCCAAATCGCCTGAATGTGAGCGAAGGTGCTGATCTGGACGTGACGGGCGAGATTCTGCCTGGTTTACAGTTTTCCGCAGGGTACACCTACAACCTGAACAAGCGAGACGGTTCATTCTGGGGTACGTCAGAGGGACAGCCCCTGGTGACGCTCTCGCCTAAACACCTGCTGAAGCTGTGGGCCAGCGAGCAGTTTCCGGTCGGCGGATGGCTGGGCCGCGCAAGCGTCGGTGCCGGAGTCGTTGCCCAGAGCAAGAGCTATACGAGCGGCACTGCCTGCACTCTGTTCGATTTCGGCACGGATCCGAGCGGCCGTCAGACGGCCGTGTGCCACCCGGGCGCGAATGTTCCGTTCAACTTCTCGCAGGGCTTCTATTCCGTGTTCTCGGCACGCGCCGCCTATCAGCTCGACTCCCGCTGGAATCTGGCTCTCAACGTCGACAATCTGCTCGATCGAACTTACTACCAGACCGCAGGGACCAGCACTTCAGGAAATTGGTACGGCGATCCTCGCACCTTCATGTTGAGTGTACGCGGCAGCTTTTGACTGCCGCACCGAACCCCGGGGCGCGGAGTCGTACTCCGCGCTGAGCCTTGCGGTGTTCCCCGGCCGCGCTCGTTCCCAATGCAAACCCGTTCGACCGCAGGTTACCCATGGGACAAGCAGTGCTGGCAGAACGCCTGCAGATCCATTGGGACGAGCTAGCCGGCTACCTGCGCCGGCGGCTCGGCGATCCCGTACTCGCCTCCGATCTGACCCAGGAGGCATTCCTGCGGCTCGCGGAGTTGCCCGACGACGCCACCGTTCTAAACCCGCGCGGCTACCTGTTCGCGGTAGCCCAGCGGCTTCTCGCCGACCACTGGCGCAGCGCGCGCATCCGTTACGAAGGTCCGGCAGCGGACGGCGTTCTCGAGCGCGTGGTCGATCCCGCGCCCCGTCCGGACGAGTCTCTCGCGAGTCGTCAGGCCGTCGCGGTCCTGAGCAGGACCATCGAAGCGTTGCCTCCACGAACGCGTGAAGTGTTCCGCCTGCACAAGTTCGAAAATCTCACCTACATACAGATCGGCAAGCGCCTCGGCATGGCGCGCAACACCGTGATGGTGCACATGACGCTCGCGCTTGCCCGGTGTCGGGATGCGCTCGCCGAACATTTCCAGAAAGGCGACTAATGCTCATGCGCTTCCAGGACGTCTATACGGGATGAGGATGAATCCGGAATCCCTCCCCATGGACCCGCACGCGCAGCCCGGAACTCGAACCGCTCGCGACGCGGCCGTCGCGTGGTTCACGAAGTTGCGTGATCCGCTGTTGCGCGCGTCGGAGCGGGCGGAGTTCACGCGCTGGCGGAACGCCGATCCGGCGAATGCGGCGGCTTATGCCGAAATCGAGGCGGTATGGAAGCAGCTCGACGATGTCCCGTCGCCAGCGCCGCTCGACGCCGCTGAACGCACATCCCGCTTCACGGCGTCGTTCGAGACCCTGAGGCCTGTACTTGCGCCGCTCGCGGCGGCCGCGTGCGTTGCGTTGCTTGCGGTCGGTTGGATCGCCTTGCCTGAGGGCGGAGCAAATGCGCTGTTCGCCGATGTTCGAACGGCAACCGGCGAGGTTCGCTCGATGCGCTTGGCGGATGGAACGGATGCCTGGCTCGACGCCGGCAGCGCGCTTTCCCTCGACGTGACCGGCAAGGAACGTCGGGTGACGCTCATCGCAGGCCGTGCCTTCTTCAAGGTACATCACGAAGCGCGCCCGTTCGTCGTCGCGGTCGACAACGCCGAGGTACACGATATCGGTACGGCCTTCGAGGTCGAGCGACAGCGCGAAGGCGGCGGCCGGGTCGCCGTGTCGGAAGGTTCCGTCGAGGTCGCCGTGCCCGGCAAGCCTCGTGCGCCACTCTCGGCGGGCGAGGGCGCGACCTTCGATGCGACGATTGTCTCCAGACGACAGGTCTCGTCGGAGGACGTCGCGGCATGGCGTGCGCAGCGTCTCGTGTTCATCGACGCGGGCCTGAAAGACGTGCTCGCCGAGCTCGAGCGGCATGGCGCCGGGCATGTCATCGTCACCGACCGTGCGCTCGAAAACAGGCGGATCACCGGTGCCTTCGATGCTCGCCGCCCCGAAGCGGCATTGGCGGCGATTCTCGATCTGGCGGGCGCGAGGGCCTGGCATCTGTGGGCGGTGACGGTCGTTCGCCCATCCAGCTGATCGCCCGCGCCGCGCATCGTCACGAAAACTTCTTGCCGTCGACCTAATTCACTCTCGCCGCTATTCCGTCTTTCATCCCTGAACGCGCTCGAACTCGCGCGACGGGGAGAACCAAATTGTTTCATTCGAGAGTAACGCGCTGGGCCATCGCCGGCGCGGCTGCGCTGGCGCTGTTCGGGCCCGTCGCGGCGATCGCTCAGGCGGATTCGCGCGCTGGCTCCGCGGTCGCGACGCAAGCCGATGTCCGTGTTTTCGATATTCCGGCGCTGCCGTTGGCGACGGCCGCGATCCGGTTTTCCGAGCAGGCGGGCGTGCAGCTCGTTTTTGATGCACCGATTGCGAAGGGAGTTGTCGCCAAGGCGGTCAATGGGCGCATGTCCATCAAAGATGCGCTCACCCGCATGCTCGCCGCCACCGGCGTCACATGGCGATATCTGAACAACGGAACGATCACACTCGAACGCGCACCCGATAGCGCTGGCACGCGCGTACTTGGGCCCGTGAGAGTGCAGGGGACCGCTGCCGAGGGAGGCGGCACGGCAGGCATCAACGGGAGCAGCGACGCGACGGCGACGGAAGGCACCGGAAGCTATACCAGCGGCGCACTGAGCATCGGAAGCAAAACGGCCCAGTCGATGAAAGACACGCCGCAGAGTGTCTCCGTGATCACCGCGCAGCGCATGGCGGATCAGAACATCAACAGCTTCGCGGAAGCCATGAGCTATGCGACCGGCATCACGCGCACAGGCGGCCAGACGAGTCTAGACAGCGGCTTTATCTCGCGCGGGTTCGGCCTGACCAGTATCCAGATCGATGGCGGAGCGCCACTCAGCACGTCCTACCGCTACTACGCGCAGCTGGACATGTCTCAATACGATCATGTCGAGCTGCTGCGCGGAGCGGCCGGGCAATTCAACGGCTACGGCGATCCGTCGGGCACGGTGAACCTCGTGCGCAAGCGGCCGCTGGATCATCGGCAGGTGACGCTCGAGACGGAGGCGGGCTCGTCGGATACGTACCGAACGGTGCTGGATGCGACCAGCCCGCTTGCGCTTGACGGGCAACTGCGCGGCCGCGTGGTGTTTACTCACCAGGAGAACAAATACTTCTATGACGTCGCGGGCGACAAGAAGACCTTGCTCTACGGAATTCTCGAGTACGACCTCACGCCCTCCACGGTGATGAGGGGCGGTATCAGCTATGCGCGGCAAAACTCCGTGCCCTGGTACAACGGCCTGCCTCGATATGAGAACGGCGACGACCTGCATCTGCCACGTAGCACGTGCCTGTGCTTTCCCTGGAATCACTGGGACTTCGACACGCGCGAGTTCTTCGTGCAGGCGGATCAGAAGCTGGGCGATCGATGGACCCTGAAGCTGAACGTGACGAACAATCGGCAGGACACCACGCGTAAGCTGGTCGGGACCAGCGGTGCCGTCAATCCGATCACCGGACTGGGACCGACGTTGACGGGTAACGGCTCGGAGCTGAACAGCAAGCAACTCGTCGCGGAGGCCACTCTCGCCGGCTCGTTCGATGTGCTGGGTCAGCGTCAGGAAGTCCTGCTGGGCGTCAACCGATCGCACGCCGATGGCGGTGATACCGTAGGACACGGCAATCCAATTTCGTCGACGTACACGCCCTATCCTGGCGGGCCGGTCGGGATTCCTCAGATCAATGTCTTGTCGTTCGATCCGCGCTCGCCGTTGTATTCCGAGCCACCGACGCTGTTGCCGAGCCAGGGTGATGTCGAGAACGGCGCGGTGGACTCCGTCGGTTACGCCGACTTCCGTTTGACCGCTTTCGACCGGTGGCATCTCGTGAGTGGCGTGCGTTGGAGCCAATATCGGCGGGATTCGTCTAGCGTGACCATCTGCAACACCAATTCCGGCGCCTGCGCTGGAAGAGTCGGGAGCTGGCGCTCGCCGCCAGTTCTGTACACCTACAGCGCCCACGACGTTTCCTGGCCGCCCACCGTGTCGCTGATCTATGACGTGAATCCAAGCCTCTCCACGTATGTCGGTTACACGGATATCTATCAAAGCCAGGCCAATTACGTCGATCTCGATTTGAAGCCACTCGAGCCGATCCTCGGATCCAACGTGGAGCTGGGCGCGAAATGGCAGGCGCCCGACGGAAGGCTCAACGCCAGTCTGGCGGGCTATCGGATCGAGAAGAAGCACTTCGCGGTCGAGGTCGAGGACGGCCCGTATCTCGGCCCGAACGGGACGTATCCTGTCTGCTGCTACAGCATCGATCCGTCCAACACGCAGCTCAGCCAGGGCATCGATGCGGAGCTGGCCGGCGAGGTGCGCCCCGGCTGGCAGGTCTCCACTGGCTATACCTGGAACAAGAACGAATACAAAGGGCGCTCGAACGGTTCGAGTGAAGGACAGCCGTTTGCCAGCATCCAGCCGAAGCACCTGCTCAAAGTGTGGACGAGCCGCGCCTTCAGGTCCGGAGGGTGGCTCAACGATCTCACCGTCGCCGGTGGGGTGATCGCGCAAACGAAGGCCTACAGGGCAGGTTCCGCCTGTGTCGAGTTCAATCCACCTAACCCGACGACGGGCGCGGTGACATGCCTGAGGTCCGCGCCGTACCAGTACACGCAGAAGGCATACGCGATCCTGTCTGCGCGAGTGGATTACCGAATCAACAGTGTGTGGAACGTCGCGCTGAACTCGGACAACCTCACCGACGTGCGCTACTACCAGACGCCCGGAGGGTCGACCAGCGGTAACTGGTACGGCGCGCCTCGCAGCTACCGGCTGTCCCTTCGCGGGCAATTCTGATCTCGATGCGGATGATGGCTTTCTGTCACGGAAGGCTGATCCGTGCGGTTCCGAGAGAGGCCGGGGACTGAGCTCCCCGGCCTTGCCGACCGGCTCACCGCGATGTAGCGCCCATCGTCTTCGCCTGCTTGCCCCGGCGCGCGCGCTTCGCGCGGATCATGCCGGCTTCGAATTCATTGCCAACGAGCGGTTCGCGTGAACACGCCCCCATCCGCACGCTCGACGCGGCTCGGCATCTGGGCGCCGCGAAGCTTCGTTTCGCCAATCGTGAAGTAGCCACTCGCTGCCCCGCAAAGCGATACGGAATTTCGCCTTGGTGGCTGCGCGACAATCACGCGCTTATCGGGGAACCTTGAGAGTACCTGTTGTACCGGCGTCGTGAGATCGCTGTCTGCAGAGATCAGCAGTGCCGTGTCGAAGCGATTCTCGAACGCGTCAGCGAGCAGTCGCACCGCGATGTTCACATCCGTCATCTTTTCCTCGTAACTCATCCACGCCGTTCCGCATCTACGACATCTCTGCGGGTTGTCGAGGAAGAGTCCGAAGTGCAGAGTCACTAGTGGGAGCGTTGATAGCGCTTCCAGGTAGGTGTTCTGCCTATCTATGTCGCCAGAGTTGTAGCCGTTGGGAAGGAGTCGAGACGTAAAGTAGTGGATGGCTTCAATCTCTTGCCCAGGCTTCAGCAACGCCTGCGACAGCCGGACGAGATCGAGCCAGTAGTACTTCCGCCAACCTTTGCTCCGAAGGCCGAAATAAAGGTTGAAGCCGTCCACATACACTGTGACGCGGCTCACGCGGGCACCCTGCGTATCTGCTCTTTCGCCTTGACAGGTCGGACGTGCTCTCTCAAAATCGCTGCCACTAACCACGCCGGCGAGCATATCTCCGGCCCGACGCCTCCCTCGCGGAGGCGTTTCTTTTTGCGATGTCCTGAAAACATTGGATCGCTTCCATGGAATGGGAACAGTTACCGGAGCGACCGCGCCTCGTTGAGTCATGGCGCGCATCGCTCGACCATCGGACGTTCTCTATCCCACGGCAAAGCGCTGGTAACGATGGAGCACACCGGGTCCGGTGTACGACTCGTGACTTCTGTCTTCTTGGCAACCGCTCGGCTCACGGGGACGGGAAGTCGAGCGCAGGCGGTTGACGAAGTATCCGCGCACCCATGGACGTCGTCCATAGCGCAGCCGTTCCGATCTCCGCCATCGTGGGTCATTCCTTGGCATGTGCCGACGGGACGGCGAAATCTCCCAACCGGCGTGCCCTCGATTGCTGGCCAGTCGCCGCTCGCTCGTTGACACCACGTTCCGGTCTACGACACTCCGGATCGTTCCTGAGATCGTGAACGCCGATGTCGCCGACGAGAAGGAGAGCCTGATCCGCCTGAGGCTGGCGGAGGCGTCTACGCATTCCGACGAACTGCTCGGCTTCCTGCGCCGGCGCGTGGGCGATGCCGAAAGTGCCGCGGATCTCCGGCAGGAAGTATTTCTGCGGCTGGCGTCCGCGGGACCGGCTCCTATCGCCGATCTGCGGGCGTATCTATTCAGCATCGCGCGCCGCTGTCTGGTGGATCGCTACCGCAGCCGCCGCGCTGAAGTGAGTCTCGATAGCCAGCGTGCCGATGGGCGCGATACTCATGCATGCGAAGCGCCGGGCCCCCAACGCGTGGTGGAAAGCGCAAATGAGCTGGCGGAGTTGAAGGTCGCACTCGGGCAGCTCAGCGCCCCTCTGCGGCAATCGCTGCTCTGGTATCAGATCGACGGCGTGACTCTTCGTGAGATCGGCAAGCGGCTCGGCGTGTCAGAGAGCATGGCGGGGCGCTACGTCAAGCAGGCCATGAAGCACTGTCAGGGCCATCTGGGATTGGCACGATCGAAGCAGGGAACACCATGATCACGCGACAACATGACCCTGGCGATGAGGCGAGGGATTGGGTGCTCCGGCTGAACGCGCCCGATGCCGGGCCCGCCGTTCGCGATGAGTTCGAGACATGGCGGCTGCGGAGCGCGACAAATCGTGCTGCGTGGGACGACTGCCAGCGCCTCCAGCAGCTGATGCGCTCGCTGACGAAGGCCGACATCCACAAGCTCGACCCGTCGGCGCCGCGAGCTCGCCGCGACGGGTCGTGGGCCGCCGCCCTTGCCGCGAGTCTGGTTGCAGCCGTGATCGTGTGGCTGCTCGCGCCCGCGCCGGGAACCTGGTTTGCGGATCAACGCACGCCCGCGGGCGAGCGCCGGGCGTTCACGCTCGAAGATGGCAGCCGCGTAGAGTTGAACGGAGCCACGGCGCTATCTCTTTCTCTACGGTCGAACATGCGAGAGGTGAACCTCGTCTCCGGCCAGGCAAGCTTCGAGGTCGTTCATGACGGCCGGCCGTTCGTCGTCCGCGCGGGAGACGCGATCATCACGGTCACTGGCACGCGTTTCGATGTGCTGAAGGTAGGAGACCGTGTGCGCCTCACAGTAGTGGAAGGGCACGTTCTCGCCAGCCGGCGTGGAATGACACCGCTTCACGTAGGCGTCGGCGACCGCGTGACCTGGCGCGACAGGGAAGCGCCCACGGTGATCCAGGTGAGCGATCGCGAAATGCTGGCGTGGAAGCGTGGGCTGCTCATGTTTCGCGCCCAGCCTCTGGGCGATGTGGTGAGCGAGTTGTCCCTGTATCGGCGAGGGCGCACCTTCTTCCTGAGCGAACACGCCCGCAATCAACTCATTACAGGCGCATTCGACACGAGCAGGCCGGACGCCATCGTCGATGCCATCGAGCAGAGCCTGCCGGTGCATGTGACTCATCTGACTCCCTGGCTTACGCTGATCCGTTAGCCGGCCGCGCAGGAATTTTTTCGGCGACAGGTTCAGATTCCGCGTTGAGCTCCGTCTTCCCGGCCCAACGCGCGCGTGCGCGGCGGGGAGAAGATGATGAAGAGCCTGATAGCGTGTGCCGTACTACTGTCCACGGCCGCGGTAGCCGCGACGCCGGCGTTCGCCCAGAACGCGGCGGAACGTACCTATCGCCTGGATATACCGGCGCAACCCCTCGACACCGCATTGTTGCAATTTGCCGAGACCACGGGCCTGCAGCTCATTTATTCGGCTGAAGTCGCGCGGGGGATGAGGAGCCCCGGCGTGAAAGGCGAAGTCAGCGCGCAGGCCGGCCTGCAGCGTCTGCTGTCCGAGTCGTCACTCGTGTTCCGGATCACCGCCTCCGGCGCAATCACGATCGAATCATCCAAAAGTGACGGCAAGACTCGCGTCATGGGGCCCGTGCGAGTTGAAGGCGCGGAGGGTACCGCGCTCGCCGGCGTAAACGGCAGTACCGATCCAACCGCGACGGAGGGGACGGGCAGCTACACGAGCAGCTCGCTGAGTATTGCAAGCAAGAGCCCGCAGTCGATCAAAGATACGGCGGAATCAGTGAGTGTGATCACGCAGCAGAGAATGCGCGACCAGAATCTCACAGACTTCAGCAGCCTGATGAACCAGGCGACCGGGGTAACGCTGGTGCAAGGAGGCGCAAACGGTACGAGCACGAATCTGGAGACGGCGTTCTACTCGCGTGGCTTCGCGATCGGTACGATCCAGCTCGATGGCGGCGCGCCGCTCGCCACTTTGCTGAGCGGCGGCGACGCGACTGCGTATGTTCCGCTGATCGATATGGCGCAGTACGACCATGTCGAGCTGCTGCGAGGGGCGGATGGCCTCTTCAATGGATACGGCGGGCCCGGTGGTTCGGTGAATCTCGTGCGCAAGCGCCCGCTCGATCACGGGCAGGTTCTGGTCGAGGGCGCGGGCGGTAGCTGGGGCAACTATCGTGTGATGGTGGATGCCAGTGCACCGTTGGGCTTCGATGGGAAGCTGCGGGGTCGCGCGGTAGTGAGCTATCAGGATCAGGACTACTTCTACGACGTCGCGAACAATAATCACACGCTGACATACGGGGTGGTCGAGGCGGATCTGACGCCGACTACCGTGGTGAGTGCCGGCTTCAGCCTCACTCGGCAGGATGCGGTGCCGTGGTCCAGTGGACTGATGCGCTATCGCGGGGGCGCGAGCCTCGGTCTGCCGCGCAGCACCTGCCTGTGTCTGGGCTGGAACCGCTGGGATTTCGATACGAAGGAGCTATTCGCGTCGGCGGATCGGATCCTCAACGAGGACTGGTCGATCAAGGTCAACCTGACGCGTAACGACCAGGAGAGTCATAACAAGTACGGTTATGTTGCGGGCTCAGTCAATAACATCACGCTCGCCGGCCCGGCGCTGTACGGCTCCATGAATGACTACTCGAGCGTGCAGACACTGGCGGATCTCACTTTGAGCGGCTCGTTCGAGCTGTTCGGCCATCGTCAGCAGATTCTCCTCGGCGGTAACTGGCAGGACGTGGATGGCGGGGGCCAGCGTCGCTATGGCACCCTGTGGGCCTACCCATATCCTGCCATCAACGATGTCTTCAATTTCGATCGCAACAATCTCGCTTACCGCGAGCCAGGTACGTCCGAAGCGAGCTACGAGTATCCCGCCTATGGCCAGCGGCAATGGGGCCTCTACACGAATGTGAACTTGACGTTGTGGGAGCCGCTGCACCTCATTACCGGACTGCGCTACGGGCATTACGAATACAACAACACTTCGCAGTCGCTGTGCACGACACCCAACGTGGCGCGGAACGTGGGCGGGTGTGCGGTGGTCGGGCAACCGTGGCCGTCGCTGGGACTCACTCGCACTCTCTCGAGTGGGCACGATCTTTCCTGGCCGCCGAAGGTCTCGCTGGTCTACAGCCCGGCGAAAGACTGGTCTGCCTACGCGAGCTACACGGATATCTATGTCTCCCAGGCCAACTACCTCGACGTCGACCACTCCCCCATCAAGCCGCTGACCGGCGGCAACATGGAGGCCGGCCTCAAATTCGAGGGCTTTTCCGGCAAGCTCAACGCGTCGATTGCCGCGTATCGTATCGAGCAAAAGAACTTCAGGAATCAGGTGACCGAGACCAATCAGGACCTCGGCGATGGCACATGGTGCTGTTTCTCGAACGGTCTTGATTTCAAGAACCTGAGCCAGGGCTTGGACGCGGAGGTGACAGGCGAAGTGGGTCGCGGATGGCAAGTGTTCGCAGGCTATACCTACAACCAGAACGAGTACAAAGGCGCGGACGCCGGTACCACTGAAGGCCTGCCCTTGGTGAGCCGTTCTCCGAAACATCTGTTGAAGCTGACCACCAGCTACCAGTTTCAAGGCGGCGAGTGGCTGCACAGGTTGAACATCGGCGGCGGTGTGAACGCGCAGACTTCAAGCTACAACAGCGGCACGGTTTGCCTGGCGTTCAATCCCGATACCGGGGTTTGCAGGCCCGCGTCGGAGGGGGGTGGGACCGCGAGTTATGAGTTCACGCAGGGGGTTTTTGCGGTCTTTTCGGGACGTATCGGGTATCAGATCGACTCGCAATGGAACCTCGCGCTCAACGTCAACAACCTGACTGACAAGGTCTACTACCAGACGATGGGGACCGCCAGCGGCGGCAACTGGTATGGCGAGCCGCGCAGTTACATGCTGACGGTGCGCGGCTCGTTCTGATTGCGAGACGAACGAAAGCATCCGGAGCGCCGCCCTGCTCGGCTACCGAATCGGATCGCACCGGAGCGCGGCGTTCTGACCCGCCTTGCGGTACCCGTCGTCCCGGCTCGTTCCCTGAGCTGGCGGCACGACTGCGGTAAACCGGAATGTCGGGTGATGGCGAAAGCACGACGATAGGTCGGATCGCGGCGGCTGTTCGCAGCCACCGCTCCGACCTCATCGGTTTTCTCGCGCGGCGCCTTCACTGTTTCGCCACGGCGGAGGATCTGGTGCAGGAAGCGTATATCCGCCTGTTCCAGGCGGGTGCCGCCGTTCGCAGCCCGCGGGCGTTCCTGTTTGAAGTCGCAGCCAACCTCGCGACGGATCATCACCGCGTGCACGGCCGGCGTGCAGGTGGCCTTCGAAGGGACGAGCGGCAGCTGGAGCAACTATCGCGCGATGGTGGATGCGACCGGGCCCCTTGCATTCGACGGCAAGCTTCGCGGCCGCGCTGTGTTCAGCTATCAGGACAACGATCACTTCTACAAGCTCGCGAACGATAGCGCACAACGATCAGGCAAGCCCCTACAAGGTCGGCCAGAGCTCCGGGTCGGTCAATCCGCTGACTGGCGCGGGCCCGACGCTCGGGGGCGTCACTCAGGACAACGCGAGTAAACAGCTTTCCGAGGAGGCGACGCTGACAGGCTCGTTCAATGTGCTGGGCCAGCGGCAGCAGGTGTTACTGGGCTTCAATCACGCCGACCCGGACGGCGGCGGGCTCGTCGGCTACAGCGAGCTGGTTCCCACGACGTACGTCCCCTATCCGGGCGCTCCAACCGGGCGCCCCCCAATCGACGTGTTTGCCTTTGATCCGGACCGCCTGTCCTACAAGGAGCCTCCGTCCGCTCTGCCGAGCATTCGTTATTACGATTTCGGCGAGGAACAGTCGGGCGCATTCCTCAATCTGCGGCTCACGGCGTTCGATCGGCTGCACCTGGTCACCGGCATTCGCTACAGCAAGTTCATCTACCACCGGTCGTATGATTCCCTGTGCACGACGACCACCGGATCCTGCGCCGGCAAGAGCATTGGAGACCCGAGCGGCCCGAGAACGGCGAAGTTCTACCGCGATGAGTACGTGAACTGGCCGCCTCACGTGTCTCTCATCTATGACGTCTCGAAAACACTCTCGGCCTACGTCGGTTACACGACGAGTGATCGAGACCGACCCAAACACCGGCGCCGCCCTCACGTACTACGTCGCCAGCGATGGAGTTCGCTATCTCAACGGCGCGCAGAGCGACGGCCAGCACGCCTGCTGTTTCGTCTCCGACCCGAACCAGATCTATCTCAGCAAAGGGGTCGATGCCGAGATCGGTGGGCAGTTGCTCCCCGGCTGGCAGATATCGGCGGGCTATACGTTCAGCAAGAACGAGAACAAGGGTTTGTCCTTCGGCGCGAAGGAGGGCACTCCTTTCGTCAGCCAGCAGCCGGAGCATCTGCTCAAGGTATGGACGACTTACGCGTTGCCCGGGAATGCGTGGCGGAACGGCATCACGTTCGGAGCCGGCGTCAACGCCATGTCCCGCGCGTATTACCTGGGAACTTCGTGTGTCGCTCTGAACCCGCCGAATGCGCAGGGAATAAGCACCTGCAAGACCTCTGTGCCCTATCAGTTCGCGCAGCCCGCCTCTGCCGTGTTCTCCGGACGCGTGGATTACAAACTGAACAACACCTGGGCGGTTGCGTTGAATGTGAACAACCTGACGGATAAACGCTACTACCAGACCACGGGCGGCGTGGACTCCGGAAACTGGTACGGCGACCCGCGCAACTACATGCTGACTCTTCGGGGATCGTTCTGACCGCCCCGCATTGAGGTATCCAGCCCCGGCGGTCGTTCCCGCAGGGTGAGCACCTCGCTGGACGATCCTTTCCCCGGCAATGGAAGCGAGCACGCGGACGAGCTGCTCGGCTTCCTTCGCCGCCGGGTGAAGTCTTCCCACGACGCGGCGGACCTGCGTCAGGAAGTTTATTTGCGGCTGTACCAGGTCAGGAAGACCGGTCAGGTCGGAAGCCTGCGCGCGTATCTGTACCGGATCGCGCGCAATCTTCTCGTGGACGTGCGACGCCAGCAGACGGTCGAGCGTCGCCTGTTCGATACGGATGCGGCCGCTGCGGCCAACGAAAGCGTGCTCTGCCCTGAGCCGGGCCCGGAAGCGGTTGCCACAGGAGCCGAGGAGCTCGAGCTGCTGCGTGGCGCGCTCGCCGAGTTGCAGCCTGCTCTTCGAGACGCGCTGCTGTGGTACCGGCTCGAAGGGCTGACGTTGCGCGAAATCGGCGCACGGCTCGGCGTTTCCGAGAGCATGGCGAGCCGCTACGTCAACAAGGCGCTGGCGCATTGCGAGCTGCGACTGGGGATGGCGGAATGAGCGCCGTGCCGGAGCACATTCCTCCCCACGTTCGCTCCCGTGCGCGCGAGTGGATGATCGCTTTGCATGCGCGGTCGGCGACCGAGAAAGATCGGCAAGCATTTGAGGCATGGCTCCTCGAAGATCCGCGCCACGACCGGGCGTTTCGGGACAGTCAACGCGTGTGGAAACTGCTCGGCAAGACGAACGACGTCGCGCAGCCCGCGCCGCCGCCGGCCCGATCCCGGGAGCACGACGTTTCCGACGAACGCGGGTTTGGGGAGGTGCGCCACTTCCCCGGCGGGCGGGGCGTTCCCGAAGCACGGCGGCCATCGGTCTGGGCAAAGCGACTCGCTGCCTGTCTCACGGTGTGCGCGGTCGGCGCATCCCTTCTTTTCGCGCCAGAAGGCGGGCTGAGTGCTCTGATGGCCGACGTTCGCACGGCTGCGGGCGAGCAACGCACCGTCGACCTCTCCGACGGCACTCGGGTTCGACTGAATGGCGCCTCGGCCTTGTCTTATCGTTTCGAAGGCCAGCGTCGCGAGATCCGGCTGTTGTCGGGCGAGGCCTACTTCCAGGTCGCCCATGATGCGGGTCGGCCGATGTTCGTCGACGCGCGCGACGCGCGCATTCGCGTCACGGGCACGCGGTTCGACGTGCGAATGACCGACGCGAGGGTCGTGCTCGCGCTGGAGGAAGGCAGTGTCGTTGCCAGTCGCGCTGGCTCGGGCAAAGAAATGAATGTGCGCCCGTCGCAGCAGGTGACCTGGCAGGGGGGCGATCAGTACGCGCCGGTTCCCGCGGACGTCTACCAGGCGCTTGCCTGGCAGCGCGGCCGCATGGTGTTCACGTCCCGGCCGCTCGCGGAAGTCGTCGATGAACTGTCCCGTTATCGGCGCGGCGAGATATTCGTTCTCGGCCAGGCCGCGCGCTCGGAGCTCGTGACCGGCGTGTTCGAGACGAGCGACCCCGAGGCGGTGCTGCGCACGATCGAGCGGACGCTGCCGGTTCGTGTCACGCGCATTACGCCGTATTTGACGATCGTTCACTGAAGAAACACGGTCCCGGTTCAGAAATCCCCGGTTGCTTCGTCAGCTTGCACGACGACGAACAATTGAACGGGGATCATCATGAATCATTCGGGGATGGGCCGCGGCGGCATCGACAGGCCACGCGCTCCGCGGTCATCGGCACTCGTGCGATTTGCGGCGGCCGTGCTGCTCGGCGCGAGCGCGGCGGCCGCTTACGCGCAGACCTTCAAGCTCGATCTGCCTCGGCAGAATCTCGAGTCGGCGCTCGTCAAATACGCGGAAGCCACCGGAATCCAGCTTCTGTATTCGGCTCGCCTGACGCGGGGCCTGAAGAGCACAGAATTGTCCGGAGAATACTCACCTGAGGACGGACTGCGACGCCTGCTGGAAGGCACCGGCCTGGCGTTTCGCTTCACTGATGCGAAGACGGTGACTATCTCGACCGAGTCCGCGGAAAAGAGCACGCGAGTTCTCGGTCCTGTGAAGGTCGAAGGGCAGGTCGGCGCGACGGGCGCTTCTGTCGCCGGCGTCAACGGCAGCACTGATGCCACGGCGACGGAAGGAACGAAGAGCTATACGAGCAGCGCGCTGAGCATCGGCAGCAAGGCGCCGGAATCTATGCGGGAAACGCCGCAGTCGGTGAGTGCGATCACGCAGCAGCGGATGCAGGATCAGAATCTCACGAGCTTTGGTTCGATGATGAATCAGGCAACGGGAGTTACTCTCGTCACCGGAGGAAACAACCTCAGCCCGACCTACTACGCGCGCGGATTTGTGATTCGGAGCATCCAGGTCGATGGTGGCGCACCACTCAGCACGGCGTTCAATTTCCTGCCGATGCTGGATATGGCTATGTACGACCACGTAGAGATCCTGCGCGGCGCGGATGGCCTGTTCAGCGGCTATGGCGATCCGAGCGGTACCGTGAATCTCTCTCGCAAGCGGCCGCTCGATCACGCGCAGACCAGTGTCGAGCTCGCGACCGGAAGCTGGAGCAACTACCGCGCGGTCGTCGACGCGACGGCGCCGCTGGGCTTCGAGGGAAGATTGCGCGGGCGGGCGGTGATTTCTTATCAGGACCAGAATTTCTTCTACGACGTGTCGAGCTCCAATCACACGCTGACGTACGGTGTGCTCGAAGCCGATCTGACGCCTTCAACGGTGGTAAGCGCCGGCGTCGACTTCAACCGGGTCGATGCCAGGCCGTTCATCAACGGTCTGCCGCGATATGAGAATGGCGACGATCTCTGGCTCTCTCGCGGCACATGCCTGTGTTTCAACTGGAGCCGATGGGGCATCAATACGCAGGATGTCTTTGCGCAGCTCGAGCAGCAGCTCGGCGAGAACTGGTCGGCGAAAGTGAAGCTCAACCGGAATCACCATACGATCGACGAAAGATATGGGCGCGTGAGCGGCACGGTTAATCCGATCACGCTGACGGGGCCGGTTGCGAGCGCCTCGACGTTCGTGGGGTCCACTATCCAGACGTTGGCGGATTTCACGGTCAGTGGCGCATTCACATTGTTCGGCCACCGTCAGGAGATTCTGCTGGGCGGAAGTTACGCGGACGACGACGGGGCGGATGGCGGCAGGGCCAAGTCGTATAACTCGAGCTCGATCGTCACTCCGCCGATCAATGTGTTCGCGTTCAACCCGACCGATCTGGTTTATTCCGAACCCGCGGCATCTCCGCCAAACAGCTATCTTCTGGATAATGGCCAGTCGCAATGGTTCAGCTACTTGACGCTGCGCCTCACGCCATTCGACCGTCTTCATTTCGTGAGTGGCTTGCGATACAGCCACTACGAATCCAAGCAGCACCAGATTGCGCTGAACACGAAAACCGGTGCCGTGATCGGCGACTACTCGACGTATTGGAGTGGCCATGACCTTTCCTGGCCGCCCACGTACTCGATGATTTACGATGTCAGCAAAACGCTTTCCGCTTACGCGAGTTACACGGACATCTATCAGTCGCAAGCGCGGTATCTCGATACCTCCGGGAACCCGATCGGCCCGGAGACGGGCAGCAACATCGAGGTTGGCCTGAAATTCGAGTCCGCCGGCGGCAAGCTCAATGGAACGCTCTCGGCTTATCAGATCGAGCAGAAGGGGTTCGGTGTGCAGGTCGGCTATGGCGACTATCCGGACACCCAAGGCGCGCTACCCGATGGAGTCCACTACTGCTGTTACCTCAACGGCCACAACCAGGTGAACTCCAGTCGCGGCGTGGATGCGGAAATGACCGGTGAAGTACTTCCCGGGCTGCAGCTGTTCGCCGGGTACACGTACAACGAGAACACGCGGAAGGGCGCCTATTACGGGATCAACGAGGGAACGCCGCTGGTCAGCCTCTCACCGAAGCATCTTCTCAAGCTTTGGTCGAGCTACCGGTTTACTGGCGGAGACTATCTGCATCGGCTGAGTGTCAGCGCGGGAGTCAATGCGCAGACGTCGAGCTTCAACAGCGGCTCGGCGTGCACGAAGTATGAGTACGGAACAGATCCGGTAACGGGCAACCCCACGGCGAAATGCCTCGCCACCGCGAACTACGCCTATACCCAGAAGGCCTATGCCGTCGTCGGTGGCCGCGTCAGCTATCAGATCGATCAACGCTGGAACGCTGCGCTCAACATGGACAATATTCTTGACCGAACCTACTACAAGACGATGGGTAGCAGCACAGGCAGCAACTGGTACGGCGACCCACGGAACTACATGCTGACGGTGCGCGGGTCGTTCTGAGCAAACCGGGATGCGGCGTCGGGCGATGTTGCGCCCGTCGCCGCATCGGGGTGCCAAGCTGGAAAGGTCGGCTTACGCCGTCACGTGAGGCCGGCGTGCTGCCCGCGCGGCCGCCCGAACTTCGCGTCAAACCAGGTATCCAGCATGCGCTTCTCGTACCGTAGCGTGTCGCTCTCCGAATATTGATTGGGGCGGCGCAGATAGTCCTGGTCCATCACCGTCTCCGTGCCGCTTGCGAGCGTCTTGCCGTCGGGGCCCCTGACCTCGTAGCGCAGCTTCATCGAAGGCCACGTGGTTGAAACCATGAACCGCACTGTGTCGGCATTCGGGCGCCAGGGCTCGAATCTTCCGGCGAGGTCGATATCCAGCACGTCGATCGTGAGAGCCTGGTCGTCGGGCAGATAGCGCTGCCCGAGCTGCCGCAGGTATTCACGAAGACGCTTCTGAAGTGACGCCTGCGCCGCCGGCAGCGAGCTGTTCTCCACCTTGGCGTCGGTGTACTTGTCCGGGTTCGTGAACTCCACCGTCACGCCGGCGGCGAAGGCGGGGGTCGAGAGCGCGGCGAGAGCGAAGGGGACAAAACGAAGATTCATGTCTGCTCCTCGAGTCGAAGAGTGGGATTGGACCATCGTGGGTCGAAAAAAGTCCCGGGTTTTTTCCGGTCTTCCGCCGGCCTGTTCGTTCCCGTCAAATGAAAACCCGGAACCCGTTATTGTGGTGCGCCGCTGCCGTGTGTCTCTCGGCGTCCGCGCAGGAAGCCTCGCAGGACCCGCAGCCGCTGCCTCCCGAAGTGAAAGCGAGCGTGCCGGCAATGGACTGCCCGCAACCGAAGATTCCTGAGCGCGCGTCGATGCCCGTGGAAGACATCGACTACTTCATCAAGAAGGTGAACGCTTACGGGGACTGCGTTTCGGCCTACGTCACGCTGCGCCAGGTGGACATCAAGAAGTACAGCGACCTTGCGCGCGCTCATGCGGAGGCCGGAAACGACGCGGTCAAGGTCATTGGCGACTATCGAGCCAAGGTGGTGGCGTTCCAGGACGCGCACTTGCCCAAGAAAAACTGAGCGGGCCGCCTGCCCACTCGCGCACTCCTGCTTTGGTCGGATGTGCAGTTCGTTCCAATCCGCAATCATTCCGGCGTGCTCGACTCCTCACCGCCTTTTCGCGCCCCGCAGGCGCCAGATCTTCCGTCGACCCCGTTCGCGTTCATCTGGCGCTACGTCGCGCGGTTCCGCTACTGGTATGTGCTCATCGTGTTCCTGGAGATGGGGCAGGCCGCCAGCACCATCGGCGCGCCTTACGCGCTGGGCTCGATCGTGCGCGCTATTTCGCGGGGTGACCTCGGAGCGCTGAAGGTCCCGATACTGCTGTTCGCGGGCCTCGGCCTCACGGAAATCCTGTTCGCCCGATCCTCGGGAGCGGCGACGCTCTACCTGAACCCGCTGCTTCGCCAGCGCGTAACGAGCGAGCTCTTCGCCTACATCCAGTATCATTCCCACAAGTATTTCAGCGAGCGCTTCGCCGGCGCGCTGGCTCACCGCATTTCCGAAACGTCGATGGGCGTGCTGCAGACCACCTGGGCGGTGCTGATCGACTTCATGCCCGTGGCGGTCAAGATCAGCGTCGCGGCGACCCTTCTGGGACTTGCGGACTGGCGTCTCGCCGCGTTCGTCCTCGTGTGGGCGACGGTGTTCATCGCGATCTCGTACGTGCTCGCCCGTCGCTCTCGCCCTCACTGGAGGCGCTATGCGGATGCACGGAGCGCGAGCAGCGGGCACGTCGTCGACACGGTCAGCAACATCGCGAGCACGCGCCTCTTCGCGCGGCTATCGGACGAGCGAGAGCGCCTGGGAGGCGTGCTCGACCGGGAGGTCGGCGCCGCGCGAATCGCGCATCGGCATATCGAGCGCATTCGCTGGTTTCAGAACGCCTCGTCGCTGGTGCTCAAGGTGGGGGCGTTGTCCTGCGCGCTCTGGTTGTGGCACCTCGGCGCCGTCGATGCGGGCACGGTCGTCATGTGCGTGAGCATGGCGCTGATCATCATTTCCGAGGCCGCGAACCTCGGCCGCCGCTTTCTCGATTTCTTCGAGTATCTCGGCAATGTCGAGAACGGCGTCAACACGGTCGTGCGGCCGCACGACATCGTCGACCTGCCGGGCTCGAAACCGGTCGCCGTGAGCCGGGGAAGCATCGAGTTCCGCAATGTGAGCTTCCGCTATCACGATGGTTTTCAGGTGTTTCGCGACCTGAGCGTCACGATTCCCGCCGGCGAGCGCGTGGGCCTCGTGGGCTACTCGGGGTCGGGGAAGTCCACGTTCGTGAATCTGATCCTGCGGCTCTACGACCCGCGGGAGGGCGGCATCCTGATCGACGGCGAGGATATCCGCCGCTTCACGCTCGAATCGCTGCACGCGCAGATCGGCCTGATCCCGCAGGAGCCGGGTCTCTTTCATCGGTCGCTGGCGGATAACATCCGCTACGGCAAGCCTCAGGCCAGTCACGCGGAAGTTCGCAGCGCCGCGACCCGCGCCGATGCGCACAGCTTCATCACGGAGATGGCGCAGGGCTACGCGTCGCTCGTCGGCGAGCGTGGCGTGAAGCTCTCCGGCGGGCAGCGCCAGCGCATCGCCATCGCGCGCGCGCTGCTGAAAAACGCGCCGATTCTCATTCTGGACGAGGCGACCTCGAGCCTCGACTCGCTGACCGAACGCGTCATCCAGCGCACGCTCGACGAAGCCATGCGCGGCAAGACGGTCGTCGTCGTTGCGCACCGCCTGTCGACGATCGCGCACCTCGACCGCATTCTCGTTTTCGACGGCGGTCGCATCGTCGAGAGCGGCAGCCACGCGCAGCTGCTGGCCCGCGGCGGCCTCTATCATCGTTTGTGGACACGCCAGGTCGACGGGTTCCTGCCGGAAGACGCGCCGGTCCCGGAGAAATCATGCTCGAGCTGAGCGGCCTCACCAATCCGGTCTGGCGCACCAGGGATCTGATTCGCGACCCGTACGTGTACGCGCCGCGTTTCTTTCTCGACGAGGCCAGCCGCCTTCCCTGGAACTCGCTGCAGCGGGTGATCGACCCCACGTTTGCTCATGGGAACCGACGCGAACAGCTGGACCAGCTTCGGCCTCCTGCAATCGTCGGACGGCCTGCAATGGGAGTTGCTGCCGGAAGCGGCCCAATCGTGATTTTTGTCGCATCCCGACTATAGATGGACGCAGCCGGCTCCGGGATTGGCTAGCGTTCGCAGCTCCTCGTAATTTGTGTTTCAAGGCCTTGTTACCTCGAACCTCATCGGCCCGCACCCGTCACCAGGGCTTTGACATCATCGGTGACGTTCACGGCTGCCACCAGGAACTGGCGGAGTTGCTGAGCGCCATGGGATACCGGCGGCGCAAAGGCGTGTGGCGCCATCCTTCACGGCTGGCGGTATTCGTCGGCGACCTGATCGATCGCGGTCCGGAAATCGAGGCCGTACTCGAGACCGTCGCCGCGATGGTCGAGGCCGGCTCCGCCGAGTGCATACTCGGCAATCACGAGCGTGATCTCATCTATTTCCACACGCTCAATGCGAGCGGCAAGCCGATGCGCGAGCGCAGTGAAGGCCGCATCGAGCAACTCAAGGCGACGCACGAGCAGCTCGGCATGCGCTCGCGCAAGCTGAAGCGCTGGGTCCGGTGGATGCGCGCTCTGCCGATCGTGTTCGAGCGGCCCGGCCTGCGGGTGGTGCACGGCGCCTGGCACGAGCCTTCGGTGAAAGTCTGGCGCGGCAAGTCGCTCGCGAGCCGCGGCGTCATGCGCAAGCTCGAGAATCGCGAGTCGCCAGAGGCCGGCTCGCTCGCGACGCTGCTCTTCGGGCCCGTGATCATGTTCAAGATGAGGGACAGCAAGGGGCGCAAGCGTCTGTACAACATGCGCGCCCGCTGGTTCCGCAGGCCCGAAGAGCTTTCGGCGCCCACGCTGTGGCACGCGGCGTTTCACCGACGCAAGCGTTGGCCGCGAAGCACGCTGACCGATGACGACCGCAAGTCGCTGTGGGGCTATCCGAAGAGCGAGCCGCCGCTCGTCACCGGCCACCAGAGCCTCGGGTTGAAGGCTTCGATCCGGCCGTTGCTGCCGAATCTCGCGTGCGTGGACTATTCCGCTGTGTACGGAGGGCGGCTGTGCGCGTATCGCTGGTCAGGCGAGGAACGCCTGAAGCGCGGCAACTTCGTTGCGGTGACGGCACGCCGCCCGCCGCGCAAGCCGCGGGTTCGCAAGGAGAAGAGGGCATGATGAGATCTCCCGTGAACGAGGCGGATATCGCACTGGCGGAGGCGGAGCGCGACGCGCTGCGCATGACGGACGTCGTGCGCACGATGCTGCGACGGTTGCAGGGGCTGTTCGACGGCGACGAGCGTCAGGCGATCGACGCGATCAAGGAGCTGGACGAAGAGCTGGATGAGCTCAACGAGCGCATCGAGATGCGGCTTGGAATGCTCATCGGCCGAAAACACCCGAAGCAGCACGTCACCCGCTGTAGCGCGCTGCTGGAGCTCGCCGGCCATGTCGAGCACGTCGCGGACGTCGTGAACCGTTTGCTGGTGCGCGGATCGTCCCGCAGTCTTCGCCACGGTGTTCGGCTCTCGCCAGCCGCGCGCGCAGGCATGGCGGAGCTATTGCTGTTGTTGCAGTCACACCTGAAGCTCTGTGCAATCAGTTTCGCGCATGCGGGGCCGAACGCGCTGAAGTACCTCGCCAAACAGCGCGACGCGTTGCGCCGGGTCGAGCGCGAAATCGCGCGTGAGAATCTGCGGCGGGAAGCGGCGGGTCCGAACGCGCCGGCACGGCCGTTCGCCTTCGCGCTCGGCTGCCTGCGCAGGATCAACGATCGTCTCGCCGTGATCCCGGGTCTTGCAACCTCGGGTTGGCGGCTGTCGCTTTCCATCGCGAACGGGCGCCACACGAAAGCGCTTTGAAACCCTCGAGGCTCCCCCCATGCCGATCGGCGACTTCAAGCTGCACGACTTCGCAGCGAAATTCATGATGCAGATGGATGACATCGCGGAGATCGGCGGCTACCGCGATGCCAACCGCAAGCTGCTGGCGGAGGACGACGCCCGCACGCGCGCCGTGCTTCTGGGCGATTCGATCACGTATTACTGGGAGCCGGCCTGCCTGCCGGCGCCCGCTCATCTCGATCTCGTCAATCGCGGCATTCCAGGCCAGAACACATCGCAGATGCTGCTGCGATTCCAGGACGACGTCGTCGCACTGAAGCCCGCCGCAGTGGTGATTCTCGGTGGCACCAACGATCTGCGGGTCTACATCGGTGAACCGTCCGATCCTCATTCGAACGGCGCCATCGTCGAGCGCGCCACTCGGAACATCACGTCGATGGTGGATATCGCCACGGCGCGCGGCATCCGCGTCATTCTCTGCACGCTGCCTCCGCTCGGCATGAATCACACGAATCTCGGCCGCGATCCGGGAACGCAGCGGACGATCAATTCGTGGCTGAAATCCTTCGCGCGGTCGAGAGATTTTCCGGTGGCGGATTATCACGAGGCGCTCGCGGACGAACGCGGCCAGCTCTCGGAAGGGCTCTCGTCGGACGGTCTGCATCCGAATCGCGGCGCCTATGAGTTGATGTGGCCGCGTCTGCGGGACTGTCTGTCGGCGGTGAGTCTTCCGTCGATGCGCGAGTAGCTCGCGTTTCATTGCGGCCGCGATTGCGGCGATTGGCCGGTCGGCTCGTTCCTGTGGATCACAGGGCCGGAAAGCCGTACCAGGCATGAAATCACTGACGACCACGCTTGCGATCGCGACCGTGGCGCTCGCGGCTACTTCGATCTACCTGGCGACGGAGCTTCACGCGGCGCGTGAGCAGGCGCAGGCGCGTCCCGCATCGCTGTTCGCGGCGAAGGCGCGCCGTGCCGCCGATCAATCGGTGGCGGACCTTCCTGGCGCGGGTGCCGCATCCGCCGCGCATTCGGGCGCGACTCCGCCTGCGCGGACGCCGACACCGGCAGCGCTCCCGGGTAATCCCGATCCTCAGGAGCGCGCCGTTCGCCCGCAGCGAGGTGGCGGCCTCGATATCCTGAACTCGCCGCAAGGGCGGGAAATGATGCGCGTGCAGATGAAGGCCGGCAGCAAGCGCACCTACGCCGATGCGATACAGAAGCTCGCGCTGGGCCGGGATAAATCGGACGCGCTGCTGAATCTGCTCGCCGACCAGCAGCTTCGCGAAGCCGACACGAGCAGCCTGTTGAGAGGCGACCGGACCGCGATGGAGCAGGCGAGGGCTCAGTTGCAGAGCAAGTCCGAGAGCGAGATCAACGCGCTACTGGGTCCCGAGAAGGCGACCACGTTCGCGGCCTACCAGAAGTCCCTTCCAGAGCGGTCGCAGGTCAACTACTACGCCGAGCAACTCGACGCGCTCAACCTCCCGATGCGGGACGACCAGAAAGAGCAGTTCGTCAGCATCATGATGGACGTGAAGCAGGGTTTGCCGGCACAGCCTCAGCCCACCACCTTCCGTGACGTGGACGCGATGCAGGCACGGGTCGACTGGCAGGCGTCGTATGACCGAGCGGTGCTGGATCGCGCGTCCTCCGTGCTGACTTCGGAGCAATACAACCATATTCGCTCGGTGCAGGAGTGGCAGCTCAGCATGCAGCAGCAGTCGCTTCAGCGTTCGCAACGCGCGCAGGCTCGCGGGTCCTCGAGACAACGCTGAAAAGGTCGGGGAGCTCATGGCCGCAACGCCGTTCAAGACCCATTACATACTGCCAACGCGAGTGCTTTGGCAGAGCGCTCACGGCGTCGCCGGCGCGCTGGGCTTGCTCGCGAGCGAGTTGGCGCAGCCGATACAGCCGACGCGTCAGACCGTTTGCCTGCTGCAGCCTCACGATGGCGCGCCTGCGGGCGTGCTGCTCGACTTCGGCCTGGAGTTGCAGGGATGTATTGAAATAACGACGTACAGCCGCGCAGCGCGTGGCGCTGCGGAGCCGCGGGTACGCGTGCGGTTCGGCGAATCGGCTTCGGAAGCGATGGCCGAGCTGGGTCACCGCGGGGCCGGCAACGACTACGCCATCCGCGACGAAGTGCAGCTCCTGCCATGGCTCGGCACGAAGACCATCGGCCCCGGCGGTTTTCGTTTCGTGCGCATCGATGCGCTGGACGCGGTGTCTATCACTCACGTGCGGGCTGTCCACACGGTGCCGGACATTCCCCGCGCCGGCGCGTTCCGTTGCAGCGACGTGAAGCTGGACACCATCTGGGACGTGGGCGCTTACACGGTGGAGCTCAACGCACAGTCTCATCTGTGGGACGGCATCAAGCGCGACCGCCTCGTCTGGATGGGCGACGTCGAGCCGACGGTACGCACGATCTGCGCGGTGCACGGCTACACGGATGTCGTCCCCAGAAGTCTCGATCTCGTTCGCGATCACACGCCGCGTGGCGCATGGATGAACGGCATCAGCAGCTTTTCGCTCTGGTGGGTGCTGATCCAGGAGACTTGGTGGCTCCACTGCGGCGACTTCGAGTATCTCGAGTCTCAGCGCGGTTATCTCCTCGATCTGCTGGCGCAGCTCGTCGAACGCATGGAAGCGGACGGAAGCGAGTGCCTGGACGGCATGCGTTTTCTCAACTGGCCGACTTACGCCGACAAGCAAGCGACCGCGGCCGGGCTGCAGGCGCTGCTCGTGATGGCATTCGAAGCGGGTGCGCGCCTCGCTCATGTTCTCGGTGATGCGGGCCCGGCTCGGCAGGCGAGTGCGTGCGCGGTTCGCGCGCGGGCTCGCGCGAGCGAGCCGTTCGGCTCCAAATCAGCGGCGGCCATGCAGGTTCTCGCGGCCATGTCGGGCATAGAGGCAGCGCGCCGCGCGCTCCTCAGTGGCGGTGCGCGGGGCATCTCCGCCTTCGGTGGTTCCAGCATCCTGCGCGCACTCGGCTATCTCGGTGAGACACGCGCCGCGCTCGATGTCGTGCGCGCGTATTGGGGCGGGATGATCGAGCGCGGGGCGACCACCTTCTGGGAGGAGTTCGACGTCGATTGGCTCGAGGGCTCGGGTCGGATCGACGAGCTCACGCCGCCGGGCAAGACGGATCTGCACGGAGATTATGGCGAATATGGCTACTCCGGGTTTCGCAAGAGCCTCTGCCACGCGTGGGCGAGCGGACCGACCGCCTGGCTCAGTGAGCACGTGCTCGGCGTGACACCGCTGTTGCCCGGCTGCGCGCGAGTGCGCATAGCGCCGAACCTTGGCGATCTCGCGTGGGCCGAAGGCTCATATCCGACGCCGCGCGGGCCGCTTCGCGTGCGCCACAAGCGCGTCGCAGATGACCTGGTACATACGACTTTCGATGCGCCCTTCGGTGTCGAGGTCGTGCTCGCGCCGCAAGCGGAGCGCGAAGCTCGCGCATGAGCCGGCGAATGAGTCCGGGCGTCCCTACTTTAGACGGAAGCGCTCCACCGCCTTTGGACGGTAGCTTTCCAGCACCTCTTCAGCTAGCTCCGGAACGATCACAATGAGCCAGACTCCGTCCGCCGACGCCGCGTTGACCCATCGCAAGGCCGCGTCGGCCGCCACGCCCGGCGCGATCGCCGTCGACGTGACGATTCCCTACGACAAGTTCACGCTCGACAACGGGCTCAGAGTCATCGTGCACGAGAACCGCCGCGCGCCGGTGGTCTCGGTCAACATCTGGTATCAGGTCGGCGCCAAGGATGAGCCGGCCGGCAAGACGGGTTTCGCGCATCTCTTCGAGCATCTCATGTTCGGCGGCAGCGCCAATGTGCGGCAGCAGTTCCTCAACGCGCTCACCGATGCGGGCGCGTCGAACATGAACGGCACCACCAACCACGATCGCACCAACTACTACGAGACGATGCCGACGTCCGCGCTCGACTACGCGCTGTTCGCCGAGTCCGATCGCATGGGTCACTTTTACGAGACGATCAATCAGGAAACGCTCGACGCGCAGCGTGGCGTGGTCCAGAACGAGAAGCGCCAGCATGAGGGCGCGCCGTACGGGCTCGTGAGCGAGCGCATCACGCTCGCGACACATCCGGTCGGCCACCCGTATGCGCATACCGTGCTCGGCTCGATGGAAGACCTCAACAACGCGACGCTGGATGACGTGCGCGCGTGGTTCCGCATGTACTACACCCCTTCGAACGCCGTGCTCACGCTGGCTGGCGACATCGATCTCGCCACCGCGAAGGAGAAAGTGGCACGTTACTTCGGCCACATTCCGCCGGGGCCGCCGCTTGCGCGCCAGCCGAAGTGGGTCGCGAAGATGACCGGCATGCGACGCGAAGTGCTGGAAGATCGCGTGCCGCATCCGCGGCTGCAGATGGTGTGGAATATCCCGGAGTACGGCCATCCGGATCTCGTCGATCTGGATCTTGCCGCTTATGTTCTGACGAGCGGCATGTCCGCACGGCTGCGTCGGCGCATGGTGCTCGATGAGAAGATCGCCACAAGCGTCTCCGCCCATGCCTCGGGCGGCGCGCTCGCCGGCCAGTTCTCGATCAGCGCCAGCCCCGTCGATGGCGTACCGCTCGCGCAGCTCGAGCGCGTGATCAACGAGGAGCTGGCGCGCCTGTTCGCCGAAGGCCCGACCGCGGCCGAGCTCGAGCGCGCGCGCACGCGCCAGCTCGCGCACTTCCTGCGTCACCTCGACAACACGAGCGGCATCGCCGACATGTTCTCGATGAACGAGGTGATGCTCGGGTCGCCCGATGCCTATCTCGGCGAGCTCGCGCGCCTGCGCGAAGCGACCACCGATTCGGTGCGCCGTGCCGCGGTTCGATGGCTCTCCGACGGTGTGTATGTTCTGAATGTCGTGCCGTTCCCGGCCCTGCGCCCGCGTGACGCCGGCGTGGACCGCTCGCAGCCGCCGGCGGTCGTCGTCGCCGGCGACATCGATTTCCCGAAGCTCGAGCGCGATACGCTTTCCAATGGCTTACAGGTCGTGCTCGCATCCCGGCACGAGCTGCCGCTCGTTTCGCTCGCGATGACGTTCAATGGCGGCTCGCTGTCGGAGCCGGCCAACCTGCGCGGTGTCGCCCAGATGATGGCGGGGCTCCTGCCGTATGGCGCGGGCGATCGCAATGCCTTGCAGTTCACCGAGGCGAAGCTCGACCTCGGCGCGGAAATTTCCCACGGCGCGGGCTTCGAGAAAGCCCATGTCGGCATGTCGGCGATGAAGGCGCGGCTGAAGGAGTCGCTGGATCTTTTTGCGGACATCATCATGCGCCCGCGCTTTCCGGAGGCGGACGTGGAGCGCGAGCGCGCGCAGACGCTGCGGGCGCTGGCGCGCGAGACCATTTCGCCGGGCTCGGTGCTGGGCCGGGTGCTCCCGGGCCTGATGCTTCCGGCCGCGCATCCGTACACGCGGCCGATGTCGGGATTCGGGCCGCTGTCACATCTCGAGCGGCTGACGCGCGATCACATCGTGCAGTTCCACGATCGTGTGTTCCGCCCGCAGGGCGCGACACTCGTCGTCGCGGGTGACACGACGATGGCCGAGATCAAGCCGCTGCTCGAGCGCAGCTTCGCCGGATGGCAAGGCGCGGGGCTGCCCTCGATCGCGGTGCCGCCGGTGGCGGCGCCGGCGGGCACGTCGGTCTATCTGGTCGATCGGCCGGATACGCCGCAGTCGATCGTCGCGGCGGCAACCCTGTTCCCGTTCATCGAGCCCGAGAATGCGTTTCCTTCGCGCTACATGAACCGGATTCTCGGCGGCAATTTCTCCTCGCGCATCAACATGAATCTGCGCGAGGAGAAGCATTGGTGCTACGGCGCCTCGACGGAATGGCATCGGAATCGCGGGCCGCAGTTCTACATTGCGAAGTCGGCTGTGCAGATCGACAAGACCGCGCCCTCCATGGCCGAGATCCGCAAGGAGATTGCCGACATCACGGGTGTTCGTCCGGTGACGATCCAGGAAGTGGAGGCTTGCCGCCGCAACGACCTGCTGCAGCTCGGCGGGCAACTTGCAAGCCTCGGCGCGCTAGCCAGTACGGTCGAGAAGCTGGTCAACGAGCCGCTCGCGGACGACTACTGGCCGCGGTATGCCGAGCGCGCTCGCGCGGTGACGGCGGATGCCGTCAATGAGGCCGCCCGCACGCTGATTCACGCGGACCGGCTCACCTGGATCGTCGTGGGCGACCTCGCGCAGATCGAATCCGAAGTCCGGGCGCTCGGTCTCGGCCCGGTGAAGGTGATCGACGGCCGGGGAGATGACCTCTACGGGCCGCAAATGTAAAGCGACCGATGTCGCTTGCGGGGTTTCGATGCCCCGCTCGTTTTTACAAAGAGCTACGGGGAGTTGACGTGGGGATGACAGTGTTACCCACGGCCGGTTATATCGGCCGTAAATTGCGTTTCGCGCTGGTTGGGGCGTTTGCCACGCTCCTCTTCACATTACCTCTGCCGGCGTCGGCCCAGGCGAGCGGGGCTGCGCCCGCGAGCGCTGCGGAAGCGGCGGCGCCCGGGAGCGAAGCGGCGGCGCGCGAGCCCACCGCGGCGGGGGCGGATGCGGCGGGCAAGCCGACCCTCTCGTTCGACGCGCTTCCTCACGACCTGTCGCCCTGGGCCATGTTCCTCGGCGCCGACCGGCTGGTGAAGATCGTGATGACCCTGCTCGGGGTCGCCTCGGTGCTGACCTGGACCGTGTGGCTGTCGAAGAGCCTCGAGCTGCGCCATGCGCGGCGCAAGCTCGGTGTTGCGCTCCAGAGCCTCGATGAAGCGGCCACGCTGGCCGACGCCGCCAACCGCGCGGATCCCGTGGTCAGCGCGATGGTGGCGGCGTCCCGCAAGGAAATGTCGCATTTCCCGATGCCGTACGGTGAGACGACCGCCACCGGCATCAAGGAGCGCGTTGCCGCCCGTCTCGAACGCATCGAAGCCGCCGCGGGCAAGCGCATGCGGCGCGGGACCACGGTGCTCGCATCGATTGGCGCCACCGCACCGTTCGTAGGGCTCTTCGGCACCGTCTGGGGAATCATGAACAGCTTCGTGGGCATCTCGAAGGCGCAGACCACGAATCTCGCGGTGGTCGCGCCTGGCATTGCCGAAGCCTTGCTGGCCACCGCGCTTGGCCTCGTCGCCGCCATCCCGGCGGTGCTCATCTACAACTCGGTGGTCCGTGCCGTTTCCGGCTATCGAGTGCTCGTCGGTGATGCTTCGACGCTCGTCATGTGCATCGTCAGTCGAGAGATGGATCGCAACGCGCTCGACGGCCTGGAGTCGTCGGCGCACCTCGAAGTCCGTCGTCCCGTCGCGGTGAAGTAGCCATGGGTTTCAAGCTCGCGCACGACGATGACGAGGACGAGGATGTCGCGCACGAGATCAACGTCACGCCGTTCATCGACGTGATGCTGGTGCTGCTGATCATCTTCATGGTCGCGGCCCCGCTCGCCACGGTGAACGTACCCCTCGATCTGCCCGTATCGACCGCGGAACCGCAGCCGAAACAGGACGACCCGATCGTCCTCAGCGTGCAGTCGGATCTCACCCTCTCCGTGGGTGATGCGCCGGTGACGCGGAGCGCGCTCGCGGGCGCGCTGAAGGCCGCGACCGGAGGAAACGCGGAACGCCGCATATTCCTGCGTGCCGACAAGGCAGTCGACTACGGCTCTCTGATGGATGTCATGAATGCCCTGCGGGATGCGGGGTACGTCAAAGTCGCTCTCGTCGGACTGGAGTCCGGCCAGGCGGCCCAGGGGTCCGCGCCATGATGCTACCTTTCGATGTTCGGCGAGATTTCTTTCGCTGGAGCTGGTGTCTCCTGTTCGTGGGGATCGCTCACGCAGCGGTGCTCGTAGGGATGCTCGTCAACATACAGTTCGGCTCGCCCGATCCGGCGGCCGCGGCGATGGTGATCGAGATGGCGCCCACGCCAGTTGCCATGGTGACGCCGCCGACGGAAATTCCGCCGGGCCCGCCGCAGCTGGAGTCACGGCCGGTGCCGCGCATGAAGGTGCCGAAGGAGAAGCTGCCGTTCGATCCGCCTCCCGAGGTGAGGACCGAAACTCCTCCTGAAGTCCTGGTGCAGAAAGAGCCCGAGGACGTTCCGGATGAGCTTCTCGCGAAGGAAAAACCTGTCGATGTCACTACGGCGACTCCGACCGCCACCGCGCCACCCGACGACAAGCTGGCCGCTCCGCACGAGGGCGCGTCGAGCATGGCGACTCTGACTCCGGAGCAGACCTGGGAGAGCCTGCTGCTCGCCACGATGGAGCGTAACAAGCGCTACCCCGGCCTCGCGCAGATGCGCCGCCAGGAAGACGTGGTTTACGTGCGGTTCGCGGTCGATCGCAAAGGCAAGGTGCTCGAGTACGAGATCGAGCGCAGCCGCGGCTACGAGCTGCTCGATCGTGAAGTCGTGGCGCTGCTCGAGCGCTCCTCGCCGCTGCCGCCGCCGCCCCAGGAAATCGAGGGCGAGCGTGTCGAAGTCGTCGTCCCCGTGGAGTTCTTCATTCGCACGCACCGGTCGTGACGGGCGCGCGGGATCGAACATAACCATTCCTCTTCGCCGGCGAACGTGACGGGTGGCCGTGCGTTCGCCGGCACCTCGATACGGCGGCCCGCGACAGTGCCACGGCGCGGGCTGCCGTTCTTTTTTCGGTGCGTGGCGGGGCTGGAACGGAGATTGCACGAGATTACCGCAGGTGGGCTGCGGTACAGGCTTTCGTAAATCTGCCGCAATCCGTAATTACTATCCGTCGGGCACGCATCCGCGCGCACACGGTCGGCGAGACGAGACCAATGACGGCACTGAGTAACACCGAGGTGGTGGACCTTTTCATCGGTCTGAGATCCCGCATCGAGCGGGTGCTCGCAGGTCGTGTAGGATGCCCACAGACTGCTGCGGACCTCGTGCAGGACATGTACTTCCGGGTCTCTCGTCTGGCCGACAGGCTACCGAACGAAGACGAGGCGCGACGCTATCTGCTGCGGATGGCTACGAATGCAGCCACCGACCACTTTCGGGTTACTGGAAGACGGGACGAGCTGCTGAGCAGTCTGACCCCGTTGTGCAACGAGGTCGAGAACGGTCCGGAACATACGGTGATCAACAGCGACCAGATGCGCGTGATCGAAGCCGCGCTGGGGGAGCTACCTCCGAAGTGCCGCGACATCCTCATCCTGAGTCGGGTCGAGGGTCTGACGCATCCGGAGATCGCCGCCCGGCTGGGCATTTCCGAGAGTCTCGTGCAGAAATATATCGTCAGGGCCTTGCGCCACTGCCGGCTGCGATTGAACCAGAATACGCCGTAGACGGCAGAGCGGGCACCGGCACGGTGCGAAGGTGTGGATTGTGGTAAAAAGCCCGCCCACTCGTTCTCGCGGATATGGGCTTGCAATCCGATCCCAAGGAAGAAGATTGGCCAGAGGCCGCTGAAGAGTTGTCGCAACTCGAGGGCGAGGCCATCGAATGGATAGTCCGACTCACGTCCGGCAAGGCCACGGCGTGCGAGCGCACGAAATTCGAGCGCTGGCGTTCCCAGAGTCCCCAGCACGAAGCGGCGGCACAGGCGGCCCGGCAGCTATGGGTTGGCATGGGTCAGGCGTTGACCGGCGCCCAGGCCGCCGCCGCGGAGTCTTCTTCCCGGACCCGCTCCCGTTTCGCCGCGGTGATGAGCTCGAAGAAGCACTGGCTCGCGCTGGCCGCATCCGTGGTGCTCGGCCTGTTCCTCGTGTTCGAGGGCGTTCACAACTGGCGGCACGATTACGTTGCCGCCACGGGTGAGCAGGGCCGCTTCGCTCTTTCCGACGGCACCTCGATCACGCTGAATAGCAACACCGCGCTCGACGTGCATTTCAGCGGCGACGAGCGACGGGTGGTGCTCGCGCGCGGCGAAGTGTTCTTCGACGTGACGCATAACCCCGACAGACCTTTCATCGTGCAAGCGGCATCCGGCCAGGTGCGCGTGCTGGGCACCGCGTTCTCGGTGCGCCGGGATGGCAGCGACGTGACGGTGACGGTCGAGCGTGGCCGCGTCCAGGTTACTTCGGACGGCCGCTCGAGCGTGCTCATCAAGGATCAACGTGTGAGGATTCGCGACGGCGAGCTCAACGGCGCCGAACCTGCGGACCCCTATACGCAGCTCGCCTGGCGGCGCGGCCGGCTGATTATCGAGGATCAGGCGCTGGGTGACGTGGTTCGGGAGCTCAATCGCTACTATCCCGGGCTCATCATGGTCACCGACAACGCGGTGGCGCAGCGGCGCCTGAACGCGGTCGTCGATCTCAAGCACATCGATCAGTGGCTCGCCGCGCTCGACGAGTCGCAGCCGATCGACATCCAGCATCTCGGGCCGGTGGTCGTCGTTCACTGAGACGTTCTCCGCGCTCCGGCGTTGCATGAATCGTTGAGCCGGCTCGTTCCCATCCGGAAGGTGGGTGTTGGCAGGTGTCGCTCGGGTCACATTCAACGAGACCGAATACGGCGGCAAGGACGCGAAGCTATATTTTGGAAGAGACGATGGGCAACAAGTCGTCACTCTCCAGCCAAAGCACCTCCTGAAGGCGTCGAGCAGTTACGACATGCGCGCAATAGGCGCTCCGCGAAGCTACATGCTGACGCTGCAAGGGAAGTGGTAGCGCGGAACTCAAAACCTACTTTTCGCGGGTGTGCGCGGTTCGGGGCGGAATCATCATGACGGCCCCGAGAGCCGAGTGTCGAGCCCACCGTGAGCGCTATTTCCCGCGAAGACTTCCGTAAATATATGACGGACTATCTGGCCACCGAGCTCGGTTCCAGAGAGGCCGCCGAGTCCCTGGTGCCGGCGCTGATGGAGTCCGCCTTGTGCTGGCGTCCGGACGCCGTACCCGCGGCCAAGATCAATCGCATCATCGCGTATGCGTTCGGCAATCGTTCGGGACCAAAGGACCCGAAGGCGCTGCCGTTCCCCGGTCCGATGAACGAAGAGCTTGCCGATACAGTGATGAGGGTCCACAAGCTCAAGCCCGTGCGTATCTACGCGCAATGGGAGATCGCGAGATTCCTGACGGACAAGCATGGCCTCAAGGATGTCGTTTCGATCGAGCCCGTTGCACGTCCGGATGGCACCCTGGAATATCTGAGCACGGATGGAGTCGCACGCAGCATCATCGCGCAGGACGGAGGCGATGCTACAGCGATGGGTATCGTGGCTGTCGTTGCGCATGCGGATCACGTGCAGCGTTGCGTCGATTGGTCACGACTTCGTGGCATCAACGCGTACGTTGCGAAGGAAGTACCCATGCCCGCGCCCTACGATCCCCTTTCCGGGCAGGACTGGACCCGCCGGCGCGATCTCTATCTGCTACACGACGTACTCACGCGTCTCAGCCTGGTTCGCTCGCAAGCGATGGCGAAGGCGGCCTCGGAAGCGGCTACTGCCGCCGTGTGAGCACGTAGTCGTCGCCCGAGCGCGCAACCGTAACGGAGAACGCGCCCTGCACGGCACTTACAAACGTCTGGTTGTGGTCGGTCAGGAACACGCCGGTGATGCGCAGATCGCCGGCGGTGCCGTTGATCAGGACCTTCGTCTGCGAATAGCGGTTGAGCTCGGCCGCCGCGCTCCGTAGCGGCTCGTTGTCGAAGATCACGCGGCCGCTCAGCCATGAAGTGGATTTCTCGATCGCCGCCGGCTCGGCCGCCGCCGCGTCGCGCGCCCCATTGAGCACGATCCGCTGGCCCGCGATCAACGGGACTTCCCGCTCGCCGACGAGCACTTTGCCTTCGACGAGCGTGACAGTGACGTCGGTCTCGCCGCGGTAGACGTCGAACTCCGTGCCCACCGCGCGCACCGTGCCCTGGCCGGTATCGACCAGAAATGGGCGGTTCGAGTCCTTCGCCACACGGAAGTAGGCTTCGCCGCGCGCGAGCCGCACGAGTCGCGTTCCGCGCGCGTAACGAACGTTGAGCTTTGTGTCGGTGTTCAGGGTGAGCCGCGAGCCGTCATCGAGCGCGATCGTTCGCTGCTCGCCGACGCGGGTCGAGTAGTCGCGACCGGCGAAGTGCGGCGCCAGGGTCAACGTGCCCACGGCACAAATGGCGAGAGCCGCAGCCGCCGCCGAGCCGTAGGCCCACGCGCGCGCCCGCCGTTTGGGGGATGTCTCACCCTGCTGCGCGCCGGCTCGGTGCGCGTGCTCATGAACCGCGCGTCCCACGCTCGCATCGCCCGCGAACGTGGCGCTGACCGACCAGACACGTTCCAGACGCTCGTAGGCTGCGCGGTGACGCGCATCCGTCGCGAGCCAGCTCTGGAACGCGGCCTTGTCCCGCTCCATGACGTCATCCGCCCGCAGACGGGCAAACCACGCGGCGGCCTCGCGTTTCAGCGGGCTCGCGTGCTCGAGGACGTCATCCAGCTCGTCATCCATGCCTACAGAGGCCCCAGCCGCATGTCGAAATGCAGCAGCGCTTTCATCATATGTTTTTCCACGGCGCTTACTGTCACGCCCAGCCGTCCGGCGATCGCCGCGTAACTCATCCCCTCATAGCGCTGGAGAATGAACACGAGCCGGCAGGTCGGCGGTAGATCGGCGAGCGCGTCTGTGAATCTCCGAAGGGTCTCCCGTCCTTCGTAAACGCGCTCCTCCGACGGTACCTCACCTTCGTAACGAATTTCTTCGAGCGAGACGTGGTGGTCGGTGCGCCGGGTCTGGCGCCGGCGAAATCGGTCGCGCAGCAGGTTGGATGCCGTCTGGAAGAGGTAGGCCTCGAAATGCGCCGCCGTGGTCACGTCGCGCCGCTGGGCGACGCGCACGAAGACCTCCTGCACCATGTCTTCGGCATCGGCCGCCGCGTGGCGCGTGAAGAAGCGCAGGAGCGGGCCGCGGTATTTCGCGGCCTGCTGCTTCAGCGGGTCGACCGGGGAGGGCGCCTCGGCTCCGGGCGCGATATCCGACGTCTCAGGGTCTAGCGGGTGCCCGTGCATTCCCCATGGAACGAGCGGGGAGCGGCGGGGCCGCACTCGCGCCGCCGGCGCACCGGATGCGCGCTGATCAAAAAATGTTCAGGTGAGGTGCTCGCAGCGGACTGCGTATACCCGACAGGAGCGCGTCAAACGGTCGCCGTGCTCACGGTCCATAAACTTATTCGGGGAGTCGAGATGACGGCTGGGCTGAATTTCCATACGCGCGCCGGAAGGCTCATGAGCCTCCTGCTCGCGCTGTTCGTGTTTGGTTCCACACAGTGGGTTCATGCGGCTGATGAGCTGCGATCGTATGACATTCCGAGCCAGCCGCTGGGCGCGGCGCTCAACCAGCTTGCGGTGGCGACGGGGAAGCAGATCATCGTTCCGTCCGAGCTGGTGAAGGGCAACGTCACCGCCGCCCTGAGGGGCCGCTTCACGACCGAGGAGGCGCTCGCCCGGCTTCTTTCCGGAACAGGCCTCATCGCCAAGCCAAACCCGGAAGGGGTCTACGTCGTTCAACCGGGAAAAGCCGAAGCCGCGAACGGCACTCGCATGCTCGGGCCCGTGCGCGTTGAGGGTGCCGGGAGCGCGGACCGCCCGCTTTCGGGCACGAATGGCTCGCGCGACCGGACCGCGACGGAGGGCACGCACAGCTACACCTCGGATGCGCTCACCGTGGGTTCGAAGGCTCCGCAAGCGATGAAGGACACGATCCAGTCGGTCAGCGTCCTCACAGCGCAGCGGATGGCGGACCAGAACATCACCGATTTCACCCAGGCCATGTCGCAGTTGCCCGGCGTCACGATGACCCAGGGCAGCAACGTTCAACAGAACTACTACTCGCGCGGTTTTGCGCTCACCTCAATCCAGATCGATGGAGGCGCGCCACTCTTCTCGGGTTCCTTCGAGCCCGGCCTGAACAGGTACTACACACAGATCGACATGTCGCAGTTCGATCACGTGGAGCTTCTGCGTGGGGCCGACAGTCTCAATCTCTACGGCAGCCCGTCGGGCTCGGTGAATCTCGTCCGCAAGCGGCCGCTCGATCACGGTCAGGTGACGCTCGAAAGCCAGGCAGGTTCCTGGAACATGCGTCGTGTGGTGCTGGATGCCACAAAGCCGCTCGCGCTCGATGGCGACCTGCGCGGCCGGGCGGTGATGACCTACCAGAGTAATGATCACTTCTACGACGTCGCCAAGGACAACAAGACACTTCTCTACGGCATTCTCGAATACGACCTCACGCCTTCAACCGTGGTCAGCGGTGGTGTCAGCTACACGAAGCAACATTCGATACCCTGGTACTACGCGTTGCCGCGTTACGAAGACGGTACGGACCTGAAGCTGCCGCGAAGCACTTGCTTGTGCGCCACCTGGTCCATTTGGGATTTCGAAACCACGGACACCTTCTTGCAGCTCGAACAGAAGGTGGGCCAGAACTGGCGCTTGAGGCTCAACCTCACTCAGGACGACCAGGACAGCACGCGAAAGCTGGGTACGGTTTCCGGACCGGTCAATCCGATCACAAAGGCCGGGCCGACGTTCAGCGGCGGGAGGCTGGTGGACATGGTGAGCCATCAGCGGTCGGCCGAGATGACCCTGAGCGGCTCGTTCGACGTTCTGGGCCAGCGGCAAGTCGTGTTGATGGGCGCCAGCTACGAGAAGTACGACACGGCGGGAACCGCGATATACGACACCACCATTACCGGGACGTATGCGCCCTACCCGGGAGGCCCGATAGGCCCTGTTCCAGTGAACGTCTTCAACTTCAACCCGTACGACCAGAACTACAAGGAGCCGCCCAACGGGCTTCTCACTTCGATCGATGGCCCGGCCAACAACGTACAGAGTGGTGCCTACGCGAATGTGGTGCTAACCGCCTTTGATCGTCTGCACTTCGGTACAGGCGTGCGCTTTAGCCGTTATCAACATGAATACGGCGGGATCAACTACTGCACGAACACGACCGGCGTTTGCGCGGGCAAAAAGATCGGCGATCCGCAAGCCCCGGTCAACTCGCAGCCCTGGCATGGCAACGATTGGTCGTGGCCGCCGACGGTCTCACTCAGCTACGACGTGACGAAAGCCCTGACCGCGTACACGTCGTACACCGATATCTACGTGAGCCAGGCGACGAGTCTCGACCGCGATCTCAATCCACTGGCGCCGGTCACGGGCTCGAACATCGAAGCGGGCGTCAAGTGGGCTCCAGGTGAAGGCCGGCTCAACGCGAGTCTCGCGGCCTATCGCATAGAGCAGAAGGGATTCTCGATGACGGATATCGGCGCGCAGACGCGCGTCAATGGGATCACGTATGCGGTCGACAGCAAGGGGAATCTGTATCAGAACGGTACGATTGGAAACGGCCCGTTGCGATGCTGCTATGTGCAGAACCCGAACCAGACGGCGCTCAGTCAGGGTCTGGACGCCGAGCTCACGGGCGAAGTGCTGCCGGGCTGGCAGGTCTCGGCCAGCTACACGTTCAACAAGAATGAACGAACGGGCAGTTCCTTCGGTACCAGCGAAGGCCAGCCACTGGTCACGCTTCAACCCAAATCGCTTTACAAGCTTTGGACCAGCTACTCCTTCTCTGCGCCGGGCGCGCTGAACGGTCTGACCCTTTCCGCCGGCATCAACGGCCAATCGGATGCGTATTACTCGGGCACGGCCTGCACCGTGTTCAACGCGCCCGATCCCGTTACGGGCGCCATTACCTGCAAGACGAGCGTTCCTTATCGCTACTCGCAGAAGGCGTACGCGGTCGGATCGGCCCGGATCGACTACAGGGTAGGCAGCGCCTGGACCCTCGGACTCCTGGTCAACAACATCACTGACCTCTGGTACTACCAGACTCCGGGCAGCAGCAGCACGGGCAACTGGTACGGCGAGCCGCGCAGTTACTCGCTTACGGTGCGTGGGAAGTTCTAGGCTCATCGTGGCTCGCGGCTCGCGGCTCGCGGCTCGCGGCTCGTGGCTCGTGGCTCGTGGCTTGAGGCTTGAGGCTCGGGCTTGTGGTTCGAGCCTCGAGCCCGGGCCCCGGTTGCGGTGTCCGGCCGCGCGAGTCGTTACAGGAGGATCCAGGGTCGCTGATGCAACGAGCCAGCCGCAAACGCCATGTCCTACTCCGAAGACGACGTGGCGCTGCTCGAAGCCTGGCGCCAGAACCGTGTGGATCTCATACGGTTTCTGGCGCGGCGGCTGCGATGTGAGGCCGCGGCCAAGGATATTGCGCAGGAGATCTGGTTCCGCCTGCGCCGTGTGAACCGGGAGCCGCGGCACAAGAATCCGCGGGCGCTGCTTTTCCATATCGCGGCGAATCTCGCCACCGACCACCACCGGGTCGAGCACCGGCGTATCGAGATCGTTGCGGAGGTCCATGACCTGCTCTGGGGAAATCGCGAAGAGGCGTCGACCGAACGGCGCGTGATCGCCGCCGAAACGCTGAAGCGGCTGGAAGCCGCGATTGAGCGGATGCCCGAGCGAAGCCGCGAAATCTTCCGGCTGAATCGCTTCGATGGGCTCACTCAGCGTGAGATCGCCGAGCGCCTGGGCATATCGCTCACCGCGGTGGAGAAGAACCTTCAAAAGGCCTTCGCACAGCTGGCTGCGGCGGATATCGATGATGACATCTGACAGCACCGGCGGCGATATGCACTCGGCGGCGCGCGCCTGGGTACTGAAGCTTGCTTCGGGTAGCGCCACCGCCACCGACGCGGCCGCGCTACGCGCGTGGATTGCTGAGAATTCCGGACACAAGATAGCGTTCGAACGTGCGCGCCAACTATGGCAGGAGTCGGAGGCGCTCGAGCACGCATTCAGGCGCGAACCCGAGATGCCCGAACGAATCGTTCGCAGGCGGCGCGTGCTGGCCGTTGCCGCATCCATAGCCCTGCTCATCGCGACCCCGGTGATATCGACCCTCTATCGCCTGAGCACCGCCGATTTCCGTTCGCCCGTGGGTGAGGTAACGCGCTTACAGCTTCCCGATGGCTCCAGCGTGTGGCTCGACTCCGGTTCAGCGCTCGACGAACGGTTCTCTGAAGCTCGTCGCGATGTCGAGTTGCTGAAGGGGCGAGTCTTCTTCGAGGTCTCCCATGACCCGGCTCGGCCGTTCGTCGTCAAGGCCGGCGACGGATCGGTGACAGCCGTCGGTACCGCGTTCTCCGTCAGCCGCGAGCGGCGCGGTGCCGTCGTCTCTGTCGAAGAGGGCCGGGTACGCGTGGCAAGCGGGCAGCGCGACCGCCTGCTCGTGGCAGGCAACAAAGGCGGCTGGAGCGACGCCGGGGATCTCTCGAACGAGCAGGCGGTCGGTTCCGAGATGCCGGACTCGTGGCGTTGGGGCCGCATCGTCATCCAGAACCAGCCGCTCGAAACGGCGGTAGCCGAGCTCGATCGCTACTATCCCGGAATTATCTTCGTGCTCGCCCGCCAGAACGTGCACGTCAGCGGCCGCTTCGACATTCACCGGGTCGAGAGCGGCCTGAACGCGCTGGCGGAGAGCCAGGCGCTGAAAGTCACCCACTGGGGCCCGTGGATTACCGTGCTCTCGCAATGAGAGTCGTGGGCGCGCCGCTCTTCGGCGCGTGATCCGCGCGAATTGATCGATCCTTCCGGTTGGGTTCCTGCCCCTGCTGCTCGTATTACCCGCGAAGGATGCGCGATGGGCGCGTCCTCACGCTATAACGCGACAGACGGGGAGATTCATGTCCATCATTTCAGGCGGGTTGCGGTCTTTGCTGGCGGCGGTCGCGGCCGTCGCCGTGACCTCCACCATGTGCTTCGAGTCGATGAGCCTGCGGGCGCAACAGCGGCGAAGCATCGATACCACCGCGGACACGGCGGCCACATTCAACATTCCGGCGCAGCCACTGGCGAGCGCACTGAATCGATTTGGAGACGTAACGGGTCTTCAGATCGTGTATGCCGCGAGCCTTGCCGAAGGCCGGCAATCGTCCGCCCTTGTCGGGGTTTTCAAGGCGCAGGATGCGTTGGCCCGCTTGCTTGCGAATACCGGGCTCGAGTTTCGGTTCACCGATGCGCACACGGTGATTATCCAGGCGGGGCGCAATTCCTCGGAGACTCGAACACTGGGGCCTGTCCGAGTCGAAGGCTCATCGCGCACGGGCACTGCCGGAACCAACGGCAGCACCGATCCAACCGCAACGGAAGGCACGCGTAGTTACACGAGCAGCGCGCTCTCGATCGCCAGCAAGCTGCCGCAATCGATCAAGGACACGCCGCAGTCGGTGAGCGTGATTACCCAGCAACGGATGCAGGATCAGAATCTCACCGATTTCACGAGTGCAATGAATCAGGCCACTGGCGTCACATTGGTGACGACCAACAGTCTGCAGAGCACCTTCTATTCGCGCGGCTTTGCGATCAACAACATCCAGATCGATGGTGGCGCGCCGCTCGCAATGAATCTTGTGGCGCCTGACGGATCTTCGTCGCATTACTTTCCGCTGATCGATATGGCGCAATACGACCACGTGGAAGTGCTGCGTGGTGCGGATGGTCTGTTCAACGGCTATGGTGATCCCAGTGGCAGCGTCAATCTGACTCGCAAGCGCCCACTGGACCACGCACAGGAGGTGGTCGAAGGTCAGATCGGCAGCTGGAATAACTATCGCGCCGTCGTCGACGCGACGGCGCCGCTCGCTTTTGACGGAAGGTTGCGTGGCCGTGCGGTGATGAGCTACGAGGACCAGGACTATTTCTACGACACCGCCACGAATAGTCACACATTGCTCTACGGCATTCTGGAGACGGATTTGACGCCGAGCACGCTGGTGAGCGCCGGACTCAGCTTCACTCGCCAGGATTCGTTACCGTGGATCGGAGGCTTGCCGCGCTATCAGAACGGCGCCGATCTGAAGCTGCCGCGCAGCGCCTGTCTTTGCTCCGGCTGGAGCCGATGGAACTTCGAGACCACGGAGGTGTTCGCGCAAGCGGAGCAGCACCTCGGCGAGAACTGGTCACTCAAGCTCAACCTGACACGGAACGACCAGGAGAGTCATCAGAAATACTCTTCCATCACCGGCACCGTCAACCCGGTGACCGGTTCGGGACCCACCTTTCTGGGTACGATGGCCGACTACGCGAGCGTTCAGACGCTCGCGGACTTTACAGTGAACGGCGCCTTCGAGCTGTTCGGTCAGCGCCAGCAAATCGTGTTCGGCGGCAATTGGCAGGATCTCGACAGCGGCGGGCTCAATACATACGGTGCGCTCTACGCCAAAGGTCGGGCGGTCGATGTGTTCAACTTCAAGCCTTCCGACCCGGCTTATGCAGAGCCGGCAGCCTCGGAGCTTTCGGGGCGTTATCCGGAGTGGGGCGTAACCCAGTGGGGTGCCTACGTGAACGCGCGCCTCACGTTCTGGGGTCCGCTTCACCTGATCACAGGGTTACGCGTCAGTCACTATCAGTTCGACCGCATTACAGAGACCATCTGTACGAGTGCGGACGTTGCCGTGGTCTCGAGTCGTTGCACAGCGGCTGGACAGGTGCGCGGGGCACCGAACGTCAAGAACTACGGCAGTCACGACACTTCATGGCCACCCACCGTTTCGCTCGTCTATGACCTGCGGAAGAATTTGTCGCTCTACGCCAGCTACACGGACATCTACCTCTCTCAGGCCACGTTTGCCGATCAGGCGCACAACCCGTTGGACCCTGTGACGGGCAGCAACTACGAGGCCGGCTTGAAAGTGGAAGGCTTCGGCGGAAAGCTCAATGCAACGATTGCCGCGTACCGCATCGAGCAGAAGAATCAGGCGGTCTCCGATGGTGGCTATGTCCCGCTTCCCAACTTCGTCGCCTGCTGCTACCGAAACGGCAATCAGGTGAATCTGAGCCGCGGTATCGATGCGGAAGTGACCGGAGCGCTGCTGCCCGGGTTGCAGATGTCCGCTGGGTACACTTACAACATCAACGAATACAGAGGCAGTGACTACTACGCGTCGTACTACGGCGATGCGTACGATGGCCCGAGGAACCTCTCATTGGTCAGCCGGGTGCCCAAGCACCTGTTGAAGCTGTGGACGAGCTACCAGTTTCAAGGCGGCGAGCAGTTGCGACGGTTGAGCGTGAGTGGCGGTGTCAATGCGCAGACGGCAAGCTACAACGCTGGTTCAGCTTGCATTGACTACACTTACGGGACGAGCCCGACAGGAAGTCCGACCGCGACCTGCACGAGGTCGGTGCCGTACAACTACACGCAAGGCGCGTATGCCATTTTCTCCGGACGTCTCGCCTATAAGCTGGATTCGCGCTGGAGCGCGGCGTTCAACGTCAACAATGTGACGAACCGCCTGTACTACCAGACGACAGGTTCGAGTTCTGGTGGCAACTGGTACGGTGAGCCCCGAAATGTCGTGCTGACTCTTCGCGGCAGCTTCTGATTGCGGCGCGAAGGTCCCGCTGCATCGATTCACAGCATGTGAGCGCATGATTTGAAGGAGTTCGCCTCCGCGGTGACAGAAGAATGTCACCGGGTGTGTTGATCCGTCGGATCTCTCTTTAGCCAAATCCCGAGCGGCACGCGGCGCCAAACGCGCCAAATATCGCGCGCGAGAACGGATCCTCCGCCGCGCGCCACTCGGGATGCCATTGCACGCCGAGCGCGAAGCTCGAAGCGTTCCGCACGCGGAACGCTTCGACGACACCGTCTTTCGAGCGCGCTTCGACGACCAGGCCATCGCCGAGCTTGCGCACGCCCTGGGCGTGACGTGTGTTCACGAGCGCCGTCGTGGCATCGGCGAGCGCATGAAGTTTTCCGCCGGGCTCCAGCGATACCTCGTGCTTGATGTCGTATTGCCGTTCGAACGGCAGGTCGCGCCTTGGCCGATGATCGTCGTGCCCCGGCACTTCATGCAGCTTCTGCCAGAGCGAGCCGCCGAACGCGACGTTCATTTCCTGAAAGCCCCGGCAGATACCGAACACCGGAATGCCGAAGGCAACGGCCTTGCGGATGAGCGGCATCACGGTCCGGTCGCGACGTGGGTCGTGCAAGGTGCCGGCTTCGGAGGGTTCGCCGCCGTAGAAATGCGGCTCGACGTTCGAGGCGCTGCCGGTCAGCAGCAATCCATCGACCGCACCCAGGATTTCGTAGGGATTGTCGTCGCGTCCGACGGCGGGAACGATGAGAGGCACCGCGTTGGCGGCATCGAGAACGGCTTCGACGTAGAGATCGTAGACGAGTTGATACGGGAGCGGATCCTGCACTTGCAGATCCGCCATGATTCCGATGACAGGACGTATGGCCAAAGAACTGGAGCCTTCGTAGCGCGTTCAAAGCGGCACGCGAAAGGGTAGCGCGCCACGTCGTCCGCGACTCCCCGCTCAAAGTCGGGAACCGATCCTCCGCGGGTGCGGGCAAGACCGCGCTCACTCGTTTCACACGCGGAACGTCGCACTATTCACGGAGAGCTCCATGCCCGAGCGGGCGCGTGTCACCATCCATCAGGATTTCAAGCTTGCGCGTATCGACGAGCGCCTGTATAGCGGCTTCCTCGAACACCTGGGTCGCGCGATCTACAGCGGCATCTACGAGCCGGGTCATCCCAAAGCCGACGAGCAGGGTTTTCGCACGGACGTTCTGGAGCTCGTGCGCGCGCTGAAGATGCCGCTCGTGCGCTATCCCGGCGGCAACTTTGTTTCCGCCTATCATTGGGAAGATGGCGTGGGGCCGCGCGAGAAGCGGCCCGTTCGGCTCGAGCTCGCCTGGCGTTCGCGTGAGAGCAATCAGATCGGCACCAACGAGTTCGTCGACTGGTGCCGCAAGGCCGGCACGGCACCGATGCTTGCCGTGAATCTCGGAACGCGCGGCATCGATGCGGCACGCAACCTGCTCGAATACTGCAACCATCCTCGCGGCACATACTGGAGCGATCTGCGTCGCGAGCACGGTTGGAGCGAGCCGCACGACGTGCGGGTCTGGTGTCTCGGCAACGAGATGGATGGGCCGTGGCAAACGGGTCACAAGAACGCGCGCGAATACGGCCGGCTCGCGGCGGAAACGGCCAAGGCGATGCGCGGCTTCGACCCGAAGCTCGAGCTGGTGGCGTGTGGATCTTCACATCCCGGCATGGTTACGTTTCCCGAATGGGAGGCAACGGTGCTGGATGAGTGCTATGAGCACGTGGACTACATCTCCCTGCACATGTACTTCGAGAATCGTGCTCGCGACACCGCGAGCTATCTCGCGCGGCCGCTGGCCCTCGATCGATACATCCAGGCCGTTGCCGGAGTGCTCGACTACGTCAAGGCCAAGACGCGCTCGCGCAGGACGGTGAACATTTCGTTCGACGAATGGAACGTCTGGTATCACTCGCACGGCGACAAGCGCGACGCGGACTGGCCGGAGAAGCCGCATCTGCTCGAAGACGCCTACAACTTCGAAGATGTACTACTGGTCGCGCTGGCGCTCAACACATTCATTCGTCGTGCGGATCGCGTGAAGATCGCATGCATCGCGCAGGTGGTGAACGTGATTGCGCCGATCATGACGGTCGAGGGCGACAACGCGTGGCGGCAGACGATCTATTACCCGCTGTTGTACGCATCGCTCTATGGGCGTGGCACTGTTCTGCAGCTTGCAGTGGACTCGCCACGCTACGACGCCGCCACGGAGCAGGGCGTGCCCTGTCTCGACGTTTCGGCCGTGCTGGCGGACGACGGTCAGGTGCTGACGCTATTCGCCGTGAATCGACATTCGACCGAGACGTTGTTCATGAGCGCGTCGTTGCGCGGCTTCGATGAGGCTCACGTGCTCGAGCACATCACCATGACTCACCCGGACCTGCGCGCCGTCAACACCGCCGACAAGCCGGACACGGTCGTTCCGCAGTCCCAGAAGGGGACGCGCACGCAGGACAACGTGCTGGAAGCGCATCTGCCACCGCTGTCGTATCACGTGATCCGTGTGGGGTTCTTCGGCCGGGGGCGTAGCGCCAGGGTCATGATGCCGCTGACGATGCGGCCGCCCGAGGCATATATAAGGAGTAGCCCGGGGCCGGTGATGGACCCGGGCGAGAACGACCCGACATAATCTGCCGGCGGCGAGTCGGAGCTACGGCGCTCGTAGCTCCGGAGGCCGGTGCACCGTCCGCCGACACATGACGCTCTCGCGCGCTACTGCTGCAGATGTTCGTTGCCGAACGGCTTCGCGTCGTGGGGCGGGAGCACGGATGCCACCGCGACGGAAGGAACAGGGAGCTACACCAGCTCCGCGCTCTCCATCGCAAGCAAGACACCGACGTCGATGAAGGAAACGCCGACGGTTGCGTTCGTGCCGAGGGCGATCACTGTAACCTCACCGTCATTTCTTGTCGCCAATTCACAGCATTGCTGGGTTTTGCGCCGTGGGTCGTTCTCCTAACAGACGGTGGGGAGATTCAACGGTGGGCGGAAGTCGGTTTCCCGCGGCTCACAGTGGCGCGCATAGGGAAATCGTCCGCTGGAGCCTGTCGGCAGTCAGTGCAGGTCTCGCTCACGCGGCAGTACTGGCGAGTTTTTTCATCGATATGCCTTTCAGCAGGCCGGTCTCGAGCTCGGCGCCGATGGTGGTCGAGCTCGCGCCGACACCGCTGAGCCTGGTCGCGCCTCCGACGCAACAGCCGCCGGGGCCGCAGCAGGTGGAGTCGAAAAAAATCCGGGCGGTCACGCCACGCGTGAAATTGCCTTTCCAGCCGCCGCCGGAGTCCGCTACACCGAGTGAGGTGCTGGTCCAGGAGCAGCGCGACGAGCGGCCGGACGAGCTGCCTGAAAAGGATCGGGCGGTCGCGGTCACCACGGCCATGCCCAGCGCCGCTGTGGCGCCTGACCAGATGGTCCCCGCTGCGCCAGAAGAGGGCGCGAGCACTGCGGATTCTTCCACGATGGAGCAGACGTGGGAGAACCAGATTCTCGCCACCATGGAACGCAACAAGCGATATCCGGGGCCGGCCCAGCGAAGGCGCCAGGAAGACATCGTCTACGTGCGCTTCGCGATCGACCGGAACGGGAACGTTCTCGAGTCGCGCATCGAGCGCAGCCACGGCTACTCGCTGCTCGACGAGGAAGTGCTCGCTCTGCTGCAGCGGTCGTCACCGCTGCCGGCTCCCCCGGACCAGGTGTCCGGCGAACGGGTGGAGATCGTGGTTCCGGTGGAATTCTTCATGCGCGGACGGAAGCTGAATCGGGCGCTGGCGTCGAGTCGCTAGCCTGAATGTCGTCCGGGCCGCTCGACGTCACACTCGACTCCACGACGCCATCTCAGGCGTCCGGCGAGCATTCGATCCGGCCGTTCGAACGCACGTTGAAGGAGTCGGCTGGCGTGTTACGCCAGTTCCTGCAGCGTCACCTGAAAAGCCCGGACCTCGTCGCCGATGCCGCGCAGGAAACCTGGTTGCGAATGCTGCGCTATCGGGAAATCGCCGATCCGGCGGAGATTCGCGCGCTCCTGTTCCGCGTGGCCGGTACCGTTGTCACGGATCTGTATCGGCGCAGCCAAACGCGCCAATCGAGCCAGCACGACACGCTCGAGCACCTTGGGCTCGTCTCATCCGATCCCTCGCCGGAACGGGTGGTTCAGGCATATCAGGATCTGGAGAGGATCAAGTCCGCCATCGCCGGATTGCCTCCCCGCTGCCGGCAGGCCTTTCTTCTGCATCGCTTCGACGGAATGAGCTACAAGGAGATTGCTCAATGCTTCGGCACGTCCGAACGCACGGTCGAGAAGCAGGTGATCAGGGCACTGGCTGCCTGTCGCGAAGCGACCGGAGACAAGAGCTGATGAGCGCCGCTCGCGACAGCGAATCGGGAACGAGCGCCGCAGTCCGTGCGGAAGCCGAGCGCTGGCATGCGCGGCTGCGCGGCTCCGAGCACAATCCGAAGGATTGGCTTGCGTTCGCCGAATGGCGTGACGCGAGTCCCCTGCATGCCCGGGCATATGCGGAGACGCAGGCGCTGTGGAGCGAGGTCGGCTACCTCGCGGGGGATAGCGACATGCTGAGGTGGCGCCGGGAAGCGCATCAGGCCGCGCTTGGCGGCAGCGCCAAGCGGGGCACCGGCATGAATCGGCGCCGCCGGGCATTGGGCGCTTCCGCGATTGCCGCTGCGGTGATGCTCGCAGTTGGCGTCGTGCTCGTTATGCACGGAGAACGGTACAGCACGGCGCTCGGCGAACAGAGAACCGTGACGCTCGCAGATGGCAGCACCGTCCTGTTGAATACCGACAGCGAGATTGTCGTCCGCATGGGGAGTGGCTACCGCGAGGTAAGGCTCGCCCGAGGCGAGGCGCTGTTCACCGTGAAGCACGAGGCCGCGCGACCTTTCCGCACTATCGCAGGCGACGACGTCATCACCGATCTGGGCACACGCTTCGCCGTTCGGCTGCAGCCGAACGCGTCGCGAGTGGAGGTACTCGAGGGCAAGGTCGCGGTGACTCGCGGCGTGGGACGGACGGCAACGCTCGCCGCCGGCGAGACGATCGGCACCAGGGAAGGTGATTGGCGCATTCAATCCGCGCCCGCGGAGTCGTTTGCCCGCTGGGCCGAGGGACGGCTGGTGTTCCACGACGCGCCGCTTTCCGAGGTCGTTGCGGAAGTCAATCGATACGGCCCCGAGCGTTTCGTGCTGGGCGACGAGTCGCTTGGGGGCCTGCGCGTGGAAGGCGACTTCAGGATCGGCCATCCGCGCGTGCTTGCCGTCGCGCTGGAAGCGGCGTTGCCGGTGCACGTGGAACGCTCGGGCAACGAGCTGCGCCTGATCCGGCGCGACTGATACCTCCTGCTCGAAACTCCGATAGGGGTGTTCGAGCGGCCTCGCGTTCTTCTCAACAGGCGCGTGATTCGCGCGACGAGAAGAACGGGGACTGACGTGACACGATTTCTGAAGGCTGCCGCTCGCGCAGTCTGCGCAACCATTGCGACCCTGCCTTTGCTCGGCGTGCCGGCCTCGAGCTTTGCGCAGCAGGCATCCAGCGAGAGGGCGATTGAGCTTCATATCGCGGCGGGGACTTTGCAGCAGGCGCTGGATCAGCTGGCAAGGCAGAGTGGTATTCAGTTCGTTTACAACGCCGCGCTCGGGAAAGGACGCACGGTCGGGCGGTTCGAAGGCAAGGCATCGGTGAGGGAAGTGCTCGACAAGCTGCTCGTTGGCACGGGCTTGCAGTACCGCTTCACGGACGCTTCAACCGTCGTGCTGCAGCCGGAAAGCGCGGCGGGCGCCGCTCAGGGCGCCCGCACCTTGGGACCGGTCCGTGTGGAAGGGGCAACATCCGCCGGGGCCGTCGCTGGCGTGAACGGGAGCACCGACGCGACTGCGACGGAGGGCACCGGCAGCTACACGAGTAGCGCGCTCTCGATTGCCAGCAAAACGCCGCTGTCGATCAAAGACACGCCCCAGTCCGTGAGCGTGATCACCCAGCAGCGTATGCAGGATCAGAACATCACCGACTTCAGGTCGTTGATGAATGAGGCGCCCGGCGTGAGCGTCGTCACGGAATATGATTCGATGGCGCCGACGTTTTTCTCGCGCGGCTTCGCTATCCAGCGCCTGCAAGTGGATGGCGGCGCGCCCATGGACATTAGCGGCGGCTCCTACGGCGTACTTCCGCAGATCGACATGGCGATGTACGACCACGCCGAAGTGCTGCGCGGCGCCGATGGCCTGTTCAACGGCTACGGTAACGTAGGTGGTGTCATCAACCTGACGCGCAAGCGTCCGCTCGATCATCCGCAGATCGTCTCCGAGATGCAGGCGGGCTCGTGGGGTGACTATCGCGCCACGCTCGACGCGACGGCCCCGCTCGGATTCGACGGCAGACTGCGCGGCCGAGGCGTCCTGATGTATCAGGATCAGCATTTCTTCTACGACACCGCCAGCAACGAGAAGACGCTCGCCTACGGCATTCTCGAGTACGACCTTACGCCGACCACGCTCGTCAGCGTAGGTGTGGACAGCACTCAACAGAACTCCGTGCCTTTCCTCAACGGCCTGCCGCGCTATGACAGCGGCGCCGATCTGAACCTTCCGCGCAGCACGTGCCTGTGCTTCCCGTGGAACCGGTACGATTTCAACACGACGAACATCTTCGCGCAGCTCAGTCGGTCGCTGGGGAATGACTGGAACCTGAAGGCGAATCTGACGCGCACGCTACAACAGCGGTTTTTCAAGTACGGTACCGTCTCCGGCTCCGTGAATCCGGTGACATTGAAAGGCCCGGCCGCGGGCGGTTCGATGAGCAACTTCGACAGCACCCAGCGCCTGGCGGATCTCACGCTCGACGGCGGCTTCCAGCTCTTTGGACACAAGCAGATGCTCGTGGTCGGCGCCAACTACGCGACCGCCGATGGCGCCGGCCACAGCGACTACCTGGGCATCCCTCTCGGAAGTCCTTCGCCTCCCGTCGATGTGTTCAACTTCGATCCCAACAAGCCGATGTACTCGGAGCCGGCCTTCAGCTGGCCGCCTACGTGGTCGCTGTCTTATGACGTGACGCGTGCACTGACCGTGTATGGAAGCTACACCACCATTTACCGCGACCAGTCCACCAACGTGGAGACTTCCCTCGACCCGGTTCCGCCGATAACGGGCAGCAACGCCGAAGGCGGGCTCAAATGGTCCGGCCATGACGGAAAGCTCAACGCGACACTGTCGTTTTATCGAGTCGAGCAGAAGAATCTGGCGATGCCCCTCGACGGCACCTTCTCCAACGTGCTGCCGGATGGCATTCATTACTGCTGCTATACCACCGACTACGACTATCGCTTTTCCAGCGAGGGCACGGATCTCGAAGCGACCGGCGAAGTGTTGCCCGGGTGGCAGGTCTCGGCGAGCTACACTTGGAATCTGAACGAGTACAAAGGCGCGGCCGCGAAAGCTAGCGAGGGTTTGCCGCTACAAACGAGGTTGCCGAGGCACTTGGCGAAGCTGTGGAGCAGCTACCGATTCCAGTCTGGCGAGTGGCTGCGGCGCCTGGAGATCTCCGGCGGTGTGAATACGCAGAGCAAGGGCTATTACCAAGGTAGCGCGTGCCCGATCTTCGACGACACCACCGGAAAATGCGCTGCTACCCCGATACCGTATGCATTCACACAGGGCTTCTACGCGGTGTTCTCGGCACGCGCGGCCTATCAGGTCGATAGCCGATGGAGCGCGGCGTTGAACGTGAACAATCTTCTCGACCGTACTTACTACGAGACGGTCGGTGGCAGCGGCGCGGGCAACTACTATGGCGAGCCGCGAAACCTCATGTTGAGCGTGCGGGGAAGCTTCTAGGATAGCTGTCATTACCGGCGGTAACTGGTGGCGAATCGGAGTCAATTGGCCGCACATTGTGTGGCCAATTGACCTGGTCCCATTGCCGGCTGCTCATGCGCGTGCCCAGTCACGAAGCCAGGTATTGGTACATGCGGGAAGCCGCATCACAGGGTTGGCCTGTCAGAACTCTTTCACGCCAGATCAGCTCATTTGCATACGAACGGACACTGCGGAACGACACGGGCGGTGACTCGCGCAGCAAGCGGCGCAAGAAGGTCGGACGGGGGTCTATCGAGCCGCGCGAGTTCATCAAAGACCCTTACGTGCTGGAGTTTCTGGAGACCAAAGGGATTGTTGGTCTGCGCGAAAACGGCCTGGAGCAGGCGATCATCGACCGCCTCCAGGATTTCATGCTCGAGCTGGGCAAGGGTTTCGCCTTCGTCGGGCGACAGTTTCGGGTCAGCACCGAGACGAAGCACTTCTTCATCGACCTCGTTTTCTACAACTACATCCTGAAATGTTTCGTGCTCGTGGACTACGCCGGTCCTGTATTCGGAACGAGTGAGGTCTGGAACAGCACGAAGCAGAGATCTGCGGAGCTTACCGTTTCCGGTTCGATCAACCTGTTCGGGCAGCGCCAGGAGATTCTGTTGGGAGCGAGCTCCGCGTTCACCGATAGTGGTGACCAGACAACGTTCACGTCTCCGATCTCCAGCACGTACGTGCCGTATCCAGGTGGCCCCGTTGGCGCTCCGCCGATCAACGTAATTGCGTTTAATCGCGACAGCCCGCTGTATAGCGAGCCTCCTGCAGGACTGCCGAACTACGTTTACTCGAGATATGGTTCTCTTCGCTCGGGGGCCTATGTCAGCCTCCGATTCACCGCTTTCGACCGTCTTCATCTGTCGACGGGAGTGCGCAATAGTCACTATCGGTACGACATCGCCTATCACACGTTCTGCACAAATCTGGCCGGCTGCTCGGGCACGCCGGTCGGTGGCCTCACGCGGATAGTCGACTCTTCAACGAGCCTGCTGCTACATAGAGAACCCAAGTCGCGTTCAGGTCAGCCAGGGTTTCGACGCCGAAGTGGCCGGTGAACTGCTGCCGCGATGGCAGATTTCCGCAGGCTATACCTTCAACGAGAACAAACTGTCGGGTAGCGGTTATGGCACGCAGGAGGGACAAGCGTTTACGACGATTTCCCCAAAGCATCTGCTGAAACTCTGGACCACGTACGCGCTCGCTGGAGAAGGGTGGCTGAGTCGACTCACCGTGGGCGGCGGGGCGAACGCGCAAAGCCCGGCATTCAATGCGGGCACAGCCTGCGTCGTACTGAATCCCCCGAACCCGACGACGGGTATCAGCTCCTGCAAGACCTCCGTGCCTTACAACTACACGCAGAAGTCATATGCCGTGCTGGCCGCACGCATCGACTACAAGCTCGACGGGAACTGGAACGTCTCATTGAACGGCGACAACGTCACCGACAAGCGGTACTACCAGAATCTGGGCAGCTCGAGCGGCGGCAACTGGTATGGCACGCCCCGAAACTACGTGCTCGCGATTCGAGGCAGTTTCTAGGAGTGACGTAAAACGGAAGGCGCGATTCCCTCTCGTGAGGAGTCGCGCGTCCGCACGATAAACCGATTTTGGGCGGATCTTGTCGCTGTCTTGCGGTGAACGGAGCGGCACGCGACGGGGCGAGATCCGCGGGTGCCGCGTTCATTGCGTTTTTCCGCCGGCCGGCTCGTTCGAGGGTGCCGGCCTCGAAGTCGCGGGCGAAGTGGCGGCGGGGTGGCAGTTGAGTCTCCGCCGAAGTTTCTGACCGGGATGTGATGAGCGGCGAGCCTATCGGCGGAAAGCATCCGTCGGCAGGCGCGCTCGGGAGTCCGGTGTAGCGAGCGCGCACGGGAGTGCCCGGTCGGGCCCGGCGTCGAGTTACGACGTCGTTACGGTATCGGAGCGGACCGCTCGTTCTCTCCTGAACCAGGTCTCGAAGGCGTCCATGGCGTGTCGCGCGACAGCTCCGCCATTGCGGTGGCATTCATCGAACAACGCACGGCACTCCGGCGCTTCCTCGCGCGACGGACTCGCTCCGAGGAGGCGGGGCGCGACCTGGTGCAGGAGATCTGGCTGAGGATCCAGCAAGGCTCCGCTTCGCAGGACATACAGCGGCCGGTCGATTATCTGTTCCGGGTCGCTGCCAATGTCGCGATCGACTGGCTCCGCAAGACACGGTCGGTCGGCCAGCACCTTTCCGAGGAGCCCGTACCGGAGTCGATTCCCTGCGCGGCGCCGTCGCCTGAGGACGCCGCGCAGTCCCGCCAGGAGTACGAAGTCCTTTGCGTGGCCATCAACGAGCTGCCACCGAAATGCCGGGAGGTACTGCTCTTGTACCGCGTGGAGGGTCTTGCGACGCGCGACATCGCTACACGCCTCGGCATTTCGGAAAGGACGGTCGAGAACCACATCGCGCGGGGAACGCTCCACTGCCGCCGGCGGCTGCGCGAAATGGGGCGTGGCGTTTGATCGCGGCGCCTGAACAGATTCCGGATGACTTGGTCGAGAGCGCCATCATCTGGCACACGCGTCTGCGCCAGCCCTGCGTGAGCGAGCAGACCCGCGCCGAGTTCACCGAGTGGCTGCGCGGCGATGAGTTCCACCCGGCGGCATTTGCGGAAGCCGAGCGCCTGTTCGGTGCTATTGGCAATCCCGCGAAATCCGTGCGGGAGTGGCATAACGACCGTGCGACCGCAGACGCGGCTCAAGTCGGGTATCGGGCCGGGGCCCGATACGCGCTGGCGGCGTGCGCGGCGTTTGTCGCAATCCTCGCGGGAGCCTGGTGGCAAACGGGCGGCTACGATCGGCTCAGAAGCGACGCCGTTACGCACGTCGGCGAGACCCGCGCGCTTCGCCTCGACGATGGCAGCGAGATCACGCTCAACACGGATACCGCCGTCAGCTACAGCCTCCAGCCTCAACAACGAACAGTCGAGCTGTTGCACGGAGAGGCCTTCTTTTCCGTCGCACCGGACACGCAGCGTCCGTTCTTCGTGCGAACGAATACAGGTGTGGTCCGCGTCGTCGGTACACGCTTCAACGTGCGCGTCTCGGACAGCAAGACGCTTGTGGCCGTGGAGCAAGGACTCGTGGAGGTGCGCTCTGCCGCGCTGTCTGCCGGCGGCGCGCCCCGCACGGCCAGGCTGGTGCGAGGGGACTCCGCTGAGCTCGCCCGCGAAGGCGTCGAGACGGGCCACGCCGATGCGGGGGAGATCGCTTCCTGGCGTCACGGACAAATGTCGTTCTACGGCGCGCCGCTTTATCGGGTTGCGGCCGAGCTGAGCCGTTACCGTCGAGGCGCAATCATCGTGCTCCCCACTCAGCTCAGGAATCTGCCGGTGACTGGTGTGTTCGATACGCGCAAGCCTGATGAGGCGATACACATAATCGAACAGACGCTGGTCGTTCGCTCATGGTCGTTGCCCGGAGTGACATTGCTCTACTGACGATTAGGTACTGGGCCCCTCGCGTTTCGTCTTAAAGACAAGGCGAGGCGAAAAGAGCTCTCGCCGTTCAATGAAGACGGGGAGCGTTCATGCGAGAGAGTCCTGGGCATTGGTGCGGGAATACACGCGCGTCGGCGGCGGCGCTGTGCGCGTTATGGGCAGCCGGAGTTGTCACGGCAGCCCCGGTGCTTGCGGCGGAAAGCGCGCCACATCAGCTGACCGCGCAATACGACTTCGATATTCCTGCCCAACCGCTGGCGCGTGCAATCGCGGAACTCTGCTCCGTGACGAACATGCAGGTGCTGTATACCAGCCAGCAGCCGCTGAATCTCGTCTCGGTTGCCGTCTCGGGCAGGCAGAGCGTCGAGCAGGCCCTGCGCAACATGTTGGGCAATTCCGGCTTCACGTTCCGGTTCGTACGCGACGGCGTGTTCACGCTCGAGAAGGTATCGGATTCGAAAACGCGGGTGCTCGGCGCCGTGAAAGTCGAGGGCGCCGGCTCGTCGCTCACGGCAGCAGGGCGCGGCGTGAGCGGCATCAACGGCTCGACGGATGCCACCGCGACGGAGGGCACCGGAAGCTACACGACCGGTGCGCTTACCGCAGGCTCGAAAGCGCCTGAGTCGATGCGACGAGTTCCGCAATCCGTCACGGTGGTGACGCAAGCCCAGATGCAGGATCAGGGGATCATGGATCTCGAGCGCGCGCTGCTCGAGGCGCCGGGCATCACCGGGAACGTAAACGGCAACATAGAAGGCCGCCTGTCGTTCTACTCGCGCGGTTATTCGATCGGAAACTTTCAAGTGGACGGTGGCGCGCCTTTTGCCGCTGTCAACGGCGTGGAAGGCGAGATCGATATGGCGCAGTACGACCATGTCGAGGTCCTGCGCGGGCCGGATGGCTTGTTTCAGGGCATGGGAAATCCCGCCGGCACGGTCAATCTCGTGCGCAAGAAACCGCTGGATCACGCGCAACTGGTCGTCGAGGGCGCGACGGGTTCGTGGAACAACAATCGGGTCATGATCGACGGCAACACGCCTCTCGGCATCGGGGACCTGACGGCGCGGGCGGTCGTCAACTACACGGATCGCGATTTCTTCTACGACGACGCGTCTGATAAGCGCTTGCTCGTGTACGGAATCGTCGAGAGCAATCCACGGAACAATCTCGCGCTCCGTGCGGGCGTGAGCTACACGCGCCAGGATGCGGAACCGTTCGTGGGCGGGATGGTGCGGTATCAGAACGGCGACGACACCGGCTTTCCTCGTAGCAAGGATTTCATGTTCCCGTGGAACAAAATTCTCGACACGATCACCGAAGTGTTCGTGAATGCCGAGCACGTGGGCACGGCGAGCTGGTTAGCGAACTCGACGTGGCGTACGAAGCTGAATCTTCAGCATCTGGAGAACGACAACTTCGAGAGACTCACTTTGGTGACCGGCGCCATCAACCAGGTGACTCTTCAAGGTCCCGGGACGCTTTCACTTTACTACGACGCTTCGTACGACGTGAACAGCGCCGATCTGAGTTTCGACGGTGACATCAAACTGCTGGGTCGCCCGCTGAATCTGCAGTTCGGTGGGCGCGTTGCCGAGATCAATAACTACGACCAGGGTTTGTTCAACTACTCGGCGCCCGGTACGCGAGTACCCGTGGATGTGTTCGATTTCGATCCCGCCGACTATCCGGAGCCGGATTGGAGCCTGGGAAGTGGCGGCTCTACGCCGAGCGCCAAGGCGTGGCGATATGCGGGTTTCCTCAAGGCAAGTTATGAGGCAACGGATCGGCTTCGATTTCTCGTGGGCGCCGGCGCCAGCAAGCAGAGAAGTCACAGCGTCTCGCGCCGGTTCACATCGAACGGAGCGTACGATGGCACGCCGGGCAGCGGAGCTCATACCGACACGCCGGGGGCCGACTATCATTCGGATATGCGCCCGATTCCGTATGGGGCGGTTACGTACGATGTGCTCAAGTGGTTGACTGGATATGTGAGCTACACGGACATTTACTCCGCGAACTACACCGCCGTGAATTTTGCGGGTGATCTGCTACCGCCCACACATGGCGATCAGTACGAGGCGGGCCTGAAGATGGAGCTGGCGGACGGCCGCCTGAATGGATTGCTCTCCACTTATCGGATCACGCGCCGCAACTTCTCCACTCGTGATCCGAATCTGCCGAACATCACGTATCCCGATGGGAGATCCTGCTGTTATTTCGTCAACGGCCAGGAAGAATTGAGCCGGGGAGTCGACGCGGAGCTTTCCGGTGAGCTGCGGCGGGGCCTGCAGATCACGCTGGGGTACACGTTCAACGAGAACTTCTACAAGAAGGGCTTTGCCGCTACACAGCTGGGCCAGCCGATCTCCATCCTGACGCCCAAGCACATGGTGAAACTCTGGTCGAAGTATCAACTTCCGGGCACTTGGTCGGCGCTGGCTGTCGGGTTCGGGGTTCAGGCTCAAACAAGGTACTTCAGCTCCGGTAGCCTGCCGGCCGGATACGATCCGGTGACCGGCGCGCCGATTCCTCCGTACACGCCGTACCGATTCGTGCAGGCTCCGTACGCGGTCCTGCGGTCGATGGTCGGATACAAGGCGAGCGACCACTGGGAACTGCAGTTGAACGTGGACAACATCACGAACAAAACGTACTACCAGACCATCTCCAGCCCGGGTGGCAGCAACTGGTACGGAGCGCCCTTCAACGCGGCGCTGACTGTCCGGGGGCGGTGGTAGAGCCGGGTGAAGTGGCGCCGCGAGAAGGTGCAAACGCGGCGGCCGTTGCGGTTTCTTCGCCCGTCAGACGTTAACCGGAGATGTTCCACGTCTCCGTCTGATCCAAATGACCGGGGCCACCAAGGCCGCGCCGCTCCCCCTGGAGTTGCTGACGGACGTCTTTCGCCGTTGCCGGCCGCGGCTCGTCCGTCTTTTGACGCGCCATCTTCAAAGCGCGGCGGCGGCGGAAGACATTGCCCAGGAAGCTTATCTGCGCCTTGCCGCGTCGAGCACGCCGGTGCTCAACGCGGAGGCGTATCTGACGCAGACAGCGCTGAATCTCGCCAATACGCACGCCCGCCTCGAGTCCCGCCGGGCGGTGCTGCGCGCCGAAGCGCACGCGCTGCTGTGGGAAGGGCTCGAAGAGCCCGACGCCGAGCGCGTGCACCTGGCTGCGGAGGAGTTGCAGCGGGCCGCCGAGGTCTTCGCGTGCCTGCCGACCCGGACCCGCGAAATCATGGAGCTGACGCGGATCGAAGGGCTCTGCGCGCGGGAAGTGGCGGAGCGCCTGGGCCTTTCGACGCGCGCCGTCGAAAAGCACGTCGCGCGCGGCACGCAGGCGCTCGCCGCGGCGCTCGATCGCCATGTTCGCATTTCGCCGCGCCGGTCGTCTTAGGACGTGGACAGTCCGTTTTTATCGTTCGAGACCGAAGGCGACCGGGATGCGGTGGCCGCGCGCGCGGTTGCGGTGCTGGCGACCGGCGAGGTGGGCGATGCCGAGCTGACGCGCATACGGGAGTGGCTCCGAGCGGACGTCGCACATCGGGAAGCATTCGACCGGGCGCGGCGCGCGTGGGCCGCCTCGAACGCGATCATCTCCGCGGCGCGTGGCGCCGTCGACGCGCGAAAGCCATTGCACCGACGTATCCCGCCGCGTTTTGCCATTGGCGCGGGCGCGCTGCTCGCGGCATGCCTCGTGTTCGTGGCGATCCTGCCGAATCGAGACCTGCTCAGCACGGGAGCCGGCGAGGTCAAGCGCATCGACCTCCCGGATGGAACAGTCGCCTGGCTCGACGGTGCGAGTGCGCTCCGGCTCGACTACGGAAGCGATCTGCGACGTGTGGAGCTCGTGCGCGGTCGCGCGTCGTTCTCGGTCCGTCACGACGCGAACCGGCCCTTCGAAGTGGCAACGCAGGGCGCGAGAGCGCGCGATCTCGGCACGGAGTTCTCGATCAACAGGACGACCGACGGCGCCACGCTGACAGTGCGAGAAGGCATCGTGCGCGTGGACGGGCAGGGCGCAGCCGTAACACTACGCGCCGGCGAGGCGACTCACTGGCGTACCGCCGAAGCCGTGCCCGCGCCTGCCGTACCGGCCGATGCCGACGCCGCGCTGAGCTGGCGTGACGGCAGGCTGGTTTTCGAACGTGTGACGCTCGAAAACGCGCTCGATGAGATCGGGCGCCACCGTCGCCCGCGCTTGTGGCTTCTGGATTCCGCGCTCGCTCGCCGCCCGGTGAGCGGCGTGGTTTTCGACTCCCGAATCGAAGAGGGGCTGGACACCGTCGCCGCCGGCGCGAACGTGCGCCTCGTGCGGCTGCCTTTCGTCACGCTCGTGTTCGGAGGTTAGCCTCCTCAGTGGTCTTCGTTCGTAGGCATGCGAATGTCGCGTGCCGGTGCGAGGATCACGGGGATGATGAAGGTCTCGAATAAAAAACACGCGCGCTTCGTTATTGCGGTCGTAGCCGCTTTGCTGGGTGTTGCCGGGCCTGGCGAGGCAGCGGCGCAAACGTCCTTGCAAGCCCAGGCGCTCGTTCACTTCGACATTCCGGCCGGGCCGCTCGGCGCCGCGCTGGGGCGATTTGCGGAAGTCACGCGCGTACAGCTCGTGTACGGGAGCGATCTGACGCAGGGGCTCCGCTCTCCGGGCCTGAAAGGCGCTTTCACGCCGCGGGATGCGCTGGTGAAGTTGCTGCAAGGGACGGGATTGACCGCGCGGATGCTGAGCGCCACTTCCGCGACGCTCGAAAAAGCCGCGCCGAACGGCGCGAGAGTGCTCGATCCCGTGCGCGTGGAAGGCGCGCAAGCCAACGCCGCGGCCGGCTTCAACGGCGGTACCGATCAGACCGCGACGGAGGGCACGGGAAGCTACACGAGCGGCGCGCTCTCGATCGGCAGCAAGACGCCGCAGTCGATGAAGGACACGCCGCAGTCCGTGAGCGTTCTCACGGCCCAGCGCATGAAAGATCAGAACATCACCGACTTCAATTCCGCGGTCAATCAGCTGCCGGGGGTTACAGCCGTCCAGTTGAACGGCCTCGAGTCGACTTTCTATTCTCGCGGATTCGCAATCACTTCCATACAAGTCGACGGAGGTGCGGCGTTCATGACGGGAAACAGCAACGTCGGCGGCCTCACGCGAGCGTATGAGCCGCAGATCGATATGGCGCAATACGATCATGTCGAGCTGCTGCGTGGCGCCGACGGCCAGTTCAATTTCTATGGCGACCCTTCGGGATCCATCAATCTGGTGCGGAAGCGGCCGCTGAACCACCGGCAGGTCAGCGTTGAAGCGCAGAGTGGCTCGTGGGGCATGCGCCGTGCCGTGCTGGATGCGACGAGCCCGTTGGCTCTGGACGATGAGATCCGGGGCCGCCTGGTGCTGGCTTATCAGAGCAATGATCACTTCTACGACATTGCCGAAGACAACAAAACCCTGGTCTACGGCACGCTCGAGTACGACGTGAGTGCATCCACGCTCCTGAGCGGTGGCATCAGCTATACGCGCCAGAACTCGGTGCCGTGGTTCAATGGCCTGCCTCGCTACCAGAGCGGCGCCGACCTCGATCTCCCCCGGGACACGTGTCTGTGCTTCCCCTGGAATCGCTGGAACTTCGAGACCACGGAGATATTCGGCCAGATTGAACAGCATCTGGGCGAACATTGGCGCGCGAAGCTGAATCTCACCGACAACAGGCAGAGCAGCGAGCAATTGAACGGGCTCGTCAACGGCACAGTCAATCCCACGACCCTGGCGGGGCCGGCTCTCAGCGCCAACAGGACGAACTACGGTAGCGAACAGCGCGCGGCGGATGTAACCCTCTCCGGGACGTTCGAGCTGTTCGGCCAGCGTCAGGAAATACTCATCGGTGCGAGCTACGCGAAAATCGACGGTTCTGATGTCCTGTCCTACAGTAGCGCCATCCCTTCCAACTACGTTCCCTACCCTGGGGGGCCGGTGGGGCCTCCGCCGGTCAACGTATTCAACTTCGACGTTTCCGATCCCCGCTTGAAGGCGCCGACCGAACCATTGCCGGCCCAGCGGCAGCCGCTTTCCTATCAGGAGAACTCCGGGGCGTACGTCAGTGTGAAGCTCACCGCATTCGACCGCCTCCATCTGGTCACCGGTGTGCGCTACAGCCGATATGACAACGGCGCGCAACTTCAGGATCTGTGCACCACGACCACAGGCGATTGCGCGGGCAAACAGATCGGCGACAATAAAGCTCCAGGGCTTCTCATTAAATACGCGGACAACAACTTTTCATGGCCTCCTCAGGTGTCCGTCCTGTACGACTTCAGAGATTCGCTGACCGCTTACGTCACATACGCTGACATATACAAAAGTCAGGCACAGAGTCTGACGATGGACATGTCGCCGCTCGAGCCCCTGACAGGCGCCAATTATGAGACAGGCGTGAAGTGGCAGGGAGCGGGGGGCAAGCTCAACGCCTCTCTTTCCGCATACTGGATCGAGCAGAAAAATTTCGGCATGGCGATTCCGGGTACCCAGCTGCGCAGCGTCGGTATCAAGACTTGCTGCTATACCGACAATCCCGATCAGAAGTTGCTGAGCCGCGGTGTCGATGCCGAAGTAACCGGTGAGCTGCTGACGGGCTGGCAGGTGGCCGCAAGCTACACCTGGAACCAGAACGAATACTCAGGCCGTTATTACGCCGCGCGCGGCGCCGAAGGCATACCGCTCGTGAGCCGCTCACCTCGAAGCCTCGTCAAGTTGTGGACCAGCTATCGTCCGGCGTCCGCCGGCGCTCTCGGCCGTCTCACCCTGAGCGGTGGAGTGACGGGGCAATCGTCCGCGTTTCAGGCCGGAACGGCGTGCACTGTGTTCAATCCGCCCAATCCGGCCACAGGGGCGATCACATGCAAGACATCAGTGCCGTACAACTACACTCAAAAGGGCTATGTGGTCTGGTCGGCGCGATTGGGCTACGATCTGAACGCCATCTGGAACGTCGGACTCAATGCGAACAACGTGACGGACCAGCGTTACTACCAGACCATGGGCTCCAGCACCGGGGGTAACTGGTACGGCGAACCGCGCAGCTACATGCTCTCGCTTCACGGCACTTTCTGACTTGACGAGGCGCTCACGGGAAGGAACGACCCGGCTATTCGGCCACCGCAAGCGGCAGCCGGCCGGATTGAGGCCCCGTTGCGGGATTCGCTCCGCCGGGTCGTTCCTGTAAACACACAGCGTGCGCGCCGGTCGGGCACGGTGCGGACGGCCACGTGAAAGTGAACGACAAGGCTGACAAGCCCGAAACCATCGGCACCTACCTGCGCCTCTACCAGAGGCTCAAGGTCTATGTCGCGCGTCGCGTAGGCTGTCCCGACACGGCCGAAGACATCGTGCAGGATGCATATCTGCGCATCGCCGTTGCGGCCGAGGCGTCGGTGAGCGCGCCGGATGCCTACGTCTATCGGGTCGCAGGCAACCTCGTGCTCGACTATCGCCGCCGGCTCAGCCGACGTGGCGAAGGAGAAGGCATCGAAGTGCTGCTGGAGATGGCGGATCCGGAGCCGCCGATCGAAGCGCGGCTCGGCGACCAGGCGCGGCTGAGGCGTGTGCTGGAGATCGCTTCAGGCTTTCCGCCCCGCTGTAAGGAAGTATTCGTCCTGCGCCAGCTCGAAGGTCTGGAGCACGCGGAAATCGCGGAACGCCTCGGCATCAGCCGGAACATGGTGGAGAAGCACCTGCGGCGCGCACTCTGTGAAATCTCGGAAAAGCTGGAAACGGAGTGATGAACGCCAGCCGCGCACGAATGCGCAACGCATTCGAAATCTGTCGCCGCCGCTACGTTCAGCGTCGGGCGCGGGAATGGGCCATCCGCCTCGATGGCGGCGGGTTGTCCGCGCGCGAGAGTCGGCGGCTCAAATCCTGGCTCTCTCAGGATGAAAACGCCTCCGCGCTGAGGTCTGCGCAGAACGTCTGGAAATTGTCGAACGCCACGCTCGACACGAGCCCGGCCAGCATGACGCTGCGAAGGTGGGGAAGAGGAACAGAAGCATTCGCGGCCCGCCGTCGTGCCAAGTTCGCGCTTGTGGGTGTGTTAGCAGCGGCTTGTGTCGCAGGCGTGATGCTTGCGCCGCTCGCGCTCACCGCATTCACTGCGGACGCCAGCACTTCCGCCGGCGAGCGGCGCCTGCTCGTGCTGGACGATGGTAGCCGGGTGATCCTGAATACCTCTTCCGCGGTGGATGTGAAGTACACCGCGAACCGGCGCATCGTGCGATTGCTGAGGGGCGAAGCAAAGTTCGACGTCGCGCCCAATCCGAACCTGCCGTTCGTCGTCGAGGCGGCCGGCGGGACCGTTACGGCGTTGGGTACTTCCTTCGTCGTCCGGAAAGTCCCGCTCACAGAAGGCGGCGGTGCGCTCGTCACCGGAGTGGAACATCGGGTTCGCGTAGAGGCTGACGGCGGTGCGGTCATCGTCGGACCGGGACAGCAGGCGAGCTGGCATTTTGCGGGGACGCCCGGTGCACCTCTGGGCTCTCATGATTCGAATGCGACTGGATGGACGCAAGGCATCCTGCAATTCGAAGACGTGCCCTTACGTGACATCGTGCACGAGCTGAGTCGCTATACGCGAGAGCCCATCGTCGTGCTGGGGGACGCGCGCGAGATGGCGGTGAGCGGCGTTTTCCCGACCCGCAATCCTGTCGTCGGGCTGGCAGCGCTCGAAAGCAGCAGGCGACTGCGGCTGCGATACGCGCCCGGGTTCATTGTCGTCACGAAGGATTAGGCGCCGACTCCTGCGCCGTTTCGACCTCCTCGATTCCGGGCCGCCGGCGTCATAGATGAAGAGCGGTGTGCGAAGTGCGCGCCGTCCGGATCGGGGAGATCGAATTCATGCTCAAGTCTTTGCGGAGCTGGGCGCTCGCCTGCGCCAGCACCGCGGCGCTGGCGGTCGTCGGCGCCGTTTCACCATCGTTCGCGCAACAGGCCGCCGTCGCGGCGGAGACCTCGCGCGCGTTCAATATTCCCGCGGGCGCCTTGCCAGCCGCGCTCAATCGGTTCGCGAGCGAAACGGGTCTCGCGCTGGTGTATCCGGCCGAGCTCGCGCGCGGCCGGCGCACGGCGGGCCTCAGTGGATCGTACCTGCCCAGTGTGGGGCTCACGCGATTGCTCGCTGGCACGAACCTGACATATCGATTTACGGACGCGTCGACCGTTGTCATCGAGGAGACGGCCGGTATGGACTCGCAGCCGCGCGTGTTGGGGCCGGTTCGAGTGGAGGGAGCGAGCTCCACCGGCGCGACGGCCGGCTTCAACGGCAGCACTGATGCGACGGCAACCGAAGGAACGGGCAGCTACACGAGCGGCGCGCTCAGCATCGGATCAAAAGCGCCGCAGAGCATGAAGGACACACCGCAATCGGTCAGCGTGCTGACTCAGCAGCGCATGCAGGACCAGAACATCACTGATTTCACGGAAGCGCTCAATCAGCTGCCGGGAGTTTCTGTCATCCGCGGGGGCGGCAGCAGTAGCAGCAGCATCGACAGCACATTCGTTTCTCGCGGCTACCAGATCACCGCCATTCAGATCGACGGCGGCCCGCCGCTGCTCAACGGTACGATGTTCAATGAATCGTGGCGAGCTTATAACCCACAGGTCGACATGTCGCAGTACGACCATGTGGAGCTGCTGCGTGGCGCGGATGGCCTGTTCAACTTCTACGGCACTCCCGGCGGCTCCGTGAATCTGGTACGCAAGCGACCTCTCGATCATGGCCAGGTGGCGTGGGAGCTCGAGACCGGGTCGTGGGATTGGCGTCGCACATCGCTGGATGTCACGAGCCCGCTGGCGTTCGATGGCGCCTTGCGTGGCCGCTTGGTGCTGACTCATCAAGACAATGATCATTTCTATAAAGTGGCGCAGGACGAGAAGAGCCTCGCGTACGGCACCCTTGAATACGACCTCACGCCCTCGACCGTGCTCAGCGGCGGGCTGAGCTATACGCAGCAGGATTCCGTGCCGTGGTTCGGTGGGCTGCCGCGATATGAAAGCGGCGCGGATCTGGGCTTGTCGCGCGACTTCTGCCTGTGCTTTCCCTGGAACAAATGGAACTACACCACCACGGAGGTGTTCGCCGGCGTGGAGCAGAAACTCGGCGACCACTGGCAGGCGAAATTGAATCTGACGCGCAACGAACAGCAGACCCGGCAGAACTATGGGACCTCGACCCAGACCGTCAGTCCCATCACCAATCGCGGGCCTATCATGTATGGCGGCGCGGAGACCGACAGGAACCTCTTCAGCTCGCTGGCGGAAATCACACTGGCTGGATCGTTCGACATCCTTGGCCAGCGCCAGGAGATTCTTCTGGGAGGCAGCTACGCAAAGACGGACTCCAGGGACGAAAAAAGGTACACGTCGCGGGTTTCGACCAGCTACGTGCCGTACGTTGGTGCGCCTGTCGGGCGTCCGGCAATCAATATTTTCTCATTCAATCCATACGATCCGTTGTATGCGGACCCGGGCATGGGGCTTCTGAGCGCTTTCTATCCTTCCGCTAGTCAGACGACCTCGGGCGCTTACCTCAGTGTGAAGCTGACTGCGTTCGATCGGCTGCACTTCATCACCGGCGTGCGATACAGCCATTTTGAGCGAGAGGCCACCAGTGTCGCGCTGTGCACTGATTTCACGGGTAGCTGCAAGAACCTGCACATCGGTGACGTCTGGTCGGCCTCGGACTGGTCCGGGGGCGGACATGACATTTCCTGGCCGCCGACGTTGTCGTTGGTCTTCGATCTGAACAAGGCGCTCTCCGTCTACGCAAGCTACACGGACATCTACGTTAATCAGGAAAACTACCTGGACGAACAGCTCAATGGACTCCCCCCCGGGACGGGTTCGAACATGGAGGTCGGAATCAAATGGGAGGCATTGGGCGGGAAGCTCAATTCCAGCTTTGCGGCTTATCGCATCGAACAGAAGAACAGCCCGGTATCGACGGGAACGTACGGTCCCTGGGAATCGAACTATGGCCGGTCGCCGGATCTCTTCCATGTCTGCTGTTACGCCATTGCCCCTGACTGGATGGGTATCGGTCTGAGTCAGGGAGCGGATGCGGAGGTCACGGGCGAAATCCTGCCTGGCTGGCAGCTGTCGGCGAGCTATACGTGGAACAAGAACGAGCTCTCCGGCCGTGCCCTGGGTTCCTACAATGGAACTCCGCTGGAGAGCCGGGCGCCCCAGAACTTGTACAAGATCTGGTCGAGCTACCGATTCAAGGGTGATGGCTGGTGGAATCGTCTGACACTGTCGGGTGGATTGAACGGGCAGTCGTCAGCGTTTCAGGCGGGCTCGGCCTGCACGGTGTACAACGCGCCGAATCCGACTACTGGCGCGGTCACTTGCAAAACGACCACTCCTTACAGCTACACGCAGAAAGCATATGCGGTGCTTTCCGCCCGCATCGACTACAGGCTCACCAACACCTGGGATCTCGCCGTCAATGGCAACAACCTGACGGACAAGGTGTATTACCAGACAATGGGCGGCAGTACCGGCGGCAACTGGTACGGCGACCCGCGAAACGTCATGGTGAGTTTGCACGGGAAATTCTGAACGCGCGGAAGCGACCACCGATGTGCGGGCATCTGCAGGCCCACTCGTTCCCCTGCAGATGCTCGCAGTTCCCTTTCCGCCCGGGTCGTCATGAGCGCTTTCGACTAGGAAAGCGAGGCGGACCTGCATGGTTCCTTCCGCGCGCGGCTGGCCGAGGATCTGGCCCAGGATCCGTTTCTGCGCCTCGAGCGTGTGCGTTCCGCGGTGGTCAATTCCCGGGGCGCCGTTTTTTTCCGCCTTTTGGCGGGAGCGCTGAGGAGTCCGATCCCCTACTGTTGAGTATCGGAAAGCCGAAGGCGACGGTGTTGTCTTACGGAGGCTTCCGCGCGGATCCGGGAAAACGCACCGTCACGCGGAAGGCACCGGAATCGAGCCGTCGCGTTGCGGACCCGACCCGCCTCATTCGTTCGTGAACACGAGGCAGGCAATCAAGAGTGTCCGAATGATGGAGCGCCATATTCTCAAGTCAATTCTGGGTGCGACGGGCATTGCGCTCGTCGTCGTGCTGGCGGCGTGTGACAACGCCCCCGATCCCAACTTCGAGCAGAACCTGAAGCAGGCCAAGCAGGCCGACGATCCTTACGCCGATCTCGGAACTGTGCCGCGCCAGGCCAACTACGTCCGGACCGAGGCCTCCCTGAAGCAGGCTTCGGCGAGCCAGGAAGCGCTGAACCTGCGCGCGCGCTACGAGTCGCTCCTGAAGAAGCTCGATGCGGACAAGAGCGTCGCGGCGGCCAATCTGCTCGCCTCCTGCCGCCCGTCGTTTGCCGAGGCGGTTGCGTTCCAGGCCGACGACAAGGTGGATGGGCAAACCGCGCGCAGCGCCGGCAATGCCGTGTTCCAGGGGCTGATGGCGTGTCGCGAGCACGCGCTATCGGCGGAGAAGGAAGGCAATGCCACGGCCAAGGCCAGTGCGCCGCTGCTGAGGCGCTTCGCCTCCACGGGAATGGTGCTGGTCGGTGTCGCGACCATCGCGCACGGCGACGAAGCGGCGGGCCTCGCGCTGTGGCGTCAGGGCGATGGGCTCGCCGCGCAGGACAAGCCGGCATTCAAGATCAAGCCCGACATGTTCAGGCCATAACCCCCGCGGCAGGCCGGGTCCGTTGAATCGGCCCGACCCACGCGGCCGATCCAACGGCCGCATTCTTCCGGCGGCATCCCACCGTGGACGCGCGGCCGGCGAATTTATTTCGATACTGGAACGCGACGCCCGAGATGACAGACGCACGCACGATTCACGTTGACCCGCGCGACTACCGGCTCGATGGCCGGCTGATGAGGCGCATCTGGCGCCTCACGAAACCCTATTGGTCGGACCGCAAGCACTGGAAGTCCTGGGTGCTGATGGCGTTCGGCATTCTCATCGGACCGGCCTGGGCGTACTACAACTTCTGGGTCGCGCAGGTGAACGCCGAGCAGGCGAACTCGCTCGTCGTCAGGGACAGCGAGCGCTGGCATTACATCTTCTGGCTCATGTTCGCGCTCGGGGCGGGCCGCTGGGTCTACGAGCAGATACTCAACCTGCTCAACACGCTGATGCGCATGCAATGGTATCGCTGGATGAGCGAGTGGATGGTCACGCGCTACCTGTCGAACAAGACGTATTACGACATCGCGATGCGTGACGACATCGACAACCCCGACGAGCGCATTCAGGAGAACGTGGAGCCGTTCATCGGCGCGGTGCTCGAGTTCCCCACACGTGTCCTCGGAACCATCCTGGGGATCATCACCAATGCCGTGCTGCTGACGCAGGTGAGCTCCGCCATGACGATGTTCGTCATCATCTATTCCGCCGTCGCGTTTACGCTGCAGACGCTGATTCAATGGCCGCTCATCCGCAAGGAGTTCGACTCGGTCGCGGCTCATGCGGATTTTCGCTTCGGTTTGCTTCGCGTGCGCGACAACGCGGAGACGATCGCGTTCTTCCGCGGCGAGAAGATGGAGGAGAAGCAGGTCTCGGGCCGGCTGGAGCGCGTCATCCGCAACCGGCTGAATATCTTCTACTACAAGCTGAAGACCGGGTTCGCTACGCAGGCCTTCGAGTATGTGTGGTCCATCGCACCGCTGATAATCGTCTATCCGCTGTACTTCACGGGAAAGATCGAATACGGAACGATCGCCCTGGCAATGAGCGCGGCGGGGTCGCTCCGCCAGGCGCTGACATCGCTCGACAGCTACGTGCCCTATCTCGCCGGCGTGGCGCCGAGGGTCGTGCGACTCGCGCAGATCGTCGAGCGGTTCGACAAGATGGATGCCAGAGCGGCGGCGCGTGAAGGCCAGATCCAGATCCTGCGCGGCGAGCGCATCGAGCTGAACGATGTGAGCTTCCAGACGCCGGGCGGCGAGCAGCAACTCGCGCGCAAGGTGACGCTCCGCATCGAGCGTGGCCAGAGCGTCATCATCATCGGCCAGACCGGCGTCGGGAAGAGCTCGATGCTCAGGTCCATGGCGGCGCTCTGGACGCGCGGCACGGGCGTGATGACGATGCCGGCGGAAGACGACGTGATGTTCGTGCCGCAGAAGCCTTACATGATGCTCGGCAATCTGCGCGCGCAGCTCCTGTATCCGCATGGCCGTTCGGACATGACGGACGCCGAGTTGCAGGGGGTTCTCGAGAAAGTGTGCCTGCCGGACCTCGTGGAGAAGTGCGGAGGGCTCGATGCGGATCGCGACTGGAGCAAGGTGCTGTCGCTCGGCGAGCAGCAACGCGTCTCTTTCGCGAGAATCCTGATCTCGCGGCCGCACTTCGTGTTCCTCGACGAATCCACCAGTGCCGTCGACATTCCCACGGAAGCACGACTCTATCGCGCGCTCATCGATACCGGCGCCACCTTCGTGAGCGTAGGCCATCGCGAAACGATCCTGCGTTTCCATGACAGGGCGCTGCGCCTGCTGGTGGGCGGAGGGTGGGAGATCATCGATTCGTCCACCATCGAGCCAACGCTGGTTCAGCCGCTCGGCGCCTCGCGCGATACGGGGCCGGCGCCGGGCGCGGCGCCGGCGGCTCATGCCGCCGCAATGTCGGGCGCGCGCACCTGAACGGCGGGGCGCCGGTCCGATCCATTCTTTCGATGGATTCGTGGCCGGCGTCGTTCCTCTACTTTACCGCCCTTTTCGCGTGCCACCCGTATGAAAGCCCTCGTCAAGAAGCATCGCGCAGACTAATGAGCGACATTGATGGCGCGGCTTGCGCCCATCTTCCGCGCCGGCTCGAGCCGGTAGTCGTTCACATCGGTGATGACGTCGTGGCCATCGCCTACGAAGCAGGCGATGGCCACTGCCATGATGCCGATCGGACCCGTCTCGAGGAGACGACGAAGGATCTCGGGATGCGGGAAGGCTTCGATGTGGGGCTCGAGATGTCCGGCAATCCGACGGCGCTGCGCGACTTGCTGCGCGCGATGAACCACGGCGGCGGGGTGGCGCTGCTGGGCATTCCGCCGGAGCCCACCGCGGTCGATTGGAATCAGGTCATCTTCAAGGGTCTCGTCCTGAAGGGAATCTACGGCCGCGAGATGTTTGAGACCTGGTACAAGATGGCAAGCCTGCTGCAGAGTGGACTCGATCTCGCGCCCGTCATCCCGCACGAGTTCCCGCTGCGGGACTATGAGCGGGCCTTCCAGGCGATGGGTTCCGGATTGTCCGGGAAAGTCGTTCTCGACTGGACATCGCTCTGACTGAGACGTTCCTCCGGGAAGCGGGTGGTGGAACTGGGCTCATGGCGGAACTCGGTGTGCATGAGTACACCCGGTCACCGCAATGGGAAATCCGCTGCCCGCTTCCTTCTGTCGACGCGGGCCTCTTCAGCACGGTACGCGGGTGGAGAGGCCTGATCGACCGGTCTTCTACCCCTTTGGAGACTGCGATCCCGAGCTGAATACAGGTTCCGTTCTCGCCATTGGAACGCCGAGCTTGCTCGCCATGCGCACCAGGTCCGCGAATGAGCCCGCCGCCATTTTGCGCATGATCTGGCTTCGATGCACTTGCAGGGTCACTTCAGTGATTCCCAGCAGTGCGGCCGACTGCTTGTTGAGCAGTCCGGAAATCACCAGCGGCAAAACTTCGCGCTCCCGGGGGCTGAGCAGCGCGAAATGCCGACGAAGGCTGGAAAGGTCCGCGCGTTGCTCGCGAAGCGCGCGGTCTTGCGCGAACGAGGCGGTGACCGCTGAAACGAGCGCTGAGGTATCCACCGGTTTCGTGAGGAACTCGACCGCGCCGCATTTCATGGCGCGGACCGTCGAGGACACATCGCCGTAGCCGGTGATGAAGACGATGGGAGGGCTGCTGGTCCGCATGAGCCGCTCCTGCAGTTCGAGCCCGCCTATACCCGGAAGTTGCAGATCGAGGATCAGGCACGCTGCCTCATCGGTTCTCGGGTACGCAAGGTATTCATCCGCGGATCGAAAGCCAACGCACTGGATGTCGAGCGACTGAAAGAATGGCCCGAGGGCTTCGCGCACACCGGGGTCGTCATCGACGAGGTAGACCACCTCTCCCGATGCGCTCATTGCGGACTCCTCTTACGAAAAGAGTGGGCGTGCCTAGAACTCGTAGCTGACTTCGGCGAACCACATGCGTGGCTCGCCAACGATCGTGTAGACGTCGCCTATCGCCTCGAATGAGCTGGCAGAGCTCACGCGATAGATCTTGTTCGCGGCGTTAGTGACGGCGGCGGCCACGCTGAGGTGTGTTCCCATGGCGTGTCGCCAGTCAACCCGCACATCCGCGAGCGTGTATCCCGGGGCGTCGTACGGATCGGTAGTCGAATAGCCGAACACCGTCTCGCGGGGAACCGGCGCAAGGCCTGCGGTTTTCGAGGTGTTGGCGACCGCCACGGCGTCAACATAGGGGCCACGGTGGTAGAGGGTGGCGGCAATTGCGACGTCCTCCCCGAGCCAGCTGCGAAGGAGGAGCGACGGTTGGACGGACCATTGCCATCTGGAGGTATTGGAGAACCTGTCGGGCCTGAATGCCGTGGTCTGCCCGGCCACCTCGAGGCGACCCCGAGAGTGATCGATCGCAATGGCGGTGTTGCCCGACAGACCCTGGCACTGGGGACGCCAGTACTGAGCTGCGCAGGTCGAATCCTCGAGCCAGCCGGAATAGGTCGCATCGGTGAACGCGACGTTCCCGGTCAGTCGAAACCATTCCGCGGGAACGATAGTGCCTTCGAGCTCCAGCCCATCGATTCCGGCGTTCGCAAGGTTGGTGGTGATTCCCTGTGCCGTGCCCGGGATGATCTCGCCTTCCTGAATGTCCGAGAACCAGGTGTGATAGATGTCGATATTGACCTGCCCCCGAACGCCTCCCAGCGTCCACTCCGTCTTCGCGCCGAGCTCGATATCCTTGGCATGCTCGGGCCCATAGGTTCTTCCAGGCGCGCCGGGATTCGCGGAGGCGTTTATTCCGCCTGTCTTGTAGCCACTTCGATGCGCCAGGTAGAGCAGGGTATCGTTATTGAGCTGCCAGTCCGCCGAAAGGTCATACGATCCGTTCGAGGGCAGATTGACCACGGTACTGACCACAGTCGCCCCGGCCGCGGGTGACTCACCGTAAACGGGGACAGCGATCAGCTGGCCATTGAACGGCACGCGATAGCTGGCCTTTCCAGTCGTATCCGTGCGGGTGTAGTCCCATGTCTCACGGTAGCCCGCCGTGAGATGCACGCCGTCCAGGACAATCATCATGGCCGCACTCACGCTACTCACGACCGGCGCGGCCGCCCAGAGCGCGCGCGACATCCGCGGTCCTTCACCGCTGCTTGCCATCGACAATGAACCACCGCCACGCTTGATCGTCGATCCACCGCTGGCGGAGCCGCTCGCGCTGGGGCGCGTGTTCATTCAGTACCGAACGGAGAACCTGAGGATCGTGCCGGTGTTCGGAAAAGGTGCGCTCGATGTCTCACCCCGTATCGGCCACATTCATGTGACCGTCGATGAGGCGACGTGGCATTTTGTGGACGCAAGCGGCGAGACGCTCATTCTCGTGGGGCTCGCGCCAGGCCCCCATAGTGTCCTGATCGAGCTGGCCGACCCCACTCACCGGGTGATCACGAGCGAGACGGTGAAGTTCGTCGTGCCGGCCTTGGCGCCCGCTCCGCGTTAGCGCCGCCACGAGCCGCCGGGTTGCGGGCCGAGTCGCGCCGTCGACGTCTGCGGGCCTGGTGTCACCGGCACTGCGAGCGAAATGCGCCGGGCGTGGATCCCATGCGTCGATTGAACCTGCGGGTGAGATGGCTCTGATCCGCAAATCCAGTCCTGAGGGCGATTTCCGTCAGGCAAAGCGAGGTGCTCGCGATCAGAAGTCGCGCCCTCTGTAGCCGTTGTTGCATCACGTAGGCGTGTGGCGTGATGCCCGTCGTGTTACGAAAGCACCGGGAGAAATGGGAAGGTGAAAGACGGGCGACGGCAGCTAGCGTGCCGAGGTTGAGCGTGCCATCGAGATTGGAGTCGATGTGCTCATGGACGCGTTTCAGCAGGTAGAGCGGTAATCGCATTCGCCGATGTGTCGGTGCCGGTTCCGCTTCGAGCAGCGACAACTGGAGCGGTCGTATCTCGGCCTGAGACAGATAGTGTTCGAGGGACATCATTCACTCCAGTTGCGCGCAAATCAGGCGCGGCTTGAGCATACGGATGTGGCCTCGGTTGCCTACTACAGCTTTCCTTAGTTCGATTGCTCACGCGAGAGCGTTTGGTAGACGTGCGATCGTGAGCGGGGCCAGGAGTCGTGGTGCTGCGCCAAGCGCACGGACGACCTCAAAATGGTCTAAAATTTTCCCATGAAGCAAGCCGGGCAAATTTTCGACCAGAAGCTTTCGGGCGGCGCTGACTTTTCCCCCAATGACACCCCGTGTCCCGACACGACGCCAAACGTCCCGCATCTGAGCATCAGCTGCCCCGTGGCGTTTCGCGACGAGATCGTAGCGACGTTCGAATCCGAGGTGGGTCACCCCCAGCTGAGGTTACAGAGCACTCGCACGCCGCCGACCAGCACCAAATGTGCGCCCGGGTTTGTCGAGTGGCTCATCGCGACCGCGGTTGTCGTGCACCTCACGAAGCCGTACTTCGAGGAGTTCCTGAAGGAGGCGGGCAAGGATCACTACCGACTTCTAAAAGCGGGCATCAAAGGTCTGTGGCAGTGGATCTTTCACCCCGCCCGGCAGGCGCACGTTCGAGAACGCACTTTATCGGGTCTTGCGCGCGATTCCTCGCTCTACTCGCGCACGTTCTCGGTCCTCGTGGAGCTCGATTCGTGGCTCACGATCAAGTTGCTCATACGCGATGCCATCTCCGAGAATGTATTCGCGGCGCAGATCGACAAATTCATGGACGATATTCAACGTCTGCACAGTGGCGAGCCCAACGTCGTCTTGCGAGACCTGATCGATCGAGCGACCCCGGTGGGTTCCACGATATTCGTGACCTACGATGCGTACACCGAGACATTGACGTTAGTGGATCCGATCGTCCCGGCTACGGAGCCGCCGGCGCCTACACCGCGCCGGCTTCCGCCGTCGCCCAGTTGGGAGCTCGTTGGCGAAGGGCCTCGACCGTCCGCTTCACCCCAGGCCGCGCTGCGCGCGAGTCTCGATGCGGTCGTCACATTCGCCGGATCCCTTCCACTCTTGCGCCAACTGCTGGAGGAAGGTGTCGTCGGCGAAGGAAAGTACGTCGCCGTCGGCACATTCGAGCTCGCCGAGTTTCGAGCGTGCCGCGCCTTGACCGAATTGGCACGGACGATTCAGGCGATCGAGGTGGCGGGAGGCTTTCCATCCGCGCTCGCGGAGATACGAGCGCATCACGGGTTCGGCGTACTGATTCAGCGCGACGGTTCGCAGAAAGCGCTGCTGCTCGATGAACTGACGAGCACGATCCTGACTGCCGCTCGCATCGACTGGCGCGCACAGTTCACTCGTACGGACCCGTCTCCAGCCATCATCTGCACTGCGGCGCCTCAGGAACCTTGGTCCGAGAGCATCATCGACCTTCTTGCGCTCGAATCATTCTGTCGCCGCTTGCTCGACTGACGCCCTGGAACGCGGAGCGCAGCGAGCTACGAAAAGCCGGCTGCTTTTGGGGGTATTTCAGGGGGCGACACCAGGCGGGTGCGGCGAAAGCTGGCGTGTTTTTAATAATTTACAGGGCCGAAATCGGCTCTCGTCCGCTGCGCCATATCCTGATCTGAGCACGCAGGCGGGCTTCCCGCGCACGTAGGTCTTCTCCAGGCTCAACGTTGAGTCATCACCTCGCAGGCAATACCAGAAGCCCTCGATAACTTTCGATCCAATGTCGCGAGCGGCAGTCTCAGGGCTTCCGCTACGGCCACGTACCAAGCGTCGTAGCTCGTGACAGTGTGCCGAAGCTCCCATATGCGATCGGCAAAGGGATCGAAGGAGAACAGCTCGAGATTGAGCTGCATCAGATCGTCGTGAGCGGCGTTCGCCTCGGCCGTGCTGATGTGTTTCGCTCTTTCCAGACGCCTCAGTACGTTGGTGGCTTCGGCGCGAATCGGCTCGGGTGCGTGTAGAGCCCCACTCGCCAGAACGCCCTCAGCCCATGCACCCTGCCGACCGGAATCGATAAGCGCCGCTACCAGCACCGATGAATCGATGACAACACTCACCGGCGGTCAGCATCGCGACCGTTGAGGATCTGCGCGGAAGAAACACGGGTCTGCGATGCGCGTTTTCTCTTGCGCACCTGCTCCAGCCACGACTCCACAGAAGGCCGAGCTGCCAAGCGCTCCAGTTCAGCACGCAGGTATTCCTGCATCGACTTGCCTTGCAGCGCAGCCCGGGCGGCGCGCTTTGCCGCGGCGACATCGGCGTTGCGGATGGATCGAGTGATCTTCCGCAGGTGAATGAAGAAACGCGTGCGTCCTGCGGTGAGGGCATGTCCCTGCGTTCTCGGATCTACTGGTTTTCGCGGGACTGAAGCAAAAGGCGCGCCATGGCGGAAGAGTCACGACTGCGGCGTCAATGACTCGCAGGACGCGGGAAGAATTTGCCGTTGTAAGCGACCCGTAAGGAAACTCGCTGATCCCATTGCCAGATCGATGTGTAGCTTTGACACAAACTAGGCGGTTTTTTCAATGCGAACATGTGAACTCTGCGCGATCTCAGGTGAGCCTGTCCATCGCTTCCCTCACTGTCATCATTTCCGATCGCCGCACATTGATCGCCACGCTTCTTCGATTCGCGCTCTACGATGCGTACCTCGATCTTCGGAGCTTTGCCTCATGAGCACGTTCACCGACACTCCGTCAGAGAAGCCTGCGGACGCAGAAGTCGTCGCCGAGCTGAATACAAAAATCGCCGCCCATCCCGAGTTAATGCTGCTCGCTCAGCGGCTGGATTCGGACACGGGAGTCATTGAGTTCTACGAAGGCGACAACGTATATGTGCGCGCTAAGGCGATCGCCATCGGCAGTTGGGGTCGCCGTTTCAGCAGTTGGCGATGGGCCTGGGCGAACGAGTCCCTGCCGCCCCCGCTACGTGAAGCATCGGCGCGGCTGAAAGAGCTCGGGCAGATCACCGGACGAACGCAGTTCACCGAGGAGAATGCCTTTGAGGTGACGCGCTCGGAAGAGATTCGGTTCGTTGCCGATGCGTGCAGGTTTTTAGGCGCGGCCGGCGCGTGCAATCGCGGCGAAGAGAGTGCCGTTTGGTGGTTTGCGCTCGAGGCGATAGAGCACCTTCTTCCGCTCGAGCCGCTGACGGAACAGGCGAGCCGGGCCGCTGAAGATCTCATCACCGCGGGCGGCAGCGTGAAATTGCTCGCGGCGTTTCGGGCGCGTTTTCCGGAAGCGAAGATCCAATTGATGGGGCGCGATCTGCGCGGCAAGCGGCAACCTTGGGCGAATGACCTGCACATCCAGCTGCTGCTGGACTTCGGCCGGCTGGACACGCACGAGGCGCGCGATTTGAGTGGCGCCGATCTGTCGTCGTCGAGATTCGACGATTCCATCCTGCGGGGGCTCATTCTCGAAGGCGCGAGCTTCGAGGGCGCTTCGCTGGTCGACACCGACTTGTCGCGAGCGGACCTGCGCGGCGTCTCTTTCAAGGACGCGTTTCTCAACGGAACCAACTTCACTCGCGCTCAACTCGCGGGTGCTGACTTCACCGGCGCGGAAGTTTCGCGCACGCTCTTCACCGATGTCGATCTCTCCGAAGTGAAAGGGCTCGACACCGTTCGCCACATGACACCGAGCGAAGTTTCGCTGAGCACTCTGACAGCCTCGCACTTCAAGCTGTCACCGGTGTTTCTGCGCAAAGCGGGCGTGTCGCGCGGATTGATCGAGGATCTCGCGCGCGGCCAGCGTTTCGCTCGCCAATACGAAACATGCTTTCTGTCGTACAGCTCGAAAGACTTGCCGTTCGCAAAGCAGCTCTACAACTCTCTGCAGCACATCGGGGTGCGCGTCTTCTGGGATCGCTTCGACCTCCTTCCCGGTGAGACGCTGCGCGATCAGATTCTCGAGGCGATACATGAGCACGACAGACTGATCGTGGTGCTGTCCGCCGAAAGCATGAAAAGCAGCTGGGTTCGCGAGGAGATCGAGCTTGCGTGGGGTCACAAGCGCGAGTCGCTGATGCCCATCCGCCTATGCGATATCGCGCTGGTGAAGTCGTGGACGGCGAACCACCCGAACCTGCCGGATCTCGCGGATCTCTATTCGGTTCTGGATTTCTCCGCTTGGCAAACCGAAGCGGAGTATTCGAGTGCGCTCGAGATGTTACTCAGGGCCCTCGCAGGCGGAGCGGACTTTGGTCGGGTCGAGCCTGGGCACGAGCACTCATGAATAGGCGACGATTTCCGCCGTCTCCATCGCGAGACCGATGCCGTATTCGTAGCGATTGCCGGCGGCTCGCGCGTCGATCGTCGTCTTGCCGTAGGCCGCCACCGCCCCCGATCAGGTGCGAGGACCTGCCAGTGTGAAATGCCTCGCAATGTCTCCCGGCCGCGTGATCCAAAGCAAATCCGCGTGCTTCATGATGTGTGAGACGGCCCGACGCAGCGCCCGCAATCTGAACGGCTGACCCGATATGAAGGAATGCAGGATCACGCTCATCACCAGTGGCTCCTCCCCGGCGGTCTCGAACATTTCGTCGAATTGATCGACGATCATGTCGGCGAAATCGGTGGCGCTGAACTGGCGGCCGACGATGGTCGAGCTGTCGTTGATCTCCTGCGAATAGGGCACGGACAGTAAGGCGCCGCTCCGAGTCTTGAGCCACACCGGTTGGTCGTCCATACACCAGTCCAGGACGTAGGAATACCCGCTGTCGTTCAGCAAGTCGGGCGTGAGTAAGGTTTCCGCTATCCACGGGCTTGCCCAGCCCTGCGGTCGAACGCCGACGGAGCGCTCGATCTGACTTGCAACGGAGCTCAGGTAGTCGCGTTCGGCCGGTTCGGACATACCCGCCAGCGTGTCCGAGTTGGAATAGCCGTGCGCGATGAACTCGTGTCCGCCGCGCCGCGCCGCCTCGATGAGATCGGGAGCATGCTCGCAAACCGCACTGTTGAGGAGAATGCTCAAGGGAACCCCGACATCCGCAAAGTACTGGAGCATGCGCCAGGCCCCGACGCGATTGCCGTACTCGCGCCAGGAGGTGTTCAGCACATCCGGATGGGCGTTGCCGGAAACCAGGTTCTCGGTCATCCCCTCGCCGAAGGCATAGTGTTCGACACCGACCGCAAAATAGACTGCGAGGCGGCGCTTGTTCGGCCATTGAAAGAGAGGCCGCGTGACAATGGCGGAATGGCCGTAACGGCCGTGAGTGGGGAGAACTTTCATCGGGAAGCGTTTCCTATCCAGCGTTGGATGCCCACGTCACGGGCCGCCGCCTTCATGTACATCTCGCGATAGAACGGCAACCACTGCGCCGCGCCCTGAGCCTCCGAAGCCAGCGCGACAGCGCGTCGCGCGGCTATCGCCCGGGCCTCGGCGCGGAGCGCGGCTTCGTCGATATCGGATACCTTGCCGTCTTCGTAGACCACGCGACCGGCCACCATGGTCATGCGCACGGAGGTGCCCTGTTCGCAGTACACCAGTTGCCGGGTCAGATCATTCAGCGGGGTGAAGGGCAGGGTGTCGAGGTCCACGAGAATGAGGTCGGCCTGATATCCGACGGCGACCTGCCCGATGGGCTTCGGCAGTCGCATCGCGCGCGCGCCGCCGTGGACCAGGCATTGCAGGATCTCGGCCGCCGTCGGCCATTTTTCGTAGGCGCCGCCATTGAGGTTGTGGATCAGACCGGCGATCTTGGCGACGTTCCACATATTGATCGAGTCATCGGTCATGGCTTCGTCAGTGCCGAGGCAGATAGGAACGCCGCGTGCCATCAGCTCCCGGAACGGCATCACACCGCTGCCCAGGCGCAAATTGCTGATCGGGTTGTGGGCCACGACCGCGCCGGATTCGGCGATGAGGTTCATGTCGTCGGCATCGACCCAGACCGCGTGAATGATATTCATGCGATCGCTGAGCAACCCCAGGTCGTGCACATAGCGCACGAGCGAACCGCCGAACTTCTCCTCTCCCAGCACCCGCTGCACCTTCGTCTCGAGCACGTGCAGGAAGAACGGCAGGCCATGCTGGCGGCTCAGTGCATCGAGCGAGCGAAAATATTCCGGGGTGACTCGTTGGGGCGCCGAGCAGGACACGGCCGTGCGCAAGCGACCGCCGGCTTGGCCATGCCAGTGCTCGAACAGGAAACGATAGCAGTCCAGCAGACCCTCGGTGTCCAGGGCCGCTGGCTCGCGTGCGCGTGCCAGCAGTTCGGGCGGCAAGAGGTCCGCAAGAAACGGAAATTTCTCGATCTCCGGCACGTTCGGCGCATCCAGCGCAAGTGTGGCGCGCATGCCGCTGTCGCGATAGGCCTCCATGATCGCGTTGATGCCGGCATGGGACGGGGCCGGAACGAAAAAGGCGTCGTCGAGCACGGTCGTGACACCGCTCTTCAGCATCTCGATCGCGCCGAGCAAGGTGTAAACGTAAGTCGCACGCGGATCGTCCCGCGCAGCGTCCACCGGTGTCTCGAACAGCATGAAGATTTCGAGAGGCAGGCTGTCGAAGGCGCCCTTGAGGTGGTTGACCGACGAATGGAAATGCGCGTTGACCAGGCCGGGCATCAGAAGATGCCCGCTGGCATCGATCTCGCGCACCGATTCGCCGCCGGTTTCCGGCCGCACGGGCGAATCGCCGGCCCGCACTTCCACGATGGTGTCATCTTCGACGACCACCGTGGCACGCGGCAGATCGGTCCCTTCGGCATCCAGCGTGAGCACTCGCGCCCCGCGTATCACCGTTCTCATACGTCAGAATCTCGCCTGGAACGAGAGCCCGACCGTCCTCGGTCGCAAGGTGTAGCCCTGGATGATGGAATTGATCTGAGGCCTTTGCAGGATCGTCCGATCGTCGAACAGGTTCTTCGCGTACAGCGACACGTCGTACTGGCCGAAGCTCACGCCCGCATTCATGTTGGCGAGGTCATAGCTGGGATTGATGTATTGCGGAGAGTCGATTTGAAACGAGCCGAATGACCGGCCCACGTACTCGTAATCGGCGTGCAGGAATCCATTGATGCCAGACCGAATGGGCCACGCGTAATCGGCTATCACCGCGGCGGTGAATTTCGGCGTGTACAGAACATCCTGCCCGACTGCGGCGGTCTGCGAGTTGGTGGTGCTGGTGATGTAGGCGTGCTCCCCGCCCAGATTGGTACTCAAGACAAGACCCGGAATGACCGGCGGCTTGTAGCGGATCTCGAGCTCCGCGCCGATGGCTTTCGCGTCGCCGACATTCGAGTTGTACTGGCCGCCGCAGATTGGAATGACGATGCTTTGCTGAATGGCGGTCCAGTCGATGTAGTACACGGCCGCGTTTACGGACAGGGTCTTGTCGAATACCACGGACTTCGTTCCGAGCTCATAGGACCACAGGTGATCCGGACCATATGCCGTCGGCGGCTCAGCGTTGCCCAGCTGCACCAGCCCCTCGGCGCAGGCAGCATTCGTCTGTGGGGTTGTGGCGCCGCCCAGGCGAAAGCCCTTGCCCGCGGAGAGGTACACGTTCGACAAGCTGCCGAGATCGTAGGTCAGCGTGACTTTCGGGGTGGACGTCGAAAACGTGGCCTTCTGGACGTAGGGCGTGCCATCGGCGCCGCCGTTGCCGAACTCGAAGAAACCGAAGCCGGTCTCGGTGAAGCTCTCCGTGGCGCGGACGTAACGGTTGCCCAGCCCAAGGTGCAGGGTAGGAAGCACATCGATGTCGATCTGGCCGAAGATCGCCACCTGCGTCGTGTCGTTGTGATCCGAGGTGTGCCAGAAGATGTCGTTGGACCAGAAGTTGGGGTTGGGTGCGGCGGTGGCGAGCGTGGGATTCAGAATCGGGTCCGAATTGATGCCGTATCCGTAGATGTTCTGGAAAGCGGCACTGAAGCCCGGTGCGGGTTCGTCGTCGACGTGCGATTCCTGCTGATCGGCGACGTAGATGCCGCCGACCCAATGAATCACTTCCTGGTCAGCCGGCGACGCCAGCCGCACTTCCTGCGTCCACGTATTGAAGCGATCAGTGAATCGCACTGGCGAGGCAATGTTGCCGAGGATGTTGTCGTTCTCATCCTGGTGAGTCGTATAGGGCGGCACGCCGGCCGTGTCCAGGAAATACTGAGCGACGGATGCAGTATTGAAATACGTACCATCGGTGAAGCGGCTTACCCTGCGGCTGACGTAGCTCGTGATGCTCGTGAGGTCCGCAAACCCAAGATTTGCTTTCACCGTCAGGCTCGGTGCGAGCAGCGCGTCCCGGTCGGTACCGGCCACCTGGTTGAATTGGTTGTAAAGACCCGCGGACGGAATGAACGTGGACATGTCGGCGGCCGCGTAGCGCTGATACAGCACGGCTGGAACGACGGAGAGACTGTCGCTCACGTTCCAGAGGCCCTTGATTCGAAGGGCCGCGTTGGTGTCCGAGTTCGTGCCGCTACGTTGCAGGGCGCCGGGTCCGGCCGTTCCCCCGGCGATGGAGCCCGCCAGGGCGTAGTTGTCGATGTAGCCGCTGTTTCGGCCGTACTCGGCGGAAATCCGCAGGCCGAATACACCGTCGACGACGGGAATGTTCGCGATACCCTGGGTGTCGTAATTGACACCGCCATGTTTGGTGCCGGACACGTCCTGCTTGAAGCGACCGCTGAGCTCGTGCAGATCGGGATCGGGCGTGACGAACCTGACCGTTCCCCCTTCGGAGCTGGCGCCGTAGAGCGTTCCCTGCGGGCCACGCAAGACTTCCACGCGCTCGATGTCGACCAGGCGGGGCTCCGCGTTTCCTTCGTCGCCCGTGAGCGTGATGAGCGGCACTTCATCGACATAAATTCCAACCGTCGGATTGCCGACCGTGGAGCTGATGCCGCGAATGCTGATGTTGTCCTGTCCCTGGCCGGCAGGCCCGTTCTGGTGCGAGGCGAACGACACACCAGGCAATATTCGCGTGATGTCCTCCATGTTATGTGCGCGCAGGTTGTCAATGGTCGCGCCATCGACGACACCGATGCTTACCGGCACGTCTCGCAGGTTTTCCTCGCGCTTCCGCGCGGTCACTACGACCTCGTCCAGCGCGATGTCGTCGGCCGCGGCGGCGGCCGAAGCGCCGCCTGGATACAGGGGCAGGGTTAACGTGAGCGAGAGAGCGGCGCCCATGATCCGTGAATTACGCGGCATGGCGCATGTCCTCCACGTCATGAGTTTCCGGGTTTCGCAATTCCCGTTGCGCCGAGCGACGATGACCCTGTCTTCGTGTTTCAAGCTGCTGCGTTTTCATCGGCATGCCCATGTGGATTTATTAGTTCGACGGGTGAGCGGGAGCATCTTCGCGGTTGTCGCCTTGTCGCAGGCGGTCGCACATTCCCTGGTAATTTCGCTGCCGCTCCGCCTCGTCGAGCAGACGGTCCGCGTCGTCGAGGCGTAGCAGCTCAAAACGGGGCACGGTCACGCCGGCATCGCGCAGGGCTCGCAGCCGCGAAGCGACCGCCTTCTTGCGACGGGCATGCGACTCTTGCGTGAGCTCGAGACCGGCAAAGTCGAGACTTTCCGTCAACGTGATGGCCCTGGCCTGAACCGCGTTGGTCAACAGCCGGGCGCCGCGGGCCGTGCGGGCAATGAATCCGTTGAATCCTCTGCCCTCGACATCGGGCTTGCCGCCGGGCCAGACGTCCGCGACGGTCACGTCGGCACGCTCGCCGATCGAATCGGGGCAGATCTTGCAGCGGAATTGCAGTTGCCAGCGGCTCTCGTCTTCCCACATCTCGTTGTAGTCGAATCGAAATTCTTCGCCGGTGCGCGATCTCAGCACCATCGAGCCGGGGCAGCCGTCGCCGCGGTAGCGCAGGTGCGCGACATCCGCCTCCTGCCAGCCGACTTTGCGCACGTAGTCCATCGTCTTGCCGAACTCCGAGACACCGCCGCAGAAGAAGTTGAGGGTGTAGCGAAGCAGCTCATCGACTCTCGAATCGAGTCGGGCATAGTTGCGAATCGCCGAGATGTCGCAGGGCTTGCCGACGAATGCAAAGGGCCGTCCCCGATCCAGCACGGACTTGAAGTCGGTCAGCGGGGCCGCGGGCCCGTAACGGGAGCCGGAGGCGGCCATGACTTCCGTCGTCGTGAAGCTGAGCTGCGCGATCGAGCGCAACGGGCGATCGTGAGAGGCGGCTACGTGAAGGATGAAGTCCACCTCGCCGCTCTCGAGCAGGTGGTTGCCGAGCGCGCTCAACGCGCCGCTCGACGAGGCATGAAAGCGGACCCGCTCGTCGGTCGCATGCCCCGTGGCCATCCACACCGTGGGACCCCACAGTGGGTGGATCGTGCCCTCGGCGTCGACTGCTCCAACTCCCTCGCAGTGAATGCCGGGACAGACCTCGTTGATCGCCGCCAGCGTGCCGCCATCCAGCGACTCGAGAACGGTCGGACGTTCGCCCCGTTCGCCGTTCATGCGCAGTTGCACGCGGTCGGCGCCGGCAAGGCTCTGGCACAGACCGCATCCGATACAGAGCCCCTGGGCAACAATCGCTTCGAGGGACACCGGTGCGCGCACCGTCGCGGTGGGCTGTTCGCTCACGGCGCCGCCTACACCGCGGGCTTCATCTGGGTCTTCAGAGGCGACAGCGTCGTGTTGTCGTCGAGCGAATGGTAGATGTTGCTCGACACATATTCGCCTGCGTAGACAGGCGAGTATTTCGGCGGATGTTCGGCACTCACGCAGCTCGGCAGCGCTTCGATCAATGCGTCCGAGTTGGGGCCGATGAAACAGGGCAGGGAATAGCGTGCCTGCCCGGACGTGTTGGACACGCGATGATAGGTGGACGCGAAAATCCCGTTCGTCCACCGCGCCATCAGATCGCCGATGTTCACGACGAACGTGCCCCGAATCGGCGGCGCCGGGATCCAGTCGCCGCGCCGATTGCGCACCTGCAGCGCATGTATCCGGTCCTGACACAGGATCGTGAAGCACTCGTGATCGGTGTGCGCGCCCGTGCCGATGTAGTCCTCGCTGAATGGGGGTTGCGTCGGGTAGTGCAGCATCCGGATGAGCGACATCGGCGCGCTCGCCAGCGTGGAGAAGTAGCTCTCCGGCAGATTCAACGCCAGTGCGAACGCGGCGAACATTCGCCGTGCCAGCAGACGCATCTCGATGCCATAGCGGGCCGCGAGCTCGCGAAAACCCGGCACATCGGGCCAGAGATTTCCCGCGCGGCGAAAGTCGCCGGGCAGGAAGTCGTGTTCCAGAGTCGCGTCCTCCGGGACGAAATCAAAGGCCTCGTGCAACTCGCGCTTGCCCGCGGCCGGATCGGCGTTCTCGTCTCCGATCGCTACGTACCCCAGGTAGTGGGACGACGTTTTCACATGCAGGCGCATCTTCTCGGCGAGGGGCAAGGCGAACAATCGAGGCGCCATCTCGAACATGGCGTCGACGAGCTCCTCGGGAACACCGTGATTGGCGACATAGAAGAACCCGACATTGATGCAGGCCTCCCGTAGCTGGCCCGCGACGGCGTTGCGTGCTGCCGGATCGTCGCTTCGCATTCCGGAGAAATCGATCAGGGGTACGGAGTCGAAGTCCGCGCGTTGTTCGCGAGCCGCGTCCAGCGGAGACCCCGGACCATGCTCGACATATTTCTGGGTGGACATCGGTGTTCTTCTTGCGTCGCTGGAGCTGAACTGGATTGTTAACAATCCTGATCTGGATTGATAACAATTGCAAGAGGCGCTCACTCCTGGCGCGAGGATTTGCGCTGCCTGAGCCCGGCAATCACGAGTGCGGCGAGGGTCACGAGGTACGGTGCCGAGTCAGTGATCTGGTTCGGCAATCCCTCGCCCTGCAGGCGCAGTCCGAGTGCGTCGGACAGGCCAAACAGAGTGCATGCGGCCGCCACTATCAGCGGCCGTGCGCGCCCGAGCATGACCGCTGCGACTGCGATCCAGCCGCGACCCGCGGTCATGTTTTCACTGAAAAGCGTGAGACTGCCGAGCGAGATCTGCAGGCCGGCCAGTCCGCACAGGCCGCCTCCGATCAGCGTGACGATGAATTGGTAACGTGTGGTGTTGACGCCGAGCGCGCCGGCAGCGTCGGGTTGCTCACCGACGCCACGCAACCGCAATCCCCACGGCGTCTTGTTGAGGAACACGGCGGTCAGGGCAACCAGTGCCCAGGAAAAGTACACCAGAGGATTCTGCTGACCCAGCGCCTGTCCGAGGAGGTCGAGCGATGCGACGCCTGGAATCCGCAATCGCGTCAGACCCGGCATCGATGCATCGCTGAATGTGCCGCTGACGCCGTAGAGCGTGCGAAGTAGGAATGACGTCAGACCACCGGCGAGCAGATTGAGGCTGATTCCGATGATGATGTCGTTGCCGCGCAGGAAGGCGCTGCCCACGGCCAGCAGGGCCGAGAATGCCATTCCGGCGATGACGGCCGCGAGGATGCCGGCTTCCAGGCTTCCGCCGAAATGGCTGCCGCATACCGCGGCAAATGCACCGACGAGCATCTGGCCCTCGAGAGCGATATTGAACAGCCCCACGCGCTGGGACAGAGTGCCCGCCAGTGCCGCAAGCAATATGGGTGTGATCCCGAGCACTGCCTGGTCGAAGAAGGTCGCGTTGAAGAACCCGGAGCTCACTTGCGTCTCCAGATGGCACCACGCATGGCGAGGAAGAGAATCACGACGGACTCGAGGACCATCGTGAGCACGCGGGGAATCTCCACGGACCGCTCCATTGCGAAGCCGCCTGTTTGAAGGGCGGCGAAGAACAGCGCGGCGATGATGGCGTTCACGATCTCGCCGCCCGCAAGCAACGCGGCCAGCGTGCCCGACCAGGAATATTGGGACGCCGTCAAGGCGCCTTCCGTGTAGCGGTACTGGGAGCCGAGCACCATGACTGCGCCAACCAGACCGGCGATTGCGCCGCTGGCGAGCATGACCCCGATGGTCTGCCGTGGCAGCCCGATGCCTCCATAGCGAGCGAAGCGTTCGTTGTAGCCACGCAAGCGAATTTCGTAGCCTGCGGAGGTGCGGCGATCGATGAAGATGACCGCGATGGCCAGCAGCAGAATCAGCACCAGGCTCTGGTTGATGGGCGTGCCGGGGATCAGCTGTCCGAGCCGGGCGCTTACCTCGATCCGCTCGGTTGACGGCCAGACCGTAGTCGGATCCTTGAACGTCGTGCGCACCATGTAGCCGCAGAAGCCCTTCGCGGGATACGTTAGCAACCACGTCGACAAGAGTAGCGGCACGCGTGCGTAGATCTCGCCGAGCGCCGCAAGCGCGGCGTACACCCCGCCCGCGGCCATGCCGGCCATGAGCGCCATCACCATCCGGACCACACCCGGCGCGGGCAGGTACAGCGCGACGATCGCGGCAACGAAACCGCCGATGGCCAGTTGCCCATCGGCGCCGAGATTGACGATGCCGGCGCGCAAGGGAATCGCGGCGGCGAGTGTCATGCCGACCAGGGGCACGGCCCGCGCCACCGTCTCTCCCAGCTGCTGCCCTTCCACCGCGCCCTTGAGGAGCTCGGCGAACATCAGTCCCGGGCTCAGTCCCACCGATAACGCGATGAGACTGCAGACGCCGAGGCTTATGGCGACTGCGGTAGCGATTGGCAGCAGCGGCTCGATGCGACCGCGGAGTTGGGCGACGATCGTTGCGGCGGGCGTCATACCGCAACAGCCCCTGTCATATACGCGCCGAGCGTAGTCACGTCCGCTTGTTCGCGCGCGACTTCGGCCACGATGCGACCTTCGTACATGACCAGAATGCGATCGGCCAGCGCGAGTATTTCCGACAGCTCCGCCGACACCAGCAGAATCCCGCGTCCGCGTTCGCGCTCATTCAGCAATTCGCCATGGATGAAAGCGATGGCGCCGATATCCACGCCGCGCGTGGGTTGTTCCGCGATCAGCAACGGCGCCTGGTGGGCCAGTTCGCGTGCGATCACCAGTTTCTGCAGATTGCCGCCCGACAAGGTGCCCACGTGAGTCTTCTCGGAGCTGATCCGGATGTCGAAACGCTCGATCAGGCTGCGTGCCCAGCGCCGCATGGCATCGAGCTTCAGCAGCCCATGCACGGCAAGCGGGGGACTGCGGTGAAAGCCCATCGCCAGGTTATCCACGGCACTTGCGTTTCCCGCGGTGGCCGTGCGGGCGCGATCTTCCGCGATGTAACTCACGCCGGTCGCGCGACGCGCGGCGACGGATTCGCGAGTGACGTCCACGCCAGCGAGCGTGACCGAGCCCGCGGCGATGGGAGCCAGTCCCATGATCGCTTCGATGAGCTCCGATTGACCGTTGCCGGCAACGCCCGCGATGCCGACGATTTCGCCGCCTCGTACTTGCAGCGATGCGTTGTCCACCGCGGCGTGACCGCCGTTCTCGACCCGGAGGCCTGCAACGTCGAGCAGAATGTTTCCCGTCTCGCGCCGGCTTCTCGATGTCGGCAGAGTGACTTCGCGCCCGGTCATCGCGCGCACGATGGTGGCCGGATCGGTGTTCGCTGTTTCAAGGCGCGCGGTCACGCGACCGTCGCGCAATACCGTGATGCGATCGCTGACGGCCATGACCTCGTTCACCTTGTGCGTGACCAGCAACAAGGTGCGGCCCGCCGCTGCCAGATTCCTCATCACTTTGAAGAGCGCGGCGACTTCGACCGGGGCCAGTACCGCCGTGGGTTCATCGAGGATCAGCACGTTGGCGTCGCGGTACAGCGCCTTCAATATCTCCAGCCGCTGGCGCACTCCCACGGGCAGATCGGCTACGCGAGCCCTGGGATCTATGGGTAGTCCATGGCGATCGGCCAGATCCTGGACGAGAGCGCATGCGCGAGCGGAGTCGATAAAGAACAGGCCGCGGCGCGGCTCGCGCCGATACACGATGTTTTCCCAGACCGTCAGGGATTCGAACAGTTTGAAGGCCTGATGCACCATGCCGATGCCGCTGGCAATCGCATCGAGCGGCGATTTCAGAAAAAGTGTGCTGGGTCCCAGTCGAATGTGGCCCTCGTCGGGCGCATGCAGCCCGTAGAGGATCGACATCAACGTGGATTTGCCCGCGCCGTTCTCGCCCATCAGCGCGTGAATCTCTCCGCGCTTCACCTCCAGATTCACGTGATCGTTGGCGAGCACGCCGGGGAAGCGCTTCACGATGTCGATCATTTCCAGGAATGCCATGGCCGTGCCGCTCCCGGACTCAACGAATCACGCCGGTCGGGTCGGGGATGACCAGCTCACCGGAGACGATCTTGTCGCGTACCTTCGCAACGGAAGCGATCAGCCCCTCGTCCATGGCGGCCAGGCATTGGCTCTGACCGGCGCCGGGCTCCAGTGAAGTCAGGTTGACCGCGCCTTCCTTCAGTCCATAGGACACGCTGCGCGGTTGAGTCTTCGCGGCAATGCCGATGATGGCGCGGGCGATCACCTGATCGACATGCCGCACGGCGCTGTCCAGGATATGGCCCGGCGCTTCAGGACACTCATTGACGTCGAGCGCGGTCGCGAGAGTCCCCGGCGTATTCCTCACGACTTTGTAGACGCCTCCGTTACCAGCTGAGACTGTGGCGAATATCCGGTCGACGCCGTGGCTCACCATGACCGCGGCCTGGCTTTGTGCCCGCAACGGATCCGACCATGGGTTGTCGCCGCCGATCCAGAGCGTGGGATGCACGCTCACGTCAGAGCGAACGTAGCGGGCGCCAGCGGCAAAGGTATCGATGAATCGGTGCGCTTCAGGGTAGTCGGCTGGTGCGAGAGTCCCGACCTTGCCCGAGCGGGTGGAGAGGCCTGCTTCGACTCCAGCCAGGAACCCCGCCTCATAGGTACGAAGCAGCACGCAAAAGACATTTGGCCCCAGTCGTGCGGGGCAATCCTCGACCATGAGAAATCGAACTTGCGGAAAATCTTCCGCAAAATCCTGAACCATGTCGATGAACTCGGGGCCCGGCGCCACGATGATGGTTGCGCCATAGTTGAGTGCCGCGCGGATGTTCTCGCTGCGCGCTTCCGGGTCGCTGCTTTCGAAAATCCGCACGCGGGCGCCGATGGCGCGGCCACCGTCGAGGGCTCCCTGTCGCGTCATGAGCAAGTAAGCGTCGACGCCGAAGGGCAGCGGCGATACGAGAATCACCTGTTCCGCAGCATGCGCGGGCGGAAAAAACATGACTGAACTGGCGATTAGCCCGAGCAGGCAGCGTCGCATGCGGATCTCCCCGGTTGACGACCCGTGTGAGCCGCGGGTAGGGGTCTGCAATTCTTACGCCACAGGTCATGCCGCCCAGTCCGGGCTCGTACGTCGGGAATTCGAGCTTTCCGGAGGAGCCGCGCGACTCATCGGTGCATGCGCGATCAAACTGTGCACAATGATTGAACAATCTGGCATAAGATTGTTTACAATCGAAAGCGAGGTGCCAAGGTGGCGCCTGGCTTTTTCGCGATCCAGGTGACGAGATGATCTATCGAGCCCGCACGCCGCAGACCGGTTACGGTCGTCCCATTGGGATAATTCTGTTGGAAGAGCACATTCCCTGTCCGCCGGGAACGCCCGGCAACCCGACGACTTTTTCCCACCCCGTCTGCTACGAAGTGGCGAGCGGCGTCGGGACACAGGATCTGCGCCGGGCGAATCCGGGCGGTCTCGAGAGCTTCATCGCCGCGGGACGCCGATTGGTGGAGCGAGGCGCGTGGGCGATCGCGGGCAATTGCGGATTGATGGTTGTGCACCAGGAGGCGTTGGCGCGCGCATTGCCTGTGCCGATATTACTGTCGAGTCTTCTGCAGATCCCCCTGATTGCCCGTATGTTGGGGCCGGACGCGGCCATCGGCGTGATCGCTTCGGACAAGAACAGCCTGTCGGAAGATCATCTGCGTCTGGCGCGCGCTGGCAGTAACGCCCGGATCGTGTTGGCCAGCATGGACGGCAGGCCATTCTTTACCGCGGCCGTAGGCGAGGAAAAGGGCGAGCTGGACTTCGACGGCGTGACCGCCGAGGTCGTCGACGTCGCGCGTACACTGGTTGCGGCGAATCCGGAAGTGAAGGCGCTGCTGTTCGAATGCGTGGATCTACCCCCTTATGCACACGCGACGCAGGCCGCGGTGGGTTTGCCGATTTTCGACATGATCACGCTGATCGAGCACTTTCGGTCCGCTCTGGTTCGCAATCCCTTCATCGGCGTGTACTGAGCATTCGCAGTCCCGTTATAATCGCGGCCGACTGAGCTGGGCAGGACGTCAGCGGTGACCATTCAAGAGGCTCGAACGAAGACTCGCGATTCGCTGGCTGTTCATCCCGTCGAAGAATCAGCCATATATGAAAAGATCCATGCGGCGGTCGTCGAACGACGGCTGCTGCCGGGCGTTCGCCTGGTCGAAGATCAGCTTGCGGAGGTTTTCGGCGTCAGCCGCATGCGAATCCGTTCGGTATTGCGGTCGCTGGCGCATGACAAGATTGTCACGATCCACCGCAATCGCGGCGCCGTCGTCGCCTATCCCAGCGTTCGCGAGGCCAGGGAGGTTTTCGCCGCACGGCGGCTGATCGAAGTGGCGCTGGCACCGGATATCGTCGACAAATCCAGTCCCACAGCGCTGCAGCGGCTGCGAACTCACGTGAAGCGCGAGAAGCAGATCGCGGGCAAGTCCAATCGCGCGTTGGAGCTGAAGACTTCGCACGACTTCCACACGATGCTCGCGGAAGTCACGAGCAACAGGGTCGTCGTGGAGTTCTTGCGCGAGCTGATGACCCGATCGCTGCTGATCACAGCCGTGTACGAGCGGCCCGATGTGAGCAGCTGCTCGCATCAGGCACACGGACATCTCATCGATTTCATCGAGCGCGGCGACGTCGAGGGATTGACGAAGGCCATGCGTCAGCACCTCGATGAGATCGAAAACGATCTGGTGCTGTTCGAGCGTCAGGAGTTCTCCGCGGATATACGCACGGTATTTGGGTCTTGAAGCGACGGGGTTTCTGAAGGCGGGCGATTCGCCGGCCCCGCAGGCGCACTCAGGTCATTCCCGTTGGAACGAGGCATCGAGTTGGCAAAGAAATTCTATGTCGTGTGGGCGGGCCGCAGGACCGGTGTATTCACCGACTGGCCGACGACTCACGGATACGTCGACAAGTTTCCCGGGGCGAAATTCAAGTCGTTCAACAGTCATGCGGAGGCCGATGCTGCATTTCGGGCTGGCAAGCCGGCGCCTGTCAGTCCGCAGCCGAAGGCGACTGGCGCATCGATCGCCTCATACAGCAGAGTGCATACAGCCACCACGGGGCTGCAGATTTACTGCGACGGTGCTTGTGACCCCCCCAACCCCGGCAACGCGGGTTCAGGCATCGCTGTCTATCGTGACGGCAAGCTCGAGCAGTTGTGGCATGGCCTTTACAACCCGAACGGCACCAACAACACGGCGGAGCTGAACGCGCTTCATCACGCGCTGCTCATCGTGCAGGAGGCCGTCGTCCCGGGCGAGACCGCGCAGGTCTTTTGCGACTCGACGTATGCGATCAACTGCGTGTCGAAATGGGCGGCAGGCTGGGAGAAGAAAGGCTGGCGCAAGGCGGGTGGGGAGATCAAGAATCTCGAGATCATCCAGGACGCTTACGCGCTTTACGCGCACCTTGGATCCAGCGTGCAATTGGCACACGTCAGCGCGCACGTGGGAACGGAAGGTAACGAACTCGCCGACCGGATGGCGATGTTCGCTGTGCAGAGCGGCTGTGAAGAGCTACGCCTGTACAGCGAGGAACTCGATGTGGCTGCCATTCTGCGCATGCGGGCGGGGTAATCCTCGAAGAGTTCGCTCCGTTGGCCCGGCAAAGAACCGGTGAAGGCCTGGCGGCGGCGCCTCGCTTCTTCTTACTTCTAAAGGGCACCCCAGCATGCAGCAGCTGTTCCATCGTCTCGGAGACATCGACCACGTCATCTGGGACTGGAACGGCACGCTGCTGAACGACGTTTCCCACGCCGTCGACACCATCAACTTTCTGCTGGAGCCGCGCGGGCTGCCGCTCATGAGCATCGAGCGGTATCGCGAGATTTTCAGATTCCCCATCCGGCGATACTACGAGACGCTCGGCTTCGATCTGCAAGCGGAGTCCTTCGCGGACTTGTGCGACCAGTTCGTGGATCGCTTCCTGGCAAAGGTGGGTGAGTGCCCGCTCGTGCCGGGTTGCCGCGAGCTTTTGGGGAAAATAAAGGCCTCTGGCAAAAAGCAGTCCGTGCTCTCCGCGACGGAGCAGGGCAGCCTGCACGGCATGATGTCGCAATTCGGCGTGAGCCACTATTTCGACTTCGTGTTCGGCATCGGGGACAGACTCGCCGTCGGCAAGGTCCAGCGCGGCCACGATCTCATGCGTGAGAGCGGCGTGCCGTCCACGCGCACGCTTCTCATCGGCGATACGGATCACGACCTCGAAGTCGGGCATGCCCTCGGCATCTCCGTGGTGCTGGTGACACACGGCCACCAGAGCGCGCAGCGGCTGAAACGCCTTCATCACGACGTCGTCGACGTCTCGGCGTTGTAAGCGCTGCCGAGCGCCTTGCGACTCGACACCGCGCGCTGAACACGGGTCTCGCGGTGTTCGGCTTGTTTTTGCCGAGCTGGCTGTGCAGCTACATGCGGCGCCCCGATTGGCGTGAGCGGCTGCAAAAACCGGTGGTCGCCGCATCATGCGGGTCGCGATCGCGGCTATTCAGAGTTTATCTCGAGCAGTCGCACCAGCGACGCCTTGTTGTCGATGGCGAGCTTCCGATAGGTTTTTTGCAACACGTTGCGCACCGTCGCCGGCGCAAGCCGGGTTTCGATCGCGATCATCTTGTATGACTTGCCCAGGCCGAATTGCTGCGCGATCTGCAACTCACGCGGGGATAGCCGCGCGAGCGGCGATACCCGTCTTGCGGTCAGCAGAAGCGCGGAGCCCAATTCGCGGGCCGATATTTCGACCGCTCCATCGGCGATGCTTGCCGATCGTCCGGAACTCAGCTTCGCGAGCAACGAGGGGGGAGCCACGGGTTCGGACCAGTCCCGCCATTGCAGGCGCAGCAGCTCGAGGAAGCACTTCCCGCAGTGAAGAAAATTGCCGCGTCGGTCAACGAGCGCGCGAGCTCGAGCGGGCGCGGCCGTGCCTGCCGAATGGAGATCGCCGAGGACGAGCGCCCGGTTGATGCCGAGCGCTTCGACCAGATGCGGCAGCAACCCGTTGATGACCGCGACGTCCCGCTCGCTGAATGGCGGGTCGCCTGCGGGGCGATAGAGCGATATCCATTGCGAGAGATCAGTGATCAGGATATTGCGCTCGTGCGCATAGCGCTTGAGATACACCCGCATCGCGCCCTCTTCGGGGCGGTTGTAGTAGGCGCATACGTCGTTCAGCACGTCTGCGCGGCCCGGTTGCCGCGCAGCCAGCATCACGCGCCGGATGTGTTGCCGATTGAACGCCGCAAACTGCGTGCGCACTTCCGCAGGCTCGTTGTGAAGCTGCACGGTTGCGATCTCCACGCGCTCGCCGTTGACCGTCGCATCCGACCAGGTGGCCGAACGAAACGGGAGAACGGCCGTCAGCATGTTCAGCGCGAGCTCGTGGAATTCGGAAGGGGGTGTGTCCTGAGCCAGCCGATAGAGCTCGAGAACGAAGCCCAGCAAATTGTCCATCACGTCCAGTTCCAGACTGCGAAGGAGGATTGTTCTTGGATAACTTTGCTGCGCAAAGCATAGCGCAGCCCGGGGCCGGTGGAATGGTGTTCGCGCGGAAATCCGGGGTCGCCGCCGCACCAGAAGTGTTCAACGACTCGACCTCTCGGGGAGACATGATGCATTTGCATCATGTGCAGCGACCGTCGCGCCACGTAAAGTCAGGCCAAGCGTGCCGAGTGCGCCAACCTGCGAGATCCTTGGGAATTCCGCCATGCCGAGAAGCGAGCTCATCGTCGGAGCACCCGGTTCCCGCGATCGACGGGGACTCCGAAAGGTCGTCTTGGGGCTGGTGGTGGCATCCGTGCTGGAGGGGTGCGGCGGATCTTCGAACCCGGCACCGCCGCCTCCACCACCGACCCCGACTCCAACGCTGAGCTCTATTGCGGTCACGACGGCGACGTCATCATCGACGACGCTCGGAACTACGGTGCAATTCACCGCGACCGGAACGCTCAGCGACGGTACGACGCGGAATCTCACCACCACCGCGACATGGACCTCATCGTCGAACGGTGTCGCCACGATCAACAGTGCCGGGCTCGCGACGACCGCGGCCGCGGGCTCGACCACCATTACCGCGACATCAGGGACGGTCCATGGCTCGACCGCTTTCACGGTCGCTCCAGGCCAGCTCGTCTGGGATCAGGCGAGCTGGGACCGCGTCTACTGGCAATGAGCTCGCACGTGCAATTCGTTTCATTCATCGTGGCTTCGAGAGACAGACTCATGCGTTACGCATCCCTCTTGAGCATCCTGGCTCTGTGCGCGGTTGGGCAAACCGCGATGTCGCAGACCACCGTGCCGAACACGTTCACCGTTGGCACTCCGGCCAAAGCCGCGGAAGTGAACGCGGATTTTCAGGCGCTGGCGACGGCCATCGATGCGCTCGCCACACGCGTCGGCAAGCTCGAAGGCGGGGCGACCGTCGATACCGACATTGTGGGTACTTATAAGGTGTCGTTCCTGCAGGTCGGCGTCGGCTGGACCGGGGGTCCCGCCACTATTGAAGCAATCAGTTATGAAGCAACTCTTATGTTCGCGGCTGATCACACGGGCACATTGGCTGTCACAGGCCACAAGAATGATCACACGGGGCCACATCTGGACAGCGGCACGTTCACTGGCACCTGGAGCCTGGCGAACAACGATGTGACTTTGTCCGGCCTGGGCGCCGCGCCGTTGATACTCCATTGTTCTGCCGGCTGCCGCTTACTGGTGGGAACCGGCTATGGCTCCGCCGTTGCGCTGAACGACGAGGGCGACAACTTCATTCTCATCGCGGTCCATTCCTGAAATGGCGCGTTGGGCCGGCTACGCCGAAGATCGCAAGGTCGGCGGCCCGCGCGGGCAGCGTCATGTCGGACGCAACGAACAATGGCGCCAGATTTAGCGGGCCGCGGCGTTGCGCCGGTCGCGATGCCGCTGTCGTTCAGTCCTTTGTCCCCGAGACGGGCGCTGAGTGCACGGAGACCACGCCTTTGACATCGCCAATCGCCACGACCAGCGACGTGAGGCCTCGGCGGCCTCTGACCTGGAGCTGGATCGCGCGTCCTTCGCTTTCAGTGGGGTGGGTGTCGCCTCGCACTGTGATGTCGTGGACCGCGAAACCACGTCCCGTGCACATCTGGATGATCTCCTGAATCGCGCCTTTCCCGGGTATGTATTGCACCAGGAGTTCCGCGTGCTCGGACAGGAGGCGCCTCTCGATAGGGGCGTACCCATACACCACAACGAAGTGCGCTCCGGTCACGAAGATTGCGAGTAACGGCAAGCCTGCGCCACAGGCCATGCCCACCGCCGCAGTGAGCCAGATGATCGCGGCGGTGGTGAGTCCCCGAACGATGTCGCGTTGGACGAAGATCAGGCCGCCGCCGATGAAGCCGATTCCCGAGACAATCTGGGCGGCGACACGCGAAGGATCAAGCACGATCTCGTAGCGCGAGATGACATCGCCGAAACCATATTTCGAAACCAGCATGATCAGCGCGGCCGCCACGCCGACGAGCGTGTGGGTTCGCAATCCGGCGCTCTTCATCCGGAACTCACGTTCCAGCCCGATCAGGGACGAAAGGGCGAGTGCCAGGCAGAGCTCGCCGAGCTGTAGCGTTCCTTGCCCACCGGGTTCCGCCGTGATCCAGTCCAAGAAATGCCGCTACCTGTCCCGAAACGCCGATCATCGCGGCCCCACGCCCTGCAGGAAGCGAGTCTCGAACACCTCGCCAGGCAAGGCTTTGCTGAACAGAAAACCCTGCATCTCATCGCAGGTCAGCACCCGCAGGAGCTCCGCCTGGTCTTCCGTTTCGACACCCTCGGCCACGACGTTGAGCTTCAGGGAATGCGCCAGATTGACGATGGCGGAAACCAGCAAAATCCCGTTGTGGCCGCCGATCATGTCCGTCACGAACGACCGGTCGATCTTCAGCGTGTCCGTCGGCAACCGGGCAAGGTAGCTCAGCGAGGAGAAGCCGGTCCCGAAGTCGTCGATGGCGATGGTGACACCCATTTCGCGTATCGCCTGCAAGGTGCCGATGGTGCGCTTCATATCCTCCATGATCAGGCTCTCCGTGATTTCCAGCTCCAGCCCCGCCGCGGCGTTCGCATCGACTCCGATGGCCGCCTCGATTTCGGCGAGAAAGTCGCGATGGCGCAATTGCATCGGCGACACGTTCACGGCGATGCGTACGGCGTCGAGGCCGGCGTTACGCCAGCGCAGGTGCTCCGCCACCGCCTGGCGCAGCGCCCAGCGGCCCACTTCGAGGATCAAGCCGGTTTCTTCGAGAATCGGAATGAAACGGCCCGGCGGCACGAGACCCGTGCGCGGATCGTTCCAGCGGATGAGCGCCTCGGCGCCGGTGATCCGGCCGCTCAGGAGATCGAGCTTCGGCTGGTAGTGCAGCACGAACTCGTCCTTCTCGAGCGCGTGCCGCAGCTGGTATTCGAGAACGAGCCGGCCGGCTACCGTCTCGGTCATCTTCTGCGCGTAGAAAAGATAACGCTCGGTGCTCGCCTTGGCTTTCTTCAACGCGGACTCCGCGTTCCGAAACAGCGAATCGGCGTCCGTTCCATCATCGGGAAACAGCGCGACGCCCACTTTGGCGGCGACGCGGCACGGGCTCTCCTTCAGCGTGAAGTCCTGCTCGAGGAACACTTTCATGGCGCCCTCGAGGAGTCGCGCCACGCTCTCCTCGTTCTCCACTTCGGGAAGCACCACGGCGAACCGGTCCGTCCCAACACGGGCCAGCAGGTTTACATCGCCAAGGTTGCGGGTCAGCCACTGAGCGACCTGCTTCAGCAGCGAATCGCCCTCGGGCTGGCCGAATGTGTCGTTGATGTCCTTGAACCGCACGAGATCGATCACGCACACGGCAAGTTTGCCCTGCCCGCGTGAGGCACCGCGCATGTACTGCGTCACCCGCTCGAGAAACAGCCGCCTGTTCGCAAGCCCCGTCAGCACGTCGTAGAACGCGACGTAGTTCAGTTTCTCCGACTTCTCCAGATGATCGAGCGCGAACGAGATGTTGCCCGCGAGCTCCAGCAGGAGCTGGGTTTCTTCCGCATCGAAAACATCTGCTTCGCCCGCCCACAATGCCAGCACCGCCGCGGGCCTGCCGGCAACCGTCAGGGGAAAGAAGCCGACCGAGCGGTGCCCGCGGCTCAGCAACTCATCTCGCCGCGCGGCTACGCTCGCGTCGCTCCCGATGTCGTTGCAGATGACGGGTCGGGACTGCCGCAACGCGCGGCAGGCTGGCTCTGCGCTCTGCGCTTTGCCCTCGCGCGCGGTGAGGCGCACGTCGTTGACGTAGCCGCGCTCGCCGCCGAACGAGGCGACCACCTTGCCGTCGAGCGTCTCGGGGACGATGGCGCCGATCCAGGCCATTTTGAACGCGCCGGCTTTCACCGCTATCCGGCAGACTTCATTGAGCAGGGCATCGCGATCGAGCACGCGCACGATCAGCGAGTTGATGCCGCTCAATACCGCGTGAACCCGGTTGAGCCGGCGGAGCTTGTCGTCGCTTTCCTTGCGCGCGGTGATGTCCGTGGCAATTCCCGCCGTCCGGTAGGGGTGGCCGGTCGCATCCAGAATCGGAAAGCCCCGGACATGGATCCATCGGATCTCGCCGTTGGGGCGAATCATCCGGTATTCACAATCGAATCCGATTTTGCCGTCGTCCCTGAAGACAGTCGCCACCGCCTGCCGATCCTCGGGATGTATCGACTCCGCCCAGGAGGCCGGGTTCTCGTAGAGGCTTTCGCACGTGCGGCCCCAGATTCTTCGATACGCCGGACTCACGTAATACACGTGCGAGCTGTCGAAGCTGCGCAGAAAGAACACGTCGAGAATGTTCTCCGCCATCTGGCGGAAGCGGGCGTCGCTGATGCGAAGGTTTTCCTGGGTCTCACGCTCCGCTGTTATATCCAGGTGCATGATCACGGCGCCATTCGGGCACTCGCCGGGAAGCGGCGTCACGCGCAGCAGGAACCATCGTCGCGTGGTTGCCGTAGGGCAGGAATACTCGACCGAGAAAATTCGCTGCGCGCCCGAGAGCACTGAACGGATGCCCTGGCCCGCGCGGCGAGCGAAGTCCGAGCCCTCTCCCTGGGCGCCGTCGCAGATCGATAGATAGTTCGCGCCGATGGCGTGTCCCGCACCTTCGAACACACGCCACGCGGAAAAGTCCCGCCAGGCCTCGTTCACCGAGACGATGACGCCTTGGGTATCCACCAGAGCGATGAGCGCCGGCAGTGCGTTCAGCACCGCCGCCTGTCTCGACGCGTCGCGAAAGCGCGCCGTTTCCTGCGCCCCACGCAACAGGAACGTCTGGCCGCTCACATCCGCCACCGCATCCACTTCGCCAGCCGTCAGCTCCTCGAGCCGCTGACCCGTTCGGTGCAGTACCTCGATCAGCGCGGAGATTTCCTCGGCGGATCCCGTCGCAGAAGACAGGATCGACTTCATGCGTTCGCCGCGTCCAGCCCCAGAGCATGCAGTACCCGCCGCGTCTGACTGAGCGTCCCTACGATTCTCTGGGTCGGAGCCGGTGCGAGTTTCATGAGGGTCGGCGTCAGGAACACACCGTCCGCCAGCGCTCGCTGGGGCTCGCGAAACACATCCGTGATCTCGATCTTGTACCGACCCGGCAAGTGCTTCCGGCAGATCGCAGTGAGGTTCGCAATGGCCTGTGCCGAGTTCTGTGCATCGCCGGCGACGTACAATCTGAACTTGTAAACGCGTCGAATCATGGCTCCCTCATTTTCGCCCGCCGAGCGCCACATCGGCGCCGCGCAGTTCCCTCATTCGGCTACGGCCCTGCGACAGCTCGCCTTCGCGGCTCTGGTTGGAGCTGGCCAGCAGGGCTTTCTCCACCTGCTTCGCGAGCAGCTCGACCTGGAGCGACTTCGCTCTCACCTCGAGCTCGGCGGCCTCCGCATCGAGCAGCACCCGCTTGTGCTTGCCGGCGACTTCAGTGATCTCATGCGCCCGTCGCTCGGAGTTCTCCTTCTGCCAGCGCAGCGTTCCCATCAGCACTTCACCGCCCGCGGTGTAGGCATCCGCCAGCGTCACCCCGTCGCCACTCAGGATCAGCTCGCGCACCTGATTCGAATGCGCCGTGCCCCGGGACTTGATGATGGACAGACCCCGGTTACGCTCTCCCGCCTGCACCAGATAGTTGAGATGGATCCAGGTGTCCGCCAGCGACGAGACCTGGAGTGGCGAGCTGCCTTCGATCTGGACCGACGTCTCATCGAGCACGCGGGTACACACGAGCGTGATGCGACCCGCCTTCGACCAGTCGATGAGCCGTTCCCCGACGCTGTGCGCCGTCAGCTCGTTGCCGGCCTTGGACAAGGCGGAGACCGGATCGATGACGAGGCACCGCGCCCGATGCTCCTTGACCAGCGTCTTGATGCGTTCGAGGTAGGTTTCCGCGCTGCCGACGAGGGTGCGGGCGGAGATCATCCGCAGGCAGCCGTTCTTCACGTAGCGATCGAGCCGGATTCCGACCGAGGCGAGATTGCGAATGACCTCGTTCGCGTCGGAGTCGAAACTGATGAACACGGTGCGCTCGCCGCGTCGGCAGGCGGCCTCCGCGAATGCGCCGCTCAACGTGGTCTTGGCCGTGCCGGCGAAGCCCGTGATCAGCACGCTCGAGGCACGGTAATAACCGCCGCCCAGCATGGTGTCGAGCCGCTTGACGCCCGTGGAGACCCGCTCCGTGCTGACTTTGAGATCCGCGGAGCTCAGGGTTTGCGCAACGGCGACGTCGCACCCGCTCTTGCCGATCAGGAAGGGCGATTCGTTCTCGTTGAAGGCCGAGCCGCGATACTTCTGAATGCGAACGTTGCGCTGGGACACTCCCAGCACGACGCTGTGATTGAGAATGACGGCGCAATCCACCATGAATTGCATGAAGCCGAAGGGCTGATGCGTGGCGCTGGCGTCGTCCTCACCGGCCTTGAGAGTGATGAGCCCGGTCAGCCCGTGCTCCAGGAGCCATGCGTGCAGCCGGTACATCTCGCGCCTCACTGCCGCCGCGTCCGGCAGCAGCGCCATGACGATATCCAGCGCGTCGAACACGATGCGCCGCGCCTTCGTTTCCTTGATCTTCGCTCCCAGCACCGCGAGCATGCCGCTCAGATCGAAGTTACCGGCCTGAATCAGATCCGGCTGCGGCTGGGCATCGAGGAAGTACAGGCTCCTGGGCTGCAGCTGCGCCAGTTTCCAGCCGAAGCTCTCCGCGTTGGCGACGATGCGCGCCGGGGTCTCCTCGAAGGCGACGAAGATTCCGGGCTCGTTGCACTCGCGCGCACCGTGAACGAGGAACTGCAACGCGAACAGCGTCTTCCCGGAGCCCGGGCCGCCCGACAGCAAGGTCGTACGGGCGCGCGGCAAGCCGCCGAAGGTCATCTCATCGAGACCGGGGATTCCGGTCGTCGCCTTGATGGAGGTTTTCACGAGCGGACGGCGATGTACTGCATAGGTTGGCGCGATGCCTCGAACGAGGTCTGCGCTCGTTTTGTGGTACAGACGGAAGCGGGGGCGAGTCTGCGGAATGACTTCTCCGCCACAGATACTCCCTTTACCGCCGCACACACCACGATTCGATCACGGCGCGGCGGAAGCGTCGAAATACCCGCACTCGAGCAGCCCGGGGCTCAGCGCAGCGGAATCTGTGGCGGGGCTGGTTCCCGTCAATCGAGGAGTTGCTATTTCGCGCTGTCAATCGTCTGGCAGGGGTCGGACCCGCGCGGTATCAGCGCACCGCTTGCGCGGATTTCGATGCTTCGACGATCTTGGCGGCACGCGATATGGGGACGGCGAAATTCGAGCCCGAGAACCCCGTCAGGATCGCGAAGTTCACCCCGATCACGTTCCCACTGGCATTGAACACCGGTCCACCGGACCCGCCGGACGTGGTTTGCGCGTCGTAGACCAGTCGATCGGCGCCGACCACGCCCAGATGGCCCTGAGTCACCAGCGGCCGGATCAGCTTTCTTCGTCCGAGCTCCAGCACGAGGCCTTCCATGCTGTCTCCAACGGTCTGAGTGATTCGTTTGAGCGTCGGCTCGTCGAGGCGCGCCAGAATCCCTTCAACGCCCGCGGGGTATCCAATCAAGACGACCGGACTCCCCGAAATTGGGGTCTGCGGATCGACTGCGACAGGCCTCGGGTGGTTCTTGGGCAGATCGACTGATGCCAGCCCGAGGTCGAAATCCTCGCTCAAACCCCGCACGCGCATCGGCAGCGGGTTTTCATATCCCGGAAAGTAAGCCCACATCGACACGATGACCGGCTCGAAAGTAGCCATGGACACGGGGATCGCCTCACCGTTGTGCCACCACGGCTGCAGTACATGATGGTTGGTGAGGATGTGACCTGCGGTATCGATCAGGAAGCCACTTCCGAACACGTTCAGCTCAACGGCCAGGGTGCCGCCCTCCGTGGTGACGGCGGGATTTCCGCTGGCATCGGCGAGCGGATTGCCATTCGCGTCGACACCGGCATAGTTGAGCCGAGCGCCGCTTTTCCGGTCGTGGAATTCCACGATCACATAGATCAGGCAGACGCTGTTCGAATAATCCCGGACGATCTGCTGTGCGACGCGCGACTCGGTTTCGAGTTTTCCGATCCGGGAGTCGGTCTGCTTCAGGCGGCTGTCGAGGTCGGACAGGGAAACCCCGCTCGAGGTGGCAATCCGCTTGCGCAGGTCCGCGCTCTCCGCCCGCAATTCTTCGAGCTGCTTGCCCACCGATGCGGTCAATTCCTGATTGCCAGCCTCGCGGCTCTTCTGTGCGCGCTCCAGAAGCTGGCTTTGAGTGAGCACCTCCGAGCGGAGATTTTCGAGCTGCAAAGCAAGGCTCGCGTTCGACTTGCGGCCCACCTGCGCGTTTCGGAGAGCCAGGCCCACGCCGATCAGCACCAGCGCGGTCAACACCGCGAGTGCAATCCAGCGTCTCTTCCCTGTCTCTTTTTGCGCAACGAGCGCGGCCAACGCCGCTTCGGCTTCGGACTCTTTCCTCCTGGCGTCGAGCACCTCCACGCGCAACCGATCATCCGGTGCCTTCTCGCGGAGCTGCGCCCGAATGCGGGCAAAGAGCTCCAGCGGCTCAAAAGGAATACTCAGAACATCGTCCGCACCCAGATCGAGAGCACGACTGCGCTCCAGCGGTCCGCCCTCGGCGAGAAGGATGATCTTCGTCGGCGCCGTGGCCTCATTGCCTTTGAGCTGAGCGATGAGACCGCAGCAGTCGAGCGTTCGGACATCCGTCTGCAACAGGATCAGATCCGGCCGATGCTGAAGAACCGTGCGCACGTCCGCGCTCTCCGGAGCCGAGACGTCGTATCCAGCGCGGGACAGTTCCGGCACGAGCCTCGCGCTCAGATCGTGAGCGGCGCGAAACAACAGAATCCTCGGCATGTTCCATTTCGCTCCTGGCGACGGGATTGGCAAGTCTACGCCGTGGAAACCAGATGGATGCCCGTGGTGCGCGCGTGCCGATGTTTCTCGGCGGCAGCGTGGGCGAGACTGACCCCGTTGCGCAAGAAGCACGATCCCACAGGGGTTTTCTTTGCGTGTACCGCGAATCGTACGGTGCCAGTGGGCTCTTTGTAAGCAGTTCCTATCTGAAGGTAAAAACGACCGCAGGAAAGATCGATGACAAACATCGCTCCGATTGGATGGCATACCGTCACCCAGCGAGCGCGGGAATGGTCGCCACGCTGAGAGACGCGTTCGACTTCGCGATCCCATACGTGCTCAAATGGGTCGCGTGAGTCTGCGCCGCCAGAGGCGGCCAACGACTCGCGAGAGTGGTCGCTCGAGAGTGAAGCGGGCCCGAGCCCGTCACAATGGAGGTGTTCCGTGGGGCGATCCAAACTTGGAATCGCGGAAGGGCGCGCGCATACCGACGCGAGCCTTGAAGCCGAGCGCGTAACGTCGGACGCTGAGTTGGCGGTGTCCGCACCCGAGGCGCGAAGACGGCTGGACGATCTCATCGAGCGAGACCGGATAGTCGCGGATACCAAGCTCCTGAGATTCCGCGAGCGAGCCGACCGCGCGCTCGTGCGCGAGCGCTCTGATTCACCCCCTCCAAACCGCTCCGTTGCCCATGAGCGCGATTCAGCGGACCAACGCAAACTGGTCGAGCGCGACATCACGGATGCACTGCTGCAGCGGGAACGTCAACGGTCGGACATCGCTGTGGAGTCGAACCGAGGCGATCAGGATGTGCTGCGCCTGGGGCTGGAGGAACGCCGGCAGGAGACGAATGACCAGCTGTCGTTCGAGCGAAGAGGCGCGGACGCCATCGTGAGCACGCTGGGTGAGACAAAGAGCGCGCTTACCGAAGCCCAGACGATGGCGGGGCGACATCACGACGTGCTGGGGATGGTGATGCACGACCTGCGCAACCCGTTGTCCCTCATTTCCCTGAGCGCGGACAGCATCGCCGTGACCACGAACGAAGGCGCCACGCGCGTCACCTGCCAGGGTATCGGGCTCGCGGCCGCGCGTATGGAGCGGCTGATCGGCGACCTGCTCGACGTTGCGCGCATCGAATCGGGAACGCTGCGCATCGTGAAGCGACAGCATGACGTTGCCGCGTTTCTCCTGGAAGTGCGCCTGGCTTACGAGCCGTTGTTCTCAACGCGCGGCATCACGCTGACCGTCGACTCGCCGGCCCATGGGCTCGAGGCATTCTTCGACCACGATCGCATCGTGCAGGTGTTTTCGAATCTGTTGGGTAACGCGCTGAAGTTCACGCCGGTGGGTGGGCGGGTCATTGTTCACGCCGAGCGGCAGACAGACGCGGTCGCGGTCACCGTGAGTGACAACGGCCCTGGCATTCCGCCCTCTGCATTGCCCCACATCTTCGAGCGGTTCTGGCACATGGACAGCGACCTGCGCCGCGGGCTCGGCCTGGGTCTGCACATCTGCGAGAAGATCATTCAGGCGCACGGAGGCCAGATCTCGGTCGGGAGCGAATTGGGCAAAGGCACAACGCTCCGGTTCACGTTGCCGACCGCGTAACGTCAGCGGGCCATACGCCTTCGCACGTAACCGCGCGCTGCGCGAATGCGAGTCAAGCATCGCAGCTACAGGAGCAGTCTCGCGGGCGACTGACTACAGTCAAGCGCGGAACGTTGCCGGACTACTTCCAACTCACCGTGGAGCAGCGTTTCGGCGTGAGTCTGCATGCCGCCCGGCGCCTCGCCGGAAAGTTCGTGGAAGTCGTGAATCAGATGCATCTGATCGTGGTAACCGAGCTCATGCGCGATGCGAAGCCACGATTTGCCGGGTGATCGCAGCTTGTTGTCCAGGGCGGCTTCGAATCTCGCAATCCGCGAATAGAGCTTCGGTCGCATGCCGACTTGCCGTATGAACCGGCGTTCGAACTGACGCGCGCTCAAACCGGTCGAGTGCAGTAGTTGCGCCATCGGAATCTGTCCAGCGCGCAGCAGCGTTACGTTCGCTGCGGCCGAAACACCATCCAGGACATGAACACCGGAAATCTGGCGCAGCAGGTATCGATCGGCAACGCGGGCCCGCGCTTCGAATGACCGGCAGTCGCCCAGCTGTTGCTGGAGTTCGGATATCGATGCGCCCAGTACCGCTCGCGAATCGAATTCGCGATTGGTCAGTTCCGCCATCGGCACGCGGAACAGGCGGTGCAAGCCGGATGGTTGGAACACCAGCGAGAAAGATTCGTGTGCTCCGCCTATCTCGAGTCGCACCCTGCGGTACGTCTGCAGTCCGACCACCACGGAACGCAGAGCTGTGGTGACGTGCTCCCGATCGCACCAATGAATCTTTGGCAGGTCACCGAATTCGAACTCGAGCATCGGCGCAGCGCGCGCCGGAACCGGATGCATCACGACCACATTGTTGGGCAGGCTGACCTCACGCTGCGCGTAGAAGCGAACGTATGGGTGTAGACCAGGGCCTGGTGGCAGATACCACATGCGATGCATGGCAAACCGGGCGGAGCAGCCGTTGCAACTATTTGGTCGGGCGATCGTACAGCGACGGGCTTAGCTTGTGAGCCACGCCGCGAAGGATGTCCAGGCCGCCGTGGTGCCCAGCATCCCGCGCAACGGCTGCGAGATGATAAAGAATGCGCCGCCCCAGAGCGTCGCCGGGTGGAGGCGGCCCCGCGATCGCCAGTCGTAAACCGCGATCGGGACGAGGAACAGATCGGTGACGACAAACAGGCCGGCGACTCCGAGGGCAATCGGTCCGAGCGGGTTGAAGATGCCCGGAAGGCGGCCGACGGCGGCCATCACCAGTTCGAGCGTTGCGATGAGCACCAGTCGCTTATGGATGTCGGGGCGCTTGCGAAACCCCATCGCGGAACCCAGCAGCACAGGGAACACGATGATCGCGGCGAGCGACACGGTGAGGAACGCCAGCGGCGATACCCCGGGCGGTGACAAGACCTCCCCGCTTGCGGTTCTCGAGATCGCAACGTAGGCGCCGAGAACCATCATGAGCACGGCGAGCGCGCCGCCTCCGACCCCCAGCCGCCGGTGAATGTCGATCCTGTTCGCCGCGATCAGCGACGTCTGGATGACGAGAAGCACCATCCATGCGCTGAACGCGAAGCCGTGCACCCACAGCGACGGCGTGAGCGGCGGTGAGCCGAACGTGCCGCGCAGATAGTAGGTCGGCGCGAATCCCGCAAAGACGGTGAGCAGAAGCGCGATGGCCATGCCGCTGAAGAACCGTCGCTCGGAGCGCCTGGCGTTATTTGTCGGTGCCGCGGTGGGGGTGTTGCGCGGTAGCGCTCCGAACGAGGCGTTCATCGGGATGCTCTTGAGACCGGGGGCGACGCGTCTTGTCGGTGAACTTCGTGCCGCCGGATGGTTGTCATGCATCAACCTTAGCCGGGCCCGTCGTCCTGGCCCTAGTAGAAAACCGACAAGCGGGCGAGGGACGGGCTGTCTCGACGCTCGCGAATCTTGCTGCCCGCGCGGAGGGCGCCCGCCAGAGCTGCCTGCGAGTGGCGCAACTTGCGAGAGCGGGCCCGCATCGGCCCCGGGCCCGCATCGGCCTGAAATCCCTGCTGCTCGGACCCCGGCTGCGCGCGATCTGAGTATTCCACCGCGCGACGGGCGCCAGGTCGAAGGTGCCGAGGGGAGGTTGACGACCGAGCAGGTTGGTTGACACTGTAGCGTCGCGTCGGCGCCGGATTCGACGGGCTCCGGCACCTCCGAACCGAGCACCGGCGGCATCGATCAAGCCTGGAGCTCAGCAGAGGAACGTCCTATGGGTCGCATATTCATCACCGGCTCCGCCGATGGGCTCGGCCGTGCCGCGGCGAGCACCCTCATGGCCGAAGGCCACGACGTTGTTCTTCACGCACGCTCCGAGAAACGCGCCGCCACGCTCGCCGATCTGGCGCCGCGCGCCGCAGGAGTGGTCATCGGCGATCTCGGCAGCGCCGTCGAGACGCGACGCCTTGCCGACGAGGTCAACAAGATCGGACGGATGGACGCGGTCATCCACAACGCCGGCATCTACGTCGAGCCAAGTCGTGGCACGACGCCCGAGGGTCACGCGAAGGTTCTCGCCGTCAACACGTTGGCGCCTTACGTGCTTACGGCGCTCATCGAGCGCCCGAATCGCTTGATCTACCTCAGCAGCGGCATGCATCGGGGCGGTAGCGGCGCGCTGAGCGATATTGACTGGGTCAAGCGTCGATGGGCGCAGAGCCAGGCCTACTCCGAAAGCAAACTCTACGTTGCCGCGCTCGCTCTCGCGGTCGCCCGGCACTGGCCGGACGTGCTGAGCAACGCCGTCGATCCGGGCTGGGTGCCCACCAAAATGGGAGGTGCCGGCGCCACCGACGATCTCGAGATGGGCCATCTCACTCAGACCTGGCTAGCGGTCAGCGACGATCCCGCTGCGAGAGTCAGTGGGGGTTATTGGCACCACCGAAAGCAGCAGGACCCAGCGCCGGAAGTACGCGATCCCGCCTTCCAGGATCAACTCATGGCGAAGCTCGCGGAGCTGACGCGCCTCTCGCTTTTCTGAGCGCGCGAGGGATGAACATCCGCCCGGGGGGCCGTCCGGGGGATTCGAGCCCTTGCCGGCGTGGCCGCCCGCAAGCGTTTCAGCGAGGCGCCGCGGACGGCGCCGGATCCGGCGCCGTACAAGAAGGCGATGAGCGAGACGTGAGGTTCGCGCCTCGGCGGCGGCTTGCGCGAGCGCGGGCCGCCGCTCTTGTCACGCGCGCTTCAACACGACCACCGGTATCTGCCGATCGGTCTTCTTCTGGTAGTCCGCGTAGGGCCCATAGATTTCCACCATCAGGGGCCACAGCGCGGCTCGCTCCTCGGCATTCGCGGTGTGCGCAATCGCCTTGAACTTGTCCGCTTTGACCTGCACGTGCACTTCGGAATTCGCATCGAGGTTCAGGTACCACGCCGGGTGCGTCGGCGCCCCGCCTTTGGATGCGACCACGACATAGTCCGCCCCGGACTGGCCGAAGATCAGCGGCAGCGTCAGGTCTCGCCCCGACTTGCGGCCCACCGTAGTGAGCAGCAGCGTCGGCACGAGTCCCTTGCCGCCGCCGAGGCTGGCATCCCAGAGGTACCCGTCTTCGCCGTTGGTGGCGAGATAGCGCGACAGGTGATCCTTGATCCACGCTGGCAGTTCTTTCGGCTCGCTAGACTCAGTCATGATGATGTCCTCCAACTTCGGTGAAGCAATGTGTGTTCGCGATCGGATGTCACGGAGCGTACGCCCGCGATGGCGGTTGTGCGACGAGTGAGTCAGCCGCTGCCAGCACCGCACGAGCGAGCCGCAGTCGGTCATCGACGGTGTTCATGAGGGTGGCGGCCCTGAAGAAAGTGATGTTCTTGATGGGGTCCGTGATCGGGTCCGTCTGATCGATCACGAATCCATCGATGAGGCCGGCATACTGTCGCGCGACCGCCGCGCCGCTGACGTCGAGGCCGAGCTCGGCCAGCATTTTCGCCGCCGGGCCTTTGATCGCCTGGCCACCGATGATTGGCGTAACGGCCACCACGGGCGCCGCTGACTCGTCCAACGCGCGTCGAATGCCCGGTACCGCGAGGATCGGCGCGACGCTGACGAACGGGTTCGAGGGGCAGATGACGACGGCGCGCAGATCGGGGCGTTCGAGAGCGGCCAACGCGTGAGGCTGTGCTCGCGCCGCTTCCGCACCCGTAAAGGTGAAATCGCGTACGGCGGGCTTGCATTGCCGACGAACGAAGTAGTCCTGGAAATCGAGCCACCCTTCCTCGGTCAACACACGTGTGCGGACCGGGTCGTCACTCATCGGCAGTACGCGCACGGCGATGGCGAGGGCCTTGCACAGATGAGCGGTTACTTCGCTCAACGTCGCGCCCCGCGCAAGCCGCGACGTACGCTCCACATGCACGGCCAGATCCTTGTCGCCGAGCTGAAACCATGTGTCGCCGCCCAGGTTTCCCAGCGCTTCCATGAACGCCCAGCTCTCCTCGCGTCGTCCCCAGCCTCTGACGGGATCGGACACGCCGGCCAACGCGTACATCACCGAATCCAGATCGGGTGAGATATGAAGACCCAGATGCTGGAAGTCGTCGCCTGTGTTGACGATGACGGTCAACTCTTCGGGCGGTAGTGCCAGGGCAAGGCCGTGTGCGAGCTTCGCACCACCTACGCCGCCGCACAGTGCGACTACGTGACCGGTCATCGAAAGAGATCCTGCTGGGGCGGGCGAATCAGCGCAGCGGCTGGCTGATGCGGTGATTGCGAGGAAAGGCCTCGCACGAGCACAACCGGGCGTGCTTCGTTTGCTTGCCCCATGACGATCGAGGCCGCCGATGCGATTTCATCCGCGTGACCGACTACCGTGACACGCAAAGGACGGCCGAACATATCCGTCTTGCCACGCAGGTCGAGAGTTGAGGCAAGCCCGGCACAACCGATCGCCACGCCCACCGTGCCCACGCGCCAGGGGCGGCCGAAGCTGTCGCTGATCACGACGCCCGGTGCAATCTCCGTTAGCGCGTGAAGCTGGTCGCGGAGCCGTGCCGCGCTGGCATCCGGATCCTCGGGCAATAGCAACGCGAACTCACCGTTCGCCGGGTCGGCCACGTTGGATTGATCGATGCCGGCGTTCGCCATGATCAGCCCACGTCGATCCTCGACGATGAGAACGTCTTTCGCCGCACGTACCACGCGTTTGGATTCGCGCAGGACCAGCTCCACGAGTCGCGGGTCTTTCCGCACGGTCTGCGACAACTCGAGCGCCTTCGCGCCAGGCACGACCTCGGCCAGATCCACGCGGCGGCCTTCCGCTTTGGAAATCACCTTCTGCGCGAAAACGAGCACATCGCCGGAGTGCAATTGCAGAGCCGCGCGCGTCAACGCTGCCTTGGTGAGTGCGGCGAGATCGTCACCGCTCGCCACCTGCGGAAAATCGGGTAGTGCGGTGATGCGCAGCTCGGGGGCCTGATTCATCGCGCAACGCCTCGCACGCGCTCAACCAAAGGCCGCACGCAAGCGGGGTAGAACTTCGTCGGCATACAGATTGAGGAAACGCGCCTGATCGGTGCCCGGGGCATGAAACACGAGATGCCGGAAGCCCATTTCCACATACGGTCGGATCTTCTCCACGTGCTCGTCCGGATCCGTCGAGACGATCCAGCGTTTCGCCGCGCGTTCGGCGGTCAACTGGTCCGCGAGCCGTTCCATCTCGAGCGGGTCCTCGACGGAGGTCTTCTCTTCGGGTGTGAGCGCCAGCGCGGCCCAATGGCGGGTGTCTTCCATGGCGCGCTGGTGGTCCTTGTCGAAGGAGACCTTCATCTCGATCATCCTGTCGAAATTATTCTTCTCGTGGCCGGCGGCCTGAACTCCCGCGGCCACATTCGGCAGCAACGTGTCACGGTACAGTTCCTGCCCCTTGCCGCTCGTGCTGATGAAACCGTCGGCGAACTGACCGGCATACTTCGCCATCACCGGCCCCGCGGCCGCGACATAAATGGGCGGTAGCCGCTCGGGCTTGTCGTAGATCGTCGCTTTTTCCGTACGGTAGTATTGCCCCCGGAAACTGACGCGCGGCTCGCTCCAGAGCTGGCGGATGAGCGCCACCGATTCCTTGAGCCGCGCGGTGCGCTCTTTGGCTTCCGGCCACACGAGTCCCGACGCGGGGACTTCGTTGAGCGATTCGCCGCTGCCCAATCCCAGTATGACCCGCTCCGGAAACATGGCGCCGAGCGTTGCAAAGGCCTGCGCTACGACTGAGGGGTGATAGCGGAAAGAGGGTGTGAGCACACTGGTGCCGATGACGACACGCGACGTGCGCGCGCCGAGCGCACCCAGCCACGCAATCGAGAAGGGCGCGTGGCCGCCCGTATGACGCCAGGGCTGAAAATGATCGCTGATGAAAACGGAATCGAAGCCGCGCTGTTCGGCGAGAACGGAGAAATCGAGCAACTCGTTGGGGCCAAATTGCTCCGCCGAGGCCTTGTAACCGAATCGCAGCAACATGCGTCACCCTGCCGGTAACGCGGCCGGCGCGAGAAAGTCTTGTAAATGCAGCGCCGGACCAACCGGTCGTTCCTCGGGAGTGCCGTAGAGAGTGGTGCGCTGACGCGTCGGCCGTCCGATGCGATGGGCCAGCGCCTGAAGCTGTGAAGCATCGAGCTCCTGCCCGTGCACGCCGCCCGCGGCGCGGGTAATCGACTCATTCATCAGTGTGCCGCCCAGGTCATTGGCACCGGCATCCAGACACAGCGCGGCCCCTGCGGCGCCCATCTTCACCCACGATACCTGGATGTTCATGATCAGCGGATGCAACACCAGCCTCGGTACCGCGTGCATGAGCACGGCTTCGCGGAAGCTCGGCCCTGAACGCGTTCGCCCTTTACGCCACAAGGGCGCCTCCATGTGCACGTAGCCCAGCGGCACGAACTCTGTAATTCCACCGGTTCGTGCCTGCAAGGTGCGCAGGCGCTGCAGATGTCGAGCCCAGTGAATGGGCTGCTCCACATGGCCGAACATTATCGTGGCCGTCGTGCGCAAGCCTGCTGCATGGGCTGTACCGATGACTTCGAGCCATTCGTCCGTGCGCAGCTTGTCCGGGCAGATGATGTCGCGGATCTCGTCATCCAGTATCTCGGCTGCGGTGCCCGGCAGTGTCGAGAGCCCTGCATCCCGCAGTCGCTCCAGAAAGGCCGCGAGCGGCAAGCCGAGCGTGCTCGCGCCGTGCATGATTTCAAGCGGTGAGAACGCATGCACGTGCATCCACGGCACGGCATCTTTCACGGCATGCACGATGTTCAGATAGGTCTCGCCCGTGAAGCTCGGATGAATGCCACCCTGCAGGCACACCTCGGTCGCTCCGGCGGCGGCGGCTTCGACGGCGCGATGGGCCACTTCTTCGAGCTTGAGATTGTAGGCGGGACCGCGCAGATCCGCGGCGCTTCGCCCTTTGGAGAAAGCGCAGAACCCGCAGTGATACAGGCAGATGTTCGTGTAGTTGATGTTCCGGTTGACGACGTAGGTAACCGTGTCGCCGACTGACTCGTGACGTAGCTCGTTTGCCGCGGCAATCACCGCGTCCAGATCGCGGCCTTCGACACTGAAGAGCCGAACCACGTCCGCTTCGTTCAACGCATGCCCGGCTCGCGCAGCCGCGATGATCGCGTCCATTCGCGAAGCGCGTCGCTTCAACTGCGTATCGCGGCTGATGCGTGGTGTTGAGGATTCTGCTCGAGGTTCGGCGGCCGTGGATGACCAGCGCGCCGCGTTGGGTGGCAACGACGCACCCGAGCCGGCGTACCAGCGGTCCGGTCGCGCGAAGCCCCGGCTGTCACTGGATCGGCGTATGTGCGCGGTAATGGCGGGATCGGTCCAGATCTCGGGTCGCGATGCATACGAAGGCACGATGGCCAGACGCTCCACCAGATCTCTTCCGGCAGCACCAGTTGCCCGGCCGAGTTCCGCCAGATGAGGCCAGGGCGCTTCAGGATTCACGTGATCGGGCGTTACCGGCGACACGCCGCCCCAATCGTTGATGCCGGCGCGGATGAGGCTGTCGAGCCCTTCGGGCTGGAGATTGGGCGGGGCCTGAATGGACATGCCTGGCCCGAACAGCAGGCGCGCCACTGCAATCGTCCAAAGCTGCTCCCGCAGATCGGGCTCGGGAGCGCCAGCCATCTTGGTTCCGGGCTTGGCGCGGAAATTCTGGATGATGAGCTCCTGCACATGGCCGTGCTCATCCTGAACCGCGCGCAGCGCGAGCAGCGACTCGATGCGCTCCTGACGTGTTTCGCCAATGCCGATCAGAAGGCCCGTGGTCATCGGGATTCGCAGCTCGCCGGCCGCCCGCAGCGTCGCGAGCCGCACAGCCGGCTTCTTGTCGGGCGATCCGAAATGCGGGCCGCCTCGTTCGTACAAGCGCTCCGACGCACTCTCGAGCATCAGCCCCATCGATGCGCTCACCGGCCGAAGCCGCCGCAAATCTTCGGCGGTCATGACGCCGGGATTCAGGTGTGGCAGCAGGCCGGTCTGTTCCAGCACGAGCCTCGCCATGCGCTCGAGGTACTCGAGCGTCGTGGTGACGCCCGCCGCGTCGAGCGCCGCGCGAGCCGCTGAATAGCGTTTTTCAGGTTGGTCGCCGAGTGTGAACAGCGCTTCCTTGCAATCGGCTGCTTTGCCTGCGCGAGCGATCGAGAGCACCTCTTCGGCTGTCAGGTAGGCTTGCTTGAGATGCCGAGGTGCTTTGGCGAAGGTGCAGTAATGGCAAACGTCGCGACACAACCGCGTAAGCGGGATGAACACCTTGCGCGAATACGTGACCGTCTCGCCGAATCCGGCAACGGTCAGTGATTCGGCGACGGGGAGCAGTTTCTCCACCGGCGCATCCGGCAGCAGCGCCAACGCGACGGCCGAATCCAGCCGGCGACCCGCTGCGGCGGCACTCAGCAGTGTGTTCAGGCTCGCAGACATTCGAGCGCGGCTTCCGCATCGAGCAGGTTGAGATCGTCCGGAGTATCCACATCGAGCTCCAGGCCTGGAAGGCGAACGACTTGCGGGCTCAAGCCCATGCGCTGCGCTTCCTGCAAGTGCAGACGCCGGCTATCGAGCCCGAATTGAAACCGAAAAGGGGCGGTGGAGACCAGGCACAGCGCGTTGGTGCCCACTCCCGCCGCATCGGGAGCGATTGCAAAACCACCGGTGCGACCGGCTCGCACCAGAGCGTCGATCTCGGCGCCCGATACCTTAGGCAGATCCGCCGGCAATATCACGACCTCGCCGCAGCCGAACCCACGCACCACCGCGTGAGCTTGCATCAGCGCACTGTTGAGCGATTCACCGGTATCGGCGAGCACTGGAACCTCGGCAGGAACACAGTCTCGCTCCGGACTGATGACAATGACGTGTTGTACGGTCTGTGCGCTTCCCGCAGCCGACAGAACCGCAGCCAGCATTGATCGCACCAGTTCGATGCGTTTCTGCGGTGGGAGGGCCGCAGCGAGCCGCGTCTTGCTGCGTGCTCGTTCTTTGACCGCAATGAGAACGCAGGCGCCTCGTTGACGACCTGGATCTTGCGCCAGACGTTGCGCGAGGGGACCCGAGACGCTCAAGCTCACCGAGGCCTCCTGGGGAGAGTGCCCCGGAATCCGACGAACAGAATACTCATGCGAACTCGCCTCGGCCAGTCGAATGAGACCGATCTATGAACGCGGAGCTAGCAGAGCGAGCAGGCGTTCATCGGGCAACCCTGTCGCGCTGATCGCCTGGACACAGACGTGATCCGCGCCCGCCTGCCAATGCGCTTCGAGGCGCGCACGGATCGCGCTTTCGTCGCCCCAGGCGATCACGGCATCAACCAGTCGATCCGATCCGCCCCCGGTGAAGTCGCTGTCTGAGAAACCCAGGCGCCGCCAGTTGTTCACGTAGTTAGGCAAGCCCATGTACAGCGTGAGGAACTGGCGAGCGAGCGCACGCGCCTTGACGGCGTCCGTCTCGAGGATCGCTCCCAGCTCGACACACAACAGCTTGCCCGTGCCCAGAATCTCGCGCGCTTGTTGGGTGTGTTCAGGCGTGACGTTGTAGGGATGCGCGCCATCTGCCAGCTCGGCGGAAAGCTCCAGCATCTTGGGACCTAGCGCGGCGAGCACGGTCCGCGACACCGATGCTGGCGCGACCGACTTGTAGGGCGCATTTGCCATGCCTTGCAGGTAGGTACGCATCGTGGCAACGGGCTTGCCGTATTCGTGTTGTCGCAGGTCCTGCACGAAGGGAATGTGCGAAACACCCAATCCGAGAAGAAACCGGTCGCCGGACTGTTCGTTGAGCCCCTTCTGCGCCGATGCGGAAGAGAGCGAGTCGCGCGCATAGATGTTGGCGATGCCGCTCGCGATGGTCAGGCTGCTCGTATTCGCCAGGAGCCACGCCGACGCCGAAAACACTTCCCGTCCAATCGCCTCCGGTATCCACAGCGCGCCATAGCCCCACGCTTCGACACGCTTCGCGAAAGCGGCCGCAGCCGCTGCCGACAGGCTGTCGGTTCCGCTCCACACACCGAGTTTTTCAAGTTTCATCACGGCTCCAGTTCATGCGCAGGTCGTTCCGGCGCCCGCGCATTCAATCATGCCAGCGGTATCGGCGGGGTTTCACCTCTCTTCACGGCGACCCTTACCACGACCTTGCCGGGATTCCTTCCCGCCAGAAGCGCCATGCAACGGTCAGTGAGCCTCGGCAAGGTGGAAATCATAGAACGCGCGACTGAAGAAGCTGCTGGCCGAAGAAGCTGCTGGCCGAAGAAGCTGCTGGCGGAGTCGATGCTGGAGCCCGTCTCACCATAGGCTTTGCGTCACGAGATCACGCATAAAAACTATGAGCTCAACCCGCACCGCCGTCTCCGCTAAGATCACTGCAATTCCCGAACGGGGCGTGAGCGGTGAAAACCATCTCGTCGATCCTGGCCGCAGTCTGCTGCATGTATTTGTGCTCCGCTGCAGCTGCGCAGAACTCGCCGCAGTCGCCCACGAGTGTTTGCGTGGAAGGCCAGTGCGCTGAGGCGGGCTCGCTGACCTCCATCCGCTCGTACAGCGCCGCCGCGTTCGTGGATTCGATCGGCGTGAACGTGCGCTTCTCGAATCACAAGACGCCGTACGTCACGAGCTTCGCTGTCGCCAAGGAGAAGCTTCTGGCTTCCGGGATCCGCCACGTTCGAGACGCCGCCGTGGCCAAGGCGGGTGGGGGCTTCAACGCGAACGATCAGGCCGCTTTGTTTCGCGAGGTCGGCGCGGCCGGTGTGCGTGTCGCGTTCGTTTTCCCGCTCGATGTGTCTCAAGAGTTCGTGCGGGGCTTTCCGGCCCGAGTTGCGCCATCTTTCGAGGCATATGAACTGCCCAACGAGCTGAACGCCGCGCGGCCGGATTGGGTGGCGGCGTTGCGCCAGTGGGCGCCGGTCTTTCAGTCCTACATTCGCTCGAATGCCGCCACCGCCGGCTACCCCATCATTGGCCCGTCTCTGACCGACAAAGGGGACAATCCATACGGCGCGCTCGGGGACCTCTCGAGCTATTTCGATTTCGGCAACACGCATGCGTATTACTCGTCGCGCGAGCCGGGAACCGTGGGCTGGGGCAGGCCTGGCGCACCCCCGTGCGATCGTTGGCGCTACGGCGCCATCGCGTACAACATCTGTAATGCGCAGCGTGTCTCCGGCTCGAAGCCTGTGATGTCGACCGAGACAGGTTGGCTCACCAACGTGGACTCGCCCGTCGCGGTACCGGAGGATCTGCACGGCAAATATCTCGTACGCATGCTGCTGGCCCATTTCAGCGTGGGTATCCCGCGCACCTACATTTATCAGCTCATGGACAGCGGCTCCGACGGCTTCAACAGCTCCGGCCTCGTAACGGCGACCGGTCAGGAGCGGCCGGCGTTCAAGGAGATCAAGCAACTCATCGACCTTCTGCAAGGAGGCAAGACCCTCGAGAATCCCCGGGTGGTGCCGCTGGCGCTGTCCGGAGACGTGGCCGATGTGCGCAAGCTCGCCCTCGAAAAATCCGCCGACGAGACGTATGCGATGCTTTGGATCGAGAAGCCCGGGATGGATCCCCTCACGCGGCAGCGGCTGGTGGTCGAGCCGCGCGCGCTCACGATGCGTGTCGGCAAACCTTACCGGGTCGACAGCATCCAGACCTTCGATGCCGGCGGCGAGCTGAAGCCCGCCGTGGCGAAGGCCGCCGGGAGCGGTGAATACCCGCTGACGCTCACCGACGGCCTCACGATCGTGAAGCTGGCTCGGTAGTGCTCCGGAACAGAAAGTCGTGATGCGTCAGCGCCTCGACCGGGGTGTACCACGGAGCGAGGAATGCGGCGACTTCGTCCCGCTGCTCGGTTTCGACGAGCAGGAAGCGTGGCCGATGGCGCGCGAAATCGAGACCCCGCAGCACCTCGAGCTCGAAGCCCTCGACATCGAGCGAGAAGAAATCCACGTGCGTGATGCCGCACTCATCCAGCAGATTCGACAAGGCGCGGATGCGCGTGCGAACGAGCTGCGGCGCCGCCGAGCCATACTCGCGCGCGCCGAAGGCCGCGTGCTCGTGCACCGATCGGCCCTGCAGAAGCCGATCGTCCACCGTCGTCGGCAGGCTCATCAGCCCGCCGGATAGAATCTCGAGATCCTCGCCGTCTTTCTCGAAACGGCCGAGCGCATAGTTCACCGTCCGCGCACGCCGCGCGCGGCGACACATCGCGTAGTACTTCGGCACCGGCTCGACCAGCAGCCCGGTCCAGCCGAGCCGCTTTTCCAGGTAGTACGTGTTCGACTGTGCCATGCCGTCGTTGGCGCCGGCTTCGATGAACGTGCCGCCGCGGAAGTCGAGATACTTCGCGAGCTTGCGGTCCATGTCGTACATCGCGGTGTAGGGCTTGCCCCAAAGACCTTTCGCGCCAAGAGACAGGCGTCTGCCTTGGAACAGCAGCGTGTCCAGGCGTCCGCCGAGCGCTCGTGTCATCCAGTATTTGATGGACTTGCGAACTCGGGTCGAGAGTGTGTAGCGGCGTGCCGGAGCCGGGGTCGGCATCGCAAGCGTAGACGGTTCGGACATGCGTCATCTCCTCGTAATCAGCTGCGTTCGGTGCGCCGGCGGCGGGCGGGTTTCGTTTTGAGCACCGCCGTCGGCGGTGATCGCGGTTCCGGTGGGGAAGAGTCGAGCGCCGGCGGAATGCCCATGACATATCGATGCAGGGTTCGCCGATCGACAGATGACAATCCCTTCGGATCCACGCTGGTCAGCACCAGGCCGGCGATGGTTCCGCCACGCTCCTTGAGCAGGCGCGCACCGCGTTTCAGATCGTCGATGGACGCGTCGCCGTCCTTCGCGATCAGCAGCGTTTGATCGGCCTGGCCGGTGAGTGCGAGCGCGTCGGAGACGAGTCCGACCGGCGGGCTGTCGATGACGATCACGTCGTATTCGTCTCGAAGCCGGGTCAGCAGGTCTCTCATCGCAAAGCTGGTCAGTCGATCGAGAGCGTGATGAGCGTGCGCTTCGGCGAGCAGCATGTGCAGGCCGGTGTTCGCGTCGGCCAGCAGGACGTCGGACACTGACGCGCGGCCGTTCAGCACCGCGGCGATACCCGACGCTGGGGGCGCCACGCGCGCGAGCGCGCTGCCGGTGGGCCGACGGAGGTCGGCTTCCAGGAACAGCGTCTTGCGCCCGACGCGCGCCATGGCGCGGGCGACAGACATGCCGATCAGCGTCTTGCCCTGTTTGGGCAAAATGGACGTGATCAGGCAGACCATGCAACGGTTGGGCTGCTGTCGCTCGAGCAAGGCGTCGCGAAGGAATCGCAGGCTTTCCACGTAAAGGCGCGGATCCTTCATCGTGATGACGTCGCGTGAGCGAGACGTTCTACGCACTCGGGGAACGGCTACCAGCGGGCGAATGCCGATCGCGTCCGCCATCGTCGTGAGGTCCGAGGAGCCGGGCCGCAGCAGCTGGATCAAGAGCGCGAAACAGGCGCCGCCAAACAGTGAAGCCATTGCCGCCAGCGCGAGAAACAAGCCGGTTCGCGGAAAGGAAGCCAGCGCGGGCGGCAGCGCGCGCGACACGATCGACGCCGCCGGCGCTGAAGAGGCGCTCTCCGCGAGCAGCGTCTGGTAGCGATTCAGAACCGTCTCGAAGACGGTGCGTTTGACCTGCGCCTCGGCGACGAGCGCGGGCAGCCCGGCCTGGGCGTGATCCTGATCCGTCTTGCTCGAGATTCCGCTGCGGACGGCGTTGGTCAGGTCTTGCACCTGGCGTTGCCACCAGCTCGCGCTGCTGCTCGCCTCGTTTTCGACCTGGAGCGCCTGCTTCTTCAGAACTTCGTTCAGGCTCGCGAGAGACTGCTGGGCTTTCACGAGCGTCGGATGCCTGGGCGCGAAGCGCTTTTCCAGCATTGCGAGGTTCGATTCGGCTTCGATACGAGCCTGCAGCAGGTTCTTCAGCGATTCGTTGGACGCGATGGCGGCAAGTGTCGAGGCATCGGCGCCCGAACGAAGCTGCCTGAGCTCGGCGAGCAACGTCGTCTGGGTGGAAAGCTGGCGTTGCGCTTCAACCAGCTGGGTGCTCAGCTGCGAGAGCCGCTCCTCGACTAGCGTCGAATCGCGCGTGGTAACGATGTTGTGCTCGAGCTGGTACACCTGAACGGCGGCTTCCGCCTTGCGAACGGCTTCCGCGCGCGCGTCGACCTCCCTGGAAAGCCAGTCGAGTGACTCGCGCTCGACGCCTTTCGATCGCGACGACTGCAGCCGCAGGTACGCTTCCGCGTGAGTGTTGGCGATCTGCGCGGCCAGGCGCGGGTCGGAGGCGGTGAAGTCGACCTGAACCGTCTTGCTGCGTCCGTCGTTGAAGACCGAAAGGTTCTGCTGGTACTTGCGGAGCGCGGTGTCCTGACGCGCCTCTTCGGGGGAGAGAAAGGCGTTCTGCTTCGCCGCCGGGATGCCGAGTTTCTCGCGCAGGCCGGGGCGCGTCTGGAAGTCCGGCAGAGACGTCAGCTCGAGTTGATCGATGACTGTGCGGGAAAGGGCGTCTCCCGAGAGAATGGCGGTCTCGCTTCGAACGAAGAACGGGTCGGTCGTGCTGGGTGTGGGCTTGTTCTGGTCCTGCAGCTCCTGCGCCTGCGGCGCGAGCAGCACGACGGCCTCGGCGGTATAGGCCGGCTGCAAGGAGAAGATGAAGGCGGCCAGTCCGCTGAAGAGGAGGAGGGTCGTCACGACGGCCCAACCCCAGCGCAGTCGCATGGCCCGCAGAATCTGTTTCAGGCTGAGGCCGGATGTGTGGTCCATGTTAGAGGCGTCCGATGAATGCCAGGCTGACGACGTGCCGGCTGAAACTGGAACCGAGCTGAGCCGTGTCGCGTGCGGCGTAGTCGTACTCGAACTCGACGTGCCAGTGCGACGTGATGCGGTATTGAGCGCCGGCTTCGCCGGCGAAGGCCTTGTCCTTTCGCTGCACGACCTTGAAATCGTCCGTCACGCGTTTGCCCCGTACGAACAGATCGAAGGCGCGGCTGTACTCGTGCCGCAGCTCCACGGACGCTTCCGTGCGTACTTTGGCGAGGGCGCCGGGAAGTCCGGTAGGCTCGTCTTCGCGAAGGAGAGCCGAGCGCACGGTGAGCAGGCGCGTGGGGTACCACGTGAGCGCGCCTTGCAAGGAAACACCGGAAATCCCGCCGGCGTCGTGGTCGAAGCGCCGTTTGAAATAGCCGCCGAGCAGCTCGAGCTCGAGGACCTCGGGAAGCGCCACGTGCATGCCGACCAGTGCGGCGCCGGTGTTGGCGGAGGCCACGAATGGGCTGGAACCGCGGAACGCGTCGCGGCCATAGCGACCGCTGGCAACGAGCGAGAAGTCCGGCGTCAGGGCGTAGGCGCCACGCAACTCGCCGCTGTAAGAGGACCGATCCCTGAATCGCTGGCTCGACTGACCGTACTGGATTTGGCCGGCCGATACCGACGGCTGCAGCGTGAAGCGGCTGAACACGTGCCGATAGTCCGCATCGGCGCGCACTTCATCGTAGAGGCTGACGGGCCGGATGTCGGGTGTCTCGACGTCGGTACGGGATTCGAAGCGGCGGTCGGCGCGCAGCCGGGCGGTAACGCGATTCGCAAGACCTTCCGGCGTTGCGAGTCGAAGGGCGGCGCCGCCTTCGGTCGTGTCCTGGTCGGACGTGCGAGCGAAGCGGCGCGCGCGCAGGAATGCGGCGCCCTCGGTTTGGAGGGACGAGGAGTCGCTCTGCAGAGCGACGGTCGCCTCCGTCACCGAAAGGCCTTCGGCCGTGCGCGGGCCGTCGGTTGCGAACAGATTCGAGTCGTAGGCGAGCGCGGTGCTCACGGCGGGGTACCACTCGAGAGCGCCGGTACGGACCCCGACCCGCTCCTCGAGACTGTCGGATCCTGCAGCGGGAAGCTGCAGCTCCGGCGTTGAGCGATCACTGATGATGTCGGCAAGCGCCACGGAAGTGGGCGCAAACGCCGCCAGTACGACGGCAACCGCGTTCCACCATTTAGGCCGGCGTTCGTCAAAGATGTCGTTCAAAGACGTACACCACGTCGCCCGGTTGAATGCGCGACTCTCGTTTGGCGCTCGCCACGAGCGAACCGTTCGTGGACGGCCGTGTCACGGAAATCTCGTCCTGCGAAGCGCGGAACGTGAAGCCGCCGGCAATGGCGACCGCCGTGAGCACTGTCATGTGCGGTACGAACGGATACGACCCGGGATTCTTGACCTCTCCCAGAATGAAGAACGGCCGATATTCGACGACCGCGAGCGTTACGTTGGGGTCGCGTATCGCGTTGGCTTTCAGCTGGGTGGTGAGCCGCTGCCGAAGCTCATCGAGCGTTGCGCCCTCGGCGGGCACCGCGCCCACCAGCGGCATCGAAATCGTGCCGCCGTCGGAGACGCGGAAATTCCCGCTGAGATCGGTTTCGGCAAAAACGGTGATTTGCAGCGTGTCGCCGCTGCCGAGCCGGTATGCGTCGTTCGCGGCGGTGGGCAGCGCCGGCATCCGGCGCACCGGGCTCATGCAGGCAGTGAGCGAAAGGACCAGGAGAATGACGGGGATGACCTTCAAGTCCGCTCCTTCAGTTTTGGATTCAGCGCAATCTGCTCATGAGGTAGCGCCAGTCGGCACCGTTGAGATACAGCCGTGGCAGCGGCAGCCGGAGGATCACGCGCATCGCTCCGAGCAGCAGCGACCAGCGCAACACGCCCGCAAGCAGCAGGCCTACAGCCGCCCCGATGGAGCCGTACCGAGGCACGAGAATCAACAATGCCGCGAGAGAGGCGCAGAGCACGGTCACCTGAATGGTGGATACGACGCCCGGCCGATCCCGAGACAGGAACAACTGGGTAGTCGCCTGGCTCAGCACGCCGAGCGAGGCCTCGATCAGCAGGATCCTGAACAGCACGTGGGTCGCGCCGAATTCCGCGCCGTAGGTGAAGATCAGCAGCCGTTCTCCGGCCAGCCACAGCGCCGTGCAGCTGCAGGCCAACGCAACCAGCAGGAATCGGACCGAGATGTCATGCAGCCGCGGGCCATCGCTGCTGCTGCGAGACATGTGCGACAGAACCACCGATATGATCGCCGGCTGAACGAGCTGAATGACCCGCGAGAAGCTGAACGCGACGGCATACAAGCCGATTTCGGTGGCGGGCAACAGAGGGATGAGTACCAGGCGATCAGCGTTGGTCGCGAGCGCCTGGACCACGTCCATCACGGCCGCGCGTGTCGAGTACGAAATGAGCGGGCGGACTTCCGCCCGAGCGCCTTCAAACGTCGGACGCACCCGTCGCACGAACGCCGGAACGACCACCAGTGTGGCCACCGCACCCGAGGCCAGCAATGCGAGGATCGCCCCGTCAGCCGTCAACGCGCTGAACGGAATGATCGCGATCAGTGTGAGAATGTAGAACAGCGGCGGCGAGAGGTTGGCCAGGTTGTACCAGCGGAACTGTCCCGCACCTGCGAAGGCCTGCTTCATGAGCGTTTGCACGCCGTTCACGAGCACGCTGACGAGGCAAAGCTGGGCGAAGAAAACGACCGCCGGCGAGTACTGAGCCAGAAAGTGCGGCAGAAGAAAGAATCCGCAGACCGCTGCGATCGACGACTGAACGAGCGCCAGAACGAGGCCGACGCTCGCGAGGGCGCCGGCGTTCTCGCCCGACTTCCGCATGCGAACGACCACGGCGGTGCCCAGCCCCGCCGTAGCGAGCGAAGCAAGCAGAGGGGGCCAGAGAGTCACCGCGACGTAAATGCCCCGCCCCTCCGCGCCCAGCAGTCGCGCGGTGATGACGCCGGTCAGCACGTTGATCAGGGTGATGAACACCTGTGCGCCGAGCGATTGGAACAGCGCGAACAGCGGCCGGTCGCCGCGCCACAGGCGACCCGCCAGTCGACGCAGCGACGGGAGTCGCAACAGCGGAGCGGAGCGGATCGAAGGCTCGGGGAGCATCAGATGGCTTCCAGCACGCGAAGAAACTTCGCGTTCATCGTTCGATCGGTGAATCGCTCTTCGGCGCTCGCTTTGCCGGCGTTGGCGATGTGACGCGCCCATACGGGGTTTTCGAGGTAGCGCCGAATGGCGGCGGCGAGGGCGTCAGCGTCTTTCATCGGTGTGAGCAGCCCGGTTTCGCCGTGAGCGACGACTTCAGGAACTCCACCGGCATCGGTGGCAACGACCGGCCTTCCCGCGAGCATGCCTTGCGAGATGACCTGGCCGAACGGCTCGGGTGCCGTCGAGCAGTGGGCGACGACGTCGCAGATCGCCATGTGCGTCATCGGGTCGCGCACCTGGCCGGTGAACGTCACTCTGGATTCAATGCCCAGGTCGCGCGCCAGCGCTTTCAGCTGAGCGAGATATTCCTCATCACCGAACAGGGCGCCGCCCACGATCAAGCCGCGCACGCCGGGAAGCTGTGCCAGCGCCCGCAGGAAAACGTCCTGGCCTTTCCATGCGCAAATTCGCCCGAACATGCCGACGAGCGGCGCGCCATCGGGCCGATAGCGGCGGCGGTACTCCTCGATACGCTCGTGATCTTGCAGCTGCGCCGCGCACCACTTCTCCGAGGTTCCCGAATAGATGATGCTGACCCGCTGCTTCCGTCCACCCGCCGTCAGCCATGCGGCCATGCCCGCCTGGGAGTTCACCACTATGTGATCCGCACTGAAGCGCGACAAATGGGTGAGCAGCCGAATGAGCGATGGGCTGAAGTGCTCGGGCGTGAGGATGTCGTTCATGAACCAGACGAGCGGCCGTCGCATGAACGATTTTGCCAGCGAAGCCAGAACGAACGACTTCTGCGACACACACACGACGACATCGAATGACTTCGCTTTCACGGCGAGATCGCGAACCATCGACAGTGCCCCCGGCACGGCGCGAACGATCCGGGCGAGCGCCGCGTCGCGCCGGACGCCGAGTACGGCATTCGAGCCCGCGCAGACGCTGTAGGGGATTTGCCGTTCCTCGAGGAGCTTTTCGATCGGGCCGCTCTGAAAGAGAAGCACCTCGCCCTGCACGGCGAGGCACAGCGACATCATCTTGAGCTCCGCGCCGCCGGCTTCGCCCACGTGCGTGAGGAAAAGGACCCGGCGGCGTGCCGAAACGGGCGATTCCCTGCTCGTGGCCGCCGCGTCAACCAGCGCTTCGGTGGTGTTAGCGGCCATCGGCAAGCTCCGGTTGTTCGATGCAGGCCGCGGTTCGCGAGTAGAGCTCGCGCGGTGGGTGGCGCTGGTGTTGGACGGCCTGTGCCTCCCACAGTTTCGCCTGACGCATGAACTCCGCGGTCGCGCGCGTCATGCTGTAAACGAGGCCGTGAGAGCCGGCGCGCCAGGCGCCGCTGCGCACGTACACCCACAGGAACCGGAGGATCGGCTTGATCACGAGTCGGGAAAAACTCCAGCGTGCGCCGTTTTTTTCCAGCGACTTCGCTTCGAGCGTGGCGTTCTTGTTGTCCTGTGCGAAGCGCGCGGTGAGATCGAAGTCGCGCCAATGGAGCATTCTTCCCGGCAGCCGCACGCGCGGCCCGGCGGCGACGATTTCTTCGTGGATCAGCATCGCCGTGTCGTAACGGGAGACTTTCCGGTTCATGACGCGGATAAAGGAGTCGCGCTTGGTGCGCCGTCGCGCGTTGGGCATGAGAGCGCTGCAGAACTCCTCGATGCGCTCGATCACGAATCCGGTGCGCGGGTCGGGGTCCTGCGACAATGCCGCGAGCACGGCGGCGCCCAGCTCGTCGTCGACGATCTCGTCGGCGTCGACTTTGAAACACCAGTCGAACCGGCCGGCATCCATCGCAAAATGATGCTGGCCGACCCAGCCGAGCCAGGGCTGAACGACGACCCGCGCGCCGGCGGCTTCGGCGATCTCGCGCGTCCGATCGGTACTCTGGGAGTCCACCACCAGCACCTCGCCGGCCCACGGCGTCAGCTGCTCGATGCAGCGTCGGATGTAATGCTCCTCGTTGAGCGTGAGAACGAATACCGTGACCGGAGCCTTCATCGCGCACCCTCCAGGTAGGCGGCCGGTGTCGGGTCGGCCTCGAGCGCCGCCAGACCCAGGCCGAGAAACAACCAGGCGAAAAAGCCGAGCTCGCCAATATGGACGCTGCCCATCGGCAGCTGCACGAACGTGGCGACCACGATCGCGCGGTCGAACCAGACGTCCTCATGAGATCGCGCCGCGCGCCCGAACAGAGGCGCGACGAGCAGCGCCATCGCGAGCAGGAAGGCCGTGCCGGCGAGCACACCGAAGGCGCGAGCGATCTCGATGACGCCGCTGTCGATGACGATGCGCTGCTGCTGATCGAGGCGGCGCGAGGCGCCGCTGATAGCGAGCCCTTCACCCACGATGAGGTTCTCGTCGGAGGAGACGAGCGCGCGATACTGATCCAGCCGGCTGTTGAAGCTTTCGTCGCTTCTAAGGTCCGTTACGCTCGCCGCGCGATGGGAGACGGACTCGCTGATCTGCGGAATCGCAGCCCCGGCGCCGAGCAGCGCAGCGAGCCCCAGCAGCGTCAGCACCTTCGCGAAGGAGACGTTGCGCGGGCGACTGACGAGCACCATCAGGATTGCGAGCAACGTGGCCGCCCATACGGTGCGGTACTGGCTGAGAGCGAGCCCCGCCGCCATCACGGCGATGCTCGGCGCGGCGAGCGGGATGCGCTGCTTCAGGGCGAGCACGATCCCGGCGGATACCAGCATGGCGAATGAGCCCGGCGAGTTCATCGTGCTGAACACGCGCAGCGAGAAGGGGTCGGGGTTGCCCAGGGACGTCATGCCGAGCTGGGCCACGCCCTGCACCCATTGCACGTCCCACGATGCGGGGCGGATGAATTGGGCGATGCCGTAGACGCCTGCGGCGACGCCGGCCCAAATCACGCAGGTTTCGACGACACGTCGGGTTTCGGGATATCGCTCGCGTTGCGAGAAGACGTATGCCGCGAACAGCGGGCCGATGCTCCATTTCACCGCGTCGAGGATCGAAGCGAACAGTCGGCCCTCGATCATGGCGAGCGTCGTGCCGTAGGCAATGCACAGTAGCAGCGCCAGGACCGGCGCCAGGTACCGCGACGGCTTTTCCCACCACGCGCTCAGCACGCCCGGCACCGTCAGCACACAGCAAAGATATGGGGTGAGAAGCACGGGATTGGAGGCATCGAACCCCGCCTGTTCATCGACGAGCCGACGCACGAGAGGCGCGAAACAGAACAGCAGCAAGCACTGAGCCGCGTACCAGGGCGAGCGGCGAGTGTAGAAGTAGATCGCGAGAAGAAAGTTGGCGGCCGGGTAAATCAGTCGCAGGTGACCGGCAAGATTTACCGCATGCGCAGCGAACGGCGCCACAAGAACGACGAACACCACCAGCGCGCCATTGCCGAGACCGAGCCTCGGAATGCTCGCGGGCCGACTGTCGAAATTCAGGGACGCCTGCTCCATCCGTTCATTCGCCTACTGCGCGGCGCTCCGAGCGTGCCCTGCTGCCGAGGGCCTGAAAGCTCTCCCAGCACTGCTCCACGAATCTCGAATAGGCGTCGCTGAACACTTTCGCGCTGAATCGAACGGCGTTCTCCCGACAGGACGCCGGATGGATGCGATCCTGCTGGTCTTCGAAGGTCCGCACCGCGTCGGCAATCGCCCGCGGCTCCTGGCTTTCGAAGAAGACACCGGTCGGGCGCGGGTGATCGAGTCCGCGCACGGTTTCGAGGGCGCCGCCGCGGCCATAGGCGATGACCGGCGTGCCGCACGCTTGCGCTTCGACGGGCACGATTCCAAAGTCCTCCTGCGCGGCGAAGATGAAAGCCTTGGCACGCTGCATGAGATCGAGCAGCACCGGGGTGCTCTGGTAGCCGAGCACTTCGACGTTGGGACCAGCGGCTTCCTTCACCCGCTTGAGCTCGGTGCCGTCCCCGACCACGACGAGCCTTCGGTTCGGCATCGCGCGGAACGCCTCGACGATCGCCGGCACCTTCTTGTACGGCATCAGGCGGGATGCGGTCAGATAGAACTCCTCCTTCTTTTCTCGCATCTCGAACAGATCGACATCGACAGGCGGGTAGATGACGGTCGCTTCACGGCGGTACACCTTCCAGATGCGCCGGGCGATGAAGTGCGAGTTCGCGATGTAGTGGTCGACGCCGTTGGCGGTGCGAAGATCCCAGGTGCGGGCCCGATGGAGAATGAATCGCGCCAGCATGCTCTTCAGGCCGTGCTCGAGATTCGCTTCGCGGAGGTATTCGTGCTGCATGTCCCATGCATAGCGCATGGGGGAGTGCACGTAGGCGATATGAAGCTGGTCGGGGCCCGTGAGCACGCCCTTCGCAATGGAGGCGCTACCCGACAGCACGAGCTCGGAGGCGCTCACGTCGAGCTGCTCCATCGCGAACATGAGCAGCGGCAGAAAGGTCCGGTGGTGGTGCCGAACATAGGGAAGGCTCTGCGCGAACGAAGTGATGGGCACTTTGCCGCGCAGGAATTTCCGCTGATGCTCCTTCAGGACGTCGATGGAGGTGTAGACGTCGGCGCGCGGATAGAGCGTGATCATCTGCTCGAGCACGCGCTCGGCGCCACCGTACACATACAGCCAGTCGTAGATCAGCGCGATCCGGCGCGGATCGGGGCGGATTCGCGCCGGCGCCTCCAGCACCGCGTAGTCCAGCAGCGCCTGACTAATGGCCATTGAGCACTTCCTTTAGATCGCTTCGTTTAATAGACATCGCGGTGAGACCAGAGAACGCAAACCGTGCGGACCAGAATCCTGAGATCGAACCACAGGGACCAGTCGCGGAGGTATTCGAGATCGAAGGCGAGACGCTTCCGCATGGAGTCGAGGTCGTCGCCGCCGCGCGCGCCATTGACCTGTGCCCAGCCGGTGATGCCCGGCTTCACCTTGTGGCGGACCATGTAGCGCGGTATGAGCGCGCGATACTGCTCGTTCATGAGCGAGGCATGCGGCCGCGGGCCGACGATGCTCATGCTGCCTTCGAGCACGTTGAAGAGCTGCGGCAGCTCATCGAGCGAGGTGCGGCGCAGGCGGGCACCGAACCGTGTGATGCGCGAATCGCCGCGTTCGGCGGCCTTGAAGGCGGTCTTGCCGTCTTCGGCAACGCTCATGGTGCGGAACTTGCAAACCAGGATCTCGCGCCCGTTCAGTCCGTAGCGCTTCTGGCGGAACAACACGGGGCCGGGCGAATCCATCCGGATGCACAGCGCGATGAGCGCGAACAGGGGCAAGGTCACGCTGAGCGCGAGCGATGCGAGCGCGATGTCACTGAGGCGCTTGAGCACTCGCGACATGCCGTGGAACGGCGTTTCGCAGATTGCCACGACCGGGATGTCGTTCACCGTGTCGAAACGGGCCTGGATCGAATCGAACGCCTGCAGGTCCGGCACGAAGTAGATCGAGGCGGTGCAGTTCCGCAGAGCCTCGATGATCGAGACGATGCGACGGTCGCGGCTGATGGGCAGCGTGATGAAAACCACACCGATGTCGTGGTGGGCCACATAGTCGGCAAGCAGATTGGTCCGTCCAAGGAGCGCGGCCGCCGGCAGCCCGCCGAGGCGCGCCGGATCGCGATCGTCGAAATAGCCGATGACATCGACGCGGGCCAGGGGGTCGGCGCGAAGCTGGCGTTCGAGGTGCTGGCCGAGTTGCGTCGCGCCGACGATGACGGCGTGCCGAAGGCTCTCGCTGCGCAATGACGCGCGCAGGAAGCGCTGCGCGGTCCATTGACCGATCCACTGAACGACCGGAACCGCCACGGCCCATGTGGCGAGGACCGCGAGGCTGAGCGTTCCGGCGAGCCCGGACAGATACATCGAGATGCCTACGATGCCGAGGAGCAGGGCCCAGCGCGCGCAGATATCGAGCAAAACCCTGTAAATGAAGCGCGGCGTGCACAGTTGGAGCGGCCCGAAGAAGTCGGACGCGAGCACGAAAGTGAGCACGGCGATGAGGAAATACGCGCCCACGAACCGCGCGTCGACGGCGGCGACGCAGGCAACCAGCGTGATGACCGGCAGAGCCGGAATCACCAGCGAATTGACTATGAAGACAAGGGCGGAGTCGGCGCTGGTCGTTGCGATGGTACCGTCGGTGCGCCTGACCAGTTCCATGCTCGTTTCCGATCTCCGCTCAGGCCGACAGCTTTCGATGCCGCCCTTCGCGCTCTTTGCGTCGCAGTTGAACCGCGACGAGCGCGACGCCGAGCGTCAGCGCGAGCAAGAGGTCGAAAGGTCCGGGCTTGCCGATGGGCGCGGCCTCGATGAGGGCGCCGCTGTTGGCGGGGGCGGCGATGACGGCAAACGATGTCGCGGGCGACTCCGGCAGCGGCGAAGGATCGCTATCGCATTGCTCGGATACGAGGAGCGCAAACACCGCGAGCACCGTCGCGACCGTAGTTGACCGCATCCATGGCCCTCCCTGTATTGGACCCGGGATCGTTCTGCAAGCGTCGTACCACATCGGCGCTTGCATTCACGTCCAGACAACTTTCGGCGCTTTTGCGATCACTCGCGGGCCAATGAAATGAGCTCGCGAATGAAGACCATTTGTCGCAAAACATGCCGCAATCATCGTGGGCGAGGCCTTGCCGCCGGCGCGCGATGAAAGTTTCTCATCACGCGGCGGCGATGCGGGCGCGCAGCAAACTCGCGCGTCGCAAAATGCACCTCAAATGTTCGAGGGACTTCCGGGTGGGTCTAAATCGGTGCGCCGAATGCATCGAAAATGTAGTTGATACAAGAAGATAGCGTGGGCTTTGCCGGTGTTTTCTACTCAGTTTCGCGACTCCGCCATGCGCGAAGCGCTGGCTGAAGCGCGTTGCGACGTATCGTTCTCGACCAAGCGCCGAAGCGCATTCGTGAGTGGTGCTTCGACGAGAGTGTACGTCGCCACACCGACTACGCAGGCAACTACGATGATTGCGGCGATGAGCGCGAGACGGGTGTGAGCGCTCGCAAGTGGCGCGAGCACTCGCGCGCAAGGCCCGATGATGCAGAACTGCGTGAGATACAGAGAATAGGACGCATCGCCGAGGAGTCGGAATGGGCGCTCGGGAAGCAGCTTCGGGACGTTCACTGCACCAAGCACGAGCAGCGCCATCGGGATACCCCACGTCAGAAGCCGATTCTCGTCGGTTCCGAATGGGCCCACGAGCAGGAAAAGCGTTAGCGCGGCGAGAATTGCCGCGTAGGCAAGTGTCCGAGGCAACGAGACGCCGCGCGTAAATGTCACGCCGACGCACATGCCGAGCACGAACTCCAGCAGAATGGGGTTGGTGTAGAAAGCCATCGCTGACCGCGGGCTCAGTAGTGCGCCGAGAGCGGCGAGGATGCCAAGACTCGCGGCGATGCTCGGCAATCTCGCGCGGCGCGGAAGGAAGAGAGCGATGGTGACGATCGCGTAGAACAGCATTTCGTAGTTGAGCGTCCAGCCGGGGATGACGAGCGGCCAGAAGCGATGTGCGCTTCGCGGGTGTGGCCACGCGATGAATCCGTAGGAGCTGGCGATGTGCGCCAGGTTCAGGCTCGCGCTGCGCATGAGATCGGGCTTCGCGAGCACGATGAGGACTACCGCGGTCGTGATGAGCCAGTACAGCGGAACGATGCGAATGATACGCTTGAGCGCGAAGCGGCCGGGCGACTCATCCCGGGCGATAGCGGTGACCCACATGATGAAGCCGCTGATGACGAAGAACAGGTCGACACCGGCTGCGCCCATGCGCACGTAGTCCGAGTGCCCTCCATCGACTTGCGATGAGGCGTGGTAGAACACGACCCCCAGTGCCGCAACCGCCCGCAGATGCTGAATGGTGCCGAGCTTCATTCCGAGGTTCTCCCTTGACCGCGTCGTTTATGCACGAGACGTGCCGAGGGCCGGCGGCTTCTGATCTGAAGCGGGATCGCTTCCGGCAGTTATCTTTTTTCGAGGAGCCTATCGCCGCAGCATTGAGCTGCCTGTGGCGCGCCGGGCCGCAGGCGGGTTGGCCATCGCCAGCTTCCGAGGTGTTCAGCGGCAGACGCGTCGCGGTTCAGCGGTAGACCCGTCGCGCGTTTCTCTCACTCACCGGCCTGATCTGCGACTCCCCGGCCCGCGCTGAAAGTCGCGCATCGCGCTCGCAAGCTCTTCCAGATCGTCGAACGGGTCGGACGCATCCAGCTCATATTCCGCGAGGCGTCTGCGCAATCGATCGGGATCGCGAAAGGCGTCCAGGTCCTCGCGCAGATGTCGCAAGGTGATCCGCATCCGCGCAATGTCGGCGCTCAACTGCCGATCCACGTCGGCGGGTGTGAGGCGACTGCCGCCGCCGCCCATTGCCATGACGAAAGGTTGCATGGCGCGCTCCAGCTCAGCTCCCAGATCCGCGAGCTGCTCGCGCAGGATCTGCGTGTACTGCGCAAGGCGCTGCGGCGAGAGAGACGACAGGTGCGCGGTGTCGATCTGCTCGATCTCCAGCTGCAGGCCCAGCAGAGTCAATAGATCGTTGGCTTCGTAAGCGCGGTTCACCCGCTGCATCAGCTCGTTTTTTCGCTGGCGTTCGGCCGCATCCGGTTCACGATCCGGATGCAGAGCGCTGACGAGCTTCCGGAACACATCCCGCAGGGATTGACTGACCTGTCTGGTCGCCCGCTCACGCTCGGCCCGCGCCTCGGCTGTTTGAGCGTTCAGGTGTTCCTCGCGGTCATGCCCCCGGCGCGGTTCGGCCTGGCCCGCGTCGTCACTTCGCTCCTGCATCGTGCGCCGAACGTATTCGAACAGCTCCTCGGGGCTGCGGGCGGCATGATCGTCGTCGATTTCGAGCCCCGTCATGCCCTGCAGGATCTCGCGCGTGACCTCCATCCGGAGCAGCTGATCTTCTTCGTCGACAGGTTCCTGATACTTGTCTCGCAAGGCCTTCAGGGCTTCGTCATCGGACTCCTGCAGCAGGTCTTCGACGAGCTGTGTGATCAGCTGCTGCAGCTTCAAACGCTGCACTTTTCCCAGGCGGCGATCGCGCGTGGGCATGCTGAGCAGTTCGTCAATGAGCAGCGCCATCTGCTTGCGCGCGTCACGCAGCTTCTTTTGCAGTGGCGCCAGTTCCCCCGACACTCGCTGGTTGTAGCGCGGCGGATAGTCTTCCCATTGCTTCAGTCGTTCGCGTTGCTGCTCGATTTGCGTCACGAGCTTTCGAAAGCGTTGCTGAGCCTTGTTGGCGGGTTTGCTGCGAGCGAGGGCTTCTGTCAATGACGTTCCGCCGGACGGCGGATCGAAGAGGGAAGGCGTAGCGGGGGTGCTCATGAGGGTAACTTTACCCTTTCGAAATGCGCTACGCGACGCCGTGCGAAACGTTTCCAATTGCCGCGACCCTCGAATCGCCGGTGCTCTCGGGTTCTCGCGGCATCGACCTGGAGTCGGCGCTGCCGGACCGCTCTAGTCGATCGGGAAAGACATCGCGTCCGGCAGCTTGCCTTCGGTTGTTTCGGGGCTGATGGGCTGCTGAAGTCCGTCCAGGCGGTCGACGCTTCGCCACCACGGTTCCACAGTGCCGGAAGCGCGCGCAGGTTCGACCGGTTCTCCGAGTCGCGGCAGGATGAGCCGTGCGCGAATTTTCGAGCTTTGCTCGTACAGAACCTCCGCGGGCTGGTCCCACGGATGCATCGCCAGCCGAAACGTCCCCCAATGGATCGGCAGAAATGTCGCGGCATCCAGGAGCGCGACCGCCTCGAGCGCGTTCCGCGGTCCAAGATGCATGTCACCCCAGGCCGGGTCCCACGCGCCGACTTCGAGCATCGCGAGGTCGAACGGCCCGAGTCGTTCGCGAATATCCCCGTACTCGGTCGTGAGGCCCGTGTCGCCGCTGAAGAAGACGCAATGCCGCTCGGAGCGCACGACGAACGAGGACCAGAGCGTCGCGTTGCGCGTCTTGAGCGTCCGACCCGAGAAATGCTGTGATGGGGCCGCGGTCACCCGCACGCCGACCGTCGGAAGAGCGTACGACTCCCACCAGTCGAGCTCGGTGATGCGATCCGGCGGGATGCCCCAGGCTTCCAGATGAGCTCCGACGCCGAGCGAGGTCACGAAGGGCACGTCGCTCTTCACCAGCGCGCGAATCGTTGGATAGTCGAGATGGTCATAGTGGTCGTGCGAGATGATCACGACGTCCACCGGCGGCATCTCGCGCAGCGCGACGGGCACGGGCTGGAAGCGCTTCGGGCCCGCAAGCGACAACGGCGAGGCACGCAATCCCCACACCGGGTCCGTCAGCACACGCACTCCGCCGATCTCGATCAAGGTCGTCGAGTGACCTAGCCACGTCACCCGGAGCTCGGTGTCGGGCTTGCGGCGCCACGCCTCGAGTGGATTCAAAGAGGGCAGGGGCCGCACAGGGTTGCCGCGTTCTCGACCGCAGAGAAAATCGCTCAAGCTGGGCATGGGTGCGTTCGGATCACGCAGGCCCGGCCGGATCGGGTGCAAGTTGTGGAAGCCGTCACCCGCCCACCTCGGCGATGCCCTCATCCGCTCCAGGCGGGCCCCGCTCGCTTTCGAACCAAGTGATTTCATAGATCGAGTTTAGCCGAGCCATGGGCCGTCGCGAGAGCTCGCGCGCTGTATTCCCTTTCATATTTCGACGCAGCTGCATCTGAACTACACCGCTCCGGCGTCGATCAGGCTTCTGGCGCAATCGACGAGCGTTTCCGCCGCAGGACGAAGCGCGTGATCCTGAGCGATTGCCGACGTGCATCACGCGCGGATCGAGACCGACTCGGGCAGCGGCGCTGCGGGGCTGGCGGTGCGGCTCTTGTTCCCGGATCGCGGGGGCGCTTTCAGAAGCTTGTAGGCTGCGCGTAGGATAAGCGCTCCCTTTTTCGTCGGGTCGCATCATCGACAACCAGCAAAGCAACCTCGGCGCCATAGGCGTCGGCGTGGACTTCGGCACATCGAACTCGACGGTCGCCTGGTTCGATGGGCGGGAGCTGCATTTGGTATCGCTGGAAGGGGACAGCCCGATCCTGCCGTCGGCGATTCATCTGAACCGCGAGTTCGCGCCGCTGACGGGCAGCGCGGCGGTTACGCAGTACGTGGAGGAGAATCGCGGCCGGCTCGTCCAACTCGTCGCCGAAGAGATTGGCGAGGAAGGCATGGCGCTCGGCGAGCTGGGCAAGGCCGGCGGGCGTGGCGATGCCAGTGGTCTGCGGCGTGTGGTGTACGGCCCTCTTGTCGACCGGGGGCAGATGGGACGCCTGTTCCAGGAATTGAAGCGGCTGCTTGGCGACTCGAGCACCGAGCGGCTCATGGTATTCCAGCGTGCCTATCGACTCGTGGCGCTGATCACTCCGATTCTCGAACGGATGCGTCTGGCACTCGAGCCGTCCATGGGGCAACCGGTCAGCCGCGCGCATGTCGGCCGGCCAGTCAACTTCGAAGGGCGCGGTGCGCGGCGGAACGAGCTCGCGGTGTCCCGCCTTGCGGAGGCCGCGGAGAACGCCGGCTTCCGGCGGTTATCTTTTTTCGAGGAGCCTGTCGCCGCGACATTGAGTTATCTGTGGCGCGCCGGGCCGCAGGCACAGGGCACCGCGCTGACGGTGGATTTCGGAGGCGGCACACTCGACCTGAGCGTCATCCGCTACTCCGGCACTCGTTTCCAGGTGCTGTCCACCGCAGGCACCGGCCTCGGCGGCAACCGCATCGACCAGATGATTTACACGAAGCTCCTGTTTCCGGAGCTCGGCGAAGGCGAAACCTGGACGCGTCAGGTGGACGGGCGTGTGCTCGAAGGCGTCTTTCCGTTCCAGGAGTACGAGACCAGTCTGCTCAGCTGGCCGACCACGTATCTGCTCAACCAGAACGCCACGAAATCGAAGGTCGTGGAGCGCATCGCGCAGGGCGGCCCCGCGGCCGTGAAGTTCGAGCGGCTGAAAGATCTCATCAGTTACAACTACAGCTACAACTGTTTCCAGGCGATCCGCAAGGCGAAGGCCGCACTTTCGCAGGTCGAAGAAACGGTGCTGGATATTCCCGAGATCAACCTTGCCATTCCGTTCACGCGCGCAATGCTGGACGAGATTCTCCAGCCGGCGCTCGAGACGCTTCGGCATCTGATCGGCGAAGTCCTCGCCGCCGCGGGCATCGAGCGGAACCACATTGGTCTCGTGATCCGTACTGGCGGGTCGTCGGAGATCGTGGCGGTGAGACGATTGTTGGACGAGCTCTTCCCGGGCAAGGTTACGGTGCACGATCCTTTCACCAGCGTGGCGGGCGGGTTGGCCATCGCCAGCTACCAGGGTATTCAGCGGTAAACGCGTCGCTGCTTCACCAGCACCACCTCGTTGCCCGCATCGACCTCCACATCCTCGAATGCTTGCAGAAACTTCACCAGCGATTCGCGATCGTTCGCATCGAACACGCCATTGATCTTCTTGGCGGCGAGTGCCGGATCCTCGAGGCGCAAGGGCACTTTGCTGTAGCGGTTGAACTCCGCGATCACCTCGATCAGCGGGGTCTGCTCGAAGACCAGCCGCCGGGCCTGCCAGTCGAGCGCTCGTTCCGGATGTGCGACAGGCTCGGTCCGGATCGGCCGCTTCGCGCCCAGTTGCGCGCGTTCTCCAGCGCTCACCTGCACGCGTTCGGGTGAAGCTTGCGCCGGCTGTTCGGGCCTCATGCCCGAGTTGGCCTCCACTCTGCTCGCCGATGGCGGTTTCGTAAATGGCACGTGATGGATCGAGCGCAGGCAGCCAAAGCCAGACGGCGCCGAAAGCAAGCAATAGCGCCGCCGCGGCCGGAACCCAGATGCGCGCGCGAAACGAGTCGGAACGTCCGTGCCGCCGCGGCTCATATCCTTGCGCAGGTCCGAGCGCCTCGTCGTTCATCATCTTCGGCATGACGTGGACGGTGGGGCTGTCCGCCGATCCAAGCTCCCGAAGCAGTGTTTCCTGATCGGGCATGTATCCGAGAGCGGCACCGCCCATGGCCTCCCAGACAGCGCGCGCCTTCAGAAACTCCAACACGTTTGCAGGCGACGTGCGCAACCAGTTCGCAAGCTCCCCGCGTTCCTCGTCCGAGCCGCCGGTTTCCTCCAGCCGCACGAGCCACTGAGCAGCCTGCTCGGCAATCAGTTGCTGAATCCTTTCGGCGGAACGTTGAGCGGAATGGTCCTTCACGGCTCTTCTCCCAAGGCTACTCGGCATCGTGCAATGGCGGACGCGAGGTACTTCTTGACCATGTCCGGCGAAACACCGAGCTTCTGCGCGATCTGCGCGTAGGTGAGCCCGTCACGCCTCTGCAGGACGAGCGCCGTGCGGCAGCGGACGGGCAGAGCTTCGATCACACGCTCCAGGCTCCGCGCGTCGAGCAGCTGCTCGGCCGGAGAGGGCGTGTCCGCCAGATCCGCCGTTTCGGCCGCCGAGGTCGCCCACTCCGAATCGAACGAGACCCGTGAGCGCCGCGCACGAAGCCGAAACTCCAGCACCAGGTTGGCGGCGATCCGAAAGAGATACGCGTCGGGCTGGCGAATCAGATCCGCCTGCGGCACGCGCAGCAGCCGCAGGAAGGCCTCCTGCGCCAGATCTTCCGCGTCGGCTCTGTGTGGCAGTCGTGTGACGAGAAAATTAAGCAGCGCCGCGTACTTGTCGCGGAACACTTCCCGAACCCAGACGGCTTCCTCGCGCAACGGCATTTACCACTCTCGAGTGAGCTCTCGCGATCAGGCGGGACGCTCTCCATCCTAGTGGGCGAGATCGATGTAGCCGGCGTGGACTTCAACGCGGACTACTCGCTGCGGAATACGCTCGGTCAGTGGACCCCTCGCGTCTCGCTCAGCTACACGCAGAAGTACGACACGCAGCTCACGCCGGACGCCGCCGTCGTCGACATGACCAGTCGTGCGAGCACGCTTGCGTGGTCACCGAAGTGGCGCGGAACGTTGGCGCTTGGCTGGAAGAACGGCCCGTACTCGGCTTCCGTGGCGGGCCGCTACGTGGGTCGATATCTCGACTACCAGGAATGGGGCACTAACACGCGCCATCTCGGGAACTTCTGGCTGGCGGATCTCAGTGCCACAGTTGAGATCGGCGCAGCGATGGGTGCGGGGAATACGCTCCTCGGCAAATCCTATGCATCGGTGGCGGTGGCGAATGTCTTCAACTCGCTGCCCGACTGGTCGCACTACTCGTACAGCTCGCTCGGATACGACCCGACCCAGTACGACATCATCGGGCGGATGGTGCAGGTCAACGTCGGGCTGCGATGGTGATTCGCAGGGAGGGGCTGCGCGCCGCTCGGCCTGGACACGGCGCGCGCCTGCTGCTGTGGTCGTTCGACATCGACGAGATCCAGCAATCGATCGACCGTGACGAGTGGAACCTGGCCGCCGAGAAGTTCGCGGCGGCGGCCAAGTGGCTGGAAGACGGCGGCGCGGATTGCGTGCTCATCTGCACGAACACCATGCACAAAGTGGCGCCGCAGGTGGCGTCGGCGTTGCGCGTTCCGCTGCTCCACCTGATCGATGTCGCGGCCGAGTCGGTGAAAACCGGCCGTTGCCGGGCGCCGCTGCTGCTCGGCACGCGTTACACCATGGAGCAGGCGTTCTATCGCGATCACCTGCTGCGCGCCGCGCTCGATGTTCGCATTCCAGACAAGAGCGATCGCGACATCGTTCATGGCGTCATCTACGACGAGCTCATGAACGGCATCGTCCGCGACGCGTCCCGCGAGCGGCTGCTGCGGATCATCCGGAAAGCGACCCTCGATGGGGCGGACTCGGTTATTCTTGCCTGCACCGAGCTGGGCATGCTGATCCCTCCTGACGCCATCGAGGTGCCGGTCACCGATACATTGGAGGCACACGCCCGGGCGGCCGCGAAGTTTGCGCTCGGTTGAGGAGACGTCGATGGCAGTAGCAAAAGGGAGCGCGCGCAAAGGGTCGCGTGCGCCGGCGGTCGCGCAGGGGGGTCGCCCGAACGCCGCGCAGTCCGCGCCGATCGTCGGTGTCCTGTCACGCATTCGCAGCCAGGCCGCTTCACTGCCGACGACGGCCCGGCGTATCGCGGATTTCATCGCCAAGCATCCCGAAGCGGTCATGGGGATGTCGGTCACGGAACTGGCGGAAGCCACCGGCGCCAGCGAAGGCAGCGTCATCAATTTTTGCCGGCAGCTGCAGATGACGGGGTTCCAGCAGCTGAAGCTGTCCCTGGCGCAGGACCTCGTGCAGCCGGTGCAGTTCATCCATGAAGACCTGCAGAAGCAGGACGACATCGAGACGGTCTGTCGCAAGGTGTTCCATGCCGGCGTGCAGGCGCTCCGCGACACCCTCTCCGTGCTCGACGCCCGCGCGATGGCGCGCGCCGTGCAGGCGATCCGCTCCGCCGATCGGATCGAGATCTACGGCATCGGCAGTTCCGCGCCGATTGCCGAAGACGCGCACTACCGCATGCTTCGCATCGGCCTCGAGGCCAAGGTGGTGATCGATTCGCACGTGCAGGCGATCAGCGCATCGAAGACGGGGCCCAAGGTCGCCGTCCTCACGATCTCGCACTCGGGTGCGACTCACGAGACGCTGTTGTCCACCAAGCTTGCGAGGCAAGCGGGTGCCCGCACGATCTGCATCACGAACTACGGCCGCTCACCCATTCAGGCCTATGCGGACATCGTGCTGTACACGATGGCGCGCGAGACCACGTTCCGGACCGAGGCCATGACGAGCCGCATCGCGCAGCTTTGCGTGGTGGATGCACTCATCGCCGCGCTCGCGCTCGCTGACTATGATCGCGCCGTCGATACGCTTCAGCAGACCTTCGAGGTTCTCGCCAGCAAGCGCGTGTAGCAGTAGAGTCTGAAGAACTTCTCTGAAATCACCCTGACGGCATCAGGAAGCCGGGGCGTGCAAGCGAAGGGGTCGAGGGAGAAATGACAGGGGGCTGTCAAACTCGACGCCAACGCTGATTTTCCTGCTCACCGCTCCGCATCGGCGCCGCCAAAAGTGGCGTCGACACATGGTTCTGATGGCACGGCCTCACGTTTGACAGCCCCCTGTCATTTCTCCCTCGACCCCTTCGCTTGCACACCCCGGCGCCGCGCTCACCAACGAGCGATTTCAGAGAAGTTCTTCAGACTCTGCTGCTCGCCGCAGCTCAGCTCTCCGCTGGGTATGCGTACAGTGCCCGATTTTCCGTGCAAAACCCTCATACAGAAGTCTGGTCCGCTGGCGGCGTATTTCGGTTGTCGTCCTGGCGGGCTACGCTGCTGAAGCCCGCAAGCCGGAAATTCCGTGTCCAAAGTCGACTCATTCGTTGCCCGCGTCGCCACCCAGTACGGTGAAGACCTCGTGCGTTTTCTCGCGCGGCGGGTTCGGCGCGCCGCCGATGCTCGCGATCTCGCGCAGGAAGCGTATGTGCGCCTGTTGCGGCTGGACCGCAAAGACCTCGTGCGCGACCCGCAGCCTTATGTCTACCGCGTAGCCGTCAACCTGCTGCATGAGTTCGAGCTCAAGCGGCGGGCTGATGCCGATGGCCTGCGTCGCTGGACGCAGGAGCAGGACATCCACGGCGCCACCGTCGCTGTCGAGAGCGAGGTCGAGACCCGCGCCCTGGGTGAGCAGCTCACGAAGGTGCTGGACGAGCTCACGCCCAAATGTCGCGCGGTGCTCGTCCTGCACCGGCGTGATGGGATGACCTACGACGAGATCGGCACTGCCCTGGGAATCTCGTCCAGCATGGTCAAGAAGTATCTCGCGATCGGATTGCGCCACTGTCGCAGCCGGCTCGGCGAGCTGCGCTGACAGGGAGGAATCAATGGATCGTAGCGCCCCTCATCAAAGCCAGATCTGCGCGGAAGCCGCGGACTGGTTCGCCCGTCTCCAGGACGCCGGATCTTCTTCAGCGCTGCGAGAAGAGTTCTCGCAATGGCTGTTGCGGTCGCCGATGCACGTGGAGGAATTCCTTGCCGTCACGCGTGCGTGGGGCGACCTTGCTCACGCGCCTGCGGATGTGTATTCCACCGAGAGCCTCATCGCCGCGGCCCGTGCCGAGCGCGGGCGCTCGAATGTCGTTTCGTTTGGCGATGCGCTCCGCGGTGAGCCGGCCAAGGAACCCGTCGCGGTTCCGGCGAGGCGCTTCTCGCTCGCTCTCGCGGCCACTCTCGTCGTGTTGATGATCGGTGTGATCGCTTACGTGGGGGTGCAGCGGTGGGCCGGTCTCCAGCACATCCGCACCGCGCTCGGCGAGCAACGCACGATCGCGCTGGCGGATGGCTCGTTCATTCATCTCAACACCGGCTCCGATCTCACCGTCGCGCTGGGGCCGCACGAGCGGCGCATACGCTTGCTACGCGGCGAGGCGCGCTTCGATGTCGCCAAGGACCGCAACCGTCCGTTCTTCGTCGAGACTCGCCAGGCGACGGTGCGCGCGGTGGGCACGGTATTCAATGTACGGGCGGCCGGTGCGAGCACCGCCGTCACCGTGGTGGAAGGGCGAGTCGAAGTCACGAGACGCGGCGACCCGACTCCCACGGTGGAGAGCGCCGGCGCGGCGACACCCGTGACGCGGGCCACCGCGCAGCTCGGGCCCGGGGAACGTGCGGCGGTCACCTCGTCCGGCCAGATACTTCCGAACACGGGCCCACCGGTCGAGCGCGTGCTGGCGTGGAGCGAGCAGCGCCTCGTGTTTCGCGATGAAGCGCTCGCCGATGTGATTGCCGAGTTCAATCGCTACCAGGAGCATCCGACCCGCATCGCGGATCCGGCGCTCGCCGCGGTGACCATCAGCGGCACGTTCGCGACGAACGACGCCGCCTCGCTGCTGCAATATCTAGAACGCTATCATCATGTGCATGTTGAAGAAGGCTCCGATGGCGAGCGTGTGCTCACGCTCAGCCGCGCGGGGCGCGATTCCCCGCCCTAGCTCCGGCCGGCGACCGGCCCGCGTCATGGCGAAATCCATTCCGCGAGGTGCCCGAATTTCCCCGAGCGCCGCTCATATGAGCGAACAAGACATCCGCAATCGACGGACGTCATCCGGGGAGTCGAGTCCATGTCTTCGCAGTCGCGCACGCGCACGATGAATCTCACTGTCGCCACCGCCGTCGTTTCACTCATGCTCCAGGTCGGCTGGAGTCGCGGCAATGTGGTGACGACGCCACTTCCACCTCAACCGCTCGCCGATGCGCTCGAGATGTTTGCCCAACGAACGGGCATGCAGGTCATCTACAGCGCGCCGTTGGCAAAGGATGTGATGTCTCGAGGCGCCGCCGCGGGGCTCAGCGCCGAGCAGGTGCTGCGCGAACTCCTGCGCGGCACGGGTCTCACGTTCGAGCTGGTGAACGATCGCACCGTCACCGTTCGCACTCTCGCCGACCAGCCGACGTCCTCTATCGACGGACGAAGCGAAGGTTTCTGGGAGCGCTTGCGGCTCGCACAGGCCAATTCCGATACACCGTTTCCGCGCGTGGCCGACGCGGCGGGCGACAAGATCGAAGAGGTCGTCATCACGGGCAGTCGCATTCAGCGCACTGGAGACGGTCCGCAGCAGGTTTACACCTATACACGTGACGCCATTGATAACAGCGGCCAGGGCACGATCGCGGGATTCCTGAGCACGCTACCGCAGGTCTCGACCAGCACCGGTGAGAACACCTCGCAGCTCGGCTTTGGCCAGACGACCGTGCAGCTGCGCGGCTTACCTCCCGGCAGCACGCTGGTGCTGCTGAATGGGCGGCGGCTGGAGAGTGTCGGGCCGTCATATGGCTCTGGCGGATTCTTCGATCTCAACCTCCTGCCCGCCGCGGCGGTGGAGCGCATCGAGGTGCTGCCCGATAGCGCATCCGCCATCTACGGTAGCGACGCGCTTGCTGGCGTGGTGAACATCATCCTGAAGAAAGATTTCAGCGGCGCGGAAGCGGGTGTTCGCTACGGCTTCGCGAACGGCCTGACCGAGCGGTCGGCCAACTTCGCGCTGGGACACCAGTGGGAACGGGGTGGCATCTCCGTCATCGGCACCTACTTCGATCGGCCGAATCGGCTGGGCGCGGATGAGCGCGCGCTGACCGCGGACAAGGACTATCGCCGTTACGGCGGCCCCGACACGCGCAGCATGAGGTGCAATCCCGGCAGCGTCTCCTCGGCCAGCGGTGCGAACCTGCCGGGCCTGGGTTCGCCCCGCGCGGCGATACCGGCTGGCCTCACCGGTGAGCCGGACATCACGGATTTCTCCGCCACGGCGGGCCAGACGAATCTGTGCAGCGACCTCGCGAAGTATGTGCTCGTGCCCGAATCGACACGCTATGGCGCCGTGACGTCGGGACACTTCCAGCTCGCGCCCTCGGTGGATCTGTTCGGTGAATACATCTACAGCAAGACCGAGGAGCTTTCCGCGTTCACCAACCGCTCCCTCTCCAACGTCCTGGTGCCGGCATCGAATGCGTTCAACCCGTTCGGAGTGGATCTGCGCGCCAGTTACCTCTTCAACGACAGCCAGTACCAGGGCGTGAATGCCATGAATGCCGTCTTCACGCGCGCCGTGGGCGGTGCGCGCGGCGAGCTGGGTTCGTGGCACTGGGAAGCCTCGGCGATGCAGTCGCGCGATCGCAATCGCGATGACATCGCCAACGGTGTGACAAACACCGCCGCGATCAACGCCGCGCTCGCCTCCAGCGATCCGGCGACCGCGCTGAATGTTTTCACGACTGGGAAGCCGACCTCGGACAGTGTGCTGGCCACGTTGTACGGCCAGAGTCGCGGCGATTTCGACAGCAAGCTGACGAGCTACAGCGGGAACTTGCGCGGCTCGGCGTTCAAGTTGCCGGCGGGCGAGTTGCAGCTCGCTTTCGGCGTTGAATACACGCGCGAAGAAATGGACACGAGGTACTCGAGCGTCGTGGTGGCGGCGGATCGCAGTACGAAGAGCGCGTTCGCCGAAGCGCACGTGCCGCTGCTGGCGCGTGAGCATCGTGGCGCGTCGCTCGAAACACTCGCGCTGACCGGCGCCGTGCGTCTCGATGACTACAGCGATTTCGGCCAGCGGACGAGCCCGCAGGTCGGCCTGGAATGGCGGCCGGTCGATTCGATCCTGTTCCGCGGTTCATGGGGCAAGGCGTTCCGCGCGCCGGGGTTGTACGTGTTGTACGGGCAGGCCAGTCCGGTGTTCGACACCCAGATCGTCGACCCGCGGCGAGGTGGCGAGGCGCGCACGGTGGGCAGTTCGCAGGGTCCGAATGCCAACCTGGAACCGGAGGACGGCAAGTCGAAGTCCGTCGGCTTCGTCTGGCACAGCGAACAGGTGCGTTCGCTCACCGCCGGCATGACGTACTGGAGCGTGGATCAATCGAACCGCGTGAGCCTGCTGTTGCCACAGGCCATCGTGAACAACGAGGCTGTTTTTCCGGGCCGGGTTCAGCGCGGACCCACGGTCAACGGCGTGCCGGGCGCGATCACGTTCGTGGATCGCAGCTATCTCAACGTCGGCGAGCTCAAGGTTGCCGGTGTCGATGGCAATGTCGATTACGCGTGGCGGACTCGCTTCGGCGAGTGGACGCCGCGGCTTTCCGTCACCTACACGGAGAAATACGACACGCAACTCACGCCGGACTCCGCCGTCGTGGACATGACGAGTCGCGCGAACATTCTCGCGTGGGCGCCCCGGTGGCGGGGCGCGGTCACGGTCGGCTGGAAGAACGGCCCGTATTCCGCCTCGGTGGCGGGGCGGTACGTCGGCCGCTATCTCGACTACCAGGACTGGGGCGCGAACAACCAGAAGATCGGCAACTTCTGGCTTGCGGACGTGAGCGCCTCGGTGGAGCTCGGTCAAGCGTTGGGTCTCGGTGGTGGCGCGTTCTCCAAGGCGTTCGCGTCGGTCGCGGTCGCGAACGTGTTCAACTCGCTGCCGGACTGGTCGTACTACCAGTTCAGCGGCCTGGGTTACGACCCGACCCAGTACGACATCATCGGCCGCATGGCGCAGTTCAACCTCGGGGTTCGCTGGTGAGCCGGCGCATCGCGGCGCTGCTGCTAGCCGTAGCAGCGAGCGCATCGGGTGCATTGCATGCGCGGCCGTTCGACGAATCGGATGCGCTCAACTATCAGCCCGAAGGCGCGGCGCTGTTCGATCCCGCCGGACGACGCGTAGTGTTCGAGCGCGCCGAGCCGTACCAGGAGGCGATGGATTTCACGAGTGGTGGGCCGTTCCGTCAGGGCCGCACCTCGCTGTGGGAGCTCGACGTCGCGGGCCGCTCGCCCGCGAAGCCGCTGTTCGAACAGGCTGCTGACACATCCTACTGGCTCGGATCGTTTGCTCCGGATGGTGCTCGCCTCGCGTTCGTGAAGTTACGGCATGGGATGGAGAGCCTCTGCATCCATGAGGTCGATGGCGGGCGCGTGACGTGCCACGACCTTTCGCCAGAGGTGTTCGTGTACGAGCCCTCGTTCAAATGGGTCTCGAACACCGAGCTGCTCGTGATCCTGCCTGCGGCGGGTCGTCAGCCCATGCTTCTCAGCAACACTCGGCTCTCCGCGGAACAACTTCCCGCGCTCTGGGCGCGCGCCTGGGCGGGCAGGGAGACCACTGCGGATGTGGTGTACAGCGGTGAGGCTGCGAAGCGAGCCCCGGCGCACCCCGGATCGCTCGTCCGGCTCAATGTGGTTACCGGGGCAATCGAGCCGCTGGCGCTGGGCACGTTCGTGGAAATGCATGTTTCCCCGGATCGCCGGTATGTCGCGCTGTTGAAGCGACACTCGATCGTTGCGCGCGATCCCGATGTGCAGCTCGTTGCGCAGGAGACGGGGCAGCCGCCACTGAGTGTTGAGATCGTGCCGTTGCAAGGTAGCAGCGAGGCGCGAGAATCTTTCCCCGCGTGCACGGAGTGCTTCGTCGCGGGGAACAATCTGATCTGGTCGAGTGACTCGCGCAGTATCGGGTTCCTTGCGAAGAGCTCGCATCGACCCTGGCCGGAAACCGTAAAAGCGTATCGATTCGACGTGACGAAGCGGCGCATGGAAGAGATCGCGGCAGGCAAGCTCGCAGTGTCGGTAGTGCGGGATCTGTCGACCTGGGGCGCACGTGGGATCTTCGCGGCAGGCACGGACTTCGTGTTCCGCGCGCGGGCTGTGGCGGTATCGGGCGACAAGAGCCCGTCGGTGTCGGCAAAGCTCTATAGCGTTTCGCGAGAAGGTCGGATCCGGGAGTTGTCCGGCAATGGAGTCGATGACGGAGCGGAGGTGATCGGTACGGGCGCTCACGCCGCGCTTCTCCTCAAAGACGGAACGGTGTGGCGAGCGGGCGCCGGGCAGCGAGCGACGCGGATCAAACTACCGGGCAAGCCGAGCCTTCTACCCGGGCATTGGAATACCGGGTCGTTCTATCCGCGTAAATCGGTGGCATTCGAGCAGCGAGCCTGGTTGCGGCTGGAAGAGGCGGGACGTTTCACCCTCGCCAGCGTGGCTATCGATTCAGGTGAGGTGAGTCTTCTGCCTTCGCTACCATCTTCCGTCAGCTCGCTTGGCGTAGACCCGTCGGGCAAGGGGGCGCTGGTCATCGATGAGAAAACCCCGTCCACGGTTTCACTGTTGTCCGCGCAAACCCCTGCAAGGCCGATCATGCAGCTCAACGCGCACATGGCGGGTGTGGAGCTGGCGACTGTGACACGCGTTGCTTACACCGACGCCAAGGGCCAGCCTCGGCACGCCTGGTTGTACAGCCCGCCGAAACCTTCCGGCGCGAAACTGCCGCTCGTCGTCGAAGTGTACGGTGGAGCCGAATTTGCGAAGCCGTCGCGCGAATGGTGGCAGACGTACACGGTGAACACAGAGCTGCTCGTCGCTCACGGCTATGCCTACCTTCTCGTCGGTGTGCCGATTTCGCCCGAAGGCGCGGGCAGCGAACCGAGGCTCGAGATGGTGGATCCGGTGATGCGCGCAGTCGATGCCGCGATCGCGGCCGCGCCGCTCGATCCCGAGCGGCTGGCGTTGTTCGGCCACAGCTTCGGTCACTTCTCGGCGTTGTCGGTGCTGAGCGGCACCACGCGCTTCAAGGCCGCGGTCATCGCGTCCGGCTTCACGGATGCGGCAAGCCACTTCGGCACGTTCGCTGCGCATCTGCGCGTGAACATGCAGGACTATCTCGAGTACGCCTTGTTCGGCAGCGGCTGGGCCGAAGGTGGGCAGGGGCGCATGGGATCGGCGCCCTGGCAGGATCCGCAGCGTTACGTGCGGAACAGTCCGAACTTCAACGTCGACAAGATCGTGACGCCGCTCATGATGATGCACGGTGATCTGGACGAGATCTCCATGACCCAGAGCGAGGAGATGTTCACGGGCCTGCATCGCCTCAACCGGGACGCGCAGTTCGTGCGCTACTGGGGCGAAGGCCATCTGCTGCTGAGCCCCGCCAACCTGCGTGACATGTGGGTGCGGATGGAGGACTGGTTGCGGATTCATGGTGTGGCACCGACGCCGCCGCACTGAAGGCCCCGGAAGAAAAAAATCTGATTTTGGGGGTAGCCACTTCCGGTGTGCGGACACTCTTTACTCGCATGGGAGCCCCTGCCGCCTGATCCGGGTTGGCCGGCCTTCGCTCCCGCCGGTCAAGAGGTGAGGAACTCCATGCAGACTTTTCGATCGTCCCTTTCCGCAAGCGCGCGTTTCATGGCGTTCGCACTGATGTCGGGCGGCCTCGGCGCCGCGCAGACCGCCTGGGCCGCCGCGCCGGCCGTGTCGTTGCTCGATTCGGTGACGATGCAGACCGTGGACCGCGTGCTCATGCGGCCCGATGGCGCCGTGGTCGCATACGTTACGCACAGTGCGGACCTCGCCACCAACAAGAACCCGCACACGCTGAAAGTGATGAGCACCGCCGGCGGCGAAGAGAAGTCGCTGCTCACTGCGGACAATCTTACGGACCTCATCTGGGCCGGTGACGGCCACACGCTCTACGGCCTTGCCGAACGCGACGGCAAGTACGTCGTCGTGAAGGCGGACAGCAACGGTGGCGCGGCCACCGATGTTTGCTCGAGCGACGACAAGATCAACAAAATGGCTGTGGCGCCCGACGGCACCGTGGTCTATACGACGGCCGCGCAGGCCGATCCGGAGACGGCGCGTCGTCGCAAGGACGAGGGCATGGTCTTCGAGTGGCAGCGGGAAATGGTGCTCGACATCATCAACCGCAACTACACGGCGGGCGCCTGGGAGGATTTCCACCTCGTCGATGCGAAGACAGGCGCGGCGAAGCTGCTGTATCGGCTGAAGTACGATGGCGCCGGGCGCCAGGTGGAGTTCATCTCCGAGATGAAGTTCGCGCCGGACGGCCGCCGGATCGCGATCTCGCTCGTGCGGCGGGGCTCGCCAGCGAAGGGCGGCCCGGCGTTCAACTATGACGTCGCCGTGCTCGATGTGCAGAAGCCTGAATGGATCGAAGCGCAGCCAGACTCGATCGTGACCGAGCGCAACGTGTCCTGGTCCGCGGATGCGCGGCGCGTGATGTTCTTCCAGGACTCCGGCGTCAAGCTGTACGACGTCACCACGCGGCAGCTCGATCCTCTGCCGTGGGCGGTCGTGCCCGAGCCGAATGTTTTCGCGTCGGACCTCATCTACGACAGCGCCCACAACGTCGCCTACGCGCGCACGCGCAAGGCGAGCTATACGTTCGACCTGAAGCGCAAGACCGTCAAAGCCGTGCCGCAGGCGGCGGGCCAGGTGGTCGAGTCGAGCTTCGACAAGGGGTTCGCCAGCTATGCCTTCGTGGACGAAGCGTCCGAGCGGCGTCCGGAAGTGGCGGTCTATGACCCGAAGACGAAGGCGTCCCGCCGGATCACGAACCTCAATCCCTGGATCGACCAGCGCTCGCTCGGCAAAGTGGAGAAGCTGCAGGTCGAGAATGCGTCGGGCGTGAAAGTCGATGCGTATCTCGTGTATCCGGTCGGTTACGCCACCGGCACGCGCTACCCCTTGATCATCGGCACCTACGGATTCAGCGGCAAATACATCCTCAACGCGGAGTGGCACACCACATTCCCCGCGCAGGCGCTTGCGGGGCAGGGCTACGCGGTGCTGCTGCTCAACCGGCCGCCCTCGGGCCAGAGCACGGCGAACGATGTGCGGAAGGCGCAGGACCTCGAGGGCTGGCAGATGATGTCGACCTTCGAGCGCGCGGCGGACTTGATGGTGTCGCGGGGGATCGCGGATGCGGACCGCATGGGTCTCTATGGCTGGAGTCACGGCGCGTTTATCTCGCAGTTTCTGCAGGCGCATTCGAAGCTGAACCTCAAAGCCGTCGCGATGGGCGAAGGCGGCGACTACAACCCCGGCGAATACGCCGCATTCGGCATGACGTCGTGGCCGCAGATCTTCCAGAACATGTACGGCGGCCCGCTCTCCGCGCAGACCGCGAAGGCGTACGCCGACTTCGCGCCGGTCCTGAGCATCGAGAACTTCAAGGCGCCGATGCTGATGGAGTTCTCGGGCCGCGACGGGTTCTTCGGTCTCGAGGCGTATGTGCCGCTGCGTGTGCGCAAAGTGCCCGCCGAGCTCGTGACCTATGACGACGAGCCGCACAACTTCGTGACCCCTCGCGCGCGCCTGGCGTCGATGGGGCGCAAAGTGGACTGGTTCGATTACTGGATGCTCGGCAAGCAGGATCCGTCGGCCGCGAAGCAGGAGCAGTACGCGCGCTGGGATGCGATGAAAGCGGATTGGGAGGCGGCGCGCCCGAACCCCTGAGCGGCGTTCCGACCGCCCAGGTTCGGCAGGCACCTGGCGAGAGGCAAAGCGCAGCCAAGAGGCCAGGCGAGAGCGCAACCAAGAGGCCAGGCGAAAGCGCAGCCAAGAGGCTGGGCAAGAGCGCAGTCAAGAGGCCAGGCAGGAGCGCAGCCAAGAGCGTCAATGACGACGCTCTACGCGCGCGGTTGGGCGCTCCGCGCTGGCATTTGTCATTTTCGAAGCGCACCCTCCCGCCCCTTTACCCACTTTTCTCTCCGAATCGCTCTAACGCCACGGGAAGGTGTACCCCGTGGACTCATGAGCAGCCCCGACCGTCAAAACTTCGTTTCCGCCATGGCCAGCCAATACGGGCGACGGCTGCGGCGATTCCTGTCCGGCCGCCTGCGGAACGCGGCGGATGTGCCTGATCTCGCGCAGGAGGTTTTCCTCCGGCTGCTGCGTGTCGAGGACCACGGCCATATCCGCAGCCCCGAAGCGTATCTCTTCACCGTCGCGAGCCACGTGATCCACCAGCACACGGTGCGGCAGGCCACCGCCCCGGTGCATGTCGATATCGCCGACGTGTTCGGTGAGCCGCAGGCCCTCTCCGACGACGACCCGCAGGCGACCGTCGAGCTGCAGCAGCAGATCACCCGGTTGAAAGTCGTTCTCGATGAGTTGCCGCCGCGACTCGCGGCCACGCTGGTGCTCGCGCGCCTGAAAGGCGATTCGCTCGAGGAGATCGCCAGCACGCTGGGTGTCTCCCGGGAAAGCGTCAAGAAATACCTGGCCCGCGCCCTCCAGCACTGCCGCGCGCGGCAGGCGGATGTCGAGTAAGGAAACACCATGAACCGCACCGTACCGAGTTCATCGCCGAACGGCGCTATCGTCGCCGAGGCTTCCGAGTGGTTCGTCACGTTCCGCTACGACAACATCGATGCCGGCGCTCGCCAGCGGTTCGGCGAGTGGTTGCGTCGCTCGCCGCAGCACATTCAGGCGTATCTGGAGATCGCCAGCGCCTGGGCGGAGCTGCCGGACGCCGATGCGCACGGCGAAATCGATCTGGATGCGCTGATTGCCCGCTCTCGCGCGGCGGGGGCCGAAGTGCTCAGCCTGGATAGCGCGGCCGATGCGCGGCGGATGCATTCGCCGTTGCTCTCGAGTCGTAGCGAAAACGCGGAGGGTTCGAGGTTTCGCGGCACGCGCCGCATCCGGATCGCCGCGTCCGTTGCCGTGCTCTGCGTGGCCGGCGCGCTGGGCTGGTACCTCGCCGATCGCGACCCGGAGTACGTCACGGCTGTCGCCGAACAGCGCTCCATCATGCTCGCCGATGGGTCGTACATCGACCTGAACGCCCGCACACACGTGAGAGTGCATTTCTCGGACGGGCAGCGCGGTGTGGAGCTGCTCGAAGGCCAGGCCCTGTTCCGCGTGGCGAAGGATGCGTCGCGCCCCTTCATCGTGCATAGCGCCGACACGCAGGTGCGTGCGGTGGGAACGCAGTTCGACGTGTATCGGAAGAAAGACGTGACCGTGGTGACGGTGATCGAAGGGCGCGTGACGGTGGCCTCGGCCTCGGCCTCGGCCTCGGCCGCAGCTGCGGCCGCCACCGCCACCGCTCAATCCGCTGCGGGGACCCGAGCCGGAACTTCGCTGCGCGAGCCGGCATCGCCGGCGGGCCGCGTCGCCGCATCCTTTCCCGCCGGCTCATTCTATCTGGCCGCGGGTGAACAAGCCGAGGTTACCGAAACGGCCGTGAGCAAGTCCGACCACGCCGATGTGGCCGCCGCGACGGCGTGGACACAGAAGAAACTCATGTTCGACGCGACCCCGCTCGCGGAAGTCGCCAGCGAGTTCAATCGCTACAACCACCGCAGGCTGATCGTGGACGATGCGCAGCTCGGGAAGCTCGGCATCAGCGGCGTGTATTCCTCGACGGATCCCACATCGCTCCTGCGCTTCCTCAGGGAACAGCCCGGCGTGCTCGTGCTCGAGTCGGCCGAGGAAGTTCGCATCACGCGCGCGCCACCGCGCTGAGCCTTACCCATTCCCATCGCCCGAATGCTCTACCGATCCCAGAAACCGTCGCCGCAGTGGACGACGGGCTTGAACAGCATTCTGAGAATCGGGGAGTGGATGATGCGCACGGCCGTCGTAGCTTCGGTGATCTGTGGTTCCATTGTGGGTCTTGCGGTCGCGGAGGACGTTCGCGCCGCCGTTCGCAAGCCGATCGACATTCCGCCACAACCGCTCGGCAGCGCGCTCAAGACGCTGGCGACTGAACGCGGATTCCAGATTCTGTTTCTGTCGTCGGTGGTTGGCGATGCGCGTACCGAGGGTGCGCGCGGAGAGCTCACACCCGGCGAAGCGCTCGGCCAGTTGCTGACCGGCACGGGCCTGTCGTTCAAATATCTCGACGAGTCGACGGTGGCCATCTCCGGCCCGGACAGCGCGCCGGCGGCGGCGCCCGCCGCGCCGAAAGCGGCCGGTGCGGTGGACGAGGTCGTGGTCGTCGGCTCGAGACTGGCGCGACCGACGGAAGACGGTCCGGTGCCCGTCACCGTCATCAGTCGCGAGAAGATCGATGCGCTGGGCGTGACCACGATCGGTGATGCGTTGAGGTACCTGCCGCAGCAGTCCTTCAACACCGTGTACAACATGAATGGCGGCGCCCAGCGGGTGCAGCTTCGCGGCCTGGGCGTCGGCACCACGCTCGTGCTCGTGAACGGGCGGCGGGCCGTGCCCGGCGCGGTGGGCTCCAGCGGCGGTTCATTCGACCTGAACTCGATTCCGCTTTCGACCGTCGAGCGCATCGAAGTGCTGGCGGACTCCGGCTCGGCGATCTACGGCGCGGATGCGGTCGGCGGCGTCGTCAACATCGTTCTCAAGACGAACGTCGATCATCCCACCGTTGACCTGTCGTACGGTGGTGCCTCGGGCGGCGCGGATGAGCGTCGTGCATCGGTCAGCTTCGGTGGTCAGGGCGAGCGCGCGGGCGGCCTCGTCGTGCTCGACTATTTCAAGCGCGGCGCGCTCTTCGGCCGCGACCGCGACATCACCGCGAGCCAGGATTTCCGGCGCTTTCCCGGCGGAGTGGACCTGCGCTCGCCCCGAAGCAACCCGGGCAACGTGTGCGCCGTCTCCGGAAATCTTCCCGGCCTGTCCACTCCTTGTGCCGCCGTGCCAGCGGGCAGCACGGGCGTCGGACTCACACCGGCGAGCTTCCTCGCCACCGCCGGTCAGCAGAATCTCGAGTCGCTCTACACGAACAATGCATACGTGAATCCTGCCGAGAACTACGGCGCGCTCATGAGCGGAACGTACCGTTTCTCCGCGAATGTGGCCGCGTTCGGCGAGTTCGTGTTCAGCGATCGTTCCAACAAGGTGTACTGGGAAGACAACACGCTCTCGAACGTGCGCGTGAGCGCAAGCAATCCCTACAATCCGTTCGGCGTACCGGTGCTCGTGAGCTTCGCGCTGGACGGCTATAGGCCGACTGACTATTACCAGGAGCGGACCTATCGCGCGGTGACCGGCCTGCGTGGCCCGCTCGCGAGCTGGGACTGGGAACTCTCCCTGGTAGGCTCGAGCAGCCGTGCCGCCACCCAGCAGAAGAACTACACCAACACGACGCTGCGCGACGCGGCGCTTGCCGCGACCTCGCCAGCGGCGGCGCTGAACGTTTTCCGGGATGGCTCGGGCATCGACGATCCCGTGACGCAGTCGATCCTGTATCCGACGCGAGAGTTGTTCAGTTATTCGTCGAGGGCCTACCAGGCGAATGGATTTCTCCGCGGAACCGCCTTCGATCTCCCCGCCGGCCCCGTGAAGGTCGTGGCGGGAGTGGAAGCGCGGAGTGAAGCCATGTCCATCGTCGGCCATCAGTCGACCCTTCGAGTCGGATCGGACGATGCCAACCGCAAGGTGTATGCGGGATACACCGAGGCTCGCGTCCCGGTGCTGGGGCACGTCACCGGCATCCCTCTCGTGCACGATGTGGATCTCACGCTGGCCGGTCGATACGACCATTACAGCGACTTCGGCGGCACCTTCAATGCGAACTACGGGTTGGAATGGCGGCCTCGGCAGACGCTGCTGGTGCGCGGCTCGTATGGCGAGAGTTATCGCGCGCCGGATCTCTACTCGCTGTATCAGCCGCTGATCAACTTTCCGAATCGAACCATCGCCGATCCGCGCCGGAACAACGAGACGGCGACCTATTCGTACGTGCAAGGGGGCAACCCCAACCTCGGGCCGGAGATCTCCACCGCGTCGAGCTTCGGGACGGTGTGGACGCCGGATATGCCGGGCATGCCGCACTTCGGCGCGAGCTTCTGGCACGTGCGCCAGAGCAGCCGTCTCGTCGGCGGCGTTTCCGGCAACGTGTTTCTCGCGAACGAGCTCTACTTGCCACCCGGCAAGATCACCCGCGCGGAGCCCACGGCGGAGGACATCGCCGCCGGCTTGCCGGGCAAGCTCCTGTTTGTCGACTACCGGCTCGTGAACCTGGGCAGGCTCGATACCAAGGGCGTCGACCTCGATGCATCGGCCAGCTTCAGGACCTCACTCGGCACGTGGTCGCCGCGGCTCGCGGCGACCCACACGACGCGCTATGCGTCTCAGGATTTCGTCACGTCGCCTGTCGTCCGTCGCGTTGGCATTGCGAGCGTCGCCGGCACCGTCCCGGATTGGAAGGCAGTGGGATCCTTGTCTTGGGAGCTCGGTGGCGTCGCACTCACCGGCACGGCACGTTACGTCTCGGGTTATGACGACGCGACCAACGCGAATGTCCCGAACAAGCTTTCTGTCGCATCCCAAACCCTGTTCGATCTGCAGTTCTCGCTCGTCTTCGATGAGCTGCCGGGCGATCGCGCGCATCTTGCACGCGGCCTGACCCTGCGAGCGGGAGCCGTCAACCTGTTCGACCAGGGCCCGCGGTATTCGCAGATCACGGTGAACGGCTTCGATCCTTCGCAGGCCGACATTCGTCAGCGTTATCTCTATGTCTCGCTGTCGCAGGGTTTTTGAGATGGCGCGTTTCAAACCCTCCTGGGCCGTCGTTGCGGCCCTCGCCCTGGTGTGCGGTTCGGTGTCGGCACAGACGAGCGCTCCGATCCCTCCGCAGGCCCTGGCGCCGACGCTTGCCGCGCGTCAGGGCTCGACCGTCGTGACGCCGGATCTACTGGTCGGCGCGGCACGCTCGATCGCCAACCAGGTGATGGATCCGGTGTGGATGCCGGACGGGGCGCGCGTTGCTCATCACCACGCCTGCCGCGTCGGGCGGTGAGCGGAACATCGAGCGGATCGATGTTCGGACGAGAGACCGCTCACTCATCGGCGTCGGGAGTCATCCCTTGCCGTCTCCTGACGGACGCTGGATCGCCTACGTTCGTACGGAGAACGACGTGGCGGAGCTCTGGGTCATGAGCAGCCAGGGCGGGATGGCGCGTCGGCTGCATTCTCCGCTCCCGTTCGCCAGCAGCTACGACGTGCATGGCTACCTGTACTCGTTCGCATGGTCTCCGGACTCGCGAAGCCTCGCCGTCGGCAAGCAAATAGAGCCACCGCGAGAGGAGATGCTGAGTCCGAATCGAACGACGGCTGGGAGTGAGACGTCGGCGGTGGAGGGCGTCGCCGCCTCTCGCACGCCACCGCCCGATGGCGAGCTCTGGCTCATCGAGGCCGCATCCGGCAGGGCCGAGCAGCTCTTGAAGGCACCGGGGCGTCTGACGGATGTTCAGTGGTATCGCGACGGCTCGGCCGTGCTGTTCGTCACCGGTAAGTACGCGGGATTCTATGGCGCGAGCCGCGATGAGTTCACCGTGCGCGCGTTGCGAATTCGCGATCGGCAGGTGCGCACCATCGCCGCGCCGATCGGAATGCAGCAGACGCTGTTCCCGGCGCTCTCGCCGGATAACCGTCGCGTCGCCTTCAGTTACGACGCCGATCATCCGCTGTACGATTTCCAGACCAATCTGGGAATCGCTTCGGCGGGCTTTCCGGAGCGGGAGGACGCGTTACCTTCCATCAGCCGCATCACCCGCGAGATGCAGCTCAGCCGGGTGCGATGGTCCGCGGATGGCAAGGCGTTGTACGCCGTCCGCAAATATGGACCTTACAGTCAGCTCTACGCGATCGACGTTGGCAACGGCGCTATCACGCAGCTCACAAACGACGCGATGTCGGTCTCGAGGTATTCGCTGTCGCCGGATGGCCGCTTCATCGCCTGGGCCGGAGAGGATTTCCAAGGCCGATATACGCTGTGTGCGGCGGAGTTGCATGCGAACAGTCTGCGGCGCGTGAGTGAGGTGCAGCGGGTGGATCTCGCGCCGCCGGGCGCCGCGTTAGCCGAAGTGCGTGAAGTCGAATGGCGCACACCGGGCTATCCGAATGCCATTCGGGGTGCTGTGGTGATGCCGCTCCACTACCAGCCCGGCACGAAATATCCGCTGTTCATCGACATGCATGGCGGCGGCTTCAGTGCCGGCATCGGCGCGAGAGGTGGCCTCCTCGTGTCGACGCCGCTCGAGTGGCACATGTGGGCCGGGAAGGGTTACCTCGTCTTCGTGCCGGATTACCGATCGTCGGTCCAGTACGGAAGCTTCGTCGTGGACCAGCGGCGCGAGTTGCAGAACGAGCTCTCGGGCGATGCCGCCGATGTGCTGGCGGGCATCGATCATCTGATCGCGCAGGGCTGGGTCGACGAGAAGCGCATGGTCGCGTTCGGGCACAGCGCCGGCGGCCATCGCGCCAACTGGATGGCGGTGAGCACGCACCGTTTTCGCGCCATCGTCTCGAAAGAGGGCTGGGCGGACAGCTACCTGGACGGCGGCCTGTTCCGTTCGGAGCTGGCGACCTGGAGCCGGAACGGCACGCCCCTGTCCGCGCCGGAAAACTACCTCAAGGAATCGGCGATCTACCATTCGCGCGGCGCGACCACCCCCACGTTGTTCATCATGGGCGTGGCCGAGCACGGCGGTGCGGACCGGCGCCGCTCCGTGGAGTGGTTGTACAACTCGTTCGTAGAGCAGGGCGTCGAGACCCGTTATGTGGTGTATCCCGATGAGGGGCACGTATTCACCCGCGAAGCGAATCAGCGCGATGTGCTGTCACGTGTGATTCCGTGGGTGGAGGCGCACATGCAGCCGTCCCAGTAGGGAACAACTTGGCGCGTTTCATAACGATCATCGGTGGTCGCCGCGAGATAAAGCGCGCGGCGGCCGCGGTCTTCGTTCTAAACTACGCGAATGACTGTACGCACACGATTCATCCGCTCCTGCGCGCTGCTCTCGATCCTGGGTTCCGCTGCGCTCGCTTTCACCAATGCTCGGGCAGCCGGCATTCCGACGCCGCGTGATGTGGCTTATCCGGGTGTCATTTCGCTAACCGTGGATGCCACTGACATCGCGCGCCGTATCTACAACGTGCGCGAAACGATTCCGGTGAAGCCTGGCAACGTGACGCTGCTGTATCCGGAATGGCTGCCGGGTAATCATTCCCCGCGCGGCCCGATCTCCGCGCTCGCGGGTCTGACCGTGAGCGCTCAGGGCAAACGCATCGAGTGGGTGCGCGATCCCGTGGAAATGTTTGCGTTCCATGTCGTCGTGCCGGCCGGCGCGCGGCAGCTCGATGTGGAGTTCCAGTTCGTGTCGCCCACCGCGAGCGACCAGGGCCGCATCACTGTCGCGCCGGACATTCTGGGCGTGCAGTGGAACACGGTGGTGCTGTATCCCGCCGGCCATTATTCGAGCCGCATTCGGGGTGGAGCCTTCGCTCACCCTGCCCGAAGGCTGGCAGTTCGCTTCCGCGCTCGACGTGGCGAGCCGCGAGGGCGCGGTCGTGCGCTTCAAGCCGACGACGCTGGAGACGCTCGTCGACTCGCCGCTCTTCGCCGGCCGCTACAGCAAGCGCATCGAGATCGGAAGCTCGGTGCCGTCCGTGCCGAAGCAGCCGCCGCTGGCATTCACGGTCTTCGCCGATTCGGCGGACGAGATCGACATCAAGCCCGAGCAGCTCGAGCCGCACCGCCGGCTCGTCGACGAAGCCGGCGCGCTGTTCCGCTCGTGGCATTTCGATCATTACGATCTCATGCTCACCATCAGCGAGAACTTCGGCACCATCGGGCTCGAGCATCATCGTTCCAGCGAGAACGGCGTGCGCAAGGGCTACTTCAAGGACTGGGACAAGACCGCGACCCGCCGCGACCTGCTGGCGCACGAGTTCACGCATTCCTGGAACGGCAAGTTCCGTCGTCCCGCGGATCTGTGGACGCCCCAACTTCAACGTGCCGATGCGCGACAGCCTGCTGTGGGTGTACGAGGGCATGACGCAATACTGGGGCCAGGTGCTCGCCGCCCGCTCGGGGCTGTGGAACGAGCAGCTCGCGCGCGATTCGATGGCCTCGCTCGCCGCCGTCCTGCAGGAGCGCCGCGCGGGCCGCAAGTGGCGCGACCTTCAGGACACCACGCAGTCGCCCATTACCGCCGCACGCGCTTCGTTGCCCTGGACCTCATGGCAGCGTCCCGAGGATTACTACAACGAAGGGCTCCTCGTCTGGCTGGATGTCGACACCAAGCTGCGCGAGCTGACGAGTGAAACGCGTTCACTCGACGATTTCGCGCGCGCCTTTCTCGCCATCGACAACGGCAGTTACGTGCCCGCCCCCTACACGTTCGACGATGTCGTGAAGACCCCTGAACGGTGTGGCGGCCTTCGACTGGGCCGCGTTCCTGAAGGAACGCCTGGAGTCCAACGGGCCCGATGCGCCGCTCGGGGGTTTCGAGCGCGCGGGCTGGAAGCTCGTGTTCAAGGACGAGCCGTCCCCGTTCTCGAAACGGGTGGACGAGCTGAACGAGGCCAGCGATTTCGCCTATTCGCTTGGCGTGGTCGTGGGCAAGGAGGCGCGGCTGAGCGAAGTGGTGTGGGACGGTCCGGCGTTCAAGGCCGGCCTCACGGTCGGTTACGACGCTCGTGGCCGTCAATGGGCGGGCGTACAAGTCCGAGTACCTCAAGCAGGCGGTCGTGGATGCGAAGGCGAGCGGAGCGGCGATCGAACTGCTCGTGAAGACCGCGGACCGCTACCGCACGGTGTCGGTGGCCTATCGCGGGGGGCCTCGCTACCCGCACCTGGAGCGTATCGAAGGCCGGCCGGACCGGCTCACGAAGATCCTGAGCCCGCTCACCTACACGCGGCCGGCGGAGCCCAGGTGAACCACCGGAATTTTCGCGGCGTCGGGTAGCCACTTTTCGCGGCCGGATGCTCTACTCGGTCGGGACCCTCAATCCGCCGGCCGCCGTTGCCTCCTGGCGCAAACAAGCGTTCGTAACCGTAGCCGGTTTGCCTGTATCAGCGTGAACGCGCAGGGGTAGGAGGGCAGGTCGGCCGCAAGTCAGGCGGCCCCGTGCTGTAGGCGCCTGTCCCGCAGGGCTCGAAAGTGGGGGGCTCCACTTTCCGGTCGCTGTCACTCTATCTATTCCGAGGCGGGGTACGCTCCCCGCCGAGGACCTGGAAGAGTGCCGAAGCCCCATCCCGACCGTCACGATTTTGTCGCCGACCTGGCCAGCCAGCAGGGTTTGCGACTGCGTCGCTATCTCGCGGCCCGCGTGCGGAATCGTTCCGATGTGCCGGATATGGCGCAGGAGATCTATCTCCGTTTACTGCGTGTGGAGCGTCCCGGCGAGATTCGCAGCCCGGAGGCCTACCTGTTCACGGTGGCCACACACCTTATATATGAGCATTCGGTCCGCCAGGCCGCAGCGCCTCCGCTGGTGGAGCTGGACGATCTCGCGCAGGAGCTGCGCGCTGAGAACGACGACCTGACTGCCCAGGCGGCTGTCCAGCAGCGTTTCGACGCGCTGGAGCGGGCGATCGCCCGGCTCTCCCCGCGCATGCGAACCACGTTGCTGATGCATCGGCGGGATGGGTTCTCGCTCGAGGAGATCGGCAACAAGCTCGGCATCTCGCGCAACGTCGCCAAGAAGTACCTGGCGAAGGCGCTGCTTTACTGCCGCAAGAATCTACGGAAGGAGTAGGGCAGATGCTCAACCAACAGATTTACGAAGAAGCCTGCGACTGGTTCGTGCGCATGCGCGATGGCGAAGAGGACTCCGCCGTTTCCGGTGAGCTCATGCACTGGTTGCGGCGTTCGCCGGAGCACGTGCGCGCTTACCTCGAAGTCACTGGCCTCTGGATGGAGGCGCGCGATGTCGAGGTCGATAACGAGCTCGATCTCGAAGTGCGAATCGCGCAGGCGAGAGTGGATCGCGGCGTCATGGATTTCGTCCCGCGCGCGGCGCAGGCGCCGATGGGCGCGTCGCGGCTGCGTCGTCCCCTCGCGGTGGCCGCGTCGGTGCTGATTCTGGCGGCTGCGGGAATCGTGGGATGGTGGCAGTACGGCGCCAACGGATACTCCACCTCGGTTGGTGAGCAGCGCTCGATCGTGCTGAGCGATGGCTCGACGATCGAGCTGAACTCACAGACGCGCGTTCGTGTGCGCCTGGGCAAGGCGCAGCGGAACATCGAGCTGCTGCGTGGCCAGGCGTTGTTCCATGTGGCGAAAGACGCCGCGCGGCCGTTTGTCGTGCGATCCGGGGGACACGTCGGTGCGCGCCGTGGGCACGGTGTTCGATGTGTATCGGAAAAGCTCGTCGGCGGTCGTCACGGTCGTCGAGGGAACGGTGATCGTCGAGTCCGACGCGGGCACGCGTCTCGCGGCTGCGCGGCGGATGAGCGCTCATCGCAGGGAGCCCGGCCCATCGCACCTCCGGCTCAGCGCCGGCAAGCAGGTGGTCGTTGCGCAGAATGCGGTGGTGGAACCGAAGTCCGTGAATGTGACCTCCGCGACCGCCTGGACCCACCGGCAACTCATCTTCGAATACACGCCGCTCGCCGAGGCCGCCGAAGAGTTCAACCGCTACAACACCAAGCCTCTGCTCGTCGAAGGCGAAGCGCTGCGCGCATTCCGGATCAGCGCCATGTTCCGCTCGACCGATCCGCGCGCACTCGTGCGATACGTGCAGACGCTGCCGGATGTCGCCGTCGAAGAGACCGACACGGCGATTCACATCCGCTCGACCAGGCAGTGACCGGAAGTTGAGGGGATCCGCTTTCATCCGCGCAGCACTCTCCCATAGCACGACGGCATTTGACCGTTACGGGGAGACAGTGATGCGTGCAAGTCTGACCGCCGCCATCGTGGCGTCGATCGTCGGTTTTTCGGCCAACACCGTGGCGCAGGCGGCGATCCGCCGCGACACGGCCATCGCGCCACAGGCGCTCGCGCCGGCGTTGCGAGCGCTGGTGAAGGAGCGTGAGTTCCAGATCGTCTACTCATCGGAGCTGCTGGCGAACCGCGAGAGCCCCGGCGCGACGGGCGCGCTCACGATGGATGAAGCGCTGACCCGGATCCTGAGCGGCACCGGCCTCACGTACCGTTATCTGGACGACCAGACCGTGACGATCGTGCCCACGGCGGGCACGAAGCCCGCCGATGCGCCGGACCCGTCGAAAGCCGACGCATCCAAAAAAGGACAGGCGCTGGAAGAGGTGGTGGTGACGGGCACGCTCATCCGCGGCGCGGAACCGGCGTCGCCGACCATCACCCTCACGCGCGAGAACATCGAGGCGACGGGTTTCTCGACCACGCAGGAGCTCATCGCGAGCCTGCCGCAGAACTACCAGACCTCCGCCACGGACCAGGGCTTCACGTCCACGGGCGACCGCGCGGCGCTGACCAATGATTCCAAGGGCGCCGCGGTGAACCTGCGCGGCCTGGGTGGCGGAACCTCGCTCGTGCTGGTGAACGGCCGCCGGCTGGCACCCACGTATGCCGGCCACTTCGTCGACGTCTCGATGATTCCGCTCGCGGCCATCGAGCGCGTGGAAATCGTGACGGATGGCGCGTCCGCTCTGTACGGCAGCGATGCGATCGGCGGTGTGGTCAACTTCATTCTCCGCAAGGACTACGACGGCATGGAGTCGCGGGTTCGTTACGGCGCGTCCGACGGCGGCGGCCTCGGCGAGTGGGGCGCCAGCCAGAGTGCCGGGAAGCAATGGTCGAGCGGATCCGCCTTGCTGGTTTACGACTACGATCAGCGCGATCCGCTGAACGCCGACCAGAGGGATTTCTCTTCGGCTGCGCGAATGCCGAATACGCTGGTTCCGTCCCAGCGGCGTAACAGCGCGTTGCTTTCGGCCCGACAGACGATGGGCGACAGCATCGACGTGTTCGGTGACGCGCTCTTCACCCGGCGCGATGCCGATGGCTTCGTCACCCGAAACAGCAATACGCATTCGGGAAGCGCCACGGAATCGAAACAGTTGTCGGCCACGGCGGGCTTAAGCATGCCGCTCGGGGAGAGCTGGCGATGGGAAGCCGCAGGCTCGTACGGCAAGAATAGCCTCGTGCTGCTGACCGCAACGGACTCGCTGAGCAATCCCGTGCTCGCGCGCAACCGTTACGACGAGTCATACGACATGTGGTCGGTCGACACGAAGGCGGACGGCGCGCTGTTCTCGCTACCCGGTGGCGACGTGCGGCTCGCAGTCGGTAGCAGCTTCAGGCAGGAGTCGATTGGCTACACCGCCAATGCTGTACCTCGTCCGGTCGACGGCCTGGATCGCGATGTGTTCGCCGCCTTCGCGGAAGTTCTGGTGCCGCTCGTCTCCGCGCAGAACGCGGTACCGGGCGTGAAGCGCCTCGAGCTGACGTTGTCCGGCCGATATGAGGACTACAACGACTTCGGCTCAACTTCGAATCCGAAGTGGGGCGTTCTCTATTCGCCGATCGAGGGACTCCACTTGCGCGGCACTTACAGCACCTCTTTCCGCGCGCCCTACCTGGAAGACATGTCGACGGTGAGCAACTCCGTCATCCTGCAGCCCGCGCCGGATCTGGCGGCACCCGATGGCGAGACGCTGATTCTGGATCTCGAAGGCGGCAACGCCAACCTGAAGCCCGAGAAGTCCCGTGCCTGGACGGGTGGCTTCGACTTCAGACCCGCGGCGCTGCCGCAGGTGAAACTGAGCGTTACGTACTTCGACATCGATTACCGCGACCGCATCGGCAAGCTCACCACCGTGGCGTCAACGGCGCTGCAGGCTGTCAGCGCGTCGGGGTATCTCGCGCCGTTCATCGACGTGCACCCGGACCCTGCGGTGCTGGGCAGCCTGATCGCGAACGCCAGCCGATTCCTCGATCTGTATGGCAAGCCTTACACGCCGTCCAGCATCGAAGCGCTCGTGGACAACCGTTACATCAATGCCCCGAGGGCGCGGGTGAATGGCATCGACTTCGCGTTTTCCGGCGCGCGGCGGACGGAGCTCGGCACCTTCTCGGCGGACCTGGCCGCGAGCTACCTGCTGAAGTACGAGGAGTCCGTCGTTCAGACCGCGCCGTCGGTGGATTCGCTCGACACGTTTCTGCATCCCATCGATCTCACATTGCGCGGCAGCTTCGGGTGGTCCCGCAGTGGCCTGAGCGCGGTCGCGTTCCTGAATTACCAGGATTCGTACACGGACAACATCGCTGTACCGAACCGCCGCATCAGTTCGTGGACGACATTCGACCTGACCGTCGCGTATGACTTTGCGTCTCGGATTTCGTCGGGTGTTTTCCAGGGCGTCAAGCTCTCCGGCAGCGTGCAGAACCTCTTCGACCGGGACCCGCCGTTCGTGTCCAATTCGTTGCTGACGTCGGCGAGCGGGGTGGCGCGGGGTTTCGATCCGGCGAACGCGAACCCTTACGGACGGACGTTCGCGCTGTCGCTGACCAAACGCTGGTAGGAATGTTCTCGCGACAGGGGTAGCCACGCCCGCGCCAGGGACGGCGCCCCCCGGGGTCGCGCGCGCTCGCTGAGTAGACATCAAGCGCGCTTTGCGCGATATTGAGAAAAATTCATTTGCTTGTCATGGCGCCGCTGTTTAATCCTCAGCGGCGGCAGGCGGGGAGTGGCCCCGCCGCGATTCGTTCACAGGTGAGACTGGCGGCGGACCCATGCTGATTTATCTCTTTGTCGTTGCCATTGCCGAGCTGCCCTGAGGCGTAGCGTGACGCCCCGGCGAGCAATGACGGCCGCGTTGATCCTCGTTCTGGTACTGGGAACCGGCGGTTTCTTGCTCGAGCGCAACGGCTCGTTGCCGTGGCAGGTCGCTCGCTACCAGACCGGCGTCGGTGAGCGTTGGCTCGCGAAGCTGTCGGACGGCACCACCATGACGCTCGACGGGAGCGGCGAGCTGGAAGTGCGCATGCTCCGATCCGAGCGGCGCTTGCGCCTGCTGAAAGGCCGCGCGTTTTTCGAGGTCGCAAAAGATCCCACGCGGCCCTTCGTGGTGCTGGCGGGTGATCGGCGCATTACCTCGGTCGGCACCGTTTTCGAGGCGAGCCTTGCGCCCGACACCGTACGGGTGTTGACCGTAGAGGGGCAGGTTGCCGTCGCTCGCGTGGCGCCGGAGTCCGACAAGAGCGAATCATCCGAACCGCCGCTGCAGGTTCTGGGCGGTGAGCAGCTGCTGGCGCCCCGGAGCGGAACGGCGAGCGTGAGTCGGGTGGATGTGCAGCGCCTGACCGAATGGCAATCCGGCCGTCGTCCCGACAGCGCCACGTCACCTTCGCATCCAGACGCGGGCGCGCCCCGGGAGCACACGCAGACCCGGACTTAGTAGGCCCGGGCGCGCGCTGGGCGCGAAACCTCCCCGCGCCTCCTCGCTATTGCATGGCCGATGTCGGCCGTCGATCGTCAGGCCGCGTCGGTGAGTTTCGGCAGCGGCATCTCGGTGCGCAGGACGGTGTATTGAATCTCGCGCCGGTTGGCACCGCTGCCGGCGTAGAGACCGACTTTCGCGATGGACTGCGGCCACTTCAGGGCTTCCAATCCGTGTGCGGTCGTCGTCTCCATGGAGCTCCAGGGCGAGCTGTCATTCCAGCGCCAGAGAACGCCGCCGGGGCCCATGCCCGGGTGGAAGGCGAGCTGCACATCCATCGGGCCCTTCCGAAAGTCGATGACAGGGCCGATCCAGTGCTGCGTGCCCACGCCTTCGATCTCGAGCGTTACGTACAGTCGCAACGACAAGAGGTCCACCCATGCCTGCAGTGTGCGCTGGTCGCCCGCCTTGCCTTCCAGCAAGTCGACGCGCTGCTCGTCGGGGTTGGCGAAATAGCTGAGCCCTGAGATGCGGTAGAGCGAGATCCGCGTGTCAGGCGCCGCACCGATTGGCACGGCGTTGCCGGACTCGATCGGCAGCCAGTGCTTGTCCTTCTGATAGGACACGTCTTCTGGCGGAATGAACGGCCACACGAGCGACTCGCGCACGTTGCCTTCGAGATTCAGCACCTGATAGCGCACACCCTGCCGATCCAGCGCGATCTGCACGGCATGAGTGCCTTCCGTTTCCGCCGGCATCACGTTGGGTCCTGCTCCGCCGGAACAGATCTGCAGGATGCCATCGCGCACCTGCACGTCAAACGCCAGCACGTGACTGGTGAGATACGCATTGACGTGATGTTTGCGTAGCACGCTCCAGAACGGTTCCCGGCTCTCGTGCGGAATCGACATCCCGGTGTAGCCGTTGATCCGGAAAACGGGGTAGTGGCCTGCGACGAGTTTGTAGGCCGCGTCCGCGTTACGCGCGAGCACGTCGTCGACCCACGCGAGGTCGCCGAAATCGAAGCCGGGGCGATAGTTCTCGTTGGGAACCGGATGATGCACGGAGATGTAGAGCAGGTTGCCGCGGCGAAGCCAGTACGCGAGGCCCTGCTGATCTCCCGGGCCGTTCATCGGCAGGTCCGGGTGATACTTGCGGAAGTTGGCTTCCGCCTGGAAGTTGTGAGCGTTGTGGTTGCTGGTGGACTGATAAAGGGGGATGCCCCGTTTGCGCACCCAGGCCATCTGCTCGAGGAAGAACTCCCACTCGTTCGCGTTGCCGCCCGCGCCGACGGCGTCACCCGGGAACGCGATGAACTGCGGTTGAGGATCGAGGCGCTGGATGACCTGGCTGATTCCGTTGAGCGCGTCCGTCGAGCGCGTGTTCTTTCCGGTCACTGTGCAATCGCTGTAGAGCACGAACTGATGCCCGGACGGATCGCGCGGCAGGAGGGCGGCAATGGCGGCGCCCTTACGCGCGGCGGTAGCTGCGGATGATGTTCCCCAAGTGGTCCCGAGTGTCGTCGCCGCGACGGCGGCGCTAACGGTCTGACGAACGAACTGGCGGCGCGAAACGTTTCGGGGCACAGGATCTTCCTCGGCAATGATGCGTGGGCAAGGGCGTCAAGAGAGTGTCACGGCTCGCGTGCGGCTCGCGTGCGGCTTGCGCGTGCTTCGGCTTGCGTGCGGCTCATGTGTGGCTTGCGTGTGTTTCGGCTTGCGCGCGACGCACGTGTGGCTTGCGCTTGTTGTTCACGCCTGCCGCCTCAGAGCAGCTTCGGCACCGGCGTTTCGGTGCGCAGCACGTCGTATTTGAGCTCCGTGCGCTTCTTGCCGTAGATGCCGCCGCTCAGCACAGCCAGCTTCGCGATACCGTCCGGCCACTGCAGCGCCTCGAGTCCGCTTGCGGACGTGGTTTCCATCGAGCTCCACGGCGAGCTGTCGTTCCAGCGCCAGAGCACGCCACCGGGCCCCATGCCGGGATGAAAAGCGATCTGGATGTCCATCGGCGCCTGCTTGAAGTCGATCACCGGGCCGAGCCAGTGCTGCGCCAGGTCGACGCCTTCGAGTTGCAGGGTCACGTTGAGTCGGGACGACAGCAGGTCGACCCACACCTGCACGGTCGGGCGGTCGCCTTGGGTTCCGCGGAGAATGTCGAAGCGGTATTCGTACGGATTCGGAAAATAAGACAGCTTCGAGATGCGATAGAGCGTGATCCGGTCGCGCGGTGTCGCGCCCGTGGCAATGGGCTGACCCGTTTCCATTGGCGTCCAGGCCTTGGGAGTGGCGGGTGAGCGATCCTCGGGTGCCATGAACGGCCAGACGAGCGACTCGCGAACCTCACCCTTCACGTTCAGCACCTGATAGCGAAAGCCCTCGCGATCCAGTGCGATCTGCACGGCGTGCGTGCCTTCCGTTTCCTCGGGCATCAGGTCGGGGCCGGCGCCGCCGGAACAGATCTGGAGAATCCCGTCACGCACCTGAACGTCGAACGCCAGGACGTGGCTCGTGAGGTACGCATCGACGTGATGCTTGCGCAGCGTAGCCCAGAAGGGCTCCCAATCCTCGCGCGGTATGGACATGCCGGTGTAGCCGTTGATGCGAAAGATCGGGTAATGACCGGCGACGAGCTTGTAGGACGCGTCCGCGTTCTGCGTGAGCACGTCGTCCACCCACTGCATGTCGCCGAAATCGAAGCCGGTTCGATAGTTCGGACCGGGCTGCGGGTGATGGACCGACACGTACAGCAGGTTGCCGCGACGGACCCAGTACGCGAGCCCGCGCTGGTCGCCGCGCCCGTTGAGCGGCAGATCCGGATGGTATTTGCGGAAGTTCGCTTCGGACTGGAAGTTGTGCGCGTTGTGATTGCTGGTGGACTGGTAGACGGGAATATTCCGCTCGCGCGCCCACTTCATCCGCGCCTCGAAAAACTCCCATTCGCCAGCGTTGGCGCCTGTGCTCACCGCATCGCCGGGAAACGCGATGAACTGCGGCGGCGGGCTCAGCCGCTGCACCACGCGGTTGATGCCGTTCAGCGCGTCGGAGTAGTTCTGCTCCTTGCCGTCCACCGTGCAATCGCTGAAGAGCGCGAACTGGTGGCCCGATGGATCGCGCGGCATGAGCGCGGGTATGGAGGCCGGACGACTGGCGGCCCGCGCCAGGAATCCATCGCCCGGTGACCAGAGCAGGGAGGCGGCGCCTGCGGCGGTTGCGGTCTGCACGAACAGGCGGCGGGTGACACGTTTGGACACGAAAGACCTCGGCGGTGGCGTCGACGGCCGGAGGGCCCTGTCGAAAACTCACCGAAAAAAAGTATGGGGAACTGATTCACTTCATCCGAGCGGCAGTAAGTGGCTCGCCTCGATCCCGCGCACGATCAACTTGAACCCGGCGGCTTCGAGTCGGCGGACACGGGCAAAACAGGGTGTGACCGACAAATGCACTTCACGTGCAATGCGCGAGATCGAGATTCGTCCGTCCGCCTGCAGTCGCTTGAGGATCTGCCTGTCGATGCGGCCGAGCGAACGGGACACTGGGGAGCCCTGTGGATTTCCGGAGCGGTGTGAGTAAAGCTCAATAACAGGAAGTGTGCAAGTGCGATATGCTCACAAGCCGGACGCAACGGGATTGAGCGGCGGCAGGCTCATCAACGCTGGCGAATCAAGACCTCGTCCGCTTGGCGCTCGATCGCAAGCCCCGGATCCGCGCTCAGGGACTGCACGAACGAGCCCGGATCATCGGCACGGAACAGCCCGTTGAACTGTCTAGATCGCACGTCGCCTTCCACGCGCACCTTCGGCCGCAGGTTGTAGCGATTGAATTGCGCAGCGATCTCTTCGAGAGGAGTTGCGTCGAACATCAGCATGCGCTGCTGCCACACGGTGGCGTCTTCGGCTCGCTGTGATTTCCGTTTGAACACCGTGCCGTGACTTTCTACCTGCGCGGTCTCTCCCGCCGTTACGCGGGGGGAAGTGCTGGCACTCGGTGCGTCGACTTCGACTTCACCTTCGAGCACCGCGATCGTGAAAGCCGCGCCGGTTTTGTACACGCTGAACTCGGTGCCGATGTCCCGGATCGTCGTGCCATCCACGATCACGCGGAACGGCCGCCGGGCATCCGGTGCCACCTTGAACAGTGCCTCGCCATTCACGAGCACCACGTCGCGCTCGGTGTCGGAGAAGCGCACCTCGAGCGTCGACTCGGTGTTGAGATGGATCAGTGTGCCGTCGGGCAGCAGAATCTGCCGCTGCTCGCCGGTCAGCGTGCGATAACTGTTGGCACGCAGGCTTGACGCGGGCCCGCCCAGGCCGAAATAAAGCAGCATCGAGAGCGCGCACAACGACGCCGCAACGGCGAGCAACCACCGGGCTAAGACGTGCGGCCTGCGTTTGGGAGAGGCGAGCAGGGAAAGTCTCAACGGGACCACCTGGCCCGTGCCCCGCCGCACCAGCTCGTCGACATCGATGGACGTGTCGAATCGCGCCCCCTCGAGCTCGCGCTCCACCGCAAGCATCCGCAGATAGGCCTCGACGTTCAGCGGGGACTGCGTCAGCCAGCCGGCAAATGCTTCGCTGGCGCGCGCGGACGCGGCCGTCTGCGCGACAAAGAACTGGGCCATTTCTTCCCGGCTGCGTTCCGGACGGTTGCCGCGCTCCGGCGATGAGCTCGAATGTTTCATGGCGCTATCACTCCTTCACGCCGAGCAGGGTCTGCAGGCGCAGCTTCGCTTCCGTGAGATAGCTCTCCACCTTGCGCTCGCTCACCTTCAGCTTTCTCGCGATTTCCTTGTACGAGTATCCGTCGCGCTTCTGCAGAAGGAGCGCGGCTTGCAGAATCGGTGGAAGTCTCGCCACCGCATCCATCAGCTCCTGCTCGCTCAGGAGCCGCGTCGCGGTTTCTTCCGGCCGCAGGTCGATCACCTCATCCGCCATCTGGTCGAGCAGCTCGGAGTCGATCGTCACCCAGCGGTGTGCTCCGGTCCGAAGGCAAGGACGTCGAGCTCGTTCGGTATGCGAATGACGGACACGTGCTGCGGGGGGCCTCCCGGGACGACGCCATGAGGCGCCGGAATGAGTTCTTTGCCCGGCACCTGTGAACAATTCGTCCAGATTCTGGTGTCCAATTCCCCAGGTCGGCCAGTCATATCAGGCAGGCGAGTAGCGAACCCACACAATCGACCTGGTACGGCGGCCGCAGAACATCGTGAATCCGATCAGACGCGTCAGGGATCTGGCCGCGGGGCTGTTTCAGTCCCGTGGTGAAGATCTGCTGGGTTTTCTGCGCCGGCGGGTCCGGAGCGACGCGGATGCTCGCGACATCGCGCAGGAGACCTACCTGCGTTTCATCCGTCTCGCGGACCCGAGCCGCATCGAGAATCCGGAGGCGTACCTTTTCCGGATCGCCGCCAATCTGTTGTGGGAGCACCGGTTGCGCCAGCAGTCCGCCACCGATCTGCCGGCATCGGAAAACGAGCCGATTACGGAGCACACGCCGCTCGATCTCGCCGTTTCGCAGGAGCTGGCGCGGAACCTGAAGTCCGTTCTCAGCGAGCTGCCCGCGACACCCCGGGCGGTTCTCGTTCTGCATCTTCGCGATGGCCTCACGTACGGGCAGATCGGGGCCCAGATCGGAGTGTCGGATTCGATGGTCAAGAAGCATCTGAACAGTGCGGTCACGCTTTGTCGCAAGCGGCTGCGCGACCTCGAGCCTTGAGCCAGGGAGGCACGAATGAATGCAACCCACGAAACGAGCACCGACCGCGCCATCGAAGAGGCGGCGGCATGGTTCACGCGCCATCGGGAGGCGGAGCTGTCGGCGCACGAGCGCAGCCAGTTCGCGCAATGGATCGCGGCCTCGCCCCGGAATGTCCGGGAATACCTCGCTGTCGGGGAAATGTGGGGTGGCCTCGCGCACAGCGAACCGTGGCCTTCGCAATCCACGAGTGAGCTGATCGCCCTCGCGCGCTCGGGCTCGAATGTCGTGTCGTTTCCCTCGGTGCCGGCCGCCACGGCCAGGCCGGGGGCCGAAGCGCCGGCCGGCACGCGGCGGTGGGCGGGGTGGGCCGCTGCCGTGCTGTTGATGGTCGCCATCGGCGCATCGGCCTTTTTCTACGGGCCTGCGGATTGGTTTGCGGGCAGGACCTTCTCGACGGTGCGCGGCGAGCAGCGCTCACTCGTGCTGTCGGATGGATCGGTGGTGCAACTCAACACTCTGACGCATGCCGTCATCCGGTTCAGCGCGCGGAGTCGCCGCATCGAACTGCCGGAAGGCGAAGCGTTCTTTCGCGTGGCTCACGATCCCTCGCGTCCGTTCGAGGTCGTGACACCGTTCGCCGTGGTGCGCGCGGTTGGCACGGAGTTCGATGTCTACAGCCGGGAGCGCGGTACACGTGTCGCCGTGGTCGAAGGCAGGGTGCGGGTCGGCATGCGGGACCGGTCGGTTGGCACGTCCGTGAAGGCCGGTGTCGAGGCGGATTCGGAGTCTCGCACCGGGAGCGCGTCCGCGCCTGACGTTGTGCTGGGGCCTCGTGAGTCGCTGAGCATCGATGCGGTCGGTGTGGGCGCGCGGCGCCCGGTGTCGAAACCCCAGTCGACGACCGCGTGGATCCAGCGTCGCCTCGAGTTCGACGACGAGCGCCTCGATCATGTCGTCGAGGAGTTCAACCGTTACAACCGGCGGCAGCTGAACGTGACGGACCCCAGGCTGGCCGCGTTGCGAATCACCGCCGTATTCAATGCTGATGAGCCCGACGCGCTCGTGAAATATCTCGAAGCGATCCAGCGTGTCACCGCCGTGCGAAGCGAGAACGGCGAGACGGCGCTGCAATTGTCCGCAGCCGGCGCGCCGTGAGGCGACGACATTTTCCGGTGTCTACTTGGGCGAGTGGCGCAGTCATATCCCCTGACGACCGAATCGTGTCGTCGACGACTCGAATCAGAACGAACGCGGGGATTGTCGAATGCGCTGTCGCACTTTATGTATTGGCCTGGCTCTCGCCGTAGCAAGCGCGCTCGCGCAGGCGGATGAGCAGAAAACGAACTTCGATATCCGGGCCCAGCCGCTCGGCGTAGCGTTGCGACAACTGGCGGACCAGACGGGCCTGCAACTCGCGTTTCAGGCGGATATCGCAGCGGGCCGAACGAGCCCGCCGATCAAGGGAAGTTTCACGGCGCGCGAGGCGCTGGAACAGTTGCTCCAGGGCAGCGGTCTGCGCTTCCAGTTTCTCGACGATCATACGGTCGCGGTGTCACGCGCTGGCGCGGACTCTTCGCCGTCTTCCAACGCAGAGGCATCTCACCGCACTGGTGACGCGTCGCGCCCGACCGGACTGCGTCTTGCGCAGACGGAACCGCTGAAGTCCGACACGGGCCACCAAGGCAGCGACGCAAGCGCTTCGGCTCGGACGACGTCGGGCAGCGTCGACGAGATTGTGGTGACCGGCTCGCGCCTCGCCGTGGACACACACGGCGGACCGTCGCCCATCATCACGCTGACCCGCGACGACATCGAGCGCAGTGGTCGTGTGACGGTCGCCGATATCCTGCAGACCGTTTCGGCCGTTGCGAATACCACCAGCAACGCGAATACAGCCGTTGCAAACGGCGGCAACACGACGGTGCAGTTGCGCGGACTGCCGCCCGGTTCGACGCTCGTGCTGCTCAACGGGCGCCGGACCGCGAGCGCATCGACGATCCGGGGAACATTCGCCAATCTGAACCAGATACCGGCGGCGGCGATCGAGCGCATCGATATCGTGCCGCAGGGCTCTTCCGCGGTCTACGGAAGCGACGCGCTCGGCGGTGTGGTGAACATCGTGCTGAAGAAAGGGTTCGACGGATTCGACGTCAGCACGCAGTATTCGCGCAGCGACGGCATCGACCAGACTACCGTGGCGGGCAGTGCGGGTGCGCTTTGGGAGTCCGGCGGCGCTTCAATCACTGCATCCTATTCGGACAGCTCCGCGCTGCTGGGTTCGGAACGAGACATCACGACGAATGCGGACCATCGAAACATCGGGGGCCTCGATCGTCGCGTTGCCACGTGTCACCCCGGCAATGTCTATTCGACGACGAGCGCTAATCTGCCTGGCGTAGGCGCCACTCAGGCGGCGATTCCGGCCGGTGTCAGCGGCACTCCGACGCTCGCGGATTTTGCCGGTCAGGGCGGGGCCGTGAATCTTTGCAGCACCTCGAATCAGGCGTTCGCGCTTCTGCCTTCCACGAAAGTGCGTTCGATCGTTGCGAGCGCCAGCCATGCCTTCAACCCGCACGTGGAGCTGTTTGCGGAGTGGCTGTTCTCGGACATGGAGCAGGATCTGCAGTCGGGTTACGTGAATCTCACCAAGGTGGTCGTGCCGGCGTCGAACGCCTTCAATCCGTTCGGCGTCCCCGTGCGGGTCGACTATCTGTTCGATCGACCTGAGTTCTATACGGGTGGGCTTCGGGATGTGAAGTCCAGCAGGCCGCTTGCCGGTGTGCGTGGCAGCCTCGCCGGCTCGTGGTCCTACGAAGTTGCGGGATGGTATGGCAAGGAGACCGCGGATCAGAACATTCGAAACCAGAGCCGGTTCTCCGACACGGCGGCACTGAACGCGGCGCTTGCCTCGAGCAATCCCGCGACGGCGTTGAACCTGTTCACCACCGGCGCACCGGCCAGCCAGGCGGTGCTCGATGGGTTGTTCCGGGACTATCCGGATACCTTTGGAAGCCGCAGCACCGGTGTGTCGGCCTTCGTTCGTGGAAGCCTGTTCGACTTGCCCGCAGGGCCTCTGCGCATGGTCGTCGGCGCCGAGCACACAACAGAGTCGATCAGCCGTGATGGGTTGCCTGAAGAAAACGCCGACTACAACTTCGATCGACACGTCAACGCGCTGTTCACGGAGCTGCGGGCGCCACTGTTCGCCACCGGGGACCGGGAAGTGGCAGCGCTGACGGGAGCCGTCCGCAACGATGACTACAGCGATTTCGGCCGCCAGACGACGACTCAGTTCGGCGCCGAATGGCGGCCACTGGACACGCTGCTGGTGCGCGCTAGTTATTCCGAAGCCTTCAAGGCGCCCAATCTTTATGCCGTCTATTCGGCCGTATCGCCGACTACGTTGACCGTAACTGATCCGCTGCACGGGAGACAGTCGACATCCGTGTCGGCTCTGTTTGGCGGCAACCCGGCGTTGCTGCCCGAGACGGGAGATTCGTATTCCCTCGGGTTCGCGTGGCGAAGCGTGGACTCGCGCTTTCGCAGCGAACTGAGCTGGTGGCACACGGCAATTCAGAACAGGGTCCAGCAGTTCCCGACGGCGCAGCAGCTCGTCGACAACGAGAATCTGTTTCCCGGACGCGTGCTGCGTGCCGCCGGCCTCGGTGGGCAGCCGGGTGCGATCACGCTCGTCGACTATCGCGCGATCAATTTTGGAGAGCTCGACGCGTCGGGCGTCGACGTCGACGTGCACGTCGCTCAGGCCGACGGGCTGGGGTGGTACGGCAGCGCCTCCGCGACGTACACCACCAAATACGACGCCGCGCTTTTGCCGACGACTCCGAAGGAAGATCGCATCGATCGCGCGACCGCGGATGGCTGGGCCCCTCAGCTCAAGGGATCGGCCGCGGTCGGGTGGCGCACGTCGTCGTTCGCGACGTCGTTCACCGGCTACTACGTGAGCGGCTATCGGGACTACTCGGCTACCCCGAACGGCACCTACCCGCGACTGGGAAATGCATGGACGTTCGATCTGAACGGAAAATACCGCCTGAATCACTTTGCGCCCGCGTGGCTCGCCGGCGCGACGCCGAGCGTTGGATTGACCGTCGTCAATCTGTTCGACAAGCAGCCGCAGTACTCGAATTTCTCTTCCGTCGGGTTCGACCCGACGCTGATCGACATTCGGGGTCGGACGGGTGTGGTTACGGTGAACCTGCGGTGGTAAGCGCAATGAACATCCGAAGGCTCGTTGTGTTAGCACTTCTTGTGGCGGTCGCTCCGACATTCGCTGCATCTGTCGACGCGGTTTCTGCGCAGGTGCCGGTGTCGCTGCTCGATACCGTGACATCGCGGGATGTCGATAGCGTTCTGATGCGCCCCGATGGCGCACTCATCGCATACGTCGTGAAACAGGCGGACCTGACCACCAACAAGAATATCTACACGTTGAGAGTGGTGAGTTCGCGAGGCGGCGACGATCGCGCCTTGCTCACCGCGGATGGCCTTTCGGATGTGATGTGGGGTGGAGACGGCCGCACTCTCTATGGCCTTGCCCAGCGCGATGCTCGCTACATCATCGTGAAGGCAGACACCGAGACGGCGAAGGCGTCCGACATCTTCACCAGCGAGGAGAAGATCAACAAGTTTGCCGTTGCGCCGAACGGCAACGTGGCATTCACCACCGCGCCCCAGGCCGATGCGGAGACGATGCGCCGACGCAAGGAGGAGGGGCTCGTGTACGCGTGGGGCACCGACTCCGTGCTCAATATCGTCAATCGCAACTACACGCAGGGAGACTGGGAAGATTTCCATCTGGTCGATGCGGGCTCTAAAACGAGCCGATTGCTCTATCGCTTGAAATATGACGGCGCCGGTCGGCATCTGGCCTTTGTGTCCGAGATGGTGTTCTCACCGGATAGCGGCAAGCTCGCGCTGTCCATCATCCGCCGCGGCTCGCCCGAGAAGGGCGGACCGGCATTCAACTACGACGTTGCCGTGCTGGATGCAGTCACCGCGGAGTGGATCGAGGTCGCTCCGGACTCCATCCTGACGGACCGGAATGTTGCGTGGTCGGCGGATTCACGGCGCGTGCTATTTTTTCATGACACCGGCCTCTGGCTCTACGATCTGGCTTCGCGGAAGGTGGATACCCTGCCGTGGGCCACGGCTCCCGAGAAGCATGTATTCGCTTCGGACCTCGTGTACGACAGCGCGAAGAGCCTCGCCTACGCGCGCACGTCGCGTGGCGCCTATACATTCGATTTCAAGCGCCAGTCAGTGAAAGCGACGTCACAGGGCGGAGCGACGGTCGAGGCGGCGAGTTTCGACAAAGCCTATTCGTCATACGCCTTCGTCGACCAGGCGTCGGAGCGCCGGCCCGAGGTCGCTATCCATGAGTCGAAAACGAATACGACGCGACGTCTCACGAATCTCAATCCATGGATAGACCAGCGCACGTTCGGCAAGGTCGAGAAGCTCGAAGTGGAGAATGCGTCGGGAGTCAAAGTCGCTGCCTATCTCGTGTATCCCGTGGGCTTCACGGCCGGCCGGCATTACCCGTTCATCATCGGGACCTACGGATTCGTCGGAAAATTCATTCTCGGCGCCGAGTGGCACACCACGTTTCCCGCACAGGCGCTGGCGGGGCAGGGTTACGCCGTGCTGCTGCTGAATGTGCCGCCCAGTGGCCAGAGCGTCGCGAACGATCCTGAAAAGGCGCGTGACCTCGAAGGCTGGCAGATGCTGTCGACCTTCGATCGTGCCGTGCAGATGATGGTGGAGCGTGGGATCGCCGACCCGGATCGGATGGGCATCTACGGCTGGAGTCACGGCGCATTCGTGGTGCAGTTTCTTCAGGCGCATTCCAAGACGCGTTTCAAGGCTGCGGCGATGGGGGAAGGCGGCGACTACAACCCCGGCGAATATGCTTCCATCGGCATGACCGGCTGGCCGCAGATCTTCCAGAACATGTACGGCGGGCATCTCTCAGCCAGAACAGCGAAGGCTTACCTCGACTTCGCACCCGTGCTCAACGTGGAGAATTTCAGTGCGCCCATGTTGATGGAGTTCTCCGGGCGTGACGGCGACTTCGGCCTGGAGGCCTACGTCCCGCTTCGTGTTCGGGGCGTGCCAGCGGAACTGGTTACCTATGACGACGAGCCACACAACTTCGTCACTCCGCGGGCGCGGCTGGCGTCCATGGCGCGCAAGGTCGATTGGTTCAATTTCTGGATGCTGGACCGGGAAGATCAGGATGCCGCGAAACAGGAGCAGTTTCGCCGCTGGCGGCAGTTGCGCGCGGATTGGGTTGCTTCGCGCGCGGCCCCGTAGAGGAGGGCATCCGGAAGAAAGACCGGGATGCTCGTGTTACTTGTGTCCCGAAGGGCCGCGAGCCGCGTCATCGACGGGCATCACCACGCCCATTCGAAGCCCAAACGGCCGCAGCAGCTTGTCGAGCGTGTCGATCCGTGGTGCCCCTTGCCGGCCTCCACGTCCGCAAGCACGCGTGGTGCGACTCCACAGAGCTTTGCGTACTCGCTCTGGGATTGGCGTGCGATCAATCGCATGGTTCGCAACAGGTCGGGGATCTGCGCCGTTGCTTCGGGAACCAGCAAGGCCAGCTTGTCGCGCAATGCCTCGACGTCGTCACGCGAGAGCTTTCGGTGTACCCGTTTCATTGAGGTCATCTGCCGGTCAGCCCCGGCCAGGCGTCGGACTTTGTCGAGTTTCATAACATGCGGATTTATAGCATGTTAATTGACGATATCGCTTCTAAATAGCCATTATTCAGCAAGATAAATTCGATGGGCCGGCCGCCCTTGTGCGCGGAATGCCTGCCGGGAGGTATTCACTTTTCCGCCCCACCCACTCTTTAAGCTGTGGGAGCGTGTATTCCAGGCCCGACCGTTGAACCTCACCGACAAGCGCGAATTCGTCGCCGACATCGAAAAGCAGCATGGCCGCCGGCTGCGGCGCTTCCTGGCCGGCCGGCTGCGCAACGCGGCTGCGGATGTATCGGACCTGGCGCAGGAGGTCTTCCTGCGCCTGCTGCGGGTCAATCATCACGAATCGATCCGCAGCACCGAGGCGTATCTCTTCACCATCGCCTTTCACGTGCTTCACCAGCACGCGCTGCGCCGTTCTGCGATGCCCGAGACCGTGGACATCGCTGTGCTGATCGACGAGCTCGAGACCACATCCGAGCATGACCCGGCGGTGAGCGCCGAGACCGAGCAGGGCATGGAGACACTCCGCCGCGCTCTGCACCAGCTCTCGCCCAAAGCACAGGCAGTGCTGCTGATGCATCGGCGCGATGGTTATTCGCTGGACGAGATCGGCGTGCGCCTCGGTGTGTCCCGCGCCATGGCGGCGAAGTACCTCGCGAAGGCGCTGCTCCACTGCCGACAGCAGCTGCAGCGATCAGGGAAGGAGTCTGTATGAATCGCAACCGGTCGACATCGAAACAGAATGAGCAGATCGCCGACGAAGCCGGCGAGTGGCTCGTGCAACACCGGTGCGGCAGCCTTGATGAGGCGGGCAAGCGCGAGTTCGACGCGTGGGTGCGCACATCCCCCGAGCACATTCGTGTGTATCTGGAATTGTCTGCTATCTGGGAGGACGTCTCGTCAGTCGACCTGCGAGATCTCGCGGACGCGGATCACCTCGTCGCTCACGCTCGCGCGGAACCGACCGTGGTGCCGATGCAGCCGCGAGACCGACAGGCGCCTCCCACCTCATCTCTGCCCTCCGCGTCGCCGGCACGCTCCACGTCACGTGTAGCTCCTACGCTCTCCGTGTCCCGCGAGCCGCAACGCGTTCGACGGCTCGCGATTGCGGCGAGCCTCGTCGCGGGGCTCGGGCTCGCGCTTGCGTCGTTCTGGTTCCAATACAGCCATTCCGGAACGTTCGAAACCACCCTTGGCGAGCTGCGTTCCATCGTGCTCGACGACGGCTCCACGGTGCAGCTCAACTCGCAATCGCGCATTCGCGTGCGCTTCGCGGAGCACGAACGCGATGTGGAACTGCTCGCGGGGCAGGCCTTGTTTCAAGTGTCGAAGGACAAGACCCGCCCGTTCATCGTTTCCAGCGGTGAGACGCGAGTGCGCGCCGTGGGCACGCAGTTCGACGTCTATCGACGCAAAGGCGGCACGACCGTCACGGTGCTCGAAGGGCAGGTCGCTATCACGTCGAACGAAGTCGCAGAAGAGGCGCACGGCGTGGGGGATGTGCCGCCTTCGCTGCTCTCGGCGGGAGAGCAGATCACAGTGACGCCTCGTGTCGCTCCCAGCCCAACGCGCGCAAACGTAGCAACCGCGACCGCGTGGACCCAGCGCCATCTCGTTTTCGAGTCCGCAACGCTCGCCGACGTGGCCGAAGAGTTCAACCGCTACAACCGCCGCCCGCTCGTGGTCGAGGATGCACGCTTGCGTGATTTCCACGTGAGCGGCGTGTTCTCCTCCGCCGACCCGACGCTGCTCCTGCGCTTCCTGCGTGCGCAGCCTGAAATCGCAATCGAAGAGACGGATACGGAGATCCGCGTGACGCGTCGATGACAGCATTCTTCGTTGTTGCGCGCAGGTATTCACTTTCCCCACCGCGCCGCTCTTTCAGTGCATGAAGCCGTCGCCACATCGGACGACGGACGCAACGAGCCTCGTGAGAGGTTGGGGAGTATTCATGCGCACTGTTGTCGCTGGCGCGGCTATCTGTTTGTCCATCGTCAGTCTTTCCATTGCCCAGAACGTCGAAGCCGCGATTCGCAAGGCGACGAGCATTCCCGCGCAGGATCTTGCCGTGGCGCTGCAGACGCTGGCGAGGGATCGCGACCTGCAGGTTGTGTACCGCTCCGAGCTCGTCGGGGAGCTCCGAACGCAAGGCGCAACAGGTGACCTGACAACTACCGAAGTGCTCGCGCAGCTTTTGCGCGGCACGGGCCTCACCTACAGTTTCATCGGGGAACAGGCGGTCACGATCGTTCCGGTATCCGTCCCCGAAGCCTCGCGCGCGGGAAGCACGAGTATCGACAGAGCGGCGTCGGCGCCCGCAACGTTGGCGATAGATGCCGCGGACACGTCCAGCGATGCAGGGAATTCACCGCGTTTCTGGGACCGGTTCAGGCTGGCACAGGCAGGCCCGAACGCGGCGACCGCAATCGACACCGCCTCCAGTGGCAAGGCGAAGCCGGGCCCGGTGGAAGAAGTTGTCGTCGTGGGTTCGCGCTTGTCTCAACCGAAGGACGCCGGCGCTGCACCGGTGACGGTCTTCGATCGCGGGAAGATCGATGGGCTTGGCGCAGCGAGCATCGCGGACGTGCTGAATTACTTGCCGCAGCAGTCGTTCTCGGTGCCCGAGTGGCAAAACCCCGGTGGCGCGCGGCGCGTGCAGTTGCGCGGGCTTGCTTCGGGCACGACGCTGATTCTCATCAATGGCCGGCGCGTCGTGCCGGGTGCGGTGGGCTCGGCCCAGAATTATTTCGACCTGAACACGATTCCGCTCGCGGCGGTCGAGCGCATCGAAGTGCTTGCGGATTCCGCCTCTGCGGTTTACGGGGCGGATGCCGTCGGTGGCGTCGTGAACATCGTGTTGAAGTCGAACGTCGAGCGACCTGTGCTGGATCTCACGTATGGCACAGCGGAGGGCGGCGCCGCCGAAAGGCGCGCATCGCTGAGTATCGGCGGAAGCACGGCACGCGCGCGTGGCTCCATCCTCTGGGACTATTTCAACCGGGATCCATTGCTCGGCGGCGACCGTGACCGCACGCGCAACGCGGATTTCACCCGCTTCGGCGGAATCGATCGCCGCACGACAACGGCCGATCCCGGGAACATCTGCTCCGTCGATGGCAGCAACCTTCCAGGCCTGCCGACACCGTGCGCGGCGGTTCCGGTGGGCAGCACGGGCATCGGCCTGACACCGGCGAGCTTCCTGGCGACGGCGGGGCAACGCAATCTCGATACACCTCGTCGGTTCTCGGCGTTGGTGCCTGAGTCTCGCCGCTACAGCCTCGTGGCTACGGGTAGCTACGACGTGACGGACCGAATCGAGGCGTTTGGAGAGTTCCTGTACTCCGATCGCACCGATGCGGCACTCGGCCAGCCTCCGAGCGTATCGGGTGGGCTCGTGCCCGCGACAAATCCCTTCAACCCGTTCGGTGTCGCCGTTCGCGCGGACTTCTTGCTGACCGGGTTGCCCGAAACGACGGGCCCGGCTCACGAGACCGCGACCCGCGCAGTCGCCGGCCTGAAGGGCGCCCTTGGATCGTGGGAATGGGAGTTCTCGTTGCTGGAGTCCCGAAGCACGGGTGAGTACGCCAACGCCGGTAACGTCGACGCCACGCGACTCAGTGCCGCGCTCGCGGCCACTACGCCGAGCCTCGCCCTGAATGTTTTCGGTGATGGGCCTGGGGGCAACGCCGCTCTGTTGAGCTCGCTGGTGGCGGTTCCCGCGAATACGACCTATGCCTCGAACTCGGTGCAGGCCGGCGGTTTCCTGAAGGGTGATCTGTTCATGCTGCCGGCCGGTGCCGTTCAGGTTGTGGGGGGTGCCGAGTGGCGTCATGAGGCAATCGGTGCGTCATCGCCCACCACGAACCTGGATCTCACGACGGATGATGCCAAGCGCGACAGCTCATCGGCCTATGCGGAAGCTCGCGTGCCTGTCATCGGCGGCACGGGCGTCCCGCTGATACGCGAGGTCGACCTGACGCTGGCCGGGCGATACGACGACTACAGTGACTTCGGCAATGTGTTCAACGCGCAGTATGGCTTGGAATGGCGGCCGCTATCCGCGCTGCTGATACGCGCGTCTCGTGGCGATGCCTACCGGGCGCCGGGTCTGACGGACCTTTACAAGCCGCAGCAGGGTCCCTTTCCGGGCACTACTCTCGACCCGCGCCGCGGATATCAGAGTTTCACGGCGGTCAGCACTGTGGGCGGCAATCCGAATCTCGATCCGGAAACTTCGCGCTCATCGACCATTGGGTTGGTCTGGACCGCGCCGTTCGCGGGCACTCCACGCTTTTCGGCGAGTTACTGGCGCATCGAGCAGGACCGCCGTATCCAGACCGCCGTCAACATGACCACGATTCTCGCGAACGAGAGTTACTTTCCAGGTCGGGTGGTGCGTGAAGCCCCGACGCCGGCGGATGTGGCGGCCGGTTGGCCCGGCAAAGTGGTGAGCGTGGACGCGAGCCTCATCAATGGCGGGCCGCTGGAGACGAACGGTATCGATTTCGAGGTCTCGGCACGGTTCGACACTTCTTTTGGCGGCATCTCGCCGTCGCTCAGCGCGACCCGCGTGCAGAAGTATAAGACCGCAGATTTTCCAAGTACTCCGTTTGCGGAGCGCGTCGGCATCGCAAACTACAACGGCACCGTGCCGCGGTGGCGGGCAACTGGCTCACTGAGCTGGAATCGAGGCGGAGTGAGCTTGACGGGGACAGCCCATTACACCGGAGATTACGCGGACGCCACGTTCAACGTGGCAAACGGCGGGCACGTCGAGTCTCAGACCCTGATCGACTTGCAGGCGGCGATCGATTTCGAGGCATTGATGGGCCGATCCTCGGGGCTGGCCCGGGGTGTCGTCGTCAGGGTGGGCGCCAGCAATCTCTTCAACGAGGAGCCGCCGTACTCCGACGTTCTGGGGAACGGGTTCGACTCGACGCAGACGAGCACGCGGCAGCGATTCGTCTATGTCTCACTCTCCAAGACGTTTTAGGGGTCGCGCGCGGGACAGGCCAACCTTGGATAGACGCACCAGCCCTCCATAATTCCCATCCGCCGCCAATTGACCAACGGACCCCCCGTTTTCACTTGGCGGCGTTCCGCGCGCCATGCCATCTTCCCGGCATGGAGTGGCTCATCCCCCACTATCGACGCATCGAAAGGCGCTTGCGCAGCCTTTTGCGTCGCCATGGCCGCACCCGCGAGGAGTCCGAAGACCTGATCCAGGAGTCGCTGCTGCGGCTCCACGAATACTGCCGATCGAACGAAGTGCGAGACCGCGACGCGTTTCTCGTGCGCACCGCCCGCAATCTCTCCATCGATCGGCACCGCCGGGATCACCGCCACCTCTATGCGGAAAAAAACGGTGGAAGAGCTCGAGCTCACCGCGATGCTTCAGGACGACGGGCCGGCCCTGGACGAGATCGTCTCCTCGCAGCGGCGTCTGCAGAGAATAGGGGACGCTCTCGAGGCGATCAGCCCGCGCACGCGCGACATCTACTTCGCGCATCGCGCGGGCTACAGCTATGCGGAGATCGGTGATCGGCTGAATGTCTCGAACAGCACGATCGAAAAACACATCGCGCGCGCGGTGCTGGCCCTCATGGACTTGAAGGAACCCGAATGAACGCGCAGGAACGCAATTTCACCGGCGGCACCTCGAGTCGGATTCGCGCCGAAGCCGCCTCCTGGGTGACGCGTCTGCACGGTCCGGATCGCAGTCCGGCGATGGAACGGGGATTGAAGCGGTGGCTGGACGAAGACTCCACCCACGCGAAGGCTTTCGAGCTTGCGACGGAGGTGTGGCAGGAAACAGCGGACTTGCCTGGCACATTGCCTGGCAAACAATCGCGCAGTGAGCTGCCCGAGAGACCGCGTCGTCTTCGCCTCGTGCTCGTCTGTATGGCAATCGTCTTTCTGTTTGCGACGGGGATCATCTACTACAGCAGCGACAACGCTCTGACGACCGGAGTTGGCGAACGTCGCGTGGTCAGCCTGCCCGACGGATCGCGAGTCGAGCTCAACACGAGTAGCCAGTTGGTCGTGAAGTACGACGAACAGGTGCGCAAGGTGATTCTGACGTCAGGGGAGGCTTACTTCGACGTGGCAAAACACCAGCAGCGACCGTTCGTCGTGGTTGCCGGCGAGCGCGAGGTCACGGCGGTCGGCACGGAGTTTCTGGTACGGCACGAAGACAGCAGCGTCAGCGTCACCCTGCTCGAAGGGCGTGTTGCCGTAGCGCTCGCGGCCGGTGCGAACAAAGAGAAAGAGGATGGGGCGGGGCCGCAAGTCAGCATGCTGACCGTGGGTCAGCGATTGAAGTTCGAGCACGCCGGGCCGCCCGTGCTGGACACTCCTTCGATCGAAAAAGCGACGGCCTGGCAGCGCGGCCAGCTTCTTTTCGAGGACACTCCGCTGCAGGAGGCGGTGTCGGAATTCAACCGGTACAGCCGCATCCGCATCGAGCTTGCGACCGCGGAGCTCGGACGCATACGCGTGGGCGGCAAGTTTCGCATTGGCGATTCATCGAGCTTCGCGCGCGCCGTGGCGGAGGCGAACCACCTGGCTGTCATCGATCGCGCCAATGAAGTCCTGCTGAGCCGCGTCCAGGAGTCGGCTGCACCGGCAGCTCCTGCAAACAGAAATCCGAACTGACGTTCTCGCCACCTGAATCCGGGAGGATGGGAATCCCGCGACGCTGATGCGTCTGATGGAAGGCGGAGCATTGCAACTGGATGCTCCGCGACATCTCGACAAATCAAACCAGACGCTAGCGAGGGATTGCGGGGAGTTGATGCGTGTTGAAACCCGTTCGCCACGGCGCGATCTCAGTCGCCGCGACCCTGATCCTTACTGTGCTTGCCGGTCCAGTCTGCGCCCAGGCGACACATCGGTTCGATGTGTCGTCCCAGCCGCTGGGCCGCGCCTTGAACGAGCTGGCCACGCAGGCCGGCATCAATATCTATTTCAGTCCACCGGACGTGCAGGGAAAACAGTCGCCGCCGCTCAAGGCGGACGTCTCGACGGACGACGCGTTGGCGCAGCTCCTCGCCGGCTCCCAGCTGACCTTCCGGTATCTCGACGAGCAGACGATCACGATCGTGCAGGCCGCTTCGCCTTCACCGCGTGACCTTGAAGAAGTACAGGTGACGGGCTCGCGCCTGCAGACTGAGTCCGCAGAGGGTGCTCACCCGGTGCGGGAGATCTCGCGGCAGGAGATCCAGAGAAGCGGGCGCACGACCTTGCAGGGGTTCCTCACGACACTTCCCGAAGTCTCGATCTTCGAAGGCCAGACGGCCATAGATAGCGTCAACGGGCAGTACACGCCGAGAGTGCGAGGCCTGCCCGGCGGCAGCACGCTGGTGCTGCTGAATGGACGGCCGCTGCAGACCGGTGGCGCATCGAGGAACGGCTCCTTCGACCTCAGCCTGATTCCGGTGTCGGCCATCGAGCGCATCGATGTTCTTGGCGCGGGCTCCTCGGCGATCTATGGCAGCGACGGGTTGGCCGGTGTCATCAACGTCATCCTGCGCGATCACATTCGTGCTCCGGAGATCGATGTGCGCTACAGCTCGGCGGACGGGCTGGATCAGGAGATGGCCAGCATCGCCGCGGGCAGCACGTTCTCGCGCGGTGCGGTGTCGGTGATCGGCAGCTTCATGCGCAGCGGCTCGTTGATGGGAACGGAAAGAGACATCACGGCCAACATGGATTATCGCGGTGTGGGCGGTCCCGACTTGCGATCGACGACCTGTGCGCCGGGTAATGTCTATTCCACGTCAACGGCTCCGCTGCCGGGCCTCACAGCCACGCGGACCGCTGTTCCGGAGACTGCATCGGGTCGTCCTTCCATCGCGGACTTCGCTGGCGGCGCGGGCGCGGCGAACCTGTGCAACCACTACTCCGGTTACGCGCTCGTGCCCGCATACGATCGGGCCAACCTGTTTCTGTCCGGAACCTTCTCCATCACCAGCTCGCTGTCTGCGTTCTCGGAGCTCCTCGTATCCCGTAACGAGCAGACTGCGCTCGGTGTGCCGGTGGCGCTCTCGCGAGTGAAAGTGCCGGCCAGCAATGCGTTCAATCCGTTTGGAACCGACGTGCTGGTCGATTACCACATTCCGGGCGTGAGGGGCGGCAGCGAGTTCAACTCGACCTTGGTGCGTCCCGTTGTCGGCCTGAAGGGCGACTCGTGGGGCGATACGCACTGGGAGGTCTCCGCAACCTGGAGTCGCGATCGGGATACGCGCTCGAACTACAACTCCGTCACCAACACGGCAAACCTGAACGCCGCGCTCGCCTCGAGTAATCCTTCGACCGCGCTGAATCCCTTCGACGCAGGGGCCGGTGCAAGCGCCGATGTGCTGGCGTCGATCTATTCGACGCGGCCGTATTGGTTCGAGGGCACCAAGACCCTGGTGTCGGGGCAGTTGCGAGGCGGCTTCTCGCTATTCGGCTCGCGCGCCGCATGGATCGTGGGCGCCGAGCATGCCAAGGACAGCGGCGAGAACAGCGATCTGCAACTCACTGCGGATCGGACTAACGACTCGCTGTTCGGAGAGGTTCGCCTGCCGTTGCTTACGCGGCAGACGACGACCGGTGGCTCGCTCGATACACTCGCGGTCTCCGCCGCCGTGAGGCGAGACGCTTACGATGACCTGCCCACGAAAACATCGCCCGAGTTCGGTCTCGAATGGCGGCCTCTCGACACCTTGCTGGTGAGAGGCACAACGGCTTCGGCGTATCGCGCGCCGCCACTGCTCACACAGTTCAGCGGTCTCGCCAATTTCACCACGCAGGTGAGAGATCCGCGCCGGAACGAGCTTGTGACGGTGAACGTGGTTCAAGGCGGCAATGTCGATATCCGGCCTGAGACGGGCCAGTCATCGACCGTCGGGCTCGTGTGGAGCCCGCGTCTCGTGGTGCCCACGAAGGTGTCCTTGACCGGATGGAAGATCGATCTCACCGATCGCGTCGTGCTGCTCGGAACACAGGACATCGTGAATGCGGAGGATCTGTTTCCGGATCGCGTGATTCGCAATCCCTCGACGGGCGGTACGCCCGGCGCCATTACGACACTCGACCGCCGCTACACCAATTTTGGAAAGATCGTGACCTCCGGAGTGGACCTGGATACTTCCGCGACGTTCCACGCGTTGTCCGGCGAGTTGACACCATCGGTCGTTACCACTTACGTGCGCTCCTATGACCTGCAGCTCACGCCAGGAGTCGCGACGACTCATCAGGTTTCGCGTGCCAGCTCGATCGCCTGGGCGCCGCGCTGGAAAGGGACCGCGGCGCTGGCGTGGAGCCGCGGGGAAACCTCCGCACGCGTAGCCGCGCGCTATGTGAGCCGGTATCTCGACTATCAGCTGTCACAAGCCAACAACAACTACCTGGGCAATGTCTGGTACGGCGACGTTTTCATCGATCACGATTTCGGTTCTCCGGTCGCGGGAGTCGGTCGCATGAAAGTGAGCCTCGGCGTCGTCAACGTCACGAACGAGTTGCCTCGTTATTCGGCCTACAGTTCGATCATCGCCTACGACCCTTCGACCGATCCCGTCGGCCGCCAGGCGTTTCTCGGGTTGAACGTCGCGTGGTAACGCGAGCCCGGGCCGCGGGGGCGGCGCGCCTGATCGCGGCGTTCTGGATCTCGATCTGTGTCGCCGGCCATGCCGTCGGCGAGGAGGCCTCGAAGCCGCCGCTGACGTTCGATGCGCTCTTCCAGCTCGAGGACATCACCGATGCCGTGTTCTCGCCGGACGGCGAGCAGGTCGCGATCGTGCGCGTGCGGGCTCGTTCCAGCGGGAACGAGCAATTCCTGGCGGGACGGATGCAGCCTTACAAGCGCAAGGAGATCTGGCTCGGTGGCGCTGAGTCTGCGCAGGCGCCGCGACGTCTCACGTCGGGTTTCAAAGATGGAACCAGTTATTGGGCCCCCGTGTGGTCACCCGATGGCGCGAAGCTCCTGGTGTTGAGTGACAAGGGGCTCGACAACGTCCACCTGGAGCTGATCGATGCCCGCTCCGGCGAGAGTCGTCGTATCTCCTCTCGCGGCATCGATGTCGAAGCGCACGTGAACGGCACCGATGCGAGCTCAGGGCAGATCGAGCCGGAGCCTGCGCCGATGATGTGGCTCGACAACGAGCGAGTGCTGTTCGTCGAGCTGGCGGAGGGGGAAGTGTCGGCCGCGATTGGCGGAGGCGTGCGGCGGATCGATGCGATGAAGGAACGATGGGAGAAGACCCAGAAGGGACGCGAGCCCTCGTTCAGCGCGCTCGACTCCCGGCGCACGAAGAGCCCGAGGCCGCCGGGGCGGCTCGTGGTCCTGGACCTGCGCACCGGCTCGCTCACGCCGCTTGCCGAAGGTGTGTTCCGAAAAGTGACCGTGTCGCCCGGGGGTCGCTTCGCCGCGGTCGTGCTCGAAGAGGGGCCGCTGCTGCCGCAGGCCGATACGCTGACGACGTGGCAGCGCCGATGGTTCGCCTATCCGCCGACCACGATCAATTTTCATACGTCGCTCGCGATCGTTTCGCTCGAGGGAACACCGAAAATTTCCCGGTTTCCTCAAGTCAGGGATCCCGTAATAGACGGGATTCCGCTGGGCTCTCAGGGCATTTACGCGCCGGGCCTCTCGCACATCACGACGACCTACTTCGGACCCGCGTGGCTTGCGAGCAAGCCGGTGGTCGCGCTGTTAGGCAAACAGTCGGACGGTGACGCTCGTCGCGACACGGTGTTCCTCGTCGATGCGGACCACGGCACCGTAAAGGTCGTTGCGCATCCGGGTATCGGTGCGATCAACCTGTCGGTGATCGGGAACGACGTGTTCCTTCGCGGTGGCGCTGATGCGGCTACTTTTTCGTCTGATGAGAGGTTCAAATGGTATGAAGCAACGCGCGACGGCGGGCGATTCACAGCGGCGGTTGGAAAGGCGGCGCGCGATGCAGAGTATCTCGTTCCATTCAGCTCTCATGAGGGCGCGCTCGTCGATACTGACGTGGGCGCGTTTTCGGTGCTGCGAAATGGCTCGGTCGTGCAGGAGTCATCCGACCCGCGCCTGAAAGGTGCCACGTTGCTTTGGCCAAACGGATACAGCCTCGCGGCGCGAGGGCATCCGCTGGCGCTGCTGTCACTGAGCGATGGCCGCCTCGTCGCACTTCGGGCTGCGCGCGACGGCGCGGTCGTCGAGGACATCGGGCGATCGCCTGCGGGGTCGGTGATTTCCTTTCACGGCGCGAGTGCCACCGTGGCGGCGATCGAGCGATCGGGCACTACAGGCACGACGCTTTTGCTCAAACGGCCGGGTGCCGACGCCCGGGCCCTGCAGTCTGTGAATGGCTTTCTCACGCAGTTCTACGATCCTCCTTTCGTCGACATTCCGTACACGAAATGTGACGGGCACAAGACGATGGGCCGGCTGTTCCTTCCTCCGTCGTATCGCAAAGGCCAGCCGCTGCCCGTGATCACTTACGTCTACATCACCCTGAAGCCACCCGAGCACGTGAACCTGGCGGGCTATGAGTTCTACATCAACATGGCGCTCGCCATGCAGTACGGATACGGTGTCTTCTACCCGACGATCAATCCGCGGGAGGAATACACCTGGCAAGGCATTCCTCACGAGAGCTTGAAGCGCGATGTGGTGCCAGCCGTGATGGCGTTGAACGCTACCGGCATGGCCGATCCGCAGCGCGTGTACGTCATGGGCGCCAGTTACGGCGGCTATTCGACGTTCTCTCTGCTGACACAGACAGACGTCTTTGCGGCCGGTGTATCCATCAACGGTCCCTCGGACCTCATGACCACCTATCTCGATCTCGATCCAGGCACTCGCTACACGCAATGGGGTTTCGACAACAAGCAGGGCGTCCAGGGCGAGCTGGATATCGTGCATCCCCGAATGGCGCTGCTGGGCTCTCCCTGGCAACAGCCGGATCGCTATCGTGCGAACAGCCCACTGTGGCTCGCCGATCGCGTCAACACGCCGCTGCTGCTGGTTCAGTCCGACACGGATGTGTTCGACATGCACCAGGCCGACAACATGTACAGCGCGCTGACGCGGCTGGGCAAGGAAGCACGGTATCTGCGCGTCTGGGGCGAGGACCATGCGCTCGACGCGCCGGCGAACATCCGCCTGCTCTGGCAGGAGATGACGGACTGGTTTCAGCAGCACCGCAGGGTTGATCAGGGCGACCATCGCGCGAGTTGTACAGCCCCGACGGTCGGGGCGGCGGGCGTTAGCTGAGCGCGCGAGGCAACATCGCTATAAATCAATATAAACCAATTGGTTACAGGTTATCTTGTAAAGTGCCCATGCGGTGGGCGCAATGTGCCCACGACGTGGGCAGTTTGCATGGGGGCGGGCCACTCTTATATATGCGCCGTCGGCGCCCCGATCTCCGGCTCGACGAGCGGCCCCAGGGGTCCGGTGGTTAGCCGCCAATCTCACTCAGACGAACGAGCCCGCCAGACTACCTACCCGCGATGCCCGAACCGCCTGCACGTGACCGCACCTCGCGAGTACCCGTATTTCGAAATCGACTGACGGTATCGTGCGTCAGTGGAAGACCCTCTCGATACCTGGTTCAAGCGCGAGGTGCTCGCCCACGAAGCCGCGCTCGTCCGCTACCTGAGCCGCGTCTGGTCCGCGCGCGACGAGATTCAGGACCTGCGGCAGGAAACCTACATCCGCGTCTACGAGGCCGCCCGGAAATCCCGTCCGGCGTCGGCGAAGCCGTTTCTGTTCGCGACGGCGCGCAACCTGATGGCCGATCGCGTGCGCCGCGGGCGAGTCGTCTCGATCGAGGCCGTAGGTGATGTGGATGCGCTGAACGTCATGGTCAATGAGGTTTCTCCCGAGCGCCATCTGAGCGCCTGGCAGGAGCTCAAGCGGGTCACCCACGCACTGAACCGCTTGCCGCCGAAATGCCGCGAGATCGTCTGGCTGAGGAAAGTCGATCAGCTCTCGACGAAAGAGGTCGCGGAGCATCTGGGCTTGAGCTTGCGCACCGTGGAAGGACAGATCCTGAAAGGCATGCGCGTTCTGGCCGATGCGATCCTCGGCCGGAGCGTTGGCGCGACTGAGAAAGACAGTGCAGGGAGCGACAGCGAAAAGAGAGGCGAGGACACGGAGGCCAATCATGGAGAGCAGTAAGCAAATCGAAGAGGCCGCAAGTGAGTGGCTCCTTCGGCGCGACAGCGAGAGCTGGAGCGACGAGGATCAAGTGCAGCTCACAGCCTGGCTCCACGCGGCGACCGCAAATCGCGTGGCCTTCCTGCGGCTCGAAATGGCATGGGACGAGGCGAATCGCCTGAAAGCGCTGGGCGCTGGCTTTCCAGCTCGCACAGTCCCGAGCGCTGGCCAGCTAAGTGAGCTCTCCGGGTGGAGTGACGCGGGCGCGGTGCCTCGACATCGAGACATGGCCCACGCAGGAGCAGGGCGCAGGAAGCGCGCCGCGCTTGCTGCGACCCTGTTCGCGATGGCAGTTGGCGTCTATCTCTATACGGCAGCCCCATTCTCCGGCGATCGCTATTCGACGCCGATCGGCGGGGTGACCTCCGTTCCGCTCAAGGATGGATCCAGCATCACACTCAACTCCGCAAGCAAGATACGCGTGCAGCTGGGCGAGACAGAGCGTCGTATCGATCTCGCAGAGGGCGAAGCCTTCTTCGAAGTCGCCAAAGATCCTTCACGCCCCTTCGTCGTTCACGCAGGCAACAGACGCGTGATCGCGGTCGGCACGAAGTTCTCCGTGCGCCGGGACGGAGACAATGTGCGCGTCGTCGTCACCGAAGGTGTCGTGCGATTCGAAGACACCGAAACGCACGCTACGACTTCGGATGCGGGGAAAGCCGCGATCGTCGAGGCGTCGAGACTGACTGCTGGCGCAGTGGTGCGGGCCGCCGGCGACAATACGATTGTCCGGACTGCCTCGCTCCCGGAGGCGGAAGATCTTCTCAGCTGGAGATCCGGCTATGTCGTGTTTCACGAGACAGCACTTGCCGACGCAGTGGCGGAGTTCAATCGCTACAGTGAGCGCAGAATCGTCATTCGGGATCCGAGGATCGCCGCCATCCGTCTGACCGGCAAGTTCCGCTCCAACAACTCGGACGCGTTCGTCCGGCTGCTGGAAGAGAGTTTTCCAATCCATGCGCAGCATCTGCCGGACCAGATCATCCTCAGTGACGGTCTCACTACTGGAACACCTTAGGTTGCAGGCCCGCTCCGGCAGACATTACGTTCATGTTACGTGCGTAGTTCGAGGAGCTCCCACGTCATAACTCTCAGACGGATCCACCTTGGAGCCGAAACTGGGAAGATGACATGCTCAAGACCCTGATGGTGAAGTCCAGCCTGATTGCTGCCGTCTGCTCTTTCTCGATCGCCGCGTATGCATTCGCAGACGCGCCGAGGCAGATCGACGTGCCGGCCGGCGATCTGATTACCGCGCTCGAGTCGATCGCGAAACAGGCGGAAGTACAGCTCGTCTTCCGGCCCGAACAGTTAAAGGGACTTCGCACAGGCGGTATCAGCGGAATGCTCTCGACGCAGGACGCGGTCCGGAAGCTGCTGGAAGGAACGCATCTTCAGCTGCGCACCGACGAATCCAGCGGCGCAATGATGATCGGCGAGCCGACACCGACCGCACCCAAGCCCGGTCCGCACGGCGAAAACGAGAATGGCCCGGCGTCGCCGGCAAAGACCGCTGCGATCGAGGAAGTCACGGTGACGGGCTCCCGATTGCTCACGAAGAGCACGAACGGGCCCCAGGACGTCAAGACGTTCACACGCGAGCACATCGAGCGCAGCGGCCAGACGAGTGTTGCCGACTTCCTGAACACGTTGCCTGCGGTTGGGCAGTCGGTTACGGAGAACGCGAGCCAGAACCAGACGTTCGGTGGTGCGACGACGGTGCAGATTCACGGACTGCCGATGGGCACGACCCTGATCCTGATCAATGGCAGGCGAGTGAATGTCTCCGGTTCCACGCAGGCATTCGGCGCGGAGTTCTTCGACCTGAACAACGTGCCGCTGTCGGCGGTGGAGCGTGTGGAGGTCATCTCGGAAGGCTCGTCCGCGGTCTACGGATCGGATGCGATTGCGGGCGTCGTGAACATCGTGCTGAAGAAGGATTTCGAAGGCGCCGAGGTGTCCGCGAAATATGGGTTTGCCGACGGCACCGATGAATGGAACGGCAGCGTTGCGCTTGGAAGGCGGTGGGACCGCGGTTCCGTGTCTGTCGTAGGCACGTTTCAGACGCGCACCCCGCTCTTTGGTTCCGAGCGCGAGATCACCGCGAATCGGGATTACACCCGTTACGGGGGCGTGGACTATCGCAACTACTACTGCCTTCCGGGCAACGTGTATTTCAAGAACGGCTACAGCTTCAATGGCCAGGCGCCCGTGAGCTACGCCGCGGTTCCGACTGGATATACCGGCCAGACGACGATTCAGGAGTTCGCAGGAACCGCGGGCACGCTCAACAAATGCAGCAACACCTATAGCGGTCAGTCTTTCATTCCGGCTGTCCAGCGTGAGGGAGTCGTTGCGCAGGGAAGTTACAAGCTGTCCGAGTCGCTCGAGCTTTTTGCGGAGATGATCTTCTCCCACAATCAGGAGAAGGAAGTCACCAGCGCCGTGGCTCTCTCCGGTTCGCCGAGCAGCCAGACTTACACGGTGTCGGCGAACAATCCTTACAACCCGTTTGGCACGACCGTCGGGATCAGTGCGCTGCTTTCGGGAGAGGCACGCAACTATCCGCTCGAGACTACGTACTACCGGCCGCTCATTGGCGCGCGGGGCAGCTTCTTCGACTCGTGGCAATGGGAGGTGTCGGGTTGGGACTCAGTCGATAAATCGACAGCGACCCTCGAAGGCGGGCTCAACAAAAACGCGGTACAGGCAGCGCTCAATTCATCGGATCCGGCGGTCGCCCTGAATCCCTTCATCGATGGTCCGCTGGGCTCGGCGGACAGGTTGCAGTCGCTGGTGCAGTCGAAGGAGTCGAATTATCGCGGCGAAAAGCTTGCTGCGAACGGTTTCGTACGTGGGACGGTTCTCACGTTGCCCTCGGGCCCGGTGCAGCTCGTCATCGGCACGGAGTACGCTCGGGACGAGGCGTACACGGATCAGAACGCCCTATCGACGCTCCATCGCGACGCCTACGCGTTCTTCGGCGAGACACGAGTTCCGATCATCGGTAACTCGGCGCGCCCGCAGGCGGGCGACACACTGGCGCTGACGCTCGCCGGTCGATACGACCACTACAGCGATTTCGGCGGCAAGACCACGCCGCAGATCGGCGGAGAATGGCGGCCGGTCGATTCACTGTTGCTGCGAGCGACATATGGGAAAGCTTTCAAGGCGCCGAGCCTGTACGAGTTGGGCGCGCCCCCTATAACGGGACTCGGCTCGGCGGTCGACACGAAGAGGGGCAACACGCCGATTCAGGTCAACATGACGGGCGGCGGCAACAGCGCGCTGGAACCCGAATCCGGCCAGTCGCGTACGCTCGGGCTCGTGTATTCGAGCGGGGCGATTCCGGGGCTCGAGGTTTCGGTGACTCACTGGCGGGTCGACGAGTCGAACAGCATCCAGCAGATCGGGCCTCAGACCATCATCGACAACGACACGCTGTTTCCCGGAAGGCTGGTGCGCGAAGCCAGCTGCGCGGGCGCGCAACCTTGCCCGATCGTCACCGTCAACTATGGTTACGTCAACTTCGGCGACATCAGCGTGGCCGGATTCGACTACAGGGTCGGTTACACGCACGAGACGCCGCTCGGCGAGTTTGCGCCGTCGATCAGTGCGACCGAGACGTATCACTTCGACTCCGCTCTTACGCCGGGCAGCCCCAGTGTCGACGGTGTGAGTAAAGCGATCTCGTTTGGCAGCTGGGCGCCGCGCTGGAAAGCGGTGGCAGCTCTTGCGTGGAAACAGGGACCCTACGCCGCCAGCCTGACTGGCCGCTACACCGGCGAATACCTCGATTACCAGACTCCGGCGAACACAAACCGGCTGGGGCGCTTCTGGTTCTACGATGCGAACCTTCGTTACTCCATCGGCGAAGCGCTGATGCAGGGGGACCATTGGCTGCGGGGTTCATCGATCGAAGTCGGTGGCGTGAACCTGCTGAACAAGCTGCCGCAGTTCTCCAACTTCTCATACGGATTTGGATACGACTCGTGGCAAGCCGATATCCGAGGCCGGTTTCTGTACGCGCAGCTGCGCGTGAAGTGGTGATATATGAAAAATCACCGCGTACTGTTTGCCGCATGCCTGTTGTCGTGGGCAGTGGTGTCGCTCTCGGCCGAGGCCGCCGACTTCAGCATTGACGACGCTCTGCGCACGCAGAGGCTCGCAGATGTGCAGACATCGAAGCAGAATGATCTCGTCGCCGTTACGTTCTCGCGGCCTTCTTTGCCGGGCGACAACTATCGAAGGTTTACGGAGTTCGAAGCGCACGTTCCGCTTCGGGACGATCTTCGTGTCATCGCGGCCGATGACGGCCACACGGTATTTGCGGATGAAGGTGCGGCAGATGGAGGCACGGCCTTCGCGCCAAGGTGGTCGCCGGATGGGAAGAGGCTCGCCTACCTTCATGCCACACGCCGTGGTGATTACTCACTCGTCGTCTGGGACTCCACCTCGGGGAGGCGCAGCGTTCTCGTTTCAAAGGGCGTGCGGCCCACGGCCCCGATCATTCGATCGGGACGCGGCGAGGAGCACGGCGGGCCTTTCGCCTGGATCAGCTCGAATGAGCTGCTGATCACCCGGGACGGGGACGTGGAGGCGAGAGCGCAGGATGACCCGGATCGCGCGGCGGCACAGGCGAGTGTGGGGGCCTATTCGGGCCGCATCTGGCGAGTCACTCGCACGCCGTTGTGTCGGCCGGAAGATGAAATACTGGCAATCCGCATCGACGGCACGACCACGACCATACTTCATGGCGCCATCGTATCTGCCTCGGTGTCGGCGAACGGCGAGGCGGTTGTCATCGCGACAGCCACTGCGCAACTTGCGCCGCCGAGAGATCGTGCGCTTCGGTATCCGCCGCATTACGTCGCGGATGACTATGCGCCGTTCGTTCGCTGGAAGGCTTCGGCATACCTGCGGAAGGCAGGGCGATGGACGGCGGTCGGCGCTGCGATCGACGGGCAAGGGCCGATCCTCGATGCCACCATGCCGCGCTGGAGCGCTGACGGCCGCAAGTGGGCCACGCTGCAGATGGAAGATCCGTTCGATGGCCTGCGCCGAACGAACGTGGCCGAGGTCGCGATGGCTGGCGCACGGAGCGCGACGCGGGCCTTTGAGAATCGAACTCAGGCGATCGGCGCGCTTGCCGCGTTCGCAGGAGACGATATGGCGACTGGGGCCTCGGGCCAGCCTTTGGCTACACGTATCAGTGCCGAGACGCAGAGCGTGATCGGGGGCGAACTGTCGCCGCTTGGGCAGACTGCATCGGCAGGTCGCATCATCCGTAGCGTTCGGGGTTACGTCACTTCGCTGTGGATCGCGAGCGGCGCTCGGACGCAGAAACTATTCGAGTTGAACCCGCATCTCGCCAGCTATTCGATTGGAGAGCCGGTTGCTGTCTCGTATCGGATAGATGGAGAAGACAGAACCGGCTGGCTGTATCTGCCGGCCGGCGCTGGGGCACATCCGCCCGTGCTAATGATTGCTTATCCGAGCAGCAATCCTGTGTTGAGGAAGCTGAGTCTTCCTGGCCAGGAGGTTGCTCATGCTCTGCTGGCCAAGGGTGTCGCCGTTTTCAAAGCGGACTTCCGGCTCCCCGAACCAGGGCAACCGTATTCGGAGCCGGCCGTCCGGATTCAGTCGGAGATTGGAGCAGCGGTGCGCGCGCTGCAGGCGAGCGGGCGCGTGGACCCGGACAGGCTGGCTTTTTTCGGGCATTCGTTCGGCGGGTACACCGCGCTGACCCTGCTCGCGCACACGACGTACTTCCGCACGATCGCAGTCGCCGCGCCGTTGGGCGACCTCACGAGCTATTCCTTCGAGGGCAGCCGATTCTTCGACCAGCGATGCGGAGCGGCGCAGATCATCGTCAAGCAGATGTCGCACGAGGACACCGGTGCGCCGGAGCTCGTCGGCTACCACACGAACATGATCATGCGGATGGGCAACCCGCCTTACCTGGATCGGGAAAAATACGCCCGCGGCAGCCCGCTCAACGAGCTGGGCAATGCCAGCACGCCCGCATTGATCATCCAGGGCGGCGACGATGACTTCAATGATGGCGAGCGCCTTTACAACACGCTCTATCGAATGGGAGTGGACGCGGAGCTCCTCTACTATTGGGGAGAGAACCACTCCATCGCCGGGCCGGAGAACGTCAGGGACATGGTCGAGCGAGCAGTGAGCTGGATGATGGAGCATTTGGCCGAAGGCGAGAGCGGGGCGAGAAACGCCCCCGCCGGGAGTGCGTCGGCGCCGAACTGACGAGTGGCGCGCTGGCGGGCGCTGGATGCGGAACGCGATGCCCGGCAATCCAATGGACTGAGGCGGCGCCTTCCCCAGCCCCCGTGTGCCCAAGCGGCCCAGGGACATCTATTGTTCGCGCATTGCCGTCGATCGCTATCGTCCGCAAGATCATTCTCCACGATCGGGAAGGCAATCCCGGCTTCGCGCATCTGGTCTATCCCGACTCGTATCGGCCGGGACGCGCCTGGCCGCTGGTGGTCGTGCAATACAATTCACGAGGTTTCCTGCGGGGCGGGACCGGTGGCGAGTATCCGATATTTCCACTCGCGGCCGAGGGCTTCTTCGTGCTCAGCATCGACATACCGCAGGATCGGTGCCGAGGTGGTCCACTACGCCTTGCAACACTCGGATCTGTTCTCGGTGGCGATCGCAAGTCAAGGCGGCAAGGATCTGACCTACTTCGCTCAGTCTCCGGAGGCGACGAGGGGAACGTACATGGCCGACCTGAATGTCACCACGCTCGTGGCGACGCCGGATGGCCCGGTCGCTGCGGCGGCATGGTCGCGGCAACCTGAGCGGCTCCGCATTCCGCTGCTGTTGAATCTCAGCCAGTACGAAGCGCTGTTCGGCTTCGAAGGCTTCGCCGTGCTCAGGGACGCCAAGCGGCCGCTCGAGGTCCGTGTGTTTCCCGACGAGGGACATATGAAGTATCACCCCCGGAACTTCGCCGGCGTGTATGACAACAACATGATGTGGCTGAAATTCTGGCTGAAGGGCGAGGAAGATCCGCGGCCGGAGTTCCGCGACCAGTATGGGCGGTGGGAAGCGATGCGTGCGCGGTTGCAGGCGGAGAGGGCGGTCGAGGGCGACCGGCACGATCCGCAGTAAGACGCACCACTCGCCGGAACCCGAACCTCCGGCGCGATATTTCGCTTCGACGCGGGCCATTGTTTGAACCTGCTTCCGACGTGCGTCATCGTGGCCTTCGTGTTTCAGTTCTCAGGGAACGGCACACCCTCTACTTGCGCCGGAAACCCGAACTTCGGACGATGCCTGCGGGAAACACGTCCGGGGACACGGATTGCCTAGTGTGCAAGACACCGTACCGACACCGTTCTCGCTCTAGTAGAGTCCCCCGCTCGCAGCTCAAGTTGCCGGACGGAGGGCACAATGCACAGCAACAATTTCATGCCACACGGCATGTGCTATCTCTGGCAACCTGGAATACTCAGCCTCCATGTCATTTCCGATGCGCTGATCGCGCTCGCCTACTTTTCGATCCCGTTCACGCTGCTGTATTTCGTTCGCAAGCGCGGGGATCTGCAGTTCCACTGGATGTTCGTGTGCTTCGCGGTGTTCATCGTGGCGTGCGGCACCACGCACCTGATGGAAATCTGGACCATCTGGAATCCCGACTACTGGGTTACGGGCGGCATCAAGGCGGTTACCGCACTGGCCTCGGTTCCCACGGCAATCCTGTTGCTTCGCCTCGTGCCGCAGGCCCTCCTGTTGCCGAGCCCGTCCGCCCTGGAGAGCGCGAACCGGGCCTTGCAGGGTGAAGTGCGCGAACGCGAACGCGCGGAAGAGCAGGTGCGCCAGATCAATGCCCAGCTCGAAGCGCGCGTCGCGGAGCGCACGGCCCAACTCGAGGCGATGAACAGCCAGCTCACAGGGGAAGTGGAGCGGCGTCGGCAGGCCGAAGAGTCCTGGCGCTCCAGCCAGAACATCCTGCAAACGATTTCCGACAACTCACCCGCCGTGCTCTACGCGAAGGACAACGCGGGGCGCTATCTGCTCGTCTCGGCTCAGTTCGAGCAGCTGTTCCACGTGTCCGAGAAGGATCTGCTGGGCCGTACCGATCACGATGTGTTTCCCGAGCAGGATGCCGCGGCTTTCCAGCGGATGGACCGGCGTGTCATGGACGCGGGCCGGGCCCTTACCGAGGAAGAGACGGCCCGACACGCGGACGGTCCGCACGTCTACGTTTCCGTCAAGGCGCCTTTGCGGGATGCCGGGGGCAAAGTGACCGGCATCTTCGGAATCTCCACGGATGTGACCGAAATCAAGCAGGCCGAGCGGGCGCTGAAGGACAGCGACCAGAAGCTTCGCTCCCAGCTCGCGCGCCTCGAGCTGCTCGATCGCATCACGCGTGCCATCGGGGAGCGGCAGGATCTGCACAGCATCTTCAACGTCGTGCTTCGCAGCCTCGAAGATCACCTGCCTGCGGATTTTGTGTGCATTTGTCTTCGGGAGCAGGTCGATTGCGTAGTGACGGCCGTCGGTCCGGCGAGTCGGGGGCTTGCCGGGCAGCTGAATCTCGAGCCGCGGACACGGATCGGCGTCGATGAGAATGGCCTCGCCCGATGCATCCGCGGGGAGCTCGTTTACGAGCCGGACCTGACGCTGACGCGAGCGCCGTTCCCGTCACGACTCGCGTCCGGCGGAATGAGAGCGCTCGTGATCGCGCCCCTGGTTGTCGAAAACAACGTCGTGGGTGTGCTGGTCGCCGCGCGCCAATCGGTCGATGGCTTCAGTAGCGGGGAATGCGAGTTCCTTCGGCAGCTGAGCCAGCACGTGGCGCTTGCCTCTCATCAGGCGCAGCTGTACAGCGCGCTGCAAGCCGCCTATGAGGATCTGCGGCAGAGCCAGCAGACCATCATGCAGCACGAGCGGCTTCGCGCGCTCGGGCAGATGGCCAGCGGAATCGCGCATGACATCAATAACGCGCTGTCCCCCGCATCTCTTCACGCGCAGATGCTGATGGAGCGCAGCTCCGAGTTCTCACAGGCCACGCGCGATGAGATTGCCGTGATCGGGCGTGCGATAGACGACGTCTCGCGTACCGTTGCCCGGATGCGCGAGTTCTATCGCGTTCGCGAGGACACCCCCCTTGGCCCGGTGAAAGCGAACGATACGATCCGCCAGGTCATCGAGCTCACGCGCGCCCGCTGGTCCGCGATGCCACAGGAGCGTGGTGCGGTGGTGGAAGTACGCACCGAGTTCGCGCCGGGCGAGCCGCTCATCGTCGGCGCGGAGAATGAGATTCGCGATGCGCTGGTCAACCTCGTCTTCAACGGCGTGGATGCGATGCCTCGCGGCGGCGTGCTGACGGTTCGCTCGCGTTCGGCGGGCGACCAGGTGCTGCTGGAGGTCTCGGACACCGGTTTGGGCATGGACGAGAAGACGCGCAGCCGCTGCCTCGAGCCCTTCTTTACGACCAAGGGCGAGCGGGGCACGGGCCTCGGGCTGGCAATGGTTTTCGGTATGACCCAGCGGCACGGCGCGCAGATCGAAATCGACAGCGTGCCGGGCCGGGGGACGACGATGCGACTCGTCTTCGCAGCCCACGCGACGGGCTTGATGGCGGCGACGAACCAGGAGGCCGCGGAGCCGGTGCGTCCCCAGGCATTGCGCATTCTCGTGATCGATGACGACGCGCTGGTGCTCCGGACGCTGAAGTCGGTGTTGTCGCTCGATGGCCATATCGTGACCGCCGCGGAAGGCGGGCAGGCGGGGATCGACGAGTTCCGCGTGGCGCACGCGGGGCCCGACTCCTTCGCGCTCGTGATCACCGACCTCGGCATGCCTTATGTGGATGGGCGGGCCGTGGCGGCGGCCATCAAGGCGATGTCGGCCGCCACGCCGGTTCTACTGCTGACGGGTTGGGGTCAACGCCTCCTCGACGAGCCGGAAGCGCCGCCTAACGTCGACCGCGTTCTCAGCAAGCCGCCGAATCTGCGGCAACTTCGAGCCATGATCGTTGAGCTAGCGGGATTGCCCGGCTCGGGCTCCGTGACCTGACCCAGCCGCCGCAGCTGAAAGTCACTCATTGGCGCCCGGCGGGCGCGTCGTCGTGGGAGCCGAGGAACCCAGGCACGCGATGATCGCTTCGATCACCCGTTTCGTCTCTTCCGGGCCTGCCACCTTGATGGACACGACGCCGGCTTCTTTCGCCGGGTAGTCGTTCCCGCCCGGGAACAGGGCATCGCCGACGAAAATCATTTCCTCGATGGCAATGTCCAGCAAGTCGCGCAGCTTCCTGATCCCGTAGGCCTTGTCGATGCCGTGGCGTGTGATATCGATAGACGTCGTACCGCCGAGGCGGACGGAAAATCGCGGAAGGAAACCGTCGAGGAGCGCCTTGATCCGGGTGCGTTTGGTGAAATCCGGATCCCAGCGCTTCTTCTCATCGAGCGGCGCCCGTTGTCCCAGTGCGGAGAACGTGATCTGGCTGCCGCGATCTTCGACGACCTCGCCCCAGGTCTTGTCGACCTCGAGTCCGGCAACGTGCACGGCCTTCCCGAGCGCGCACACGACGGTGTCCTTTTCATCCTCGGTGAAGTCTTCCGAGTAGAGCTTCTTCCAGCCCCCCTCGTATCGGTAGAACTTGGTCCCGCACGTGGGCAGCAGGCACAGATTCTTCATGCGTTCGTCGTGAGGCAGAGCGCCGAGCAGCTGCTGTTCGAACTGGGGCCAGTCGCCGCCGGAGATGACCGCCACTTTGACGACGCCAAGAAGGCTCCCCAGCAGCGCCGTCATCTGGGCATCGGGCGGCGATTTGCTTTCCGCGAGCGTGCCGTCCAGGTCGAACACGATGAGCTTTTTCATTGGTTGAGGGGCTTGTCGGGGAGTGAAAGCTCCAGGAGGTTCACCGAGCCGCGGGGTTGAAAGGTGCACGCGCCGAGCGCGGCGGGCAGGAGCATCACGTCGCCCCGGCCGACGGAATAGTTGGCATCCTGATGTTGCAGATCGCCCATGCCGTCGAGGCACACGAGCACACGCGGCACATCGACCGCGCCGACGGTAAACGGCGATCCGCCGCGCATGCGCCACACTCCGAATTGTTCGCACATAACCATTCGTTCGCGCGGCACGTCCTGCGATTCTTCCCGCTTCGGCGTTACGGGGCCTACCGGCCCTCGCGTGAAATCGATGCAGGCCATCGCCTGGTCGATTTGCAGCGGGCGGGGCTGTCCTGTGCGGGCGTCGACGCGGTTCCAGTCATCGAGACGAAAGGTCACGTCGCTGTTCTGCTGGACTTCGAATACGACCAGATCGCCGAGCGAGTGAACCGTGCCGGCTTGCAGTAATACACAGTCGCCTGGGTTCGGCCTGAAGCCGGCGAGATGATCGGACACGGTGCCGTCCGCGATGGCCTTGCGTAGATTCTCCGCAGTGGTGTTCGACTTCAGGCCGGCATAGACGAGGCGCTTCGGTCCGCCTTCCATGACGATCCAGGCTTCCGTCTTGCCGGACTCGCCGGCGGGGAGATAACTCGCCTGCCCATCCGATGGGTGCACTTGCACCGACAGAAATTCCCGCGCATCGAGAAATTTCAGCAGCAGCGGAAAACGGCGGAACCGGCCGGCCAGTTTTCCCAGCAGTTGCTCCGGCCAACGCTCGAGCAATTGCCGCAAGAGTTGGCCCTGCAGAGATCCGTTGGCGACGACGCTCGCGTGCTCGTCGCGGTCGCTCAGGAGCCAGACCTCGCCAATGGGATCATTCCCGGGCAGTGGCGCGCGGAGGATGTGAGCCAGGCGTCGTCCACCCCAGAGCCGATACTGAAAAATCGGTTCGAGGAGCAGAGGGTACAGCGCCTGCGCGTTCACAGTCGAAGACTGCGCCCTTGGATCGAGTCAGTCCGTTCGGCACCGCGCATTCAAGGTAATTGTTGAGAGCTTGCTACGATGTTGCCGATGATTTCGTAGCGACACCGCCCGACCCGAGAAGCGCCTCGAATCCCGAAATGACGTCGAACAGCTCCTCGTCGATGCTCGCCTGGCGCACCCGCTGGAAAGTGCCGCGCAGCTGCTCCAGCAAGCCGTCGATGTTCTGGTCGGCGCGTTGCATCGCCGCCAGGCGGCTCGCGTTCTCGCTCGCGAGCGATTCGGCGCAGGCGCGAAACAGCGAAATGAAAAGATACTCGCCGAGCAACGCTTGCACCGTTGCGGTCCGATCGCCGATGGCTTCGGGGAGGCTTGCCGTGGGCCATTGAAGCGCGGCCAATCCGCGACGCCAGTTTTCGTCGAGCGGCAGCAGGCGTTCGCCGACGGGCTCATAGCCCGCCCGGGATGCCGTACGGTTATAAAAGAGATAGAGCTCGCGGGGCTCGCTTCCGCCATGGCTCGCCCCGCACTCCACGAGAATGCGTCCCACGAGCGGAGCAATCGCGTTGACGGAATTCGGTACGGCGAAGAGCCCGTGCGGGGGCAACCCCGCATCGGCCAGGCGCGCCCGAACGCGCTCGCCGATAGCCCAGATCCGGACTTGGCCGGTGTGGACTGCGAGCTCCTTTACCGCATAGTCGGCCGCTATCTCGTTGAACCGGCCCACCAGGCCCTGGTCCGAGCCGAACACGATTGCGTCGACGACAGCCACTTTGCCGGTCGGCGCCTTGGGTAGCGTGCCCGTGTTCGCCGGCCCGCCTCCCCGAAAACAGGCGGCCAGACCCAACTCCACGGTCCGGTAGTAGTCACCGAGCGCGCGCACGGATTTCTCGTATTGGCTGATGTTCGAAGCGGCGAGCGCTTTCATCGTGCGAACGACGGACTGGAGATCGCCGGCACTGTCGATCTTGCGTCGCAGGCCGGAGGTACTGTCGGTCACGGCTTCAGCCCGGCCAGGCACTGGCGGGCGATCTCGACGATCGTTGCCCGATCCGAATCGCTCAATTTGTCGGCCGTCTCGAATCGCGCGCACACGTCCGGTGGGAGTGCCGCCGCCGCGTCGAGCACGGCTTGGAGGGCGGCGGCCATCCGCTCGACGGGAATCGGGTCGAAGAGGCCCGTCGTCAGCGCCAGCAGGATCGCGATCTGTGCCGGTACCGACACCGGCGAAAACTCGGGCTGCCGCAGGCACTCGCGGATCCGTTGCCCATGCGCAATGACCTTGCGGGTCTGTTCATCCAGGCGCGCGCCGAAACGCGCGAAGGTTTCGAGCTCTTCGAACTGCGCATACGCGAGCTTGAGATCGCCCGTCACCGCGCGGTAGGGCGCGCGCTGCGCCTTGCCACCGACGCGCGAGACGGACTTGCCCACATCGACGGCCGGCAGCACGCCCAGTTCGAACAACGAGGGCGACAGGTAGATCTGCCCGTCTGTAATAGAGATCAGGTTGGTGGGGATGTACGCCGAAATATCCTGCGCTTCGGTTTCGATGATCGGTAGCGCAGTGAGCGAGCCTCCGCCGAGCCCGGGCCGCAGGTGGCTCGCGCGCTCCAGCAGTCGTGCATGAATATAGAAGATGTCGCCGGGAAACGCCTCGCGGCCGGGTGGCCGGCGCAGCAACAGCGACAGCTCTCGATACGCGCGCGCATGACACGTGAGGTCGTCATAGACGATCAGCACATCGCGGCCCGACTCCATGAAGTGTTCCGCGATGCTGGTCGCGGCATACGGAGCGACATAGGCGAGGCCGGGCGGATCGTTGCCCTCCGTGACGACCACGACGGTGTAGTCCATCGCGCCTTTCTCGCGCAGGGCGGCGACGACCTTCGCCACGCCGGAGGCGCGTTGTCCGATGGCGCAGTAGACGCACACGACGTTCTTGCCGCGTTGGTTGAGGATCGTGTCGAGCGCGATGGCGGTCTTGCCGGTCTGCCGGTCGCCGACGATCAGCTCGCGCTGGCCGCGACCGATGGGGATGAGCGCATCGATCGCCTTGATGCCGGTCTGCAGCGGTACGGTCACCGGCGCGCGATCCATGATGGACGGCGCGGCGCGTTCCATGGGCAAGCGGGCACTCGACACCACGTCGCCTTTGCCGTCGAGCGCGCGGCCCAGCGGGTTGACGATACGCCCGAGCAAGCCCTCGCCGACGGGAACGTCCATCACATGCCCGCGCCGTTCGACCTCATCGCCCGCCTGCAGTCGGGAGTAGTCGCCCAGCAGCACGACGCCGATCTCGTCTTCGTCGACGTTGAAGGCGATTCCGTAGACATCACCCGGAAACTTCAGGACTTCCTCGAATCCCACACCCGGGAGGCCCGAGACTTTGGCGATACCCGTGGCAACGCTGGTGACCGAACCCACTTCCCGCGGTACCAGTGTCGGAACGAGCGCTTCTCGCGCTTTGCTCATCCCGGCAAATGCGTTGTCGAGAACCTGCTGCAGGTTGTCGGGGCGTGCGCTCATGCGCTCACGGTTGCAGGCCCGGATTCGTGCTGGGCTGTCGGCACGGCCGGTGGCGCGGATTCGCGTGGTGTCGCTTTGTCCGCGACCGCGTCTTTCGGGCGCAGCAACTCATCGATTCCTTTCTCGAGAGACGCGAGATAGTCCACGATGCTCCACGAAACCTTTCTTCCGTTTGCGGTGAGCTCGATGCCGCTGATGAGGTCGGGTGCTGTCACGAAGCGCAGGGGGATGTCCGCCGAGAACGTTTCGTTCAGGGCGTGATTGATGGCGTGCCGCTCTTCCGGCGGCAAGTCGAATGCGCTGCGCACGAGCGCAGGTTCGGTCGATGTTTTCAGGGCGCTGGCGAGCTCGTCTTTCGCCGTGCCGTTCAGCGCGCGCAGGCGGGCCGAGAATACTTCGCTCATGCGACGTTCGAGCTCGACGCCCGCGAGATCGGTCAGGGCCTTTCGCGCAATCGCCAGCACTTCCTGCTGCGTGCGGCGGCGGATGGCCTCATTCAGATTGCGTGCGTCGTGGGTCAGTGTTTCCTGAAGTCTGGCGCGCAGGGAGTCGGCCGACTGGCGTGCTTCATCCATGAGCCGCTGACGTTCGGCTTGCGCCTCGTCCGTTGCCTTGCTGAGAAAGGCGGCGCGCTGCCGGTCGAGGTCTTCGTATTTGTGCTGGAACTCGTCGCGCTCCTTCTGGGCTTCGGCCTTCTTCGCATCGGCGGCCGCAAGCTCGTCCGCGATGCGTTTCTCGCGCGTGTCGATGGCCTGCAGGATCGGCTTGTAAAGAAATCGCTTCATCAGCCACACCAGGATGACGAAGTTGAGCGCCTGCGCGCCGACGGTGAACCAGTCGATGAGCATGGGTCACTTGCCCGCGGTCTGGGCGATGACGTGATTCCAGAACGGATTGGCGAACAGCAGGATCATCGAGATCACGAAGCAGTAGATGGCCGTGGACTCGATCATCGCGAGCCCCACGAACAGGGTGCGGGTGATCGTGGCCGACGCGTCCGGTTGCTGGGCCAGCGACGTCAGCGCCGTGGCAACGGCTTTTCCCTCCGCCAGCGCGGGCCCCATGGTGCCGAACCCGGTAGTGATGCCGGCGACGATTATGGATGTCGCGGCGATGATCGTCATGCTGTCCATCATGTGTCCTTCTGTCTCGAGCTCAGGAGCCGCTAGCGGTCGCAAGTTCCGGTTTCGGCTTGCTGGTCTGCGTCGCGGCTGCGATGTAGACCGTCGCCAGGATGAAAAAGATATACGCCTGCACCATGCCCGTGAGCAGGCCGAGCGCCGTCATCACGATAGGGAAGAGGAACGGGGTGATGGTGAGCAGAATGCCGAGGATCATGGCGCCGCTCATCATGTTGCCGAACAACCGCACCGCCAGGGCCAGCGTGCGTGACAGCTCGCTGATGATGTTGAACGGCAGCATGATGAAGGTCGGCTTCACATAGGAGTCGAGATAGGACGCGAGCCCGAGCTGCGTGATACCGAAAAACGGGACGGCGACGAATACGCACAGGGCAAGCGCCGCCGTGGTGGAGAGCGAGCCCGTAGGCGGCTCGAAGCCTGGAATGACGGTGCAGACACTCGCCGCGGCGACGAACAGGAACAGCGTGCCCAGGAAGCCGAGATACTTGCGGGGCTGACGCACGCCGACGTCTTCGATCTGCTTCTCGATCGTCGTCACGACGATCTCGAGCAGGTTCTGCCAGCGCGAGCGCCGCAGCTCCGTCGACAAACCGCGCGTGATGAGCTTCGAGCCCACGGCCAGCGCGAGCATGAGTGCCCAGGTGAAAACAATCGTCGCGTTGAGCTTGAAGATCCCGTGCTGCCAGAAAATGATCGCGTCGGGGCTAAGGTGCACGGCGGAGCTCCTGCGTCGGCGGCATTTGGCGTGGCGTCCGCTGCCGCGTCAGCCTTACGATGACGAATCGCGCGATGATGAAGCCGAGCAGGCACGCCAGGAGCGGGCGCCAATCGTCGCGCCCGACGAAGTAGAAGCCCGCGAGGGCGAGCCCCATCCGCAGCGCCATGCTGCCGACGAACCAGAGCGCGGGCCGTTCATGGCGGATCGCACGGCGTACGGTCCACCAGAGGCCACCGAAAAACATCGCACCGAGCAGAAGTCCCGCCGTTGTTGCGGGCACCAGATGCAGGGCTTCATTCATCGCCGTTCTCCTGATCGTCCTGCATCGCCTTGCCTTGCTGTGAAACCCAGTGCCACGCGTTGAAACAGCCGATGACGAGCCCGGCCATCAAGAGGGCGAGTGTCCAGGAGTGCTCGCCCGCATGTCGCTTGTCCAGCCACAGGCCGAGCGCCGCGCCGAGCAGTGTCGGAACCGTCACCGACCAGCCGATGAGCCCCATCATTCCCAGGCCGAACCACACACCCTGCGCGGGGTGGCGCCGCGCGTTGAGCTTGCGCGCCGCCTGCGCGCCCACTTGCGCGCCGAAGGTCGACTTGCGATTCGCGGGGGTACGCAGGTCGTCAGTCATGCTCGAAGACCGCGAAGCGTCGGAGGAAGCCGGTTTCCAGCTTCGCCATGACCGAGCGCACGCTTTGTTCCTGCGCGTCCAGGCTCAGAAAGTCGCGCTCCACCGCCTCGCGCAACTGCGCGAGATCCGTTCCACCTGTCGCGCGCCTTACGGAGACGCGCACGTCGAGGCCGGTCTTCACGAGCACACCTTCATCCACGGCCATGAACACTTCCGCTCCGGATTCGGTCCGGTACGCCAGGATCCCGGGCACGAGCGCCGCGACACAATCGAGCCGGTGCGGCAGCAGCCCGAAAGATCCATCGCGTGTTACGGCGACGAGGCTCGACACGGGCGTTTTCGCGACGAAGATCTGGAAGGGCAGCAGCACTTCAAGCGTCATGAACGCCGACGGCATGCGGGACCTCCGTTGGAGTGGATGCGGCGGGTTTCGCTTTGCCCTTCACCTCATCGATCGTTCCGATCATGTACAGAGCGCTTTCGGGAACGTCCTTGAACTCATCGTGCAGGATGCGCTCGCAGCCGTCGAGCGAATCGGCGAGGCTCACGAGCCGGCCTTTGAGGCTGGTGAACTGCTCGGTGGTGAAGAAGGGTTGCGTGAGAAAGCGTTCCAGCTGGCGGGCGCGCGTCACGACGTTGCGATCTTCCGGCGACAGCTGCTCGAGGCCGAGCATGGAAATGATGTCCTTGAGTCCCGCGTACTGAGCCAGCGTTCGCCGGATCTCCTGTGCCAACGCGTAGTGACGCTCGCCAACGATGCCGGGCGTTGCCATCGTGGAGTTGGATTGCAACGGATCGATGGCGGGGAACAGCCCCTCGCTCGCGCGCTTGCGCGACAGGACGATCGATGCGGAGAGATGGGAGAACGTATGCACCGCCGCGGGGTCGGTGAAATCATCCGCCGGAACATACACCGCCTGGATGGAGGTGATTGCGCCGGTATCGGTGTTGGCGATGCGCTCCTCCAGGCTCGACAGCTCGGTGCCCATCGTGGGCTGATAACCCAGGCGCGACGGCATCTGCCCCATCAGGCCCGAGACTTCCATGCCGGCCTGGATGTAGCGAAAAATATTGTCGATGAGCAGCAGCACGTCGCGGTGCTGGTCGTCGCGGAAATATTCGGCCATCGTGAGCGCGGCATGCCCGACGCGGAACCGGCTCCCGGGCGGCTCATTCATCTGGCCGAAGATCATCACCATGTTCTCGAGCACCCCGGCGTCCTTCATGTCGCGATAGAGCTCTTCGCCTTCGCGGCACCGTTCGCCGATGCCGCAGAAGATGCTGACGCCCGCCTGGTGTCCGATCATGTTGTGGATCATTTCGGTGAGCAGCACCGTCTTGCCGACACCGGCGCCACCGAAGAGCCCCGCCTTGCCGCCTCGCTCGAGCGGCAGCAGCACGTCGATGGCCTTGATGCCGGTCTCGAACACTTCGGAGCGCGTGGAGCGGCGCGCCAGCGGCGGCGGCGCCTGATGCACCGAGCGCCATTCCACATCGGACAACGCCGGGCCGTGGTCGATCGTGTTGCCGAACACGTCGAACATCCGGGAGAGAATGGTTTTTCCCACCGGGGCTTTCAGCGGGCCGCCGGTGTCTTGCACGACCATGCCACGCGCAAGGCCTTGCGTGGGCGTCAGCGCGATACCGCGCACGTGGTGTGCGTCGGTCTGCGCCAGCACTTCGATGACGATCTGGTTCTGTGCGCCGGCGAGCAGCATCGAGTAGATCCGCGGCGGATGATCGAACCGGATATCCACGACGCTGCCGCGCACGGCGACCACCGCCCCCTGGGGGCGAGCGCTCACGGGGTGCCACCCCACTTCCAGTTGCGAATCTCGGGCAGGTCCTGGCCGTTCTTCCGGATATATCGCTTGTGCTCGATCAGCTTGTCCGCGAGCAGCTGCTTCAGATGGGCGCCGCGCTCGCCGGTCTGCGGCAGGCGGACCACCGCGTCCATGACGAGATCGAAGCGGTCCAGCTCGTTCAACACCGTCATGTCGAACGGCGTGGTGACGGTGCCTTCTTCCTTGTAGCCGCGAACGTGAATGTTGTCGTGGTTGGTGCGGCGATAGGTAAGCCGGTGGATCAGCCACGGGTACGCATGAAACGCGAAGATCACCGGCTTGTCGCGCGTGAAGAGAGCGTCGAAATCCGTGTCGCTGAGACCGTGCGGGTGCTCCGCCTGCGGCTGCAGTTTCATGAGATCGACGACGTTGACCACCCGGATTTTCAGCTCGGGCAGGTGCTCTCGCATGATGGAGACGGCGGCGAGTGTCTCGAGAGTCGGCACGTCTCCACAGCAAGCCATGACGACATCGGGTGAGCCACCCTGATCGTTGCTGGCCCACTGCCAGATGCCGATGCCCGCCGTGCAGTGCTCGAGTGCGGCGTCCATCGTCAGCCATTGCGGAGCGGGGTGCTTGCCGGCGATCACGACATTCACGTAATGGCGGCTGCGCAGGCAGTGGTCCATCACGGAGAGCAGGCAGTTCGCGTCCGGCGGAAGGTAGACCCGCACGACCTCGGCCTTCTTGTTCACGACGTGATCGATGAAGCCGGGGTCCTGATGCGTGAAGCCATTGTGATCCTGGCGCCAGACATGCGAAGCGAGCAGGTAGTTCAGCGAGGAGATCTTTTTCCGCCAGGGCAGGTGCGCAGTGACCTTCAGCCACTTGGCGTGCTGGTTGAACATGGAATCGACGATATGAATGAACGCTTCGTAGCAGTTGAAGACTCCATGTCGCCCGGTAAGGAGGTAGCCCTCGAGCCAGCCTTCACACTGGTGCTCGCTGAGCATTTCCATCACGCGGCCGGCCGGCGCCAGAAACTCGTCGTTCGGCACTGTTGCCGCCTCCCACTGACGCGCGCTCGCTTCGAAGAGCGCTTCGAGGCCGTTTGACAGCGTCTCGTCGGGTCCGAAGACGCGAAAATTCCGCTGTTGAGTGTTGAGCTTCTCGACGTCGCGGAGGAAAGGCCCGAGCACGCGTGTGTCACCGATGCCGCGGACGCCAGGCGTCGGCACGTCGACCGCGTACTCGCGGAAATCCGGCATTCGCAGGTCCCGCAGCAGCAGGCCGCCGTTGGCGTGCGGATTCGAACCCATGCGGCGCTCGCCTTTCGGGGCAAGCTCCGCGAGTTGCGGCTGCAGTCGGCCGTGCTCGTCGAAGAGCTCATGGGGCCGGTAGCTCTTCAACCAGTCTTCCAGGAGCTGCAGATGTTCGGGATGCGTGGCGGGATCCGAGAGCGGCACCTGGTGCGAGCGGAACGTGCCTTCGACCTGTTGTCCGTCAACCACCTTCGGCCCGGTCCAGCCTTTCGGTGAGTTGAGAACGATCATGGGCCAGCGGGGACGTGTCGGATTTCCACCGACGCGGGCCTCGTGCTGGATCGCCTTGATCTGTTCCACCGCCGTGTCGAGCGTCGTAGCCATCGCCTCATGCATCCGCTCCGGCTCGTGGCCTTCGACGAAGTAAGGCGTCCAGCCGTAGCCGCGCAACAGCTGTTCCAGTTCTTCCCGAGTGATTCGGGCGAGCACGGTCGGGTTGGAAATCTTGTATCCGTTGAGATGCAGGATCGGCAGCACGGCGCCGTCGGTCACCGGATTCAGAAACTTGTTGGAGTGCCACGCTGTCGCGAGCGGACCGGTCTCCGCCTCGCCGTCGCCGATGACGCAAGCCACGATGAGCGAAGGATTGTCGAACACCGCGCCGAAGGAGTGGCTGAGCGAATAACCGAGCTCGCCCCCTTCGTGGATCGATCCCGGGCATTCCGGCGATGCGTGGCTGGGAATTCCGCCGGGAAATGAAAACTGCAGGAACAGCTTGCGCAGCCCCGCTTCGTCCTGGCTGATGTCCGGGTATATCTCGCTGTAGGTGCCCTCGAGATACGTGTTGCCCACGACGGCCGGGCCGCCATGCCCGGGGCCGCAGACGTAGATCATGTCGAGGTCGTATTTGCGGATCGCCCGGTTCAGGTGCGCGTAGATGAAGTTCTGCCCCGGAGTGGTGCCCCAATGCCCCAGCAGCATGTGCTTTACGTCCGTGAGCTCGAGAGGCCGCTTCAGCAGAGGGTTGTCGTAAAGATAGATCTGGCCCACCGACAGATAGTTGGCGGCGCGCCAGTAAGCATCGATGTTGTGGAGAAACTCAGGAGTGAGCGTTCTGGAGTCTGCGTTCATGTGAGGTGTCGCTGCGGGCGTCGTGCGTTGGCTGAGTGTACCGCCAGGCAAGCCAAGGTTGAGCTGGCCGCGCGACTGGCGAATGAGGATTCACGAATATCATCCGGAAGCACGGTCAACCGTTCGTTGGCGCACTCTGTCCTGGATCCGCCGCACGACGCGTATGTCGCCCAACGCACCCGACACGTTCCGCGTTAGCGCGAATACTTTCAGCAACCTTGCTCGTCGCGGAGATGCAATGATAAATCGTATCACGTCGTTTCTGTTACTCGTGCCGGCGCGGCGGCGGTTACTGGGTGAACCGTTGCTGGTTCATGCGACCCAGTCGAGCATCAATCCCCGCCGCAAGAGTCGAGTGCATTCGTCGGCCGGCAGCGGTCGACTGAAATAATAACCTTGCGCCTCGGAGCAGCCGTGCGCCTTCAGGAAATCGACCTGTTGGCGGGACTCGACGCCCTCGGCAATCACCCGCAGGTGAAGGCTCTTCCCCATGCTGATCACCGCATCGACGATACCGGCATCCTCCGAGTCGATCCGGATGCCGCGAACGAACGACTGATCGATTTTCACGGCATCGATCGGGAACGTTCTGAGGAAGCTCAGGCTGGAATACCCGGTACCGAAATCATCGAGCGCAAGCTGCACGCCAACGGCCTTCAACGCCCGAAGCACGGCCTTCGTGGCCTCGGTCTCCTGCAACAGGAAGGTTTCGGTGACTTCGAGCTCCAGGTAGCGGCTCTCCAGCCGCGTCTCCGCCAGGATCGATCGAACATCGTTCACGAAATTCGCGGAACGCAATTCCACCGCCGAAATGTTGATGGCGAGCCCAGTCGGCGCGAGGCCCGCGTCCCGCCACCTGCGGCTCTGGGCGCAGGCCTCGCGGAGTACCCACCGACCTACCGGCACGATGAGTCCGCACTCCTCGGCAATGGGGATGAACTCCCCCGGGAGCACCAGCCCGCGCTCGTGATGTTGCCAGCGGACGAGCGCCTCCACGCCAACGATTTCACCGGTGGCGAGATCGATCTTCGGCTGATAGTGCAGCACGAGCTCCTGTCGCTCGATGGCGTGACGCAGATCGGTTTCGAGGCACTGGCGCTCGATGGCACGCGCATTCAGTTTCGATTCGAAGAACCGATAGCCGTCGCGTCCGTTGTCTTTCGCGTGGTACATCGCGAAATCCGCATTCTTGATCAGGGTTTCCGTATCGACGCCGTCATCCGGATACGTGACGACTCCGATGCTCCCGGTGACATGAATCTCGTGCTGATCCACGCGTAAGGGCACGCGCAGGGCCAGCAGTATCTTCTCCGCTTTAGCGGCTGCATCTCTGACGTGCGCTACATCCGAAAGAAGAATCACGAACTCATCGCCGCCCTGGCGGCTGACGGTGTCCGAGCCGCGCACGCACGCGAGTAGCCGTCGCGCCACGGACTGCAGCAAACGGTCGCCGACGATGTGGCCTAACGAGTCGTTGATGCGTTTGAAGCGATCCAGGTCGACGAACAGCACCGCCAGATGTCGCCTGTGAAGGGCGGCAAAGGCGATCGCTTCGCTCAGCCTGTCGTTCAGCAATAGCCGATTGGGCAAGTCGGTGAGGGCGTCATGCTGAGCGAGGTAAGACATCCTGTGCGACTGCGCCCGCGCCGCGCTCACGTCGCGAAATACCATGACCGCGCCAGTGACTTTGCCGCGACGATCGTGGATGGGTGCGGCGGAGTCCTCTATGGCGACTTCCCCACCGCCACGCCGGATGAGAATGCAGTTCGGCGTGAGGCCCACGGGTTTGTTGGCGCGAATGGCCAACGCCATGGGGCTCTGCGCGACTTCCCGGGTTGTCGCATCCAGAATGTCGAGCACGGTTTCGAGCGGTTGTCCTTGTGCCTCGGGCCTCGACCAGCCGGTCAATCTTTCCGCAACGGCGTTGAGATAGGTCACGCGGCCTGAAACATCCGTGCTGATGACCGCATCGCCAATCGAATTGAGCGTGACCTCGGCGCGTTCCTGCTCCTCATAGAGCGCTTCGGCATTGGCGGCCCGCTCGATCATGCTGTTGATGGTCTTCGGCAGCAGGTACGTGTCGAGACGTGCCTGCAGAAGATAGTCTTGCGCGCCCCGTTGTACCGCGAGCTTTGCGAGAGCCTCGTTCTCGGATGTAGTGAGAACCAGGATCGGAATGCGCGGGACCGCACGAAACACTCTGTCGAAGGTCTCGATGCCTTGACTATCGGCCAGGCTGAGGTCGACGAGTACGGCGTCGATGGCGGGCCGCGTGGGTTGCGGCTTCAGCCGCTCGAGCGCGGCGTCGCACCTTCTGACCCAGTCGACGACAACGCTGGAATCGGGAGACTCGCTCAGCGCTTTCGTGATCGCCTGAGCGGCAGACTCATCGTTCTGTACTAAGAGGATGTGTCTCAACCTGAGTCATGCACGCGAGAAATGTCAGGTTCTAATACACCACAGTATTCGGGCGATAGTCCGTTCGCAGTCGAACATAGACGGCTGAACATCTCGCTCGGCGACCCGCGACGGCCGGGTTCAAGCCTCGGTTCAACAGCGAAATCCGATCCGAGCGCGTAACTCGGCGATCACTGTCGTTCCGCCGGGGAACGATTTCCCACCGGTGGGGAAGGTTTCCCAGTGTGATGGGCCAGAGAATCGAACGATCTATTGATACGTGTGGAGCGCGAAGCGCAGTCGTCGACTCCCATTGGTGGCGAAACGAGGCTCATGTTGCGCTGCACGTTGTGACACGCATCAAAAGACAGCCCGCTGACTCAACCCGCGCGGCCTGCTGCCGATATTCTCAGCGGGCGCCTCTGCGTCTCGTCACAGGTCCATCGCGATACCCGGATATGCCTAATCAGCAAGCGGCGAGCTCATTGTCCGACGTGCTAGCGGCCCCGCCGGCCCCGTCCATCGGCACCGGCAACGTCGACAAAGTCCTGCACGCGGTCCGAACCCATCTCGGTATGGACGTTGCGTTCGTGTCCGAGTTTCGTTCGAGCGATCGGGTCTTCCGGCACGTCGATGCCCGGGATCGAAGCCCTATCCAGCCCGGCGATGCCGCGCCGCTGGAGCAGGGGTACTGCCAACGTGTCGTCGATGGGCGTTTGCCGGAACTCATTCCCGATACGGGGCGAGAGCCTGTCGCCTTGGCCTTGCCGGAGACGCAGGCCATTCCTATCGGTTCACACCTGAGTGTGCCGATCCGTCTCGCTGACGGGCGTGTCTATGGGACATTCTGTTGCTTCAGCTTCTTCGCCGATCCGTCGTTGGGCCGACGCGATCTGCAAATGATGAAAGCCTTCGCGGATCTCGTCGCCGATCAGCTGGATCGGGATCTCGAGCAGGCTCGAACGTTCGACGAGAAGAAGAGGCGCATTGCCGGCGTGATCGCGGGCAACGAGCCGTCCATCGTTTATCAGCCGATCTACAACCTGCAAACCAGCCAGGTCGTCGGGGCGGAGTCCCTGTCGCGCTTCCGAAGTCATCCGCCTCGTTCCCCGGACGAATGGTTCGCGGACGCCGGCCAGGTGGAGTTGCGCATGGAGCTCGAATTGCGCGCGATCGAAAAAGCCCTGGAGAATCTGCCTGGGCTGCCTCAAGCGCTGTATTTGGCAGTCAACGCTTCGCCGGAGACCGCCGCTCACCCTTCCCTGGCCGCACTCCTCGCGCACGTTGACACTCGCCGGGTGGTGGTCGAGATCACTGAGCACCATCACGTCGCCGACTATGCGCCGCTTCTCGAGCAGTTGGCTCCGCTGCGCGCGTTGGGGCTACGCATTGCAATCGACGATGCGGGCGCCGGATACGCGAGCATGCGCCACATACTCAATGTGCAGCCCGACCTGATCAAGCTCGATATGAGTTTGACTCAGCATATCGATCGTGACCCCAAGCGTCGCGCGCTCGCTTCCGCGCTCATTGCTTTTGCACGGGAGACCGACGCAACCATCGTGGCGGAAGGCGTGGAGACGGTGGAAGAGCTCGAGACCCTGAAGAGCTTGGGCGCGACTCGGGCACAGGGCTACCTGCTTGGGCGGCCGATGGATGTGGGTCAACTCATCCGCGTGTGCGGGGAACGTTTGTCCGTTGCCAGCTCGAACAGAGCTTCTTGCGACTCAGACTCCGGCCCCAGGGTTCGCGAGCGATAGTCCGCGGCTTCAGAACGCCACGATCATGTTGTCCACGGCGTTGCGGACGCCGGGTGTGGCCCATGCGGAGCTGCGCACGCGCTCCCGTTCGAACAAGCGGTAGACCGCGCCGGTCAGCGTCACGTCGTTGCCGCGCACTTCCACTGAAATATCCCGCGCATCGCTGCGGGCCGCGCGCTTCAACGCCATCCCGATTTCGGATTTGACGACGGTCGCGGAAACGGTCGAATGGATCGCCAGCCTGTCGCTGACGCCCGCTACGCGCATCGCCTTCCTGTCAGTTGAGCGTCTTGAACAGCGCCGCGAATTCCCTTCGAAATGTTTTCAACCGGGGAGCGAGTCCTCGCCCTGCCGAGCCGGCGAATTTCGCCGACCGCTTGCCAGCGGTACGCACCGAGGAGAGGTACCTGAAGGCATCGTGTCGCGGCGCTAGCCTTCCGACCAGTTGCCTCAACCGCAGAATAGTGTGTGTGGGAGTCTCCATTTCGACCTCTCGATGAGAGAGCGGAGCTTGCGCGTGCGGAGGATCGGGGTCGGTTCGGCACCGCACTCAATCGCCATCGGCGAGCGACTGATCGCGGGCGAGGAGAGCCTGGTGCTAAAAGCTGCGACCGTCTTTAGCTGAAGAGAGAGGAACTGAACACAGAAGAAGCGCCATGGGTATTCGACGGTCCTGATCCGTCCGCAGCAACGCAAAAGTGGAGGAAGCGATAAGGCGGATTTTTATGTACGCTAGCGCCATAGAACACTCAGGCCCATATCATGGCGACCGCTGACCAACTCAAAGCGCTCATCCGCAGTCATCTGGAAGGTGATGACTCGCGCTTCAACGCCATTGCTCTGCAACTGGCGGCGCATGCCGCGCGCACTGGGAAAGCAAAGCTGGCTCAAGAGCTGAAAGCCTTGATTGACGAGATGCGCTCTCGAGCCGAAGTCGTCCCGGTCGCACCCCGCATCAAGCCAACGCCGCTGGCACAGCCGCGTGGCGAGTTGGCTGGCATTCTCTCGGTAAGTTATTCGCGGACCCGCCTTCGGGAAATGGTGCTTGATGACTCGATCCGCCACCTTTTAGAGCGCGTGCTGACGGAGCAGCGACAGCGGCACCGTATTCATGAGCACGGTCTATTCCCCATTCGCAAGGTCCTCCTGACCGGTCCGCCCGGAACAGGCAAGACCCTGACCGCGAGCGTGTTGGCTGCGGAGCTGACGCTCCCTTTGTTCACTATCCAGCTTGACGGCCTGATTACGAAGTTCATGGGCGAGACGGCCGCGAAGCTGCGGCTTGTCTTCGATGCCATCCACCAGACGCGCGGCGTCTATCTGTTCGACGAGTTCGACGCCGTGGGCGGGCACCGCACGTCGAAGAATGACGTTGGCGAGATCCGGCGCGTTCTGAATTCGTTCCTTCAGTTTCTGGAAAACGATTCCTCGGACAGCATCGTTATCGCCGCGACCAATCACCCCTCGATGCTCGACAGCGCTCTGTTTCGCCGTTTCGACTTGGTCGTTGCGTATCAGTTGCCGACTCCGTCGATGGCCGCCGAAGTTCTTCAGAATCGTCTGGCGGCGTTCGACACGAAATCCGTTGATTGGGACGACATGGCTCGGTGTTCGCCAGGCCTGAATCATGGGGACCTCGTCCGCGCGGCCGAGCAGGCGGCGAAGAACGCCATTCTCGATGAGAAGAGTTCGATCACTTCCGCGATGCTTTCCGAGGCTCTCCGGGAGCGGCAAATCGATCATAAGGATTGATAAGTCGGGCAGACGAAGAGGGGGAAACGTGGCTGCACCACGAAACAAGAAGCACATCCTCGTCATCCGCGAGCCGCGGACCGAAGCCTACACGCCCCATGGGTTGGCGATTCGGGCCACGCCGATTGCGTCTCCGGCGGACCGTCCCGCACACGGGGCGCAGCTCGCCGCATCTCTTCAGAACGCAATCGCGCTGGCTGCGGAGCGTCGCCTGACTGCTCAAGTCCCGATCGATGGCGTCACGCCGAGCCTTTACGTGGAATTCCGGAGCCCGGAAGGCGTGCTGCTTGAACTCAGCGCACTGGAGGCTGTGAGGAGCGGGATCGAAGTCGTCGCAGTTCGGCGGGAGGGCGCTTCCGAGATCGCAACGGTCGTGATTCCCGAGGGGCGAGTCGGCCACTTTCTCCGTCGTTTCGAGCTCTACAGCAATCCGGCGCCGAAGGAAAAGGGCGAGCGCCGACACGAGAACATGGTCGATCGGATCGCAGATCTGCGGCTCGCTACCTTGAAGGCGTTCTGGACGGATACCGGGACGGACTACCCGCCGGAAACCGAAGAGCGCTGGTGGGAGCTATGGCTGCGAAAAACAGACGGAGCGGAGCACGCGCGCTTGGCCGACTTCTGCAACCAGACGAATGTGACGCTCTCTCCGCGCCGCCTCGAATTTGATGATCGCATCGTCGTTCTCGTGCGTGCCAGTGCGCGGCAGCTCGCGCTCTCTATCGATGTTCTGAACGACATCGCAGAGCTCCGAGCTACCCACCAACCGGCAGGCTTCTTCGTGGATCAGACGGCCGCAGGCCAGGTTGAATGGGTGAATGAGCTCCTCGGTCGCACTCAGCTTCCGCCGGAAAACGCTCCCGCAGTCTGCATCCTCGATACCGGTATAAACCGGGGACATCCTCTTCTCTCGGCCTCTCTCTCGCAGGCAGACATGCACGTCTGCAACCCGACTTGGGCGGCCAATGACGATGATGGACACGGGACGGAAATGGCGGGGCTGGCGCTTTACGGGAATCTCTCTGTGCCGTGCTCCGATACAGCTCCCGTGTTGCTGCGTCACCGGCTGGAGTCGGTGCGGATTCTGCCACCGGTCGGGCACGCGCCAAATCCACCGGAGCTCTACGCTGCCGTCACCGCTTCAGCCACCAGTCTTCCAGAAATCGTCGCTCCGCAACGTTCGCGATGCTTCTCGTTGTGTGTGGGTGCGTCGGCTGACCCGGAACGCGGACAGCCGACGTCATGGTCAGCGGCCATCGACGCTCTCGCGGCCGGCCGGTCCTTCGATGCGCACCGGCAGGGCCTGTTCTACATTGACGATGAAGGCGGCGCTCGACGGGAGCGACTGTTTCTCATCAGTGCGGGGAACGTGGATGTTGGCACGTTCTCTGTCGATCATCTGACGCAGAGTGACATCGCGCTCATCGAAGATCCCGCGCAGGCATGGAATGCACTTTCGGTGGGTGCCTTCACGTCGCTGAACGCGACAGCAGATCCGGATTGGACAGGTTGGGTCGCGGTGGCCGATGCTGGCGAACTGTCTCCCTGGAGCAGAACCTCAGTTAGCTTCGACGCGCCTTGGCCGAATAAGCCGGATGTGGTCTTCGAGGGCGGAAACATTCTTCACGACGGAGCCGGCGAGTTCGATTTTCCTATTCCCGATCTATGTGTGCTGTCGACCGACCGCAACCCACAGCAGCGTTCCTTCAGGCTCTCGTGGGCGACAAGTGCGGCGTGTGCGCAAGTAGCCCAGATAGCGGGACACATCTCTGCGGAATATCCGGATCTTTGGCCACAGACGGTGCGCGCGCTAGTAGTTCACTCTGCTGAGTGGACGGACACGATGAAGAAGCATCTGATCGGCCAGCGAGGCCGGCAGGCACGATCGACTCTCGTGCGACGCTACGGGTTCGGCGTTCCGCGGCTGGGGCATGCACTTCGCAGCGCTGCCGATGCTCTGACGCTCATCGTTCAGGGCACGATCAAGCCTTACGAGCAGGGAAAGATGCGGGAGATCCAGTTACACCAATTGCCGTGGCCAAAAGAGCAACTCGCTGCGCTCGGCGCTGTGGGCGTGCGCCTGCGGGTCACGCTGTCGTACTTCATCGAACCAAATCCCTCCAGGGTGGGCTGGCGCAAGAAGCACCGATATCAGTCTTATGCTCTGCGGTTCAGCGTCAAAGGGTCCACCGAAAGCCTTGCCGACTTCCGCAAGCGCCTCAACGAGGAGGCTTTGGACGGTGAGGAGAGTCGCCCCGACTCGCCGCAGGACGCCGGCTGGTTTCTGGGCGCCCGCATTCGAGATCGCGGCTCACTCCATGCCGATATCTGGAACGGATCCGCAGCCGACCTCGCCGAACGGGAAGTGATTGCCGTGTATCCGATCGGCGGCTGGTGGAAGGATCAACCCAAGAGGGATCGAAGCGACCGTGGCGTTCGCTACTCCCTCGTGGTCTCCATCGAGAGCCCTGAGCAGGAAGTCGACATCTGGACCGCCGTCGCACAACAGGTGGGGATTCCCAATGAGGTGGTGATCGAGGGCGGGTGAACTCTTCCTCTCCAGAGTCACATTACTCGGTTCCATAGGTCGAGCGGCACTTCGATCGGGGGAAGCCGTGTGGATTAGTTCGTAGTTCGGTGGGCGTGGCCCCCACCGCCGGGCGGCCGCCTCTCGTGCAACCCCGTGCCCCCTGAATCCGGACTCGGCGCACAAAGCCCGGTTTGAAGGCGCGCATTGCGCGGCATCTGGGCGAGGCGCAGGCCGCGTAGCGCGTGCTTCACACGCGCTATGCACCGGATCACTAACTCGTGCCGCCCGCGCGCAATAGGCTGGGACCGAGGCCGGTCAGTCGAGATCCATCACCACGTCGTCGACTTCGCGCTCGATGGTGAGGTTCAGCCCGGGAAAGCTCGTCGCCTTGACCGAAGAGCCCGTCTCGGCGTGCCCGCCCGTGAAGCCCGTAGTGGGCGACGGCTGGATGTTTCCAACGGCATCGGCGGTCACTGCGCCGAGTGCGCTTCGATAGGGTAGCGTCGTGGTCACATTGATCGGCGGCGTCACCGGCGGAGTGACAGGGGGCGTGTCAGGCGGCGCGACGGGAGGAGTGACGGGCGGCGTCACGGGCGGTGCAGCCGGCACGGCAGTAATGTTTGCCGTCAACCCCGTGGGCTGTGTCAGCGAATAGTTTTCCGCAGCAGCCCCTGCAATGCTGTCCGACGTCGTAACCGCAACGTTGCTCGCGACTGCCGCAGACGCGAACGCGCCTGCTTCCGTGAGCGTCACCATGTCGTTGGCGATCACACCCGATAGCGTGCCACCACTGAGCGTCGCCGATGTCGTGCCGTCGTATTCCTTGTCAGCGGCAACCTGTCCCAGCACGCCCAGCGCCTTCGGCGTGATGGACGCGGAGGCCGTCTGTCCGCTCGCGAGACTGTAATTAGTGGCGAGGCCACCGTTACTGCCATCGGTCAGCGCAGTACTGGTGACGGTGACGTGATCCGCGCCCGTGACATCCTTGCTGTTGAAGACGCCCGTGCCGCTAGCACCGAGCGTCTCGCTTCCAACGAGTCCCGTGAGGCTATTCAGCGAAACGCTGGCGGACGTGGTGCCGTCGTAAACCTTGTTGCTCGCCGTCGCCGTGGCAGACAACGCCTTCGCGGTGATGGATGCCAAAGCCGTCTGCCCGCTTGCAAGGCTGTAGTTGCTTGCCAGCCCGCCGTTACTGCCATCGGTCAGCGTAGTGCTCGAGACGGTGACATGGTCGGCGCTCGCCACATTCTTGCTGTTGAAGACACCCGCGCCGCTCGCACCGAGCGTCTCGTTTCCAACGAGCCCCGTCAGGCCACCCAGCGAAACGCTGGCGGATGTAGTGCCGTCGTAAATCTTGTCGCTCGCCGTCGCCGTGGCGGACAACGCTTTCGCTGTGATGGACGCCGAGGCCGTCTGCCCGCTCGCGAGGCTGTAGTTGCCCGCAAGCCCGCCGTTGCTGCCGTCAGAAAGGGAAACGCTGTTGACGGTGACCGTATTCGCGGCGATCACGTTCTTGCTGTTGAACGTTCCGGCGGCGCTCGTGCCTATCGTCTCGGTACCCACGAGGCCGGTGAGGCCGGTCAGGGTGACACTCGCTGACGTGTTCCCGTCGTACTCCTTGTTCAGTGCCGAGGCCGTCGCCGTGAGCGTCTTCGTCGTGATGTCCACCGTCTGGGTGCCGCCCGAGAACGTGTAGTTGCTCGCCGATCCCGTGCCGTTGGCGAGCGCGAGAGTGCCGAGGGTCACGGTCTTGCCCGAGCCGACGTCCTTGCTCGCCACCGTGCCGCCGCCCGTGAGAGCAAGTGTTTCGCCATTGGCGAGCGTGCCAAGGGTGAGATCGCTCGCGGCGATCACATTCGCGCCATCGTAGGCGCGGCTGCCGACGAGACTCACCGCATACGGATCGATCGTGAGCGTGCCGTTCACGAAGGTGATCCTGTAACCGAGCTGGTTCGAATAGAGACCGCCCGGCGTCAGCGAGTAGCTGCCGACGTTCGTGCCGCCACCTGTGTACGAGGCGGTACCGAGCACATTGCTCATGTTCGGTGTGGCGGAGTAGCTGACTCCCGGCGAGCCGCTGTACGCGTGGCCGCTATAAGCTGCGCTCGCGTTGTTCGCGGTAACCGTCAGCGGCGTCAGGAACGCACGGAGCAACGGGGTGGTGCTGCCTTCATACATGTACCAGACGTTCGTGAAGTCCCAACCCGCGCCCGTGAAGTTCGACTGCGTCTTCATTCCCGCCGTGGTGAGGCCGGTGACACCCGCAGTGTCGCCGTTCCAGGTGGCCTGGCTGTATTTCGACTGGTTCCAGAAGCTATTGGTGACCGTGCCACCGCCGACATAACCCGCGAAGCCGCCCGTTCCGAACGTGGCGTTTGCGCCTGACGGGGTACTATCCGCGTAGCTATTCTCGATCGTGCCGTTGTCCATGCCGCCGACGAGGCCGCCGACCTCGAGATAGCTGCCCGAGTTCACCGACGCGTAGCTGTTACGAATGACGCCCGCCGTGTTGTTGTATCCCACGAGGGCGCCGGAGTAGAACGTCGCGTCGGTGTGGCCACCCACTGCGGCACTCGTTTCTATCAACCCCTCGTTGTAACCGACGAGCCCGGCCGCCTGTCGCCCCGAGTAAATGTTCACGTTCGCGGTGTAGGCGTCGCGCACGGTGCCGAGGTTGTGCCCGACGAGACTGCCTGCGTTGCTTTGGCCGCCGATGCTGACGAACGTGTTGTTCATGCGCACGCTGGTGACCAGCGCCGTCGTGTCGAGCACGCCGAAGAGGCCGGCGTCGTTGGCGTTCTGGGAAATGCTCAGGTTCGAAATCGTGTGCGCGAGGCCGTTGAATGTGCCGGTGAACCGCGAAGCGTTGTTGCCGATCGGCACATAGCCTGAGAAGCCAGACGCGTTGAGATCGCTCCCCAGCGCGTAATTACCCGCAAGGCCGGTGTTGATGGCCTGCAGGGCCGTCATGGTGTTGATGACGGAATAGCTCAACACCGAGCCATCCGAGCCGAGCTGCGTGCTCAGGTTGCTGCCCGTCGGCAGGCTCACCGGCGCGCGAATGTTCAAGGCAGCCGTATTGCCGGCGGCCACCGCGCCCTGGCCATACTGAAAGGCGAGACTCGCCGTGCCGCTGCCATTCATCGGCGCGTTGACGTTGATGTTTCCCAGCGCGTTCAGGGTGAGCTGGTTCGCGGACCAGGAGACGCCGTCGTTCACGTTGACGTCGCCATTCGAGCCGGCCGCGCCACTCGTCGACTGAATCGATACGTTGCTTGCGGCGAGAAGCGTGCCGAGCGCCGCACCGGTGATGTCGCCGCCGGTGGCGGCAATCGTGTAGTCCACGGGGTCGATCAGCAATTCACCCGTCGCGCCGTGAGCGGCGGCGGTGGTGATGCCCGCACCGGGCGCGATCGTTACATGCGCTGCGGAGGTCTCAATGAATCCGCCATCGCCGCCTGCGGGCGCGCTCGCGTCGAGCGTGCCGTCGATGTTCGCGGTACCGTTGCGCAGGTCGCCCAGCAACCGGATCGTTCCGTTGTGGTTCGAGAGTGTCTGCGCCTGAATCACGCCCGTGTTGTTGACGGCCGCGGGCAGGAGGTTGCTCGCACTCTGCGCGGTGAGCAGCACTTGCCCACCGTCCGCGCGGATGAGACCGCCGTTCTGCGCAAGCGCTCCAACGGCGCCGGCATCCACGGAAACGTTCAGCAGCCCGTCGCCCGCGACATCGAGCGTGAACCCATTGCCTGATGCCAACGCGATCGTGCCGAGTTTCGCCGCGATCACACCTTCGTTGCTGACCTGCGCGCCGAGCAGGGCGACATAGCCGCCATCCGCGTCGATCGAGCCCTCGTTCACGACAACACCGTTGCCGCTGCCGCTGAACTTGTAATGGCCCGCCATGAAGTCCGTGACGGAGATGTCGCGCGTCGAGGCCACGAGGCCGCCGACCGCGACCTGCGCGCTCTTGCCGAACAGCACACCGTTCGGATTGACGAGGAACACTTTACCGTTCGCGGAAAGCGAGCCGAGAATATTCGACGCATCCGCGCCCAGCACGCGATTCAGCGCGACCGACTGCCCGTTTGGCTGATCGAAGCGAACCGACTCGTTGCGCCCGATGTTGAAGCTCTGCCAGTCGAGCGCCACGTTCTGGCTCGTCTGGTGAATGAGGGTGTTGGCGGGCGTGCTCGTGATCGTCGCATTACCCGCGACGACGTTTCCGCCGGTGGGCGCAGCATGCAGCGGCGATGCGGCGGCCAACGCAGCGGCGACAGCCGAAGCAATCGCGGAGTTCTTCAAGGAATGATTCATGGTGAGCTTCTTCAGAAATATTTGACGGCGCTGACGCCGATGCGGCTGTCGGAGTCCGGCACAGATGTGGCGGCGGCCGCGCCGATCTTGTGGGCGTAGTACGCCTTCACGGCAAAGCCGCTGGCGCCGAGCCAGTTCAGGCCGATGCCGCCGCCGCTGAGCGTGCGGGTGTTCTCGCCAGCGCTCCAAGGATCCTTGCTGAGGCGGCCGGTGCCCGTGTCGGCGAAGCCGACGGCCTGCAGGGAGCCGGGCATGCGATCGGTAAATGCCGGCAGTAGCACGCGCGCTTCAACGTTCAGCACGTAACCCTGATCGACGTACGATTCGCCCTCCGGGTAGGCGCGCACCGAAGTCGATCCGCCGAGGCCCATTTTTTCCGACACGTCGAGATTCTGCGTGGCGACCTGCCCCTGCACGGCCGCGTACAGCGACACGGCGTTCGTGAGGCGCTGAAGACGCATGAAGCTCGCGTTGAGCTTGTCGTAGTGCCCGTCGCTGCGAGCCGTGGCCGCGTCGGTGGCGAGCGCCTGCGCGCTCTGCAGGTCGAGCTTGCCGGACGTCCAGGTGAGTGAATAGGAATTGACACCGCCGCCGCCCAGACCGTCGCGAGAATCGCCGACGAGGCTCAGCAGCCCGACGTTGGCCTTCTTGTCCGCGATGACCGAGGCCGCGTCGATGCGGTCGTGGAACTTCTTGGCGTCGAAGTCGAACTGCACGAACAGATTGGCGGAGCGGGAGCGCAGCAGGGGGTAGCGCCCGTACACACTCGCGATCTGCGCCGTGCCGTGCGCATCGAGTGATTCGAACTCGTTGCCTAGGTCGTAGCTCAGCGCCGTATAGGCGACGCCTGCGTCGGCCCGGCCGAATTGCATCTGGTACGCGGCGCGGCCGTAGTTGAGGCCGTCCCAGGAGGTCAGGGCGCGCAAGGTTGCGACATCGCCGTGGCCGGATGGGTTGTTCACGTTCAGCGTGCCACCGGTGCGGTTCTGGCCGCTGTAGCGGCTGCCGGCGTTGTCGGCGTCGAAGCTGCCGGTGATGCGGTCGCCGGGCGCGATATCCACCACCAGGTCCGAGGCGCCGGCGGATGCGCCGGGCACGAGAGTCGATTTCACGGCGACGCCGGGCAGATCCGACAACTGCAGCAGCCGGCTTTCGAGCGGCCCGATGTTCACGGTGTCGCCGGTGTTGAGACCTGCGAGCAGATTCTTCGCGACGTCGTCCTCGAGCGAGCTCTCGTTGCGGACGACGACCTTGCCGTACTGGCCTTCGACCACCGAGAAGGTCACGGTGCCCTTCACGATATCCTGCGCTGGCACGATCACCTGAGCGAGAAAGTAGCCGTGCTCGCGGTAGTAGCCGGAAATTTTCGCAGCGAGCGCGCGCAACTCGGCGAGCGTGAGCTCGTGGCCGGGGGTGAAGCCCGACGCGGCGACGAGGTCCGCTTCGGAGAAGGCGTGCGCGTTCGCGACGTGCAGGCTGTTGACCAGCACCTTCGTGCCATCGCTACGGGGCGCGGCTGAGGTGTTGTCCCTCTGGACGTCGACTTTGGGCGCCTGCCGGTCCTGAGCGGGCGTTGCGGGGATCTGCTGAAGCTGACTGCCGGCTGACGGCAGCTGGGCGGCGTATGCGGCGTGGCCTGTGGCCAGCAGCGCAAGAGGGATCCAGAGAGGTTTCAAATTGCTTTCGCTCGGTACAGTGAGACTTGCGACACGTTCGCGCGGCACTGTCTCGATATTGAGTACAGGCCGCGCGGCTTTGTGGCACGGGAACCTACGCCTCGGTCGAGGCGCTCACTGAGAGGTCCGTCCGGAATGCTCAACTTTTTTAGATACGCAGAGTCCGCGCTTGCCGCTACGTGGGCGCGCTCTGCTGTGGAGTGAGCTGGTTTTCGGCGGAAGGTTGGTCTCGGGGCGGCACTGGCCGGGAGGTTGCCGATGAGGGAGCCCGGTGAACCAAGGCGCCTGCGGTCTCTTGTCCAGCGGTGGTACGTAGTCGCCGGCTACGAACGCGCTGACCCGCTCACGCTTCGCGCGTCGCCCAGAATGACGTCCGCCGCCTTCTCGCCGACCATATAGACGGCGCTGACGATGAAGAGCCCGGGAATCCGCGGAAACACCGAGGCATCCACTACTCGCAGGCCTTTTGTTCCGTGCACGTTGAAGCGGCTGTCCAGCACGCCCAGGTTCTCGCGCAGGCCGATCGGGCAAGTACAGGACGCGTGATGTCCCCACGCGTTGTCGCGCACGAAGGTACGCAGCTGCTCGTCGGTCCGCACGCCGGGCCCTGGAGACTCTTCTTCGAGCAGGTCACGCTCGATCAATTCCCGGGTGACGCGGCGAACGAACTTCACGCCCGCGACCACGGAGTCGAGGTCTTCACCGGCGGCGTCGTTGCTTTCATCGAAATAGCGGAAGGCAACGTGAGGCACGTCGCGCGGGTCGGCCGACCGCAACCGCACGGTTCCCGCGCGATTGTGGGTGTGGCCTTTCAGCACACACCACGTGAGCATGTTGAGCCGCTTCGGCAGGGCTTTTGAATAGCCGGGGAAGTAGCCGCGGAAATCACCCAGTACGGAAAAGCAAAAGAGGTCAGGCACCGGGCGCTCTTTCGCAGAGCGCTTGATGACGCCGAGCACGGTGCCGTTGGAGGCGTACACGCTCTTCTTGCCGTCCGCCCATTCGTTGTAGGGCGGGTCGCCGCGTTCGTAGCGGGCGTCCTCCAGCACTTCCCACGCGTCGATGTGCTTCGCCCGGTTCACGACGCCCACTTCGTAACGATCCTGCAAGTTGGTGCCGACGCCGGGCAGGTCTACGCGCACGTCGATGCCGTGTTCCTTCAGATGTTCCGCCGGTCCGATGCCGGAGAGCATGAGGAGCTGCGGCGTATTGAACGCGCCGCCGGCGAGGATCACCTCGCGCGTGACGCGGATTTCCTTGCGCACGCCGGGCGCGGTGGATGGGCTGTCACTCGCGCGGTAGAGCTTCGCGCCTTCGAGGTACTCGACGCCGATGGCGCGCTGCTGGTCATCGAACAGCACGCGCGTTGCGAGGCAATCGAGCCGGATCCGCAGGTTGCCCGGATGCGCTGCCTGCACTTCGAGCAGCCGTTCGCGCGCGCCGATGCGCTTGTGCCCGCGCGTGGAGAGCGGCGTGTAATGCAGGCCCACGGCGTTGTCGCGCACCAGCCGCCAGTCGTTCGGATCGGCGCCGCCGGCCAGCAGCCAGCGCAGGTCTTCGATCGGCTCTTCCACGCCGTTGAATGCGGCCTTCACGGATTCGAGGATGGTTTTCACCAGCCGCCGGTCGCCGAGCACCGCTTCGGGAATGACTTTCTCCGTGTGCAGCCAGCCGCGCCAGCCGTGGCGCGTAAGATCGATGCCGAGCTTCGCCAGGAACCGGTGCACGGGGCGGTGCTGGCAGTTTTCCAGGCGCTGGAAATACTTCCACATGTTCGCCGCGCGCCAGGACTCATCGCCCGTGAGTGTGGCGATGCCGTCCCAATCCATGTTGTGCGGATATACGAAGATCAGCGCGTTGTGGGCCGTGCAGCCGCCGAGCGCGCCGACGCGGGGATACAGCACACCGTCCTTCTCCGGAACGTACTTGGGATCGCGCCGTTGCCGCGCATCGTTGTCGTAGTGACGGACGAAGAAGTCCCACTTCATCGCGACGTTCTCGCTCGCGAGCGCGTGGAACACGGGGACGTCGTAGTCCTCGGGCAGTCGGTTGTCCGCGGAGATGGCGTTGCCGCCCTTCAGCGTGCGCGGATCGCCGCCCGCTTCGAGCACCACCACCCGATAGCCCGCTTCGGCGAGGCGTGCCGCGAGCGTGCCGCCGCCCGCGCCGGAGCCGACGACGACGTAGTCGCATTCGTCGCCGGCCGCTCGAGGATCGCTCATGCGTGCGTCAGAACGTCTTCAGGAGTTCGATGAGCGCGCGCTTGTCTTCATCGCTCAGCGCCGGCTCGCCCTCGACGTAGCCTGTGCCGAAGTAGTGGCCGCGGTTGACGACGAAGTCCGGGCATTTGCTGAACTCGAGGAGGCGCGGGCCGAGATTGCGTTTCGCGAAGGCCTCGCGCAGCTGATCGTCGGTGGCCTCGTCCGGCAGGCTCTTCAGCGCCTTCTTGAGATCCAGCAGCAGGTCCGCCACTTTCGCCACGTGCGCGAGCTCTTCGGCCGGGCCGCGGGTCTTTTCACCCAGCAGGTCGATGTTCGCGATCAGGTTGATCGGCGTGCCCTTCGGCAGCCGCCCAAGCTCGAGATAGTCGTCCTTGAAGGCCCACGGCAGCAGGCGTTCGTTCCAACCCTGCAGCTTCCGCAGCTTGTCCGGCAAATAGCCGCGCGCGACGCGCAAGCTGCTCGTTTGCGTGGTGCGGTCGATATGGCCCGGCAGTTTGTGCTCGTCCGCCGTGCCCACTTTGTTGAAGTCGAGCGCGAAGCTTTCGAACCGCTCGTCGCGATCGCGCTTTTCCGGCCAGAGCATTTTTTCGATGCCGTCCTGGAACTGCTTGAGGCGCGCTTCGACGGACGGCGCGGGGCTCGGCTCGTAGCCGCCGGGCCATTTGTAACCGGCGCCGTAGCCGGGGTTGAGATCGCCCACGGTGTTGTTGAGCAGGTACGGCGCGGTGGACCAGAGGCTGATGAGCGAGGCCGGGCGCGTGAAGCCGCGGCCGCCGCCTGGCATCTCATACAACTTCGCCTTGCCGGTAAACGGATCGTGCACGGTGACCGAGCCGACCGACGGCAGATCCTTGTACGTGCGCGAGGAGAAGTTGTCCCAGATGTTGCCTTCGATCGCGTTCGTCGCGAGCGGGCTGCATGCATTCGTCTGCAGCAGCGTCACGGGTACGCGCATCTCCGTGGACAGATAGTTGTTCTCGAGGAAGTCGGGCGCGGCGACGATCTCGCGCATCTTCGACTTGAAGTCCTCGGTCTTCGTCCAGTCCCAATATTCATTCCAGCAGGTGAGGTAGTTCTTGCCGGAACAACCGCCGCCCGCCACGAGCCCGATGGACTGCGGCGGCGGGGGGCCCTTGCTGGAATGGCAGCGTGCGCAATGTTCGGCGAACACCACTTTGCCGCGGGTCAGCTGCGTGGCGTCTTTCGTGAGATACGCCTCGCCGCCGGGCGCGTCTTTGAGGTGGTGAGGCGCGGTGGTACCGAGGAAGAACTCCGCCATGCCGAGCGTCTGCTGTTCGGTGGCATTCCAGTAGCTCGAGTTCCGGCGCGCATCCTTGATGAGGATGGCGGTGGTCGGCTTGCCGCCGATGAGCGGGTTGAAGTGCAGAAGCCACTCTTCGCTGAAGAGGCCAATGTTGAGATACACGCGGTTCAGCGCGCCGAGTCCGCCGACGGAGTCCGCACCGTCTTTCAGCACGCGCGGCGACCAGACGATGGGCGGCTCGTTCGAGCCCGGCGCCGGTTTCTGATAGAGGCGCGAGAGCGGGTGGTTGTCACCCAGGAAATCATTGAACTGCTTGTTGTCGGCGCTGCCGCCCGACAGCGACTCCTTGCCGTAGCGGAGCGCCTGCTCGAGCCGGGGGCCGAGGTAGTACACCGCGTTCATCGTGCGCGGGTTGTTGATGTTGTCCGTCGAAATGAGCGAGGTGTCGAGCGTGCCGGGACGCGACGTGTGGAACATCTGGTAGATGTAGCTGCTTGCGTCGTTGTCCCAGTCGAAGATGCGCTCGATCCAGAAGTACTGCGCGCCGACGTTGGAGCTGAGGTTCTCCCACTTCGGATTTTCAGGATCCGCCGGCGGTTTCACGGGGTTCGGGCCCACGTGGCAGAAGCCGCACGACATGCCGACCCGGAACGGCTTCACCAGGTCTTTGGAGAGGTAGTAGCTCTTGTCGTTGTAGTAACGCACCGGGTCCCACTTCTTCGCGGCGGCCTCGTCGAAGTCCGGGTTCGGGAAGAGTCGCAGGCCCACGATGCCCGTGCCCCAGCCGTAGAAGGAGCCGACCGGCAGATTCTTGCCGCGCGCGCCGATCTTCACGCCGGGGTAGCGGCTCTCGTCTTCGAACGGGTCCGGCGGGCAGTCGGCTTTGCGCTGGTCGAGCCAGAGGCCGAAGCGCTTCGGGTCGGGGCCGGTCGCCTGCTCGTAGCACGGCTCATTGACGAGACCCAGGTATTTCCAGCGCGTTTCGCGGCGCAGGTTCGCGTAGCGCCGGTCGCTATTCTCGCCGGGGTAGGAGGAGATAGTCTTGAGGAAGTCGAGCGCGCCGGTGCTCTTGCGCGCGATGGTGTCCCACAAATGATCGTCGCCACCGGTCCAGACGATCCAGGTATTGCGGCCCTGGATCTGCGCGGGGTCGAGCGCGAGGCCGCCATCCATGTCGTGGAAGTAATCCTCGCCCGCCGCGGGGAAGGACTTGGCGTCGCGCCCGGCCAGCATCGCTTCGTCCTTCACCGTGCCGGGCTCCGGCATCGGGCCGCAGGCCGAGAGCGCGAGAGACAGCGTGAAAAGCAGAGTCCCGCAGTAGAGCGCGCCGCGACGGATCGTCATGTCCTCACTCCCCTCGTCGTCAACATTGCTGTTCTGCGCTAAGCGAATGCATATCGGTAGCGCACTTCACTACCTGTAACGGCGGGGGCGAGTATTCAGCAAATCTAGGCGGAATGCTCCGGTCAGCCACCGTTCTTGGCGCGGAAGTCCCGCACCCACTCGGCGGTCGCTCGCAATCCGCCGAAGGGGTAGAGGTGCAGCAGCACGTCGCCATGTTTCTTCGGATCGAGCCCGTCGGCGTAGTCCTGCACGATCTGGTCGGGGCCCGCGGTCGAGAGCAGCTTCGTGATCGAGAGTCCGTATTTCGCCATGACCTTGGTTGAAGCGCCCACACCGCATCGGGCCGCGAAGGCGAGGAGCCGCTTCACGCTGGCGGGGCCGGGCACGCCGACGCGCACCGTTGCCTCGATTCCGGCCTGGCGCACCTGTTCGAGCCACGCGAGCACCGGCTCGGCATCGAAGGAGAACTGGGTGACGACCGCGAAATCATGGCCACGCTCCTGAATCGCGATCTTCTTGTCGCGCATGGCTTGCCACAATTTATCGTTGCCGATGTCCGGGTGACCCTCCGGGTAGCCCGAAATGCCGACTTTGCGAATGCCGTACCGGGCCAGCAGGCCGCTGCGGATGATCGAGAGGGCATCCTCATACGGGCCCATGGGTTGCGGCGGGTCGCCGGCCACCACGAATGCATGGTCCGTCCCGACTTCGCGCTGCAGGCCCGAGAGGTAGCCTTCGAGCTCTTCCTGCGAGCTCAGGCGACGCGCCGAGATGTGCGGGATGGGCAGGAAACCGAGATCGCGGACCCGCTTCGCCGCCGCGATCCGCATCTCGAAAGTCTCGCCCGGCAAAAACGTGACCGGGATTTTCGTCCCCTGCGGAATGACATCCGCCGCCTGCTCCAGGTGGGCAACATCCTTGGCCGTCATCTCGATTGAGTAGTTGTTCAACAAACCACGGACTCGTGTCGGGGCATCGGCATTCGCAATCATTGGCTGCGGATCCTCATGAACGCGTTGGCGGACAGACGGGCGGCCCATTGAAGCAGCGATCCGCAAGATTTCCTAGGGGGGTGCTCCTTCTGTGGGGCATACTCGTCGCCGACAAGAAGAGCCTCGCCCGAGACCATCACCGGAGCAATTGAGCGCCATGACCTCACTAGCCCACCTTAGCCGTCGCCGTTTCCTGGGAAACTCCCTGTTGGCCGCCGGTGCGGCGCTGCCCGCCGCGCGCGCGTTCCCGGCCATACTGGGTCCTTCAGCCAAAGTGGATCGGGACCTGGAAGCCGTCACGCTGGATGGCAAGAGCATCACGCTCACTCGCGCGTCGGTGCAGGAGTTGGGCGACAGCCTGCGCGGCAACCTGATCCTTCCGGGCCACGCGGCGTACGACCCGGCGCGTCGCATCCTGAATGCGCAGATGGACAAGCACCCCGCGTTCATCGTGCAGCCTCGCGGTGCCGCGGATGTGCGCAACGCCGTGCAGTTCGCGCGCGAATCGAGTCTGCTACTCGCGGTGAAGTGCGGTGGGCACAGCCCTTCCGGTAAATCCACCTGCGAGCGCGGCATGCTGCTGGACTTGTCGCTGCTCCGGGGCGTGCAGGTCGATGCGAAAGCGCGCATCGCGCATGTGGGCGGTGGAAGCCTGCTCGGCGATCTGGATTACGAAGCCATGGCACATGGGCTCGTCACGACCGCGGGCACGGTGTCTCACACGGGGGTCGGCGGGCTGACGCTCGGCGGCGGGTTCGGCCGTGTCGCGCGGCGTTTCGGGCTTGCGCTCGACAACGTGCGCTCCGTCGAGACCGTCACGGGCAAAGGCGAGATCCTGCGTGCGAGTGCGCAGGAAAATCCCGAGCTCTACTGGGGCACGCGCGGCGGGAGCGGCAATTTCGGCGTGGTGACGTCGTTCGACTTCACCCTGCATCCGATGCAGCGGAAGGTGCTCGGTGGCACCATCCTGTTCCCGATGAGTCAGGCGAAGAGCGTGCTGACGTTCTATTCGGAGTATGAGGGCGTCGCGCCGGAGGATCTGTATTTGAGCGCGGGCCTGGTGAGCAACGTGGGCCCCCCGGGCCAGGACGTCAGCGGCATCGGCTTCCAGGTGTGTTACAGCGGCCCCGAGAGCGGCGCTGAGAAAGTGCTCAAGACCATTCGCAGTGCCGGCACGCCGCTGTTCGATGGACTCCAGTCGATGGACTACGTGGCGCTTCAGAAGTCCGGCGACCTGGACGAGCGGCGCGCGATCGGCTCGTACACGAAGACGGGCTTCATCAAGAAGCTCTCGCCGCAGCTGGTGGACGCGGCGATTGCCGGCCTGGAGCGGCATCCCGACCGCGCGACCACCGTGGGTTTCCAGCATTGCGGTGGAGCGATCTCGCGCGTGGCCGCCGATGCCACGGCCTTCCCTCACCGCGGTATTCATGCCACCGCGCTGCTGACCTCCGACTGGCCCGCCACGTCCGACCCGGGCCAACACATCGACTACTTGCGCAAGTTCTGGAAGACGCTGGAGCCGCACACGGATGGCTTCTACACGAACGACGTCATCGAAGAGACGCAGAAGCAGGTGGACGAGAACTATCTCGGCAACTATCCGCGGCTCGTGGCGTTGAAGAACCAGTACGACCCGATGAATCTTTTCCGGCTGAACGCGAACGTGCGGCCGAAGGCGTAGCGGCCCTGGGGCGTTCGGGAGAGCCAGATGCCACGCGGCGTCGCTACACCGATCGCCTGAAAGCACTCCGGCCGTGTGGTCGGCTCACCTGGGCCGGCTACACGTCCCGTCGTCGATGCGCGTCAAACCGAAAGTCGCGCGGCGATACACCGTAGGTGTGCTTGAACTCACTCGAGAAATGCGCCGCGCTGTTGAATCCACAGGCGAACGCAATCTCCGTGATCGTGCGAGCGCCTTGCTCCGGATCGCACAGCAGCTGCGCGGAGGCGGCCAGCCTGCAGTGGCGAAGATATTCGGACGGAGTCGTGCGCTCGGACCTGAAGGCCATCTGAACGTAGCGCGGGGAAAGCTTCAGGGAGCTCGCGATCGACGCGATCGATAGATCCGGCCGGGCGTAGTGCCGCTCGATGAAGCGCCGAACCTGCGAACGACGGATCTCCAGATGCGTTCGGCGCGGGCCTTGCGCTTGAACCTCCGGCCGAGCCGCGGAAAGAATCTGCAGCATGGCGCGAACGACAGGGATGCCCAGATCCGCGAATTGCCCGGCGCAGGTGATCGCCCATGCCGACTCGAACATCGCGCGCAGGATCGCGTCCAGCCCGAACGGGAAGCTCAAGCGGCGTCCGAGCAGATCCGCCGCGTGCGGCACGTGTTCGTTGAAGAGCGCGTTGTCGATGATCAAACACGACGTCGTGAACTCGTGCGGGACCCGCCACTCGGTCGCCATGTCCGGCCTCGAACGTATGCAGTGGAGTCATGGCGTCCCCCCAAACCACCGCAAGATCGACAGGGTCACGTTGATCGAAGCGGCTTGCGCCAATTTCGCGACGGCAGTCTAGCAGTTGGCTCTCTCGCGGCAAGCGCCGTTCGAGCTTCGCGGCGCCGAAAGTGACCCTTCGCGTGGGCGCAAGCGAGGGAGCGGGTTGCGAGCTACGCTACGCTGAGAACTGGAGCGAGGTGGCTGATGGCGAGCATGCGGATCCTGAAGTTCTTGCGCGGCTGGGCGGGCGCTTCCGTGGTGGCGGTGAGCGCAATTGCCGCGATTGCCCCGGCTATGGCGGCGGAGCCTGCGCCGGCGGCAAAGTCCACGCCCAACAATTTCACGGCGGATGAGCGGACGCCGGAGGCCATGGCGAAACCCACCCCGGCTTTCCCGGGCCAGACTAACGCGCCGGTACGTAAATCCACGACGAAGTTCGCGGTAGAGACCGTGACCACGGCGCTCTCGACGCCGTGGTCGCTGGCGTTCCTGCCGGACGGAAAAATGCTGGTCACGGAGTTCAAGGGCACGATGCGGATCGTCACCAGGGAGGGTGTCCATTCACTCGTCGAAGGCGTGCCACCCGTCAAAACGGTTGCCGCCCAGGGCCTGCACGATGTCGTGCTGGACCCCGACTTTTCCCGCAATCGATTGATCTATTTTTCCTACTTCGCGCCCCCGTCAGGCGAAGCGGCCGCCACCTGGCCGAACGAGTTTGCCTACGATCGGGTCTTCAACCTGTCGGTGGCCGAGCGGCGCCGGGTGAATCTCGGCATGGAGCGCGTGGCGCGCGCGCGGCTCAGCGAAGACGAGACGCGCATCGAAAATGTCGCGGTCATCCTCGAGGGCGCCGAACGTCGTCTCGCTTTCGCACCCGATGGGACGCTGTTTGCGACGGGTGCCGACCGCTTTCGTTTCTACGACGGCGATTTGAGCGGGGGGCGTAACCGCTACGAGACCGACCTCACCATCCGCAAGAACTTCGCCGGCAGAGTCAGCCGCATCAACACCGATGCGACGATGCCGAAGGACAACCCGTTCCTGGCCGATCCGCTGGTGCCGCCGGACGTCTACGCCTTCGGAGTCCGCGATCCGGAAGGCGCGGCGATCCATCCGAAAACCGGCGAGCTGTGGGAAGTGGAACACGGTCCGGCGGGCGGCGACGAGCTCAACATCATTCGTTCCGGCCGCGACTATGGGTGGCCGGTGATCTCGTACGGCCGGCAGTACACGACGGGCAAGCCGGTAGGCGCCGGTGTCAGCGCGAAACGCGGTATGGAGCAACCCCTTTACTACTGGTTTCCGGACGTCGCTCCGTCGGGGCTGATGTTCTACACGGGCGAGCGATTCCCCGAATGGAAAGGCAACCTCTTCGTTGGCTCGCTGCGCAATCACGCGCTCATCCGGCTGGTTCTCGACGGGGAGCGCGTTGTCGGGGAAGAGCAATTGCTCGCCGACCGCAATCAACGCATCCGCGATGTTCGCCAGGGTCCGGACGGCGCGATCTACCTTCTCACCGGCGATGGCGCGCTGCTGCGAATTGTTCCGAAGAAATGAGCGGCGCGGGTCTCGAAGGAGGCGCGATCATTCTTTGACGTTGTTGGGAGGGCATCTGAAGCAAAGGCGCGGATCGCCGTAGAAAACGTACGATGCCCACGAAAGGTCGTCGTCCTCGGAGCTCTCACGACACGCGGTGCGCCCGTTGACCACGGCCTCCCCAAGCGTTCCGCCGCGACACAAGGTCGTATAGAAAGCGCTGGCGAAGGCGGCGGCGCCGTCGTCGCCCACCGGCCATCGATTGCCAACGAGATACGCGCCGGTCTCGAGACATCCGCGCGCGATTCCGAAGATGTCGTAGCGATCTTTCCAGCGCGCGTCGGCGGCGGTCTTGGCCGTTTCGCAGGCGTTCAGGCAGAAGAACACCGGTGGCTTGCTGCCGCAGTAGGATTGAATCTCGGCCGGCGTGAGTCGGCGGTCGTGGAGTACGAGTCCGCTGTTGCGGGAGTCCTTTTCGTCGAACTCGGCGTGCCCGCTGAAGTGCACGATGTGCCAGCGTTTTTCCTTCAAGGCATTGCGCACCTGTGTGTAGGTGGCATTCGGAACAATCGTCAATCTCACGTGTTCGGCGACGGCACCGAACGCTTTCTGAATCGCCCGGGTCTCGGCATCCACGCCCGGTAGCGGGCGGTAGGTTGTTCCGTCGCGCGTCAGGGGCTGGGGAACGCAGATGAGCAGGACGTTGAGCTCGGTCGGCCTGCGATCCAGCGGTTGCTCGGGTTGCTGCGGTGGGATCGGTGGACGCGACGTGTTGACGAATCGGCCCGTGCGGTGGCGCAGGCACAGGAACTCTTCCCCGTCATGTAGCAGCTCCCACGGAAATTCCACGAGCGCTTCGTCGATGCCGACTTCCAGAAACAGATTGTTGGTGCGCAGGTCGGCGCGGATGCCCGGCGGCACGACGAGATCGAACAGCGTGCCGCCCACTTCGAGCGCGGCGTCCATCAGCCCGTCGCTCGCGGTATTCGGCCCTCCCGTGCTGGAGCGACGCGCATCGAGCGTGGAGACGATGGTGTCGAGCTTGAGGCGCAGCGGATCGAGCACCTTCGGATAGAGCTGCAGCTCCACCATTCCCGGACGGATGGTCGCGCGGAAGGGCGGGGTGTATCTCAGCCGATAGGCGTCACCTTTCGGCTCGTAATTGGGGCTCACGATCTCGAGTTGCGCGGCAGGGCCCGCTTCCCAGGTGATTTCGAATCGCGGCTCGTTCATCGCTGCCGCTCCGCCGGCGCCGCTTCCAGGATGGGCTGCACCGACTCCACGTCATCCGCGGGATCGGGGTCGTAGCCCCGCTCACTGAGATGCTCGATCCGGTGCTCCTCGCCGAGCTGCCTCATGAAGTCGAGTCGTACCACCGAGTCGACGTCTTCGTACAGATAGCAGCGAGGATTGGAGCAGTTTCCAATACCGAGCATTTCTCCGGTGATGCCGAGGGCGGCTGCGCGGGCGCGACTCTTGATCACCGCAACGCGTGCGGGGTTTTGGTCGTGCCAATAACGGGGATCGAGAGGCGCGATCGACAGGACCGTTCCGGCGTCCACGTCTTCGGAAATGATGTAGCGCCACTCCCGAGGCGGAGTGATCTCGCAGTCGGTAACGATGAGCAGATTTTCCGCAGGCGCGGCCAGGTCGAGCTGCGCGCGAACCAGTTGCGCGAGCTTGCGCTGATCGTAGGTCTTCTGAAAGCGGCCGCGCGCGTCGCCCAGCTGAAGAGACTTTTCCATGCGCTCGAGGCCGTGCGGAAGCTCGAGCGCGTCTTCCCCAGGTTTCCTGAACAGGCGCGAAACGCCTTGAAAGGCGGCCGAGGCGATGCCGGTCGACGGCACGACAGAGGAGAGGAAATAGCGTCTGAACGTCGCACGCGCTTTCCCAAGATTGTAGAAGCGCTCCACTTCGATCAGCGCGGCCCACAGTGCCGCTCCCATTTCCCTCGAGGTGTCTTCTTCCCGCAAGTACAGCACTTGCCAGATGACCGGAAGTTCGTTGCTCACGGTGGTCACGCTCTATTGAATGCCGACACTGTCATAGGCCTTCCGAATTGCGTCCAGCCTGCCCGCGCGCGCCGGGTGACCCAGGAAGTAGGCGCTTGCCACATTGATCAGCGCTGCGCGTGCCTGCGAGAAAGTGGTCATCTCGCCAAGACGGTCGAGGCAACGGAAGTACAGCGTTGCAACGTCATGCGGAGTGAACATCGGCGCGCCGGCGGTATCCACCGCTGTCAGTACGTTGTAGGCCGCCTTGTTATGAATGTTGCTGTTGGTATGAACGCCGCCGTAATCATCCTGCGTGACGAGATATTCACTCCGGTGCGCGGGCATGCCCGTTCTTGCCGGATTACTGATGTCGCGCAACGGATTCGGGCCGATGGCGTTGGAACCGATCTCCCAATTCCAAGTGGCCGCGTTGCCCCCCTTCGAGCGGGGATCCCAGTTCCAGTTCTTGATGATGATCGCGAAGATGTCGCTGAATGATTCGTTCAGCGCGCCCGATTCGTCGCGGTAGATGAGTCCGGAGATGTGCGCCGTGACGCCGTGCATGAGCTCGTGCGCGATGATGTCCAGGTGGCGCGCGAAGCTCCGGAGATTGCCGTCGGCGTCCTTCGACTGCCCGTACCACATGGCATCACGCCACCAGGAGGCGTCATGCCACTCGGGTGGGGTCATCGCCTGCTTGAGTGTGCAGTTCACGTAGGACCTGAATCCCTTCCCCGCGCCATCGATGCCACGATGGAACAGCACGAAGTTCAGGAAGTCGAATACGAGCGTCGCATGACTATGAGCCGACACCCCGGGCCGATGCAGAAACTGCGCGGAAGCGGACGAAATCGGATCCACGGGGGTGACGCTGCCGTTGCCGATATCGGCCATCTGGAAATCGTATGTGCTGATGTTGCGGGAGGCGTCCAGCATTTCGAATACGTGGCTCGAGCTTCCGGCCGCCGGTCGGGGATTGCCGTTGAACTCGCACCGGACCGCATTCTCGTCGTCGCCGAAGCACAGGGCGAGTGTGGGGCTGGCGCTGGCCGTTGCACCGGAGCTCCAGTACATGACGATGGAACCGTCGTGCGCGTCGACGAGATAGTCGAACTCGGGATTCAAGTGCGAAAGCGACGGCCCGAATCCATGGCTGCGCGACTCGCTGGGCAGGCCTGGCGGCGCGAACGGAACATTGCGCAGATAGTGCACGAGATGCCAGCCGGAGTTCCCGGGCTCGTCGTACAGGAAGAACAGGCCCTGCCGGCGAATGCGCCCGATATCCTCGGGTCGCGCCTCCCGATGGGCGCTCTTCGCGATCGCTTCGAGCGCCGTGCCATCGGTGAGCGTTGGTTCCCACGAGATGTTTGGAGGATCCGAGAGAGCGGCATCGCACGCGAGAAAACCGAGCTCGCGATCCAGCTCGACCGCGGCGCGCGAGCCGAATATCGGAATATTCGACCGGGTCTGCACGAATCGCACCGTCTGGCTGGCTGACTTCCCCTTGCCCTGATGACGAATGTCGTGGAATCGCAAGGCGCTGACCGCCCTGGCGGATGTCGACCCCGATACACCGCGCACGAGGGGCTGGTTGTCACGGGCAAAAATTCTCGCCAGATGCGTGCGTGCCGCGCGTTCCGCCAGATTTTCCACGTCTCCAAAGGTCGCTTCAGCCGCGGCAGACCTGTCGCCGCCTCGAAGAGCCGGCGCGTTTTTCGGCACGGCCGCCGCCTCGAGCCTCTCGTCGTCGAGCCGATCCAGGTGAATGCTGAAGAAAGGAGAACCCATACCGCCTTCCCGGGAGGTCGCGTGGTGCCGCGGAGAATCCCTTAGTTATATATAAGTCGGATTCCGTGGAAATGATTTGCCGCCCGCTGCGCCTTGTCAAGGCGTTCCCAAGCCCACGCACAGGTCGCCGGGTCTATCAGACACTGTTCAAGCAGTTGATTTGTTGGAGCAATCATCGACGAGATACCTTGTTTAGCCGCGGTTGAGGACGCGTCCGTAACGGGGGAGAATCCTTCGGCAGGAAAACGGAGAAACGGTTGGAAGCGAACGCTCTGCAAACCTATCTCGGGCAGCCCGACGTACACCGAACTATTCTCGGCGGTTACAGCGGTCCGTATTCCCTTGGCATCGGGAGGGACCCGCGCCACTCGCAGCCCGTACTTATCCTGCAGGTGATATCCGCCTCACAACAGCGCTTCCCGACGGAAGTGCTGCTCGGGGGTGAAGTCATCCCCATTATCGTGCGTACTGATTTCGTGCCACCGCGCCCGCTGCGCGCCGGATCCTGACGCCAAACTGTCATGCGAGCCGGCTGCACAGGAGCGCGCAGCCCTGCTATCGTTAGAGCGCATCTCTATTCAGGGACAGAACTATGACAATAGAGCTCGTAGATGCACTCTCGAAAGTTAAAGAAGCGGCCGGTGTCCTCATCGATGCGGACAAGACGATCCGCTCGGTCGGCGTCGGACGTGCGGCGGATGGCTATGGTTTCCAGGCCGTTCGCAATGTGAAAGCCGCGGTGCCGCTGGCTTCCGGCACGGGTGCAAAAAAGATTCCGCGCGACATCGCCGGCATTCCGGTTCACTTCATCAACAGCTCGCGGGATCCTGCGAGTCTTGCTCGCGTGCCGCACTCTGGTCCGGCCAGTCCCGGCGTGGGGAGTCTCATTCCGGAACAGCAGTTCCATCGGCCCCTCATGTGCGGGCTGCAGATTCAGAACTTCGACGACGATGTTCGCACCGGCGAAATCGCACGAGGCTTCATCATCATCGGAACGCTCGGCTGTTTCGTTCAGCGCGACAGCGGCCAGATCGCCATCCTCACCAATAACCATGTGGCGGCGGGCGAGAATCGCGGCGTCATCGGTGCGGATCGCATTCAGCAGCCAGGGGGTTCCACTTTCGTTGCCGCGATGGAGGTCGGTGAGCTCAGCCAGTTTGTCAGGCTTGTCGACAGCCCTCCCGGTGCCACGATCGTCGCGGGAACCGTGGTTCTGAATGAGGTCGACGGGGCACTCGTCGACCTCAGCGCCGGAACCGCGCACATCCAGAATTACCTGCCGTCGCGCACAGTCACATCACCTCGCGGAGTTGCGGCCGCTTCCGTGGGTGACAAAGTTCACAAGGTGGGGCGGACGACGGGGCTCACTTTCGGTACTGTCACGCAGGTTGGCGCCGTCGTTGGGCCCGTGCCGTACGCGCCCGGAGACGTATGGTTTCAACAGTGCCTGGTTGTCGAGGGAGATAACGGCACCACATTCTCCGATCACGGCGATTCCGGTTCGGCGATCGTGCGTGACGATGGGATGCTCGTCGGCCTGCTGTTCGCGGGCAACGGTAGTCAGACCTATGCGTGCGCCATCGACAATGTGATGCGGCAGCTCGATTGCCAGCTCGCGTGAAGAACAACTCCAAAAAAACGTGAGCACCGGGTGACTCTCGGTGCGTCGACAGGGACGGGTGTCGCATGGGAAGAAGTGTTACGCGCTGCGTTCTATTGCTAGCGGTATTTTCGACGCATTTGCATGCAGCGGCGGCAACGTCGGGTCAACGGAAATTCGTCATTGCCGACTGCGATAAAGATCGCATAGCCCTGCGTTTCACCACCGAGAAAGCGCCTCTGCTGCTGCGGACCGGGGATCTCACCTCGACCGCCGCGGCGGCGGTGCCGGTCGCCGCGTCGATGACATGGGAGAAGCCCGTGGCGACGGAAGCCGCGATACATGAGTACGAGGTGTCAGGAAGGCTGACAGGGGGATGTCCGGAGGCCGGATCGTACACCGTGCCTCTAACCATCATTCACGACGGCGGGACTTCGGAGACTCTTGAATTCGAACTGGTGCGCAGAGTCGAGCCGGTCCTCGACGCGCCGGCATCGATCACTCTCGTGGTCGAGAAGTTACCGTGGAGTGGTAGTGAGAACGTGAGCGTTACTCCTCTGCGAGTGCGCGAAACGTCCCACTCCGGTGCCATCGGGGGCCTGTCGGCCTCCGGCGGTGAGCTCAAAAGTGCAGCCGGCGAAGGCACCGGGATCACTCTGAATCCGGCCAGTGAGCCACTCAGCCTCGCGTCGGGCGAAGGCAAAGATCTGAACCTGGTGCTGTCACACATGCCCGATGCCGGTTCGTTCAGCACTCGGCTGGTGCTGCACACCGCATCTCTCAAAACGAATGTGAACAGCGACGTCACGATCAAGGTGCGTCATGCGCGTTGGTGTCTGGGCGCCATCCTCCTCCTCGGTGTGCTGCTCGGCTGGCTGGTCAATGTGAAACTGGCCGCGGTATCGACGTTGCGCGCGGCTCAGCTTGAAGCGCTGAGAGCTGTGAACGCGATCGTTCGGGACGCCGGCGCGCAGCGGGACTCGGCGGTTCAACAGCGCATGCTGCGCATCGCGACGACGCTGGAAGGCGAAGTGCGAAGCGCGCGCGACCCGAAGGACCTCAACAAGATCGTCGAGAACAAGAAGACGCAGGTCGATGCGGTGCTGAGCGTCGCAACCCAGTCCGTGGGGGATCTGCAAGCCAGATTGACCGCCACGCGCGGCCTTCTGGATCCGAACAATCGCGTGTTGTCCGCTTCCGTGACGGCGGCGCTGGCGCCGCTGTTCGGCACGCTGAGCACGATCGAGCGCGCCAGCCTGACCGGCGACGTGGAAGATGCACTGCGGCGCCTGAGCGAGCTCGATATCACGTTACCGGCTGCGGTCATCGCAGCGTTGCGCCCTGTTATCCAGGATCTGCATCGAGGACTCGGTGAGCTCGGCAAGTGGTCCGCTCCGGCGCAGGCCTTGGAAACGTTGAGACAGACCCTCCTCGTCGACCTCGCGACGGCATTCGGAAAGGTCGCGCCTGCGGAGCTGGTCACGAGTACCGACGACATCGTGCGCAGCGTGGAGCGCCTCGTCACGATTGAAGCTCCCGACGACATGAAGGCCGCGTTCGGTAATGCCGCGACGATCCTCAGTCAGGGTAGCAGGACGGATCTGGCGCAGGCGGTGCGTGGCGAAATCGCCAATCTCGAGCGAATGACCCACCGCGACGAGGACACGCAAAGCGAGCTCGGGAAACTGTCGTCCGCCCGCGTGCGAGTAGCCGGATTGCTGCTCGGAGCGGATCCGGCGAATGGGAGTCTCGGACAGGCCGTCGCGGACGGGGATTTTCCGACTGCCGCCAGGCTGATTGCACCTCCACCGGCCGCCGTCCCCGCGGCACCGGCTGTACTGCTGCCAGCCGCGATGCGAGCTCGTATGGCCGCACCCCAAGGATTGCCGGCGGCACCCCCGGTGCCGCCGATCGCTCCTCGCCTGCGAATTCCACCGTGGCTGCCGGTGGGGCAGGTGGCGCAGGCGTCGCTCGATTGGCGTGGAGAACGCAAGCCAGCGGCCGCCGCTGCGACCTGGGTGTCTGATCCGGCGACTGCCGCGGTTTTCAGCAACCAGACGATCGACGGCGCCGATCTGGAACCGAAGCTGCCGGGATTTCTGGAGATCCGGTTCTCGATCGCGAATCCGCCGCTCAGTGTTTCCGGCCGCGCGTTTGTCGGCGAGCTCGCGGCCACGCCGAGCTTCACGAAGTTCGAGGAGGACGAAAAGAACAGCAACCGGGCGATCGCATTGGCGACGGCCCTGTTGACCACCTTCGTCGGCTACCAGATTTTTGCCGGTAGCTGGTATGGGACATTCGGCGACTATTTTTCGGCGTTCATCTGGGGGTTCTTCGGCCAGTTCGGCCTGGAGCGCATCCGCGACGCCACGAAGACGATCGTTTCCAGAACGCTATAGAACAATAGAAGAAGCACTACAGAACAAGGAGAAGGATATCCATGTCCCGCCCGCACGTTCGAACACTTGCCCAGTCTCTGTTCGTTTTTTTTGCTCGCGGTCTCATTCCGAGCGACGTTCGGCGCGACCGTGCCGTGCGCAAACCCTGCGCCGGTGGTCCCGGAGGTGCAGATCTCGGCGGCGCTGCCTCGGGATGTGTGCATACCGCCTGGCGCATCGGGCATTCCGTTTGCATTTTTCGACGATTTCTCGTGGCGAAGTTTCGTTGCGCTGATCTGGCCGGCTCTGCCGGACGAGCGCGGCGCTCCCGACTTGTCAGCCTCGGTCGGTGCGGCCGATCGGTCCGTGGTGTTCGACACCTACAAAGCGGATTGGGAGCTGTTCCAGCCGAACGGCGGCGCGCCGGCGGCCTGGCTGCAGCGCGGGCCCGCGAACCCGTGCCCCAATGTGGCTTCGCTCGGCGCGCACGACCTTGTGCTCGCCTCATTCACGAAGTTCGAGAACGTCGGCCAGGCGGATTTCGGCACGCTGGTGGGTCCGCTGGTCGCGCAAAACGGCACTTATGCGGTGTACCTCGCGGGGTTCAACAAGGTGGAGTTCGACCAGATCGTCGAGCGCCGCTGGTTCCTGCGCTCCAACCTGCAGTCCGTGAATTTCACTCCGGATGCATCCGGTAACAATCCGATCGACGTGAAGTCTTCGTGGGTGCTCATCAGGAACAACAAGCCGGACAAATCACGCTTCTATACGCGACGTGCGTGGGTCTACGACCTTCAGACCAACCTGTGCAGCGAGCAGACGGTGGCCCTCGTGGGCCTGCACATCGTGACGAAAACGGCCTCGCGGCCGCAGTGGATCTGGTCCACTTTCGAGCACGTCGACAATGTTCCGGAAGACGGCGCGAGCGCGCCCTTCACGTTCAACGATGGCTCCGGCACCGCCATGACGGACGACAACACGGTTTCATTTCCGCCGCCTGCGACGCCTCCGCCACCCTTCAATGTCACGCGGCTGCAAAGAATCGCAACCTCCACCGCCGCCACGAACGCGAAATACCAGGCTGCATTGGCTACGCGCGGGAGCGGTGTCTGGCGTTTCTATCGCCTGGTGATGACGCAGTGGCCCAACCCGGGCGATGCGCCCGCCAACCCTGGGACGCCGGCTTTTACATTCCCGGGGAACGGGGCAACCACGCCTTTCGCGAACGTCACCATGGAAACCTTCCAGCAACGTTCCATTCGCAAGGGCTGCATGGCGTGTCACAACATCGTCGGGCCCGCTAACGCCGGCTCCAACACGGATTTTCTCTGGGCCCTGCAGATGAACGCATTCCCGCCCAATCCGGGAACGAGTCCGAGCCAGCCGCAATTCCACACGTTGATGCGGCGGGAGCCCTCGAACCCCGCGTTGAGAGCACTGAAGCGCGTACTCGAATCCAAGAACTGAGGAACAACGACCATGGATCCAATCGTCAACTACGCGCAGCTGGGCAAGTACATCGACAGCCTGCTGTCGGCCAACAACCAGCTGCCCGTGGGCCCCCCTCACCGCGGCTTCTGGAACACCCTGGGCTATGACGACTTCGTGAACGGCAATGTGCCCAATGTGCGCGACCCGGCTACTCATCAACCGATGAAGATCCTGGTCGTTGGCGATTCGAAGTCCTCCAACCTCATTCACGCGCTGAGGGGCACGCCGGGCACGGCGTTCGATCCTGACACCGGTGCTTTCGGGATGATGCCCGCCAACGGGCCGCCGTTTTTCACGCCCGAGCAGATTGCCCCCGTTGCCGCGTGGATCGATGCCGGCTGTCCCAATCAGCCCGTCGCACAAACCGCCGCCAGCCCGTACACGCGCGAGCGCGGCATGAACTTCTGGTTCGACTTCGACCAGCAGACGTTATGGAGCCGGATTCCCGAGCTGCAGGCGGCGTTCGGGGAGATTTTCTCGAAGATTCCAGGCCCCGCGCTGACGAATATCGTCGACCTGTTTCGTGGCACCGTTTCGGCGGGCACTTACCCGCAGGCGTTCGCCGACACGGTGAAGACAGCCGCGAATGGATTCCTGAAGTGTGCCGAGATTCAGCTACGCGTGATCGATCAGCATTTCCCGGGTGATCGCGACAGCGTTCGTCTGGCGTTCGAAGACTTCGGCCAGGGAGTTCTCTACGACCCGAGGCGCGCCGCAAATCCGATGTATCGCACCCACATCATTCACATGATGGACGGCAGCCCGTCAGACTGGGTTGGCTTCCATCGCTGGCACGCGTTCATTCGCGCGCAAATCGCCTGCGGGGCACCGTCGGATCGCTGGTTGCATCTCCTGCGATGCGTGGCGCTCGCCTGGAGCATCCAGACAGAGGCCGACCCCAAGGTGGATCAGCCCGGCAATGCCGGACTATCACCCGCCCGTCTCGCCGCACATCGCGCGTTCTGGGATCGTGCGACCGAGGACGACATCGACTCGGCGTTTTTCCAGAATCACTTCCAGGCGCCGCGCATAGCCGATAGCGGTGGAGTGATGGCATTCGCGGCCGGGGGTGCCGAGCTCGTCGGCTTCGAGACCGTGCGAAAGCTGCTCGATAGCGCCGTGGCCGGCGGCGAGCCGTTCCACGATGACAAGGGTCGGTTCTGGGAGCTTCCGCTCGACGCGTTGCTCGCCATCAAGGCCATCTACGGCGTGCGGCCCATCGCGGAAGCCGGTCCCAATCGGGGAGCGCGTTCCGGGATCATTCTCGCGCTCAAGGGCCAACCGCCCTTCGGGCCCGGCGGCATGCCGCGAATGCCCCTGAATCGCACCCCGATGGCGGACAACGACATCGCGGTGATCGAGAAATGGATCGATGACGGATGTCCGCCTTGATTGGAGTCCGGCTCACTGTATCGACGGCCGCACTCGTTATCACGGGCCTCGCCGCGGGCGTCAGCGAGTCCGCCGAGCCGCCAAGGGTCATCGTCCGGGGGAGTATCGAATCCAGCGCGGACGTCGCGGACACGCAAATCTCGCTGGAGACCCTTGAGCCGGTCGCGTCCGAGTCGCTCGAGCGGCTCGCGGATCATGTAGGGAATCTGCACGTGAGTGACAGCGGCGCAGGATCGTTCGGCGACCTGCTTGGAGTTCGAGGCCTTTCGAATACGCCTTACTTCAGCGACCCCGCGGTGACCGTTTATCTGGACGACCTGCCACTGGCAGGCGGCTTCACCTATCCGACATCGACACTCGGATTCCTTGACGCCACCGTTCTAAGAGGCGTGCAGGGAACGGCATTCGGACGGGGTGGCGAAGGCGGGGTGATTCTTCTGTCTTCCGCGGAAGCCTTGCGCTCGAGCGTCGGGGAAGTATCGTCATCGGCGCTGCTGCGACTGGGCAGAGGCAGCTTCGCTTCGAGCACGGCTGCATTCCAGGGCCGAGTGGAGTCGGCCGGATCGTTCGATGCCTCGCTAAGGGGTTCATACAACGCGCGTGATGGATACATCCGTAACGTCGAGCTCGATCAGCGCGTCGATGACCAGAAAAGTGAAACTCTCTCGGCCCGTGCGCGATGGTGGGCGACGGACACAGCACAATTCACCGCGCAACTGTTCTCGAATCGACAACGCAACGGGGCGCAGCCTCTGGTGCCTCTCGAGGGTCCGCTGTTCACAGTCGAGAGAAATCGCGAAGGGCGCATCGACAGCGACTTCGTCGGCGTTGCGTTGAAGGGCGAGTTTCGGACCTCGTGGGGTCGATTGACCACGGTGACCAGCCGCACGAGTTGGTCCCTGGATCCCTACGATAATCAGCTCGTTCTGCCCCCGCCGTTGGATTCGACGATCCACCAGAAGCGGCACGCGTCGAATGAAGAGCTTCGGCTCAGCTCGCAAAACTGGACTGTGGGGACGTGGGTTTCCATAGACGACACCGTGGGCCAGGTCGATCGCGCGATTGCCGGGCTGTTTCCGATCGAGGCGTCGGTTTTTCAGCTGGATTCGCGCACGGGTGCCCTGTTCGGTGAATACACGTGGACGCTCCCGCGAAACTGGCGGGTCACGGGAGGGCTGCGCGCCGAGACGGTGCGCAGAAAACTCGATCGCATGCAGACCGTACCGTCCTCCGACCGTTTCACCGATCGCGAGTCCTTCGACTCATTGACGCCGAAGATCATGTTTCTGCGCACGCTGGCGCCACGAACCACTTTGCAATTCACACTCGCGCGCGGTTCCAGGCCGGGAGGCTGGTCTGCCTACACCGGGAACGCTTCGCTCGCACCATTCGACCCGGAGACGGTCACGTCAGTCGAGATGGCATTCGTCACGTCGGGCACCGACGACAGGCTTCGATTGGCAACGCGCGTGTTTGGCTACCGCATTCGCAACTATCAGATCGAGCGCTCATTCAGCGAAACCGACTATCTGGTCGTCAACGCTCCGCGGGCGCGTTCCGTCGGCGCTGAGGTGGAGGGGGCGTGGCAGATCACGTCATCACTGACGCTCACCTCTGCTATCGGGACGACTCACGCTACGTTGCGCGAATTCAGCGACCCGTTCACCGGAGTCAGCTACGCAGGCAACCGTGTGCCCAACGCACCCTCGTACGAGGGGAGCTTGGCTGTGACATACCGAACGCCTCGCGGCTGGTTTGCCGTGGCAGAGGCAAACGCCACCGGGCGCGTCTTCTACGATGAGTCCGAATCTGCGGTGTTCTCGCAGAAATCGCGTGCCACTGTAGCCGCTCGTCTGGGATTCGACGCGGATGCGTGGAGAGTCATGTTGAGCGGGGACAACCTCACCGACGAGCGCTATTACAGCCTGGTGGTGCCGGGTGTGGCGCATGCCGTGCCGGGCGCGCCTCGCAGCTACGGGTTAGAGGTCGCCGTGAGGATTCAGTGAGGTCGGGACAGCGTTCTGCGTCCTGATCGCGCGTCAGGGCAGGGCAACGCGGCCGAGGCGTCGTCAGCGTAGCCTGCCGTGCGCGATCCGATCCCCCGAGAACGTGCCGATCCAGAACTGCTTGTCGAACGTGAGCACCATCGTCGCGTTGCTGAAGCTCGGGATCGCGGGGCTTTCCGCCACCAGCGTGTCCTTCATCGTTTTCGGATCGATGCTGAGCGCCATGAAGCCGCGCGGACAGCTCGAGAGCTTCTCGAGCGAATGTCGCGGACTCGGCGCTCCACCGCATTCGGGCACGTCGTTCTTCATTCCGGCCGTGAGCAAGCGCCCGTCCTCACCCATGTGCACGTTGTCGGGCGTGAGCGGCAACGGCCGTGTCGTGCGCAGCTGTTTGGTCGGGTTCGTGTTCGTGAACGCGATGATGGTTTGAAACCCGGACGACACGACGAAAATCTCCTTGCCGTCGGACGACACCTCGATGCCGTTGTTGCCCGGCAGCTCGCTGCCCTGGATCAGCTCGAAACCCTTCTTGCCGGGCTTCCACTCATAGACAGCGCCGGTCGGCCGCTTCGCGACGGAGTCGGCAAAGGTCTTTCCCGGCATGACGAGGACCGTCGCGACGAGGGAGCCGTCCGCGAATGACGCGACGCTGTTCGCGGCGAGCCCTTCGGGCATGAAGACGCATCCTTTCCAGGTGAGCGCGGGTTTGGTACCCGTCGCGTCGACATCGAACACCTCGACCGTTTCGCGCGCGCCGTGCCCGACCGCGTAGAGAGTGGAGTGCCCGTTTGCGCCGGCGCGCAGGTTCAGGCCGTGCGTGAGGGCTTTAGCGGAATCCGGCGGCGTCGCGCAGTTGGCGAACGTTGCGTCGGGCTTGGCTTGGGGATGCGGGGCGCTGTAAGCGCCGTTGCGCGAATCGATCAGCGCAAGGCTTGCGCCCGCGGTCATGCTGCTTGCGATGATCCAGGGCGTGCCGGGCACTCGCACGAGATCTTCCGCGTTCTTCGGGCCGCAGATGAACTCGAGGCCGCTCGCGGGCCCGCAACTTTGCGCCGAGGCCGGAGCGGCCAGCCAAAGGGAAAAACAGAGGAAAACAGCGAGCCGGATGGCGTGGATCATTGTTCTTGGCCCCCTTGCCGATATGCGGTGCAGTCTATCTCAACGATCCGTGCTGCCGGCTCTTCCACGAGCGTCAATTCGGCTCGCCAGCCCGGTCAATCACCGCCAGTTGGTGGGCGAGGACGACATTTTATCGGCGGCGGTCGACCCGTATCGGGACAATCCGCGCTGGGCCACGCCCGTCCGGTGAAGGCCAAGTGAGGCGGGCATGCAAACACGTCGCTCCAGGTTTCCGGCAATGCGCGCCGTGCTGGCAGTGAGATTCATGCTTTTGGGAGAAACGATGAAACGCCCCATTCCGATCGGCTTCGTCTGTGCAGTCGTCTTCGCACTGGCGCAGCAGGCCGCCTATGCTCAGAAGGCCACCGACGCCGAAATCGATGCGCTGACCGCGCGCGTCGAAAAACTGGAAGGCACGCGCGCCGTCAAGAAGCTGCAGCAGGCCTTCGGTTATTACGTCGATCGCGGCCTGTGGGGCGAGGCGTCGGACCTCTTCACCGAGGACGGTACGATCGAAGTGGGCATCGACGGGGTCTACGCCGGCAAGGCGCGGGTCCGCGAATACCTCCAGCGGCTGCACGGCGGGAAGGAAGGCCTGATCTACGGCCAGCTGAACGAATGGATGCAGTTTCAGCCGGCGGTCTTCATTGCGCGCGACGGCCGTAGCGCCACGGCGCGCTGGCGCGATCACGCCATGCTCGGCCAGTACAAGAAGCATGCGGAATGGCGCGATGGCATCTACGAGAACACCTACGCGAAGGACGGCGGGGTCTGGAAGATCAAGTCGCTCCATCTGTACGTCAATTTCGTGGCGCCCTACGAAAAGGGCTGGGCGCGCCTGAAGCCGGGCGAGGGGCTGGTGCAGAGTGAAACGTCGAAGTCATTTCCGCCGGACCGCGGCCCGACCCTGAGCTACCGACCCTTTCCTGATACGCAGGTGCCGCCGTTCCAGGCGCCCAATCCGGTGACCGGCAAACCGCTGCGAGGTGCGAAGTGATGCGCGCAAGAATGGTGCTTCGTCCGAGCCGTCCAGCGATTGAGCGCCTCCGGGTTCTGGTGCGGCTTTGCTGCTTCGGTCTCGCCGGACTGTGTCCGCTCGTGGTGTCGGCGCCAGCCGTTGCCCAAAGCTCGCCCGAGGCGCGCCTCGCCGCGTATCGCGACCGGGTTGCGCGGCTCGAAGACCAGGATGCGGTGGAGAACCTGCAGACGACGTTCGGCTTCTATTTCGACAAGGGATTGTGGAATGACGCGGCGGACCTGTTCGCGCGCGGCGGCTCGTTCGAATACGGCCAGAGCGGCGTCTACATCGGCCAGGATCACATTCGCCGCGCGCTGCTGCTGTTCGGTCCGCAGGGGTTGGCGCAGGGCTATCTGAATAATCACATGATGCTTCAGCCGGTGATTATCGTTGCTTCAGACGGCAAGACCGCCACGGGACGCTGGCAGGGCCCGGTGCAGTTGTCCGAGCCCGGTGCGAACGGTGTGTGGGGCGTGGGCATCTATGAGAACGAGTACGTCAAGGAAGGCGGCGTCTGGAAATTTGCGAAGTTCCACTTCTATCCGACTGCGTTCACCGACTACGACAAAGGCTGGGCGAGGTCGCTGCTGCCGATGAAGGGGCAGAGCGCGCTCTTCCCGCCGGACAAGCCGCCCACCGTCGTCTATCGCACGATGCCGGGCAATTACATTCCGCCGTTCAGCTACAAGCATCCGGTGACGGGCCAGCCGCTGACGAATCTCCCGCAAGCCGCGGATAGCGTGACGGGGAGGAAATGATCATGACCACGATCAATCTTTGCGGTGCCTCGCGGAGGCCCTCAATCGCCGGGCGGCCAAGAGCGAATTTTCGCTTCCTGAACGCCGCGGTTGCCGTGGCGCTGCTCGCCGCCGCCGTGCCGGCGTTCGCGCAGTCCGCGGCCGAGAAGCTGGACGCGCTCGATGCGCGCATCACCCGCCTCGAGGACCTGAACCAGATCGAGCGCTTGCAGCGCACGTATGGTTACTTCGTAGACAAGAGCCAGTGGAAGCAACTCGCGGAGCTTTTCTCGGACGATGCGACGCTGGAGATCGGCGGCAAAGGCATCTTCACGGGCAAGCCGCGCGTGCTGGAATACATGCAGACCGCCTTCGGGCAGGACGGCGCGAAGGAAGGCTCGCTCGCCAATCACATGCAGTTCCAGTCGATCCCCGACATCTCGGCCGACGGCAAGAGGGGCTGGATCCGTTCGCGCGCCTACGTGATGAGCCTGGGTGGCTGGGGTCTGCCGCTGTACGAAAACGAGTACAGGAAGGAAAACGGCGTCTGGAAGATCAGCCGCCTCACGGGGCCCTTCACGATGTACACCAGCTGGGACGGCTGGGCCAAGAACGCGCTGAACAACACCTGGCCGGACAAGTTCGATCCGCCGCCGGATCTGCCGCCGTCCACTGTCTATCTCACGTACCCGGCGTACTACATCATCCCGTTCCACTATCCCAATCCGGTGACCGGGAAGGCGTTCATACCCGAGAAGGGTGATGCCGGCGCCTACGCCGCGCCGCCCGGAACGCGGGCGCAGGCGGAGTCGCTCAAGGTCGGGCGGCTTGCCGACGGCACGCAGCCGATCGCGGAGCCTCCGAAGAACTAGCACGGCTGCCGGATGCTCTCACCGGTTGGCGGGTCGGGAGGCAGTGGCTACTTGACCCAATCTTCCACTCTCAGGCTCTCTACCCGTTTGAACTCGCGTGTGTTGTGCGTGACAAGTATCGCGGAGAGTACGCGGGCGTGGCCCGCGATCAGAGTATCGAGCGGGCCGATGGGCCCCAAAGGCGAGCTCACCCAGCGTGATGGACGGTGTGGTTGGCGCACGTAAGCCCGCCACACGTCTCGTGGTCGTGTCTCTATAGATAGAGATGCGAGCCATCCGGCCGCTGAACTTCCTCGCCCTGATACAGCTCCGCCGGCCGCGCGTCATTGATCGTGGCCACGGCGCTGAGCTGAGTTTCATCGACGACCACGCCCAGGCCGGGGCGATCGCTGCGGAACATCTTCCCTTCCTTGTGTATGTAGGCTTCGCGCAGATAGGGCGGCAGGGCGGGCCGAAGCACTTCGTTCAGAGCCTGCCCCGGGAAGGGCAGCAGCGCATGCACGACCGCCGCGGTCGCAATCGGCGGCGTGAAGTGCGGGACCATCGCTACGCCATGCGCTTCGCACAGCGCCGCGAGCTTGCGAAATCCGGTGATGCCACCGACGTTCGGTATCGTCGAGCGCAGGAAGTCGATCAGTTCCTTCTCGACGAGCGGCAGGTTGCCATCACGCAGCTCGCCAAACTGCTCACCTGCGGCAAGCGGCACCCGAACCTTCTGACGCAGCAAGGCGAAGGCGTCGATGTCGTCCATGATGTGTAACGGGTCTTCGACGAACAGGGGATGCAACGGCGCCACGCGTTCGCAGAGCTCCACCGCATCCGCGAGGCTGAAGCGCGTGTGCGCGTCGATGATGAACTCGCCCTTCGGCCCCACGCCGTCGCGCAGAGCGGCGCAGATCTCCGTCATATCGGCGATGGCACGTCGCGCATCGAAGACGGTGCCGCTGCCGCCGACCGCATGAAAGCGGATCGCGCGGTAGCCTTCCGCCATGGTCTTGCTCGCCGTCTCTTTCGCGTCTTCGAGGCGCATGGCGCCGAACGACCTGTAGCATTCCACGTAGTCTCGCGCGCGCCCGCCGAGTAGCTGATACACCGGGACGTCGAGCAATTTGCCCTGGATGTCCCACAGCGCGCAGTCGAGAGCGCCCACCGCATGCATTCGCTCGCGACCCGCGGGATAGATCGAGCTGCGATACATGCGCTGATAGTGATACTCGATGCGCAGAGGGTCCTGGCCGATCAGCAGGCTCGCGGCGTAGCGCAGCAGATCCGGCGTGCCGCCCTGGCCGTAGCCGGTGATGCCCGCGTTCGTTTCGACGGCTACGACGGTTTCGGCAAGCCCCACCGGGCCCGCGAGCGTCTTGAACGTCTTGGGGCTGAGCACGCGAACACGCGTGATCTTGAGATCGGACCGGGGAGCCGCGGCCAGGCTGACGGGACTGGTGGCTAGCGTCGCGAGGCTGCTTGCGGCCAGCGTGCCGAGGAAGTTGCGTCGATTCACGGGGGCTCCTGAGATTCTTCCGCACGCGGAAGTAGAGGTTGAGCGTCATTTTTTTGCAAGCGCCGAGGCGAGGATGTCTTCGACGCTCGCATTCGCGTTGAGCCCGCATACATTGCGCTCGGCTTCTCGTGTCTGAAGCGACCGACGGCGAGCCGCGTTCGCAGGACGGTCGCGGCTCGGCGCCGCGCAGGTGCTTTGCATTGCCGGCCACTACATTGCCGGGCAGTCGCAAATTCGAAACGAGTGTCCGCCTTGCATCGTCCCGACGACCCGTCCGCCGCGCCCGTTCAAGGGGCCGAAGCGCAATATCGTGCACTGTTTGAATCGCTCATCGAGGGCTTCTGCACCATCGAGGTGATCTTCGACGCGAACGACAGGCCGGTGGATTACCGCTTCCTGGAAGTGAACCCTGCGTTCGAAAGACAGACCGGGATGTACAACGCGCAGGGCAAGCTGATGCGCGATCTTGCGCCGGGCCACGAGGCGCACTGGTTCGAGATCTACGGAAAGATCGCCCTCACCGGCGAGCCGTTGCGCTTCGAGAACGAAGCCAAGGCGCTGGGGCGCTTCTACGAAGTGTGCGCATACCGGGTCGGCGGGGCGGAAAGCCGCAAGGTCGCCATCCTGTTCAACGACGTTACCGAACAGAAGAGGGCCCAGCGAAAGCTGCAAGCGCAGCTCGAACGGTTGAACCTGTTGCAGCAGATCACGCGCGCGATCGGCGAGCGGCAGGATCTGCCGAGCATCTTCCAGGTGGTGATCCGCACGCTCGAGGACCAGCTCCCCATCGATTTCGGCTGCATTTGCCTCTATGAGCCGGCGGATAACCAGATCGTCGTTACGAGCGTGGGCATTCGCAGCCAGGAGGTGGCGATGGAGCTCGCGCTGACCGAGCGGGCGCGTGTCGACATAGACGAAAACGGATTGTCCCGTTGCGTGCGCGGCAAACTGGTCTACGAACCGGATATCAGCGAAGTGTCGTTTTCGTTCCCGCAACGGCTGGCGCGCGGCGGGTTGCGCGCGTTGGTTGCGGCCCCGCTGCTGGTGGAAAGCCAGGTCTTCGGCGTGCTCATCGCGGCTCGTCGCGAGGCCAGCAGCTTCAGCAGCGGCGAGTGCGAGTTCCTTCGGCAAGCCAGCGAGCACGTCGCGCTCGCGGCCCACCAGGCGCGGCTATACGGCGCGCTGCAGACGGCTTATGACGATCTGCGCCAGACCCAGCAGGCAGTGATGCAGCAGGAGCGCCTGCGGGCTCTCGGCCAGATGGCGAGTGGCATCGCTCACGACATCAATAACGCGATCTCGCCCGTCGCGCTCTATACGGACTCGCTTCTTGAAAGGGAGCCGGCCTTGACCGCGCAGGGCCGCGGCCAACTGCAAACCATTCAGCGCGCCATTCATGATGTCGCCGCGACCGTCGCGCGCATGCGGGAGTTTTATCGTCAGCGTGAGCCGCAGCTGGCGCTGACGTCGGTGAGCTTGAACGAGCTCGTCCAGCAGGTCGTGGATCTCACGCGCGCCCGCTGGAGCGACATGCCTCAGCAGCGGGGCATCGTGATCGAGTTGAAGACCGAGCTCGCGCTCGACCTGCCGGGGGTCATGGGAGCGGAGAGCGAAATTCGCGAGGCGCTCACCAACCTGGTGTTCAACGCCGTGGACGCCTTGCCGGCGGGCGGAACGCTTACCTTGCGCACACAGGCCGCGCAGTCTGGTCAGGTGCGGGTCGAAGTGAGCGACACGGGTGTTGGCATGAGTGAGGCGGCGCGTCGTTCCTGCCTGGAGCCGTTCTTCACCACCAAAGGCGAGCGCGGCACCGGCCTGGGGCTCGCGATGGTCTACGGCATGGTCCAGCGGCATAGCGCGGAAATCGAGATCGAGAGCGAGCTCGGGCGGGGGACGACCGTGCGATTGAGCTTTGCGGCGGCGGCGAGCCTCGCGCAAGTGGAATCCACGGCGGAGGGGGCCGTGCCAACGCATTTGCGCATCCTGTTGGTGGACGACGATCCGATCCTGCTGAGGTCGCTGCGCGATACGCTCGAGGGCGACGGCCATGTGATCGTGGCGGCGAACGGCGGCCAGCAGGGCATCGACCTGTTCCGCGCCTCGCTCGAGGGCGATCGGAAATTCGATGCGGTGATCACCGATCTCGGGATGCCTTACGTCGATGGGCGACAGGTCGCGAGCGCCGTGAAAGCGGCGTCGCATTCGACCCCGGTCATCATGCTCACCGGCTGGGGCCAGAGACTCGTGGCGGAGGGCGATATCCCCGCACATGTGGATGTCATGCTGAACAAGCCGCCGAGGTTGCGCGATCTGCGCGATGCGTTGACGCGTTGTTGCAAGGGCGTGACAACAACTTCCCGCGCTTCCTGATCTCATCGCGCTCATCCAGTGCACGTCATGGCATCTACTCGACGGTGATCGTGCCGACCATGCGGGGATGAATCGAGCACACGAAGTGATAGGTGCCAGGCTTGTCGAACTTGAACGAGAAATTCTCGTCGGTGTCCATGGCGCTGGAACGGAACAGGCCCGTGTCACTGACCACGTTGTGCGGCTCATCATCCTTGTTGGTCCAGGTGACGCGAGAGCCGGCTTTCACTTTGACCGCCACGGGCGAGAACATGAAGTCCTTGATCACCACTTCCGCGCCATCGGCTTGCGCTGCCGTGGCCGGCGTGCCGGTGAGCGCCAGGCACAACGCGGACACGACGAGAGTGGCGAGAACAGATCGACGCTTTGCAAAGATCACGGCGGTCATCCTTCCAGTTGAGCTCACGAAATCGAGGCGAGGCTCGGGTGCGAGGCCAGCGTCGTATCGTTCAGCGACAGGGAAGCGGGATGCTTCAGCACCGAAACGCTGGTGACTCCGAGCATCTTCGCAAGCTCATTGGATTCGACCTTCAGAGGCCCTGGGCCGTTGCCGACGCCGGGCGCCGGCTGCGGATACGACGTGGAACGCGCGGTGTGGAAGGTAATGTTGCCCTCCACCTTCCGCACGATCTGATGGATGTGGCCGTTCAGCACCGTCACCGAGCCGAAACGACGCAGCTGGCTCATCAGCTGATCCGCATCGCCTGTGCCCCAGCCCCACGGCTCATAGATGGTCCACAGCGGCATGTGTGCGAACACTACGACCGGCGTGCTGGCGGAACGGCCCTTGAGGTCGGCCGCGACCCACGCGAGTTGCTCCGCACCGAGCGTTCCGAGCCCGCCCGGCTTGAATTGCAGCACGTTGATCAGCGCGATGAAATGCACACCGGCGTGATCGAAGCTGTAGTAGCCCTTGTTGGCGGACGCCTTTCCAAAGCGGTTGAAATACTCCGTGACCGTCGCGTCACTGGTGTCGTGCTCGCCCGGCACGGTATGAAGCTCCGTGGTTTTCAGCCTCGACATCATCTGCTGCGCGAGGTCGAACTCGGCCGCCTTGGACAGATGCGTGATGTCGCCGGTGTGAATGATCAGCGCCGGTTTCCTGGGCATGCTGTTCACGAGCTCGATGGTCTGCGTGAGCGTGCCGTTCACATCGGGATTCGCCTCCTTGTTGAAGCCGATGTGCGTGTCGCTGATCTGCACGAACAGCGGCGTGCCCTGTTTCGCCGGGTCGGTGGAGGGTTCGGCGGCGCGCGCCAGATCGACCGGCGTGAACACACCGCCGGCCAGGACGAATAATGTGCCGGCGCCGCCATAGGCCATGCATTTGAGGGCGTTACGGCGCGATTGCAGGGGGCTTTCTTTCGACACGGCAGTCTCCTGGAGAGAGGGTTTTCAGGAGACGAGACTTCCGCGCGGGGCACTTTATTCCCGAACCCGGCAAAAGCCCGGCGCGTTCCACCCGCGCCGGGCCTGGCTGCATCAGAAAATCACGCTCAGTTCGGTACATCCGGCATGCCGATGCAACGACCGCTCCACACCCGCAGCGACTTGTTGCGCGACGCCTCGGGAGCGTTCACGCGCACGTCGAGCGTGCAGTTGTACGGCGTGTTCACGAAGCCGAACCCGGTGGGGAGAATGTCGAGGCTCGGCGTCGTCGTGCGAGAAGGATTCACTTTGGCCGGCACTGGGCGAGACGCCGCTGGCCAGCAGCGCGCGATACTGATTGAGGTTGAACGTCTCGCCGGATTGCCAGAGAAGGCGCACGCGGCTCGCTGGCGTGTCCGATCCCAGCGGGGCGGATTCACGAAGCCGCAGAAGTCCTGCCCCTGGTCGCCGGCGGCTTCGGCAATCTTGCCGAGGCCTTCCAGTAGGCCCAGCGCCTGCAGAACGGCTGCATAGATTCCGATGCTCACCGCATGGTCTCCCGCCTCCACCCGTTTAAGAGAGGGGCGGCTGGTGAAAGCGCGGTCCGCTACGCGGATCGCGTGAGTCGGCTGCCACGACGTAGGGTTGCGTCGAGCCTGAGCGTCTTGCCTGTAGATGAAACCCCACACACTGATTCCGCGCCGCTGGCATTCGCTACCGGCTCTCGTGATGGTGACGGCGGCAACACTCGCCGCCTCGCCTGCGATTCAGGCGGCGCCCGTTGATTTAACCCAGGCCAGCATCGCCGACCTCGAACAGGCGATGGGCCAGGGCCACCTGACGTCCGAGAAGCTCACGAAGCTGTACCTCGCACGCATCAAGGCCTACGACAAGCAGGGGCCTGCGATCAATGCCGTCATCACGCTGAACCGGAATGCCCTGCAAACCGCACGCGCGCTCGATGCCGAGCGCAAGGCCAAAGGCCCGCGGCCCGCTGCACGGGATTCCAGTGATCCTCAAGGACAACTACGACACCGCGGATCTGCCGACGACCGCCGGCTCTTTCATGCTGAAGGGCTCGATCCCGCCGGAAGACGCGTTCCTCGTCAAGAAGCTGCGCGACGCGGGCGCGATCATTCTGGCGAAGGTCAATCTGTCCGAGTTCGCTTCGGGCGGCGCGCGCAGTTCGATTGGCGGCCAGACGCTCAATCCACACGATCTCGCTCGCACGCCCGCGGGCTCATCCGGTGGCACCGGGGCCGGCATAGCTGCGGTGTTTGCACCGCTGGGGATGGGGACCGACACCGGCGGCTCGATTCGCGGACCCTCCACGGCCAACGGCGTCGTCGGCCTCAAGCCGACGCACGGACTATTGAGTCGTAGCGGCATCGTGCCGCTCGCCCTGACGTTCGACACTGGCGGACCGCTCGCGCTCAACGTGGCCGATATCGCGGTTGCGCTCGGTGTGATGACCGGCGTCGATTCGACCGACGCGGCGACTCGGAAGAGCGAGGGAAAGTTCGAGAAGGACTACACGCGATATCTGAAAGCGGATGCGCTGAAAGGTGCGCGCATCGGTATCGCACGCGACTTCATGGGCCAGGATCCGGACGTGGACTGGGTTATCGAAGCTTCACTGGCGGCCATGCGCAAGCAAGGCGCGACAGTGGTCGATGTGCGCTATCCGAAGTGGCTGCTGCAAGCGAGGAGCGAGTTCTACAACGCGATCCGCCGGCCGGAGTTCGAGCAGGCGACGAAAGCGCGGCGCCTGCCGGTGCATACGCCGGCACTGCAGGGCGAGAGGATCGGCGAGTAAGCGCGGGCGGGTAAGCCATGATTCTTCAACACAGGGATTTTCTTTGCATGTCTCCACGCCTCCTTGCCTCGGCGCTCGTTGCGTTTTGCGGAATCATCGCCTACACCCCGAGCGCGCACGCCCTCGCGGTCGAGGAGGCGAGCATCGCCGACCTGCAAGCCGCCTATCGAGAAGGACGAGTCAGCACTCACGAGATCGTCGCCGCCTCCCTGGCGCGCGTCGCGGCCTATGACAAGAAGGGCCCCTACATCAACTCGATCATCACGGTGAATCCGAAGGCATTGGAAGAAGCCGATGCTATCGACGCCGGCTACAAGGCCAGCGGGAAATTCGTCGGGCCACTGCACGGCATCCCGGTTGTGCTGAAAGACAATCTGGACGCCACCGGCATGCCGATGACGAACGGTTTCCAGGGCTGGAAGCACTACTATCCTCCGAGCGATGCGCCGCTCGTCGCGAAGATCAAGGCGGCGGGCGGCGTCATCATCGCCAAAACCTCGCTGTCTGAATTCGCGAAAGGCGGCGGCGACAATATCAACTCGGTGCTGCCGGGCTTCGCTCGCAATCCATACAACACCGCGTACGCAACCGGCGGCTCCTCGGGCGGTTCCGCCGCTGCGCTGGCATCCAGTTTCGCCGTAGTTGGCATCGGCACTGACACCGGGGGCTCGGTGCGCATGCCGTCCGCACACAATGCGCTGGTGGGTTTGCGGCCCACCGTGGGTCTGGTCTCGCGTACCGGCGTCGTGCCGCTCGATGGCACGCGCGACACGGCGGGTCCGATGGCCCGTTCGGTGACGGACATGGCGATCCTGCTGAACGTGATCGCTGGTGCCGATGCCGATGATGCGGCCACCGCGCGTTCCGCCGGTCACATTCCCAAGAGCTATCTGCCGTATCTGAAGAAAGACGGTCTGAAGGGCGTGCGCCTCGGTGTGCTGCGCCAGGTTTTCACAGCGGCGGTGACCGATCCGCTGATCATCGCGAACTTCGACAAGACGCTCGCCGAGTTGAAAGCGGCCGGCGCCGAGATCGTCGATCCGCTGGTCGTGCCGGAGCTGGATACGATTCCGCGCGCGCCGCAGACGAACGCGACGTTCAAAACCGATCTGACCCGATGGATCGCGAAGCATCCGGGTGTTCCATTCCCGTCGATCAAGGCGCTCGCCGACTCCAAGATGGTTCATCCCCTGCACCAGCAGAGTTTCGATCAGGCGGTGGACGCGCTGCCGGCGGATCAGGATCCCCTCACGATCGAAGGCCGCAAGAACGAGCAGCGCTACCGCGAGGCGTTCATGAAGGCGATGGACGCAGCCAAGGTGGAGGCGCTGGTGTTCCCAACCTGGGCTCAGCTCCCGGCGATCAACGGCGACCGCAATACCCAGATCACCGAAGACCCGCAGCCCGCGCCGAATGCCGGGCCGACGCATCTCGGCTCGAGCCTGACGTTCGTTGGAAGCACGCTGCAATGGCCGGCGCTCTCCGTGCCGAGCGGCTATCTCGGCGAAGGGTTACCTGTTGGGCTGCAAATTCTCGGTCGCGCGTGGGACGAGGGGAAGATCATTCAATTCGCGTATGCGTATGAGCAGGCGACGCACTATCGCCGGCCACCCCCGACCGTGCCACCGCTGGTGCCGGGGCAACACTGACGCATATTGCGCGGCCGCGCGCTCAGGGCGGATTACTTTCGCGCGCGCAGTAGCGTGAGGAGGACGCGCGCGTGATTGATCTCGGGGTCGCGCGCGCCATAGACGAGCGTCACGACCTCGTTCCGGCCGAGTTTGCGTAGTTCCTTCAGGGCGGCAGAGTCTTCCAGTTCCTTCTCGTACCGGCGACTGAACTCGGCGAAGCGCTCTGGTTTGTGATCGAACCAGCGCCGTAGCTCAGGGCTCGGCGCCACATCCTTCAGCCATTGCGTCAGGTGCGCGTTCACCTTGCTGACGCCGCGCGGCCAAAGCCGATCGACGAGAATGCGCATGCCATCCGCCTCGATCGCAGGCTCGTAGACCCGTTTGATCCGGAACGTCACATCTCGATCTCCGTGGCGATCTCACCGCAACCATCCTCGTAACGGCAAGCATTCGACGCGAAAGGCGCGTTCAGGCCGTCGATATCGAAGATGACCCTGTTGGCTCATTTGAACTCGAACATGTCCTTTTCCTTCGGCCGTTCCATTCCCTGCTCGAAATACTTCTCCCACATCTGTGCCCAGGGCCGGCCGAACATATCGGGTACCTCGTACTCGATGGTCTGGCCGGCGGTGACCGGCGTCGCGCGCCCCTTCACCGGGTAGATCGTCGGAATGCACTTGATGTACTCGATCGGATTGCCGGTATCGAAGCCGCCGAGCCTTGCGTAGTTGCGGATCATGCGGATCGGCTCGACCAGCGCTTCCGGATCGTAGAACACCGCCTCGTGGTTCAGCGCCGTGACCTGGCCCTTGGCGTCGCGCACCGGCGTATAGATCTCGATCGACTGCATCTTGCTCGAAAACTCGAACGCGCCGTGCGCGGCCCAGCCCTGGATATTGGAGGTCCACGTGATGAGCACGTCGTGATCCCAGAAGCCGATCGTCTCACCGAACCAGCGCGGCACGTCGGCGCCGAGTCGCGGCACGGCGCCATCCATGCGGAACTGGCGGCCGATGTGGATGTTGGTGACGAAGTTGTCGGCGACGCCCGCCGTCATCTGCACGAGGTCGGGCGTCACGATGAAGGTTTGCGGAAACTGAATCGAGAACGCGTACCAGCGCCGCATGAACCCTTCCGGCCAGCAATACTGCGACGGCCATTGGGCCGCGTTCGTGTTCCCCTGGTGATACGCGTCCTGCACCATGCGCGTCTGGTATTCCGGTGTCAGCAGCGAGAGCACGGTGGGGAACTGCACCGACAGCATCAGCGTGTACCAGTTCTCGAAGATCGGGCCGGGGGCATAGCGGCCGTTGAGCTCGCCCGGCACGGTCTTGTAGGTGTGCTTCGTGGGCCCGCCCCGCTTGCGAGTCTCGGCGAGCAGCGCTTCGTAGTGCGCCTGTGCCGTCTTGAACGCATAGGGGCTGACGATCGCCTTGCGCGGATAGTCGAGATTGCAATATCCCCAGGCGGCGGAACGCGGCGGATCGTTGCCGACTGTCGCGGGGAAGATGGCGCCACGCTGCATCTCGAGGCCTTCCGGGCTGTTGCAGCGGAAGTAGCGGGCGTCTTTCCAGAGCTCGCGGTCCTTGTAGAAATCCTTGGATGTAAAGATGTCGATGGGCAGCGGCGTGACACCCGGCGGCGCGGCGCCGTTCCATGCCGACCCCACCTCGAGCAGATCGGCAGGGCTCGCCGAACGTGGGGTGCGCCCGGGTATCGGGAGTTTCATGGGGGCCGACGGGGGCCGACGAACGGAAATTTCGTAATTTCCTCGGTGATCCGCTGTGTCTGGGCAGGCGAAAGAGGCGTGCCGAAAGGCGGCATGGACATGTGCGGCAACGGGGGTGCGAGCGGCGCGCCGCGACCCACGCTTTTGAAGCCGGGGTCGGCGACTTGCTGGGCCTGCGCGCCAGTGCTTGCGCAGAGGGCGGTCCAGGCGATTGCGACGACGGTCGTCCATGTCGCACGCCGGCAAGGTGCCGGGCTCGTGACAGATACAGTCAACGTCATGGAACGCTCCCCCTGTGACCCAAGATTCTTCGACCCTTGCGGGGCCGGAGCATAGTTTAGGTTGGGGGATCGCATGCATGCCGCGCCATTGCCTCGCCCGGCACGCGGCCTTATCGGAGGGAAGCCTCAATCGCCGGGCGGCTAAGAGCGACTGCGTAGGTCGCTCTCTCGGGGCTCTCCCTCGGGGTCCTCAAATCGCTCCGGGCGATCCTGATTTTATTGGCTTTCAGGGCCGCGGCGGGCTGTCAGTTCACCCCGAAATTGCGGTTGCGATGCTCACGCTTCGCAGTTAGCCTTTGGTCGCGGTTCTCGCGGGGCGATCGAACAACTCCAAAACCCCTCGCGCAGTCCAGTCAGGGATCGAAAAAAACAGGGGAGGTTCACATGCGCTTCAAATCGCCGAAGACGGATGGGTACCAGGTATTCGCCGTCACGGGTACCAACACCGTGTCGTTTGGCATCGCGTTTGATGACGCGACACGCGGGGACTACTGGGGTTCGCCGTCGAGCGCGAGGATCCCGTGGAGCACGAGAAGTACTACACGTTCGGGTTCAAGGTATTTCCATCCGTGATCGCGCATCCGGATGCGAACACGAGCGTGAAGACGTTCGACCATCCGGTGCAGAGCTTTTATCACGACGATTTCACCTGCAAGCCCGGTCGAACCTATCGTTATTTCTTCCACCCTTTGAAGGGAAAGCCCAAGAACCTGGATCGCGGCGCGCGTCCGATCGTCATCGAGGTTCGCATGGAGGCGCTGTACTCCGAGCTCGAACACGATGTGTTCTTCAATCGCGGCGTGGCCAGCAGCCAGGCGTACGTGCGCGAGTTCGGGAACGAGCGGCCCGACCAGATGGTCGAGGAGAAACGGCTGCGGGCGTTGCAATGGCTGAGTCGCGACCTGGACGAAGCGATGCTGAAGTTCATCGCCGATGCGCGCGCGGGAGACACTCTGCTCTGCTGTTTCTACGAGTTTCGTTACGAGCCCGTGGCGGATGCGCTGAAGGCCGCGATCGATCGCCGCGTCGACGTGCACATCATCATGGATGCGAAGGTCAACGAGAGCACGGACAGCAAAGGCAAATTCCATCCCAGCTTTCCCCGCGTCGACAATCTGCAGACCGTGAAGGATGCGGGCATTCCGAAGGCACGGGTCGTGCTGCGCGAAGCCAAGCCCAACAACATTGCGCACAACAAATTCATGGTGCTGCTGAAGGGCAAGAAAAAGAAACCCACAGCGACCTGGACGGGATCCACGAACCTCTCGATGGGCGGCATCCACGGGCAGACGAACGTGGGGCATTGGGTCCGCGATGCCGGGACCGCGGCGGCGTTTCAGAGCTATTGGAATCTTCTGAAGGACGACCCGGGTCCGCACGACGGCGACGATGCTTCCACTACACGCAAGGAAAACACGGCCCTGCGGAAATCCGTCGAGGATCTCGGGCAGACGCCGACGGAACTAGCGGCAATCCCGGCGGGCATCACGCCAGTATTCAGCCCGCGCAGTGGCGGCGGCGTGCTCGACATGTACGCGGATCTGGTGGCGGATGCGGAGAAGCTCTCCTGCATTACGCTCGCCTTCGGCATCGGCAAGGTCTTCAAGGATGTGCTGAAGTCCAAGGGCGGCGGCGGGCGCATCTCCTTTTTTCTGCTGGAGAAGGCGGACAAGCCGGCCAAGAACAGCAAGACGCCGTTCGTTGCGATCAACGCATCCAACAACGTCTACAAGGCGTGGGGTTCGTATCTGCGCGGTCCGCTGTACCAGTGGGCCCGCGAAACCAATGCGGGCGCGTTGGGGCTGAATCAGCACGTGAGCTACATCCACTCGAAGTTCCTGTTGCGGGATCCGCTCGGTCTCGATCCCCTGGTCGTCACCGGCTCCGCGAATTTCAGTGCGGCATCGACCAACGACAACGATGAGAACATGCTGCTCATTCGCGGCAATCAGCGCGTTGCGGACATCTACTTCACCGAGTTCAATCGGCTGTTCTTCCACTACTATTTCCGCTCCGTTCAGGAGACGACGCTGGCGCGGCTCTCGGCGGACGAGAAGCGCACTGGTGATCAGCAGAGCCTGTTCCTGGCCGAGTCGGATGATTGGGTGAAGGCTTACAAAGCGGGAAGCCTGAAGCGCAAACGCGTTGATATCTACCTGGGCATGCAGGGGTTTGAGCGGTAGGGCTCGAGCAGCACGGGGCCGCGATCCAACAACACCCATCGAGGAGCGGTCGGCTCCCCAATTGGGGCGAGTCGACGCGTTCAGCTCAAATCCGTACCAGCGCTCGCGAAGCGGATAGGGCTGGCGGTCTCAACCGGAGCGGGGAACGCCGCGCGCACGCCGCGGAATCGCCGGACCGCGCCGCGGTTCCCGCCGATGGCTGGGCCTTGCGGTACCGCCGGCGTCGAACACTTTTCGCGCTTCCAGGATGGAGGGTCGATTCTTTCGGGCCCAGTCGGCCACCGCAATGAGCGGCTCGCGGAGCGTGCGCCCGAGCTTCGTGAGCGTGTACTCGACGCGCGGCGGAATCGTCGGATAGACGGTTCGCGTGACGAGGCCGTCGCGCTCCAGCCCGCGCAGGGTGAGCGTCAGCATGCGCTGGGAGATATCGCCGATCGTGCGGCGGAGCTCGTTGAAGCGCACGGGGCCCTCCGCCAATAGCTCCACCACGAGCACCGTCCACTTGTCGCCGATGCGCCCGAGGGTTTCGCTGATCGCGCGGCAATCCTCTTCCGGCTCGATTTTGTTACTCGGTGTCAAAAAGGTGCCTCCTTGTGGCAGCGGCCTCCGGTCATCATTCTAGCGCCAGTTACAAAAGGTAACTACCCTGAGGATCTAAGCATGACCGTCGTCTCCGTCATTGTCGGCAGCACCCGCGAGGGGCGCTTCTCGGAAAAACCGGCGCACTGGATTTTGCGGCACCTGGAGAAGCGCGCGGGCGTCGACGCGCGGCTGCTCGATCTGCGCGACTTTCCGATGCCGTTCTTCGATCAACCGTTCACGCCGGCGATGCCGGGGCGCCCGGAGTTCGCGCACGAGGTCGTGCGGAAGTGGACCGCCGCGATCGCGCAGTCGGACGGCTTCGTTTTCGTCACTCCCGAATACAACTATGGAACTTCGGCGGTGCTGAAGAACGCCATCGACTGGGTCTATGCGGAGTGGCGTCGCAAGGCGGCTTGCTTCGTGAGCTACGGGTCCGCAAGTGGAGTGCGCAGCGTGCAGCAGCTTCGCGAAACCGCGATCGAGTTGCAGCTTGCCCCGATTCGTTCATCGGTTCATATCCCGGTTGCGACACTGTGGGCTCACTACACGGCGGGCGACGTCGAGGCGGGTCTTGCGGAGCTTGCCGGGCCTGCGGACGCGATGATCGACGATCTGCTGTGGTGGACCGCGGCGTTGAAGACCGCCCGCTCTGTTCGCGACGCCGGCTAAGGAAAATCGCTCGCCCGCCCCGGCTTCCTCAAGCCGTCAGGGCGATTTCAGAAAAAGTTATTCAGACTAAAGGAGCGGCACTCATGACACTTGCCCTGGCCAAATCATCGCGCCCGCGCGCGGCGCGGGCGATCGTGCGGCGTACTCGTGGTGTGACTCACGGCCCCATCACCCGTTTGATGAGCCCATCCGACTTCGGCGAACTCCTGAAGCCGTTCGTGTTCCTCGATCTTTTCGATCACCAGGGTCCGCCGTTCAACGGACCTTTGCATCCCCATTCGGGCATTGCCACGCTGACCTACGTTGCGGAAGGCGCGGTGAACTACATCGATCCCGACAATGTCACGGGCACACTGCCGGCCGGAGGCGTTGAATGGATGCAGGCCGGGCGCGGCATGTGGCACGGCGGCGGTTTCGACAAAGCAGGCCGAACGCGCGGCTTCCAGCTGTGGATCGCTTTGCCGCCGACGCTCGAGCTGGGCCCGACGATCAGCGTCTATCAAGCGCCTGAACAGGTGCGGCAGGAAGGTCCGGCGCGCGTGCTTCTCGGCCGCTACGGATCGGCATCGAGCGCCATCACGGCTCCTTCGCCCATCAACTATCTCGCGGTTCGCCTGAAGGCCGGCGAGCGCTGGCGATACCAGAGCCCGGCGGGTCACAGCGTTCTTTGGGTCGCGGTTGCAACGGGTACCGTGGCGACACCTGATGAATTGCGCCAGGGTGACTTCGCGGCTTTCGAGCAGTCGAGCGAAGCGGTCGAGTTCGAAGCGCTCGCCGACACCGAGCTCGTTCTCGGCTCAGCCGCTCCGCACGAGCACGATCTCGTCACGGGGTACTACTCGGTGCACACGTCGCCGCGCGCGCTTCGCGATGGAGAAGCGCACATCGTGTCGATCAAGGAGCGTCTGGTGCGGGAAGGTCGTTTGTAAGCGTTGCAGCCGGCGGTCTCATGACAGGCTTCCGCTGGGCCGCGGGTCGCGCAACGTATGCCGCGAAGCTTCCGTCTGGCGTGTCGATGGTGATGTATTCGCCCATGTGTTTCTCTCCTTGTGCCGGGTGGATCACGCCTGAATCCGCAGGGAAGAGCGATGGCACGTTGGTATCGGTCACCCGTCCGAAGAGCCGTTCGCGAGGCGCTCGGGGCTCGCAAGGCGGCGCTGCCCGGGAACCGACACCAAACAGGTCGGGGGAGACCTCGGAACCAGCGAAGTGACCGTGAAAGCCCATCGCGGCAAAGTGATGCGCAAGATGAAGGTCGGCTCTTTCGCCGAGCTCGTCAGGGTAGCCGCGAGACTGCAAATAACGGCGCACAGCAGGGTATAGACGACTGGCACTCGCCGCTACGATCGAGCTCGACGCATTCCCGGCAAACCGACTGATCCCCTGCGTAAGGGGGAGTGTCGTGCCGCTCCAGAAAATCGCTCAACGGCCACGCGGAGCAACTGGTACACCAGTGCCACGTTGAGTTTGCGGCGGATTGCCGATACGACATGGGTAGCTCTTCCGTCCACGTGCGGAAGCCACGGTACGCCCGATCCGCTCAACGGTCTGTTCGCCGGCGCACTCTCATGCGCGCGCGTGTGTGGTTCAACGTACTGACCTTGCTCGCCTTGGAGCGCATCGTCGACACGTAACTCTTCCGAGGAATCCCATGCAACACCGAGTCACAACCAGCTGGCGACGCAGCTCGGACGCGTCAGGCGTCCCTAACGACGCGCGAGCCGACGGGAGCAGCGAATCCTCCATGCGAGCCAACGCGAGGAGGCTCGAAGCCTGGGAAGACGAAGGTGGCAGGACGGGCAGCGTTTCCTCTGAGATGCTGCGGATGATGATCGTCGACAACGACATGCGCCATGCGGACTGCCTCGAGCGGATGCTGAGCGCGGCGGGTTATCCCGCAACCCGCGTCGCCTACTCCGCGCACGCCGCTCTGGCCTTCGCGGCGGAGTTCGGTCCGGATGTCGCGTTCGTCGAGACGAATCTGATCGACATGGACAGCAACGAGCTCGCCCAGCGACTGCGCGACCGCGCGCTCGGCTCGCAGCTGCGGCTGATTGCGATGACTCACAATCGCGACCCCGCCGGCCTGGCGCTCGCCGCGAACGGCGGGTTTGAACGATATCTTCTCAAGCCCATCGGGACCGCGGATCTGTCGAAACTGTTTGCGATACAACGCCAGGGTCGGTTGACCCAGCAGAGTCAGGCCCTTGCCGCGGGGTCATTGCGGGCCTGAAACGCGAGGGCCGCATTTTTGCGCGGCGGCGGGCGCGGAAACAGGCGCTCGGTTTTTTCCTCCACGACGTCGGGACTCGTACCAGCCCATCAACGGCCGCGACGTCAGCCCGTGGATCACAATCGATGTCGCGACGGCGGACACGGTGAGGTCCGCGAGCAGGTGCGCGTGCGCCGGGCTCAGGCCGTGATTGAGCGCGTACGCAAGGTAGTAGATGCTCCCGATGCCTCGAATGCCGAACCATCCGATAAGGCCGCGCTGAACGAGGTCGATCGGCGTGCCGATGAGACAGAGAAACGTTGCGGGCGGCCGCACGAGAATCATCAGGGCGAGACCGAGCACGATGCCGCGCCAGTCCAGATGCGCAGCGAGTGCCGCGCCGACGAGCACTACGAGCAGCACTTCGAGAATGCGCTCGACGGTATCTCCGAAAGAGAAGACTTCCGCAACCAGCACTCCGGCGGCAACCGCCGGCTCCGCCATTTCCTTTTCGGTGACCGTGTTCGGCGCCACGAGTGTTTCGGCAGGTGGGTGAGCGCCGCCAGCGCGATCGGCGGTGTCTGGATGGGGCGTGGTTTCGACGGTGCGGATCTCGGCTCGCCGCAAGCCGATGCCCGCCGCGAAAACCGCAAGAAAGCCCCACGCGCCGACACTCACGGCCGCGGTGTAGGAGAGCGCAATGAGCGCGAGTGCCAGGAAGTCTGTCGGCGCAGCCGTATCTCGATTGCGCGAGCGAAGCGCGATCGCGACGCTGCCTACGAGCCATCCCATCGCCGCCCCGATCGCCAACGCGGCCGGGATTGCCCACAGCAGTTTGGTCACCGCCCAGCTGGCGAGCGCCGACGGGCTGTAGTCCATTCCAAGGATCAGCAGCGCGAGCACGACGAAAGGGAAAGCCGCGCCGTCGTTCAGTCCCGCCTCGCCGGAGAGCGCGTAGCGCAATCGGTCGTTGTCCTGCGAGTGATCCACTGTGACGGACCCGGCGAGCACCGGATCGGTTGGCGCGAGCAAGGCGGCGACCAGGAGCGCGAGCGCGAGTGGAATGCCCAAGGCCAGCCACGCGATGAGCGCCGTGCCGAGAATGGATGCGAGCATGACCACGCTTGCCAGTCGCCACGCCGCGCGCCACGCGGGGTGGCGCAGCGGGAGCCTCAATCGCAGTCCGCCGACGAATAGCGATAGCACGACGGCCATCTCGGTGAAGCGCTCGAGCCACGGCGACGGCCTGCTCAGATCCAGTCGCAGAACCGCGAAGCCCCACGGCCCCATCAGGATGCCGATTCCCAGATAGATCGAAGCGGTGGAGACAGGGAGGCGGCGCATCCACGCCGAGGAGAGCGCCATGATGAGCAGCAGGGCGCCGCTCACCGCGATCCAGGCGGTGAAAGTCATTGAAGGACGCAAGCCATTCCGGGCCAGCGAGGCAGCAAGAAGGGCTCCCGCTTGCGCTCCTTTGCGCTTACCGACCCGATCGTTGCCTCGTGCCACCGTCGAAGAAATCGCGCACCAGCGAGACGAGCGCGTGATTGGTGGGGCGATCCAGGCTCGCGACACCGGAGACGCGAGCCGCGAGCTGCGGCCACGATCGCCCCAGAAACTCCGCGAGCTCCGCCTTGGTATTCGCCGGCCCGGTGATCAGTATCGCGCCGGCGTCATCGAGGGCTTTCGCGACCCGCGGAAAAAAAGACTTGCTGAGCGCGGCGCTGAAACCAGAGCCACGGCCCGTGTCGCGTCGGACATGCCGGTCGGGGTGCGCGGATCGCACCGAGGCGCGATCGAAGCCTTCCACGTCGAAGCGGAATACCCTCGCTTCCTTGTCATCGATCCAGACGAGTACGTTGTCGTGTTCGCTCATGCTTTGCCCTGCAACCGCTGTAACCCGCGGCAAGCTTGGCGCATTACGGGCGCGAGTGCCGTTCGGCAACGAACGCAACGATCACGACAATGTTCGCCATCGAACGGTGATCCGGGCGCCGGACGCTATGATCGGTAAATGATTCAAAGCAAGAGTCGGCGAGCCGGAAGAAGTGACGCCAGTGTGGGAGTCAACAGCCCCGGGCAACTCCAGCAGAAGATCGAAGTGCTCGAGCGCGAAATCGCGCTCACCCGTCGTTTCGCGTATCACGATGCGCTCACGGGGTTGCCGAACCGCGCATTGATGCTGGATCGGCTGGAGCAGTCGATCGCGCAGGCAAGAAGCAAGCGCAAGTGCGTGGGAGTGTTGCTTCTGAACCTCGATGACTTCAAGCGGATCAACGACAATCTGGGTCTTCCACTCGGAAACGCCATCCTCCAGCAAGTGGCCACGCGCCTGCTGGGCTGTCTTGGTGGCGGCGATACAGCCTGCCGTTACGATGGAGAGCAGTTCGTCGTCCTGCTCCCGGAGATTGCGTCCGCTGAGGACATGGAGGGGGTCAGGCAGAAGATCGGCCTGCGGGTCCGCACCCCCCATCGGCTCGAGTCTCGCAGCGTCGTGCTCAACGTCAGCATCGGCAGTGCCCTGTTCGGACAGGGTGCGGAAACCGGTGCCGACCTCATCGGTATCGCCGATGCGGACAGGCGGCGCGCAAAGCGCGCCTCGGTGGCAGGTGGAATGCCCGACACGGGGCGCGATTTCCAGCGGAATTGACCCGCGGCTGTGTGCCTCAGCGCACCGACCTCCGCAGGGGCTCCCGCGCATCCTCTTCCTCATGCGAAACCGAGTGTTAACGCGCGTCCAACGTACGTCGGACCGGCGAAAAGACATGATCTCCAGCCGACCGTTCGAGCCATCCTTTCCGAGCTCGGGCGAGCCCGTGGCGAAGGTTGAAGTGTGGGTGGGGGAGGCCGGTAGCGCCGTCAGCATGCCGCTGGAAGCGTTACGCATCCTGGTCGTCGACAACGACATGCACGCGGCGGACTCGCTCGAGCTGCTGCTGCACGCGGGTGGTTTTGCGCAGACACGCGTCGCGTACACCGCGCATGGCGCACTCTCGATTGCGACGGAGTTCCATCCTTCAGTGGCCCTGATCGAGCTCGATCTGCGCGACATGGGCAGTTACGAGTTGGGCCAGCTGTTGCGCGAGCGTGCGCAACTCCAGCGCCTGCGCCTGATCGCGGTCACTGACAGTCGCGCGCACCACGAGCGGGACTTCGCTCGGAATGCCGGTTTCGAGCGGTATCTGTTGAAGCCGATTTCGGCGCTGGACCTGACGAAGCTGCTGACGACGACGCCGGCGTGAAGCCGAAGCGGAACGATATCAGCGCGCGGGCTGCCTTGGACGGCACAGGGGGTCGCGGCACGACCGTGCGCGCGGACTATCTGATCGACCGCTTTCGCATTCGATATCAGTTCGGTGGCGGCTGGACGTGCACCTGCTCCGATTTCGCCGCACACGATGCCTGCAAGCACACGCGCGAAGCGGCGGGTCGCCGCGCCGCGCAGGCGCAGATCGCGGAGTACATCCGGAACGGCACAAACGAGTCGTTCGCGCTCCACAAGCGCGCACATGGCCGGTAACTCGTGAAGGAAAAACTGCGCGCGACAGCAAGTCGCCTGCAGGAACGGTTACTGCGCTGGTTGATCGATGACGCCTGCCCGCTGTGGTCCACCCACGGCGTCGATCGCATTCGAGGCGGATTCCACGAACGACTGGACGGCACGTTGCCGCTCGATGAGCCGCGCCGTGCGCGCGTGCAGCCGCGCCAGGTGTCGGCTCTCTCCAACGCGGCGGCGCTGGGCTGGACGGGCGATGCGTCTGAGTTGGCGAGCCACGGCCTGGAATATTTTCTCGCTCGCTATCGACGTCCGGATGGCTTGTTTCGAACGCTGATCGCCGCGGACGGCGGGACGATCGACGATCGGGCCTGTCTCTACGATCAAGCCTTCGCGTTGCTGGGCTTCGCTGACAGCCAGCGTGTGCTCGGTCGCGCGGGACTTCAGTTTGCGGAAGAGGCCCGGCTTCTGCGCGTCTTGCTGTACAGCCTCCTGAAGCGTTCCGGCAGCGGATTCGAATCGGGCTTGTCACCAGGCCAGCCGTTGTCGGCGAACGCTCACATGCATCTGCTCGAAGCGGCCCTCGCCTGGCGTGCGTTGAACGACGATCCCGCGTGGGAAATGCTGTGCAATGAAATCGGCAACCTCGCGCTGTCCCATCTCATCGACGCTTCGAGCGGCGCAGTCCACGAGCACTTCATGCCGGACTGGTCCGTCATGCCCGGGGAGTCGGGGCGTCTCATCGAGCCCGGCCATCAATTCGAGTGGGCCTGGCTCCTGTTCCAATGGGGCGGCACGCATCATGCGGAGGCGTGGACGGCGGCACTTCGATTGATCGATATCGGAGAGCGACGCGGCGTTCGCGATGGCGTAGCGATCAACAGCCTGCTGGATGACTATTCGATCGTGGATGGCTCCGCACGACTCTGGCCGCAGGCGGAGCGGTTAAGAGTCGCGGCGTACGCGGCTCGCATGACGGGCGATGGCCGGTACTGGCAGATGACGAACGAAGCCGCCGAGGCGCTGTGCCTTTACCTGCAGCCCAAGGTTCGCGGATCCTGGTACGACCGTCGCGCGCCCGATGGGCGATTCATCGAAGAGCCGGCGCCGGCGAGCGGTTTCTATCACATCGTCGGTGCGATCAAAGAACTGACGGCGGCGATCAACGCTCCATGACTCGCATCAGCGCGGCGATATCGAGCGTCGCGAAGTTGCAGAATGTATCGGAGATCGCATAGGGCAGAACAATCTGGTCGCCGAGGCGCATGGCGCCACAGGTGTACACGACGTTCGGCACATAGCCTTCACGCTCGGAAGGTTCGGGACGCAGCAGCGGTTCGCTCGTCCGCGCGAGAACTTTCGACGGATCGGCCTTGTCGAGCAGCACCGCGCCGATGGAATACTTGCGCACCGGACCGACGCCGTGTGTCAGCAGCAGCCAGCCCTCGTCGAGCTCGATCGGCGCGCCGCAGTTGCCGATCTGCACGAACTCCCACGGGAACCGCGGCCGCAGGATCGTGACGCCGCTTTCCCAGCAATACAGGTCGTCCGAATAGATGAGGTGCAGGTTTTCGTTGTCCTGCCGGGCGATCATGGCGTAGTGGCCGTTGATCTTGCGCGGGAAGAGGCCCATGCCTTTGTTCTTCGCCGCCGCACCCGTCAGTGGCGTTAACTTGAACGACAGGAAATCGCGCGTCTCGAGCAGCTCCGAGCGGATGGCCCGGCCGTTGTAGGCGGTGTAGGTCGCGTAGAAGATCCGCTCGGTTCCGGTATCGAAGGTCACGAAGCGCGCATCCTCGATGCCGTTCGACTGCGCGTCCGTCACGGGAAAGATCACTCGCTCGCTGATGTCCTCGTCGGCGCCGAACGCGAGCTCCACTTCCTCGCCGTCCGGCCGGGGTGTTCGCCGTATCACTTTCGGAATCGACGCCAGGCGTGCCGTGGGGTCGAGGCTCAGGGCGCCGTCCGCCGCAAGCGATCCCGATCGGAATGTCAGGGAGGAGACGTGACCTTCACCGACGGCGCGCGCGCTCAGGATCACGCGTCGGCCACCCGCCGGCGCGCCGGTCTGATCGATGCTCGCGACGATGCTCGGGTTGAAGAGCGCCGCCGCCTCGAACGAGTATTCGTGCAGGAAGTACGCGCCAATGAGCTGCCGCTGTTCCGGCGAGAACGCCGGATGGGTCGCGAAGGCCTCTTCCATGTCCCGCGCGCGCGTCTCGAATATCTCGGGCAGATTCCGGTGACGCCCCTGGAAGTTCTCGAGCACTTCGGCGAGCTGCACGGCGGCGGCGGCCGGGTCGAGCGCGAGGACGCGGTCGACGATGTGATTGGCCCGGGTCTTGTCCGTCGGGTTGAGATCACGCGGTTCCGTCGCGGGCTTGAACTGACGAACCACCACTCGTGCGGGATCCGGACGCAGGTACACGCCCTGTCGACGCAGCAGCTTCGATGTTTGCAAAAGGCTCTCGGTGTGCGAGGGAGGTGATGAGATCAAGATGGGTTCACGCGTGCAGCGCCCGAACCGCCGCCGGGCTCGCGCGATCGCCGCTGCTGCGCGCAAGCTGGCGGATCTCGGCAAGGGCAAGAAGATAGGAAACGACGGATTCGCCGCCGCGGTTCTCGTTCGCGCGGTCCGGATGCAGTCCGTCGCGGCAGCTGCCTGTTTCCGAATCCACGAGCGGCACCGACAGGTCGTTGGTACCCAGAAACCAGGCGAACGCCCGCGAGGCATCCGCCTTCCATTTCGGATCGCCATCCGCACGCCAGGCGGCGAGGCAAGCCGAGATCGTTGCGGTTGCTTCCAGCGGCTGCTGATCGAACGGCCGCGGGCGTTTTCTCTTCTCGCCGAAGGTATCGGAACCCACGGGGCGGAATACACCCGAAGCGGAGGTCTGCAGCGACATGAGCCAGCGCAGGGACCTGAGACCGGCCGAAACGTAAGCAGGCTCTTCGAGCGCAACGCCGGTCGAAATCAACGCCTGGGGCAAACGCGCGTTGTCGTACGAGAGTCCGTCCTCGAACCACACCCAATCGTCCGTTGCGACGGACGACAGCATGGACGTCAGCCGAGTGGCGAGTTCGACCCGCAACTCCTGCGCTTTGGAGTCTTCCGCCACGACTGCGCAATACGCGTTCAGGCCGAGCAACGTGAAGGCCCAGGCGCGCGGCGAATGAAACTGCGCCACGATCGGCAGCGCTTGAGCAAACAAGTCCGTGGCCCACTGCCGGCGGGACCAGACGGAGTCGCTGCGCGCGCATTCGCCCAGCGCCCACAGCGTGCGTCCATGGCTATCTTCGGAGCCGGTGTTTTCGAGCCAGCGGCGCTCGAAGCTCATGAAATTGCGGAACCGTCGTGTGTCGGGATTCCACGCGTGCTGGACGAACGCCGCCAGCCGCGCCGTCAGCGCGTGCGGCAAATGCTGTTCGCCGGGAGTGTTGAGGGCACAGGACACGAGCAACGCCCGCGCGTTGTCATCGACACAGTAGCCGTGCGATCGATCGGGCACCGAGTGCACCGCGTGCTGAATCAGCCCCGTGTCATCGCACATCCCGAAGAAATGACTGAGCTGCATCTGCGGCGCGGGCACGTTGTCGCGCGGATTCGCGCGCTCCGTCTTCAACGATTTCACCTGGATCGGTGGCCGGCGCCGCGCGCTTTCGAACACGTCGATGTAGCGCTCGGCGCTTCGCTCCCATGTCATCGAGCGGCTGCTTGCGTAGGCGCGCACACGCATCGCCTGGCGGCGAGAGTCGTCGGTCAGCAGGTCCGCGATCTCGGCGCCGATGGTCCCGGCATCGCCAAACGGCACGAGGACGCCGCGACCATCCGCCAGCAGTTCGCTTGCGTGCCAGTACGGCGTGGAAACCACGGCTTTGCCAAGTCCGAAGCTGTAGGCCAGCGTGCCGGACGTCATCTGCGCTTCGTGCAGATACGGCGTGACGTAGACATCGCACATCGAAATGAAGTCGAGCAGGATCGCGCGGTCGACGAACTGGTTGAGAAAGACCACGTGGTCCTCGACACCCAGCGTGCGCGCCCGCTGCATGAGGCTCTCGCGGTAAGCCTCGCCCTCACGGCGCACGAGGTGCGGATGCGTTGCGCCCAGCACTACGTAAACGGCGTCCGGGCAACTCTCCAGAATGCGTGGCATGGCATCGATCATCACTTCGATGCCCTTGTTGGGCGAGAGCAGACCGAACGTCAGCACGATGGGCTTGCCTTCGTAGCCGAGCAGCGCTTTCGCCGCATCGGGCTCGGTGAAGGGCACATCGGGAATGCCGTGCGGAATGACCTCGATCTTGCCCGCGGGCACGCCGTAAACGACGCGCAGCAGCTCGCGGCCTTTTTCCGCCATCACGATGAGCTTCGCGGACGTTTCGACGATGCGATCGAGCACGGAGCGCTGCGCGACGGACGGCTCGGCCAGCACGGTGTGCAGCGTCGTGACGATCGGCATGTCCAGTTCCGCGAGCAGTCCCGTGATCAGGCCACCCGCTTCGCCGCCGAAGATGCCGAACTCGTGCTGCAGGCAGACCGCATCGAAGCGTTCCGCATTCAGGAAGTCGGCGGCGCTCGCGTATTCCTCCGGTTTATGCTCGTTGATCTGCAGTCGCACGACCGCCGGATAGTCGTAAGCCTGACCCTGTTCGGTCATCGCGACGATGGCGGTATCGGGATGGGCGGCCGACCTGCCGACAGCCTGTTGCAGGTCCGTGGTGAATGTGGCGATTCCGCAGCGGCGCGGAAGCGAATTGCCGATGAAGGCGAGCCTGCGCAACGGGCTCATTCGCGCCGCCCGCGACCCGCCCGACGGGCGCGTCGCGATGGCACGTGCGCGTACTCAGGGAACTTCAGGTTTGGTCCCGTCTCCGGCAGTGCCCGGGACTGGCGCGGCTTTCCGCACGGACTTGCGCTGTTCCGCTTCCGCGTTGCGCTTGCGCTGCTCGTCTTCGCGACGCTTCTTTTCCTGCTTGTAGTTCGGTGGTCTTGGCATTGAACGTCCGGTCGGTTGTGGGAGAGGAATTTCTCGGCGGGCAGTGTCTCCCGCCACCGCTGAACAGTATGTGCGACGGCGAACAGAGCCCCCGCGACAGGCCTGTATGCTGTCCTGTGACATTCGGCACGCACGCGATATCCGAGGAATCATGAGCGCGGAATTGAAGCGGAATCAGCGTGGCAGCGGGCACGAGCGCGAAATCGACGCGCTCACCTCGATGACCGGTTTTCCCGAGCACGAAGTCAGATCTCTGTTCGAAGGGGAGTTTGCGCGGCTTGCAAGCGGCGCCACCGTCGGCACCTTCCTGACCGTGCGAACGGTCTCGAACGTCCTGACCATCCTGAGAGGTCGTTGCCAGCCTCCGATGCGGTGATCCGCCGCCCCCCGAACCTCACTGGAGTCGCGAACTTGCCGAATCGGAATTCTAGGTTGTCTTGGTTCCTGCAACGCTCGCTGACCGCCACGGTGATGTTGCTCGCCTGTGCCTGCGCGATGAGCCAGAGCTCGGCCGCGCCGGCGCCGCCGAACTCACATTCCCTGCGCTACGGCGGCGGCTGGGACTGCGACAGGGGGTTCGTGAAAACGGCGAACGACTGTGTGGCGGTGAAGGTTCCGGCGAACGCCTACCTGAGCAGCAGCGGCGCGAGGTGGGATTGCGATCGCGGCTTCCTGAGAGAAAACGATCAGTGCACGAAAATTAGCATTCCCGCCAACGCTTACTCCGACGACACCTCGTACCGGGACGGCTGGGATTGCAACAGAGGCTACCGGCGAGTCGAGAAGAACTGCGTGGCCGTCTCCATTCCCCCAAATGCCTACCCTGCCGGGTCGACCTTCGGGCGGGGGTGGGAGTGCAATCGAGGCTACCGTCAGACAGGCGAGGCGTGCGTCGCCGTCAGCGTTCCGGAAAGAGGATACCTGGCGTACACCGGCGACGACTGGAAGTGCGATCGCGGTTACGTACGAGACGAGGCTCGCTGCGCGCCGGTGCGCGTGCCGACGAACGGCTATCTCGACTCCAACGGCACGGGCTGGCATTGCGACCGGGGCTTCAAGCAAGAGAGCAGCGCATGCATTGCGCTCGCTGTGCCCGCGAAGGGATACCTGGATTACTCGGGCAACGAGTGGCGCTGTGAAGACGGATATCGGCGGATGGGCGCCGCCTGCGCCACGGACAAGTAGTCCCGCTTACGGGCAGCTGCGCAGGAGCAGCCCGCTCAGCATCCAGGGCGGCACCGGCTTCGTGACCATGCCGACGAAGCCCGCTGCGCGAACCAGGTTTATCGTCGCGAACTCGTAGCGCTCCGCAACCGCGATGAGGGGAAGGCCCCGCACTTGTCGGTCGGAGTGATCCTGCATCATGCGGGCGAGGCGATAGCCCGTCATATCCCCGAGCTCCAGGTCCACGATCGCAACCGCCGGCGAATAGGCCGTGACAGCGGCGAGAGCGCGCTTGCCCGAATAGGCCACCAGGGTTGCGGAGTAGCCAAGCGCGCACAGCGTGTCTTTCAACGTGCTCGCCGAGCGCATGTCGTCGTTGACGATCAGGATTCGGAGCGAATCGTGATTGGCCGCGAGAACAGGCGGCGCGACATCCCATCCGTTGTCGCCTGACTCATCCTGCAGAGATTGCAGGCAATCGCGGGCGGCGGGGAAGCGATGGGGGGAGGGGCGTGCCTCTACGGCGGAGAAATGAGTGGTCACGAGACCTCCTTGAGCGGCTTGGAGCGTACCGGATGCCGGCGCTTTGTTCTGTGCGCAGGCGTACCCAGCGGCCCGCTTCGGCTACTCGCGCGGACGCTCCGGGAGCAGGCGCCTCGTTTCATCCCTGACCACTTCATAACACTCGCATGACATCAACTGGAGGCGCTCACGGTCGACCACGGTGATCTTGCCGCGCCGGTATTCGATCACGCCGGCCCGCTGCAGCCTGCCTGCGGCCTCGGTCACTCCTTCACGACGTACGCCCAGCATGTTGGCGATCAACTCCTGCGTCATGATGAGTTTGTTCGACTTCAGCCGATCCAGCGCCAGGAGCAGCCAGCGGCACAGCTGCTGGTCGACGGAATGATGGCGATTGCATACCGCCGTCTGGGCCATCTGGGTGATGAGGGCCTGCGTGTAGCGGAGCAGAACGTGCAGCAGCGTGCCGTGGCGGGCGAACTCCTGCTCGAGGCGCTTGCTGGTGAGGCGATAGGCAACACCCGCGCTCTGCACGATTGCGCGGTTCGTCATGGTCATGCCCCCCATGAAGAGCGCAACACCGACCGCGCCATCGTTCCCTACGACCGCGATCTCCGCCGATGCGCCGTCCTTGAGCACGTATAGCAGCGAAACGATCGAATCGACGGGAAAGTAGATGTAGCGTTGTGTATCTCCGGACTCATACAGGACAGAGCCCAGGGGCAGCGTGACGAGCTTGAGGTGCGGGAACAGCCGCTCCTGGTCGGCTGCCGGTAAAGCGTCGAGGAGGTGGTTGTGCTCTGGTGAGTGCATGACTCGAGTGAGTGAGGGGACGGGCGGCCCGGTAAGTATAGGCCGTGGGCTCACTCCGTGCGGCGGCGTACGGACCGTGAGCGTCCTGGAAGCGCCAAATGGGCGGATTTACCGCCTGAAGGCCAGGGATCGCCTGCGGCGCCATCCTTGGGGGGGCAAATATGGGGGTCTTCTGCGATTCAGTCCGCTCGCGAGCGTGGGGTTGCTCTCCCGGCTTGCCGGGCGCCCGGATTCGCGATCATTTGCGTCGAAAGTGCCGTGTGCGGGATCTCGAGCGATGCCCAGTGGGGCCCTCCTGCTACAAGAGGGCGAAATGCTTCGATCAGGCGCCTCGGCGGGACTGCTGAGGCAACCCTTCAGCGCAGTGAGAGCTGTGCTTCGCGCCTGCGGGTGAGCCTGCGCACGAAATCGACGATGTAGTGGTGGTCGCCGTCGAACTTGACGATGCCGCCGATGAGAGACGATGCCGCCGATGAGGTCGGTGCGAATGTGAATCTCGGAAGTCAGCGCTCCATTCGGGGCCATCGCGGACAGGCTGCGGAGCCGGCGCCCGCTGGGCCAAGTCAAAAGAGATTCTTCTGTCAATGCCCAGCCGGGAAGCGCACACTATTTGATTGTCGCTGGAGCGCTGTATGAGTTCGAATTCGTGGCTGATGGCGTACGATCCACCGGCGCGCCGCTCATTGAGCACGACTGTCGAGAAGCACACCGAAGATCTCGTCGCCGAAGAGTTCGAACGCGCCGAGAAGCGCCGTTTGGCGCTCGCGGAGCTCAAGTCGGAGTTCTTTTCGGTGACCGACCGCATCCGCGCGTGGGAGAAGCTGCACGGGCTGCGGCTGCCTTCCGATTCCGCTCACATGGTTCTGTCCGTGATCGCCCGATGCACCGGATTGACCCTGGATCAAATTCGCGACGAGCAACGTGCCCGGCAAAGCGCCTGACAGCGATTCCCGCGCGCTCCGCTGAAGGGCGAAATAGATGAGCGACTACGAGTTCACGATGTCGCTGCGAGTTCGCCACCCTCAGGTCGAGCCGGCGGAGGTCACACGCGCGCTTGGAATGGAGCCGCAGCACAGCTGGCGCGCGGGCGAGCAACGCCGCGACGCCGGGGGCGGTGCTCTCGGCGGCACGTATCAGGAGAGTCTCTGGATGTGTGCGCTGATGGCGCACCCCGAGCTCGCCACCGATAGCGTGGGCGTCGAAAGCGAGCTGCTGCATGCGATCAACACGCTACGGCGCTCTTTGGATTTTTTGCAGTCACTCCGCGCCAGCGGCGGGGTTACCGAGCTTCACATCAGTATTTTCGCGCGGCAGGAGTTTCGGCTGGAGCTACCGGCCGACTCACTCGTCGTGCTGGGGCAAATGGGTATCACGATGGCATTGGAAGTTAATCCGCATTCCTCACCGATGGCGCAGCAACCGGTGCACCAGTGAAGTTGTCTCGACACAAGAAGGCGGAAGCCTGGGATCGGCGCGATGAGCTGCGCAAAGGTCGCGTCGCCGCCGAGCCGCTTCGCACGGCGTGCCCGGATGCCGCGTCCGTGCGCGTGGATCTCGAGTTTCGCTACGGCACTCAGGCCATGCATGCCGCTCAATCCTGCGCGCTGTTCCCGCCGGCCAAAGCGCACTTCGTCTATCCCTGTCCGTATGGCGACTGCAGTGGGCTCTACGATCTGCAGGCGGTTGCGCTCGGTACGCTGCGCGGTAGCGAGAAGGACACCAAGGGCATGCTCGAGTGCTCCGGCATTCGATGCCGCGGCGGGGCCGCGCGGCAACCTTGCGAGCTGCAGATGAGCTACTCCATCACTCTGGAGAAGTCACGCGTCTCCGCGGGCAAGCCCTGATACCGGGGCCGTTCGTGACGATCCTCGCGGTTGCAGCTCTTCTGATCTCGTGCGTGTTGCTGTTCAAGAGAGCGCATACCGTGCGCACGGAGAATGCCGTGCTGAAAACGCAGGTCGCTTCTCTCAAGCGGCAACTGGCAAGGCTCCGCGGTTAATTGATCAGCCTGTCGTTCACGTCCAGCGGCGTTCCGGTTTTCGCGCGAGGCGCTTTCTTCAGAATCTGCGCGGACAGCACGCTGCGCGGTCCTGAAGGCAGCCTCGTCGCGACCTACAGCTCCCTGGGCTGGCGGTTGGGTCCGCGCTACTTCCGCGAGTTCGAGGCGAACGGCCCGCTGTTCCTTCGTGCGCAGGGTCCGCATGGGCGCCCGGAATTGATGGGCCCGTATGAGTTCGTTCGCGCGGGTGACGGCGCGCTCTTCAGTCATGGCCGGTGTCTGGGGAGCTACTGCACGAATCGCGCGGCCTCGCCGGGCGTTCTGGAGTGGAGCGAGATCACGCTCCTGGACCGTCAGGGCTGAAGGGGCGGAGCGCGCGGGAGTCTCGGGGTCCTGCGCATCGAGAATCACGACGGGCAGCAGCCTGCCGGAAAACTTCTTCGCGTCACGATGCGAACAGCGCTCTAAATGCGGGTGTATTGCGGCTCCTGGCAATGTTCCGCAAAATTCTGTTCCGCTTCGGACAAGCCGAGGCTTCCTGCCACGCATAGTGTTGCCCGGGCTTTGTCCAACACCGCCACGACGAGCGATGAGCCGATCAGCGCCGCCCAGATTCGGGTCGTGGCGCTATGCGCGCTGGTTACGCTGATCGAAGGCATCGATCTGACGCTGATTCCGCTGCTGGCGCCGAGAATTACCCATACCTGGTCCGTGCCGGCGGGCGCGTTCGGCATCATCCTGTCCTCGGGCCCGATCGGCTTGATCGTGGGTGGTGTGGGCGTCGGCTACCTCGCCGACCGCATCGGCAGGCGAAACGCCCTGATCGCGGCCATGGTGCTGATGACGGTCGCGACCCTCGCCACGATGCTCGCGAGGAACGTGCCGGAGCTCCTGATCTGTCGTCTGGTGACCGGGATCTCCTTCGGCGGCGTGATTCCTGTTGCGGTGGCGCTGGTGTCGGAGTCCGCTGCCGCGCGCTTGCGTGCCAGTGTGGTGGCGTTCGTGTTCCTCGGGCAGGCCGGCGGCGGTCTGCTGGCCGCCTTGCTGGTGAAGCTGCCGACGCTTTCCGATGGGCCGTGGCAAACGCCGGTGCTCTACGTCGGAGGGGGATGCGCCGCCGTTACCCTGCTGCTGATAGCGGCGCTGCCGGAGTCACCGCGCTACCTGAAATTGCGTGAGCGCAAGAACCGCTTGCGCGATCTGTTCACGGAGGGCAGGGCGGTGGGCACCGCGCTCCTGTGGGCCACGTTCATCGGCGTGTGCGCGGCGGTGAGCTTCTTCACCAACTGGCTGACGCTGATTCTCACGCACGCAGGCAAGCCGACCGACGTCGGCGTGAATGCCATTGCTGTTTACTCGGCGGGTGCGATGCTCGGTGGTCTGGTGTTGCCGCTGTTTACGCGGCGCTGGCAGACCAACAAAGTGCTGCTGGGCTCCATCATGGCCGCGATCGCAAGCTGCATCGGCATGGGGCTGGTGCTTCACTTGAGCAACACGATCAATCTTCTCATGGCGACCGTCTGCGGCGTATTCGTGTCCGGCGCGTTCTTCATGTTGTATCCGCCGGCCGCGCGCTTCTATCCGACGCACATTCGCTCGACAGGCATCGGTTCCGCGGTGGCGTTCGGGCGCATCGGGAACATGCTGAGCCCCGCCGCCACGGGCTTCATGCTTGATGCCGGCGTACAGCCCTCTACCATCTTCTATGCCGTCGCGATGCCGATGGTACTGTCCTGTATTGCGCTGGTGGCATTCGACCGCCTGACCGCAACGAACGAGTCCGCCGACCCGCGGGACTGAAACAATTGCGGGGACGCCGATACAACTCGAGCGGGGCGGGCTTTGATACGCGGCCGGTAGGGTATCCTGCGCGTCATGCTGTCATCCGAAGATGATGCTTCGTCCCGCCTTGTGCTCGAGCCGATCGGGTTCGTCCGCAATACGCTTGCGACGAAGGTCGAGGCGGCACGCCAGCCGCGGGCGGCGGGCGGGGAGCCGGCACAAATCGAACTGCTGCCCGGCCGTCACTTCGAGCATGCCCTCGAGGATCTCGCGCGTTGGAAGCGCATCTGGGTGGTCTTCTGGTTTCATCGGAACGCCGGCTGGCGCCCCAAGGTGCTTCCACCGCGTAGCGTGACAGGGCGCAAAGGCGTGTTTTCCACGCGCTCGCCGCACCGGCCGAACCCGATTGGCCTTTCAGTCGTGCGGTTGGAGCGCGTCGAGGGTCTGACGCTGCACATTCTCGATGCGGACATGCTCGATGGCACACCGGTGCTCGATCTCAAGCCGTACGTGCCTTACACGGACGCCTACCCCGATGCGGGTAATGGTTGGCTGGACGACGCGGACCTCGTGCGCGATGTGGGGCAACCGGCGGACCCGGTGCGCGCGTACGACGTGAGTTTCGACGCGATCGCGAGCGAGCAGGCACAGTGGATCGAGGCGCGAACGGCGCTGGCGATCGAGGAGCGAATCCGCTCGACGCTCGAGCTTGGCCCGGCGCCGCACCCCTACCGGCGGATCCGCCGGGTCGACGATGGCCTGCAATTGGCCGTCAAGGAATGGCGCGTGCGGTTCAGCGTCGACGGGCGCGAGGTTCGTGTCGTCGGCATCGCCTCCGGCTTTCGCCCTTCCCAGCTCGCCGGGGATGCGAGTGACGAGGTGCTGCGAGCACACCGGGAATTCCGCGAGATCTCCTGGAGCAAGTGAGACTGTCGCCGACTGATTCGATCCTGAACTCTCTTGGCGAGGCGGCGCGAAAAGCGCTGAAAAAGATGGACACACGAACGTACGAATGGCAAAGCGACTTGATGCGCAAGAGCTTCGCGCGGGGCTGTTCCAAAGGGGAGGCGAGCGGGCGGGGGACGATAATCCCTTCCTCGATGCGCATCAGGCGCGTCTCCTCACATCAACGCCGCGGAGCCGTCAAATGCACCCGAGCAGCCGTCTCGTAGCAAGCGCGATTGCATTGATTACCGCCTTCGCGGTCCCGCGAGGCCACGCGCAGGAAGTTGCCGACCCTGGCTTCAAGAGCGTGGGGCGGGGCGCGCCGCTGGCGGTCGCGTTGCACGCGCCGGCACGAGAGGCGGTTCCAGCCGGCACGCCGGCTGCGGAACTGCAGCGCGTGAGGGAGCAGATGCGGAGCTATCCCTTCGTCGGCGCCATGAGGATTCCTTTGATTCGGGGCACCGGCGCCAGCGAGACCGAGCTGCGCATCGGATCCGCCTGGGAAGGCGCGGCGCCTCCGGGAATCGAGCCGCTTGCCGTGGATCTCTTCACTTCGAAGGATTTCTACAAGGACCGCGCGTCGTGGGGCGACCCGCGCTACTTTCGATGCAATAGTCCGCAGGCGATCGAGGCGCAACGGGGTGCGGTCACGCCGGTGTTCCTGCAGGTGAGCGGAAAGAACCCGCCGCGGACCGCGGCATGGGGCGAGTGCAAGGTCGACTATCCGCGTGAAGCGATCCTGAGCCCTTACGAGTTCACCAGCGCGCAGCAACACTACGAGGCTCTTCAGGAAGAGACGCGTCGTCGCCAGCCGAAATCCGGAAAGCCGGCGGCTACGCTCCCGGAAGATTGGAGCGGGCGCTATCGGGCGGTCTCCATGCTGGAGAACTGGTACAGCATGATGCTCGTGAACCAGGCATCGACGATCGTGTCGCTGCTGACGCCGGAGTACCAGATGCGCATGGTGCAGGACCTGTATCACCAGGGGAATTCCGGCGCGCCTCAATGGTCGGGCCAGTACTGCTGGCCTGAGGGGTTCATGCGGCGCTGGTATTTCCTCGCGACTGGGGTGCAGCCGCATTTCATTCTGGCGACGCCGAAGTTCGTGCAGATCCGCACGGGCGTCGCGCGCAATTTCATCACGGACATCAACGTCGGTCGCCAGTTCAAGATGCAGGGGAGCGTGCCGCGCCTCGGCCCCGACGTGGCGAAGTGGTATGGCGAGACGATCGGATTCTGGGATGGCGATGTGCTGATCACCTGGACGTCGAACATTCAGGGCTGGACGGCGCATGGCGCGTTCGAGTTCTCGAGCGGGATGCAGACGGTGGAGATCTACACGCCGAAGCACGATTCACGCGGACGGATCGTCGGCTTGAATCACGAGGCGGTGTTCTACGATCCCGAGGCGTTGGTGAAACCCATTCGGATCGTGCGCAATCTTGCGCGCCTGGGCGGGCTCGATGAAGGCGATCCGTACGAAGTGATCGAGTGCCTGCCGAACATCTTTCCGGTAAAGGGAGTCGCCACACCTGTTTCACCCGGAGAGACGATTCAGTACGAGGCGCTCGACATGTTCCGACGGCCGTGGGGGCAGTTGTGGGAGAAGTACTTCGAGGAGGGAATGGGGCGGCCGAAAAGCGACGAAAGTATCTTCGAGTTCGGCAAGTGAAAGCCGCGACCTGAAGCCGATCGGTGGCAACGGCTAACGCGCCGCCGGCCCGGGCGAAGGCTTCAGATCGATTCGGGAGAGGTGCCATGCGCGCTGTTCCGCCGTCGAACCCGGCACATCGTTCACGCGCCGGAGCGTCGCTTCGCCGAGCTCGTGCACTTCCTCGCCCGATTTCCTGCGCCCGTAGATCAGAACGGGAACGGTGACGAACAACGAACCCGCGGCGCCTTCGATGGTTCCCGGCGCGCCGATGTTGGCGTTGTAACTCTCGTATTGCGCGAAGCTCGCTGTGAACGCCGCCGAGCTCATTCCGCTCCCCTGGCCGCCTTGCGTCCAGAGTCGCCACGCATCCTCATACCGGTGCTCACCGATCAGCGCGTAGTAAATCTGAACGACGTTGGCCGCGCCCTGCGCGCTCGTGGGTAAGAAAGGCGCTTCGGAGATAGGTGTGCGATCGTCCGGCAGTCCGCCGGGCGTGCCCGGCGCGGGAGGGCTGACCGGAGGAAACGGCGGTGCCGTGCTCGCTTCGGGAGCCGGTAGTGTGGGCGCGGCCTCGGGCGTCGGGGGTCTGCGACGGCGTGGCCTCTGGTGGGCTCCCACGCTGCTGTTCAGGCGCTCGAGCGCAGCTTGCCAGCAGAAGCAACGTGAAAACTATCGGCGTTCGAGTCATGACCGTCACGCTCTTTGCGATAGCCGAGGGCGGGCTGGCGAAGTGCGCAGGATATCAAGCTTCCCGAAGACGCAGTGATCGGCGGGCGCTAGGCGAGAGCGACCATAGGCGCCCGCGCCACCTCCGCCTTCCGGCGCCACTGCAGCGGCGTGCAGCGATAGTGACGCTTGAATGCGCGCGTGAAATGCGCGGCGCTCGCAAACCCAACGCTGTAGGCAATCTGCGTGACACTGCGATTCATCAGCCGCGCGTCGCGCAGATCCGCAGCCGCCTGATTCAGTCGCCGCAGCCAGATCTGCGCGGAAACCGACGTGCCCAGCGTCGACAGCACGATCTGATCCAGCCGTCGGCGGCTGATGCACTGGGCGGCCGCGACCCGGCTCGCCGTCAGCGAGTGATCGGGCAGTTCCGCGTCGATGAGCGCAAGCGCGGCTCGTGCACGCCACGCGAGGTCCCGAATCCTGGATTCCTGCGCGAACCGCGGCAGGCCCAGCAGCTGAACCGCGCCGGTGATCGCAAGCGTCCCTTGCTCGTCTCGCAGCAGCGGCCCGGTTTCCAGCAGCCCCATCAACATCGTGCGCAGGAGTTGCGCGCCGGCGTCATCCCGATCCAGTGCCTGTGCGGTCTGGCGCTCCAGATACGGGTGGCGGCCCAACGCGAGCGCGCGCGGCAGCCGCAGGAACATGAGCCGCGAGAAGCCGTCCTCGACTTCGAGCTCGAAGGGCTGTTGCCCGTCGATGATGCAGACGTCGTGAGGGTTCAGGACGCAGAGTCGCCCATCCTGCCGCGCGTTCGTCGAGCCTTGGAGCTGCACCATCACCGAGAGCCACTGCGCGTCGTCGTCGCCGCGGCCGCGCGGCTTGTAAGTCACCTGGGCGGGTGGGGAAAGAATATTCCAGAGTTGCCCGGGGCCGATCGAAAGCCCGTGGATGGAGCCCCGCGAGGGCTTGTCCAGCATGTCGCGCACGCTGAGGCCGGGGAAGAAATGCTGCGCGCTCTGGCGCCACAGCCGTTCCCTTTGTGTGTGGACGATCCGGTGCAGGTCTAGTGAGTGTGCGGCGGGGGTCAGCGTCACTTTTCAGCGTAGCGTGGGCAGGTGTTGCGGCCACAACACAATAGATGCATGCCGCTCTACCTATTATTGCCACCACCCGGCGCCGATGGGGTGATCGCCCGACTTGCTGAACGCGGTGCGGACGCGCCGCCGCCATTTTTGTGGCGGCGGCGCATCTGTTTTGCCAAATCGAATCGAATCAGAACTTCGCAGTCACGCCCACGTAGAAGCGGCGACCGAGAATGTCGTAGCTCTGCGGGTCGGTGTTGCCAGGAATGCCACGAGCCACCGGCGGATCCTTGTCCAGGAGGTTGTCGATGCCGGCACGCACGCTGAACATGTCGTTGACCTTGAGGCTTCCGTACAGGTCGAACATGTCCCACGACGGGGTGTCACCGAAGCAGCGCGTAGCGGTGCAGGGTGCCACGAGGTAGTCCTGCGCCTTCACGCTCGGGAGGTGCCGCCAGCGCAAACCGCCGCCGACAGGGCCCATCTGGTACGTGAAGTTCAGATAGCTCTTCCACTCGTAGTAGCCACCCGCGAACCCGGTGTAGTCGATCTCCGGAGCGCCCGGACCCACCTTGCGCTTGAAGCTGTCGAGGTAGTTCACGACCAGGTTCACGCCGACGGTACCGGGACCCGCGTTGAATTTGAGGTCGCTCTGCAGGTCCACACCGCTCGTCGCGATGCTGCCCTGATTCAGATACGTGCTGAACACGCCGGACGGCACGCCCTGCGCGCCGGCGAGCTGCTGACGACCGATCGTCTTGCAGTAGATGTTGTTCACATCGTACGTCGGGTTGCTCTCGCCGTTGGCGTTGAAGCAGAGCTGGTACGTCAGGTTCGCGTTGATGTAGCCGATCGCGCCGTCGATGTCGATCTTGTAGTAATCGAGGGAGGTCGTGAAGTTCGCGTTCCCGGGCAGATCCCAGGTCGGCGAGAACACGATACCGGCGGTGTACGTGTCCGCCTTCTCCGGCTTCAGGTCCGGGTTGCCGCTCGGGTACGAGTTGAGCGAGCCCGAGGCGCTGCCGAGATACGTGTTGAGGCCGAACGGATCGTTCACCGGGTCGGTGATCGGCGGCGCGCCGCCACCCATCAGCGTGCGGCACATCTGCTGCACCTTGGCGCGGTTCGGGTTCGACGCGATGTTCGAGTAGCTGGCCGTTCCAGTGCTCTGGCAGGCGTCCACGGCGCTGTCGAACACCAGCGTCGGCGGGCCAAACTGCTCGACGACGTTCGGCGCGCGAACGGCGCGCTGGTAACCGGCGCGAACGCGCAGCGGGTCAACCACGGTCCAGTTGATGTCCGCCTTGTACGTGTTGGTGCCACCGGAGTGGTTGTAGTCGGAGAAGCGATAGCCCGTATCGAGCTCGAGCTTCTGCACGCCCGGCAGGTCCTTCAGGAGCGGGATCAGCAACTCGCCGTAGATTTCCTTCACGTAGTTCATCCCGGAGACCGGCAGCACGCCGAACTGGCCGATGATGTCCGCGAAGTAACCCGAATCCGGCGTGAACGCCTTGTCGGGCTTGGAGCTGACCGTGTTGCTGCGATAGTCCGCACCGAGCGCGAAGCGTACTTCGCCAGCCGGCAGGTCGAACGCCTTGCCTTGCGTGGAGAGCTCGACGACGTCCTGGGCGAGCTTCGTCGTGTTCGTCCAATACGGGTTCAGGTAGTCGATACAGTCCGCCGAAACCTGTGCCAGGTTCGGGTCGCCGAACTGACCGGCGCCGACGCCGTTCTGCTCGCCGAACGGATTGATGCCGCTCGTGCAGCCGCCGTACTGGCCTTTGAAGTTCGCGCCGTAGTTCGGCGCGCGCATCAGCTGCTGGTAGCGCGCGAGCGAGGCAAAGCCCGAAACGCCCTTGTCGACGAGCTGGGTTTCACCGTGCGAGGCGTACAGCTCGTAGGTCACGTCCGTGATCGGCAGCGAGCCGCGCAGGCCGGCGGTGAGCTGATACACGTCGTTGGTGTGGTCGACGGTGCCGAGGCCCATGAACGAGAGGTCTTTGTTGAAGGCCCAGTCGCCGTTCGGATCGGGGCGCGAATCCAGCAGCGTCGCGAACGCGGCCGGCACCGGATGCGCGGCATCGCGTGGGATGTCCGCACGCCACGTGTTCGCGGCCACAGGCCCGCCACCAACCGTGGTGCTGTTGTAGTGCGTGTACTGGAGCTGGGTGAAGAACTGAATGCTGTCGGTGACGTTATACGTCGCGTTCGCGAACGCCGAATAGCGCGTGAGCGGCAGCGACGCGAGCGTGTCCGCGTTGAAGTTCTGCTTCACCGTCTTGCTGGTCGGGCTCGTGAACGAGTCGATCGCATAGCGCGGGTAGAGCGGGTTCGTGTAGTTGTAGATGTTCGCGCCGGTGATGTTGAACAGCGACTGCTGGTCGTTGTTGAAGCCCAGCTGCGTGGCGCGCGTCACGGCACCCGGGGCGGCACCGTACTGCCCGAAGTAAGAATCCAGCGCGCCCTGCGTCGGCTGGTTCGTGATCGGGTTGTAGTAGCCATTCGAGAGGAAGCTCGACGACGACGGGATGGCGCCGACGGCAAAGCCTTTCTGCAGGAAATCGATGTCGCTGTTGCGCACTTCGCCGCGATCGGAATAGCTCACCGCGAAGACCGCGTTGCCCTTGTTGTCGGCGAAGTTGCCGCCCATCGTGGCGCTCAGGTCGACGATGCGGTTGTCGCCGCGCTCGGACAGGCCGTAGTAGCCGTCGAGCTGCAGACCCTGGAAGCTCTTCTTCAGCTTGAAGTTCACGACGCCCGAGACCGCGTCGGCACCGTACGCGGCGGAGGCGCCACCGGTGATGATTTCAATGCTGTCGATCAGCGCGGCCGGAATCGTGTTGATGTCGACGGCGAGCGCCGAGGTCGAGGGCTCGAGGCGGCGGCCATCGAGCAGCACGAGGTTGCGGTTATCGCCGAGGTTGCGAAGATTCAGCGTCGCGGCGCCGCTGTTGAAGTAGCCTGTGGAGTACTGGCTGTTCGCCGCGCCCGCGAACTGCGGCAGCTGCAGAAGCTTGGATTCGAGCGCGAAGCTGCTCGTCTGCTGCAGCAGATCTTCCTGCACTGTGGTGATCGGCGTGCTGGCTTCGAAGTCGCGGCGCGCGATGCGCGAACCGGTGACGACCACCTCGGCGAGTTGCGATTCACCGCTCGACGCGGATTCGTTGGCACCGGTGGTCTGCGCCTGCGGTTCAGGCGCCGGGGCGGCGAGGGCGCTTGTTACGCCGCCTGCCGCGCAGGCGAGTGCGAACGCGACAGCGGCGGAGACGAGCGAGCGGCTGCGCGTGTTGGAATAAGATTGGGTGCCGGGCGCGAAGGCGCCTGCGGCACGGGCCTGATGGTCGTGCATGCTAGAGTTTCCCCCTGGGGTGTGGAAGGCGTTCTGCCGGCACACACACAAACTAAGGTGCCGATGGCATAGGCCTCGATCAGGCCGATCGTAGCGGCACGCAACGCCCCGCCTTTGATCCTGCTCGACCCCTGGATTGATCGAATTGGAAACGGCTGATTCAGTGTCCAGGACTGTGATTCGCGGTCATCGCGCCGGGTCGCCCCGCCAGCCTTCGAACAGACCTCCATCCGAGGCCCTGCTCCCGCCCGGAATGGCGCTAGCTTTTCGCCACGATTCAACAGGGGAGGCTTTCCAGATGAAATCCGCGCTCGCATGTAGTGTGCTCATGGGTCTCGCAACGTTGCCTGCCTTCGCCCAGACGGCGAAGCCCGTGGCCTGCGATCGCAGTTGCCTCCAGGGTTACGTCGATCGCTACATGGACGCGATGCTGACGCACAAGGTGAGTGACGATCTCTTCGCGCGCGGCACGAAGTTCACGGAGAACGGCGTGCAGCTGCCGCTCGGCACCGAAGGCCTTTGGTTTCGCATGTCTGGCAAGGGCACGTACAGGTTCTATGTGCCGGACGTGGAAACGCAGCAGGTCGCCTTCTTCGGCACGGCGCGCGAGAAGGAGCGCAACGAAGACCTGATCGTCGCCGTGGTGCTGCGGCTGAAGATCGTCGACAAAGTGATCAGCGAGGTCGAGCAGCTCGTCATCCGGCCGGAAGGCGGCCTCACGAACAACGGCGGTCAGGCGGCGCGTCCTCCGTCCACCGGCGAGCGCGTCGAAAAGATGGGCGCGCCGAACCCGATCTTTGCGGAGGTGATTCCGGAAGCGAAGCGCCCTTCGCGCGAAGAGATGATCCACACCGCGAACTACTACTTTTCCGGCCTGCAGCGCAACGACGGCAAGGGCTATTACCCCTTCACCGACGACTGCGATCGCTACGAGAACGGCAATCACTCGACCAACGTGCCGATGCGCAATCCGGCCACGGGCCAGACCGAAGCGATGGGTTGCAAGAAGCAGTTCGAAGTCGCGCTGAAGGATGTGGTGTCACGCGTGCGCGACCGTCGCTTCGTCGCGGTGGATCGCGAGCGCGGCATCGTGTTCGCCTTCGGTTTCTTCGATCACGAGCAGATCAACTGGACGTGGCAGCTCGGCGAGCTCTTCAAGATCCAGGACGGCAGGATTCGCCGGATCGAAGCGATCTTCCATCGCGCGCCGTACGGCATCCAGTCGGGTTGGAGCACGTACGAGCAGGGAAGGTCGGATCAGCCGCAGATCGTTCGTTAGCGCCCGCGGAAGAGGCCCTCAATCGCCGGGCGGCTGGGAGTGGCTCTCCTTGGCCGCCCGATCCGACACTCCCCAACTCAATAAATTTCCGGGACCAGCATCTCCGCCGGCACCGCTTGCCGTGAATAGTGCTCGTGCCGCTCGCGCTCTGGCAGCACGATCTGGTTCTTCTTCTGCTGCACTTCCGTGTACGGGAACTGCTTCAGCAGATGGTCGATGCAGTTGAGTCGCGCACGTTTCTTGTCGACCGCCTGCACCACCCACCAGCGCGCCTCGGGAATATGCGAGCGCTGGAGCATGATCTCCTTCGCCTTCGTGTAGTCCTCCCACCGGCGCCGCGACTCGAGATCCATCGGGCTCAGCTTCCACTGCTTGAGCGGATCGTGGATACGGCCCAGAAACCGCAGATGCTGCTCTTCGTCCGTAATGGAGAACCAGTATTTCAGGAGCCGGATGCCTGAGCGCACCAGCATGCGTTCGAACTCGGGCACCGAGCGATAAAACTCTTCGTACTCTTCCGGCGTGCAGAAGCCCATCACGTGCTCGACGCCGGCGCGGTTGTACCAGCTTCGGTCGAACAGCACGATCTCGCCCGCCGCTGGCAGGTGGGCGGCGTACCGCTGGAAGTACCACTGCGTGCGCTCCCGATCGTTGGGCGCGGGCAGCGCCACGACGCGGCAAACGCGCGGATTCAACCGCTGCGTGAGGCGCTTGATGGCGCCCCCTTTGCCCGCGGCGTCGCGGCCTTCAAAGATGATGACGACTTTCTCGCGCGTGGCGACCACCCAGTCCTGCAGCTTCACGAGCTCCGCCTGCAGGCGGAAGAGCTGGCTGAAGTAGTGGCGGCGGTAGTCCTTTTCCTCGGCCGCGTTGGTGCTGTCCGGGACGCCCGGCAGGGGGTGGTGATCCTCGATCTCCATCTCCAGCTCCTCGTCGTAGCTGTCGGCGAGATCGCGGCCGATGCGGCGGATGATTTCTTCGTGATCGAGCGGGATGGAGTCGGTCATGGCGGTTCTCGTTGGCCGGGAGGCGCCCCTGCGGGGGGCTGAATGGGAAATCGTCTAAAGCGCATGTGACAGTGGCATGAAACGGGCCGGACTCCTGGCGCGAACTTGAACTCGGGTATCGGCGGGTGGGCCCGTGGACCCGCCGCGAACGATTAGCCACAGTAATAGTAATGAGCCCGACTTTTTGAATTCGTGTTCATGCTAACGGTCGAGTCTCGGCATATCTTTGCCGTCGCACGATATTGGCGCGCGCCGGGGGAACTCCGGCCAGGACGCCAGAGGGGGATTGAGCGAATGCGTCGGTGGTATTTGAGCTTGCTGGTTCTGTGCGGGCCCCTGGCCTGGGGCGGCGAAGCCCCCAACCCGTCCGTGGCGACGGGCAGTCCACCCCCGCCGCTGGTCGCGGCGGTCCGAAATCGAGACTCGGCCAAGGCGCTCGAGCTGCTCGCCGCCCACCCCCAGGTGGACGTGAATCAACGCGCGGCCGACGGAACGACCGCCCTGCACTGGGCCGTCTACAACAACGACGCCGCGCTGGTCGATCGCCTGCTCGGCGCGGGCGCGAATCCGAACGCACGCAATGACTACAACTCCATGCCGCTGGTCGAAGCCGCGGTCGTTGGCAACGCGGAGATCATCAAGAAGCTGCTGAAGGGCGGCGCGGACGTCGAGTCGGCGAACGCCGATGGCCAGACGGCGCTGATGGTGATTGCACGCTCCAGCAATGTCGAAGCGGCGAAACTCCTTCTCAAGGCGGGCGCGAACGTCAACGCGCACGAGACGTGGCGCGGACAGACCGCGCTGATGTGGGCCGCGGCCCAGTCTCAGCCGGAAATGGTCCGCCTGCTCGTCAGCCATCGCGCGGAGGTGAATGCGCGTTCCAGCCTCACGAATTTCGAGCGGCAGGTGACCGCCGAGCCTCGCATGCAGCAGCGCCCCTCGGGCGGCCTCACGCCGCTGCTGTACGCCGCCCGCTCGGGTTGCCTCGCCTGCGCCGAAGAGCTCGTTCGTAGCGGCGCCGACATCAACCTGCCCGACCCCGATGGCGTCACGCCGCTCGTCATGGCGGGGCTCAATTTCGGCTTCGACGTGGGCGCCTTGCTCGTGAAGAAGGGCGCGGAGCTCAACGTGTGGGACACGTGGGGACGCTCGCCGCTGTACGCCGTCGTGGACATGAATACGTTGCCGACCGGTGGCCGCGCCGACCGTCCGTCGTCGGATGCGACCACGGGCACCGCGCTCGTGAAGATGATGCTCGAGCGCGGCGCCAACCCGAATCTGCAGATCAAGATCGTGCCGCCGCTGCGCTCCCTGCGCGATGACCGCGGCCCCGATGGTGTGCTCCAGGTCGGCACCACACCGCTGGCGCGCGCCGCGAAGGGCGGTGACGTTGAAGTCGTGCGTCTGCTGCTTGCACACGGCGCCAACCCGACGCTCCCCACTGTGTCGGGTGTAACGCCGATGATGATGGCCGCCGGCACCGGCTATTCGGGCCGGGATTCGCGCGGTCGCTATCAGACGGAAGATCAGGCGGTCGACATCATCAAGATGCTTCTCGACGCCGGTGCGGGCATCAATCAGCGGGCGGGCGACGGTGGCACGGCGCTTCACGGGGCCGCGGGTCGCGGTCGCAATGACGTGGTGAACCTGCTGGTCGCGCGCAAAGCGGACCTCACGATCAAAGATTCTCGTGGCCGCACGGCTGCGGACGTGGCAAATGGCGTGGGCGGCGGCGCTTTCGGGCGCGGTCCCGCGGAGGCTTTTCCGGAGACCGTAGCGCTGCTGAAGCGACTGACGGCTGACACCGGTTCGCGGGGTGGCACACCATGAACCGCAGGCACTTTCTTATGGCTGCGGGCACCGTAGCGGCCGCGAACGCCGCCAGCGGACTGCGCCCGGCCTGGTCGAGGGATCGCACGCCACTCACGGTGACGGAGCTGGGCGAGCGCCTGTTCGTGATCTCCGGTGGCGGCGGCAACGTCACGGTTTTCCATCCGGACGAGGGTGTGTTGCTGGTCGATGGCGGCTCGCCGGAGCGGTCCGACGATGTGCTCGCGCTCGTGCGCAAGCGCACGGGACAGAAGCGCGTTCACACGCTGTTCAACACGCATTGGCACTGGAACCAGACCGGCTCGAACGTCGCGCTGGCGAAGGCCGACACGCGCATCATCGCGCATGAGAACACCAAACTTTGGCTGGGGGTCGATGTCGACTCCAAGTGGGAGAACCGAAAGTACCCGCGCCTTCCCGAGAAAGCTCGCCCGAACCAGACCTTCTACACGCCGCAGAGCCTGACCTTCGGCGGCGAGACGCTGGATTACGCGCTGATGCCCGAGGCGCACACGGACGGCGACATCTACGTGTTTTTCCGAAAGACGAACGTGCTCGTCGGTGCTGATGTCGTGTCCATCGGGGCGTATCCAATCCTCGATATCGCATCCAACGGCTGGATCGGCGGCAATCTCAACGGTGTGACGGCGCTGAAGAAAATGTGTACGGCTGACACGCGCGTCGTTCCAGGATTGGGCGCGGTGCAAGCGCCCGCGTATCTCGACACGCAGGCCAGCATGCTGACGACCGTGCGCCAGCGCATGGCGAAGATGCTCGCCCAGGGCAAGAGCGCGCAGGAAATGCTCGACGCGCAGCCCACCAAGGAGTTCGACGCCGTGTGGGGCAACCCCGAACAGTTCATCCGCAATGCTTTCCGCGGGATTTCCCTGCGTCCGCAGCAGATGGGAGTCTCGATCGTATGAGGTTTTCGAAGAAGCATTGGCTGCGGATCGCGCCGCCGGTTCTCGCGCTTTCGAGCCTTGCTTCCCTGCCGGCGTCGGCGGCGGAGAGCGATACGTCGAAGACAGACGAGCAGGCGGCGGTGCACTGGAAGTTGCTGAGCGACAGCTGCGAGAAGTGCCACAACGCGACGGACTGGGCCGGCGGCGTCGCGTTCGACACGATGAGCTCGGACAGCATCGCCGACGATGCGGAAGTCTGGGAGAAGGCCGTGCGCAAACTGCGCGGCCGCCTGATGCCTCCGCCAGGCCAGCCCCAGCCTTCGAACGAAACCATCGGTGGCTTCGTGAGCTGGATGGAAGGCAAGCTCGATGCGGTCGGCGCCACACAACCGTCACCGGGCACGGTGGGCGTGCATCGCTTGAATCGAACGGAGTACGCGCGATCCATCCGGGCGCTGCTCGGGCTGGACGTGAACGTCGAGACGATGCTGCCGAAAGACGTCTCGATGGATGGCTTCGACAACATCGCGGCGGTGCTGCGTACTTCGCCGGCGTATCTGGAGCAGTACATCCAGGCCGCGCGCACGATCAGCCGTCAGGCCATCGGCCGCGCGGATGCGAAGTCCAGCAGTCATGAATACCGCGTACCTATCTACGTCGACCAGAACGCGCACGTGGATGGCCTGCCGCTTGGTACGCGCGGCGGCTTCTACGTCGACTTCTATTTCCCCGCCGACGGCGAGTACGTGTTCAACATCCGCGATTTTCTGTGGATGGGCGCCGGCTACGTCACGAAGGTCGACTCGAAGCACGATGTCATTCTGACGATCGACGATGAGCGCGTGTTCAAGGCATCCGCCGGAGGCGCCGAGGATCTCAAGGCTGTCGACCAGTTCCAGGCCACGGCCGCGGACGAAATGCAGTCGCGCTTCGATAACATCCACGTCAAGGTGAAGGCCGGCCAGCGACGCGTGGGGGTGGCGTTCATCCAGCGCTCGTTCGCCGAGTCGGACTCGACGCTGCGACCGGTGGCGATGTTGCCGGAGATGGAGCGCACCCCGCGCATTCCGGGCCTCGATATCTCGGGTCCCTTCAGCGTCACCGGCCTCGGCGACACCGAGGCGCGCCGTCGCATTCTCATCTGTCACCCCGCATCCCCTGCGGAAGAAGCGCCGTGCGCCCGCCGCATCTTCGCGAATCTCGCGGAACAGGCTTTCCGCCGGCCCGTGACGGACGAAGACCTCAAGGCGCCGATGTCCTTCTACACGCTGGGACACGACCAGGACGGATTCGAGGCGGGCATCGAGGGCGGCCTTACGTCGATCCTGTCGAGCACGAAGTTCCTGTTCCGCGCCGAGCCGGTGAACGCTGCGCCGGCTCCAGTGCGGACCGCCGACAAGGCGGCGCCGGCCGTCGTGCCGCTCGATGATCTGGCGCTCGCGTCGCGCCTCTCGTTCCTCATGTGGAGCGAGGTGCCGGATCAACAGCTGCTCGGCGCAGCGACCGCAGGCAAGCTGCGCGACCCGAAAGAGATGCACGCGCAGATCCGCCGCATGCTGAAGGATCCGAAGTCGGCGTCGCTCGTCACGAACTTCGCGTTCCAATGGCTCAACGTCGCGCGAATGGACAACATCGAGCCGACGCCGGAGCTCTACCCCACCTTCGACGTCAATCTGCGCGATGCGCTTCATGAGGAGATTCGTCTCTTTCTCGACAGCGTCCTGCGCGGCGATCGCAATGTGCTCGAGCTGCTCACGTCCGACGTGAGCTACCTCAACGAGCGCGTGGCGCTTCACTACGGCATCAAGAGCATTCGCGGCGCGCAGTTCCGCCCGGTGAAGCTCGACGACCAGAACCGCTGGGGCTTGCTCGGCAAGGGTGCGCTGCTCATGAGCACGTCATACGGCAACCGAACATCGCCGGTGCTGCGCGGGCAGTTCGTTCTCGACAACATCATGGGCACGCCGCCCGCACCTCCGTTGCCGTCGGTGCAGGCGTTCCCGGAGACCGAGGTCGGCAAAAAGGTGCTCAGCGTTCGCGAGCGCCTCGAAATGCATCGCGCGAACCCCACGTGCAACGGCTGCCATGGCGTGCTCGATCCGCTCGGCTTCGCGCTCGAGAACTTCGACGTCACGGGTGCGTGGCGCACGAAGGATCTCGATGCGGGCGTGGCGATCGACGCGGGCGGCACGCTTGCGGACGGCACGAATCTCGGCTCGCCCGTGGAGTTGCGCAAGGCGCTGGTCTCGAGGCCCGATCAGTTTGTGCAGGCGCTCACGGAGCGGCTGATGACTTTCGGACTGGGCCGCAGCCTGCGCTACCAGGACATGCCGAGCGTGCGCGCCATCGTGCGCAAGGCCGCCACCGAAGGGAACACCTTCGAATCTCTCATCCAGGGCGTCGTCGACAGCCCGGCTTTCCGGATGAAGGAAGTGAGCTCTCCGACTACGCAGACGGCGTCCGTGACGCCGGATCAGAAGAGGTAAGCGACATGTTCATCACCCGTAAGCACATCTCTCGTCGCACGGTTCTGCGCGGTGTGGGCGCGGCGGTCGCGTTGCCGTTCCTCGATGCGATGGTGCCGGCGTCGACCGCGCTCGCGAATACGGCGGCGGCGCCGAAGACGCGGCTTGGTTTCTTCTACTTCCCTCACGGCGCGATCATGGAGAAGTGGACGCCGGCGCAGGCCGGCGCGGCGTTCGAAGTGAGCCCGATCCTCGAGCCGCTCAAGCCGTTCCGCGATCACCTCACCGTCGTCAGCAACATCGGCAACAAGCCGGGCGAGAGCCGCGCGGTACATGCGCTGGTGCCGGCGACGTGGCTGTCGTGCGTGCATCCGCAGGAGACGCTGTCGCCCAACATGGCAGCGACCGTCGACCAGATCGCGGCTCAGCACCTCGGGCAGGACACGGCGTGGCCGTCACTGGAAGTGGCGACGGCGCAGGGCCACGGACAGGGTAGTGCGTGCGAACGAGGCTTTGGCTGCGCCTACACCAGCACGCTGTCCTTCCGGAATGCGACGACGCCGCTGCCGATCGAGAGCAATCCGCGCTCGCTGTTCCTGCGCCTCTTTGGTCAAGGGGACACCGCGCGCGAACGCCAGTATCTCGCACAGCAGACGAATAGCCTGCTCGACATGATTGCCGAAGAGACCGGCGACCTGAAAAAGAAGCTCGGCGGCGCGGATCGCGCCACGCTGGATGATTACCTCGACAACGTTCGCGAGGTCGAACGGCGCGTGAACAACTCCGCGCATAGCGACGTCGCGAAACTCACTCTGCCTGATGTGCCCGGCGCCACCTCGCAGAACTTCGATGAGCATCTCGGCCTGATGTTCGACCTGATGGCGCTGGCGTATCAGGGCAATCTCACGCGCATCCAGACCTTCATGATCGCGCCGGAAGTGAGCGAGCAGACGTATGGCTGGATCGGCGTGCCCGACGCCTTCCACGCGCTCTCACATCACGCGAACGACGAAGCGAAGAAGGCGCGCCTGGTGCAGATCCAGCGCTATCACACGAAGAAGTTTGCCGACTTCCTGACGCAACTATCCAAGATGCGGGAAGGCGATGGCACGATGCTGGATCATTCGCTGTTCCTCTACGGCAGCAACATGAGCAACAGCAACGCTCACAACCAGTATCCGCTGCCTGTCGCCATTGTCGGCAAGGCGGCCGGCAAGGTGAAGGGCGGGCAGCACATCAACTTCGCGGAGCGCACCCCGCTCGCGAATGTGCACCTGACGCTGCTGCAGCGGGCGGGTGTGGACATCGAGAAGGTTGGCGATAGCACGGGCGCTATCGCGCAGATGTAGGTCGTGCGCTCTTAGGGAAGAGGTGCGGCGGCGACGAGGCGCCGCGCCGAAGACATTCGGCGGCCGGCGCCGGGGCCGGGCGATGCCCGGGCCGATTACTTACGCGGCGCCACCTGATCGAGCGCCGCTGCGAGGTGCCCCACCGTGCGATCGACGTGGTGCCACTTCTCGAGCCCGAAGAGCCCGACGCGGAAGCTCATGAAGTCAGGGCCTTCTCCACACTGCAGCGGCACGCCCGAGGCGGTCTGTAACCCGGCCGCGAGGAACTTGCTCGTGTTCTGGATTCCGGGGTCCGTGGTGTAACTCACGACTACGCCGGGCGCCTTCCAGCCTTCGGCCGCCACGCTCGGAAAGCCGCGGGACTCGAGCAACGCGCGCACCTTCGTGCCGAGCTCGATTTGTTCCGCACGCACTTTCTCGAAACCGTAGTCGCGCGTTTCGAGCATCACGTCGCGCAGGCGCACGAGAGCGTCTGTCGGCATCGTGGTGTGATACGCGTGCTGGCCCTTCTCGTAGCCTTCCGCGATCTGCATCCACTTCTTGAGATCGCAGGCGAAACTCGAGCTCTGGGTGCCATCGATGGCTTTGCGCGCACGCTCGCTGAGCATCACCATCGCGCAGCAGGGTGAACTGCTCCAGCCCTTCTGCGGCGCTGAAATCAGTACGTCCACGCCGGTGGACTGCATGTCTACCCACATCGCGCCCGAGGCGATGCAATCGAGCACGAGCAGCGCGCCGACTTCGTGCGCGGCCTCGCTCACCGTGCGCAGGTATTCATCCGTCAGGATCATTCCGCTCGCCGTCTCCACGTGCGGCGCGAACACAACCTTCGGACGCTCGGCGCGGATCTTCGCGGCGACCTCGGCGGCCGGGCAGGGCACCCACGGGGCCTGCGGACCTTCGCCTTGCTTGCGGGCCTGGCAGACGATGCTTGCGCTCGCCACGCCGCCCGCGTCGAAAATCTGGCTCCAGCGGAAGCTGAACCAGCCGTTGCGCACGATCAGCACTTTCTCGCGATTGGCGAACTGGCGCGCGACCGCCTCCATGCCGAAGGTGCCGCTGCCGGGCACGAGCACCGCGGTGTGCGCGTGATAGACGCTCTTCAGCGTGGCGAGGATGTCCTGCATCACGCCGACGAAGCGCTTCGACATGTGGTTGAGCGCCCGGTCGGTGTAAACCACCGAGAATTCGAGCAGGCCGTCGGGATCGATATTGGGCAGCAGACCAGGCATAGGAAAATCTCGGTAGCGCGAGCCGGTTGGCGCGGGTCGCGTGGGGCGGGTGTTTAAAGGGGGGCGAATTGAGGCATTTCGGTGCACGGCGGTCAAGCCGAACCGGCCCTTTCCGCCAGATCAGTCGGTTATAACTAAAGAAACCGGTTGGCTATGGCTTTCAGCACGGCGTGCGTCCGGTCGCGGGCCTGCGGCTTTTTCGAGGATGGCGGTCAGGTAGCTCTTCACCGTGCCGTCGGGCGATCCAGCCAAGACCAGCAGCCTGTCCGGCGTATACAGTGCCGGCGTCCGTGCCCGGCGACTGGATATGAAGTGAAGACACGCGCTTCGAGAAAAGCTCCACCCTCCCGAAACGCCGTATATGCCGCGCTCGTCGGCAACCTCTTCGTGGCGATAACGAAGGGTGTCGCGGCCATGTTGAGCGGCAGCTCATCGATGCTCAGCGAGGCCGTTCATTCACTCGTGGATTGCGGCAACGAGGTGCTCCTGCTCCACGGGCAGCGTAGCGCGGCGCGCCCGCCCGATAGGGAGCATCCGTTCGGCTATGGCCGCGAGCTGTATTTCTGGAGCTTCGTCGTCGCGTTGCTGATTTTCGCCCTCGGTGCGGGTGTGTCGATCTACGAGGGCGTGGTTCATGTGCTGGAGCCGGAGCCCATCCGCGCTCCCTTCGTCAACTACATCGTGCTGGCGCTGGCGTTCCTGTTCGAAGGCGCCTCGTGGGTCGTGTCGTTCAGGCAGTTTCGCGCGGCGAGCGGCAAGAACGAACTCTATGAAGCGTTTCGCCGGAGCAAGGATCCGCCCTCGTTCATGATTCTGTTCGAAGACAGCGCGGCGTTGCTTGGAATCGTGTTCGCCGCGCTGGGCACCTTCGGGGCGACGACACTCGGCATGCCTGTTCTCGACGGTGTCGCCTCGATTCTCATCGGGCTGGTGCTGGCGGGTGTCGCGATGCTGCTGGCGCGCGAGAGCAAGAGTCTGCTCATCGGCGAGCCGGCGGACCGCGAGCTCGTCGACTCGATTCTCCGTCACGCCGCCGCCGTGGGCGGCGTGGTTCGGGCCAATGGCGCTCTGACCTCGCACCTGTCGCCGGACGATATCGTCGTGTCGCTCAGCCTCGAGTTCGAGGACCACCTGCGCGTGCCGGAGCTGGAGGAGGTGGTGCTGGAGATCGAGCGCGTCGTGCGCGGCAAGCATCCGCAGGTGGCCTCGCTGTTCGTGAAGCCACAGACCCCGCGTGCGTTTCGGGTGGCGTTGCGGGAGCGGTTCGAGCAGACGGAAGAGTCGCCGCCGCGCTGACCGGCAGGCCTTGCAACCGCAATCAGCCAGCCGGTAGAGTCGTTCGGGACACGAGCGCAGGGGTCCGGGAAGCGACGGTGGAACAAGAACAAGAGTCTCTTGCGCAGAAGGGCGGCGGCTTCCTCGGCTGGCTCGTCGAGCAGCAGACGCTCACGGCTGTGGTCGCGGAGCGTGTGGCGCGCGTGCAGGCGGAGACGTCCGATCGGCTGAGCGCCGTTCTGCTGAAACTGGGCCTGCGATCCGAGGGAGCGCTGGCCGATGACTTCGCCCGCTTCTGCCAGTTGCCGAGACTCGCGCCCGAGGCCGTGCCGGTCTTGCCAATTGCCCTCGAGGCCGTCAATCCGGAGTTCATTCGGACCCGCGAGGTCCTGCCGCTGCGGCTGACGGCGGAGTCGATCGATGTAGCCTGCTGGGATGCGCTCGACGACTACTCGCCGCGAGCCCTCGAGTTCGCGCTGGGGAGGCCCGTTACGCGGTGTGTGGCCACGCGGGAGCAGATCCAGCGTGCGCTGGAAGCGCTGTATGCGCGGGAGGAGGCTGCGGTCGAGGCCGTTTCTCCTGACGCAGGTGTGGTCGAAGACGAGGAAGTCGATCGTCTCAAGGACCTCGCCAGCGAAGCCCCCGTAATCCGTCTGGTGCAGCGGCTGATAGACGAGGCCGTTCGCGCGCGTGCGTCGGATATCCACCTCGAACCTTCCGAAGAGGCTTTGCATGTCCGTTTGCGCATGGACGGGTTGCTTCGGGAGCTCGAGCGGCATCCCCGCAAGCTTGCGGCGCCCGTCATATCACGCGTGAAGGTCATGGCCGGTCTCGACATCGCGGAGCGCCGCATGCCGCAGGACGGGCGCATGCGCGTGACCATCCAGGGTAAAGATATTGACTTTCGTGTCGCCTCGTCGCCGACACTGCACGGTGAGAGCATAGTGCTTCGTGTGCTGGATCGGCAGGACGTTTCGCTGGATTTCGATTCGTTGGGATTCGATGCGGAGCTGATGACGACGCTACGGCAGGCGATCACTCGTCCTTTCGGTGTAGTGCTCGTCACGGGCCCGACCGGCAGCGGAAAGACCACCACGCTTTACGCAGCACTCAAGGAAATCAACACGCCCGAGCGCAAGATCCTGACCGTCGAAGATCCGGTGGAATATGTCCTCACGGGCGTGAATCAGGTGCCGGTCAGGCCGCAGATCGGGTTGACGTTCGCTCATGCGTTGCGCGCATTCCTGCGCCAGGACCCCGATGTGTTGCTCGTCGGCGAGATCCGTGACCGCGAAACCGCCGAGATCGCCATTCAGGCCGCGCTTACCGGACACCTGCTCCTATCGACGCTCCACACCAACACAGCAGCGGCGGCGATCACCCGGTTGCTGGACATGGGTATCGACGATTATCTGCTGACCTCGACGTTGCACGTCATCCTCGGGCAGCGCCTCGTACGAAGGCTATGCACGCAATGTCGTCAACCCTTCACGCCGGCTGCGGAGGTCAGCGAGCGATTCGGGCGGGTGCCGGGTGAAACCTGGTACCGGGCGGGCGGCTGCGACGCGTGCCAGGGGAGCGGGTTCCGCGGCCGGACGGCGATCATCGAAGCGCTCCCCATGAGCGATGCGGTGCGCGCCCGGGTGCTCGAGCGCGCGGATGCGCATTCCATTGAGAAAGTCGCCATAAGCGAAGGAATGCGCACGATGTTTCACCACGGTCTCGCGAGGGTTGCCGCCGGGACGACCACCCTCGAGGAAATCCTGCGTGTCACGAGCTTGACCTGAGGGAAGGGCGGCTGCGGCCATGCCGGCGCACTCTTATATATACAGAGCTGTGGACCACCGCGGCGCCGCCCACACCGGAGAGCTGGTGTCGGCGTCGCGTGTCGCGGCCCTTGAGTCGCTCGGCAGGCAAGGGCTAATTCCGTTGGAGTTGCGGGAGTCTGCAGGCGAAGCCGCGCGCCCGCTTGCCTCAGCCGTGCGCGAGCGCTGGCGCCTCCTTGCTCACCGGGGTCTCAACCCTCGTGAGCTACTCGCGCTGACCCAATCGCTGGCGGCCCTGTTGACTGCCGGGCTCACGATCGATCGCGCGCTGCAGATATCAGCGTCCCTCGCCACGCGTCCGAACGCTCGTCGTCTTACTGAAACGTTGCTGGATCATGTTCGCGCGGGCAGCACGCTGAGTGCCTCGGTGGAGGCGAGTGGCCAACTCGTGCCCTCGTATTACGTCAGCATGGTGAATGCTGGTGAAGTGGGCGGTAGCCTGCCATCGACGCTTGCGCGCCTCGCGGAGCTGATGCGGCGTCAGGTCGAGGTGCGGGAGCGCATCCGTTCGGCGCTGGTCTATCCGTCACTTCTGGCGGCAGTAGTGTTGACCACACTGATCGTACTGCTGACGTTCGTGCTTCCGCGCTTCGAGACGCTGTTTGCGGACTCGGAGGTCGCTCTGCCTTTTTCGACAATGGCCGTTCTGGCAACGGGCCGGTTCATGTCGAACTACTGGTGGGCTGTTGCCGCGGTCTCAATCGCGGGTATTTCGGGCTTTACGCTGTGGTTGCGATCGAGCGCGGGTGGGGCGCGGTTCGACGCGTGGTTGCTGACGTCACGAGTGACTTTAGGCTTGCCCGCAGCGATTGCGACCGCGCGGCTGTTCCGCACGCTGAGTACGTTGTCCGCCAATGGGTTGCCGCTGCCCTCCGCCTTGCGTGTCGCACGCGGAACGGCGGGTAACAGGCGGCTGCTGGATGCGCTCACCGCAGTGGCGCGGGATGTGCAGGCGGGTGAGCCATTTTCCGCAGCGCTCTATCGTGCCAGCGTGTTTCCGATGATCGCCGTTCAGCTGACACGTGTCGGAGAAGAGACGGGCAAGCTGGATCAGATGCTCCTGTCGGCCGCGAATGTACTGGATGAGGAGGCGCAGCTGCGCCTGGAACGGCTGTTAGCGCTTTTCGTTCCGCTGCTTACCGTCTTCATGGGGCTCATCGTCGCCGGCCTCATCGGCTCGGTGCTCATCGGACTGTTGAGTATTAACGATCTGGCGTTCTAGCATAGCCGCCTGTCCCGCAGGATCGGGGCGAAAGAACGATAACGCGATAAAGAGCAGGGTCTCGTGGAACAGTTTCGTCGTCGAGGGATCGCGCGTGTGCGGCCGGGGGGCTTCACGCTGCTGGAGCTCATGGTGGTGCTCCTGATCCTCGGCTTGCTGACGAGCATCGCGGCCCCGCGTGTCGCCAAGTATCTGCGCAAAGCCAAGGCCGACACCGCCCGCATCCAGGTCGAAGCGCTAGGCAGCGCTGTCGATTCGTTCAATCTCGACAACGGTCGCTTCCCGAGCGGTGCCGAGGGTCTGAGGGCCCTGGTGGAACGACCGCAGGGGCTCGCCAGCTGGGATGGGCCCTACATCAAGAAAGAAGACAGCCTTATCGATCCCTGGGGCAAGCCGTATCTCTATCGGACGCCCGGACGCAAAAGCGAGTTCGACGTTTACTCCCTCGGTTCCGATCAACGCGAAGGTGGCGAGGGCGATGCGCGCGATATCGGCAACTGGTAACTCGCGGCGCGGCGCCCCGTGCGCCCGGCGTCAGAGCGGCTTCACGCTGATGGAGCTGCTCGTCGTTGTCGCGATCCTCGTGCTTCTGTCGTCCGCACTTCCTTTGGCGCTGGACCGTGCGCTACCCGGGCGGCGAGTGATGGCTACCACGCAGAAACTGCAGTCCGCCATCCGCGATGCGGAATCGCTCAGTGTCGCGCGCGGGCGTCCGGTGCGGCTGGAGTTTCGTGATTCGGGCATGAGCGGAGATCTGTCGCTTCAGTTCCCGTCGACGACGCGTGTTGTGCTGAAGGATGGGGACGGGCTCGAACTGCATGCGTTGTCGGTCTATCCAGAAGGGACTGCAACGGAAGCCAACATATTCGTCAGTGAGCGAACGCATCTGCGCACGCTGCATCTGAGCGGCGTTACAGGTCGCGTCACCGTCGAGGTACCCGCGCGTGCGCGCTAGTCGACAGCGCCAACAGGGGTTCACGCTCATCGAAGTGCTGGTCGCGTTCGCGATCTTTGCGCTCAGTGTCGGCGCGCTGTTCGAGCTCTTCGCGGGCGCCCTGCGACGCGCCCGCCAGGCCGAGAGCACCGAGATGCTCTGGTTGACGGCGCAATCCCTGCTTTCAGAGCGGCGCGCGCGGCCGGGACCGTGGCCAGAGGAAGAGGCAGGCGAGCGATCCGGCGCCCAGTGGCGCATCGAGACGAGGCCGTACGACGCCGGCGCGGATAACGCTTCCTCATGGAAAGCGCTCCTCGTCAGCGTCAATGTCGCTGACGCCGGGTCACGTCGCAGTGTCGATCTACAGAGCGTCGAACTTTCGAGGCGCGTGCAATGAGACGCGCAAGCCGCGGCATGACGCTCATCGAAGTGATGGTTGCACTAGCGATACTATCGCTGCTCGCTGCCGGAATGATCAGTGCGTTTCGCCTCGGTCAGCGCACTTTCGACCGCGTGACTCGAATCGATCGCGCCCACGATGACGTGACACTGGTTCAGCAGTTCCTGCGCACCACGATCGAATCCACCTATCCCTTCGAGCCCGAGCCTGGCAAACGTGCGGAAGCAACGGGCCTGGAGGGGACCACCACCCGCGTTCTCGTCACTGCACCCGGCAGCGCTGCGGGTGTCGACTCGGGCAATCGCCGCTTTGTGCTGGATGTCGTTCGGCAAGCGGATGGGTCGGAGAGTCTCACGCTCACCGCCGAGGTCGATCGCAACGGTTCGCGAGACTCCGATTCGCATCACGTTCGCACTGAAACATTGATCCCCCGCATCGAAAGCGCCGAGTGGAGCTACCTCGACACTACCGAGGGCAACAACTGGCTCGCGCACTGGACCGAGCGGCGGGCACCCGCGCTCGTGCGGCTGCGTGTGCAATTCCCCAGAGGAGATCTGCGTCGCTGGCCCGATCTCGTCGTCGCCCCGCGCGTGACAGACGACGCGAATTGCGTGTTCGACGTGGTGGCGCAAGGTTGCAGGGAGGGGGGCGGATGAGAGTTCTTGCGCAACGTCTATGGACCGAAGCTGCGGCACTCCTTGCATGGTGGCAGCGCGAGATTCATGAGATCGCGGAAGCCTTCGCGGAGCGACTGCTCCCGGGCTGGGTAAAACCGGTGCTGGTGCGTGTGGACAGCGGCAACTTCATCAAGGTGAATACGGGCACCCCACTCGAGGACGGCGCACGTCCGTCCGGTGCGCGCGCCGTTCTGCTGCTTGCGCCGTTGCATGTTCTCACGCACGAGATCACGTTGCCCTTTGCGGCGGAGCGCGAGCTCGATGCCGCGATCGATCTGCATCTCGAACGTGAGTTGCCGTTGCCGCGCGCGCAGGCGTGCATCCACTGGCGTGTCGTTTCACGGGATCGCACGAAACGTCGTCTGCAGGTGCGCGTTTACGTCGCACGTCGTCCGCAGATCGAGAAGTTCGCGGAAATGCTTGCTGCACGTGGGCTGCGGCTCTCGCGGGTGGCAATCGCGACCGGCACGGATGCGTTCGAGGGAGATCTGCTGCCGCAACGGCCACGCGCACATCCGTTTCGCTTTACCTCGCTCGATCGGCGGCTGGCGATGATCTGTGGCGCGCTTGCCATTGTCGCGTGCAGCGTTGTCGCGGGGCAGTGGACTTTCGAACGAATGCGTGTGAATGCCGAGCTCGCGCGGGTGGATGCTCAAGCCCAACGTGCTCGTGCGCTCGCGCGGCAGCTTACTCGCGGATCAGCGGGGCCCGATGCGCTGATCGCGTTTATGGCGCGCCCCGATGCCGTCGACGTGCTGCGTACACTGACCACCGATATTCCCTCCGATACCTGGGCGTACGAGCTTGAGATCAAGGCTTCTTCGTCGCCCGGCTATCAGGTGAAGCTGGGCGGATACGCACCAGCGGCGACAATGTTCATCGAAGCATTGGAGAAGAAGCCGAAGTTCGACACTGTGCGACTGGTGTCAGCGACCTCTGCCGGCATAGGCACTGGCCGTGATCGGTTGACGGTGACCGCGAGGTTCGAGCCGTGACACTCGCCGATCGGCTGGCCGCGAAACCGCGACTTCTGCAGCGATTGCTCGCTGTGCTGCTCGTGCCAGTTTCTATCGTCAGCATCTGGGTGCTACTGGCGGCTCCCGTGCGGTGGATGCTCACTTCTCATTTTCACTGGCGAGAAACGGTGCGCGTTGAACTGGCGCGTGCTCGCGGGGAGGCAGACGCGTTGAAGGTGCTTACTCAGCGCACGACCGCGTTGCCGTCGGCCGAGATCTGGCAGCGCCTCTTCAGTGAAGGCACGCCAGGTAGCGCGGGCAATGCCGTTCAGCAGGAGGTGACGCGCCTTTCTTCATCGGCTGGCATGCAACCGCAGTCCGTGGCGCTGCTGCCTTCGGAGAAGCACGGTCCGCTGGTTCGCTACACCGTCCGCATTTCGATGACGGGTACAGCTGACCGCTTCCAGGCATTCCTCACTCAGCTGCGCACGAATCCTCATTACCTGCGCGTCGAGAGTCTCGCAGTGACAGCTCCGCAGAGCCAACGCCCAGACGAGAACGCTCAGCTCACCGTCGCAGCGGATATCGTTGGTTTTGACGGAGAGCGGCCCAAGGCGCATACAAAACCCGTGACATGAAAAACCTCTTCGCCAGGATGAGTCTCTCGACCGCGTCGCTAGCTGCGCTCGCGGCGGCGCTCGGCATGCTCGTTGTCGTGCGTCTGCTCAGTGGCACGCATAGTGCGGAGCTGCTCGCTACCGCCGCGAAAGTGCCGAACATACCGGAAATGAAGCTGGATGCACCTGCGCTCGACGCTCATCTCGAGCCAGTGCGCGACCATTCGTTGTTCTATGCGTCGCGCGCGTTCTACATCGCACCGCCGCCGCCCGCTGCGCCGACCGCGCCGCCGCGCCCCGCCTATGTGCTTGCCGGCACGTTCGCCATTCCACACAAGCACACTGTTGCGTTGCTGAAGCAGAGTGCCGGCACGAATGTGCTCAAGGTGAAAGCCGGCGATGATCTGGAAGGCTGGCGCGTCGAGAGCGTCGACGCTGCGCGTGTGGCGCTCGGCTATCATGACGAGCGCTTCGAGATTGTACGCACCGCTCGCGAAGGGGCCAGCCACGTCACGCGGGCACCGTTGATGCGTGGCGCATCGGGAGGCCTGGCGAGGATCGCGAGCACTGCGGGAATCGCAGGCGCTTCGAGTGCCACGGACGCCGCGAGCAACGTGGCGACGCCAGCGACTGTCGCCACTCCGCCCGCAACCGTGAAATCTCTGGGCAACGGCCGCTCGGGAACATCGGGTAGCGGTAGCACTTCGCACCCTGACAAGCCGTTCATCGAAGCGCGACTTTACCGACGGCCATCCCCATGACCCACCGCCTGTCTTATTTTGCTCTCGGCGTTCTTGTCGCGCTGGGCGTCGCCAGCTGCGCGAGCGAATCTGACGTGGCGCGCCGGCCTGCCCGGCCGGATCGTTCGCCATCCGAAGCGATGGTCGTCGATCTTGGTGCGCGCCAGCCGAATTCGCAGCCGGTCGTGCGGCAGGTGATCCCCGGCACAGGTGCGCTAGTCGGAACGCCTACCGCTGAAGAACTGGTGGCTCCGCCTGCAGGCGACGGCTTCCAACTCAATTTCGTGGATACTGACGTTGGCACGATCGTGTCCGAAGTGCTCGGCGACGGGCTTGGCGTGCCATTCGTGGTGGATCCTCAGGTCAAAGGCAACATGTCGCTCCAGGCGACCCGCGCACTGAGCCGCGACGAAGTACTGTCCGCACTCGAGACAGCGCTGCGTGCGCAAGGCTTTGTGCTTGTCTCCCAAAACGGCGTGTATCACGTCGTGCCGAACAAGGACGCATCGCGCCGCGTCGCGCGCCTGCAGTCCGCGGGGCGTGGCGCGAAAGGCTACGGTATCTACGTTGTTCCGCTGGAGTTCGTTAGCGCGGCCGAGATGGAGAAGGTTCTGCAGCCGTTTGCACCGGATGGCGGCATCCTCCGTGTCGACGAAGCACGCAATCTGCTGTTGCTCGCCGGTACCGGTCAGGAGATCGAAACGCTGCTGTCGGTCGTGAAGACATTCGATGTCGACTGGCTCGCGGGTATGTCCTTCGGGCTGTATCCGCTGGAGTATGTGGATGCGAAGACGCTCGCGGGCGAGCTCACTGAGGTTTTCGCGGGCCCGCGTAGTCCGATCGCCAGCGTGGTTCGCTTCGTGCCGCTGGCGCGGCTCAACGCGCTCATGGTCATCACACCGCAGGCAAAGTACCTGCAGGATGTCGAATCGTGGATCAAGCGGTTGGACCTCGGTGCGACGACCCCGGGCCGGCGCATCTACGTCTACGACGTGCAGAACGGCAAGGCGGACGATCTCGCGCGCTCTCTCGGGCGAATCCTGTCGATCAGCGGCGACTGGGATTCCCGGAGCAGCACTTCAGGATCGAACTCCTCGTTTGGCAGTAGCTCTCCGTTCAGTGAGAGCCCATTCGGCAACAGCGGCTTCTCATCGTCTGGTGTGGGTGGTACGGGAGCGGGCGGTCTTTCTGTGCGATCCTCACGCAGCACCACGCAGCCGACCTACGACACGCCGAGCGCCAATGCTGCCGGTCGTTCCTCGAACGATGGCTCGTCATCTTCCGCGCTGGACGCTGGCGCGCTCAAGATCGTGCCCAATGAGGAAAACAACTCGCTGCTGATTCTCGCGTCGCCAAGTGAGTTCGGGATCATCGATGCGGCGCTGAGGCGGCTGGATGTGCTGCCGATCCAGGTGCTCATCGAAGCGTCGATCGCCGAAGTAACGCTCACTGACGATATCCGCTACGGCCTGCAGTACTCGTGGCTGGCTGGCGACGGTCCGATTGTTCTGAGCGAGGCTAGCAGCGGCGCGGTGTCGCAGGCGTTCCCGGGTTTCTCTTATCTGTACACTGGCACAAAGAATATCCGCGCGGTGCTGAATGCGATCGAGTCTCTCACCAACGTTCGGGTGATCTCGGCGCCGAAACTCGTAGTACTGAACAATCGCGAGGCGCAACTGCAGGTCGGAGATCAGGTGCCGATCGCCACGCAGTCTGCGGTGGGTACCATCGATCCGTCGGCACCGATCGTGAACTCGATCCAGCTCCGCGATACGGGCGTGATCCTGCGAGTCACGCCACGCGCCAACAAGAGCGGGCGCGTGATTCTGGAGGTGGCGCAGGAAGTGAGCGACGTGTCGAAGACAACTAGTTCTGGCATTGACTCGCCCACCATCCAGCAGCGGAAGATCGCTAGCACCGTTACCGTACGCGATGGAGAAACCATTGCGCTCGGCGGAATGATCCGCGATACGCAGTCGAACGGCGGTGGCGGCATTCCCTTCCTGCGCCGTATTCCCATCTTGGGGCACGCGTTTGGCTCTACCGATCGCGGCTCCCGGCGGACCGAACTGATCGTGCTGATCACGCCGCACGTGATCCGCTCAGCGGAGGAGTCTGACGAAGTGATGGATGAGCTACGCAAGCAGTTCAAAGGCCTGCGCAAGGCGTGGCCCGCGCGGCTCGACCCGCAGCCCCCGGCGAGTGTGCCGACGAATGCCCCTGCAGCGACAACACCACCGCCGCCCGTACCCGAAGTCACGCCGAAGTAGCGCGCGAGGCGTCGCGCTCATCGCGGTTCTTTGGCTGGTCGGGCTGCTCACGTTACTGGCGAGCGCCACTGCGGTGATGAGCGTGAGTCATCGGCGCGCCGCCCAGCGTTTCGGCGAGCGCGTGACCCTGGAAGCGGCCGCAGACAGCGCAATTCGCATTGTTGCGCTCCGCATCACTGCACCAGCGTCGGGCGGTCAGGTGGTGGCGGGCTCCGCTATCCGGGTCGAGTTGCCCACGGGATCTGCGACCGTCACCGTACAACGCGAGCGCGGACGCATCGATCTCAACACCGCCGACGAGCAACTAATCTTCGCGATCTTCGCAGCGAACGGCTGGGAACTCGAGAAGGCGCACGCTATGGCGTCGCGCATCGCAGACTGGACCGACGCCGACGACGAACCGCGCAAAGGTGGCGCGGAAGCGCGTGACTACGCCGGGGCAGGCCGCCCGTATGGGCCCCGCAATGGTGCGTTCGAATCGGTTGAAGAGCTGCGCCAGGTTCTAGGGAGCGAAGACATCACGGCGGCGCTGTTCGACGCGTTTACGGTGTACACACACGAGCGAGTGCCTTCACCCGCAGTAGCGAACGAGTTCGTGATGAACGCACTGATATTTGCGGAGAAGAATCATCTTGGCGATCGGACGTGGTTGCCCGAAGGCGGAGTTGGCGCGCAAGGCGTTGGAGTGGGGCCAGATTTCACGCGTACGTTCGCAGGCGAAGTGCTGCGCCTTCGTGCGTGCGCCGGGCGCGAGAACGCGCAGCGCTGCCGGCTAGCGATTGTTCGCGTTACTGGCAGCAACGCGCATCCGCTGCAAACTTATTCGTGGAGAGCGACGTCCGCGCGATAACGGAAACGTCGCAAGTGTCCGTCGCGGTCCGACAGCCGCTTCAAAAAAAGATGCATGGCAGTCTTGACGCTCGCGGCGAGTGAAGCGGAAACTGTTGCTCGACAATAAAAGCAGCGCCATTCAGATGCGCGCTGGATGCTTCGATATGAAAACGGGACAGGGAACATGACGGATTCATGCTTCGCGAATCGCACGTCGGCGATTCACTCGCATACGCTCCTCAGACGAATCGAATAGTCCGGCTCCGGTCGGCTAATCATCGCTTCGCCAGTTGTTGCGCTCGCGCGCAGCCGCTCGGCCGGAGGCTGCTTGTTCTTGTTTATTTGCCGGTCATCGGCAGGGGTTTGTGTGCACCTGTTTTCTCTCGCTATCACAGTTGGCCGGCGCGTAGGACGTGCGTTCTTCGCGATCTTCGTCTCGCTGCTCGGTTCGTTGCTCGTGATCCCGTGCGCCGAGGCGGCTATCGCGTACGTGCAAGGCAGCGCCACGGTGGTCGTGGGTACCAACACGATTTCCGCGACGTTCGCCGGTGCGCAAACAGCCGGCAACTTGAACGTCGTCGCAATCGGCTGGGCGGATGACACCACGAGCGTCTCGTCGGTGACCGACAGCAGGGGCAATGTCTATACGCTCGCGGCGGGTCCGACTCGTCGAGCGGGCGCAGCTTCGTCATATATTTATTACGCGAAGAATATCGTCTCGGCGGGCGCGGGTGCCAACACGATTACCGCCACGATTACCAGCGCCAGCGTCACGTGGCCGGAGATTCGGATTTCGGAGTACAGCGGTCTCGACACGACGAGCCCGGTGGACGTGGTCCAGGGCGCCAACGGATCCGGCACCAGCGTGAACACCGGCAGCTTCACGACGACGAACGCGACTGATCTGATATTCGCCTGGGTATACGTGCAGAACTCGATCACCGCTGCGGGAAGCGGCTACACCGCGAGAACATTCGCGAGCGGAGATCTGGTCGAAGACCGTCAGACCACGGTGGCGGGCAGTTATTCGGCGACAGCGACGATGGGCACCAGCGGTTGGTGGCTCATACAGGCGGCTGCGTTCAAGGCTGCCGCCGCGGGAGATACACAGGCTCCCACGGCACCGACGGGGCTGACTGCGACGGCGGTATCGAGCAGCCAGATCACTCTAAACTGGACAGCGTCGACCGACAATGTGGCGGTTACTGGGTATCGCGTGGAGCGATGCCAGGGAGTGGGCTGCTCCACCTTCGCTGAGATTGCGACACCGACAGGAACAACGTTCAGCGACACCGGGCGTGCGGCGTCGACCAGCTACACCTACCGCGTGCGCGCGCAGGACGCGGTTCCGAACCTCAGTGCCTATTCGAGCACCTCAAGCGCGACGACGCAGGCTGCAGCGGATACGCAGGCTCCGTCGCAGCCGATGAACTTCTCGGCGGTAACGGCCTCGAGCACGCAGATCAACCTGTCGTGGACGGCGTCGACGGACAACGTCGCGGTAACTGGTTACCGCGTGGAGCGATGTCAGGGCGCCGGTTGCTCGACGTTTACGCAGATCGCCACGCCAACGGCAACGACATTCAGCGACACCGGGCTTACCGCGTCGACAAGCTACACGTATCGTGTGCGTGCACAGGACGCTGTGCCAAACCTCAGCGTTTATTCGGGCACCTCGAGCGCGACGACACCGGCCACACCGGATACCACCGCACCCACCGTGCCGGGGAATCCATCTGCAACAGCTGCTTCCGCCACGCAGGTCAACCTCGTCTGGACGGCCTCGACGGATAATGTCGGTGTCACCGGCTATCGCGTGGAGCGATGTCAGGGCGTCGGTTGTTCGACGTTTACGCAGATCGCCACCCCAACGGCGACGACGCTCAGCGACACGGGGCTGTCCGCGTCAACCAGCTACAGCTACCGTGTGCGCGCACAGGACGCTGTTCCGAACCTCAGCGGGTACTCGAGCATCCAGTCCGCGACCACGCCGGGAGCGGGCGACATCCAGGCGCCCACTGCTCCGGCTGGGCTCAGTGCGACACCCGCGTCGAGCACGCAGGTGGATCTGTCGTGGAGCGCGTCGACAGACAATGTTGGCGTAACGGCCTACGTCGTGGAACGTTGCGCAGTCTCGAACTGCTCGTATGCCACCATTCGTACTCTGACCGGTACCGTGTTCAGCGATCTCACGGTAAGTGGATCGACAGCCTATACGTATCGTGTTCGCGCGAAGGATGCGGCCAACAACTTCAGCCCGTACTCGAGCACAGCGAACGCGACGTCTGGCGCCGGCATGAGTGCGGTGACCACCTCGTACACCTACGACGAAGGAGGTCGGCTCCGCACTGTTGCCAACACCGGCAACAGCACTTCGTACACGCTGGACGCTGCGGGTAACCGCAAGACCGTGACGACAGCGGCGGCGGCCGGGTCGATCCAGCTTCAACAGGCAACCTATTCAACCGCCGAGAACGGCACGCTGAACATCTCGGTGAGTCGCAGCGTTGCTGACGGCGGCGCCGTTTCGGTTCAGTACAGCACTGCAGATGGGACCGCGACCGCGCCCGGCGACTACACGACGACGTCGGGAACGCTTACCTGGCCGGACGGTGATGCAACACCGAAGACCATTAGCATTCCGATCGCGACGGATTCGATCCTGGAAGGCAACGAAACCTTCACGCTGACGCTCAGCGGCCCGGCCGGCGGCGCTGTGCTCGGCGCGCTGACACAGGCCGCAGTCACGATTCTCGATGACGACGGTATCGGCCTTTCGGTCGCCAATGTTTCGGTGAATGAAAACGCCGGCTCGGCGACCGTTACGGTCACCAAGTCCGGGACCTCGGCGGTGACTAACTCGGTCAGCTATGCAAGCGCGAACGGTACGGCGGTGGCGGGTTCGGACTACACCGCGGTGTCCGACGCGCTGACGTTTGGGGCTGCGGATACGACGAAGACGATCGTGGTCCCGATCACCAACGATGGTGTTTACGAAGGCAACGAGACTTTCACGGTGTCACTCTCGAGCCCGACGAACGGCGCCACGCTCGTTGGCGGTCCTGCCACTGTCACGATCGTCGAAGACGACCTGCAGCCGGTTTTCTCGATCAACAGTCTCGCAGCATCTGAGGGCTCGGGGTTTGCGTTTACCGTGACACGCAGCGGCTCGCTCGCGACATCCAATGGCGTTGACTTCGCGACGGCGAACGGTACGGCGGCTGCCGGCGCCAACTACCTGTCGAACTCCGGAACGCTTACGTTTCAGCCGGGAGTTCCGTCGCTTCAGATTCCGGTCACATCTCTCAGTGACAGCCTCTACAACAACAACCTGACGTTCAACGTCAATCTCAGCTCGCCGACGAATCTCGCGACGATCAGCACGGGCAGTGGAACAGGGACGATCCAGAACACCAATGCGGCACCGACGTTCACGCTATCAGGGCCCGTAAACGGCGCGGTGCTCGAAGGCAATCCGCTTGTATATACCATCACTAAGACCGGGGCTTCCGCGCTCACGCACACAATCAATTACAGCACCGGTGACATGACCGCAAGTCAAGGGGCGGATTATACGGCGCAATCTGGAACGCTGAGTTTCGCACCCGGCTCTTCGAGCAGTCAGACGATCAGCGTACCTACGCTCTTCGAAGGGAACGGCGTAAATGAGGGCGTCGAGTCACTTGCGTTCACCATTGGATCTCCGGGCAACAACGCATCGATCTCGGGCCCGACGAGCCTCACGTCTTCAATCGTTGATCTCGACTCACCGCCGCCGGTTCCGACGCTTAGCGGCACTGCCAGTAGAGTGGATCCGGGCGTGAGCTTCGCGCTCAACTGGACAACGACGTACGGCGACACGCACTACGTCCTCCTGCAGAACCGCAGCGTATCCGGTGGCACATTCTCGCCAGCACCTGAAAGTCCGGTCTCTGGTAACGCCGTTGTCCTTTCGCGGGTGAGCAGTGGCTCTTACCGCTTCGAGGTGCAGGCTTGCAGGGGCTCTCAATGCAGCGCTCCTTCCAACGTCAAGACCGTCCTGGTTTGCCTGGTAACCAATTGCTGATCCGAAACATTATGAGCATCACCATCATGAGTCTTGGCCGGAAGGCGTTAATCCCGGCCATCGCTCTGGCTTTTCCGCTCGTGGCGACCGCGCTGGACTCGACAAAAATTGGGACCGCCGCGCTCATCTCGCCGACCGCAGCGAACGTGTACTACGGCGGTTCGACTACGTCGACGAACAGCACCGGCGCATCGGGTAACCCAGCCGAGATCGTCGAGCTGGCGCGCGCGCTACGCGGCAACGTCGATGAGATCTATGACTTTGTACGAAACTACGTCGACACCGTATTCATCTTCGGCGCGCAGAAGGGTGCCGTAGGCGCGATCGTCGACAAGAGCGGAACGCCTTTTGACCAGGCGCAGCTGATGGTGGAATTGCTGCGTCAGTCCGGGTACACCGCGGGCTATCAGGTCGGCACGATTCAGCTCAATGCGGCGCAGTTCCAGTCGTGGACAGGAATCACCAATGCGAATGCGGCTTGCAACCTCCTGGCAAGTGGCGGCATCCCGGCGATCGTCAACGGAACGACCAATCAGGGCTGCTCGGGTATCGCAACCTCGGCGACAGTATCAAGCATTCAGATGGAACATATCTGGGTGACCGCGACCATCAGCGGTGGGACGTACGTGTTTGATCCGAGCTATAAGCCTTACGATGTTCGCTCGGGCGTGACACTGTCTTCGGCCGCCGCGCTGAGTTCCGGTCAGACCCTCACCGCAGCTACCGCAGGCATGGCGAGCGGGACTGCCTCTGGGGTGAACTACATCCAGGGGCTCAACGCCAGCGGATTAAAGTCGACACTGGATGGCTACGCGGGATCGCTGCGTACGTACATTCAGTCGAACAATTTGCCGTCTGGCCAGCCTCTGAGCGCCGGGCAGCTTGGCGACCTCATCGGCATCTCGGATATCCAGCCCTATGTGGCTCCAGAGGGCGGGCTAAGGCAGACGTCGTTACCGTATCCGGCGACGCCCGCGTATTCCTGGTCGGGAGATATTCCAGACACGTTTCGCACTAGTCTGCGCGTGCAGCTGTATTACCTTCTCGCCGACACCACTCGACCGCAGATTATCGACAAGACTCTTTTCGCCGATGACATCTACGGCCGGAAGCTGATCTTCGACACAAACTTTGTGCCGACGCAGTTCAGTGGTGCGCTCAAGCTAGTGGACGAGTTTGGGAACTCCGTCTCGCTGGGGGCTTACACCGCTGCGCAGAACCCGGGATACGGCTACGCCAATACGGTCACGTTGACGGTAAATCATCCGTACGCCGCAGACGCGGCGAGTGCGTCTGCGACCGGCACATATATGGACGCGGTGGTCACGAAACCTGTGACTTACATGACGCCATTCACGATCGTGCACGGCTGGGGCGATGCCAATCGCGGCTTGATTGAGAAGTGGAGCTCGCGAATCGACTCGGCGCTACTCCATCTTTCGCCGGCGGGCTGTGAGAATTGCGTGCCGTTCTTCCAGGCATCGAAAGGGGACGGGCGCCGCGAGCAGATTGCCGCCGCGTGGCTGGTGCAGGCGTCGAAGGCCGCGCGGTTACATGCGCAGATCGCCAGTTCCATCTTCACCCATCACCATACGATCGGCATCGTCGCGGCCGACACCGAGCTCAAACCGTACCTGCTATCTGGGCCGGGCGACCCTGAAAGGTATGGTTACGACATCACAGATAGTTACGACCGTGTAGACGTCGAAACGGCGTTCAGTCTGACAAGCAAGGTGTCGGATCCCGTGACGCGCCGGGGCGCCCTACACGCTATCGCTTCCACGCAGGCGGCACTCGAGGCGAGTGCAATCGTTCAGATTGCTGACGTGCCTGACTCGTCCTCCGTTGCCACTCGCTTTCAGTGGGGCAATCTGCCGCCGGCGACCGAAGATTTTAGCCCCTCGCCTGGCGCGTCTCGCAGATTCTACGAGTTCAACGCGGCCAATGCCTCCAGCTCCAGCGCGATTCAGCCGCTTTTCTTGACTGAGGGAAAATCGAGCACGACCGACGATGGTATTCACGGGCCTGGCGAGCCGGAAATCGGAAGCCTCGAAACAAACGGACGCCAGAGTGTCGCGGCGACTCGTGTCAGCCTGTACGCGAACGCAGGGTTCACAGCTATCGCTTCCGGCGAAGCATTCTTGGGCCCGGGGCAACGCGCCAGCGCCTACATAGGCAGCGGGACGAACACGTATACCCACATACCCTCATATCAGCGCGGGGGGGCCATGGTTGCCACGCGCTACGCGCCGGATGGCGTTGAGCCGCTCGAGATCGCGCACCTCACGATCAATTCGAATGCGGCGATTAAGGGTGGTGGCGCAGGCCCGCAGGTCTTCCATGAATCGCAGTACAACCCCGCCACGGCGGCGGATGTTCTCAAGGCGCGGTTTGTCGATCATTCCGCGGCGCTCGGCGTCGATCCGGCAACAGGCTCGGTGACGTATCAGGCGCCCGCCTCGCTGACCGTCGGTAACGGCGGCTTCCCGTACGCGCTCACTGCAAACATGATCTGGCGCGGTGGTAACGTGCAAAGCGGGTTCGGTCCGCACGTCTATACGGAGCCTCAAAGCCCTTGGACCACCAACTGGAACAATTCACTGACGATCTCAGGCAGCGGCCTTGAGGTTATGGATGGCGACATCCGCGCGAGCGTCGGAACTGTTGCCGCATTTCTGGCGATGCAGGACGTATATAAGGGCGCGGTGACACGGCAGCGGGAAGTCGCAGCCGTGTTGGTGACGGCGTGGTGGATCAACCAGCTCTCCGGAAACGTCGCGACGGTGAATGTCGGCGCGAATACTCGCCAGTTCGTGAAACTATACGACGGCACCTGGATTGCCCCGGGTGCCGGAGGCTTCGCGACACTCACCCAGACAGGAGCACGAACCCCTTACTCCGAGCCAAAGTGCGGTGGAGGAGGACCGATCTATTCGCTCACTCGAGGCTGGGATTTTTCGGGCGTTTCCTACGCAGTAACCAACGCTAACGGGGATGTTCAGAACTTCGGGTATTGGAGAAACCACGTCGTAGCGGGTGATGGCTCCTGCGCGAACGTGAGGGGCCACCGTTTAAGCAGCTGGACGTTTCCGCAAGGCGTTAGCGTCAATCTTGTCTACGGCCCGGTGTCTAGTGGCGGGTACACTATTGACGGGCTGATCGAGGTCAATAACTCGCTCGGCCGGAAGATCCAGTTCACCGACAGCGGCTTGGGAGGATTCAACAACGCGCTCACGGGTGCGGATTATCGCTCGGTGTCGGTGACGGAGCCGGTTACGGCCAGCCCGTATACGACCTCGATTACCGATCAGACGGGCATGTCGACGACGCAGATCGTGCACTCGTTGCGCGGCGTGTATGGCCGACATCTCATCGATGAGGTGCGAGACGCGGACGATCTGACGAAGCCATCCCTCCAATACGTATACGACTCTTTGTATCGCGTTTCGCGAGCATTCGATGCGGAGGCCATGAAGGCCGGGACCGGATGCCCAAGGCTGAGTCTGCCGAATGCTCGCTGTCCCCATGAATACTTCATCGCCGAGCATACGCGGGGCGAGCGCACTGACCCAGCGGGGGGTACATACAGTGTGTTCTTCGACACTTACCAGCGTCCAGTCGGCTACATGGACGAGCTGGGCCGAACCACGTCGGTGACTTCGGATGGGCGTGGTCGTCCAACGAGCTATACGTATCCGGAGGAAAACAATCAAACAAGACCCAAAGAGATCTTTTCGTACGACGATCATAACAATGTCGTGCAGCTGAAAAAGGTCCCTGATGGCCGGGGTGATTCGCGTGGCGGAGTCGCTCCGATCGTCGTGACGGCCTCTTGGGACCAGGCATGGAACAAGCCCGTTTGGATCTGCGACGGTAACTGTAATCGGACCGGTGGCACTAACAAGACGACGTTCAGCTACTACGCGAGCGGTTCGGGCAAGTCGCTTCTGCAGACCGCTACGCGACCCTCGCCCGATGGCATCGCGCCGAGCCCGGTCTATCAGTTCACCTACAACTCAGTCGGAAAGTTGACGACGAGCACGGACCCCACGAGCCTCGTGGTCACCAATAGCTACGATCCGATGAACTTCAACCTTCTTTCAACAGCAGTTGATCCGACCGGCGCGAACTCGGTGGTCAGCTATACCTACGATGCGAACGGCGACGTGCTGACCGCAACCGATCCCCGGACCTTCGTCACCGAGAACCAGTACGACAAGGATCGTCGAAAGACCGTCGTACTGCATCACAACGGGAACGTCGCCGCCGCTGTCCTGGCGGCTGAGCGTTCGAACTACGATCTGCTCGGCCGCGTCACGAGCGAAGAGGGCGGCACAGCCTTCTCGGGCGTCACGGTCACAACGTGGCAGACATTGAAAAGCCGAACCTACACGGCCACCGGCAAAGTCAGAACCGAGATGAACGGCGCGGGGAATACAACCACGTACATCTATGACTCTCTGGATCGTCTCGTGATCGCGAACGATCCGGCAAATCGTAATGTCGGCACCGTATTCGACGCCGCGGGCCAGGTGCTCTGTACATGGCGTGGATGGGGTAGTAACAGCGCCGCGCCCACGTCATGCACGTGGGACCCGAGCGCATACACCGGCTCCGGCGCGTTTCGTTACGCCGCGTACAGCTACAATCGCGACGGCCAGCAACTGTCCGTTCTGGACGCCAACAACAATCTGACCACGAACGACTACGACGGATTCGATCGGCTGATGCGCGTGACGATGCCGCAGGCGACGCTGAGCAGTGGCGCGTCCAACGCCAGTGATTACGAGCAGTACTCGTTCGATGACAACGGCAATCGCCTGAGCACGCGTTTGCGTGACGGGCAGGTGATTTTGTACGGCAATGACACCCTGAATCGCCTGACGTTCAAGGACCTGCCGGGCACGACGTCGGGCGATGTGTACTACGATTACGATGGCGCCGGGCGGCCGAAGTTTGCGCGCTTCGGCAGCAAGACCGGCACGGGCATCGACTATGGATATGACACAGCGAAACGCCTCACCTCCGAGAGCACGTTTGGCAGGACGCTGGGTTTCCTACCCGATGCGGCTGGCAATCGCGCGCGACTGACCTTCCCGGACGCGAACTACTTCGTTTACGACTTCGACGCACTGAATCGTGTCTCGGCGATCCGGGAGAACGGCGCGACCTCCGGTGCCGGCGTGTTGATGTCGTACCTCTACGATCCGCTCTCCCGACCGCAGACCTCCACGCGCGGCAACGGTACTGTGACAGGCTTCAACTTCGATCTGGCCTCACGCCTGCACGTGTTGAGTCACGATTTGAGCGGCGTGGTTCAGGATCAGACGCTGACGCTGGACTACACGGCGGCCAGCCAGCTGCAGACCAGGCAGGATTCCAACAACAGCTACGAACGGCCGCTTGTGCCGGCGAGCCAAGCGTATGTGTCGGACGGATTGAATCGATACTCGAGTGTTGCTGGCACGACATACGGATATGACGGACGAGGCAATCTCACTTCTGACGGATCCCGGACGTTTACTTATGACGTCGAGAATCACCTCACGGGCGTGGCGGGCGGCGCGGGGCTCACGCTAGCCTACGATCCGCTGGGGCGTCTGTGGCAGACGACATCGGGCTCGACTGTGACGCAATTCCTCTACGACGGGGATCGTCTTGTCGCGGAATACACGAGCTCGGGAACCGTTGTTCGTCGCTACGTGCACGGGCCAGGCACTGACGTGCCGGTCGTGTGGTACGAGGGGAGCGGGCTGGGGACTCGCCAATGGCTGCACGCAGATGAGCGAGGATCAATCGAAGCCCTCAGCGATGCGAGCGGGGCGGGGACGCTGTACACGTATGGGCCGTACGGAGAGCCGGACACGTGGTCAGGATCGCGCTTCCGGTACACGGGGCAGATCATGCTGCCGGAGGCGCAGCTCTATCATTACAAGGCCCGCGTTTACGATCCGAACCTTGGGAGGTTCCTGCAGACGGACCCCGTCGGCTATGCTGATGACCTCAACCTCTATGCCTACACACGCAACGACCCGCTGAATAAGACTGACCCGAGCGGCAAGGCGCCGCCCGGGTGCGGGGGACATGGCCTGCCGGCGTGTGCAGTACCGCCGCCGACCAAGACCAAAGTCGAGGTCGTGTACACGCAAATAGGCAAAACACCGGGCGATGGAAAGCCGTACTACCATTCGTATGTCCGTGCGAGTGCCAAGGGGCACCAGACCCAGATTTATCGTGCTGGCCCAAGCAAGGACGCCGGAGCTTCTGCCACATCAGGCGCCAGCTCGAATGGCTCCGGTGTATCTTCCGGCTCGCCAGCCTCCGGTGCCAGCGGCTCAACTGGAGGTGGAACGTTTGGGACTCTGTACGCTGAGTCGGGAGCAAGTGCCGCAGCGATAGAGGCGACAGGTGCTGAGGCCGGTGCTCAGACCGCTGTAGAAACATCGAAGTCATGGGTCGATGTCAACAAGAGCCTCGAAAAGTTCGTTTCAAGTGTCAACAATGCCGAGATTTCATATGGTCCAGTGTCAACAAACAGCAACGCGTTTGCACATCAGGCGGTGGAGACTCTGGGCATTCCGCGCCCCCCATCGATCATGCTGGCACCTGGCAGCGATCAGGAACTCGATGTTCGTGATTAGAAGGCCGGCGTCGGGAACGGTTTTGGCTGGCCTCCTGACGATGGTCGCCATCATGGGAGTGAGCGGATGTGCGGCGAGCACTGACGAGTGCGAGGGCTCAACGTATCAATGGGTCCGGCAAAATATTTCAGTCGGTCTTCCGCGCGATGATGTTCTCACAAGGCTGAAGCAGAACAGCCTCGAGTATCAAATAGCGAACAGCGACGAGATTCGGCGGGGCAGAGACGCAGAAAGATACTCGGGCATGCAGGAAATAGTGCTTGTGGCGCAAACAGGTAGCGACAAGGCAAGAGGTGACGTGCTTCCCATCGTCAAACAGGGTGAAGTCTCTGAGATTGGAATAGACACCCATGCGGTGGTGGTGTTTGTAGGTTGTCGCAAGCGGAATGTCGGCCCTTAGCGGCAAATGCGCATCGGCTGCGGAAGCGACGAGGATGGGGATGCCACGGAGCGGGTTGAGGTGAGCGTCATTCCCGGAGACAATGAGATCCGTATGGCGAGCAAACGCGGTGGCGAGCGTCAGGTCACCGTCGGGGATCGCGGCACATGGGCCAGCAATCCCGCAGGAGCGCGAAGAGAGCGGCCGACAGTATGGATGCGCCGAGCGAGGCGGCGCCGAGCGATCTGCGAGTACGACGCCTGTTTCGACCTCACTTCCACGACTACGACGGCTGAATCGTTTCTCGCAATCAGCGAGAGCAGAGTGATTTCCAGCGCCGGCCTACGGTAGGGGTTGATGATGACGTCAATCTCTACGCCTATGTTGGAAATGACCCGCTGAACAGAGCGGATCCCTCGGGGACCAGCGGCTGCAGTCTTGAAAATTGTCCGCCGCCTGATGAGATGAAGGAAAAGATGGCGCGAGTGCGCGAGACGGGTCGTCTCGGAGAGCGCGATGCCGGGGTTGATCCGAATAAGCCGAAGGAGCGTGTTGAATCGCGTACGGGGACCGCGAAATACCGGGTTCCGGACGAGTCCGACAAGACTTCGATAAAGGAAACGAAGAACGTCAAGGAGCTCAAGATCACGGATCAGATCAAGGATTTCGTGGCGGAAGCGAAAGAAAGCGCGCGCGAGTTGACCGTGAAAATTCGAGAGAGCACGAAGATCGGACCGTCAGCGGAGAAGTATGTCGGTGAGAATGGCGTGAAGATCCAGCGGATCGGCATGCGACAGGTAACAATCCCATCTACAGGACCTGTCGTGGAGGGTATGCCGGTGGAGATGCCGGTCCGGGTGCCAGTTGAGATGCCGATCGTTGAGCCGATCATCATTCCGTGACGGAGGAAGCTCTACCCGGAGATCCGGGAAGTCTAGCGGCGGAATATCTTGTGTTCGCCTTTCTCAGCGAAAGGCGCGCCGATATCCGGCGTTCCGTTTGATATGGAATACGGGAATAGCACGACGACCGAGTAGTCATCACGATGATCCAACGCAACGGCGATGGCGTCGGACTTTGTTTTTGACCCTGGTGGAACGACGCGGACGTCATAGACAACGGCGGTTGCTTTGTACAATCCAAGAGCGGCGTCCTTGCGAAGTTCTGCGTTGAGAAGATCGATGATCTCCTGGGAGGGAGGCTGCTCTCGTCCGTCGTATCCGGCAACGCTGACGATCTCTCCATCCGGCTTCATTGCTGCCCCGTAGGGGAAGAACTCTGAATGCTCGCTGAGCATTTTTTCGGCGAACGGCACGACTGTGTTCATCAGAGTCTCGGTATCTGACTTGGCGCTTGTCATATTTCCTTGTTCCTAAATGGCGGCAAGTCTCAGCGATCCTGCTGAGCGAGCACGGTATCGATCATGTCCATGACGAAGCGCTGCTTGGCGCGCGGCAGGCGCTGGATGCGCTCCATCTGCTGCTGAAGCTTCGGCGCCGGTCCACGCTTGCCGGGCGCGGCTTCCTTCTGCCCGATCAGGGTCTCGACGGAGACGGCGAGGGCTTCGGCGACCGCCGGCAGGAGTGACACCGGTACGCGCCGGCGGCCGACCTCGTAAGAAGCCACCATCTGCTGCGTGAGATCGAGCGTCTCGGCGAGCTGCGCCTGGGTGAGCCCGTGGGTCTTGCGAAGCTCGGCGATGCGCGCGCCGAGCTGCCTGAAGAAGAGCTTCTCGTCCTGAGTCATCGGAGTGCCGAGGATGCAATCGATGTGGGTGATGGAGCGCATACCCTAAACCTCACTATGCGGAACGCCGTTGACTATACGCCGGAATGGCGTAATCTGGCGGCCAAGTTATTTTCCATCCCGGGTACTTGACAGGTTTTGGCCTTCAAAGCGAGTGCCCGCAACCAGTGAGGGTGATGCAATGGAGTTGCCGACGAAGGTGTCCGCGCCGCTGAAATCCCGGCGCCTGAAGGTGAGCTACCGGCAGCCGCAGTCGCGGAGCACCGAGCCGTTCAAGCCGTATCTGCAACCGATGCCGTACGTGCGCCTGCTCGGGCGCTGGCTCGATGAGGCGGGCTTTGCCATCGGCCGCGACATCCGTGTGGAGGTGAATGCGGGGAAGCTGGTGCTCGAAGTGATCGAGCCCGAGTCGATGCAAGAGCTGAAATCCTGAAAGGCACTTGCGTGGCGCGTATCCCCGATGAGGTGATCGAGCGGCTGAAGAGCGAAGTGAGTGTGCAGCGGCTGGCCGAGTCGTGCGGCGTGAGCTTCACGAAGCACGGTGCCGATCTCATCGGGCGCTGTCCGTTCCACGAGGATCGCACGCCTTCGCTCGTCGTGACGCCGGCGAAGAATCTCTGGCATTGCCTGGGTGCGTGCCAGAAGGGTGGCACGGTGATCGACTGGGTGATGCGCGCCGAAGGGGTCTCGTTCCGGCACGCGGTGGAGCTGCTGCAGAACGACGCGCTGCCGGTCTCTTCCTCTTTAGCCGCTTCCTCTCCGGCTGCTTCGGCATCAGCTGCAGCCGTGACGCCGGCGAAGCGCTCTTCGACGAAGAAGCTGGCCGCGCCGCTTGCGCGTGACGCTTCGGATGCGAAGCTCCTGGGCCAGGTGATCGACTACTACCATCAGGAACTGCGGCAGAGCCCGGAAGCGCTGGCGTACCTTGCCAAGCGCGGGATCGGATCCGAAGAGGCGATCCAGACGTTCCGGCTCGGCTTTGCCAATCGCACGCTCGGCTACCGGCTGCCCGAGAAGAACCGGGTGGAGGGTGCGGCGCTGCGTGGCCAGCTCCAGCGCATCGGCATCCTTCGGGGCAGTGGGCATGAGCACTTCAACGGCTCGCTCGTGATCCCGGTGATCTCACCCGAGGGTGAGGTGACGGAAGTCTACGGCCGCAAGATCACCGAGAACCTGCGCGCCGGCACGCCGCTGCATCTGTACCTGCCCGGCTCGCATCGTGGCGTGTGGAACGCAGCGGCGCTCGGTACGAGCCCGGAAGTGATCCTGTGCGAAGCACTGATCGATGCGCTCACGTTCTGGTGTGCCGGCTATCGCAACGTGACGGCGAGCTACGGCATCGAGGGCTTTACCGCGGATCATCTCACCCTCTTCAAGCAATGCGGCGTGGAGCGCGTGCTGATCGCCTACGACCGGGATGAGGCGGGCGAGCGCGCGGCGCAGAAGCTGGCGCCGCGCCTGATGGCCGAAGGGCTCGATGCGTATCGCGTCCTCTTCCCGAAGGGCATGGATGCGAACGAGTACGCGTTGAAGGTGGGGCCTGCGGCGAAGAGTCTGGGAGTGGCGATCCGCTCGGCGCAGTGGCTGGGGAAAGGCGAGCCGAAGTCGGTCATCACGACGACGGCCGTGGAGTCCACGACGATCGGTGTGGCGAGTGCGAGCCGGCCGGATGAAGTGCGTGAGTCCTCGCGCGAGCCCGCTTCCTTTTTAGCCGCTGAAGAAGCGGCTGAATCTCCCCCCGTGCCAGCGCTGCCCGCGCAGGTGATCCCGGATGGCCAGGCGCCGCTGCCGGCACCGTCGAGCCAGGCACTCGGCGCCGAGCGCGAGCATCGCTTCAGCTTCGGCGCGCGGTGCTATCGGGTGCGAGGTCTCGAGAAGAACCTGAGCCTGCAGAGCCTGAAGGTAAACCTGCTCGTCAGCGACACAGCGAGCGATCTCGTGCACGTGGACACGCTCGATCTCTACAGCGCGCGCTCGCGCGCGAGCTTCATCGCGCAGGCCGCTTCCGAGCTGCGCGTGAAAGAGGACGTGATCAAGGCCGATCTCGGCCGCGTGCTCTTGCAGTGTGAATCCCTCCAGGAGCAAGCACTCCGCGCGGCACTCGAAGTGAAACCCGCCGCAGTCACGGTGAGCGAGGCCGGACGGGAAGCGGCGCTCGAGCTGCTGAAGAGCCCCGACCTTCTCTCGCGCATCGCCGATGACTTCGCCGCCTGCGGCATCGTCGGCGAGCGCACCAATGCGCTCGTCGGCTACCTTGCCGCGATCTCGCGCAAGCTCGAGCGGCCGCTCGCGCTCCTCATCCAGTCGACCTCCGCCGCCGGCAAGTCCTCGCTCCTGGATGCGATCCTGAAGCTCGTGCCAGGCGAGGATCGGATCGTCTACTCGGCGATGACGGGGCAGAGCCTGTTTTACATGGGCGAGATGAACCTGAAGCACAAGCTGCTGGCGATCGCCGAGGAAGAAGGCGCGCACCGCGCCGCGTATGCCCTGAAACTCCTGCAGAGCGAGGGCGAGCTCACGATCGCCTCGACCTCGAAGGACCCGACGACGGGGAAGCTTGCGACCGAGGAGTATCACGTCGAGGGGCCGGTGATGATCGCGCTCACGACGACAGCCGCCGAGATCGACGAGGAACTGCTGAACCGCTGCCTCGTGCTCTCGGTGGACGAAGGCCGCGCGCAGACGGCCGCGATCCACGCCGCACAGCGCGCGCGGCGCACGCTTGCCGGGCTCCTGGCGCGCACGGACCGCGAGCGGCTGCTGAAAGTGCACCAGGACGCGCAGCGGTTGCTCGAACCGCTCGCCGTGGTGAATCCCTATGCCGACCGGCTCACCTTCCTGAACGACCGCACGCGCATGCGGCGCGATCACGAGAAGTACCTGACGCTCATCGATACGATCGCGCTCCTGCACCAGCACCAGCGCGAGGTGAAGACGCTCGGCCACGGGGAGCGCGAAGTGCGTTACATCGAAGCGACGCTCGCCGACATCGCGCTCGCCAACGAGCTGGCGCATGAAGTGCTCGGCCGCACGCTTGATGAGCTGCCGCCGCAGACGCGGCGGTTGCTTGGGCTCGTGGTGGCGATGGTCGAAGAGGAATGCCATGCGCAGCAGATCCGTCGCAGCGACTATCGCTTTAGCCGCCGTCTCGTGCGTGAGCACACGCGCTGGGGCGACACGCAGCTGAAGATCCATCTCGGCCGGCTCGTGGAGCTCGAATATCTGCTGATCCATCGCGGTGGCCGTGGACAGTCGTTCGAGTACGAGCTGGTGTTCGATGGGAAAGCCTCAAGCGATGCGCCGCATGCGAGCGGACTGATCGACATCGAGGCGTTGAAGCGCGACTACGACGGCGCGCGGTCGGGGCGCGGCACATCGCGGTCGGCCTCTGGTCGGGATGCGGTCGGTGGCCAGTCGGCCGGCGGTCGCGCGGAGGACTTGCACGCGGAAGCCCAAAAACACAGCGTTCCGGCTCACTTCGCTGCAGAAGAGACGAGAACGCGCGACACGACTCATGCGACACGCCCCGCATCGTACCCGCAGCCGACGTGATGCCCGATGCGCACGCTAAATCCTCATCGCCGCAAGCGCGGCCCGGTCAAGGTGCCGTACGATCCGGTGCCGTTGAACCCGCTGCGCGGCTACGAGCGCGAGTACGAGCAATGGGCGCTTGCCGCCGGCCGCTCGGCGCACACGGTGAAGAGCCGCACGATGGCGATCCGGCGCTTCATCCTCTGGTGCGATGAGCGCGGGCTCACCCGTCCGCAGGACATCACGCGGCCGATCCTGGAGCGCTACCAGCGCCATCTGTATCACTATCGAAAGCGAGACGGCGCGCCGCTCTCGGTGACCGCGCAGTTGGGACTGCTCACGCCGCTGCAGGCCTGGTTCAAGTGGCTCGCACGTCAAAATCACATCCTCTCGAACCCGGCCTCCGATCTCGAGCTGCCGCGAAAGCCCAAGTCCCTGCCGCGCGGGATCCTCTCGGTCGCGGACGTCGAGCACGTGTTGAACCAGTGCGAGGTGACGACGCTGCTCGGTGTGCGCAACCGTGCGATCCTCGAGACGCTGTACTCGAGCGGCATCCGGCGCATGGAGCTCGTGCACCTGAAGCTCTACGAGATCAACCTCACGCAGGGCACGCTCATGATCCGCCACGGCAAGGGCGACAAGGATCGGGTGGTGCCGATCGGCGAGCGCGCCTGCGCCTGGGTCGACAAGTACCTGCGCGAGGTGCGCGCTGAGCTCGAATGCGGTCACGATGCGCACGCGTTGTTCCTGCATGATGACGGCCGGCCCTTCCCGCCCGGACGCCTGGGCGATCTCGTCAAACGCCATCTCGAGCACGCCGGCATTACGCATCCCGGTGCCTGCCATCTGTTCCGCCATGCCTGCGCGACACACATGCTGGAGAACGGCGCGGACATCCGCTACATCCAGTTGATCCTGGGGCACGCGGACCTTGCGACGACGCAGATCTACACGCAGGTCTCGCTCGGCAAGTTGAAGGAGATCCACGCCGCCACGCATCCGGCGCGTCTCACACGCGAGCAGGGCACACGGCGCGAGCCGATCGAGCGACCCGATGCGGACGCGCTGTTCGCCTCTTTAGCCGCCGAAGCGCTCGCGGAGGAGCACGATGAGGCCAGCGCGGAGTGAAGAGGGGGAGTGGCTTCGTCCGCCCGTCACGCCGCGTGCATCGGGCTCTCTCCCGCTCGGCTCGCGCCTCGCAAAGTCGCCGCACGCGGCGCGCCGGGCTGCGCCGTGCCGATCTCATGCGTGCTGCCTTCGTTCGTCGCAGAGGTCGGAGGTCGTGAGCACACGCTACGCGAGTGCTCGAAGAACTTGTTCACTCATCGATGCACACAGCGCAAAGCCGCTGCGTGCATCGATGAGACCCCCCATCCCCCTGAAAGGGGGCTTCGAGCGGGCACTCAAACATAACGCAAGAGGTCTATACGAGCTTGGCTTCGCCAAGCTTGCGGCTGCCGCCCGTATAGTCCGCGCTATGTTCAAGTGCCCGCTGCAGCGTGCGAAGACGCACGCTGAAAGGTGCGGCCATCGGCCGCGAAGTTGTTCTTCCCCCGCCCGCCCGTTGCTGTGCCCGCATCGCTCGCGCGTTGCGGGCCGCCCCGTCCGCCCCCCATCGGGGGCTCCCGAAGAGGCGCGTTCGCGCGCCGCTGCCGCGAGGAGAAGAGCAGCGTCCGCGCCAATCGCGCAAAGCCGCGCTTGTCACGGACGCTGCAGACCTGATGCGCGCCGTGTTGATCTGATGCCCGATGCGTTCTCCCGTGGATGAGGGGCGGGGTTCTGCGAACCCCTCATCCACAGGAGAACGAAGATGGAAGACGCAGATATCAAGATCCGACTCATCCTCACCGACGCGGCACTCGCCGGCGTCCTCGAGGCGATCGTGAACAAGAGCGTGCTGCTGCTGGCAACCGAGCCCGAGGCGCAGTACGAGACGCTGAAGGCGCGTCACGCCAATCTCGGCGGCATGCTGGAGCTGGCCCGCCGGCTGAACGATCACCGTCTGGTGCGCGCGCTGGAAGCTCACAAGGACGCACTCACTCGCAAGCTCGAAGCGCTGTAACGGAAGGGAGGCGCGCGCTATCGCGCGCGCCTCCTTCTGCGCATCTGGCCCTTGACGGCCGAGCGCAGCTAAGCGAAAAACCGCATCCGGGTCTTCGACCTCACCGCTGCCACGCGCATCGGGGCTCTCTGGCAACTAAGTGACGGATCGTGCTGGGCGGATCGCCCATGCGTACGGCGATCTTGCGTCGGGCCGACTTGATGATGACTTTAATCTCTATGCCTACGTTGGAAATGATCCTGCAATCGGGACCGATCCCTCGGGGCTGGCGCGTGTCTGCGCGAAAGCGACGGGCACGAACATAGAGTCTTGCGTGGGAGTCGATGGCAATGGCGATGGCGATGTGACGGACAAGGATTTAACCAACTCGCAGATTGCGACGATGTCGGAGAGTTTCGCATCCTTCATTACGACCCATAGCGGGGCGAATCTCTCGATGTCGGGTGCGGAGGTGTTTGGTGCCACCGGCGACAATGCGAACTTTATCCGTGCGATATCGCAATTTGTCGGGGCGGCGGCAGGGAACGATGCGTGGAAAGGAATCGGCATACAGCTAGGGACGTCAGCGGAGATCGCGAATCTGACGCGGGACCCAACTGTCGACGAGGAAACAGCTGGCTACTACACAGTGGTCAACGGACACAAAGTAGTCGCTGTCAATACGGACCATAAGACCACGTTCTCGCATGCTGGAAATGCGGCCCGCGTCCTCATACATGAGCGTCTGCACTATGAGTGGAGGGACGCGGACTCTACGTATCCGAGCATTCATCATCAGTTAGATGATTTGGCCCGCCAGCGCCTGAAGGACTATGGGTTGGGGGATACGGGTTGTGAGCGGATTGGAGGTTCCTTTTTCAACATGTTCGGCGGTTATGGGCCGTGTAAGTGAGGCTGCCTTGGAGAAACGAACGATGTGGAGACGAACGCTTGGGGCGATGTTGTCGCTGCTTTTTGTGGTTGGCTGTCAGACGCCCCGTGCAGAGTTCCAGCTGTGCGAGGTAAAGAGTGGCGTCTTCCAGGACGAGGCGACCGTAATCGACCTCAATGCCGGAATCGTTCGGGGGTCAGACGTGTCGATAAGCGCGAAGATGGTTCGGACCGAGTTCGCTGCCGGCTTCATGACCCCGTACCCGCTGGTGTTGCCGACAGTTCCTCCCAATGAGCTTCCACCTCATTGGGAGTTGGAGAACTACCGTTTCACGGTGTCGAGTCCCCAGAACTATCCGGGTGGCTGGATGCTGATCGATGCGGAGCCGTTCCGCGCGGAAACGGGTAAAGCTGGCGCGCGTTCGTCGGTCCTCTATTCGCCCAGCAAAGGAGTCGTCGCGGTGCAGGTATCCGGCCAGACACCGGATCGGATCCTCACCGCGGATTGGGTCTTCTGCGGAACGGGTACGCTTCGCGGATCGTCGTTTCGCTGAAAACCGGTTACGGTCACGTCGCGCAAGGAGTGCTCGCCGGAGGTTGGGATCCTCGAAGGCTTCACGATGACATGCCGCGCGCACATGGGTGAGCGCACTGTCGCCCCACCAGATCGCTGACGTTGTGAGGCGGTTCCCAAGCGATCTGCGGCTACAACGGTGTAAGAGATTGATGATGACGTCAATCTGTATGCCTACGTCGGCAATGAGCCGGTTGGCCGAACGGATCCTTCCGGTTCGAGTTGCACCCAAGTTTCCAGTCCTGATAGTCGTCTGCCGGCAAAGTTCGATTGCAAGATCGACAAGGATCGCGACAAGCTCGTGGACGATTATGGAAAGGACGCAGTGGCAAGGCTGGAGAAGGCGTACACCAGTGCAGTCAACCGGCTGGTTGCCCGTGCGGATAAGGAAGATACGATCACCATTGACAAGACTGATGGAGGGAAAGCCATCGCCAGAGTGAACGCGGGCGACCTCGCGGCCACCCTCATCAAGCGCGAGGTCGGCTACAGGCCGCTTACCCAGAGGGTCATGGAGACCTCAGATAAGGAGGAGAACAAAATGTATATCGCGGCTCGCATTGGTCCGTTGTTGACCGGGCGCACTTTTCTCGATCCCGGTTCTTGGACTCGAAATTTCGATAACGACTTGATGGTCACCTGGACTCACGAAGCGATGCATACATCAGGCGTTCATGCGCAGCTGGGCGATCGAGGCACGTGGGAAGGTCGTCACGATACGCCGTATAATCAAGCGGCATTCAGGCTTCTTGGGTTGAGTTATCCATGAGCGCGAAGGCCGTGCTGATCGGCTTACTGACGACGTGTCTGCTAGGGTGCGTTGGTGAAAAGCCTTATGATCATGATCCGATCCGGTTCCAGGGCAGGGATGGCGTCATATACAAAAGGGGAGATGGTCGCGCCATTGTCGAGTGTGGGGGCAGCCCCGTGCCCAGCCAATGCGCCTCTCTCGACAAATCGGGCGTAACGGATCAGGTTTACCTCGACTGCTCCAACGATGAGTTCGAATGTCTCTTCAATACCTCAGATGTGCTGGCGATCCCTAAAGCAGGCCTGGCGTCCGGACAGAAGTACACCGTCTTCGGTGCAAACCTGACCGTCGAGCGCTGTTTCGGCGATCAGGGCTTGTGTGAGATCGCCGTGATCAGATCCGAGTGTGCCGATGCGCAGACCTGCACCTGTCGTTCTGCAGTACCCGGTAGAATGCTGACGTTCTATTACTCGCATGATTTTGGGGTAACGGCTTTTTATGCAATCGCCAAACCGACTGAAGTCAAGTTAGATTCGAGCACATTGAGCGATGCGATTCCTCTGTTGACCTATACGCTGGTCGCGGAGAAAGGGTTCTTGCAGGCGCCACTCTCGCTGGGGAAAGCAACCTTGGGTGCGTGCGCCAACCGGTGATGACTTCAACCTTTACGCGTATGTAGAGAATGATCCTTTCAACAACACAGACCCCACAGGCAAGTGCCCGTGGTGTTTGATCGGAGCCGCGATCTCCGGCGGCATCCAACTGGCTGTCGAAGTGTCCGATGCTGGCGACATCGGCAATATTGATGCGTCGGGATGGCAGCGGATCGGGATTTCCGCAGCGACGGGACTTATTGGCGGAGGGGCGGCAACAGCAATCGGACGGCTCGCGGTTATGTCCACCCGCATCGTAGCTGGTGTTGCCTCTGGTGCTGTAATTTCAGCGGGTCAACAGGCGGCATCGACTGCGCTCCAAGAAAATCGCACTCCGACGGCTGGTGAGTTAGTGCAAAGCGCTGGTACGGGTGCCGCCGCGTCGCTTATCGGGGGCGTTGTTGCCGAAAAGCTCGCTACCACCGGACCAACTGTAGTGCAGGTGGCGAGGGATGCCCCAGCTGCAGCCAAGTCTCTGGCCGCGAGCGTCAACAGTGCCACTCGAAGCAGTTACACGCAGCACGAACTCGATGCCGCACAGGCCACGAGAACAGCGGGGCAGGTGGCCGGAACCTTTGTTGATGGGATTGGAAATTCGCAGAAGCCTCAGAACTCCATCGAACGTCCGCCGTGCGCGTATTCACCTGGCTCTGGATTGCGCTGTCCATGACAATTTTGAGAGGAGCGCACATGAAAGACCTACTCGTCGCTTTCCTAAGAAATACGGCATTCGGGACGTGCCTCATGATAGCGATGCTTGCTGCGGGAATTGTGTTCAGAACGGCATCTGGCGTCGACATCGGTGGAGTTCGCATCGATCGAATAGTTCTCGTAAGTTTGGTAGGGGGCACCGCGTTGGGAATCGGTTTAACGTTGATGCGACGTAGGCATTGATGATGACCTTAATCTCTATGCCTACGTTTACAACGATCCGCTGAACAGGACGGACCCGACGGGCGAGGACGCGTTGGACGATCTCGCGGCGGGAATCGCGCGCGGCATGTACGACTCTGATCCAGCGTACGCCGGCGTCACCGGCGCAGACTTGGATCAGGTCGCCGACTCCAGGGGCGCAGATCGAAACAGCTTGATGTACTCGGCAGGCCGTTTCCTTGGGCGTAATGGCCCAACAAGTGTGGGTGACGGCTCCCGCGTCTCGATGGCGGGTAAGACGTACACCACATACACGCGGAAGAACGAGTCGGCTGGCAAGGTCTATTCCGGACGGACCAGCGGTAAGGGAACGGCTGAACAGCAGGTGAAGGCGCGTACCAGCGCGCCGGATCACGAAGCGAAAACACGAGAGGGTTACGGCCCGGCGAAAGTGGACAAGAACTCACCCAACGCCGATGCAATTCGCGGTCGAGAACAACAGCTCATCGAGCAAAACGGTGGTGCTCAATCGACCGGAGGTACGTCAGGCAACACCATAAACGGCGTGTCGCCTAACAATCCCAACGCGCAGAAGTACGAACAAGCCTGCCAGGGCGAGTTCCCATGTAAGCAGTGATCAGTTGAACTTCGGATCGTGCTCCAGAAGAGTGAGTTCCGGTTGGGCGAGTTTCCACTCGGAATCCTCCTCCATGCGATATTCCCAAGGGCGGGATGAAGCGGAGGATACGAGTTGTTCGAGCTGATCGTTGGCCGCCTCCGGATCGCGGACGCGATAGACCAGTTCGCGTTCGCCCCTGCACGTTACTCGTGCGAGAAAGATGGCATTCCCGTCGGCGAGCAGAATCTTGGAGATCCCGTCTTCAAGGCCGTAGAGGATTTGGTTCTCCTCTGCAGTGGGCATGTCTTTGTCTCCCAGGAGCTGGCATGAGATGGTGATGCTCAGATGCCAGGGAAACTGCTCTCTGCCGTCGAACGTCCTAAGGGCAGAGTTCACGACAACGATAGCGGGGTCTTGCCCCCTTGATGTCTCGATCAGCGTGTAATGAGGCGCTGGGAGCTGAGAGCTTGCATCCTTAGTCACTTTGTCTCCTGATTGCTGTGCCCTGCGCGCGGCCTGACGCAGCAAGAACAATTACGGCAAGTCTCATCGATCCTGCTGAGCGAGCACGGTATCGATCATGTCCATGACGAAGCGCTGCCTGGCGCGTGGCAGTCGCTGGATGCGCTCCATCTGCTGCTGAAGCTTCGGCGCCGGTCCCCGCTTGCCGGGCGCGGCTTCCTTCTGTCCGATCAGGGTCTCGACGGAGACGGCGAGGGCTTCGGCGATCGCCGGCAGGAGCGACACCGGCACGCGCCGGCGGCCAACCTCGTAGGAAGCGACCATCTGCTGCGTCAAATCGAGCGTCTCGGCGAGCTGCGCCTGGGTGAGCCCGTGGGTCTTGCGAAGCTCGGCGATGCGCGCGCCGAGCTGCCTGAAGAAGAGCTTCTCGTCCTGAGTCATCGGAGTGCCGAGGATGCAATCGATGTGGGTGATGGAGCGCATACCCTAAACCTCACTATGCGGAACGCCGTTGACTATACGCCGTAATGGCGTAATCTGGCGGCCAAGTTATTTTCCATCCCGGGTACTTGACAGGTTTTGGCCTGCAAAGCGAGTGCCCGCAACCAGTGAGGGTGATGCAATGGAGTTGCCGACGAAGGAGTCCGCGCCGCTGAAATCGCGCCGCCTGAAGGTGAGCTACCGGCAGCCGCAGTCGAAGAGCACCGAGCCCTTCAAGCCGTATCTGCAACCGATGCCGTACGTGCGCTTGCTCGGTCGGTGGCTCGATGAGGCGGGCTTTGCCATCGGGTGCGACATCCGTGTGGAGGTGAATGCGGGGAAGCTGGTGCTCGAAGTGATCGAGCCCGAGTCGACGCAAGAGCTGAAATCCTGAAAGGCACTTGCGTGGCGCGTATCCCCGATGAGGTGATCGAGCGGCTGAAGAGCGAGGTGAGTGTGCAGCGCCTGGCCGAAGGACGCGGCGTGATCTTCACGAAGCACGGCGCGGATCTCATCGGACGCTGCCCGTTCCACGAGGATCACACGCCCTCGCTCGTCGTGACGCCGGCGAAAAACCTCTGGCACTGCCTGGGCGCGTGTCAGCAGGGCGGCACGGTGATCGACTGGGTGATGCGCGCCGAAGGAGTCTCGTTCCGGCACGCGGTGGAGCTGCTGCAGAACGATGCGCTGCCGGTCTCTTCTTCTTTAGCCGCTGCTTCTCCGGCTGCTTCTTCGGCATCGGCTGCGGCCGTGATGCCGGCGAAGCGTTCGACGACGAAGAAGCTGGCCGCGCCGCTTGCGCGCGATGCCTCCGATGCGAAACTCCTGGCGCAGGTGATCGACTACTACCACCAGGAGCTGCTGCAGAGTCCGGAGGCGCTGGAGTATCTGAAACGCCGTGGGATCGCTTCCGAAGAAGCGATCAAGGCGCTCCGGCTCGGCTTTGCCAATCGCACGCTCGGTTACCGGCTGCCGGAGAAAAACCGGGTGGACGGGGCGGCGCTGCGTGGCCAGCTCCAGCGCATCGGTATCCTGCGTGCCAGTGGCCACGAGCACTTCAACGGCTCGCTCGTGATCCCGGTGATCTCGCCGGAAGGCGAGGTAACGGAAGTCTACGGCCGCAAGATCAACGACAACCTGCGCGCCGGCACACCGCTGCACCTGTACCTGCCGGGCCCTCATCGCGGCGTGTGGAACGCGGTGGCGCTTGGATCGAGCCCGGAAGTGATCCTCTGCGAAGCCCTCATTGATGCGCTCACGTTCTGGTGCGCGGGCTATCGCAACGTGACGGCGAGCTACGGCATCGAGGGCTTCACCGCGGATCATCTCGCCCTCTTCAAGCAATGCGGCGTCGAGCGCGTGCTGATCGCCTACGATCGCGACGAGGCCGGCGAGCGCGCGGCGCAGAAGCTGGCGTCGCGCCTGATAGCCGAAGGGCTCGATGCGTATCGCATCCTCTTCCCGAAGGGCATGGATGCGAACGAGTACGCGCTGAAAGTGGGACCTGCGGCGAAGAGCCTCGGGGTCGCGATCCGTTCGGCGCAGTGGCTGGGGAAAGGCGAGCCGAAGTCGGTCATCACGACGACGGCCGTGGAATCCTCGCCGCCGACACCGATCGCTGTGACGAGCGCGAGTGAGCCGGATGCCGTGCGCAAGACCTCACGCGGGCTTGCCTGTTCTTCCTCTTTAGCCGCTGAAGAACCGGTTGAATCTTCCCCCGCCCCGGTGCTACCGGCGCAGGTGATCCCCGACGCGCCCGCGCCGTTGCCGGCGCCCTCAAGCCATGCGCTCGGCGCCGAGCGTGAACATCTCTTCAGCTTTGGCGAGCGGCGCTATCGGGTGCGGGGGCTGGAAAAGAACCTGAGCCTGCAGAGCCTGAAGGTGAATCTGCTCGTGAGCGACACGGGCAGCGATCTTGTACATGTCGACACGCTCGACCTCTACAGCGCGCGCTCGCGCGCGAGCTTTATCGCGCAAGCGGCGGTCGAGCTGCGCGTGAAGGAAGACGTGATCAAGGCCGATCTCGGCCGCGTGCTGCTGCAATGTGAATCCCTCCAAGAGCAAGCACTGCGCGCCGCGCTCGAAGTGAAACCCGCCGCAGTCGTGGTGAGCGAGGCCGGCCGGGAAGCGGCGCTTGCGCTCCTGAAGAGCCCCGATCTGCTCGCGCGCATCGCAGGCGACTTCGCCGCCTGCGGCATCGTCGGCGAGCGCACCAACGCGCTCGTTGGGTATCTGGCCGCGATCTCACGCAAGCTCGAGCGGCCGCTCGCGCTTCTGATCCAGTCGACCTCGGCCGCCGGCAAGTCCTCGCTGCTCGATGCGGTTCTCAAGTTCGTGCCGAACGAGGATCGCATCGTGTACTCGGCGATGACGGGACAGAGCCTGTTCTACATGGGCGAGATGAACCTCAAGCACAAGCTGCTCGCGATCGCGGAGGAAGAAGGCGCGCACCGCGCAGCGTATGCGCTGAAACTCCTGCAGAGCGAAGGCGAGCTCACCATCGCCTCGACCTCGAAGGACCCGACTACGGGGAAGCTTGCGACCGAGGAGTACCACGTCGAGGGACCGGTGATGATCGCACTCACGACGACGGCCGCCGAGATCGACGAGGAGTTGCTGAACCGCTGCCTCGTGCTGTCAGTGGATGAGGGCCGCGCGCAGACAGCGGCGATCCACACCGCGCAGCGCGCGCGGCGCACGCTCGCCGGGCTCCTGGCGCGCACGGACCGAGAGCGGCTGCTGAAGATCCACCAGGACGCGCAGCGCCTGCTCGAGCCGCTCGCGGTCGTGAACCCGTACGCGGACCGGCTCACGTTCCTGAACGACCGCACGCGCACCCGTCGCGATCATGAGAAGTACCTGACGCTCATCGACACGATCGCGCTCCTGCATCAGCATCAGCGGCGGATCAAGACCGCAGGGCACGGAGAGCGCGAGGTCCGCTATGTCGAGGTGACGCTCGCTGACATCGCTCTCGCCAATGAGCTGGCGCACGAAGCGCTCGGCCGCACGCTCGATGAGCTGCCGCCGCAGACACGGCGGTTGCTCGGGCTCGTGGTGGCGATGGTCGGGCAGGCATGCGATGCGCAGCAGATCCGTCGCAGCGACTACCGCTTTAGCCGCCGTGTCGTGCGCGAGCACACGCGCTGGGGCGACACGCAGCTGAAGATCCATCTCGGCCGGCTCGTCGAGCTCGAATATCTCCTGATCCATCGCGGCGGCCGTGGGCAATCGTTCGAGTACGAGCTCATGTTCGATGGGAAAGCCTCAAGCGATGCGTCCCATGCGAGCGGACTGATCGATGTCGAGGCGCTGAAGCGCGACTACGACAGCGGGCGGTCGGGGCGCGGCGAGCCGCAGTCGGGGTCTGGTCGGGATGCGGTCGGTGGCCAGTCGGCCGGCCGTCGCAACGATGCCTCATGCGCGGAACCCGGAAAAAACAGTGTTCCGGCGCACTCCACGACAGAAGAGGCGAGAACGCGCGGCACGGCTCGTGTGACGCGCGCGGCATCGTACCCGCAACGCGCGTGAGGCCCGATGCGTGCGCTCAACCCTCAACGCCGCAAGCGCGGCCCTGCGAAGGTAGCCCACGATCCGGCGCCGCTGAACCCGCTGCGCGGCTACGAGCGTGAGTACGAGCAGTGGGCGCTTGCCGCCGGCCGTTCAGCACACACGGTGAAAAGCCGCACGATGGCGATCCGCCGCTTCATCCTCTGGTGCGATGAGCGCGGGCTCACTCGTCCGCAGGACATCACGCGTCCGATCCTGGAGCGCTACCAGCGCCATCTGTATCACTATCGCAAGCGCGACGGCGCGCCGCTCTCGGTGACCGCGCAACTCGGGCTACTCACGCCGCTGCAGGCGTGGTTCAAGTGGCTCGCCCGACAAAACCACATCCTCTCGAACCCGGCCTCGGACCTCGAGCTGCCGCGCAAGCCGAAATCCCTGCCGCGCGGGATCCTCTCGGTCGCGGATGTCGAGCACGTGTTGAACCAGTGCGAGGTGACGACGCTGCTCGGTGTGCGCAATCGCGCGATCCTGGAAACGCTGTACTCGAGCGGCATCCGGCGCATGGAGCTCGTGCACCTGAAGCTCTACGAGATCAACCTCACGCAGGGCACGCTCATGATCCGCCACGGCAAGGGCGACAAGGATCGCGTGGTGCCGATCGGCGAGCGTGCCTGTGCGTGGGTCGACAAGTACCTGCGCGAAGTGCGGCCCGAGCTCGAATGCGGACAGGATGAGCATGCGTTGTTCCTGCATGATGACGGTCGACCGTTCCCGCCGGGACGCCTCGGCGATCTCATCAAACGCCATCTCGAGCACGCCGGCATCACGCATCCCGGCGCCTGCCACTTGTTCCGCCATGCCTGCGCGACGCACATGCTGGAGAATGGCGCGGACATCCGTTACATCCAGATGATCCTGGGGCACGCGGACCTTGCGACGACGCAGATCTACACGCAGGTCTCGCTCGGCAAGTTGAAGGAGATCCACACCGCGACGCATCCGGCGCGTCTCACGCGCGAGCACGGCACACCGCGCGAGCCGATCGAGCGACCCGATGCGGATGCGCTGTTCGCCTCTTTAGCCGCCGAAGCGCTCGCCGAGGAGCACGAGGAAGCCGTCGAGGAGGAAGAGTGAAGAGCGGCTTCGTCCGCCCGTCACGCCGCGTGCATCGGGCTCTCTCCCCGCTCGGCTCGCGCCTCGCAAAGTCGCCGCACGCGGCGCGCCGGGCTGCGCCGTGCCGATCTGATACTCGTGTGCCTTCGTTCGTCGCCGAGGCCGGAGGTCGTGAGCACACGCTACGCGAGTGCTCGGAAGACTCGTTCACTCATCGATGCACACAGCGCAAAGCCGCTGCGTGCCTCGATGAGACCCCCCATCCCCCTGGAAGGGGGCTTCGAGCGGGCACTCAAACATAACGCAAGAGGTTTATGCGAGCCTGGCTGTCGCCAGGCTTGCGGCTGCCGCCCGCATAATCCGCGCTATGTTCAAGTGCCCGCTGCAGCGTGCGAAGACGCACGCTGAAAGGTGCGGCCATCGGCCGCATGTTGTTCTTCCCCCGCCCGCCCGTTGCTGTGCCCGCAACGCTCGCGCGTCGCGAGCCGCCCCGTCCGCCCCCCATCGGGGGCTCCCCAAGAAGCACGCTCGCGTGCGCCGCTGCCGCGAGAAGAGCAGCGCCCGCGCCAATCGCGCAAAGCCGCGCTTGTCACGGGCGCTGCAGACCCGATGCGCGCCGTGCTGATCTGAAGCCGGATGCGTTCTCCCGTGGATGAGGGGCGGGGTTCTCCGAACCCCTCATCCACAGGAGAACGAAGATGGAAGATGCAGACATCAAGATCCGACTCATCCTCACCGATGCGGCCCTCGAAGGCGTCCTCGAGGCGATCGTGAACAAGAGCGTGCTGCTGCTGGCAAGCCAGCCCGAGGCAACCTACGAGACTCTGAAGGCCCGTCAGGCGAATCTGGGCGGCATGCTCGAGCTCGCCCGCCGGCTCAACGCGCATCACCTGGTGCGTGCGCTGGAGGCTCACAAGGACGCACTCACTCGCAAGCTCGAAGCTCTGTAACGGAAGGGAGGCGCGCGCTTCGCGCGCGCCTCTTCCGCGCATCGGGTCCTTGACGGCCGAGCGCAGCTAAGCGAAAACACGCATCCGGGTCTTCGACCTCACCGCTGCCGCGCGCATCGGGGCTCTCTGGCAACTAAGTGGCGGATCGCGTTGGGCGGATCGGGCATGCGTACGGCGATCTTGCGTCGGGCCGACTTGATGATGACATTAACCTCTATGCGTATGGGTACAACGACGGCGTCAACAAGACTGATCCAACCGGCACGTCGTGCCAGACCAGCACCGATGACAAGAATCATCGGACCGCTACCAGCTGCAAGGTCGACGTCAACCGCGACGCGCTCGTAAAAAAATATGGAGAGACCGCCGTGAGAAGGCTGGAAAGCGCCTATAAGGACGCCGTGAACAAGCTGCTGGCACGAGCAGCCGACGCGAACGGCGATGACTCGGAAACTCTTGTGGTTGACAAAAGGGATTCCAGCGGCAACGCGACGGGTGAAACAACCAGCGCTCAAGTAAGCGCGCTGACGACCGCAAACAACCTCATCAGTCGAGAGGTCAGCTACAATCCGGGTAGTTCACTGATCATGGGAACCTCCAATACAAACGAAAACAGGATGTTCGTCGGAGGTGGCATCGGCCCGCTGATGAATCCCAGTTGGTACGATACAGCCATGGGTAGAGATACTTATAAAGGGATGATGCGGGCCTGGGCTCATGAGGGAATGCACACCGCGAGCGTTCATGAGCAGTTAGGCCCGCGAGACACATGGGAGCCGGGTCACGATCCCCAATTCAATCAGGCTGCCTGGAGACTTCTCCGGCTGACGTACCCATGAACGCCAAGGCGTGGCCGCTAATCCTGACGCTGTGTCTGGTGGGTTGTACCGGCGAGAAGCCTCGCGGCAACGTGCCGGTCCAGAGCCAGGACCTGGACGGCGTCATGTACAAAAGAGGAGATGGGCGTGATGCCATTCAGTGCCATGCCGGCCCAGTGCCAAGCGATTGCGGGCCTGTCAACCCGCTTGAGATGCCGATCATTTTCGATTGTTCCGACGAGCAGTTCGAATGTGTGTTCAATTCGGCAGATGTTATGGCTGTCCCGAGAGCGGGTCTGACCTTGGGCCAGAAGTACACGGCATTCGGTGCAAATCTGACTGTCGAGCAGTGCATTGGGGCTGAAGGCTCCTGTGAGATAGCTGTGATTAGGTCCGAGTGTGCGGATGCTCAGATCTGCAGTTGCCGTTCGCCATTTCCTGGCAGAACTACTGCGTTCTCCTTCTCGCGAGAAAAGGGCATCCTGACTTTCCATTCGGTAGTTGATCCCGCCGCAGCCGGTCTAGATCCGAAGGTGCTGCCTGACGTAATTCCGCTGTTGACCTATTTTCTGGTTGCGAAGAAAGGATTCTTCCGCACACCGGTAGCACTCGAGAAAGCGACTCTGGTTACCGACTGTCGTAAGTGATCTGCGACTACGATGGCGTAAGAGATTGATGATGACTTCAATCTCTATGCGTACACGTACAACGATCCGTTGAATGGCACAGACCCGACGGGCGAAGACTGCGAAGACCCAAGCAGTGGACCGTGCCAAGAGGTCACGGTTACCGCGGAAAGGCCCACGCAGGCGAGTTCGACAACGATGCCGCTTGTGCTCGAGCAACCGAAGCCCATCGTATGGCCGACAATCAGCGTTCCGTTTGCTACTGCCGGCGTAGCCGTGCTCGGCCTTCTTTGGCCGTCGAGTACTGCCGCAAACGATACCTGTGAGGTTGCTGGTCGCTGCAGGTCCATGTTCCCTGCGGAGCAAGAGTCCGATGAGGAAGCGTCGGATGCAGAGGATGCGTCAAGTGCTCTTGACAGCGCGATGGAAGCGCGGAAGGGTGAGAAGGAGACCAAAGAACACACCACAAACAAGAGGCCATCAAACTGGGACAAGCATACGAAACCGCGTCCAGGTCGACAGAGTGAGAAGAAGCGTCAGCATTCTGACTGGACACCCAACCCGAACAAGAAGAAGTAATCTCGTGACAGATCGAACGCATGCCGTGATGGACTCAGCGATCAGATTGGCTGAACGTGGTCGTTTTGCCGCGCTCAGGAGTCTGGTCGACAAGCTGCGCGCTGGCGATGGCGTGAGGAGAAATGCCGGAAGGGCGTTTCGTCTCGCGCTGAAGGGTGCTGAGCTAGGCGACGCCTACCTGACCTGGTACGTCGGCGACGCGTACGAGAACGGAGAGGGCACAGTGGCTTCTCTGGCGGAAGCCCGGCGCTACTACGAACATGCAATGGCGTTGGGCAGCCCGGAAGCCGCCACGGCCTTGGGGGTCTACTGGTGGACGCACGCCAGGTCATCGCGAGATCGAAAAAGGGCCTTGAGCCTGTATCGGAAAGCGGCAACGCAAAGTGAGCCGCATGCTCTCCACAATCTGGGTGTCTGCTACTCGACGGGGAATGGCGTTCGACGGAGTTTTACGACGGCTTACCGCTATTTCCTGAAAGCGGCAAAGAAAGGACATCTCGAAGCTCAGTTCAAGGTAGGTTGGTGCCTGCTCTACGGGGAGGGCGTACGGACTGATCCTAAGAAGGCCCGTACTTGGTTGCGGACAGCCGCGCGGCAGGGTCACCGCGAGGCCGACAAACTCCTGAAGTCCGGATGACAGCCCTGATCGCGCAGTGAGTGCGCGAAGCTCCTTCAGCTTGCGTTGAGCCGCTGCAGGGCTTGTGCAGCGGTAAGGATGGGGATGTTCTGAAAGGGATGCAGATCGAGCAGGTCGAGATCGCCGGAGACGATGCAGTCGACGCCGGCGGCGAGCGCCAGAGCCAAGGACCTCATCGTCATCCGGATCGCGGCAGACGGGCTGCGGGAGCGGGGCTGGCGTGATGACCTCCGCGAGGGCGTGGATCTCGGCGAGTGAGCGCTCTCGTGAGGTGTTCGAGGCGATCAGGATCGCATCGAACTTGGGCCGCGCGATCACCTCAGCGAGCTCGGCGAGTAGCGCCGGGCTGCTGACGAGGGTGAGCGCGCCCTCGCGCACACGCTCGAGGAGTCGATGCGGCGTGCCACGCCAGAGGAGCCCCGACACCAGCAGGTTGGTGTCAACGATCGCCCGCACGCTTTTTACGCTCGGCCCGGGCGGCCTTCACTTCGGCGTTGATCTCCTCCATCGACATCGGTTCGATGCTGGCGGCAGCGACGCGATCGGCGATGGCGAGGAGCGAATCGGCGGCCTGCTTGCGGCGGAGGGCGTCGGTCAGGAGGCGCTCGAGCGCCTGCGGGGTCAAAAGGCCGGCGGCGCGCGCGGCCTGCGCGGTGGCCTCGGGCAACTCGATCTGAATGGTGGTCATCGTGAGCTCTCCTGTGCGGTGAGGCGCTGCTTGAGCTCCTCGCGCTCGAGAAAGGTATCAAGGAGCTGAGTGATCTGTCGCCTTGCCTTGGGGTCGAGCTTCTCGATCTGCTGCAGACGGCGCTGCAATCGCGTATCGGGCTTTTTGCCCTTCTTGAGCGGCTTGATCCCGAGGATCTCATCGGCGCTCACCCCAAGCGCTTCGGCCAACTGAGGTAGCAAAGCGGCCGGGGCTTTCTCGGCGCGGCTCTCGTAGTAGGCAATCATGCGCTGAGTGGCGCCGAGGGCTTGCGCGAGCTCGACCTGAGTATAGCCGGCGGCCTTGCGCAGCTGGGTGAGCCGCACGCCGAAATCCGTAGCGCGATCCTCGACCTTGGGCATGTCATCCCCGCGGGGCGTGGACGATACGCTGGCAGTGTATGGGGTCACTTTGCATTCGATGGACTCAGTGTCTCGGCCGGATATGCAGCCAATGTATATTGGATAACTGGAGAACTCAAGCCATCTGCGACTACGACGGAGTTAGGGATTGATGATGACTTCAATCTCTATGCCTATGTTGGAAATGACCCTCTCGATCGGACGGATCCTTCCGGGTCAAGTTGCACGCAAGTTTCGAGTACCGATAGTCGTCTTCCGGCAAAGTACGATTGCAAGGTCGACTCCTACAGCACGAAAGGCATGACAGACGCGCAAGCCAAGGACTTCCGACAACAGGTAAGCACATTTGAAAAGTCGTACACGAGTGCGGTGAATACGCTAGCGCAGAACCCCGGTCAGACGGTCTCGGTTGAAGGGGCAGGGATCAGAACGTTCAACGTGAGTGCCGCTGCAGTCATTTCGCGACTGAGCCGCGCCTTGGTGGTTGCCGCGCCGGGAGTCAAGTCTCCCGCTGCGGATTCGACCAGCTCAAAGACGATCCAGATCAACGATCCGGTCCTCGGCAGGGGCGGTCAGCGTTCTGGGGCGGCACTGTCTGCCTATCAACAAATGGCAGTAGTTCACGAGGGTATTCACCGGACAGGATGGGGGCCGACCCCGTCAATGCGAAGATCGCCTGAAGGCGAATGGTCGACACACGGGGCCGAGCTTGGATACCCATCGAACTTTGAGGATGACCATCGGGAGGGCTATAACCGCGCAGCCATGGAGCTACTTGGCGAATAGTCACCTATCTGGAGAGGGTTTTGGGTCATGTCCACAAGCACGAGTTTCAGAGTCGCGGCCACCATCACCTTGTGCCTCGGGCTAACCACGAGTTGCGCGCATCGGAGTACTGGAGCGGATCGCTCGGATTGTGAGCCTAATACGCACGCCAGCTATGAGCAGCCAGAAGGCAACTTGGGCGCAAGTGGCGAGGCGTTCGAGGGCCAAACGTGGCGAAGCTTTGCCATCACCCGACGGCACGATGGCCCCGGAACGCAGGACGCGCAACCACCTGCCTCAGAACTGCCGTCGGTTCTTACTGACTGTACGACAGATGCTTTTCTGTGCGTGAAGAAGTCCGATGATGGCGCGGTGTTCGCCGTGCATCGCGCGGAGCCAGCCGAAGGCGCGCAATTCGACATCGCCGGTAGCCGTGTGACCTACCTGGGCTGCTTTTCGGACGGCCGGACGAAGTGTGACCGCAAGGTGCTCGTCGCTCACTGGGGTAGTCCGTTGCCCGAGTCGATTCGCGAAGCGATGCGACTGCCGGATGGATCACGCCCTTCAGTCGAGGAGACTCGCCCTGGGCAGATGTACGTAGTCGATACGCTTCGCGGTGTCGTGTCCTATACGGTCTTGCAGGCGGGGCAGCCTTCGGAAATTTTCAAGGCACAGGCTTGGGAGCAGTTCGACTTCAACAAGTCGGGTTTCATGCTCTTGAAAAGCGAGAAAGGCCTGCTGGCGTGCGTGACGGGTCCGATACCACGATATCGGAAGGTTTCCAAGTAACTCGAAGGGTTGACGGAGTGTTGCGCAGCTTATGCCTGCTCATCCGAGGCATCTGTGCGATTACGAGGGCGTAAGAGATTAATGATGACTTCAATCTCTACGCCTATGTCGGGAATGACGCGATCAATCGGGGCGACCCGACCGGAACATTTGACGAGAGTTTCTTCAACACTGAGGCTACGGGTGATCGGCTTATCGAGGCCGCGCTTGGTGATGCTCATGTCCCCGGGGCCTATTTCGTGGGCTCACACGGCAACCAGAGAGGACCGATGAGTTCTTCGGCAATAACGAACGGCGAGTACTCGCACGATTACCGCGACTGGATGTTTGTTCGAAACGAGCAGATTCTCTCGAACTATCCCAAGGGCTCCGGTATCCCGATTATTCTGTACTCCTGCTTCGCAGGTGATTCGTCGTCCACGGCGGCGAGCCTGTCGAGGGATGCAGGGGCTGTCGTATATGGTGCCCAGGACTTCGCATGGACCCGCCAATTGCGTCCCGGCGTAGTCGAGGCCTTTTCCGCTGCAAAGGATGCAAGGGGAAATCCTGGCGCGCGCTCGAGCTTCGTCGCCGTCGGAAGCGGATCGCATCCCTTCGGGAACGCAATTACCTCAATAGTGTTCGATAAGAATACAGGGAAGGCTACTGTCAACTACAAGGAGGTCGAGACGGGCTCACGCATTCCCGTGAACAAGGAGGCAACGGTATGTATGGACGAAAAATGCAAGAAGTAGCGAGCGTGCAAGGATTTAACCCAATGCGAAGAGTAGCCCTGACGTTCGTGGCGTTGTCGCTAGTAGCGTGTTCAGAGGGGGCAAAGACAGATGCGCAGGTCTCTGGCTCATCAGCCGCTGTTGCTGCCTTGGCACCTCGTGGCTCGCTGAGCTCTGATGCGGCTGCCGAAGTGGCGGCACAGAAGGCGTTGAAGGGAGATGCGGATGCCGCTTGGGAGCTGGTCGGCTACTACAGTGGTGAGCACTTCGACAGGCAGCGCAACGAGTACTGGCACCAGGTAGCGGTCGACAACAGAAACTCGAACGCACTAACTCACCTTGGGCAAAATCTCGCCACTGCGAACGACCCATGTGTAGTGCTTCGAGGGATTTACGTTCTGGAGTTAGCGTTGAAATCATTGCCCGCAGACGGCGAGGACGCGAAATCTCTCCGTCGAGAAATCGATCACGCAGAGGCGCGATCGCGGACAATGACGCCAGGAAACTGCCTCAACACGACCGCGTCACTGCGTTGAGCCTGGCCGTACGCGGTGAGCGCTTGATGCCGCCCTGTACTTCTGCGGGGCTGCGGCAGCTCAGCGATCCTGCTGAGCGAGCACGGTATCGATCATGTCCATGAAGAAGCGCTGCCTGGCGCGTGGCAGTCGCTGGATGCGCTCCATCTGCTGCTGAAGCTTCGGGGCGGGTCCGCGCTTGCCGGGCGCGGCGTCCTTCTGCCCGATGAGAGTCTCGACGGAGACGGCGAGGGCTTCGGCGATCGCCGGCAGGAGCGAGACCGGTACTCGCCGCCGGCCGACCTCGTTAGAAGCCACCATCTGCTGAGTGAGATCGAGCGTCTCGGCGAGCTGCGCCTGGGTGAGCCCGTGGGTCTTGCGGAGCTCTGCGATGCGCGCGCCGAGCTGCCTGAAAAATAACTTCTCATCCTGAGTCATCGGAGTGCCGAGGATGCAATCGATGTGGGTGATTGGACTTGACCCGCTTTCGTGGACTCTTCAGTGTCACAAACCGAGGAGTCTTCAATGGCAAAGAAGGGTACGAGATACACGCCGGAGTTCCGGCGGCAGATGGTGGAGCTGCATCGTGCGGGCCGCTCATTCGAGGAACTTGCGAAGGAGTTCGGCTGCACCGGCTGGACGATTCGTCAGTGGGTGAAGCAGGCGGCGCGCGATGTAGGCCGGGGTGATGGAGGTCTGACGAGCGCCGAGCGTGAGGAGCTCACGCGGCTGCGCCGTGAGAACCGGCGGCTGAAGGAGGAGCGGGAGATCCTTGCAAAAGCCGCGGCCTGGTTCGCGAACGAGGCGCCTGCGAAATCGAAGCGCTCTTCGGATTCGTGAAGGCGAACCAGGCCACCCAGTCAGTTGCGCAGATGTGCCGGCTGCTGGGCATTTCCAAGAGCGGTTACTACGCGTGGCTGAGCCGACCCATGTCAGCACGGGCACGTGAGGACATCGCCCTGACCGCGAAGATCCACGCGATTTATCGTTTTTCGCGCGAGACCTACGGAGCGCCCAACATCCACGCGGAGCTGGCCGATGCGCATCAGATCCGCGTCGGACGCAAACGCGTGGCGCGGCTGATGCGCGCGGAGGGGCTGCGTGGGGCGAGTCTGCGGAAGTTCGTGGTGACCACCACGAGCGATCCGAAAGCCGCGCGCGCGGTGGATCTGGTGGAACGGCGCTTCTATTCAGAGGGTCCGGACAGACTCTGGGTGGCGGACATCACCTACGTTCCGACATGGGCGGGATTTGTGTATCTGGCGATCGTGCTGGACGTGTACTCGCGACGGATCGTCGGGTGGGCCATGGAAACGCACCTGAAGACCGAGCTGATCCTCGCGGCCCTCGACATGGCTCTCGCGCAGCGCCGCCCTGAAGGCGTGATCCATCACTCCGATAGGGGCTGTCAGTACACGAGCTACGCGTTCGGCAAGCGCTGCCAGGAGGCGCATGTCATGCCGTCGATGGGCTCGGTGGGAGATGCGTACGATAACGCGATGGCGGAGAGCTTATTCGCGACACTGGAGCGTGAGTTGCTCAGCCGTCGGCGCTTCAAGTCGCAGGCCGAAGCGAAGATGGCCGTGTTTGAATGGATCGAAGGCTGGTACAACCCGCATCGTCGCCATTCTTCGTTGGGCTATCGTTCACCGATCAACTACGAACGTGCGCACCGGCGAGCAACTCGGCGCAGGCGGTCGCGAGAGCTTCTGCCGCTGGCGCGTCAGACTACGCTGCGTTGTAAGATCCAAAGGAGGACGGGAATCACAAAGACCGTGAGATTGAGATAGAAAACTGTCCACGGAAGCGGGGCAGGTCCAATGGTCGCTTCTCCAGGCGGAGAGAACGCGATCTACACGGAGAATGGTCAGACGACGATCAGTGGTGTTGGAGTCACTGGTGAGTACACCATCCCGGGACTTGACCCCAATCTAGATGCCGATGCCGTGAGGCAGATCGCTATTATTCACGAGGGCATGCACGACAAGGTGAACGACTCCGTCATCAGAGGTAATTTGAGCCTTGGAGATTACAGCGGAGCCCACCAGGAGTCGTTCGACAAGGCTGCAATAACTCTATTGGGGATAGATCAGTGATGCTTGGCAATCTAGCTCGTCGTTTTACGGCGTTTTTTCTGTGTACAGCGTTTTCTTGCGCGGTAATCCCCGCACCCACGGGAATCGGGGACACCGCGCAGGAGACTCGTTATGAGAACGCCGTCCGAACGTACTATGAGCGCTTCTCCTCGGGACGCTGGCAAGGTGCTCAAATTGCTCCGAGGTCTCCCTTGGAGAGTGAGAAGCGCAGGCTTCTGGAGAAGGTCTCTGTTGACGTGCACGATTGTTCCAATGAACAGTACAAGTGCATCTTCGGGTCTTACAGGGTGTTCGCCGTGCCTCGGGGTAAACTCTCGCCGAGCGCAGCATATGTGACCGCTGGGAGCGCTTTCCACGTGGAGGAATGCTTTCGCGGCGACGCTACCACCTGTCAGGTTGCTCTGATTAGCTCCGACTGCCAGCAGCATTCGGGTATCGATGCTTGCATGGAGGCTGACGGGGGGCGCACAAGGAGTCCAAATCCTGGCCCCGTTCTGTATTTTATCTTCAACACTGATTTCGGCGTTACGGCGTATGGCTCAGTGGCTAGCCCAGCGCAAACTGCCGACGAGCGGCGCACCGCCGCTGTCCAAATGATTCTTCAAGGAAGACAAGGCCTGCTCAGCAAGTAGGACGCCGCCACCTGTGGCCATGATGCGGAGAGTGGTTAAGGATGACTTCAATCTCTATACCTACGCGTACAACGATCCTGTGAATCTCAGTGATCCCTCAGGATTGGCGAGAGTGTGCGCAAAGGCGACTGGTACGAATATAGAATCGTGCGTGGGCGTTGATGGAAATGGGGATGGCGATGTCAAGGATAAGGATTTGACGGGCAACCAGATCGCGACGTTATCGCAGGATTTTGCATCATTCATTACAGGACACAGCGGGGCAAATCTCTCCGCATCAGGCGCAGAAGTATTCGGTGCGACTGGCGACAAGGCCAACTTCATCCGAGCTGTGTCGCAGTTCGTCGGCGCGGCTGCGGGCAGCGGTGCATGGAAAGGGATAGGTATACAGCTTGGTTCCAGCGCGGAGATCCGCAACCTGACCAGGGATCCGAGTGTCGACTCCGAAACGCGTGGTTACTTCACCACGGTCAACGGCAACAAGGTTATTGCGATCAACACTGACGCCCCGAGCACCTTCTCCAAGGCAGGAAATGCGGCTCGTACTCTCATACACGAACGCCTGCATGACGAATGGGGCGGGCAAGCCTTACCGTCAGGCATCCACCATCAACTGGATGACTTGGCCCGAGAGCGGTTGAAGACGTATGGCCTGGGGAGCGGGGGTTGCGAACGGATCGGAGGATTCTTAGGCTTTGGTGGTTATCCGCCCTGCAATTGACGAACCAGGACGTAGTTCATGCAAGAGAATGTGCCGATGCGGATGCTTATCGCAGTGGTCGCGGTGTTTCTGGTGAGTGCCTGTCAGGTGCCCCGCAGCGAGTTTCAGTTGTGTGAGATCAATCATGGCGTGTTCGACCGCGAACCGACGGTAATCGACCTTGAGAATGGTGTAGTACGCGGAAAAGATGTTTCGAACGTCATGAGGATGGCTCGTTCGGATTTTGTCTCCGGCTTTGTGAAGCCGTTTCCTCTTGTGCTGCCGGCGCGTCCGCCGAACGAAGTGCCTGCTCAATGGGACCTTGAGGGGTATCACTTTACGATGTCCGCTCCGCGATCTGATCCAACAGCGTTGGTCCTGATTCATGCCGAGCCAGTACGCGTGGAGGCTGGCACTGTGCCCACTTATTCTTCAGTTGTCTTTTCGCCGACGAAGGGCCTCCTGGCAGTGCAAGTCTCTTCTCACGCGCCTGATCGAGTGATTACGATGGATCTGGTCTCCTGCGGGACGGAGGAGCTTCAAGCGTCGTCGTTCCACTGATTACGCTGTCTACGACTACGACAGCGTAAGAAACTGATGATGACTTTAATCTCTACACGTATGTAGAGAATGACCCTCTCGACGGTATCGATCCTGACGGTACGGAGTGTGAATCATCGCGACTTCCAGGGGGGGAGCTTCTCCCTGCTCGTCTGATCCGGACGCGCTTGCGCGCCGGGGGGCTGGGAGCAAATCGCTCCCAGCCCCCGATCGATCATCAATCGAAGTTCACCCGAAGCGTCAAATACCACTCGCGCGGCCGGCTATACGTAGCGACGGTTTCACCCTCCGCGCCATTCACCGAACCCACGACGATATACCGCTCGTCGCTGAGGTTCGTGCCACCGAGCGTCAGCTCGTACCGCGTCTCCGGCGAGAGGTAGTGGACGGCCGCGTTCCAGTTGTTTACCGCCGGACGATGCAGCAACGGCGAGTTTGGCGCGTCGTTGAACATGTCCGAGGTGTGCGTGTAGTCCGCTCCGAACCGCAATACGCCGGAGTTGGGCAGCGTGAGGTCGTACTGCGGGCCGACGCTGAACTTCGTCTTCGGCGTCTTGGGCAGCTTGTTGGCCGTCGTAATGCCCTGCGAGGCGGCTGACGCGAACACCGATGTGTACTTCGCGTCGATGTACGACGCGGAGGCCAACACCGAGAATCCGCCGTCAATCACGCCTTCGATCTCGAGCTCCGCGCCCTTGATCCGTGCGTCGCCTGCGTTGTGCAACACCGGTGAGGCAGCTTCCTGGATGTTGAGCTGAATGCCCGTGTACTTGCTGTCGAACACCGCGCCGTTCACTTGCAGGTGACGGTTCAGGAGCTGCGATTTCGCGCCCAACTCGTACGTCTCATCCTTCTCCGGCCCGAACGCGGCATCGTCGATGTTCGCGAGCGGGTTCGACAGGCGCGTGGTCCAGCCGCCAGCCTTGAAGCCCTTCGAATAGCTCGTGTAGAGCATCACATCGTCGGTGGCATGGAACTGGAATCCCACCGTCGGCGTGAAGATGCTGGCCTTCTGGCTCTGTTCACCCGGCGGGAAGTAGCGGTACGGGTTGGTCGGATCCGGGAACGGCGCAAGGCCGAAGCCGGGCGAGCCCGGAGTCGACACGAACCGGTTCCAGCAGGCCATGTCCGGACCTGCCGCCGTGAAGCATCCCGCCGACTTGTAGGAGTAGCCGTCGAGATCCGCCTGGCCGCCTTCGAACTTCTTGTCGTCCTTCGAATAGCGCGCGCCGACCGTCAGGCCGAACTTGTCGGTGATCTTGTAGTCCGCATGCGTGAAGACCGCATAGGACTCCGTGTCCACGTCGTTCGCGACGTCGTAGATGAACAGGCCACCGCCGAACGGCACGTAGTCGTGCACGTAGCCGGCTTCCTTGAAGTAGTAGAGCCCCGTCACCCAGTCCAGCTTGTTGTCGAAGGCCTTGCCGGCCAGCTGGAACTCCTGCGAGATCTGGTGCTGGTACTGGTGGTCCGACACTTCCTGGATCGTTTCCGGCGTGCCGTCGAGGTCGACGCCCACGTGCCAGTCGATATAGCGCCAGCCGGTGATGGACTTGAAAGTCAGGTCCTCCGGCAGCTTCACGTCCACGGTGACCGACGTGCCCGCCGAGTTGTACTTGGCGAAACTCGGGCCGGTCGCATAGGTCTTGTCGATGTCGCCGGTCTGCGTGTTGGCGAAATTCCAGAAGATGCGCGGCTGGTTGCTGAGCAGGCTGTTACCGCCCGGGCCGCCAACGTAACCCGCGCCACCGAGGGCCGCGCCGCCGGCCGCGAGGTTGAGACCCTGGCCACGGGGGCCGCACATGCCGCCGACCTGCGTGCCGAAGATGCCACCGAAGTTCGTTGGCGTGTTGAGCTCCGCAGCCGGCGTGCCGATGCAGTAGTTGTACAGTCCGCCCATGAAGCCGAACGTCGGCCCCGGCAGTGTCGCGCGAGCGCCTTCCGAGAGCGCAGGCGTAGACACGCCGACGACGGTCGTCGGGAAAGCCGACTGATCCTGCCTGGCCCAGTCACCCGCCAAGGTGACGTCCACATCATCCGAGGCATGCCACAGCGCTTTGCCGCGAATGACCTTCAGGTCCTGGCCGCCGTTGGCGTTCGAGGTCTCGTAGCCCGCCTTCGGAAACGCCGTCTGCTGATCTACGACGAAGGGCGTAGAGCCGATTAAGGAGTTGCTCGGATAGGGAATGACCTTCTGGTACCCATCGCGTTCCTGGGAAGACACGCTGATCGACGTCAGCAGCTTGTCCGAGATCGGCATGTCTGCGGTGAACGCCAGGTCCCGGCGGTTGAAGCTGCCGGTGCTGGCCGTCGCAATGACCCGCCGTTCCGCACCCGGAATGTGCGTGACGATGCTGATCGCGCCGCCAATCGTGTTACGGCCGAACAGCGTGCCCTGCGGACCCTTCAGGATCTCGATGCGGTCGACGTCCAGCAGGTTCTGGTTGGCTCCGATGGTACGCGCGAGATACACGCCATCGAGGTACACGCCCACGCCAGGATCGAGGTTGAACGCAAAGTCGTCCTGCCCGATGCCGCGGATGGAGGCGGACAGCACCGAGCTGTCGCCCGAGAAGGGCGCACCCGAATCGAGGTTGACGTTCGGGGTGATGTTCGACAACGCGTGGATGTCGTTCAGTCCGCGCGATTGCAGCATCTCGCCGGTGAAGGCGGTGATGGCGATCGGTACGTCCTGCACGTTCTGTTCGCGCCTTTGCGCGGTAACCACAACTTCTTCCAGGCCGCCCTGATCCTGAGCGGAAATGGCCTGGCTGACGAACAGGGCCACAGCCCCGCCGGCCGCGCATGCCAATCGCGCGTAGCCGTGTTCTGATCTGGTAAACCTCATTGACCGATCCCCCTTGATTCTTCGAATTGGCGCGCGCCAAGCGAGCGCGGGATCGGAATTTAACAGGCTCGCGTCGCGCAGACCATTTCATGGGCCTGACGACGCTGCACTTTCGGCAAGACAAACCCTTGTATGGATTTGCGAGCAGCTTGTTGCGGAAAGTCGACTATCCGTGCAATGCGGCAGCGGTGTGAGTTCCCTGTGGGTGGATTTCTCCCAGTCGAAGGAAGAAATCGCGGGCGCCGCCGGAAACTCCCCGTGCGGGCCCGCTTAGCCGCCCGGCGATCGAGGGCTTCTTCGGCTAGTTCGGTCTGGCCTTCAGCACTCCCTGCTTGGTCATTTCTTTGGCGGCGGAGTCCGCAATCTCATCTACGAGACTCGAGATCTTGCCCGGGTCGGTCGTACGACTGGTGCCGGCCCACAGCAGCTCATCGCGTGTGAGCGAGTAGACGAGCGTTTCTATGCGCAATTCCGTGGTGGTAGTGACCTCGGTAGGCGAGTAGGGCGCCCCCCACCCGAAGCCCCAGTAGCTGGAGAAGTGGCTGTAGTACGGTGCGTAACCCCAAGGCGGGCCGCCGTACGTCACTCGTGTTCGTTCCTTCTCCCCGAGCACACGCATGATGACGACACCGTCGACACCCGCTTCCGACAGCTGTTTCTTCGTACGCTCAACGTCCGAGGCGGCGGACGTCTCGACGATGGTGTACGCCGCTACGCCCTGCGCTCCGCGCTCGGTGAGCTTGCGCGCCAGAACGTCTTCAGCGGCGCGGCGACTGCTCTCGTCCTTGGTCATGTAGACCGCTGCGACTTTCTTGCCGGTGGGGTCGACTCCCTGTGCGTCCGGCGCCTTCCAGGTCGAGGTGAACGTGGTGGTTACGCATGCCGTGAGCATGAGCGTTGCAGAGCAACAGCAAACCAGAAGAAATCGCGACATTTCGGCTCTCCAAATGACCAGTACACAAACGCGCCGCCGCCTTGATCGATCCGCAGCACCGACTTCAGCGCGACGTTTCGGGGCTCTTTGACTCCAGGAGTTGCACGGCGCAGAGCAACGCCCGGTTGACGGGGGCGGCGACTCCCAGCTCTCTTCCCCTGCGCACTACGTAACCGTTGAGGTGCTCGATCTCGCTCTTCTTTCTCCGGGCGAGATCCTGTGCTGTGGAGGATCGCTGGGCCGCCATGTTTACGGAGATGTCCAGCAGGCTCTGCCAGAGGTTGTCGGGCAGGGTGATCCCATCTGCTTGCGCTACAACGACGCACTCATCGAAGAGGCTACGCATGGTTTCGAGCACGTGCGGGAGGCGTACCAGTTCGCCGTATGGAAGCTGCGAGATTGCGGACAACCCGTTGTACGCACAGTTGATGACCAGCTTGGTCCACAGCGCGTCGAACACTCGATCTGAGACTTCGCTGGGAAGTCCTGCGGCAGTCATTAGCGTAGCGATCGCTGCGCTGGCGTCAGATGGCCCGATCGCAAGATCTCCGCGCCCGTGATGGCGCACATGTCCCGGCCCCGCCATTTCCGTCGCAACGTAAACGACTACGGGAATTGCGTGACGGCCGATGACAGTGGAAAGGCGAGCCGCGTTGTCCACGCCGTTCTGCATGCTTAGCACCGATGCTTGCGGCGACAGATGAGGCGCAATGGCTGCGCCCGCGCTTTCTGTGTCTCCGGATTTCACGCAGAACAGAACGAGATCGGCGTCCTTCACTGCTGCGGGCGAAGCGTCGGCTTGCATGGGGACGCGGCCGGTGAATTGCTTCGACTCGAGCAACAACCCTTCTCTCGTAACGACCTCTACCAGCGCCGGCCTTCCGATGAGCACCACTGAGTGCCCCGCACGCGCCAGCATTGCGCCGTAGTAGCAGCCCACTGCGCCAGCGCCCATCACTGCAATCTTCATTCGTCGCGTTCCACTTCAGCAAAAACTGGAGAATGCCTTACTCAGGGGCCGATGACGTGACATTCGCGATGAATCCTATAGCGTTCGTCCGCTGCGGGCTCATCAGTTCATGCAGTGTTTTGAAGATTCCGACTATCGCCTGGTCGTGGCTCGTCACCTTGTGCTCCAGCTCCTCGAGCTGTTTCCTCATCGCGTCGTTCGAGACGAGCATCTCGCGCATGCGAATGAATGCCCGCATGATCTGTATGTTCATCGCAATCGCGCGTGGGCTGTTGAGGACCGACGAGAGCATCGCGATTCCCGGCTCGGTGAAGGCGAGTGGCAGGTAGCGGGGCCCGCCGTGGATGAAACTTGAGGTTCCAATTTGGAACCTCAAGTTTGTAACCTCATGATCTGAAAGCTGGAACATGAAGTCCGGCGGAAAGCGCGCCAGATTGCGTCTGACCGCCTTGTTGAGGTTTTTCGTTGCCACGCCGTACAACTCCGCGAGGTCGCTGTCGATCATGACTTTCTGGTCGCGGATGACATGGATCCGCCGTTCGATGAGTTCCAGGGATACCGCGGGCATTCTTGCGCTCCTGTCTTGAAGACTGAGCGCATAATTTCGCGCAGCCGTCGAGCGCTCAAAAGGCGCATTTCGGGTCCGTTCGTATAGAAATGCGAGAACGCGGCGAGCGGGGGAGCGGGGGAGCGGGGGAGCCTCAACGCGTCGAAACGGTCGTACCGGCGATGCCAGGGTTCCGCGCAAAGCGGCTCTCGGGGATCAGGCTGCGCATGCGCCGCGAAAAACTCCGCAGGCACACTTCGTTCTCGCTTAACGGCCCAACGGTGTAACTGCTGGAGGCCATCCCCGCCTGCACGCGCTCGATCAGCGCCTTGTCTTCCAGGTTCACTTTCCGGTTGATGCGCCAGTTGAGGTAGCGCGCGGCGCGCATCTCGCGCCGATCGTCGGGATGCACGTATGCGATCTCCCGAATCAGGGTTTCGGTCGGGGACACCGGCACGAACTGCATGAAATCGATCTGGTCCGGGTAGATATCGAACGCGGCGTTCGGCCAGAGCTTGAAGTAGGTCCACAGTCGCTGCCGTTCGGGCGGCAGCGCCGGCACCGCGGGGAGCAGTTTTTGATACAGCCGCTCCGACCAGTTGCTCGACGGCACCTCACGGACCGCGCCCCACATCTTGTCGATCCACGGCTGCGCTTCGACGCCATAGCCGTTGCCGAACAATCGCGTGAGCCCCGCATGTGCGACATTGATGTGCAGCCCATCCGAATAGTTGTCCGCCACGTTCTTCCAGTTCACGTGCCGCGTGCGCAGGGTCACCCGGCCTTGCGGCACGAGTTCCTCCATGCGGTACGCCTCGAGCTCGTGAAGGTAGGGCGCCGCCATCTCGCGCACGCTCGGCAGCCCCGGCGCGAAGCGCACGAACACGAAACCCATGAAAATTTCCTGGTCGAGCGCGACGAGCCCGCTTTTCTGCACGTCGAGCCCGCGGAAAGTGTCCTTGAACGGCACGCCGACCAGGCGACCATCGAGCGCGTATGTCCACGCGTGATAGGGGCAGGTGATTCGTCGCCCGCACTGTCCCTTCGCTCCATCGAGCAGGCGCGAGGCGCGATGGCGGCACACGTTGTGGAAGCTGCGAATGCGCCCGTCGTCACCCCGCACCGACATCACCGACTCGCCGAGCATCTCGAACGTGTGATAGTCGCCCGCTGCGGGAATATCGTTCTGGTGGCACACGAGGTGCCAGGCCGTGCGGAAGACGTGCTGCTTTTCGAGCTCGAAGAACGCGGGGTCGTGATAGATCCACGCGGGCAGGCTGAATGCTTCGTCGTCCCCGATCTCGTGCGGATACACTGAGCCCGGCGTTTTTTCGGCGTTCATGCGTGGCGATCTCCTCCATGCATAGTAGCGTGCCGGCCGCGGGGGTCGCGACGAGATGATCCGCAATCGAAAGATCGGGCCGGTCCTGGCCACGCTGCTCGTGGCCAACAACATGATCGGCTCGGGGATTTTTCTGCTGCCGGCGACGCTTGCGACAGTGGGGAGCATCACGATCATCGGCTGGCTGCTCGCCACGGTGAGCGCGCTGATCGTCGCCGCGGTGCTGGCCAAGCTCGGCCAGATTGCGCCCGAAGCCGGTGGGCCCGTCGCCTACGCGGGCGCCGCGCTCGGGCCTTACATGGGTTTTCAGGCGACGGTTCTTTATTGGATCTGCGCCTGGGTCGGGAACATGGCCATCGCGCTCGGTGCGGTGGGTTACCTCGCGACCTTCTTTCCCACGCTGGCGACGCCGCTGCATTCGGCCTTTGCCGCGGTGGGCATCATCTGGCTCGTCACCCTCATCAATATTTTCGGGCCGCGCTTTGCCTGCCAGGTCGAGTCGGTGACGCTGGTGGCGGGGCTCATCCCGATTCTGCTGGTCGCCACGGCGGGGTGGGCCTGGTTCAATCCCGACACCTTCAGGCAGTCGTGGAATGTCAGCGGGCAGCCGGCGTATCAGGCGATTCCGGGCTCGCTCGTGCTGGTCTACTGGGCGTTCGTCGGGCTGGAGAGCGCGTCGATCGGCACGGCGGTGGTCGAAAATCCCCGGCGGAACGTGCCGCGCGCGACAATCGCAGGCGTTCTGCTGGCCGGCGTCGTGTACATCGCCTCGTGCACCGTGATCATGGGCCTCATTCCCGCGTCCGAGCTCGCCAAATCCACCGCGCCGTTTGCGGATGCGGCCCGGTTCGTCATCGGCTCCGCCGCGGGAAGCCTGGTGGCGTTGATGGCGTGCCTCAAGGCGAGCGGCACGCTGTGCGGTTGGGTGCTGCTTACCGCCCAGGTGGGCAAAGCGGGGGCGGAGCGCGGTAATTTCCCCCGGGTTTTCGCTCGCACCGATCGCCACGGCATTCCGGTCATCAACCTGATCATCATGGCGCTGATCATGACCGTCGCCGTGTTCCTGACCATGTCCCCCACATTGGGGCAGCAGTTCAGCAAGCTCATCGAAGTGTCGGTGGTGCTGTGCCTGCTCATCTACGTTTATTCGTCCGCCGCGCTCTGGTACTACGGGAAGGTCACACCGTTCGAAGGCGTTCGGACTTACCGGGTGATCGCATTCTTTGCGGCGCTGACGAGCCTGATCGTCATCGCTCTTTCCGGCCTGCGGATGCTCCTGCTCACGGCGCTGCTCGTGGTGGTGACGCTCGTGCTCTATCCGTTCCAGCGCCGCGCCTCGACAAATGGGTACGGTTCACGGGCACAATAGAGGTCATCTCCTTTACTGGATGGCGTACGTGAGACATCTCTATTTCCTGGGAGTCGTTGCCCTGACTCTCGTGTCGGCCTGCAGCCCGAAGTCACCGCCGCCGGCCGAGCCGGGCGCGGCGACCGCGCAGTCGGGCGATGGCGCCTTCGCGACGCTGGAGCATGAGTACGTCGTGTACTTCATGCAGCGGTTCCCCGTCGTCGCCACCTACCTCGGCGGGTCGGAATTCGATCCGTCGCTCGCGGGCATCGACGCCAGGTTGCGCGACTATTCCGTTCCCGCGTTGACCGAAGAGGACGCCGAGCTGGCGAAATTCAAACAGCGTTTCGCCGCGCTGGACGATGCGGGTCTCAGCCCCCGACGCCTCATCGACAAGAGCGTCGCGCTCGCGCAGATCGAGTTCCTGCTGCGCGAGCATTCCGTGCGGCGCTATCAGCAGCGCGCGATCGACAGCTACATGGATGAGCCGTTCCGCAGCGTCGACTGGCAGATTCAGGGCATGACTTCGACGGGCGCGAGTACCTACGGCACCCCTGAAGAATGGCAACGCGTGGTCGAGCGCGTGCGCGCCGTTCCGGGTTACCTCGCGGTCGCGAAGGCGCAGCTCGATGCCGGCATCCAGTCGCAGAACACCGCAGACTGGCGCATGCTCATCAAGTCCGGCCTGGAGATTCCAGTGGCCGATGCGGAATATTTCCAGAAAACATTGCCCGGGATTGCGGATCAGGACATCACCGGCGCCGACCGTGACCGCTTGCTCGGCGACATCCGGACTGCCGGCAAGGCGGCGTCTGAGGCCTACCTCGCCTTCCGCGACTACGTGGCCACCACGTTCTTCGACGACTCGAAGAAGGCCGACGTGTCGGGTCTGAAGCCCGCCTTCCGTGCCGATCGGTTCGCGATGGGTGCGGAGGAGTACAACTGGGCCCTTCGAAACAATCTCCGTCTCAGCGACACCGCGGACCTGCTTTACGAAGCTTCCTGGCCCATCGTCGAGCGGACGCGTGCCGAGATGGTTGCGTTGGCGAAGCAGATTGCCGCGGCCCATCAGTGGAAGGTCGCAGCGGACGGTCGAGACGCCGTCGCGATCGTGTTCGACAAACTGAGTGGCGAAGCGCCCAAAACCGACGCGCAGATGCTCCAGAACTATGTGGACGTCGGGCGCCGGCTGGTCGACTACGCGCGTCGCACCGGCCTCTTCACCGTGCCGGACGACTACAAGCTCGACGTCACCGTCACACCTCCGCCGCTGCGTTCCGGCATCGACGGCGCGGCCTACTATCCCGCGCCGCCGTTCAAATCGACGGGAGTGGGGCGCTTCTACGTAACGCCGACCGGCGATGACGTCGAAGAGCTGAAACAACAGCACAATCGGTACGCCATTGCGGATCTCGCCGCACACGAAGGCTTTCCCGGTCACGACTGGCACTACAAGGTGATGTCGCAGTATCGCGATGGAATCTCGCCCGTGCGCTGGTTGACGCCGGGCGCGGTCGAAGACTCTTCCTCCATGTGGGAAGACTCGATGGCGGCGGAAGGTTGGGGGCTATACGCGGAAGGTCTCGTCGCCGAGCCGCAGACCGGCGCTCCCGACGGGTTCTACCTTCCCGAGGAGCGCCTGTATCAGTTGAAGGGGCTGCTCTATCGCAATCTGCGCGTGCGCATCGACACCGGCATTCACACAGGCAAGCTCGGCTTCGACGACGCCGTGACTCTGTTCTCCGAAGTGGTCGACTTCGCGCCCGGCTCCTGCGGCGATGCCAAGGTGCTTCGCGCTCCCGCCAAGCGTTCGAGCTGCAAATCGGCGTTGGCTGCCGTGAATCGCTATTCGCGCTGGCCGACGCAGGCGATCACCTATCGCATCGGCAAAGACCAGATCGTCGCGCTGCGCACGCGGGCGCGACAGGAGCTTGGCGAGAAATTCTCCGAGCAGCGTTTCCATCTCGAGTTCATGAAGCAGGGCACGATCGCCGCAGGCTATTTCGGCGACGAGCTGATCACCGCGCTGAAGGCCGGCAACTGACGGGAGGCGCGCACTCATGTGTCGCGGAACGTGGTGACGGAGCCGATCGCATCGGCAGGGCTGCTGGCGGCGCGCGAGCACGACGCCGCGGGCCGGCACGAGAACGCGATCAACACGCTTGCGGCCGCCACGCGCGGCGGCGATTTACAGGCGATGTCCGAACTGGGACATCGCCTGCTGATAGGGGATCGCGCGCCACGGCTGATACCGCACGCGTTGAGCTTCATCACGGAAGCCGCGCGCGGCGGTGAAGGCCGTGCCCTGGCACGCGTTGCGGCGCTGACCGCAGCCGGTGCGCACATGCCGCAGGACTGGCCCCAGTCGCTGCGGTTACTCGGCGATGCGGCGGCGGCGGGTGACGAATCGGCACGCGGCCAGCTCAGGAGCCTGCAACCGCCCGCCCAGTCTCCAGCAGATGAGGATCACGTGGATTGGCGCGCGCTGGCGGCGCGCGTGCGCCTCGACGAATGGCTCCGCCCTGCGCCTTCCGAGCCACTGCACGCGAAGGTGCATCGAGTGCCGAATCTCGTGCCGCCCCCGGTCTGCGCGTGGCTCATTTCGCGAGCGCACGGCCGCCTCGAGCCCGCGCGCGTTTACGACGCCGTGATTCGGCGCGATCTCGTGCACGAGATGCGCACCAACACCCTGGCCAACTTCGACTACGCGACCCTGGACGTCGTGCAGTTCCTCGTTCAGGCACGCATGTCACACAGCTGCGGCTATCGCATGCGGCATTTCGAAGCGCCGATGGTGATGCACTACGACGTGGGTCAGCAGATCAGCCCGCATTTCGACTTCATCGATGTGAACGCGCCGGACTACGAGCAGCAGCTCCGCGAGCAGGGCCAGCGCATGATCACCTTCCTGCTCTACCTGAACGATGACTACACCGGCGGCGAAACCACCTTTCCGAAGCTCGACATCGTGAATCGCGGCGTTCCGGGCGACGGGCTGTATTTCATCAACGCCCACGAAGACCGTTCGGCCGATCGCACGATGCTGCATACCGGCTCGCCGCCCACGGCCGGCGAGAAGTGGATCGTCTCGCAGTTCATTCGCGACATTCCGCTGCGTCCCTGACCCCATGACCGTGGCGCCCGTAAACCGGGCGCCCACAAAAAAGCCCCGGCAGCTTGCGCCGCCGGGGCTCGAGTCACCGATCCCTTACGTTCAGAAGCTCATCGTCACGCTCAGCGAGTAGCGGCGGCCGACCAGGTCGCCGTACGGGTCGAAGGTGCCGAGGCCGCCTGTCTGGTCCGCTACGAAGAAGCCGCCGACATCGGGCTTCTTGTTGAACAGGTTGCTGATGCTTCCCGAGATGTCGACCGGACCGAGCCGGCTGCCGCCCGTCAGATTGAACAGGCTGCCGCCGGGATAACCGGCAACGGTCGGGCTCGGCGTGTTGTTAGCCAGCAGGCCTGCGGTGCCCTTGTGGTACAGCCACGTGAGCGACACACGGCTATCGGCCCAGGTGTAACCCAGCACGGTGTTGGTGCGCAGCTTGGATGCACCCACGTAACCGGCGAAGTTCTGCACGACGCCGCCGACCGTCACCGGCTGGCTCTGATCCGTCAGGAAGTTCGCGCTGATGCCGAGCGAGAGGTTGCCCGGTATCGACGCGAGACCCATGTCCGCCACCGGAGCGCTCCAGCGTATGGAGGTGTCGATGCCCGAGACGCTCAACTCGCCGATGTTGGTGTACTTGGCGAATATGGTCCTGACGGCGCCCGACACCGGGTCGCGGTCGATCAGTTTGCAATATCCGGTCGGGTCGTTCAGAGCGTAGGTGGGGTTCGTGCCGTCGACGTTGAAGCAGGCGTTCAGGATGAGCTGCCCGCTCAGCACGTCGATCGGATCGCTGATCTTCATCTTGTACCAGTCCACGGTGGCCGTGATCCGCTGCGCGAGCGCATGCTCGAACGGCGAATTGAAGACCAGGCCCGCGGTCCAGGTGTCGCCCTTTTCGCTCTTCAGGTTCGGGTCGCCCGAGAACGTCAGCACGCCGCCGATCGGATTGAAGGTGTCTGGGTTTGCATGGAAGGTCGAGGTGCTGTTGCTGCCCGAGGCGTTGATCTGCGCCGAGCACAGTGCCTGCAGCTGCGCCCGGTTCGGGTTGGCTGCCTGGTTGGACTGGGGCAGCGCCGCGGCCACCGTGCTGGAGCACGGGTCGGTGCCGATGCCGGTGAGCTGCGAGCTGACGGTTGTCGTGGTGTACAGCTCCGCGATGTTGGGTGTGCGCTCCGCGCGGTTGTAGCCACCGCGGAAGCGCAGCCACTGCAACGGTTCCCAGCTCAGCTGCGCCTTGTACGTCGGCACGTCCTGTCCGGTGGTGTATTGGGAGTAGCGCCCACCCAGTTCCAGCTCGAGGCTGCGAATACCTGGCAGGTCCTTGAGCAGCGGGATGAGCAACTCGCTGTAGATTTCCTTCACCGCGACCGAGCCGTCGACGTGACCGACGCCGAACTGGCCGGCGGAGGTGTCGGCGATGTAGTCGCTCTCGCGCAGCGAATCCGGGATGAACGCATACGTGTTCTTGCGCCAGCTCGCGCCAATGGCTCCGCGGACTTCGCCGCCGGGCAGCCCGAAGAGACCGCCCTGCATGTTCAGCTCGGTCTCGATCTGCCGCATGAACTGGCGATCGGTCTGCGGCGACGTGAGCGCGTCGATGCAATCCTGCGAGATCTGCAGCGTGCCCGCGGACTGCGCGAACGGATCAAGGCCGCTCGTGCACGTGAGCGTCTTGTTGGAAACACCGAGACTGCTTTCGCGGTACCCCTTGCCGTAGTTGGGCGCCGTGATGATCTTGGCGTAGTTCACCGACGAGATGTAGCCGACGTAGTCCGTGTTAGTGCGCGATTCGCCCTGCGACACGTGCCAGTCATAGGTCCAATCCTTGAGACCCGTCTCTCCCCGGAGGCCAGCGGTGAGCTGATAAGTGGTCTGCGTGTTGACCGTGCCGCGCGGAGGCAGGTACATGAGCTGATTCTGCAAACGCCACGCGGAGTTGGGACCGCAGATCTTGAGCGTGTCGCCGGTGTTTCCGTCCACCTGCACGGTATAAGCGGGGCGGCCGTTGGCGGCCGGCACCTGAACGGTGTGGCCGGCGGCGCCCGCGTTCACGTCGGGTGCCCGCAATTCGCAGACCGACAGGCCGTTGAAGGGGCTGGTTGCGGTCGGCGCGCCGCCGATCGTGCCCAGCACCACGTCTGGACGGGAGTTGAGCAGCGTCTTCATCTCAGCCGACACCGGGAAGGCCTGCTGCATCGTGCAGCCGCCGGTGGGCCCGCAGTTGGTGCCGCGCGTGCCGCCCGTGCGGAACTCCGGAAGCGTGTCGCCGATTGCGACACCCGGCACCGGAATCGTCGCGATCGACGGAAGGTATTTGGCGGTCGGATCGGAGCTGTAGGGAATCGCCACTGCGAACGCGCCGCTGGTCGGCGCGGGTTCGCGGCGCGTCTCCGTGTTGGAGTTCGCGAAGCTGATGGCGGAATACGCTTGGATGTGTTCGTTGAGCTCGTAGTCCGCGTTCGCGAACAGCGTGTAGCCGTCCCTCGGGCTGGTGAGGCGTCGGCCGTAGTCCACACGGTTGAGAGTCGGCGTACAGGAGTTCTGGAAACCGGGCACATTGTTCTGCTGGTTGGCGAGGTAGCTGCAGCTCACCTCGTCCGGATGCTCGGGTGTGCCGCCGAGGACACCCGTGAAGCTCTGCGGGCCATACTGCGGGGTGATACCCCCAACCGCGGTGGTGTTCGAATTGCGAACGAACAGCGTGCCGTCGGGGTTGAAGAAATAACCGCCGAGCGTGTTGGTGACGCAATTGAGCCCCACGCAGGTGCGATCAGCGAAGACCTGATTGACGGCGGCCTGCGTGGGACCGTTGCCGGCCCACGAGTTGTTGAAGACGTTGTTGCTGCCGCCGCCGGCGTTCTGCGCGAAGCTGGCAGTCGTGCAGATCGTGCCCGCCGTGTTGCAACCGCTGTTGACCGTGGCGGACGGCGCATACCCGGGCCAGACAGAAAAGAGATAGTCGCCGGAACCCGACTGCGGCGACGCCATCACGTCACGGAACCAGCTGCGGTTGTTCCACAGCGAAAGCTCGCGCTTGCTGTAGTCGATGCCGACCATCGCGTGGCCCTTGCCCGCGAGGTTGATGCCCATCAGGGTCGACAGCTGCCATTCCTTGCCGTCGCCCCCCGCTTCATTGACGCCGCCCCGCGCGCGCACTTCGAACCCTTCGAAGTTGTCGCGCAGCTTGATGTTGGTGACGCCGGCGAGCGCGTCGGCGCCGTACACCGACGAGGCGCCGCCCGTGATGACCTCGATGTTGGCGATGGCGATCTGCGGAATCGTATTGAGGTCGATGGCGCCGGACGCGTTGCTCGAGATGGCGCGGCGGCCGTCGACCAGCGTCAGGGAGCGGTTGGGACCCAGGCCGCGCAGGTTCACGGTCGCGGCGCCCGGCGTGTAGGTGCCGAGGCGTGCGTTGTCGATGGGGCGCGCGGTGTCGAACATGTTGCCCGACCCCTGACCACCCGCGACGTCGCCCGCGGAGGACAGGCTCGTGACCGCGGCACCGGAAGCCAGCGGGCCACCGGCCATGAATTCGGGGAGCTCGTTGAGAGCCTGCTCGATCGAGATGTAGGAACTCTTCTCGAGCACTTCGCGCTCGATGGTCACGAGGGGGCTCGTGGTCTCGGTATCCCGGCGCACGATGCGCGAGCCGGTGACGGACACCTCCTGCAGGGCCGATGGCTCCGCCTCCTTCTTCGCCGCCGCGGGCGCTTCCTGCGCCATCGCGGACATTGCGCAACTACCGGAAATCGCCGCGGCCACCGCGGCACGAATCAGCCATCGCGCGTTGCGTGAACGTGAATCGTCAATGGCATTGAACGCCTTATTCATCGGAAAGCTCTCCCCCTGTTTGTACTGTTCTGCGTGGGCGCGTCTAAGCGGCCCTGTATGCGGCGGCGTCCGGCAAAGCAATCGGTATCTTCTTTGTTGTTATTCGAGGGATCGGTGGACGCTGCGGGCAATCTTCCTGCGCGCGTGTGCGTCGGTCTTAACCGAAGAGGAAGCGCGAGTGACCCTATACGGAAGGAGTACGACGCGTGAAAACAGCACGCGGGCTCTCTTTGATAGCGGAACGCGCGGATGCGGTGATGGTGTTATGGGCGCGCGGTGAAAGATGTCTGGTGATCGAAGCAACGTAGCCGATTGATTCCGCGCACTGTACATATTGAGGATGTACAGCGCGCGTGATGGATATATCCGCTGCATGCCGGCGCGCGGCGGCGCGTCGTTGGAGCGTGGCGGCTACGCGACCACTGCGCAGTCAGTGAGTCGGAAGTGCGTTTCGAAAACAGGGCCGCGCATTGCGCGCGGCCTTGTGGCTACACGCCCGGGACGATTCGCATGTCGCGAATCACGCCGCCATCCAGTGCGGCGAGGGCGGCCTGGTAGGCGGGGCTCTCGTGGGTGGCGAGCGCTTTCTCGACCGACTCGAACTCGATCAGCACTGTTCGCTCGGCCAGCCCGTCCTCGTAGGCCTTTGCCGCCGGCGCCCGCGCCAGGAAGCGACCGCCGCCTGCTTCAATCGCCGGGCCCGCAAGCTTCGCATAGGCCGCGAGCTTGTTCGGGTCGAGAACCTTGCGATAACAGCTGATCCAGTACGCCTTCGCCATGAAGAAAACCTCGTCGAAATATCGGGATGGAGGGGTCGGAAAGAGTGACGTGACACGCGTGTCACGGGAGGGATTGTATCGGGAACGTTCCACAATCCGCGCGTGAAATCCCGGGGCCGCATTCGCCTGCTCATCGCGGCAGCGCTTACATTCATGGGTGGTGTCATCTATGCGCAGTGGCCGCGACGGCCGCTGCCGGCCGACGCGCGCGCCCGCGGAGTCGGTCCCGGCGGACTCATTATGGTACATGGCGTGCGCAACGGGCTCGGCTTTGTCGGCCGCCTGCACCGGCTTTTCGACTGGACCGACGGCTGCATCGCCGTGACGGATTGGGAGATCGACGAAATCTGGCGCATAGTGGCCGACGGAACGCCCATCGAAATCGAGGCGTGACGGTTCCGTGTAGGCGCATTCGTACAGGCCGATGAGACAAACACCTGCCCCGATCGAGGGATCGGCGCGGGACCGCCGCTTCGCTCCCGTGTTTCTATAGCAGGCAGGGGCTTCGCCCCATCAAGGACAGGAACTCTCTATGCGCATCTCAGGCTCGATTCTGATTGCCATGGTGTTACTGGCTACAACTGGCTCCGCAATGGCAGACGCGCCGGCGGCCAACCCTTCCGAGCCGTTGCTCGTGAAGGCGATGCAGGCCTCGATGGTTCAAGTGGAGCTCGGCAGGCTCGCGCAGAAGAACGCGCAATCCACTGGCGTGAACGCCCTCGGCGCGCGCATGGAGCGGGATCACGCGCGGATCGGCAAGATCCTGACCGCTATTTCACGCGACAAGGGCATTGCCGTGTCCGCCTCGCTCGACAGCAGCCAGCGCGCGCTGGTCGAGTCTCTGGACGCGAAGAAGGGCGCGGAGTTCGACGCGGCGTACGCGGAGCAGATGGTGAGCGAGCACGGGAAGGTCATCGCGCTGTTCACCGCTGTCGCGGACAGTGGCGATGCCGACCTCGCGCGGCTTGCGAAGCGGGTCCTTCCGATGCTCGTTGAAGACCAGCGCCTGGCGGGCTCATACGCGAAACTCAACCCGAACTACGACATGCAGGCCGTCGCGCGGCGCGAGTAGTTCACAGAGGCGTCGCTCGCCGACGCCGGTGCACATGAGTGGAGCTCGCGGTTGTGGTCGTGCCCGCTCGCGTTCCTGTGCGAGCCACACGTTTCTGTTCGCGCGCCGTCTCTACAATTCTGAGAGCATTCCGTTCCCGCTACGGGCGTTCGATAGCAAGAGCTTCGTGATCACACGCCGGTGACGCCGGACCCATGACGGCGTATCGCCTGCCATGCGGCAACTCGTAGCGCAGGAGCAGCTTTGCCATGCCGTCCCGCTCCAGAGAGGCGGCGTCTCCGTCGCCTGGCTGCTTCTCGCGCCACCAGCGACCGAGGAATCGCGAGACTTCGCCGGGCGCGTGTCCGGGCAGCATCACGAGGAGCCGGCCGTCGGTGGGATGCTCGCAAAACCAGCGCGACACAGCGTCGCTCGCAACGCCGGGCTTCGCGCGAAGGGAAAAAGGCGGAGTGCGCGGCGAGTCGTCGAGCATCGCGAGCGTCGTTTCATCGGGTTGTAGCAGGGCGAGCGGCTTGCCCGCGTGGTCGCGATGGATTGCGCGGCCGAGAGCGGGAAGGTCTTGCCACCGGTCGATCGCTGGAAAGATCGCAACGCTGCCCAGGACCATGGCGATCGCGAAGCCCGCCGTGGTCGTGGCGAGGCTGCCGACGTGTTCGCCGTTCGCGTCGAGTTGCCCCGCCTTCACCAGGCAGAGAATCGTCAGTAGCGCGATCAGCGCCGGCAGAACGAGCACGTCGACAAAGTCACCGCCATTTGCCGCCGCGATGAGCGCGGCCGCCAACGTCATCGCACCGGCGATCACGAGCACAACGGTCCGCGTGGCTTTGAACGCGAAACGACCCAGCGCGTTCCGTGTCGTATCCAGCTCCAGCACCCATAGCGAGACCAGCAGGGTCAGGCCGGGAACAGCGGGCGCCGCATAGATATCGCGCGCGGTCGAGGCGATGGAGAGCAACACGATGAACGGCACGCTCGCCGCGAGGGCGAAGCGCCACGCCGTGCTCAGCGTGCCGCTCCGGAACTTCGTCCAGGCGGAGCGCAGGGCCGCGACGATCAGAAACGTCCACGGCAACAGTGATAAGGGGAGCTCGAGCAGGTAGCGTCCCGCCCAGTTTCGATGACCGGCGGAGTAGGCGGTGCCGTTCGCCGAGGTCATGGTGGAAAAACGTCCCGCGAGGTTGTCGAGAAACAGCACGCGCAAGGCGTGCGGACCGTGAGGCTCGCGCCACACGCTCACGATCCACGGAGCGATGATCAAAGCCTGGAGCAGCAGGCCTGCGTAGAGTTCTGGACGCCGCAGTTCGCTCCAGCGTCGTTCCCATGCAATCAGCGTCAGGAGGGCGAGTGCTGGCACGATCCAGCCCGGCGCGCTCTTCGCCATGAACGCGATCGCGGCCGCGCCGTGCATCAACGTATACGCCCCGAGTTTCGCGCGGCCCGGTTTCGCGACGTAGCCGAGATACGCGCCGAGCAACGCGACTGCGCATCCCGCCATCAGGCATGCGTCCGGCGCGAGCCAGATCGAGACTCGAAGCAGGAGCAACGTGGAGCCGGCGAGAAGCGACGCCAGCAGGGCGGCTTCCGCACCCGCCATCGCGAACGCCAACGCCCCGATCGCGAACACCGTGATGGCCGTGTAGACGATGTTCGGTACGCGTGAGGCGCGGATCGAATCTCCGAACAGGCTGTTCGCTTCGGCCGCAATCCAGTAGGACAGCGGGGGTTTTTCCAGGAACGGCGCGCCGGCGAAGTTCGGCAGCGCGCGATTGTCCTGGTTCGCCATGCGCCACACGATGTCCGCTTCGCGCGGCTCATCTGGCGTCCAGCTTCCACGATAGAGCGTGCCGATGCACCACAGGGGCAGGAGCACCGCGAGCACGATCAGCGGCCATCGTCGCGCGAGCGACAGCGGCGGGCGGAGGATCAATGTAGAGCTCATACGCCTTGGACGACGCGCCCGCGCGAATCAATCAGCGACGCAAGGAATTCCCGCGACTGCGATTGATTCGGCCCGATGGGTGGTCTCACCGGTGCGAATGGGCGTGCGAAGTCCGCGCGCACGATGCACGGGATTCCTTGCATCGAACTGACGCGGACGCTCTTTGACGCTTGCCGCGGCGGGATTGGCGGCGAGATCTTTCGGAGACGTCGGCGCGTCCAGCTCTTTCAGCCGGTTGTTCCGGGCCGCGGTGTTGAGGTTGCCATCGACTTTGCCCGACGTCGCGTCGAGCAGGCGGCAAAAGCCACGCTTTTGCCGCCTGCAACGGTGCAGGGCCTCGAGAAAATCGTCGGAAGACGATTTTTTCCGATCAGCTCAGCGCGATGGGCACGAACAGCCGGTCGTCGCCGCGCTGGATCAGCAGCGCCGCACGCTTGTGCTTCTCCTGCACTAGCTTGCGCAACTGAGCCACGCTTTCTACCGGGGTGCCATCGACACCGAGCAGCACGTCACCTTCCTGGATGCCGGCCTGCGCCGCCTTGCCTTCCGCATTCTCGACGACGAGACCGCTCGCGACGCCGGTCTGTTCGCGCTCCTGGCGCGTCAGGGGACGCAGTGTCAGGCCGAGCGTTGCGGGGCTCGCGCCGCCACCCGAGTGGTCATCGGCCGAGGCGACCTGCTCGTCGGCGGAGCGAATCTTCGCGGTGAGCGTCATCTGCTTGCCGTCGCGCCAGATGTCGAGCTTCGCCTTCTCGCCCGGCGCCGTGGTGTTGACGCGCATGGAGAGCGCGGCGGAGTCCTTAACCTGCGCGCCGTTGTACTCGAGGATCACATCACCGGCCTTGAGCCCGGCTTCCGCCGCCGCGCTGTCCGGTTCCACGGTCGACACGAGCGCGCCGGCCGGGGAGTTGAGGCCGAACGAGTCCGCGAGCGACTGATCCACCGGTTGCACGTGCACGCCGAGCCGGCCGTGCGCGACCTTGCCGGTCTTCACGATCTGCTGCTGTACCTGCTGAGCGAGGTTGATCGGAATGGCGAACGAAACGCCCTGGTAACCGCCCGAGTTGCTGTAGATCTGCGAATTGATGCCGACCACCGCGCCACTCGAATCGAACAGCGGGCCGCCGGAGTTACCGGGATTCACCGCCGCGTCGGTCTGGATGAACGGCACATAGCCGTCGCCCGGCAGCGCGCGCGACGTGGCGCTCACGATGCCGGCGGTCGCGGTCTCTTCGAGACCGAACGGCTGGCCGATGGCGAGCACGTAGTCGCCGACGCTCAGCGAATCGGAGTTACCGATGCGCACAGTCGGCAGCGCCTTCGCGTCGATCTTCAGCACGGCGATGTCGCTAGTCTTGTCCGAGCCCAGCACCTTCGCTTTGAACTCACGATGGTCCGAGAGCTTCACGGTGACTTCGTTCGCGTTCTCCACGACGTGCGCGTTGCTCAGGATGATGCCGTCGGCGCTGATGATGAAGCCCGAGCCTTGGGCGCGAACCGGCACGGTGCCGCCGTTCTGCCCACCGTGGGGCATGTTGCGGAAGAAGAACGAGAACGGATCGTTGTCATCGTCGCCGCCGCCGAACGGATTGCCGCCGCGCGGACTCCCGCGGTTCGCGACTTTCTGCTCGCCGACGATCGAGATGCCGACCACAGCGGCCTGGTTCTGCGCGACGATCGCGCGATAGTTCGGCGCGGTCATGAGCGGAATGGGCGCGGCGGCGGCGGCCACCGAGGCGGCGTTGATGCTGGTGGAAACGGCGGACGCGACGGTCTGGGGCGCGGCGGCGTTATGCAGCAGCTGCGGAGCGGTGAGGCCCGTGACGGCGCCGACGGTGAAAATACCGGCCGCGGCCCACGCGGCCTTGTTCATACGAATTGGCATGGGAAACATCCTCCAAATACCGCGGAAACAGGTAGAGCGGTGCGGAGGCCGAGGATGGGCAGGGTCGCTTAAGCGAACCTTAAAGCGGCGCCGGAAACGTTACGGTCACCCGCAAGCCGCTGCCGAAAGGGGCTGTATCGAGCGCTATTCGCGCGCCGTGGCGCTCGGCAATGGCTTTGACGATAGCGAGACCGAGGCCGCTGCCGCCCTCCGGGGCGGCGGCACGGCGATAGAAGCGGTCGAAGGCCCGGGCCCGATCCGCTTCGGGGATGCCGGGGCCGGTGTCCAGCACTTCGAGCGTAGCGCCTGTGTCCGCCGGGCTGACGCGGACCTCGACCTGCCCGTGTTCGGGCGTGTAGCGCACGGCGTTGTCGACGAGATTGCGAACCAGCGTGCGCAGCGCCGCCTGGTCACCCCGGACGCGCACGTTCGGGTCGGCCCGCAGTTCCAGCTCGATATGGCGGGACTGGGCAAGCGCGTGCATGTCGGAGATGGCTTCGGCCGCCGGCGTTTCGAGCGCGAGCGTCTTCAACTCGGCCGAGCTGTCTCGCGGTTCGTTGCGCGCGAGCGTGAGCAACTGCTCGATCATGTGAGCGGCGCGATCCACGGCTTCGCCCAGGCGCGCGCGCGCTTCGCCTGCCGCCGCTTCGTCCGTGGCGCGATCGAGAAGCTGCAGCTGCAAGCGCACGGCTGTTAGCGGTGAGCGCAGCTCGTGAGCGGCGTCGGCGATGAACGCACGCTGATTGGCGAACGCGCTATCCACGCGAGCAAGCAGACGATTCAGCTCGCGAACCAGCGGCGCGGCTTCGTCGGGCAGATGCTCCGTCTCCACGGGCGTGAGGCTGTTGACCTGGCGACGCTGCACTTCGCTCGCCAGCCGCTGCAGCGGACGCAGGCCACCTTGCACGACGAGCACGATCGCGAGGCCCAGAATCGGCACGAGCAGCAACACCGGTATCGCGACGCGGATCGCGCTCGACCGCGCAATCGCCTGCTGGATTCGCACCGGCTGCGCGACCTGGATGACGCCGTCGATCGTCTCGAGTCCGTACACGCGCCACGGCTCGCCGTTGAAGTCGAAGTTGGCGTAGCCGGCGTTGGGTCGATTGATGCCGGGCAGCCCCGGGCGCGAGAGGTAAACGACCGAGCGGCCGAACACGTCCCAGATCTGCACCACGAAATCCGCGTCGCCCTGCTCGGAAGGGACTTCGATCTGCTGCGCGAGCCCCACCTGATTGCGCATGGACAGCGCCATTTGCCGCAACTGATAGTCGAACAGCGTCGCACTCTCCTGCACCGCCTGCCGGTATGCGAACCAGCCGGCGAGCAGCGACGCGCACGTGACCAAAGTAAGTAGCGTGATCAGCAGTCTGGCGCGGATCGAGCTCATTTGGGCACGTAGTACCCAACGCCACGCAGCGTGAGGATCGCGTCCGCGCCGAGCTTGCGTCGCAAGCCGTGAATGTAGACTTCGACGGCGTTGCTTTCGACCGAGTCCTTCCAGCCGTAGAGACGATCTTCGAGCTGCGCGCGCGACAGCACGGCGCCGGGCCGCTGCATGAGCGCTTCGAGCACCGCGAACTCGTGCGCGGAAAGATGTACCGGCGTGTTGTCCCGCTCGACGGTATGCGTGACCGGATTCAGTTTGATACCGCGATGTTCGATGCTGGGATCGCCGCGACCCGCCGCCCGGCGCGAGACCGACCGCATGCGCGCGGCGAGCTCGTCCAGGTCGAACGGCTTGACGATGTAGTCGTCGGCCCCGGCATCGAGGCCGGCGATGCGATCCGACACATCGTCACGCGCGGTGAGGACGATGACAGGCGTTGCATCCCCGCGGCCGCGCAGGCCACGGAGCACATCGAGCCCGTCTTTGCCGGGAAGGCCGAGGTCGAGCAGCACGAGGTCGAACTTCGTGGTTCGCAGCGCTTCGTCGCCGCGCACGCCATCCTGCATCCAGTCGACGGCATGACCATCCTGCCGCAGGGCTGTTTGCAGACCCTGCGCAATCATTCGATCGTCTTCTACCAGCAAGACTCGCATCGGGCGGCAATCTACACCGGCCGAGACTCAGTCGGGGGAGAAGAACGTCGTCATCACCGCGGTCACGGTCAGCACCGCCGCGATGAGCACGTATTCGATCTGGAGTGAGCGGCGGAAGGTGCGGGTGAGTCGCCCATCGCCCGCCGCAACGGCCGGCCCGAGTCGCCATTTGTTGAGTGAGGCAAGGCCGATCAGCAGCGCGAACCCCACGACCTTCGCGATGAGAAGCTGGCCGTAAGCGGTTCGAAGGCCGGCGAAGCCGCCGAGAAGGACCGCGGCGAGCGCCAGCCCGGCGACGAAGAGGGCGGGCACGATCCAGGCCGCGGCTGCCGAGAAAGCTTCGATCGTCGCGCCCGCCGTCGGCGCGGATTCGTGCAGAGAAGCCAGGCGAAGCGGCACAAGCGCGCCGAACCAGAACGCAACGACGATCAGATGTGCGAGAAGCAGCGGCGCGAGAATCCATCGCGGTGAGTGAGAAGACGTGTGCCCCATGAGCGTGAAGCCCGCAAACACCACGACAGTGCTCGCAACGATGAGCGAGGTGCTTGGCTTGCCCTGTGTGCGCAGAGCGAGCGCAAGCACGACGAGCCCCACGACGCGCAGCGCGAGCGCGCGCGCCGCGGAGGAATGAAGCGCGAGCGCCTGCAGCTCGCCATCCATCACGCTCGCGAGATCGCCACCCATCCGCGCCGCTTCGAGCAGGTATTGAAGGATGAGCAGGCCGATTGCAACGAGCGCCCAAACACTGGCGAGTCGCTGCGTGGCCCGGCGCGTCTCGAGCAGCACCCCGCCGAAGCAGGCCAGAAAGATCGCCGCGCCCGTCGCCTGAAACAGTGCGACGAAGCTGAGCGCGCGCAGCCCGGCGGACAGGCCGTCGACCGGCACAGCGTGTCAGCCGCGATCAGTGATGTTCGTGCGCGGGAGCGGCGCCTGCCGACGGCGTCGCCTTCGGATCGAACGTGAAGCTGAGCTGGCCACTCATGATGTGCCCATCGTCGCTGACCACGCGCCAGTTCACCGAATACTTGCCGGGCGAAAGCTTCGGGAGGGCGGCGGTCACCTGGGCCGATGCGGTGTCGGGCGACGCGGTGAGCTTCTGGTCCGCTTCGCCATCCTTGTGCAACGTGAGCGCCGTGACTTTCGCCGCTTCGGAGAACTTCAGCATTACGCTCGCCGGCGCCGTGTTCACCACGCTCTTGTCGGCGGGCGTGGCCTGTTTCAGGTGAGTGTGCGCCTGCGCGACGGCGCTCAGCGCGAAAAGGGCGGTGGCTACGAGAACCGAAGATATTTTCACGGGATGTCCTGCCTGGCACGGGCTTTCACGAAAGCGCCCGCGCGCAAGACTAATCGACAACTCGCGACCCGGGCAAACATACTTCCGCATGGACAACTTGACGCACTCGCTGATCGGAATCGTGGCCGGGGACACCGTCACGCGGTCCACTCGGCCCGCCGCCGGCGGGCTCGGCGCCGACACTCGAAGAGCCTTTCTCGTAACGATCAGCGTGATCGGCGGCAACCTCCCGGACTCCGATCTGCTCGTCTCCTACAGCGTCACGCCAGACAAGCTCAGATACCTGCTTCAGCATCGCGGCTACACGCACACGATACTGGGGTGCGTTGCTCTCGCGCTCCTCTTGTATACGGGAGCGGAAATCGTTGCGCGGCTCAGGCGATTGACGCTCTCACGCTCCGATCGCGTGGCGCTGCTCGGCATGGCGCTGTTCGGCACGTTCCTGCATCTGGGCATGGACTCGCTGAACAGCTACGGCGTGCATCCGTTCTGGCCTTTCAACAACGAATGGTTCTACGGCGACTCGGTGTTCATCGTGGAGCCGCTCTATTGGATTGCGGCCGCACCGATGTTCTTTCTGCTGCGAACGATATGGGCGCGCGTGGTGCTCGGGCTCGCGCTGCTCATCGCGCTGGCGGCGACGGTTGCCACTTATTCTGTACGGCCTGGCTGGTACATCGGCGTCATCATTCTAACGGCTCTATTTCTGTTTCTGGGCAAGCTGGTATCACCGCGAGCTGCCGCATTGACCAGCGCGGTTGCCACTGTTGGCGTCACCGCGATGTTCATCGTCGCGGGCCTGGCCGCGGCGCATCGCGCGGAAGCCATCGCCGCGCAGGACTTCCCTTCGGAACAGCGCGTCGACCACGTTCTCTCGCCGGGCTTCGCCAATCCGTTCTGCTGGGACGTGCTGATGGTGCAGACGGGAAACGGGCAATACACCGTACGGCAAGCGACGATCGCGAACTCGCCGACCGTGCTGCCCGCCGCGCAGTGCTTTGGGATCCTGATCCCGCGCGCTGGCACGGCCCCGACCACCGCCGTTGCCGCGCAATCCTCGCCAGCCATTCAGTGGATCAGGCAGTTCTCCATGCCGCAGGATCGGCTCGCCCTGCTCGCCGCGCGGGATTGCGAGGCGCGTGAGCTGCTGCAGTTCGCCAGGGTTCCGTTCGCGACCGAAGTCGCCGGCCAGTGGGTCATTGGCGACCTGCGCTTCGACCGCGAGCGGGCGCTGGGGATGTCGGAGATCGCCCTCGACGGGCAAACGCCGTCCCGCTGCCGGTTCAGCGCCCCTTGGGTACCGCCGCGAGCGGCGCTGCTCGGGGCGCCTGGACGGGACGCACCCTGATCGGCCCCGAGTGGGGCGCGGTGGCCGCCGGTTAACCTTCGGCGCCAGGCAAGGTGCCTGCCGCCTTGTCGGCGACCTCGTAGACGCCCGCCATGTGGCGCGTTGAAATTGGCGCCCGGCGAGGTACCTGCCGCCTTTGTCGGCTGGGTCTTTTGCGGGCGCGGATCGCCTTAAGGCACCCCGGCCGGGGCGGTTTGGTATCATCCCGCCGTTTTTTCAGCCCGTTTCCCGTAAGGGAAAGCCCCCCGGAAGGTCGAACAGAAAATGCTCCAGCGGATCAGAGACAGCCTCCAGTCGCAGAAATGGATCACTTACGTGGTCATTGGCGCGCTCATCCTCGTATTTGCCGCCTGGGGCGCCTACGGAATCGTCGACCTCAGCCTGGGGCCGCCGAATTACGCCGCCAAGGCCAACGGGGAGAAGATCCCGCTGAAAGATGCGCAGGATGCCTGGCAGCGCCAGCAGATCCAGCTGTCGCGCCAGTTCGCCGGCACCGAGATCCCCGCGGAGCTGAAGAGCCGCATGCAGGACCAGATGCTGGAAGCGATGGTCTCGGATGCGCTCCTGCATTCGCATGCCACCAAGCTCGGCTATCGCATCAGCCCGGACGCGGTCCACAAGGAAGTGCTGCAACTGCCGGCTTTCCAGGTCGAAGGCAAGTATTCGGTGGAAGCCGCGCGCTATGCGCTCCAGACCGCCGGCCTCACCGAGGAGCAGTTCGAAGTCTCGCTGCGGCGGGAGCTCGAGCGCCGGCAGCTCGAGCAGGCGCTCGTCGTTTCCAACTTCCTCACGCCCGCTGAAATGAAGCGCGTCCAGTCGCTGCAGGGCGAGCAGCGCGAAGTGCGTTTCATCTCGCTGACGCCTGACAAGTTCGCTGCGAAGGCGGTCACCGACGATGCGGTGGTCGATGCGTACTACAAGAAGAACCAGGCGAAGTTCATGACCAACGAGTCGGTGCACCTCACCTACGGTGAGCTGCGCCTCGACCAGGTCGCAACCCAGGTCGTGATCACCGACAAGGACGTGCAGGATTACTACGAGAAGAACAGGGCGGTGTACGTGCAGCCCGAGCGGCGCTCGGTTCGCCACATCCTCATCGAGTCCGGCACGGACGACGCGGCGGCGCTGAAGAAGGCGAACGAAGTGCTGGCCGAAGCGAACTCCGGCAAGGATTTCGTGGAGCTCGCGAAGAAGTATTCCCAGGACGTCGGTTCGGCCCAGAACGGCGGCGATCTCGGCTGGGGCCAGAAGGGCAATCTCGGCCTCGACCCCGCGTTCGACGAAGCCGAGTTCAGCATGAAGTCCGGCGAGGTTCGCGGGCCGGTGAAGACGAAGTTCGGCTACCACATCCTCAAGCTCGACGCGATCGAGCCCGAGCACGCGCGCACGCTCGCCGAGGCGCGCGCCGACATCGAAGCGCAGCTTCGCAAGGACCGCGCCGCCGAGCGTTTTGGCGACGTGCAGGAGAGCCTGCAGCAGAAGCTGGAGCAGCCCGGCGCGCAATTCGATGCGCTCGTGAAGGACTTCAACCTGCGGACCGGCGATGTGCCGGACTATGAGCGGGGCAAGGGCGGCGGGCCGCTCGACGCAACGCCTGAACTGGACCAGGTCGTGTTCAGCAGCGTCGTGCTCGATGAGAAGCGCGTGGGCGGCCCCGTGGCGCTCGGCGAGGATCGCCTCGTGATCGTGCATGCGATCGAGCACCGCAAGCCGGCACCGAAGCCGCTCGCGGCCGTGCGCGAGGAAATCGTGAAGGCGCTCCGGGAGGAGTTCGGCCGTTCCGAAGCGCAGAGCGTCGCGGAACAGACTCGCGCGAAACTCGCCGGCGGCGCGTCGTTCGACGACGTGGCGAAGGAGCTGGGCGTGACCGCCGAGGCGGCGCGTTTCATCGGCCGCAACGATCCTTCCGTGCCGGCGCCGGTGCGGACGGCGACGTTCGACAGCGCGAAGCCGGCCGTCGGCAAGACCGTGTTCAGCACGGCTCGCCTCGAGAACGGCGGCGAGGCGGTGCTGGCGATCTCCAACGTGAGGCTCGACCCCAACGTGACCCCGCAGCTGCAGCTTCCCCAGCTGCGCGAAGCGATGGGCCGGCAGGGCGAGGGCGATGCCGTGGCGTATATGGAGGAACTGCGTCGGACCGCCGACGTCAGCAAGAACCCGAAGGCATTCGAGTAGCGCATGGGCGTAGCTACGCGTTGCGGCAGGCGCCTGCGCGGCCCGGGCGAAAAACCACGCTTTTTGCCGCCTGCAACGAAGCGGATGCCTGAAAGAAGCGCCGCCATGCGATCTTTTCCGATCGACCATGGATAGCGCCGGCGCTCCCAAGTCGCGTCCGGCACCGGTTGCGCCGATTCTGATCGCGCTGGTGATCGGCGCGTTCGTCGGCTGGCTGGTCGGCCCGGACTGGAAGCTTGCGTCGTTCGACCCCGTGCGGTTCTTCGAGTTTCTCGGCACGCTCTTCGTCAACCTGCTGAAGATGCTGATCGTGCCGCTGATCTCCTCGTCCATCATCACGAGCGTGGCGGCGCTCGGCTCGGGGCGCGATCTCGGGCGGCTCGGCGCGAAGACGCTCGGCTTCTATGTGTTTACTACGCTGATCGCGATCCTCATCGCGCTCGCCGTCATCAACGTCGTCCAGCCCGGCATCGTCGGCGGCGAGCCGGCGCGCCATCTGCTCGCGCTCGAAGCGAATGCGGCCGAAGTCACCAACCAGGTGAAGGATCGCGCGTCCGCCAGCGTGTTCGACACGCTCCTCAACATCGTTCCCGCGAACATCCTCGAGGCGGCGGCGAATACCAAGCTGCTCGGGCTCGTGTTCTTCAGCGTGCTGTTCGGTTATTTCCTCGCGCGTATCGAGCAGCCGTATCGCGACACCCTGATGAACTTCTGGCAGGGCGTGTTCCACGTGATGATGCGCATGACCGAGTGGGTCATGCGGCTCGCGCCGATCGGCGTGTTCGCGCTCACCGCGCGCGTCGTCGCCAAGGCGGGCATTTCCGCGGCCGGGCCGATTTTCATTTTCGGCGGATGCGTGGTGGCGAGCCTTGCGATCTATGTGGTCGTGGCGTTGCCGGCGATCATTCGCGTGGTGGGTCGCGTGAGTCCGTGGCCGCTGTTTCCGGCGATGACGCCGGCGCTGCTCACCGCATTCGTCACGGCCTCTTCAGCCGCAACGCTGCCGCTCAGCATCGAGTGTGTGGAGAAGCGCGCCAAAGTGTCGGAGCGCATTGCCGGGTTCGTGATGCCGTTCGGAACGTCGGTGAATCACGCGGGCAGCGCGCTTTATGAATGCGCGGCCGCGATGTTCATCTGCCAGGCGTATGGGCTGCACCTGTCGTTTGGCACGCAGTTCACGGTGGTCGTGCTGGCGCTGATCACGTCGATCGGCGTCGCGGGTATTCCTGCGGCATCGCTGGTGGGTATCGCGGTGATCCTCGCGGCGGTTGGATTACCGGCGGAGGCGATCGGCGTATTGCTCGTGCTGGACCGGCTGCTCGACATGCTGCGCACGGCGGTGAACGTGTTCTCCGACTCCGCCTGCGCTGTGATTGTGGCTCGGCTCGAGGGTGAGACGCAGGTGCTCAAGAATTAGGAAGCCCTCAATCGCCGGGCGGCTAAGAGTGCAAGAGCGCCTCTTCAGCCGCCCGGCGATTGAGGGCTTCCTGATCCGGTCCGGTCTTAGCCTTCCGGCGCCTCGTTACCGAAGCTCATCCCCACGTGGCTGAAGCCACCGTCCACATAAATGATCTCGCCCGTGATGCCGGACGCGAGGTCCGAGCACAGGAACGCCGCCGTGTTGCCCACGTCTTCGAGCGTGACGTTGCGACGGATCGGCGCGATATCCGCCACTTCACCGAGAATCTTGCGGAAGCCGGCGATGCCCGCCGCCGAAAGCGTCTTGATCGGCCCAGCGGAAATGCCGTTCACGCGGATGCCTTTCGGGCCCGCATCGGCCGCGAGAAAGCGCACGCTCGCTTCGAGGCTCGCCTTGGCGACGCCCATCACGTTGTAGTTCGGGATTGAGCGCACCGCGCCGAGATACGACAAGGTGACCACGGCGCCCGCGCGACCCGCCATGAGCGGCAACGCCGCGCGCGTGAGCGCGGTGAGGCTGTAACTGGAGATGTCGTGCGCCATGCGGAAGTATTCGCGCGACGTGTTGTCGATGTAGCTACCCGCGATGGCTTCGCGCGGGGCGTAAGCAACCGCGTGCACGAGGATGTCGAGGTGGCCCCAGTCGCGCTTCACCTGGGCGAACGCCGCGTCGATCTCTTCGTCCTTGGTCACGTCGAGCGGCATGATGATCTTCGAGCCGAGCGACTCCGCGAGCGGCGTGACCCGATCTTTCATGCGGTCGTTGAGGTACGTGAACGCCAGCTCCGCGCCTTCGCGATGCATGGCCTGCGCGATGCCCCAGGCGATGGAACGCTCGGTCGCCACGCCCACGATCAGGGCGCGTTTGCCCGCAAGAAATCCCATGGAAACGTCCTCCGACGCGGCGGAATCAGCCGCCGCGAGAGGATACGCGGATCGTGAGCTTTTGGCCCGGCTTGATGCCGGAGTGCTCGAGCTCGTTCCAGGCGCTGATCTGCGCCACCGAGACCTGGAACAGTTTGGCGATGGCGTACAGCGTATCGCCGGCACGCACGACGTAGGTCACCGCACGCGCCGCGACAGACGGTGTGGAAGCGGAAGTTGACGTGGTCGAAGAGGCGAGCTTCGTGCGCGACGCGCTCGGCGCTGCCGCCACCGTGGTAGAGGTGGTGGCCGAGGTGAGCTTCAGCTTCTGGCCGGCGCGCAGCTTGTCGCCAGGCCGCATGCCATTCATCGTGGCAAGCGTGTTCACGTCCATGCCGCTGCGCTGGGCCACGGCCCACAGCGTGTCGCCCCGGCGCACGACATGCACGTGCTGGCGGCCACGATTGATCGCGCCCTTCTTGCCATCGACACGAGCGGCGGCGAGCACGACTTTGGGCGGCAGGGTGAGTGTTTCCGACGGCACGCGCAGATCGGTGCCGACGACGAGCGCGCCGGTGGGCAGGTCGTTCAGCTCACGAATGACTTCGACCTTCGTGTTGAATTTCTTCGCGACCGAGGCGACCGAATCGCTCTTCTTCACCGTGTAGATCGCGGCGTTGAGGCGCTGTTCCGGCGAGAGCTGCCGGACGTTCGTCTCGAACAGATCCGCCACCTCGTTCGGCACGAGCAGGTAGTGCGGGCCGCTCGGGTCGGTCGCCCAGCGGTGGAACGCGGGGTTCAGCTCCGACAGCTGCTCGTGCGTGATGCCGGCGATGTCCGCGGCGATCTTGAGGTCGATCTGGCTGCCCGTGTTCACGCGCGCGAAGTACGCCTGGTTCGGAATACGGCTGAAGCCGAGGCCGTGCGCCTCAGGGTCCGCAACGAGGCGGCGCATGCCGAGGAGGCGAGGCACGTAGCCCTGCGTCTCTTTGGGAAGCTTCAGGCTCCAGAAGTCGATGGGCTTGCCCTTCGCCTTGTTGGCGGCGACGGCGCGCGCCACGTTCATCTCGCCGCAGTTGTAGGCGGCGACGGCGAGCAGCCAGTCCCCATCGAACTCGTCATGCAGGAACTGCAGGTAATCGAGCGCGCCGCGCGTGGATTCGACGACGTCGCGACGACCGTCGTACCACCAGTTCTGCTTCATGCCGAAGCGCGTGCCCGTGCCGGGAATGAATTGCCACAGGCCCGCGGCTCGCGCGCGCGAATACGCGAACGGCTCGAAGGCGCTCTCGACCACCGGCAGCAGCGCAAGCTCGAGCGGCATGCCGCGCGCTTCGAGCTCGGTGACGATGTGATACATGTAAAGCTCGGCGCGGCCAAAGGCGCGCTCGAGATAATCCGGATGATTCGCGTACCAGTCGGCCTGCACGTCGACGGCGTGGCTATCCACGTCTTCGAGCTTGAAACCGGCGCGCATGCGATCGAACAGATCGCTGTACTGGGCGGGCGTGATGCCGGCGACAGCGGTCGGCTCGGTGGGGCTCGCGATGTCGGGAGTCTGCGCGGCGGGCGGCGTGAGCGGTTCGGCGTTCGTGGCGCTGGCTGCAGCGGCGGGCACGGTTACCGTGATGCCCGCGGGCTCCTCGGAGGCGCCCTTCAGGGGACGATCGGATGACGGCGTGTGAGCGCAGCCCGCGAGTGTCAGAGCGGCGGCAACGATCCAGGAAGCGGATCGAACGGGCTCACGCAAATGCTTCATCAGTTTCGTACCCTCAAAGCGAGTTCTAGTTGCGGGCGGCGAGTGGTGACTCGCACTCTTCGTTTGCCGCCGCCGCGCGTGCTAAGGTCGCCTCGCGCTCGGGACATATTGCCCGGGCACGAAACTACGGGTTCATGGACCCGAATTTACCCTGCCAGTTCACACTATTACCAGCCCGTGATTTCGCAAAACCGCAAGGCCAGACCCTCCGATCGTGACGCGGCCCTCAGCTCCTGGTGGGCGGGCTCGCTCGGCGCGGGGCTTCTCGCTGCGGAATCCGAGGTGTTGGGCGAAGCTCTCGAGGATGTCTTCGGCTGGGAGCTGCTGCAGGTCGGCGCCTGGGGCCGCGGCCGAGAGCTCCTCGGCCGCAGTCGTACACGCCGCCAGACGGTCGTGGCTCCGCTCGAACTGGGTGCCGGAGCTGACGTGATCGGCCGCGCCGCGCAGCTGCCGATCAACAGCGATTCGATGGACGCGGTGCTGTTGCCGCATACGCTCGAGTTCGCCTCCGACCCTTACGCCATCGTGCGAGAAGTGGATCGCGTGCTCACCGGCGAAGGCCAGTTGCTGGTGCTCGGTTTCGCACCCTGGAGCCCGTGGGGCCTTCGTGCGCGCTTCAGTCGCGTGGGTTTTCCGCCCGGCATGCGCCGCGTGCTCTCCGAGAAACGCGTGAAGGACTGGCTGGTTCTGCTCGGCTATGAAGTCGTCGCTGCCCGACACTACCTGTTTGCAAATCCATGGGGCTCGGGCTCGCTGCTGGGCGAAGGCACCGGCCGTTATCTGCGGCGAGGGTTCAATCCCTTTCCGGCCGGCGCGTATCTGTTGAAGGCACGCAAACGCGTCTACACGCTCACCCCGATACGGCCGCGCTTCCGTGAGAAGCCCGCGGTTATCGGCGGCCTCGTCAAACCGACTACGCGCTCACGCCCGTGAATTCCTTCTTCTTTGAAGGCGGCTGCACGACTGTGCGCGCGAAACACCCTATCAAGCCGACCAGTCGCGCTGCCTCGTGAAACATATCGAGATCTACGCGGATGGGGCCTGCAGAGGTAACCCCGGCCCCGGCGGCTGGGCGGCCTTGTTGATTTCCGGCGAGAACCGCAAGGAAATCTCCGGCAGCGAAACGCACACCACCAACAATCGCATGGAGCTGCTCGCGGCGATTCGCGCCCTCGAAACGTTGAAGAAGCCCGGCACCACCGCGCGCGTCTACACCGATTCGCAGTACGTGATCAAAGGCATCAGCGAATGGGTCGCGGGTTGGAAGCGGCGCGGCTGGAAAACCGCAGATAAAAAGCCGGTCAAGAACCAGGACCTCTGGGAGCTTCTCGACGCGCTCGCGGCACAACACGAGCTCGAGTGGCATTGGGTGAAAGGGCACTCCGGCGTCGAAGGCAACGAGCGCGTGGACCAGCTCGCCAACGAAGCGATCGATGCGATGCTCGCGGGCCAAGGAGCCCGGGCGTAGCTACGTGCGGAAGGCAGGCGGCAAAAACCACGCTTTGTGCTGCCGGTGCCGGTGCGGGGTCTCGAAAAAATAGTCGGGAGACGATTTTTTCCGATCAACACAGTTAAACTCGCGCGCCATGCGGCAGATCGTCCTCGACACCGAAACCACAGGCCTCGAACCGGAGCTCGGGCACCGGATCATCGAAATCGGTTGCATCGAGATCGTGAATCGCAGGCCCACCGGCCGCACGTTCCATCACTACCTGAATCCGGATCGCGACATCGACAAGGGCGCGGCCGAGGTTCACGGCATCACGCTCGACAAGCTGCTGAACAAGCCGCGCTTCGCCGAGGTCGCCGATGAGCTGATGACGTTCATCTCCGGCGCCGAGCTCGTGATCCACAACGCCGCGTTCGACGTCGCCTTCCTGGACTCCGAGCTGCGCCGGCTCGCGCAGACGGTTTCCGCGTTCGCCGGGCGCCTGATCAACGCCGAGTGCCGCGTGCTCGACTCGCTCGCGCTCGCCCGGCAGATGCACCCCGGCCAGCGCAACAACCTGGACGCGCTCTGCAAGCGCTACTCCGTCGATAACTCGCACCGCGAGCTCCACGGCGCGCTCCTCGACGCGCGCATTCTGGCGGACGTCTACCTCGCCATGACGGGCGGCCAGGTGGGCCTCGCGCTCGGCGTGGAGTCGGCGGCCTCGGCGCTGGCGGCGGGGCAGGTGCGGGCGCTGGTGCGGCCGGCCGTGCCGCTGGTCGTTGTCAGCGCTTCAGAGGAAGAGCTGAAACTGCACGATGCGATGCTTGCGATCATTGGCAAGGCGAGCAAGGGCAAGTGCCTCTGGCAGGCGCTCGAGGTTGCTCTGCCATCAGGCGCACAGTCGGCCTCAACTGCCTGATCTGACTGAAAAACTAATATCCCCCGCGTGCCGCCCGGCACGCGTTGCGCGCCCCTGACAGGCCCGACCTCGGTGGTCGGGGCTGAGACTTGCTTCTTGGGCTCGAGCGCAACCAGAACATCGGGGATGTCATCATCGTGCTTAGCCTTCGTAAGTGCCCCATCGGGGTCGTGGGTCTCGGCTACGTCGGACTGCCGTTGGCGGTCGAATTTGGAAAGCATTTCGAAACCATCGGCTTCGATGTGAAGCCGGCCCGTATCGCGGAGCTCAAGGCGGGCCGCGACAGCACCCTCGAGGCCAGCCGTGCGGAGCTGAAGAGCGCCGTGCGGCTGTCCTTCACGACCAGCCTCGCGGAGCTGAAGAAGTGCCGCGTCTACATCGTGACGGTGCCGACGCCGATCGACGAGTACAAGCGTCCGGATCTCACCCCGCTGGTGAAGGCGAGCGAGAGCGTCGGCAAGGTGCTGAAGAAGGGCGACGTGGTGGTGTACGAATCCACCGTGTACCCGGGTTGTACGGAAGAGGTCTGCGTGCCGATTCTCGAGCGCGAGTCTGGCCTGAAGTTCAACAAGGACTTCTTCGCCGGCTACAGCCCCGAGCGCATCAATCCGGGCGACAAGGATCACCGGCTCACCACGATCCGCAAGGTCACTTCGGGTTCGACGCCGCAGATCGCGGAGTTCGTCGACAAGCTGTACGGCTGCATCATCAAGGCCGGCACGCATTCGGCGTCGTCGATTCGTGTGGCCGAGGCGGCCAAGGTCATCGAGAACACTCAGCGCGACGTGAACATCGCGCTCATCAACGAGCTCGCGCTGATCTTCAACCGGCTCGGCATCGACACGGAGGAGGTGCTGATTGCCGCCGGCACGAAGTGGAACTTCCTGCCGTTCCGGCCGGGGCTCGTCGGCGGGCACTGCATCGGGGTCGATCCGTATTACCTGACGCACAAGGCGCAGGAGGTTGGCTACCACCCGGAAATGATCCTCGCCGGCCGGCGGCTCAACGACAACATGGGGCTGTACGTCGCGAGCGAGGTCGTGAAGCTGATGACCCAGAGGCGCATCCACGTCAAGGATTCGCGTGTGCTCGTGCTCGGCATGACGTTCAAGGAAAACTGCCCCGACATCCGCAATTCCAAGGTCATCGACGTGGTGCGGGAGCTGGTGAAGTATGGGGCGACGGTCGACATCCACGATCCGTGGGCCAACAGTGGCGAGTGCCAGCACGAATATGGTATGCGTCTGACCCGCAATGCGCTCACGAACAAGAGCGCATACGATGCGATAGTGCTGGCGGTGGCGCACGGGGCGTTCCGCGAGCTGGGCTCGGAAGGCATCCGCAAACTCGGCAAGAAGAATCATGTGATGTACGACATCAAGCATGTGTTCCGCGCCGACGAGACGGATGGCAGGTTGTAGCGAAAAAAGCGCCGCAGGCGATTTTTTCCAATTGAGAAAGGCATCATGAAGATTCTGGTCACCGGCGCGGCGGGCTTCATCGGCTCGCATGTCGCGCACAAGCTGCTGGCCCGCGGCGACGAAGTGGTGGGGCTCGACAACCTCAACGAGTACTACGACGTCACGCTGAAACACGCCCGTCTCGCACGCTTGCAGGCGCTGCCGAACTTCCGGTTTGCGAAGCTCGACCTGTCCGACCAGAACGCGATGGTCGACCTCTTCGCGCAGGAGAAATTCCAGCGCGTCGTGCACCTGGCCGCGCAGGCCGGGGTGCGCTACTCCATCGACTTTCCGCACACCTATATCCAGAGCAACGTCACCGGCACGCTGAACGTGCTCGAAGGGTGCCGGCACAACAAGGTGGAGCACCTCGTCTACGCGTCGACCAGCTCGGTGTACGGCGCGAACACGAACATGCCGTTTTCCGTGCACAACATCGCGGATCATCCGCTGTCGCTCTACGCCGCCACCAAGCGTGCGAACGAGCTGATGGCCCACAACTTCTCGTCGCTCTTCAAGCTGCCCACCACCGGCCTGCGGTTCTTCACGGTGTACGGGCCGTGGGGCCGGCCGGACATGGCGCTGTTCATGTTCACCAAGAACATCCTCGAAGGTAAGCCGATCGACGTCTTCAATCACGGCCACCACAAGCGTGACTTCACGTTCGTGGAAGACATCGCCGAAGGCGTGGTGCGCTCGCTCGATCGCGTGGCGCAGCCGGATCCGAAGTGGGACAGCAACAACCCGGACCCCGCGACCAGCAACGCGCCGTTCCGCATCTACAATATCGGTAACAACCGGCCGGTGCCGCTGATGCATTACATCGAGGTGCTGGAGCAGTGTCTCGGGAAGAAGGCGCAGAAGAACATGCTGCCGTTGCAGCTTGGCGATGTGCCCGAAACCAGCGCGAATATCGACGATCTCGTTACGGACGTCGGTTACCGCCCGGCCACCACGGTGGAAGAGGGCGTGCGGCGCTTCGTCGACTGGTATCTGGACTACTACGGGCACCGCAAGGCCTGATCCGGCGGCGCCCTCGCTACGGCGCATATTGGTCAGACGGGCCCCCGGACACGGTAGAATCCGCCGCCTTGAAGAGCCCCGCGCAGCTCGCGGGCGGAGATCGCATGTCGGATTCGAAAGCGCAGCCGGCGCCCTCCCAGGGTGTGCCGTTGCTCGACCTCAAGCTCCAGTACCAGCCGCTCCAGAAGGAGATCCAGGCCGCGATCGAGAAGGTGTGTGCCAGCCAGGCCTTCATTCTCGGCCCGGCGACACGCGAGCTCGAAGCCTCGGTGGCCGCCTACTGCCAGTGCCGCTTCGGCATCGGCGTCTCCTCCGGGACGGACGCGCTGCTCGTCGCCCTCATGGCGCTCAACATCGGGCCGGGGGACGAGGTGCTCACCAGCCCCTTCACGTTCTTCGCCACGGCGGGAACGATCGCGCGCACCGGCGCCCGTCCCACGTTCGTCGACATCGAGCCCGACACGTTCAACCTGTCGCCCGCCGCAGTGCTGTCGTTCATCGAGCGGCGCTGCCAGACCCGGGACGGCAAACTCGTCAACAAGGACACCCAGGGCGTCATCAAGGCGATCATGCCGGTGCACCTGTATGGGCAGGTCGCCGACATGGGGCCGCTCGTGCAGATCGCGCGGCGCTTCGGGCTCAAGGTGATCGAAGACGCGGCACAGGCCATCGGCGCGGAAGACGCGAACAAGAGCCGCGCGGGCAGCTTCGGCGACGTGGGCTGCCTCTCGTTCTTCCCCACGAAGAACCTCGGCGCGTTCGGTGACGCCGGCATGTGCGTGGTGCCGAACGATCCGGCGCTCGCCGAGCGCATCGAAATCCTGCGCGTTCACGGCGGTAAACCGAAGTATTACCACGCGTTCATCGGCGGCAATTTCCGCATCGATGAAATCCAGTCGGCGGTGCTGAACATCAAGCTCAAGCATCTCGACGCCTGGAGCACTGGCCGGCAGCGCAACGCGCGCATCTACGACAACGCCTTTGAAGCGGCGGACCTCGGCAAGGCGGTGGTAATCCCGCGTGTCGTGCCGGGCCAGCGGCACATCTTCAATCAGTACGTCCTCCGCGTGCGCGATCGGGACAAGCTGCGCCAGCACCTCATGGCCGCTGGCGTGGGGACCGAAATCTACTATCCCGTGCCATTGCATCTGCAAGAATGCTTCGCGTACCTGAAGCATCGCAAAGGCGATTTTCCGCAGTCCGAACGGGCGGCGGAAGAAACGCTGGCGTTGCCGATCTTCCCCGAGCTCACCGAAGTGCAGCTTCACGACGTCGTACACAGTGTTGCGGACTTCTACAGGCGCTAAACCATGGCTGACGCCACCGTTCCCGGCCCCCGCACCCCGATCTGGAAAGAGCTCGAGACACACGCGGCACGGCTGAGTAGCGTGGCGACGCGTGGGCTCGTTGCGGGCGACTCGAAACGCTTCGAGCACTTCTCTGTGGAAGCGGTCGGTCTGTTGATGGACTACTCGCGCCAGCGAGTGGATGAGCCTGTGATGGGCACGCTCGCGGCGTTGGCCGACGCGGTGTCGCTGAAGGACCGCATCCAGGCCATGTGGCGCGGGGACGCGATCAACGCGACGGAAGGTCGCGCCGTGCTCCATGTGGCGCTACGTCAGCCTCGCGGCGCGGGCATCGGCGGCGCGCAGATCGAGAAGCTCGTGCTGGACGAGCGCGAGCGCATGCTCGCCTTTGTCGACAGCGTGCGCAGTGGCGCCATCGTCGGCAGCACGAAGAAAAAATTCGCGCTGATCGTGAACATCGGCATCGGCGGCTCGGATCTCGGCCCGGCGATGGCGGTGCTGGCACTCAAGCGTTTCCGGGACGGCGGCCCGCGTTGCGAGTTCGTCTCCAACGTTGACGGCTGTAAGCTCGCAGACATCCTCGAGACCGCGGACCCGGAAGCCACGCTCTTCATCGTCGCCTCGAAGACTTTCACCACGCTCGAAACGCTGACGAATGCGAACAGCGCCCGTGCATGGCTCAAGGGCAAGCTCGGCGAGCAGGCGGTGCGCGAGCATTTCGCTGCCGTCTCCGTCAACCACAAGGCGATGGACGCGTTCGGCGTGCATCCTGACTACCGCTTCCAGATGTGGGATTGGGTTGGTGGCCGTTATTCCCTGTGGTCTTCCATCGGCGTGTCGCTCGCCATCGCGATCGGCCGCGAGAATTTTCTCGCCTTCCTGCGCGGCGGGCACGAGATGGACGAGCACTTCCGCTGCGCGCCGTGGCGTCACAATTTGCCCGCGCTCATGGGCCTGCTCGGCGTGTGGAACATCAACTTCCGCCACCTGCCGACGCTCGTCGTTCTGCCTTACGACGACCGGCTGGCCCGATTTCCTGCGTATCTGCAGCAGCTCGAGATGGAAAGTAACGGCAAGAGCGTCTCACTGGCGGGGCTGCCGGTCGAATGGGACACCGCCGCCGTGATCTGGGGCGAGCCGGGCAATAATGCGCAACACTCGTTCTTTCAGCTTCTGCATCAGGGCACGCCGCGCGCGGCGCTCGATTTCGTGGTGCCGGCGAAGTCCTCGGCGGGAAACCAGGACCAGCAGAACCTCGCCATTGCGAACTGCATTGCGCAGGCCGAAGCGTTCATGGCCGGCAATCCACCGCCTGCGGTGCGCGCGGAGCTCGAGAAGCAGAAGCTGGCACCCGATCGCGTGGATTACCTCATTCCGCACAAGGTGCACGTTGGCGACCGCCCGAGCACTATCGTGACGTTCACGCAGCTCGATCCGGTTTCGCTCGGTCGCCTCGTCGCGCTCTACGAACACAAGGTGTTCACGCAGGGCGTGGTGTGGGGGATCAACTCGTTCGACCAGTGGGGTGTGGAGCTCGGCAAGAAGCTGGCGGAACAGCTGGCGCCGGCCGTAAGGGACCCGTCAGGGAACCCGCCGGCCTCGCCGGTGGTCAGCAAACTGCTCCTCGCGATAGATAAGATGAGAGCGTCTTCCTGAGGGTCGCATTGGCAAACGGACAGGAATTCCGGTCGTGCAGGTTTCACTGATCATCAGCACCTACAACTGGCCCGAGGCGCTCGACCTCGTGCTACGGAGCGTGCTGCGCCAGCATCGGATGCCGGACGAAATACTCATTGCGGACGACGGCTCGAGCGAGCCGACCGCGAAGCTCGTCGCCGAGTGGTCGCAGCGCCTGCCGGTTCCGTTGCTTCACCTCTGGCAGGAGGATGAAGGCTACCGCCTCGCCCGCTCGCGCAATCGCGCGGTGGCGGCCGCCTGCGGCGAATATCTCGTGGTGATCGATGGCGACATGGTGCTGCATCCGGACTTCGTGGGCGATCACGTCAAGGCCGCGGAGCCGGGCTGGTTCGTGCAGGGCCTGCGCATTCCCACCTCCGAAGAGGGCGCGGCGCAGATGCTCGCCACGCACTCGATCGAATACAGTCCCTTGAGCAGCGGCGTTCGTCGGCGGCACCTCGCGTTGAGAAGCGGCTGGCTTGCCCGCCGCTTCTCGCGCGACTACGTGACCATGAGGCGTATCAAGGGGTGCAACCACGCGTATTGGCGCTCCGACCTCATCGCGGTGAACGGCTTCGAGGAACGCATGATCGGTTGGGGGCCCGAAGACAAGGAATGTGTGACGCGGCTGCTGAACTCCGGCGTGCGGGGGCGGGAGCTGCGGTTCACCGCGCTCGCGCTTCATCTGCATCACGCGTCGCGCGCGCCGTCGGGCGTGAACCCGAACGAAGCGCTCTATCAGGCGACGGTTTCGAGCCGCCGCACTCGAAGCGAGGTCGGGATTGACCTGCATCTGAAGGAGTTCGCAACCGGCATTCCGGGGGAAAGCGCGGCCGCCGTGGCCGGTCTGAGCGAGCCGCCCTCCAAAAACGATTCTCCGCAGGCGTTGCCCGTCATCCAGATGTTCTGGCACGGCGCGCCGCTGTCGCGGGTGGAGCAGTTGTCGCTTGCGTCGTTCGTTCATCATGGGCATGCGGTTCACCTGTATGCGTATGAACCGCTCGAAGGCGTTCCGGCTGGCGTCACGATGCGCGATGCGGGCGAGATCCTTTCGCGGGAGCTGATCTTCCGGCATCGGCGCACGAAGTCGATCGCGCCGTTTGCGGATTGGTTCCGGTATCGCTTGTTGTTTGAGCGCGGCGGCATTTGGGCTGATACCGATGTGGTGTGCTTGCGGCCGTTCGATTACGCGCAGGCGCGCATCTTTGGCTGGCAGGATGCGGAGCTGATCAATAACGCGGTGATCGGGCTGCCGGTTGGTGATCCGCTTGCGAGCTGGATGGCGGCGAGCTGTGAATACCCGAATCGCTGGCTGCCGTATGACGGTTTCGGGATGCGCGTGCGCAAGCTGCGGCGGCGGTTTCTGCGGGGGAATGACCGGGGCGATATTCGGTGGGGGGAGAGTGGGCCACTGGGGCTCACGCGTGCGATTGTGTATTTTGGCTACGCGGCTGAGGTGTTGCCGGCGTGGCATTTTTATCCGGTGCCGCATGATGATTTTCGCAGGCTCTTCGAAAGCCCCGGTGTGAGCGGCGAGATCCAGCTGCGCGATAGCCGCGCCGTTCATCTCTGGAACAATCTGCTCGAGCGGCAGGGAAGCAAAGGTGAGCGCTTTCCTGTGGATTCGCCGTTCGAGCGGCTGTGGGCGAGCTACGTCAGAAGCGCTTCGTGATCGAAAGCGACGTACTGGTTACGGAATAAAAACTATCCGGTCGCAGCGCGCTGCTTGGATCGTTCGGCAGCAAGTGATCGCGCGCGACCTTCTTCGCTTGGCGTACGTCGACACCCACGTCCCATCCGGGCACGATGTCGCGCCACTGCACCCCGGCGCCGAGATAGAGTCCATACGCCGGAGTGGCGAGATCGTAGCGGGATGCGCCGATGAATACGCTCAGCGCAAGCGGGTTCTGGAAGCGATAGCGATAGTCAATGGCGCGAACGCTCAGCAGCGTGTGGCCGTCGATGTCGTCGAGCTCAAGGCGGGCGCCGAGGTCGCTGCGCTCGGAAACCGCCCGACGTGCGCCTACGGCTACGTGCGGGCCGGTGTTCGAGCGGGTGAAGGACGATATGGCATCGAGGTCGATGCGCACCCGGTTTGCGGCGAAACCGGCCTCCACAAACCCTTGCGCGGACTTGTCTGCGGGCCACGACCACTCGCTCTCATCCGGCATGTGGAAGCCGCCGGCGCCGGGCAGATCGTTGAGGCGGAAGAACGCGCCGGCGCGCGTGAAACTCTCGCCGAATACGCTGCGCCCCGTGTAGACCTCGGCGCCAACGCTGATGAGTTTCAGCGAGCGCTCATAGGCCAGGGTGCCGTCGTACGCTGTCTCGTACGAAGTGCCGTAGTAGTCCTCGTTCTGAAGCGCCCGTAAGCGCGCCGTAACAGTTCCACCGAACGGCGCGTTCCAACCAAGGCGAATCATCCCGCTATGAGCGCCCACGCCTTCGCCCATCCTGCGCTCGTCACCGCCCCAATGGCCGATCACGTGACCTTTGTTCGTCAGGCCGTCCCCGTACACTCCGTTGACGTACCACTCGTTCTGCCATTCGGACATCTCGAGTGTCAGGTCGAACCGGCGCCACAAGTGCGGAAAATGAATTCCCGCCGAGAGCGCGGCGTTGCCGAGCAGATAGTTCCTTCCCGCAGACGTGTCCTCGCCCGCGTATTCGAGATAGACGGAGAAGGGAACGCGACCGGGGAAGATCATCGAGCTCGTGATCGACGCAACCTGATTACCGAACTGCTGGTCGCTCGTGAGTGTGGCGCTCGTGTTGTCGTAGCCGGAAGGATTGAAGAACGCGTGGACGAGATCGCTCAACGAGCCGGGCCGCTGGCCGCCGCCGTATTGCATGAGGCGGTTGACGCCGAGCGACCAGCCGGAGGCCGGTTCCATTGACAGATGGATGCCCGCAAGGCGCGGCCGGCCCGTCTCGAGCGTGTCACCAAATAGGATCTTGTCCGACTTCGACATGCTCGCGACGAAGGCTTCGTACTGGAAGCCAAAGCGTGTGAGAGGCGTGTAGCTCGACAGCGTCACCGAAGGCATCGTGGCCGCCTGCGTACCGATGAGCATGCTGCTGTCGGTGAACGGCGAGAGCCAGTGCGCACGATAGCCGATGTCGAGCTGGGCGCGATCCCAGCCGACACTGACCATCGAGCCCTCGGGCACCACCTCGCCCTGGTAGGCGACCGCGCCGACGCTCACGAGTGCGTGATCGAACGGTTGCCAGAAGCCGCGGACCGAAGCATTCCAGTCGGACGCAGTGGTGAGGCCGTAACGGTTGGGAAGCGCTTTGTCGGTACTGGAGGAGGTCGAAACCTCCGCGCTCATTTCGGTCACGCTCCAGTTGCGCATGTAGCGGGCGAGATAGCGGCGCACTTCCTGGCACAGGTCGGGATCGATCGGGCACGCCCGGGGCAGCGCATCCAGCACCGTGGCTGCGGCGATGGGGCGCGTGAGCACCGGCTTGTCCGCGAGAATCAGAAGCCGCTCGATCTTCCATTCGATGACGGGATCGAGGTTCAACGGAAGGTAGGGACTCACGCCGCGACCGAGGGCGGGAAGCGAACCGAACGTCAGTAGGGCAACACAGGCCAGAGCGGCTTTTCTCATACAATACAGTATCGCACGCGCGGCGCGGGCCGTTGCGCGCCGCGCCCCAAATGTCTGCGCGCTTGAGTACAATCACGCTCGTGCGGTTATAGAGGCTGGCCAAACACCGGCCGCCACCGGACGTAGAGGCCACGATAAGGACTTTAATGCGAACGATGCCTTTCCGGCGCCTGATCGCGATCAGCATTGCGCTGCTCGCGATCATCGCGATGCAGCCGCCGCGAGCCGCGGCACAGGCCGTTACGCCGAGCGCGGACCAGCTGGAGCTGCTTCGCACTCTTTCGCCGGAACAGCGCGACGCGCTCCTTCGCCAGATCACGGGCGGCGGCTCGGGCAGTGGAGGCGGATTGGGTTCCGTCAGCGCGTCCGACCGCGCATCGGAGCGGGACCGGACCACGGCCAGCGACGATCAGCTCCGTCGCGTGCAGCCCGCGGAAGATGAGAGTGAGCGCGAGGTTCTGAGGAACGGGCAGCCGGTGCTGAAGGGCGATGACTCGGTCATCCTGAAGATCGACATCACGCGTCCGGTGGTGCAGCAGTCTGGCAATCAGGCGCCCGTCGCCATGGCGACCGCCGGTTTGCCGGCGGGGGTTACCGCACCGGTGCTGCCGGGCGCGAACAACATGGACCTCAATAATCAGGCCGTCGACCCCCGCAACAACCAGCGGAATGCGAAGACCGAACGCCCTCCGGAGGTCACGGAGGAAGAAAAGAAACGTCGCGAGACGCTCGTCGACCTGATTCGCTCGCGCAATCCGTATCGCCTGTCCTCGGAAGGCGTGCTTCAGTTGCCGGGGTTCGCATCTATCCCGCTTGCCGGCCTCACCGAGTTCGAGGCCACCATTCGCATGCAGGCCGAACCGGAGTTACGCGACTTCGATGTCAGCATCATCCGCATGCCGCTGAAGAAGATCGGCACGGAGGCGCTGAAGCCTTTCGGTTACGATCTCTTCGATCGCGCGCCTTCCACGTTCGCACCTGTCACCAATGTGCCGGTGCCCTCCGCATACGTAGTGGGCGCCGGCGATGTGCTGGAAGTGCAGCTATACGGAACCCAGAACCGCACGCTGCAGCTGCTCGTCGGTCGCGATGGGCGCATCAACTTCCCCGAGATCGGCCCGATCAATGTGAGCGGTCAGCGCTTCACTAGCGTGAAGGACTCGATTGAGCAACGCGTGCAGCGGGAAATGATCGGCGTGCGGGCCAGCGTCGCGATGGGCGACACCCGCTCCATCCGCGTCTTCGTGCTCGGCGAGGCGAAGCGGCCGGGCTCCTACACGATCAGCGGCCTCGGCACGATCACTTCCGCGCTGTTCGCGGCTGGCGGCGTGAGGCCGATCGGATCACTGCGCAACATCCAGCTCAAGCGTCAGGGCGCGCTCATCCGCAATTTCGATCTGTACGACATGCTGATACGCGGTGACTCCACGGATGACGCGCGACTGTTGCCGGGCGACGTGGTGTTCATTCCGCCGATCGGGCCGACCGTGACGGTCAACGGCGAGATTCATCGGCCGGCGATCTACGAGTTGAAGCCCGGTTCCACCGCGACCGATGTCGTACAGTTGGCCGGCGGCCTCACGCCGGAGGCGGACACCGCGAAAGTCTCGCTCACCCGCATCGACGATCAGCTCCAGCGCGTGGTGCTCGCGGTCAATGTGGGGGAGCGTGCGCCGGCGCTGACCCTGCGCAATGGCGACCTGTTGCAGATTGCGCGTCTGAAGCCGACGCTTGATTCGGGCGTCGTGGTCGAAGGATACCTGCATGCGCCGGCCAGCTATGCGTTCCGTGAGGGCTTGCGGCTGTCCGACGTCATCCGCTCGGTCGACGAGCTCAAACCCAATGCGGACCAGAATTACGTCCTGATCCGTCGGGAGCTGCCGCCCAATCGCGAGATCGCCGTGATATCGGCCGATCTCGGCGCCGCGCTGAACGCCCGCGGCTCGGCCGCCGATGTCCTGCTGCTGCCACGCGACCGGATCGTCGTGTTCGATCTGCAGACGAGCCGGGACCGCATCATCCGTCCGCTCGTCAACGAGTTGCGTACGCAGGCAAGCTTCAGTCGCCCGACGGAGCTCGTGAACGTCGATGGCCGCGTGCGCGTGCCCGGCGAATATCCGCTTGAGTCCGGCATGCGCGTGAGCGACCTGCTGCGCGCCGGCGGTGGCTTGGGCGATTCGGCGTATGGGGGCATCGCCGAGCTCACCCGTTATCGCGTGGTAAATGGCGACTCGCGGCGCACGACGCAGATAGAGATCGATATCGCCGCCGTGCTACGCGGCGATGCGACCGCCAATGTGCTGCTCGAGCCTTTCGACAGCCTGAGCATCAAGGAAGTGCCGGAGTGGGGCACCCAGGAGCACGTGATGCTCACGGGCGAGGTGCGCTTTCCGGGCCGATATTCCATCAAGCGTGGCGAGACGCTGATATCCGTGATCGGGCGTGCCGGCGGCCTTACCGAGTTCGCGTTTCCCGAGGGCAGCGTGTTCACGCGTCTTGATCTGAAGGAACGCGAGCAGAAGCAGCTCGACATGCTTGCGAGCCGCCTGCAGAACGATCTTGCGACGCTCGCGTTACAGGGCGCCGCCGCCAATCAATCCGGTGCTGGCACCGCTCTGACGGTCGGCCAGTCGCTGCTGGCGCAGGTGCGCGCGTCGGAGGCCGTCGGGCGGCTCGTGATCGACCTGCCACGCGCCCTGCGCGGTCGGTCCGCGTCCGGCACCGACGTGATTCTGCGCGACGGCGATCGGCTCATCGTTCCGAAGTTCCAGCAGGAAGTCACGGTCATCGGCGAGGTGCAGACCGTGACGTCGCATCTTTATCGTCCGGATTTGGGTCGCGATGATTACATCGGGCTGAGCGGCGGCATGACTCGTCGTGCCGACCACAGCAAGATTTATATCGTCCGGGCCGACGGCACCGTGGTGGCGAACGAAAGCGCCCGCTGGTTCAGTCGCGGCGCCACGGAAATACGCCCAGGCGATACGATCGTCGTTCCGCTCGATACCGAGCGCATGCCTGCGCTGCCGTTCTGGCAGGCGGTCACCTCGATCATCTACAACCTGGCCATCTCCGCAGCCGCCGTGAATTCGTTCTGAGGACTTCCAACATGACCGAGCGGAGTGCGAAACGCGCACTGATCACCGGGGTTACCGGGCAGGACGGCGCCTATCTGGCGGAGCTGCTGTTATCGAAGGGATACGAGGTGCACGGGTTGAAGCGCCGCTCCTCGTCGTTCAACACCGATCGCATCGACCATCTCTACCAGGATCCGCACGCACGTCAGGTCCGGTTTATCCTCCACTACGGCGATCTCACCGATGCCACGAATCTGATTCAGGTCATCCAGTCCGTCCGTCCGCACGAGATATACAACCTCGCCGCGCAGAGTCACGTCGCCGTATCGTTCGAGACCGCTGAGTACACCGCGAATGCTGACGCGATCGGCACCCTGCGTATTCTCGAAGCGATCCGGATACTCGGCCTCGAGAAACATACCCGCTTCTACCAGGCCTCCACGTCCGAGATGTACGGCAAGGTGCAGGAAATCCCGCAACGGGAGACGACGCCGTTCTATCCGCGCTCGCCTTACGGCGTCGCGAAGCTCTATGCGCACTGGATCACGGTAAATTACCGTGAGGCGTACGGGCTCTTTGCCTGCAGCGGCATTCTTTTCAACCACGAGTCACCGTTGCGCGGGGAGACCTTCGTCTCGCGCAAGATCACCCGGGGGTTTGCGCGCATCGAGAGCGGTCTCGAGCAATGTCTGTATCTGGGCAATCTCGACGCCCGTCGCGACTGGGGCCACGCGCGTGACTACGTGCGCGCCCAATGGCTAATGCTCCAGCAAGAACAGCCCGATGATTTCGTCATCGCAACCGGCACGCAATATTCGGTTCGCGATTTCGTTGCCGCGGCGGCGAAGCTGATCGGCTACGACATCGAATGGCGTGGTCAGGGCCTCGAGGAGCATGGTGTCAACGCGTGCACGGGCGCGACCGTCGTGCGCGTCGATCCGCGTTATTTCAGGCCGACAGAGGTCGAGACGCTGCTCGGCGATGCACAGAAGGCGCGCGATGTGCTCGGGTGGCGTCCCGAAATCCCGTTCGGGACGCTGGTCGCCGAGATGGTGGCGGCGGATCGGGAAATTGCGCGCCGCGACGCATTCAATAAGCAGCATGGATTCAAGGTGGCCGCCTATCGTGAATGAGTCGTCGCTGATCTACGTCGCCGGCCATCGGGGTCTTGCCGGTGCCGCCATTGTCCGCCGGCTGCGGTCGCTCCGGTTCGAGAACCTTGTGACCCGCGGCAGCCAGGAGCTCGACCTGAGGGATCAGTTGGCGACCGAGCGCTTCGTCGCGGAGGTGCGTCCGGAGGTGGTGATCATGGCTGCGGCGCGTGTCGGCGGCATTCACGCGAACAACACGCGGCCCGCGGATTTCATTCGCGACAACCTGCAGATCCAGACCAACCTGATCGATTCGAGCTACCGCAACGGCGTGCGCAAACTCGTATTTCTAGGCTCCAGCTGTATCTATCCGCGGCTCGCGCCGCAGCCGATGCGTGAGTCGTGCCTGCTCACGGGCGAGCTCGAGCCGACGAACGAGTGGTACGCCATCGCAAAGATCAGCGGCCTGAAGATGTGCCAGGCGTACCGCCGCCAGTATGGTTTCGATACGATCTCGCTGATGCCGACCAACCTCTACGGGCCCGGCGACAACTTCAGCGAAATGAATTCGCACGTGCTGCCCGCGCTGATCCGCCGCTTCCACGAGGCACGCGTGGCGGGCGCGAAGAGCGTCACGATATGGGGCTCTGGCACGCCGCGCCGGGAGTTCCTGCACGTCGATGATTTCGCCGATGCGGTTGTGATGTTGACGCAGCGATACAGCGAGGAGAGCCCAATCAATATCGGCACCGGCGAGGACGTCGCGATCCTGGAACTGGCACGGCTGGTCGCCGTCGCAACGGGATTCAGCGGCGACATTGAGCTCGATCGTTCGAAGCCCGATGGAACGCCGCGCAAGTTGCTCGACGTGTCACGCCTGGCCGCGCTCGGCTGGCGCGCACGGATCGGCCTTGCGGACGGCATCCGCGGCACCGCCGAGTGGTACGCCGGGCACCTGAGCGAAGCGCGCAAGTGAAAGCCGATACTCCGCAACGCCGGCCGGGCGACAGCGACACGGACTTCGACCGTGTCGCGGATTTCGTCCTGCGCAACTGGCTGCTCATCGGCATCGCGGCGCTCGTGGGTGGCATCGTCGGTTGGGGTAGCTCCTTCTTCATGACGAAGATCTATCGCGCGGAAGTGCTCGCGTCGGTGGTGTCGCCGGAGTCCGCTTCGCCGATCAAGTCGCTGCTCGGGCAGTACAGCGGCATTGCGGGGCTGGCGGGCATTCAGGTGGGCGGGGAGGAAAGCGCCACGGCGGGCACCATCGCGCTGCTGCGTTCGCGGATATTCATCGAGCAGTTCATCGAGGAGCAGAAGCTTCTGCCCGTGCTGTTCGCCAAGCAATGGGACGCAGGCCAGTCGAAGTGGCGGTTGAAGGAGGGCGCGCGCCCACCAACGCCGCAGGACGGTTATGGTTACTTCATGAAGCGAGTGCTGTTCGTGGTCGAGGACAAGCAGAACTCGCTCGTCACCGTGCGCGTCGAGTGGCGCGATCCCGTGCTTGCCGCGGAGTGGGCTAATCTGCTGGTCGCGCGTATCAACGAGACGGCGCGTGATCGCGCCATCCGTAACTCGGAACGTGCCGTGGACTTCCTGGGCAAGGAGCTCGAGCACACGCAGACCCTCGAGATCCGGCAGAGTATCTATTCGCTGCTGCAGTCCCAGGTAAACAAGAAGATGATGGCGAACACGCGGCCGGATTTCGCATTCAGCGTCATCGATCCAGCGCAGGCACCGGACCTCAATCGTTATTCACAGCCGGTTCCAGTGCTGCTCGGAGTGCTGGGCTTCTTCGCCGGCGGCGCGCTCGGGCTCATTACGGCGCTGCTGGTGCCGTACATCCGTGAGCGCCTCGCGTCGCTCCGCCGCGCCTGACTTCAACACCGGCCAACCGTCCAGGAGTCTCGCTCGACATGCTCGATCAGAAGTCCATTCTCATTACCGGAGGCACGGGTTCCTTCGGGCGGCAGTACGTGCGCACGATCCTGTCGCGCTACAAGCCGAGGCGGCTCGTTGTCTTTTCGCGAGACGAGCTCAAGCAGTTCGAGATGCAGCAACTGCCGGAGTTCAGCGGCCCAGCAATGCGGTATTTTCTCGGCGACGTGCGCGATCGCTCGCGCCTCTCGCAGGCGACGCGGGATATCGACGTGGTGATTCACGCCGCCGCCCTCAAGCAGGTGCCGGCCGCCGAATACAACCCCATGGAGTGCATCAACACGAATATCCATGGGGCCGAGAATGTCATTCATGCGGCTCTCGAGAACAACGTTTCGAGCGTGATCGCGCTCTCCACTGACAAGGCGGCCAACCCGATCAACCTGTATGGCGCGACCAAGCTCGCGTCCGACAAGCTGTTCGTCGCCGCGAACAACATGGCGGGCGGCCATCCGACGCGCTTCGGCGTCGTGCGCTACGGTAACGTGGTGGGGTCGCGTGGCTCGGTCGTACCGTTCTTCCGGCGGCTGATCGCCGAAGGCGCCGATCATCTCCCGATCACCGACGAGGCGATGACCCGCTTCTGGATCACCCTGCAGCAGGGCGTGGATTTCGTGCTGGCGAATCTCGAGCGCATGCACGGCGGAGAGATCTTCGTGCCGAAGATCCCATCGATCCGCATCGTCGACCTGGCGCGCGCGCTCGCGCCGACACTGCCGATGCGTGTGGTCGGCATACGCCCGGGCGAAAAGCTGCACGAGGTCATGTGCCCGGCGGACGATTCGCATCTGACGCTCGAGTTCGCGGACCATTTCGTGATCTGCCCCACGATCAAGTTCCATCATGCCGAGATCGACTACGCGCGCAACCGTCGCGGAGAGATCGGCAAGCGCGTCACGCGCGGCTTCGAGTACAACTCGGGCACGAATCCGATCTTTCTGAGCGTCGACGAGATCAATCAGTACAACCGCATGGCGGGGATCTGAGGTCGCGCCCGTGAAACGCGCGTTGGTGACCGGCGCTTCGGGTCTGCTTGGTCCGCATGTCGCGACGCGCCTCGAAGCCGACGGCTGGCGGGTTGTGCGTCATGGTCTGCGCAGGGGCGAGTTGCAAGCCGACCTGCGTGACCTCGACGCCACGCGGGCCGCGCTGCGCGAAAGCCGGGCGGACGCCGTAGTCAACCTCGTGGCCCTTACCAACGTAGATCGATGCGAAGCCGCGCCGAGCGAGGCCTTCCTGCTCAACACGCGTTCCGTCGAAAACATTGCGCAGGCCGCGCTCGCTCTGGAGACGATGCCGTTTCTCGTCCACATCTCCACTGACCAGCTCTACGACGGACCGGGCCCGCACGCGGAAACGGCGGCGCGCCCGGTCAACTATTATGGATTTTCGAAGTACGCGGGCGAGCTTGCCGCCGCCGCGATTCCGGCCACGATCCTGCGCACCAACTTTTTCGGTCGCAGCCGCACAGCGGGTCGCGCGAGTTTCAGCGACTGGGTCATCGACGCGGTTCGGCGCGGCGAGCCGATCCGCGTATTCGAGGATGTTCACTTCAGCCCGCTGTCGGTCGGCCGTCTCGCCGATCTCATCGCGCTCGCGCTCGATCGCCGCGTGCGAGGTACCTTCAATCTCGGGTCGCGCGAGGGTATGAGTAAAGCGGACTTCTGCTTCGAGGTCGCCCACGTAATGGGGCTGTCGACCGACGGCATGCAGCGGGCAACCTCGGTACAGGGAGGGCTGCACGCCTACCGTCCGAAGGACATGCGCCTCGACAGCACTCGTTTCGAACGCGAGCTGGGTGTGAAGCTGCCGACGCTTCGCGAGGAAATCCTTTCAATCCGGAGCGACTACCTTGCATCAGCCTGACCGGGTCATCGACATCGAAGGGCGCCTCATCGGTGAGACGCATCCGACGTATTTCGTCGCCGACATTGCCGCCAATCATGATGGCGATCTCGGTCGTGCCTGCGACCTGATCCGCCTTGCGGCGGACGCGGGAGCCGACGCGGCGAAATTCCAGCACTTCACCGCCGCGACGATCGTGAGCGATGCTGGGTTCCGTGCGCTTGGATCGCAGCAGTCGCATCAACGCTCGTGGAAGAAATCGGTCTTCGAGGTCTACCAGGACGCGACATTGAATGCGGATTGGACCGGGTCTCTGCGCGACGCGTGCAAGGCCGCGGGAATCACGTTCTTCACGAGCCCGTATTCCTTCGAACTCGTCGACCGTGTCGATCCGTTCGTGCCCGCGTACAAGATCGGCTCCGGCGACATCACGTGGACCGGCATCGTCGAGCACATCGCAAGCAGGGGAAAACCGACCCTGCTGGCCGCAGGGGCCTCGACAATGGACGATGTGGAGCGCGCGGTGAACGCCGTCCTGCGCGTCAATCCCCGCGTCGTGCTGATGCAGTGTAATACCAACTACACCGCCAGCCTCGAGAACTTCCGTTATATCCAGCTGAATGTCCTGCGCTCGTTCCGCGCTATGTATCCCGATATGGTGCTGGGCCTCAGCGATCACACACCGGGGCACGCGACTGTGCTCGGCTCGGTTGCGCTCGGTGCGCGCGTGATCGAGAAACACTTCACCGACGATTGCGCCCGCGTGGGTCCGGATCACAAATTCTCCATGGATCCGCGCATGTGGCGCGACATGGTGGATCGCACGCGTGAGCTGGAAGCGGCGCTCGGCGTGGGCATCAAGAAGGTGGAAGACAATGAGGCGCAGACGGTCATACTCCAGCGGCGCTCTATCCGCACGACGCGCGATATGGCGGCGGGCGAGACGCTGACCGCCGAGGCGCTGTCGGTCCTGCGGCCGTGCCCGGCCGACGGTATCCCACCGTACCGTGTGCCGGAAGTGGCCGGTCGGCGGCTGCGTCGCTCGTTGAAGGCCGGAGATCATGTGCGATGGTCGGATCTCGACTAGCGCTCGTCATTCCCGCCCTCAACGAATCGGCGTCGATTGCGATGGTCGTCCGGCGGGCCGCCCAGCTGGGACTGCCGATCGTGGTGGACGACGGCTCGAACGACGCGACCGGCGCGATCGCGGCCGCCGAAGGCGCGGACGTCGTCCGCCATCCCGTCAACCGTGGCTATGACGGCGCGCTGAGCTCCGGTTTCGCCCGCGCGGTGCAGCTTGGTTGCGACACGATCATCACGCTGGATGCGGATGGTCAGCACAATCCGGGGCTCATAACGACGTTCGAGGCGGCGCTGGAAAGCGCGGACGTCGTGGTCGGTATCCGGGATCGACACCAGCGCCTGGCGGAGTCCGTGTTCGCGTGGCTCGGGCAGCGCATCTGGGGCATCAGCGACCCCTTGTGCGGCATGAAGGGCTACCGCATCGATGTCTACCGGCGACTTGGCCATTTCGATTCGTATCGCTCCATCGGTACCGAGCTCGCGCTTTTCGCCGCCCGCAGCGGCTTTCGCGTCACCCAGGTGCCCGTGCCTACGCGCCCACGCGTCGGCGCTTCGCGCTTCGGACAGCTCCTGCGCGGCAACTGGATGATCTTTCGCGCGCTGGCGATCGCGCTGGTGCGACTGCCCCGCCAGCGCCGCGCACGGCGCTGATAGGGTGGGCGAGGCAGGAATGCTATGATCCGCCGCATTTTTTCAGATAGTCGCCTCCCGCCAAGGGCCGGCGGCACTCACGACACCCGACCAGAGATCAGATGACAGCAGGTACCTCGGGCGACTCCACGCTGGCGGTGATTCCCGCCCGCGGCGGCAGCAAGCGCATTCCACGCAAGAATATCCGTGCGTTCGCGGGCGTTCCGCTGCTTGCGCGGACCATCGACCTGCTGCGTAGCGCGGGGGTCTTCGACCGCATCATCGTGTCGACCGACGACGAGGAAATCGTGCAGGTGGCGCTGAGCGCCGGCGCTGAAGTTCCGTTCCGGCGACCGCCGGAACTGTCGGGTGATCGTGTGATCACCGCGCCGGTCATCGAGCATGCGATCCAGTCGATGGACGGTCTGGGCTCGATGGCGTCGTTCGTCTGCTGCGTCTATCCCGGAGCGGCGATCGCGAGCGTTGCGGACATTCGCGCGGGACTCGAGAAATTGTGTTCTTCCGATTTCGATTATGTATTCGCGGGCACGAGCTTTCCCTACCCGATTCAGCGCGCGCTGCGCTTCCTGCCGGACGGCGGCTGCGCGATGTTCTGGCCCGAGCACAAGGAAACCCTGTCCCAGGATCTCGAACACGCGTATCACGATGCCGGACAGTTTTATTGGGGCACTCGGGCCGCGTGGCTGGAGCATCGGCCGGTGTTTTCGCCGCGATCGCACTTGCTGGTGGTGCCGCGGTACCGCGTGCAGGACATCGATACACCGGAGGACTGGGAGCGCGCCGAGATGATTTTCCAGTTCATTCAGCAGGAGCGTGAACGCAAGTGAGCTTCACTGTCCGCTACATTTATTCCGCGTGCGTCGTCATCGAAACACCTGACGTTCGCATTCTGTGCGATCCCTGGTTTACTCAGGGCATCTACGACGGCTCCTGGTTCCAATATCCGCGCATCGCGGATCCGGTGGAGGTCATCGGTCCTGTCGACATCGTCTTCATCTCGCACATTCATCCGGATCACTACGATCCGAAATTCCTGCACGCCTACCTCGCGCGCTATCCCGGCACCCGCGTGATTATCTCGAGCAAGGGTAGCCCGCACCTCGGGCTCAAGATGAAGATCGATCGCATCACCGCAGAGGCGGTCGAGGACCTGCAGGTGGGCGCGACTCGGCTCACCGTCGTGCCAAACGGCGCATATGACGTGAACATCGATACCGCGCTCGTGGTCAGCCACGGTACCCACAGCGTGGTGAACATGAACGACAATCCGTTCGACGAGGCGCAGATTGAGCGGGTGCTCGCGGCCTGCCCGGACGGTCGGCCGAGCTTCGCGCTACTGCCCTATGCGGGCGCAGGGCCCTATCCTCAGACATTCGCTTTTCCCTCGCCCGAGAAGCTGAGAGAGGCGGCGGATCGCAAACGACGCCAATTTCTCGACCTCTTCCGCAGATACACCGCGCGCCTGAATCCGGTCCGTTGCATGCCGTTCGCCGGCAAATATTTCCTCGGTGGATCGCTTGCCTCGCTGAACCCCCACCGCGGCGTTCCCGACGCGGTGGAGGCGCTCGCCGAAGATGCGCGCGCGCTCCTGCTCGCCGACGGCGGCCATGCCCGCTACGATCTGGAGACCCGCGAGGCGAGCGCCGTGCGTACCGAGCGGTACGATCCGGCGGCGCTGGAGTTGTTCCTGCGCGAGCTGGGCTCGGCAAGCTTCGAATACGAGAAGGAGCTCGATTTTTCCCACCGCAGCGGCCTGCCGTTCGTGCCGCTGCTGATGGCCGCGCGCGAGAAGGCCCGCCGCAAGGTGAAAATCGCCGAGCCGTACTGGCTCTGCATCCAGCCCACCGGCTCGAGCACTTATTTCGTTTTCAACGTGGCGGGCGAAGAGCCGGTCGCGGTGCGCGCGTCGCTCGATGAATCCGTCACGCCGCGGGCGGAGATCCAGATCGATCCGCGCTATCTCTTCGGGCTGCTGACGCGGCTCTATCACTGGAACAATGCCGAGATCGGCTCGCACTACCGGACCCGGCGCGTCCCCGATGTGTTCATCCGGCAGGTATACGACTTTCTGGACATGCTGCAGGTATGAAGTGAAATTCAAGACTGGCGATACCGCATATCTGGCTGCGCGGAAGCAGCTTTCCGAGAAGTACGGCCCGCGCGAGCTGTGGTCGGCGATCGATCACTGGCCGCTCTACTGTGGTGTCGGCAATCTGTCGCGCTTCCTCGCCATTGCGGAGATTCTGAAGCAGACGCTGTCGGTGCCGGGGCACATCGCCGAGTTCGGCAGTTGGCGTGGCGCCAACCTACTGTTCATGGCGAAGCTGCTGCGCATCTTCGATCCGCTCGGCTCGAAGGTGGTTCACTCCTTTGACAGCTTTGAGGGTCTGCAGACGTTCGCTCCGGAAGATGGCGCCGCCGTCGCGACGCGCGGTCAGTATCGAGGCTCGTTCGAGGAACTCACGGATATGATCTCCCTCTACGGGATGAACGACGACATCGAGATCCACAAGGGCTGGATCGACGACACGCTTCCCGCGCTGCTGCGCGAGCGTACGGAGTTTTCGCTCTCGCTCGTGTACGTGGACGTTGATCTGTACGCGCCCACGCGCACGATCCTCGATGCATGCCATTCGCGGCTCTCGAGCGGCGGCGTCGTTGTGTTCGATGAATGGAATCACGAGAAATTTCCGGGTGAGACGGTGGCTGCGCGTGACTTCCTGGATGCGCACGCCGGTGAGTATCGTCCGGTGCACGTCGCGAATGCGCGGCAGCCTTCGATGTATCTGGTGAAGCGTTGAGCGGAGACGGATTCGAATCGTGAGCATGAAGTTCCCCGTCGTCGATTATCACGCACATCCCGCGTTCATCCCGTTCAAGGATTTCTATCCTTACGACGATGCCGTGATCCGCACCGAGATCGACGCGATCGATCGCCTGCACGCCGCATTTCTGGCGTCGGTGACGCCGTCGATCAATGACGCCGAGAACGCGCTGTGCGCCATGCGCGTACACATGGATGCGATCGCGGTGCACATCACTACGGCGGGCGCGAGGATTCTGGTACGCGAATGGCTCGGCGGCACGTTCCAGTGGGTGCTCGACGACCTGCGCTACGAATATTTCCGGCACGTGTACTCGCGGAAAGAATATTCCAGTATTCATCTCACGGCGGAACAGCAACAACAGCTGGATACGCTGCGCCGGGACGGCATGTACCTCATGCAGCTCGATGCGGGCGACTATGAAGAGATTCGCCGGGTGTCCGAAACATTCGTCCCGGACCTCAAGCGGCAGGTCGCGGCGAGTCCGGCAGCGCGGGCGGTGTACAGCCCGTCACGTGTCTCGCCATTGGGCCGCGCGATCACGCGCGCTTACAAGCGGGCGGGGGTGCTCGATGTGCTCTCGGAATACAAACAGAACCGAATGCGCATTCTCGGCACCGGTCTGGAGTATTCCGCAGCCAGTCAGGTTTGGCACTCCGGGCTCTACGCCGACGCGAATCTCACGGATGGCCCTCTGAGCTACCTGCACAATGACGAGGCGGATCATCTTCCCAAATCGATGCTCTACGTTACGCCGGTCACCGAACTCACAGGTCCGACGCAACTCATTCCCGGCAGCAATGGCTGGGAGCGTTCCGAGTTCGTATTCCGCGCCCACAAGGGGCTGGATCGCGTAACGGTGGGCCGTTATGCCCGCTTCGCGCCGGGCTCCGAATATCGCATCACCGTGCGCGACCGTGAGCTGCGGCGGATCTTCATGCAGCTGCCACGCGTGTTCCAGGGCAGCAGTCATTTTGGCGACGATTTTCTTCCGCAGAGTGAGATTGCGCGGGAGCTGAGCGCCCGGGCATTTCAATTCCTGCCGCCCAACGGCGCGCATGCGCTGATTTTCGACGGCGCACGTACCTTGCACCGGGGCGCGCTGGTGAAGGAGGGCGAGCGCGTCGCTCTGCAGACCGGCTTCGTCAATACCAGCGACGGGCGTGTCCGCAAGGAGCTTGCCGGTGGCGGACCGGTACGCAAGCTGTGGCGTATGGCGCGCAAGCTCGGTCGAGCGGCGTTGAAGGGTTGACCATTCGCGCGTCCTTCGATGAACAACCGCTCTCCAGCCCTCCTTTCACCGGCCATTTTCTCGTGAGGCTCGCTGGTAGGCTCTGGCACGCTCTGCGTTCGCGTGGGGCGCTGCTGAAGCGCCAATACGCGCTGGACGAGCGCGAGGGCGCGTTCCTGCGTGCGCATGGTGTGACCTCGGCCGCGACGCCGGGCCGAACGATTGCCATCGAGTGCGTGGAAGATCATTACTACCTCGCGCTTTTCAGCCTGCTGGCCGGCGAAATTCGCCAGAGCACCGGTGCGTCGGTGGATGGGTTCATCACGCGCAGCCTGAGGCCCAGTGCCTCGCGGTTTCCGGTCGGGTCGCTGAAGGCGCTGCTGTTCCAGAACTGGCTGACCGACGGCAAATGGTCGCGCCTATATCGCGCGTGCTGCGACCAAATCGCGTTTCGCAGCAGCGCGCTCGAGCTCGGAGCCGCTGAGCTTGCGGACTGGCGGAATGCTTGGCGAGTGTGGCGTGGACTCTCGAATCGAGACGACGTTCTGCGTATCGAGAACAATGGTGTCGCGCTCGGCGATCTCATCTACGACTCGTTCCTGCGCTTCAAGCCTGCTCCGACCCTGGATCCGCGCGATATCTATCTCCTTTTCGTCATTCGCCAAGCGCTGCGCGATGTACGTCGGTGTGCTCTCTATTTCCGTCAGCACAAGCCAGCGCTGTTTCTCACCAGCTATACCACCTACGTGCAGCACGGCGTGCCGGCGAGGATGGCGGTTCGCGCGGGAATTCCTGTGTTCTCGTTCGGCAATTTCCAGGAGATCGCCAAGCGGTTGTCGGTCGAGGACGTCGTTCATCCCCGCAACCCTGATGGCTATCGCATCGGGTTCGCGCGCCTTCACGATCGCGCGGCCGCTCTCGCGCAGGCGGAGCGCAATCTGCGTGATCGCGTCTCCGGCAAGATCGACAATGCGACCGCCTACATGCGTTCGTCCGCCTACGCGGAGAGCGGCGAACCTGTCCCCGACGTGCGCGGCGCCGCCGTGATTTTCCTGCACGACTTCTTCGACAGTCCGCACTGCTATCGCTGGATGCTATTTCCGGATTTCTGGGTGTGGATCACGACGACACTGGAGATCGCGCGCCGAATCGGCCTCAAGGTCTTCGTGAAGCCGCATCCGAACCAGATCGTGGCGAGCGTCGAAGTGGCCGACGAACTGCGGCGCCGGTTCCCCGATGTGGCGTTCCTGTCGCCGTCCATCACCAATCGCCAGCTCGCCGAGGCGGGGATGGCGTGCGGGATCACCGTCTACGGCACCGTCGCACACGAGCTTGCGTTTCTCGGCGTGCCGACGGTCGGGTCCGGTGATCACCCGCACATTGGATTCGATTTCTGTCGCACTTCGCGCACGCTCGAGGACTATGAGCGCGCGCTGCGCGAATGCACTCGCGAGCCGGATCGCGCCGAGCTGCGCCGCCAGAGCCTGGAGTTCTATTTCATGCACAATCTCGATTTCACGTCCGCAGAGCTCGCATTGCGCGAGCGAGTGATGCGACTGCGCGCCCGGGTCAACGCGGTTGGCCACAACCTTCCGTCGGCGGAGGAACATCGCGACTTCACGCGCGACATCCTCGATGAGCCGGCCTTTGGCCAGCTCATCGACCGGCTGGCCGCGCTCGTGCGAGTGCCGTCGTGAGATCACTCATCTGGAAGTGGCGACGCAGGCATGCGGCCGCACGCGTGGAGCTGCAGCGGAGAATCCTCGCAGGCGCGCCGATGGTCGGCATCGATGTCGGGGCGGCGGAGGGCTTGCAACCGCACTGGTGGGCGTACGAGGGCGCGGTGCAGATGTATCTCTTCGAGCCGCATGACGAGTCCGCGAAGCGCCTGAGGGAGATCTGCGGGCGCAGCCCGTATAGGGACACGTTTCGCGTCGTGCCTGCGGCTCTCGCCAGCAGCACCGGACAGCGCCCGTTCTACATGTTGAATGCGCCAACCGGCTCATCGCTGTTCCCGATCGATCCGGGGTCGGAATTCGTGGGGACGGAGAATCACTATGTCTATCCGATCCGCACGACTTCCGTTGCGGTTCGGCGGACCGCTGAGGCGCTGGACGAGCTCGGGATCGAGCGGGTCGACATTGCGAAGCTCGACGTGCAGGGCGCCGAACTCGATGTGCTGCAAGGCTTCGACGATGCGCGCGCGCGCGCGCTCACGCTGGTCGAAGTCGAGATCAATGTGGTCGGCGGGATCAATAGCACGCTGAGCCCCTATGTGGGAGCGCCTACGTGGACGCAAATCGACCAGCACCTGACTGTCAATGGTCTCAGGCTGCTTGACATCGCCGTATCGCGTCGGCATCGCGACCGCAATGGCGACACGGATTGGTACCAGCGCGAGGTATTCGGCACTTATGAAAGCTCGCCGACTCTCTCCGCGATGGCGTGGGAAGTCGACGCGGTCTACGTGCGGGATTTTCGCGGCCTCATTCAGGAGCGCGACGGCGCGGGCCTTCGCCGGCTGATCGTCGCGCTCGGCGCTTATCGCTTCTTTTCCGAGGCGCACTACATCGTCGACCAAGCCGGAGCGACCGGCGTGTTCGATGCGGCGGCGGCCGCTGATCTGCGTGGCGCTATCGTGGCGTGGTACCGGCTCGTGGGCCATCGCCCATGGCACGGCCGAGGTGCTTTCTGGTCGACTTGGCGGAAGCTGTTGTCTCGAAGCGGGCTCTCACAGCTTCGTCGCTGGAAACAATACATGTGGTTCGACTATCCCAATGGCTGAATCCGCAGCGCCGGTGAGCGCCGGCGCATACACGTTGCGCAAGGTCGTGAGCTATCTGCCACGATTCCTTGCGTTCACCTTCAGTCGGTTTCCGCTCGCGCGGCTGGTGCTGCTTCTCACCGTCCTCATGGTGATACTCGAGTACGCCACGCTGAGCCTTATGCTGCCACTGGTGCGCGGCGGCGCTGCGATGGGTGGCGTCGCCGGCGGGATCATCGAGTTCTGGAATGGCCTGGCGCGGGTGGTTGGGTTGCCCACCGGACAGCGGACCTGGCTCTGGCTCTTCCTCGCCATGTATGCTTTGCGCATCGTTGTTGCCTTTGCGCAGATTACCCTCAACGTTCGGGTCGCCAAGCAGGTGCACGCTTATCTCAGCGACAAGGTGTTCCGCCGCGTCGTGATGGACGAGCCGCTGGCGACGATCTATCGCAAGACGATCGGGCACTATGTTTCGCTCGCCGGTGACGAGACTCACAAGGCCGGCAACATCATCTTCTACTTCGGGCAGCTTCTCGCCGCCGTACTGTCGGCCGTTGCCGGGCTGCTCCTGTTGCTGAGCTTCTCGGGCCGCGCGTTCCTCCTCACATTGGGCTTCGTTGCGGTCTGCGCGCTGCTGTTGTCACGCGGGATGGCGGCGATCCTGCGCATCAGTTCCGAATCGCTGGATCTGTCCCGTGCGCTGAACACCAATTTCATCGAGGCGATGAACGGCCTGAGGTCGGTACGGTCGCTGTCCGCCGAGAAGTTCGTGGTCGAAGGATATCGCGACCAGATCAGCCGCTATGTGCGTGGGCTTTTTCGCATGGACGCGCTCAACTACGCCTACAAGGCCGCGCCCGCGCTGCTGCTCGTGCTGGTCGGCATGGTGTGGTTGCGCCCGGACACGCAGGCGTCCGGCGATACGTCGACGACCGTGTTCTTCTTTGCGATTACGACGATGCTGATCCGGATCCTGACGTCGCTCGGCGAGTTCGTGACGGCGAGCGGCAAGCTCGTTGCGGATATACGCGCTTCACATGACGCGGGCGAGTTGCTGCGGGATACGCCGCATGCCGCGACTGGAGGGCTCACCCCCCTGGCCCGCCAGATCGTCGATATCGAGCTTCGCGACATCACGTGTGGTTACATCGAGGAAAAGATGGTTCTGCGGGAGGCATCGTGCCGGTTCGTGCAGGGCCACTCCTACGCCGTGGTTGGCAGATCGGGCTCGGGCAAGTCGACGCTCGCCGATGTGGTGCTCGGAATCCTGCCCTTCAGCTCGGGCGAGTTGCTGGTGGACGGCATTCCCTTCGACAGCCTCGCCCGTGACACCCTGCGTTCGCGGATCATCCTGGTGGAGCAGCAGACCCGCATCTTCACGGGGACTCTGTTCGACAACGTGTGCATGGGCCGGAGTGCCAGCGAGGCAGACGTCACCGAGGCTCTGCGCGCCGCCGGTCTGGAGGAGTTTCTGAAAGGGCTGTCTCGCGGCCTGCGGACGACCCTGGATTACCAGGGGGCCAACATATCGGGTGGTCAGCGTCAGCGCATTGGAATCGCCCGCGCACTCGTGCGCCGGCCGGACGTGCTGATCCTGGACGAAGGCACCAGCGCGGTCGACCCGGCCATGCGCCGGCAGCTGGTATCCTCATTGAAGGATCAGTTCCGTTCGCGCATCCTCATTTTCATCACGCACGACGGCGAAGTGCTGTCGTCCGTGGACGAGGTCTGGGAGATCCACAATGGGCGTATGGAAAAGGGCAACGCCACGAATCATGGCTAGTACGGCGAGGATGGTCACGCTCGGCACGGGGCAGATTCCGGCAACAGCGATGAGTATCGTGTTGCTCGCGATCCTGGCCGTGGCGTTTGTCTGCTTTCCGCTGCTGTTCCTGCTAGGTGCCTGCGTGCTGGCGCTTACTACGCTCAATACGCATTTCCGCTGGTTGCTGCTCCTCGCGTCCAGCCTGCTGTTCGTCGTGCTCAATATATCGAAGCAGCTGGAAGGCGATCTCGTCACGTACGTCGCTTTGCAGGAGTACGTTGCGAACCAGCCGTTCTCGATCCTCTTCCGCAACCAGGAACTGCTGGTCATCCTGGGTTCGTACCGCGTTTCGGAGATCGGCTTCTACGCGCCGCTGTGGCTCCTGTCCAAGATCTTCCGCAACGGCCAGATCGAGCTGGCGGTGGCGGCGACGCTTGGAATCTACGTGCCCGTGTTCTTCGCGCTCACACGCATCGCCAGACGCGAGGGCTGGTCGGACGCCCAACTGGTCACGGTAATATTCTTCGCCTTTTTCGCCTCCATAAATTTCGTGCAGACGACGCACTTGGTGCGCCAGTACATCTCGAGCTCGGTGGCGCTGCTGGCACTCACGTTCTTCATGGACGGGCGGCGGGGGATCGCGCTGCTGCTCGCGGGCGTGGCGGTCTCGATCCACAACGCGACTGGCCTGCTCGTCGCCAACGTGGTGCTGGTCATGACGTTATTCCCGTTTGAGAAGATGCGGCCCTACGGTCTCTTTGGTTGGGGCTGGCGTCTGGGGGCAACAGGTATCGCCATCGGGGCCTCGCTGGTCCTCGTCTCGATCCAGCAGATCCAGCATCTGTTATCGCCGGAAGGAAACATCTATGCGTGGCACTACCTGCTCATCGGAGGCTTCTTTGTCGCCGCGCAGATCGTTGGCAAGCTGAGGCGCACGCGGCCCCGCTCGCAGTACTACATGAGTCTCGCTTTCTTCGTGGTCTTCTTCCTCAGCCTCGGCTTCTTTGTCATCGGCGTGCGCCTGCTGGCCCTGCGGTATTTTTCGTATCTAGAGTGGCTGCTCGCGCTGATCTTTGCCGGAATGCTCGTGGTGCTGCCGAGAAACTACCTGGCGTGGCAGACGTTGACGCGCCTCGCGGTCGCGGCGTTCGGCACCGGGATACTGCTTATGCGTATCGATCGCTCGCCCTGGAACTACGGCGATGGCGCGCTCGATATATTCACCCGTCACCTGCCATACGTTGCCTCGATACTCGGATGAAAATGCCGCCGACTACCTGCCCGGACGGCAGCCACGCACATCTGTCCACGCGCCAGCTCTACAGCGAGGGCGAGACGGACTTTCGCGTCTGCCCGGCGTGCGGGCTCGCGTTCCGGGAACAGTTTCCGGGCCACGATGAGCTTGATGCGATCTACGCCGAGGCTTACCGGGTCGACGCGATCGAACACAACGCGACGAATCAGGAGTCGACGGACTTTGCGACCGAGACGTACGGCCGGTTCGTCACCGAACGGTTCACGCGGCCGGACATGACGGTGTTCGATTTCGGCGCCGCCACCGGGGCGCTGGTTGAACGCTTGCGAAGCCAGGGCTTGCGGGCGGAGGGATTCGAATTCTCCGCGTCGGCGCGTGCGCACGCCCGCGCTGCACGGCGACTCGACCTCATGGGTTCGCTGGACTCCATCCCCGCTGGCGCCTACGACCTCGTGACGATGATCGAAGTGATCGAGCACCTCACGGACCTGCAGGGTACGTTGCGCAAGCTGCGTGCTGCGCTGAAACCCGGCGGCAGGTTGCTGGTCACCACGCCCAGTCGCACCAGCTGGCGCGCTCGGCTCGAAGGCGGGCACTGGCGCGAAGCGACCAAGAAATTCCATCTCTTTCTGTTCGACGACGCGAGCCTGAGACATCATCTGCTCACCGCCGGATTCGTGGCTCCGCTCAGGGTGCGGTTCAGCCCTGTGCTGCGGCCCGGGCTCAAATCGCAGTTGATCGTTCGAGGTACCCAGGCACTGGGGCTCGGCGGGACTCTCTGCATGTCGGTGCGACGTGACTGATGCCGTCGGATGGATCGTGTATCTGTCGCGTGCGTATACGCGGTTTGCCAATCCGGTGGCCTTCCTGGCGCGGCAGTTCGTCGATGCGGCTGGCAAGACGGTCGCCGGAAGCGCGTCGACCTGTATCGATGTCGGAGGCGGAACCACGCCCTATCGCGCGAACGTGATCGCCGCTTTCGGGGTGCACCACTACATCTCGATTGATGTCGCGCCAACGGATCAGACGAATCTGGTCGCCGATGCGTGCCGGCTGCCACTGCGCGCCGCCTGCGTCGACCTGGTCGTGAGCTTCGACGTGATCCAGCACGTCGTCGACGCGGAGCGGTTCCTGGTGGAGTTGTCGCGGATCGTGCGCCCGGGTGGCCTGGTGCTCTTTACGTTTCCGTTCCTCTACGCGGAATGCGATTTTCGCGATTACGAGCGCTGGACGATGCAGGGCATGCGCACGGCGCTCGCGCGCCACGGTTTCGAAACGGCGTTCGAGAAGCGGCGCGGCGGAACGCTCTTCGCATTCGCCTGTGGGTTGACCTGGATCATTCAGCACCTGATTCCGGGGCAGCGTACATCGTGGCGTCAATCGCGCACGGCGTGGTCCATAGTTCGCAGTGCTATCGTTGCGTTGCTTATGCTGCCCGCGCATGCGTTCGCGTGGCTGGCGCTCGCGGTGGACGGGCTCCTGCCCGTGGGTGGCGCCTATATGGGAGGAGCTGTGCTCGCGCGACGCGCCGGCGCCGAGACGCGATGACCGTCTGTCTTGTGACTTCGTGGGACGACGGGCATCCACTCGACGAGCGGCTCGGCGAGCTGCTGCAGCGGCATGGGGTGAAGGGCACGTTTTTCGTGCCGATTCGTAACGCGGAAGGCCTACCCACGCTGGCGGTCGAAGCGCTGCGCAGGCTCGACGCGGTACACGAAATCGGCAGCCACACGTACGATCACTGCTACCTACGGACCGTGACGGAGGAAGAAGCGCGACGCCAGGTGTCGATGGGGAAGTCTGCGCTGCAGGATCGGCTCGGGCATGAGGTCGCGGGTTTCTGCTATCCGGGCGGAAAATACGATGCACGCGTGACGCAGACCGTGCGCGCCGCCGGCTTCCGGTACGCGCGCACTGTCGAGAATCTCAGGACGGACCGGTCGCTCGAACCATTCGAGGTGCCGACCACATTGCAGTTTTATCCACATTCCGCTGCGGTGCTTGCGAGAAATCTCGTGCGCTACCCTGATCGCCTGCGCAAGCTTGAGTTGCTGCACCGGCTTGCTTGGCGACGCCCGCTCGAGGAACAACTCGCCGCTGCCGCGGCTTATGCGAGTAGCCGCGACGGCGTGCTTCACATCTGGGGGCACAGCTGGGAGCTCGAGCGTTTCGATCTGTGGGGGCGGCTCGAGCGTTTCCTGCGACAGATGCACGACGTTCCCTTCGAAGCGCTGACCGTGGGCGACCTCGTATCGCGTTCGCCGAGGGTGGCATGACCGGCCGAAAGCGTACGGTGCTGGCCGTGGTCGCCAACGTGAAGCAATTCCGGCGTGCGTTCTACCCGCATCTCGCCGAAGCGCTGGCGCGTCACGACGTGATCCTCCGTGTCGCATACAGCGACCCTCATCATCTCGAGGCTTCGAAGAACGACAGCACTGATCTTGCGCCCCCCATCGGTATCAAGTGCCGGCGTTTGTATTTCCTCGGCGGGCGAGTACTCGCGCAGTGGCTGCCGTTGAGCGAGATCGTGGAGGCGGACCTCGTGATCATCGTGCAATCCAACGGTTATCTGGCGAATTACCCGCTGCTCGTCGCCAATCGACTTGGGCTGAAGAAAGTCGCGTTCTGGGGGCATGGCTACAATCACCAGGCAACCAGCAAAGGTATGCGCGAGTCGTTCCGCCGCTTTCTGCTGCGGTTCTGTCACTGGTGGTTCGCCTACACCGATCGCACGGCGAAGCATCTGGTGGCGGCCGGAATGCCCGCCGATCGAATCACGGTCGTCAACAACGCGGTCGATACGCGCGCCTTCGCCGGGCAGGTCGCCGGGGTCGCGGCGGAACAGAAAAGCGCTTTGCGCGCGGAGCTGGGAATTGCGGAAGGGGCGCCGGTCGCCCTGTACTGTGGCTCGCTGTACGCTCACAAGCACATCGACTTTCTTCTGGACGCGGGGCGGCGTATCCGCGAGCAACGGCCGGATTTCACGTTGCTCATCGTCGGCGCCGGCCCCGACGCGCCTGCCGTGGAGAAAGTGGCGCGCGAGCACGCATGGCTGAGATATCTCGGTTCGCAGTTCGGCGAACGCAAGGCAAGGCTGTTCGCCGTCGCCGACGTATTTCTCAATCCGGGGCTCGTCGGCCTGGCCATTCTCGACAGTTTTGCCGCGGCGCTGCCGTTCATCACCACGGATATTCCGATTCACAGTCCCGAAGTGGCTTATCTCGAACCCGGAGTGAGCGGCCTCATTGTTGCTCACGACGCGGCGAGTTATGCGCGAGAGGTGGCCGAGCTGCTTGCCGATCCCGCCCGCTTGCGTGAGATGAAGCGCGCAGCGCTCGACACAAGCCGCCGATTCACCGTGGAAAACATGGTCCGCAACGTTGAAGGTGGAATCGTCGCAAGCCTGGGTGCTCCGCGTTGGCCGTGATGGCTGATCCATGAAGGTTCTGCTCGTACACAACTTCTATGGGTCGAACGCGCCGAGCGGCGAGAACGTCGCGTATATGCGCGACGTCGAGCTGTTGCGCAAGTTCGGTCACGAGGTCAGTGAGTTCACCACGTCGAGCGATGAATTGCGCACGGGGGGCATTACCGGGGCGATCCGCGGCGCGGGCGAGTTCATGATGAATCCGGGCGCGTTGAGGAAGCTGCGGGCGCTGGTTCGTGAGCGAGCGCCCGATATCCTTCACGTCCACAACGTGTTTCCGCGGTTGTCGCCGCTCATTCTGTCGGCGGCGTCGGGCACCGGAACGGCCACAGTTCACACGCTGCACAACTACCGGCTCTTTTGTTCGGCCGGAACAGCTACGCGTGCGGGCAGGGCGTGTAAGGAATGTGCCGACGTTCGCAGTGTGATGCCGGCGTTGCGCTATCGCTGTTATCGCCAGAGTCTGGCCGCGACTGCGGCGGTCGCCTTATCCATAGCCGGGCATCGAGCCGTCCGCACGCTGCCGAAGAATGTCGACGCGTTCATTACCCTTACCGAGTTCCAGCGCGACCTGTTCAGCGGAGCGGGATATATCCCTTTGGATCGCACTTACGTGCGGCCGAATTTCATGCCGGCTAAGGACAGTCAGCCGCTGCCGTTCGAGGGCCGCCCGTCGCAAGTGGTCTATGTGGGACGCCTGTCGGAAGAGAAGGGGCCTGCGGTGGCGGTCGAGGCCTGGCGCCGGCTCGGCGACGACGCGCCGAAGCTCCTGGTTGTCGGCGATGGGCCGGATCGCGCCAGACTCGAAGCTGCCGCAGGTGGCCTCCTCGCGGCCGGGCGGGTCGAGTTCACTGGCCGCCTCTCGCCGGAGCGGACGCTCGGGGTGTTGCGAGAAAGCCGTGCCCTGGTGTTGCCCAGCCTCTGCTTTGAGGGTTTCCCCATGGTCATCCCGGAGGCGTTTGCGCTGGGCGTGCCTGTCGTTGCGTCCGCCCTAGGGGCATTGCCATCGCTGGTGCGCGACCGCGGCCTCACGTTCCAGTCTGGCGATGCTGATGCGCTGGCGGCGGCGATTCGCTCGCTCTGGAAGGACGAAGCCGGAATGGCCGCGTTGTCCGCAGCCGCGCACGCGGCTTATCACGATCAGTATTCGGAGGCGGTGGCGCTCGATTCGCTGATTCGAATTTACACGGCGGCCGGCGCGCATAAACTACGCGCGGCCGCGGAGCGGCGGCCCCGCGAGGATCAACCATGACACAGTCGATGGATGAAGTCAGTCCGAGCCTGAAATCGGCGTACGACGAGCAGTACTCTGACGAGATGACGCCGTGGCGCGAGCTTTGCGCGAGCGCCAAGGCGCGCAACATCATGGCCGTCAGTGCCGGGCATCGCTTCGAGCGTGTGCTCGAATGCGGTGCTGGCGAAGGCAGCATCCTCAAGTTCCTGGACGAAGCCGGGTTCTGTCGCGATCTGTACGCCATCGATATTTCCGACAGCGGCATCGCCGGCATCCGCAAGCGGCAGTTGCCCCACCTGCGCGAAGTGAAGAAATTCGATGGATATCGCATCCCATACGCCGATGATGCGTTCGACATGGTGTATTGCTCGCACGTGCTCGAGCATGTGGAGCATCCCCGTGTCCTGCTTCGCGAGCTGGCTCGCGTGTCGCGCTACCAGGTTTTCGAAGTGCCGCTCGATTATTCGCCGACGGTCGACGATCAGTGGAAGCACTACCACTCGTACGGCCACATCAGTGTCTTCACGCCCGGTACCTTCCGCTTTCTGCTGAAGTCGGAGGGCTTCCAGGTGCACGCGCAACGCTACACGCGCAACACGCCGGAGGTCATCCGCTACAACTGGTATCGCAACATGAAGATGCGCGCCAACCCGGTTGGCGAGATCAAGCTGATGCTGTGGCCGATTTACCGGCTCGTGCGGCGGCTGCAGCTCGGTCGGAGTCTCTATCGGGAGCTTGAGTTCTCCGCGTTTACCTGTTTCACCGAGCGCGGCGCGGGTCTGAAGGTGTTCTGACCCAGGCGCGCAGCACGCTCGCCAGGAACAGTGGGATCGACACGAAGGTACGCTTCCAGAGCCGTGCGGGTTCTTGGAGCAGTCGGTGCGCCCATTGCAGCCCCATGCGGCGAACCCATTGTGGCGAGTGTGGCACGCGTCCCGTATAAAAGTCGAATACAGCGCCGATGGCGGCGCCGCTTCGCGCGTGACAGCGGCTCATGAGCGGCTGAAGCAGCTTCTCCTGCTTGGGCGAGCCGAGACCCACCCAGAGCACGTCGGTATCGAATGCCTCGATGCGCGCAGCCATGTCTGCAATCTCAACATCGCTGAACTTCGGGCGGAACGGAGGCGCGTAGGCGTCGACCTCGACGCCCGGATACTCCTTTCGATAGCGGGCTATGAGCTCCGCGATCGAATCGGGTTGGCCGCCGAGGAAAAACACGCGCCGGCGTCCCCGGCGCGACAGCTCCCTGCTGAAGGCGGTAAAGAACTCGTACCCGTACACTCGATGCAGTCGCGCGCGCTTCAGCAAGCGAGCGGCGTAAGTGAGCCCGACGCCGTCGCAAAAGACGACCGAGGCCTGCTCGACCGCGGTCCGCATCGCTGGATCCTGCCCGGCCATGACAACGGAATGTGGGTTGAGGAAGACGAAGGTGCGCTGCCGGCCGTCATCGAGTTGGTCGCACACGGTTGCGGCCACGCGTTCGACAGGCTCGTTGACGATCTGATAGCCAAGCACTTCGAGGCGGCGAAGGCCGCCGTCCGTTTCGATTGAGGTATTCATGGAGCGAAGTTTATCTGTCGGCCGCAGGCACAGGATCGTAGTATTGATGTTTTCCAGTCTGCTCCGTTAATCGAACCAGAATGCGTATTCTCGTCACGGGCGCCAGCGGATTCGTCGGGCGCGTTCTCTGCCCGGAGCTCGTCGCCCGGGGGGCCTCAGTGCGAGTGGCCCTGCGCAGCCCGGTCCGGTCGTCGGCCGAGGCATGCGAGCGGGTCGTGGTGGGCGATATCGACTCCCGCACCGACTGGACGGAAGCGTTGCAAGGCGTCGATTGCGTTCTGCATCTTGCGGCCCGCGCCCATATTCTCGATCAGTCGCGTGGCGGCCCACAGCCTTATTTCGACACGAACGCGCTCGGTACGCATCGCTTGGCCCAAGCTGCGGTGCGGGCTGGCGTGAAGCGTCTCGTTTACCTTAGCTCCATCAAGGTCAACGGCGAGGGGCGGGACGCGGCCTATCTGGCCACGGATACGCCACAGCCCATGGACGCTTACGGGACTTCGAAATGGCAGGGCGAGCAGCATTTGCACGAAATCGCTGCCGCTTCCTCAATGGAGGCGGTCGTGATCCGCTCACCTCTCGTCTATGGTCCGCAGGTCCGGGCGAATTTTCTGAGGCTGATGAAGTGGGTCGACAAAGGCGTGCCGCTGCCGCTGGGCGCCGTGCGCAATCGGCGCAGCATCGTGAGCGTCTGGAATCTGGCCGACCTGCTGTACACATGCGTCAGCTCCCCGGCAGCGGCCGGCGGCACGTTTATGGTCAGCGATAGCGTCGATCTATCCACGCCCGAGCTGATCCGACGGATCGGTGTCGCGATGGACCGGCGTGTGCGGCTCATTCCGGTACCGGTCCTCGCGCTTCGCGCGGCCGGTGCGCTGCTCGGCCGCCGTGCCGACATCGAGCGCCTGTGCGGTTCGCTCGCCGTGGAGCTCGGGCCGACCTGTGCGACGCTCTCTTGGCGGCCACCGCACACGATCGAAAGCGCGCTCGGCCGTACAGTCGAGTGGTATCTGAAGGCGGGGCGCGACGCGCCTATCGAAGCCGCGACGGCGGTATGAGCCCGCCGCGATTGTGTAATATTCGCGCTACATGAATGTACTCATTGTCGTTGCGCATCCCGACGACGAAGTTCTCGGGTGCGGAATCGCCGGCGCGGCGCTCGCGGATTACGGCCATACGGTGCGAGCCTGTTTTCTTTCGGGACGTGCCGAAGCACGTGGCGGTCGTCCGAGCGGCGACCAGTTGCTGGCCGACGTGCACAGCGCGCAGCGCATTCTCGGCTTCGGCGCGCCTTTGCTCGGCTCGTTTCCGAACATCCGGCTGAACACCGTCGCGCACATCGAACTCGTCCAGTTCATCGAGCAGGCGGTGCTCGAGACGCAAGCCGAAATCGTCTTCACGCACCATCCGTCCGACCTGAACGACGATCACGTGCAGACTTCGCGGGCGTGTCAGGCGGCGGTGAGGCTGTTTCAGCGTCGTCCTGCGGCGCGGCGGCTGCGGGCGCTGTATTTCGCGGAGATCCTGTCATCGTCGGACTGGGCATTTCCCGGCGGCGCGGCGCTGTTCACGCCTGATACGTTCGTCAATGGAGAAGGGTACTTCGAGCGCAAGCTTGAGGCATTGCGCGCCTATCGCGGCGTCGTTCGACCTGCGCCTCATCCTCGCAGCGAACAGGTACTGCGTGGTCTCGCGCAGTATCGCGGCGGGCAGTGTGGCTACCTCGAGGCTGAAGCATTCCAGTCGGCGTTTATCGCAGGAGAGGCGGACAAGGTCTTCGGCCGATGACGCTTTACGAACGTCGGATCAAGAGACTCGCCGATGTGATGCTGGCGCTCTTGGTGCTGATCCTTCTGTCGCCCCTGCTCCTGCTCACGGCTCTCGCCATCCGCATCGAGGACGGCGGCCCGACACTCTTCCGGCAGATGCGTGTTGGGCGCGATGGAAAGCAGTTCAGGCTGTTCAAGTTTCGCAGCATGCCGGTCTCGGTCCCGAGCGTGCCGTCCGCGCAGGCGAAGAGCTTGCCCATCACACGAGTGGGGCGAGTGGTCCGCCGCACAAATATCGACGAGTTGCCACAACTATTCAACGTCCTGCGCGGCGATATGAGCATCGTCGGGCCGCGGCCCGCGCTGCCTTCGCAGGCCGAACTGCTCACGATGCGCGCCGCGCGCGGCGTCCTGCGACTCAAGCCGGGCGTTACGGGTCTGGCACAGGTCAATGCATACGATGGAATGCCTGAGAGTGAAAAGGTGGAGTGGGATGCGCGCTACGCGTCCGTGGTATCGGGTGTGCGCGACCTGACTGTTGTGTTGCGCACGATCGGCTACATCGTTCGCCGACCCCCGGTGTACTGATGCTGCGGTTTGGATTCGTCACTTGCGTAAAGCTCGGGCTTTCGTGCATGGATGCGATCTACGAGGCTGGCGGAAGACTTTCATGCGTTGTGACGCTCGCGGACGAGCGGGCTCGCTCCAAGTCCGGCCGTGTTTATGTGGATGGATTCTGCCGTGAGCGCGGCATTGCGCTTACCAAGGTGGCCAACATCAACGACGTGGACGCGGTCACGGCGATAGAGGCGGCCGACCTGGACTTTCTGTTCGTCATCGGCTGGTCGCAGATCGCTCGGGCGCCGTTGTTGCGGGCGACGCGAAGGGGCGTACTCGGCATGCACCCGACGCTACTGCCGCAGGGGCGGGGAAGGGCGGCTATCCCCTGGGCGATCCTGTTGGGTCTTTCACAGACCGGCGTGACGCTCTTTCAGCTCGATGAAGGAGTAGACAGCGGCCCCGTCCTCGCGCGCGAGAGAGTGCCGATCGAACGGGACGAAACGGCGACCACCCTTTATCGGAAGGTAGAAGAGGCGCATCGGCGACTGATTCTCGGTAACTGGCCGAGTCTCTCCAGCGGAGCGCTCGCACCAGTGCCGCAGGTCGAGTCCGAGGCGTCGGTCTGGGCCGGCCGGCAACCCGGGGACGGTCGACTCGATCCGACGATGACGATCGAGCATGCGGACAGACTCGTTCGCGCGGTGACTCGCCCCTACCCGGGAGCCTTCATCGATCTTGACCGGTGTCGCTTGCGTGTCTGGGCTGCGCGGATCACCCACTCGGCTCCAGCGTCGGCGAATGAGGAATCGGGCCCGATACTTGCTTTTCATGGTGGTTGGCTGATCGTGACTGATTCAACCTGGGAGATGGCCGATTGAAATCGGGTAGGTTTGCTTTCTCCGCCTTTTAGCTCATAACTCTATCGCGTGCTTTGCATTGTTCCGCTAGAATTTGCGTGCGTTACTGGGCCCAAAACAGAGATATGGAAGGTGAGCGGGCGGGAATGGAGGCAACCAATTGGCGTACTGGAGCGACCCCGCTAACAGGTGAAGGATGACGGACAGGCGTGGAAACACCATTAGAAGGGTGCCGGCAGTCGCAGAAACGCTCGTCGGGCTTCCCCGCGGCGCCAAGCGGGCAATCATGGTGGGTTCGGATGCCCTCGCGATTCCCGCAGCACTTTGTGCTGCTCTCGTTCTCAAGTTCGACCGCTTCCCACCCCCCATCGCGAATCTGCTGGCCTACTGTTTGGTCGCGGTAAGCGCGACGCTCGTCATTTTCCTGTTCTCCGGCCTGTATCAGGCCGTGATTCGCTTCATGGGTCCGAAGGCAATGCTCCTCGTCATTGCGGGTGTGACCCTGTCGGCCGTTGCCCTCGGCGCATACGACCGGCTGTTCGGTGGCGTCCAGCTTCCGGTTACCGCGCTGACGATCTTTTGGGCGCTTGCGCTGCTGTATGTCGCGGGGAGCCGATTCTTCGTTCGCTACCTGTTCTCGCGCAGTCGCAACGGTGTGCCTCCCACGCGCGTGGCGATCTACGGCGCCGGGGACGCCGGTGCCCGGCTGTCGTCGGTGCTGATGGGCGGTCCGTATTTCGAGCCCGCCCTCTTCGTCGATGATAAGAAGTCAGCGCAGGGCAGCCAGATCAACGGTCTTCGTGTCCGCGACGCGCGCGACCTGCCCGCGCTGATTCACCAATACAGTATTGAGCGAATCTTGCTTGCGATGCCGTCCGCTTCACGTCGCCGCCGTCGCGAGATCCTGACATCGCTCGAGCCGCTGGGCATTCATGTCCAGTCGCTGCCGGACCTTTCGGACATCATCACTGGCAAAGCCAGCATCGACGAGATCCATGACGTCGATGTCAGCGACCTGTTGGGTCGCGATCCTGTGCCGCCCAACCCGAAGCTGTTCGATGCCTGCATTCGTAACAAGTGTGTAATGGTGACCGGCGCTGGCGGCTCTATCGGCTCTGAGCTGTGCCGCCAGATCATGCGGCTCGGGCCCCGGCGACTGGTGATGTTCGAGATGTCAGAGCTCGCGCTGTACACCATCCAGCGCGAACTCGACGCGATCGCGTCCAAAGAAGGTCTTGAAATAGAGCTCCTCCCCCTCCTAGGCAACGCCCACCACCGCCACCGCGTCCGCGAAGTCATCGGCACCTGCGGCGTCCAAACCATCTACCACGCCGCCGCCTACAAACACGTCCCGATCGTCGAACACAACGTAGTGGAAGGCATCCACAACAATGTAATCAGTACGTGGTACACGGCCGAAGCCGCGCTTGAGAGCGGAGTGGAAACCTTCGTTCTAATCTCGACCGACAAGGCGGTAAACCCCGCCAACGTCATGGGCGCCACCAAGCGCCTGGCGGAGCTGGTGCTGCAAGCGTTGCAGGAACGCTCGACGATCACGCGCTTCTGTATGGTCCGCTTCGGCAACGTGCTGGCGTCGTCAGGTTCGGTGGTTCCGCTGTTTCGTGAGCAGATCCGCCGCGGCGGCCCGGTCACCGTGACCCACCCGGACGTCATCCGCTACTTCATGACGATCCCCGAAGCCGCCCAGCTCGTCATCCAGGCCGGCTCGATGGCCAAGGGCGGCGACGTGTTCGTGCTCGATATGGGCCGCCCCGTGCGCATCGACGACCTGGCCCGCCGGATGATCGGCCTCATGGGCCTGACGGTGCGCGATGCCGCCAACTCCGACGGCGATATCGAAATCGAGTACACCGGCCTGCGCACGGCCGAAAAGCTGTTCGAGGAGCTCCTGATCGGCACCAACGTCACCGGCACGGATCACCCGATGATCATGCGCGCGATGGAGCATTCGCTGCCCTGGCCCCGGATGCAGCAGCTCCTGAACGAGCTGCTCGTGGCGCTGGCCAGCTTCGACTGCCGCCGGTCGCTGGCCCTGCTGGCCGAGTCGGTGGCGGAATACCACGCCACCCACGTCATCAGCGACTACATCTGGACGCGGAAAGCCGTGTCCCTGCCTGCGGATGGAGCCAAAGTGGCTGATTTCGCAGCGAAACGACGCCTGTCCGACGCCGCCGGCAAGCCCAGCCAGGGGCAGCACCCGTCTTGAAGAGCCTGCGGGGCGTGACCTCCGTCATGTCCCTGCAATCTCATCAGGACAGATTGCGCGCCCTGCGGCACGCTGTTTGCTCAGCTTGAGCCCCCCGGGGTCTGCCCCGTAGGCTGCGCTGTCCTATTTTCCTGGGAAAGAACCAATCTAGATGCGTGTAACCATCTTCGGCTCCGGCTACGTGGGCCTCGTCACCGGTGCCTGCCTCGCCGAGGCCGGCAATCATGTCGTCTGTGTCGACGTCGATTCGAAAAAGATCGAGCGCCTCAACCAGGGCGAGGTGCCGATCCACGAGCCCGGCCTCGATGCGCTCATCAAGCGCAACGCCGCCGCCGGCCGCCTCGAGTTCACGACGGACGCGGCGAAGGGCGTGGAGCACGGCCTGTTCCAGATCATCGCCGTCGGCACGCCGCCGGATGAGGATGGCTCGGCCGACCTGCGCTACGTGCTCGCTGTCGCGCGCACGATCGCGACCCACGCCAGCCGCTATTCCATCGTCATCACCAAGTCCACGGTGCCGGTCGGCACGGCCGACAAGGTGCGGGCGGAGATCGTGAAGACGCTCAAGGAACGCGGCGCCAACGTGGAGTTCGACGTCGTGTCGAATCCCGAATTCCTGAAGGAAGGCGCGGCGATCGAGGACTTCATGAAGCCCGACCGCGTCGTCATCGGCACCGACAATCCGCGCACGCAGGAGCTCATGCGCGCGCTGTACGAGCCGTTCACGCGCCAGCACGATCGGTTGATCGTCATGGACATCCGCTCATCCGAGCTCACGAAGTATGCGGCGAATGCGATGCTCGCCACGAAGATCAGCTTCATGAACGAGCTCGCGAACATCGCGGAGCGCGTCGGCGCCGACATCGAGAAAGTGCGCATCGGCATCGGTTCCGATCCGCGCATCGGCTATAGCTTCATCTATCCGGGCGCCGGTTACGGCGGCTCGTGCTTCCCGAAGGACGTGCAGGCGCTCGAGCGCTCGGCGCGCGACGTCGGCTATCACCCCGAGATGCTCCAGGCCGTCGAGGCGGTGAACAAGCGGCAGAAGGAAGTGCTCGTCAACAAGCTGCGCCGGCACTTCGGCCCGAAGCTGAAAGGCGCGACGATCGCGCTGTGGGGCCTCGCGTTCAAGCCGAATACCGACGACATGCGCGCCGCGCCGTCGCTCGCGATCATCGACCTGCTGTCGAAAGACAGCGTGAAGGTCCGCGCCTACGATCCGGTCGCGACCGATGAGGCCAAGCGCATCTTCGGCGACAACCCTGGCATCAAGCTCTGCGGCAATGCCTATGAGGCCGCCGAAGGCGCCGACGCCCTCGTCATCGTCACCGAGTGGAAAGAGTTCCGCAGCCCCGACTTCGACCGGCTCAAGCAGTTGCTGAAGTCGCCGCTGATCTTCGACGGCCGCAACCTCTATGATCCGGCCATGGTGGGCCGCTTTGGCTTCACCTATTACGCAATCGGCCGCGGCAGGGCGTTGCCTCCGGAGTAGTCGATGCTCGTACCCGTGATCCTTTCTGGCGGCGCCGGAACTCGTCTCTGGCCGCTGTCGCGCGAGCTTTATCCCAAGCAACTGCTGCCGCTCATGGGCGAGCGGACCATGCTGCAGGATACGGCCCATCGCCTCGCTGGTCTGAACGCCGCGCCACCTGTCGTCGTCTGCAATGACGCACACCGCTTTCTCGTAGCCGAGCAGCTTCGGCAGATCGGGATTACCCCGCGCGCCATCGTGCTCGAGCCCTTCGGGCGCAACACCGCGCCGGCGATCGCGCTGGCCGCGCTCGCCGCGCTGAAGAGCGCGCCGCCGGGCGAAGATCCTGTGCTGCTCGTGCTGCCGGCGGATCATGTCATTCGCGATGTGGCCGCCTTCCAGACGGCTACCGTCACCGGGATGGTGTCGGCGGAAGAGGGCAAGCTCGTCACCTTCGGTGTCGTGCCACGTACGCCTGAGACGGGCTATGGCTACATCCGCCGGGGAGAGTCGCTCGGCGCCGTCCAGCGTATTGCCCAGTTCGTCGAGAAGCCGAATCTCACGCGGGCGCAGGCGTTCGTTGCGTCCGGCGATCATTACTGGAACAGCGGCATGTTCGTGTTCCGCGCGCATCGCTATCTCGAGGAGCTCGAGAAGTTCGCGCCCGAGATCGCGAGGGTGTGCCGTGAGGCCTCGGAGGCTGCGCAAGCCGATCTGGACTTCACGCGCGTCGACCCGAAGCGCTTCGAGTCCTGCCCCAGCGACTCCATCGACTACGCGGTGATGGAAAAGACGGCGGATGCCGTCGTCGTGCCGCTCGACGCCGGCTGGAGCGATGTCGGCTCCTGGGCGTCGCTTCATGCGGCCAGCGAAGCGGATGCGTCGGGCAACGTGACTCGTGGCGACGTCATCACCGAAGACTCCTCGAACTGCTATCTGTATTCGGAAAGCCGGCTGGTCGCGGCGGTGGGGCTCAAGGATCACGTCGTCGTCGAGACGAAGGATGCCGTGCTCGTCGCGCCGAAGGATCGTGTGCAGGACGTGAAGGCTCTCGTCAGTCGGCTGAAGGATGCGGGCCGCTATGAACACTCCCTGCATCGCGAAGTCTTCCGGCCCTGGGGCAGTTACGACAGCCTCGAGAACGGCTCGCGCTTCCAGGTGAAGCGCCTGTCGGTGAAGCCGGGCGCTCAGCTCTCCCTTCAGCTGCATCACCATCGCGCCGAGCATTGGGTGGTCGTGTCGGGAACGGCTCGCATCACGCGCGGCGATGAGGTGTTCCTGCTCGAAGAGAACCAGTCGACCTACATTCCGGTCGGCGTGAAGCACCGTATCGAGAATCCCGGGAAGATCCCGCTGCAGGTCATCGAGGTGCAGTCGGGTTCCTATCTGGGTGAAGACGACATCGTGCGCTTCGAAGACCGCTACGGCCGCGAAGGGACGACGAAGTAACACCGTCTCCAGCGCGAGACAGCGCGAATTTCGTCACGATGCCCGGTACAGTACCGGGCATGCCCGCTGTGCCTGCTTCCGCGCGCCGTCCGCTGGCGCTGCTATTGATCCTTTCGGCCTGCGTCGCGCTCGGGTCGTGCGGCGGCGGCGCCGACACGGTCACGAGCGACACTCCACCGACGACACCTCCGCCGCCCACAGGCGCCACCGGCGGGCTCGACTCCCGCCCCTCGAACACCACCTGCCTCGCTACCGTCGAGCCGGGATTCGGCGTATCCGTGAGCGCCACGCGGGTGTTTCCAAACCTCACGTTTCAGTCGCCCACGCTGCTCCTGCAGGCGCCCGGTGATGACACCAAGTGGTACGTCCTGCAGAAGAACGGCGTGGTGCTCACGTTCGCCAACTCGAACGCCACGACGAGCGCCAGCACGTTCGTGGATCTGCGCGATCGCGTGATGCCCACGGACGAGGGCGGCCTGCTCGGCATGGCGTTCGATCCGAATTACGCGACCAACCAGCGGGTCTACCTTTCCTACACGGCGAACCCGACGGTCGGCGGCTCGGTGCTGGAGTCGCGCATCTCGCGCTTCAGCATGGTGGGCGCGGCGCTGAACCCGGGGAGCGAGTCCATCCTTCTCACGCTCGCGCAGCCCTACACGAACCACAAGGGAGGCAACATCGCGTTCGGTCCCGACAATCTGCTGTACGCGGGGTTCGGTGACGGCGGCAGCGGCGGCGATCCGCAGAACCGCTCGCAGAATCGCAGCGTGCTGTTCGGCAAGATCATCCGCGTCGACGTGAGCGGCGGCGGTGCTTACACCGTGCCGGCAGGCAATCCGTTTGCGAACGGCGGCGCCCGTTGTCAGACGGGCGAGACGTCGGGCGGGGCGCTCTGTTCCGAGATCTACGCGTACGGCTTTCGCAATCCGTGGCGCTGGAGCTTCGACAAAGCGTCGCAGACGCCGGACATGTGGGTGGGAGACGTCGGTCAGAACGCGTGGGAAGAGGTCGATCGCGTGCAAGCGGGCGGCGGCAATTACGGCTGGCGTCTGCGCGAAGGCGCGCATTGCTACAACCCGTCCACGAACTGCACGATGTCCGCTGACGGCTCGCCGCTGATCGAGCCCGTCGCGGAGTATTCGCATTCGCTCGGCATCTCGATCACCGGCGGCTACGTGTATCGCGGGACGGCGATTCCATCGCTCCTCGGGCGCTACATATTCGGCGATTTCGGTTCGGGAACGATTTTCGCGCTGCTGCCCGACGCCGCCGGTGCCCTGCAGGTCAAGCAGATTCTGTCGACCGGCGCTTCCATCAGTTCGTTCGGGCAGGGCAACGACGGCGAGCTGTACTACGTGGACTACGGAGGCACGCTTCACAAGATCGTGCCGGATGTGGCACAGGGCAGCCCCATCAAGGCGCTCCTCTCGCAGACCGGCTGCATGAATCCAGCGAATCCGACGCAGCCCGCGGCGGGCTTGATTCCCTACACGCCGGTCGCGCAGTTCTGGTCCGACGGCGCCACGAAATCCCGCTGGATGGCTCTGCCCGACAACACGAAGATCACTGTCGAAGCCGATGGCGACTGGACGTTCCCGAGCGGCACGGTGCTCGTGAAAAACTTCACGCTGAACGGGCAGCTCATCGAGACACGCCTGTTCATGCGTCATACCGACTCCGGCAACTGGGGTGGTTACACGTATCGCTGGAACAGCACGCATACCGATGCGTCGCTGGTGAGCGGCGGCCTGACGGAAACGATCGGCACGCAGGACTGGACGTATCCGAGCGAAGCGCAGTGCCTGCAGTGCCATACGAGCGGCGCGGGGCGAAGCCTCGGTCTCGAGACGCGGCAACTCAATTCGAGCGTCACGTACCCGGCGACGGGGCGCAGCGCGAATCAGCTCACCACGCTTCAGGGCATCGGGCTGTTCGCGAACACGCTCACGGTACAGGACGCGTACCCGGATCCGGCCGACACCACTCAGAGCACGACGAATCGCGCGCGCTCCTATCTGCATACGAACTGCGCGCAGTGCCATCGCCCGAACGGTGGCACGCCGGTGAGTCTCGATCTCAGGTACTCGACGGCGCTTGCTTCAACCAACACCTGCAACGCCACGCCGGCGTCGGGGGATCTCGGCGTGGCGGGCGCGCGCGTCGTCACGCCAGGGGATGCGAGCAAATCGGTGCTGTATCTGCGCATGAGCCGCCGGGACGCGAACCGGATGCCTCCGGTCGCGAGTCACCTCGTCGACACGCAAGGCGCGACGCTGCTTCAGCAGTGGATCAACGGAATGGGGGCCGGCTGCCTGTAGCCAGATCGCTGCGATTTGCGCCGATGCCAGGCGCGCCCGCACGAATGATGGCTGACGTTCGGCGTCGGAGCGCGTAGCTACGCCGCCTGGGCACTGCGCGGCCGGGGCACTGCGGTGTCGGGGCCCTACGGTGTCGGGGCGCTACGCCGCCGGGGCACTACGCTGCCGAGGCGCTACGGCGCCTGTTTCGCGACAGGCGCGGGCTTCGGCCGATTGTGCTCGTCGAGCAGCACCACGACCGGCCGATACGTCGCAAGCTCCGCCTCGCTATAAGCGGAATAAGCCGCGATGATCAGCAGGTCTCCCAGCATCGCCTTGCGGGCCGCCGCGCCGTTCAGCGAAATCTCGCCGCTGCCACGGGGCGCCTGGATGATGTAGGTGGTGAAGCGCTCGCCGTTGTTGATGTTGTAGATCTCGATGTACTGGTTCTCGCGCAGGCCGGAGAGCTCCAGCAGCGCCTGGTCGATACCGCACGAGCCTTCGTAATCGAGATCCGCGCAGGTGACGCGCGCCCGGTGCAGCTTGGCCTGTAGCATCGTCCGTAGCATCGAAAATCGCTCCGTGAGGCGGTCTGGCCGCCACGAGATCGGGCGCGAAGAATACCGTATCGGCCGGCGGGCCCGCCGCGCGCCCCGGCGGATTTCGGGCGCGTGTCACATCGGCATGCTTGCTGCAAGCCCTTGACCCTGCAATCCTTGCCGCCCCCGGGAGAACCAGAAGATCCATGCAGAAGCTGACCGCATTCAAGGCGTACGACGTGCGCGGGCGCATGCCCGAAGAGCTCAACGAGCGGCTCGCCCGCGACATTGGCCGCGCCTACGCCGCCTTCGTGAAGCCGAAGCGCGTGGCGGTCGGCTACGACATCCGCCTCTCGAGCCCGGCGCTCGCGCAGGCGCTCAAGGAAGGCCTGAAGGATGGCGGCTGCGACGTGCTGGACATCGGCCTGTGGGGCACTGAAGCGGTGTATTACGCGACGTTCGCGGGCCGGCTCGACGGCGGCATCATGGTGACCGCCAGTCACAATCCACCGGATTACAACGGCATGAAATTCGTGCGCGAGCAGTCGCGCCCGATCAGCGCCGACACCGGCCTCAAGGATATGGCCGCGCTCATCGAATCCGGCGGCCTGCCGCCGCCCGTCGAGAAGCGTGGCACCGAGAAGAAGCACGACATCCGCAAGGAATATCTGGAGCATCTGCTCGGCTACATTGATCTTGGCAAGCTGCGCAAGCTGAAGATCGTGGTGAATGCGGGTAACGGCGGCGCCGGCCTCGTCGTCGATCAGCTCGCCCCGCACCTGCCGTTCGAGTTCATCAAGTTGAATCACGATCCGGACGGCACGTTCCCGAACGGCGTGCCGAACCCGATGCTCGAGGAGAATCGCGCGGCGACCGCGGATGCCGTGCGCCGCTCCGGCGCCGATATCGGCCTTGCGTGGGATGGCGACTACGACCGGTGCTTCTTCTTCGACGAGCACGGCACGTTCATCGAGGGCTACTACCTTGTGGGCCTGCTCGCGGAAGTGTTCCTGAAGCGCGAGCCCGGCGCGCGCATCGTGCACGACCCGCGCCTCACCTGGAACACGGTCGATATCGTGCGCCGGCACGGCGGCGAGCCGGTGCTGTGCAAGTCCGGTCATGCGTTCATCAAAGCGAAGATGCGCGAAGTGGATGGTGCGTACGGCGGCGAAATGAGCGCACATCACTATTTCCGCGAATTCTCCTACTGCGACAGCGGGATGATTCCGTGGCTGCTGGTGCTGCAGACGATCTGCGAGCGCGGCAAGACGCTTTCGCAGCTCGTTGGCGAGCGCATGCGGCTATTCCCCGCGAGTGGCGAGATCAACCGCCACCTGAAGACGGAAGCCAAGGCAGTGCTCGCGCGCGTGCAGAAACTGTACGAGAAGGGCGCGCAGTCGGTCGATTTCACCGATGGCCTGTCCATTGAATATGCGGACTGGCGCTTCAATCTCCGTGGCTCGAACACCGAGCCGCTCGTGCGGCTCAACGTGGAGTCGCGTGGAAACGAGGCGCTCATGCGCGAGAAGACCCGGGAACTGCTCGCGGTGCTCGATGAGTGAAGCCTTTTCGATAGAATTGGGAACTGGACTGGGAACACTTGTTGCTAAATGCAAAGCGTCGCCATTCGCCGTTGTGTGACGGAAGAGGGCGAGGCGCGGGGAAGGGGCTCCGGCCGTTGTGGGGAATCCGTTGCGAGTTTTAGTTGCCGAAAACCATCCCGACCTGAGCGAGGCGGTCGCGCGCATCGTCGACACCGAGCCGGACATGCGTTGTGTCGGCCAGGTGGCGAACGTGTCGGACGTGCTGCCGGTGGCGCGAGAGTCGTCCGCGCAGGCTCTGGTGCTGGACCTGTCGCTCACCGGGGGCAGCAGCCTGCAGCTCATCGAAGAGCTGATCGCGGGCATTCCCGGCCTCCACATCGTGGTCTTCAGCGGCCTCGCCAACACCGAGGAGACGGAACGCGAGATCAAGCGCCGCGGAGCGGCCGAGTTCGTCTCCAAGGGCTGCGACATCGCCGTGCTGCTGGGCGCGCTGCGCCGGGGCGTTTCAGCGAGCGGATCCGCCGCATAGGGGCTGCGACGGAGCACCGGCCAGGGCGTAGCCACGCATTATGGCAGGGCTGCGAAAATCGCCCTTTTTGCGCACTGGAAGCGAAGCTGAGGTCCGGGAAAAGCGCCCCAGGCGACTTTTATCCAATGAAGAAGTAATGTCGCCCGCGACCGACACTGGTCATGCCCCATCGTATGCAGGTACCTTCGCAACCTCTTCAAACCGCAAGCAGGTGACTCATGGCACTTTGGAAGGACACGACTCCTGGAACCCCCGCGCAGACCCCTGTGCCGCCTGCCAAGGACACGTTCGCGCAATCCGATCGTCCGGCTCCCGCCGCGAGCAACGTGGCGCCGCTCAACCCCACACCCGCCAGCCCGCGCACGAACACGAGCGCGAACACCAGGGAGCGCCTGGAGATGAAAGAGTCCGTCATCGCGTCCGACCTGACCATCGAAGGCAAGATCGCCGGCTCCGGCCACGTGCGCCTGGCGGGTCGCTTCAAAGGCGACGTGCAGGTCGACGGCAACCTCACCATTGACCACGGCGCCACGCTCGATGGCCAGGTGCGCGCGCAGACGGTCATCGTCGGCGGCGAGCTGAAGGGCAACATCGACAACGCCAAGCGCGTCGAGCTGCAGGAAGGCGGCGTCATCACGGGCGATGTGAAGGCGGGCTCCCTCACGGTCGCCGCCGGTTCCCGCATGCGCGGCCAGGTCGAGTTCGGCTGGGAAGAGGAAGGCAAGAAGTCCTCGCTCGAGACCAAAGGGTTCGGCACCGCTACATGAGCTCCGTCCGCCCGGTCTCGCCGGGCAGGACGCGCACGTGTCCTCACTGCAAGGCGACCATTCTCGAGAGCGCGAGCGTCTGCCCGGGCTGTCAGCACCACCTGCGTTTCGGCAGCGATGCCGCGAACCAGGTGGAGGCAAGGAATGCGCTGCAGATCGACGGGCACATCAAGCACCCCCCGGATGAAGAGGCCTGGGAGTACTGCGTCGTCGTCTACGTGCGTAACGAGCGCGGCGAAGAGGTTGCACGCCACGTGATCAACGTGGGCGCGCTGGCGAAGTCTGAAGAGCGCGTGGTGACCCTGTCGGTGGATGTGATGCCGCCACGGCCCATCGTGCCGGTGCAAAGACCCCTGGCGGCTCCGGCCAGCGCTGGCCGCCCTGCAGCCACCGCGACGCCCGCGTCGGCGGCGCCGACCCCGCAGAGGCCCGTCGCCCCGCCAGGGACGCCGCTGCAGCCTGCGAAGACGATTCTCGCGCCGCCGAAGCCGGGCGATCCCTACGCGGGTCCCTTCGGCCGCGGCAAGCGTTAGCCCTGCGGGCGACGGGGCCGTTGCGCCGATTGGTTTTTGCGGAGTGGGTGTCTCACTTCCTCCCTGTGGCGTTGCTTACACGGATGCGGCAGGATGCGCGCCCAAGGCGCCGGCAGGTTCGGGCAGCCAAGTTTTGAGGGAAAACGTGGGCTCGAAGCTCGTCCGGCTGGGAAATTTCTCGTTCAAATACCGCGGCTACATGCTGCCGGTGGCGATCCTTCTCCTCTTCATTCCCAGCGCGCGCTTCACGGCCGATCCGGCCCTGGCGGGGTTCATCGGATTCCTGATCGCGGTGCTCGGGCAGGCGTGCCGAATCTGCACCATCGGGCTTGCGTACATCATCCGCGGCGGCAAGGACCACCAGGTCTACGCCGAGGAGCTCGTGACCGAGGGCCTGTACTCGCACGTGCGAAATCCGATGTACGTCGGCAATTTCTTCCTCGTCATCGGCCTCGCCGTGGCGTCGAACTCCTGGGTGTTCACGCTCATCGGCGTTCCCCTCAGCCTTGGCATGCACAAGGCGATCGTTGCGGCCGAAGAGAACTTCCTCCGCAACAAGTTCGGGGCGCAGTTCGACGCGTTCTGCGCGCGTGTTCCGCGCTGGGTGCCGCGGCTCCCGGGGCTGCTGACCACCGTGCGGGGCATGCAATTCGAATGGCGCCGCGTCGTCGCCAAGGAATATGCGGCGACGTTCGACTGGTTCTCGGCCGTGGCCGTCGTCGTGCTCGTGAAGCTGGGTCATGACGGGCTGCTCGATGACCACGAAGGTCTTACCGGCCTCATGGTCGCGGTGGTCCTGATTCGGTTCGTGCTCTGGTTTGCCGCGCGGCAGATCAACCGGGCCGCGGGTGCCGCGACGGTGAAGGCGTGAGCGCCACACCGCTCGCCAGCGACGGCGGGCAGCCCCCGCGAGTTCGAGGCCAGCCTCCAGCCCCCTCCGGGCGCGCGTGGACGCCGTTGACAGGCCGTTCGCCGCGGTGAGCGCAGGTCCGCTTCCCGGCGCCGGCGTTCGCGCGCTCTTCACGCCGCTGCTGCGAGTATTTCGTCGAGCGCTATTCGCCGCAAGATCGCTGAGAGGACAACATGGCCCGCGACATTCTGTTTCAGGAAGAGAGCGCAACGCGCGATTTCACCTTCGATACGAAAGTAGCGCAGGTGTTCGACGACATGGTCGGGCGCAGCGTGCCGTTCTACGCGGAGCTGCAGCACATGCTTGCCGACCTGACGCTGCAGTTCACGCCGTCGCAGGACGGCGCATCTGCGATCTCGGCTGCTCCACGGGGACGACCATCGACTTCATCCTGTCGAACCCCTCGTGCCCGGCGACGGCACATGCCTTCGGCGTGGACAACGCGCCCGCCATGCTCGATGAGGCGCGCCTGAAGCTGGCCCCGCACGTGAAGGCCCACCGGGTTCACTCTCATCACGGCGGATCTGGATGGCGAACTCGAACTGCCCAGCGTCAACGTCGTGCTGATGAACTGGACGCTGCAGTTCGTGCGTCCGATCCATCGCGAGGGCCTGCTGCGGCGGATTTACCAGAGCCTGCGTCCCGGCGGCGCGCTGCTGATGGCGGAGAAGGTGCTGGTCGAAGACTCCACGCTCAACCGCATGTACATCGAGCTCTACTAACCGCTACAAGGCGAAGCAGGGCTACTCCACGGAAGAGATCCAGCGCAAACGCGAGTCGCTCGAGAACGTGCTCATCCCCTATCGGGTGGAAGAGAACATCGAGCTGCTGAAGCGCTGCGGCTTCGATGCCGTCGACACCTGCTTCCGCTGGTTCAATTGGGCGGCGTTCGTCGCGATGAAACGGTAGCCTGCGCGCGCTCGCGCCGCGGTCGTGGCCGACTCGTCCCGCCGTCGGCAAACCTGTATCTAAACAGGGCTTGCTTTCCCATGGGTTGTCGCCGTAGCGTTGCGGGTCCTCGCAACGCGGCTGCGAGTTTTCATGCTGACTGCCGAAAACGCGCTGGTCGTCACGACACTGATCGCCGTCGGATTGGCGGTGGCGCTGTGGTGGAACGTGAAAACCCAGCGACGCGCCGCGCAGAAGGTTTTGCAGCGCGACAGGCTCTACGCAATGTTGAGCCAGTGCAACCAGGCGATCGTCCACGCGCCTCACGCCGATGCCCTGTTGCCTGAGATCTGCCGGATCGCATGCGTCGAAGGGTCCTTCACGCTCGCCTGGATCGCCTGGCAGAGCGAGAGCGGCAACGACATTCGCGCGGCCGCCCGCCATGGAGATACCCGCTACCTCGACAAGCTGGGCACCGATCGCGACGTGGCGGAGGCCGTGGATGACCCGGTGGCGCAGTGCATCCGCCGTGGTCAGCACATCGTCATCAACGATCTGCGCCGGGGCTCCAGCCCGTTGCCGTGGCGCTTGCAGGCGCGGGAGAGCGGGTTCGGTTCGATGGCGGCGTTTCCCGTACGTTTTCAGGGTAGGGCGGCCGCCGCGCTCGCCGTCTATGCGCCCGAGGGCGATGCCTTCGGCATCGAGGAGCTGCGCCTGCTGGATGAGGTCGCTGGTGACCTCTCGTTCGCCCTGGATGCTTTCGATCGCGAGGCCCTGCGGCGGGAGGCCGAAGAATCGCTGCGGAAGACCACTCACCTGTTACGGACGCTCGTCGACGCCTCGCCGCTTGCCATCGTCGTCATCGGCGAGGACTCCCGCGTCATGCTCTGGAGCCCGGCCGCCGAGCGCATGTTCGGCTGGAGCGTGGCTGAGGCGGTCGGGCAGGTGGTGCCGTTCGTGCCGGACAGCGACATCGGCGCGGTCAGTGCGCAGATTCCGAGCCGGCAGTCCGCGGTCGAGCGGCGGCGCAAGCGCAAGGACGGCACGCTCGTCGACGTGAACGTCTGGAGCTCGCCGCTGCGCAACGCCAGCGGCGGCGTGATCGGCTCGCTCGGAATCCTTGCGGATGTGACGGAACGACGCCGATTTGAGCGGCAGATCAGACAATCCAGAAGCTCGATGCGCTAGGCTCGATAGCTGGTGGCATCGCTCATGACTTCAACAACATCCTTACCGTTCTGCGGGGCAATCTCTCGCTCGTCCAGGCCTCCATGCCGGCGGACGATTCCGTCCAGAGCAGCCTGTCCGAGATGGACAAGGCCTGTAATCGCGCCGCCAGCCTCGTGCGTCAGATACTCACGTTCGGTGGCCGTCAGGAACAATCCCGCACGCTCATGAACATGCAGCCCGCAGTCAACGATGCCCTGCAGCTCCTGCGCTCGACCATTCCGGCGAGCATCGAGATCAATACGAGCCTGCCGCCGAGCCTGCCAACGGTGATGGCGGACAGCGCGCAGATTCATCAGGTGATCCTGAATCTCGGCATCAACGCCTCGCACGCGCTCGAGAGCGCACGCGGGCGCATCGACGTGTCGCTCGAGGCGCTCGAGGTGGACGACGCGCTCGCCCTCGCCGCGACCTGCCCCGAACTGCACGTCGGCCGCTATGTGCGCCTCACCGTCGCGGATAACGGCATCGGCATGAGTCGCGACACGCTCGACCGCATCTTCGAGCCGTTCTTCACCACCAAGCCGCCGGGGCGCGGCACAGGGCTCGGTCTCGCTGTGGTTCGCGGCATCGTGAAGAATCACGACGGCGCCATCACCGTGACGAGCGAGCCGGGCAAGGGAAGCCGTTTCAGCGTGTATTTCCCGGTGGTGGACGGGGAAGTCACCGGCAGGCACCAGCAGGTCGTCGAAGCCTTCCACGGCAACGGCGAGCGGGTGCTGTTCCTCGATGACGAGGAGCCCATCGTGCTGCTCGCCAGCCGCATGTTGAATCGTCTTGGCTACAAGGTGGAGGCGCACACGCGCGCCGCGGAGGCGCTCGAGGAGTTCCGCCGCCGGCCCGCCGAGTTCGATCTCGTGCTCACCGACCTGTCGATGCCCGGCGCGAGCGGGATGGACTTTGCCCGCAATGTGCTCGCGATCCGCCCCGACGTGCCGGTGATCATGACCACCGGTTATATCGACCCCGATGATCTCGATCTCGCGCGCCGCATCGGTGTGTGCGAAGTGATCCTCAAGCCCACCACGATCGAGGAGATGGGCCGCTCGTTTCACCGCCAGCTCAGTGCACGGCAACCACGCTGACTCGATTTCGAAACTGCGGGCGGCACCACGTCGTTGCGAGGGCGTGACCGAGCTGCCGGGCCGAAGGCGCGCCGGGCCGGGGCGCGACGTTCAACTTCACGCTGGCCCGTTAATTCGGTCGCAGCGGCTCGGCCAGGCGCGCCACCCGCGCACTACGTTCGCGCAGTTCCGCGATCTTCACCGTGGCGCGAATCGTCGCGGCGGTCACGGCGCGCGAGAAGATGAAGCCCTGGGCCTGGTCGCAGTTCATTGCGCTCAACGCGGCCAGCTCCGCCTCGGTTTCGACGCCCTCGGCGAGCACATCCATGCCGAGCGAATGGCCGAGCGAGATCACCGCGCTCACGATGGCGCTGTTGTGACGATCGGTGCTCATGCCGTGCACGAACGAGCGATCGATCTTCAGCCGATCGACGGGTAGCCGCGAGAGGTACATGAGGCTCGAATAGCCGGTGCCGAAGTCGTCGATGGCCACGCGGCAGCCGAGCTCCTTGAGGCGCGAGCAGACGAGGCGAGCGCGGTCCATGTCCGACACGAGCGTCGTCTCCGTCAGCTCGAACTCCAGCAGGCCCGCCGGGAAGCCGGTGGCATCCAGCGCTTTCACCACCGTCGTGTAGAAATCGCCCTGCAGCTGGACCATCGAAACATTCACACCGAGTGTGAGGGGCGTGCCCCCGGCGCGCCGCCATTCGAGCGCAGTGGCGCACGCCTGCCGTAGCGCCCATTCGCCCAGGGGAACGATGAGACCAGTCTCCTCCGCGACTGGGATGAACTGCGCCGGGGACACGCTCTTTCCGCCTGGAAGCGTCCAACGCATCAGCGCTTCCACGCCGTACAGTTCGCGCGAACGCACGTCGTACTGTGGCTGGTAGTACAGCTCGAGCCCGCCGTTCTCGAGCGCGCTGTGCAGACCTGCTTCGATCTGCAGCCGGGCCACCGCGAACCGTGCGGTGTCCTGCGAGTGCTGCGCGAAGCTGTCGTGGGAACGCTTCTTCGAAATGCGCAACGCGGCGGTGGCGTTGGTGATGAGCTCCGCGGCCGTGTGCGCGTCCGCCGGATAGCTGGCAACGCCCGCGCTGGCGGTGATGCGCAGCTCCTGACCCTCGATGAGGCGGGGCGTGGAAATGGCATCCAGCAGCTTGCGAACCGTGGCCTGCACGTCGTTCCGGTTGCGCACGTTGGGCAGCAGCACCGCGAACTCGTCACTCCCGATGCGGGCGACCGTCGCCTTGGTCGACACGATGGAGCGCAGCTTCGCGCCCACGGCTTTCAGCACGGCGTTGCTGGCCGTGCGGCCGAAGCCCGAGTCGAGCAGCCCGAAGTCGTCGATGTCGAGCGTGATCACCGCGAGTTGCCGGTTCAGGCCGTGAGCCTGCTCGATCGCGAGCTCCACGCGCCGGCTGAGCTGCACGGCATTCGGCAGGCCCGTGAGCTTGTCGAAGTTCGACATGCGTTGCAGGCGCGCCTCGTACTTCTTGCGCGCGATCACTTCGTTGAGCGCACGACGCACGGCGGGCGCCACGCGCGCGAGCGCGTGCTTCGCGAGGCAATCCGCCGCGCCGGATTTCAGGCACCGGACCGCGACGTCTTCGGTGATCGAACCCGAGAGCACGAGCACGGGAGTCTTCGCATCCATCCGATGAATGAGCTGGATCGCATCGTGTCCGCTATAGCCCGGCATCGAGTAGTCGCATAGCACGACGTCCGGCTCGAACTCCCGGAGCGCGGCCCGCAGCGTGACCTCGCTCGTGGCGACACGCCATTCGAAGTGCAGCCCGTCGCGTTCGAGCTGCAGTCGCGCGATCTCGACATCGAGGGGATTGTCTTCGACGAATAGAATCCGAACGTCTTCCCGGTGCGGTTCCTTTGCCACGGTCTTATCCCCTGTAGTCGACGGTTGTTTTCGCGTCGGCGCCGGGCAGGTAGTGAAGGCTGACCTGTGGCGCGGCTACCTTGCGCCTGACGTTCGTGTTCCGTTGATTCCACGGCGCCCTCGGTTCGACCCGATCACCAGTGTCTTCATTTCGAGCCAGGGCGGCGAGTATGCGCACACTTATCGAGTGAACGTAAGTGTCAGCAGAGACTTATCAGCGAAATACGATGCGACTGTTTAACAGTAATATGCGGCGCTCACGTAGATGTCCGCATCACGGACTAGCTGCTCCGCGCCATGCCATGGTCACGCTGCGCCTCAAGGTCGGCGCTCGCATCGTATTGCTCGCTACACGTCGAACTTCACGCCCCTGCGCGAGCGGAAGGGTTGCGCCATAGTTGATGGTGTTCGTGGCGCGACGCATGTACGCCTTCCAGGCGTCGGAGCCGGCTTCGCGGCCACCGCCGGTTTCTTTCTCGCCACCGAATGCGCCACCGATTTCAGCGCCCGATGGACCGATGTTCACGTTGGCGATTCCGCAATCGGAGCCTTCGGCGGACGTGAAGCGCTCGGCTTCGCGCATGTCGTTCGTGAACACCGAAGAGGAAAGGCCCTGCGGCACATCGTTTTGCAGTCGGATGGCTTCGGAGAAATCCTTGAAGCGCATGACGTAGAGAATCGGCGCGAAGGTCTCTTCGCGAACGATGTCCGCCTGCTTCGGCATTTCAACGAGAGCGGGGCGTACGTATGCGCCCGTATCGGGCTTGCCGATGCGTTCACCGCCCGTCACCGCGCCACCCGCCGTTTTCGCGGCGGCGAGGGGCGCGCTGCATGCGAGTGAATGCTGCCTCGTCGATCAGCGGCCCGACGAGCGTGCCGGCCCTCGCGCGGATCGCCGACAGCAACGGATGCGTAGGCCGCCTTCAATCGCGGCACCAGCGTGTCGTACACGCTCTCGTGCACGAAGAGTCTTCGAAGTGTCGTGCAACGTTGGCCGGCGGTGCCCATCGCCGCAAAGGCGATGCCGCGCAGGGCCAGATCGAGGTTCGCGCTCGGGCAGACGATCGCGGCGTTGTTGCCGCCGAGCTCGAGGAGGCTGCGTGCGAATCGGGTCGCGAGCCGCGGACCGACCTGGCGACCCATCGCGGTGGAGCCCGTCGCGGACACGAGAGGCACGCGCGGATGATCGACCAGCGCCTCGCCGACCTCGCGGCCACCGATGAGCAGAGCGGCGAGCCCCGCCGGCGCGACGGTTGCCAATGGCGTTGAACTTCGCGATCGCGCGCTCGAGCAGCGCATGCACCGCGAGCGCGGTCAGCGTCGTCTTCTCGGAAGGTTTCCACACCACGGAGTTGCCGCACACGAATGCGAGCGCGGCGTTCCATGACCACACGGCCACCGGAAAGTTGAACGCGGTGATCACGCCGACGACGCCGAGCGGATGCCATGTTTCCATCATCCGATGGTCGCTGCGTTCGGTCGCAAGCGTAAGGCCGTAAAGCTGGCGCGACAGCCCGACCGCGAAGTCGCAGATGTCGATCATCTCCTGCACTTCGCCGAGGCCTTCGGAAGTGATCTTGCCCGCTTCGAGCGTCACGAGCCGGCCGAGATCGGCTTTCGCCGCGCGCAGTTCTTCACCGAGCAGTCTCACGAGCTCGCCGCGCCGGGGTGCGGGCACCTTGCGCCATTCGAGGAAGGCGGCGTGTGCGTTGTCGATGATGGCCGAGGTGTCCGCCGCGCTCGTCACGGGCACGCGTGCGGTGCATTCGCCGCTGAGCGGCGAATGAACCGCGAGAGAGCCACTCGTAACCCACTCCTTGCGTACGCCGAGGCGTTGGAGCAGCGGTGCGATTTCTTCAACGACGGAATAGCTCATGCCAGCTCCTGCTGCGCGTAAATCCGACCGAACCCGATTCTGCAGGAAGTTCTCGAGCGAAATGTCTTCCTGGCGAATAAATCCTTTTGTGGGCAGCACGCCTTGGGTGAGCAGATCGAGCACCGTACAGATGCCGCCCGCGGTAGTAAGCTGAATAGCGCTGCGCATGTGGCCGTTCATGTTGCGCGCATAGATCTTGTTCGCGTACGACTCCTGGATCAGCCGGCCGTTCTTGCTGCCGCTCACGGTCACGAACACGATGACCACGTCCTGCAGCGTCGCGGGGAGCGCGTTCTCGAGAATGTCCTTGAGCACGTCGCGGCGATCCCGCAGCCGCAGGTCGTTCAGCAGCGCTTTCATGATTGCGCAGTGGCCGGGGTAACGAATGGTGCGGTAGTTCAGGTTCCGCACCTTGCCGGCGAGCGTTTCGCACAGCGTGCCGAGTCCGCCGGACGTGTTGAACGCTTCATAGGTCACGCCATCGAGCGAGAACTCGTCGCACTCTTCGAGCGGCGGAACTTCGCGAAGCTGGCCGTTCACGATGGCTTCACAGGGCTCGCAATACTCGTTGATCACGCCATCCGTCGACCAGGTGAGGTTGTAGTTGAGCGCGTTCGACGGGTACTTCGGCAGGGCGCCTACGCGCATGCGCACGTCCTGGAGCGTGTCGAAGTGGCGCGCGAGGTCGTAGGCCACGATCGTGATGAACCCTGGCGCAAGCCCGCACTGGGGAATGAACGCGCTGTTGGCATCGACCGCCAGCTTCTTCACGTGGCGAGTGCTTGCGACGTCTTCGGTGAGGTCCAGATAGTGCGCGGAGTTCGCCTTGGCGGCCTCCGCGATGCGCGTGGTCAGGTGGTACGGCGCCGCGCTGAGTACGGCGAACTTGCCCCGCACGAGACCGTCGAGCGCGCGGACGTCCGTGATGTCGAGCGCCAC